>NZ_JBEFTI010000001.1:0-2335752 GCF_053483975.1 Mycolicibacterium sp. XJ870
TGGGCATCGGTTGTGGGTCTGGTCGCGGGCCGAAGTCCGGCGGGATGGGCATCGGTTGTGGGTGCGGTCGCGGGCCGAAGTCCGGCGGGATGGGCATCGGTTGTGGGTCCGGGGCGGGTTGGGGATGCGGTGGATGCGGTGGGTGGGGTGGGTGCGGTGGGTGCGGTGGGTGGGGTGGATGCGGTGTGGGTGGGTTCGGTAGGCAGCTGTTGCCACCGCCGCTGCCGCTGTTGCCGCCGCAGTGGTGGTGGCCCTCGTCGCCGAGGATGTGTCGATGGCCGCCGCCGCCGAGACCGCCGGGGACGTGTCGACGGCCGCCGCCGCGACCGCCGTCACCCCGATCACCGGGGTCCGCGGACGCCACTTGCATCAGGGCAGATGGGGTAACGACAGCGCCGCCGATCCAGAAACCCGCGGCGAGCGCGCAGGCCCCAGCGATGGGTGTGACGCTGCGAATCCACACGATGCCCTCCCGGCGTCAGCCGTGTCCATTCAGGACACGACGAAGATTGAATGGATAAACTGGATGTCGCTATTCGATCACGCAAACTTGCGGTTTGCAGCAGTACCGGAAAGGCACCCGGGTCAACGATTCTGGGCTCAACTCACTTTCGTGAGGGTGAACCCAGTGGTCACAACTCCCGGTACCCCATCGCAGGCCGGACCGTAGTTGCTGACTAACGTGCCCCGCAGAGTGATGGGATCCCATGTGTAGACCTGATCTGCCGGGTAGGTGTTGCCATCGCAGATATCTCCTGCGCGGTTATGCACTCGAAGAATCCACTGGCCGCCTTGGAGGATTGCGTCGCCCTGCACATATCCCTGTTCGCCGACGATATGGGCGACGCACCCTTCGGTTGCACAGTTTGAGGTAACGGTCGCCGTGCCGGGGTCGCCTATCTCGGGCTCATATCTGTAGTTACCGTTGAAGCCTTCGTCGGCGAGCGCTGGGCCCGCAAAAGCGAGACTGAGGCTGGCGACAACTGCGGCTACGGTCACACCTTTACAGATACCCACAGAATTCCCCCTGAATTTCGCGGTTTGAGTGCGGCACGAAATTAAGAGTGTAGTCACATCGGTAGACGACTTGTGGTGCTTCGCGGAAGAAAGGCGCCTACTCGGCGGTGCCTGGCATGGCCGCTTACGGTGCAAGCAAGGCCGGCGTCGAGCAGTTCGCGAATGTCTCGAGAATAGAGGCCGCCCACCACGGCGTGGGTGCCGGCTCGGCTCAGATGTCGCTGGTCGACACCCCCGAGTTGCGCGAAACCCAGTCCAGATCAGAGGATTCGCCGCGTTTGTGGCGGCCCTGCCTGGGCCATTTCTCGGCAGCGTCTCATCCGAGAGATGCACAAAGCGACTAGTTGAGGCGATAGAGCACCGCAAGCGCCGCGTCCATATGCCGAGAGGGGTTGCTGCGGCGCGACGACTCTGCGCAGATTATTCTCGATCTGCTTATCGGGCCGAATATGGATACCGGTCTCATCGAATGAGATCTGAGGTTCTACCGTCTTCGATACCCTCATCATCGAAATCGAGTAGATGCAGGTAAGCGATAGGCCGAGTGCAACGACTACCGTGACCAGTGATAATTGTTTGGCCGCGTTCACTGCCCATATGGCCAACATTACGACGAATACCACCGTGACGGCGTAGCCGAATCTCCTTGAGAACTTTTCCATTTCGCCCCTCGTGCGCGCTTGCAGCGGTGGTATGTATGGTCTGCTCCATGGATGATAAAGCCGACGCAGAGCGGGTTGTCACAGCCAGTCGCGATTTCGCGGCGCCAGCGGCCGACATCTTCGAGTTGATCGCCGACCCCGCCCAGCAGCCGCGTTGGGATGGCAATGACAACCTGGCCGAGGCCCCGGCGGGGCAGCGGGTGCGCGCTGTCGGAGACGTCTTCACCATGAACATCACGCAGGGCAGCGTCCGGGAGAACCACGTCGTCGAATTCGAGGAAGGCCGCCGGATCACCTGGCGTCCTTCAGAACCGGGCAAGGAGCCGCCTGGGCATCTGTGGCGCTGGGAACTCCAACCGCTCGATGACCGCCGCACGCTGGTCACTCACACCTACGACTGGTCGCAGCTCACCGACGAGAAGCGCATGGTGCGGGCCCGCGCCACCACGTCGGAGAAATTGCAGGCGTCCATCGACAGTCTCGGTGAACTAGTCGAGGGTTAGTCGGCGACGCGATGTGCACTCACCGAGACTGAAACCAGGGACAAACTCGGCGCCACATTTGTCCCCCAGTGCAGTTTCGGCGCGGGGCCCGCTTGTTGAAGTTCGCGTGTGAAGCGCTGTGGCGGAAAAACGCGCTGGAGACCGCCACTGCGCTACATACGCGGGTCGGCGACGGCGCCTCAACGCCCCGCGGCGAACTCCCGCAGCGAATCCACCTGCACGGGATCCAGTGAAGGACGGACTGTTTCGCGGGCTTTGGCGACATCGTCCGCGGTGACGTCGGCAGCGTCGATGGAGCGGCGCATGGCCGTCAGCGCCGCTTCGCGCAGCAGTGCCACGCAGTCGGCGGCGCTGTAGCCGTCCAGTTCACCGGCCAAGCTGTCCAGGTCGACGTCGTCGGCCAGCGGTATGGATTTGCCTGCGGTGCGCAGAATCTCGCGGCGGGCGTCGACATCGGGCGGTTCGACGAACACCAGTCGTTCCAGCCGGCCTGGCCGCAGCAAGGCCGGGTCGATGAGGTCGGGCCGGTTGGTGGCGCCGAGGACGACGACGTCACGCAATGGATCGATGCCGTCGAGTTCGGTCAGCAGCGATGCCACCACCCGATCGGTCACCCCGGAGTCGAAGCTCTGTCCGCGCCGCGGGGCCAGCGCGTCGATCTCGTCGAGGAACACCAGTGACGGCGCCGAATCCCTGGCGCGTGCGAACAACTCCCGCACCGCCTTCTCCGACGACCCGACCCATTTGTCCATCAGCTCAGCGCCTTTGACGGCGTGGACGGAAAGCCGCCCGGAGCTGGCCAGGGCCCGCACCACGAACGTCTTGCCGCAGCCGGGCGGGCCGTAGAGCAGCACCCCGCGGGGTGGCTGCACGCCGAGACGGGCGAAAGTGTCGGGATGCTGCAGCGGCCACAACACAGCCTCGGTGAGTGCCTGTTTGGTTTCGACCATGTCGCCGACGTCGTCGAGGGTGATCCCGCCGACCGAGACCTCCTCGGAGGCCGAGCGTGACAACGGCCGGATCACCGTCAGGGCACCGGTCAGATCTTCCTGCTTGAGCACCGGCTCAGCGCCGTCGGCGCTGGCGCGTGCCGCGGCCCGCAGTGCGCCTTCGCGTACCACGGCAGACAGATCGGCTACCACGAAACCCGGTGTGCGGTCGGCGATCTCGCCAAGTTGGAGATCCGCAACCGGAACTCCCCGCAGCAGCACTTCGAGCAACGCCTTACGTGTCGCACCATCGGGCAGGCTCAGCCCGAGTTCCCGGTCGCACAGATCGGGGGCCCGCAACCGCGGGTCGATGCCCTCCGGTACCGCCGAGGTCGCGATGAAGGCCACGCCCTTGCTTGCCACCGCAGTGCGCAGTTCGGTGAGAATCAGCGTCGCCACCGGTTCGGGAGGCCGCTCCGTGCTGGCCGGCAACAGTGCGTCGATGTCGGTGATGAGCAGCACCCCGCCCCCGTCGGTCACGGTCTCCACGGCAGACGCCACGCTCCGTAACCGATCCTCGGCATGCAGCGCACCGACTTCGGGGCCGTCAAGTTCCACGAGCCGCCGCGTCGCACACACCGCGCGCACCATGGTGGCTTTCCCGACCCCGGCCGGCCCGGACACGAGAACTCCGAGATTGGCTGTGGCGCCGAGTGTCTCAAGAAGCTCGGGTTCGTCGAGGGACAGCTTGAGCCATTCGGTGAGCTTGCCCGCCTGCGTGTGGGAGCCTTTGAGATCGTCGAAGCTGACTTTCGGTTCGGTGCGTGAGGAGCTGACAGTGTGCTGGCCGGTCGACGCCGGTTCGGCGGTTTCTATGCCCGCACCCCAGGACACCACTGAATTCGGTTGCACGCTCACGGGTCCCGCGGGATCCACGCCCGTCACCGTCAGGAGTTCGGACGTCCAGGTGATGCCGACCGAGGAGGCCAGCGCGCTGGTGGCCGTCGAGGTCGACGTGCCGGGCCCGAGGTCACGGGGCAGCAGCGACACCGTGTCACCGACCGTCATCACCTTGCCCAGCAACGCCATCCGCAGGGTGGCCGGCGAGATCGACTGAGTGGCCAGGGTCGATCCGGTCACCGCCACCGACCGGGCGCCGTAGACCGTCACCGGTGCCACCAGCACCGTGGTGTTCTCCCGGACCCCGGCGTTGGACAGCGTGACGTCATCGAGCAGCGCGGTGCCCGCGGGCACGCCTGGGCCGGCCACCCCAGCCACCGCCGCAGTGGTCCGCGAGCCGGTCAGCGATACCGCGTCCCACTCTCGAATGCCGAGGGCTGCCAGGGCTTCCGGGTGCAGCCGGACCACGCCGCGGCGGGCGTCGAGCGCCGACGTGTTCAGCCGGGCCGTAAGCCGCAGGTGGCTGAGCGCCGGATCCTCGGGCACGTCGAACTTGGTCACCTCAGCGACCCGGCTTACGCAGGCCCAGGCGCGCTACCGAGCGCCGGTGCGGTTGAGCACGCCGAATCGCACGCCGGGCAGCGCGGCGCTGCTGCGGCTTGGCGTCCCAGGATTCCGGATGGTTGGCTACCCAGTGCTTGGTGCGGATCGCGAACGGTATGTGGATCACGTAGGCCACGATGATCACCATGATCACGATGTAGCCGTAGAACACTGACGCCGCAACCCCGATCGCCACCAGCGCCAGCAAGGGGGCCACCATGTTGGGCGGCACCGCGAACGTGTGGATCTTGCGCATCGGGATGCGGCTGACCACCAGCAGCGAGACGCCGACCATCCAGACGGATATCGCCCATTCCGAGGTCCACCAGCCTTCGCCGAACTGCATCTTGGCCGCCAGCAGGCCGATCGCGCCGATCGCCCCGGCCGGTGCGGGCATTCCGACGAAGTACTCCTTCTCGTACGCGGGCTGATCCACGTCGAGCAGTGCGTTGAACCGCGCCAACCGCAGCACGATGCACACCGCGTACAGCAGCACCACGATCCAGCCGATCCGCGAGTGCGAGAGCAGCGTGCCGTACACGATCAATGCCGGTGCCACACCGAAATTCACCGCATCGGCCAGCGAATCGATCTCCTCGCCCATCTTGGAGGTGGCGTTGAGCATGCGGGCCACCCGGCCGTCGAGTGCGTCGAGGATCGCCGCGACCGCCAAGAACGCCATCGACTCGGTAGGCCGGTCGTCGAGCGCCATCTTGACGGCGCTCAACCCCAGACAGATCGCGGCGACCGTCATCGCGCTGGGCAGCATGCGCACCGTGATCGAGGGGGGACGGATACGGGCCTTGATCATGACGACCTCGCGATCATGGCAACTCCGCGATCATGACAACTCCGCCAGCACGGTTTCCCCGGCCAGCGCTCGCTGACCGCGGGTGACGAGGAGCCTTGCGCCGGCAGGCACGTAGGTGTCCAAGCGGGAGCCGTACCGGATCAGTCCGTAGGTCTCGCCGATCGCGAGCTTGTCGCCGACGTGTGCGTCGCACACGATGCGCCGGGCGACCAGGCCGGCGATCTGCACCGCGATCACGTGGCTGCCCTCCGGGGTCCGGATGACGACGCTGTTGCGTTCGTTGTCCTCGCTGGCCGCCTCGAGCTCGGCCGAATGGAACCGGCCGGGCCGGTGCTGCACGGCGACCACCTCGCCGCCGATCGGGGCGCGCTGCACGTGCGCGTCGAGCACCGACAGGAAGATGCTGACCCGTTGCATCGGCGTATCGGGCAGGCCCAGTTCGGCCGGTGGCACCGCGTCCTGGATGAGGCAGACGAGTCCGTCGGCCGGTGCCACCACCACGCCCGGCCGGACCGGGGGAACCCGGGGCGGGTGGCGGAAGAACGCGGCGTTGGCACCCGCTGCGAGCAGGCCGGTACGTCGCACCCAGCGGCGGTTACGGCCCAGCACGGCAACGGCGAGGCTGGCGCCGACGAACGGCAGGCCGGCCGGATGCATGGGCGGAACGCTGGAGCGCACGAGCGCTGCGAGGCGTTGTGGACCGGATTGGAGATCGGGGCGTCTGGCCATCGGGTGGATTCTACGTGCGCGCCGGGTCGGATCGCTTAGCTCAGGTCCCAGACCGGAACCGACGACCCGGCCGCCAGTTCGGTGACGTCCTCATCAATTTCCAGCAGACAGTTCGCCGAGGCGAGCCACCGCAGATGATGCGAGGCCGGTGGGCCGTAGCTGGTCACGGTGTCCCCGGACAGCACACCCCGGCGGAACTGCCGTTTACCGCGCGGCGAGGTCAGGTCCTCGGTCAACACGGCGGTGCGTCGGGGCCGGCCCGCCCGCGAATGCCCCATGGCCGCGCGCAGCGGTTCCCGGACGAAAACCTCGAAGGACACCAGCGCGCTGACCGGATTGCCCGGCAGTGTGACGATCGGTGTGCCGTCGACGGTGCCCGTGCCTTGCGGCATGCCGGGTTGCATCGCGACCTTGACGAACTCCACCTGCTCGGCGAGGGAATCTTTCACCACCTCGTACGCGCCGGCGCTGACCCCGCCGGTGGTGATGATCAGATCGGCGTCGCGCGTGTGCTCGGTCAGGGTGGCGCGGAACGTTTCGACGTCGTCGCCGGACATCGTCGAGGCGACGACGTCCGCGCCGGCGTCCCGGACCGCGGCGGCCAGCATCACCGCGTTCGACTCGTAGATCTGCCCGGGCTGCAACGGGGTGCCGGGCGCGACCAGCTCGGTACCGGTCGACATCACCAGCACCCGCATGCGCGGCACCACCGGCAACTCCGCCAATCCCAGTGCGGCCGCCAGACCCAACGCGGCCGGGGTGACCAGTTGGCCGGCCCGCAGCACCGCGGTGCCTGCCGTGACATCCTCGCCGGCCCGCCGGACATGCTGACCCGGCTTGGCCGCCGCGCGGATCGTCACGGTGTCGACAGCCCCGTCGGTGGCCTCCACCGGCACCACCGCGGTAGCGCCCGACGGCAGCGGTGCACCCGTCATGATGCGGTGTGCGGTACCGGGTTTCAGGGTGAGCGGGTCGGTGCGGCCGGCCGGGATGTCCTCGGCGACCGGCAGCGAAACGGGTGCAGACGCCGTAGCCCTCTCAACGTCCTCGGCGACGACGGCGTAGCCGTCCATGGCCGAGTTGTCGAATCCCGGCAGTGACAGCGGTGCGACGACATCTGCAGCCAGCACCAGGCCAAGCGTGTCCGCGAGCGGCAACTTCTGTGGCGCACGGGGTTTGATCAACCCGGCGACGACGCTCCGATGGTCCTCGACGGTCCGCATGACTACACCGGGAAGCTGACGCCGGTCAGCTCCTCCGACACCGTCCACAGCCGGCGCTGAATATCCGGATCATGGGACTGCTCACTCGAATTCACGAGTTTCGGGTGGCCACGAAGTTCCCGGAAACCGTCCGGGCCGTAGTACTGGCCGCCGCGGACACCAGGATCAGTCGCCGCCCGCAGCGTGGCCAGTGCGCCCATCGTGGGGCTGTTGGTCACGAGGCCCGCCAGCTGGGCGAAGCCGGGCAGCCCCGACCCGGGGATGTGGCGCATGAGCTCGGTGTTCGAGATGCCGGGGTGGGCAGACACGGCGATGGTCGGCTTTTCCGCGGCAGCGAGGCGGCGCTGGAGCTCGTAGGTGAACAACAGGTTCGACAGCTTGGATTGCCCGTAGGCGGCGACGCGATTGTAGCTGCGTTCCCACTGCAGGTCATCGAAGTGAATGCCCGCCTGGATGCGGTGGGCAATGCTGGCGACCGCGACCACGCGCGACCCGTCGACCGGCAGCAGGTGGTCGAGCAGCAGCCCGGTCAGTGCGAACGCCCCGAGGTGATTGGTGCCGAACTGCAGCTCGAACCCGTCGGCAGTGGTCTGCTTGGGCGGGTACATGACGCCGGCGTTGTTGATCAGCAGGTCGATCTGCTGGTACGCGGCTTTCAGCTCGTCGGCTCCGGCGCGGATCGAGTCCAGCGAGCCCATGTCCAGCGCCTGCAGCTTCAGGTCGGCCTTCGCGTTGGTCGCTTTGATCCGGTCGACGGCTTCACGACCCTTGTCCAGGTTGCGCACGGCGATCACGACGTGTGCGCCTTTGGCGGCCAGCACTCGCGCGGTCTCGTATCCCAGCCCGGTGTTCGATCCGGTGACGATGGCGACCCGGCCCGTTTGATCGGGGACGTCGGCCTCGGTCCACTTGGTGCTCATGATGACGAACATACGGAACGGCGATGCTGGACGGCACCCCGGCGGCATAGCAGTCTGGAGCCATGCGCGCACTGCTGGCGACCTTACTGACCGTGCTGCTCTGCGTGAGCGGCTGCTCATCGAATGACGACGCGTCGAACGGTGGTGCCGCGGATCCGTTGTCCGCGTGGAACGACACGCAGGCCAAGAAGTCGATCACCGAATTCGTCGATCGGGTCACCACCCCGGATACCGCCGATTTCGTGGCGGAGCCCGATCGCGTCGCCGTCTTCGACAACGACGGCACCCTGTGGACCGAGGCGCCGGTGCCGTTCCAGGCGGCGTTCGTGTTCGACGAACTCAAACGCCGCGCACCGCAGGAGCCCGCGCTGGCAGCTGATCCGATGGTGCAGGCGGCCCTGAAAGGGGATGTGGCGACCCTGCTGGCCGGCGACCGCCACGACGGACTGTTGCACGTGCTGGCACTCACCCATGCCGGTATGACCACCGATGAGTTCGACAAGCGGGTGACCGACTGGATGGCGAGCGCAAAGCATCCCCGGTTCAACCGGCCGTACGACCAGCTGACCTATGAGCCCCAGCAGCAGCTCCTGGACTATTTGCGGGACAACGGCTTCCGCACCTTCATCGTCTCGGGTGGCGGGGCGGATTTCATGCGCACCTTCTCCGAGCGCGTGTACGGAATCCCGCCGGAGCAGGTCGTCGGATCCACCGGCACCACCAGATTCGAGATGCGCGACGGCTCACCGGTGCTCGTCAAGACCCTGGACTACGTCTTCGTCGACGACAAGGCCGGTAAGCCGTCGGGTATCCACGAATTCATCGGCAGGAGGCCCATTCTCGCGGTCGGCAACAGCGACGGTGACCAGGCGATGCTGGAGTACACCACGATCGACAACCCGCAGCCCAGCCTGGGGGTGCTTGTTCATCACACCGACGCCGAACGCGAATACGCCTACGACACAAACCCGCCCGCCACCGGCAAGTTGGTCACCGCGCTGCAGGAAGCAGGGCCGGCCGGATGGACCGTCGTGGACATGAAGAACGACTGGAATACGGTGTTCGCCCAGTGAATCTGGTCGATCCGGCGTATCCGCCCAGCCGCAAGGCGCCTCTCGTGTGGGCGCTCGGGGCGGCCATTCCGTGGGCGATGCTGGTGCTCGCGCAACTCGTGTGGCTCGCGCTCGGTCGGCAGCCGCTGTGGTGGCACGCCCTGGCCGCGGCCGTCACCGTGCTGGGCATCGTGATGTTCGTCGTGGTGGTTCCGATCTGGCGATACCGGGTGCACCGCTGGGACATCAACGTCGACACCGGGACCCCCGCGGTGTACACCCGCACGGGGTGGCTGGTGCAGGAGCGGCGCATCGCGCCGATCTCCCGGGTGCAGACCGTCGACACCTACCGCGGCCCGCTGGACCGGCTGTTCGGCCTGTCCAACGTGACGGTGACGACTGCGTCGTCGGCGGGCGCAGTCCGGATCATCGCGCTGGACGCTGAAGTGGCCGATCGGGTGGTGGCCCAGCTGACCGACATCGCCGCGATCGGTGAACAGGACGCGACGTGACCGAACCGGCCTGGCAGCGGCTCAGCCCGCGCATGCTGCTGGTGCACCCGGTGCACGAGGTACTGCAGCAGCTTCCGCTGCTGATCGGTTCGGTGGTGCTGGGTTCGGCGACCGGCAACCCACTGTGGACGGTTGCCGCGATTGCGCTGACGGTCGCGTTCGGCTTGGCGCGGTGGTTCACCACCACCTACCGCATCGAGCCCGGGGAGGTGCAGCTGCGCACGGGCGTGCTGCAACGAAAAGTACTGTCGGTGCCGCGCAACCGGATTCGATCCGTGTCCACCGATGCGCGGCTGTTGCACCGGGCCATGGGCTTGACGGTGCTGCGGATCAGCACCGGGCAGGAAGCCAAGGGCGACGCCGAGTTTGCGCTCGACGCCGTCGAGGCCGAACAGGTGCCGAGGCTGCGCGCGATCCTGCTCGCCGACGCGGTCCCGGTCGCCGATGCACCGGCGGGTCGGGAGTTGGCGCGCTGGCAGCCGGCCTGGCTGCGTTACAGCCCGTTGAGTTTCACCGGGCTCGCCATGATCGCCGCGGCGGTGGGCCTGGTGTATCAAGCGGGAGCCGGTGCGGTACTTGGTGATTCGCGGCTTGCGCAGTCCGGCCTGGATCTCGCTGAGCGGCTGGGCGTGTTCCTCAGCGTGACCATCGGGGTGGCGGTCGTCGTCGCACTGTCGGTCGTGCTGTCCGTAATGCGATCACTGGTGACATACGGAAATCTGGTGCTCAGACGCGATTCCGACGTACTGCACCTGCAGCACGGGCTGCTGCGGGTGCGAGAAAACACCTACGACATGCGGCGGCTGCGGGGTGGCACGCTGCGTGAGCCGCTGCTGGTTCGGTTGTTCGGCGGGGCCCGGCTGGACGCGGTGATGACCGGGGTCGGCGGGCAGGGCGAGGCGTCGCTGCTGCTGCCGCCGTGTCCCGCCGCCACCGCCACGACGGTGCTGGCCGACCTCATCGACCAGCCCGACGCGGTGACCGGCCCGCTGCACCCACATGGCCCGGCTGCGGTGCGTCGACGCTGGACCCGGGCGCTCACTGTGCCCGCCGCTGCTCTGGTGGCATTGCTCGCGGTCGGGGTTCCGGGCTGGGTGTGGGTGCTGTGGGCGGCAGGGACCGTGGCTGCAGTCCTGCTCGCCGCCGACCGGGCCCGGGCACTGGGCCATCGGGTCGATTCCGGCTGGCTGGTGGCGCGGGCAGGCAGCCTGGAACGTCGTCGGGACTGCCTGCAGGCCGCCGGCATCATCGGCTGGACCGTGCGGCAGACACTGCTGCAACGCCGCGCCGGGGTCGCCACCCTGATCGCGGCGACCGCCGCGGGGGAGAAGCGCTACCAGGTGATCGACGTGCCCGCCGCCCAGGCGTGGTCGATCGTCGCGGCGGCGTCCCCGTGGGCCGCCGACAATCAGTGGGGCACGAGTTGCGCTGAAACCTCCGGCGTTTAGTGTCGCTGCATGGCTATCGGTGGTGTGCTGTTCGACATCGACGGTGTGCTGGTGACTTCCTGGCAACCCATCGCCGGTGCAGCTGAAACCTTGAAAGTGCTGGCCGACAACCAGGTCGCCTGCTCGTACCTGACGAACACCACCACGCGTACCCGGGCGCAGATCGCCGACCTCCTGACCGCGGCAGGCATGAACGTTGCTGCCGACGAGGTGATCACCGCCGCGGTGCTCACCGCCGACTACGTGCGCGACCGGTATCCCGACGCGCGGTGCTTCCTGGTCAACAGCGGGCAGATCGGCGAGGACATGCCAGGCGTCGACGTCGTTTACTCAAGCGATTTCGATGGACCCAAAGCACCCGAAACGCCCGACGTGGTGCTGCTCGGCGGGGCGGGACCGGAGTACAGCCACCTCACCCTCAGTTGGGTCTACGACTGGATGGCGCAAGGCGTGCCCGTCGTCGCCATGCACCGCAGTACCGCATGGAACACCACCGACGGCCTGCGCGTCGACACCGGGATGTACCTGATCGGCATGGAGGAGACCTCCGGTCGCAAAGCGATCGCCGTCGGCAAGCCTGCACCGGAGGGATTTCTGGCCGCGGCCAACCGGCTCGGCGTCGACCCCGACGAGATGTACATCGTCGGTGACGACCTCAACAACGACGTGCTTGCCGGCCAGGTGGTCGGCATGACCGGGGTGCTGGTGCGCACCGGAAAATTCCGCCAGGACACGCTTGACCGTTGGGCCACAGACGAATTCGCGATGCAACCCAACCATGTCATCGATTCGGTCGCCGACCTGCCCGCATTGCTGGGCCTCTAAGCGCTGAGGCTGCGGACCGCCTCGATGCGTTCCTTGAGCTGATCGGTGGTCGCAGCCGCCACCGGTGGCCCGCCGCAGATCCGGCGCAGCTCGTTGTGGATCCAGCCGTGTGGCTTGCCGGTGCGGTGGTGGGCGATCGTCACCAGTGCGTTGAGCTCGCGGCGCAGATCGCGCAACTGCCCGTGGGTGGTGCGCGCTGGTGGCGGACCACCAGCCTCGGCCGCGGCGGCGGTACGCCTGGTGATCTGTTCATCTTGCCTGCGCCGCAACAGGTCTCGCATCTGCTGGGCATCCAGCAGGCCCGGGATGCCCAGGTAGTCCGCCTCCTCGTCGCTACCGGCCGGGGTCGCGGTGCCGAACGAGGATCCGTCGAAGATGACCTGATCCAACTCGGCATCGGCGCCGAGGGATTCGAACCCGTTCTCCAGCTCGCCCTTCTCGTCCTTGCGCTTCTCGGCAGCTTCGAGCGCCTCGTCGTCGAGCCCGTCGGACTCCCGATGCGGCTTGCCCAGCACGTGGTTGCGCTGGGCCTCCATCTCGCTGGCCAGCAACAAAAGGTTGGGTACCGAGGGCAGGAAGATGCTCGCGGTCTCGCCGGCGCGGCGGGAACGCACGAACCGGCCGATGGCCTGGGCGAAGAACAGCGGCGTGGACGCACTCGTCGCGTACACACCGACGGACAGGCGTGGCACGTCGACGCCCTCGGAGACCATGCGCACTGCCACCAGCCACGGGCTGGTGGCCGCCGAGTATTCGCTGATCCGGTCCGACGCACCGGCATCGTCGGAGAGCACCACCGTGGGCACCTCGCCGGTGATCGTGGTGAGCAGGTCGGCATAGGCGCGCGCCGTGGTCTGGTTGGTGGCGATGATCATGCCGCCGGCGTCGGGCACGTGCTGCCGTTTCTGCTGCAGCCGCTTGTCGGCTGCGGCGATGACCGCGGGCATCCACTCGCCGGCCGGGTTCAGCGCGGTGCGCCAGGCGCGGGCGGTGTGCTCGGCGGTCAGCGGCTCGCCGAGGCGTGCGGCATGCTCTTCGCCTGCACTGTCGCGCCAGCGGGCCTCGCCGGAGTAGGCCAGGAACACCACCGGGCGGACCACGCTGTCGGCCAACGCCTCGGAGTAGCCGTAGACATGATCGGCCTTCGATCGTTGGAAACCGCTCTCGTCGGGCTCGTAGTTGACGAACGGGATCGGGCTGTCGTCGCTGCGGAACGGGGTGCCGGTCAGTGCCAGCCGGCGGGTTGCATCGCCGAAAGCCTCACGGATCGCGTCGCCCCAGCTCTTCGCGTCACCGCCGTGATGGATTTCGTCGAAGATGACCAGTGTCCGGCGGTTCTCGGTACGCACCCGGTGCCGGGCGGGGTGGCTTGCCACCTGGGCGTAGGTGACGACGACGCCCTGGTACTCCGCCGAGGTCTGCGAATTGGAGTTGCTGAACTTCGGATCGAGCGCGATGCCGTTACGCGCGCCCGACTCCGCCCACTGGATCTTGAGGTGCTCGGTGGGCACCACGACGGTGATCGCGTCGACCGTGCGGTCGTTGAGAAGCTCGGCGGCGATGCGTAGCGCAAACGTCGTCTTGCCCGCGCCGGGCGTGGCCACCAGCAAAAAATCGCGAGGTTTGGTCGTCAAATAGCGCACCAGCGCTTTACGCTGCCAGCCCCGCAATGCCTGGGTGCTGGGCGCTGCATCAGCCCGCACCCGAGGACTCCTCTCAGTCGAGATGCAGTCTAGGCCAGGGAGTTACGTCAGCGCATCTCTGCCCAAGCGGGCCGGGCGTGTCGTCAGACGAAGAAGTTGTCGTTCTTGATGAACCATTCGGCGCGTTCGTCGTCGGACAGGTCGGCGAGCTGGGCGAAACCCTCGAAATACGCCTCCCGCGGGGCGCCCGGAGCAAACAACATCAACAACGATGCCTGCGCGTCGGCCTCATTGCGAAACCCGTGGATGCCCCCCGGCGGGACGTACAGAAAATCGCCCTGATTGCCGTCCGTCCAATCCTTGCCGTCGTAGAGCCGGACCGTCCCGGACAACACGAAGAACGCCTCGGACATGGCGCGGTGAAAATGCGGGCCGGGGCCGCCGCCCTGCGGGCTGATGTCTACCCGGTAGAGGCCGTAGTCGCCGTTGGTCTGCTGCTGATTGGCCAGATAGTGATACTTGACCAACCCGAACGAGTCGTGGTCGGCCGGCTCGTCACCACGTCTGACCCAGGCGCTGACCTCCGGTTCCTCTTTGGTGTAGCGGGCCGGGGGATATGGCGGCACGACTAGCGACACGTCGCTCAGCCTAGCCGCGTTCCGCCTACCGCCCTGACGTCGAACTCGACGAGACGCCGACCGGGAACGTCACCCCGGTGAGTTCCTCGGACACCGTCCACAACCGGCGCTGCAGATCCACGTCGTAGGACTGCGGGCTGGACGCGACCACCACGGGGTTGCCGCGCTGTTGTGCGACGTGGTCTGGCCCGTAGTACTGGCCGCCGAAGACGCCGGGATCGGTGGCCGCCCGCAGAGACGGCAGCGCGCCCATGGCAGCGGTTTGGCCCAGCAATGGAGCGGCGACGGTCAGTGCCGGCTGAAAGGCCGACGGCAGATTGCGGGCGAGTTCGGTACTGGAGAAGCCGGGGTGGGCGGCCACGGCAATGGTCTTGCCGCGGGGTGCGAGCCGACGCTGCAACTCGTACGTGAACAGGAGGTTGGCCAGCTTGGACTGCGAATAGGCGCCCATCCTGCTGTAGCTGCGCTCCCACTGCAGGTCGTCGAAATGGATGGCCCCGCCCATCTTGTGGCCGTTGCTGCTGACGGTCACCACCCGGGCGCCGGGTACATCGAGCATGGCGTCGAACAGCAGCCCGGTCAGTGCGAAATGGCCGAGATGGTTGGTGCCGAACTGCAGCTCGAAGCCGTCGGCAGTGGTTCCCTTGGGGGTGGTCATCACGCCCGCGTTGTTGATCAACAGGTCGATGCGCTGGTGCTTGGCCTTGAGTGAGTCGGCCGCCGAGCGGATAGAGGCCAGTGAAGTCAGGTCAAGTTCCTGCACCTCGACGGCGCCGCTGATCTGGGCGGCGGCCTGCTTGCCCTTGTCGAGGTTGCGGACGGCAAGCACGACGTGGGCGCCCTTGGCGGCGAGTGCCTTGGCGGTCTCGAGTCCGAGGCCCGTGTTGGCGCCGGTGACGACGGCGAGGCGACCGGACTGATCGGGAATGTTGGCGGTGGTCCATTTGGTCATGAGAGACTCCTGGGAGGGTTAAACGGGGCAGGCGCTCCGGTTGTGTTCGACTATACGGAACGCACGCCCCGTTTTGTCAATGGTCGTTTGTGAGGTGATGTCGATGCGCGCCGATGCGGCTCGTAACCGTGATCGGGTGCTGCAGGTTGCCTACGAAACGTTCGCGGCCGAGGGGCTTTCGGTGCCGATCGACGAGATCGCCCGCCGGGCCGGGGTCGGTGCGGGCACGGTCTACCGACACTTCCCCGCCAAGGAGGATCTGTTCCGGGCCGTGATCGCCGAACGGATCCGAAGCATCGTCGACGAGGGCCGCGCCCTGCTGGCCGACGAGGATCCCCGGGAGGCGCTCTTCTCTTTCCTGCGGTCCATGGTGTTGCAGTGGGGCGCGGCCGACCGTGGTTTGGTCGACGCCCTTGCCGGTCTGGGGATTGACGTCAACAACGTGGTGCCGGAGGCGGAGGGCGAGTACCTCGCGGTGCTCGGTGACCTCTTGCGGGCCGCGCAACAGGCGGGCGCCGTGCGAAGCGATGTCACCGTGCCCGAGGTCAAGGCGCTGATGGTCGGCTGCCAGGCCATGCAGACCTATAACGCCGACGTGGCCGAGCGCGTGACGGACGTGGTGTTCGACGGATTACGGACCGCTACCGCCTGAGGGCCCCGGCGCGAACCTTGCACTCGCACTGCCCGAGTGCTAAGAATGCAGTTGGCACTCTCGATCAGTGAGTGCTAGGTCGGGACGGTGAGACCGGGGCCGCACCTGCGGGAGCACACCCAGTCGTCCGTCGCGGGCACTGCGCCCGGCCAACAAGACGTGCATCCCCTATCCGGAGGAATCACTTCGCAATGGCTAAGACAATTGCGTATGACGAAGAGGCCCGTCGTGGCCTCGAGCGGGGCCTTAACGCCCTCGCCGACGCGGTAAAGGTGACGTTGGGCCCCAAGGGTCGCAACGTCGTCCTGGAGAAGAAGTGGGGTGCCCCCACGATCACCAACGATGGTGTGTCCATCGCCAAGGAGATCGAGCTGGAGGACCCGTACGAGAAGATCGGCGCTGAGCTGGTCAAAGAGGTCGCCAAGAAGACCGACGATGTCGCTGGCGACGGCACCACCACCGCCACCGTCCTCGCTCAGGCTCTGGTTCGCGAAGGTCTGCGCAACGTCGCGGCCGGCGCCAACCCGCTCGGCCTGAAGCGTGGCATCGAGAAGGCCGTCGAGAAGGTCACCGAGACGCTGCTGAAGTCGGCCAAAGAGGTCGAGACCAAGGAGCAGATCGCTGCCACCGCCGGCATCTCCGCCGGTGACCAGTCCATCGGTGATCTGATCGCCGAGGCCATGGACAAGGTCGGCAACGAGGGTGTCATCACCGTCGAGGAGTCCAACACCTTCGGCCTCCAGCTGGAGCTCACCGAGGGCATGCGCTTCGACAAGGGCTACATCTCGGGCTACTTCGTCACCGACGCCGAGCGTCAGGAAGCCGTCCTGGAGGATCCCTACATCCTGCTGGTCAGCTCGAAGATCTCGACCGTCAAGGATCTGCTGCCGCTGCTGGAGAAGGTCATCCAGTCCGGCAAGCCGTTGCTGATCATCGCCGAGGACGTCGAGGGCGAAGCCCTCTCCACCCTGGTGGTCAACAAGATCCGTGGCACCTTCAAGTCTGTGGCCGTCAAGGCCCCGGGCTTCGGTGACCGCCGCAAGGCCATGCTGCAGGACATCGCCATCCTCACCGGTGGTCAGGTCATCAGCGAAGAGGTCGGCCTGTCCCTGGACACCGCTGACGTCGCGCTGCTGGGCACCGCCCGCAAGGTCGTCGTGACCAAGGACGAGACCACCGTCATCGAGGGTGCCGGCGACGCCGACGCCATCCAGGGCCGGGTGGCTCAGATCCGCAGCGAGATCGAGAACAGCGACTCCGACTACGACCGCGAGAAGCTGCAGGAGCGCCTGGCCAAGCTGGCCGGCGGTGTTGCGGTGATCAAGGCCGGAGCTGCCACCGAGGTGGAGCTCAAGGAGCGCAAGCACCGCATCGAGGACGCCGTTCGCAACGCGAAGGCTGCCGTCGAAGAGGGCATCGTCGCCGGTGGTGGCGTGGCTCTGCTGCAGTCGGCTCCGTCGCTGGACGAGCTGAAGCTCACCGGTGATGAGGCCACTGGCGCCAACATCGTGCGTGTCTCGCTGTCGGCCCCGCTCAAGCAGATCGCCTTCAACGGTGGCCTGGAGCCGGGTGTCGTCGCCGAGAAGGTGTCGAACCTGCCTGCGGGTCACGGCCTGAACGCCGCGACCGGCGAGTACGAGGACCTGCTCAAGGCCGGCGTCGCCGACCCGGTGAAGGTCACCCGCTCGGCGCTGCAGAACGCGGCGTCCATCGCGGCGCTGTTCCTCACCACCGAGGCTGTCGTCGCCGACAAGCCGGAGAAGTCGGCCGCACCCGCGGGCGACCCGACCGGTGGCATGGGCGGCATGGACTTCTAAGTCCCGCTTACGAAAAGGCCCCGGCTCGCTTGGCGAGCCGGGGCTTTTTCTTATTTCGACCTACGCCGAGCGTGCGGTTTCATACCCGACGCGCCGTGTTGGGCGGATGAGAGCGCACACTCGCGGCCAGGAGCCTGTGGATAAGCACCTCAGGGCCGGGCTGTTGTGTCGTCTTGCGATGCCACTGTCCGGTTATGCAAACCATCCGATGGCCGTTTCTCGCAGCGGAAGAGCTGGACGCCGGGGCCTTGACTTTCCGTGAGCTGCGCCGTTTCCACGCCGGGATCTACCCGGGTGTTTGGGCACCACGGGGCGTCGAGTTGTCGCCGCAACAGCGTGCCTGTGCGGCGTGGCTATGGTCGAGGCGTGAGGGCGTGATCGCCGGCCTGTCGGCATCGGCGACGTTGGGGGCCAAGTGGATCGATGCCGGCACATCCGCCGAGCTCATCCACACAAATCGGCGTCCGCCGCCACTGATCGCCGTCAATGCCGACACATTGCTGCCCGGCGAAACCGCCACGATCTCCGGCCTACCCGTGACGACGCCGGCCCGCACGGCATTCGATCTCGGCAGGCGGCTCGGACTGGAAGCGGGAGTTCAGCGCATCGACGCGCTGATGAACGCCACCGACGTCGACGGCGGAGCCGAATCACCGTATGAATCGTTGACCCGTCTTCTCCTGGTGCAGGCGGGTTTTCCCCGGCCCGAAACCCAGATCCGTGTCCTCGAGGACTACGGATGTGTGGTCGCCCGGATCGATATGGGTTGGCGCGAGTATCGCGTCGGCGTCGACTTCGAAGGCGCCCATCATTGGACCGATCCCAAGCAGCGGTCGAAGGACGCCGAGCGCTTCACCAGACTCCCCGAGCTGGGGTGGATGGATTTCAAGCTGACCAGTGGGATGCTGCACTACGAGCCGCAACGGTTTCTTGATCGTGTGGGCGAGGCGCTGATTTCGCGCGGCTGCCCGAAGACCTGGTGAGCGTGCGTTCTCATACGCCTGCGGCGGCGCGTTGCGGATGAATCCGCACACTCGGCGCCGAGGGGTCAAAGCTCAGTTCTCGGAGAGCACCACGCAGTCGTTGGTCCCCGGCGCCGCGGCCCGGCTCGACGCTTTCCGGTGCAGAACCGCACGGCTTGGCACGACCTGCTGCGTTTCGTCGTCGCCGGCCGCGGGTTGACCTCGACCGTCGACGATCAGCGAGTAGCCACCGGGTTTTCGCGGCGGCCAGATGAGGGTCACCTCGTCGTGCAGCGCGAGATTGCTGCGGGTGTGGCCGCCGACGGGACCGACGTCGATGACGCCGTCGACCATCTGCGGCTCAACCGCTACCGTGTGCGCGTGGTAGCTGTCGTCGACGGTGACGAGGTAGGCGAACGTGTAGTCCGTCAGCTTGGCAGCCAGCTGGTTGAGATCCACTTTCACGCTCATGTCGTGAGAATAGTTCCGTTTCGGCAGTGCGGTGCCGGACCTGTCAGACCGGTGCAGATTGCCGGCCGCGGACCAGCCGGCCGGGCCTTGCGGCGGTCGGCACGCCATTCTCGGCGATGACTTCACCGGAGACGATGGTCGCGACATAGCCGTCGGCGGTCTGGTCGAGGCGCCGGCCGCCCGCAGGCAGGTCGTGTGCGACGACCGGCCGGTGTAACCGCAGTGCCGCGTGATCGATGACGTTGAGATCGGCCTTGTATCCCACCGCGATTCGACCGCGGTCGCCGAATCCTGCGACGCGGGCCGGGATGGACGTGAGTTGCCGCACGGCGTCCTCGACACTCAGCCGGCCGCTGGCCCGCTCCCGGACCCAATGGGTCAGCAGGTAGGTGGGGAAGCTGGCATCGCAGATCATCCCGTAGTGCGCGCCGCCGTCGCCGAGGCCCAGAACGACGTCGTCGCGGCGGATCAGCTCGGCGACGGTGTCGAGCGAGTTGTCCCGGAAGTTGGCCAGGGTGACCAGCAGCATGGCGTGCCCGTCGTCGTCGAGCAGGCGGTCGTAGGCCTCCTCGAGGGGGCTGACGCCGCGGGCCTGTGCCCGGGCCCCGATGGACTTCGTTGGGTCTGGCTCATAGTCAGGTGGGTCGGCCAGCGGGTACATGTAGTCCCAGGCTTGCACCGCGAACAGCAGCGGGTGCCCGTCGCTGGCCGGTAAATCCGACAGAATCCGTTGACGCACTTCGGGTTTGCGCATTTCGACAACACGGTCCGCGAGTGGCAGGTGGGCGATCTCGCGGTAGCTGGGGTACAGCGCGAACGGATTGCCCGACAGTTCCAGACCGAGCACCAAGCCGATGGGTCGGGGGAAGATCTGCGCCGTGACTTGAGGACCGTCGGCTCCGGCATTCTGGTTGGCCTTCTCCACCATCGTCAACGCGTCCATGAAGAACGGTGGCCCGGCGTTGCCGATCGCGAGCGTGAAGGTGACCGGTAGACCCACGTCGGCGGCGACGTCGAAAACCGTCTGCAGTGCGGGTTCGTAGTCACCGGCGACCAGGTCGGGCACGAACTGGATGAGCCCACCGCCGGCATCGTCGACGCCCCGGGCGATCGCCTCGATTTCGGCGTAGTCCGCGTCGTAGCTCGGAATCGGTTGGCCGCTTTCAGTTTTGTGGATGGTCAGACGCGACGACGCGAATCCCAGAGCGCCGCACTGTACGGCCTCGGCGGCGAGTTTGCGCATGAGCGCCAGGTCTTCGGGAGTGGCGGGTTCACGGTCGACGCCGCGCTGACCCATCACGTACACCCGCAGCGGCGAGTGCGGCAGATACGCGGCCACATCGATATCGAGATGTCGTGACGACAGGGCGTCGAGAAATTCGGGGAACGTCTCCCAGGTCCACGGGAGGCCGTCCACCATGACGACCCCCGGGATGTCCTCCACGCCGGCCATCACGTCGACGAGCACGTCGTGGTCGCCCACGCGGCACGGTGCGAACCCGACCCCGCAGTTGCCCATCACAGCAGTGGTGACCCCGTGCGCCGATGACGGGTTGAGCCGATCGGACCAGATCGCCTGCCCGTCGTAGTGGGTGTGCAGGTCGACGAATCCCGGGGTGACCAGTAATCCGGTGGCGTCGATCTCGCGGGCGCCCGATTCGGGCACCGATCCGACCGAGACGATCACGCCGTTCTGCATGGCGACGTCGCCGATGTAAGGTTCGCCGCCCAGCCCGTCGACGATCAGGCCACCGCGGATGCACACGTCGTAGCTCATCTGACCAACGTACGACGATCTGTCGGTGCCCCGTGCCAGGATCGACCGCGTGATCGATCATTTCGGAATCAACTGTGCCGACTTCGCGAAGTCGAAGGAGTTCTACGACACGGTCCTGGGGGTGCTGGGCTACACCCGGCAGCTGGATTACGGCGTGGCCATCGGCTACGGCAAGGACGGACATCCGGCGTTCTGGATCGCCGACGCCGCCGCCAATGGCACAGCCGAAACCAACCGGGAAATCCACGTGGCCTTCCACGCTTCCGGTGTCGAGGCCGTCCAGGCGTTCTACGACGCCGCGTTGAAGTTGGGTCTGGAATCGCTGCACGCGCCCCGGGTGTGGCCCGAATATCACCCGGGCTACTTCGGCGCGTTTGTCCGCGACCCTGACGGCAACAACGTCGAGGCGGTGTTCCACGGGGCCGCGCCGCAATAACTGCTACAGCGTGGTGATGGCCTCGATCAGCCAGGTGCCGTCGACCTTGCTCAGGTTGACCTGGATCGCGAGCGCGGCTTGCGTGCGGGTGCCATTGCCGGTCGACGCCGTCGCCTGGTCGACGAAGGTCAACACCTGAGCTTTGTCGGCGGACAGGCCTTCGACTGCCGCCTTCCGGATGGTGGACGTCTGCGTGACGCCGTTGGACCTCGCGATGGAGACCTTCGACTGCATCATGTCCCGGTAGTTGTCCACCGCCTGGCCGGTCAACAGGGTGGCGTTGTCGTCGACGTCGGCGTCGTCGGTTTGCGGCGTGTAGCTCAGAATCTTCTCGACATTGACGGTCACGACGTCGAGAACCTCGTCGCGGGCGTTGGTCTGGTTGGCGACCAGTTCCGGCGCAGGCCGGCTCTTGTCGACCAGTTGCCAGGTGCCAAGGCCGAGCGCGACCACTATCCCGACGATGAGGCCGACCACCAGCAGCACCGAACCTCTTCCGCGCGCCATCAGTCCACGAACTCCAGCTTCGAGGCCTTGTATCCGTCGCCGACGCTGACCACGGTTACCGCCAGCCGCTGAACCGCGTCCTGGCGTGGCGCGTTGGTGTTCTCGGTGGTCCTGGTGTCGATGCTGACCAAAACCACTGCCTCGTCGGACGAGAACGATTCGATGCCGGCTCCGGTGACCGTTCCGTCGGCCTTGGTGCCGTCGGCGACGGCCTTCTGCTTCAGCTGCGCCGCATCCTTCTGGAGCTCGTCGTGCAATGGTCCTGTCGACCCGTCGAGTAGCGATGGGATGTCGGCGTCGACCGAGTCGGCGCTCACGGTGACGTAGTTGAGCCCGAAATCCCTGGCCGCTTCGACGTAGGGCTGCCACTGTGGAGTGGTGCTCGCCGCCGGGGCGCTGCGGCCGAACTGGGTGACCGCGAAACCGATCGCGAACACCAACAACACCGCGAGCACCGCCGGAATGAGAACCGTTGTGGGGCGGCGCTTCTGCGCAGGACGAGGCTGCAAAGTCGGTGGCGTGCTCGACCATGCCGCAGCAGGTGGCACGCTGATGGACGGGCTACTGCCCGGTGGCGCGACAGTGGGCGGCATGACCATCGGACGGGGCGGCGGTGGCGGCGGATCAGGCGGGCGTACCCGCTCGACGGGCTTGGCCGCGACGGTCGCGACGGCGGCAAAGGCGCGAGCGAGGTCCTCGCAGCGCGGGTACCGCGCGTCCGGCTCCTTTGCCAGCCCTTTCGACAGGACGGCGTCGAGGTGGGCGAGCTCCGGACGGGATTCGCTCAGGCGCGGCGGCGATTCGTTGAGATGCTTGCTGATGACGACTGCGGGGTTGGAGTGATGGAACGGCGAGCGCCCGGTCAGAAGATGAAAAGCGCTGGCCGCCAAGGCATATTGGTCCGCCCGTCCGTCAGTCGCTTGTCCCAGCAGCTGTTCGGGGGCGGCGTAGGCCATCGAACCCACGGCCATGTTGGTGGCGGTGAGGCCGCTGATGTCGTCGGTGCGGCGCGCAACGCCGAAGTCCGCCAGCAGAATTCGGCGCTGGGCGCGAGTAGCGTGATCGGGTTGGGTGAGCAGGATGTTGGAGGGCTTGACGTCACGGTGCAACAGGTTGCGGGCATGCGCGTAATCGAGGGCCTCGGCGATCGCGGTGACGATCTCGATCGTCTCGCGCAGCGGCATGCCCCTCGGGTGATGCTCCCGGACCAGCCGCGATGCGTCGGTGCCGTCCACGTAATCCATGGCGATCCACAGTTGGCCGTCGGTCTCGCCGCGATCGTGCAGCCCGACGATATGGGGATGCCACAGGCCGGCTGCGATATCGGCTTCGCGGTTGAACCGCTGCCGGTATTGCGTGTCGGAGGTCAACGACTCGGGCAGGATCTTCAGCGCATCCTGGCGGGGGAGCCGGGGATGTTGCGCCAGATAGACCTCGCCCATGCCGCCGGTGCCGAGCAAACGTTGAATCGTGTACCCGGCGAACACGTCCCCGGTGTTCAACGGCATGGCCGTGATAGTAGCGGGCAGCAGGCACCAAGCTGACGCGAGTAGCGTCGGCATCATGACCGCCGCTGATTCCGACGCCGTCCGGGAGTTGTTGCGTGACGCGTTCAGCCGACTGATCGAGCACACCGACGACCTCACCGACGGGCTCACCGAGGAGGTGTCGAGCTACCGGCCGACACCGCAGGCCAACAGCATCGCGTGGCTGATCTGGCACAGCGCCCGGTGCCAGGACCTGCAGTTGTGTGACATCGCCGGTGTCGAGCAGGTCTGGACCCGGGACGGCTGGGTGGACCGGTTCGGTCTCGGCTTGCCGCCCGACGACATCGGCTACGGCCACAGCCCCGAGGACGTCGCGAAGGTGCGGGCTCCTGCCGAGCTGCTCGCGGGCTACTACCGGGCCGTCCACAAGGTGACACTGGAATACATCGCCACCGTGACGCCCGAGGAATTGGACCGCGTCGTCGACACCAACTGGAACCCACCGGTGACAGCAAGTGCCCGGCTGGTCAGCATCATCGACGACTGCGCACAGCATCTCGGTCAGGCCGCTTACATCCGGGGACTCATCGCCTGATGACGCGCTGGTGGCCGCCGACCGGGTTGGCGGCCATGCTGCTGCTGGGCTGGGTGGTGGGTGACGCGTCGACCCCTCTGGACGACTGGTTCCTGCGCTTGGGCGAGCGCATGGGGTCCTACCGCGAATGGTTTCTGGTGTTCACCGACTGGCGGCTGCTGGCCGTGGTCCTGCTGACGTCGATCGTGGTGGCGTTGCGCCGCGGGAACTGGCGGTTGGCGGCCGCGATGGCGGTGAGCCCGCCGCTGGCGATCGCCGTCGTTCAGATATGCAAACGCATCTTCGACCGCCAGAAGGGCGGTGCGCTGGCCTATCCCAGTGGCCATGTCACATTCGCCGTCGTGGTTCTGGGTTTGGTGGTTGTGATGGCCGGCGTGGCCCTGTGGGCGGTAGCCCTTGCGGTCGCTCTCGGCGCGCTGGGCATGTTCGGGCAAGCCATCACCTATCACTACTTCACCGACACGGTCGGCGCGGCGTTGCTGGCCAGCGCCGTGGTGCCCGTTGTCGGTGCGATATATGAGCACAACCTGAGAAATGAACCCAATTCCGACGATTCACCTGATCTTCGCTGACAGTTAACCGCACCCACGGCATTCGCAAAGACGGGGCCGTCCCGACTTCTAGCGCACTCGGCGCGTCGGTCGAGTCGTCCGTCG
The DNA here is from genome assembly GCF_053483975.1 of Mycolicibacterium sp. XJ870. Classification (NCBI taxonomy): domain Bacteria; kingdom Bacillati; phylum Actinomycetota; class Actinomycetes; order Mycobacteriales; family Mycobacteriaceae; genus Mycobacterium; species Mycolicibacterium sp. XJ870. The sequence goes on from NZ_JBEFTI010000001.1 coordinate 24,728, forward strand.
CCAGCGGTTTCACATCAAGATCAACGCTTAAGCAGCGCTTGGTCATTCGATCCCGGTCGGGAATGTCGGGACGCGATCCAACACGGAAACCTTGTGTTGCAACGAACCGCAGCAAACGCTGCCTGTCCGATTGAACTGGGTGTTTAGGACGTCGAAGTGCTTTGCGGCTATGCGGCTGACCTAGGAGATACTTGCAAACGCAAATATAACCTGAGAATCAGCTGAGATTTTCCTTTCGTCGGCGTAATTTTGCTGTCCGGGTCACAGAGACCTGAACATCGAGAGGGGATCTCAACCACATGACGACACGAGCAAAATGCGGCCTGACAGCGGGTATCGCGATCATCGGCGCCAGCGTCATCGCGATCACGCCGATCGCAGCACCGACGCCGGCACCCCGTGCAATCGAGGCCTCAACCGCGCTGATGGCCGACTTCACCGGCATGAATCAAGCCGGGTTGGCCTTCATGGCCGGCCAACGACTCGCCGATCAGATCCTGCAGGCACCGTTGGTCCCGCTGATCCTTGCGGCGCAGCTCGCGGCCGGTGACAACGAGAGGCTCTTCTCCCAGATTCGGCAGATCGTCGATTCGCCGCTCTATGTGGTCGATCCCCTGATCGAGGCGATTGCCATCACGTTGCCGGAGGAGTTCGGGGGTGGCTCGGACCACGTAACCAATACCTCGGCGGGTGACGGGGCCTTTATGCAGTTCCGCAACAACGAACTCCTGGCCCTTCGTGACGGCATCAATGCTCAGTTCGCTGCGGCTCTCGGCGTCGAGACTCCATGGCCGAACGACAACTACGCCGCGATGCTCGCCGAGGGGCTGCAAGAGTCGGCCGTGCGGAGCCTCAACGGTGCTGTTCTCGGGACCGTCGGTTTGGTCGCTGTCGCGCAGGCCGTAGCGGAGGGCGACAACGTCGCGCTCTACAACGCGGTCCGTTCGTACACCGATGCGCCACTGTGGACCGTCGACCCGACCATCGAGGGCTTGGCACAGGCGCTTCCGGAGTCGTTGGGCGGCGGTAGTGATGGTGATTTCAGGACGCAAGAGGACGAGGACGGCGCGCTCATGCGGTTCCGCAACGAGCGCCTCTGGACGGCCACGCGAGACACGCGGGTGGCGATCGCCGGCTTCCTCGACGTCGACGTGAACTCCAACGGCGATGTGGTTGAGGAGAGCGAGTTGTCTGAAGGTGCCACTTTGAGGGCGGGCGCAGATGTTTCGGATAAGCGTGACGTGACGAACTTCAAGCCGCACGTCACGAACCTCAACACCTCGATCAACAAGTCGCTCGACGACGCCAAGGATCGGGCCGAGCAGCGGCGCGAAAAGGCCAAGGCGAACGTGAACAGGGCCGTGGCGCGGGTGCAGACCGCGGCGAAGAACCTGACGAAGAAGGTCACCTCGAAGGAATCGCCGAAGGTCAAGTCGCAGGAATCTGAAGACTGAGGCCCCGCAGACAGGCACGTGCGGTGACTGAGGGGTTATCGCACGTGCCTGCTCTGTGCCTGCGCGTTGCCGGATCGGCCACACGCAAGCAAACTTGACAGGTGTCAACCCCGGTGCGACGTGGATCACAAACGGTGGTTAACATAGGCCCATGACAGCGACGCCTGAAGTTGATCTGCCGGATACCGGCACTATCCGCAACCCTGCGACCGGCGCTGTCGCCGGCCAGGTGCGGTGGACCGATCCCGCCGATGTGCCGCGGATCGCGGCCGGCCTGCGCGAGGCGCAGCGGGAGTGGGAGGCACGCGGGGCCAAGGGGCGGGCCAAGGTGCTCGCCCGCTACGCCGTGTGGCTCGGCGAGCATCGCGACGAGATTGAGAAGCTGCTGATCGCCGAGACCGGCAAGTCGTCCGTGGACGCGGCCCAGGAGGTGCCGCTGCTGCTGATGATCTTGTCGTACTACATCAAGACCGTGGAGAAGGCGATGGCGCCCGAGTCCCGGCCTGCGCCACTGCCTTTCCTGTCGATCAAGAAGATCGCCGTGCACTACCGTCCGCGTGCGGTGGTCGGGATCATCGCACCGTGGAACTATCCCGTCGCCAACGCGATGATGGACGCGATCGGCGCACTGGCGGCCGGCTGCGCGGTGCTGCTCAAGCCGTCCGAGCGCACTCCGCTGACCGCCGAGGTCCTGCTGCGCGGCTGGCTGGATTCCGGCGCCCCCGAGGTGCTGGCGCTCGCACAGGGCGCCCGTGAGGTCTCCGAAGCCGTCGTCGACAACTCCGATTACATCCAGTTCACGGGGTCGAGCGCGACCGGCGCCAAGGTGATGGAGCGGGCCGCGCGCCGCCTCACCCCGGTCAGCCTCGAGCTTGGTGGCAAGGACCCGATGATCGTGCTGGAGGACGCCGACGTCGACCTGGCCGCCAACGCCGCCGTGTGGGGGGCGATGTTCAACGCCGGCCAGACGTGCGTGTCTGTCGAGCGCGTCTATGTGCTCGAGCCCGTCTACGACCAGTTCGTCGCGGCCGTGGTGCGGGCCGTGGAGAACCTCAAAATGGGTGCGGGCGAAGGCTACGACTTCGGCGCTCAGATCGACGAGACCCAGGTCGCGATCACCGAACGGCATGTCAATGACGCCGTGGCCGCCGGGGCCAAGGCGTTGACCGGTGGTCAGCGCCCCGAAGGCGCGGGCAGCTTCTTCCCGCCGACCGTGCTCGTCGACGTCGATCACTCGATGGCCTGTATGTCCGAGGAGACCTTCGGTCCGACGTTGCCCATCATGAAGGTGTCCTCGGTCGCCGAAGCCGTGCGCCTGGCCAACGACAGCCCGTACGGGTTGAGCGCGTCGGTGTTCTCCAAGGATGTCGAGCGGGCAAAAGATGTCGCGCTGCAACTGGATTGCGGTGCGGTCAATGTCAACGACGTCATCTCGAACCTGATGTGCACTACGGCGCCGATGGGTGGCTGGAAGACCTCGGGGATCGGCGCACGATTCGGCGGCCTCGACGGGGTGCGCAAGTTCTGCCGCCAGGAGACTGTCGTGGTGCCCCGCACCAACGTCGGCGCGGGCGGCAACTACTACAACAACTCCCACAAGGCGCTGGCCCGGATGAACAAGCTGATGACCAAGATGGCGTTGGCCCGGCCACGGCGTCAGGCCAAATAGCGGGGACGTAACTCGCCACCGTTCGTTCACCGAGGGGCCACCTCGACGTTTGCCGGGGTGGTTACCTTCGGCCGGTGACCCTTGACACCGCCGGCTATGCCGTCCGCGACGACGATGACGACGACCCGGAACTGCTCCTTCTCCCCGACGGCGAGGTCGTCGACACCTGGCGCGAGGGCTACCCGTACGACGAGCGGATGAACCGCACCGACTACGAGGAGCAGAAACGGCTGCTGCAGATCGAGTTGCTGAAACTGCAGAACTGGAGCAAGGCCAACGGTCACCGGCACGTCATCGTGTTCGAGGGACGCGACGCCGCAGGCAAAGGCGGCACCATCAAGCGGTTCACTGAACACCTCAACCCGCGCGGTGCCCGCGTCGTCGCACTGGAGAAACCCACCGAGAAGGAACGCACTCAGTGGTACTTCCAGCGCTACGTCGAGCACCTTCCGCACGCCGGTGAGATCGTGCTCTTCGACCGGTCCTGGTACAACCGCGCCGGTGTCGAGCGCGTGATGGGTTACTGCACGCCCCGCCAGCACGCCGAGTTCATCCGCCAGGCCCCGCTGTTCGAACAGATGCTGGTCAATGACGGCATCAGCCTGACGAAGCTGTGGTTCTCGGTGACGCAGTCCGAGCAACGCACGCGGTTCACCATCCGTCAGGTCGATCCGGTACGGCAGTGGAAGCTGTCGCCCACCGATCTCGCGTCGCTGGACAAGTGGGACGACTACACCGCGGCCAAAGAGGACATGTTCGCCTGGACGGACACCGAGATCGCACCGTGGACCGTGGTGAAGAGCAACGACAAGAAACGCGCCCGTATCAACGCGATGCGCTATGTCCTCGGTAAGTTCGACTACGACAACAAGGACCATGAAGTGGTCGGCCAGGCCGACCCACTGATCGTGGGGCGTGCGCTGTCGGACTGACGCCGATGCCGCCCCGAACTAGGAGGACGGCGTGCGCTTTCTGACGACGCTGTTCCTGTGGGTGCTGACGACGGTGCTGCTCGCGGTGGCGGTGCCAACCGCATGGGCACAGAAGAACGTCGTCGACCAGCGCGGCTACTCGACTTTCGCCGCGTCGGCCGCCGAGGATCCGCAGTTACAGCAGGCAGTGGCAGGCGAACTCACCACCCAGGTGCTCGCACTTGCCGGCGACAGCGTCGATATACCCCCGGACCAGGTGCGCGCTGTCGCCAACGCCTACACCGCCGGCGAGGCGTTTCCGGGGCAGTTCGCCCGCGCCAACGAGATCGCCCACACGTGGATGTTCACCGATCGGGTGTCCCGTGACGCCGACGGTGCCTGGGTGATCGATCTGGCCCCGATGTTGGCGGACACGTCGTTTCAGCAAACCTTGTCCAACTTCAACATCGAAGCGCCGCAGACACTTACGGTGCCGATCACCGCGTCACCTCCGGCAGGTTTGGAGCCCGGAAAGCTGCGCCTGCTGGCGACGTGGGGACCGTGGGTCAGTGTCGGCGCCACCGTGCTGGCCGCGGTCTTTGCCCTGCTGACGTTGGCGGTCGCGCGTGCCCGCGGCAAAACACTTGCGGCGCTCGGTGTTTCGGCGCTCCTGGTCGGTGCCGCCGGGTGGGCCGGACTCGAGGTGGCCCGGCGCTACGTGAACGACGCGCTCAACCACACCAGCGGCGACATCCGCCAGATCGCCGATGCGATGGTCGGCCACGCCACGGACAGCCTGCACCAATGGCTCAACCTGACGCTTGCCGCCGGTGGTGTGCTGGTGGTGTTCGGGGTGGTCGTGGCGATGTTGGGTGGCCTGCGCCGTCGTCCGGACTAACTTCCAATCCAATCGGCAGGCGCCTCGTCGCGGATCGCCCACCGAGCCGACCGGATCTCGGGTTGCAGGCTGACGCTGGCGACCGCGTCTTCGAAAATCTTGTCGTCGCGCACGTCGGCGGACAGCTCGGCCCGGAGTCGAACCTCGTCGGAGGTCTTGGCGGCCGTCGAGAGCAGCGACTGCAGCCTCAGCTCGGGCCTGGTGACCGTTCGCAGAATGAGTGCCCGCACTTCGGCTTCCGCGTCGGCGCGGCACGCGACATCGAGCACGTAGTCGGCCGGTGAATTCTCGCGGCCGGTGCGGGTCTTGACGCGGTCCATGCGCTGGCCGACCGAGTGCAGGAGACCGTTCGCCACGATGATGATGCCCGCTGCGGCGATGGCTTCACGCCAGAACCAGGCGCCCGCCATCGCACCGACGGCGGCTGTCGCCCAGAGTGTGGCGGCCGTGTTCAGTCCCGTCACCGACATGCCCTGCTTCATGATCACGCCCGCACCGAGAAAGCCGATGCCCGTGACGATCTGTGCGGCCACCCGGGTGGGGTCAGCACCCTCGAACGCGTAGGCGCCGAGGATCAGGTACAGCGCCGAGCCCATGCTCACCAAGGCCATGGTCTGCAGGCCTGCCAGCCGGGACCGCCACTGGCGCTCCATGCCGATCGCGATGCCCAGCAGCGTCGCGAACCCCACCCGAGTGAGCAGCTCGAGAGCAGGCATGGATTGCATGGATGAAGTGTGCCCCGGTGTCTGCTGACCTATGGCGCTGACACGCAGGGCTACGGCTCGATGATGTGCGACGGGTCGGGACGGCGATCCGGCGGCGCCTGGCTGTAATCGCCCCACGGCCCGTCGCGGTGCTCGATGGCCGCGCGCACCCCGTCATTGGCGGCGGTGTCGATGAACTCCAGCGCGTCAGGCGTATTGCGCATCAGGCCGTCAAGAATCCCGCCCAAGGTCTGAGTGGAGGCCAGGCCCATGTTCTCGTAGGCCTGGTTGACGATCAGCTTCTGAGCTTGAAGCTGCGACAACGGGATTCGCGCCAGTTTGGCGGCCACCTCGGCCACCCGGGCCTCCAGCTGTTCGAAAGGCACCGACTCGTTGATGAGTTCGGATGCGGCGGCCTCCTTTTCGGTCAGCGGCTCACCGGTCAGCGAATGCCATTTCACCTTCGCCAGGCTCAACCGGTACAGCCACATGCCGGTGAGATAGGCACCCCACATGCGGGCATAGGGGGTGCCGATCACGGCATCGTCGCTGGCGATGACGATGTCGGCGCACAACGCGTAATCACTTGCCCCGCCCACACACCAGCCGTGCACCTGGGCGATCACCGGCTTGGACGCCCGCCAGATGGCCATGAACTTCTGGGTGGGCCCGGTTTCGCGGGCGCTGACCATCGCGAAGTCCTTGCCGGGGTCCCAGCGGCCGTCGGTGTTCATCGCCTGGCTCCATTGCTGGAAGCCGCCGCCGAAGTCGTAGCCACCGGAGAACGACCGGCCGGCACCGCGCAGCACGATCACCTTGATCTCGGGGTCGCGTTCGGCCATGCCGATGGCCTTCTCGATCTCTTCGGGCATGGGCGGAACGATCGTGTTGAGCTGCTCGGGGCGGTTCAGCGTGATGGTCGCGACCGGCGCGGCAGTGCGGTACAGCAGGGTCTCGAACTCATGGGCCATGGCAGCAGTCGAGCCACTTTGCCCGGCGAAGTCAAGAGTCGTCGTGCCGTTGCCGGAAAACCTGTAGACCCGGCGCGACGCGGATATGGGCGGGTGCCCGGTCTTCTCTCGTGCTCGCCTCGGTGAGGGCGATGGCGATGAGGACGTCCGCGGCAGTGATGAACAATCCGGCCCAGTACATCCACTTGAGCTCCGGATCCGGTTGGGCGGCAAAGTAAACGCCGAGGAAGATGGGACCGACGATGCCGAAGACCAGCGTCATTGCCTGGAACGCGAGATAGCGGCGAAACACCGACATGCCGGTCAGCATATTGGTCGCTGAGCCTGATTCAGGAGCGCGTCGCGGTGAAATGTATGACCGCCCCGGAGCGGCGCAGCCGCTCGACGTGCAACCCGGCATCGGTGAGCCAGCCTCGCACATCGTCGGCGGTGCCGCCGGGCCCGAAAACCCCGGCGCGCTGGAAGGCGGTGATAAGCAGATCCTGGCGGAACCCGGCGCCGCGGACGACTGCGTCGCCGACGAGTTGGCCACCGGGTGTCAGACAGCGCGCCATCTCGCGCACCGCCGCCGCGGGATCCGGGAGGCAGTGGAGCCCGTTGAAGCTCACGCACCGGTCGAACTCGCCGTCTCCGAAGGGCATGTTTTCGATGTCGGCCTCGGTGAACTCGATGTCGTCACGCCTCAAAATATGTGCCCGGCGCCTGGCCCGAGCCAACATGTCGGGTGAGATGTCCGCCGCGACGTAGCGCAGCCGCTGCTCCGCGCGCAATCCGCGTAACGCCAAGCCGCCGCCACACGGAACGTCAAGGAGCCTGGTGCCGTCGGGCAGGTTTCCCAAACTGCGGATGCTATCGAACAACAGACGGGTTTCGGTGCCCCACAACGCAAGCCCGGCCGGACCGGCCAGCCACTCGCGCTCGACCCCGAAGTCGTACATCGCGCCACCGAACCTGCCGACGCGTCCTGCCCAGTTCTTGGGTAGATCGGCCATGGCTCCACCATCCCGGCGTCAGGGTTGGGACGTCAAGGGGTGCGCGGTGCTAGCTCACCCGCCGAGCGTCCGCCAGAGGAACTCGTAGGTCAACGCGGTCTTGAACGCGGCCTGCTTGTTGTCCGCCGCGCCGCCGTGGCCGCCCTCGATGTTCTCGTAGTAGGACACCCGATGGCCGGCCGCCTCCAACGCCGCGGTCATCTTGCGGGCGTGGCCGGGGTGCACCCGGTCGTCGCGGGTCGACGTGGTGATCAGGATCGGGGGATACTGCAGTGAGTTCGAAACATTCTGATACGGCGAGTATTCCGACATGAATTCCCAGTCCGCCGGATCATCGGGATCGCCGTATTCGGCCACCCAGGACGCCCCGGCCAGCAGCAGGTGGAAGCGCTTCATGTCGAGTAGCGGCACACTGCACACCAAGGCGCCGAACAACTCTGGATACCGCGTCAGCATGACGCCCATCAGCAGGCCGCCGTTGCTGCCGCCGCCGGCCCCGAGCTGCTCGACCGTGGTGATGCCGCGGTGCACCAGATCGGCGGCGATGGCGGCGAAGTCCGCGTACACCAGGTGCCGGTTCTCCCGCATCGCCTGGGTATGCCACCGCGGCCCGTACTCGCCACCGCCGCGGATGTTGGCCTGCACGTAGGTGCCGCCGCGGGACAGCCACCCCCGGCCCAGGCCACCGGCATAGCCCGGCGTCAGTGAGTTCTGGAATCCGCCGTAGCCGTACAGGTAGGTCGGGCCTGGCTCGGCGCGCCGGCCGACCACGAAGTACGGGACCTTCGTGCCGTCCTTCGACGTGGCGAAGTACTGCTCGACCTCGATGCCGTCGGCGTCGAAGAACTCTGGAGCGGATTTGATCTGGACCAGAGGCCCACCGGCGGTGCCGTGCAACAGCCGCGCGGGGGTGACGAAACCACTTGAGTTGTAGAACACTTCATCGCCGAACTGATCGGCGTCGACGACGGAGGTTGCCGCGTTCGGCGGGATGCCGGGTGCGTCTTCTCGCTCCCACGTTCCGGGAGTGACGATCTCGACATGACTGGACACGTCGCGCAGCGTGATGAGGATCAGCTTGTCTCTTGTCCAGTGGATCTCGGACAGGCAACTGTGCTCGTCCGGCTCGTAGACGGTGGTGAGATCTGCTGTGCCGGAGAGGAAGTCGTCGAACTTGGTGGCCAGCATCCCGCCCGCGGGGTATGTGGTCGGCCCGAACTGCCAGTCGGTTCGCAGCAAGATGAGCATCCACTCCCGGTGCAGCGATATCGTCGCGTCCGTCGGGACCTCGATCTTGACCAACCCGCCGTCCCGCACCTCGTACCGGATGCGGTTGTAGAAATCGGTGTAGCGGCCCAGACGGGTGTGTTCGTAGCCCGGGGTCCGGTCTACGCCGGCGATGACGCGGATATCCGTGGGCTCCGCCTCGTACACCGTTTCGGCGTTATCCAGCGGTTCGCCACGACGCCAACGCTTGACGATGCGCGGGTATCCGGATTCGGTCATCGACCCGTCACCGAAGTCCGTGCACACCAGCAGGGTGTTCTCGTCCTCCCACGCCACCGAAGACTTGGCTTCCGGAAGATCGAACCCGCCGATTACGAATTCCCGTGTCCGCATATCGAATTCACGTGTCACCGTGGCATCGGCACCGCCGCGGGACAGGCTGATCAAGGCCAGCGTGAGTTCTGGCTCGATCACGTCGGCGCCCGCCCACACCCAGTTCTCGTCCTCGGCGCTCGCGAGTGCGTCGACGTCGATCAGTACATCCCACTGTGTTGTCTGCTCTTCGCCCGAGGGCTCATCGCCGGATCCTCGTCTGAGATAACTGTCCAGTGTGGTGCGCCGCCACAGCCCACGCGGGTTGGCCTCGTCGCGCCAGAAGTTGTAGAGGAACTCCTCGCGCCTGCGCACGTACGGGATGCGCGCGTCGGTATCGAGCACCTCCAGCAACTCGCTACGGATCGCCTCGAAACGTTCACCGCCCAACTCCGCGAGGGTCGGTTCGTTGTGGGCACGCACCCACGCCAACGCGTCGTCGCCGGTGATGTCCTCGAGCCAGAGGTACGGGTCGTCTGCCACCCACACATTGTGCCTGCGCGCGTACTGTGAGCTGAGTAACACCGCTTACGAGGAGTCGATGATGACCGTCTTTTCCCGCCCGGGCGCAGAGGGCGCCCTGATGTCGTTTGAATCCCGGTACGGCAATTACATCGGTGGTGAGTGGGTGGCGCCGGCCGAGGGTCGGTATTTCGAGAATCCGACGCCGGTGACGGGTCAGGTGTTCTGTGAGATCGCCCGGTCAACCGAGGCTGATGTCGAGAAGGCGTTGGATGCCGCGCATGCGGCTGCCCCGGCGTGGGGTAAGACCGCGCCTGCCGAGCGTGCGGTGATCCTGAACAAGATCGCCGATCGGATCGAGCAGAATCTGGAGTCGATCGCGCTGGCGGAGTCGTGGGACAACGGTAAGCCGATCCGCGAGACGCTCAACGCCGATATTCCGTTGGCGGTGGATCACTTCCGGTACTTCGCGGGGGTTTTGCGGGCTCAGGAAGGTTCGCTCTCCCAGATCGATGAGGACACGGTTGCTTATCACTTCCATGAGCCGTTGGGTGTGGTTGGGCAGATCATTCCGTGGAACTTTCCGATCCTGATGGCGGTGTGGAAGTTGGCGCCGGCGTTGGCCGCGGGTAATGCGGTGGTGCTCAAGCCGGCTGAGCAGACTCCGGCGTCGGTGCTGTATCTGGCGTCGTTGATCGGTGATCTGTTGCCGGCGGGTGTGCTCAACATTGTCAACGGGTTCGGGGTGGAGGCCGGTAAGCCGTTGGCGTCGAGTAATCGGATCGCCAAGATCGCGTTCACCGGGGAGACCACCACGGGCCGGTTGATCATGCAGTACGCCAGCCAGAACCTGATCCCGGTGACCCTCGAACTCGGCGGCAAGTCACCGAACATCTTTTTCTCCGATGTGATGGCTGCCGGTGACGACTTCCAGGACAAGGCGCTGGAGGGTTTCACGATGTTCGCCCTCAATCAGGGTGAGGTGTGTACCTGCCCGTCGCGCTCGCTGGTCCAGGCCGACATCTATGACGAGTTCCTGGAGTTGGCGGCGATCCGGACCAAGGCGGTGCGTCAGGGCGATCCGCTGGATACCGAGACGATGATCGGGTCGCAGGCGTCCAACGATCAGTTGGAGAAGATCCTTTCGTACATCGAGATCGGGAAATCCGAAGGTGCCAAGCTGATTACCGGTGGTGAGCGGGCCGAGCTCGGCGGCGAACTCAATGGCGGCTACTACGTCGCGCCGACGATCTTCACCGGCAACAACAAGATGCGGATCTTCCAGGAGGAGATCTTCGGTCCGGTGGTGGCTGTCACGTCGTTCACCGATTACGACGACGCGATTTCGATTGCCAACGACACGCTCTACGGCCTGGGTGCGGGGGTGTGGAGTCGTGACGGCAACACCGCCTACCGGGCGGGCCGCGATATCAAGGCCGGCCGGGTCTGGACCAACTGCTATCACGCCTACCCCGCGCATGCGGCGTTCGGTGGGTACAAGCAGTCCGGCATCGGCCGGGAGAACCACAAGATGATGCTCGACCACTACCAGCAGACCAAGAACCTGCTGGTGAGCTACAGCAACAAAGCCCAAGGATTTTTCTGATGAGCGCTTGCGCGAAGAAACGAGGGCTCTGATGACGTCCAGGGCACTCATCACCGCGGCGGCCGCCGACCTGCTCGCGACACTGCAGGAACGCCACGGCGCGTTGATGTTTCATCAGTCCGGCGGGTGCTGTGATGGGTCGTCGCCGATGTGTTACCCCGACGGTGACTTCATCGTCGGGGATCGTGACGTCCTGCTCTCGGTCCTCGATGTCGGGGCTGACGGTGTGCCGGTCTGGATCTCGGGCCCGCAGTTCGACGCGTGGAAGCACACCCAACTGGTGATCGACGTCGTCCCGGGCCGCGGTGGCGGGTTCAGCCTCGAGGCCCCCGAAGGCATGCGCTTTCTGTCCCGCGGCCGAGCCTTCACCGAGGCTGAGAATGATGAACTGACCATGGAGCCACCCATCACCGGTGCTCGGTATGCGGCCGGGGCCAGGCCTGTGGACGAGGAAACCCGCATTGTCGCGGTGGCCGAAGACGCCTGCCCGGTGCCGGGGCGATAGAGCGGACTACTTCTTCTCCAAGGTGAACTGAACGACGTCCACCTGGCGCTGCCGGAACAGTTTCGCGCAGCCGGTGAGGTACTTCATGTACCGGTTGTAGACCTCTTCGGACTGGACGGCGATGGCTTGTTCCCGGTTGGCCTCCAGGTTTGCTGCCCAAATGTCGAGGGTCTTCGCATAGTGCGGCTGCAGCGATTGCTTCCGGGTCACGGTGAAGCCGGCCTTGGTGGCGAGTTCGTCCACCATCGGAATGGACGGCAGCTGCCCGCCGGGAAAGATCTCGGTCAGGATGAACTTGATGAATCTGGCCAGTTCGAACGTGACCGGAATGCCCATCGCCTGGGCATCACGCGGATGGATACCGCAGATGGAGTGCAGCAGCATCACGCCATCGGACGGCAGTGCCTTGTAGGTCTTGTCGAAGAACTCCTCGTAGCGCTCGTGGCCGAAGTGCTCGAACGCGCCGATGGAGACGATCCGATCGACAGTCTCGTCGAACTGTTCCCACCCCTGAAGGAGCACCCGCCTGCGGTGTTCGGTCTCCATGCCGTCGAACATCTGCTGGACGTGTGCGGCCTGGTTCTTCGACAGGGTCAGTCCGACCACGTCGACGTCGTAGCGTTCGATCGCACGTCGCATCGTGGCGCCCCAACCGCAGCCGATGTCGAGCAACGTCATCCCCGGCTCGAGCCGCAACTTGCCGAGTGCCAGGTCGATCTTGGCGATCTGCGCTTCTTCCAGCGTCATGTCGTGGCGTTCGAAGTATGCGCAGCTGTAGGTCTGCGTCGAGTCGAGGAACAGGCGGAAGAAGTCGTCGGAAAGGTCGTAGTGGGCTTGTACGTCAGAGAACTTCGGGGTGAGAGCCTTACGCACAATGGCACCTTTCTGCGGGTCATTCTCAGGCAAGCGGAGATAATCGACTCGGCGGTCGAGATTGGGCGAATACCCGCACGCGTCGCCTTTCACACCATGTATTCGTAGCCAGCGGGTTAGCGGATCGTTGTGAATTCGTACCCACGACGCGCCGGTCGTGTGCATTCATGGCCCAGTGGCCCGGCGTTATCGTCGAGACGTGATTCCGCTGCCGCGTGCATGGCTGCTGACCAGCGCAATGTTGGTCGGCACGGCGGTTGGGCTGATTGCCGGGATCGCCTCCACGCTGTTGGTCACGGCGACCATTCGCCCCGATATCGTGATCGCCCTCGTCGTCGGTATCCCAGGCGTCCTCGGCACTCTGCTGATCCTGCTGTCGGGACGCCGCTGGATCACCACCGTGGGAGCGTTTGTCCTGGCGATCGCACCCGGTTGGTTCGGGGTGCTCGTCGCGATCCAGGTGGTGGTCGGTGACTGACGATGTAGACACGGCGACCGGGCCGTTCACCCCGCTGTTCGACACCGGTGAGTTCGAAGCACCGGCTGAGGATTTTTCGCCGACCGAGCCGACTGAGCCGACTGAACCGCCCTCGGAGCCGCTGCCCGTTCCTGCACATCCGGTCGCCGTGCCGAGCGCTTACCAGTACCTGAAGCGGTGGACGTTCGTCCTCGTGGTGGGCGGGGTGTGGATCGTTGCTGCCGCGGCCGGTCTCGGCCTGTACTCCTACTGGTATCAGGCGGTCGACAAGACGTGGCCGGTGTTCGCGGTACTGATCTATCTCGTCGTCTGCACGGTCGGCAGCCTGCTGATGGCGATGGCACAGCGCAAACCGTTGGTGTCGGCACTGGCCATCGCGTTGATGTCGGCGCCGCTGGCCTCGACCGCCGCCGCGGCGGCGTTGTACGGCGCCTACGTCTTCGGGTGGATCGCCCGGTAGGAACATTGCCCCGCCCATTAGGGTGGGAGCGTGACCCACTTTGACGTCGTCGTTGTAGGAGCCGGTCCCGGTGGTTACGTCGCGGCTATTCGTGCCGCCCAACTGGGCCTGAACACCGCCATAGTCGAACCCAAATATTGGGGCGGCGTGTGCCTCAATGTCGGGTGTATCCCGTCGAAGGCGCTGTTGCGCAACGCGGAGATTGCGCACATGTTCACCAAGGAAGCCAAGACATTCGGCATCAGCGGTGAGGCCACGTTCGACTACGGCGCGGCGTTCGACCGCAGCCGCAAGGTCGCCGACGGCAGGGTGGCCGGCGTGCACTTCCTGATGAAGAAGAACAAGATCACCGAGATCCACGGCTACGGGAAGTTCACCGGACCCAACAGCCTGGAGGTGGACCTCAACGACGGCGGGACCGACAAGGTCGAATTCGACAACGCGATCATCGCGACCGGGTCGTCGACCAGGCTGGTGCCCGGCACCTCGTTGTCCGACAACGTCGTCACCTACGAGACGCAGATCCTGTCCCGCGAGTTGCCCGGCTCGATCATCATCGCCGGGGCCGGCGCGATCGGCATGGAGTTCGCCTACGTCCTGAAGAACTACGGCGTCGACGTGACGATCGTCGAGTTCCTGCCGCGCGCGCTGCCCAACGAGGACGCCGAGGTGTCCAAGGAGATCGAGAAGCAGTACAAGAAGCTGGGCGTCAAGATTCTCACCGGTACCAAGGTCGAGGGGATTGCCGACGATGGGGCGACGGTAAAGGTCACCGTCAGCAAGGACGGCAAGTCGGAGGAACTCAAGGCCGACAAGGTGCTGCAGGCCATCGGCTTCGCGCCCAACGTCGAGGGCTTCGGGCTCGACAAGGCCGGTGTCGCGCTCACCGACCGCAAGGCGATCGGCATCGATGACTACATGCGCACCAACGTGCCCCACATCTACGCGATCGGTGACGTCACCGGCAAGCTGCAGCTTGCGCACGTCGCTGAGGCCCAGGGCGTTGTCGCGGCGGAAACCATCGGCGGCGCAGAGACTTTGCCGCTCGGCGACTACCGGATGATGCCGCGCGCCACCTTCTGCCAACCGCAAGTCGCGAGCTTCGGCCTCACCGAGGAGCAGGCGAAGGAAGAGGGCTACGACGTTAAAGTCGCCAAGTTCCCGTTCACCGCCAACGGGAAGGCGCACGGCCTGGGCGATCCGACCGGTTTCGTGAAGCTGATCGCCGACGCCAAGTACGGTGAGCTGCTCGGCGGGCACCTTATCGGGCCCGACGTCTCTGAGCTCCTGCCCGAGCTGACGCTGGCTCAGAAGTGGGATCTGACCGTCAACGAGCTGGCCCGCAACGTGCACACCCACCCGACGCTGTCGGAGGCGTTACAGGAATGCTTCCACGGTCTGGCCGGCCACATGATCAACTTTTGAGAAACGAAATCGTCGCCGGCATAGCCGGTTTGGTGATCGGTCACATCTTGTGGCTGGGCGCCATCTCCTTGGCTACCGACAGCTCGACCGTCAACGCGTGGGTGTTGGTGGTCGCCGGGCTGTCGTTCGCCGCAGGCGTGGCATGCGGCTGGCTGGGTTGGCGCAAATACCAAGACAAGTCGCGGGTGTTGGCGGTATTTCTGTGGAGCCTTCCGGTATCGCCGGTGCTGTTCTCGCTCGGCGTGCTCGGGGTGACCTACCTCTAGCCCTGCGATTTGGGTGCGTTTAGCGGCGGTCAGCGCCGCTGGATGCACCGAAATCACTCAGTCGGGGAAGTCCAGCGGGATCCGCAAGGTTGTCATCGTGGCGGCCAGCGCATCGTATTGCCCTGCGAGCATGCAGAATTCGATGAGTTGCTGCTTGTTGAGATGATTGGACAGCGCAGCCCAGGTTTCCGGTGACATCGAGCGTGTCACGACGAACTCGTCGGTCGCGGTGATCAGCACGCGTTGCCGGTCGGTCAAGCCTTCGGCGTCGGGCCCCTGGAAGATCCTCGCCTGAGTTTCGGCATCCACCCCGCGGCTGCGGGCCAGTCGCCGGTGCTGCTGCAGCTCATACTCGCAATCCCGCAGATGGCCGACCCTCAGGATGACCAGCTCGGCGTCCTTGCGGGTCAGCTTGCCCAGCGGTCCGAGCAGCACACCCGAGTAGGGCAGCCAGGCCAGGAACAACAACTTGTGCTGACCGAGAACGTTCAGGAGCGTGAATCTCGGCGCCCGGATAGCCCGTGCGCCGAGCTTGGCGATGGCCCAGTTGACCGGTCCCAGCTCTCGGAATCCGCCCGGCGCGATACGGGCCGGCTCAAGTGCACTCACCCAACCGAGTCTGTCACAGCACTGGCGTCAGGATTGCTTCACGAGATAGGGCGACACAGTCGAACGATGCTCGTCGAGATCCAGCGCGCGGCCGAGCGCGGGGAAGGCGCGTTGCGGGCAGTTGTCGCGTTCGCACACGCGGCATCCTGACCCGATCGGGGTGGCGATCTCACCGGAGAGATCCAGCCCCTCGGAGTACACCAGCCGGTGTGCGTGGCGCAGTTCGCAACCCAGCCCGATCGCGAAGGTTTTGCCGGGCTGCCCATACCGGGACGCGCGGCGTTCCACCGTGCGGGCCACCCACATGTAATTGCGGCCGTCGGGCATCTGGGCGATCTGCACTCCGATCTTGCCCGGATTGCTGAAGGTCTCGTAGACATTCCACAGTGGGCAGGTGCCGCCCGACGAGGAGAAGTGAAAACCGGTGGCGGACTGACGTTTTGACATGTTGCCTGCCCGGTCCACCCGGACGAACGAAAACGGGACCCCACGCATCGACGGCCGCTGCAGGGTGGAGAGCCGGTGGCCGATGGTCTCGTAGGACACCGAGTAGAAGGCCGAGAGCCGCTCGACGTCGTAGCGGAAGTTCTCTGCGACGTCGTGGAACTGCCGGTAGGGCAGCACCGTGGCCGCGGCGAAGTAGTTGGCCAACCCGAGGCGGGCCAGGGTGCGCGACTCGTCACTGGTGAACATGCCCTCGTCGACCATCTTGTCGATGAGGTCGCCGAATTCGAGATAGCCCAGCTCGGCAGCCATCTTGAACACCTGCTGACCGCGGGAGAGGTGATTGCCCATCTCCAGAGTCTTGGTGGCCGGGTCGTAGCGGTGCAGCACGGTGTCGCCCAGGTCGATGCGCCGCACGATGTGGACGCCGTGCACGGTGGACAGGCGGTTGGCCAGCTCGCCTGCCAGATCGCCGCGGTGCATGCGGATCTTCGCGGTGAGGTCTTCGGCCGCGGTGTCCAGCTCGTGCAGATAGTTCTGCCGTTGATAGAAGTAGTCGCGCACCTCTTCGTGCGGCATGGTGATCGACCCACTGCCGCTGCCGTCGGAATACCGGTCCTCTGTGGCGGCGGCCAACTGCGTGGTGGTCAAGCGGTAGCGCCGGTGCAGGTTGACCATCGCGCGGGCCAGCTTCGGATGGGCGGTGACCATGTCGGCCACCTCGCTGAGGTCGACTTCCACGCCGAGGTCGCGGTCCATCGCCACCTCGCGCAGTTCAGCCACGAGACGGGTGTCGTCATGTGAGGCGAAGAACGTGGCGTCGACGCCGAACACCTCGGTGATGCGCAGCAATACCGCGACCGTCAACGGTCGGACGTCGTGTTCGATCTGGTTGAGATAACTCGGCGAGATCTCGAGCATCTGTGCCAGTGTCGCCTGGCTGAAACCGCGTTCACTTCGCAGTTGCCGCACACGTGACCCGACAAACGTTTTTGCCACGTCAAATAGCCTAACAACGATGCAAAGACTCGTCTTCGCATTCTTGGCAGAACAGGCGCTATGGCAGTATCGGGCCGCCTGGCATGATCGGGCAAGGTGATCGATTGGGAGACCGAAATGACGGAGACCGCAGCTAAGCCAACGACCGGACTGGGCAAGAAGATGATGCCGGTGCCCGATCCCCATCCGGACGTCTTCGATCGCCAATGGCCGCTGCGGGTAGGCGATATCGACCGCGCGGGCCGGTTGCGGTTCGATGCCGCGTGTCGCCACATCCAGGACATCGGATCGGATCAGCTACGCGAGATGGGCTTCGAAGAAACGCACCCGCTGTGGATCGTGCGACGAACCATGATCGACCTGATCCGGCCCATCGAGTTCCAGGACATGCTGCGGATGCGGCGGTGGTGTTCGGGGACGTCCAACCGGTGGTGCGAGATGCGCGTGCGTATAGATGGCCGCAAGGGCGGCCTCATGGAATCCGAGGCGTTCTGGATCAACATCAATCGGGAGACCCAGGGGCCGGCCCGCATCTCTGATGACTTCCTCGAGGGCCTCCGGCGCACTACTCCCGAGGCGCGGCTGCGCTGGAAGGCCTACCTCAAACCCGGCAGTCGTGAGGACGCCGGAGAGGTCCGCGAGTACCCGGTCCGGGTGTCCGACATCGACCTGTTCGATCACATGAACAACTCGGTGTACTGGACGGTCATCGAGGACTACCTGTACTCGCACCCCGAGCTGCTGGAAAACCCGCTGCGAGTGGCCATCGAGCACGACGCTCCGGTCGCATTGGGGGAGAAGTTGGAGATCCTTTCGCATACCCATCCGCCCGGTTCGACCGACAAATTCGGACCCGAGCTCACGGATCGGACTGTTACAACGCTCACATATGCGGTCGGCGAGGAGACCAAGGCCGTCGCATCACTGTTCGCGCTATAAGTCGGTCCCGTTTAACAGTACGGGCGTACTGACCTGCGAAAACCGGTTACTCGTCGGTAGCTTCTGAACCGGTACAGCCATCATGTTTCTTCGCAAACTTCGCAAGTTAACGCGGCGGTTTGGCGAAAATTGGCAACTGAAACGGGTGGACCTGCGGATATGTACTGTGCCATCGTCGGGTTAGCACAAGAGTGAAGCTGCTGCGACGTTAACAAGCAACGACGCATACGGCGCCGCAGCGACTTAACAACCGAAGGAGCAGTCCTATGTCGACCGTGGGCACCCCGAAGTCACCGGAGCAGATCCAGCACGACTGGGATCACAATCCCCGCTGGAAGGGCATCACCCGGACCTACACCCCCTCCGACGTCGTCGCCCTGCAGGGCACCGTCGTCGAGGAGGCGACCCTGGCCCGCCGTGGCGCCGAGGTGCTGTGGGAGCAGCTGCACGACATGGACTTCGTCAACTCCCTTGGTGCCCTGACCGGCAACATGGCCGTCCAGCAGGTCCGTGCCGGGCTCAAGGCCATCTACCTGTCGGGTTGGCAGGTCGCCGGTGACGCCAACCTGTCCGGCCACACCTACCCCGACCAGAGCCTGTACCCGGCCAACTCGGTGCCCCAGGTGATCCGTCGTATCAACAATGCGCTGCTGCGCGCCGACGAGATCGCCAAGGTCGAGGGCGACACCTCGGTGGAGAACTGGCTTGCGCCGATCGTCGCGGACGGTGAGGCCGGCTTCGGCGGTGCACTCAACGTGTACGAGCTGCAGAAGGCGATGATCGCCGCGGGCGTCGCCGGTTCGCACTGGGAGGACCAGCTGGCCTCGGAGAAGAAGTGCGGCCACCTCGGTGGCAAGGTGCTGATCCCGACCCAGCAGCACATCCGCACCCTGACCTCGGCCCGCCTGGCCGCTGACGTGGCCGACGTGCCGACCGTCGTCATCGCGCGTACCGACGCCGAGGCAGCGACGCTGATCACCTCCGATGTCGACGAGCGCGACCAGCCGTTCATCACCGGTGAGCGCACCAAGGAAGGCTTCTACCGGGTGCGCAACGGCCTCGAGCCCTGCATCGCCCGCGCCAAGTCCTACGCGCCGTACTCCGACCTGATCTGGATGGAGACCGGCACCCCGGACCTCGAGCTGGCCCGCAAGTTCGCCGAAGGCGTCAAGAGCGAGTTCCCCGACCAGATGCTGGCCTACAACTGCTCGCCGTCCTTCAACTGGCGCAAGCATCTGGACGACGCGACGATCGCGAAGTTCCAGAAGGAGCTCGGCGCGATGGGCTTCAAGTTCCAGTTCATCACGCTGGCCGGATTCCACGCGCTGAACTACTCGATGTTCGATCTGGCATACGGCTACGCCCGTAACCAGATGACTGCATACGTCGACCTGCAGGAGCGCGAGTTCGCCGCCGAGGAGCGCGGTTACACCGCCACCAAGCACCAGCGCGAGGTCGGCGCCGGCTACTTCGACCGGATCGCCACCACGGTGGACCCGACCAGCTCGACCACCGCGCTGGCCGGTTCGACCGAAGAGGGCCAGTTCCACTGAGCTTCTCCGCCGAGCAGACGCAAACTCGCACATTTCGGCCCCGAAACAGACAAGTTTGCGTCTGCTCGCGGTACTGACAGGAGTTGACAGCGCAGGCCCCGCTCAGAATCCTGGGCGGGGCCTGTCGCGGTGTTAGAGGGAGTAAGGGTTCCAGTGAGCAATCCAATTGAACGAGTAGGCGTTATCGGCGCCGGCCAGATGGGCGCGGGTATCGCCGAGGTGTCCGCGCGTGCAGGCGTCGATGTGCTGGTCTTCGAGACCACCGACGCATTGGTCACCGCCGGACGCAACCGGATCACCAAATCGCTTGAGCGTGCGGTGAGTGCGGGCAAGGTGACCGAACGGGAGAAGGCGGCGGCACTGGAGAAGCTGAACTTCACCACCACGCTCGCCGACCTCGCCGACCGCCAACTGGTCATCGAAGCGGTGATCGAAGACGAGGCCGTCAAGAGCAAGATCTTCGCCGAGCTCGATCAGGTGCTCACCGACCCCGACGCCGTGCTGGCATCGAACACGTCGAGCATCCCGATCATGAAACTGGCGGCGGCCACCCAGCAACCCCACCGGGTGTTGGGCCTGCACTTCTTCAACCCGGTGCCGGTGCTGCCGCTGGTGGAGCTGGTCAGCACCCTCGTCACCAGCGATGCGGCGGTTGCCCGCACGGAGCAGTTCGCCGGCACAGTCCTCGGTAAGCAGGTAGTTCGTTGCGCTGATCGGTCCGGTTTCGTGGTCAATGCGTTGCTGGTTCCGTACCTGCTTGCAGCTGTTCGAATGGTCGAGGCCGGCTTTGCCACGGTCGAGGACGTCGACAAGGCAGTGGTGGCCGGACTTTCGCACCCGATGGGCCCGCTGCGGCTGTCCGATCTGGTGGGCCTCGACACGCTAAAGCTCATCGCAGACAAGATGTTTGACGAGTTCAAGGAGCCGCTCTATGCGGCACCGCCGCTGCTGCTGCGCATGGTAGAGGCGGGGCAGCTGGGCAAGAAGTCCGGCCAGGGCTTCTACACGTACTGAACCGACCCGAGCTGGCACTTAGGCGCGCACTTAGCTAGTCTACCCACGGTAGGGGCCTGCTGGCTCGGTCTGAGTCTGCGCGATCTCTCGCGTGGCCCTTCCGTTGGTCGTCAGCAGAAGAAAATGCAAAGGGTTATTTGTCGCATGTCTAAAGTCGAGTCCGAACTGGCGCCGTACTACGAGGAATCGCAGTCGATCTACGATATCTCGAACGATTTCTTCGCCCTTTTCCTTGGGCCCACCATGGGCTACACCTGTGGGTATTACGAGCGCGAGGACATGAACCTCGACGAGTCGCAGAATGCCAAGTTCGACTTGGCGCTGGGCAAGCTGGACCTCAAGCCTGGCATGACCCTGCTCGACATCGGCTGTGGCTGGGGCGGTGCGCTGGAGCGGGCCATCACGCAGTTCGACGTGAACGTCATCGGTATCACGCTGAGCAAGGCCCAGTCGGATTACGCGCGTGAGCGGCTGGCCAAGCTCGATACCCAACGCTCGGTCGAGATCCGCCTGCAGGGCTGGGAAGAGTTCAACGAGCCCGTCGACCGGATCGTCTCGATCGGCGCCTTCGAGGCGTTCAAGGCTGAGCGGTACCCGGTGTTCTTCGAGCGGGCCTACAGCATCCTGCCCGAAAACGGCGGCCGCATGCTGCTGCACACGATCCTGGCGCACACCCAGCAGTTCTTCCGGGAGAACGGCATCAAGCTGACGATCAGCGACCTGAAGTTCATGAAGTTCATCGGCGAGGAGATCTTCCCCGGTGGGCAGCTGCCCGCGGTCGAGGACATCGAGAAGCTGGCGGCTGATTCGGGATTCACGTTGGAGCGCACCCACCTGCTGCAGCCCCACTACGCCCGCACCCTGGACATGTGGGCGGCCAACCTGGAGGCGGCCAAGGATGAGGCCATCGCCATGCAGGGCCAGGAAGTCTACGACCGCTACATGAAGTACCTGACCGGTTGTGCCGACTTCTTCCGTCGCGGCATCACCAACGTCGGGCAGTTCACCTTGGTGAAGTAGCTTTTCGTTCGACCCTGCCCCCGAGCGAAGCGCATAAGCGCGGATCTTGGGGGCAGGCTTGTGTCGGGATCACCGAAACTGCACACAGGGACAAATCCGGCGCCGATTTTGTCCCTGTGTGCAGTTTCGGTGTCGTCGCCGCGCAATCAGGCTTCAGCCAGGCGCTTCTTCTCTACTTCGATATCGAAATCGGCTGCCGGCCATGACATGTCGAGATCCTTCAGCGCCTCGATGAGTAGTTCGGTGATGGCCAGCCTGCTGTACCACTTCTTGTCGCAGGGCACGATGTGCCATGGGGCGTAGTCGGTCGAGGTTCGGTCCAGCATCACCTGGTAGGCCTCCTGGTATTTGGGCCACAGGAGTCGCTCGTCGATGTCCGCAGGGTTGTATTTCCAGTATTTGTCCGGCCGTTCGAGCCGTTCGGCCAGCCGCTGCTTCTGCTCGTCGAGTGAGACGAACATGGCCACTTTCACCAGCGTCGTCCCGGCGTCGACGAGTTCGCGTTCGAAGGCATTGATCTCGTCGTAACGCGCGCCCCATACCTCGGGCGGCACCAAGTTGTGCACGCGGACGATCAGCACGTCCTCGTAGTGCGACCGATCGAACACCCCGATATGCCCGGCGGGCGGCAAGGCGTTGCGGATCCGCCACAGGTAGTGGTGGGCCCGATCCTCCTCGGTCGGCTTACCGAAACTGGTGTACCGGACTCCCTGCGGATTTGCCGCGCCTACAACATGTTTGACGATTCCACCTTTGCCGGCCGTGTCCATGCCCTGCAGCACCAACAGCACAGAGCGGTTGTCGTCACCGCTCTTGTTCCGGGCATAGAGCATCTCCTGCAGCTCGGCCAGCCGATCGTTGCGCTCGGCCTGCAGTGCCGGAGCATCTGACTTGGAGCCGCTGAAGCCCGGCGTGTGGTTGGTCTTGATGTCGGCGACCTTGTCGCCGGGGCGGAAGACCAATTGGACGTGCGGTTCGTGGGTCCACAGGGACGGCAGTTTGGAGTCTTCAGGCACGGGCCCAGTCAAGCAGCTACCGCGGCGGAATCGGCGACGGGTGCGGCTGCGAGTTGAATTTTTCCAGCGATCCGCCGACCTCGACGATGCCGCACAGGGCGTACCAGGACAGCATGGTCAGGTAGTCGATCAGCTCGTCGGGGGTCGTCCGGGGATTCGACATCCACGAGTGGGTGGCCAGCTGCACGCCGCCGACGGTGTGGAACGCCCACGCCTCCGCACCGGAGGTGTCCATGCCCGCCTCGGCCATTCGGCGGCGCAGCATGACGGCCAGCATGCGGGCGATGATCTGCTCGGAATCGGCGACGGCCTTGCTCTTGCTGGCCGAGTTGTTCGCCATCACGAACCGGTACGTCTCCGGCTCGTTGGCCACCGTTTCGACGTACACCTTGATGATCTCGCGCGTGAGGTCGAACCCGTCCAGATTCGACGACAGCGCCGAGGCCATGTTGGGGATCAGCGTGGTCTGCGCGAAGCGCATCATCACCGCGGTGGTGAGGTCGTTCTTGTCGACGAAATAGCGGTACAGCACGGTCTTTGACACGCCGATCTCGGCCGCGATCTCGTCCATGCTGACATTGCTGCCGCGTCGCCGGACGGCCTCCAGGGTGCCGTCTACCAACTCATTGCGACGCTCCACCTTGTGTTGGTGCCAGCGCCGCTTACGTCCATCGGTCTTCACCGCCACCGAAGGCGTGTGCTGTGCCACTGTCGCAGTAG
Source organism: Mycolicibacterium sp. XJ870 (assembly GCF_053483975.1). NCBI lineage: Bacteria > Bacillati > Actinomycetota > Actinomycetes > Mycobacteriales > Mycobacteriaceae > Mycobacterium > Mycolicibacterium sp. XJ870. The sequence continues at coordinate 48,315 of NZ_JBEFTI010000001.1, forward strand.
TCCCATTCCCTAGTCCCACTCGATACTACGGCCGCTCGACCGCAATCGGCTTGAGGGAGCGGCCTGGTACCGATGCGATAGCGGATGATGGAACGGTGGCACATCGATTTCCTGATGAGACCCGTGCGTTGCCTGCCTCACCGCGCAGCTTCGCCGAGACGCTGGCCGGCGCTGACAGCGCTGCCGATGCCGAACGTCGGCGGGGCTTGCGGCGGATGAAGGTGGTGGCGCTGGGTTTCCTGATCGGCGCCACCATCGTCTTTCTGCTGTGCACCTGGGCGCAATCGCATGGTGCTGCGCCATGGGTGGGCTATGTGCGCGCGGCCGCGGAGGCCGGGATGATCGGCGCACTGGCCGACTGGTTCGCGGTCACCGCGCTGTTCAAGCATCCGCTGGGCGTTCCGATCCCGCACACCGCGATCATCAAACGCAAGAAAGATCAGTTGGGGGAGGGCCTGGGCGCATTCGTCCGCGAGAACTTCATGTCGCCCGAGGTGGTGGAGACGAAACTCCGCGACGCCCAGGTGGCGGGCCGGCTGGGCAAGTGGCTTTCGGATCGTTCCCACGCCGAGCGAGTGGCCGCCGAGGCTTCCACCGTGCTGCGGGTCGGTGTCGAGATGCTGCGCGACGAGGATGTGCAGCACGTACTGGACCGCATGATCGTCAAACGCATCGCCGAGCCGCAATGGGGCCCGCCGATCGGACGGGTGCTGGCGACGCTGTTGGCCGAACACCGGCAGGAAGCGCTGATCCAGCTCCTGTGCGACCGGGCTTTCCAGTGGTCCCTCAATGCCGGTGAGGTCATCGAGCGCGTCATCGAACGCGATTCCCCAACCTGGTCACCCCGGTGGGTCGACCATCTGGTGGGCGACCGGATACACCGTGAGCTGATGGACTTCACCGACAAGGTGCGCCGCAACCCCGACCACGAACTGCGCCGTTCGGCCACCAAGTTCATGTTCGAGTTCGCCGACGACCTCCAGCACGACGCGACGACGATTCAGCGGGCCGAGAACGTCAAGGAACAGATCATGGCCCGCGACGAGGTGGCCAGGGCCGCCGAGACCGCGTGGAGTGCGGCCAAGCGGATCGTCCTGGAGTCGGTGGACGATCCCTCCTCGGCGCTGCGGACCCGGATCGCCGATTCGGTGATGCACATCGGGGAATCGGTGCGCGACGACGCAGAGCTGCGCGACAAGGTGGACAACTGGATCATTCGGGCCGCTCAGCACCTGGTTTCCGAGTATGGGGTGGAGATCACAGCAATCATCACCGAAACCATCGAACGCTGGGACGCCGACGAGGCGAGCCGTCGAATCGAGCTTCATGTTGGCCGTGACCTGCAGTTCATCCGGATCAACGGCACGGTCGTGGGTGCGCTGGCCGGGTTGATCATCTATTCGGTAGCCCAACTACTCTTCTGACCTGCGCTAGCTAGTGCTTGCAAAAGTTAGCACCCCGTCGTAGCGTGGAATCCGTCGTTAACGGATACCCGACCTACAAGGGGGCCACTTATGGCGCAGGATGAGAATCTCGCGGCTGTGGTGACCAATGCTGCGCAGGACATCGGGAGTTTCATCCGGTCCCAGCGCGAAGCTGCGCAGGTATCGGTGCGGCAGTTGGCCGAGAAGGCCGGCGTCAGCAACCCCTACCTCAGTCAGATCGAGCGGGGATTGCGCAAACCCTCGGCCGACGTGCTCAACCAGATCGCGAAGGCCCTGCGGGTGTCCGCGGAAGTTCTCTACGTCCGCGCCGGGATCCTGGAACCCAGCGAACCCAGCGAGGTCCGCGACGCCGTCGTCAACGACGGGAGCATCACGGAGCGGCAGAAGCAGGTGCTGCTCGACATCTACACGTCGTTTCGCCAACAGAACGAAGCCGCCGCAGGTGAGGAGTCGACGCCTGATTCAACGGAATGACAACCGACTCGATAACACACACCATTCGCTATCCGTGGAAAGGAAGTACGACATGACCGAGAAGACCCAGCCGACCATCGAGGACCTCAAGGCTCCTCTGCTCGCCGCCGTTGGCGCCGCCGATCTGGCCCTGGCCACTGTGAACGAGATCGTCGTCAGCCTGCGTGAGCGTGCCGACGAGGCCCGTACCGACGCCGAGGCCCGCGTCGAGGAGAGCCGCGCCCGCCTCAACAGGCTGCAGGAAGACCTGCCGAATCAGTTCGGGGAGCTGCGCGAGCGGCTGAACTCCGATGAGCTGCGCAAGGCCGCCGAGGGCTACGCAGATCAGGCCACCGCGACCTACAACAAGCTTGTCGAGCGCGGCGAGGCCGCCCTCGAGCGGCTGCGCAACCAGCCGGCCCTCGAAGAAGCGGCCACCCGCGTCGAGGGCTACACCGACCAGGCCGTCGAGCTGACGCAGGAGGCGCTGGGCAACGTTGCCTCGCAGACCCGTGCTGTCGGCGAGCGTGCCGCCAAGCTGGTCGGAGTCGAGTTGCCGAAGAAGGCCGAGAAGGCCGGCACCGCGGCCAAGGCGCCTGCCAAGAAGGCTCCGGCTCCTGCCGCCAAGAAGGCCGCCCCGGCCAAGAAGGCTGCCCCGGCACGCAAGGCCGCTCCGGCCAAGAAGGTGACCCAGAAGTAGTCCGTCAGGCGGGTATTGACACCCGTCATTCGACGTTCGCGATGGCGCCCGCATAGGCTGGTGAGGTGGAACTTGCCAACCTTGCGGGCGTCATTGTTTCGATACTCGTCATCCTGGTCTTCATCGTGGGCGTCTACGCCTTCGTGCATGCGGCCATGCAGCGCCCAGATGCATACACGGCCACCGGCAAGCTCACCAAGCCGGTCTGGCTCATCATCATCGGCGTGGGTTTGCTGCTGGAGTTGCTCTTGCGCGACGCCTTCGGCGCTGCCATCTCGGCCTGCGCCACCGGCGTGTATCTGGTCGATGTCCGACCGAAACTGCTTGAAATCCAAGGTAAGTCGCGCTGAGTCGATGCGTGCACCGATGGCCGCGCTCGGCGCGGCGAGCCTTGCCCTGACATCCGCTCTCATCCTGGCCCCCACCGCTGCCGCCGAATCTTTCGTCGACCACGTCGAGTGGGCCAAGTGGGGTGACTTGTCGAGCCTGCGGATCTATCCGACCGACACCGCCCGCCAACTGGCCCGTCAGCCCGGCACGTCAGTGCAGGCCGAGGACGCGTGGGCCCAGGTTCTCGCGCTCGCGCCTGACGCCGACATTCCGGGTATGCGCGATCAGTTCATCTGCCACTGGACGTTCGCCGAACTGGCCGAGCCGGGCAAGTCCAGCTGGAACGTGGAGCCGTGGCGGCCGGAGGTGCCTACGGACGTCATGGTGGCCGCCGGCTGCAATCCCGGCGGCACCGAAGAGCCGTTCTGATGGGTGCCTACACCCGCGAGCAGATGGCCGCACGCGTCGACCACACGCTGCTCAAACCCGAGGCCACCGCCGCCGATGTGATGGCCGTCGTCGCCGAAGCGGTCGACCTGGGCGTGTTCGCGGTGTGCGTGTCGCCGTCGATGGTGTCTGTCGTCAATCCGCCTGCCGGGCTGGCCGTCGCCGCAGTGGCGGGATTTCCGTCCGGCAAGCACCTCCCCGGAATCAAAGCCACCGAGGCGCAGTTGGCGGTCGCCGCGGGCGCCACCGAGATCGACATGGTGATCGATGTGGGTGCCGCGCTGGCCGGTGAGCTCGACGGCGTGGCCGCGGACGTGGCTGCCGTGCGGGCCGCGGTTCCGGGAGCGACGCTGAAGGTGATCGTGGAATCCGCTGCGCTACTGGAGTTTTCGGGTGAAGCACTGCTTGTCGACGTCTGCCGCGTCGCCGAGGGTGCCGGCGCGGACTTCGTGAAGACCTCGACGGGCTTTCACCCGAGCGGCGGTGCCTCGGTGCGCGCCGTGGAACTGATGGCGGGTGCCGTCGGCTCCGCCGTCGGTGTCAAGGCCAGCGGCGGAATCCGCACCGCCGAGCAGGCCGTGTCGATGCTCGACGCCGGGGCCACCCGGCTCGGGTTGTCGGGCACCCGCGCGGTGCTCGACGGCCTCGCGTAGGGCCTCAGAGCCCGGCGAAGCAGGGGTCGTCCTGAGCCTTGGGCATCGAGCCGTTCTCGGTGGAGAACCGCGCCACCACGCCGCTGTCGGTGACCTCGACGCTGTCGGCGTGAATGCCCATCGGGTAGTCCTCGGTCAGCTTGCCGGTGAACGTGTCCAGGATCGGCTGGATGGTCTCCCGCGGCCAGGACATACCGATCGCATTCAGCTCGGTGACCTGCAGTGAGATGCCCTCGTTGACGACGGTGGGCTTGGCCGTGATGGTGCCGATCAGGCCCTTGAGCTCGATGGTTCCGGCGGACGGGTTGGTCGAGACATCCGAGATCGCCGAGCCGATGAACGGCAACTGGATCAGGTCGGCGACCGTCTGCCGGATGCCGTCGGTGGACCAGGTGATGTTGGCGACGAGTGATCCGACCGAGCCACTGGAATCTGCGGTGTCCTCCAACCGGACGTCCTTGATGTCGAGCGCCACCTTCATACCCTTGGCATCCCGGATCTGGTTGCCATCGGTCTCGATGTTGATGTTCGTGTAGTGCCCGGACATGTGCTGCAGCAGGAACGGCGGCAGCGGGTCGAACGACGCCGTCGCGCCGTCCTGCACGATGCATTCGACGACGCCGGCGACCACGCTGTCGGCGCGGTTGCGGGCGTAGAGTTCCCCGCCCAGCACACCGGCGAACACGAGGGCAAGCACGATCACGGCGACCAGCACGACGGAGAGCGGGTCGGACAGCAGCTTCTTGACCTTCGCCATCGGCGACGAATCCTTCTGCGGGGGCGCGGCAGGGGGCGGTGCGGCCGGAGGACCAGGTGGCGGCGGCGTGGTCGGATAGCCGGGGGGCAGCTGCTCGGACGATGCTGGCGGGGCCTGGTCGGTGGGGCGAGCCCAGGGATCGGTCACCCCAGCGATTGTGCCTTACCGAACTGAGCGAAGTGTGAGCGGTTCTGCAGCACCGCGATGCTCTCCCTGGCCCGGCTCGCGGCGTCGAGGTCGAGGTCGACGACCAGCAACTGCGGATCGGCACCACAGGCAGCGAGTACCGCACCGGTGGGGGAGGCGAGGAGGCTGCCGCCCACCCCGGTGGGCCCGGCCTTGGCGATCTCGTCGCCCGGATAGGCCTGGTCCACCGCCGCGACGAACCCGGTGGTGTCCAGAGCGCGGGCCCGGGCCAACAGCGTCCACTGCTCCAACTTGCCAGGCCCGGAACCCCACGACGCGTGCACGGTGATCAGCTGGGCGCCGCGGCGCGCCAATTCGATGTACAGCTCGGGGAACCGGATGTCGTAACAGGTGGTGAGGCCGACCGTGACACCGTCGACGTTGATTGTCACCGGCTCGAAACCTGGTGCCACAGTGCGGGATTCGGTGAATCCGAACGCGTCGTAGAGGTGGATCTTGTGGTAGTGGGTTTCGACGCCGGGCCCGGTGGCGATCAACGTGTTGGTGACGCGTCCGCCATCGCTGGGCGCGAACATACCGACCGCCACAACGATGCCCGCCCGTGCTGCGATGGCGCGCACCCCCGACGCCCACGGGCCGTCGAGCGGTTCGGCGATCGGGCCCAGCGGAACCCCGAACCGGCACATCGTGGCCTCGGGGAACAGGACCAGCCGGGCTCCGTCGGCGGCGGCCTTGCGCGTGTATTCGTCGACCAGGCTCAGGTTCGACGACGGGTCGGTGTCGGTGGCGATCTGCGCCAGGGCAATTCGCATGACACGAGCCTAGATGGGTCGTCCGTTTCCTCGCCGAGCAGAAGCTCAGGTTGGCGCCACCGAAGCCCAGTCCACGGTGAGGACCCCGTCACGCATCCGCCGCCGCGGCGGCTGTACGCCGTAGCCCTGCGCATTCAGCAACTCCAGCATCGCCCGCCAGCGCACACGCGGCCCGAACACGCCGTGCCCGGCTGTGCTGGCCCAGGCCCGGTCGGCCGCGGTCAGCAGCGCGTGGATCGGCTGACCTGGCACATTGTGGTGGATCAGCACCTTGGGCAGCCGTTCGGCCAGATCCGACGGCCGCTCGATCGCGAAGGGGTCGCAGGCCAGCGTGAGACTGACCGGGCCGGTCGCGTTCAGCAGCACCCAGCAGCATCTGCGGCCCAGCTCGTCGCAGGTGCCGTCGACGATCAGGCCGCCAGGGACCAGTTGCCGTTGCATCGTCGCCCAGGCGTCCGGGACCGCCTCGACGGGGTACTGGCGAAGCACGTTGAACGCCCGCACCAACACGGGCCGCAGGCCGGCCAGCTCGAACCCGCCGAGCGCGAACTGGACGCGGGGATGCTCGGCCACCGCGCGTGCCGAGGCCACCCGGTCGGGATGGATCTCCAAGCCGACGACGCGGACATCGGCACGCACCACCTGCAGCCGCGCCGCCAACTCCAGCGTGGTGACGGGCAACCCGCCGTATCCGAGATCGACCACCAGCGGATCGGCCGCCGTCCGCAGCGCGGCGCGCACCCGCGCCGAATGCATCAGCCAGCGATCGCTGCGGCGCAGCCGGTTGTACCCGGTGGTGCCCCGGGTGATCGCCCCGACCGGTCGTCCGACCGGATCAGGAATGCTCCGCGACCCATTCAGCGGTGAACGCCCCCTCGATGGTGAACACGTCTTTGACGGACTGCAGGACCATGTCTTCGAGCTTGCCGCCGAGCAGAGGCACCGATACCTTGCACGTGCTGGCCACCTCCAGCCGGCTGCCGGTGGCGGCCCCGCTGAGCTCATACCGGCCATCGAGCCGGCCCGGGGCGTGCGACACCGACGCGGTATAGCTGCCGTCTGCGGCGTCACGCCCACGGTCGTACGGTGCGAAGCGCTGCCTGCGGCTGATGGCCATATCGAGCGGTATCACCGTCCGAAGGATCGCGGGCAACTCCGAGCGCGGCAAGACCTGCCGGAACTCCACGTCGATCCCGCGCTCGTCGGAACTGAACCCCGTGATGTCGGATTTCCCGGGGGTGAGCTCGTCGTACCGGTCCATCAGGGCGTCCCAGTACTCGCGGCTCGTATACGCGGCGTAGATCGTGTCCGCAGGCGCGTCGAACGCCATCGTGTGCTCCAGGAGCCGGCTCATGGCTGTCGACGCTACGACACGTTCAGGCGTTGTCGGCGATCCACACCGTGGTGAAGCGCTGTTCGGCGATGAGCAGGTCGACGAGTTGGCCGCCGATGAAGTTCTCGATCTTGCCGCCCACCAACGGCACCTTGACCTCGACGGTGATCTTGACCGTCAGCCGCGCCTTCTCGCCGGCCGGTGCCAGCACGGCGGTTCCGGTGAGCGCCACCGGCGCGCCGGGGATCGCGCCGTTGACGGTGCCGGTCGCCCGGCCGTCGCGAATCGGCGCCCAGTGTTCCTCCCGCTGGATGCTCAGGTCGCCGGGGTGGAACTGGGCGACCAGGCCCGGCAACCGATCGGCCCGCAGGGTCTGGGTGGTCGCCACGTCGATGCCGCCGTCATCGGTGACGGTCAGCTTGTCCAGAGTCGCGTCGTCGGCACCTGAATCGGCAAGGCGGGCCAACCAATACCGTTGGTCGCCGAATGCCCGATGGACCTGTTCGACGCTGCCGTCGTACTCGGTGGCCATGTCGAATGATCGCGGCATAGCTGGTCAGGCTACCGTTACCGCCCGTGATCAGTTCGCATGTTGCCGGCGTGGAAGTCGCTGAAGCGGTTCCGCTGGTTCCACTGACCACACTGCGCGTCGGGCCCGTCGCCCGCAGGATGCTCACCTGCACCAGCACCGAGCAACTCGTGGCCGTTCTGCGTGCCCTGAATGGTGAAGCCGAACCCGTCCTCGTACTCGCAGGCGGTTCGAATGTGGTGCTGGCCGACGACATCCGCGATCTGACCGTGGTGCGGGTGGCCAATACCGAGATCACCGTCGAGGGCAACATCGTGCGCGCCGAGGCGGGTGCGATGTTCGACGACGTCGTCGTCACCGCGCTGGCGTACGGCCTCGGCGGGTTGGAATGTCTGTCCGGGATACCCGGTTCGGCCGGGGCGACACCGGTGCAGAACGTCGGCGCCTACGGGGCCGAGGTCGCCGACACCATCAGGCGGGTCCGGTTGTTGGACCGTCGCAGCGGCGAAGACCGTTGGGTCCCACCGGAAGAGCTGCGGTTCGGGTACCGCACCAGCGTGCTCAAGCATTCCGATGCGGTCATCGTGCTGGAGGTGGAGTTCGCCCTGGACGACAGTGGACACAGCGCGCCGCTGCGGTACCGCGAACTGGCCACCGCGCTGGACACCGAACCCGGGGAGCGGGCTGACCCGCTGCGGGTGCGCGACGCCGTGCTTCGGCTGCGGGCGGGCAAGGGGATGGTGCTCGATCCGGACGACCACGACACCTGGAGCGTCGGATCGTTCTTCACCAACCCGGTGGTGTCGCGTGCGGAATTCGACCGGGTGCAGGCATCGGCGGACGGGCCGGTGCCGAACTACCCGGCAACCGACGGCGTCAAGCTCGCGGCGGGTTGGCTGGTCGAGCACGCCGGCTTCGGGAAGGGATTTCCCGGCGAGGACGCGCCCGCGCGGTTGTCGACGAAGCACGCACTGGCGCTCACCAACCGCGGTGAGGCCACCAGTGCCGACGTGATTGCGCTGGCCAGGGCGGTTCAGACAGGTGTCCGGGAAGTCTTCGGGATCGAACTCACACCCGAACCAATTCTGCTTGGATGCTCTCTGTCGGTACCCTAGATCCACGTGAGCTCAGCCGATGATATGCAGGCCCTCGCGCCGTTGATGAATCGGCGGCGCGCCTTGACGGTGCTTGCCGTGGGTATGGGGGCCGGCGTGCTGGCTGCCTGCTCGAGCAATTCGTCGGATACAGCCGACAACGGTGCCGCTCCGACGGCTCCGACGTTGACTTATCACCCGGTCGCCGATACCTCTGACGTGCTGCCGACCACCCCGGTCGGCGTGGAGGTCAGCGACGGCTGGTTCCAGCGGGTCAGCCTGACCAATCCGGACGGCAGGGTCGTCGCAGGCCAGCTCAACCGGGAACGGACCGCGTTCAACGTCACCGAGCCGCTCGGCTACGCCGCTACCTACACCTGGGCGGGCTCAGTGGTGGGACACGACGGCAAGGCGGTGCCGGTCGAAGGCAAGTTCACCACCATCGCCCCGCAGACTCAGGTCAGCGGGCAGTTCCAGCTCGCCGACGGCCAGGTGGTCGGGGTGGCCGCGCCGATCATCCTGCAGTTCGACGCGTCGATCGACGACGAGCACAAGGCCACGGTCGAAAAGGCGCTGGAGGTCATCACCCAGCCCCACGCCGAAGGTAGTTGGGCGTGGCTGCCCGACGAGGCCCAGGGTTCGCGCCTGCACTGGCGCAGCCGCGAATACCTGCCGTCCGGGACGAAGGTGGCAGTCAAGGCGCCGCTGTACGGCGTCGATTTCGGCGAAGGCGCCTACGGCGCAGCCGATGCCACGCTCGACTTCGAGATCGGCCGGCGTCAGGTGGTCAGGGCCGACGCGTCATCGCACCGCATCCAGGTGCTCGACGGATCCGGCGCGGTGCTCATGGATTTCCCGTGCAGCTACGGCGAAGGCGACCTCGACCGCAACGTGACGCGCAGCGGTATCCATGTGGTCACCGAGAAGTACGAGGACTTCTACATGACCAACCCCGCGGCGGGCTACGCGAACCTGCGTGAGCGCTTCGCGGTGCGCATCTCCAACAACGGCGAGTTCATCCACGCCAACCCTGCCAGTTCGGGCGCGCAGGGCAGCAGCAACGTCACCAACGGCTGCATCAACCTGTCGCTGGCGGACGCCGAGCAGTACTTCCACACCGCCATGTACGGCGATCCGGTCGAGGTCACCGGCACCCGGATCGAGCTGTCCTACGCCGACGGCGACATCTGGGACTGGGCGGTGGATTGGAACGAGTGGAAGTCGATGTCGGCGTTGTCGGAGCAGGATGCGCCGTCGAACATCCCCGAGTCGGCCCCCGCGACGCCGACCGACGCCCCCAGGTTGTCGGGTATCCCGACGACGACCGCGCCGGCGTCGCCTACACCCGGCGGTTGAACCGGGACCCGCTCGCCCCGCTGACCTGATCACGCGGCCTGACCACGATGAGGTCGAGGTCGACGTGCGACGGCCGGCTCGCGACGAATCCGACGACCTCGGCGATGTCTTCGGCCACCAGCGGAGTGACACCTTCGTAGACCTTGGCGGCGCGTTCCTCGTCGCCGTCGAACCGGTTCAGCGAGAAATCGGTCTTGACCATGCCGGGCGCAACTTCGGTGAGCCGCACCGGTTTTCCGAGCAGCTCGCTGCGCAGCGTGCGGTGCAGCACACCTTGCGCATGCTTGGCGGAGGTGTAGCCCCCACCGTTGTCGTAGATCTCGACCGCGGCGATCGAAGTGACAGTGACGATCAAGCCGTCGCCGGACGCGATCAGCTTGGGCAGCAGTGCGCGCGTCACCAGCAGCGTGCCGAGGACGTTGGCTTCCCACATCCACCGCCAATTGTCGATGTCGGCCGTGGACACCGGCTCCAAACCCCTTGCCCCTCCGGCGTTGTTGACGAGCACATCGACTCGATCCAGTCCGGCCGCCAGAGCGTCGACGGAAGCCTGGTCTGTGACGTCGGCTACAACGGCGGTTCCGCCGATCTCGTCGGCCAATGCCTCTACCCGGTCCCTGCGCCGCGCTGCGCAGATCACGTGAAATCCAAGGGCTGCAAGGGTTCTGGCGGTGGCGGCGCCGATTCCCGCGCTGGCGCCGGTGACCACCGCCACCCGGCGATCTGACTGTGGTGTCGTCATCTGTCCAACTTTAGTTGGCGTGCTAAGTTCGTGATGTGTCCCGGAGTTCTCAGTTCGTCATCGCGCGGCGTGCGTGTTGTTGTTGCGCACCCCGCCGCCCCTGACTGAACCCCGGACATATTCGCTGTCCTGCCGAGTCGCCAGGTGTGGCCCCGACCCACCAGCCGACCGCCAGTAAGGACATCTTTCGTGACAATCGCCACTGCCGCACCTGTTCGCCGCACCGCCCGGACGGGCGCTCGCACCAACCGCGCGACCGGTGCGCGTTACCCCCAGTCGAGGCTGCTGCACATCGTCGCCCCCTCGCTCAAAGTCCCCGACGCCGCCGCCGCGTCGGTGTTCAGTGCCGTACGCATGCGCGGACCGGTCGCTCGTGACGTCATCGCCCAGCACACCGACCTGAGCATTGCGACGGTGAACCGGCAGGTCACCGCCCTGCTTGAGGCCGGCGTTCTGCGAGAACGGGCCGACCTCGCGGTATCGGGCGCGATTGGGCGGCCGCGGGTTCCGGTCGAGGTCAACCATGAACCGTTCCTCACGCTGGGCATCCATATCGGTGCCAGGACCACCAGCATCGTGGCCACGGACCTGTTCGGCCGCACCCTCGACGTGGTCGAAACCCCCACCCCATCGGGGGCGCAGTCTGCGGCGCTGGCCACACTGGCATCCAGCGCGCGCCGGTACCTGAGCCGCTGGCACCGCCGCCGTCCGCTGTGGGTCGGTGTCGCGGCGGGTGGTGTCGTCGACAGCAACACCGGATACCTCGACCATCCGCGGTTGGGCTGGAACGATGCCCCGGTCGGCCCCGTGCTCGCCGAGGCGTTGGGGCTGCCGGTGTCACTGGCCTCCCACGTGGACGCGATGGCGGGGGCGGAGTTGCTGCTGGGCGGGCGTAGGCCCGAGGCCGCCGGCGCCCCGGCCAGGACCAGCCTGTACGTCTACGCGCGCGAAACCGTCGGCTACGCATTGTCGATCGACGGCCGCGTGCACTCCCCGGCCAGCGGTCCCGGCACCATCGCAGGTCTGCCTGCGCAGTCCGAACTGCTCGGCGGCACAGGGCAATTGGAATCCACCGTGAGTGACGAGGCGGTGCTGACGGCGGCCCGCAAGCTGCGGATCGTGCCTGCCGACGGCCCGAACTCGACGCTGCCCGTGGTGTTGCGTGCGGCGCGCCAGGGCAATCCGCAGGCAGTCGAGCTGCTCGCGGACCGGGCCAGGGTGCTCGGCGAAGCCGTTGCGCTGCTGCGGGACCTACTCAACCCCGACGACCTGGTGGTCGGCGGCCAGGCGTTCACCGAGTATCCCGAAGGTATGCCGTTGGTCGAGGCCGCTTTCGAGCGGCGCTCGGTGCTGGGATCACGCGATATTCGGCTGACCGCCTTCGGGAATCGCGTTCAGGAGGCCAGTGCAGGCATCGTGTCGCTCGGCGGACTGTATGCCGATCCGATCGGTGCCATGCGGCGCGCTCAAACTCGCCGATCGGCAGCGGTGTAGACATGACTGTGTGCGTCTAGCAACAGAGGCCCCACGCCGCGTCGCGGTGCTGTCAGTGCACACTTCCCCGTTGGCGCAGCCGGGCACCGGTGACGCCGGCGGGATGAACGTCTACGTGCTGCAGACCGCACTGCAACTGGCCCGCCGCGGTGTCGAAGTGGAAGTGTTCACCAGGGCCACCTCGTCGGCCGACGCACCGGTAGTGCCCGTCGCACCCGGAGTGCTGGTGCGCAATGTCGTTGCGGGGCCGTTCGAGGGTCTGGACAAGAACGATCTGCCCACCCAGCTGTGCGCTTTCACCGCGGGCGTGTTGCGCGCCGAGGCCACCCACGAACCCGGCTACTACGACATCGTGCATTCGCATTACTGGCTGTCCGGTCAGGTCGGCTGGCTGGCAAGGGATCGCTGGGCGGTGCCACTCGTGCACACCGCGCACACGCTCGCGGCGGTCAAGAACGCAGCGCTGGCCGAAGGTGACTCGCCCGAGCCGCCGTTACGCGCGGTCGGCGAGCAGCAGGTGGTCGACGAAGCTGACCGGCTGATCGTCAACACCGAACATGAAGCACAACAACTGGTTTCGTTGCACCACGCGGATCCGGACCGCATCGACGTGGTTCACCCAGGGGTGGATCTCGATGTATTCACCCCCGGATCGCGCCAGGCCGCGCGGGCCGTGCTGGGCCTTGGCGCCGACGAACGTATCGTCGCGTTCGTCGGCCGTATCCAGCCGCTCAAGGCCCCCGACATCCTGCTGCGGGCGGCCGCCAAGCTGCCCGGCTTGCGGGTACTTGTGGCCGGCGGACCGTCGGGGTCCGGACTGGCCGAGCCGGACACCCTGGTTCGGCTCGCCGACGAGCTGGGTATCACCGATCGGGTGACATTCCTGCCGCCGCAGTCCCGCGAGCAACTGGTCAACGTGTACCGGGCCGCCGATCTGGTCGCGGTGCCGAGCTACTCGGAATCGTTCGGCCTGGTGGCCGTCGAGGCGCAGGCCTGCGGCACCCCCGTGGTGGCCGCGGCGGTCGGAGGGCTTCCCGTCGCGGTGGCCGACGGGGTCAGCGGTGTTCTGGTCGACGGCCACGATGTGGACCACTGGGCCGCCGCGATCGATTCGGTGCTGCAGCGGGACCCTGACGCGCTGAGCCGGGCCGCAGTGGCACACGCCGACAGGTTCTCCTGGGCGCATACGGTCGACGCGTTGTTGGCCAGCTACTCGCACGCGATGAGCGACTACCGGTCGCGGCATCCAAGGCACGCGACCCGCCGCTCGGTACGTCGCTTCTCGATGCGGCGAGGTGTACGGGCGTGACCCAACCGGCCATCCGGGACCTGATCGTGGAGACGCTCGACGAGCACGGGTTGGTCTACCACCATCACGAAGGTGTGCGCGGTGGTCTGCCCGGCATCGTCGTCGAACTTCCCGGTGAGCGCCGCCTGGTGACCAACACCATCCTGAGCATCGGAAAACACTCGGTGCGTATCGAGGCGTTCGTCTGCCGCAAACCCGACGAGAACTTCGAGGGCGTCTACCGGTTCCTGCTCAAACGCAACCGTCGTCTCTACGGCGTCGCCTATACCCTCGACAACCTCGGAGACATCTACCTGGTCGGCCGGATGGCGTTGAATTCGGTCACTCCCGACGAGATCGACCGCGTGCTAGGGCAGGTGCTCGAAGCCGTCGATTCGGACTTCAACACGCTGCTGGAGTTGGGTTTTCGGTCGTCCATTCAGAAGGAATGGGAGTGGCGGGTGTCGCGCGGCGAGTCGCTGAAGAATCTGAAGGCCTTCGAGCACTTGATCGACGACTGACGATTCATGCGAAGATTTCATTTCCCGCACGCGAGGAGGAAGACCACAGATGCCGACCCTGATCCTGCTCCGCCACGGCGAGTCCGACTGGAACCAGAAGAACCTGTTCACCGGCTGGGTCGATGTCGACCTCACCGACAAGGGGCGGGCGGAGGCAGTGCGCGGTGGCGAACTGATCGCAGAGCAGGGTGTGCTGCCCGACGTGGTGTACACCTCTCTGCTGCGCCGTGCGATCAACACCGCGAACCTGGCGTTGGACAAGGCCGACCGGCACTGGATCCCGGTGCACCGGGATTGGCGGCTCAACGAACGGCACTACGGCGCGCTGCAGGGCCTGGACAAGGCCGAGACCAAGGCCAAGTACGGCGACGAGCAGTTCATGGCCTGGCGGCGCAGCTACGACACGCCGCCGCCGCCCATCGAGAAGGGCAGTCAGTACAGCCAGGATGCCGACCCGCGGTATGCCGACATCAACGGCGGGCCGTTGACCGAATGCCTGAAAGACGTGGTCGAGCGGTTTGTGCCGTACTACGAGGGCACGATCGTGCCTGACCTGCAGGCCGGCAAAACCGTGCTGCTCGCCGCGCACGGCAACTCGCTGCGCGCGTTGGTGAAGTACCTGGACGGAATGTCCGACGCGGATGTGGTCGGCCTGAACATTCCGACCGGTATCCCGCTGGTCTACGAACTCGACGAGGACCTCAAACCGCTGGTCATCGGCGGTCAGTACCTGGATCCCGAGGCGGCCGCCGCGGGCGCGGCCGCCGTCGCGGCCCAGGGGGCGAAGTCTTAGGCCGGGGCCATTCGGCGAACGCAGGGTTACGCAGGGTTAACGGCAACCGAACTCCTGTGTTTGGTCGTGTGACATGTACCGTTTTGGCCGCACGCTGCTGGGATGACGTTCACCGGGTGCGTACGATTTTCGCGTGAGCTTGGTGTCGGCGTTACTGCTGACGGCGGTCGTGGCGTTGCTCGGGCTGATCGTCGGAGCCGGCGTCGGCGCAGCAGTGGCGCCCCGCATCGTTGCCCGACGGCGACGCCGCGAAGTGGACGAGGCAGGCATGACCGTCTCGCAGATGCTCCAGCACATCGTGTCGCTGTCCCCGACGGGAATCGTGGTTGTCGACACCTTCAATGACGTGGTCTACGCCAACGACCGGGCCGGTGAGCTGGGCGTCGTGCGGGATCGGCTGCTCGACGACCGGGCCTGGCGGGCCGCCGAGCAGGTGTTCGCCACAGGCCAGAACATCCAGGTCGATCTGTCACCACGCAAGGTGACCCACCCGGGGCGGTCCGGCATCTCGGTGCGTGGCGAGGTGCGGTTGCTCGCCGACGACGACGGCCGCTTTGCCGTGGTCTACGTCGACGACCAGTCCGAGCATGCGCGCATGGAGGCCACGCGGCGCGATTTCGTGGCCAATGTCAGTCATGAGCTGAAAACCCCCGTCGGCGCGATGGGAGTGCTAGCCGAAGCGTTGCTGGCCTCGGCCGACGACCCCGATACGGTGCGCCGGTTCGCCGACAAGATGGTCGCTGAATCTCACCGGCTGGCCGACATGGTCGGCGAGCTGATCGAGCTGTCCCGGTTGCAGGGCGGTGAACGGCTGCCGGATCTCGACGCCGTCGATGTCGACACCGTGGTGGCCGAAGCGCTGTCCCGGCACAAGGTGGCCGCCGACAACGCCGAGATCGGGATCAACACCGACGCGCCGACCGGCTACCGTGTCCTCGGCGACGAGGCGCTGCTGGTGACGGCCATCGCCAATCTGGTCTCCAATGCAATTGCATACTCGCCCAACGGGTCCGGCATATCGGTCAGCCGCCGACGGCGGGGCGGCAGCGTCGAGATCGCGGTTACCGACCGTGGCATCGGGATCGACAAGGCTGACCAGGAGCGGGTTTTCGAGCGCTTTTTCCGCGTGGACAAGGCCCGCTCGCGTGCTACCGGCGGGACCGGCCTCGGTCTGGCGATCGTCAAGCACGTCGCCGCCAATCACAACGGAACCATCCGGCTGTGGAGTCAGCCGGGAACGGGGTCGACATTCACGTTGTCGATCCCGGCCTACCCCGATACCAAAGACCCAGACGAACGAGAGGATTAACGAAACGATGACCAGCGTGTTGATCGTTGAGGACGAGGAGTCGCTGGCCGATCCGTTGGCATTCCTGCTCCGCAAGGAAGGCTTCGAGGCCACCGTGGTGGTCGACGGCCCGTCGGCCCTGGCCGAGTTCGAGCGCTCCGGTGCCGACATCGTGCTGTTGGACCTGATGCTGCCAGGGATGAGCGGAACCGATGTCTGCAAGCAGTTGCGGGCCCGCTCCAGCGTGCCGGTGATCATGGTGACGGCCCGCGACAGTGAGATCGACAAGGTCGTCGGGCTGGAACTCGGCGCCGACGACTATGTCACCAAGCCGTATTCGGCCCGCGAGCTGATCGCCCGGATCCGTGCGGTACTGCGCCGCGGGGCCGACAACGACGACAACGGGATCGCCGACGGTGTGCTGGAGGCCGGCCCGGTCCGGATGGACGTCGAGCGCCATGTGGTCAGCGTCAACGGTGAGCAGATCACGTTGCCGCTCAAGGAGTTCGACCTGCTGGAGTACCTGATGCGCAACAGCGGGCGGGTGCTCACCCGGGGCCAGCTCATCGACCGGGTCTGGGGTGCGGATTATGTCGGGGACACCAAGACTCTCGACGTACACGTCAAACGGCTGCGATCCAAGATCGAGGCCGACCCGGCAAATCCGGTGCATCTGGTCACCGTCCGCGGGCTGGGCTACAAGCTCGAGGGCTGACCTTCGTCTGCTCGCGGGAGGGTGAACTACTCGGCGGCGCGAGTGGCCGGGTGCACGGCGATCAGCCCTAAACTGCTGCGGCGCTTGCACATTGCGGCCAGTTCGGCGTAGGCCTTCTCGCCGAGAAGTTCGGTCAGCTCCGGCGCATAGGTCTCCCACACCTGGCGCGCACCGACATGGGCGGCCGGATCCCCGGTGCAGTACCAGTGCAGGTCGGCACCGCCCTCGCCCCAGCCTCGCCGGTCGTACTCGGTGATGACCGTCTTGAGTATCTGCGTGCCGTCCGGCCGGGTCACCCAGTCTTGGCTCCGGCGGATCGGCAGCTGCCAGCACACGTCCGGCTTCATCGTCAGCGGCTCGACGCCGAGCTTGAGCGCCTTGCTGTGCAGGGCACAGCCGATCCCGGACCGGAAGCCGGGCCGATTCAGAAAGATGCAGGCGCCCTTGTACTTGCGGGTGCGCAGGTTGGGCTTGCCGTCGTATTCGTCGTCCTCGAGGTAACCCTTTCTGCCCAGGCCCTTTTCGCGGAACTGCCAATCGTCGTCGGTCAGTTGCTTGACCGCATCGTCCAGCTTGGCGCGGTCGTCGTCGTCGGACAGGAAGGCGCCGTGCGAGCAGCATCCGTCGTCGGGCCGGCCGGCCACGGTGCCTTGGCATGCCGGCGTGCCGAACACACATGTCCAGCGGGACAGCAGCCACGTCATGTCGGCGGCGATGAGATGGTCCGCGTCGTCGGGGTCGTAGAACTCGACCCACTCACGGGCGAAATCGAGCTCCACTTCGCCCGGCCTCACGGTCTGCTCTTCGCGCGAGCGCTCATCATTCGTGGTCTGCTCTTCGCGCGAGCGCTCATCGCCGACACCTGTCACGCCGCCAACGCTACCTCCCACGGACACCCGGATCGAGTCAAGCCTGCCGCGCGCTCGTTTCGTTCTCGGCTTCGGTCGCCAATAGCTCGACGTCCCGTGAAGTCCGGCGGCGCAGCAGATATCCGCCCACCAGGGCCGCCACCAGTGTCACGTAGACCACAATGGTGAACGGTGTGCTCACCAGCGTGAGCACGTCGCCGCCGGCAATGTCGAGTGCGCGGCGCAACTGCACCTCGGCCAGCGGCCCCAGGATCGCCCCGACGATCATCGGCGAGATCGGGAATCCGAACCGGCGCATGAGATAGCCGAGCCCGCCGAGCACAAGCAGCACCAGCACGTCGAAGGTCGAGCCGTTGACGGCGTACGTGCCGAGCAGCGCGAACGTCATGATCCCGGCGAACAGGTATGGCTTGGGGATCTCGAGGATCTTCACCCACAGCCCGACCAGCGGCAGGTTCAGCGCCAGCAAAATGACGTTGGCGATGATCAAGCTCGCGATGAGCCCCCACACGAGCGTCGATTCAGTGTCCAGCAGCTGCGGTCCAGGCTGGATGCCGTATTGCTGGAACGCGACAAGGATGACCGCGGCGGTCGCCGAAGTGGGGATGCCGAGCGTCAACAACGGCACCAGGGTGCCCGCCGCGTTCGCATTGTTGGCTGCCTCGGGGCCTGCCACCCCTTCGATGGCCCCGTTGCCGAATTCATTTTTGTGCTTGGACAGCCGCCGCTCCATCGCATAGGACAGGAACGTGGGTATCTCCGAGCCGCCCGCCGGGATGACGCCGAGCGGGAAGCCCACGCTGGTTCCGCGCAGCCACGGCTTCCATGAGCGCGCCCAGTCCGCGCGGGTCATCCACTTCGCGCCCTTGTTCAGCGCGAGCACGTCGAAGTGGCTCGAAACTTGATGCGCCGCAACGTAAAGCACCTCGCCCATCGCGAACAGCGCGACTATCAACACCACTGTGTCGATGCCGTCGAGCAAAGCCACCTGGTCGAATACCAGGCGCTGCTGGCCGCTTTGGAAGTCGATCCCGATGAGACCGACAACGAGGCCCAGCGCCATCGAGACCATGCCGCGCAACGGTGACGACCCGACCAGCGCGCTCACCGTCAGGAACGCGACGACCATCAGGGCGAAGTAGTCCGGGGCACCGAGCTTCACGGCGATACTGACCATCCACGGCGCGAAGAAGGCGAGCAGCACAGTCGCGATGGTCCCGGCGACGAACGATCCGATGGCGGCCGTGGCCAGCGCCGCTGCGCCGCGGCCATTCCGAGCCATCTTGTTGCCGTCGATGGCCGTGATCACCGACCCGGATTCGCCGGGCGTCTTGAGCAGGATCGACGTGGTTGAGCCGCCGTACATGGCGCCGTAGTAGATACCGGCGAACATGATGAACGCATACTGCGGTTCCAGGCCGTAGGTCAGCGGCAGCAGCAGCGCGATGGTCAGCGCCGGACCGATGCCGGGCAACACACCGATGAGGGTGCCGACCACCGTGCCGAGTAGCGCGAACATCAGGCTCTCTGGCGTGATCGCCAGCGACAGCCCATGCAGCAGTCCTTCGATACCCGACATCAGAAGCCCAGGATTCCGGCCGGCAGCGAGATGTCGAGCAGCTGCGTGAAGGACAGATAAATGATCAACGACAGCGCGATCCCGATCCCCGCGGTGCGCACGACATGGCGCGCACCAAGGGCCCACGCGGTCAGCCAGAACGCGATCGAGCTGACGATGACGTAGCCGAGTGATTCAACGCCGACGATGAACACCGCCGCCGCGGCGATACACGTGGCCAGCGGCACCCACCGGGTGCTCCGAACGTCCACGTCGCCTTCTGCCTCGTCCGGTCGGCCGAGGTTGCCACGTCCTATCTGGACCATCAAGGCCACCGACAACGCGATCAGCAACACGCCGACCACTTTCGGCATGAATCCGGCACCAACGCCGGACGCCGAGGTGGACACCGGCTGATGCAGGCCGTCGAGCAACACCACGACACCGATGCCCAGCAGGGCGACTGTCACCGTCCACTCGCCCCACGGGATCGCTCGGTGGCGCGAAACGACGTTTGGTTCGGCAGTCACTAGCCTGCCTGCTTGGCCAAGCCGAGTTCGGTGAGCACCTTCTGCACTCGATCGGTCTCCTGGCCGAGCCAGGTCGCGAACTCGTCGCCGGCCAGGAAGTTGTCGGTCCAGCCGTTGTTCTTGACCAGTTCCGTCCATTCCGCGGAGTCGTGCATCCGCGTGAGTGCCTCGATGTACTGGGTCTTCAGGTCGTTGTCGATGCCGGCGGGGGCCATGACCGAGCGCCAATTCTGGAACTCCAGGGCCGGATCGATATCCCCGGCGGTCTGCGCGAACGTCGTGCCCTCGACCTGGTCGAGCGACGAGATCAGAATGCCTTTGAGGTTGCCGGTCTTGATCTGTTCGGAGAACTCGTTGAGCCCGGCCACACCGGCCTGGACCTTGCCGCCCAGCAGTGCCGTCGTTGCCTCGCCGCCACCGCTGTATGGAACGTAGTTGACGTCGGACGGTTTGACGCCGTAGTGCTGGGCCAGCAGGCCGATGAAGATGTGATCGGCGCTCCCGGCCGAACCCCCGGCAATGGCAACCGATTTGGGGTTGGCCTTGATCGCGGCGAAAAGTTCATCGGCGTTGTTGAACGGCACGTCCTTGGGCACCACGATCACCTCGTACTCGCCGACGACGCGGGCGAGGGGAGTGAGGTCATCGAGGGTGACCGCCGTGCCGTTGGTGACGATCCCGCTCATCATCGCCAAGCCCGATGCGATGAGCAGGTCACGTTTTCCACGCTGTGGTGCCACCTGGGCAAGTGCGACGGTGCCCGAGGCGCCCGGCACGTTCTTGACTTCGACACTGCGGGCCAGGTCGGCCCCCCGCAGAGATTCCTGCACCGCCCGTGCCGTCTGATCCCACCCGCTTCCGGGTGCCGCGGGGGCGATGATCTCGACGCGCGCCAGCGGCTGGAAGTCGCCGGCGGCCGCACCGTCCGAGCCTGAGTCGGTGTTGCCGCTGCAAGCGGCGAGGGCAAGCACGGCCGCTACGGCGGTGGCGGCGAGACGTGGGGTTCGCATGGAGATCCCTCCTGGGGCTGACGGCGCTGTCTAACAGGCTGAACGTATACATAAGTGGGCAACGTCGCAATGGATTGCGGGGAAAATCCATGTAATCAAAGGATATTCCGAAGCTGTGTATACACTGAGCCCCGTGGCATCGAAGCCTTCCAGCGCGGCGGCCCGCGCTTACGAGCAGCTACGGGCCGAGATTCTCGAGGGTGTGCTCGGCCCTGGTACCACGCTCTACGAGGTCGAACAGTCCGAGCGGTTGGGGGTATCACGTACCCCGGTCCGGGAGGCCTTCGGGCGGCTGGTCGCCGACGGTCTGCTGGACGACGGGCAGGGCCGGGGGACGGTGGTCACCGACGTCTCCGATCGCGATATCGACGCGCTGTTCGAGATGCGGACCTGCCTGGAGGCCCAGGCGGCCCAGCTGGCCGCCCGCCGCGCAGACCCCGACGTGTTCAACCAATACGCCCGAGAGTTCCGGGCCTGGCACACTCCGCTGCTCGACCTGGACGTCACCGATCGGCAAGTCGACGACTACTACGCGCTGATACGTCGCTTCGATCAGTCCGTCGACGTCGCAGCGGGCAACGGCTATCTGGTCGACGCCCTCGACACCTTGCGCACGCACGTGGCGCGGGTGCGCAGGAAGGCCGGCGCGTCGCCGGGCCGGCTGGCGGCATCGGCGCTTGAGCACGCACTCATCGCGTCGGCGATCGCCAACCGCGACGGCGAACTGGCCGTGCATGCGACCCACGTCCATCTGCACAACAGCCTCGAGCATTTCCGCCACGACTACACCGGCCTCGGTGCCGACATACAGGAAGGGCAACACCCCACATGAGGAACCATCGCGTCCGGGTCCATCGCAGCGAGGAAGGCCTGGCCCGGGAGGATCAGCTCGCCTGGGCGATGGCCGAGGTGGCCGCCGACCCGGTCGAGGTGGACGGTGACGTCACCGACATGGTCGTCAACCGCATCCTCGACAACGCTTCCGTAGCGGCGGCTTCGGTGGCTCGCTCGGCCCCGTCGGCCGCGCGCGAGACGGCCATCGCGCATCCACCGAGTTCGGGTGGGGCGGGCGCGGCTGTCTTCGGGCTGGACCTCCTCGACCGGGTGAGCCCGGAATGGGCCGCGTTCGCGAACGGGGTTGCGGTGCGCGAGTTGGACTTTCACGACACCTTCCTGGCCGAAGACTACTCCCACCCCGGCGATAACATCCCGCCGATCATTGCGGTCGCACAGCACACGGGCGCAGACGGCGCTGCGTTGGTGCGCGGCATCGCCACCGGCTACGAGTTGCAAATCGATCTGGTCCGGTCGATCAGTCTGCACAAGCACAAGATCGACCACGTCGCCCACCTCGGGCCGTCGGCCGCCGCCGGTATCGGCACGCTGCTCGGCCTGCCCGCCGACGTCATCTACCAGGCAATCGGTCAGGCCCTGCACACCACAACCAGTACCCGCCAATCCCGCAAGGGCGAGATCTCGTCGTGGAAGGCCTACGCGCCCGCGTTCGCAGGCAAGGTCGCCGTGGAGGCTGTGGACCGCGCAATGCGTGGCCAGACCAGTCCGTCACCGATCTATGAAGGCGAGGACGGCGTAATCGCCTGGCTGCTGGACGGACCGGAGGCCGGCTATGACGTCCCGCTGCCCGAACCGGGTGAGCCGAAGCGGGCGATCCTGGCCAGCTATACCAAAGAGCACTCCGCCGAATATCAGGCGCAAGCGTGGATTGACTTGGCCCGCAAGCTGTTACGCGAAAATCCGGCAGTGGCCGACCCGCAGCGGGTTCGCAGTATCGTGATCCACACGTCGCACCACACGCACTATGTCATCGGTTCCGGCGCCGGCGACCCGCAGAAGTACGACCCGCGCGCGTCGCGGGAAACTCTGGATCACTCGCTGCCGTACATCTTCGCGGTGGCACTGCAGGACGGGGCCTGGCATCACGAGACGTCGTACGCTCCCGAGCGTGCCGGCCGGCCCGACACCGTGGCGCTGTGGCGCAAGATCTCGACCGTCGAAGACGCCGGCTGGACCGCGCGTTACCACGCGGCGGGCGCCGAGGCGTCGTACGGCGGTCGGGTGGTGGTGACGCTGACCGACGGCAACGAGATAGTCGATGAGATCAGCGTCGCCGACGCACATCCCGCAGGCGCCAGGCCGTTTGGCCGCGACGAGTATGTCGAGAAGTTCCGCCGGCTGGCGGTACCGGTCATAGGTACGGATGAGGTGGACCGGTTTGTCAGCCTCGCGCTGCGCCTGCCCGAACTCGGGCCGGATGAGGTGCGCGCGTTGACGTTTACGGCGCTGCCGGGCGTGCTGCCCGCACCCAGCCGCCGCGGACTGTTCTGACAAAGGGGGAAACCGTGCTGTATGCGACGACGACATCTGCCGAGAAGCGGGCCAACCTACGCGAACGCTTGGCGTCGGGCCGGCTGTTGCAGTTCCCCGGTGCGTTCAACCCGTTGTCCGCCAAGCTGATTGAGCGTGCCGACTTTGACGGTGTCTATGTTTCCGGGGCGGTGCTCAGCGCCGACCTCGGCCTGCCCGATATCGGCCTGACCACACTCAGCGAGGTTGCCGGGCGTACCCGTCAGATCGCCCGCGTCACCGAACTGCCCGCGCTCGCTGACGCCGACACCGGTTTCGGTGCGCCCATGAACGTGGCCCGCACGGTGCAGGAACTCGAGGACTCCGGGCTGGCCGCTCTGCACATCGAGGATCAGATCAACCCGAAGCGGTGCGGTCACCTCGACGGCAAACAGGTCGTCGACGACGCCACCGCGATGCAGCGGATCCGCGCCGCCGTCGATGCTCGGCGTGACCCGAATCTTGTGATCATGGCGCGCACCGACATCCGGGCGGTCGACGGGCTGGCAGCGACGATCGAACGCGCCAAACGGCTCGTTGACGCCGGCGCGGATGCGATCTTCCCGGAGGCGCTGGAGTCGCTGGACGAGTTCGCGGCCGTCCGCGCGGCCATCGACGTGCCGATGCTGGCCAACATGACCGAGTTCGGCAAAAGCGAGCTGTTCACCACAGATCAGCTGCGCGATGTCGGCGTGAACGTGGTGATCTGGCCGGTTTCGCTATTGAGGATGGCGATGGGTGCCGCCGAACAGGCGCTGCGCACCTTGAAATCCGACGGTTCACTCACCGCCCAACTGGGGCGGATGCAGCACCGGCGCGAGCTCTATGACCTGGTCGACTATCCGGGCTACAACCGGTTCGACGAATCTGTCTTCAACTTCCGTGTGGCGGACTGACGGCGCGGGCTGCGATCCGCTCGGAAAGGCACTGGATAGACCGGTTAGGTTGTGGGCGTGCGGTTAGGCGTGCTCGACGTGGGCAGTAACACGGTGCATCTACTTGTCGTGGACGCCCGTCGCGGCGGCCATCCGACCCCGATGAGTTCGACCAAGGCGGCGCTGCGGTTGGCCGAGGCCATCGACAACTCCGGCAAGCTGACCCGCAAGGGTGCGGACAAGCTTGTCGAGACGGTCGACGAGTTCGCCAAGATCGCCACCAGCTCGGGTTGCGCGGAACTCATGGCATTTGCCACCTCGGCGGTGCGCGACGCCACCAACTCCGAGGACGTGCTGGCCAGGGTGCTGGCCGAAACCGGCGTTTCGCTGCAGGTGCTCAGCGGCGTCGACGAATCCCGGCTGACGTTTCTGGCGGTACGCCGCTGGTATGGCTGGAGCGCCGGCCGGATCATCAACATCGATATCGGCGGCGGTTCGCTGGAATTGTCCAACGGTGTCGATGAAGAGCCCGAGGTGGCGTTGTCGCTGCCGTTCGGCGCGGGGCGGCTGACCAGAGAGTGGCTGCCCGAAGATCCGCCGGGCCGACGGCGCGTCGGGATGCTCCGGGACTGGCTGGCGAACGAGCTTGCCGACCCGGGAGCCACCTTGCTCAAGGCTGGGACTCCGGATCTGGCGGTGGCGACCTCGAAAACCTTCCGCTCACTGGCCCGACTCACCGGTGCCGCCCCCTCCGGTGCCGGTCCGCGCGTCAAACGGACGGTGACGGCCACTGGATTAAGACAGCTCATAGCTTTCATCTCTAGGATGACGACGGCAGACCGTGCTGAACTGGAAGGGGTGAGTGCCGAGCGGGCACCACAGATCGTGGCCGGTGCTTTGGTAGCTGAAGCTAGTATGCGAGCACTGGAGGTCGATTCCGTCGACATTTGCCCCTGGGCACTGCGGGAGGGGTTGATCCTGCGGAAGCTCGACAGCGAGGCCGACGGAACCGCCCTGGTAGAGGCAGCGGCGCGGGATGCCGGACGTTAACGAATACCTAGCCGCAAAAGGCAACACAGGATGACAGGACCAGAAGATAGCCACACCGGCACCCGACCGATATCGGTCGCGGAGTTGCTGGCAAAAAACGGGACGATCGGTTCGCCGCCCGTCGGCGGCCGTCGCAGACGACGCCGCGGTAACAGCGACTCGGTAACCGTCGCGGAACTCACCGGGGAGATCCCGGTCATCAGCGACGATCCGCCCGACGCTCGCGACGAACCCGATCCCGGGCTCATCGATACCGCCGTCGTGGCGGCCGTGGACGTCAGGCCCAGCGGGCGCAACGGCCGCCCCGGAGCCTCGACGCGGCCCGACGCCGAGCCTGAGCAAGCGGCATACGACGACGCTCCAGCTGATTTCGCGCGAAACGACGCGGCCGAAGCCGACTACGACGCCCACCTCCAAACCCGCGAGGCCGACCCGGAACCGGTGGAGTTCCGGCCGCGGTCGCGGCGCCCGCAGTACTCCCGCCCCCCGCGTGCGTTCAAACCCACCGGCAGCGGCGCCGAACGGATGAGTCCGGACCCGTTGGACGACCTGGGCCACGACGACGGCCGCCCTGACGGCCTCGACGATGACAAGGCCGCGACGGCCAAGCGCTCCGCCAAATCGGTTCAACCCGCGGAGGATCCTGAGGCCGACGGGTCTTACCGGGGTTCCTCGTTGGGTCCGCTGTTCGGCGGTCAGTCCGTCGCTGACGACATCGCCCGCCGCGGGCGGCCCAGTCCCGAGGACGTCGATCTCGACGATGACGCCGACGCGATCGACCGCGTCGACGACCGCGACGAGTTCGACGAGATCGGTGAACGAGATGAGACCGCCGATGAATTCGAGGGTTCGCCGCTCGTACGGGGCGCCTGGATCGTCGGGCAGTGCATCCTCGCGGTTCTCTTCGGCGCCGGTCTGTTCATCGCCTTCGATCAGCTGTGGAAGTGGAACACCATCGTCGCGCTCGTGCTGGGCGTGCTGGTCATCCTCGGTCTGGCAGGCGGCGTTCGGGTGGTCCGCAAGACCGAGGACATCGGCAGCACGCTGACCGCGGTCGCGGTCGGGGCGCTGGTCACCTTCGGGCCGCTGGCGCTGCTGCAGGCGAGCTAGCTAGTACGCCAGTACACAATTACCTACACAATTACTCTGTGCGCCCAGCCATCAAGGTCGGCCTGTCCACGGCTTCGGTCTATCCGCTGAGGACCGAGGCTGCCTTCGAATACGCGGCCCGGCTCGGCTACGACGGCGTCGAGCTCATGGTGTGGGCCGAATCGGTCAGCCAGGACGTAGAGGCAGTCGCCAAGATGTCCGCCCATTACGGCGTGCCGGTGCTGTCCGTTCACGCGCCGTGCCTGCTCATCTCGCAGCGGGTGTGGGGCGCCAACCCGATCCCGAAGCTGGAGCGCAGCGTGCGTGCAGCCGAGGAGTTGGGCGCGCAGACCGTCGTGGTGCACCCGCCGTTCCGGTGGCAGCGGCGGTACGCCGAGGGCTTCAGCGATCAGGTCGCCGAACTGGAGGCGGGCAGCGACGTCATGGTGGCGGTGGAGAACATGTTCCCGTTCCGCGCCGATCGGTTCTTCGGGACCGGGCAGACGTCCATCGAGCGGATGCGTAAGCGTGGGGGTAGGCCTGGACCCGGCATCTCCGCGTTCGCGCCGTCCTACGACCCGCTGGACGGCAACCATGCCCACTACACGCTGGACCTGAGCCATACCGCCACGGCGGGGACGGATGCGTTGGACATGGCCCGTCGGATGGGGGACGGGCTGGTGCACCTGCACCTGTGTGACGGCAAGGGCTCATCCACCGACGAGCATCTGGTTCCGGGGCGGGGCACCCAGCCCACTGCCGAGGTGTGCCAGATGTTGGCCGGAGGCGGTTTCGCCGGTCACGTGATCCTTGAGGTCACCACGTCGGGGGCAAAGACAGCCGCCGAACGTGAGGTGCAGCTGACCGAATCGCTGCAGTTCGCCCGCAAGCACCTGCTGCGCTGAAATCACGAGGACACCACATGCCGGGATCAACCCTGTTCACCGACGCCATGGCCCTGACGCCCGCGGGCGACGGTGTGTACGACGGCGCCCTCAACGAGCACTGGACCATCGGTCCGAAGGTGCACGGTGGCGCCATGCTCGCGTTGTGCGCCAACGCGGCCCGCACCGAGATCGGCGGCTCGGCCCAGCCCATCGCGGTGTCGGGCAATTTCCTGTGGGCGCCGGACCCGGGGCCGATGCGTGTGGTCACCACGGTGATCAAGCGGGGCCGCCGGATCAGCGTGGTGGACGTCGAACTCGTCCAACGTGAGCGGGTCGCCGTGCGGGTGTCGGTGACACTCGGCGAGCCCGAACACCATGCCCCGCCGCTGTTGTCGTTCAACCCGGTGGTGCCGTTGATGACACCCGAGCCGCCGCCCGGCCTCGAACCGATCGGACCCGGCCATCCGATGGAGCACGTCGTGCACCTGGCGCACGGCTGCGACATCCGTCCCGCACTGCACACGCTGGGTCCGCGCACCGATGGCGGTCCACCGGTTTTCGAGTACTGGGTACGGCCCAAGGATGCCGCGCCCGACGTCCTGTTCGCGCTTCTGTGCGGTGACGTGTCGGCTCCGGTCACATTCGCCGTGGACCGCACCGGTTGGGCGCCCACGGTGCAGCTGACGGCCTATCTGCGTGGGCTGCCGGCCGACGGCTGGCTGCGGGTCATGTGCACCGCGGTGCAGATCGGCCAGGACTGGTTCGACGAGGACCACATCGTGGTCGACTGTGAGGGCCGAATCATCGTGCAGTCACGCCAACTCGCGATGGTCCCCGCAGCGGGCTCCTAGCTGCGGGACGTGTAATGCTGTGGCCCATGTCGAGAATCGCGATCATCGGCGGCGGCAGCATGGGCGAGGCGTTGCTGTCCGGGCTGTTACGGGCCGGCAGGCAAGTCAAGGACATGGTGGTCGCGGAGAAGTATCCCGACCGCGCGAAGTTCCTGGCGGAAAAGTATTCGGTGCTGGTGACTTCGGTCGCCGATGCGGCCGAGAACGCCACGTATGTCGTCGTCGCGGTCAAGCCCAGTGACGTCGAACAGGTCATCGACGAGGTCGCCGAGGCCGCCGCACGCGCCGAGACCGATGCGGCCGAGCAGGTGTTCGTCACCATCGCGGCCGGCGTGAGCACGTCCTACTACGAGGCCAAGCTGCCTGCCGGCGCGCCCGTCATCCGGGTCATGCCCAACGCGCCCGTCGTCGTCGGCGGCGGGGTGAGCGCACTGGCGCCCGGCCGGTTCGCCACCCCTGATCAGCTCAAAGAGGTGTCCGCTATCTTCGACGCGGTCGGTGGGGTGATCACCGTCGCCGAATCGCAGTTGGACGCCGTGACGGCCGTTTCAGGCTCGGGTCCGGCGTACTTCTTCCTGATGGTGGAGGCGTTGGTCGACGCGGCCGTGGACGCCGGGCTGTCGCGGGCGGTGTCCACCGATCTGGTGGTGCAGACCATGGCCGGTTCGGCTGCGATGCTGCTGGAACGTCTCGACGAGGTCGAAGCGGCCGGCGGTGCCGCGCTGAACACCACCGCCGCCCAATTGCGCGCCACGGTGACCTCGCCGGCCGGCACAACCGCCGCTGGGCTGCGTGAACTCGAGCGCGGGGGGTTCCGGGCCGCGATCGCCAACGCCGTCGAGGCTGCGAAAACGCGCTCTGAGCAGCTAGGAATTACATCAGAGTAATTAGATAAATTCCGATGGATTAGCCCACACCCGTCGCAGTAACCCCACCTGCCACGCTATTCTCCCTTTGTATGCGCGGGTCGGTGCCAGCGGTGGGGAAGCCGCTGGAACTGCCCGTGCCTGATTGATTGGGTTGCGATGACGTCTATGAACGGGCCGTCGGCGCGGGACGCTGGTGACGGCCAGCCCCGAGCTCAATTTCTGACAGTCGCCGAGGTGGCGAGCTTGATGAGGGTCTCGAAGATGACGGTGTACCGGTTGGTGCACAACGGCGAGCTGCCTGCGGTCCGGGTGGGCCGATCGTTCCGGGTACACGCCAAGGCTGTCCACGATCTGCTGGAGACCTCGTACTTCGACGCCGGCTGAGCAACGTCCAAAAGCCGCGTAGGTACGGGCGTTTTCCGTTTCCCTGGTAGGCCCGGGTAAAGTGACCGGGTCAATCAACTTGTGGTCCAGATAGCGGAGACACCGGGGTTTATGGGTTCAGTCATCAAGAAGCGGCGTAAGCGTATGTCGAAGAAGAAGCACCGCAAGCTGCTTCGGCGCACTCGAGTGCAGCGCAGAAAACTCGGCAAGTAGCTTTCCGCCGCGGCCGATAGGCTTAGCCGATGGATTCTGACGGTCGTTCGGGGGGACGCCCTACGGGAGTCTCCGGCGGTGGTGGGGGAACGGAATCCGCGGATGCGGTGCCCTACCCGAAAGTGGTTCTGGTCACGGGTGCGTGCCGGTTCCTCGGCGGTTATCTGACCGCCAGGCTGGCGCAGAACCCGCTGATCAACCACGTCATAGCCGTCGACGCCATCGCGCCGAGCAAGGATCTTCTGCGGCGGATGGGTCGCGCGGAGTTCGTCCGTGCCGACATCCGCAATCCGTTCATCGCCAAGGTGATCCGGAACGGGGATGTGGACACCGTCGTGCATGCCGCGGCGGCCTCGTACGCACCGCGGTCCGGCGGACGGGCGACGTTGAAGGAACTCAACGTGATGGGCGCGATTCAACTGTTCGCGGCCTGCCAGAAGGCGCCGTCGGTACGTCGCGTCGTCCTCAAGTCCACCTCCGAGGTGTACGGCTCCAGCGCGCACGATCCGGTGATGTTCACCGAGGACAGCAGCGCCCGTCGACCGCCCGGTGAGGGCTTCGCCCGCGACAGCATGGATATCGAGGGCTATGCCCGCGGGCTGGCCCGGCGTCGGCCCGATATCGCGGTGACAATCCTGCGGCTGGCCAACATGATCGGTCCGGCGATGGACACCGCGTTGTCGCGCTACCTGGCCGGCCCGGTGGTGCCGTCGGTGGTCGGCCACGATGCGCGGCTGCAGTTGTTGCACGAGCAGGACGCGCTCGGCGTCTTGGAGCGGGCCACGGTGGCCGGCAAGCCGGGCACGTTCAACGTCGGTGCGGACGGCATCATCATGATGAGCCAGGCGATCCGTCGCTGCGGCCGGATCCGCCTCCCGATGCCGCGTCCGGCGTTGTCGGTTGTAGATTCGCTGAGCCGCGCAACTCGTTACACTGAACTCGATCGCGAGCAACTGAACTACCTCAGCTATGGCCGGGTCATGGACACCACGCGGATGCGCAATGATCTGGGTTACAGTCCGAAGTGGACGACGGCGGAGGCGTTCGACGAATATGTGCGGGGGCGTGGATTGACGCCGATCCTCGACCCGCGATGGGTGCACTCACTGGAGAGTCGTGCCGTAGCAGTGGCACAGCGTTGGGGACAGTAGTACCGGATCAATCCGGGTGGGGGAGAGGGTATCGACGTGGCGGGCGAACCTAAGGCGAAAGTCATTCCGCTACACGGGAATCCAAACCGTGCATCGGCTCAGCGCCGTGCGGCCCAACGATCCGAGAGCGCACGTAGACATCCGTCGGTGCTGGCCGACCCCGGTACAAGGGCCTCGGCCGAGCAGATTGCCGCGGTGGTTCGCGAGATCGACGAGCGCCGCGGCGCCGCGTCGGGCGGTCCGGCCGCCGAGGAGAGTCCGACCGAGCTTGCCAAGCGCATTGCCGCGGCGTCTGAATTCATCCGGAAGCGAATGGCCGGGGATTACGGCGTCGACGAATTCGGGTTCGACGAACACCTCAACAACGCTATCTTTCTTCCTTTGCTGAGAGTGTTCTTCCAGTCGTGGTTCCGGGTCGAGGTTTCCGGCATCGAGAACCTCCCGGACACCGGAGCCGCACTCGTGGTGGCCAACCACGCCGGCGTGCTGCCGTTCGACGGGCTGATGACTCAGGTGGCGGTACACGACCACCATCCGTCGCACCGGCATCTGCGCCTGCTGGCCGCCGACCTGGTGTTCGACCTACCGATGGTCGGGCAGGCCGCGCGCAAGGCCGGCCACACCATGGCGTGCACCGCGGACGCGCACCGACTGCTGGATAACGGCGAGCTCACCGCCGTTTTCCCCGAGGGCTTCAAAGGGCTCGGCAAGCACTTCAAGGACCGCTACAAGCTGCAGCGATTCGGTCGTGGCGGGTTCGTCTCCGCCGCGCTCCGGGCCAAGGCGCCGATTGTGCCGTGCTCGATTGTCGGCTCCGAGGAGATCTACCCGATGATCGGCGACGTGAAGCTGCTGGCCCGGCTGTTGGGCCTTCCGTATTTCCCCGTCACGCCGCTGTTTCCGCTGGCAGGCCTGGTCGGTATGGTGCCGCTGCCGTCGAAATGGCACATCCAGTTCGGGGAGCCGATCGAGACCGCGGGCTACGACGAGAGCGCTGCCGACGATCCGATGGTGACCTTCGAGCTCACCGACCAAGTACGCGAAACGATCCAGCACACGCTCTATCAACTACTGGCCGGCCGCCGGAACATGTTCTTCGGCTGACTTTTCTCACGCAAGGAAAAGGTCAGCTGCCGGACTTTTGCCCAGCAATCATTCGGGCGATGGCGGCATCCCGGGCTGCGGCGATCTGCGAGCTGATCTCATCGGCCTCGTCGGGGTGGGCCGCCTCACCGAGCATGGTGACGATACTGGTGATCACGGGTTTGCCGTCGTCATCGGTGACCTCGGCGCGGATCTCGCAGATGACGGT
Organism: Mycolicibacterium sp. XJ870; assembly: GCF_053483975.1. NCBI lineage: Bacteria > Bacillati > Actinomycetota > Actinomycetes > Mycobacteriales > Mycobacteriaceae > Mycobacterium > Mycolicibacterium sp. XJ870. The sequence continues at coordinate 80,224 of NZ_JBEFTI010000001.1, forward strand.
TCCGTGCGACTCGATGACGGAGTCCAGGTACGAGTCGAACCACAGTTTGTCGCCGACCACGATCGGCCGGTGGAACACCAGCTTCTGGTCGCGGTGCAGCACCCGCTCGAGGTTGATGGGTACATCGAATTTCTCGAACAGATCGAGCTGCACGCGCCGGCCCGCGACGGCCACGAACGTCAGCGGCGCCACAACGGTGTCGTACCCGCATTCCTTGGCGGCGGCCTCGTCATGGTGGGCGGGATGCTCGTCCTTGACCGCGTGGGCGAATTCGCGGACCTTCTCGCGCCCGACCTCGAAATAGTCGGGGTAGCGGTAGTGCGTCCCGATGATGTCTGCGGCGATGCTCATGTGGCCTGTGCTACTCCCTGTGCGCTGCGCACAAACTGTGCCTGGCTGCGGAGCCCCACGTACGCGGCTCGCCGCGGAAGCCTATCAGCGCGTTGCCGACGCTCAGCGAACGTCGTGGCGGCGCGATGCGACCGCGGCCAGCGCGCCGCCCAGCGCGCCGAACGCGAGCGCCGACGGGACGCCGATCCGGGCGGCTTTGCGGGCGGTGCGGAAATCCCGGATCTCCCAGCCTCGTTCCCTGGCCACGTCGCGCAACGCCGCATCAGGGTTGATCGCCACGGCGGTGCCGACCAGCGACAGCATCGGGACGTCGTTGAAGCTGTCCGAATAGGCGGTGCAGCGGCGCAGGTTGAGCCCCTCCCGGATGGCCAGTGACCGCACCGCGTGGGCCTTGCCCGAGCCGTGCAGGATGTCGCCGACCAGCCGGCCGGTGAACACCCCGTCGACGGACTCCGCGACGGTCCCCAGCGCGCCCGTCAGCCCCAGCCGTTTGGCGATGGTGGCGGCCAGCTCGTACGGCGTCGCGGTGACCAACCAGACCTGCTGGCCGGCGTCGAGGTGCATCTGCGCCAGCGACCGCGTGCCCGGCCAGATCTTGTCGGCGATGATCTCGTCGTAGATCTCCTCGCCGAGCTCAGCCAGCTCGGCAGTGGAGCGGCCCTCGATGAACGCCAGTGCCTTGGTCCGCCCCGCGGCGACATCGTCGCTGTTCTCGCGGCCGGTGAGCTGGAATTTGGCCTGCGCATAGACGAACCCGAGTATGTCGCGGTAGGTGAAGTACTCGCGGGCCGCCAGACCGCGGGCGAAATGCACCAGTGACGAGCCGTGTACCAGCGTGTTGTCCACGTCGAAGAACGCTGCGGCGGTCAGGTCGGGCGGCGGTGCTGCAGGTCCCGCGTCAGCCTCGACGTCGGTCCCGAGATGGGTGACCGCCAATTCGGCACTGGCCTCGCCGCCAAGTTCCTGATCAGCCGCCTCGGCACTACCGGATTTGGACACGAATTCACCCTAAGTCACTGCGCCGGGATACTGGCGGCGTGGAGCACAAGCAGGCGGGTCCGGCGGGTCGGCATACCGTGACGTTGCTGACCAGGTCAGGATGCGGGCTGTGCGCGCGGGCTTCTCAGCAGCTGGTGGCGTTGCGCGACGAGCTGGGGTTCGATCTGGTGACCACAGACGTAGACGCGGCAGCCGCGGCCGGCGACACGTCTTTGCGGGCCCAGTTCGGGGACATGCTGCCGGTGGTCTTGCTGAACGGAACCGAGCACAGCTACTGGGAGGTCGACGAGCAGCAGCTGCGTCGCGACCTCGCACACTAAGTGAAATTTGGTGGCCGGGCTCCGTAACGATTACCTTTGTTGACGTGGTGATGAAGCCGTGAGCGTACTGCTATTCGGGGTTTCGCACCGCAGTGCGCCGGTGTCTGTTCTTGAGCAGCTGAGCACTGACGAGGCTGAGCAGACCAAGATCATCGACAAGGTGCTCGAATCGTCGTTGGTAACCGAGGCGATGGTGCTGTCCACCTGCAACCGCGTCGAGGTTTATGCCGTTGTCGAGGCGTTCCACGGTGGCCTGTCGGTGATCGGCCAGGTGCTCTCCGAGCATTCCGGGATGTCGCTCAACGATCTCACCAAATATGCCTATGTCCGCTACGCGGAGGCCGCCGTCGAGCATCTGTTCGCGGTCACCAGCGGTCTGGATTCGGCCGTCATCGGCGAAGCACAGGTGCTGGGCCAGGTCCGCCGCGCGTACGCATCTGCCGAGGCCAACCACACCGTCGGCCGCACCCTCCATGAACTGGCCCAACGGGCGCTGTCCGTCGGCAAGCGGGTGCACTCGGAAACCGGAATCGACGCTGCGGGCGCTTCGGTGGTCTCGGTGGCGTTGGGGATGGCCGAAACGAAACTCGCAGGCGGGCTCACCGGCCGCACCGCGGCCGTGGTCGGAGCCGGGGCCATGGGCGCGCTGGCCGGGGCACACCTGGTCCGAGCCGGCATCGAGCGCGTACACGTCGTCAACCGCTCACTGCCCCGAGCGCGGCGGCTGGCGCACAACCTCACCGAGCAGGGCGTCGTGGCCCATGCGGTGCCGCTGGAACACCTGCCGGAAGCGCTCGCCGACGCCGACGTCGTCGTCAGCAGCACCGGCGCGGTGCGCCCCGTGGTGTCGCTGGCCGATGTGCACCACGCGCTGGCGCAGCGCAACACCTCGGGCATCGAGCATCAAATCGTCATCTGCGACCTCGGCATGCCCCGAGACGTCGACCCGGCGGTGGCCGGTTTGCCCGGTGTCTGGGTGGTCGACATGGACCGCATTCAGCGCGAGCCGTCGGCGCGGGCCGCGGCCACCGATGCCGATGCGGCCCGCAACATCGTTGCTGCCGAGGTAGCCAACTACCTCGCCGGGCAGCGTATGGCCGAGGTCACGCCGACCGTCACCGCGCTGCGGCAACGTGCTGCCGACGTCGTGGAGGCCGAGTTGCTGCGGCTGGACAATCGCCTGCCTGAGCTTGATGAGGCACATCGCGACGAGGTCGCCAAGACTGTGCGCCGGGTCGTCGACAAGCTCTTGCACGCCCCGACAGTCCGGGTGAAACAGCTGGCCGGTGCGCCCGGCGGAGACAGCTACGCCGAGGCGCTGCGGGAGCTGTTCGAGCTGGATCCGCAGGCCGTCGAAGCCGTCGCAGCCAGTGAATTGCCTTTCATGACAACAGATCTCGATAAGACTGAGTAGAGCTTGGCAAATACGCGCGATACGGCGATCCGGATCGGCACCCGGGGGAGCCTACTGGCGACCACACAGGCCGGAACCATCAGAGACGCTCTGCTGGCTGCGGGTCATGCCTGCGAGCTGGTGATCATCTCGACCGAGGGCGACCGCAACCAGGGGCCGATTGCCGACATCGGGGTCGGCGTGTTCACCGCAGCGTTGCGGGAGGCCATCGACGACGGCCGGGTGGACATGGCCGTCCACTCCTACAAAGATTTGCCGACGGCCCAAGACGAGCGCTTCGTCATCGCCGCGACACCACGCCGTGAAGACGCACGTGACGCGCTGGTGGCCCGCGACGGGATGGTGCTCGGAGAGTTGCCGGTCGGCTCGACAATCGGCACATCGAGCCCGCGACGGGCCGCGCAGCTTAGAGCACTGGGTCTCGGTTTGGAAATCCGCCCCCTACGAGGCAACCTAGATACCAGGTTGAACAGGGTTACGAGCGGTGATCTCGACGGCATCGTGGTCGCCCGAGCGGGTCTGGCCCGTATCGGACGGCTCGACGTTGTCACCGAGACGCTCGAGCCGGTGCAGATGTTGCCAGCGCCGGCTCAAGGTGCGCTTGCGGTGGAATGCCGCGCCGGCGACACCGAGCTGATCGCAGTGCTGTCGGAGTTGGATGACGCCGACACACGCGCCGCGGTCACCGCCGAACGGGCCCTGCTCGCCGAACTGGAGGCGGGCTGTTCCGCACCGGTGGGCGCGATCGCCGAAGTGGTCGAGTCAATCGATGAGGACGGCAACGTCTTCGAGGAGCTGTCGTTGCGCGGCTGCGCAGCGACGCTGGACGGATCCGACGTGATCCGTGCGTCCGGCATCGGAACTCCGGATCGAGCCGCCGAACTCGGCGTCTCGGTCGCAGCGGAGCTGTTCGAACTGGGGGCACGCGAGCTGTTGGTAGAGCGCGGGAGTGAGACATGACCATGCGAGGCCGCAGGGCGAAGCCCGGCCGCATCACATTTGTTGGTTCAGGCCCGGGAGACCCCGGCCTGTTGACGACGCGGGCGCAGGCCGTGTTGGCGCGCGCCGAACTGGTGTTCACCGATCCCGACGTTCCCGAGGCGGTGCTGGCCCTGGTCGGCACGGAACTGCCGCCGGCGTCCGGTCCGGCACCCGCCGCGCCGGCAAAACCGGCCGACGCCGCGGATCCTTCGGCGGCCGAGGGTCCCGAAGCCGAGGCGCAACCCGCGGTGATCCCGGGTGGGCCAGAGATCCGGCCTGCGCTCGGCGATCCCGCCGAGGTGGCCAAGACACTGGCCACCGAAGCTCGCCACGGCTACGACGTGGTGCGCCTGGTCGCGGGCGATCCGATGTCGGTCGACGCGGTGATCAGCGAGATCAGTGCGCTGGCCAAGACCCACCTGAACTTCGAGATCGTTCCGGGCCTGCCCGACACCACTGCGGTGCCCACCTATGCGGGCCTGCCGCTGGGTTCGGCGCACACCGTGGCCGATGTCCGCGGTGATGTGGACTGGGCCGCCCTTGCCGCTGCGCCCGGGCCGCTGATCCTGCATGCCACCGCATCGCATCTGCCTGATGCCGCCCGCACCCTGATCGAGTTCGGGCTTTCCGACAACACGCCCGCGGTGGTTACCGCCAACGGCACCACCTGTCAGCAACGTTCGGTGGAGACCACGCTGGCCGGGCTGATCGACAAGGCCACCCTGGCCGGCGCCGATCAAACCGGGACGCCCGCGGGTCTCTTGACTTCGCCGCTGGTTGTCACCGTCGGTAAGACCGTCGCCAACCGCGCCAAGCTGAACTGGTGGGAGAGCCGTGCGCTGTACGGCTGGACCGTGTTGGTGCCGCGCACCAAGGACCAGGCCGGCGAGATGAGCGACCGGCTGGTGGGCCACGGCGCCCTGCCCATCGAGGTGCCGACCATCGCCGTCGAGCCGCCGCGCAGCCCCGCGCAGATGGAGCGTGCGGTCAAGGGTCTGGTGGATGGCCGGTTCCAGTGGGTCGTGTTCACCTCCACCAACGCCGTGCGTGCGGTGTGGGAGAAGTTCAACGAGTTCGGACTCGACGCCCGCGCGTTCTCCGGGGTGAAGATCGCCTGCGTCGGACAGGCCACCGCCGACAAGGTTCGGGCGTTCGGTATCAATCCCGAGCTGGTGCCGTCGGGCGAGCAGTCCTCGCTGGGTCTGCTGGACGAGTTCCCGCCGTTCGACGAGGTTTTCGATCCGGTCAACCGGGTGCTGCTGCCCCGCGCCGACATCGCCACCGAGACGCTGGCCGAGGGTCTGCGCGAGCGTGGCTGGGAGATCGAGGACGTCACCGCCTACCGCACCGTGCGCGCCGCTCCGCCGCCGGCGCACACCCGCGAGATGATCAAGACCGGTGGTTTCGACGCGGTCTGCTTCACCTCGAGCTCGACCGTTCGCAACCTGGTGGGTATCGCGGGCAAGCCGCACGCCCGCACCATCGTCGCGTGCATCGGGCCGAAAACCGCTGAAACCGCAGCGGAATTCGGACTTCGGGTGGATGTGCAGCCCGAGACGGCCGCAGTGGGCCCCCTGGTCGAGGCGCTTGCCGAGCATGCCGCCCGGCTGCGCGCCGAGGGTGCCCTGCCGCCCCCGCGCAAGAAGAGCCGTCGCCGCTAGCGGTCATGGCTTATCCCAGGCACCGTCCGAGACGCCTGCGTTCCACGCCGGCGATGCGTCGCCTTGTGGCGCAAACATCGCTGGAGCCAAGGCACTTGGTGCTGCCGATGTTCGTCGCAGACGGTCTGGCCGAGCCGCGTCCGATCACCTCCATGCCCGGGGTTGTGCAACACACCCGAGATTCGTTGCGGCGCGCCGCGGTTGACGCGGTGGCCGCCGGGGTGGGCGGGCTGATGCTGTTCGGGGTTCCGCGAGACGAAGACAAGGACGCCGTCGGCACTGCGGGCACGGACCCCGACGGCATTCTCAACGTCGCCCTACGTGACCTGTCCAAAGACCTGGGCGACGCCACCGTGTTGATGGCCGACACCTGCCTTGACGAGTTCACCGACCACGGCCATTGCGGCGTGCTCGACGACCGTGGCCGGGTGGACAACGACCTCACCAACGCGCGGTACGTGGAACTTGCTGTGGCACAAGCGGAATCGGGCGCGCATGTGGTGGGTCCGAGCGGCATGATGGACGGTCAGGTGGCCGCCATCCGCGACGGACTCGACGCTGCAGCGCACACCGACGTCGCGATCCTGGCCTATGCCGCGAAGTTCGCGTCGGCGTTCTACGGGCCGTTCCGGGAAGCGGTGTCCTCCAACCTGGTCGGCGATCGTCGCACCTACCAACAGGATGCGGGCAACATCCGCGAGGCTGTCCACGAGATCGAACTCGACATCGACGAGGGCGCGGACATCGTGATGGTCAAGCCGGCGATGAGCTATCTGGATGTGGTGCGGGCTGCGGCGGACATCTCGCCGGTGCCTGTCGCGGCGTATCAGATCTCGGGCGAATACGCGATGATCAGCGCTGCCGCGGCCAACGGCTGGATCGACCTGCAGGCCGCCGCGCTGGAGGCGTTGACCGGAATCCGGCGGGCCGGTGCCGACATCGTGCTGACCTACTGGGCGGCCGAGGTGGCCGGTTGGCTGAAGTGACGGACCGCGTGACCGATCAGGAGCAGCGCCCGGCGGGCCGTCCCGATGACGTCGATACCGGGTTCTGGTTGTGGGTGGTGGCGCTGCCGCTGCTGGTGATCGGTTATCTGCTCGACGTCGTCACGGGGGCCGGCGGCGATCAGCGGACGCTCGTGATCGTCTTGTCGGTGATGTTCATGGCGGTGCTGTCGTCGATCGTCACGGCGTTCCTGATCTTGATGCGTCAGGGTTATCGCTGGGCCCGCACACTGCTGACCAGCGGTGGGCTGGTTTCGGTGGTGCATTTGGTCAGCAGCTTGTTGACCGGGGACCGGCCGACCGCGGCGGCGGTGGGGTACGCCGTCACCGCGATCGTCGGATCCGTCCTGATCGCAGGCGGGATGTACCTGTTGCACCGCAAGGATGCGAACGGATTCTTCGTCCGCTGATTCGCTAGGCTTCCCGACAATGTCTTCCGAGCCATCACCGCCGCCGTCGCTCGCCGCGACCATCGGGTTTTATTTCTGGCTGGTTGCCGCGGTGCTGTTGATGGTCGGCGGCATGATCGCCGCCGCGGTCTCGCTGCCCGGTTTGGACAGTGTGGTGTTGCGGGGCGCGGGAGTGCTGACCGCGCTCGCCGGTGTCGGGATGGCGTTTCTGGCGGGCCGCAGCCGCAGCGGGGATCCCAGATTCCGCCGTGCCGCGATTGCTCTGTCATTGGCCATCGTGGTCATCGTGGCGGTGATCGCCCGATTCGGCCTCGTGCACATTCTGACCCTGCTCGCGATGATCCTGCTGATCTTCGGGACAATATTGAACGCTTTGCCGAGGCCGAGGAGAGAAGTTGACTGAGGCCGGAACTGGCGCCGGAACTGAAGCCGAGCAGCCGGAAGTGCTGTTCTACGAGCAGGGCGCGAGCTGGGCGTGGCTGCTGGCCGGGCCGTTCTCGGGCATCGGCATGGGGATCCTGCAGAAGACCGGGGGCTACGGGTACGACATATGGATTCCGCTGGCATTCCTGGTCCTTGTCTCGGGCTTCATCGCCATCCAGATCAAGGCGGCGCGGATCCACACCTCCGTGGAGTTGACGGCCGACACCCTGCGGCAAGGCGCCGAGCGAATCTCGATCGACGAGATCGTGAAGATCTATCCCGAGGCCGAAGGTTCGGAGGCCCGGAAATGGCAGTCGTACCGCGCGCTCGGCGAACTGACCGGGGTGCCGCGGGGCCGCACGGGCATCGGCCTGAAACTCACCGGCGATCGGTCCGCCCAGGCGTGGGCGCGCAAGCACCGCCGACTACGGGAAACGCTCACCTCTCTGGTCGAGGAGCGCACGCCTTGAAGCGCCGCGCAATCATCGAGCTGTTGATCGCGGCTTTAGCCGCCGTGGGGTGTGTGCTGAGTTGGGTGGCCGCGCGCACCACGATTGAGGTCGCCCCGGTGCTGGCCGGTGAGCCGGCCACCACGTCTGTCACCTACTCGGCACCGCTGCTCGTGTTGTCGTTGCTGTTGGCGACCGCCGCCGGGGTGCTGGCCGTGCTGGGGATCGCCCGGCTGCGGCGTTGACTGTTGTCTGGGTCGGTGCCTGGGTGGGGGCCCGTCACGCAGGGTGAGTCCGGCGCCCGGGTGTTCCGCAGTGCCGACGGATCGCGGTACCGCAAGGTCGTCGGCCCGACAGGTGCCGTTGATCTTGCCCACGAGCGCGATCGGGTTTCATGGGCGCACGACCATGGGTTGCCCGCACCGGCGGTGCTCGACTGGGGTGCCACCGACGACGGCGGTGCCTACCTGGTCACCAGTGCCATTGAGGGGATTCCAGCCGATCAGTTGACGGAACCCGTACTGCGTGCCGCCTGGCCGTCGGTGGTGGCTGCCGTGCGCGTGTTGCATGAGATTCCGGTCGGCGATTGCCCGTTTGAGCGTGGCCTCGACACCATGCTGGCCCGGGCGCGCGGGGTGGTGGCGTCAGGCTCGTTGAATCGGGACTTCCTGCGCGACGACGATCGCGGGATTCCGGTGGCGGTACTGCTGGCGCGCGTTGAATGCGAGGCCGACGAGCGTCGCCGCGAGGAAGCCATTGATCCGGTGATGTGCCACGGCGATCTGTGCCTGCCGAACATCCTCGTCGACTCCGAACGCTTCACCGGATTCATCGACCTGGGCCGCCTCGGCGTCGCGGACCGGCATGCCGATCTGGCGTTGTTGCTGGCGAACACCGCCGACACATTTCCGGGGTTCAGTGCCGACGCGGCAACGCAGCTGGCCGCGCGCTATCCGGTGCCCATCGACGACGCGCGGCTCCAGTTCTATCTCGCGCTTGATCCGCTGACTTGGGGATGACGGCGTCGGGGCTGGGTGGTTCGCGCGACAGCTGAAAGGCAGTTAGCCCGGCATCGTGGACCGCGTCGCTTAGATTCTCAAGCTTCTTGATCCTCGTCCAGACCAACGGCACGTCCAGGGAGCAGCAGGTTAGGGCCGGTGTCCCAATCTGCATAGATCGCGGGCTCTGGGTGCGGTTTGATCCGAAAGCGGCAAGCAATTCGGCAGGTCGCACGATTGGTGTCCCCATCGGCGGAGGAGATATCGCGACCTGCTGGCAGTTGGCCTTGAGGAGCGGAGCCTCCTCGATGTTCTCTGACGCATATTCCGAGGTAGAGCTTCGCACTCCACTGCCTTTGGTCGCCCGAGCCCGTTCCGATTGGAACGCCGAGCGTTTGTATCTCGACCAGATCAGGAGAGTCCGTTGCGACATGCACTTCGGCCTGGTGCGGTCGCCGTCGTGGCGACACGGATGTGAGCGGCCGTACCACCGGTCACCTCCCGGGACTCGATATCGCAGAGGCGAAGTCGTGGCAGAGCTACCTGGAAGGCGTTTCTTGCTTTGAGGCGGTGCAGGCCCGTCTGTTGAGTGGCAAGCACCACTTTGCGATGGTCGACCTGCAGATTCTGGACTTCCTGAATAGATCGACCAACGGTTATGCGCGTATGGGTGATCTGGCTGATTCCCTGGAGGTGCAGCCGGCCCGCCTGACCAAGCGGGTCCGTCGCCTGAGGGCGCAGGCTCTTGTGCGGCAGGAGCCCAGTCCAGAGGACAAGCGTGGAGTGCTGGCCGTCGTCACCGACAGCGGCAGAGAGGTCGCTCGGCAGGCCACGCTCACCTACGCGCACGGTGTCCGGGCCCATTTGATCGACCCATTATCGCGTCCGCAGGTCATCGCGCTGGAGAAGAACTGCCGGCGGATCAGCATCAAACCGGACCACACACGTCCCGGACTGCCGACGTGTGACCTGCCAGGTCTCGATGACACCGAGATGAGCTGCTGGCGACGATTCGTGGGCTCTTCACAGCACCTGTTTGCCAGCGTGAACAGCACGCTTGTGACGACGCATCATCTCAGCCTGCCCGACGTCTTGGTGTTGTACGTTCTCGCCACTTGTGACGGGTCAGCGCGGATGAGCGTCCTAGCCAGGACCCTCATGCTGAGTCCCAGTCGGGTGACCCAGCAGATCAGCCGCCTGGAATCGCTGGGGGGGGGGCTTGTCAGGCGCACCTCGGCCCCGGGCGACATGCGGGGGGTGCTTGCCGACATCACCGTTCGGGGGCGGATGCGAGCCCAGCCCGCCGTTGAGACGTACGCCCAAGCGATTCGCACGCACTACCTCGACCGGTTGTCGCGCCAGCAGATGATCGCCCTCGGCGAGATCTGCCGCCGGATCAGCACACCGCTAAAAAGTGAAGGCCTCCCGGCGAAGCCTAAGCCGCCCTAGCAGCAGGCTGCCCAGTCGCCTAGCGGGGTCTTGGGTGGGTCGGATGCGAGGGTACCTACCCTTCGCGCACCAGCGAAGACACGCGACTGGACGACGGTTTGCGCACCGGGAGCCCCGGCGTCCTGATGCCCTTCAGCGTGCCGACTGGGAACCGATCATCACGGATGCCTCGCATGAATCCTGCTCGTCCGCAAATCATCGATGGACATGAGAAGTGCGAACGCCCTACTAGGGTGAACACCTGAATGGCCTTAAGGAACGCGTTCTACTTGATATTCACATACTATCCGATTGAAATGTACACGGTTAAATAATCCGTTGCTGTAGACGTAAATTTAGCACAATGATCAGCTATTTTATTTCCGTAGACCAATCGCTGGTTCGAAACCGCTTGACGCGATATGAACACGAATAGTCATAGTTGATAAAACTCAGCCGTTACTCAGGTACGTTCATGCCTCGTCAAGCAGTGACGACACCAGCAAAGGGGAATTACAAGTGGAAGTATCCGTTCGTTCATGTCTGACCGCTACCACCGCGCTTGTTGGTGCTGGTGCGATGGCATTGAGTCCGGTCAGTCCCGTTGATCCAGATGTGGACGTTTGGCGGGTTCCTGCGGTGGCCGCTGATGTGGAGTTGGTGGCGGCGCCGTTTCCGTTGCAGACGTGGTTGAACACGGCCATCAATGCGGCCAACAATGTGACTGCGGTGGGGCAGGGAGTGTGGGCGTTGCCGGCGCCTGTGGCGCAGCAGGTTACGGCCAATCTGATCGAATACGCCTCGATTGAAATCGGCGCGTTTCAGGCGGCTGCCACTGCCGCAGTGACGTACTTCGGGACGACGTTCCCGGAGATCATGCAGACCGCGATCGCTGCGTTGGACTCCGGTGATGTCGTGGGGTTCATGACTGGTGTGAACGACGCGATCTTCCAGGTGTTCTTAAATGTGTTGTTGCCGATGCAGTCGGCGCTGGCGATCCCGCAACACATCGCAGCGAACCTCGCGGCCACGGTCACCTGGGTCACGGGGGGCTTTATAACCGCTTTGGGGGCCGCGTTTCTGATGGGGACGATTCCCGCGGTCACAGCTGCTTTCGGTGCCGGCATGCAGACCATCTATGACGAGGCCAGCAGCGGTGATTGGGTGGGCACGATTGCTGGTCTGGCTGACCTGCCCGCCGGGGTGACCAACGCGGTCCTCAACGGGGTGGACGACGTCGGGGGCCTGCTTGGGCCGGCCGCCGGCCTCGCCACCGGCGGTGGCATCTTAGGTGCGTTCGCGCAGACACTGCCCCGCTATCTGGCGTCGGCGATTGTGACCCCGGGCGCACAGAACATCGTGGCCGGGGGCACCGTGGGGGCGGCGTGGCAGGACCTTGTCACTCAGATGACCACCGAGTGGCCCACGCCCAGTGAGTTGGCCAACATCCCGGCGGATATCGGGGCAGGGCTGCAGGGCCTGCCGGCAGCAGCGCTGAATGCGACCGGCGATGCGTTGCGCGGGTTGTTCGGTGGCGGCGGTAGTGCTGCGATCGCCCCGGGAGCGCAGATCGCCGCGCTGGGCCGGTCTGGCGGTGAGGCGTCTTCGGTCGCGGCTGTCAGTGGCGGTCCGGCTGACAGGCCTGCTGGTCTGAATCTCGGTGGCCTCGACACCGGGGGCCGCGGACTGATCGGGACGTTCATCGGTAACGGGACTGCTGAGCACCCCGACGCCGGGATCCTGATCGGGAAGGGTTACAGCTACGGCACGGTGGCCGGGGACTGCGCATCCAGCTGTGATGGTGGCAGGGGCGGGATGGTGTTTGGTCAGGGCGGTAACGGCTTTGGCGGTGGGACCGGCGGAGGTGTCGGTCTGATCGGCAACGGCGGCGCCGGCGGTGCGGGCACCGCCGAGCATCTCAACGGTGGTGTCGGCGGCACGGGCGGCATCTTCGGCAACGGCGGCGCCGGAGGGGCCGGATTCGGCACCGGCAGCGGCGGTACCGGTGGGAACGCCGGCGTGTTCGGTCGAGGCGGCACCGGCGGGGCAGCGGGTGCGACCGGCGGGACCGGCGGCGGCGGTGGTCTGGGTGGGCTGCTCACCGGTAACGGTGGCGCCGGCGGGATTGGTGGCGGCGCTGGTGGTGATGCCCGCGCCATCGGCAACGGTGGCACCGGCGGTGCCGGCGACACCAACAACCCCACCGGTGGTGACGGTGGTAACGGTGGCGCGGTGTTCGGCAGCGGCGGCACCGGCGGTGACGGCATGCGCGGCACCCCAGCCACCGGCGGGGTTGGCGGCGACGGTGGTCGGGGCGGTGACGCGATCTCCCTGGTCGGCAATGGCGGTACCGGCGGGAAGGGCGGCACCGGTCAAACGGTTCAGGGCAAGACCGGCGGCAACGGCGGCGACGGTGGCACCGGTGGAAAGCTGTTCGGCCAGGGCGGCACCGGCGGGGAAGGCGGCACCGGCAGCAACTCTGGAGCCGCCCCGGGCAGCGGCGGTACCGGCGGGAATGGTGGTAGCAGCACCGGCCTCCTGGGCACCGGAGGCACCGGAGGTGCCGGCGGCAGGGGCGGTGCCGGCACCGCCACCGCCGCCGGTCCCGCCGGCAACGGCGGGACCGGAGGTGACGGTGGGGCCGGTGGAATCAGCGGCGGCGCGGGCGGGACCGGCGGGGCGGGTGGCAACGGCTCCGCCTCCGGCACCAAACCGGGCGGCTCCGGGGGCACCGGCGGCACCGGCGGCACGGGATCCGGCGGCAGCCGCCCCGGCAGCAGCGGAGAAACCGGCAGCGCAGCCAGCGGCAACCGCGGCGGAGAAGGTGGAGCCGGCGGCGGCGGAGGCGGTCTATGAGGCAACTCGCTAATGCAGTCACAACGCTGGTGGCCCAGTGCAACTCACCATGGCCAGTCGTGACTTCGGCATAAGGATTCCGCGCTAGCCGGTCATGGCAAGGACGATCCACCCCCTCCCCCGCCATCACGGAGGGGGTGGATTGCGTTGTGGGGCAGTAAGTGTCGCCATAAGCGTAGAAAGGTCAATATGGTGTCGTGTCGAAATCCTATGCAAAGTAACGAAATTCAGCCAGCAGCTCTGTTAGCATCGCGCCTATGTCATCGCCAAGTGGTCAGGGAACTCGCGCACGCTCGGCTTCACGCGTACCAGCCTCGGAACCCAGCCGCACCCCTCTCATCGTGGCGATCGTCGCGTTAGTGGCGGCGTTGGCCGCGTCCGGGGTCGCGGTCTGGGCACTGCTGGACAAGCCCGAGGCAACTGGGGCATCCGAGGCCGTCGCGGCGACGCCGACCTCCGAGCAGGTGAGCACTGCCCACACGCGTACGTGCGAGAACTTCAGGAAAGTCGCGTCCGGGGTCGCCGTCCAGACGCACACCCAGCCGGAAGACAATCCCACCTCAGGGCAAGCCGTCGCAGCGAATGCCCGGCTGTCCATGCTCGGCGGTGGCACGTATCTGCTGGACAATATCCATCCCGCCGCACCCAGCGACCTCAACGATGCGGTCAAGGAATTCGCCGGTACCCTGCAGACAGTCGCGGTGAACGCGCTGGCCGGCATCGGCAACGACGCGCCCGACCAGGCCGGCCTGCTGCAGAAGGCGCAAATCGAGACCGAGCGAGTCGAAGCGCTCTGCAAGTAGTGGTGCCGCCCGAGGTCGAAAGAAGTACCAGCGAACGGGGTCGTCGGCCTCCTCTCCGGCCCGCCGGTTGCCGTGTCTTCTGGGGAGTGCTTCTCCTCGGGGAGGGAGTCGATTTCCTTGCCCGACCAACCAATTGAGACGTCGTAGACGGACGCCGTGTGGTGGCCACTCGTACTCACGGTCGCGACGACTCTGCAGCTGCTGTTCATCAACATCTGTCGGCAGCAACGAGCTTGAGAAATCTGCTCGATGAAATCGCTTGAGACAACCCGCATTACCGCGGGCCGGGAGGTCGCGGGGTGATACGGGGTCTGAGAACCTACAGTGCGGCTCGCCGCGGGTTCCGCTAGTAGGGCGGGGGTTTGTTCAGTTCGATGTTGAGTCGGCGTTCGGCGTTGATGCGTTGTCTGCGGGTTTGTTGGCGTGTGCGATTGCGGACCGGCATCTTGTGGGTCCGGTCGGTGGTTGGTGTCGGTGTGGGTTTTGTTGGTGGGGGTGGGGTTTGGGTGGTCCAGCCGGGGAAGAGGATCTGGCTGAAGGGTGTGGTGTGGTAGGTGTGGCCGGTGGGTGCGGTCCAGGTGTGGCTGCCGTCGGGATGTTGAAGGTCGGTCCAGCCGTCCTCGCCGGTCTCAAATGTTTTTACTAGGTGGTGATTTCGGCATTTGGCGCCGAGGTTGCCGGGGTGGGTGGCACCGGCGGGCCATGGGGTGCTGTGGTCGAGGTCGCAATAGTCGGCTGAGACTGCGCAGCCGGGGAACATGCACCGCATGTCGCGCATCCGGACGTACGCGGCCATTTTCGTGGAGGGCCGGTAGCCGGTCTGGTCGTCGAGGTCGGCTGGGGTGCTGAGGTATTTGACGGTGGCGCCGGTGGCGATGAGTTCGGCGAGCAGTGGGGCGGGCACGATCCCGCCGCCGAGGATGACGGCCGGGCCACCGCACACGGCGGGCACCCGGTCGGCGTCGAGATCGTGGGCGCCGCATTCACCGTGGATCCGCGGATCCCGTGGCGCGGTGGCCGCAGGCATGGTTTTGGTGGACTGCGCGACGGGCTGCGCGTCGATGTCGGTGTCCTGCTGGGTGTCGCCGCCGTTGTGGTCGGGGGTGGCGGTGGCCGCTTCGGGCAGTGTCTGTGCGAGGAGGTGGATCACCACGGCGCGGGAGCGGGGGTCGATGCCGGTGGCCTGGCAGTCGGGGTTGCCGCATTGGCAGGTGAGGTGGTCGGCGCCGGCGCCGATGGCGCCCAGTGCGTCGGAGCGGCGTTGGCCCATGGTGCGTGGGTCGTTGTCGCAGACTCCGCGGGCCATGGTGTTGAGCAGCTTTTTGAG
This sequence comes from Mycolicibacterium sp. XJ870, assembly GCF_053483975.1. Taxonomy (NCBI): domain Bacteria; kingdom Bacillati; phylum Actinomycetota; class Actinomycetes; order Mycobacteriales; family Mycobacteriaceae; genus Mycobacterium; species Mycolicibacterium sp. XJ870. Next base: position 95,648 of record NZ_JBEFTI010000001.1, read on the forward strand.
CAGCTCTGCGTCGGTGGCCAGCAGGCGTCCCCAGACCGAGACGGTGCCGTTGGGGTCGTCGGCGTCACCGAAGTGGATGTCGCGGTCGCGGGCGGCGGTGCGGGTTTTGCGCACGGCGGCGGGGTCGAATTTCTCGACCCACACGTCGATGGCGTGCTCGGCTTTGGTCACCGAGAGCGCTCCGTAGGTGGTGGCGGCGCCGGCCAGGGCGGTGTCGATCAAGGCCAATGCGTCGTCGTCGACGATGAGGTGGGTGCGCCAGGTGATGGTCGAGATGACTTTCGCCGAGATCTCGCCGCGGGCGAACACGGCCGCGACTTTGGGAAGTCGTTCGCGTAGCGCTTGGGCGATGCACATCTGGGCCGAGGCGGCGCCGCGGGTCAGGTTGCAGGCGGCGCTGACTGCCGCGGTTGCGCATTCCCAGCCGTCGATCACCTGCAGGGCTGAGGTGTGGTCTTCGTCGTCGCAGTGCCGGGACACGATTTCGGCGATGAGGGCCAGGCGTTGAGCGGCCGCGGCGGCTTCGGTGCGGGTGCGGTGAGCGAGGGCGTCGATCAGCGCGGCGTCAGTGAAATCACTGAGCATCGACCGATCGAGCAACTCGAACACATGTTCGATACTACCTGCATTTGGTGAGGTGGGCAACGCTTTTCGGTTGCGCTGAAGCGTCGCTGCGTGAGTCTGATCACGGCCGCTTGGTACAAAGGGCAAAATCTGTAACACTGTGTCCATGACGGAACTGGCTGAGCAGCCGCAGCAGACCGACGCCCTGCCCCTTGGGTCGCAGTCCCTGGTCTGGAAGTACTTCGGGGACAACCGCATGTACCTGATCGGGCCGCGGCCCGCGGTCTTGCAGAACATGCTGGCTGAATTGGGCCAGGGCGTACTGGACCATTCGACCTTCTTCTCCGACACTGCCGAGCGGCTCAAGCGCACGATCCCGCCAATTTTCCGCACGGTTTACGGCGCCGAGGACGATAACGCCGGCACCCAGGTCCGCGACTTCCACCACCACGTCAAGGGCGATATGCCAGACGGAGGTCGGTATCACGCACTGGATCCGGAGACCTACTTCTGGGCCCATGCCACCTTCGTCGAGCAGGTGTTCTACTTCGCCGACACCTTCGTCAAGCGTCTGACCGACGCGGAGAAGGAGCAGATCTACCTGGAGTCCAAGACCTGGTATCGCCGCTACGGCGTCAGCGACCGCCCGATGCCGGCCACCTATGCCGAATTCGAGCAGTACTGGGACCGGATGATGGATGAGGTCGCGGTCGCTCACAAGAGTGCGCGCTACGGCGTCGGCTATGTCACCAAAGGATTCCCGTGCCCCAAGGGCGTGCACCCGGCGTTATGGCGGGTCATCGCGTTGGTGTTCAACCCCGCGGCGGCCTTCCTGACCGCAGGCGGCCTGCCGCCACGGGCACGTGACCTGCTCGAGCTTCCGTGGAGCGAGCGCCAGGAACGCAACTACCAGCGCTTCGCGGCGTTTTGGCGGTCCCGCCCGGTGAACTGGGTGTGGGATCATCTGCCGATGAGCGTGCGCTACAACAAATTCGCGCAAAAGGGCTATGCCAGGGGCTGACGCCGCCAGCGAGGCAATCCTCGACGCGGCACTCGTCGAGTTCGAGCGGCACGGTTTCCGCCGGGTCGCGCTCGACGATGTAGCCCGCCGCGCCGGAGTCAGCCGCACCACCATCTACCGCAGGTTCGCCAACCGGGACGAACTGGTGGGGGCAGTGATCGAGCGCGAGAATGTGGCGCTGTTCGCCGACATCGCCAATGAGTTGAAAAGTTCGGGGCCGCAGTCGAACTACTACGTCGAGGCGTTCACGCTCTCGATCCTGCGGTTCCGGCGGCACCGGGTGCTCAACCGGATGATCGGCGACGAGCCCGCGTTGGTGATGGAGATGATGCACCGCCACTACGGCGCGGCAGTCGAGCGCATGGCCGCTGCGCTCAAGGTGATCTTCCCGCCCGGTTTTGCCGACCGAATCGGTGAGCAGGCCGTCAACGATCTGGCCGACACCATCCTGCGCTACGCGGCAATGGTGCTGTTGCTGCCCAGCGTTCAGCCTCTCGATACGGCTGATGACATCCGGGCGTTCGCCACCCGGCATTTTCTGCCCAGCCTCCCTGCTTCCGTTCGGGCCGTACCGGCCTGAAGGTTTCAAGGTGGTGCACGGACGGGAAGGCGAGTTGGTACGGGGTGTGACGGGCCGCTCGAGGTGGCGCCGCGGCCTCGGGACAGGACACCGTTGACCTTGCCCAGCGACAGGACGCCGAGAGATCACATCGCCGCAGTGGTGGCCGCCCACACTGCCCTGGCCGACACGGTTGCTCAGGCTTCCCAGCTGATGCGGGCCAACGCGCACGATAGGTACGCCGCACACCTCGACGAGCATCGCGCTGAGCTCAACGTCGCCATCGGCGAGCTGGCTTGGTGGCTGGACAGTTTCGGGCATTGGCCTCCCGTCGACTTCGACGAGGGCATTCGTCCGCCGAGCACCGACCAGGTGCTCGCGGGCGCGTCGTTCGAGGCTCAGTTGCGCACGGTGCGTGAGGGGCTGAAGGCCAGCCGCAGGCACTTGCTCGGCGAGCTGGCCGACGCCCGCTCAGGTTTGGACCGTGCCGGTCTGCCGGCCGGCGAGATCACCGCTTATCGCAGGGTGGTGCGGGTGTGGGCCGGCGAAGCCGTTGACGTGGTCTCCGCTGTGCACCGGTTGACGCTGGCCGACCACTACATCCGCAAGCTCGGACGACTCACCGGTGGCCGGGCAGACCGCGAGGGTCCAGATCTACTGCGGCAATGGATGCAGGATTTGGAAGAAGCTGACCGCGAAGGTGAATTGGCGCTCGCCGCGACCTGTGGGTACGGGCAACTCGTCGCGCGTTACCGCGCCGAATCATCCTGAAGGCGTGGCCATTGCGCCCGACGCAACGGCGTCTTGCTCGGTGCGTCGTAGCTCCATCCACAACGCGTGGGCGGCGGTGACGGAACTTCCGTCGAGATGTTGGGTCGGCGCGTCCTGCGCAATCGTGACGAGAGCTTCGGCTAGGCAGATAGGCCCGACGCGGTGCCGATGAGCTTTCTGAACGATAAGTGCGAACGCTTCACTCGTGCTGCACCGGCGCAAGGCGACCACGATTCCTTTGGCGGTATCGAGAGTCCGCGCGCCGGCACGTTGATCTTCGGGCGATCCGGTCTGGGCGTACACCAGATCATCACCTCCACACCAAGTCGCAGCTTCATTTGTTGGCATACCCACCCGTGTGCGGGTGAACCCCGTCCAGGCGGACAAAACCGATGGAACCACATTTGAGGGCTACCGTCTCCGGTACAGATCTAGCCGTTTGGCAGCTCCCAATTTCGGGCAGTCGATAGCCATGGATACCGAAGAAGGCCGGCCCACCGAGCGGCCACCGGTCACCGATAAACATCGGGAAGAGGCCAAGCGCGTCATGGAGACGTACGACGACGATCGTCCGACGACCACGCTGCCGGGCAGCGGAAAAACGGTGTCCGGCACGGCCGTCAACGACTGGGTCGACGACGAGGGCAAGCCGGTCTACGGCAAAGAAAAGGAGTGACCGACCTGACGGCCATGTAGTGCCTAGGGTGGCGCTGTGACTCCTTTGCGCCAGATTGCGCCCGCGTTCGTCGAGATGGCTCATTCGATCGTGTGGGCCTCAGTGGCCACCGTCGATGCCGACGGGCAGCCGCGCACACGAATCTTGCACCCGATCTGGGAGTGGGACGGCACTGATCTGTTCGGGTGGGTCGCCACGGTGCCCAGCCCCGTCAAACGGGCGCATCTTGCCGTGCACCCGCATGTCTCGGTGAGTTACTGGACGACGAGCCACGACACCTGCTCGGCCGAGTGCCTGGTGGAGTGGTACACCGACGACGAGACCTGCACCCAGGTGTGGGACAAATTCGCCAACGGCCCCGAACCGGTGGGCTACGACCCGCACATCATTCCGCAGTGGAGCGCGGGCCCGACGTCGGACGAGTTTGCCGTGCTGCGGTTGACCCCGTACCGGTTGCGGGTGATGCCGGGGACGGTGATGACCGCGGGTGCCGGCGACGTACTCAGCTGGCGGGCCTGAACCCGTATCGACGAGGCTAGGGCTGTTTTGCCCAGGCGGCCGACGGGTCATGTAGCGCTATGCGGTACCGGGGTAGGGTATATCTGGCAAGTCGGTGATTTCAGTTCGGTGGAGCGGCGGCTCCACCGATGGGAAAGGTGTACGGATGCATTCGCATGACGGGGAAGTGCAGTTCATGACCGACCTTCGCGAGTCGGCTCCCGAGATGGTCTCGGCTTTCTTTGGTTTCGATAAGGCGGTGTTCAGTAAGAACTCCGGCAACCTCGATCTCGCAACCCGTGAACTCATCGCGGTTGGAGTAGCCGTGACAACACAATGCCCATACTGCATCGCCGATCATTCAAAGCGAGCCGTGCAGGCGGGAGCGTCCAAGTCCGATGTTGCCGAGGCTGTGATGGTCGCGACCGCGCTGCGTGCCGGAGGTGCGGTTACGCACGGCTGGAAGGCCATGAAGAGCATCGCCGACAGCGAGTGAGGCGCCACGCCGGCGAAGATCGCTGAATGCGGCCGGCCAACTAGGCCTGCGACGGACTAGACACGCCGCAGCAAGACGGCCTGTTCGAACGGCAGCCGGGCGACGACCTTCTGCATCGGTCCCGTCACGTGCGTAGCCGCTTCATCTTTGGACACCATCCGTGGGTCGGTGAGCCGGATCGTGTGGCCATGGCGGCGCATCTCGGCGCCGCCGGCCGTGGTGATGTTCTTGAGCCAGTCCCGGTTCGGGCCGTAGGTCAGCACGATCGCCACCCCCTCCTCGGTGCTGAACACCGACAGCGGGGTGCGGTACCGCCTGCCGGATTTGCGTCCGACGTGTTCGAGGATCCCAAACGTCGGCGCCCAACCCGCCCACATGCGCTGGATCGGGTTGGTGACGTACCGGTTGAAGCGGGCCAGCCACTGCGGTAGTTGCATGGCTTCATCATGCGTGAATAAGGCTGTGCTGCGCCAAACCGCCGAGGCCGGCGCGCGCTTCTCGCGAGTCGACACCTCATTGCGGCGTAGCGCATCTGGTGGAACTGGGGTAGTCGACTACGCCAGTCACCCGGCGGGGACCGCTTTACGTTCAGTCTTCACGATCTCGGGTGAGACCCACTCGGACGGGGCCTCGGGGATCGGGAGGAGCAGACAATGACCATTGCCACGCATGCAAAGCCGAGCAAGAACGCGACTCGCAATGTGAAGCGGGTCGTCGTCGGCGTGCTGCTGTCAGGCGGTGTCGCCGTCGCCGGTTTGGGGCTGGGCGCAGGTAGCGCCCCGGCGAGGCCATGGCCGGGTTGCCCCGCCGACAGCCCAAGCGGTCCATGTCGTTGGTGCCCAGGAGATCCGCCGGTGCAGACCGGCAATCTCCGTGTGAACCCGGTGGTTTGGGATAACAACGTCTGCCACACGTACTTCTACGTCTACCACGGGCAGGGCAATGTCGCGGACAACATTTTCGAGGGAGCGAGTCCGCCTCCGCCACCACCACCGCCGCCGAACCTGACTCCACCCCTTCCGCCAGGGTGGTGCTGGTCGCTCTTCTTACCGGGGCCTTGCCCGCCGGGTTGAACTCCTGGCTCAGATTCAGGCACGAATCAAACTCGGGGACGTTGTCGCTCTGTAGAAATCACCACACGCGGCACAAGAACACGACGTGGCGCGGCACCAAACCAGAGCCCGAGAAAGAAATGCGCCCCTTGTTACTACTAGGGCGTCATCGGTTGCGAGACTGGTGGCCATGCGTGTCGATGTCAGCACCCTGCCGCTGGCGCCCCGCAACCCGCTGTCCATCCGGCAGTTGGCGCATGCGGTTCGGACACTCGACACCGGGCAGGAACTGATCCGCGCCGCCGGCGGACCCGTCACCCGTGTGCAGTTGGGGCCCAAGTGGCTGGTTCCACCACTCGTCGCGGTCTTCTCCGCCGACGGCATCCGCGACGTCCTGGGCCGCAACGACGCCTTCGCCGAGCGGTGCATCGTGCACGACGAGGTACGGCATGCCGCCGGCGACAGCCTGTTCGTGCTGCCCAACGAGCAGTGGCGGCCACGCAAACGGGCACTGCAGCCGGTGTTCACCAAACAGCAGGTGCGCGCGTTCGGCGGCCACATGTCCCGGGCCGCGCAGAACGCCGTGGACAGCTGGCGCGACGGTGCAGACATCGACTTGGATGCCGAATGCCGCCGCGTCACCATGCAGTCGCTGGGCCGCTCGGTGCTGGGCCTCGACCTCAACGAGCGCGCCGACGTCATCGTCGAGCACATGCACGTCGCGTCGTCCTACGCCACCGACCGCGCACTGCGACCGCTGCGGGCGCCGCGCTGGCTACCCACCCCGGCGCGGGCACGCGCCCGCAACGCAGTGTCGGCCATGCGCGGGGTGACCAGTGAGATCCTGCAGGCCTGCCGCGCCGATCCGACGCACGACGCACCGCTGGTGCAGGCGCTGATCGCGGCGACCGACCCGGAGACCGGGCAGCCGATCTCCGATGAGGACATCTGCAACGACCTGCTGATCTTCATCTTGGCCGGGCACGATACGACCGCGACGGCCCTCACCTACGCGTTGTGGGTGCTGGGGCACCATCCTGAGATACAGGACCGGGTGGCCGCCGAGGCCGCTGCGATCGGCGATCGCGAGCTGACCCCCGCCGATGTGCCGAGGCTCGGCTACACCGTCCAGGTGCTGCACGAGGCGCTGCGAATGTGCCCGCCGGCTGCCGGCGTCGGCCGGCTGACGCTGCGTGACATCGCCGTGGGCGGCTACCGGGTCGAGGCCGGCAGCCTGGTGGCGGTGGGCATCTACGCCCTGCACCACGACCCGGACCTGTGGCCGAACCCGCACGTGTTCGACCCCGACCGGTTCAGCTCAGAAAACATGGCAAAGCGCGACCGGTGGCATTTCCTGCCGTTCGCCGGCGGCGCGCGGGCGTGCATCGGTGAGCATTTCGCGAGGCTGGAGACGACGCTGGCGCTGGCCACCATCATCCGGGCGGTCGAGGTCGTCTCGGCCGACGACGACTTTCCCGTCGAGGTGCCGTTCACGACAGTGGCCAAGGGGCCGATCAGGGCCAGCGTGCGTGCGCGGCCAAAACCAACTACGTCGAACTATTACACCCTGTAGTTGACGCATTTGCACCGGCTGGGACACTGGTGGCCATGCGTGTCGACCAGACCCAGCGCTCGGCCCAACTGTTCGCCGACGCCTGCGCAGTGATCCCGGGTGGAGTGAACTCCCCGGTCCGCGCGTTCAGCTCGGTCGGCGGCACCCCGCGGTTCATCACCTCCGCGAACGGCTACTGGCTGACCGACGCCGACGGCAACCGTTACGTCGACCTCGTCTGCTCGTGGGGACCGATGCTGCTCGGCCATGCCCACCCGGCCGTCGTCGAGGCGGTGCAGAAGGTGACCGTCGATGGGTTGAGCTTCGGCGCCCCGACGCCTTCGGAGACCGAACTGGCCACCGAGATCATCGACCGGGTGGCCCCGGTCGAGCTGCTGCGCCTGGTCAACTCCGGTACCGAGGCCACCATGAGCGCCATCAGGTTGGCCCGCGGCTTCACCGGCCGCGCCAAGATCATCAAGTTCTCCGGCTGCTATCACGGCCACAGCGACGCGCTGCTGGCCGACGCCGGCTCGGGTGTCGCCACCCTCGGGCTCCCGTCCTCGCCTGGGGTAACCGGTGCGGCCGCGGCCGACACGATCGTCCTGCCGTACAACAACGTCGCCGCCGTCGAGGAGGTCTTCGGCCGGTTCGGCGACGAAATCGCTTGTGTCATCAGTGAAGCCAGCCCGGGCAACATGGGCACGGTGGCTCCGCTGCCCGGATTCAACGCTGCCCTGCGCCGCATCACCGCCCAGCACGGCGCCCTGTTGATCCTCGACGAGGTGATGACCGGATTCCGGGTGAGCCGAGCCGGCTGGTACGGCCTGGACCCGGTGGATGCCGACCTGTTCACCTTCGGCAAGGTGATGAGCGGCGGCCTGCCCGCCGCAGCGTTCGGCGGCCGCGCCGAGGTGATGGGCCGGCTGGCCCCGCTGGGCCCGGTCTATCAGGCAGGCACGCTGTCGGGTAATCCCGTGGCGATGGCGGCCGGGCTGGCGACCCTGCGCAATGCCGACGACGCGGCCTACGCCCGACTCGACGCCAACGCCGACCGGCTGGCCGATCTGCTCACCGGCGCGTTGACCGAAGCCAGTGTGGCGCACCGGGTGCAGCGCGCCGGGAACATGCTCAGCGTGTTCTTCACCGACGAACCGGTCAACGACTTCGCCGCGGCTAAGGCCACCGAAACCTGGCGATTCCCACCGTTTTTCCACGCGCTGTTGGATGCTGGGGTCTACCCGCCGTGCAGTGCATTCGAAACCTGGTTTGTATCAGCGGCTTTGGATGACGACGCGTTCGCCCGCATCGCCGACGCGCTGCCCGGTGCAGCCCGTGCCGCCGCGGAGGCCAAGGCGTGACAGAAAGAACAGTGCCCATAAGAACGACAGTGCACGTGATGCGGCACGGCGAGGTTCACAACCCGGAGAAGGTGCTCTACGGTCGGCTGCCCGACTACCACCTCTCCGACCGGGGCCGGGCCCAGGCGCAGGCCGCAGCGGACTGGCTGGCGACGCACGACGTCGTGTACGTGGTGGCTTCGCCCCTGGAGCGGGCGCAGGAGACCGCGGCGCCGATCGCTGCAAGCCACGGCTTGTCGATCGACACCGACGACGACCTCATCGAGTCGTGGAACCAGTTCGAGGGCAAGCGGGTTTCGCCGGGCGACGGTGCGCTGCGCGACCCACGGAACTGGCGGCTGCTGCACAACCCGAACAAGCCGTCCTGGGGTGAGCCCTACGCCGAGGTCGCCGAGCGCATGACGGCTGCGCTGCACCGCGCCCGCCTCAAAGCGGCAGGCCACGAGGCGGTCTGCGTCAGCCACCAACTCCCGGTCGAGACCCTGCGCCGCGCGATGATCGGGCGCAAGCTCGCACACCTTCCGTTGCCGCACAGCCGGCTGTGCAACCTGGCTTCCGTCACGTCGTTCACGTTCGACGACGACCGCCTGATCCGGTGGGGCTATTCGGAGCCCTGGGGTATCTAGTGACGCGGTGGGTCGCGCGGGTCGTGGTGGTGGCGTTGTTGGCGCTGCTCACCGGATGCTCGACCGGTGAGGACGCAGTGGCCCAGGGTGGCACGTTCGAGTTCGTCGCCCCGGGTGGCAAGACCGACATCTTCTACGATCCGCCGGAAAGTCGCGGCCGCCCAGGCCCATTGGCCGGCCCGTCGCTGACCGAGCCGTCCAAAACCATCTCGCTCGCCGACTTCGCCGGCAAGGTGGTGGTGATCAACGTGTGGGGCCAATGGTGTGGGCCGTGCCGCACCGAGATCACCCAGCTGCAGAAGGTCTTCGAACAGACCCGTGGCCAAGGCGTTCAGTTCCTGGGCATCGATGTCCGCGACAACAATCGCGAAGCCGCAGTCGATTTCGTCACCGACCGCAGCATCACCTTCCCGTCCATCTACGACCCGCCGATGCGCACCATGATCGCCTTCGGCGGCAAGTACCCGACCACAGTGATCCCGTCGACCGTGGTCTTGGACCGACAGCATCGGGTGGCCGCGGTGTTCCTGCGCGAACTGCTGGCCGAGGATCTGCAACCGTTGGTAGAGCGGCTGGCCTCGGAGTCAACCGGAGTACCGGGGCCACAGAAATGACCGGGTTCGCCGAGATCGCCGCTGCCGGGCCGGTGCTGCTGGCCCTGGGCGTCAGCGTGCTCGCCGGGCTGGTGTCGTTCGCGTCGCCGTGTGTGGTGCCGCTGGTTCCGGGCTACCTGTCGTATCTGGCCGCGGTCGTCGGCGTCTCGGAGGAGCAGCCTGGCCAGGTTGCGCTCAAGACCGCACGGCTGCGGGTAGCCGGTGCGGCCGCGCTGTTCGTCGCCGGGTTCACCGTCGTCTTCCTGCTCGGCGCCGTCGCGGTGCTCGGTATGACCACCACGCTGATCGCCAATCAGCTTCTGCTGCAACGCATCGGCGGCATCGTCACGATCGTGATGGGTCTGGTGTTCGTGGGCTTCATCCCGGCGTTGCAGCGTCAGGCACGCTTCACCCCGCGGCAGCTGTCCACGGTCGCGGGGGCACCGCTGCTGGGGGCGGTGTTCGCACTGGGTTGGACGCCGTGCCTGGGGCCGACGCTGACGGGCGTGATCGCGGTCGCGTCGGCCACCGACGGCGCCAGCGTGGCGCGCGGCGTGGTGCTGGTGCTGGCCTACTGCCTGGGTCTGGGGATCCCGTTCGTATTGCTCGCGCTGGGCTCGGCGCACGCCGTTGCAGGCCTGGGTTGGCTGCGCCGGCACACCAGGACCATCCAGATCTTCGGTGGGATCCTGCTGATCCTGGTCGGCACCGCACTGGTCACCGGTCTGTGGAACGAGTTCGTGTCCTGGGTGCGCGACGCCTTCGTCTCCGACGTCAGGTTGCCGATATGACCGGGTTCCTCGCGCTGGTACGGAACACCTGGCGGACGCTGACGTCGATGGGCACGGCCCTCGTGCTGTTGTTCCTGCTCGCGCTCGCGGCCATTCCGGGTGCGCTCCTGCCGCAGCGCAGCCTCAACGAATCCAAGGTCGACGAGTATCTCGTCACCCACCCGACCCTGGGCCCCTGGCTGGACCGCCTGCAGGCCTTCGACGTGTTCTCCAGCTTCTGGTTCACCGCGATCTACGTGCTGCTGTTCATCTCGCTGGTGGGCTGTCTGACGCCGCGGATGATCGAGCACGTCCGCAACCTGCGGGCCGTCCCGGTCGCCGCGCCCCGCAACCTGGGCCGGCTGCCCAAACACCACGTCGAGCAGGTGGTGGCCGACCGCGACGCGCTCGCCGAGACGCTGACCAAACGTCTCAAGGGCTGGCGCACCGTGACTCGCCGCACCGACGACGGCACCGAGATTTCAGCGGAGAAGGGCTATCTGCGGGAATTCGGCAACATCGTCTTCCACTTCTCCCTACTCGGTCTGCTGGTCGCGGTGGCCGCCGGAAAGTTGTTCGGCTACGAGGGCAACGTGATCGTGATCGCCGACGGCGGGCCCGGTTTCTGCACGGCCTCGCCTGCGGCGTTCGACTCGTTCCGTGCGGGCAACACCGTCGACGGCACCTCGCTGAACCCGATGTGCGTGCGCGTCAACAACTTCGAAGCCGACTACCTACCGTCCGGTCAGGCGCTGTCCTTCGCCGCCGACATCGACTACCAGGCCGGGGACGACCTGACCGCCAACACCTGGCGGCCCTATCGACTTGAGGTCAACCACCCGTTGCGGGTTGGCGGCGACCGGGTGTACCTGCAGGGCCGCGGGTACGCGCCGTCGTTCACGGTCACCTTCCCTGACGGCCAGACCCGCAGCCAGACCATCCAGTGGCGACCCGAGGAACAGATCACCTTCCTGTCCTCCGGCGTCGTGCGCATCGACCCGCCCGCAGGCACCTACCCCGACGAGGACGAGCGCCGCAAGCATCAGATCGCGATCCAGGGCTTGTTCGCGCCAACCAAACAACTCGACGGAACCCTGCTGTCGTCGAGCTTCCCGGCGCTCAACGACCCCGCCGTCGCGGTGGACATCTACCAGGGTGACGCGGGCCTCGACACCGGCCGCCCCCAGTCGTTGTTCTCGCTGGATCCCCGGTTGATCGGGCAGAACCGGCTCACCAAGGTCGCCCGGGTCAACCTGGAGCAGGGGCAGGAGACGACGCTCGATGACGGCACCAAAGTGCGGTTCGACGGGGCGAAGCCGTTCGTCAACCTGCAGGTGTCCCACGACCCCGCTCAGATCTGGGTGCTGGTGTTTGCGCTGTCGATGATGGCTGGATTGCTGGTGTCGTTGGTGGTGCGCAGGCGCCGGGTCTGGGTTCGGGTGGGAGCCGCTGGCGGGGGTACGGTGAGCGTCGAGCTTGGCGGGCTGGCCCGCACCGACAACTCCGGGTGGGGCGACGAGTTCGAGCGGTTGACCGAACGGCTGCTGGAGGGCTGTGACGTGCCGACAGAAGAGAAGACAAAGGCGGATCAGTGAATACCGAGCACATCGACATCGGGCTGGCCAGGTACTCCGACTGGGCTTTCACCTCGTCGGTGCTGGTGCTGGTGGGGGCATTGCTGTTGTTGGCCGTCGAGCTCGCCTACAGCCGCAGCCGTCGAGTCCAGTCCCGCGAACTGGTCGGTGCGACGGTGGGTGCCGACAGCGTCACCCCCGGCGTCATCGTCGAGGAACCGAAGCGGCCGTTCGATGAGCGGGTCGGCAAGACCGGCCTGGCCCTGACTTACGTCGGAATCGGTCTGCTGCTCTTGTGCATCGTGCTGCGCGGCATGGCCACCTCACGGGTGCCGTGGGGCAACATGTACGAGTTCATCAACCTGACCTGCTTCAGCGGTTTGATCGCCGCCGCTGTCGTGCTGCGCAGGCCGCAGTACCGCGCGCTGTGGGTGTTCGTCCTGGTGCCCGTTCTGATCCTGCTGACGGTGTCGGGCCGCTGGCTCTACACCAACGCCGCCCCCGTCATGCCCGCGCTGCAGTCCTACTGGTTGCCCATCCACGTGTCGGTGGTCAGCCTCGGTTCGGGTGTGTTCCTGGTGGCAGGCGTCGCCAGCCTTCTGTTCCTGGTGAAGATGTCGCGACTGGGCGAGGGCGACGGTGCCGTGGCACGCGTCCTGCAACGCCTGCCCGACGCGCAAACCCTGGACCGGATCGCCTACCGCACCACGATCTTCGCTTTCCCGGTGTTCGGCTTCGGGGTGATCTTCGGCGCCATCTGGGCCGAGGAGGCCTGGGGCCGGTACTGGGGCTGGGACCCCAAGGAGACGGTGTCCTTCATCGCGTGGGTGGTCTACGCCGCATATCTGCACGCCCGGTCAACGGCTGGCTGGCGTGACCGCAAGGCCGCCTGGATCAACGTCGTCGGCTTCGTCGCCATGGTGTTCAACCTGTTTTTCATCAATCTGGTTACTGTCGGTCTGCATTCGTACGCCGGAGTCGGCTGAGCGGCTGACGCCGCGCGCGCCCCGACGACGTGGCGCGATATTGTCGGGCCCGTCGGAAGCTGTCCGAGAAGAGGGGATTCCGTGTCCGAGTCATCCGAACACCCTGTATCCAGCACGGTGGACAAGTCCACGACAGGACCGGACACCCCGCCGGCCGTCGAGGAACCGGTCGTTCCGTCGGTGTTCGCGCCGGTGCCCGGCTTCCGCAGTCAGCAGCGGTTCAGCGACCCCTCCCAGCCCGGTGTCGGCACGCCGCTGCCTGCGGAGTGGACGGCTCCGACACCGCCGCACGGTATTCCGGTGATCACCGCGCCACAGGTGCCCAACTCGTCCGTGCCGCCGGTGCCCGTGCCGCCCGTGCTTGTGCCGCCGCCCGCCGCTACAGGTGCTGAGCGGCCCGCCGCTGAAGACATCGCTTCGGCCTACCGCGACCTCTCCACCACCGCGCTGCTCGGCCAGCGCAATGCGCCGCCCTCGGCGGGCTGGCGCAAGTGGCTGTACCTCGCGTCGTTCAAGAAGATCAATGTCGGCGAGAGCCCGAAGGCCAGCCACCACAACGATCTGATCGGCCAAGTCAGCCAGCCGTTGCAGGGTTGCTACCGGATCGCGCTGCTCTCGCTCAAGGGTGGGGTGGGCAAGACCACCATCACCGCCACGCTGGGCGCCACGTTCGCCTCGATCCGTGGTGACCGGGTGGTGGCCGTGGATGCCAACCCCGACCGCGGCACGCTGAGCCAGAAGGTGCCGTTGGAGACCGCTGCCACGGTGCGTCACCTGCTGCGTGACGCCGAAGGCATCGAGCGCTACAGCGACGTGCGCGCATACACCTCCCAAGGACCCAGCCGGCTGGAGGTGCTGGCCTCCGAGAGCGATCCGGCGGTGTCGGAGGCGTTCAGCTCCGAGGATTACATCCGCGCACTGGAGGTGCTGGAGCGGTTCTACAGCCTGGTGCTCACCGACTGCGGCACCGGTCTGATGCATTCGGCGATGTCATCGGTGCTGTCCAAGGCCGACGTGCTGGTCGTGATCAGCTCCGGCTCGGTGGACGGGGCCCGCAGTGCCGCAGCGACCCTTGACTGGCTCGACGCGCACGGCCACCAGGACCTGGTGCGCAATTCGATCGCGGTGATCAACGCGGTGCGACCGCGCTCCGGAAAGGTCGACCTGTCGAAGGTCGTCGACCATTTCTCCCGGCGTTGCCGTGCGGTGCGGCTGGTCCCGTTCGATCCGCATCTCGAAGAGGGCGCCGAGATCAGCCTGGAGCGGCTAAAGCCCGCGACGCGCGAGGCGCTCATCGAGTTGGCGGCCGTGGTGGCCGGCGACTTCCCCGGGGCACGCCGGGCCGCCGACCCGCGCTGATCCGCGCTAGGGCCGCGGGTTGTTGTCGTTATGCCCGAGCCGCCGTAAGAAATCCGGATCGTCGTCGGGACCGATTACGCGCCTTCGGGGTTGGTTGCCCGAAGCCCGCGCCAATCGCCAGCCGACATAGACCAGGCAAGCTACAGCGAGAATCAGGAGTAGATACGCCACTCGAAACCTCCTTGCTCCGAATATACGCGTCGTCGGTAGGCTCGAGTACGTGCCAGGAAGTCGTCCCGCCTCTCGCATGGTTGTCGATGTGCTGACCTACACCGCGGCCAGGTTGGTGCTGGTGGTGGTGTTGACCGCAGTGATCTACGGGGTGGGTCAGCTGATCGTCGGTGACTTCCCTGTCGTGGTGGCATTGCTGTTCGCATTTGTGATCGCGTTGCCGTTGGGCATCTGGTTGTTCCGGCCACTGCGGGAGCGGGCCACCGCGTCCATCGCGGTGTTCGACGAACGCAGACGCACCGACCGCGAACAGCTGCGAGCTCGGCTGCGCGGTGACGAGCCGCCCACAGAGCAGTGAGGGAGGCGTTCGGCGCGGAATTCGCGGGCGCCGAAGGGTTTCTCAACTCTCCGACCTACGGACTTCCGCCGCAGTTTCTGGTGCAGGCGTTGCACCGGTGTATCGGCGACTGGCAGGCCGGCACGATGGACGCCGCGTCGTTCGACGAGCCGGTGCGCCTCGGTCGGGCCGGGTACGCGGCGCTGGCCGGGGTGCCGGTTGAATCGGTGGCGATGGCCGGCAACGTGTCCGCCGCGCTGGGCCTGGTGGCAGCCGCGATTCCCGACGGCAGCCGCGTCGCGGTCGTGGCAGGCGAGTTCACCAGCACAACATTCCCGTTTGCGGCCCAGTCCGCACGTGGCGTCAAGGTGACCGAACTCGCGCCCGACGAGCTGGCGCGCGACGCTTCCGACTATGACGTGGTGGCGGTCAGCTTGGTGCAGTCGGCTACCGGTGCGCTGCTCGACGCTGCAGCATTGCGCGACGCCGTCGCCGGAACCGACACCTTGACCGTGATCGACGTGACGCAGGCGGCCGGCTGGAAACACCTGGATTTGGGCTGGGCCGACGTCACCGTCGCGGCGGTGTACAAATGGCTGCTGGCTCCGCGGGGTACGGCATGGATGTCGTTGAGCGAGCGCCTCGCCGCGTTGATGACACCGCACGCGGCCAACTGGTACGCAGGCGAGGAACCGTGGCAGTCGATCTACGGACTGCCGCTGCGCCTGGCCTCCGACGCGCGCCGGTTCGACACCTCACCGGCCTGGTTCGGCGTGCTCGGCGCGGGTCTGACGTTGCCCTGGCTGGCTTCGCTCGACCCGGTCGCGGTGCAATCCCACGCGGTCGGGCTGGCCAACCGGCTGCGGGTCGAGATCGGTTTGCCACAACAGGATTCGGCCATCGTGTCGATCCCCATCGACGGCGCGGCGGACCGCCTCCAGCAGGCAGGCATTCGTGCGTCGATGCGGGCGGGCGCGGTGCGGGTGGGCTTTCACCTCTACAACACCGAGGACGATCTGGACCGGCTGCTCGACGCTCTGGCGGTCAACCGGTAACTCGGCGGCTCGCGTGTACGAGATGCCTTGCCGTGCAATACCGTGGCCGGCACCGGTCCGGCGTCAAATGGTGGATTGTGCGAGAAATATCCGTCCAACGCGCTCATTCTCTTACGCGCCGGCGGTGATCCGCGACATGATCGGCACACGACTTGCCGATGACGATGCCGCTGATCCGAAGGGAACATGATGGGGAAGAACGCGACAACCACCGGGCTGGCTGTCCTGGGCGCAATGTTGTTGGCAATGACCGGGTGTGGTGGGCAGCGCGGTGAAGACAATGCCGCGCAGACGGCCCAGCCGACATCGTGCGAGGTCACCACCGATGCGCGGCTCAGTATCGCGACCGGCAACACCACCGGCGTCTACTACACCCTCGGCGGCGCGTTGGCCGAGGCGATCAGCCAGCAGACCGCGGGCAAGCTCAAGGCCACCGCCGCCGAGACGTCGGCGTCGCTGCAGAACATTCAGCAGCTGGTGGCGGGCACCCACCAGATCGCGTTCTCGCTGGCCGACACCGCAGCCGACGCCGTCAACGGCACCGCGTCGTTCACCGAGAAGCAGCCGATCGCGGCGCTCACGCGGCTCTACCCCAATTACACCCAGGTGATCGCCCGCGCCGGCACGGGCATCAACTCGGTCGCAGACATGCGCGGCAAGCGGGTATCCACCGGTGCGCCCAACTCCGGCACCGAGGTGATCGCCAACCGGATGCTCGAGGCCGCCGGCCTCAACCCCGCCGGCGATGTCCAGGCCCAGCGCACCGAGCTCGGCAAGACGGTGGAGGGCATGAAGGACGGCTCGATCGACGCCATGTTCTGGTCCGGCGGGCTGCCCACCAGCGGCATCACCGACCTCTTCGTCAGCAGGCGCGATCAGGTCAACTTCATCGACGTGACGGACACGCTGACGAAGCTGAAGGAGATCAACCCCATTTACGAGCAGGGTGTCATTCCCGCCGCCACGTACCAGACTCCGGCGGACGTGCCGACCGTCGTGGTGCCCAACTTGCTTCTCGTCAAAGACGATATGGACGGCAACACGGCGTGCGTGCTGACCAAGGCACTGTTCGAGCACAAGGCCGATCTGGTCAAGGCGAACAAGGCGGCCGACAACATCGCGTTGGACACCGCCCGTCAGACCAGCCCGGTCCCGCTGCATCCCGGCGCCCAGAAGGCTCTCGACGAGCTCGGCGCGGCCAGCTAACGGTGACCGAACGCGATACCGACCGGCCGGCGCCGGCCGGAGAGGTCGTGGCCGCGGCCGCATACGAGGATGAGAAGCCGGCGCGCCGGTTGACCGGGTGGGTCGGCCGTGCGGTAGCCGCGGCCTGTGTGCTGCTCGGACTGTTCGCGATCTATCAGGTGTTCTTCCCGCTCGCGCAGGGCAACCAGTACTCGCTGATCTTGTTCCTTGCCGCGGTGTTGCCGTTGACGTTGCTGTGCTACCGCTCCGGGCTGCGGTTGCGCCGGCTGTGGTCGCGTGGTGACCAGCCGCCGCAGGAACGACGGGACAACCCGACGCCGGTCGACTGGTTGCTCGCCGCAGTGGCATTGGTGGCGTGCCTCTATCCGGTGCTGCCGTTCGAAATGGCGGGCGGCGGTGGGGGATTCGATGAGTTCCTGAGCCGGCAGGCCACGCCGGTCGCGATCGACGTGATCGTCGGGACAATCGTGTTGCTGCTGGTGCTGGAGGCGTGCCGGCGCACCACGGGTCTCGCGCTACCCATCGTCTGCCTGCTCGCCCTCGGCTACGCCTACTACGGGGGCTACCTGCCGCAGGGGGCGGCGATCGCCCACGCAGGCGTGGACTGGGAACAGATCATCAGCGCGTCGTTCCTCCAGTCGACGGGCCTCTACGGCGTGCCGCTCGACGTCGCGGCCACCTACATCGTGCTGTTCACCATCTACGGCGCAGTGCTCGACGCATCCGGTGCCAGCAAGTTTTTCATCGATCTGTCCTTCGCCGCGTTCCGCCGGTCTCGCGCCGCGCCGGGACGGACCGTGACACTGGCAGGCTTTCTGCTGGGCAGTGTCTCGGGGTCGGGCACCGCAACCACCGTGAGTCTCGGCTCGGTGTGCTGGCCGATCCTGAACAAGGCCGGCTACCCGAAGGAGAACGCGGGCGGCATGCTGGCCGCCGCCGGCATCGGCGCGATTCTGTCTCCGCCGACGTTGGGCGCCGCGGCGTTCATCATCGCCGAATACCTGCAGGTGTCCTACCTGACCGTGCTGTTGTGGGCCGTCGCGCCAACCATCCTGTACTACCTCGGAATTCTGTTGGCCGTCGAGATCGATGCCCGCCGTTATGGCACCCGCGAAGTCGAGGTGACCGCCCAGCCGGCGTGGCGGCTGCTCGGACGATTCGGCTATCACCTCATCTCGCTGGTGATGATCGTCGTATTCCTCGCGATGGACATGTCGGCGATCCGAGCAGTGGTGTACGCCACCGCAATTCAAATCGTGCTGTCGTTCCTGGACCGCGAACACCGGCTCACACCCGCCCGGCTGTACAGCGCGCTGGCCACCGGGGTGCGAGGCGTGCTGTCCGTGGCGGCGGTGTGTGCGGCGGCAGGCGTCATCGCGGCGATGATCACCAGAACCGGCCTGGGCCTGCAACTGAACTCCATCCTGGTGAACACCGCCCGCTTCATCAGCGAAAACCCCACGGCCGTATTGATTTTCACGGCGCTGTTCGCCGCAATTGCGGTGTCGGTCCTCGGGCTGGCGGTGCCGGTCACCGCGTCGTTCGTGATCAGCTGGGTGATCATCGGACCCGCCCTGCAGGATCTCGGCGTCGCGGCACCGGCGGTGGCCATGTTCGTCTTCTATTTCGCGGTGCTGTCCGAAGTGACGCCTCCGACCGCGTTGGCCTCGGTCGCGGCGTCGGCGATCACCGGCGGCCGGGTGATCGCCACGATGATGCAGACCTGGAAGTACACGCTTCCGGCGTTCCTGGTGCCGTTCGCCTTCGTGCTCACCGAGAACGGCGAGGGCCTGCTCGGCCTGCGGTCGTTCGGTGATGCGGTCTGGACGGCGGCGGTCGCGGCGCTGGCCGTCGCCGGGCTCGCGGTGGTGACCG
Organism: Mycolicibacterium sp. XJ870; assembly: GCF_053483975.1. Lineage (NCBI taxonomy): Bacteria > Bacillati > Actinomycetota > Actinomycetes > Mycobacteriales > Mycobacteriaceae > Mycobacterium > Mycolicibacterium sp. XJ870. The sequence goes on from NZ_JBEFTI010000001.1 coordinate 114,750, forward strand.
GTGGGTGGATGATCCGTCGGGCGCGGTGGCCGGAGCGGGTTCTGTGCGCGCCGGCCGCGGCGTTGTTGTTGTACTTCGAGCCGCTGACGATCGCGGCAGGAGCCGGGCTACTTGCGATAGCGCTGGTCCTTCACCTCGTGTTAGGTCGCCTTCTCCGCCGAGCAGAAAATTAGGCCGACTGTGCGGTTTCGTACGCAACCCTCCGGGCGAGGCGTACGAGATCGCACACTCGCGCAGTCGACGACGGGTACGGCGGCCAACAGTGTCAACTTTGCTTGACACGTCGTCTGCACCGAACTACCTTCGCGAATATGAGTGATGTCGACGCGCTGTCGACCGACGGCTTCAGCAGTTCCGACCCCGCTGTCGGTTTGCGTGCGGTGCGGGCACTGCAGCGACTGCAGGAGCGCCTGGAAGCCATTCACGTGGCGAACGCCCGCGAACAAGGCTGGAGCTGGCAGGCGATCGCCGATGCGCTCGAAGTCAGCCGCCAGGCAGTGCATCAGAAGCACAACCGGAGGAAATGACCATGTTCGAACGGTTCAGCCGCAACGCCCGGGTGGCAGTGGTTCTGGCGCAGGAAGAGGCCCGCGAACTCGAAGCCAACGATATTCGGCCAGAACACATTCTGGTCGGGGTGTTGCAGAGCTCCGGACGTGAATTGTCAGCGCTGCTAGCGGGTTTCGGGCTCACCTCCGATACTGTGCGCAGCAAGCTGGTGGCCGCTGACGCACCCGGCGACGAGTCGTTCGATGGTGACGCGGAAGCTCTGCGATCGATCGGGATTGACCTGCGGGCCGTGCGCGACAGCGTGAATCACACATTCGGAGCCGACGCATTCGACAACGCGCTGCGTCGATCCGGGCGCCGTCGCCGCCGTGGGCATATCCCGTTCACCAAATCCGCCAAGAAGGTGCTGGAGCTGGCGTTGCGAGAAGCGCTGGCGCACAAGGACGGCGTTATCGGGTGCGAACACATCCTGCTGGGCATTCTGCGCGGGGGCGACGACTACACCGTCGGCTTGATCACCGAGCACGTCAGCGCGGCCGAACTGCGCGACGGCATCGTCGGCCTGCTGGACAAGGCCGCCTGAACTTCAGAACCGGTGCATTCGCGAGTGTGTGATCTCATACGCCTCGCCCGGAGTGTTGCGTATGAAACCGCACACCGCACCGCGCAGCTCTCCCGGCAGCTGCTCGCGCTAAGAACCGAAACCCAGCGCCAAAGCCACCGCGATCGCCCACACCAGCATCGTCAGCCCGGTGTCGCGCAGGACCGGAATCAGCCCAGCGCCACCAAGACCGGAACGCACCGGCCGCAACGCCCGCAACGCCAACGGCAAGGCCACCAGTCCGACCGCGCACCACGGCGTCGCCGCCATCAAAACCAGCGTGAGCAGGAAGGCAACAGCCAGCAGGACCTGAAACAAAAGACGGGTCCGGGCGTCGCCGAGGCGCACCGCAAGCGTGATCTTGCCTGACTGCGCATCGGTGGGAATGTCGCGCAGGTTGTTGGCCACCAAGACCGCCGACGACAGCGAGCCCATCACCACCGCGGCAACCACACCGACCCAGTCGACGCGCAGCGCCTGGGTGTACTGCGTGCCCAGCACGGCAACCAGGCCGAAGAAGATGAACACCGCCACCTCGCCGAATCCGAGGTAGCCGTAGGGCTTCTTGCCGCCGGTGTACAGCCACGCCCCCGCGATACACAGCGCGCCGACGGCGATCAGCCACGGCTCGCTCAGCGCAGCCAGCACCACTCCGGCGGCCGCGGCGACGGCCAGGCTCGCAATCGCGGCGGTCAGCACCGCGCGGGGCGACGCCAACCGGGAACCAACAAGTCGCAGCGGCCCGGACCGCACGTCATCGGTGCCGCGGATGCCGTCGGAGTAGTCGTTGGCGTAGTTCACGCCCACGATCAGTGCGAGCGCGACCACCAATGCCAGCAGCGCCTTCCACCACACCGTGGAGCCCAGCCAAGCCGCCGCCCCGGTCCCGGCGATCACCGGCGAGACGGCGTTGGGCAACGTGCGCGGACGGGCGCCCTCGATCCACTGCGCGAAACTGGCCACGAGCGCCATCGTAGGAGTACGGCGGCATACCGACCTACACTGATGGTCATGAAGGACCAGCTCAGCAAGACCGAAATCGGTAAGGATGTGCTGCAGGAGTCCGTCGAGGCAGTGGCCTCGACGGTGGGGGAGGTCGCGACCATCATCACCACCGCGGTGAAGGATGTGGCGACGGCAATCGGTGGTCTGGCGACCGACGCCTTCGAAATCCGGGACAGCGCACGCCAAGCCAAAGCCCGGCTCGACGCCGAAACCGACGCGGAATCCGCCGAACCGACCGAATAACGCTGCATGCTCGGAGTTATCGGCGGCAGCGGCTTCTACTCGTTCTTCGGGCCCGACGCGAGGGCCGTCAGCCTGGACACCCCTTACGGTGCACCAAGCGCACCGGTCACAGTCGGCACGGTTGGCGAGCACGAGGTCGCGTTCCTGCCTCGCCACGGGGTCGACCACGAGTACTCGCCGCACACCGTGCCCTACCGCGCGAACATGTGGGCGCTGCGGGCGCTCGGGGTGCGGCGGATCTTCGGTCCGTGTGCAGTGGGCAGCCTCACCGCCGAACTGGGGCCGGGGTCGATGGTTGTGCCCGATCAATTGGTCGACCGCACCAGCGGCCGCAGCGACACGTACTTCGATTCCGGCGGGATCCACGTCGCCTTCGCCGATCCGTATTGCCCGGCGTTGCGCGCCGCGGCGGCCGGGCTTCCCGACGTCGTCGACGGCGGCACCATGGTGGTCATTCAGGGGCCGCGGTTCTCCACTCGCGCTGAGAGCCGGTGGTTCGCAAGCCAGGGCTTCACGCTGGTGAACATGACCGGCTATCCCGAGGCCGTGCTCGCACGGGAACTCGAAATGTGTTATGCAGCTATCGCTTTGGTGACTGATCTGGATGCGGGCATCGATATGGAGTCGGCCGTCAGAGCTGTTGATGTGTTCGCCGAGTTCGAACGCAACATGGTGCCGTTCAAAAAGCTCGTGCACGAGGCGCTTGAGGCCGTGGCAGTCGAACGGACCTGCACGCACTGCCTCGCCCACGACGGTGTGAAACTGCCGTTCGAGTTGCCGTGAGGGTTCTGCTGACCGGTGCGGCCGGGTTCATCGGAACCCGGATCGCCGTGGCATTGCGGGCCGCCGGGCACGACGTGATCGCCGTCGATGCGATGCTGCAGGCCGCGCACCGGGCCGGCACCGAACCGCCGCCGGAGTGCCGGGTGGTCGACGTTCGTGACAGCGCCGCCCTGGCCCCGTTGCTCGACGGGGTCGACGTGGTGTGTCACCAGGCCGCGGTGGTGGGGGCCGGGGTGAACGCGGCCGACGCCCCGTCCTACGGCAGCCACAACGACTTCGGCACGTCGGTGCTGCTCGCCGAGATGTTCAACGCCGGGTGTGAACGGTTGGTGCTGGCCTCCTCGATGGTGGTGTACGGGCAGGGCCGCTATGACTGCCCTGAGCACGGTCCCGTCGAGCCGCTGCCGCGCGACCGTGCGGATCTGGACAGCGGGGTGTTCGAACATCGCTGCCCGATCGGTGGAGAAGCGTTGCGGTGGCAGCTGGTTGGTGAGGACGCACCACTGCGGCCCCGCAGTCTGTATGCGGCGAGCAAGACCGCTCAGGAGCACTACGCGCTGGCCTTCAGCGATGCTGCCCGGGCCTCGGTCATGGCGCTGCGTTATCACAATGTCTACGGTCCGGGCATGCCGCGGGACACCCCGTACTCGGGGGTGGCCGCGATCTTCCGCTCGGAGCTGGAATCCGGCGATGTCCCAAGGGTTTACGAGGACGGCGGGCAAATGCGCGATTTCGTGCACGTCGACGACGTAGCCGCTGCCAACGTGGCCGCGGTCGAGGCAGGGCTTGACGGGTTCGCCGCGTTCAACATCTGCTCGGGGCACCCGATCTCGATCATGGATGTCGCCACCCAGCTATGTGAGGTGCGCGGCGCCCCCGCCCCCGTCGTCACCGGCCAGTACCGCACTGGCGACGTCCGCCACATCGTCGCGGACCCGGCGAAGGCAGCGGACGTATTGGGCTTCCGGGCCGTGGTCGATCCGCGGGACGGTCTGCGCGAGTTCGCATTCGCTCCGCTGCGGGGATAATGCGCCGGCTGCTGGCGGTCGTCGTTACGGTCGTACTCGTGACGACTGGTCTGCTGGCCGCGCTGTGGTCTGCGCAGCGGCGGCTGATCTACTTCCCGTCGCCGGGCCCGGTACCACCGGCAGCGACGGTGTTACCCGGCGGCCGGGACGTCGAGCTGACCACCGACGACGGAATCCGGTTGGGCGCCTGGTACTTTCCCGGTCCGAGCCGCTCGACGGTGCTGGTATTCAACGGCAATGGCGGCGACCGGACATTGCGCGCACCGTTGGCGGCCGCGCTGAACCAGATGGGCATGTCGGTCCTGCTGTTCGACTACCGCGGCTACGGCGGTAACCCGGGCCGCCCTTCCGAGGAGGGCCTGGCTGCCGATGCACGCGCCGCGCAGGGGTGGTTGGCTGACCAGCCCGACGTCGAGCGCATCTCCTATTTCGGTGAATCGCTCGGCGCGGCCGTCGCACTCGGCCTCGCGGTCGAGAAGCCCCCGGCGGCACTGGTGCTGCGGTCGCCGTTTACGTCACTGGCGGACGTCGGAGCGGTGCACTACCCGTGGCTGCCGGTGCGGCGCCTGCTGCTCGACCGGTATCCGTCGCTCGAGCGCATCGGGTCGGTGCATGTGCCGGTGCTGGTGATCGCCGGCGACCGCGATGACATCGTCCCCGAGCAGCTGAGCAGGCGGCTCTACGACGCGGCGAACGATCCGAAGCGATATGTCGCCGTGCCCGGCGCCAATCACAACGACCCGTCACTGCTCGACGGCCGGCAGATGCTCGGCGAGATCGAAGGGTTCCTGTCCTCGACTGGTCTGACCTAGTAATACTGGTGGGGTGAAACCCGCCATCTGTGAGCAGTTCGGTATCGACTTTCCGATCTTCGCCTTCAGCCACTGCCGTGACGTGGTGGCCGCGGTGACCAACGCCGGCGGCTTCGGCGTGCTGGGCGCCACCGCCTACACCCCCGAACTGTTGGACCAGGAACTGTCGTGGATCGACGAGCACGTCGGCGGGAAACCGTACGGCCTCGACCTCGTCGTGCCTGCGAAGTTCGAGGGCAAGGGGGAGAACCTGTCGCGCGGTCAGCTGACCGACCGGATCCCGGCTGAGTACCGCGAGTTCGTCGCGCAACTGCTCGCCGACCACGGCATCGAACCTGAGGCGTCGCCCCGGACCGGCCCGTCTTTCCTGTCCGGCGACACCGGCCACGACCTGCTGGACGTGGCGTTGAGCCACCCGATCAAGCTCATCGCCAACGCGCTGGGCGTGCCGCCCGATTACATGATCGAGGCGGGCAAGGAGCGTGGTGTTCCGGTCGCCGCGCTGGTGGGAGCGAAGGAGCACGCCGTCAAACAGGTGCAGGCCGGCGTCGACCTGATCGTCGCGCAGGGCACCGAGGCGGGTGGGCACTGCGGTGAGGTCACCACGATGGTGCTGATCCCGGAAGTTCTCGACGCGATCGAGGGGGCGGTACCCGTGCTGGCCGCGGGCGGCATCGTCACGGGCCGTCAGATGGCCGCGACGGTGGCCATGGGTGCGGCCGGGGCGTGGACGGGTTCGGTGTGGCTGACCACCGAGGAGGCCGAGACCGCGCCGCACACCGTGCAGAAGATGCTCGCGGCGACATCGCGGGACACCGTGCGCTCGGCGGGACGCACGGGCAAGCCTGCCCGGCAGCTGGTTTCGGAATGGACCGACGCGTGGTTGCCGAACAAGGGCGGGCACCAGCCGTTACCGTTGCCGTTGCAGAACATGCTGGCAGAACCGGTCATCCGGCGCGTCGATGTGCTTGCCGCCCAAGGCCATCCCGGCGCGCAGGCGCTGGCGACGTACTTCGTCGGGCAGGGCGTGGGATTGATGAACAAGGTCAAACCGGCCCGCGAGGTGGTGCGTGAGTTCATCGAGGACTACCTGGCCGCGACCGAACGGCTGAGCAACTCGCTGCCGGACTGACGGTTGCGGTGCGACTACAGCATGTTGACGCGGAGGTTAGGTGTCGTTTGTTGGGCCGCTTTGGCAAGTCGGGCATCAAATGTGACCAACGGAGCATCGCGCAGGGCCGCGACGGCCAGGTAGGCCGCGTCGTAGACCGAGACGTTGTGGCGCATGGCCCAGATTGCTTGCAGTAGAAGCGCATCCGTTCCGACGTATTCGATCTGCATAGTGGTAAGGGTTCGAAATGCGGCGCTGGCGTCGTCGGCGTTCATATGACCGCCGCCAACGGCCTTGGAAATCGTGCGCATGACTTCGAGCGGCATGTGCGCGGGGGCGATCCAGTCGTCGTCGGCGGCCATCGCCGCGTGGGCGACGTCGCCTTGGGCCGTCGCGCTGGACAGCGCCATCACCACAACGTTGGCGTCGACGACGATCACTCGTCGCCCTCGCGCCCATCCCTGATCGTGGCGACGACGTCCTCGGCGGTCAGGTCGAGACTGCGATGCTCGACCATGCGCTCGAGGAGCTGCTTGTTGCGTTCGGCGCGGAATTCACGCTCCAACAGGGCGCGCAGATAAACCTGTGTGGACTGGCCTTGAGCAGCGGCGCGCGCAGCGATGGCGTCTCGCACCTCTTCAGGGACGTCTTTGATCTGGATCGCAACAGCCATACAGGCGAGCGTACATGCGCATGGCATGCGCATGCTTGATTTGCCCGGTGGCCGCCCTCCCCCTGCCCTACCGTCGAGGTATGCCCGGCGTCACGGTGGTGTTGCCTTGCCTCAACGAGGCCGCCTCATTGCCCGGCGTGTTGGCCGCCATCCCGAACGGATATCAGGTCCTGGTGGTCGACAACGACAGCACTGACAACACCGCCGAGGTCGCTCGCGCGCATGGTGCCCTGGTGGTCGCCGAACCCCAGCCTGGCTACGGGTCTGCGGTGCATGCAGGGGTGACGGCGGCGACGACACCGATCGTGGTGGTGCTCGACGGGGACGGGTCACTGGACCCGGGGGAGCTACCGCCGTTGGTCGACGAACTCGATCGCGGCGCCGATATGGCCATCGGACGGCGCAGGCCCGTCGAAGGGCTGCGGTGGCCGTGGCACGCCCGTCTCGGCACCGCCGCCGTGTGCTGGCGGCTGCGGCAGCGCTACCACCTGCCGGTGCACGACATCGCGCCGATGCGAGTGGCCCACCGTGAGGCGCTGCTGGCGCTTGGAGTGACCGACCGCCGGTCGGGCTACCCGCTGGAGCTGTTGGTACGAGCGGCTCAGGCGGGTTGGCGGGTCGTCGAACGCGACGTCACCTACGGTCCGCGGACCGGCGGAAAGTCCAAGGTGAGCGGGTCGCTGCGGGGGAGTATCACTGCCGCGCTGGACTTTTGGCGGGTCATCTGATGTTGCCGGTGGCTGTTCTGGTAGTGGCCAAGGCTCCGGTGCCGGGGCTGGCCAAGACCAGGCTCGCCGCGGGCGTCGGCCCCGCTGCGGCCGCGGACATCGCCGCGGCCTCGCTGCTGGACACCCTTGACGCGGTGGCTGCGGCGCCGGTGGCAGCACGGGTGGTGGCGCTCACCGGGGATCTCGGCCAGGCGGTCTGCAGAGACGAAATCCGCGACAGGCTGCGCGGTTTCACCGTGGTGGCGCAGCGGGGAGCAGACTTCGGGCACCGGTTGGCCAACGCGCACGTCGACGCTGCACACGCGACCGGGTTGCCGGTGCTGCAGATCGGGATGGACACCCCGCAGGTGACTGCCGACTTACTGGCCCGAACAGCGGAAGAATTGCTCGACGCCGATGCAGTGTTGGGACTCGCGCACGACGGCGGCTGGTGGGTGCTCGGTGTCACCGGCCCCGCGATGGCCGACTGTCTGCGAGCAATCCCGACCTCACGATCTGACACCGGTATGCGTACGCTGAAGGCATTGCAGGACAAACATATCGATGTTCGGCTCGTCGCCGAGCTGGGTGACGTCGACACCATCGATGACATCGAACCGGTCCGGCAGCTATGTGCACCCGATAGCAGGTTCGCGCACATCACCAGTTCGTCAGGATCACGTGATTGAGCACAAGCGCACCAATCACGTTGAGCGCCAGCCACCAACGGTGTGAACGCGGTGGCAGCAGAGCTCCTGCGGCAGTGAGCCACACCGTGAACGGTAGCCAGATGCGTTCGGTCTCAGCCTTGCTGAGCATGCTCAGGTCGGCGAAGACGATCGCGAGCAGCGCACCGATGAGCAGCATCTGCAGCCCGGCCCGGCGACGGATCGCGGCGATGTCGAAGACCCGACCGAGACCTGCCACACTGCCCAGCCCGATCGCGCACACCACCGACGCCAGGTTGGCCCACGACCAGTACTGGAACGGCCGATCGTTGGCGATGCCCTGCCAATAGCGTTCCTGGACAAGGGTGTAGCCGTCGAACCACCAGAAACCCGCCGTCCAGAACACCACCACCACGGCCAGGGCCGCAATGACGGCCGGAGTGAGAACGCGTAGAGCGGCGCGCCAGTCGGTGGCGGTGAGCAGAACGGCCAGCGCGGGCAGCGCCATGAGCACCAGACCGTAATTGAGGAAGATGCCCCAGCCCAGCAGCAGCCCGGCGCCGGCCGCGGACAGCATCGGCCGGCGCGCAGCCCCACTGACCGCCAGTGCGAGAAGGGCGATGCCCCACGCGGCCACGCCGGCGAAGTAGCCGTCGGCCGATACAGCGATCCAGATCGCCGTCGGTGCCACCGCCACGAATGGTGCCGCCAATCGCGCGGTGGTTTCGTCGGCCAAGGCACGGATCGCGATGATGATCGCGGCCGCTGCACTGGATCCGACCAGCAGACACAGCAATCCGGCCCAGGCGCCACCGCCCAATCCGATGCGATCCAGCCAGACGAACGTCAGCAGCGCTCCCGGTGGATGGCCGGATACGTGAGTCATCCACGAATCCGGTTGGAAATCGAGGATTCTGCTGGAGAAGGTGCGCAGCGCCTCGGGGATGTCGTCGATCGTCGGCACCTGGCGCAGATATTCGTGTCGGGCGGTGAGTCGCCCGGCGAACCCACGCTGCCAACCGTCGATCATGGCCAGCGAGAACGCCCATGCAGCCGACGTCGCCCAGGCCGTCAACGTCAATGCCCGCCATCCCAGCCGCTGCGCCACCGCCTGGCCCCACCACACCGCGGCGGCGCCGATGAGAACGGCAGGGACGGTGCCCCATCCGACGTGCGCGTTCCACCACCCGAAGATCGGCGCAGTGTCGGCGAAGCTGTAGATCTGCCCGGGTGTGCTGTTGATCAACGGCGTGACGATGCCCAGATCAAGGTGTGGCACTACGAAAGCCGCCACCACCAGCGTCACCCCGATGGCCACCGCCACCACTTCCCGGCGCCCGATCTTCATGGCTCCCAGCCTATGGGGGCCTGCCGGGGCGGCCCTGACGTTTCAGTAACGTCGGGGACGGGCACAATGTCGATGTGTCCGAACAATTGTTCTGCGGTATCGAGTTGGCCCGGCGGATCGAGCGGGCGGAGGCCCAGCTCATCGTCGCGGCCACCGAGGCCGCCCGCGGCAGGGGCGCAGCGGTACTGGTGCTTCCGGTGGCCGGTGGCTTCGCGTGCTTCGCCGAGAAGGGTTCGCCGATCAACAAGGTCGTCGGGCTTGGGTTCAGCGGAGTGCCCGACGAAGCGGTGCTCGGCGAGATCGAGCGGGTACTGGCCGGCCGCGGCAGCGCAACTCAGGTGGAGTTGTCCAATCTCGCCGATCCTGAGATCGCCGGGCTGCTGACCGGTCGCGGCTACCGGCTGGTCGGCTTCGAGAATGTGCTGGGCCGCAGGGTCAACGCCGACGAACTACCTATGGCCCCTGAGGATGTCGAGGTCCGCCGCGCCGACGATCTCACCGCGTGGGTCGACGTGGTGGTCGACGGCTTCGCGCATCCGGACGACGAGGGCGTGCCCGCCCATGAGGAGTTTCCCCGCGACGTCATCGACCGGGTTGAGCGCGACTACGAAAAGGCAGGCGCCACAGCGTATATCGCGCTATGTGATGGAGTGGTCGCGGGAGGTGGCAGTGTTAGGTTCACCGACGGCATCGCCCAGTTGACCGGTGCTGCGACGGCCCCGGCATTCCGACGTCGCGGTGTGCAGACAGCACTGCTGGCGGCGCGGCTCGCCGACGCCGCCGGTGCCGATATCGCCGTCGTCACCACCGGGCCGGGCTCGAAGTCTCAACAGAATGTCCAGCGCAGGGGATTCCAACTGCTTTATACCCGTGCGGTGTTGGTCAAGCCGGTTGACTAGTACAGCATCTTCCGCAGGCTGTCCTCGGTGTAGTACGCATCCAACTCGGCCTGGGTAAGGTCCGGTTTGAAGGACTTGGCCAACTGTGCGACCGACGGGACGGCGGTCGGGTTCCAGGTCTCCGGCTTCCAGGCATCCGAGCGCAGGAAAGCCTTGGAGCAATGCCAGAACACCTCTTCGACATCGATCTCCAGCGCCAGGATCGGGCGCCTTCCGCTGACTGCCAGATCGTCGAAATAGTCTGCATCGGAAAGGATTCGGGCTGTACCGTTGATCCGTAAGGTGTCGCCGCGGCCAGGGATGACGAACAGCGTGCCGACATGCGGTCGTTGCAGCACGTTGAGGTAGCCGTCTACGCGCTTGTTGCCCGGTCGTTCCGGGATGACGATCGTGGTGTCGTCGATGACGCGGACGAATCCCGGCGGATCGCCTTTGGGTGAGACGTCGACGCGGCCGTCGGCGTCGGTGGTTGCGACGAAGCACAGCGGTGAGGCGCCCAGCCAATCCTGCTGTACCGCGGAGAGCCGTTTGGTCACCTTGTTGGCGACGTACTTATTGGGTTGCCCGACGATGGCACGCAGCTCTTCCACGGTTGTGACTTCTTGGCGCATGGCTCCATCATGCATGGTCAGCCGAAACGGGATGTCAGGGCACGACGGTCGATCTTGCCGATGCCCCGCCGGGGCAATTCTTCGACGACGTGGACTTCACGGGGGGCTGCCGTGGCGTCGAGCATTCGTGCCACATGTGCGCGCACTTCGGCCAACGCGGGCAGCACCGCGCCCGGTGTGAGCACCACGGCAGCCACCACCCGTTGACCGAGTCGCTCGTCGGGCACGCCGAACACCGCGCACTCGGCGATGGCCGGGTGAGTGGCCAACGCCGATTCGACCAGCTGCGGCAACACCGTCAGCCCGCCGGTGCTGACGGCGTCGTCCACCCGGCCGAGCACCCGCAGCACGCCCGAGTCATCTACGACGCCAAGGTCATCGGTGCGGAACCAGCCCGGCTCGGCGAACGGGTCGGGGCTGATCGGATTGCGGTACCCCTTGGCCACGGTCGCACCGCCGAGCAGGATGCGGGAATTGTCGATCCGCACGGAGACGCCCTCGAGCGGCACCCCGTCGTACACGCAGCCGCCTGCGGTTTCACTCATCCCGTAGGTGCGCACCACTGTCACCCCGGCGGCCGCAGCACGTTCGGCGACCCCGGCGGGCATCGGGCCCCCGCCGATCAGCACCGCGTCGAGTTCGGCCAGTGCGGCGGTGGCCGCCGGATCGCGTAACGCCTTGTCCAGCTGAACGGCCACCAGTGAGGCATACCGGCGTCCGGAACCCAATGCGGCTACGGCCGACGGCAATTCGGTGGGATCGAACGAGGGCGAGAGCGTGACGGGCGTGGTCCCCGCCACCGCACTGCGCACCAGGACCTGAAGGCCGGCGATGTGATAGGCAGGCAGCGCCAGCAGCCATCGGCCGACGCCGCCCAGCCGCTGGTGGGTAGCGTCGGCGCTGGCGTTCAACGCCCGGCCGGTGAGCATCGCGCCCTTGGGAACGCCGGTGGTGCCGGAGGTTGACACCACCACGGCGACGTCGTCGTCGATCGGCTCGCCGGCCCGCAAAGTGGTTGTGAGCAACGAACTTTGGCGTTCGTCGTCGGCGGGGACGGGCAGGATCGGCGCTCCGCGGCCGGCCAGCAGGTCAACGAGCACGGGCAGTAACGAGTCCGCCGACGAATCGACGGCAACGGGGCGCAGGCCGGCTATTGCGGGCCCCCCGTGTCGGGCAACGGCACCCGGTCGGGCCCGGGTACACCCGCCGGGTACGCGGCGTTGAGTCGGGCCGCGATCACGGCCAGAAATGCGTTCACTGCGAAAACTCCTGAGTGACAAGCGCGTGAGGAGCACCGAAGACTGCATAGATCGTAATGCCCGCCGTGAGTAGACGGCGACGATCCGCTGTTGGCCGCGCTGTGTGCTCTGGCCAACTCGCCCTATATTGACGTGACCCAGTTCACTGTATGGCTAGGTGTAGTTAGCCGTTCGGCTTGTTTCGAGTGGGGCACTTGTATAACTTGAGTGCGAACGATGGCCGCGGCGTGTCATCTGCATCAGGTAACCGGGGACCACGGAGTGCAGGAGGAAAGCGGCGATGCAATTGCTCAAGCGGGTGTGGTTGCCCTTGGTGATCGTCGTGGTGGTCGGCATCGCGGGCTTCGCCGTGGAACGGATCCGCGGGGTCTTCGCCTCCGACCCGCCCCTGGTGACACCGGTGAACTTCGCCAACGATCCCGAGCCGTTTGATCCAAAAGTCGTGACCTATGAGGTCTTCGGCCCGGAAGGGGCTGCGGTGGACGTGAACTATGTGGACCTCGCCGGCGAGCCGCAACGGGTGGACGGCGCGACGCTGCCGTGGTCCATCACGTTGCAGACCACCGAGCCATCGGCGGCGGCGAACCTCGTGGCGCAGGGCAAGACGAGCTTTCTGGGCTGCCGGGTGCTCGTCGACGGTGAGCTCAAGGATGAGCGCACCAAGTCCGGCACCAATGTCCAGACCTACTGCATCGTTAAGTCCGCGTGAGCGCGCACAGCGCGCACAGCGCGGACGCGCCCACCGGGCCCATCGCGGTGCAGCCCCGCCACGAAACGGCGCACTTCGGCCGCATCGCCCGGCTGTTCCGCAAGCTGTCCGTCCCCTTCATCCTCGGCTGGATCGCCATCGCGGTCTTCCTGAACGTCGCGGTGCCGCAGCTGGAGGCGGTCGGCGAGATGCGTTCGGTGTCGATGAGCCCAAATGAGGCGCCGGCGGTCATCGCCACCGAGCACATCGGCGAAGTGTTCCAGGAGTACGAGTCCAACAGCTCGGTGATGATCGTGCTGGAAGGTCAGGAGAAGCTGGGCGAGGACGCTCGGCGCTATTACTCCGAACTGATCGCCAAACTGGAGGCCGACACCAAGCACGTCGAGCACGTCCAGGATCTCTGGAGCGATCCGCTGACCGCCACCGGCGTGCAGAGTGGTGACGGCATGGCCGTTTACGTCTCGGCCAACCTTGCCGGCAACCAGGGCGAGGCGCTGTCGCTGGAATCCATCGAAGCCGTCAAGAACATCGTGGAGAGCACCCCTGCGCCCGATGGCGTCGAGGTGTTCGTCACCGGCTCGGCGGCGATGACCGCCGAACAGACCGAGGCCAGCCACGGCAGCATGCGGTTGATCGAGGCACTGACCTTCCTGGTCATCATCATCATGCTGCTCGTCATCTTCCGTTCGATCATGACGACGCTGATGATCATCGTCATGGTGCTCGTCAGCCTCATGACGGTGCGCGGTGCGGTGGCCTTCCTCGGCTACCACGAGATCATCGGGCTCTCGTCCTTCGCGACCGGTCTGCTGGTCACGTTGGCGATCGCGATTTCGGTGGACTATGCGATCTTCCTGGTCGGTCGCTACCAGGAGGCCAGGGGTAGCGGTGAGGACCGAGAATCGGCCTACTACACCATGTTCGGCGGTACCGCACATGTGATCGTCGGCTCTGGCCTGACCATCGCCGGCGCCACTTTCTGCCTGAGCTTCACCCGACTGCCGTACTTTCAGACCCTCGGTGTGCCACTGGCGGTGGGCATGTTGGTCCTGATCGTGACGGCCATGACCTTCGGCCCGGCCATCGTCACGGTGGGTTCTCGGTTCCTGGACCCCAAACGCTCGATGCGGGTGCGTGGTTGGCGCAAGGTGGGCGCCGCGGTGGTGCGCTGGCCCGGCCCGATCCTGATCACTTCGATTGCGGTCTCGCTCATCGGGCTGCTTGCCCTGCCGGGGTACAAGACCAGTTACAACGACCGTCTGTACCTGCCGGACGACATCAGCTCCAATGAGGGTTACGCCGCCGCCGAGCGGCACTTCTCGCCGGCCCGGTTGAACCCGGAGATCCTGATGATCGAGAGCGACCGGGATCTGCGAAACCCGGCCGACTTCCTGGTGATCGAGAAGATCGCCAAGGCCATCTTCCAGGTCGACGGTATCGGCCGCGTGCAGACCATCACCCGTCCCGATGGCACGCCGATCGAGAACACCTCGATCCCGTACATGATCAGTCAGCAGAGCACCCTGCAGCGACTGAACGAGAAGTACAACTCCGACCGCACCGCCGATATGACCAATCAGGTTGCGGATATGCAGAAGACCATCGACAACATGGACCGGATGCAGACCATCACCGAGGAGATGGCCGCCACCACGAACAAGATGGTGACGACGATGGACGGCATGGTGCTCACCATCGAGGAACTGCGCGACAATATCGCCAACTTCGACGATTTCTTCCGTCCGATACGCAACTACCTCTACTGGGAACCGCACTGCTTCAACATCCCGATGTGCTGGTCGCTGCGGTCGGTGTTCGATGTCATCGACGGCATGGACGTGATGACCAACGACATGAACGAGATGATGCCGCATATGCACCGGCTCAACGAGTTGATGCCGCAGATGATCGCGATCATGCCCGAGATGAAGCAGACCATGGTGAGCATGCAGCAGATGATGCTGACCATGCAGCAGACCCAGCAGGGTATGCAGGAGCAGCAGCGCATCATGCAGGAGACCTCGACCGAAATGGGCAAGGCCTTCAATGACGCGATGAACGACGACTCGTTCTATCTGCCCGCCGAAGCGTTCGACAACCCGGACTTCGCAAAGGGTTTGGAGCAGTTCCTGTCGCCCGACGGTCACGCGGTGCGGTTCATGATCAACCACGAGGGTGATCCGATGTCCGCCGAGGGCATCGAGAAGATCGACCCGATCAAGACCGCGGCCAAGAACGCGATCAAGGGCACCCCGCTGGAGGGGTCGACGATCTATCTGGGCGGCACCGCGTCCACGTTCAAGGACATGGCCGACGGCACCCAGTACGACTTGCTGATCGCCGGGATCGCCGCGATCTGCCTGATCTTCTTGATCATGCTGTTGCTCACCAGGGCCATCGTGGCCGCCGCCGTGATCGTGGGCACGGTGGTGCTCTCGCTGGGCGCGTCATTCGGGGTGTCTGTGCTGCTGTGGCAACATCTCCTCGGTATCGAGTTGCACTGGATGGTGTTACCGATGGCGGTGATCATCCTGTTGGCGGTGGGCGCGGACTACAACCTGCTGGTCGTGTCCCGGCTCAAGGAGGAGCTACATGCCGGCCTGAACACCGGCATGATCCGGGCCATGGGTGGTAGCGGTTCGACCGTCACCGCGGCCGGCATGGTGTTCGCGTTCACCATGATGGTGATGGCGGTCAGCGATCTGACGATCATGGGCCAGGTCGGCACCACCATCGGTCTCGGACTGTTGTTCGACACCTTGGTGATCCGCTCATTCATGACACCGTCCATCGCTGCGCTGATGGGCAAGTGGTTCTGGTGGCCGCAGCAGGTGCGTCAGCGGCCCAAGCCGCAACCCTGGCCGCCCATTCAACGCCGACCACAGGATGCGTTGGTGTGATGAGGATTTCGACTACCGCTGAGGAGCCAAACCCCATGCGCAAGAAATTCATCGGTACCTGCCTGGCTGCGGCCGCCGCCGCCACGACCCTGGTGTTCACGCCCGGCGTCGCGGCCGCCGATGCCACCGACGAGTACCCGATCCCAAGCAACATGCTGAAGACCACCTGCACCGTCGACCAGTACATGGCCGCGGTACGAGACACCAATCCGGTGTACTACGAGCGCTACATGATCGACTACAACAACAAGCCCGCCGCCGATCAGCAGGGCGCGCGGGACCGAATCAACTGGTTCTTCTCGATGGACTACGCCGGCCGCCGCCAGTACTCGGAGAACATGGCCACCAACGCCTTCTTCGAGCAAATGTCCTGGCGCTGGCCGAACTGGGCGAAACTGTTCTTCAACAACAAGGGCGTCGTGGCACACGGTACCGAGCACTGCCCGACCTATCCACCCAGCGATCCGAGCGTGTGGACCTGGTAGCTGCTCACTTGAAATATGAAGTGGTGCGCAGCAATTGCTGCGCGGCCTCCAGTAGCGTCTTGTGCAGGTCCTCGTCGCTGACATCCTCAAGCGTCTTGTCGCTGACCGCGGAGTAGACGCCGTTGGTGACCATGGAGATCACTACCCGGCCCGCCGGACCGTGCCCGCCGCCCAGCAGCAGATTGGTGAAGCGGTCCACGATATCGGTGAGATCCTCGCGGGTTTGAATCATGCTCTCCAGCACCGGGTCACCGGTGAGCACCGCCGCCAGCCTCCGATGCCGGACACTGAACTCGATGAAACCGCTGACGGTGATCTCCCGGCGGGTGTCGGCGTCGGGGACCGCTTCGGCGATCGTCACCACGCGCGCCATATCGTCGAACATCGGTTGGGCCGCGGCCGCCACGATCTCTTCCTTGGAGTGGAACTGGTAGTAGACCGACGCCTTACCCACGCCGATGCTGTCGGCGATCATCTGCAATGTGGTGCCGCTGACGCCGTGCTCACCGAATAGCGTCAGCGCGGCCTCCAGTACCCGTGCGCGCGCGGTGCCGCGCCCCAGTACCGATCTCGCCACGACGGTCTCCCGTCAATCCCGGACGTCGCGCCGCAACGGATGGGTGGCGGGCACCTGGACGAATATCAGTGTGACGCCGTCGGGGTCGGTGACGTGCAACTCGTGCAGACCCCAGGGTTCCTGGGCGGCGGCGCGGGTGATCGGGACTCCGCGGCCTTCCAGTTCGGCCTGGGTGGCATAGACGTCGCGCACCTGTAACCACAGCGCGCCCGGGAAGGTGGTGGATTCCGTCGGGCTGTGGTGGCCGGCCAGTTCAATCAACGATTGCCCGGCGTAAAACACTGTGCCCGCACCGTATTCGCGGGCAATGGCCAGTCCGATCCCGTCGCGGTAGAACTCCAGCGATTTCGGGTAATCGACCGGCCGGATCAGCATCCGGCTGGCCAGGATCTCCATAACTGCCTGTCTACCATCGCGCGTCGACGCGCGGGGGATTGACACGGATCACGTCGGCTGACCTGGCATGCGGCGGGCACGGTCGCTGGCTCGCAGGCCGATGGCGAACGCGGTCTGGTCGTCGAAATGGAGCGGATTGCGGCCGGTGATCTCGTGGATGCGCGACAGCCGATGCCTAACGGTATTGGTGTGCAGGAACAGCTCGCGCGCGGTTTCGATGAGTGAACCGTTGGTGGCCAGAAACACCCGCAGGGTGCGCACGTGTTGGGTGCCGCGTTCGTGGTCGATCTCATCGAGAGGATCGATCAGCTGATGCTTGAACGGTGCGAGCCGGTTGAGCGGTAGCCCCTCGAGCAAGCTGTCAAAGGTGCTCAGCTGGTCGGGCCCGATGCTGCCGCCGTGCTGGGAGGCCAAGTCGAGCGCGATGCGGGCTTGAGTGATCGCCGAACCCAGCTCGGCCAGGGGCCCGGCCGCGGAGTGTCCGGACGGCAGTGACAGCTCCGCAGCGATATCCGCCAATGGGCCGGCTTCGCTCGTCAGCACCAGACAAACCTCCGGAGCGTCGCCGACCAGGGCGTCGGGAAACGCCATGGACAGCAGCGCGCCGGCGCCGGCCGGCCATGCCGAGCAGGCCACCTCGCGAGCTGTCAGACCCGGCCAGTCCAGTAACTGATTCAGCGCGTCGGGCAGCAGCATGCGCCGTTCGACCAGGGACAGCAGCTGCCCGACACGTTCGCGGGCCAGGGCCGATTCGATGTCCCGTTCACCTTGCGTGGCTTGCAGGAACCGGGCGATGACCTCCAGTAGCGCCATGTCCGGCGGCTCGCCGCTGCCCACCCACGACAGCGTGCCCAGGCCTTCGACCGGCACCGCCGCGCCGCCGGACTCGGCTGGCCCTTCGGGGTCGAGCAGGAAGTAGCAGCCCAGCACGTGACCGGCCCGATCCAGCAGCTGACGTACCGATTCACGCCGGCGCTGCGACGAAAGCATCTCAGGGACAAGCGTATTGGTCGCCCGGGCGACCGCGAGCTCACCTCCGGCCTGGAAGTCGGCAACGTAGCGGCTGAGCGTGGTGAACGGAACATTGGGCGGCGCGATCAGCAGCGGAAGTTGCTGGCTCGCACATGCCGCGATCAGCGATTGCGGGACGTCGTCGTGTACATCTCCAATGCCGAAGCACATTCCGGCGGCACCGGCCCGCGATATGGAGTCCACGAAGGTCTGACAGTCCTGCGCTGTCTGCAGACTGATGCCCACCGTGCAGACCAGTTCTCCGCCCCGAAGGTACCGCGACGGATCCCGCAGCTCGGTCGTGTGCGCCCAGCTGATCGGCCGGTCAAGGTCACCGGTGAGGGGTTCGGGGGCCAGCAGCCCGAGGTTTGAGCCGAGCAGATCGCGCATCGTCGGCGCGACGTCGCTGCGGTCCGACATGAGCCGAGCGTAACGCCGTCGTCACCTGGCTGCCGGCGTCCGTTGTTCGATCCTCCAATGCCAGGGTGCGGTGACGGTGGATTCGCAGCGTCTTCCCGTCAAACACTTGGCGGGGCTACCGCACCGGCGTGATAGTTCGTCCAACCGAATCTAAGGGAGCACCGGATGTCCACACCCGACGAGTCGCAGGTCTTGAGGCGCGAGTTCTCGCTGTGGTCGGCGTTCGCGTTCGCGTTCGCGTTCATCTCGCCGATCGTCGCGCTCTACGGCATCTTCGGTCTGGCCCTGTCGGCCGCCGGGCCGAGTTTCTGGTGGGGCTTTGCGCTGGTGTTCGGCGGCCAGCTGCTGGTCGCACTGGTCTTCGCAATGCTGGTGTCGCGCTGGCCGTTGGAGGGCTCCATCTACCAGTGGTCGCGCCGGCTGCTCGGCACCTCCTACGGGTGGTTCGCCGGTTGGGTCTACATGTGGACGCTTGTGATCGCGATGGCAACCGTGGCGCTCGGCGCTGCGGGTTTCGTGGCCAACATCGTCGGGATCGAGGCACCCTCGGGTACGACGCTCGCGCTGATCGCGTTGGCGATTCTGCTGGCCGGAACTGCGGTCAACCTGGCCGGGCGTCAAGCGCTGAAGATCTTCATGATGGGCAGCATCATCGCCGAGGTCATCGGCTCGGTGGTGCTGGGCACCTGGCTGCTGTTATTCCATCGCCAGAACTCGCTTTCGGTGCTGTTCGAAGGTGGCGGCACGGAATTGGACACCTGGGCCTACCTGAGCGGTCCGTTCCTCATGGCGGTCGCCTTCATCGGCTGGTCGTTCGTCGGGTTCGAGAGTGCCGGCTCCATCGCCGAGGAGGTGCACGAGCCGCGCCGGGATCTGCCAAAGGCGGTGCTGTTCTCGCTGGGGTTCATCGCGCTGGTGGTGGCCTACTCGAGCCTGGCGATCATCCTGGCCATCCCCGATCTTGATGCGGTCGCGGCGGGTGCGGTGGACGATCCGGTGTACGAAACCCTCACCACCGCACTTGGACACGGTATCGCCAGACCCGTCGAAGTGATGTTCGTGATCGGCTTCCTTGCCAGCTTCCTGGCGCTGCAGACTTCGGCGTCGCGGGTCATCTGGGCGTATGCCCGCGACGGCGCGTTCCCTGCCGCCGCGGCGTTGGCCAGGCTGCGCGGCCAGGCCCGCATTCCGGTGGTCGCGATCCTGGTCACCACCGTCGTCGGCGGTGGCCTGTTCCTGCTGTCCATCGTCGCAGGCGATGTGTACTCGCTGATGGTCAACTTCACTGCCGGCGGGTTCTACCTGGCGTTCCTGTTCCCGCTGATCGGGTTCTTGGTGGTGCTGTGGCGCCGGACGTGGACGCCCGCCAAGTTCTCGCTGGGCCGCGCGACGCTGCCGGTCGCGGTGGTGGCCGTGGTGTGGGCGGTACTGCAATTCCTCAATATCGCCTGGCCGCGGCCGGCATTCGAGCAGCGTTACCTGGACTGGTCGGTGTGGATCGGCGTGGCCGTGCTGGGCTTGATCGGCCTGGCGATTCTGCTGAGCGTGCGTAGCCGCATTGTGGCGGTGGCGGTGATCGACGATATCGAGGCCGCCGACGAACGCGCCGACGACAAGGTCGTGACGCATGACTGAGGCGCCGGTAGCGGTCGTCACCGGCGGCGCCAGCGGAATCGGCGCAGCCATCGTCGGCGCCCTGCAGAAGCGCGGCTACCTGGTCGGAACTCTGGACCTGGCCGGGAAGACCGACGCGAACCACACTGTCGCCGTTGATGTCTCCGACGGGTTGGCGGTCGCAGAGGCCGTCGCCGAGATCAGGCGCCGGCTCGGACCGGTCAGCGCACTGGTGACATCGGCGGGGCACTACGAGATGGCCCCGGTCGCGCAGATCAGCGCCGAGGCTTGGCGACGCATGCTGCGCGTACACCTCGGTGGTTTGTTCAACGCCGCGCGGGCCTGTCTGCCCGACATGCTTGACCGTGGAACCGGTGCGGTGGTCGCCGTGGCCAGCGAACTCGCGGTCGGCGGCGGCGAGCACGACGCGCATTACGCCGCGGCCAAAGGGGCCATCATCGGGCTGATTCGCAGCCTGGCGGCCGAGGTCGCCGACCGTGGCGTTCGGGTCAACGCCGTCGCGCCCGGCCCGACCGACACCCCGCTGCTGGCCGCCGACTCCCCCTGGCGCGCAGCAGATTATCTGGCGACACTGCCGCTGCGCAGGCTGGCTACCCCGGCCGAAGTGGCACGCTGTGTGGAATACCTGGTGTGCGACGCGACGTTCAGCGTCGGCGACGTGGTCAATGTCAATTCGGGAGCGGTGATATGAGCGCGCTGCAGGGACGCGTCGTCCTCGTCACCGGTGCGGCGCAAGGGATGGGCGCTGCCCACGCCCGTCGGCTCGCTGCCGCCGGTGCGACGGTGGCGGTCAACGACATGCGAGCCGGCGCTGCACTCGATGCACTGGCCCGCGAGATCGGTGGCCTGACCGCGCCCGGTGACGTCTCCGATCCGGACGCGATTGCACGGATCGTCGAAGGCGTCGTAGAGGCCACGGGGCGGCTCGATGTTCTCGTCGCCAACCACGCCTACATGACGATGGCGCCGCTGCTCGACCACGACGAGCAGGACTGGTGGCGTGTGGTCGACACCAATCTCGGCGGCACGTTCCATCTGGTGCAGGCGGTGCTGCCGCACATGCGCCGGTCGGGTCAGGGCCGCATCGTGGTGATCGCCAGCGAATGGGGTGTCACCGGCTGGCCGGAGGCCACAGCGTATGCGGCAGCCAAGTCCGGGCTGATCTCGTTGGTCAAGACCCTGGGCCGGGAGCTTGCGCCGGAACGGATCATCGTCAACGCCGTGGCGCCTGGGGTGACCGACACCCCGCAATTGCAGGTCGACGCCGATGCCGCCGGGGTCGACCTGGCCACCATGCACGCGCGCTATGCGAAATCAATCCCGTTGGGACGCATAGGTTCCCCCGACGAGATCGCCGCGGCAGTGGAGTTGTTGGCCGATTTCGATATCGAAGCGGTCGTCGGGCAGGTCATCTCCTGCAACGGCGGGTCCACCAGGGCACGAGCATGACGGGAGGAGATCAGGTGGAAAGCCAGCCGTATGTGCGGTCGGCGACGGGGAAACTCGGACAGGTCGATGCGCAGGCGGTACCGCGGTACGCGGGCATCGCCACGTTCGCGCGGCTGCCGCAGCGCCACGAGGTCGAGGACTACGACATCGCGGTGGTCGGGGTACCGTTCGACAGCGGTGTCACCTACCGGCCGGGCGCCCGGTTCGGCCCTGCCGCCATCCGACAGGCGTCGCGCCTGCTCAAGCCCTACCACCCGGCCCTCGATGTCAGCCCGTTCGCTTCCACCCAGGTGGTGGACGCCGGCGACATAGCAGCGAACCCGTTCGACATCGGTGTGGCGGTGGATCAGGTGCGAGAGGGCGTCGCCGGACTGCTCACAACACCGCAGCAGCGGGTGGTGATCCTCGGCGGTGACCACACGATCGCCCTGCCCGCGCTACAGGCGATGTACCGCGTGCACGGGCCGGTGGCGCTGGTGCATTTCGACGCCCATCTCGACACCTGGGGTCCCTACTTCGGTGCGCCGTGCACCCACGGCACCCCGTTCCGCCTTGCGGCAGAACAGGGCCTGCTCGTCAAAGACCGCTCCGCGCACGTCGGCATCCGCGGTTCGCTGTATGACCGGCAGGACCTACTCGACGATGCCGAGCTGGGTTTCACCGTCGTGCACTGCCGCGACATCGACCGCATCGGTGTCGACGGTGTCATCGACCGCGTCCGGGAGAGGGTCGGCGAGCACCCGCTATACGTCTCAATCGACATCGACGTGCTCGACCCGGCATTCGCGCCCGGCACCGGTACGCCGGAGATCGGCGGCATGACCAGCCGCGAACTCGTTGCGGTGCTGCGTGCGATGCGTGGGTTGCACATCGTGGGAGCCGACGTGGTGGAAGTGGCACCGGCCTACGACAACGGTGAAGTCACCGCGGTCGCCGCCGCGAACCTCGCCTACGAACTCATCACCCTGATGGCCGATGATGACTGAATTCGCCTGGCCCGAGGGTAAATCCGCCGCCGCGGCGTTCACCTTCGACGTCGACGCGGAATCCGCTGTGCTGTGGGGCAACGAGGCGGCCGCTGCGCGGATGAGTGTGATGTCGCATCAGGCCTACGGACCGTTGGTGGGTATCCCGCGCATCCTCGATCTGCTGGAGCGCCACCAGATTCCGTCGACGTTCTTCGTGCCCGGCCACACTGCGCATCGCTATCCCGAAGCGGTGCGCAGCATCGTGGCCGCCGGACATGAGATCGCCCACCACGGCTATCTGCACGAGCAGCCCACCGCGCTGACCGTCGACGAAGAGGTCGTAGCGCTTGACCGCGGTCTGGAGGCCCTGGCCGAGGTGGCAGGGGTGCGGCCGGTCGGTTACCGCGCGCCCATGTGGGATTTGTCTTGGCGTACACCGGGATTGCTGGCCGCCCGGGGGTTTCTGTATGACTCCAGTTTGATGGACGCCGACAATCCCTACGAGCTCGCCGTGGGGGATACCTCGTTGGTGGAGATTCCGATCCAGTGGGCACTCGACGATTGGGAGCAGTACTGCTACCTGCCCGACATCTCGGGCAGCGGGCTGATCGAGAGCCCTCGCAAGGCCAGAGAGCTGTGGCAGTTGGAGTTCGACGCGCTGCGCCGGGCCGGTGCGTGCTGGGTCCTGACCAATCACCCGTTCCTGTCCGGGCGGGCGTCACGTGCCGCTGAACTCGACGATCTGATGCGCTACGTCCTCGAGCACTCCGATGTGTGGACGACGAATCTCGGTGCCATCGCCGAGCATGTCCGGTCGCTTGGGCTGACCCCGCGCACCATCACCCCGCCGTGATCACGTCGGCTGAACGCGCTGCCGCTTCATCACCGCGTCGACGACTCCGGGCAGCACACTGTTGATGGCCTTGGCCGTCACCGCCATGCGCGGTGCGATCTGCACCGGCCGGGTGCGCGCCGCGGTCACCATCCAGTCGGCGGCCTCGTCGGCGGACAGCCCAGGAAGCCCGTCGTAGGCGCGGGTCGGCGCGATCATCGGTGTCTTCACCAGCGGGTAGTACACCGTGGTGGAATGCACGCCCTCCGCCGCCCATTCGGTCTCGATGACCCGGCTGACGGCTGACAGCGCGGCTTTCGACGCGTTGTACACCGAGAACAGCGGCGAGGATTCGTTCATCACGCCCCACGTCGAGACGTTGATGATGTGGCCGTCTCGGCGCTCGCGCATGCCCGGCGCCAGGCCGCGGACCAGTCGCAGCGGGGCGTAGTAGTTCAGGGTCATGGTGCGCTCGACGTCATGCCAACGCTCCAGCGATTCGGCCAGTGGGCGCCGGATCGAGCGGCCGGCGTTGTTGATGAGGATGTCGACCCCGCCGAGGTCCTGTTCCACCTTGGCGACCAGATCGTCCACGGCATCCATATCGGACAGATCCGCGGCGTGGGCCCGGGCGTCGCCGCCGGCAGTGGTGATCCGCTCGACGAGGTCGTCGAGCAGTTCCTGACGACGTGCGACGGCGACCACGGTGGCGCCGCGGGCAGCGAACTTCTCGGCCGCGGCCTCGCCGATGCCCGAGGAGGCGCCGGTGAGCAGAATCCGTTTGCCGGCCAGCTCGATGTTGTCGCTTCTCTGCAGGCGTTCGGTCAGTGGTGGTCGCATGCTGGTCAGCAGCAGCTGATCAGACAGCCGGCGCAGCGGGCTCTTGCTCATGCGATGAGTTTAGGTTGCCTAGCTTTCGAGGCTTACCGGCGGTTCTGCGATGAATCGGCGGGCCCAGGTGAGTCGATATCGGTATGACTCCGACGCCAAGACTCGACGCCCGATTCAGCGAAGCCACCCATCCCACCGACTGGCAGACCACCACACAGGATCTCACCGCCGCGGGACTGTACTGGTTGACCACTGTCCGCGCCGACGGACGTCCGCACGTCACCCCGCTGGTCGGGGTGTGGGTCGACGACATGTTCGTGTTCTGCACCGGGCCCACCGAGCAGAAGGCGCGCAACCTGCAGAGCGGCGCGGCCGTCGTCGTCACCACCGGATCCAACACGTGGAACACGGGTCTCGACGTCGTCGTCGAGGGCACGGCCACCCGGGTCGCGGGACGTGAGCAGCTGACCGCGCTTGCCGATGCCTACCGCGCCAAGTACGGCGACGACTGGAACTTCGATTGCGACGACGAGGTTTTCGACCCTGACGGCGAGGCGGCCATCGTGTTTCGCGTGACCCCTACCAAGGTGCTGGCATTCGCGAAGGCACCGCACGGCCAGACCACGTTCCGGTTCTAGCCCGCGATTTCGGTGCATCTACCGGCGCCCACCGCCGGTAGATGCACCCAAATCGCTCAGAAGTAACGGGGGAACGAACTCCAGTCGGGATCGCGCTTCTCCAAGAACGCGTCCCGGCCCTCCACGGCCTCATCGGTCATGTACGCCAAACGTGTTGCCTCACCGGCGAATACCTGTTGGCCCACCAGCCCGTCGTCGATCAGGTTGAACGAGAACTTCAGCATCCGGATCGCCTGCGGGGACTTGCCGTTGATCTCGGCGGCCCATTGCAAACCCACCTTCTCCAGGTCGGCGTGGTCGATGACGTCGTTCACCGCGCCCATCTGATGCATGGTCGCGGCGTCGTAAGGCCGGCCCAGGAAGAAGATCTCGCGGGCGAACTTCTGCCCGGCCTGCCGCGCCAGATACGCGCTGCCGAAACCGCCGTCGAAGCTGCCGACGTCGGCGTCGGTCTGCTTGAACCGGGCATGCTCACGGCTGGCCAGGGTCAGATCGCAGGTGACGTGCAGGCTGTGGCCTCCACCGGCCGCCCACCCGTTGACCAGGCAGATCACCACCTTCGGCATGAAGCGGATGAGGCGCTGCACCTCAAGGATGTGCAGCCGGCCGGCCCGTGCGGCGTCGACGGTCTCGGCGGTTTCCCCCGACGCATACTGGTAGCCGGTACGTCCGCGGATGCGCTGATCGCCGCCGGAACAAAACGCCCAGCCGCCGTCCTTGGGAGACGGGCCGTTCCCGGTCAGCAGCACGACGCCGACGTCGGAGGACATTCGCGCATGGTCGAGCACCCGGTACAACTCGTCGACGGTGTGCGGCCGGAAGGCATTGCGTACCTCGGGTCGGTCGAATGCCACGCGCACCGTCGGCCGGCGCGCCCCATCCGCGATATGACGGTGGTAGGTGATGTCGGTCAGATCGTCGAAGCCGGCTACCGGCTCCCAGGCAGAGGGGTCGAATGGGTTGCTGCTCACCTGCTCGACTGTAGAGCGGCGCGAGCCTCAGGTTTCATCGGCACCGTCGCAGGGTATGAAACCGGCCGCGATGGTGCGTACCGCGCATCACCAGACGAGAAGGGGCCCACTTTGACCATGATGAAGCGCTCAGCAGGCGTGTTGTTCTCGGCATTGGTCGCGGGCGGGCTGCTCGCAGGATGCTCGCCGGCGGTCACCGGTGGCGACACCACTTGTGAGGATTTCCTCGGCCAGGACGAGAAGACGCAGAACGACGCGGTGGCCAAGATGCTGAAGGACGAAAAGGGCACCGACGCGGCGCAGCTCGAGATCACCGGCACTCGGCTGTCGGTGCAGACGTTCTGTCAGACCGCCGGTAAGCAGGAGAGCAAGATCAAGGAGGCGCCGCACCTGTAGAGAGGCGGCTAAACGGGGTCGAGGCGGAACACCGGGCACCGGTCGGCGAGAGCTTCGAACTCGTCCGGATTGGGCCCGGTGACCAGCCCGGCGTTTTTCATGAAGCCGACGCCGGTGGGGACCAGGATGGGGAATTCACGCAGCAGCGGGCGAGCCTGTTCCGCGGGGATTTCCACCATCTTGACCCGCTGGGCGCGCCGCCCCTGATGCACGGTCGCCTCTCCGGCGGCGCGCGCGTTGGCGGCCCAATCGCCGCCGGGCAGGCCGGCGACGATATAGCGTGCGCCGTCGACTGTCATCGGCGTCACCGGTGTCGAGCGCGGCTTCCCCGTTTTGCGGCCGGTCACGGTGAGCACCACCGGCCCCTTGTCACCGCCAACGCCGACCTTGTTCAAGCCGATCATCACTTTGTTCACGTACTTGAGCCACCAGGGCGGCCGGATCCGGTCGTCAGCCATGACCGCCAGCTTAAAGCGTGCCGAAGCCCGTCAGGGTTGTCAGGAGCCCGTCGGGCCGCTCGGCGGTGGGCAACGGGTCGACCAGCGCGAACTGGCAACCGATCGCGCGCGCACCGCCGTCGGCTTCCTCGCTGTCGCCCACCATCAGCGCGTCGTGGGCTGCCACCCCGAGCCGGTCCAGTGCCGTGGTGAAGATCGCGGCATCCGGCTTGACCGCACCGACTTCGAAGGACAGCACGAATTCGTCGACATCTCCCTCGGCTCCGATCGCGGCGAACGCGGGCCGCACGTCGAATGCGATGTTGGATACGACTGCGGTCTTGATGCCTTGCCTCTTAAGGGTTTTGAGCACCTGGGCGGTGTCGGGGTAGGTGGTCCAGCTCGCCGGGTCGATCACCCGTGAGTACAGCGACTCGGCATGATGGTCGGCCAACCCGGACTCCCTCAACACGTGCAGGTAGGCCTCGCGGTGCAGATGCGGCGCCAGGTCGCGGTTGACCCAGGCGTGGTACTGCTCGTCGCTCATCTGCACTGAGCGTCCGGTCGGTGCAGTGAGCCTGCGCATCAGCTCAGCTTGGACATGTCCGTCGACCTCGCGTTCGTCGACGGCCATCCCGGTAAACCAGCTTTCGTCCTCTTCGAGGCGGAACAGAGTTCCGGAAAAGTCGAACAACACCGCTTTGACCATGACCACTATGGTGCCAGTGTTTTGGCGCGTTCCCGGGCAGCCTTCTCGTCCAACACTTCCCGTTCGCGCTCATTGTCCGTCAGTTCGGCGGCGCGGCTGAACTCGGCGGCGGCTTCCTCGGTGCGGCCGAGCCGCGCCAGCAGTTCCCCGCGCACGCTGGGCAGTAGATAGGTTTCGCCGAGTCCGGTCAGCCCGTCGACGATCTCCAATGCCTCGGCGGGGCCCGCGCTCATCGCCACCGCCACCGCCCGGTTGAGCTGCACGACCGGTGACGGCGAAATCTGTAGCAGCGCATCGTAAAGCGCCACGATGCGGTTCCAGTCGGTGTCGGCCGCGGTCGGCGATACGGCGTGGCATTCGGCAAGGGCGGCCTGCAGCGCGTATGGACCCCAACCCGAACCGCGTTGCTGCCGTACGGTATTGGAATGCTGCAGGGCTGCGACGCCACGTTGGATCTGGGCGCGGTCCCACCGGGCGCGGTTCTGGTCCTCCAGCATGATGGGCCTGCCCTCGGCGTCGGTGCGCGCCCCGAACCGCGACGACTGGAACTCCATCAGCGCCAGCAGCCCGTGCACCTCGGGTTCGTCGGGGACGAGGGCGGCCAGCACGCGGCCCAACCGCAATGCCTCGGTACACAATTCGTCGCGGATCCAGCGTTGCCCGAACGAGGCCGAATAGCCTTCGTTGTAGATCAGGTAGATGACCGCGAGCACCGCTGACAGCCGCTTCGGATGCTCCTCGCGCGGCGGCACCTCGAACGGTGGATTGGCTTCAGACAGGGCTTTCTTTGCCCGGGTGATGCGGGCCGCTGTGGTGGCCTTGGAGGTCAAAAAGGCCCGGGCGATCTCTTCGGTGCTCAGGCCGCCGACCAGGCGCAGCGTCAACGAGATCTGTGCGTCGCGGGACAGCACCGGGTGCGCGGTGATGAAGATCAGTCGCAACACGTCGTCGTCGATGCGGTCCGGATCCCACGCCTCGTCGACGTAGTCGCCGAGTTCCCGGGCCAGCACGGCGTACTTGGCGTCGCGGGTTTCCTGCCTGCGCCAGTGGTCGATGGCCTTGCGCTTGGCGACCGTGGTCAGCCAGGCTCCGGCATTGCGCGGTACGCCCGTCTGCGGCCATTGGGTCAGCGCGTCGACCAGCGCCTCCTGGGCCAGATCCTCGGCCAGGCCGACGTCGCCGACCACACGGGTCATCGTCGCGACGATCTTCGCGGCTTCCATGCGCCAAACGGCGTCGAGGGTCTCGCGCATGTCCGCTGAAGTGCCCGCCGCCACGTCACCCATTGTGCTCGGCGGGAGAACTCAGCCGATCGCGCGGGCAGCGCCCTCCCAGAACTGGGCGCGCACAGCCTTCTTGTCGGGCTTGCCCAACGCCGTCACGGGCACGGAGTCGACCACGACCACCTGCTTGGGTGACTGCACCGAACCTTTGCGCTCCTTGACCGCGTTCTGGATCTCGGTGGTCACCCGCGCGACCGCCTCCGCGTCGGAGGCAGCATCGGGCCGCAGCACGATCACCGCGGTCACCGCCTCGCCCCACTTCTCGTCAGGAGTGCCGATAACGCACACCTGCGCCACTGAAGGATGTTCGGCCACAACGTCTTCCACCTCGCGCGGGAACACGTTGAACCCGCCGGTGACGATCATGTCCTTGACCCGGTCGACGATGAACCAGTATCCGTCCTCGTCCTCGCGGGCCATGTCGCCGGTGCGCAGCCAGCCGTCCTTGAACGTCTCCGCGGTCGCCTCGGGCAATTTCCAGTACCCGCCCGCCAGCAGCGGCCCGGACACGCAGATCTCGCCGACCTCGCCCTGCGGCACCGGATTGCCGTCGGGATCCAGTAAAGCCGTCCGCGCGAACAACGTCGGCCGCCCACACGAGGTCAGCCGCTTCTCGTCGTGATCCTTCTTGCCCAGGTACGAGATCACCATGGGCGCCTCGGACTGGCCGTAGTACTGCGCGAAGATCGGCCCAAACCGCTTGAGCGCCTCGGCCAGCCGCACCGGGTTCATGGCAGAGGCCCCGTAGTAGACGGTCTCCAACGACGACAGGTCGCGGGTGTGTGAATCGGGGTGATCCATCAGCGCGTAGATCATCGAGGGCACCAGCATGGTCGCGGTGATCCGACGCTCCTCGATCACCCGCAGCACCTCGGCCGGATCGAACTTGGGCAGCACGATCATCTCGCCGCCCTTGACGATCGTCGGCACGAAGAACGCCGCACCGGCGTGCGACAGCGGCGTGCACATCAGGAAGCGCGGATTCTCGGGCCACTCCCACTCGGCGAGCTGAACCGTCGTCATCGTGGTGATCGACCGCACCGTCCCCATCACGCCCTTGGGCTTGCCGGTGGTGCCACCGGTGTAGGTCAGACCGCCGATGTGGTCGGGCGGCAGCTCCGCCGCCTGCAGCGGCTGTGGGGAGTACTTGGCGGCTTCGGCCACCAGGTCGGTCGCCACCCCGTCCAAAGCCCGCGGCACCGGGCCGATGGTCAGCACCTGGCGCAGCGAGGGAACCTTCTCCAGCAGACCCAGCGCACGCTCGACGAACGCCGGCGTGGGGTCGATGATCAGCGTCGTCACCTCGGCGTCGGACAACACATACGCATGGTCGTCCAGCGAGCCGAGAGGGTGTAGTGCGGTGCGGCGGTACCCCTGCGTCTGCCCGGCGCCGATGATCATCAGCACTTCCGGCCGGTTCAGCGACAGCAGGCCGACGCCTTCCCCGGTTCCCGCACCCAGCGCCTCGAACGCCTGAATGTACTGGCTGATGCGCTCCGCGAGCTGCCCGCCGGTCAGCGTGGTCTCGCCGAGGAACAGCACCGGGCGGTCTCTGTTGCGCTTCAGCGCGCCGACAGTGAGGTGGCCGGAGTGGATGGGATGGTGCAACAAGGCATCACTCATGACCAACAGACTAGAACGTGTTCCAGAAATGGTGTAGGGGATACCCGCCCAAACGCCGAAACGGCATTCCAGCAGACCCTGGAATGCCGTTTCGCCGGAAAGAACTCAGCGGTTGGCTGCCTTGCGGGCGTCAGCGGCCACCTTTTCGGCGAGGTCGGCCTTCCACTGGATCTCCTTTTGGATCCACTCGTTGTCCTGCGGAAACTCGTCGGTCTCGCTGACACGCCGGACTTCGAGCTTGACGCCGGTGCCCAGCGGGCATTTCCGAGCCCACTGCTTGGCCTCCTCCTTCGAGGAGACATCGAGGATCCAGAAGCCGTTGAACAGCTCCTTTGCCTCGGTGTACGGGCCGTCGGTGACCGCCGGCGGGTCGGCGTTGAAGTCGACGACGAAGCCCTCGTCGGGGTCTGTCAGCCCTTCGCCGGCGAGCATCACACCGGCCTTGATGAGCTCTTCGTTGTAGCGACCCATCTGCGCGATGATCTCGTTGAAGTCGATGTTCTGGTCAGCCATGGCCGCCTCGGCTTCGGGGGTGGACCGCATGATCAGCATGTAGCGCGACATTGTTGTCTCCTTCTGGTGTGGGGAAGGGGCCCGTCCATCGTGCCCTCACTGACGCGTCGAACGACACCCCGCGAAATCGACACGGGGCGGAAAAGTTTTTGACGAGCGCCAGTCCGGTGGAGATCGGCGATGCGGATTTCTGGGGGAAGCCCCGGGCCAACCTCGTCGCGCCTTAGCATTCGCGCATGGCCAGCCCTACCGAGTCTGCTGATCTCGTCCTCTTCGGAACCATCCTGACCGTCGACGCAAACCAACCCACCGCCGACGGGCTCGCGGTGTCCGACGGCCGGATCGTCGCGGTCGGGCGCCGCGCCGACGTGCAGGGCTGGGTTGGGCCTGAAACCGAGGTGCGCGAGGTCGACGGCTGTGTGATGCCGGGATTCATTGAGGCGCATGGCCATCCGCTGATGGAGGCGATCGCGTTGTCGGGCCGCATCGTCGACATCCGGCCGGTCACGCTGATATCCGCTGACGCGGTGCTCGACGCCATCCGCGCTGAAGTCGCGCGAAGAGGTGCCGACGGCGCCTACCTCAATGGCTGGGATCCGCTGTTGCAAACCGGTTTACCGGAGCCGACCCTGGCCTGGCTCGACAACCAAGCCCCCGACGCCCCGCTGGTGATCATGCACAACTCTGGGCACAAGGCCTACTTCAACTCCGCGGCGGCCCGGGCCGCCGGGCTCACAAGGGACACCCCGGATCCCAAGGGCGCCAGGTACGGTCGCGACGCCGATGGCGAACTCGACGGCACCGCCGAGGAGTCCGCCGCCGTGTTCGCCCTGATGGGCGGGGCCATCTCGCTCGATGGCTATCCGGCGATGCTGGTGGCCGAATGTCAACGGCTCAACCGGGCCGGCGTGACCACCTGCTCGGAGATGGCGTTCGACCCGATGTTCCGGCCGCTGCTCGGGCAGCTGCGCGACCAATTGACCGTCCGGCTGCGCACCTACGAAATGTCCACCGAGGCATTGCACACCGACGCCGAGCCGTTCGAGGGTGACGACGTCGTCCGCCAGGTCGGCATCAAGATCTGGGTCGACGGTTCCCCGTGGATCGGCAACATCGACCTGACCTTCCCGTATCTGGACACCGAGGCCACCCGGACCATCGGCGTCGTGCCCGGCTCCTGCGGGAGCGCCAACTACTCGAAAGAACAGCTCGCCGAGATCGTCGGCGCGTTCTATCCGCAGGGCTGGCAGATGGCCTGTCACGTGCACGGCGACGCCGGCGTCGACACCATCCTCGACGTCTACGAAGAGGCCTTGCGCGCCAATCCACGCGACGATCACCGGCTGCGGCTCGAACACGTCGGCGCCATCACGCCCGAACAGCTTCAGCGCGCCCACGCCCTCGGCGTCACGTGCAGTCTGTTCGTCGACCACCTCCACTACTGGGGCGACATTCTCGTCGACGGACTGTTCGGCCCGGAGCGTGGTGGACGGTGGATGCCCGCCGGTTCCGCGGTGGCCACGGGTATGCGGATCTCACTACACAACGATCCGCCCGTCACGCCCGAGGAGCCGCTGCGCAACATCAGCGTCGCGGTCACCCGCACCGCCCCCAGCGGCCGGGTGCTGGCACCCGAAGAGCGGCTGACCGTCGAGCAGGCGATCCGGGCGCAGACCATCGATGCGGCGTGGCAGTTGTTCGCCGACAACGTCCTCGGCTCCATCGAACCCGGCAAGTACGCCGACCTTGTGGTGCTGTCGGCCGACCCCCGCGCGGTACCCGCCGAGACCATCGCCGACCTGGAAGTACAGGCGACATTCTTGGCGGGCCGACAGGTTTATCCGAAAGCCGGTTGACAGCATCCCCGGCGTGGCACGCTCGGAACATGTCTGATTTGCCAACGCCGAAATTTCTCGACGAACGCGTGGCCCACTGGTCGGCAACCAAGCCCGATGAAGAAGCAGTCACTTATCTCAGCCGGACATGGACGTGGTTTCAGTTCGACGACCGGATCCGGAGGTTGGCCGGTGCCCTGAGTGCGTGGGGGATAAAGCGTGGCGACGTCGTTGCTTTCCTGGACAAGAATCACCCGGCCTGTGTGGAGCTGACCCTCGCGGCAGCATCGCTTGGCGCGGCCAACGCCATCATCAACTTCCGGCTCGCAGCCGACGAGACGGACTTTGTCCTCAACGACTGCGGCGCGAAGGTGTTGATCGTCGGCGCGGAGCTCAAAGCGGGCATCGACAAGATCGCCGACAAGCTGACTGCCGTCGAACACGTCGTCACCGTCACGCCGGAAGGCGAAGGCCGCGACGAGTACGAGGCACTGTTGGCGGGCGCGACGCCCGTCGGGCGCTCACCGGACGTGCAGCCAGACGACGTGTGCATCGTCATGTACTCCTCGGGCACCACCGGTCGGCCCAAAGGCGTCGCGCTGACGCACGCCAACGTCATCGCACACACCGTCAATGCTTTCCAGGGCTGGACGCTGGGCCAGGGTGACAAGAGCCTGGTGGCCATGCCGCTGTTCCATGTCGGCGGCACGTCCTACATGCAGTTCGGGCTGCACAACGGCGCGCCGACCTATATGACGCGCGACGTTGACGGCGCGGCCCTGGCCGGCGGGATCCTGGCCGGAGCCAACCGGACGTTCCTGGTGCCCGCGGTGCTGGCGAAGGTGTTGGAATCCGGCGAGGATGCCGTGAAGCTGTTCGGTGCGCTGAAGACGTTCGCCTACGGTGCGTCGCCAATGCCGTTGCCGCTGTTGCGTTCTGCGTTGCAGGCCTGGCCGGACACCGAGTTCATCCAGGTGTACGGGTTGACCGAGGTGTGCGGGGTGATCAGCCTGCTCGGCCCAGAAGACCACCGCGGCGCCAGCGAAGAGCGGCTGATGAGTGCCGGCAAGGTGATAGCCGGCGCCGAGGTGCGGGTGGTCGACCCGGACACCGGCGAGGACGTAGCTCCTGGCGAGCAGGGCGAGTTGTGGTTCCGTACACCGCAATTGATGAAAGGCTATCTGAACCGACCGGACGCGACTGCCGAGTCGATCACCCCCGACGGGTGGTTCCGCACCGGTGACATCGGCCATGTCGACGACGGTGGCTACATCTTCGTCGAGGACAGGCTCAAGGACATGATCATCTCCGGCAGCGAGAACATCTACTCCATCGAAGTCGAGCGCGTGCTGGGCGAGCATCCCGCGGTCACCGAGGTCGCCGTCATCGGGGTGCCCGACGAGAAATGGGGTGAGTCGGTGAAAGCCGTTGTAGCGCTTGATGATGACGTGTCTGATCGGGATCTCATCGCGTTCGCCCGGGAACGATTGGCGGCCTACAAGTGCCCCAAGTCCGTCGATATCGTCGATGCGTTGCCGCGCAATCCCACCGGCAAGGTTCTCAAGAAAGATCTGCGCAAGCCGTATTGGGAAGGCCGCAACCGCGCCACTGTTTGATCAATTAACTGCGCCATTACTCTATATTTCCTGTTCCGAGCGGAGTATTTTCGCCCCATACGTGTGCGCGGAGATGTGGGGTGCCGACATGACGGATGCACATAGATTGCACGGGCGTTGCCGCGGGATGGCGATTCTGACCGTCCTGATGCTGGCGTTTACTTTCGGACTACTCGGGCCGCCGCCGCCGACGGCGAGTGCCTGGTCGCGAGCGGGTCTGCCGGTCGAGACCGTGGCGGTGCCGTCAGCAGCCATGGGCCGCGACATCAACGTCCAGTTCCAGGGTGGCGGACCTCATGCGGTCTACCTGCTGGACGGCTTGCGTGCCCGGGATGACTTCAACGGCTGGGACATCGAGACGCCGGCGTTCGAGTGGTTCTACCAGTCGGGGTTGTCGGTGGTCATGCCGGTCGGCGGGATGTCCAGCTTCTACACCGACTGGTACCAGCCCGCCGCTGGTAACGGCGGAGTGCACACCTACAAATGGGAGACGTTCCTCACCAGCGAGTTACCGCAGTGGCTGGCCGCCAACAAGGACGTGTCCACGTCGGGCAATGCCGTTGTCGGACTGTCGATGTCAGGCAATTCGGCGATGATCCTGGCCGCGTACTACCCCGGCCAGTTCATCTACGCGGGGTCGTTGTCGGCGTTCCTGAATCCGTCGGCCGGGCCATGGCCGGGGCTGATCGGGTTGGCGATGGGCGACTCCGGTGGCTTCTCCCCCAACGCCATGTGGGGCCCGCCGGGTGATCCTGCCTGGGCGCGCAACGATCCGACAGTCCAGGTCGGTCGGTTGGTGTCGAACAACACCCGCATCTGGGTCTACTGCGGTTCGGGCACGCCGGGCGAGTTGGGCGGCGGCGACCTTCCCTCCACGTTCCTCGAAGGCACCGCGCTGCAGAGCAACCTCAACTTCCGCGACCAGTACATGGCCGCCGGCGGTAACAACGCGGTGTTCAACTTCCCGCCGACCGGCACTCACACCTGGGGCTACTGGGGTGCGCAGCTCAACGCGATGAAGCCGGACATCCAGCGGGTACTGGGCGCCGGCTGACACGGATTAGGCATCATTGGGCACGTGGATAACCGCGTGGCGTCGCTCGACGACGTGCTCGAGCGTCTGCACGTCGTCGCGCTGCCGATGCGAATGCGGTTTCGCGGCATCACTGTCCGGGAGCTCGCACTGATCGACGGACCCGTCGGCTGGGGAGAGTTCGGCGCATTCCTCGAGTACGACCCGCCCGAGGCGGCGGCCTGGCTCGCCTCGGCGATCGACGCCGCGTACCGGCCGGCTCCATCCGTGCACCGCGACCGTGTCCCGATCAACGCGACAGTGCCCGCGGTGGATCCTGCCCAGGTTCCTTCCGTGCTGGCCCGCTTTCCCGGTGCGCGGACGGCCAAGGTCAAAGTGGCCGAGCCCGGGCAGACACTTGCCGACGACGTCGCAAGAGTCAACGCGGTGCGCGCCGAGGTCCCGGTGGTGCGGGTTGATGCCAACGGGGGATGGACGGTTGACGAGGCGGTCGCCGCGGCCGCCGCACTGACCGCCGACGGCTCACTGGAGTATCTCGAACAGCCTTGTGCGACAGTCGAAGAGCTGGCGGCGCTGCGAGGACGCGTGAAGGTGCCGATCGCCGCCGACGAATCGATCCGTAAGGCATCCGATCCGCTGCGGGTGGTTCGGTTGGGCGCCGCCGATATCGCGGTGCTCAAGGTTGCGCCGTTGGGCGGGGTATCCCGCACGCTCGACATCGCCGCCCAGATCGAGATGCCCATTGTGGTGTCCAGCGCACTGGATTCGGCTGTGGGTATCGGCCGAGGGTTGTTGGCCGCCGCCGCGTTACCCGACTTGCGGCATGCCTGCGGGCTGGGCACGGGCGGATTGTTCGTCGAGGACGTCGCTTCGGCGCGAGTTCCGGTCGACGGGTATCTGCCCGTCGAGGCGGTGGTCCCGGATCCAGCGCGACTGGCGGCGTTGGCCGCTCCCGCGGAGCGCCGGCAATGGTGGATCGAGCGGGTGCGGGCGTGTTACCCGTTGCTGAATGCGTAGCGCGCCTTACGGTTAGTCACATCAGCCCCACTGGCACCTGCCAGGTCACCATGTATGGGTTTCGAAATGCGGTACCGCGGGTGATATCACCTTCGTAACCTGTTGGTTTTTCGAGTAGCCGCCTACGCTAGGCCGCGGGGGCGATCGGTCAGAGACTCGGCCGACTCGTTCACCCGCGGCAGTTATCTCAGCGCAGTGGCCAGTGGCGTCGATTCGTTCTGGGTGCCTGACCACCTCAACGGATTGTTCCCGCGTGCACTGTGGCAGCCGCAATACTCTGGTGCTGCCAAGCTCATGCCGTCGGCGGACGCCTGCATGGAGCCGTGGACGATTTTGGGAAACCTGGCTGCCCGCAACAGGCTGGCCAGGCTCCGGCTGGGCGTGTGCGTCACCGACACCGGGCGGCGCAACCCGGCGGTGACCGCCCAGGGGGCCGCGACGATGAATCTGCTGACCAAGGGTCGGTTCATCCTCGGCATTGGTACCGGGGAGCGCGAGGGCAACGAGCCCTACGGCGTGGATTGGTCGAAACCGGTGGCCCGGTTCGAAGAGGCTCTGGCCACCATCCTGGCGTTGTGGGACTCGAAAGGTGAACTCGTAACACGTGATTCGTCGTACTTCCCCCTGCGCAACGCAAGCTTCGACCTGCCGCAGTACCGCGGCAAGTGGCCGGAGATCTGGATCGCTGCGCACGGTCCGCGCATGCTGCGCGCCGTCGGTCGCTACGCCGATGGATTCTTCCCGGCTTTCCTGCACACCCCCGCGGAATATGCCGAGCGACTGGGCATTGTGCGGTCAGCAGCCTCAGATTTCGGACGGGACCCTGGCGCGATCGTTCCAGCCATGTACCGATTGGTGGTGACGGGGCGACACCGCTCCGAGGTCGACGACGCACTGGACTCCGAGCTGATCAAGGCGGCTGGATTGCTCGCGTGGGATGACGTCTTTGCCCGCCATGGTGCACAGCATCCGATGGGCGCCGGCTTCACCGGTGCGCAGGACATTCTCCCGCAGGCCCTGGACGAGGAGACCGCGCTGTCGTACGTGAAAGCAATTCCACGATCCATCGTGCAGGGGATGGTGCTTGCCGGGACACCCGACGAGGTGGTCGATCAAGCTGCGGAATGGCGCGACAGCGGTGTTCGCCACCTGGTGTTGTCCAACATCAGCCCGTTGCAGCGCAGCCTGCGCAAAGGGTGGCGTCGCAGATTCCGTTCGTGCAGATCATCCGCAAGGTCAAGAAGCTCTAGTGGGTGTGCCTTGGAGATGTGGTACCGCGGGCGGTATCGGGTTTTCAGGTTGGGTATGCCTTCGGAGCGGGGCGGCTGCAAAAAAATTAGTACAGATCACTCAGCGACACGGAAGGCCGGCCTGCGAGTTTCTGAACCACCCACTGGTTCAATGACACTCCCTGTTCAGCGGCCTCCACGGTCAGTTTGGCATGCAAAACTGGCGAGATCCGCACCATGAACCTGCCGCTGTAGTGGTGGTCGGTCAGCGATTTCGGCGGGTCGTAATCGTCGGCCAGAATGTTCGCGACTTCGTCGGCGACCTTCTTCTCGACAGCGGCGATCGCCTCGTGCGCTGTGAACCCATTCGCCGACAGGTTCGGAAACTCCAGACAGATCCCCAGATACCAGCGGTCATCGGGCATCCATTGGGCCCGGTAGGTGTACTCGGTCATGCCAACGATCATCGCGGCGCTGTCCGACAAATCCGGCGCGTGTCCTAATTTGTGGGGTACATGGCGTAGACGCCATCCGACACATCGCCAACACTGAAGACGTGACGCGCAGCGTGGTGATCCTCGGCTACTCGGGCGTGCAGGCGCTGGATCTGGTCGGGCCGTTCGACGTGTTCACCAGCGCGACGTTGTGCCTGGCCGGAAGGGGCCACACCGACGACGGCTACGCAGTCACCGTCGCCTCCGTCGACGGCCGGCCCGTCACCACCCTGACGGGCCTGGAATTCGTCGCCGCAGCGCCACCCGACCCGCGTGACCCGATCGACACGGTCGTCATCCCCGGCGGCATGGGCGCCGACGCCGCCCGCGCCAACCCTGACGTCGTCGAGTGGATCCGAACCGCCTCCAAAAACTCCCGCCGTATCGTCAGCGTCTGCACCGGTGCGTTCCTGGCCGCCCAGGCAGGTCTCCTCGACGGCTGTCCGGCCACCACGCACTGGGCTTATGCCAACCGACTGGCGCAGGAATTCCCCTCTGTCACAGTCGATCCAGAGCCGATCTTCGTGCGCAGCTCACCGAAAATCTGGACGGCGGCCGGGGTGACCGCGGGCATCGACCTGGCGTTGTCGTTGGTCGAGGACGATTACGGCACCGACGTCGCGCAAACGGTCGCGCGCTGGCTGGTGCTGTATCTCAGAAGGCCTGGCGGACAGACCCAGTTCGCGGCGCCGGTGTGGATGCCGCGGGCCAAACGAGCCCCGATCCGTCGCGTGCAGGAAGTCATCGAATCCGAACCCGCTGGGGCACATAGTATTTCCGAGCTTGCCCGACGTGCCGCGATGAGCCCACGGCATTTCACCCGGGTCTTCACCGACGAGGTGGGGGAGGCGCCCGGCGCGTACGTCGAGCGGATCCGTACCGACGCGGCGCGTCGTCAGCTCGAGGAATCCGATGACACCGTGACGGTCATCGCCGCCCGCTGCGGATTCGGCACTGCAGAGACCATGCGTCGCAATTTCGTTCGTCGCCTTGGTATTTCACCTGACCAGTATCGTAAAACCTTCTAGAGGAGACACCATGCAGATCGCCATCGTGCTGTACCCGAGTTTCACCGCGCTGGACTTCATCGGTCCCTACGAGGTGCTGCGCAACCTTCCCGACGCCGAGGTGCGGTTCGTCTGGCATGAACCGGGGCCGATCACCGCCGACTCCGGCGTCCTCACGGTCGGGGCGACGCACTCGTTCGAGGAAACGCCTTCACCGGACATCGTGCTGGTGCCGGGCGGACCGGGAACCATGGCTGCCGCGCGCGACGAGAAGGTGCTCGACTGGATCCGCCAGGTCTATCCGGCTACGACGTGGACCACATCGGTGTGTTCGGGTTCGGTGGTGTTGGCCGCCGCGGGCCTGCTCGACGGCAAACGCGCCACCTCACACTGGTCGGCGCTCAGCGGACTGAAGATGTTCGGCGTCACGCCCGTCGGTGATCAGCGCGTCGTGCGCGAGGGGAACATCCTCACCGCGGCGGGTGTATCGGCCGGAATCGACCTGGGCATGTGGCTGGCCGGTCAGATCGGCGGTGAGGCCAAAGCCAAGGCCATTCAGCTGATGATCGAGTACGACCCGCAGCCGCCGTTCGACTCGGGGCACATGTCCAAGGCGTCGGCGACCACAAAAGCGGGCGCGACCGCCCTGCTCGGCAAGGACATGGTCAAGCCCGAGCCGCTGAAGGCCACTGTGCTGTTGGCGTGGGACCAG
This sequence comes from Mycolicibacterium sp. XJ870, assembly GCF_053483975.1. Taxonomy (NCBI): domain Bacteria; kingdom Bacillati; phylum Actinomycetota; class Actinomycetes; order Mycobacteriales; family Mycobacteriaceae; genus Mycobacterium; species Mycolicibacterium sp. XJ870. Next base: position 154,734 of record NZ_JBEFTI010000001.1, read on the forward strand.
GCGATCCGGAAGGTCCGCGGCCGGCGCAGTGCGTGATCTGTTGCACTGACCGCCATCAAGTAGCGTCGGCCAGGTGAATCTGGCTTACGACGACCGAGGTAAGGGCGACCCGGTGCTGTTCATCGCCGGTCGTGGCGGCGCCGGCCGCACCTGGCACCTGCATCAGGTGCCGGAGTTTCAGCGGGCCGGCTACCGCGTCATCACGTTCGACAACCGTGGCGTGGGTGCCACCGAGAACGCCAGCGGTTTCACCACCGAGCAGGTGGTCGCCGACACCGCTTCGCTCATCGAGAAGGTGGTCGGCGGCCCGGTCCGGGTGGTCGGGGTGTCGATGGGGTCGTTCATCGCGCAGGAATTGATGGTGGCCCGCCCTGAGCTGGTCACCAAGGCGGCGTTGATGGCCACCCGCGGCCGTCATGACAAGGCCCGTGAGTTCTTCACCGACGCCGAACGCGCCCTCATCGACGCAAATGTCACCTTGCCGCCCGCCTACGACGCGAAAATCCGGCTGCTGGAAAGCTTCTCGCCGAAAACCCTGAACGACGACCGCGCCGTCCGCGACTGGGCGGAAATGTTCACCATGTGGCCCACCAAGAACACCCCGGGCTTGCGCAGCCAGCTTGCGGTGTCGCCCGAATCCAACCGGCTGCCGGCATATCGGCACATCAAGGTGCCGGTCCTGGTGCTCGGTTTCGCTGACGATCTCGTGATGCCCACGCATCTGGGGCGCGAGGTTGCCGACGCCATCCCGGGCGGCCAGTACCTTGAGCTTCCCGACACCGGCCACCTGGGTTTCCTCGAGAAACCGCAGGATGTCAACGCCGCGATTCTCAAGTTCTTCAGTGCCGTTTAGGGCGACGAATAGGGTGGTGTGGTGAACCCATCGACGGCACAGGCCCGCGTCGTCGTCGACGAACTGATTCGCGGCGGTGTCCGCGACGTCGTGCTTTGCCCTGGGTCGCGCAACGCGCCCCTGGCGTTCGCGTTGTCCGACGCGGACCGTGCCGGGCGGATCCGGCTGCACGTCCGCATCGACGAGCGCACCGCCGGTTATCTGGCGATCGGGCTCGCGGTGGCCGAACGTGCCCCCGTCTGTATCGCGATGACCTCGGGTACCGCGGTGGCCAATCTCGGCCCCGCGGTGGTGGAGGCCAATTACGCCCGGGTGCCGCTGATCGTGCTGAGCGCCAACCGGCCCTACGAACTGCTGGGCACCGGCGCCAACCAGACGTTCGAGCAAATGGGCTATTTCGGGACCCAGGTGCGGGCCAACATCAGCCTCGGGCTGGCCGAAGAAGCACCCGAACGGATGGACGCCCTGAACGGGCAGTGGCGCTCGGCGACCTGCCGGGTGCTGGTCGCCGCCACCGGGTCGCGGACCGCCAATGCGGGCCCGGTGCAGTTCGACATCCCGTTGCGGGAACCGTTGGTACCCAACACCGAAGACAAGTCATTTCCGCCCGGTCGGCCCGACGGCAGACCGTGGACCTACACCCCGCCGGTGACGTTCGACCAACCACTGGACATCGACATCACTCCCGACACCGTGGTGATTGCCGGGCACGGGGCGGGCGTGCATCCCAACCTGGCCGAGTTGCCGACGGTTGCCGAGCCGACCGCACCGCCTGCCGCCAACCCGCTGCACCCGTTGGCGCTGCGGCTGGTGCATCCACAGCAGGTCATCATGCTGGGCCGGCCGACGCTGCATCGCCCCGTGTCGGCCTTGCTTGCCGATCCGTCGGTGCCCGTCTACGCGCTCACCACGGGCCCGCGCTGGCCTGATGTCTCCGGGAATTCGCAGGCGACCGGCACCCGGGCCGTGACCACCGGCACCCCGAGCCCGGCCTGGCTGCGCCGCTGTGCCGAGGTGAACGGGCACGCCGTGGCCGCCGTACGCGACCAGCTCAAGGCGCACCCGCTGACCACCGGCCTGCATGTTGCGGCGGCGGTCGCCGACGCCATGCGGCCAGGTGATCAGCTGGTGCTGGGGGCATCCAACCCGGTCCGTGACGCAGCGCTGGTCGGGCTGAATCCGCAGGACGTCAAGGTGCGGTCCAACCGCGGCGTGGCCGGTATCGACGGGACGGTGTCCACGGCCATCGGGGCGGCCCTGGCGCACGAGGGCAGGACCATCGCATTGATCGGTGATCTGACGTTCGTGCACGACAGCTCCGGGTTGCTGATCGGGCCGACGGAGCCGACGCCGCGCAGCCTCACGATCGTGGTGTCCAACGACAACGGCGGTGGCATCTTCGAGCTGCTGGAACAGGGCGATCCCCGCTTCTCCGATGTGTCGTCACGGGTCTTCGGCACCCCGCACGATGTGGATGTCGGCGCGTTGTGCCGGGCCTACCACGTCGAGAGCCGGCAGATCGAGGTCGACGAGCTCGGCGCCGCGTTGGACGAGCCCTTCGTCGGTATGCGGGTGCTGGAGGTGAAGGCCGACCGGTCGTCGCTGCGTGCCCTGCACGCGTCGATCAAGGCGGCCCTGTGAAGGTGCCGGAGGTCGTGGATCGGCTGAAGACCTGGATCCAGCCCGTGCTGCCGCATCTCTACGGTGGGCCCGGCGAGACCCGCGCTCAACGCATCATCCGGCGCGTGCGGATCGGGATCGTGATCGCTGCCTGTCTGGTGACGCTGCAGTCGGCGCTGTTGGTGCTGGGTGCGTGGCGCAACGATCAGCAGATCGAGCGCAGCATGGGGGTGGCCGCCGCCGAGGTGCTCAGCGCGGGGCCGCGGCGTTCGACGGTCGAGTTCGTGACGCCGGATCGGGTGACCTACCGCCCGGAGCTCGGGGTGTTGTACCCGTCTGAGCTCGACGCCGGTATGCGCATCTACGTCGAGTACGACAAGAACAACCCCGATCTGGTGCGGGTGCGGGACCGTAACGCGTCGCTGGCGATCATCCCGGCCGGATCGATCGCGGTGGTGGGCTGGCTGATCGCCGGTGCGGCCCTGGTGGGCTTGGCGGTGCTGCAGCGACGGCTCAACCCTTGACCGTCGACATCAGCTTGGACAACCAGTTGTCGTCGTAGATGTCGAGTACTTCGCCGTTGATCAGGTCGTAGACCGTAGGGGTGGAGATACTGGTCTGGACGTCGTAGAGAAACCCGACGTTCTGGTCGGCCATCGCCTGCACGTCGACGCTCTCCTCGCCTGCGGCGATCTTCGCCACCTGCTCGGACCCCACACCGCTTTCGCGTGCCATCTCGGCCATTTCGTCGTCGCTCGGCCCGGACCCGTTCGGATTCTGGTGACCCCACAGGTCCTCGACGAATGCCTGGAACGCCAGCCCGTCGGTGCCCGGGCCCGCCGCCAGGAACATGGCGTTGCTGACCCTTGCCGAATAGTCGGTGTCACGGTCGAGGAAGGTCATCGGCCGGTAGGTCACGGCGAGCTGGCCCAAGGCGATATAGCTGGAGATCTCCTCGCCGAAGTCTTGTTGCAACTGGGCGCAGTGCGGGCACTGCGGTTCGGTGAACACCTCGATCCGGGCGCCGGCGTCCGGATAGCCGATGAGAATGCCGGAACCGTCCTTGGAGATATCGCTGGCCGGCTTCCTCGGATCGGGCAGCGCGCTGCCGTCGATCACCTTGCTGCAACCGGCGGTGAGTGCCAGCACAGCCAGCAGCGCAGCGAGAACGCGCGAGAACCGCATGTCGGCCACCCTAGTCCGGTCCGATGACAGCGGTTGCGGGCATCAGGTATTTGCGTGTCGTATCCCCGGAGGCAACCTGTGCGACAGCTGTCGGGGAGACCATCGTGACGTGCGCGTTGCAATCGTCGCAGAGTCGTTCCTCCCGAATGTCAACGGCGTCACCAATTCGGTGCTTCGGGTGATCGAGCATCTCCGCCGCACCGGTCACGAGGTTCTCGTGATCGCTCCGGACACGCCGCGTCGGCAGCCGCCGGCCGAGCGGGTCTACGAAGGCGTGCGCGTACATCGCGTGCCGTCCCGGATGTTCCCCAAGGTCACCTCACTGCCGCTGGGCGTTCCCCGTCCGCGGATGGTCGGGGTGCTGCGCGGGTTCGCCCCCGATGTCGTGCATCTGGCGTCGCCGGCGTTGCTGGGCTACGGCGGGCTGCACGCTGCCCGCCACCTCGGCGTGCCGACGGTGGCTGTGTTCCAGACCGACGTGGCCGGCTTCGCCCAGAGTTATGGCATCGGGATGGCGTCGCGGGCAGCCTGGGCGTGGACGCGGCATCTGCACAGTCGTGCCGACCGCACGCTGGCGCCCTCCACGTCGGCAATGGAAAACCTTGCCGCCCATCGGGTTCCGCGGGTATTCAAGTGGGCCCGCGGCGTGGACATCACTGGCTTCGCGCCGTCGGCGCGCGATCAGCAGTTGCGCGCCTTGTGGTCGCCCGAGGGCAAGCCGATCGTCGGGTTCGTCGGCAGGTTGGCGCCGGAGAAGCATGTGGAGCGGCTGGCCGCGCTCGCCGACCGTGACGATCTGCAGCTGGTCGTGGTCGGCGCAGGCATCGACCGGGACAAACTCGAATCAGTGCTGCCGACAGCAGTTTTCACCGGCGAGTTGCACGGCGAAGCGCTTGCCGCCGCCTACGCCAGCATGGACGTGTTCGTCCATCCCGGAGAGCATGAGACGTTCTGCCAGGCGGTGCAGGAGGCGATGGCGTCCGGGTTGCCGGTGATCGCTCCGGATGCCGGCGGACCGCGGGATCTGGTGTCGCCGTACCGCACCGGGTTGCTTCTGCCGGTGGACGAATTCGAGACCGCACTGCCTGCGGCGGTCGAGCATCTGATCGCCGAGCGGTCGCGGTACTCGACGGCAGCCCGTCGCAGTGTGCTGGGCCGAACCTGGCCGGCGATCTGCGATGAGCTGATCGGTCACTACGAGGCGGTCCAGGGCCGGCGCCGCCTGCGTGCCGCCTAACTTTCCTCGCGCGCAAGAAACGGGATCAGGCCGCCGGCCAGAACATGCTGGATCTGCCGTGGCGAAAGCCTGTGCCGTACCGGGAAAGAACTGTCCTTCGTGGTGTTGGTGACCGTGATCTGCGCGCCGTCTTCCAGGGCCTTACGTAACCCGGTGAGGGTCAGCACGTCATCCTGCGCCACCGAGTCGTAGTCGGCGGCATCGTCGAATTCCAGTGCCAGCACACCGAAGTTGGCCAGGTTCTGCCAATGGATGCGGGCGAACGATTTGGCGATCACCACCAGCAGGCCGAGGTGGCGGGGTGCGATGGCGGCGTGCTCACGCGATGAGCCCTGACCGTAGTTCTCCCCGCCGACGATGATGTGCCCCGGAACAGCTTGCGCCCGCTCAGGATACGACTCGTCGATCTGGGTGAAGCTGAACATCGCCAGCTTCGGGATGTTCGAGCGGAACGGTAGAGCCCGCGCGCCGGCCGGGGAGATCTCGTCCGTCGAGACGTTGTCGCCCACCTTGAGCAGCACCGGCGCCTCGATGTCATCGGGCAGCGGGGTCAGGTCGGGCAGGGCGGAGATGTTGGGGCCCTTGATAACGTCTACTTCACGGGCCTGCTCGGGTGGGGGCGGCTCGACCAGCATGGCGGTGTTGACGCTGTGGCGTGCCGGCAGATTCAGCGTCGGGTAATCGATGCCCGCGTCGCGCGCCCATTGCCGTGGATCGGTGATGACGCCGGTGATCGCCGATGCCGCAGCGGTTTCCGGCGAACACAACCACACCGAATCTTCCCTGGTGCCCGAGCGCCCCGGAAAGTTGCGCGGCATCGTGCGCAATGAGTTGCGGCCCGTCGCCGGAGCCTGGCCCATGCCGATACATCCCATACAGCCGGCCTGGTGGATGCGTGCGCCGTTGATGACCAGCTCGGTCGTGGCCCCCATTTTGGTGAGGTCGGTCAGGATTTCGCGAGATGTCGGATTCACGTCGAAGCTGACCTCGGGCGAGGTCTGACGGCTCCGCACCATGGCCGCCGCGATCGCGAAGTCCCGCAGTCCCGGATTGGCGCTCGAGCCGATAACCACTTGTGCGACGGGCTCACCGACGACCTCCGACACCGGCACCACGTTGCCAGGTGACGACGGCTTGGCGATCAACGGCTCGATCTGCGACAGGTCGATCACCTCGTCGATGTCGTAGCCGGCGCCGTCGTCGGCGACGAGTTCGATCCAGTCGTCGCCGCGGTCCTCGGCGGTCAGGAACTCGCGCACTTCCTCGTCGCTGGGGAACACCGTGGTGGTGGCCCCGAGTTCGGCGCCCATGTTCGCGATGACATGGCGGTCCATCGCCGAAAGACCGGCCAGGCCGGGCCCGTAGTACTCCATGATCCGGTTCACCCCGCCCTTCACGTCGTGGCGGCGCAGCATCTCCAGGATCACGTCTTTCGCCGAACACCACTGCGGCAGTGAACCTTCGAGGCGAATACCCCATACCTCGGGCATCCGCAGGTGCAGCGGTTCACCCGCAATGGCCAGTGCCACTTCCAAACCCCCGACGCCGATCGCAAGCATGCCGAGCGATCCGGCGGCCGGCGTGTGTGAATCGGAGCCAACCATCGTCTTTCCCGGCACACCGAACCGCTGCATGTGCGTCGGATGCGAAACACCGTTGCCGGGCTTGGAGAACCAGAGACCGAAGTGCTGTGCGGCGGTGCGCAGGTACTCGTGATCCTCGGCGTTCTTCTCGTCGGTCTGCAGCAGGTTGTGGTCGACGTACTGCACGCTCACGTCGGTGCGGGCCCGGTCCAGGCCCAGCGCCTCCAGTTCCTGCATGACCAGTGTGCCGGTGGCGTCCTGCGTGAGCGTCTGGTCGATGTGAATGGCGATCTCTTCGCCGGGCGTCATCGACCCGGAGACCAGATGCGAACCGATCAACTTCTGTGTGACGCTCTCGGGCATCTACCCAGGTTTCCCCTGAGGCACCTTGGTGAAACCGCCTCAGGAGCGGATGAACTCCAGCAGATCGGCGTTGATGGTCTCGGCCTGCGTGGTCGGCATGCCGTGTGGGAAGCCGGCGTAGGTCTTCAGCGTCGCGTTCGGCAGCAGCTTCGCCGAAAGGGGACCGGAATTGGCGTACGGGACGATCTGGTCGTCGTCGCCGTGCATGACCAGCGACGGCAGCGTGATCTTCTTGAGGTCCTCGGTGAAGTCCGTCTGGGAGAACGCGACAATGCCGTCGTAGTGGGCCTTGGCGCCGCCCATCATGCCCTGCCGCCACCAGTTTTCGATGATGGCCTCGTCCGGTTCCGCGCGGTCGCGGTTGAAGCCGTAGAAGGGACCCGACGGCAGCGCCCGGTAGAACACGGACCGGTTGGCCGCCAGTTGGGCCTGCAGATCGTCGAACACCGATTTGGGCAGGCCACCGGGGTTGGCGTCGGTCTGAACCATCAACGGCGGAACCGAGCTGATCAGCACCGCCTTGGCCGCGCGGTCCTGACCGTGCCGGGCCAGGTAGCGCACCAGTTCGCCGCCGCCGGTGGAATGCCCGACGTGGATCGCGTCGTGCAGATCGAGGTGCTCGATCACTGCCGCGAGGTCGTCGGCGTAGTGGTCCATGTCGTGGCCGTCGGCCACCTGCGCCGAGCGGCCGTGGCCGCGCCGGTCATGTGCGACGACGCGGTAGCCGTGGTGCAGGAAGAACAGCATCTGGGTGTCCCAGTCGTCAGCTGACAGTGGCCAGCCGTGGCTGAACACGATCGGCTGGCCCGAGCCCCAGTCCTTGTAGAAGATTTCGACGTTGTCGGAGGTGGTGATGACGGGCATGGTGCTTAACGTATCCCGAATCAGCCCTGGGCTTCGATCGAAACGGGTTGCCATTCCTCCCAGGTCGCCAGCCGGCTCTCGTAGTCGGCCTTGGCCAGTTGCAGCGGCACTTCACCGAAGAACACCCGCAGCGGCGGCTTGTCCGCGTCGACGATCTTGAGCACAGCTGCCGCCGACGCCTGCGGGTCTCCCGCTTTCGCGTTGCGCTGCCTACGCGCTCGTTGTGCAGCTTCGCGGGCCTCGTCGTAGTCCGGCAGCGGCGTTGCGTGCCTGGCCGACGATCCGGCCCAGTCGGTGTCGAACCCGCCCGGCTCGATCAGCGTCACGTGAATGCCGAACGGTGCCACCTCCTGCGCGAGTGATTGCGAGAAACCCTCCAGTGCCCACTTGGACGCGTGGTACATGCCCACGAGCGGGAAGGCGGTGATGCCGCCGATCGACGACACCTGAATGATGTGCCCGCTGCGCTGGGCGCGCAGGAACGGCATTGCGGCCTGGGTGACCCACAGGGCGCCGAACAGGTTGGTTTCGATCTGATCGCGGGCGTCGGCTTCGGACAGTTCTTCGATGAAGCCGAACTGGCCGTAGCCGGCGTTGTTCACGACGATGTCGAGGTGCCCGAAGTGGTCATGGGCCTGCTGGACAGCGGCGAAGTCCGCCTCCCGGTCGTTGACATCCAGGCGCAGCGGCAGCAGCGCGTCGCCGTACTTCTCGGCCAAGTCGGTCAGCGTCGCGGTGTCGCGGGCGGTGGCGGCGACCTTGTCGCCCCGGTCAAGGGCCGCGATCGCCCATTCCCGGCCGAAGCCGCGTGACGCACCAGTGACGAACCAGACTTTTGCACTCATGTCGGGCTACAGCGAGCCAGCGGCCGTCCCCATTCCCGGATTACGGAAATTGACAGGTAGCGTCGGCGTCGTGAGTCGAGCAAGCCTGGAGAAGAACCCCCGCGAAGTCGCGTCGATGTTCGACGCCGTCGCCCGGCGCTACGACCTCACCAACACCGTGCTGTCGCTCGGGCAGGACCGGTTCTGGCGCCGCGAGACCAAGTCGGCACTGGGCGTCGGGCCGGGGGACAAGGTGCTGGACTTGGCGGCAGGCACCGCGGTGTCGACGGTCGAACTCGCGACCTCGGGGGCGTGGTGCGTGGCCGCGGACTTCTCGGTGGGCATGCTCGCTGCCGGCGCTTCGCGGCAGGTGCCCAAGGTCGCAGGCGACGCCACGCGGCTGCCGTTCGCCGACGGCGTGTTCGACGCGGTCACCATCAGCTTCGGGCTGCGCAACGTCGTCGACCATGTCGCCGGGCTGCGCGAGATGGCCCGGGTGACCCGGCCCGGCGGGCGGCTGGTGGTGTGCGAATTCTCCACCCCGACCAACCGGCTGTTCTCGACGTTGTACAAGGAGTACCTGATGCAGGCGCTGCCGCGGATGGCCAGCGCGGTGTCGAGCAATCCGGACGCCTATGTCTATCTGGCCGAGTCCATCCGCGCCTGGCCGGTCCAGCCCGAGTTGGCCGCGCAGATCGGTGCGGCCGGCTGGTCTTCGGTGCGGTGGCGCAACCTGAGTGGGGGCATCGTCGCGCTCCATGCCGCGACGAAGCCTGCCTGAGTAGGCGGGGTCCCCTCGCACCTTGCCGCGCGAGCGTGCGTGTCTGCTGCCCGCCACTCCGTGTCGGGACAGCAGGACGCGCACGCTCGTCGCCGCCGACTGTTCGGCGACGCTGTAGATCTCCTCGACGACTGGATGGACGTCTGTACGCAACAGCACGACGCGTTGCGCATCTGAGCGCTCGCTCGCGGCGTCAATTGGGGTACACGACTACCTCAGCCACTCGCGGGCTCCCGCTTTAGCGTTTGGTGACTGCGCAAAAGTGCGCCGCATCTGTGGAGGGAAGAACACGGTGGCTGGAATCATTACGCCGGTATCGCTTGAGCCGGAAGAGATCATGAGCATTCCGGTGGCAGCCAGCGGGGCCGTATGCCGGGTGGTGTCCGGATATGCCAACTTTCACGACAAGGACAACCACAATGTCCACGGCGCTCCGATCGGGCTCGATCCGCTACCGGGAGAAGATGTCCTGCAAGAACTGCCGCTTATCGGCGACACCTATCCCAACGATGACGACAAGAAATGGTCGCCATATGAGGTTCATATGGTTGTAGGTCCGACCTGGCGCAGCGTGCGGGATGTGTCACCAATTGTCGGCGTGGCGGGATTCTCGTTCAAGGACAGTGACGCGGCGGATGCGTCTGGTACTGAAATCCTGAGATGCACGTGGGACACGGTCGGGCTTACCGGCGACCAAAGTGAAATGGAACGTATCCGCCTCAAGGTCAACCTCCGGCTATGCGGCGGAAACGATTACGCAATCATCAAGCTCGGTTACCACCTGGTCGCCGTGGGCAGGTAGCACGAGCGTGCGCAATTGCATGGCATATGGCGGCGTGGCGGGCAACAGACACGCACGCTCGCGGTGCAAGGGGTACAGGTCAGATCAGGATCAGATCAGCGGCTTCTTGCGGCGGATCCGGTGGCGCAGGTCTTTCATCAGCACCGCATAGTTGCCGTTGCGCAATGCCTTTGGAATGAACCGGTTGACGAACGACACGAACAGGAACAGGTGCTCGAAGCGCCTACGGTCGGTTTCCGTCCATTCGAACTCCATCACGTCGCGGAACACCGGCGCGAGGAAGCCGACCGTCAGGAACCGCAGCAGCGGCGCCAGCATCATCCGCATCGGCCAGTTGATCATCTTCAGATTGACCAACACCATCAAGTAATCCTTGATGAACGGGGTCATCTGGACACGTTCACAGGCGATGTTCCAGTAGGCGTCGAAATCCGCACGGGTGGCCGGCCACTGCTCCTCAATTACCTGGAGTGTGGTGCCGATCGTCATGGCGCTCTGGTAGAAGGTCTCGGCCTGCTCGTCGGTCATCTTGCCGTACAGCAGCTGATGGGTGTCCTCATAGAAGATGAACAGGCATGCGGCAACCCACAATTGGAGTTCGCGGTTGAATGCGTTGTAGCGCACCGGGCTGTCCTCGGTGGACTGGACCTGCCGATGGGCGGTGTTGACGGCCTCACGGTAGGCGGCGCGTTCCTCATCGGTGCCGAGGATCGCGACGGCCAGGTACTGCGCGGTGGTGCGCAACCGCTTCCACGGGTGGTGCGCGAGACTTCCTGACGTGACGCGGCTTTCGGCGACGCCATAGCCGACCTCGGGCCAGCTCATCTGCATGATGACGTTGGCGGCCGCTCCGGCGGCCGACCAGAAGTCCAGTGCGTCGGTCAGATCGACGTGCTTCTTGCGGACCCAGCGTGGCACCTGCTGGGTGATGGTGATCCGGGTTTCAGCGGTGGTCAACCGCGGTGGCGCATCGAGGTCGACGTAAGTCATTGGCATGGCGGTCCTTTCACACAGTCTGAACGTCGTTGACGATCCAGCGATCACCACTGCGCAGCAGAGTGACCACCATCCGGTACTTCTGTTCGCTGCCCTCGGGTGCAGTGACATTGGTGACGTGCTGGTCGACGAAGGCGACGACGGTGACGGTGTCACCGTCGATCCGGTCGACCACCTGTAGTCGTGCGAGGTGGCCACGGCCTCGGCCCGCAGTGCCTCCGTCTGGCGATGGCGGTACTCGCTCACCGACAGCATCACCAGCGCCGCCAGAGCGGCGACGGTCACCAGGCCGACGAGCGCGGTGACAAGCCGGCGTGGTGTTCGGCGATGTGGCGAATCGTCCACCGGATCTGGGTCTTCGGATTCCGGCCGTTCCAAGGTGAGCACCGCTTCACCGCGCTCATCGTCGTCATCGGGATTCACTGGGGGCCGCCTTTCAGGATGCTGCGCCACTTGTAGGCGAGTTGCGCGAGGGTGGGAATCTTCACCGGGTCCTCGACCACTTCCGGTCCAACCGGGTGTCCAGGGGTCTGCGAGTTCTGCAGACCGAGATCGTCGGGTCGGGGCGCGTTGATCGCGCCGCGCATGAGCATGTCGGGCGCGGGCGGGCAGTACATCACCAGGTTGGGTTCGCGTGCGCTCACATCGCCAATGGCGCGTCGGTCCACGTCGTAGTTGCATACCGGTCCCTGGGTGGCGATCAATGAGAAGTCGGCGCGGGTCTGTCCGGTGGCGTCCTGCTTGACGATCGACGTCAGATCAGCCAGACCCTGCGGGATAGCCGACAGCCCGGCCTGCAGGGATTGGCTGCGATTCCCGATGATCGGGGTGACGGTGGCCAGGTTGGCCAGCGTGGCGCCGAACGTGCCCTGGTAGGTGTCGAAGACGCGCTGCAGTGAATTCAGCGCTGCCGGCGAGCGATCCGTCAGGTAAAGGAACACGGGCCCGCTGCCGTCGAGTTGGGTGGCCAACCGCGCGCCGGCGCCCATACCGCGCACGAACGGGTCGCCCACAGCGGCCATGGTGGTGACGAGTTCGGCGGTGCCGTCGATCAGTAGTTGCAGTTGTCCGGCCTGATCGCGGATCTGCCTGGAGATGTCCGCGCCGTTGTCGATGAGGGTGGCCATGCTGGGCCCCAGACCTTCGAACGCGTTGGACAGTTCGGAGCCGACCTGTTGGACAGCTTGCGTGTCAACGCCTTTCACCAGCTGCGCGGCCTCGCCCATGATGCGGTCCATCTGCACCGGCTGGCGGTCAGCGGGCGCAGCGATCCGGTCTCCGGAGGTCAAATAGGGCCCGGAGTCGGTCTGAGGCAAGATGTCGACGCTCTGGATCCCGGCGGCGGTGCCCATGCCGACGGTGAGGATGCTGTCGCGCGGTATCCGGGTGCCCGGGTCGATGGCCAGCCGCACCATCGCCGTGCCGTCGGGATCCAGCCACACGTCGTCGACCGTGCCCACCTGCACACCCCGCACGGTGACGCTGGTTCCCGGGGTCAGGCCGAACGCGTCGGCCATCGTCGCGGTCAACGTCATCGGTGTCCGGAAGCCTTGCGGCCCGGCCACATACCGGATCCCGAACGGCACTACGACAGCCGCGATCACGGCGAAGATCACCAGCTGGACCAGAACCAGGCGTTTCACTTGAGGCCTCCGGACAGGAATCCGTCGAGTGCGACCTCGCCGGTGATCGGTGTGCCGTTGACGATCAGCCCGCCCGTCAGCAGCTTGTCGATGGTGCCCGGAATGTCCAGGGCCCCATCGAACATCAGGTAGTCACCTTTCACCGACTGGCCGAACCGCTCCATGAACGTGTTCATGGTGGTCAGCGTCGCGCCGAGCCGATCGTTGAACGTTCCCAGCATGCTGACGACCGTCTCGGCATCGTTCACCATGGCGTCGATGTCCGCCGACGACAGCACGTTGTTCGCGGTGGCGGCCAGCGCAGTGGTCGAGGCGAACAGCGTCTGCAGTTCGGCGCGCTGCGCGTCGAGCATCGCCACCACCTTCGGCACCGCATCGAGGTAGCCGGTGACGGATTGCTGTTCGCGGCCGAACTGATCGGTGATGTTGGCGGCCAGGGTGATCGCCTGGTCGAATTCGCCCTGGTACTGCGCGGCTTTGGCCGTCAGCAGCGACATCGAGTCGATCAGGCCGCGGACCTTGTCGGCCCGCCCGCCGAACGCCTTGTCCAGTTCGGCGACGATGGTGGCGAGTTGGTCGACGCCGCTGCGACTGAGCAGGGCGCCGAATGTGGCCAGCGCGCTTTCGATCTGCGGTCCCAGTTCGGTCTGGCTGGGCGGTATCACGTCTCCGTCGCGCAGCGCGCGCTGCGGCGCAGGCTGTTGAGCGCTGAGCCGCACGAACGGATTGCCCAGTGCGGAAGGGAGTTCCACACTGGCCACGGTATCGGCGCCCAACCCACTGGCGTCGCGAAGGCTCAGGTGCACCGATGCCCCGGACGCGGCCAGCGTCATCCCGCTGACCCTGCCAACAACCTTCTGGCCGTTGCGGACGTCGGCGCCGATGGTGATCCCGTCGGCGGTGGGCAGTACCACCGTGACGGCCATGGTGTCCCCGGGTGCGGTGCGACCGACGGGAAGATCCTGGATCCCGATATCGCTCCACGCCCACACCGACGCGGCGGCGATCGCAACCGCACCGAGGGACGCGGCGGCGCTCAAAGTTGGTTTACGCACGGCTACCTCGGGTACTTCGGATTCGGAAGCGGGGTGTTGCCGGTCACGGCTGTCACGATGCCCAGCGGGTCGGATCGGCTGATCGGGTAAGAGATCGGATTGGTGATGCCGGCTCCGACGCACATCGGCAGCATGTGCCGGTCGCAGAAGTTCTGTGCCGCAGCGAATTGCGTCAGCACCGTGGACACGTTGAGCCGGATCCGGCCGCGCCGGTCGGGGCCGATCGTGTTGGACAGGTTCTGCATCATCAGCGGCACCAGGTCCATGAACTCGGCCAGCTGCGGCTGTCTGGCGCTCAGGACATCGCCGACGGCGTTGAGGTTGGCGGCGATGGTGCCGAGGTGGTCGCCGTGGTCGGCGACGAATGTGTCCACTTGTTCGAGAACGACTTTGAGATCGGCCATCGGCTGGGTGATGTCGACGTTGGCGTCGGCCCAACTGCCGCCGACCTGACCGAGCTCGGAGACCACCTGATTCAGCGATACCTGGCGTTGATTGAATGCCGCCATCAGCGTCGTCAGGTTGTCGACCACCGCGCCGATGTCCTCGGCGCGCGCCCCGAGCACCCCGGTGGCCGAGCTGAGATTGCGAATCGCCTCGTTGAACTGCTTTCCTTGGTCGCGCCACTGGTCTGCGCCGTGGGACAGCACCTGGCCGATATCACCCTGCCCGGGCCCGATAGCCGAGGTCAATGTGCTGATGCTGCCCAGCATGCTGTCGAAGGTGACGGGGGCATGGCTGTGTTCGACGCCGATGATGTGGCCGTCGCGCATGGTGGGACCGGATCCGCTGTAGGCGGGCCCCAGTTCGACGCTTCGGTCGCTGATGAGTGCCGGGCTCAACACATAGGCGTCGACCTCGGCGGGCAGCGCCACATCGGCGGGAAGTGTCATGGTGACGCGCACGGTGGTGCCCTGTGGACTGACGTCGGTGACACGGCCGACCGGCACGCCCAGCACCGTCACCTTGCTGCCGGGGTAGATGCCGTTGATGTAGCCGAAGTCGGCGTGCACCGTCTGGGGCCGATTGGTGCGCCCGAACACGTACCAGCCCGCCGCGCCGGTGCACAGCGCGACGATCAATCCGATCGCGATGTGGCGCCTCATCGACACTCCCGCTGAATGTTCAAGAAACACAACAGGTTGTCCGGCATCACCAGCGACGGCGAGTTGACGTCGGCCCAGGTGCCATTGCCGGTCGCGTTGGTGACGGCGCGAATTGCGGGGGGCATCTGCAGCAGGGTCTGGTCGATCTTGTCGGCGTTGGCTTTCAACGTGCCGGTGACGGCGGTCAGGCTGGTGATCAGGGCGCTGAAGTCCTCCTGCTTGGCGGAGTAGACGGAGGCGAGCTGATGCACAACCGCACTGAGGTTGTTGACGATGTCGGTCAGCGCCTGCCGGCGCGCGGCCAACGACGCGACGATGTACTGGGCGTTTGCCGCTGTGTCTGCCAGCGAGTCGGTCTGCTTGACCAACATCTCCGACAACGAGCGCGAGATCCGCAGCATCTCGTCGACCTTCTCGCCGTTGTCAGCGAATGCCGCACTGGCAGCGCTGATTCCGGCCAGCGTCCTGCCCAGGTCTTCGTTGTCTCCCGGCATGGATTCGGTGAGGGTGCTCATCATCTCGGCCAGCGGTTGTTGCTCGACGCCTGCGGCGGAGTCCGCCGCCTTGCGACCGACGTCGTCCAGACTGTAGGGCACCGTGGTGCGGGCCAATGGGATGACATTGGATTCCTGACCATTGCGGGTGCCGGCGGGCATCACGTCGAGGAACCGCTTGCCCAGTACTGTCCGTAACCGCACCGTCACGGTGGTTCGGTTACCCAGCGGCTGCGCCTTGTCCAGCCGGAACCCGACCCGAACATGGTTGCCGGCCAATGTGACTCGCTCGACACGTCCGGCGGGCACGCCTGCGACATAGACCGGGTCGCCGCCGGTGAGCCCGCTCGCGTTGGCCATCTCGGCGACGTAGGAATCGGTGCGAACGTGGTAGACGAGGCGGGGTACGCCGATTGAGATAAGCATGATCGCGACGAGGGTGATGGTGCCGATCACCCCGAGCGCCAATGGAATCGACGGGTTGTGCCTGCGTTGATCTTTGACGAAGAGGAAGATCACCGCCCCGACGAACAGGTCGATAAGTTTGACGAGAAACATCTACAGGCACACCTCGGAATGTCGACTGCCGAAGATGTTGGCTTCGTGACCGGCGACCTTGAGAGTGAAGTTGCAAAGGTACAGGCTCACGAATCCGCCGTAGCTGGAGGCCCGGTTGATCGCATCGCCGAACTGCGGCAGACGGCCGACCAGTTGGGCGAACTCGTCACTGTTCGGCTCCCAGGTCTGCAGCATCGACTTCAGATTGGTGATGGTGTCTCCGTAGGATCCGGTAGACCGGTTGACGGTGTTGGACAGGGTGGCCAGCACCGCATTGCCTTCGTCGATGAGCAGCCCGAGTTGTCCGTCTCCGGCGAGCACCGCCGCGCTGAGCCGGTTGAGCCCACCGAGCATCTCCTCCATCTGAGGCTGTCGGGTGTGGACCGTCTGCATCAGCGTCGACATGTTGTCGATGAGGCGAGTGAAGACCTCGGAGTTGTTGCTCAAAGAGCCTGTCATGGCCGCGATCTGGGTGAGCAGCGTCGTCAATGTCTGCGACTGCCCGCTGAACGTCTCGACGAAGCCGCGCGTCAGGGTATTGACCTGCTCTGGCGCCAGCGCATCGAACAATGGTTTGAACCCGTTGAGCAGAGCGGTCAGATCGACCGCCGGGGAAGTCTGCGCCAACGGGATGACGCTCCCAG
This sequence comes from Mycolicibacterium sp. XJ870, assembly GCF_053483975.1. Taxonomy (NCBI): domain Bacteria; kingdom Bacillati; phylum Actinomycetota; class Actinomycetes; order Mycobacteriales; family Mycobacteriaceae; genus Mycobacterium; species Mycolicibacterium sp. XJ870. Next base: position 171,342 of record NZ_JBEFTI010000001.1, read on the forward strand.
CGGCCAGGTGGGCCGGTGGGTCGTCGGTCGAGACGGCCATGATGCCGCCGCCGGGATCGGACAGCGCCACATAGCGAGCGCCCAGCATGTCGCCGTACCGCACTGCCGCCCGGACGTCGGTGGTCAACGTGTAGTCGGCTTCCACCTCGATACCGACGTCGGCCCGGCTGGTGCCGTCAGGCATGGGTGCGAACCTGATCGAGTCGACGCGGCCGATCCGAATGCCGTTCATGGTCACCGGGTTTCCGACATTGAGCCCTTCGACGCTGGCGAACTCGGCCAGGTAGGTGACGGTACTGCCGCGCACCGGTACCGACAGCGTGTTCGCGACCAGCACCGCGCTGGCCACCCCGGCAGTGCAGAACGCGCCCAGCTTGAGCCACGCCCAATTTCGGCTCATGACAGCCGCACCTCCGTGCCGCGAACCAGCGGTCCGAGCATCACGACGGTCGCGATGTTCGGCGCCGTCGTCGGCCCACTTCGCGGAGGCGCCAACTCGTCCTGCAACACCGCGAGTGCATGCGCTTCTTTCGCAGGGTCGACGGTCGCCGATGCGGGCGCGGCACCGGTCGGGATCGGTGCGGCCTCGGGAAGTCCCGGACCCGGCGGCAGCGACGAATGCGTGGGCAGGTGCGGTGCAGGCGGCGTGAACGGCGTCAGCGGCAAGTCAGCGGCAGGGCGCGCCAGCACATCTGCGGGTTGCCCGGGAACCAGGCTGGACGGGGCGGATTCAGCGCACCGGGCCCCGGAAGTCGTGCCATAGACCGGGCAGTCCGCCAGGGAGTACGGCATCGGCCCCGCGAAGGTCGCGACAGCGGTGATGTTGAACTTGCCCGTCGCGAAGACCTTCGCGCCCGCCTCACCGAATGCCTGGGCACCGGCCAGCGTATCCACCAGACCGAGTGGCTGCGCGGCAGTGGTCGCCAAGATCTTGCCCGCCGCGTCGACGACGGTGATCAAGTGTTCGCGGTGGTCAGACAGGAACGAGGTGAGCACCGAGGAGAACCGGGCGAAACCGGCCATGGCTGAGGCGAATCGCCGGTGATCGTCGACCATGCGGTTGGACACCGAGGTCGCCGCCGACAGCGTCGTGATGATGTCCGGGGTGGCGGAGTTCAGCGCGGCCATGACGTCGCGGAACTGTGGTGTGGTGTCCAGGAACCGCAGCAGCGACGGGGTCAGGGTCTCGGTGACCGCGCTCAAATTGTCTATGGTCGAACCGATTTCGCTGCCCCGGCCGTTCAGTGACTGGCTGATCGCGGTGAGTGCCACCTGCATGCGTTCGGGTTTGATCTGCGAGAACAGTTCGACGATCTTGGTGAAGACGTCGTAGAGGGCCATCGCACCCGGGCTGTTGTCGATGGAGACCGTGTCACCGCCTTCCAGCCCCACGGTCGACCGCTCACCTTCGGAGTCGACCAGTTGCAGGTATATGTCGCCGAAGAAGGTGCGGGGCACGATTCGGGCCATCACCGACGACGGAATGACCGGCAGCACATCCGGTTCGATGGCCAGGCGTACCCGCGACGTCTCGGTGCCCGATTCGATGTCGGCGATGCGACCGACGTTGACGCCGTGGTACCGCACCGGCGACTGGCTGGTGATCAACCCGGCCGATACCGGCACACCGACGAACACGTCGGTGGTGCGGTCGAGAGTGCCCGACGCGCGGGCAACCAGCACCGCGGCGACGGCCACAGCCACCGCTACTGCGGTAATGCCCCGTGCGGCCAGTCGCTTTCGGCTCGGCGGACCTGATCTTCTCTTACGCAGTGGGTGTCTCATCACATGCCCATCCCCGGGATCTCGGGAACCAGACCCCACAGCGCGAATGTGAGGAGGACATCAAGGATTCCGACTGCCAGGATCGCGGTGCGTAATGCACGCCCGGCAGCTTGGCCCACGCCGGCCGGGCCGCCGGACGCGAAATAGCCGTAGGTGCAGTGCACCAACGCCACCACGATCGCGAACACGATCGCCTTGATGCCCGAGTAGAGCAGATCGCTCGGGTCGAGTGCGAGGTGGAAGAAATAGTCGTAGGTGCCGGGGGAGGCGCCGTTGAAGAACACCACCACGGTGCGGGTGGACAGGTAGCTCGCGAGCAGGCCGATCATGTAGATCGGGATGACGCAGACCACTGACGCCAGGACCCGCGTGCCGACCAGATACGGCACCGACCGCAGCGCCATCGCGTCGAGCGCGTCGATCTCGTCGGAGATCCGCATCGCGCCGATCTGCGCGGTGAATCCCGTTCCGACCTTGGCCGCCAATGCGATGGCCACCACCACCGGTGCAAGCTCGCGGGTATTCGCGATCGCGGCCAGCATGCCCGACAGCGTGTTCATGCCGACCAGGTCCAGGCCGCGCTGGGTCTCGACGCCGAGCATCATCGCCGCGGCCAGCGACATGGCGAACACGATGCCGATGGTGCCGCCACCCGACAGCAGCGAACTGCTGCCGAAGGTGACCTCGCCGATCTGGCTCAACGTGTGTCTGCGGTAGCGCACCAACGCATACGGCAGTGACGCCAGCACCTTGACGTAGAAGCTGACGTGCTGGCCGATCACGGCTAGTGCGTCGTAGCCCGCAACGGCGGGTCGGGAAACCTGTTGCAGCGCAGCACTGGTGGTGATACTGGTCATCGGTAACTGCCCACGGCGGGAACGACCACGGTGTAGAGCGCCGACATCGTGGTGTTGAGGATGAACACCAGGGCGAAGGCCAGCACGACGGCCTCGTTCACCGAGTTGGCCACTCCCGCGGGCCCGCCCTTGGTATGCAGGCCTTTGAACGTCGCCACGAGCGTTGCGGTCAAGCCGAATACGGCCGACTTGATCAGTGCCATCACGAAATCCGACACCTGGCCGTACTGGCTGAAGGTCGCCAGGAATGTTCCGGCGGGCAGATGCTGCACGCTGATGTGGTAGAGGTAGCAGGCCATCACACCGCCGAACGTCACGATCGAGCACAGTGCCACCGCGACAATGACGGCCGCGACCAGGCGGGGTGCCACGAGCCGTTCGATCACGTCGAGTCCCATGACCTCCATCGCGTCGATCTCCTCGCGGATGGTGCGGGAGCCGAGGTCGGTGCAGATCGCGGAGCCGGCGACACCGGCCATCATCAGCGCGCACACCAATGCCGCGGCCTGACCGACGACGATGAAAGCCACTACGGCACCGGAGTATCCGCCCGCTCCGATGCGGCCGGCCAGTTCGCCGACCGAGACCGCGATGAACACGCCGATGGGCATCATCAGCAGCAGGGCCGGCCCGGTGCACACCCGTCCGATGAAAAGTGTCTGTGCGACAACCTCATCCAGCACCAGGCGTCTGCGCACCATCGCGGTGACGACGCTCACGATGGCCTGTACCGAGAAGCCGAGGACGTAGCCGCCCTGCACCAGAACATCGCGCACCGGCCCTTTGGCCGCCGGCAGTTCGTACGTCATCGCATCCTTTCGCCCGGGCCGCGTTGTGTGGAGCATGTCACATCTCGTGATGCCACCGCAAGGATTATGTGAATGGCTATTCTGTGTCTAAACTCGGTGCGGGTCGGGTCCCGGATAGCTGCTGCGCGGCGTTAATAGCGCTTGAGAACAGGGATGATCTGATATGGCGTCGAGGCGAGTGTGGCCGGATAAGCTAGTAAGGATTTCGCTTGTGGGGCTGCGTTGACCCGGACTCGGCGGCCCAAGGATCGCAAGGAGCAGATCGCCCGGGCCGCGGCGGACGCTTTCAGCTCGTCGGGCTATCACGGCGTCAGCATGGGGCTGATCGCGGCGCGGGTCGGAATATCCGCGGCCGCCCTCTACCGCCACGCGCCGAGCAAGTACCACCTGTTCCGAACCGCCGTGCTGGCCCTCGGCCAACAGTTGGTCGACGCCACCGCATTCGCCGACGAGCAGCCGGCCGACACCGATCCCGACGCGCTGCGCGACGCACTGGTCGCTGCGCTGATCGACACTGCCCTCTCTAATCGCCACTGCGGCGGCCTGTATCGGTGGGAGGGCCGCTACCTGAATCGTGAAGACCAGTCGGCGCTCATGGATCAGATGAAGGTGGTGAATCGTCGGCTGCACCTTCCGTTGGGTCGCCTGCGCCCGGAGTTGACCTCACGAGAACGGTGGACGGTGTCTTCTGCGGCGCTGAGCGTGGTCGGTAGCGTCGCCGATCACCGTGCCCTGTTGTCGGTCGGTGAGATACGCGGGTTGCTGTCGGATTTGGCGACGACGGTGCTGGCGGCGCCTTTGCCGGCGCAGGTGGACGCGCCCGGGGTATTCCCGGTTCTCGTACCGGCGGCCGGTGTGGGCAAATACGAAGCACTGCTGCATGAGTCGATGGTGCTGTTCAACGAACGTGGCTACCGGGAGACGAGTATGGAGGACATCGCGGCGGCGGTCGGGATGCCGACATCGGGGATCTACCGCTACTTTCCGGGCAAGGCCGACATACTGGCCGCGATCTTCCGCCGCGCTGCCGACCGGGTTTCCAGCGATCTGTCCAGTGTTGTCGGCTCGTATCCGGATGCGCAGGTCGCGCTGATCGAGCTCGTCGCCGCATATGTGGCTCGATCGTTCGACAAGCCGGAACTCGGCTACCTGTACTACACCGAATGGGCGAACCTCCCGGCATCCGATCAGGCGACGCTGCGGGCGATCCAGCGTGCGACGGTGGAGTCGTGGGCAGAACTGGTGGTCGCGGTGCGCCCGCAGTACACGGTCGCGCATGCGCGCTTCGCGGTGCACGCGGCGCTGGCGCTTGTCGTCGATCTCGGCCGGCTCGTCGCGTACGACAACACCGAGCACTCCCGGGCGAGCGTGTGCCGGATGATGGAGGTGACGTTGTTCGGTCGACTTCCGGCGCGGTCATCCGTCGCAACACGCCGCTAGGGCAGCGCAAATGCCGAGCTCGAAGCAGAATAGCCGTTAACTTATACCTCGACGGGGTTCCGCAACGTAGGCGGGGTGGCGATGTCGGGTCGGGTAGAGCAGCAGCGTTTCTCGCGTCGGTCATTTCTGGCCGGCACAGCTACAGCGGGGGTGGCCGCGGCAGCGCTGAGCGCGCCGAGCACGGCCCGAGCGGCACCCGGCCGAACCGTCGCAGTGTTCGGCGCCGGGGTGGCCGGTCTCACCGCGGCCCACGAGCTGGCTGAACGTGGCTTCCAGGTCACCGTGTTCGAGCGAAAAGCCTTGGGCGGCAAAGCGCGTTCGATCGCAGTGCCGAACTCCGGTGCCAATCCGCTGCCGGCCGAGCACGGTTTCCGGTTCTTTCCCGGGTTCTACCGCAATGTCACCGACACCATGCGGCGCATCCCGTTTCGAGGCAACACGTTCGGGGTGTGGCAGAACCTCACCCGTGCCACCTCGTACCTGCACTCGGGGTTGAACCGGGCCGATCTGACCATCCCGCTGCCGTTCCCGTTACCGACGCTGCCGAATCCGATCACTCCCAAGGCCTTCACCGAATCGGTCGCCAGCGTGTTCCAGACGCTGTTCCGACTGCCTCCGCAAGAGGCCGTCTACGCCGCGCAGAAGCTCGCGGTCTACGTGACCAGTTGCGACGAGCGCAAACTCGGCCAGTGGGACAACATGACGTGGGAGAAGTTCATCGGCGCGGACAAGAGGTCCGCCGAGTACAACCGCTATCTCGCCGACGGCATCATCCGCAATCTGGCCGCATCGAAATCCAAAGACGCCAGCGCTCATTCGATCGGCTTGGTCGGTGAGGCGTCGGTGTGGTCGATCCTGCTGTTGGGCAACGATATCGACAACAAGGGCTTCGACCGCGTGCTCAACGGTCCGACCAGTTTGCAATGGCTCGATCCGTGGGTCGCGCATTTGCAACGGCTCGGCGTGACGTTCCGGGTCGGGCAGGCATTGGCCGGGTTCACGCCCAACGGCCGTCATATCGCGTCGGCGACCGTGGTGGACGGCAGCGGCGTGGCGCAACCGGTGGTCGCCGACTGGTATGTCTCCGCGGTGCCGTGCGAGAAGCTGGCCGCGGTGCTCACGCCCGACGTCATCGCCGCCGATCCCAAGCTTGCCAACGTGGCCGCGCTGCGCACCGAGTGGATGAACGGCCTGATGTTCTACCTGCGCGAGCGCGTCGACGTCACCAAGGGCCACGTCAACTACGTCGACTCCGGGTGGGGCCTGACTTCGATCAGCGAGGAGCAGTTCTGGAAGCGCAGCCTTACGACCTACGGCGACGGAAGCGTCAAAGACTGTCTGTCGGCGATCATTTCGGACTGGACCACCCCGGGCAACTTCAACCGGCGCAGTGCCAGGGACTGTAGACCGGCCGATATCGCCGCCGAGGCGTGGGCGCAGATCAAGGCGCACCTCAACGACACGGGCACGGTGCTTACCGACGCCATGTTGCATTCATGGTTTCTCGACCCGTCGATCATCGACTCGGGCACCCCCAATGTCCGCAACGACGAGCCGCTGTTCATCCAGGATCCGGGTTCGTGGGCGCGCCGCCCGGAGGCGGTCACCGGGATCGACAACCTGTTCCTCGCCGGGGAATGGATCAAGACCGACCAGAACGTGACGACGATGGAGGGTGCCAACGAAGGCGGTCGCTACGCCGCGAACGGGGTGTTGCAGGCCTCCGGGTACCGCGGGCCGAAGGTGAGAATCGTGGGGCTGTTCCAGGCGCCGTGGTGGGGTCCCTTCAAGGCGGCCGACAAGGCCCGGTACCGCAAGAAGCTGCCCAACGCTTTGGACATCGTGGATTCCTTCTGGCCGACGTGATGTCCCTACGATGGCCGGGTGAGCGGATCAGTACCTGTGTTGGCCATCGCGGGATATCTCGGAGCCGGGAAGACGACGCTGCTCAACCATCTGCTGCGCAACAGCCGCGGCGTGCGGATCGGCGCCCTGGTCAACGACTTCGGCGCAGTCAATATCGACGCCATGCTGGTCGCAGGCCAGGTGGACGCGATGGCCGCGCTGTCCAACGGCTGCATCTGCTGTGCGGTCGACGCCGACGAGGCCGGTGAGATGCTCGGCAAGCTCGCGGCGGTCAAGCCGCGGCTGGACCTCATCGTGGTGGAGGCCAGCGGCCTGGCCGAGCCTGCGGCGCTGGCCCGCACCATCGCCATGGCCGGCGACAAGCGCTACCACTATGCGGGCCTGGTGCTCGTGGTCGACGCTGTCGAATCAGCCCGCGCCAATCTGGGGCACAGCGTGCGTGCGGCCGATCTCGTCGTGCTCAACAAAGTCGACCGGGTCAGTGCCGCCGAACTCGAGGGCGTGCGGGCCAAGGTGGCGGCAGTCAATCCGCGGGTTCCGGTGCTGCACACCGAGTTCGGCCGGCTAGACCCCGCCCTGCTGATCGACCCGGTCGACCAGCCGCCGCGGGCCGGTCAGCTCAGCCTCGACGAAATGCTGTGGGACGACCACGAACACGACGAGCATGAGCATGCAGCCTTTGAGAGCGTCGAGTTCTGTAGCGACACACCGCTGGATCCGCGGCGGCTGATGGGCTTCCTGCAGAGCCGGCCGGCCGGGCTTTACCGGGCGAAGGGGTTCGTCGACTTCGGCGCGGCAGGCTCGGGGCGCAGGTTCGTCATGCAGCTGGTGGGCAGTTCGTTGCGGTTCGAGCGGCAGCAGTGGGGCAGTGGCGAGCCGCGCCGCACCTCGCTGGTGCTGATCGGGACGGACATGTGCGTCGACGACGTCCATGCCGAACTTGCGGCCTGCGTCAGCGAGAAAGCCGACGATCAGGCGATCCTTGGTGTGCTGCGCTACGTCGTGTGATCGCGGCCGCGGAATCGGCTGTGCAGCGTTTGCTTTGACACGCCCAGCACCCGCCCGATCTGAGCCCACGAGAGCCCGGAGGACAGGGACATTTCAGCGCAGAGTAAAAGCGTGGATTATGTCCAACGTTTGTCGAAGCCGGCCCTACGCTCGTCGAGCTGCGCCTGGCGCTCCTCGGGCGTCACGAACTCCACGCCTTCCATGTCTGCGAGCTCCTCGTGCGAGACCACCTGTTGACTGACGATGCGGGGCGCCTCCGCCCCTTCGCCGCCGAGGTTCTGGAAGCGAATCGACACCAAGCCCTGATTCAGGCCGCCCGTCGAAACCCAGTTCGCGGCACCGGGATCGGTCGGTGAGATCACCACGGTGTAGGTGCCGTCCGCGTTCATCGTCATCTGTTCGTTGTTCAGGCTGGTCGGCTGGTCCCAATAGTTGCCGGTGATGGTCCAGTCGTTATAGGTCGGAACGATGAAGTAGCCCGCGTCACCGGGATCGATTGTGAGCACCAGGGCTTGATCGTCTTCGAGTTGGAACTGGCCGTTGCTCTGTTTCTGATTGGCCAGGAACTCCGCGTTGCTGGCCGGCTCACTCACCACGTTGGGCTCGCCGGCCGTTGCCAATTCCATGTACTTGGCCTGCTCGTTGACACCGCGAACCACGAGGATCAACGCGGTGAAGGTGCCTCGCACGATCGGGGGCATGTATGGCACGGGTGGAATGACCGACACCAGCGAAACCAACACCGGGCTCTGGTTCACGGCCGATCCGAGGAAGGTGAACCCACCCAACTGGGCGAACAGGCTGTTCGGTGGGCCGCCGACACGCTCGATCTCCAGGCTCATCGGCGCCTCTTCGTTCCAGTCGCCCAACGTGTTTCGGGTTGCCAGAATGGTGGAGCCGGGGGTGAGCTGCAGGTGGTTGCCCTCACCCGGTTCGGCGCTCACGGTGATTTCGAAGGTGCCGTCGTCGTTGATCTCGAAATCGTCGTCCACGGTCAGAAGGCTCGACGTCGTACCTGCCGTGCCTTCCAGCACGCTGAAGCTGGTGTCGGCCGGCATGTCGTCTCGGAAGTCGCCGTCGCCGTCGGCGTCGTGGAACTGGCCCCGAATCACATACTCCGACGACCCGCTGACACCCGTGAAGCGGTAGATGGTGTCGGGGTTGTCGTAGAGGATGCGGGTTCCGCCGACGGATTGCCCGTACCAGGTGTGGGGCGGGGCGACCTGTGTCACGAATGCCGGTGTCAAGGGGTTGAGCAGTTGCTGCTGATACGCTGCGGCCAAAGCGAACTCGTCAATGGCGTTGTCCAACGCGGCCAGGTTGTCGGCATCCGGACCACCGGGGAACTGTTGGTAGGCGGCGGCCAGGAAGCCGAGCTTGAGCACACCCTTCATGATCCGAACCGGCAGCGTCTTCACGGTCTCGGCGGCCAGCTTCTCGGCGGCGAGTTGCTCAGGGGTTGCCAGGGGATTGTCCGCGGTCGCGACCGTCGTGGCGTCCGTTGTGGCCGACACGGTCTGAGCCTGCACCGTCGCCTCAGCCTGCACGGTGCGGGCGGGGGAGTCCGCATGTCCGATTTCGCGGCGGGCCGCCGCCGCCATCACCCACGCTGCCGGCGACGGCGCAGGCTCGTCCTGACGGCGATCGGCATGTGTCGCACGGCTAACTGCGGAAAGAACTTTCGACACCGGTCCCGACGGCTCGGTTTCTTGCTTTTCGGTCTCGCTTTCGGGTGCGGCCTTCCGCGGCCTCTTGCGGTCAGTCGGCTTTGGCTTTTCGTCGTCGGAGTTCTCGCGGTCAGCCGAATCAGCCTGTGCAGTTTGGGATCGACGCTTCGCTTCCCGTCGCTTTTGCTTGGCGGACTTTTCCGCAGACTTCTCCGCCGACTTCGCCGTTGGCCCGGCCGAGGTTCCGGAAGACGACGACGATTGGCCGGTGGACTGTCCATCGTCGGCGGAAGCGACACCCGGGCTGGTGGCTAGTGCCACCCCGATTCCGAGAGCCACGGCCAACCCCCCGACTCGGCCGATGAATTGACTACCGCGGCGACACCGATTCGGGCTCACGGATTGACACGTTAGAGCGCCCGGAGGTGTGGCGGACGCGATTTCGGGTAACTAGTCAGCCATGCGTCCGCTCCCCTTGGCCAAAACCGCATCCGCAACGCTTGCCGCCGCCTTGGTCGGTGGGCTGGCGAGCCGCCCGGCAGAGTCGTCCTGGTATGCCGCGTTGCGGTGAGCGTCAGCTGAACGGCTTGCGCTGATCCAACCGCCGCGATGCCAATCCGCCCGTGCGCCACACTCTGGCGATCCAGTCTTCGTCCTCGTCGGTGACCAGGTTGCCCATCACCCGCACCGCGATCCGCATCAGGGTCGTCGAGCGCATGGCAACCGGACCCGTCAACGGCAGGAACCGGGGCAGCGTCAACAGCAGCGCCAGACGCCGCGCCACGGAGAACCCGCGGGCGTAATGGTCGGTCAGCAGCGAGGGCCATGCGACGGACAGATCACCCGATCCCAGCAGTTCGGCGGCCAGCCGACCGGTCTCAAGGCCGTAGTCGATGCCTTCACCGTTGAGCGGGTTGACGCACGCCGCGGCGTCGCCGATCAGCATCCAGTTCGGTCCGGCCACCCCGGACACCGCGCCGCCCATCGGCAGCAGGGCCGACAGCGCGGCGCGGGGCTCTCCGGTGAAACCCCACTCCTCCCGGCGCAGCCCGGCGTAGTAGGACATCAGTGGGCGAAGAGCTGCGTCCGCGGGCCGCTTCGCGGTTGCCAGCGCACCGACGCCGATGTTCACCTCGCCGTTGCCCAACGGGAAAATCCAGCCGTAGCCGGGCAGCACCTTGCCCTCGGGGGAGCGCAGTTCCAGATGCGAGGTGATCCACGGTTCGCTGGCCCGTGGGGTCGCGATGTATCCGCGGATGGCGACGCCGTAGACCGTCTCCTTGTGCCAGGCCCGGCCCAGCGCACGGCCCAAGGTGGACCTGGCCCCGTCGGCCACGATCAGCTCGGTGCAGCCGACGGTGCTGCCGTCGTCGAGCAGTACGGCTTCGGCCCGTCCGGCTGAGTCATGCTGCACACCAACGGCTTTGACGCCCAACAACATCTTCGCGCCGTCGTCGGCGGCCACCGTACGGATCCGTTCGTCGAGCTCGGAGCGCGGCACCGCGCTGCCGGTCGACGGAAACGACGGGCCCGGCCATGGGACTTCGACGTCGGCGCCGAAACCCGACATCCGCAGCCCGCGGTGCCGGATCCGGCTGTCCAGCCACGGCCCCATACCGAGCCGTTCCAACTCCGCGACCGCGCGCGGGGTCAGCCCGTCACCGCAGGCCTTGTCGCGGGGAAACTGTGCCGCGTCGATCACCAGCACATCGCGCCCGGCGCGGGCGGCCCACGCGGCGGCTGCCGAACCCGCTGGTCCGGCGCCGACGACGACCACATCGGCCTTGGTGTTTCCGCGGGTCGGTCCGCTCCTGCCCGCCGGTGTGTTCATGCTTCCCAGTATGTTGGCAGGGTGAGGACACCAGCGACCGTGGTGGCAGGCGTTGACTTCGGCGACGCGGCATTCGCCGCCGACGTCCGCGACGGGGTAGCCCGGATCGAGGACTTGATGTCCACTGAACTGGGCAAAGCCGACGAGTTGATGGCCGAGGCCGTCCAGCACCTATTCCAGGCCGGCGGCAAACGCTTCCGCCCGCTGTTCACAGTGCTGTCCGCCCAGCTGGGGCCCGAGCCCGATGCCTGGCAGGTCAGCGTGGCCGGTGCGGTCATCGAGCTCGTGCATCTGGCGACGCTGTATCACGACGACGTGATGGACGAGGCGCAGATGCGCCGGGGTGCGCCGAGCGCCAACGCCCGGTGGGGCAACAACATCGCGATCCTGGCCGGCGACTATCTGTTCGCGACTGCGTCGCGGCTCGTGTCGCGGCTCGGGCCCGAGGCCGTGCGTGTGATTGCTGACACATTCGCGCAATTGGTCACCGGTCAGATGCGGGAGACCCGCGGCGCCGCCGAGCATGTCGACTCGATCGACCATTACCTCAAGGTGGTGTACGAGAAGACCGCGTGCCTGATCGCCGCGTCGGGCCGTTTCGGTGCGACGTTCTCCGGCGCCGACGAGCAGCAGATCGAGCGGCTCAGCCGGCTCGGCGGGATCGTCGGCACTGCCTTCCAGATCTCCGACGACATCATCGACATCGACAGCGATCCCGACGAATCCGGCAAGGTTCCCGGCACTGACCTGCGCGAAGGCGTGCACACCCTGCCCGTGCTGTACGCGTTGCGGGAATCCGGACCGGAAGCCGACCGGCTGCGCGAATTGCTGGCCGGGCCCGTTGAGCGCGACGAGGATGTGGCCGAGGCGCTGAACCTGCTGCGTGGGTCGGCCGGTATGGCGCGGGCCAAGGAGACGGTCGCCTCGTATGCAGCCCAGGCGCGCGACGAGTTGGCCGCTCTGCCGGACGGCCCGGGCCGTCATGCGCTCGCTTCGCTCGTGGACTACACGGTGAACCGGCACGGCTAATCCGGAACCCGGGTGGGGTTGCTGAGCGTTTAATCGGCAATGACTGTCCTGGTTCCTAATAGAAGGAAGCTCCGATGACCTGGAATCCGCACGCGAACAGGCTCAAGACTTTCCTGTTGCTCGTGGTGTTCTCCGGTTTGATCGTCGGCGTCGGTGCACTGTTCGGCAGAAACATCATGTTCCTGGCGGTCGTGTTCGCCATCGGCATGAACGCCTACGTGTACTTCAACAGCGACAAGATGGCGTTGAAGGCGATGCACGCCCAACCGGTCACCGAACTGCAGGCGCCTGCGATGCACCGCATCGTGCGGGAGTTGGCCAACGCCGCTCACCAGCCGATGCCGCGGCTGTACATCTCCGACACCGCGAACCCGAATGCGTTCGCGACCGGCCGTAATCCGCGCAACGCCGCGGTGTGCTGCACCACCGGGATTCTGCAGATCCTCAACGAACGCGAATTGCGGGCGGTGCTCGGGCACGAGCTGTCTCACGTCTACAACCGCGACATCCTGATCTCCTGTGTGGCGGGCGCGATGGCGTCGGTGATCACGGCGCTGGCCAACCTGGCGTTCTTTGCGAGCATGTTCGGCGGGAATCGCGACGGTGGTACGAATCCCCTTGCCATCCTTTTGGTTTCGATGCTGGGGCCGATAGCGGCGACGGTTATCCGGCTGGCCGTGTCACGGTCCCGCGAGTACCAGGCCGACCAGTCCGGTGCCGAGCTGACCGGTGACCCCTTGGCGTTGGCCTCCGCGCTGCGCAAGATCTCCGGTGGAGTGGAGGCCGCACCCCTGCCGCCGCAACCCCAACTTGCCGATCAAGCACATCTGATGATCGCCAGCCCGTTCCGCGCCGGCGAGCGGATGGGCAAGCTGTTCTCCACACACCCGCCGATTGAAGAGCGCATCCGCCGGCTGGAGGACATGGCCGGCCGCGGCCCCGGCCAGTACTGATCCCCTAGCACCGCACTTAGCACCGCGAGCGTGTGCGTCTGTTGCCCGCCACGCCGCTAATCGCCAGCATTTTGCGCACCCTCGTGTGAGGTATGCCGCGGCTTGGACCGCGATCAGTAATACCCCCTAGGGGTACTTGTGCCCTTAAGCTTTCCGATGTAACGTCGTCAACGTCAGATACCCCTAGGGGGTATAAGGTGAAGGGAGCAGGCAATGACGGTGACAACGACGGCGGACTGGTATCTCAAGGGCGACTGGTTCGATGTGTGCAGCTGCAAGTTGCCCTGCCCATGCAGCTTCGCCCAGGAACCCACGCATGGCGATTGCTTGTTCACCCTCGTCTGGAAGATCAGCGAAGGCCGTTACGGGTCAACAGATCTGAGCGATCTCGGCGTGGTGGCGTTGGGCGAGTTCAAAGGCAATATGTGGATCGGTGATCCCGAGGCGACGATGTCGCTGATGTTCTACATCGACGACAAGGCCGATGCCGATCAGCGTCACGCACTGGAGCAGATCTTCACCGGGAAAAAAGGTGGTTGGCCCGGTGAATTCGGCAGCCTGATCGGTGAGTTGCGCGGGATCGAATACGCGCCAATCACATTCGACGCCGCCGAGGACCTCGCCTACTGGCGCGCCGAGATTCCCGGAAAAGTCGATGTGCGCGTGGAGGCGCTCACCGGCCCGACTTCGGATCCGAACAAGCGGGTCACCACGGTCAATGCGCCCGGTGCCGAGGTGGGTCCGGGACAGGTCGCGACGTGGGGCGTGGTCACCAAAGATGACGCCATCGGGTTCGACTTCTCGCACGAGTATCGCGGCGCGTCGAGCAAGCACTTCCCGTTCGACTGGCGGCCCGAGGCTCTGAACCCGGACGCTTGACGCCCAGCGCGAGCGTGCGTGGAATGCTGCCGAAACACGGTGTGTCGGGCAGCAGACACGCACGCTCGCGCAAACGGGGTGACCGTACTGACTACAACTAGGCGGCGTCGGCGAGGGTTTCCACCAACGTCGGCGTCACCCGCAGCACTCCGGCGGTGGGGATGTCGTAGAACAGCCCGATCACGTTGACGCCACGCACAAGTGGATGTTCCAGCAGGGTCTGCACCTGGACCGCGATGTTGACCATCGACAGCTGATCCACCACAACGAACCCTGCCGCCGCTGCCGAGCGCGCCACCGGATGCCGGCCGTCGTCGAACGCCTTCAACACCGGATTGCCTTCGGACAGCCAGGTTTTCAGATACTCATCACCGTCGCCTCTGGGCGCGAGATTGCCCAGCAGGGCGTTCATCGCGCCGCAGCTGGAATGCCCGCACACCACGATGGAGCTCACATGCAGCCGGTCTACCGCGAACGCGATCGCCGCCTCCATCGACGCATCCGTCTGACCCGCCGGAATCATGTTGCCCACGTTGCGGACTGTGAACAGGTCTCCCGGCCCGCTGCTCGTGATGACGTTGGGCACGATGCGCGAGTCGGTGCAGGTGATGAACAGCGTCTCCGGGCGCTGAGCATGTTCCAGTTCTTTCATGTGCGGACGCAGCACCGGCGCGGTGCGCCGATGGTAGGCGGCCAGCCCGTGCAGCACCGACGCCGAATCGTCGTGCCGCCAGGAGCTCCACGGCACCACGCCGGAACGCTTGTCGAACGGCGTGAATGCGCGGATCGGCGGCCCTGCCACCGCACTGCCCATCTCGACGGCGCCGACGTCATGGATCTCGACCGTGCCACCGGTGGCCAGGTGCTGGCGCTGCCACTCGTCGATGGTCCCGTGTGCGGCGTGGTCGATGAAGTCAACGGACAGTTCGACGGTCACGTGGGCGCCGGCGGGGACGGTCGCCAGCACGCTGGTCAACCTGGGCAGCGACAGGAACGTGCAGGAGCCTTCGATGGCGACGCGCCAGTCATCCTCACCAACCGGCTCGGCATGGATTTTGGCGCGCACCACCCGCCACACCGTCAGCGCGATCGCCAGTGCCAGCCCGATCAGCACTCCCTCCAGCAGGTTGAGGAACACCACGCCCGCCACGGTCACCACATAGACCGCGAAATCACCTGTCAGCCGGGCGGTTTCGATGTGCGCACGTTTGACCAGCTGGCAGCCGATGACGATCAGCAGTCCGGCCAGCGCCGCGGTCGGGATGAGCTGGGCCAAGCCGGCGAACGGCAGGGCGAACACCAGAACCCACACCCCGTGCATGATCGCCGACGCCCGGGTGCGGGCGCCCGCGGCGACATTGGTGGAGCTGCGCACGATGACGCCGGTGACCGGCAGCCCGCCGATCGCTCCGGAAACCATGTTGGCGGTGCCCTGGCCGATCATCTCGCGGTCGAAGTTCGTCCGCGGGCCGGTGTGCATGCGGTCGACGGACACCGCCGACAACAGACTCTCGACGCTGGCGATCAGCGCTACCGTCAGCACGCCCGCGGCGAACGCACCCCAGTTGCCGTCGGGCAGGTTGGGCATCGCGATGGCATCGAGCAGCGAGCCGTCGAGCTGGATACGCGTGACGTCGAAGGGCACCAACACACTCAGTGCTGTCACGCCGGCGATGGCGACGAGCGGCCCGGGCACCTTTCGCACCGCCGCGGGCATCCATCGCCAGCCGACCAGTATCGCGATGACGAGTACGCCGAGCAGCAGGCCCGCGCCGTGCGCGGAGGCCAACTGGCCGGGCAGTTCGGTGACGTTCGCCCATGCCGAGCTGTTGGAGCTGCCGCCAAGCAGCACGTGCACCTGCTGCAGCGCGATGGTGATGCCGATGCCTGCGAGCATCGCGTGCACCACCACGGGGGAGATCGCCAGCGCGGCGCGCGCCACGCGGCTCAGCCCGAACATCACCTGCAGGATCCCGGCGCCCACGGTGATCGCACAGGTGACGGCCCAGCCGAACTGGGACACCAGGCCGGCCACCACCACGGTCAGGCCGGCTGCCGGACCGCTCACCTGCAGCGGGGACCCGCCGAGCGCGCCGGCGACGATGCCGCCGACGACCGCGGCGATGATGCCGGCGAGCACCGGTGCACCCGAGGCGACGGCGATGCCCAGTGACAGCGGCAATGCGACCAGGAACACCACAAGGGAGGCGGGTAGGTCGTACCGCAGCACCGCCCGGGCTTTCTGTTGAAGGGTTTGCTGCATCTCGTGTTCCTATCTGGAGTGCGGTGTTGGCCCGGGCGTGCGTCATCGCGATGCCCGGTCAGTGCGGTGACTCCGTTGTCGCTGAAATAGCGTTGAAAGACATTGCAAGACAGCGATATACAAGCTGCAAAAAGGTCCACGGTGACCCGGCAATGTCCAATTGCTATGGGCGAGAGTATTTATCACTGGAACAACTCGTCAAGGAAGTACGGCCGACGCATAGAGAACCCAAATCTTGCGTTGCGCTCTGACACCCCGCCAGTTACCAAGTATTGACGCTGACGTTCGAAAGGCTATGTAGTGCAACAATTCTGGCGTGGGACACGTATCGATCTCGATAGTGATGAACGTCATAGCTGCCGGATCGACGGAGCTTGTCTGAGAACTCGCTATGAACTTGGTGACAACTGTCTATGTCCTCCGCACAATGGGTTCATGACGACGATGTCGGTATCCCCTCGTGCTCAACAACCCCGGCAGGCCATCCTCGGCCAGTTGCCGCGGATCCATCGTGCCGATGGGTCGCCGATCCGGGTGTTGCTGGTGGACGACGAGCCGGCACTGACCAACCTGGTGAAGATGGCCTTGCACTACGAAGGCTGGACGGTCGACGTCGCTCACAACGGCCATGACGCGGTGGCCAAGTTCGACGAGACCGAGCCCGACGTGGTGGTGCTCGACATCATGCTGCCCGACATCGACGGGCTGCAGATCCTGCAGCGGGTGCGGGAGGCCGACGGCTATACGCCCACACTGTTCCTCACTGCGAGGGACTCGGTGTTGGATCGGGTGTCGGGGCTGACCGCCGGTGCCGACGACTACATGACCAAGCCGTTCAGCCTGGAGGAATTGGTGGCCCGGCTGCGCGGGCTGCTCAGGCGGTCCAGCCACACCACGCCACCTGCCGATGAGGTGCTCAAGGTCGGTGACATGGTGCTCGACGGGGCCAGTCGCGAGGTCACCCGGGGCGGCGAGCCGATCGCCCTGACCGTCACCGAGTTCGAACTGCTGCGCTACCTGATGCGCAATCCGCGCCGGGCGCTGAGCCGAGCCGAGATCCTCGACCGGGTGTGGAACTACGGGTTCGGCGGCAAGTCGAGCATCGTCGACCTCTATATCTCCTACCTGCGGAAGAAGATCGACGCCGGTCGGCAGCCGATGATCCACACCGTGCGCGGCGTGGGGTACATCCTGCGGCCCAGTGAGTGACGCGATGACGCGCCCCCGATGGTGGCCGCGCTCGCTGCGCAGACAACTGGTGCTCGGGGTGACCTCGATCGTCACGGTGGTGCTGATCGCGGTCGGCGTGTTGTCGGTGTACAGCCTGCACACCTATGTGTCGACGATGAGCGATACCGAGGTGCAGCGGTCCCTGGCCGCGTTCAGCCACTCGTTCGAGAAGCTGCGCGACAAGGAGGAGATGCACGAGATCGCCAACGACGCCGAAGCGTTGACGGCGTTCGTCGGTCAGGCGCCGGGCAATCTGATCGCGGTTCTGCACGACGGGGTGGTGGTGCAGTCGGCGGTGTTCTCCGATGGGGAACCGCATCCGGCGCCGGTCGCGGTGGTCAAGGCGCTCGAGGCGCAATCGTGGGCCAGCGCGCAACCGCGCTCGGTCAAGCTGCCGGTGCTCGGGTCTTACCGGGTGTGCAGTCAATCCGCGGGCGACGGGGACGTTCTGGTCTCGGGCGTTTCGCTGGACAGCGCCAATCTGATGATCGCCCGCAAATCAGTGACCGTGGCGGTGATCATCATCGTCGCACTGATCCTCACCGCGGTGGCCACCGTCGCGGTGGTGCGGTTCGCGCTGCGACCGTTGCGCCGGGTCGCGGCCACGGCGGCCAAGGTCGCGACACTGCGACTGGACGGTGACGACCACCGGATCACCGCGCGCGTTCGCGACAAGGACACCGACCCGGACAACGAAGTCGGGATCGTGGGGGAGACGCTCAACCGGCTGTTGGCCAACGTGGACAGCGCGCTCGCCGAACTCGCCGCGTCGGATCGGCGCACCCGGCAGTTCCTCACCGACGCCAGCCATGAACTGCGGACCCCGCTTGCCGCGATCCAGGGGTATGCCGAGCTCACCCGTCAGGACAGCGCGAACCTGCCTGCGACCACCGAATACGCCCTGGCCCGCATCGAGGCCGAGGCGCGCCGGATGACGGTGCTGGTCAGTGATCTGCTGCTGTTGTCCCGACTGGGCGAAGGTCAGGACCTGGAGACCGACGACATCGATCTGTGCGATCTGGTCATCGACGTGGTGAACGACAACGCGGTGTCGGCGCCCACCCATAACTGGGTGGCGCGGCTACCGGACGATCCGGTGTGGGTGCTCGGCGACCACATCCGGTTACACCAGGTGGTCAGCAACCTGCTGACGAACGCCCGGGTGCACACCCCGCCCGGAGTCACGGTCGCCGTCACGCTGACTGCCAATGGCGAATACGCAGAATTGACGGTCGCCGACGACGGACCGGGTATTGACGCCGAATTGTTACCGAATCTGTTCGGTCGTTTTGTGCGGGCCGATAAATCCCGCTCTCGCGAATTGGGCAGCACTGGTCTCGGGCTGGCGATTGTGGCCTCGATAGTCCAAGCTCACGACGGCACGGTCACAGTGGCTTCCGACGCGGTCGAGACCGTATTCACTGTGCGTATCCCCATGTCGGTACGGGTATCGGCACCCGTTGCGGCGGTATTGTGAATTATATGAATTCGGCCTGAATTCGTTCGCCGATAAATGGTATGGGTTCGATATGAATTGATGGACCGGCCCAATTTACCTGCCTAGGCTGAAAGAAAGTTCAGCCGAATAGGAAAGGTAATACGCACATGAGGAATACCGTTATCGCCGCCGTCGCCGCAGGCTTGGCCATCACCGGCCTTGCGCTGGCCGGCCCGGCCGCCGCGGCGCCGACCGGCCAGACATCGGCCCGGCAGACGATCAAGGATCTCGAGGCTGAGGGTTACCGCGTCATCCAGACCAAGGTGGGCAGCGGGTCGTTGGACAAGTGCACCGTCAGCGCGGTGCGCCCTGGCCGCGACGTCACTGAACTGAAGGCCGCGCCGCGCGGCAACACCGAGGAAGTGGTCCGCTACACGACGGTGTACGTCGACCTCAAGTGCGGCTAGCGGTGGTCGCTTCGAACCGGCCGGGTTAGGGTGTCGACGTGCGGAGCAGAATGCTGATCGGCCTGGTAAGCGCCGCGGGGGCGGCAATCATGAGCGTTCCCGGTACCGCGGTGGCCGAGCCGCCACCGCCGCCGGTGCTCCCGAACATCAACGCGTTCCCGCCGGTGAAGACGTCGGAGTATGCGGTCATGGACAACAACTGGTACGCGTTCGCCACACCCGAAGGCGTCACCTGTGTTCTGCAGCGCTCCGGTGGTTACGGCTGCAGCGGTCCGATCCCGGCGGCACCCAACGGAGCGAATCTGGTGAGCGGCGGGCCCGGTGTTCCCGGGTTCGCCAGTTCGCCTGCTCCGGTGTTCGCGGCCGCCGGCGCGGCCAAGCCATTGCCGGCCAACAGCCGGATCAGCTACCAGACGGTGAGTTGCGGTACCGACGGCGTGATGACCACCTGCATCGACGGGCGCAATCAGGCCGGCTTCGTGATCAGCCCGGCCGGCAGCTTCGTCATCGGCGAGCAGCCGTCGGACTTCAAGCCGACCTTCCAGATCGGCTGAGTCAGCCGATCCCTTCGAGCGTCTCCACCTCACTGGTGCCGATGTTCGAAATCACGTGTGGTGAGCGGCGGCTCAGGATCCAGTACCACGCGAGCGCCGCGGCCACTGTCGCGATGAACAGCCACGGGATGACGTTCAGCGGGTAGGCCGGAATCGGATAGACGTTGGCGTAGAACACATATGCCATCGATGTGATGGCCACTGCGGCAGCCGGCCACACGAGCGGAACGCGAGCGTTGATGCTGCGCAGGAACTTCACGGCAGCCAGCGCCGCGGCCGCATAGGCCACCATGTACCCGTAGGTGCCGTAGGTGTCCACCCAGGTGACGACGTCCATCGGGTCGACGCCGCGAAGGTACATCACCACCGAGACGGCGATCACGAACGGGCTGACCGTGAGCAGCGCCCGGTGCGGAGTCAGGTGCGTGGGGTGCGTGCGGCCGATCGCGGCCGGCACCACACCCTCCTTGCCCATGACGTACAGGATGCGTCCGATGACGTTCATGGGCGCCACGACCACCGCGAAGAACGATGCGGCAATACCGAAGTTGAGGATCGGGTTGAACCACGTCGGCATGCCGACCAGTGTCGCGATGTCGTCGAGCGGTTGCGCGGATTCGCCGAGGGCCGGTCCGAGCGCGGCGACCTGGGTGTAGGCGGCGAAGATGTAGAGCACGCCGACGCCGGCCGCGCTCCACATGATCGCGCGGGGCACCGCGCGGTAAGGGTCCTTTGCCTCGCGGGCCAGGGCGTCGGAGCTGG
Source organism: Mycolicibacterium sp. XJ870 (assembly GCF_053483975.1). Lineage (NCBI taxonomy): Bacteria > Bacillati > Actinomycetota > Actinomycetes > Mycobacteriales > Mycobacteriaceae > Mycobacterium > Mycolicibacterium sp. XJ870. The sequence goes on from NZ_JBEFTI010000001.1 coordinate 192,180, forward strand.
AGAAGCCGACGAAGCCGAGGATCGCCAGCACCATGCCGACTGCGATGCCCGACGGCTGGGCGCCGCTCAGATCGAACTGGTCGGCGTCGAACGCGTCGGCCCCGAGGTGCACCAGGGTCGCCACCAAGAGCAACACGATGATGAAGATCGAAACCAGTTCGAGCACAAGCGAAACGCGCGCCGACAGTCGGATGCCGCGAATGGTGAACAGTGTGGCCAGCGCGCCGAGGATGACGGCCAGCACGATCTGGGCGGCCAGTCCGTGCACCGGGATGCCGAGCTGGTTGAGCAGTGTTGCGGTGTAGGCCACCGATCCGCTGAGTGATCCGGCCGCGATGCCGAAACACCCGATCAGCAGACTCACACCGGTCAGATACGCCCCGAACGGGCCCAAAGTCGTTGCGGCATAGCTGTAGAGGGAACCGGCCGACGACCGTCGTTTGGCGAACTGCGAGATGCAGTAGCCGACCGACAGGATCACCACCGTCGCGAGGGCGAACGACATCCAGGTGCCGCTGCTCGCGGTGGTGTAGATGGCCGCGGCGGTGAATGCGATGACCGCGCTCGGCGCGATGTTGGCGATGGCCTGGGCGGCGAGTTCGCCGCCGCCCATGACACCGCGCCGCAGGCCGGCGTCACCGTCGGTCGTGCCGGTCTGAAGATCCTCGGACACTGGGCTTCTCGATTCTTATCAGGCTGAGGGGATGAGGAGTTGGCGCAGGGCGTGTCCGGCTGCCAGGTCGTCGAGCGCGGCCGCGGCTTCGTCGAGCGGACGGCGGCCCGAGATCATCGATGCGAGATCGAGATTGCCCGCCATGACCTCGTCGACGAGTGCCGGGATGTCGCGTTCTGGCACCGCGGATCCGTAGTTGGAGCCCAGAATCCGCTGATCGCCTTCGGCAAGGGCCAGCGGGTCGAAGGTCGCGCGCTCGCCCTGCGGTGGTAGGCCCACGATGACGGCGGCGCCGCCGAGACCGAGTGCGGCGATCGCCTGCTCAGTGGTTGCGATCTTGCCGATCGCGTCGAACACATAGTCATAGCCGTCGGCGACGACATCGCGCAGCGCCGCAACGACATCGTCGGCCAACGATGCGTCGACCACGTCGGTGGCACCGAGTTTGCGCGCCAGTTCCAGCTTTTCGGCGACAACATCCACCGCCACGATGCGCGATGCGCCTGCCAGCCGGGCGCCCTGCACACATGCCAGGCCCACACCGCCGCAGCCGATCACCGCGACTGTCGAACCCGGTTGCACCCCAGCGGTATTGCGTACGGCACCGACGCCGGTGGCGATCGCGCAGCCCACGATCGCGATGTCCTCAAGCGGTGCGTCCTTGCGGACCTTGATCGCGCCGCTGCGCGGGACCACGACCTCCTCGGCATACGACGACACACCGAGGTAGTGGTGGATGCGCCCCCGCTCGTTGGACAGGCGCGTCGTTCCGTCGTACAGCGTCCCGCCGGCTGCGACGACCGACGCCACCAGCGAGCACTGTGCCGGCCGTCCGGCAAGGCACGCGCGGCATTCACCGCAGCCGGGCACCCAGCTCAGCACCACGTGGTCGCCGGGCGCGAGGTCGTCGACACCGGCGCCGACCGCGGTGACCACGCCGGAGCCCTCATGTCCGAGCACCACGGGTGCGGGGACGTCCCACGCCTTGGTGGTGACGTGCAGATCGGAGTGGCAGACGCCGGCAGCGGCGATCTTGACGCGGACCTCGCCGGCGTTGGGAGCCGCGAGGTCGACGTCCTCGACGGTGATGGTGCCGTCGCCGTCGAAGACCGCGGCCCGGATCTGCGTCGTGCCGTTCTGCTGGTCGGTTGGGGACACCGCCGTGCCTTTCTGTGCTTTGAGAGGTTTGAACCGCGTGTAGGGTTCAATGCCATAAAACGCTCGCCGTGTTTTATACCACTAAACGAATGGGCGTCAAGACCAAGGGGAGGCCTAGCGGTGACGGACAGCGCCGAGACTGGCATGGGCCGCGCCGGTGCCCGGTTGCGCGAAACCCGTCATCAACGGGGGTTGAGCCTGACCGACGTGGCCGCCAAGGCCGAGGTGACCAAGGGCTTTCTCAGCCTGGCCGAACGCGGGATGACGAATGTCTCGGTTCCGGTCCTGATCCGGATCTGCGCCGCCCTCGATATCGGCGTCGGCGATCTCTTCGAGTACCCGTCGGCGCCGATCGTCCGCAGCGGGGCGGGCGCACCGCTGGAGATGGGTGGGCACGGCGTCCGGGAGGAGCTCCTCACTCCGAAGGCCGAACGCCACGTACAGGTGATGCACACGGTGATGCGGCCGGGCGGCGGCTCCGGCGGGGCCTACATACTCGATGCCACAACGGTTTTCGTGTACGTGTTGAAGGGGCGACTGAGCATCACCGTCGACGGTGAGTCGACGTTGCTGAACACCGGCGACAGCATGACCTTCGGTGCGACACAGCCACACGACTGGCACAATCCGACCGGCGCCGAGGCCGAGGTGCTGTGGACCATCGCACCGCCGGTCGGGGCCGAGGACTTCAGCGCCGCGGTCCGCGGGGACTGACCCTCAGAACCCCGAGCCGTGCACCTCGTGCCCGGGTTTCTCGGCGGCCAGCCCGCGGTAGGCGTCCTCGACGGTGGTGCCGTGATTGATCACGCTGTCGACCTCGCGGGCGATCGGCATGTTGAGCCCGTAATTGTCGGCGAACTCCATGATCACGCTGGCGGCTTTGACGCCCTCGGCGACCTGGTTCATCGAGGAGATGATCTCGTCGATCTTCTTGCCTGAACCCAACTGCTCGCCGACGTGCCGGTTGCGGCTGCGCTGGCTGGTGCAGGTGACGATGAGATCGCCCATGCCTGCCAGCCCGGCGAAGGTGTCGCGGTGCCCGCCCATGGCCTCGCCCAGCTTCGCCATCTCCCGCAACGACCGGGCGATCACCATGGCGCGGGTGTTTTCCCCGATGTTGAGCGAATAGCCCATGCCGACGGCGATGGCGTAGACGTTCTTCAGCGCGCCGGCCATCTCCACACCCACCACATCGTCGGTGGTGTAGGTGCGAAAACGCTTGGTGCGGAACAACTCTGCGAGCTTGGCGGCCAGATGTTGGTCAGGCATGGCCAGCACGGCCGCGGCGGCGTAACCCTCGGCGACCTCGCGCGCGATGTTCGGCCCGGCCAGGATGCCTGCCGGGTGGCCGGGGAGCACCTCGTCGACGATCTCGCTCATCCGCATGTTGGTGCCCTGCTCCAGCCCCTTGACCAGTGACACCACCGGCACCCACGGGCGCAGTTCGCGGGCCAGTTCGGTGAGCACCCCGCGGAAGCCATGTGACGGCACGCCCATGACGATCACGTCCGCGCAATTGGCCGCTTCGGCGAAATCGGTTGTCGCCTTGAGGCTTTCCGCCAACTCCACCTCGTCGCCGAGATAACGGGAGTTGCGGTGGTTGTCGTTGATGTCCTTGGCTGTTTCCTCGGACCGCACCCACTGCAACGTCGGCCCGCGCCGGGCACAGATCGAGGCGACGGTGGTGCCCCAGGAGCCTCCGCCGAGGACGACGACGTTGGGTTCACGCTGCGCTGGTGCCATGGCGATCAGCGTATGGCCGCGATGCGGCTGCCCGCCGCAAGTTGGTCAGACGCGTCTGCGCATGGACCGTGCCCCGATCCCGGCCGCCGTGACACAGGCCAGCGCGACCGCCCCGGCGAACCAGGGGAAGACGGAGGCCAGGTCCCAACGGGTGGCGGCCCAGCCGGCGAGCAGCGTGGGAATCGCCATCGCGGTGTAGGCCAGCACGTAGAACGCCGACATGGTCTCGCCGCGCTGATCGGCGGGCACCACATGGGACAGGTGGCGCAGCGACCCGCCGAACCCGAGCCCGAATGTCGCGCCGAGAAGCGCCGCGGCCACGAAGACCAGCGGCCAGGAATGAGTCACCAACACAGGGACCGTCAGCACGAGCGTGATCGCCATGCCGACGTCGCCGACGATCGCCGCGCGATGGGCAGGCACCCGGGTGGCGGCCAGTTGGGCCATCGCGGCCGCGAATGCGGTCACACCGACCACGCCGCCGCCGAAGAGGAGGTTGTCGATGTGCGTCTGATGTGCGGCCAGCGACGGGTACAGCGAGAGCAGCACGCCGAGCACCGACCACGAGGCCATCGCGCCCAGTGCCGCGAACCAGAAATCGGATCGGATCTCCGGGGCCACGGCAGGTTTCGAGATCCGGATCGGTCCCGACGAGCGCGTAGTGTGCGTCTCGCGCAACGCCAGCAAGCCGACGCCGACGATCACGCACACGACGGCCACCACGGCATACGGCGTGCGCAGCGGATGCGGCGCGTACTGTGCCAGCACTGCCGAGCCGACGATCGCCACGGTCATCCCGATGTTGAAGGCGACACCGGTGAGCTGCCCGGATCGCACCCCGCGGTGCGGCCGAAGATCCAGTAGGGCAGCGGCGGCCACCACCACGATCGAGCCGACCGCGGCACCGTGGATGGTCCGGGCCACAAGGAGCAGCGCCATGTTGTCGGCCACCAGGAAGACACCGAGGCCGACGATCATCGCGATCATCGCGCCGATCAACACCGGTTTGCGGCCGATGACATCGGAGATCCGGCCGGAGATCAGCACCGCTGCCAGGGCGGCGACGGCGTAGACCGCGAAAACGATCGTGGTGGCCAGCGGCGTGAGGTGCCACACCGTTTCGTAGATCCCATAGAGCGGTGCGGGTAAGCCCGACACACCGAGGGCGACGCCGCTGAGGACAAGAAGCAGTGGGTAAGCCCAGCGCTGGGTCTCAGTACCGAACGAGCGGTCGGCTGCGTCCAGCGCCATCAGTGCTCCTCATGCGGTAGGTTTGATGCTCATCGAACCGGGTTGAGCTTACGCGGGGTTTGATGATCATCAAACTTATTTTCCCGTGACGGAGGGCACACGATGGCGGAAGTCGCCAGTTGCTCAGTGGGGTCCGTTCATCAGGTACTGGCCGCACTGCAGGATCCCGTGCGGTTGGAAATGGTGCGTCGCCTGCGTAATGCCGGCGAGCCGGTGAAGTGCGCGGCCCTGTATGACGGCATCAACAAGTCGACGGCCACCCACCACTTCAACGTCCTGCGCGACGCCGGACTGATCGAGCGCGTCGTCACCGAGGGCCACACCCGTCAGCGGTTGCGGTCCGAGGATGTCGACGCGGCCATGCCGGGCCTGTTGGATTCCGTCGTCTCTCGCGCCAATCGGGAAGCAGATCGCACCCAATGAGCCTGCCAACCACGTTTCCGTGAATTTTCGCGCGTTTCGGCTACGTCGACGAAGTTAACCTGCATGCTGAGTCAGGCCTCCGCCCTTGGATACCTCGGTGTGCTCGTTGCGATCGAGTGGCCCGGTGGCGACGGTCGATCGGCGCGTGTCGGCTAAACGCGTTGTGACAACTGCCAATACCTGGTCGCCGCAGTAGCGCGCGGCACCTGGAGCTTTGGTGATAGTGGCCGCCGGTCCACCCCGGTGGCACCCGCGGGTCTTGATTTGACGGGGTTATGTGAATGATAATTCGGCGGATCGTTGACGGCGCGGGCCTCCATGGCGGACCGGGTGACGGGGGATTGACGGGTCTTCCTACGCGCTGTAGGAAGTTCCTACACAGTGTAGGAAGGTTGGAGGGACCGTGAGCATCCACCTGCTGAACGAGAGAGGATGACCACGTCGCCTGAGCGCGTGTCTGATCAGGCCGGACCGGGCAACGGGCTCGAAGCCATCGAGAACTGGACCACCGGTTACGCCAGGCGTCATCCGATTGCGTCGCTCACCACCGTGGGCGACCAGTTCGTCCTCGGAGTGCGCACCCTGCAGTACTTGTTCACCGATCTGTTCACCGGCCGGTTCCAGTGGCAGGAGTTCATCCGGCAGGGCGCCTTCATGGCCGGCACGGCGGTGCTCCCGACGATTCTGGTGGCATTGCCGATCGGGGTGACGCTGTCGATCCAGTTCGCACTGTTGGCCGGGCAGGTAGGCGCCACCTCGCTGGCCGGAGCGGCCAGCGGTCTGGCCGTCATCCGTCAGGCCGCGTCGCTGACGGCCGCGATTCTGATGGCCGCCGCTGTCGGATCGGCGATAACGGCCGATCTGGGTTCGCGCACCATGCGCGAGGAGACCGACGCGATGGAGGTCATGGGTGTATCGGTGATCCGGCGCTTGGTGGTTCCGCGATTCGCGGCGGCCATCATGATCGGAGTCGCACTCACCGGCGTGGTGTGCTTCGTCGGCTTCCTGGCCAGTTACCTGTTCAACGTCTACTTCCAAAACGGTGCGGCAGGCAGCTTCGTTGCCACCTTCTCATCGTTCGCGACCACAGAAGACATGATCGTGGCGCTGGTCAAAGCGGTGATCTTCGGAGCCATCGTCGCCGTTGTCTCATGCCAGAAGGGGCTGTCCACCTCGGGCGGGCCGACGGGCGTCGCCAACTCGGTGAATGCGGCTGTCGTGGAATCGATTCTGGTGCTGATGGTCGTCAACGTCGCGATCAGCCAGCTCTACATCATGCTGTTCCCAAGGGTGGGACTGTGACATGAGCGCATCGACCTTCGTTCCTCCCGTGCTGGCGCCCTGGGTCAGGCTCTACCGACGCGTCTCGGCCCCGGTCATCCGGCTCGGGCACATGCTGGTCTTCTTCTTCCAGGCACTGTCCGGCATCCCGGTCGCGCTGCGCCATTACCGCAAAGAGTTCGTCCGGTTGTTGTCCGATATCACTTGGGGTAACGGCTCTCTCGTGGTCGGCGGCGGAACTGCGGGCGTGGCGATCGTGCTGGGCATCACCGTCGGCGCGCTCGTCGGAATCGAGGGATACAACTTCCTCGACCTGCTGGGCCTCGGGCCGGCGACGGGCATCATCTCCTCCCTGGTGAACACGCGCGAGCTGGCACCGATTGCCGCCTCGCTCGCATTCGCCACGCAGGCGGGTTGCCGATTCACCGCACAGCTCGGTTCGATGCGCATCGCTGAGGAGATCGATGCGTTGAACGCCTTGGCAATTCGGCCGATTCCCTATCTGGTGACGACGCGCCTGATGGCCTCGGTGATCGCGATCGTGCCGCTCTACGTCGCATGCCTGGCGGCCAGCTACCTGACCAGCCAACTCGTGGTCTTCGCGATCAGCGGCGGTTCGACCGGTTCTTATCTGCACTACTTCACGATGATGTTGTCCGCCCAGGACATCCTCTACTCACTGCTCAAGGCGATCGTCTTCGTGTGGATCGCCTCAACGATCCAGTGCTACTACGGGTTCTACGCCAGCGGGGGTCCGGTGGGGGTGGGCGTGGCCGCCGGTCACGCCATGCGGGCCAGCATCACCGTGGTGATCATGGTCAACATGCTGCTCACGATGGCTCTGTGGAGCGTCGACTCCGGAGCGAGGTTCGGGGGGTGAGGGACTACATTGCCGAATTCCATTGAGCTGGACGGCCGTGGACCGTCCGACCGGCAGCTGCTGAGCTGCGGAGTGGCGCTGTTGGTGGTCGCGGCGATCGTCACGGCGGTGCTGCTGGTCAAGTCGACCGGCCGGCTGGACCCCTACGTCCGAGTGGTGGCCAACCTGGTGAACGTCGGCGATGGGCTGCCGCAACGATCCGACGTGAAGTACCACGGCGTGTTGGTCGGCATGGTGCAGGACGTCACCCCTGCCGCGCACGGCCAACCCAACTACGTGCACATCGATCTGAAACCCGAATACGCCAGGTCGATTCCGGGCACCGTCACGGCGCGGGTGGTGCCCAGCAACGTGTTCGCGGTGTCTTCGGTGCAGTTGGTCGATAAGGGCCCGGGCCCTGCCATCCAGTCCGGCGCACACATCCCGGAGGACACCGAATTGCCGACGGTGTTGTTCCAAACCACCATCAGCAAGCTGCGCGACATCCTCGCCGCGACCGGACGCGGTCGCGAGGACAAGACGGTCGGCATCCTGGCTGCCGTCAACGCGGCCACCGAGGATCGTCGCACCGAATTGCTTGCCAGCGGCGCGCAATTGAACCGGCTCATCGACGAAACCAACGCGATCGTGGCAGCTGAGCCCGACGGGACGACGGTGTCTGCCCTCATCGACGCCACCCGAGGGCTGCAGGCCACCGCACCGGAACTGCTCGACTCGCTGCACCAAGCGGTCGAACCGATGCAGGTTCTGGTTGAGCAGCGTTCCCAACTCGACGCGCTGATCAGCGGCGGCATGCACACTATGAACACAACCGATACCGCGCTCAACAACCACACAGACCGCCTGGTCAAGATCACCTCGGAGCTGACGCCGGTGCTCGGCAACCTGGCGCAGACCTCGCGCCACTGGGTGCCTGCCTTCATCAAGCTGAATCAGCTGTCCGACAAGTTCTTCGACGAGGCGTGGATGCACGACCGCGACATCGGCAACATGCGGGTGAACCTGTCGTTCACGCCCAGCTACACCTATACCCGCGCCGACTGCCCGCAATACGGCGAGCTCAAAGGCCCGAGTTGTTACACCGCGCCGCTGGTGGTGACCCGACCGGCACTTCCCGAGGTGTTGTTGCCGCAGAACTACCAACCGCCGAAGGATCTGGCGCCGCCACCGGGCACGGTGCTGGGGGAGAATGGCAACCTGGTCGCAGTCGGTCCGCCCCTGGTCAATCCGAACCCGAGCTTGGCCGATCCCAATCCGCCACTGCCGCCGGGGATGACGCCGGCGCCACCGGTTCCCGGGTCCGCGAATTCGGCACTGCCCCCGACCCCGCCGCCACCGGTAAACCAGTCCCCGGTCGCGCCGGTTGCGCCGAAACCGTGGGATCCGCCGCCGCCCGCACCTCTGCCCCCGCCGCCGGGACCGGGTCCGGCGCCATTACTGCCCGCCGAGGCAGCACCCGCTTCATTCGGCGGCAACGTCGGCCCGGTCGGCAGTCCGCAGGAGCGCGCCCAACTCGGTGTCATCACCGGCCAACCGACCACAACGGCTACCCAGTTGCTACTCGGCCCAGTGGCGCGGGGGACCACAGTGTCTATTTCTGAGGAGCACCGATGAAGTACCGAGGCGCAATGATCGGGCTGTCGTTGTTCATGGTGGTTGCGGTGGCGTTGACCTGGCTGGTCTACGTCACGCTGCGCCGGGACGTGGCCGGCGAGACGGTGCCGTACGCCGCGGTCTTCACCGATGTGTTCGGCTTGCGTGAGGGTGACGACGTCCGAATGGCGGGTGTGCGGGTCGGCCGGGTGGAAAGCATTGAGCTGCAGGATAATCTGGCGAAGGTGTCGTTCGTGGTGCAAAGCGACCAACAAGTGTTGGGCACCACCGTCGCCTCGGTCACCTATCAGAACATCGTCGGGCAGCGTTATCTCGGATTGTCGTTGGGCAAGCTCGGGGATCCGGGCCCACTGCCGGCAGGCAGCGTGATCCCCGTCGAGCGCACTGATCCGTCTTTCGACGTCGATACGCTGCTCAACGGCTATGAGCCGCTGTTCAGCGTGCTCGACCCGCAGCACGCAGACAACCTGACCAAAGGCGTCATCCAGTCGCTGCAGGGCGATGAAGGCTCGCTCACCGCGCTGGTCGACCAGACCGGCAAGCTCACCGAGTCGTTCGCCGGGCAGGACGAACAACTCGGCGAGGTGATCACCGACCTGAACGTTGTGACGGCCAACCTCGCCCGCCACAACGAAGACCTGGACCACGTCATCGGTGAAGCCCGAACAGTGGTGTCCACGTTCGACGCCCGGCGTCCCCAGCTCGTTGACTCGATGGGTTCGATCGCCAAGGTGGTGCGCCAACTGTCGACCGTCTCCGATGAGGTGTACCCGTCACTGAACGAACTGGTCACCCGCGAGCCCGGATTCGCGGCGCACATGGTGGGCCTCGAGCCGCAACTGGCGTTCACCGGCGCCAATCTCCCGCTTTTGCTCAAGGGATTCGCGCGGATCACCGGTGAAGGCTCCTACGCCAATGCCTACGCGTGCGACCTGAACATTCAGGGATTCTTCCCCGGTCTCAATGATGTGGTGCCGATCATCGTCGACGCCGCCACCCCCGGCAACAAGGCGCAGTACAGCCCGAAGTGCAGGAGCATGGCCAATGGCTGACACGTCCAAGCCGCGGCGCAGGCGGCGCCCTCTGGAGAATCGCAACAGGACCTGGTTGGGAATCATTGCGGTCGCGGTCATTTCGGTGCTCGTCGCAACACTGCTGTTGATCAAGGTCGCCAACATCGGCTATCGCGACTACACCGCGCACTTTCTCCAGGCGGCGGCACTGCGGCCGGGGAACCCGATCACGGTCGCGGGGATCCCGGTCGGGGAGGTGATGAGCATGAAGCTCGCAGGCGATCATGTCGAAGCAAACCTCAAGGTCCGCAACGACGTTGCGCTCGGGGAGGACTCCCGGGCCTCGATCAAGATCACCACTATCCTGGGGTCCCGATATCTGGCGCTGTACCCGAGTGGGTCAGGAACAGTGCGGGACAACATGTTTGACCTCACCCACACCGAGGTGCCCTACGATCTGCAGGAAGCGCTCGCAGACGTCACCAGAACCTACGAACAGGTCGACACCGACAAGTTCGCCCAGTCACTGGCGATTCTGGGTCAGCAGATGAAGACGCTGCCTCCGGTGGTCCCGCAGGCGCTGGCGAATACCCACACGTTGTCGACGATCATCGCGCAGCGACGGGACCAATTGGGTGAGCTACTGGAAACCACCGAACTGATCAGCAATACGCTGCGCCGCCAGCAGTCGACGATCGGTAACTTGGTAGACCAAGGCAATTCGTTGCTCGGTGAGTTCGTCGCACGGCGTGCCACCTTCCACGCGATGATGGACGCGCTCACCAACCTCGTCCAAACGTTGAGCAACATCGTCATCGACGACCGCCCAGAGCTGGAGGAGCTCCTGCGCAACCTGCGCGAGCTGTCCGGCATGCTGGGCCAGCACGACGACCTGCTTCGCAGCATCCTGCAATCCGCGCCGATCGCGTTGCGCGGCTTGACCAATGCCACCGGCAACGGCAACGCTGTCGACTTCAACGCCACCAACGGCCTGCTGATCGACTCCTGGATGTGCGCGATCAGCGGCCGGGCCAAGCAGTTCGGCATGATCCAGTACTTCAAGGACTGCAAATGAGAATCGGAAAGTCTCGGTTGGCGGTTCTGGTCATCGCTGCCCTCACGGTGGCAGCGGTGGTCATCGCGGCGGTGGTGATCTACACCAAGGATCAGCTCGACATCATCTCGGTGACCGCTCAGTTCGACAGCGCTGCAGGTCTCTACGACGGCAACACTGTGGCGGTGCTCGGGATGCCGGTGGGCAAGGTCACCAAGATCACCCCGAAAGGCAGCTACGTCGAAGTCGAGTTCACCGTCGACAAGGACGTCAAGATCCCAGCCGACGCCCAGGCCGTCACGATCTCGAACTCGATTCTGACCGACCGGCAGATCGAACTGACTCCGCCTTATCGTGGCGGTGACATCCTGGAAGACCACGCCACCATCGGGCTGCACCGGACTCAGACCCCGGTCGAATTCGCCCGGGTGCTCGATGTTCTGGACAAGCTGTCCGTCTCCCTGCAGGGGGACGGGAAAGGCAATGGCCCGGTCAAAGACGTCGTCGACGCCAGCGCAGCGATCGCCGACGGGAACGGCCAACAGATGAAGGATGCCCTCGGTGAGTTGTCGAATGCGTTGCGGCTCAGTGCCGACAGGGGCACGGTGACCAAAGATCAGCTCACCACCATCATCCGCAACCTGAGTTCGTTGTCGGAGGCAACCACCAGGAACGACGCGACGATGCGTGATTTCGGTTCGTCGGTGCGCGCCCTCAGCCAGATCCTGGCCGATGAGGATCTCGGAACCGGCTCCACCGGTAAGAAGATCAATGAGGTGCTGACCCATACCGCCGAGGTCCTCGAAACCCATCGGGATGCCATCAAAGACATCGTCGCCAACGGCGACACCGTCTTGACGACCGCCGTCGATCATGAACGCGATCTCGCCGAGCTCCTCGATGTCGCGCCTATGACGCTGGACAACCTGTACAACGTCGTCGACCAGAAGAACGGCGCGCTGCGGGTGAAGGTGCTGACCGACCGGGTGTTGTTCGACAACCAGTTCATCAAGGAGGTCTGCAACGTTATGGGTCTGCGCCAGTTGGGCTGTAGCACAGGCACTTTGCAGGACTTCGGACCAGACTTCGGACTGTCCTACATGCTGGACGGGCTTGCGGCGATGGGACAGAAGTGATGGGCGCCGATCGAAGGTTACCCGTGGCGCTGGCGATGGCTGCGTGTCTCACGGTTTCAGGCTGTGCCACTGAGGGTTTGGCGAGCCTGCCGCTGCCCGCACCCGGCGTGGGATCCGGTGGCTACCGGGTGACCGCGGTGTTTTCCAATGCGCTCAACCTGCCTGCCAATGCCAAGGTGAAACTCGCCGGCGCCGACGTCGGACAGATGGAGTCGATGGTGGCGCGTAACTACACCGCGGTAACCACCTTGCGGATCATGGACGGGGTGCGGTTACCGCAGGGCAGCACCGCCGAATTGCGTTCCGCCACCCCGTTGGGAGACGTCTTCGTCGCCATCAAGCCACCGAGCCCCACTGACCCCGGGGCCCAGTTGCTCAAAGACGGCGACACCATCGGATTGGAGTCGACCACGGCGGCGGCAACCGTCGAATCGGTGCTGAGTTCAGCGGCGGTTCTGGTGAATGGCGGTGCCGTGCGCAACTTCACGAACATCATCAACGGGTTGGGCAAGGCCACCGGCGACCAAGGCCAGGCGTTCGGCAACCTCATCCGTAAGACCAACCAGACCCTGGGCACGCTGAACAACCGATCCGGCCAGATCTCGACGGCGATCACCGAGACCTCACGGTTGGTCGAGCAGATCGAGGCCAAGAACCAGACGATCAGTGACGTGATGGCGCAAGCGCGGCCGGCCACCGACACCTTGGCCGCTCACACCACTCAGATCGCCGATCTGGTGGACCAGGTCGGTGATGTCTCCGACCAGCTGCGCAAGTTCCCGTCGATCGCCGGTACCGACACCAGCGGCCGCAGCGTCATCGGCGATGCGAATACGGTTGCGGGGGCGTGGAATGACGTCGTGCTGACCCCCGACGCAACCCTCTACGCGCTCAACCGGCTGATGCCACCGCTGGTCAAGTCCACGACCAGCAACGCGCTCGGGGTGAACGCGAGCATCGATCGATTGGTTCTCGGGAGCATCCCGGATATCGGATTCGCCGGAGACCCCGGCTTTCACGGTCCGAAGCGCCACGACTGGCATCAGTTGGTGGGCGCGTTCAAGTACACGCTGTGGCGCCTGCAGGAGAAGGTCGTCGGCAAGGGTCCCGGTGTGCCGCAGGTCCCGGTGATCCCCAGCCCGACTGAGCCCGGTCAACTGGAAGTCGCACCGCACGCGGGAGGACCGGCGCCGGCTGCTCCGCCACCGCCCGGGCCCGACCCCCTGCCTGCTGAGGCGCCGCGATGATAGGGACAGCCGCCGATCGACTTGTCGACCTCGTCCGGTTCGGTTACCGGCGTCGGGCGTGGCTGTCGGCGGCGGGCTTGATCATGGTTCTGGTGGTGGCGACCGGCTATCTGCTGTTCGGCGCGCTGCGGGTAAACCCGTTCGCATCGCAATACGTGTTCACGGTCCAACTGCCCGAGTCGGCCGGCCTGCTGCCCAATCAGGACGTGACGTTACGTGGGGTGCCGATCGGACGGGTGCAACAACTCGACATAACCCCAACTGGGGTGAATGCTCTGGTCAACGTCAGATCGACGGTGAAGATCCCGGAGTCCAGTGCCGTCCGGGTGTCGGGATTGTCGCCGGCCGGTGAGCAGTACATCGACTTTGTACCCGATACGGACCGAGGACCGTTCCTGGCCGACGGCAGCGTCATCGCGCTCGGAAAGGCCACGGTGCCTGTCAGTCTGGCGGAGTTGCTGGCCAATGCCGATGGGGCACTCGCTCAGGCCGACCCGGCGAAGCTCGAACTCATCAGGCGGGAGTTGAGTCTCAGCGACGCCGGCCCGCAGAAGCTTGCGGACATCATCGACGGCGGCACGTTCCTGCTGTCCACGATCGACTCGGTGTTGCCGGAGACCAGCAGCCTGCTGCGCAGCAGCCGCTCTGTGTTCACGCTGCTGGCCGATAAGAACGCCGGAATCGATGTTGCCTCAGACAATCTCACCGAAACCTTCGTCGGCATCAACACGATGCGGGACGGCTACCGCCGGCTCACCAACCAGACGCCGGGAGCACTGACATCAGTCGACAACCTGTTCATCGACAACTCCGACACCATGGTGCAGCTGCTCGGCAACCTGACGACCACCTCCCGGCTGCTCTACCTGCGGGTGCCGGCGCTGAATGCGTTGTTCCCCGACTACCGTACGTCGCTTCTCGATGCGCTCGGCACGACGATGCACGACCACGGGCTGTGGGCGACTGGTGACGTCTACCCGCGCTACTCCTGCGATTACGGAACACCGCGCCTCCCGCCGTCGGCAGCCGATTACCCCGAGCCGTTCATGTACACGTACTGCCGCGATGATCATCCCGGAGTTCTGATCCGCGGCGCCAAGAACGCGCCTCGGCCGGCCGGCGACGACACCGCCGGACCGCCGCCGGGGGCCGACCTCGGTCGGCAGACGGACCCGACCCCGAAGGGCCGGTTCACAATTCCCACCCCCTATGGTGGCCCGACACTTCCGATCGAGCCGCCACGCTGAGCTAGGAGATGACGTTGTCTGTGACAGCTGACAAAGACACCGATAAGGACACCGAACCCGACGACAAAGATGTCGGCGAGACGACTGGCGATGTCGACGAGGAAGTCGATGTCGACGAGAAGGCCGACACTGCAGAGGAATCCGACGCCGCGCAGGCCGAGCGCCGGTGGCCGCGCAGGGTCCTCATCGGAGCGGTTGCTGCACTGGTGGTCGCCGCGCTGGCCGCAACCGGCTTCCTTGGCTGGCAATTCTGGCAGCACCGGCAGGTCGAGAGCGCCGGGCAGGCTGCCAAGCAGGCTGCAGTCGAGTATGCGGCGGTACTCACCAGCATCGATACCGCGAAAGTCGACGAGAATTTCACCCAGGTGCTCGACGGCGCGACGGGTGAGTTCAAGGACATGTACTCGAAGTCCAGTACGGAGCTGCGTCAGTTGCTGATTGACAACAAGGCATCCGCGCACGGTGTGGTGCTGGAGTCGGCCGTGCAGTCAGCAGCCAAGGACAAGGTCGTGGTGCTGCTGTTTGTCGATCAATCGGTGTCGAACACTCACGTGCCCGATCCGCGTATCGATCGCAGCAGGATCAAGATGACGATGGAGTATGTCGACGGCCGCTGGCGCGCAAGCAAAGTCGAGTTGCCGTAGCCATGCGTCGCGCGATGGTGGGGGCGGTGGTGATGGCAGTGGCACTCGCTACTGCGCCGTCGGCTGCGGCGTCGGCTCCGTCGTTCTGTAGTGAGCTCGGGGGCAACTGGGACGGACAGTTCTGTCGCACTGCGGTCACCTCGGAACGAAAAGCCGTCCGCGACATCAAGATGGCGCTGCCCGGCGACCTGGTGGAAAACCCCGTCATCCGGGAGTACCTGACCAACCTGATGAACAACTGGCGCAATGCCGCGAGCAAGATGGTCCAGGACAGCTTCGGCGAGCAGCGCTTCGAGATATTCCGGCACGGCGGCGCGATGAGCGTCGTCTTTCACGAGATGTACTCGGGCACAGTCGGTACCGACGCCCTCGCACACCCGAACGCGCCCATCATCAGCGACGCCTACCGCACCTTCACCTTCGCTGGCGGGCGGCAGTTGCAATTGGCCGACCTGTTCAAACCGGACGTCGACCACCGGGCCGAGATCCCGCGCCTGGGTGCGCCGTTCATCGTCGCCGCGCTCGATGCCGCACCGCCGCCGCACCAGCCCGGCACCTATCCATTCACCCCGGATCGTTGGACACCCGACAAGGTGTATTCGGGCGGCTACAAGGCGTGGGCGCTGACCCCGGACGAACTCATCCTCTACATGCCGGATTATCCGGTGGGACGCGACAGCCCGATCGACTTCACCCCGGGCATGATGCAGTGGTCGATGGATGGTGGCACCGTGCAGGCGCACATCCCGCTGTCCGCGCTGAGCCCCGTCCTGCGGCCCGAATACGGTGGAGCCTAGCCATGCGCATCATCGGCATCGGGCAACTACGCGGCGACACCCGAAACTACGTCGAACGTGTCGCGTCCGGCGAAACCTTCGAGGTGCTGCGCCGGGGCCGTCCCATCGCGCGATTGCATGCCGCGCACAACGCCCACCAGATGCTTATCCCCGTGACGCTCAGCGAGTTGCGCACGCGGGCCGCGCGGGTGCTCGACCGCGTGGCGGCGGGGGAGACCATCGCCGTCGAGCACCGCGGCCGAACCGTCGCTGCGCTGTGGCCGGTGTAGCGCGTGCAACTGATCCCAATGTGCGCCGAACGTGAAGAAGATCGCGAGATTCCTCGGACATCTCGCGATCTTCTTCACATTGGGCCGAGAGAGCTTTAGCGGTAGTTGACGAACTGCAGTGCCACGTCCAGATCGGCGCCCCGCAGCAGCGACTGAACGGCCTGCAGGTCGTCGCGCTTCTTGGAACTGACCCGGATCTCCTCACCCTGGATCTGCGCCTTGACGCCCTTGGGGCCCTCGTCGCGGATGATCTTGGTGATCTTCTTGGCCTGCTCGCTGCTGATGCCTTGTTTGATGTCGCCGGTGACCTTGTAGGTCTTGCCGCTGGCTTGGGGCTCGCCGGCGTCGAACGCCTTCATCGAGATGTCGCGGCGCACCAATTTCTCCTTGAACACGTCGACCGCGGCCTTGACGCGCTCCTCGGTGCTAGAGGTGATTTCGACCACCTCGTCGCCCTTCCAGGCGATGGTGGTGTCGGTGCCGCGGAAGTCGAACCGAGTGGCCAGCTCCTTGGCGGCCTGGTTGAGCGCGTTGTCGACCTCCTGGCGGTCGACCTTGCTCACGACGTCGAAGCTGGAATCCGCCATTGGACGCCTCTCCTCTCCTCGGTGGGTGGTGCCGGTTTGGAATTTAGGTACATCCTCGTTGTACCCTGCTAGTCGCACCAAACCGGGATCCGGGGCGGCGCAAAACCAGGCAGATTGCCCGAGCGGCCAATGGGAGCGGACTGTAAATCCGTCGGCTTACGCCTACGCAGGTTCGAATCCTGCATCTGCCACGCAGGTCAGCCCCACTTTCTAGTGGGGCTGATTGCGTTTCAGGGGTCGGAATTCTCTCATTTTCTAACAAGTCGCGCCAAACTCTGCGCGGCGCTGATCAGGGCTTCCGGCTGGGAGTGCACATAGGTGGCCATGGTGAACGCTTTGCTGGCGCCGCATGGGCACATCTTTCAGGTGCACAACATCTTTCAGGTGCACAAGGTGCCGTACCCGCGGCTAGGAGCGTCCGGGCCCACCGTGACGCCGAATTGACGAGTTCAGGGTGAGGCGCTGCTGTCGTCGGTAAACCCGCGTGCGGCTGTAATACGTGTGTAATACACTGATCGTGTGGCGATCACCTGGGGGCGAGGACCGAGACGAGCACCTCGCCCGCCACGGTGTCACCATCGAGCAAGCCAGCGAGGCCCTGGCCGACCCCGAGCGCGTCGTCATCCGCCCCGACTACGCGAGCGTCTCTGGCCGCGGTATTCGCACGGTTGGCTGGTCAGCCCAGCTTCGACGACCTGCTCGCGGTCCTGAGCTACATCGACAATCAGGGCGTTGAACAGGGCACCACCGCGTTCCGCGCCAAGGGCCGGGATCGTCGCCACTACTACGAACAGGAGTGAACACTATGAACGACAAAGAACTCCGCGATCTCATGGACGCTGAGGCGGAGGAAGCGGCGAATGCGCCGGATGAGGATGACGGTGCATCGTTGCCTGCGCACGTGAACGTGTCGCGTCCGGGCCGTGCGCGTTCCCGGGTGCTGCAGGTGCGGTTGAACCCTGACGAGTTCGAGGCGATCGAGCGGATCGCGGCGCGGCGTGGGTTGCCGGCGTCGACGGTTGCGCGTGACTGGCTGCTGCGGATGATCCGTGAGGACGAGGCGCAGGCTGGGGAAATGGACGTGACGACTTTGCTCCATCACCTGGAGGCGACGGTGGCGCAGCTGCGGCACGCGCGGACTGCTGAGTGCCGACGCTGACCGCAGCCACCCGCGGAGCTGGAGCGCCGACGCCGAACCTACCTATGTCGCATTCGACTCCCGCCGATCGTCGTAGGTATAGAAAGGAAGACGCGTACCTTCCGGCGCCGATCCGAGGAGGCCCTGAACGATGACGGACATCACCAAACTGCACGACGCGCTCGTCACCCGCGTCCTGGAGAGCGACGCGATGACGTCACGTGAGACGCGCCGGGCCGCGTTCGACAATGCCGGTCGCAGTGAGTCCGGGCCCATTCGCACACTGATCGAGAAGGTGGCCCACCACGCCGATCAAGTGACCGACGAGGACGTCGACGCTGTGCGGGCCACCGGGCTCAACGAAGACCAGATCTTTGAGATCGTGGTGTGCGCCGCGATCGGCCAGGCCACCCGCCAGTACGACAATGCGCGCGCCGCCTTGTCCATCGCGACGGAAGGCGACCGATGAGGCTGGAAATCCTCGACCGTGGGCATCGCCTGCGTACGAAGGCCCTGCTGACTTTGATTCGGGTGGTTTCGCGTCAGCCGGTGGTCGACGCCGTCAAGCTGGCGTTCTACCGTCCTGACTTCTACGGCGCCGGTGATCTGACCCACGAGGCGATGCGCGGCCCATCGGACTGGTCGGTCGGCGATCGGGAGCTGATGGCGGCGTACGTCGCGAAGGTCAACGAATCAGCGTTCTGCGTCGCGGCGCACTCGGCCACGTCGAGCCAGTGGTACGGCGATGCCGACAAGGTTGCCGCGACGCTTGCCGACCCGGACACGGCGCCGATCGAAGAGCCGCTCCGTGCGACGCTTCGCATGCTCGGCAAGCTCACCCGTGAGCGCGGGATCGATGCGGACGACGTTCGAGCCGTTTTGGCGGCCGGCGCATCTCGTCAGCAGATCGACGACGCGTTGGCCGTGTGTCTGGCCTTCGACATAACCGCCCGACTGTCCAATGCGTTTGCCTTCGACATCGCGCCCCCAGCGGCGATGAACGCCGGTGCACGCCACCTCTTGAAGCGCGGCTACCGGTAGGCGATTACTTCGCCTCG
This sequence comes from Mycolicibacterium sp. XJ870, assembly GCF_053483975.1. Taxonomy (NCBI): domain Bacteria; kingdom Bacillati; phylum Actinomycetota; class Actinomycetes; order Mycobacteriales; family Mycobacteriaceae; genus Mycobacterium; species Mycolicibacterium sp. XJ870. The sequence continues at coordinate 211,393 of NZ_JBEFTI010000001.1, forward strand.
GCGCCCAGGATGTACCAGCCGGTGTGATGTCCGATGAAGTCGCGGGCGATGAACAGGACGCCGAGAACGACGACTGCCAACACCAGCGTGACGATCACCCAGCTGAGGGCGGTCAGGACACGGTTTCGCGTCGCACCAGCGCCGACATCACCGGCACCCACGGCATTGAGCCGGACGCCCGCCGCGAACACGACAGGCACAGCAGCCCCGAGGAGGAGGCCGAACAGCAAGATCTTGCCGACGGCTGCAAGGTTGATCCAAGCGCTCATTGTCGTCTTCTCCGGTCTCTAAACGGGGTCCAAGGCGGTTTCAACAGCGGCCGCCACATGGGGCGCCGACTGCACAGGCGCACGCTTGAGCGGGTCCGCTCCGGCGGTCAGGCTGCCCTGCCACTCGTCGTTGACGTTCTTGTGGTCGATCGGCGGCTTACGCGATTTCAGCCAGATGGGGACCGCGACCGCCAACAGCAGCAGGAAGCCGGTCAGGGTGCCGGCGAAACCGCCGATGCCATGCACGACGAAGTAGGTGACAGCGCCGACGAGGCCGGCGGCGGGCAGGGTGACCAGCCAGGCGGTGACCATGCTTCGGGCGACGCCCCAACGGACCTCGGCGCGGCGGCCGACGCCGCTGCCCAGGATCGAGCCGGTCGCGACGTGTGTGGTCGACAGCGAGTAGCCGAAGCTGCTGGACAGCAGAATGATTGCGGCCGAGGAACATTCGGCGGCCATGCCCTGAGGTGCCTCGGTGTCGACCAGGCCCTTGCCCAGGGTGCGGATGACGCGCCAACCGCCCGACAGGGTGCCGAGCGCGATTGCGACGGCGCAGGCCACGACGACCCAGAACGGCGGCATGGTGGCGGACTCGTCGATGGCGCCGTAGGAGATCAGCGCCAGGAAGATCACGCCCATCGTCTTCTGGGCGTCGTTGGTGCCGTGCGCCAGCGAGATGAGCGACGCTGAGCCGATTTGGCCGTACCGGAATCCGGCCTCTGTCCGCGCGCCGGACAGACCACGGATCATCCGGTAAACCCCCCAGCTGCCCAACCCGGCGACCAGGCCGGCGATCAGCGGGGCCAACACTGCCGGGACGATCACTGTCGACACCACGCCCTGCCAGATCACGCCGTGTCCACCGGCCGCGGCGAGCATCGCGCCGATGATGCCGCCGATCAGCGCGTGCGACGAGCTTGACGGGATGCCGAGCAGCCAGGTCAGCAGATTCCAGGTGATGCCGCCGACCAGCCCGGCGAACACCAGCTCCAGGGTGACGAGGTTGGCGTCGACCAATCCCTTGGCGATCGTGGCCGCGACCGCGGTCGACAGGAACGCGCCCACGAGGTTGAGCACGGCGGACAACGCAACGGCGGTCCGCGGCTTCAGTGCACCGCTGGCGATCGATGTCGCCATGGCATTGCCGGTGTCATGGAAGCCGTTGGTGAAATCGAACACCAGTGCGGTGAAAACAACGATGCAGAGCAGGAGAAACTGAACATCCACAAGCAATAAGTATGACTTTAACTACTACGAAAACCTAATTAACTGGGGTGCGTTCTTCGTCACGCTGTCCCGGTTTACGGGAGCTCGGCCACCGTCGTCACAGGCGAGTCGCCGCTCGACGAGTCACCACTCGACGAGCCACCGCCACTTGATGATGAATCTCCGCCCGATGGTGCCTGCGGGTACAACGTGGCTGCCGGCGCCTCTGATACCGGCTGCTGGATAGGGGGCGTGTAGGCGGGCACTGGTGGTGTGTAGGACGGCTCCTCCACCGGAGGCACCGAAGGTTCGGTCGGCGGGCTCGTCGGCACCGACGACGGCGCCGTAGTGGTCGGCGGTGCGGTGGTGGTTGGCGGTGCGGTGGTGGTCGTCGGGGGCGGGGTTGTCGTGGTCGGGGGCGGCGACGTGGTCGTCGTGGGAGGTGGCGACGTAGTGGTCGGTGGAGTTGTCGGTGTTGTCGGCCGCGTCGGCGTCACCCATGGCGGTGTCCAGGGGGTCAGCGGAGGCACCACGATGACCGGGGGAACCGGAACCGGAACTGGGATCGGCAGCGGAACCGGCGCCGGAGCCGGCGCAGCGGGGGGAGCAGGTGCGGCCGGCGGAGCGGGGTTGACGGGAGGTGCCTGGTTGACCGGCCGGTCGCCGGTACCCGAGCGCACCCTCGGTGCCGCAGGAGCAGCGGGCGGTGGCGTCAACACCGCAACGGGCAGCGCGACGGGATCCGGCTCGTGCGGAACCGGCGGAAGGTAGCGGCCCGGCACCGTATCCGCCTGTGTGGCGGTCACCGGCTGGGCGCTCACGTCAGCCGCAGGTCGAACGTTGATCGCGACCGTGACGGCGAGCGCGGCGAAACTGATGACCACGAACGTCATGGCGCTGCCCATCAGCAGCATCCGTGGCGGTGGCGGTGCGATGACGGACGTGTAGTCCGCCTCGTCAGCCTGCTCGGGGATGAACTCGCCCAGCGGCTCGACCGGCATCTCGTCGAGCCAAGGTTCGTCCCCGGGTTCTTGCGAGTAGGCCAACTCCGGCCCTACGAGGCCGTCGACGTCCGCTTTCGCGGGAGCCATCTGGGTGGCATCGGCCGCGGGAGCCATCTGCGTCGCGTCGACCGCAGGGGCCATTTGCGTCGCCTCGACAGCGGGCGCCAATTGCGTCGCCGCAGCGGCGGACGTGAAACCGCCGGCCGTCTGAGCGGCACCCCGCGCGATCGCATAGCCGGCATCCGGCGGCACCTCGACCGGCGTCGTCGAATGGAGTTCTGCCGCAACAGAATCAAGATCAAGTCGCTGACCAACCAGCATCACCCGTCCGGAGGCGGGCACCTGCTGCAGCACCGCCGCGCACGCGGCGGCGGCACCGGCGGCACTGATCGGGACGGACGCCAACGTCGAGGTAGCCCCGCCATCCTCGCCGACCACCGTCAGCGACACTGTGTCGTCGCCGGCCAGCAGTAGCGCCGCATCCGCGCCCGAGCTGCGGGCCAGCGCCGCGGCGGCCTCGGCTTCGTCCACGACCTCGACGTTCTGCACGCCGGCGCTGACCACGCTCTGGCGAAGGGTGTCGGCCTCAGACGGGTCGGGCAGGCACAGCCGGGTCGCGGCGACCTGGTTGCCCGATTCGGTGACCGCACGGTACGTGCCCACGATGGTGTCGGCCAGCTCGGTCATCCCGTCGTCGGACAGGTCGAGCGCGTACTGGTCCAACAGCTGGCCGCCGCTCGCGGGCGAACCGATCATCGCCAGGCGTGCAACACGCCCGGCGACCGCCACCCCGAGGACTACGTCCACGGTTCCACTCCTTGCCTCATGCATATTTCAGGGGCCCCGACGGTCATTTCCAAGCTACCGCTTTGGCGGTTGTGCGCCGGAGCAAAAGTGAGCACGCTGGTTGGATCGCCTTGTCGACGTCACCCATAGATAGGAATCGGTACGTGAGCGACCAACGTTACGACGCGCCCGCCACCGTGCAGGTGGCGACGATGGCTGCTCCCGTCGTGGCGCGGTCGCCGCGCGTCGGCTACGTACCCACCCGGACCAACAGGGTGCGCGACGGATTCGCGGTCGCGTTGCTCGTCCTGGCCCTGCTGGTCCCCTGGGACCTTGACTTCGGCGTCGGGGTCCCGGCCAGTGACGGATCGCTCTTTGCGGTGCTGGCCGTCGTGACGCTGTTGGCCGTCGCCGCCGCGCTGGCACCGCACCTCGGACCGTTCCGGCTCACCGCCCCGAACCCCGACGTCCGGCGCACGGGCCGGATCCGGCTCGTGCTGAGCGTTCCCTACCTCGTCGTGGTCATCGGTTTCGTCTCCTACCATCTGGCGCAGACGGTCGGGCACGGCGGCACCGGCGCCGTACCGCCGGGTGTCGGCCCCGCCATGCTGCTCGGCGTTGCGGGCGCAGTCTTGGCAGCACAGCCGCCCATCACCTCGATCACCATCGAAGACAACAAGTTTCGGCGCTGGTACGCGGTAGCCCGGGTGATCGGCTTCCTGTCGATCGCTCTGGCGACGCTGTCGGTGGCCTTCAACCTGTACTGGCGGCTGCGGTACCTGTTCGTCACCGAGGTCGACTTCAGCGGTCGCGACATCGCCGTCATCGTCACCACGCTGCTGTACGGGGCGGCGGCGATGATCGCCCTGGTCATCGCCTCGCGCTGGCTCACCGAACGGACCGCTGCGGCCCGGTTGGCGACGACGGCACTCGGCATCGCGGGAGCGGTCGCCGCCACCCTGGTGTGGGTCGCCGGCATCGGCCGTGACATCGACGCCTTCCACGGCATCGCGATGAACACGTCGACCGCCGCGGTGGGCTACGAGGGATACCTCGCCTGGGCCGTCGCCGCCGCTATCGTCGCGCCGACGACGCTGTACGCCGTCTTCCTCATCAAGCCGCCGACCATCGGCGCGTACCGCGGCGCCGCGCAGAAGTGCTTGACGCTGATCGCCTTCTGGGCGTTCGCGGCTGCGGCACTGCGCGTCGTCGACTACGTGATCGCACTGTCGCTCGATCTTCCGCGCGCGCTGTACGACAGTGTCGCGATGGCGGCGTTCAACCTCTGCACGGCGTTGATCGCGCGGTGGTTGCACCGCCAACTGGACAGAGGTGTGGCGTCGCCGACGGTCGCCGCCGCGTTCAGTGGGGTGTTGTTCGTGTTCACCGTTGCCGACCTGGCCATCGGTGTCGCGCTCGCGCCCCGCTACGCCGCACCGGCGCCCGCGGCGATCTACGGCAACAACCTGGCTCAGCAGATCACCAGCACATTCGACGTCACGGTGTGCGCGTTGAGCCTGGTCGTGTTGGCCGCCATGCTGTTCACCGGTCCGCTGGCCGGCTACCTGGTCCGTCGCGACGCCCGCACCGCCAAGCCTGTGAGCCCACCTGCGCCACAGATCGCCGAGCCCACTGAGACTTTGGCCCCGCCGACCATCGTGCGGCAGCCTCAAGCGTCGGCAGTGCCGAGAATCGTTCGTCTGAAGGAAGATTCGACGACTGTGCTCGAACCGCCTGAATCCACAGCGACACTGCGGATCCAACGCCGACCGCAGCGCCCGGATTAACCCGCCCGCGCGCTCGCGTGCTTCGAGGGCCGGCTGCGCTGCGTGTGAGCCGACTTCGCGGCCTGCCTAGCGGCGGGCTTCGGTGCGCGAGCCGAAGCCCGGTCGGAGCGCGCGGTTCCTGATGAAGCTCCCGGTCTGCCCGCGTGCCTGTTGCGCTTCGCGAAACGATCCGCATCCGGGTCCGCCTTCAGTCGTCGCTGCGCCGAATCGGTGTGCCGACTGTCGAATCGCGCCTGCGCGCGACGATTGAACGGGGTGGATTCCGGCTCGTTGTCTGCTTCGGCCTTGTCATCGACCTTGGTGTTTGCGGTTCCACGGCCGATGGCCTGCAGCACCTTGGCCAGCGGCCGGGTGGCATCCGACACTGCTCTCGTCACGTCGACCACAATGCGGCGCACGCCTTGTGCCATGGGCGAGGTGTCCACCGGCTCGACCGGATGCTCGGTTACCGGGGTGACGGCTTCGATGTCGGAGACAACCGGCTGGGGCAGGGACGGGTTGTAGGTTTCGCCGCCAAGGATCGCCAATGACTGCGCGAAGGCTCCCGGCAGTGCGTCGAGCGCTTCCTGCCTCTTCTCGTCGGGGGTGGCCCAGCTGAATGCCTTGACGTGGCTGGGATCTGCGGTGCGGTCGTATCCCATCTCGACGAACACCCGTAGGACCGGGTCGATGAAGTCGACGAATCGCTCTGCGCCGATCAAGGATGCGGGTATGCGCAGCGGCGCGAGGAGCGGCAGGTACTGGGGCAGCATCACGTAGGTGGTGTTGCCGACTTGGGTGGAGACGGCGTTGGGCGCATCGGGATGTTCCAGTACATAGCCGGGAAAGGCATGACCGAACGCCATCCCGGCGACTTGGTTCGCGATGGCCAGCGGGTTGTAATAGGCCGGGAAGTCGACGATGCCGTCGTATTGATTCTGGTAGTAGGTGGTCTTGAAAGGGCTGTCCGATGGTCCGGGTCGGCCGAACGGGAAGATGTCACCCAGTACCGGCAGATTGTTCCAGTCGGTGAAGCGGGTGAGGAGGCCGCCGTTGGGCTGATACGGGTCACCGATGAAGATGAACTCGTAATTCTGTGCGTTGGCAACGTAATCCGGGACCTTGGCCATCTCGGTGCGCGCGATCTCGGCGACCATACTGCCCTGTGACAAGCCGATGATCGTCACCTTGTCGCCTGCCGGCGTGGCGGCGATGTCCTGCAACAGGTAGCCGGCTCCGATCGATTCGGACCGCTTCATAGACTGCGGCCAGTACGGAATATCGGACAGCCCAGGAATATCCGAGATGATCGGCAAGCTGAGAGTCATCTGCGCGGGGTAGGGGAGGGTGTGGAAGGAGTCGCCTTCCGGAACGGTGTTGCCGTAGAAGGGCAGTGGGATGGTCAACCCGAGTCCTTCGAGGGAAGGCCCCACGCCGATCGTCGTGCCGAGTTGTCGCACCGCTGCGCTGTAGCCGGCCGACGGGGCGCTGACACTGACTCCGGCCGACACCGCGATGACAACGCCACCGGCCAGCAACATTGACGCCCACCGACGTGAACCGTGTCGCCGAGGCGCACTGCGCAGCGGCATTCCACAAAGACCCCGACCCGCCATACCCGTTCCCTACTCTCCGCATCGTGGTGAGAACGGCCATCCCAGGTATCTGACGCGGCCGCAACGAGTAGGCGGGCTAGCAGCACATAAAGGGCAGGGCGTCATGCGCGCTACGTCGTATGCTGCCGAAAGTTACCATCCGTCGGTGGCAGGGATGGGAAAACTCACTGTTGAACGAAGAACTCGCGTGAACCACTGAGACGAGACCGCTGGGTTAGATAATGGACTCTTTGCTCGAATACCGTTATCGGGAACCCTAGATTGACGCAACCGCGTGTTTGCCGCAGCGGGTCGTGGTAAACCACTGACATGCCGTTGTCGCACGGTACGAAGATCGCTGGTTACACGATCCAGAGGTTGCTCGGTTCAGGGGGGATGGGAGAGGTCTACCTCGCCCAGCATCCGCGGCTGCCCCGACATGATGCACTCAAGGTTCTACGGTCGAGCATCTCGGCCGACCCTGACTTCGTGGAGCGGTTCAACCGCGAAGCAGACCTGGCCGCGAAGCTCTGGCATCAACACATCGTCGGTATCCACGACCGGGGCAAATACCGAGGACGCCTCTGGATCTCGATGGATTTCGTCGGCGGCACCGATGTCAGCCGGATGTTGCACGACGACTATCCGAACGGGATGCCCGTCGCAGAAGTGGTAGACATCGTCAAGGCTGTCGCCTCTGCTCTCGACTATGCGCACGGGAGAGGACTGCTGCACCGAGACGTCAAGCCGGCCAACATCCTCGTCTCCGACGGCGATCACGGCGAACGACGAATCCTGCTCGGCGACTTCGGTGTTGCCCGAGACCTGGCCGACACCGCTGCCGGCGGGCTGACCAAGACCAACATGACCGTCGGCACAGCCGCATACACGGCGCCCGAGCAGCTGATGGGGTTGGAGCTCGACGGCCGAGCCGATCAGTACTCGCTGGCGGCGACGGCGTATCACCTACTGACCGGGGCGCCACTATTCGAGAATTCCAATCCTGCGATCGTCATCAGCCAGCACCTGAATTCGGTTCCCCCCGTGCTCGCCTCTGTCCGGCCTGAACTCGCGCCGCTCGATGCGGCGTTGTCCCGCGCATTGGCCAAGGACCCAGATGAGCGCTTCGCCACATGTACGGACTTCGCACGTGCTCTTGAACGGCCCGAAGTCTTGATGGCACCGGTGGCCGCGCCCAGTCCGAATGATGTCGACACGATGTTGGCCCCGGCGGCGCTACCTGTTGTGCAAGGCCCTTCTGCGGATTCGAGTGCGCCGACCACTGCAACTCGTCGCGGACGTCTAGGGCTGGCAGTGGCAGTAGCGGCGCTGATCGCGGCTGTGGTAGGCACCGTCTTCGTGCTGATGCCTTCGGATAACGAGCCGCCTGTTGCGCCCTTCACGCTTGCCGGGACTCTGCAATTGCAGAGCGATCTGTTGAAGACCACCGCTCTCCCAAGCGGATTCATGTGTGCAGGAGCACGCGACTATGGCGACATCGGCCCTGACGCGCCCGTCACTGTCGAGGACGAATCCGGCAAGCTGTTGGCGAAGGGGGAAATTCAGAGCAGTAGTACGGGCAGTGATGGCTGCCATCTGAAGTTCCGCATTGACGACGTGCCGAGTGGGGCCCGCTTCTACCGAGTACATGTGGCGCAGCGTCCAGAGATGAGCTTCACCGAGTCCGAAGCGAAGGCAGGCGTGGAACTTTTGGTGGGCGCCACCGATTCGGAACCGACGACGGCAACATCCTCGGCACCGGCGCCGAAGGAAACGCCTGGACCTTCCACGCGTACCGTGACGGTCGCACCACCGATTGACGACGTGAGTCTCCAACGCCTGCAATCCTTAGCTGACAATGACCGTCCGTACGTGGCCGCGTACTACACCGATCATTGGGTACCTCAAATCAGCTCCAAGCGTGTCGGTTTGGTTGCGGACGGAACTACTTGGGACACCACAAAGATCCTCGATCAACATATGCGCCTGCGTGGGACCTATCCGACTGTCCGACTGCTCCGGTCCGGTGATTGGTCGACATACGACGGACCCGGCTTCTGGGTGACGGTCGTCGGTCTGCACTCCGACAACCCCGGCGAGGTACTTGCATGGTGCGCTCAGGAAGGGTTCGACAGGGACAACTGTGCGGCGAAGGTGGTCAGTACGTGGCGGCCCGTCGATGGCAGCACGAAGTACAACTGAGCCCTAGGACTTCCGTCCCACAACCAAATAGACCGCCGGCAGCACGCCCGAGGTGGTCAGCATTCCAAGGGCACCCGCCCACATCCACTTGGGCCCGTTGATCCGGTTCGCGTCGCGGCCGGCGAGATCGCGCAGCGCCCAGGCGCGCAGACCGGCGTCCACCGCGGCCACGCCGATGATGGCGGTCTTGGTTTTGGGTGACAGATCGCTCCAGCGCTGCTTGGCCACTGCAGAGTTCCTTTCGGTTCAACGACAGGTGCCTTCCACGGTACCGACGCAGTCCTGCGCCCGTTGAGCGAATAATCAATAGCGCCCGCACCTTTGCCCGCGTACCGTTCTGCGGGCCGGTGATGTGAGCCGGATGTTGAGCGGTTACCACTGTTAATGGATAGGACGCGGGTTCGAATCCCGTCCGCCCCTAGGGGACGGTAGCTCAGTCCGGCAGAGCAATTATCCCGGTCGACGACTCACACGCCCACATCACTTGGCGTACAACTTCATTGCCGCGTGCCGGAAGTCGATCGGTTATCTGGCGCATTAAGGTTCGATTCCTGGCGTAGCAGCCCCTGCTGCTGCGAGTCCGGTTGGCACCTCACACGCTCGCGGCAAACCCGAAGACCAACGACCACGAAAGGAGTAGCCCCATGGACATTCTCACCACCTTCAACAGGCGGAGGACGCGGCAGTCACAAATAGCGAAGCCGGAGCAGGTGCTCAATGCTGCTGGCGGCTACACCTTTTCGGTCGACGACTGGTCGCGGGTACACCGCTTCCTGACGCTGGGCACCGACGGTGGAACGTACTACACCGGCGATCGGGAACTGACGCGTGACAACGCCGATGCCATCCTGCGCGCTGCGGGCACCGACCCCATTGGGCTGGTGAACCGGATCGTCGAGGTCTCGGAGGCCGGGCGCGCACCGAAGCAGAACCCGGCGCTGTTCGCGTTGGCCATCGCCGCGTCGACTGACGACGTCGACGGTCGGCGCGCGGCGTTGGCGGCGCTGCCGCGGGTGGCGCGCACGGGTACTCACCTGTTTCTGTTCGCCGGCTACGTCGAGCAGTTCCGTGGCTGGGGCCCGACGCTGCGTCGTGCCGTTGGCCAGTGGTACACCGAGCGTCCTGTTGATCGGCTGGCCTACCAGCTGGTCAAGTACCGGCAGCGTGCCGGGTGGAGCCACCGCGACATGCTGCGGTTGGCCAGCCCGTCCGGCGTCGTCGACCCGGCCCGGCGCATGGCGTTCAACTGGTCGGCGGGAAAGGGCCTCGGTGACTACGCCGAGGCACCGGTCCGGCTGACGGACGCGCAACTGAAGGCGGGGCAGCGCAGCGCTGTCCGGCCCGTGGTGCGTGCCGATACTGTGCCCGAGGAGTTGGCGATCATCGCCGACTTCGAGGACGCGCAGGCGGCGTCGTCGGCAGCTCGGTGGGTCGAGATCGTCGGCCGTGGCAACGGGCTGTCGTGGGAGATGCTGCCCGACGCGGCGCTGGCGGAGCCGGCGGTTTGGGAGGCACTCATCGACCGCGGGATGCCGCAGACGGCGCTGATGCGTCAGCTTCCGCGGCTGACCCGGCTCGGGCTGCTGTCCGGCTCCGTCGGGGACGTCGTCGCGGCGCAGTTGGCGGATGCCGAACGCGTTGCCGAGGCGCGAGTGCATCCGGTGAATGTCCTTGTGGCACAGCGTACCTATGCCTCGGGGCAGGGTGCGCGTGGACAAGGGGCGTGGACGCCCGTCGTGCGGATTTCCGATGCGCTCGACGCCGCGTTCTACGCGGCCTATGGCGCAGTGCGGCCTGCCGGCAAGCGCACGCTGCTGGCGCTCGACATCTCGGGTTCGATGAGCTCGTACGTGTCGGGTCTACCGGTGACGTGCCGTGAGGCGGCGGCGGCGCTGGCGATGGTGACCGCGGCGACCGAGCCGCAGCACCGCATCGTCGGGTTCACCGCCGGTAGCGGCGGATGGACCAGCACGGCGATCACCGAGCTGGACATCAGCCCGCGTCGTCGCCTCGACGACGTGTGCGCGTACACCGCGGCGCTCCCGATGGGCGCCACGGATTGCGCGCAGCCGATGGTCTGGGCGCGCAAGAACCGGGTGGAGGTGGATACGTTCCACATCTACACCGACAACGAGACCTGGTACGGAGACATCCATCCGCATCAGGCGCTGGAGCAGTACCGCCAGAAGATGGGGATCGATGCGCGGTTGGTGGTCGTCGCGATGACCGCGAGCCACAACTCGATCGCCGATCCGGGTGATCCGCGCGAGCTCGACATCTCGGGTTTCGACTCGGCGGTGCCGACGCTGCTGGCCGATTTCTCGCGAGGCGACATCTAACGGGGTAGGGGGGTGACGGTCATGCACCGTCACCCCCGACCCGTCGTCACGGCTTCGGTATGTCGATCCCGAGCAGCTTCAGGCCGTCTTTCAAACGCTTGTCCGCCCCGTCGATGGTGGTGTTCAACTTCAGCAGTTCGGCAGAGGTGGTGCGCGGCGTCAACGCTGTGCACTGGTCGGCCACGCTGCGGTAGCCGTCGATACCGTCCTGCAACGCAGAATTGACGTTCATATCGGGGCCGGGCAGCACGTCGCGCTGCATCGTGTCGAGGTAGGACCGCAGATCCTCACACGCCGTGTGCAGCGTCGGGAAGTCGGTGGGCGCAGCGGCGGTGCCCATCGCATCTCCGACCGGACCCTGTGCGGCACCGAGTCCGCCCATCGACTCGATGACCGCAGTGCGCCACTCGTCGGTGACGGGAGCAGCCACGGGCGTACCCGCCACTGCGCACCCGGTGAGCAGGGCCCCCGCGGCGGCCGCCACGGCGAAGATGTGCCTCATATTCACGCAGCTTAGGGGTCTACTCATGCGGCCACATGCGCTGAGTCACCACGGTTACGCGAGAGTTACCGCCGTCACACCGGTAACCTGGAGACTGATAATCAGGCAGATCGGGGAATCGGCATGGACCTCGTGCTCGGCCTTGGGATGACGTCACGAGCGGTTCGATGGGTGCTCGTCGAAGGGACGACGGGCGAAGGCACTCCTGTCGACCGCGGTGCGATCGCCATCGACGATGTGGCGACGTACGACTCTGAAGGCCTGCTGCACGGGTTGGTGGATGACACCGTGAGCACCGGGGAGAACCGGATTCACGCGATCGGCGTCACCTGGACCAGCGACGCCGCCCCGCTGGCAGGCCGGGTCCTGGATGCACTCGAACAGCGTGGCCATGCCAATGTCTTTGCGGTCTCTGAGGTCGAAGCCGCCGGGCTGCTGACAACCGGCATCGCCGAGATCGCGGGCTATGACGACGTCGCGGTGTGCATCGTCGAACCAGATGCCGCCGCCATCGCAACGGTCACGCCCGACGCGGTGACCACCGACCGCATCGGCAGGGCCCCCGAGGACGAGGCGGCCGAGGAACTGATCGGCAATATCGTCTCCACCTTGCAGTCCACCGGTGGGCAACCCGCAGCGGTTTTCGTCCTCGGATCCGACGGCTCGGATTCGATCGTGTCGGCTCTCGCCGAGGCCACGCCGTCGCCGGTCATCTCTGCCGCAGAATCCGACCTCGCATACGCGCGGGGTGCCGGCCTGGCCGCCGCGCTCGCGGTGAACACCCAGGACGGGCTGGCCCGTTCGGGCAGGTCGCTGCATCTGACGAAAGTCGGCGCGCTGACCTCGGTGCTGGTTGCGGCGGTGGCGACGTTGGTCGTGGCGACGACGGCCGTGGTCGGTATCCGGCTGCATCCGGGTGCGTTCGCCGACGCACCAGAGGTCGCTGAAGTCAGCGAACCCGCTCCGGCGGCCAAGCCGCAGCCGGCGCCGCCCACCGTCAAGCCGAGTCCGCGGGAGGTCAAACCGAGCCCACCCGCGGCCAAACCGCGCCCGGCGCCGCCCGCAGCACCGCCGTCGGCTCCGAAAGCGCCCGCTCCGGTGGCCGAGGTCGACAACGCGCCCGCCTATGTTCCGCCGCCGGCCCCCACCTACATTCCACCGCCTGAGCCGGCGTATGTCCCGCCTGCGCCGCCTGCCTTTGTGCCGCCACCGGCCCCGCCTGCGGTGACCTATCCGCAACCACGGTTGCGGGACCGGATCATCGAGCGCATCCCGATCATCGGCCGCTTCCACGAGCCCAAGCCCTGGGGCTGAGGCGCTACCTCGTCAGCCTCGCCTGTTCGGCGCGGACAATTTCGTCCTGATGTGGCCGCACTGCGTCGCGGTGCTGCGCGAGCCGGTGAATCGGTTCGTCGATGCTGCCGCGGGCCAGTAGCCGGTGCACCCGCACCGTGTGCAGGTCGCTGATGCGCTGGGTCCGCCCGATCACCTGACGTTCGGCACGTGGCTGCCATTGCGGTTCGGCGACGAGGATCACGACGGGTGCGGATACCCGTCGCAGATCGAGGGCACCTGCACTGATCTGGGCCAGTAGCGTGGCTGGCCCGCGGTCGGTGGCGAACGCGTCGACCATCGCCTGCCGATCGGACACCGATTCGCCGGCGGGGCCGAATACCTTCCCCGGCAATGCTTTTCGAATAACTTCGAGTACGGCCGCGAAATGCGAGAACACCACCACGCGGGCCCCGTTGATCTGTGCCTCGCTGACGAGTTCGATCAGCCGGTCCAGTTTGGCGGTCGGAGTCGGGGCGCCGGACGGCCAGGCGGCCTGGCGGATGGCGGTGAAATTGCCGCTGGAGACCGCACGTCGGTAACGCTCCCGGTCGGTGCTGCTGAACCGCACCCACTCCTCGGTGGCGATGCGTAGCGGCAGCTCGTCGACGACGTCGCGGTAGTCGCGACGCAGGTATGCGCGGTCCACTGCCCGGCGGAACGCGATCGAGCCCTGCCTGCCCGTGTTCGGGGTGACCTTGCCCGCGATGTCCGGTTGCAGGAAGTCGATCAGATGACGGAAGCCGTCGATCCGGGTGTGCATCGGCACACCGGTCAGGAACAGGATGCGGTCATCGGACGTCAGGACATTGCGTACCGCGCGGGTGCGGTCGGACTTGGGGTCGCGCAGCAGGTGTGCCTCGTCGACGATGACCAACCCGGGCCGCTCCGGCAGCGTGATGCGCTGCAGCATGCTGAACGAGACAATGGCCAAGCCGCCGTTGTCTTTCCACGCGGCGAGCCGGGCCTCACGCTGGCTGCCGCGGATCTCGATCGCCGTCAGTTCGGTGTGCTTGGCCGTCTCGTTGACCCAGTGGATGCTGGTGTTGGCCGGGCAGATCACCAGCACATGACGCATCTTGTCGACGGCAGCCAGGTGCGCGGCGACCGCGAGAGCTTGGATGGTCTTGCCGAGGCCCAGGTCATCGCACAGCAGAACCCGTTGCCGCGCCACGGCGTATCGGGCGCCGAACAGTTGGTAGCTGCGCAATTCGGTGTGCACCAATGAGAGATCCAGGCCTGTCCGTTCGGCCTGCGCGGCGACCTGCGCCCCGACGAACCCTTGTGCGGCATCTACATCGGTTGTGCCGGAGGCAAATTCGCGGAGTAGCTGGTCGACCGGGACGGCGTCCTTCCGGTACGCCATCCAGACGTCCGAGTCGGGTTTGCGGGCGTCTTCGACCCGATCGATCAGTTCGGCAACCTTGTTGGCCAGCGGATCTGGATCGGTGGCCGGCGACCCGGCCCGCGCACGCAACCGGGGGAGCAGCCGTCGCAGCTGTTTGGCGGGGACGTCTGCGCGCGTGAGGACGACGAGGTTGGTCAGCAACGCGGCGTCGTCGGGGTTGTCGGCGGAGAGCCGCGGCCTGGTGGTGGAGCGGATGTGGTCGGCCATCGCCTGGGCCGCGGCCTGGACCGCTTGTGCGGTCGCGATGTCGACACCCGGCACCTGGGTCAGTACCCGGGCCGGCACGGTGTAGATGTCGGCGACCGTACGGAACTGCGAGTTCATCAGCGCGCTGATGCGGGTGCCGCGGGTGAGATACGGGCGCAGGCGCTCCAGAGGCGCCGACTGCAGGGCCTTGTCAACCACAGCGTCGGTGTTGGACCGGAGGTCCGCGGCGATCTCAGCGCGGAGCTTGCCGATGTCCGCGAGCAGGCCGTCGGCTCGGCGGACCAGGTCTGCGCGATCCATGACAGTTGATCATCCCACTTCACCAGCACACGCGCGGCCACCTAGCGTGGCGATATGAGTGACGATCCATCAGCTCAGTTCGTGGCAGGTCTCCCCGCTGCAACTCGCCCGATCGCAGAGCGTCTCGTATCCATCATTACCGGCTATGCGTCCTTCGACGCGGCCATCAAGTGGCGGCAGTTGACGTTCGCCGTTGATGGCGATTTCGACCACTGGATCTGCGCTGTGGCGGCCACCAAACATCAGGTACACCTGGTGTTTCACTTCGGCAGCCTGTTGCGCGAGCCCGGCGCGGGGTTCGAGCCGTCGGGATCATCGAAGTTCGTTCGAAAACTCGGGTACAACTCGGTCGATGATGTGGATGACGCCGTCGTGCGGGATCTCCTCACCCAAGCCCTCGAGGCGCTGCCCCGCTTCAAGGCGACATGGAAGGGTCGCTAGATCATCTCGTTCTTGGTGAGCCACCGCATCACCGGCCAGCCGACGAACACCGGTAGCCAGCACGTCAACACCCGGTAGAGCAGCACCGCGGGGACTGCGATCGCGGCGGGCACGCCGAACGCGGCCAAGCCACCGATCAGGGCTGCCTCGACGGCGCCGACGCCGCCGGGGGTAGGCGCGGCAGAAGCCAAGGTCCCACCGATCATCGTCACGACCGTGACAGTGACGAACGAGGTGTCCCCGCCGAACGCCTCGACACTGGCCCACAGTGCCAGCGCGGCACCGAGAGTCGTTCCGGCAGCGCCCAATACGATCAACGCCAGCCGTTGCGGCTCGCGTGCGAGCTTCACCAGGTCGTCGGTGACTTCTTGCAGCCGGGGTCGAACCGCTGATGCCAACCATCTGCGCAGGTTGGGGACCGCCAGAAACACACCGATGAGGCCCAGTGCGACGCCGGCGATCAGATACAGCACTGTCGCGCTGGGCACGAAATGCGACAGGTCGGCCGACGCGCCGGCCGCGGTGCTGAAGAAGATCAGCAATAGCACGTGCACGATCACCTGCACCGACTGCTGCAGGGCCACCGCCGCGGTGGCACGCGCGGTGCTCAAGCCGCCCTTCTGCAGGAACCGGGTGCTGAGCGCAAGCCCACCGACTCCGGCGGGCGTGGTGGTCGCGGCAAAGGTGTTGGCCACCTGCATGATTGACAGATTCCGGAAGCTCACCAGCCGATCGGCGCACGCCCACAACGCGGCGGCCGCACCCACATATCGCAAGGCCGACACCGCGAGGCCAAGTAGCGCCCACGACCAGTTCGCCGTGAGCAGCTCGGAGAAGAACGTCGGCACCGCGCTGATGAACGGGTAGGCGACATAGACCAACGCCACCAACAGAACCAGCTGGATCACCTGGTTGCGGGTGAACCGGGTGATGGTCTCGGCTTGGATCTGGTCGGCGCCGGTCTGGTGCATCACCTCGTCGCGGGCCTTGGTAATGACTCCCTTTGCGTCCGGAACGGATTCGCGGACCGGCGCGGGCACCGCCGACTTCGTGAGTCGGCGTGATGCGGTCAGCACGGTGTCGCGGCCGAACGCCTCGATGGCCGCATTCACCGCCGACGGCGCGTCGTACAACGCGGTCGTGGTGACCAGGAGCTGCGCGATGTCGGACTGCAACTGGGCGTCGGTGGCGCCGTACTCGGCGCTGCCGAAGCCGCCGAACAGCACCGCACCGTCGTTGACAGTGATTTCCTTGCTGCGCAGATCGCCGTGGGAAATCTGGTGGTCGTGCAGCATGCGCAGCGCGTTCCAGACCCGGCCGACGGTCGTCTCGTCGGTGCTCTGATCCAGCGGTGTGCCCCGCTTGTGGTTGTGGGCGTACAGCGTCCAGCCGCGGTCGAGTGCAGCGACCGACATGGTCGACGTGCTTGCCAGCCCGAGGTCGCCGATCGCGATGGCCATCAGGGCGCGATGCTCGACGGCGCGACGCATCGAGGTCTGCAGGGGAGCGGTTTCGTTGGAGCGCAGGCGAAACTTGCGCCACAGCTGGCGCACCGCACCGCCGCTGCGCTGGTTGGGTCCGTACAGCTCGACGACGGCGGTGACGTCGGGATCGTGGGATGCGGCGTCGAGCTGCAGCGGTCCGGCACCGGCCGGGCGAACCACGGTGAACGCGGAGACGTTGAATCCGCGGCGGGCCAGCGCCCGCACCGCGCCGTCGAGCGGCACTTCCAGCGCCGGGGTGCCGACCACCCAGACGACCAGGGCCCCGACGAACCAACCCACGGACAGGCCGAGCAGCGATCGGGCCGGCACCACGGCGCTGACCACGAGGTGAATCGGGACGAATGCCAGCAGCAGAGTCCACCACCAGCGGCGTAGCCGTCGCGACAGCCACGGCCCGGACACCGTGAGGACCGCGGCCAGCATGCCGATCCAGCGCGGGTCGTCGAGGAACTGCGAAAGCTGGGTGTCGAGCCGGTCACCGAGGTCGAAATGCCAACGCGGGGCTGCGATGCCGTTGGCGGTGATGGACAGCGACAACATGGTGATGAGAGCTGCGGCCGCATAGGCGCCGAGCAGTTTCCATTGCCGCGACAGGACCAAGCTGACCAGGATCACGAACGGCAACGCCACGATCGCGATGCCATACAGCAGATAGACGAGGTTGGACTGGGTGGGCGTCAGCACGCCGACGATCTCGGAGATGGACTGTTCCAGCGCCTCCCACTCGTAGCGGGTGATCAGCGAACTGGTGATGACCGTAGCCAGGAACACTGAGGCCAACGTCAGGCGCAGGATGTCGTTGGTGCGTCGGGTCAACGGTTGCAGCAGCTTGCCGGTGACAGCGATGTCCCGTCCGTCAACGCGCATATTCCCCCTTTCGCGGTCCGCCGACAAAGGTAGCCGGGTAGATGTGCGATGTCGGTCATTGGTCGCGATCTGGGCAATTACGAATTCACATCGGTCCCATCAGTCACTGCGGGCGTCAATTTTGCCAATGTGATGTAACTTCGATCGACGGTGCCGGGGGGCCTGCTGCTGAGGAGCGACGAGTGGACGCGACACCATTCGGGCACTATGAGCTGCAAAAGCTGATCGGCCGCGGCGGGATGGGCGAGGTCTACCAGGCCTACGACACCAACACCGACCGCATCGTGGCGCTCAAGGTGCTGCCACCGCACCTGGCCCAAGACACCACCTTCCAGGACCGATTCAAGCGGGAATCGCACGCGGCAGCCGGGGTCAACGATCCGCACGTGGTGCCGATCCACGGTTTCGGCGAGATCGACGGCCGGCTCTATCTGGACATGCGGCTGATCGAGGGGCGCAACCTCGGGGCCATGCTGGCCAGGGCCGAGAAGCCGCTGGAGCCCTCATTCGTGGTGGACATGGTCGAGCAGGTGGCGAAGGCGCTCGACGCCGCGCATGAGGCCGGCCTGATCCACCGCGACGTCAAGCCGTCCAACATCCTCATCACCGACAACGACTTCGTGTACCTCATCGACTTCGGCCTGGCCCGTACCGCGGGTGAGGCGGGCATGACCACCGTGGGCAGCACGCTGGGCACATTGGCGTACATGGCGCCGGAACGGTTCGACACCGGCAAGGTCGACCCGCGGTCCGACATCTACGCGCTGGCGTGCGTGCTCTACGAATGCCTCACCGGGGCAAGGCCCTATCCCGTGGACAGCCTGGAGCAGCAGATCGCCGGCCACATGGTGTCGCCGCCGCCCCGGCCATCGGAGAAGAACGCCCGGTTGGCAGCCTTCGACGAGGTGGTCGCCAAAGGGATGGCGAAGAAGCCGGCCAAGCGGTATCAGACGGCCGCCGAGTTGGCGTCCGCGGCGCGCGCTGCGCTCGCGGTCGCGGTCCGCGCGACAGGGCGCTCCGGTCGGCATTCGGCGCGCCAGGTGCGGGGCCGGCTGCGGGTCCCCCGGCGAGTGGTCGCGATTGCAGGGGCGACGGTTGTGGTGGCGGCGTTGTGCACGCTTGGTGTCTGGCAGCTACGCGATTACGGCGGATCGGGGCGTGCACCCGCACTGGCCGATACGGCGTCGACGACGGGGCCGGTCGAGGCGCCGCTGGGTGCGGTGCCCGAGATCGCGGGAACCGTGCCCGCCGAGATCCGGGAGACGGGCCGCCTGGTGATCGGCGTGAATGTGCCATACGCGCCCAACGAGTTCAAGAATTCCGACGGCGAAATCGTCGGCTTCGACATCGACCTGATGAAAGCGATCTCGCGAACCCTGGGACTGGTTCCCGATTTCCGCGAGACGGGATTCGAGGGGATCCTGCCGTCGGTGCACGACGGCAATTTCAACGCCGGGATGTCGTCGATCACCGACACCATGGAACGCGAGCAACAGGTCGACTTCGTGACCTACTTCCAGGCGGGCACGCTATGGGCGCAGCAGACCGGGTCGACGGTCGATCCCACCGCCGCGTGCGGGCTGCGAGTTGGCGTGGCCTACAGCACGATTCAGGAGACCGAGGAGATTCCGGCCAAATCTGACGCCTGCGTTGCGGCTGGATTGCCGCCGATCGAGAAGGTCGTGCACACCCATCAGGACGAGGTGACCGAGGCGCTGATCGCCGGGGAAGTCGATGCCATGACGGCGGATTCGCCCGTCACCGGGTTCGCGATCAAGCTCAGCGGTGGGGCACTGCAGCCGGCCGGTGACGTGTTCGACTCGGCGCCCTACGGGTGGCCGGTGGCCAAGGGGTCCGGGTTGGCGGAGTCGTTGCGGCTGGCGCTGGAACACGTGATGGGGACCGGGGAATACCGGACCATCGCGACCATGTGGGGCGTGGAGAAGGGCATGATCACCCAACCGGTGATCAATGGGGCGTTTCGGTAGGCGCCCTTCACGTTGACCCTGCGCTGATGCACCTAATTACTCACACGATCGCGCCATACGCGCAGAGTCAGTCCAGACTCAGTGCTTCTTGGGGTGCAGGAGGGTCTCGGTGGATGACGCCTCAGCAGATTTACCGCGTTTTACAGCGCGTTTCTCCTTGAGCGATTTGCCGGATTTCTTGGTCATGCTCTGACGCGGAGACTTGTCGGCCATCGGAGGCCCCTTTGATGTGGGGGCCTGTGTTGGTCCCGGTTCCTCGACCGTACACCTCGCTCGCGCGCGCGGAGGCATGCCTGGCTGTGGGATTATTGGCCTTGTGAAAAGAGATGTGGGCGCGCAGCTCGAAGTCGATATCGTCGCGCCGACGACGCTGGAATTCCAGATCGCCGTCGCGCCACATCCGAATACTCAAGTATTCGAATCACTTTCCTTCATGCTCGACGGAAAACCCGTGCAGGCTATGGAAATCAGTGGCACACACGGCAATCGCATCCACAAATTGGATGCCACGGAAGGCCGGCTGAGTGTCGACTACACGGCGACGGTCATCGGCCGGACCGATCCGGCGCCGGTGACCGAATACGACCTCTCCATGTACCTGCGGCCCAGCCGCTACGCCGAATCGGACAAGTTCTTCGGCTTCGCCGCAACGGAATTCGGTAGCTACACTGACTCCGCGACGTTGCTGGAGAAGGTCTCGAAGTGGGTGGGCACCCGGTTGAGCTATGTCCCGGGTTCCAGCGATCCCATCGACGGAGCGGTCGACACCATGCTCGCCGGCGCCGGGGTTTGCCGCGACTACGCACACCTGGTGGTGGCGCTGCTGCGGGCGGTCAACGTTCCGGCGCGTGTGGTTTCGGTGTACGCACCGGGCTTGGAGCCGATGGACTTCCATGCGGTCGCCGAAGCCTTCGTCGACGGTCGGTGGCGGGCGATCGACGGGACGTTGCTGGCGCCGAGGCAGAGCCTGGTGCGCATCGCCACCGGACGCGATGCCGCCGACACCGCATTCCTGGACAACCACCGCGGTTCCATCACGCTGACGGAAATGCGGGTCACCGCCGTCGTCGACGGCGAACTCCCCAGGGATGAGCTCGACCATTTGGTGTCGATCGGCTGAGCGCTCACTCGTCGCGGCGCAACCGCACCATGCGCGTCGTCGAACTCTCGTCCAACTCGACGACGTCCAAACGGGACCGCAGGAAATCGCTGAAAGACCGGAAACCCAAGGACTTCTCACTAAATGACGGATCCATCCGCTTCATCTGAGCCTTGACAGCCGAGTTGTGCAGCCAGTCGACGTCGTCCTTCTCCAGTCCGATCTGCAGGGCCCGCGTCAGCAGCGCGGTTGCCGCGGTCTGGGGGTCTGGCGCCTCGGGCTCATCGGGTTCGGCCTTCTTGCGGCGGGTGCGCTTGGGCGGCTCGGGTTCGGAGGCGGGCTCCGGTTCGATCGCGGGCACGCCCGGCAGCGCGTCGTAGATGACGAACTCGTCGCACGCGGCCGCCAGCGCCCGGCTCGACGACCCGGCCACGCCGATGCCCACCACGTAGCGCCCCAGCCGCTTGCATCGCTGAGCCAGCGGGATGTAGTCGGAGTCGCCCGCCACGATCACCACGTGGGTCAGGTCGGGCAGCCGGAACATGTCCTCGACCGCGTCGACGGCCAGCCGGATATCGGCACCGTTTTTGCCGTAGGCCGCCGCCGGGAACAACTGCACCAGGTCGACCGCCCGGCCCACCAGCTGCTGGCGGTACCCCGCATTAACGTCTGCTGACCAGTCGGCGTACGCACGGGTGAGAACCAGGGTCCCGAACGACGATGCGAAGTCCAGAACTGCGCCGACGTCGACAGTGGAGTTGTCCAGTTTGTCCTGTTCGAGGCCCTTGGCCTTGTCGCGCTGGAACGAGTTACGCCCGTTGACCTGGTCATACCGCGATATCACGATGTTGTCGAAATCGAGGTAGACCGCGACACGGGTCGGGATAGGCTCGGTCATGGGCCCAGTCTCGTCCATCGACCTCGCGTTATGGCACAGATCTGTCTTGGCGCATAGGCTCATGGTCAACGAGGTGGTCCGGAACCTGCCGCCGCACATCGACAGACCGGGAATCCCAGTTGGCAATCACTGACATCGCTGCGTACGCGAAATTGACGCCGGTGGAGATCGAGGCGTTCGGCGCCGAACTCGACACCATCCGCCGTGACATCGAGGAATCGCTCGGTGCGCGCGACGCCGCCTATATCCGGCGCACCATCGCGTTCCAGCGGGCGCTCGACGTGGCGGCACGGTTGCTGATCGTCGGCAGCCGGTCCAGGGTCGGCTGGTGGGCGGGGACGGCTGCACTGGCGTATGCGAAGTCCGTCGAGAACATGGAAATCAGTCACAACGTGGGCCACGGCCAGTGGGACTGGATGAACGATCCGGAGATCCACTCCACCACCTGGGAATGGGACATGGTGGGGCCGTCCGCGCAGTGGCGGTATTCGCACAACTATCACCACCACGTATTCAGCAACGTACTCGGCGTCGATGACGATCTCGGCTTCGGAGTACTGCGGATGAGCCGCGACCAGCAATGGGAACCGCAACATCTCGTGCAGCCGCTCCGAAATGTGTTGTTGGCGGTGATCTTCGAATGGGGCATCGCCCTGCACGACTTCTACGCCGCGCGGGACCGGGCCGACACCGAGGCCGGCAAGGATCTTGCCCGTAAGGCGTT
Source organism: Mycolicibacterium sp. XJ870 (assembly GCF_053483975.1). Classification (NCBI taxonomy): domain Bacteria; kingdom Bacillati; phylum Actinomycetota; class Actinomycetes; order Mycobacteriales; family Mycobacteriaceae; genus Mycobacterium; species Mycolicibacterium sp. XJ870. The sequence continues at coordinate 233,831 of NZ_JBEFTI010000001.1, forward strand.
GCGTGCCAAGATCGGCCGCCAGCTCGCGAAGGACTACGTGATCCTGCCCGCGCTGAGCGGACGGAAGTGGCGCCGGACGCTCGGTGCCAACTTCACCGCCAATCTGCTGCGCAACCTCTGGGCGAACGTGGTGATCTTCTGCGGTCATTTCCCTGACGGCGCCGAGAAGTTCGGCCCGGAGACCCTGCAGGAGGAGACCAAACCCGAGTGGTACCTGCGGCAGATGCTCGGTGCGGCCAACTTCAAAGCCGGTCCGGTGATGGCATTCTCCAGCGGGAACCTGTGCTACCAGATCGAACACCACCTGTTTCCCGACCTGCCGAGTAATCGCCTGGCTGAGGTCGGCGAGCGCGTGAGCGCACTGTGCGAGAAATACGGGCTGCCCTACACCACCGGGTCGATGCCACGCCAGTACCTGCAGGTCTTGCGGATCATCTTCACCCACGCGCTGCCCGATAACGGGTGGCGTGGGGTTCTCCGACCGAAGCGCTGAGCTCAGACACGAAAGAGCGACGCCACCACGCTGGCCGGGATCCCGAAAAGGAACATCACTTCTGTTGTCCCTGTGCCGTCGAAAGTCGAACAGGGAGAAGCTGTCGGTCAGCGGGGCGGCGCGCCCTGTAGGTCCAGTACACGCCGATCTGGGGACCCTGTCAACAAGCCCGCAAATATGTTGCGGTACTGCGCATTACGCGCGCCGCGCGAACCGCTCCAGTGCGCGTCGATGCGCAAGACGGAGTAGTCGGCCGCTGACGGCGCCGGGTGGTTGGGGAGTCCCGAGGAGCTTGCCGGTCCGGGTGAGATTCGAGAATGCTTTAAGCGTCGTGCGGTCGAATATGAGCGTGCCCAGCAATGGCAAGGCACGCGGCCGGCGGGCCATTCACCGTAGGCCGCCAATGCGGGACTCGGCGCTGAACGGTACGAATTCGACTTGAGCGGGTATGTGCAGCCCTAAAGTAGTAAGTGTCACCGTGACAGCTCGCAAACGCAGAAACGAGAGCACACCTCATGGTTGCCAAGACCACCGGCGATGGGTTGGCCGACGTCGTTGTTACTGCGGTCGCATCGACGACGCCTCTTGCGACCCACGCCGAGGACACCTGGCAGCTGTTGCTGGAGGGCCGAAGTGGCATCGGCGTGCTCGACAAGTCGTTTGTCGCCGAGTTCGATTCGCCGGTGCGTATCGGCGGGCACGTGTTGGAGACTTTCGACCAGACTCTGAGCCGCATTGAGCGGCGGCGGCTTTCGTATATGGAGCAGATGTCGACGGTGCTCGACCGCCGGCTCTGGGACAGCGCCGGATCACCTGACATCGACACCAGACGCTTGCTCGTCTCGATCGGGCTGGCGCTGGGCACGACGGAGGAGATGACCCTCCAATACGACACCTGGCTGGAAAAGGGTTTGCGCGCTGTGCCCCCGACAGCCATCCAGAAGTACATGCCGAACGCGCCGGCGGCTGCGGTCGCACTGGATCGTAAGGCGAAGGCGGGAGTCATCTCTCCGCTGATGGGGGACGCCTCGGGCGCGTCGGCCATCGCACATGCGTGGCGGCACATCATCCTTGGTGATGCCGATATCGCGGTCTGCGGTGGGGTCGAGACCTGGATCGAGGCGGTGCCCGTCGCGGCCTTCTTCGGGTTGGGCATGTTGTCGACGTACAACGACGATCCGGCCGCCGCGTGCCGCCCGTTCGACAAGGACCGCGACGGCATGGTGCTCGGTGAAGCCGGCGCGCTGATGCTCATCGAAACCGAACAGCACGCCAAGGCACGCGGTGCGCCGATCCTGGCCCGTCTCATGGGGGTGGGCATCACGTCTGACGGCTATGACGTCATCAAGCCCGACCCCGGAGGGGAGCGGGCCGGTGCGGCGATCAGCCGGGCCATCCAACTTGCCGGCCTCACCGCGGCCGACATCGACCACGTCAACGCCCACGCCACCGGAACGGTGTTCGGTGACCAGGCCGAGGCTCGTGCCATCCACCATGCGCTCGGCCGTCACGCACCCGCGGTGTATGCGCCGAAAGCAGCTTTGGGCCATTCACTCGGCGCGGCCGGAGCGGTGGAGGCGGTGCTGACGGTGCAGGCCCTGCGCGATGGCGTCATACCGCCCACCCTCAACCTGAAAAACCGCGACCCGGAGATCGACCTGGATGTGGTGGCCGATCAGCCGCGCCGCGGCGATTACCGCTACGCGATCAGCGACTCATTCGGCATCGGCGGGCACAACGTCGTATTGGCGTTCGGCGCGTACTAGTTTCGCTTGTTGAAGGTGAACTGTGCGACCTCGGCGAGCCCACGCCGGAAGAAGTCCGCGCAGCCGGTCATGTAGTGCATGTAGCGGTCGTAGACCTCTTGCGACGTGATGGCGATGGCCTCGTCGCGGCGCTCGGCCAGGCTCGCCGACCAGGTGTCGAGCGTCCGAACGTAATGCTCATTCATGAGCTGTATCTCGTCGGTGGAAAACCCTGCTCCGGATGAGAATTCGACCATGTCCACATCGGAGGGCAGCTGTCCGCCGGGGAAGATCTCCTTACCGAGGAACCGCGTGAACTTCATGTCGCTCAAGGTCACTGCGATTCCATGCTCAGGCCAGTAGCTGATCGGATGGGTGAAGATCGTCTCGATCACCATGCGCCCATCGGCGGGTAACACCCGGTTGGTCATATCGAAATATGCCGCATACCGCGACTTACCGAACGCCTCGAATGCCTCGATGCTGACGATGCGGTCCACCGGGGCGTCGAATTGTTCCCAGCCCTGCAGGAGAACCTGGTGCGAGCGGTCAGTACTTGTCTTCCCCAAAAGGCTTTGGCAGTAGGCGTATTGGTTCTTGCTCAGAGTCAGGCCGATGACGTTGACGTCGTACTTCTCGATCGCGCGTTTCATCAGCGCACCCCAGCCGCAGCCGACCTCGAGCAGCGTCATGCCGGGCTGCAGACCCAGCTTGTCGAGGGCCAGGTCGACCTTGGCCATTTGCGCTTCTTCGAGTGTCATGTCGTCACGCGCGTAGAACGCGCAACTGTAGGTCCGCGACGGGTCCTGAAACAGCCCGAAGAAATCATCGGAGAGATCGTAGTGCGCTTGTACGTCCTCGAAATGGGGTCGCAGTGGCGCCGTTTCCGTCGTGACAGCCATGTGGATGACCTCCTCGATGGATCGTGCTGAGTTATGTTTTCTCGCAGGTGAACTGGCAAACGTCGGTGTAGCCCTTGCGGAACAGGTCCGCACAGCCGGTCAGGTACTTCAGGTACCGCTCGTAGACCTCTTCGGAGGTGATCGCGATCGCCTCGTCCTTCTTGGCCTCCAGGTTGGCGGCCCAGGTGTCGAGCGTTTTCACATAGTGCGGGCGCAGGCGTTGTTTGCGGGTGACGTGGAAGCCTGCACCGACAGCGCCGTCTTCGACCATCTTGATGAGCGGTATCCGGCCGCCGGGGTAGATCTCGGTGACGATGAACTTGAAGAACCGCAGCAGCGACATCGTGGTCGGGAGGCCCATCTCGGCCACTTCTTCTTTGCTCGTCGACACGATGGTGTGCAACAGCATCACGCCGTCGTCGGGCATCAACTCGTAGGTCTTCTTGAAGTAGTAGTCGTACTTCTCGAAGCCGAAGTGCTCGAACGCGCCGATCGACACGATCCGGTCGACCGGGTCGGTGAACTCCTCCCACGGCTGCAGCCGAACCTCTTTGCTGCGCTTGCTGCCAGACTCGGCGAAGCGCTGTTCGATGTGCTCGAGCTGGTTGTGCGAAAGCGTCAGGCCGATGACGTTGACGTCGTACTTCTCCACCGCCCGCATCATGGTGGAGCCCCAGCCGCAGCCGATATCGAGCAACGTCATGCCAGGTTGCAGGCCGAGTTTGCCCAGCGCCAGATCGACCTTTGCCATCTGGGCCTGCTCCAACGTCATGTCGTCGCGTTCGAAGTAGGCGCAGCTGTAGGTCTGGGTGGGGTCTTGCCACAGCCGGAAGAAGTCGTTCGAAAGGTCGTAGTGCGACCGGACTTCGTCCGCCGTCGATCCGTGTCGCTCGCCTGGGGGAGCGCCGATGAACGGTGCTGCGGTCTTCGCTTTATGTGGCGTTTCTGTCAATTTCCGGCCCCGCATGCTCTCGGATTCCGTAGCTGACTGACGTACCGCTTTCTACATACGTCGTCTCGCAGATTACCCCGGAGATGGGGCGCGGGGTAGGTTTTGCGAATACCCCGCCTGTCGCGTTCACCGGTTAGGGGCGTTAAGGAGTTTGCGTCGACGAACCGGACGGATGGCTCTTCACGTCGGTTCACTCGCCCGTTCTCGCAATACATCCGCTGGAAAGGGAACGTACGCAAGTTGTTTGCGTAATCGCGTTGCCGCGGGAGGACACCGTATGGCTGCCCGTCACCGCGCGGCAAGGTGCGCCACCGACACTGCGACGTGTCGCTGCGTCCAGCCCGTCGCACCGTGCTCAAGGGAGCAGTCGCGCTAGCTGTCTTGCCGGTCGTCGGGTTTACTGCGGAACGTCGGCTGACCCTGATGCCAGCTGACCCCTTCACCCTCGGTGTGGCCTCGGGCGAACCCACCCCGGACGGTGTGGTGATCTGGACCCGGCTGGCGCCCGATCCACTTGCCGACGACGGGTTCGGCGGCATGCCCGCCCGGGCGGTCGAGGTGGAATGGGAAGTGGCGACCGACGAGCGGTTCATCCGCATCGAGCAACGCGGAACAGTCACGGCTACACCGGAATACGCACACAGCGTGCATGTCGAACTGGCCGGGCTGCGCCCCGGCAGCGATTACTTCTACCGGTTCCGCACCGCCGGACACCTCTCACCGGCCGGGCGCACCCGCACCGCACCGTTGCCGGGATCGCTCGCGCCGCTGACCATGTGCGTCGCATCGTGCGCCAACTATGAGCAGGGCCTGTTCACCGCCTACCGCCGGCTCGCCGACGAACATCCGGATCTCGTTGTACACCTTGGCGATTACCAGTACGAGTACGCCGCCCGTGACGGCGGGGTGCGACGCCACGTCGGGCCCGAGACGGTGACGCTCGCGAACTACCGGCAGCGCCACGCCCAGTACAAGACCGATCCGGACCTGCAGGCCGCGCACGTGTCGGCGCCGTGGCTGGTGGTGTTCGACGACCACGAGCTGGCCGACAACTGGGCCGACGACGTTCCTGCCAAGCCGCAGGGTGGGTTCCGGGTGCGACGCGCTGCGGCGCTGCGTGCCTATTACGAGAACATGCCGCTGCGCCGGGCATCGCTGCCGCGTGGCATCGACATGCAGCTCTACCGCCGCGTGCGCTGGGGCGGGCTGGCGACGTTCCATCTGCTCGACACTCGGCAGTACCGCACCGACCAGGCCTGCGGTGACCGGATTTCCGACTGTTTTCAGGGTTTCGATCCTCACCGTTCCCTGACCGGTTCGGATCAGGAACGTTGGCTGCTCAACGGGTTTCAGCGTTCGACAGCCCGGTGGGATGTGCTGGGGCAGCAGGTCTTCTTCTCGCAGGTCGACCTCACGCCTGGGCCCGGCCGCGGTGTCAACCCCGACGCCTGGGACGGCTATGCCGCCAACCGGGACCGGCTCGTCGCCGGGCTGGCCGCCTCGTCGGTGCGCAACGCCGTCGTTCTCACCGGCGACGTCCATTCGCATTGGGCCGCCGAAGTGCGGGACAAGTCGGAGTCGGTGGTCGCGACCGAACTGGTCACCACCTCGATCAGTTCCGGCGGCGACGGAACACCCGACGACCGCGCAGCGATACGCGCCGAAAACCCACACATCCGGTACTTCGCCGATCGCCGCGGCTACATCAGCAGCCGCATCACCCGCGACGAGCTGCGCGCCGACTTCCGGGAGCTGCCCTACGTGACGCGGCCGGGAGCGCAGGCGAACACGGGTGCGTCGTTCGTGGTGCCGGATCGCGAGCGCGCATTGCACGCGATGTGACGCTCATCGGGGTCATACTGCCTGTGTGGCGGTCCGCAGATCGTTGACGCGTGCGGTGGTCGCAGTCGCGGCCAGCGTGATGCTGGTGATCGCGTGCGGAGACGACGTCGAATCGCGCGGACAGCCCAACGCCGCGGGGCCCTCTGACATCGCTACCAATCTCGATGTGCCGTGGGGTATCGCCTTTCTGCCCGACGGCAGCGCGCTGATCGCCGAACGTGACAGCGCCGCGATCAAACAGCTGACGGCACCCGGTGTGGTCAATCAGGTCGGTTCGGTGGCCGGCGTGGCGGCGCGCGGCGAAGGCGGTCTGCTGGGGCTGGCGACCGCGGGTACGACGGTGTTCGCCTACTTCACGACGGCGCAGGACAACCGGGTGGTGCAGATGCGCTTTGACGATGGGACCCTGAGCGCTCAATCGCCGATTCTCACCGGCATCCCCGCGGGTTCCCGTCACGACGGCGGACGGATTGCGTTTGGGCCTGACGGCAAGCTCTACGTGGCGACAGGTGAGGTCGGCGACCCTGGGCTGGCGCAGGACCGATCGTCGTTGGGCGGCAAGATTCTTCGTATCAACCCCGACGGCTCGATCCCGGCGGACAACCCGGATCCGGCCTCGCCGGTGTGGTCGTTCGGCCATCGCAACATTCAGGGGTTGGCGTGGGACTCGGCCGGTCGACTGTGGGCGACGGAGTACGGCGCGAATCGGGTGGACGAGCTCAACCTGATCCGGCCGGGCGCCAACTACGGGTGGCCGATGGCCGAAGGCCGCGCGGACACCGAGGGATTGGTCGACCCGATGATCGAGTGGGGCACCGGCGAAGCGTCACCCTCCGGGTTGGCGTACTTCGGCGGTTCGCTGTGGGTCGCGGCGCTGCGCGGTCAGCGACTGATTCAAGTACCGGTCTCCGGTGACGGTTCACTCGGCCCTGAGACGCTGCAGTTCGTCGGGCAGTACGGGCGGCTGCGCACGGTCGTCGCGGCACCGGACGGCACGCTGTGGTTCACCACCAGCAACCGTGACGGCCGGGGGAGTGCCCGCGACGGCGACGACCGGATTCTGCAGTTCCGGCCCTGAGCCCGCACTGGTTTGTGACTCGTTGCGGCGAGGACGCTCGTAGGGTGGGGGTGTGAGCGCGTCGACCATGCTGCCGCCCGGGCCCCGGCTTCCGTCGTCGGTGCAGGCCGCGCTGATGCTTCGGTATTGGCCGCGGTTCGTGTCCGCGTGCCGTCGCCGCTACGGCGACGCGTTCACGCTGCGGATCGCGTCGATGGGCACCTTGGTATATCTGGCCGATCCTGCTGACATCAAGGTGGTGTTCGCCGGTTCTCCGACGGTTTTCCATGCCGGGGAAGCGAACTCGATGCTCAGTGGGCTGCTCGGGGACAGTTCGGTGCTGGTGATTGACGAGGAAGTCCATCGCGATCGCCGGCGGTTGATGCTGCCGCCGTTCCACCGCGATGCCGTTGCCCGGCAGGCCTCTGTGATGGCGGAGATCGCTGCGGCCAACATTGCAGGCTGGCCGGTGGACCGGACGTTCGCGGCGGCGCCGAAGATGGCCGAGATCACGCTGGAGGTGATCCTGCGGACGGTGATCGGCGCCTCTGACCCGGCCCGGCTGGCCGCGCTGCGCGAGGTGATGCCGCGGCTGCTCAGCGTGAGTGCGTGGGAGTCTCTGGCTATCGCGACCCCAGGCCTGCAACGTCGACGTCCGTGGCGGGCTTTGGAGCGCAACATCGCGGCGGCTGACCGACTGCTGTACGCGGAGATCGCCGATCGTCGCGCCGACCCTGACCTGGCCGGCCGCACGGATGTGCTGGCCATGTTGGTCCGTGCCGCCCACGATGACGGCCGCGCCATGACGGATCGAGAACTCCGCGACCAACTGATGACGTTGCTCGTGGCGGGGCACGAGACCACCGCGACCGCGTTGTCGTGGGCGTTGGAACGGTTGACGCGGCACCCGGCGATCCTGGACAAGGCTGTGCGGGCTGCGCAAGAAGGGGACGACGAGTACCTCGACGCGGTGGCCAAGGAGACCCTGCGGATCCGGCCAGTGGTGTTCGACGTGGGCCGGATCCTGACCGAGCCGGTCGAGCTGGCCGGCTACCGGCTGCCTGCCGGGGTGATGGTGACGCCGGGGATCGGGCTGGTGCACGCCAGCGGCGACGTGTACCCGGACCCTTCGCGGTTTGATCCCGACCGGATGCTCGGCGAGACATTGAGCCCCACCACGTGGTTCCCGTTCGGTGGCGGCAACCGTCGCTGCCTGGGCGCGACGTTCGCCATGGTGGAGCTGCGGGTGGTGCTACGCGAAATCCTTCGCCGCGCTGAGCTTTTAGCGACGACGGCCGCCGACGAAAAGCAACGGGTCAAGCATGTGACGCTGGTGCCCAAGCGCGGGGCCCGGATTCGTGTGCGGGCGCTGCGGGACGTGCCGTCTTCTGTGGCGCAGGTAGGCCGATCACCGGGGCGGTAGGGTTCGCCTCGCCTGCCACATAACGCCGGGCACGGTGTTCGCCAGGTCTGGGCGCCGCTGTGTTTCGCTGCGAAGTGCACGATAGAACGACCACATTTGGCGCGGGGTGGGAATTTTCGGCATCCAGGCCAGCTCCCAATGAATCCCGTTGATCGGGTCGTCGAAGAACACGGCGTAATAGCCGGGCCGGTACTGCGGGTATTCCTTGGGTTCGTCGGTGACAGGGAGGTCCCGTTTGATCAAGAAGTCGCGATGAAAGCGGTCGACCTCGGTTCGGCTTCGGGCCCACAGCGCAATGTGATTGATCCCGACTGCTTGGTCGGTGTGCGCCAGCTTGTTCCCGGTATGCGCCGGCTGGATCCCGATGTAGCTGTGCGGGTTGTCAAACCGTGTCATGTAGTAGATCGACTGGTACTCCATGTCCAGCGTCGAGAAGGCGCTGTATCCGAGCCAGCCGAACATCGCGTCGTAGAACGCGATCGAATCGTCGTAGTCCAACACCGCGAACTCGACGTGAGAAACTCCGCGCCACCGCATCATGCCCCCTCGGCCTCGGCTACTACGGACTGTAGTACGAAGGGCCGTTGATGTGAAGGCCGCCCCGTGGACCAAGGGGCGGCCTTGCACCCTATGGCGTCAGATTCACCATCACTCCGCCGGAGAACATCGAATCGTGCAACTCGATGCTGGCCGGCGTCGCCGCGGCCGGCATGTCGTAGACAAGTGACACGTCGACCGTGTTGCCAGGATTGATGTTGTCCCACACCGGAATATCGGAGCTTCCCAACGCGATCTGAGCCATTGAGTCGCTCTCGAAACTGCGGCCCTCGGTGTCGAACAGCTTCTGGTTGGACGGGCTGAACCCCTGTGCCTGGTCGCCGATATTCGCCACGCTGAGCGTGACGATGACGAACTGTCCCTGAGCCTTCTCAATCAGGTACGGGTTGTCGCCGACCTCGGCGAGGCCCGGCTGGACAGCCTTGACGACGAACTCGAACTTGCCGTCGCGGACCGGGGTGTTCATCGTCGCGGCAACGGGTTCCGGTTCGGGCGCCGGGGCCGGGGCCTGAGCGACGGCCGTCGGGGCGGGCCGTGCGTCGTTCTCCGGCTCCTTCTTGTCGCCGCCGGAGAACGAGGACACCGCGATCAAAAAGACCACGACACCGGCGACCCACGGCCACTTCCGCTTCTTGGCGGGTACAGCGGGCTGCGGGTACTGACCGCCGGGCGCAGGAGGATATGGAGTACTCATGGGTACAAAACACCACCGACAAGTGCGTCAGTCCTCTGATTCAGGCTGCCCGATCAGGTTGCGGGCGCCGGTCGGGCCGAGCAATTCGCGGAACGCCTGCACCGTGTAGCCGATGAGGTTCACGTCGGTCTTCGCTCGCGCCGTGGCCGACCGGGGCAGGCTGAACAACGGCCCCATCTCCCCGAAATAGTCGCCAGGGCCGACCACTTTGATGACTTCTTCACCGCCGCTGGCCAATTCGCGGGCGATCTCCACTTCGCCGTCAGTGACCACATAGATCAGGTCACCCATCTCGCCTTGCGAGAACAGCACCTCGCCGGCATCGAGGTGCACGGACTCGGTGTTCTGATGTTCGACGGCGACGTGCGGGACGAGTTCCACGACGCGGTCGGCGAGCGGCAGGATGCGGGTGTCGTGGGTCGCGACGACCACGACATGTTCCCCGCTGGCGAGCTCGCGGATGAGCCTGAGCACTTCCTCGACCTGGATGAAATCGAGGTGAGCGGTGGGCTCGTCGGCCAGGACCAGTGGCGGGTCGAGCGCGATCGCGCGGGCCACCGCGACGCGTTGCTGCTGCCCGCCGCTGAGATCGCCGGGGCGGTGGTGCATCCGGTGCTCCAGCCCGACGCGCGTCAGCAATTCTTCGGCGCGTTCGCGCGCGGCGTGCCGGGTCCGGCCTGCGGCGCGCAGTGGCACCATCACGTTTTCCAATGCCGTCAGGCTGGGCACCAGGTTGAACGCCTGGAACACGATCCCGACCGTGTCGCGCCGGTACTTTGACAGTTCTTTCTTGGTCAGGGCCGTCAGGTCCACGTCGCCGAACTCGATGCGGCCCGCGGTGGGTTTGAGAATCCCGCCCAGACAGGAAAGCAGCGTGGTCTTGCCGCAACCGCTGGGGCCCAACAGAATTGCCAACGATCCGGCTGGCACATCGAGATCGAGGCCATCGATGGGGCGCACCGCGTAACCGCCGCTGGAGTACTCCACGACGAGGTCCTTGATGCGTAGGTCTGCCATGTCAGGGTCCTCGGAACGCCAGGGCGGGGTCGATGCTGACGGCGCGGCGCAGCCCGGCAACGCTGGCCAGCAGGCCGATCGCGACGGCCAGAACCGGCAGCGCGACGAACGCCAAGGTGGGGACGTCGCAGCGCATCGGAAACGGGGGTCCGAGCACCAGCGATAGGCCCGCGCCCAGCAGCGCCGCGAGTAGCGCGACCGTCACCGCCTGCATTGCCAATCCGGCCATGATGGACCGGGTAGCCACACCGACGGCCTTGAAAACCGCGAAGTCGCGGGTGCGTTCCAGCGCCGACAGGTAGATCACCGAGCCGACGATCAACGCCGCGACCGCCCACAGCAGGCCCGCCATCAAGCTCATCGCCTGGTTGGCGCCGCGCAGCGGTCGCACCATGTCGTCGATGGCGCCGACCCGGTCGACGATGCGGAAGTCGGGCGGTGGCGGCCCAGCAGTGCCGACGATGCCGACCGACGAGATCAGCCGTTGCCCGGAGAACAGCAGTTGTTGGGCGCCAGGGACCGTCAGGTAGACGTTGTCCTGGCCGGCCAGGGCGGTGGCGTCGTCGACCAGGCCGACGACGCGCAATTTTGCCGCGCCGATGTCGACGTCGGCGCCGATCGGGCGGTCCATTGTCGTCGACACCGCCACCTCGTCGGGGGCGTGGGCTGCCCGGCCGGCTGCTAGCGCCGGCGCGCCCGGGCCCTCATCCGGCACGCCGAATACATTGACGTTGCGCGGGGTGCCGTCGGCGGGGATGGTCGACGACCCGTAGACGAGCGGGACCGCTGTTTCGACGCCAGAGAGACGGGCGGCACGCTGAACTTCATTGGGCGGCAACGGAGATGAGCCGAGAAATGGGCCTGCCGCACCCGACTTGATCATGAACCCGTCGAGACCCAGTGCGTCGACACTGCGTTCGGCCTCGACCCGAAAACCATTGGCCAGGCCCGTCAACACCAACGTCATGGCAAACACTAACCCGGTGCCGACCACGGCGATCATGAATCGCCGTCGCCGCCACTGCAGATCGCGTAACGCCGCGATCAACACGTCGGTGACCCGCTCATCTCATTCGACGTTACCGAGATGGGTGTTGCTGGTGGTTGTTATTGGGGCATTTGGTGTGCGGCCGTGCCACTTCCGCCACATCTGCACCAGGTTGGAGGTGGCATATGGGTTGGAAATGCGGTACTACCGGCGGTACCGCATTTCGAGGTCGCTGCCCACGCGCTCTGGTTGTCGGTACTGCGTGCAACGATGCGCGGTTCACTTCCAAACCAGGAGGTTGTGATGAAAAGTGTGTTGGTGGCCGCGATGACGGTTGGCTTGGCCGTCGTGTTGAGCCCGGTGGCGTCGGCCGAGTCGGCGTGGACGATGCCGAATCTGATCGGCAAGGACCTGCAAGGCGCGCAAGATGCGATCCAGTCGTTGACGGGCGGTGAGGTGTGGTTCAGCAGCTCAACCGATCTGACCGGGCAGGGCAGGGCGCAGATCAGTGACCGCGGTTGGCAGGTGTGCACCTCGACTCCGCCGGCGGGGGCGAAGTTCACCGTGAGCACCGAGATCGATTTCGGTGTGGTGCGGATGTCGGAGGAGTGTCCCTGACGGGAGCAGCTATGGGCGTCGACGGGTCGAGTCGGCGGCGAATTCGCGTGCCAGGTATGCGTTGTGGGCCCCAATAATGGGTGAGTGGCAGCCGGTGACGATGGTACGGATGACCCTCTGCGGAAATACTGCTATGCCAGTATCGCTAGCGAGACACGATCACTCGATCGACTTTCAGATGAGGAGCGCGCAGCGATCGAATCGTTTGCCTTCAACGGCTACGAACGGATCAACGGTGCGTTGCGGGGCCGCGGGAAGTTAGTGGTGCTGTTTTCGGTATCACCGGACCGACTGCGGCGAGAGCTACCGAGGACATCGTCGGGCAGGTGTTTGATGAGCCTGGGTTCATGTCGACGTCCATGGCGGCAATACCGGCGCACTCTGAGCGGCGTGTAGAACCTCAGACGTTGGATTTGCTCGTGCCAGTCGGAACGCCGGCTCTGCCCGTTGGCGAGTTGTCTGACTATCCGTTGGAACACGAGATGCTGATCATCGATGCGCGGCGTTATCAGATCATTGGTGCGGCGTACGATCGGCAGCAGAACAGATGGCGGCTGTTTGGCGTTGTCGACCCGGAGGCATAAATGGGCAGCATGATCGATGACGAGCTCCAGCCGCGGCGCGTGAAGATCACCGCGGAGCAGGCGACCGCTCGTCGAAAAGCCGCTGAGGAGAAGCTGGGTGTCCCGTTGGAGGCGACGAAGTATGAGCTGCGCTCTGGCGAACCCGTGAAGCGGCAGTAGCCGTTTCGCCAAGTGGGCTTTGCTCGGATGGCAGACAGTGGGGGGCCTTGGCGTCGAGAACTATGCCAACGTTCAGCGAGCACAGCGCTCGCGCAGCAGGTCGTGCTGGACAGTACTTTCCGGGCAGGGAAATCCGGCTTTCCTTGTGCCTACACGCAATTCGGCGATGCGGGCGATGACAGCCTCGTAGCTCAGCCCGGACTCGGCGAGTAGACATCCAATCACGGTGCTGGTGCGGCCTTTACCGCCCCAGCAGTGCACGTACACGATCCGCCCGGCGTCCAACTCGGTGTGGATGCGTTCAAGGATGGCGTCGTAGCCTGCGTGATCGAGGACGCCGTAGTCGGGAATGGGATGCGCGTAACGCCGCACTGTCCGCCCAGCCTCGTCGGCTGCTACCCGGAGTTGGTCGTCATACGGCGTCAGACCGTCTTGCTCGGTGGTCAGGTCGATGACGGTGTCGACGCCGGCCTCTGCCAACAGGCGCAGCTTGGCCGCAGCCTTCTCCGGCGTCGTCGCACCCGGGTATTCGCCGGCGAGGAGTCGGCGAGGTTGCACCCACCATGCGTGCAGGACGTCGTCGTGTGGCCACGGCGTGCCGGCCGCCGGATGTTCGTTGCTTGTCATAGGCCGACCTTCACTATTCCGGACTGACACAGTGTGCTCGTACGCTGGAAGCGTGCCAACCATCACCGCCGTGCACGGGGACATCACCGCGCAGGATGTCGACGCGATCGTCAACGCAGCGAACAACGCGATGCGCGGAGGCGGCGGCGTCGACGGCGCAATACACCGCGGTGGTGGCCCGGCCATCCTGCGTGACTGCATCGAGAGGTTCCCCGACGGGCTCGCCACCGGGGACGCCGGGTGGACGACCGCAGGTGAACTGCCCGCCCGATGGGTCATCCACACGGTCGGTCCGAATTACAATGCGGGACAACGTGACCGTGCGCTGCTGCAATCCTGTTACCGCCGTGCACTGGAGGTCGCCGACGAACTGGGCGCGCGAAGTGTCGCATTCCCACTCATCAGCACCGGCGTCTACGGCTGGCCGCGTGACGACGCCATAGCAGCCGCCGTCGAGACCATCGCCGCGGCAGATACCCGCGTCGACGAGGTGAGGTTGGTGGCCTTTGACCGCGCGTCGTATGACGCAGTGTCGGCGGCGCTGGCTTGAATCAGCCGGCCGGAGTCAATCGGATGGCGGCGAGGTGCTCTCGGTCGACGGCTTCGGTGAACTCCTCCACGGTGGGAATCCGCTGCTCGCGGAACGTCAACCCCATCATCAGCTGCGCGCGTTTGACGCCGTAGGACTCGGTGCAGCGCCGCAACAGTTCGGCGAGCACAACGGGGTCCTCGATGAGTTCGCCGCGCATGGTCGTCGTCTGCCCGTCGTAAAGGACCTCGGCGGTCGCACCGTCGCGGAAGTTGTGCTTCCACGCCGCGTCGGTGATGGCGTAGAGGTCGTTGCCGATTCGATGTGCGCTCAGCGGAATCGTGTACTGCCGCCCGGTCTTTCGGCCACGGACGGTCACGACCATGAAGTGCTTGCGCGCGGGCCCTGCGACCGGCGTGCGCAACAATAGCCGCAGGATGCGGTTGACGGCACGCATCATCGGTTCCGGTGGATGCGCCACAGTGATCGCGTGTTCTGCCATGGTCCTACGGTAGGCCCGATATTCGACGTTGCCCAGGTCGTCGGCCGCGTGCACCATGGCGGTATGACCGGCTTCGTGGACATCCGGGCATACGCCGAGCTCAACGACTTCTTGGAACCCGAGGCGCGCGGTGTGACCGTGCGCCGTCCCTGCGAGAGCCATCAGACCGTCAAGGATGTTCTCGAGGCGATGGGCATTCCGCACACCGAGATCGACCTGATCCTGGTGGACGGCAACCCAGTTGGGTTCGAGCATCGACCGGCAGTCGGCGACCGCATCGCGGTGTATCCGATGTTCGAGGCGCTCGACATCGAGTCGACGGCCCGGCTGCGGCCGCAGCCCCTGCGTGATCCGCGGTTCGTGATCGACGTCAACCTTGGTCGGCTGGCGAGGCTGCTTCGGGTGCTCGGGTTCGACGTGTGGTGGTCGAGCGACGCCGACGATCAAACGCTGGCCGATATCAGCCTGGATCAGCAGCGGATCCTGCTGACTCGCGACCGCGGGCTGTTGAAGCGTCGCGCAATCACCCATGGCTTGTTCGTGCACTCCGATCAGGCGGAGGAGCAGACGCTGGAGGTGATACGGCGGTTGGATCTGCGGCGGCGGGTGGCGCCGTTCACCCGGTGCGTGCGGTGCAATGGGCGGTTGGCCGCGGTGCAGAAGGAAGAGGTGATCGACAAACTTGAGCCGTTGACCCGCCGCTATTACGACGAATTCGGCCGCTGCGCAGACTGCGGACAGATCTATTGGCCGGGAACACATTTTGCGAGATTGACCAGTCTGGTGGACGGACTGCTCGACCAACTCTGATCCGACCCGACCCGACACGACATGATGGGACCCATGCATCGAACAAACGTGGTCCGTGCCGTCGGGGTGGTTCTTGGATTGCTCGTGGCACTACTGATGTCCTTGCCGACCGCCGGAGTGGCCCACGCGGCGGCTGCGGCGCCGGTCGGGGATGCCATCTCGATAGGCGACCCGGCCGCGCCCGGGCAGATCGACCTCTACCTGGATCCGATGTGCCCGTTCAGCGGAAAGATGGTCCAGACCCAGGGCGACGACATAGGCAAACGCATCGAGGCCGGCACACTCCACGTCAACCTTCGATTCGTGGACTTCCTCGAAAAGTATTCGGCCAGCGGCACATACGACAGCCGAGCGATCTACGCGGCGTACGTTGTGGCCGGCCAATCACAGTCGAGCGACATCACGTGGCGCTTCGTGCAGCAGATCTTTTCGGCCGAGCAGCAGCCGGAAGAGCAGGGGGCCAGCGATCTCGACAACAATCAGCTGGCCGGACTGGCCAACCGCGTCGGCGCGCCCCCACTGGCCCAGGATCTCATCAGATTCGGTCTGCCGATCGGCCACGACCCCCATGCCGTCGCAACCAACAACCTCACCGTTCTGCGCCAGTTCCCCGAGCCTGGGGTCCCGCTCGTCGTGATCGACGGCCGGCCGGTCGACGGACAATCGGACTGGCTCGACCAGCTGCCGGGCTGACCGGCCGTTCGCTCGATATGGGATTTGGGCCCAACCCCAGTACCCTTCCACGGTGACCGCGATCGACCCCGACCAGCTCAGCGCGTGCCTGCGGGTGCTCTCCGAGGTGCAGGCCCTGCCGCCCGAGCACCCCGACGCCGTTGCTGTGCGCCGGGCCACCGCGGGCCTGTTCAAGGCAGTGAAGAAAGCCCGCAGGGACGCCAAACGCGACGCGATCGCTGCTGCTGACCGCGCCGTCATCGCCGCCACCGCCACCGGTGCGCCCGGCCGGATCGACGACGAAACCCAAGGTCTGCCGCTGGTGTCCACCGCGGTCGGGGCCAGCGCAGGCACGCTGCGGCGCTCGCGGGCCTGCTACATCTGCAAGAACCACCACACCGTCGTCGACGCGTTCTACCACCAGCTTTGTCCGGAATGCGCCGCGGTCAACCGCGCCAAGCGCGACGCCCGCACCGACCTGACCGGGCGCACCGCCCTGCTCACCGGCGGGCGCGCCAAGATCGGCATGTACATCGCGCTGCGGCTGCTACGCGACGGCGCGCACACCACGATCACCACCCGGTTTCCCAACGACGCGGTGCGCCGCTTCGCCGCGATGGAGGACAGCGCCGACTGGCTGCACCGGCTGCGGGTGGTGGGGATCGACCTGCGTGACCCGGCTCAGGTGGTCGCCCTGGCCGACGAGGTGGCCGCGCAGGGGCCGCTGGACATCCTGATCAACAATGCGGCGCAGACGGTGCGCCGCCCGCCGGGCTCGTATGCCGCGCTGGTCGAGGCCGAGCGCACCCCGCCGCCGGAGTTGGTGGACGTGGTCACCTTCGACCATGTGAGTGACGCGCATCCCCATGCGCTGGCCGGCAGTCTCGGCGAGCATCCTGCGGCGCACGCTTTGACTTCGCTTGCTCTGGAAGCTCGGAGTGCGTCGCCGGAGCGGATCGCAGCCGGGATCGCCATTGACGCGGGCGGACTGCTGCCCGATACTGCGTCGGTCAACAGTTGGACCCAACGCGTGCACGAGGTCGACGCGATGGAACTCCTCGAGGTGCAGCTGTGCAACCAGACTGCGCCGTTCATTCTGGTGAGCCGGCTGCGCCCGGCGCTTGCCGCGTCGTCGGCCCGGCGCAAGTACGTGGTGAACGTGTCAGCGATGGAAGGCCAGTTCAGCCGCGGCTACAAGGGCCCCGGGCATCCTCACACCAACATGGCCAAGGCCGCGCTGAACATGCTGACCCGCACGAGCGCGGGGGAGATGCTGGAGCAGGACGGCATTCTCATGACCGCGGTGGACACCGGGTGGATCACCGACGAGCGCCCGCACCCGACCAAGCTGCGGCTGGCCGAGGAAGGCTTCCACGCACCACTGGATCTGGTGGATGGTGCTGCGCGCGTTTATGACCCGATCGTGCGAGGAGAGTTGGGTGAGGACCTCTTCGGGTGTTTCTTGAAGGATTACTCGCGTTGTAATTGGTAGGTGGGTCGTCCAGGCTTGCTAGGGCTGCCAGGGATTGATCACGGGTACGCCCGCGGCATCGAAGGCCGTGGTATCCCGAGTGGCCACGGCCATCCGGTTGGCGGCGGCTGTTGCGGCGATATAACCGTCGGCGGCAGCGATTGCCCGCCCGGCTACGCGGGCCTTGCTCATCAGATCGGCATACGCTTGAGACGCGGGTAGGTCGAACGCCAGGACTCGGTTCGCGAAAAGTGGCAGCACACGGGTTTCCAGGCTCTCGGCGAGGCTCTTTCGGCGTTTGCCGGCAGGCAACGACGCGACCCCGAAACGCAATTCGGCAACGCTTATCGCCGAAAGGTAGAGCGTTTCGAGCGGTTGATTGTTGATCCACTCGATGACGCGCGCCTCGGGTGATTTACGCAAAGGTTCGGAGATGACGTTGGTGTCGACCAAGATCATTGCAGGTCAATCGGCTGTGCGGCGGTTTTCTCGCGCTGCTCGAACACGGCCATGTCCTCATCGGAAAGCGCGGCCCCACGGCCGATCTCGGCCAATAGGGAACCGAGCTTGACGTGGCCTTCGGGCTTGACGGCCTCTTCCAGGATTGCCCGCACCTCAGCCTCGGTGCTACGGCCATGGCTGGCGGCGCGTACCCGCAGTGCTCGGTGCACCTCGTCGGGCAGGTTCCGCACAGTGAGGATTGGCATGAGTCACCCCTTTGGTTTGCATTCGATGCAGTCATTATAGGACTGTGCAGTCACCCATGCCAGGCTCGCGCGGTAAGGGGTGGCGGACAAGTCAGCGGCTGGAACCGGCGTCCGGCGGCATCAGGCGCATAGCGCCGTTTCCCCACGGCTCGATGAGCACGTTGGGTCCAAAGGTGTAGCCGTCGGCGCGCAGGTAGTCGCCACCGACCGTGACGCTCTTGACGACGGCGCCGCGTTCTTCGAACACCAGCAGGCTGCCTGATTGGTGGGAGTCGGCCGAGATGACTGGGGATCCCACGATCTTCTCGACTGCCTCGCGCCGGGTGTATTCGTTGAACAGATCCGTCTCTTCATGTATCCCCTCGTCGAAGTCGGGGTTTCGGTTCGCACCCGCGAGAAACTCAGCAACTTACCCTCCTGCCGAAGGGTATGGCGGCATTCGCGGACGAACCTGAACGGCGCGTAGGGATTACGCCACCTCCGAGCAGACGGCCGGCGTTCAGGTCAGCGGCGGCAGCGGGTAGACGATCGGCGCTTGTGCTGATTCGGGCGGCGCGATCGCCTTGATCTGCCCGCCCTGGATCTGGACTAGCATCGGGTCGAGCGCGGTGTTGTTGTGGAAGTGGTCGCCCTCGGTGGCGAATTTGATCGGCCCGTAGAAGGTCTGCAGGTCGGTCGCGGCGATCAGGTCGTTCAGCTTGACCCGGGCGTCCTCGGACAGCGACGGTGTCTCACCCAGTGTCTCGACGGCGGCCTGCAGCACCCGTCCGGCGGCGCTGCACCCGGCGGCGGTGTAGTCCGGCGGTGAGCCGTACGCATCCTCGAATGCCTTCGCGTAGTCGGCGGCCGAGCCGAACAGGTCGTCGCTGAAGGACGCGGTCGGCAACCACACCGAGATGCCCATCACGCCATCGGCTTGGCGGCCAAGGGCTTTCGCGAAGGAAGCATCGGTAATCCCGTAGTGCTCGATGATCGCCTTCGGGGTGTAGCCCGTCGCGGCCATCGCCTTCACGAAGTCGACCAGCAGGATGTCGTGGCCGCCGACCGCCACGATGTCGGGCCGTTGCGCGGCGACCACCTGGGCGACCGGCGCCAAGTCGGCGTTCGGCGGGAACAGTGAGAAGTGCACCACATTGAGCTTCGCCGCCTCGGCGCCCGCGCGGAACCCTTGGGCAGTGTCGTCGGAGAACGGCTCGTTGGCGCCGACGACCGCCGCGGTGACGGGCTTGGGATTCGCGGTGTCCACGATCGACTGGATCGAGCGGGCCGCCGTGGTGTCGACGGCGGGGATGACGCCAAAGGTGAAGGCGGGCTGCTTCCTCCAGACGTTGGGCGACTCCGCGGAGCCGGCGATGCACGGGATCCGGTACTTGGCGCAGATCGGGTCCATCGCGAGCTGCACGCCGCTGGTGTACGCGCCGAAGATGGCGTTCACGCCTTCCTCGGTGACCAGTCGGGAGGTCGCGTCGGCACCGGTGGCGGGATCGCTCTTACAGTCTTGCACGACCAAGTCGACGTTGTACTTCCTGTCGCCAATGGTCAAGCCGCCCTTGCTGTTCACCGTGTCGGCCCACAGCTGGTATCCGCGCTGCGCGATCTGGCCGCCGGTCGCGGACTCGCCGGAGAGCTCGAGCACGGCGCCGACCTTGAACGTGTCGGTCGTCCCGCCGCCGCCTGTGTCGCCGCCGCACGCGGCGAGCACGCTTGGGGCGGCCACCACACCGCCCGCGATGAGGCCGGCCCGCGTCAGAAAGATGCGGCGGTTGATGTTGTTGGACATGATGTTTCCTCTCATATCAGCGGCCCCCGAGATAGAGGTGCATAAGTTCGCGGTCGTCCGCCACGTCGGCAGGGGTGCCGTCGAACCGGTTGCGACCTCCCACAAGGACATACATCCTGTCGGCCACCCGCATCGCTTCGCGGATGTTCTGCTCGATCATGATCACGCCGACGCCGCGCTGGGCGAGTTCGGCGGCGCGTACCAGGACGTCCCCGACGAGCTTGGGGGACAGGCCCGCCGACGGCTCGTCGAACAACAGGAACCGTGGATTCAACACGAGCGCACGGGCGATCGACAGGATCATCTGCTCACCGCCCGAGAGCTGGCCCGCCGGCACGGAATATCGCTCCCGCAGTCGGGGGAACTCCTCCAGCAGCGCCTCGATCCGTTGGTCCAGCTGCTCTCGGGAGCGAATCGTGTAGCCGCCGATGCGCAGGTTCTCGCGTACCGAGAGGTGGTGGAACACGCCGCCGCCCTGGGGCATCATCGCCAGCCCGCAGCCCAATGTCTTATGCGACGGTAGGTGGGTGATGTCGTCGTCGTCGATTTTGACGCTGCCCGCCCACGGGTCGATCACTCCCACCATCGCTTTCAGCAGAGTGCTCTTCCCGCAGCCGTTGGGCCCGAAGATGCAGGTGACCTCGCCGGTGCGGGCAGTCATCGACACCTGGTGCAGGATCTGCACGCTGCCGTAGCCCGCGTCGAGGTCCTCGACGGCAATATCACTCACTCGTTGGCACCCCCAGATACGCCTCCATCACGTGCGGGTCGTGCGAGATCTCCTCAAAACTGCCCTGCGCCACGATCTTTCCGGCATCCATCACGATGATCCGGTCGCAGATGTCCTGCGCGAGCTCCATGTCGTGCTCGATCACCAGGAACGTCGTACCCGCGTCGCGCAGCGTGCGAATGGCGTCGAGCATGATCTGGCGCAGCCGCGGGTGTACACCGGCGGCGACCTCGTCGAGCAACGCAACCTTCGGCTTCTGCATCAACACCCGGCCCATCTCCACCAGGCGCTGCTGGCCGCCGGACAAGGTGTTGGCGAGGTCGTCGGCGACATGGGTGAGCTCGAGGCGCTCCAGCACCTCGTCCGCGTCGGCGCGCGCGTTGTCCCAGTCGAATTGCACCGCGGCGGTCCAGAGATTCTCCCGCACAGTCATATTCACGAACAGCGCCGGGATCTGGAAGGTGCGGCCGAGGCCGGCTCGGGCGATCTTGTAGGCCGCCAGTCGGGTGATGTGCTTGTCGAACAACGTGACCGTGCCCTTGTCGGGCTTCAGGGCACCGGTGAGCAGGTTGAACAGGGTGCTCTTGCCGCTGCCGTTGGGCCCGATGATGCCGACGATTTCGGCCTGCTCGACCTCGAACGTGACGGCGTCGACCGCGCGGATGCCGCCGAACGAGCGGGATAGGTTCTCGACCTGTAACACGGTCATCGCCCGGCCCCGGTCTTCTGGGGCAAGAGGTCGTCGCGGGCACGGCCAAGGAGTTGGCGTACCAAGCGCATTCGTCGAGCGCGGCGCGCGAGGCTCACCAGCCCGTCAGGCAGGAACAGCACTACCGCCATCACGATCGCGCCGACGACGATGATGTAGGCGGTGGTCTCGCCGTAGCTGACCCGCAGCTGCTCCTGCAGCAGGTACATCGCGGTCGCGCCGAGCGCTGGGCCCCACGCGTGCCCGAGCCCGCCGACGAGCACCATCACCACCAGCTGGTCGGTGATGAGGGTGTTCAGCACGCTCTGGGGGTTGATGAACGTGATCCAGTACGCGTTGATGCCACCCAGCACGGCGGGGATGACCGCGCTCAGCACGAACGCGCCGATCTTGACCAGGGTGGTGTTGATGCCCTGCGCGCGGGCGGCGATCTCGTTGTCGCGCACCGCCTTCACTCGGAAACCGAACCGGGAGCGTTCCAGCAGCAGATAGCAGACGGCGTAGGCGATCGCCGAGGCGGCGAGCATCGTGTAGAAGAAGAAGTTGTCGTCGGCGCGGATCGGCGTACTGAGTCCGCCGGAGCCGCCGGTGAACTCGACGACCGTGGTGAGCTCGCGGACTGCCTCGGCCAGCGCCCAGGTCGCGATGGCGAAGTACGCGCCTTTGAGTCGAAGCGCAGGCCAGCCGACCAGTGCGGCAACGGCGCCGGCGATGACGGCCGCGACGGGAAGGGTCGCCCAGAAGTTCCAATCGTGTTGGGGCTGCATCAGGATCGCCGTGGTGTAGGCGCCGATGCCGAAGAAGGCGACGTGGCCGAAGCTGATGTAGCCGGCATACCCACAGATGACGTTCCAGGACAAGGCGATTCCAGCCCACAATGCGACGCCGGTGGCCACCCGGACGTAGTACGGCGACGTCATCATCGGCAGCAGACACAGCGCCGCGACGACGAGGGCGAGCACGCCGAGGTTGAGGAATGGATTGCCGCCGGAGGCGGGCCTTTTGGTTCTCATGCCAGCCCCCGCCGCGAGATGCCTTGTGGGAACAGCAACAGCGCGACGAACAACACCCCGAAGACCACCAGCAGTGTGTAGTTGGCGCCGACGTAGGTCGTGACCAAAGACTGCAGTACGCCCAGGAACAGTCCGGCGACCAGGACCCCGACCACCGAGCCGAGCCCGGCCAACACCACGACGAAGAACGCGAACAGCGTGTAGCGCAGGCCGACTTCCGGAGTCATCGCGTAGATGGCGCCCAGCAGCGCGCCGGCCATCGCGGTGAGCCCGGTGTAGATGGCGTACACCAGGCTGCTGATCCGCTTGACGTCGATGCCCATCAACCCGGCGTTTTCTTTGCTCTGCGCGGTGGCTCGGATCGCGAGACCGGTGCGGGTGTAGAACAGGAACGCCAGGAACAGGCCGGTGGCGACCAGTGCGAAGGCGAAGCCGGCCACCCGGATCGTGGGTGCGGTGATGCCGAGCACCTCGATGTTGCCGGGAAAGAGGTTGGTGGGCACGGTGCGTGGGTTGTAACCGAACACCGTGAGCAGGCCGCCGCGGATCATCGTGGCGAGCCCGAAGGTGAACGCCAGGCCCATCAGCGCCGGCAGGGCGTACTTGCTTGTCCGGACCCGATAGATCAGGGGCGCGATGAGCCAGCCCACGACCCCGAAGACCACGAACACGGCCGGGAGCAGGGCGAACGCGTCGATCTTCAGCTTCTCGCTGGCCACGATCGCGGCGAACGCACCGATGACCACCCACATCCCGACGGCGAGGTCGACGACATCGAGAACACCGAACGACAACGAGAAACCGATGCTGATGGCCACGTACAGCCCACCGATGAGAAACCCCCCGACAAGCGCTTGCGCGAGTGCGGTCATGGAGTCCTCTCGACGGGAGGTCAGGACTCTTCGGAGCGTATCCACGGCGTGGGTGGGTTTTCAGCGGATCGATCGGAATCGCTGTGCGCCACCGGTTCTGGCGCTGTTCCCACTCTCACTATAAGGCGGGGGGTGGGGCTTGCGGCAAGGCCCCGTGTGTGCTGCACAATCGTCCGACCGTGAATGACAGGGGGATGTTGTGACGAGTACGCCGAAACCGTTTGAAGTGCACGAGTCGGGTGCGTTCCTGCACGGCACCAAGGCTGACCTTGCGGTGGGGGAACGGCTGGTGCCCGGGCGCGAGTCGAACTACGAAGCAGGACGCATCATGAACCACGTCTATGTGACCCAGACATTGGATGCCGCGGTGTGGGGAGCCGAAATGGCAACCGGCGAGGGACGGGGCCGCATCTACATTGTGGAACCCGAAGGTGCGCTGGAAGACGACCCGAACGTGACAGACAAGAAGCTTCCCGGAAACCCGACCCGCTCCTACCGGACCCGCGAGCCCGTGAAAATCGTCGGTGAGGTCACCGACTGGGTGGGGCATACGCCTGAACAACTGCAAGCAATGCGGGACACTTTGGCCGATCTTCGGAGGCGGGGATTGGACGTCATCTATGACTAGGGTGCTTGGGTTGGCGGCTCGCGCGGTCTATCGGGGCAGTTTGTGCTTGTGGAAGTCGTCAAGGTTATTGACGACCATCTGCGGCTGATGTGTACGCCTGGTCAGTGTCAGCTCCCGTTCGAATTGACACAGCCTGTCACCCCGCCGCGCTAACCTCCCCGCGTGGACGCCGGACGGTACGTATCTTTGCTCATCGAGCGACTCAATGCTGCCTGTGGTGGTCACACGGTGGACTGTCGATCGAGTATGAGGCCGGCCGGTCGGCGCACCGCCAACCCAGCACTACAGATTGGACGTTCGTGGACTCTGAGTCGCCCTTCTTCGACATTCCCCAGGCAGAGTGGATCGCGGCCAATCGATCGGCGTTTGCGATCTGGGACGGTTACCCAGTTTCGCCCGGCCATGCGCTGGTGGTGTCGCGACGGCTCATCACCAACTGGTGGGAGGCGACGCCCGGTGAGCGCGCCGACATCTTCGACTTGGTCGACATTGTGCGAGACAAGATCGCCGAAATGCATGGCCCAGATGGGTTCAATGTCGGCTTCAACGAAGGATCCGCGGCAGGCCAGACGGTCGATCACCTGCACATCCACGTGATTCCGAGGTTCGCCGGCGACGTGCCCGAACCCAGCGGCGGAATCCGCAATGTTCTCCGACGGTCACCCAATCATTCGACTGGACCGACGCCTGCATCCTGATCTTCCCGAGGGCCATGTGTCGTTCATGGCCGAGGGGATCGAGTTCGAAGCGTCGTTCGCGAAGGGAGCGGTCGCTGCGGCTACTCGCGCGGATTCGACGGGCCACGCCCTACCTGCCTTGCTGCGGGGCTGGTTTGGACCATCGGCAGGGCGCCCGGGAACATCGCATCGGGTTTCGATCGAACAGATCGACGGCATTCTGTTGATTCAGCCTGACCGGTCCGATCACGCAGAGGTGCCAATCGACTACGTACCGCTCTTTGGACTACACGGTCGCTTGCGGATCGGGAGCGCAGGCATCCTGGAGCGATCATGCGTCGACCGAGGTTCCGATCAGAAGGGTTACAGGACAGCCGCTTACGCCGTCGTCGCACTTCGTGTGCTTCGCCCATGGCGACTCCATGGATGGTGGCGCGGACCCGATTCGGCACGGCGATCCGTTACTCTTCGAATGGATCACCGGCGGGTCGGCCCGCGACTACCTGGGCCAACCCGTGCTGGTGGAGACGGCCGGGACGTCGGGTGTCGCAGGGACGTTGAAGGTGCTTCGGCGAGAAGGTGGGATCTACACACTCGAGTCCAATAACCCTGCTGTCCCGCCGATCGAGGGTCAGTCCGACATGCGGCCAGTGGCCCGGCTCGTATCCAAGCTCGGCCAGCAAGAGATCAATCCGCTTGCTTCCCGCATTGGCGAACAGTTCAAGAGCATGGACGTGCCGCCGCTCTACGGACAGGTGTACAACCCAGGCAACTGGCGTTCAGGCCATGTGTCGCTCGAGAAGCACACGATCCTCTTCGTCTCATTGCAGAAGCGCGCCGACCGCACACAGTATGTCGAGCACTTTGAGGGTCCGGATGTCTTTGTATGGAGCTCGCAGACGTCGACCAAGCCAACAGGCAAGAAGGGTAAGGAGATCCTCGAGTCGCTGTCGACTGGCAAGTCGATAGAGCTCTGGATGCGACGACGCGGCGATGATGTCGCGTTCACCTACCTTGGGCGGGTGGTGCCGCTGAGCTACTCAGGGTCTGAGCCGATGCTGGTGACCTATCGACTGCTGACGCCGCTGACGAGCGATCTTCAGTCGCAACTTGGGCTTTCGTTGTGACGCTACTGTGGAGGAAGGCAAGCACGCCCGTTCATAAGCACTGGCCCCGAATTGCCGCTCGACCAAGCCAAGTGAGCGCCGATAATTGTCAGGGTGAGCTTCGTGCACGGTGTCGGAACCGTTACTGGCGAACGTTCTCAGGTCATTGCGCTGCAGATTCTGCGATGGCGATCATGCAATCACCCCACTCGTGAAATGCTTCCACGCCTGCGTTCTTGCGCCGCAGATGATCAGACAATGTTGAGAACACGTATGCTGCATAAGATTGAACCCTAGATAGCGTTGCCGAAGATTTGTGCGCAACGAAATTTCTGCACTCGCGAACCTCCTCTATTGGGTTGTTAACTACGATCGGGTCAAGCCTCACAGTGGCCGCCCCTAAAGCTGAGATTATGACGTGGGCGTTAGGTGCGTCGAGTGTGCCAAGGATATCGACCAAATGTAATAAATTGTGCCAATTTGGCTCACCATTTATTAATGAGTAGGATTTCCCCTTCTTGTTTGCCCGAAGATGTGCAAGAGCTGCTATTTCATTTCTGGGCGCAACGGGTGTGTACACGGTGCCACTCAGGCCCATGGAATTAGTGGCCACCGAGGAGAGCGTAAGGTTGCGAAGGAATCTGTTCCAAGCGTCCCAAAGGGAAACGAGGCATCCATCTTCGAACGGGCAGTAGGGAAAGAGGTAGCGATCTACAGTTCGGGAACCACGACATGTATCGAAGATTGACCGGATCTGGTCAATCTCTGCCGTGAACTCATCGATTATGGCCACAAGTGGCTGGGGATTCACAGGTCTCTACCTATTGAGCGTACTGTCCCGCCAGCGCTCGCGTGAAGTACTCGAACCGTATTTGACGGCTTTTTGTTCGCTGGCTTGTGGAGCGAGCCGCGCGGAAAGCCGAAAACCCATCCTCTTGATCATTGGTCAGTGCCGTATTGAGCACGGCAAATGATTCCTGTATGGCGCTGTCGTGGGCTCGCGTAAGTTCTGCTGAGCTGGGAATATTCTCAAAATCGAGTCGCCCAACGGGGAGCTTGTCTTTCTTGTATAGAATTGCGGCATAGATCATCAGGAAATGAGGACGAGCGACGATGGCTTCATCTTTGAAGTCCTGAAGCAGGGTAACGGTAGAGTCGAGAGCATCGTCCACACTCGCACTGCTCGGAAGCTCTGCGTGGGCCTTACTCATGCTTTCATAGAACCGAGTAATATCGGCCTCCGCGCCGTCGCGGACGCCATTGGCCAGGATCGAGTACGCTTCAGCAATCAGCGACTGATCAACCATGCGTACCCTTTCTCTTTCGGAAATGACGCCCAACTGCCATAGGCCTCTGTGGTGTTCGACGGATTCTTTGACTAAGTTACTGAAATCGTTGTCGAAGCGGGCATTTCTCAATTCTGCTTCAGAGACTGGAACGGCATATGAATTGATTCGAACGAAAACTTCCAGAACGTCCTCATTGCTTGCATTAAGTAGCTGTTCGCAAGTGAGTTTGTACGAAAGGAACTGGTCTTTTAGATCGTTCTCCAGCTGGCTGTATTTGAGTCCTTTAAACTCCCGAGCCTTTGTTCCCAGGGTTAGTTTATCGGCACTGAAATCTATTATCGTTTTAAGCCGTTGCTGCCCATCCACCACGTCACGTTTCGTGCGTCTGGTGTCACGATCGACTTCTGTTCGAAGCAGGAGCTTTGGGATCGGATAGCCTCGGAGGATTGAATCGATCAAATAAGTTCTGGCTTGCGGTGACCATACGGATCCGCGTTGGAAGTTGGGATTCAATACGAGTTCCTCGTCATCGTGCCATTTCAGAAAATCGGCGATCGTATATACCTGAGGTGTGCTTCCCTGCATGATCTCTCCCTCTGGAACGGCGCTCCGTGAGCTATTCGACCTTGACCCGCGCTTCGCATCGTCCGTCATACATAATGGATTCACTGTCCGGCAACCATGGAATCGAATCTGGGACAACCGTTGCCGCCAGCCCTCGAACACAAACTAGCCTCTGAGGTCTGCAGCCAGATCCTATAGACGACACGAGGGCCACGACGGGCTCACCTCATACCCTTTGACGGCCAACGAGCCCAGATGGGGCGAGGCTGCAACCATGGGGGTCATCTGTCGATTGCTTCGGGAAGGCAGCGAGTAGCCGTGGCGGCGACGCTGGGCCTTGTGGTCGCACCCTACCCGCGTGGACAAGTGACAAGGAGGCTGATTGCCGCCGATCGACCACTTGTCGGACGCAAAGGCCATAATCATCGCTAATTGACGGGGGTGATGGATAGGCTCCGTCGGTTGCCGGCGGCGGTCACGTCGAGCTGGAGGGGGGCAATGCGTGCGCATCTGGTCGCTGAATCGGGATCTCATTATCCGGTTCCAGTGGGTGTACCAGCACTAGGTTGATGGCGGAGTTGGCTGACGGCGAGCGGATGCCGGTCTTGGATTGATCTAGCGGGTGGGAACAGCAATGGATATTTTCCAAGTACACAAGGACCTGATTGACGACTACAAGTCCTTCACGACCAGCGCCGTCGCGCCGCGCGACCCGAGGATCAACCAGCATGTGACCGAGGAACTGGCCGAAGGCAAGCAATGGCCCGAGCCGTGGTTGTCACTCAACCCGATGTTCGCCTCCGGAGGCTCGATCGACCAGCTCGTGGCCGAAGACCTGCTGCACCCGGAGTGCTCGAAAATCTTCCGGCCAAAGGCGCACCTCGAAGACACCGGCACTGCACCAATCACGCTGCACCGTCACCAGCGCGAAGCGATCGAAACGGCACGATCGGCCAAGAGCTACGTGCTCACCACCGGAACGGGGTCCGGCAAATCCCTGGCCTACATCATCCCGATTGTCGACCGCGTACTAAGCCAAGAGCGAACCCCTGGCGTCAAGGCGATCATTGTCTATCCGATGAACGCTCTGGCCAATAGCCAGGTGGGCGAACTCGAGAAGTTCCTCCGCTACGGCTACGGCGAGGGTCGCGAACCGGTGACGTTCGCGCGCTACACCGGCCAGGAACAAGGCGAGAGACGGGAAGCGATCCTCCGCAACCCGCCGGACATCCTGCTCACCAACTACGTGATGTTGGAGCTGATGCTCACTCGGCCGGATGAGCGCCGCAAACTCGTCGGTGCGGCGCAGGGGTTGCAGTTCCTGGTCTTGGACGAATTGCACACCTACCGCGGCCGCCAAGGCGCTGACGTGGCTATGCTGGTCCGCCGGGTTCGCGACGCCTGCCAGTCGCCCGACCTGCAATGCGTGGGCACGTCGGCCACCATGGCCAGTGCTGGCACGGAGGCAGACCAGCGCCGTGTCGTCGCCGAGGTCGCCTCCGGTCTGTTCGGGACCCAAGTGACGCCCGACCGCGTGATCGGCGAGACCCTGGACCGCGCCACCACCGGCGATCCGCAAGACGTCGACGCCCTTACCCGTGACGCCCGCCAGGGGGGTGCGCAAGGTGACTATGACACCCTGGCCGGCTCCGCGTTGGCCGCGTGGATCGAAAACAGGTTTGGACTCGACACCGAACCTGAAACAGGGCGAGTGATCCGGCGCAGTCCCGCCCGGGTGCGTGAGTCAGCCGCGCACCTGGCCGACGTCACCGGCTGCACCGTTGACGAATCCGAGCAGGCCATCCGCACAACGCTACTGGCCGGGTCGGCCGTGCAGCACCCGGCAACGCGACGGCCGTTGTTCGCGTTTCGGCTGCATCAGTTTCTGTCCAAGGGTGACACGGTCTACGTATCGGTCGAGGACGAGCCGCGCCGCCACATCACCTCGCAGTACCAGGTGACGGTTCCGGACCGGCCCGACCACCTGCTCATGCCGTTGGCCTTCTGCCGCGAATGTGGGCAGGACTACCTGGTGGTTGCCCGATCGACCGAGGGCGCCGACGTGATCTACCGCCCGCGCCGTGACCGCGACGCCAGCGGTGGCGACCAGGCCAACGGCTACCTCTACATCTCGACCGTGCACCCGTGGCCGGTCGATCCGCTGCCCGAGGGCCGCCTACCGGACTCATGGCTGCTCGACGGTGCCGTCGCCGACCGGCGTCGCCCATACCTCCCGCGCCGGGTCAGGGTCGATGTCGGGGGCACGGAGGTGACCGCCGGCAGTACCGAGGCGGCATTCGTTCCCGCGCCGTTCCGGTTCTGCCTGCGTTGCAAGGTGTCCTACGAACAGGCCCGCGGTAGCGACTTCGCCAAGCTGGCCACGCTCGACATGGAGGGCCGCAGCTCGGCGGTATCGATGCTAAGCACCTCAATTGTGCGGTCACTCAACAAGATTCCGTCCGAGGAGCTCAGCCCGGAGTCGCGCAAGCTGCTGACGTTCGTCGACAACCGTCAGGACGCCAGCCTGCAAGCCGGCCATTTCAACGACTTCGTGCAGATGACACAGCTACGCGGGGCGGTGCACCTCGCAACTCAGCAAGGCGCGCTGCGGCACGATGACGTCGCGCAGCGCGTTGTACAAACCCTCGGCATCCGGTTCGAGGATTATGCCGCCAACCCGGAGGCCGTGTACGGGGCACGCAGCGCCGCTGAGCGGGCGTTCAAGGAGTTCATCGAGTATCGGCTGTATTCCGATCTGCAGCGGGGCTGGCGGATCACCATGCCGAACCTGGAGCAGACCGGGCTGCTACGGATCAAATACGAGTCGCTGGGCGAGATCGGCGCCGACGTCGGCCTGTGGGGCTCGACCTATCCGCCACTGCGCGACGCCAGCCCGGGGCAGCGGGAAGAGTTGTGCCGCATCGTGCTTGACGAGTTCCGGCGCGAATTGGCGGTCGATGTCGACTGTCTCACCGACGACGGATTCGATCGGATCAAGCGCCAGTCAGATCAACACCTCACCGGCCTGTGGTCGGTGCCGCCCCGCGAGCCTCGGCCCCGACCCGGTGTGGTGTCCACCCAGTCCGGCGCACCGGGCCGCCCGCGCGACGAAGTGCGGTTGACCGGCCGTTCGGCCCTTGGCCGCTACATCCGCGAGGCCAGCGGGCTGCGCATGCCCGACGCCCCCTTGGACACCGGTGACTCTCAGAAGGTCATCGAAGATCTGCTCACCGTCCTCGAACGGGCCGGATTGTTGACGAAAGTCGATGTCCAAGGCATTGCCGGCCCGAACTATCGCCTCAAGGCATCCGCTGTGATCTGGACACCCGGTGACGGCACGCTGGGAGCCCCCGATCCATTGCGCAAAGGTTTCGACCCCGATCAAGGCACCCGGATCAACCCGTTCTTCCTCGATCTGTACCGCCGTATCGCGCCCGAACTTGCCGGAATGCAGGCCCGGGAACACACCGCGCAGGTCTCCACGGTTGATCGGGAAGATCGCGAAAAGGCTTTCCGCAAGGGCGAATTGAAGGTGATGTACTGTTCGCCGACGATGGAGTTGGGGGTCGACATCGCTAGCCTCAACGCAGTCGGCCTGCGCAACGTTCCACCGACTCCGGCGAATTATGCCCAACGCAGCGGCCGGGCGGGCCGCTCCGGACAACCCGCTTTGGTGACGACCTACTGCGCGACCGGTAACGCACACGACCAGTACTACTTCCGGCGGTCGGCCGACATGGTCGCGGGTTCGGTGGCCGCGCCGCGGCTGGACCTCACCAATGAAGCGCTGCTGGCGTCACACCTGCATGCGTTGTGGCTGTCGGAGACTGGGGCGAACCTGCATTCCCGGATGCCGCAGTTGCTCGACCTCGAAGCGAAAGACATGCCGCTGGCTCCGGATCTGCAACGGGTGCTGGCAGATCCCGATGCGGTCCAGCGCGCGACCGACCGCGCCGGCCAGCTAGTCGCCCCGTTAATGGACGAACTGCAGCGCACCTCGTGGTGGCATGACGCATGGGTATCCGGCGTGATCGCTGGGGCACCTGAGGGGTTCGATCGGTCCTGCGATCGGTGGCGGGATCTCTACCGCGCAGCGCTGGATGACCAGCAAGAGCAGAACCGCATTGTTTTGGACATCTCGGTGACCAAGCGGGCCCGCGATGCCGCCGAGGCCCGACGACGCGACGCCGAAGGCCAACTGCGGCTGTTGCGCAACGAGGACACCGACCGCATGTTCTCCGACTTCTACACCTACCGATACTTCGCATCGGAGGGTTTCCTACCGGGATACAGCTTCCCGAGACTGCCTCTGGCAGCATACATTCCGGGAATTCGGACTGGCGCAGGCGTCCGTGACGGTGGCGACTACCTGCAACGCCCGCGGTTCCTGGCGATCAGCGAATTCGGCCCCGGTGCCATCATCTATCACGAGGGCGCCCGCTACGAGGTCAAGCGCATCCAAGTGCCGATGACTGCGGGCGGTATCGGCACAGTCGAGCTGCAAGATGCCTACCGGTGCGAGTCGTGCGGCTATCACCACGTTCGCCGGCCCGGTCTCGATGTGTGCGAGCATTGCGGTGATGCGCTGGGAACACCGCAGTACGGGCTCATGCGCATGCAGACGGTGTTTGCCCAACGGCGAGAACGAATCTCCAGCGACGAGGAAGAGCGGCGCCGGGCTGGATTCGAGCTGCGCACGTCGTACCGGTTCAGCCAACACGGGCCGCGGACAGGACGCTGCGACGCAGTTGTGACGGTCAGCGAGAGTGGTGAAACCCGCGATGTGGCGACCTTGAGCTACGGCGACACCGCCACCGTGCGCGTGACCAATGTCGGCCGGCGGCGCCGCAAACGACCCAATGAACTCGGGTACTACCTGGACACCGTCAAAGGAAACTGGCTCAGCGAGAGCGCCGCCGAGGACGCGACGCCCGAGGACGGGTCGTTAGAGGATGCTGCCGATGTGCCGACGAAGCAGAAGGTGATTCCGTACGTCGAGGACACCCGCAACATCATGGTGTTTCGGCTGAACGATGCTATTCCCGACGAGGTCTCGACCACCTTGCGCTATGCCCTGGAACGAGGAATCGAAGCTGCGTTCCAACTGGAAGACTCCGAGCTGGCCAGCGAGGCCTTGCCGGACAACGAGGGCCGGGGCCGGATGCTGTTGACCGAATCGGCCGAGGGCGGCGCCGGGGTGCTGCGCCGCCTGTACGCCGAACCTGACGCATTGGCCCGGGCGGCGCGCCAAGCGCTCGACATCGCCCATTTTGCACCTGATGGAACCGACCGCGGTCGCGCCGAAGGTGCGCGTGAGCGCTGCGAAAAGGCGTGTTACGACTGCTTGTTGTCGTACGGGAATCAGGGTGACCACGCCGACATTGACCGGCATGTGGCGCGAGACCTGCTGGTGGCGTTGGCTTCTGCCGTTACCTCGCCAGTAACCCAGGAGAAGCCGCGCGCCGATAGAGCCGATGAGATTCGCCTGCAGTGTGAATCAGAGTTGGAACGTGATTTTGTTGAGTTGCTGATCAAGCATGAGCTCGCACTTCCAGATGGAGTCCGTCAACTCGTAGGGTCTGCAAAGATTCGCCCCGATTTCGTATTTCACGGTGAGGGCGCCGGGTTGGCAGTCTTCGTCGAACAGGCGGCACCGCGCGATGCGGCCGACGTCGAGGATCAATTGATCGACGCCGGGTGGTCGGTGCTGCGGTTGCATCCTGGCGAGGACTGGCTCGCGAAGGTGCGCGAGCACGCGTACGCATTTGGTGAAGGAAGGGTGTGACACGGTGGGATTTGCCCCCGGCAACTTGGTAACCGCACGCGGACGCGAATGGGTGGTGCTGCCTGACAGCACTGACGACTTTCTGGTGCTGCGCCCGCTCGGTGGGGTCGACGACGACATCGCGGGTGTCCTGGTCAGCGAAGGGGTCAGCGCCGCCACGTTCCCGCCGCCGCTACCCGATGATCTCGGCGATCACCTCAGCGCCTCACTACTGCGCAGTGCCCTTCGGATCGGATTCCGTTCCACCGCAGGGCCATTCCGGAGCCTGGCCTCCATCGCGGTCGAGCCGCGGGCCTATCAGCTCGTGCCGCTGATGATGGCATTGCGCCAGGACGTGGTGCGGCTGCTGATCGCTGACGACGTCGGCATCGGAAAGACAATTGAAGCCAGCTTGATCGCCGTCGAACTGCTCAAGGTCGGCGACGCGCGCGGGCTCACCGTGCTGTGCAGTCCAGCGCTGGCTGAGCAGTGGCAGGGCGAACTGCGAGGGAAGTTCGGGCTGGAAGCCGAGCTGGTGCTGCCCAGCACGGTGCGTCGCCTGGAACGCGGACGCATCGGCGCTGAGTCGATCTTCGAACGCTATCCCATCACCGTAGTCTCTACCGATTTCATCAAGAGCCCACGGCGGCGCTACGAATTCCTGCGCACTTGCCCGGATTTGGTGATCGTCGATGAAGTTCATACCTGTGTTGCCGACACAACGGGTGCCAGCTCGGCGCGCACCCAGCGCTATGAGTTGGTTCGTGATCTGGCCAAGGACGCATCGCGGCATCTGATTCTTGCCAGCGCAACACCGCACAGCGGCAAGGAAGGCGCCTTCCGCAACCTGTTGGGACTCCTTGACCCCGAGCTAGCCACCGTTGACCTGGAGGATCGTCGGGGGCGTGAACGCTTGGCCAAGCACATGGTTCAACGGCGCCGCGCCGACATCCGGCGTTACCTCGACGAGGACACCCCGTTCCCCAAGGACCGGCTCACCAAAGAAGTGCCGTACACACTTAGCCCTGAGTACCACGCGCTGTTCACCAAAGTCCTTGACTACGCCCGCGAAACGGTGCGCAGTGGCGACGGCGGGCTGGCGCGGAGGGTCAACTGGTGGTCGGCGCTGGCGCTGCTGCGCGCGTTGGCGTCCTCACCGCGGGCCGCTGCCCAAACCCTTCGCACCCGCGCCGCCTCCGCGGCCGCCGGGACACCGGAGGAAGCCGACGCTATCGGGCGTGCCATCGTGCTCGACCAATCCGACGACGAGGCCCTGGAAGCCGCCGATACGACCCCCGGGGCCGACAGCGGCGACAGCGACCCGACCACCCGGCGGCTGCGCGGGTTCCTCGCTGAGGCGATCAAGCTGGAAGGCAAGCCCGACAAGAAGGTTGCCGCGTTGGTCAAAACCGTCAAGGAGCTGCAGGCCGACGGCTGCGACCCGATCGTGTTCTGCCGGTTCATCGAGACTGCCGA
The DNA here is from genome assembly GCF_053483975.1 of Mycolicibacterium sp. XJ870. Lineage (NCBI taxonomy): Bacteria > Bacillati > Actinomycetota > Actinomycetes > Mycobacteriales > Mycobacteriaceae > Mycobacterium > Mycolicibacterium sp. XJ870. The sequence goes on from NZ_JBEFTI010000001.1 coordinate 268,789, forward strand.
GTACGTCGCCGAACAGCTCTCCGGCGCGCTGGGCAAGAACGTGACCGTTCGGGCCGTGACCGGCACCCTGCCGCCAGCCGAGCGCGTCGCCCGGATCGAAGAGCTGCCCGGGCTGCCGGGCAGGCATGTGCTCGTGGCGACCGACTGCCTTTCCGAGGGTGTGAACCTGCAGGAGAACTTCCAGGCGGTAGTGCATTACGACCTGGCCTGGAATCCGACCCGGCACGAACAGCGCGAGGGCCGGGTGGACCGCTTCGGGCAGCGTGCCGACGTCGTCCGCGCCGTCACGATGTATGGCCGGGATAACCAGATCGACGGCATCGTGCTGGAGGTGCTGCTGCGCAAGCATGAAGCCATCCGCAAAGCCACCGGCGTATCGGTGCCCGTCCCGGACAACACCGAAGCCGTGGTTGAAGCCCTGATGGAAGGCCTGCTGCTGCGCGGCCAGGACGCCGAGCAGCTCAGCCTCGATCTGGGTGTGCAGGAAAAGCAGTCACACCTGTACACCCAATGGGATTCGGCCGCCGAACGCGAGCGCGTCGCGCAAACCAAGTATGCCCAGCACGGGATCAAGCCCGAAGAGGTTGGCACCGAGCTGCGGGCAGCGCGGGAAGCGCTCGGCACCAACGCCGAGGTAGCCGAGTTCGTGGAGCAGGCGCTGCGGTCGTTGCGATCTACTGTGACAGCCGCTGATTCAGGATTCACCGCTACGCTCGGGCCGCTGCCACTGGGCTTGCGTGACGCGCTGCCACCCCGACGCAACGACCCGCTGCACTTCGCAGCGGATCTTCCGGTGCCTCGCGGCGATGCGGTGCTCACCCGTACCGACGCGACGGTGGAGGCCGTCGCACAGTATGTCCTCGAATCCGCGCTCGACCCGCAACTGCCCGCCGAGCAGCGCCCTGCCCGGCGTTGCGCCGTCGTCCGCACCGACGCGGTCGACACTCGGACCACCTTGGTAGTGGCGCGTTATAGATTCCATCTGGAATTGCCGTCTCGCTCAGGCGTCAAGCAGTTGGTCGCCGAGGATGTGGCCACCCTTGCCTTCAAGGGTGCGCCCGCCCAGGCCCGTTGGCTGTCACCGGAATCGGTGCCACCGCTGCTGGCCGCCCGCCCCGCCGGGAATGTGCCGGGCCCGCAGGCCACCCAGTTTCTCAGCCGCAGCCTCGACGGCTTACCCGACATCGTCGGTCACCTTGAACAGCACGGCCGCGACCTGGCTGACCGGCTGCTCGACGCGCACCGTCGGGTGCGGCAGGCGGCCGCCGAGATCGTCCGCGGCCTCAAGGTCACTGTGGAACCCGGTGCCGATGTGCTCGGAGTGTTCGTGTTCGTCCCGCCGGCAGGAGCCACCAAATGAGCAGCGATGCCACCGCGACCTTCATCGGCGTTCGCGTTCAGGGTGGCCTGCTACCGGCGGACCTGCTGGCCAAGCTGGTCACTGGCGCCGACGTGCCGGGCCTGTCCTCCAAGGACTTTCATCTCGCCGCTGGCGAATCAGTGCGTGACGCCGCCAACCGGGTGTGGGCGTATCTGCGGGGCGCATGGGCTGGGTACCGCGACGCGCTGGCCGCGCTGCCGGAAGGTGACCCCGCGACATCGCTGACCCGCGAACGATTCACCCTGGTGCTCCTGGATCAACTCGGCTACGGCCGTGTCCCCACCACCGGCAAGGGCGGTATTACCGTCGGGCAGCACAGCTTCCCGGTGTCGCATCACTGGGGCGTGGCGCCGATTCACCTGCTCGGCCGGGTGGCGCTGGACACCCGCACCAAGGGGGTTGCGGGTGCGGCGGGTGCCTCACCGCAGTCGATGATGCAGGAGTTGCTCAACCGCTCCGATGAGAATCTGTGGGCCATCCTGGCCAACGGCACTACGTTGCGGCTGCTGCGGGATTCCACGTCGCTCGTCGGGTCGGCCTACATCGAATTCGACCTGGAGGCGATTTTCGACGGCGACCTGTTCGCCGACTTCCTGCTGCTGTACACGATGTGCCAGGTGTCGAGGGTTGAAGTGCGTGACCCTGAGATCGGACCGGCTTCGTGCTGGTTGGAGGAGTGGCGCCAGGGTGCGGTCGAATCCGGTTCGCGCGCACTGAATCTGTTGCGCGACGGTGTCATCGACGCGCTGCAGACCCTCGGTGCTGGGTTCCTCACGCATCCCGACAACGGCGCGTTGCGGCAAAACTTGGCTGACGGCACGGTGTCGGTACATGATGTGCACCACGCGCTGCTGCGGGTGGTGTATCGGCTGCTGTTTACCTTCGTCGCCGAGGACCGCGGCGCGCTGCTTGACCCGGCCGCCGACCCACAGGCCCGGCAACGCTACTGGGACTACTTCTCGACCGCGAGGCTGCGTCGCACCTCCCGCCGCCGCCGCGGCGGTCGCTACGGCGACAAATGGCAAGCGCTGACCCTGGTGTGGCGGGGGCTAGGCGACGAGAGCGGGCTACCGGAGCTGGCACTGCCCGGCATCGGCGGCCTATTCGATGCCGGCGAGTTGGATTTCCTCACCGACTGCATGGTGAGCAACAAGGCCCTGCAGTCGGCGGTGCGCTCGCTGTCGTTGGTGCGCGAGTCCGGTTCGCATGTGCTGCGCGTGGTCGACTACCGCAACCTCGGCGCCGAGGAACTCGGCAGCATCTACGAGGCACTGCTGGAGTTCGTGCCGCGCTGGGACCCGGCAACCAAAACCTACGACCTGTCCATCGCGTCGGGCAATCAGCGCAAGGACACCGGCTCGTACTACACCCCAACCTCACTGGTGGAGTCGCTGCTGGACACCGCGCTGGACCCAGTGCTCGATGACGCGCAGAAATCAGCCAATCCAGAAGAAGCGCTGTTGAGTCTCGCCGTGTGCGACCCCGCATGTGGCAGCGGGCACTTTCTTGTTGGCGCGGCCCGCCGAATCGCCAAGCGGGTAGCCGGTATTCGGACCGGCGATCCCGAGCCCGCGCCCGAGGCTGTGCGCGCTGCGATGCGTGATGTGACCGCCCGGTGCATCTACGGTGTCGACGTCAACCCGCTCGCCGCCGAGCTGGCCAAGGTGTCGCTATGGATGGAAGCGCTCGACCCCGGTCGGCCTCTGACGTTCCTGGATGCCCAGATCAAGGTTGGCAATGCGTTGGTGGGTGCCACCCCAAAACTGCTCGCTGACGGTCTGCCCAACGACGCGTTCAAACCGATCGAGGGTGACGAGAGAAGCATCGTCGCGGCTATTACTAGACAGAACAGGGCGGAGCGCAGCGCACAGGGCAGCCTATTCGACTTCGACTTGGTGGCGGCCAACGCCAAACTGGCACAACAAGTCCAGAAGGTAGTTGCCGCGCCGGCACTGTCGCTGGCCGACGTGCATGTGCAGCAACAACGACTACGCGCCTATGCCGATTCGGCGGACTACCGCAGCCAGCGGCTGGCGGCCGACGCGTGGTGCGCCGCGTTCGTATGGCCCAAGCACGCCGGTGCGCCCAAGGCGATCACCCACCGCAGCATTTCTGCGTTGGCTGAGGGCGAGAATCCGCTGAACGCGGAAACTCAAACCGAAGTCGATCGGTTGGCCGCCGAGTATCGGTTCTTCCACTGGCACTTGGAGTTTCCGCACCTCTTCCCGACCGCAGCGGCCAGCGGTGACACGGTCAATCCGGCCACCGGATGGACCGGCGGGTTTTCGGTGGTGATCGGGAACCCGCCGTGGGAACACATCGAGCTCAAGGAGCAGGAATACTTCGAGGCGCGCGACGCGGAGATCGCCAAGGCGGCAGGGGCTAAGCGTAAGAAACTAATCGCCGAGCTGGTCGCAACCGACCAGCCTCTCGGCCGCGAGTACTTGGCCGAGAAGCGGCGGATTGACGGGTTGCGCCACTTCGCCGCCAACTCGGACCGCTATCCGTTATGTGGGCGTGGACGCATCAAAACCGATCCGCTATTCGCCGAAGCGGGACGCGATCTGCTGGCTGGTGCAGGCAGATTCGGAATGATTCTGCCGACCGGCATCGCCACCGACGCCACCACCCAGTACTTCTTCAAGGATCTCGTGGTGAGCGGATCGATCGCCAGCCTGTATGACTTCGAGAATGCGAAGCCCTTGTTCGAGGGTGTGCATCGAAGCTACAAGTTTTGCCTGATCACCTTGGTAGGACGCGATACCCATGAACAGGCAGCCGATTTCGCGTTCTTCGCGCACGATCCCGTCGACTTGCAACGCCCGAACGCGCGCTTCACCCTGACGCCCGAGGAGATCACGCTGCTCAACCCAAACACCGGCACCTGCCCGGTGTTTCGCACCCGTCGCGACGCAGAAATCACCCTTGGCATTTACCGGCGTGTACCCGTCCTCATCCGCGAGGGCGACCCCGACGGGAACCCCTGGGGCATCAAGTTCATGCAGGGGCTATTCAACATGACCAGCGACTCGCACCTGTTCCACACTCGCGATGAGCTGGCGGCTGACGGGTGGGTGCTGAACGGCAATGTGTTTGAGAAGAACGACGGGGGGGGGGTGACTCAGATGCTGCCTCTGTATGAAGCGAAGATGATCCACCACTACGACACCCGCTGGGCGACATATGAACCCGACGGTTCGACGAGGTATCTGACAGAGATCGAGAAGGCCGATCGAGTCGCGCCGATGCCAAGGTACTGGGTGGCGGAAAGAGAGATCGACTCCAAGGTCGGCACCACCTGGAACAAGGACTGGTTCTTGGGCTGGCGCCGCATTGCCAGGTCGACGGACGAGCGCACGCTCATCGCATCGATGGCTCCTAAGGTCGGATTCGGCGACAGCGTCTTCCTGATGCTGCCAACCAAGGCGCCGAGCCGTCGAGCAACGCTCCAAGCTGCATTGACTTCATTTGCCTTGGACTTTGCGGCCCGGCAGAAGATCGGCGGCACCAACGCAAGTTTCTTCCTCATCGAGCAGCTGCCAGTGCCAGGCCCCAGTGCGCATCTAGTTCAAGTTGATGCCGAGTGGGTCGGTTCGCGCGTAGACCGCCTCAACGGCTGGGTTACAGACATCGACGAACGCGCCCGAGTTCGGGCCGAGCTGGACGCCTACTTCTTTCACCTGTACGGCCTTGACCGCGACGACGTTGACTACGTGATGGAGACTTTCCCGATCGTGAGGCGTAAGGACGAGGCCAACCATGGCACCTTCCGGACGAAGGATCTCATCCTTGCTGCTTATGACGAGCTGGCGGTGGCAACGGGGTGATCACCGTACCGGAGGCATTAGCTGCCGAAATGGATGAGTGGGCGCGCCACTCGCGCTCACTCGTTGCCGCCTGGTTCGTGGTAGGGAAGCAAGCTGGCGCAGCCCCGACGTCCGGACCTAGAGCGCAAGACGCGCGTGGATTTCGCAACGCCTTGCCGATGGCACCCGTCAACTTGGCGTACGCACCAGGCGACTCCGCCGGTGTGTACGTGGATGCGATCGCTCAGCACGTCTTGGCGATCGCCGCGCTATTCGAGGCGCGACAGGTGGCCCTGTCAGTGTGGCCGCTCATCAGAGCGGAGCTGGAGATCGCCGGTCGGGTTGGATGGTTGCTCGATCCGGGAACTGATTCCGAGCCGGTCACTGCTGACGCTCGAGTAGCTCGTTTCAGCATGGAACTTCTCGCGTCATGGTGCCGGGAAGGCTTCACCGCGTCGAAACTGCGACAAAAGAACCGGAAGCGGGCCGCGAAGGCGGAACGAGATCGCCAACGAGACGCGCTGAAACCAGTCTTTCCTGAGGCGCACACCGACTGGGGGTCTCCTGGCGACGAGACGGAATGGAATGTGCGCGACGAGCCTTGCCTGACGCTCGGTCGCGGTGTCGAGAAGTTTGCACAAGTGCACTTCAACGGGATGCACGGTCTCTACGACCTGCTCTCCGATTACTCGCACCCATCGCTCATCCGATTGAGCAATCAATCACGCCGACATGACGATGGCTCCGTGGTAGCAGTGTTGTCCTACGAGCTCGACCGTGAGCTGCTTGAATGGCAGGTCCGGCTTGGCTGCCTGATTCTCTACAAGGCCGCCCACCTGGCGGCCGGATACTTTGCCCTCGATGATTCACCGCTTGAGGCGTGGGCCGTTGCGGCGCCGAGGAATTGGTTCGACGATGGGATAGAAGAATCGTGACAACGCACCGCATGTTGCCGCTGTACGAAGCGAAGATGATCCACCACTATGACCATCGGTGGGCGACGTACGAGCGAGACGGTTCGACGCGAGACGTGACTCCGCAGGAGAAGCAGGATTCCAATTTTGTTGTACTGCCCCGCTATTGGGTGCGTGAAGAGGTTGTTGCTGACCGGCTAGGTACCCGCCGTGACCGCGACTGGATCCTAGGGTTTCGCGATATATGCCGGTCAACTGACGAGCGGACGATGATCGCCGGCCAGCTGCCCACAACGGCAGTCGGCCATACGCTGCCCATCGTGTTTACACAGAGGGGACAAGCGGTGCTTCAGGCTGCTTGGTCGTCCTTTGTGTTCGACTATGTGGCAAGGCAGAAGGTTGGCGGTACTCACATGACCTACAGCTACCTAATGCAGCTGCCCTTTCCGCTGCCGTACCTTTATCCGGCCGGCCAGATTGATGTTGGGTGGTTAGCAGGACGCGCGCAGGTCTTGCAACGCACAGACAGCTGGGTCGGCATCGACCGGGATACCATCCGCGCTGAACTAGACGCCGCGTTCTTCCATCTCTACGGCATCGAGCGCGACGACGTCGACTACATCATGGACACCTTTCCGATCATCAAGCGCAAGGACATGGCCGTGCACGGGGAGTACCGCACCAAGCGGATGATTCTTGAGATCTATGACGCGATAGCCCAAGCGGAGCTGACCGGTGTGCCATACGTATCGCCGTTCGATGATGCGACCGCTAGCTGAGTGCTGATGAGGAGGATGCAGCGTGACTACCGATGAAATGGCCTCGTTCGGTCGGAACACGGCGCCGCAGGTTGAGGAGATCGGCCGTCGCCTGATCGAATCTGGTTTCGGACATGATGATTCGCTGCTTACACCCGGGCATCCAATCTGGACCGCCGAGCATTTGGCCGAGCTCAAACGCGACTATGTGGACCGACCCGACATGGGACCCGACGATTTCTTCGAGAAGCTCGAACAACAGCTGGCCGCGAGCTCGTCTGGTGCGATCCAGCTATTCGCCGAGCTGCTGATTGTCAATGTCTTGCCCCTCACCAACCTCGGCGGGCCACTCAAGGTTAAGCATGTGCGGACGGTCTTGAACCTCACGGACCCGTCAGTTGAGATACCGGCCGACGTTGAGCAGGTCCTGGCCGCTGGCGGTGTCTACCACGGTGGCCAGGCGTTTGGGAACTATCGGTGGAAGCAGCTGGTCTACCTCATCGAAGTGGCTCAGCACTTTAAAGCCCTGACCGAGAAACGCACGGCGGACGCCCTCGCCGGTCCGCTGGTGTTCCGGGCCGAAGTCGATGCCGTGCCGACTGGGCAAGCCGCGCAACGACAGTCGCTACTGTACTTGGCATTCCCGAAGTTCTTCCTGCCGATCGTGAACGGGACGCAACGCCGGACAATCCGTGATGCGTTCGCTTCGCAGTACCTAGACCGCCCCGTCGGTGATGTCGACAGCGACCTGCATGACATCAACGAGGCGATCATGGCCGAACAAGGCGGGCCGGTCGACCTGTACGCGTCCCCGTGGGTCGAACGATGGCAACAGGTCCAGCCACCTCCTCCTGCCGATGTTCAGCATGCGTGGAAAGTGCACGGATCCAACGTCAAAGGCCAAGACATGGTGCCGACTTGGCGGAGGAAAGGAACGGTCTCCCTCGCCGCCAGCCTGCTTCGGGCCGTCGATCCAGATGTCAGCCGGGACGAACTCAAGGCATTTGTGGATGAGGACTATCGATCCTCGGGATACGCCGCCCGCCAAGAGAAGTTCGACGAGTTCTACACCTTCCTTGCCCGGATGCATCCCGGAGACTTGATCGTCACCGTGAGCCAAGGCCAGGTGTACTTCGCCAGTGTCACCGGCGAGGCTGAGTTCGCGAAGAGCAGTGACGGCCGCTCTAACCTGCGTCGCACCGTGAAGTGGCATGACCGGCCGCTGCCGTGGTCGGAATTGCCCAGTGAAGTCGCCGCGCGTATGAGCGCACAAGGCGAAGTGCTCGATCTCAGCCAGCATCTCGACACCATGCTGGCACTTGCTGACCGCCGTGCTCCGGCACCGCGCGCGTCATCGTTGAACCTGCCCGACGCATCCGACGAGTTGGCAACCCGCCTGCACGTGTCCAAGGGTTGGCTGCAGGAATGTATCGACCTGCTCCGGGACCGTCCCCAGCTCATCTACTACGGGCCACCTGGAACCGGAAAGACCTACCTTGCCAAGGAACTCGCTCGATACCTGACCGATGCGGCGAACGTCACCATCGTCCAATTCCATCCCGCGTACTCCTACGAAGACTTCTTCGAGGGCTTCCGGCCGCACGGCGGTAACGGGGGACAGGTGGGCTTCGCGCTCACCCCAGGCCCCTTGCGATCGCTGGTCGATCGTGCAACCGACAATCCTGACGCCGTCTACGTACTCATCGTTGACGAGATTAACCGTGGCAACCTGCCGAAGATCTTCGGAGAGTTGTACTTCCTGCTGGAATACCGTGACGAAACCATCGATCTGCTGTATTCGTCGGACAACACCGAGCCGTTCTCACTGCCAAAGAACATCATCATCCTTGGCACCATGAACACCGCGGACCGCTCGATCGCCCTCGTCGATGCCGCGATCCGTCGGCGCTTTGCGTTCCTGCCGCTCCATCCATCCGAACAACCCACCAACGGAATCTTGCGCAGCTGGCTGGCGGCGAAGGGGCACACTGGGGAGGTTGCCGACCTGCTCGACGAACTCAACGCGCGGATCGCCGACGTCGACTTCAAGATCGGGCCGTCGTACTTCATGCGGCCGGCAGTGTTCGACAGCAGCGGGAAGGGCCTCGAACGGGTGTGGCGCACCGATATTCTGCCGCTGCTGGAGGAACACCACTATGGCGACCGCACCATCGACGTGCGCTCCCGATATGGACTCGATGCGATCCGCAAGGCTGTGAAGGCGAAGGAGGCTGTCGCTGTGGGCGTTAGCGGCGAGCCCTCCGCGTCGACGGATGCAGGTTCCGATGGCACCGCCACCGCTGACGCTGACTGAGGGCGGGTTAGCGGCGCCTGTCGCATTTACGTCGTCGGAGTATCTGGCTCTGCAGCTGGTGGGATTCGTCTCCGTTACGCCCACGCTAGAGGCAGGGATTTATGAGCTGGCCGCGGGCCGCAAGGTCGGGGCTGTGGCCCTGGGTGAGCGGCAAATCGTGGTCCGCCCCAAGATCACCGATCTGAACCGCCTGCTGTTTCTGTTGGGATATGCGAGGGATCCCAGTATTTGGCGCGATGATCCGGTGGACCTCGCCGGCGCGGACGAGTTGCTGCCCGGCATCGCCGAAGCGTTCGCGCGCATCGCATCCCGGGCAGTCGAGCAGGGGCTGTTGCAGGGGTACCGAACGATCTCCGAGCGGCTGCCGGTGTTGCGCGGACGAATGCTGGCTGGGGAGCAGATGACCCGCCTGTACGGATTGCCGGTCCCGCTGGCCGTCGAGTACGACGACTTCACCGTCGACATCGCCGAGAATCGGCTGCTACTCATGGCGACCATGCGGTTGCTGACGGTGCCGCGTCTCAGCGAGACAGCCCGCCGACGGCTACTGCGGTTGCGCCGCTCTTTCGCCGACGTTTCTGCCTTGCCGCGCGGGGCCGCACTGCCCAGCTGGCAGCCGAGCAGGTTGAATACGCGCTATCAACCCGCTCTGCGGTTGGCCGAAATCATTCTTGCTGCAGAGTCTTTCGAGCATCAGGTCGGCGACGTCAGGGTCACGGGCTACATGTTCGATATGTGGCGGGTTTTCGAGGATTTCGTGACGATCGCACTCAGCGAGGCATTGGGGAAATTGGGCGGACGATGCGTGCCGCAAGACCCGCTGCACTTGGATGACGCGGATCAGGTCGACATGAAGCCTGACCTGGTCTGGTATTGCGACGATGAGCCGCGGGCCGTCGTAGACGCGAAGTACAAGGCCGAGCGGCCAGACGGCTTCCCTAATGCCGACCTGTATCAAATGTTGGCGTATTGCACCGTGCTCCAGCTGAGGGAGGGACACCTTGTGTACGCGAAAGGGAATGAGCCAGTTTGCGCCCACGCGGTGCGGGGCTCTGATGTGGTGATCCGTTGTCATGCTTTGGATCTGGCGCGGTCTCCGATGCGACTGCTTGCACAAGTCGAGGAACTGGCCCAACTTCTCGCTGATGATTGGGTGTTGCGCGAGTGAAACGGTTTTGCGGTAGCCCTATACACCGCGAAACGCGGGCCCCTCACTGCTCGCTGCTTCTGTCACCTCTATCTCCTAGGGTGAGGCCGTGCCGGAACTGAATCCTGGAATCTACGAGGTACTCCTCACCGAGGCGCTGCGTGCAAACCTCGACCCAGCCGAAAGTTCGTTTCGCAAAACGCGACCGCTACGCAATGTCGAGGCCGCAGATCGGATCGCTCTGCATCTAAGCCGGCAAATCGAACAATCCCTAGCGGCGGTAGGTGAGGAGACCCGGGTTCAAGTCGGCGTCGAAGTGGCACGAGCGCTCATCGCACGGCTTGCCGAAATCATCAACGTCGACACTTCCGACACACTCATTGAACCGGGCGAGGTCCTGCACGCGATCCTAGGGCGCCGGCCGGACGGGACACCGCGGCCGATCGCGGAACCGCTCATCCCTCTCCTCGACACGACCCTGCTCACCAATGCCCCTGGCGAGCCGGGCCTGCTGAACCAGCTCGATGCCGAAATTGACTCGGCCGATGCGATCGACGTCGTCATGGCCTTCATCCGACGCAGCGGCATCAATCCCCTTCTCGGGTCACTGCGGGGGCACTGCGAGCGCGGCAGACCGCTGCGCATCCTCACCACGACCTACACCGGCTCCACCGAGCGGACTGCGATCGACCAACTCGTCGGTCTCGGCGCAGACGTCCAAATCTCGTACGACCTCAGTACTACTCGTCTGCACGCAAAGTCCTGGATCTTCCACCGTCGTTCCGGCTTCTCCACCGCCTACGTCGGATCGTCCAACCTGACCCACTCCGCCCAGGTGACCGGACTCGAGTGGAACATCCGCGCCTCCTCGGCCCGAAACCCCGACATCCTCTCCAAGTTCGAGGCGGTGTTCGAAAGCTACTGGCAAAGCACCGACTTCGTCCCCTACGACCCAGCGCAGTTCGACGAGGAGTTACAGCGGGCCGGCCGCACCGACACCGGTCCCACCGTCATCCTCAGTCCCATCGAGCTGCGTCTCGAGCCATTTCAGGAACGCCTCCTTGAGCAGATCGAGCTCTCACGCGAGCGCGGCTACCATCGCAATCTGCTCGTCGCCGCTACCGGCACCGGCAAGACCGTCATGGCCGCCGTCGACTACGGGCGCCTGCGTGAAGAGTTGCCACGCTCAAGGCTGTTGTTCGTGGCGCACCGCAACGAGATCCTCGATCAGAGTCTCGCTACCTTCCGCTATGCGCTGCGCGATGCGTCATTTGGTGAGAAGTGGATCGGGGGTTCGCGTCCGCAGCGCTTCGATCATGTCTTTGCCTCGGTGCAGAGCCTCAACGCCGCCGACCTTAATGACCTTGCCCCGGAACATTTCGACGTCGTCATCGTCGACGAGTTCCACCACGCGGCTGCACCTTCATACCGCAAGCTCCTCGATCACCTGCAGCCCGTCGAGCTACTCGGTCTCACCGCCACACCGGAACGCAGCGACGACCTCTCGATCCTGCATTGGTTCGACGAACGCATCGCCGCGGAACTGCGATTGTGGGACGCCATTGACCAGCAGCGTCTTTCGCCGTTCATGTACTTCGGCATCCACGACGGCCTTGACCTCACGGAGATCCCCTGGCGCCGGGGTCAAGGCTATGACCTTGAAACCCTGAGCAGCCTCTACACAAGTACCGACGCCTGGGCCCGCACCGTCCTACAAGAGGTGCTCCGCCTGGCCGATGACCATCGCGTCATGCGCGCCTTGGGCTTCTGCGTCAGCATCGACCATGCGAAGTTCATGGCGAACCACTTCAACAAGGCCGGCGTACCCGCCGTCGCGGTATGGGGTGACAGCCCGCAGGCCGACCGCAAGGCGGCGCTTCAGGACCTCGCCGCCGGGAAGATTCGCGTCGTCTTCTCGGTCGACCTCTTCAACGAAGGCGTCGACGTGCCCACCGTTGACGTCGTGCTCATGCTGCGCCCGACAGAGAGCCCAACGCTGTTTCTGCAACAGCTGGGGAGAGGTTTGCGGCGTTCCAAGGGCAAGACCTTCTGCACCGTGCTCGACTTCGTCGGCATACATCGCCGTGAGTTCCGTTTCGACCGGCGCTACCGTGCGCTCATCGGTGGCACCCGCCGTGACATCGAGCGCGCTGTGCAGCAAGGCTTTCCCTTCCTCCCAGCCGGGTGCTACATGCAACTGGACGCAAAGGCGTCCGAAATCGTGCTGCGCAGCCTGCGTGAAGCGATTCCCACACGGTGGCCCGCGCGCATCGAAGAATTGCGAGTCATCCACGCGAAGTATGCCGACGTGACGTTGTCGACGTATCTCGCCGAGTCCGGTCTCGATTTGCCGGACGTATACGACGGCTCGCGCGGCTGGTCGGATTTGTGCGAGGCGGCAAGGGTGCCGACCGAACCCGCAGGGGAGCACGAGAAGCCGCTGCGCAAGGCGCTCGGCCGCCTACTCCATATCGACGACGACCAACGTATCGCCACCTATCGGCAACTCCTCAAATCACCGACCCCGGTTGATGTTTCGGGATTGTCGGAGCGCCAGCGACGCCTCATCCGGATGCTCGTTGCCAGCACTGGCGACCAGGTCTTGAACAAGGAGACTTCCTTACAGGAGGCGGTTGATCTCTTGTGGGAACACCCGCAGGTGCGCGCCGAGCTTGCCCAGCTGCTGTTCGAACTCGACAACCGGGTTGACCACCTTCATGGCGCTCTCGACGATCACCCCGACGTGCCGCTGCAAGTGCATGCCCGCTACTCGCGGATCGAGATCCTGGCTGCTTTCGGCATTGGTGGCAACGCCAAGGTTGCCCCCTGGCAGACCGGCGTGTACGAAGCCAAGAGCGCCAACGCCGAGCTGTTCGCCTTCACCCTGGACAAGAGCAGCGGTGCATTTTCGCCGACGACCCGCTATCGCGACTACGCCATCAGCCCTTCGCTCATCCATTGGGAGAGCCAGTCAAACACCCGAGCAGATAGCGACACCGGTCTACGCTACCGAAACCACGAACGTGACGGCCGCTCGATCATGCTGTTCAGCCGCCTACGCGCCGACGACCGTGCCTTCTGGTTCCTCGGCCCCGCCACGTATCGCGGCCACGTCGGCGAGAAGCCGATGGCCATCACCTGGGAGTTGCACACGCCGTTATCTGGAGATCTGTACCAGTCCTTCGCCGCGGCGGTGGCGTGACGGGTCAGCTAACCATCGAGGATTCGCGCAGAATTCCTCGGTGGATACCTTTTCGGGGACCTCAAGTCTTCGCCTTACGGTAGCTGTCAACGTTCAGGTGCCGTCGACACAGTGTTGCAACGTTGGCATTCTGCACTCGCTGTGGAGGATTCAGAACATGACCCGCACTCGGTGCAGACGTACTTTCCAGTAACCGTCATCGCCCAGCACGGTGACGCGAGGGCATCCTGGCCGTAGGTCCGTTCGACCCAACCCGGCTCGCGTACTTCGGGGTTTCTTAACTCACGTTCCGGCTCGATGATGGGGATGCGTGCTCGGCAGACTCCACATCGCTCGAGTCCCCATCGGCAACCACATGATCGGCAGAGGAGGGAGAAGACATCTCCCTCGCGCTTCACCTCGGATGTGTCGGCACGCTGTTGGCATGAAGGGCAGTTAAGCAGCGGGACAAGGGATTCTGAGGCATCCTCGATCGCACTGCTCAGGACGCCGATAGGCCCAACGAAATCCTTTTCCCACCCAGTCGATTTCGCTCGATCCTTTAGTTGGCGGATCGCATTGTTGAGTGTCGTCCTTTCGCTAGGCGCCAACGGCCGGCGGAGAGCCAGCTTGTCAGGGCTGGCGCTGTGGAACAACGGACTGAGACCTCGTTGAGTGGGATCAGAGCTGAGTAGGTGTGCGATCAGGCGTCTCGGAACACGCTCTTCTCCGAGTTGAATTTCGCGTGGAAAGTCTTGCAGGGCAGGGGATTGCAACGCCAGAGCAATCGCGCGGGCGACGCGTTCGAGGCTGGTCGTTTCCAGAGGCGAAACCGGAACTCCTGAGACGAGCGCACGGCCGTTGGTGCTGTCAGGTCCGGCGGACATCATTGCCCTGGCTACCCGTGGTGGAAGCTCGCTAACTGCCGCACTCGCGGTCAGGTGTAGAACGACGGTCTGGACCTTGACCGCATCCGTGATCGACTCCCACCGATCCACGATCGCGGGTTGGTCGTCGTCTGGCCCGATAACGTCGCTGAGCGGCACAAATCGGGTGTGTACGCCGTGGCTCGACAGGGCAATGGACCCATCGGCGTGTCGCAGCAATTCCGCTTGGCCCCATGGCCCGTGGAGAACGATTGGCATCCCAGAGGCTGGAAGGTCGTCGTCGGCGGGCTCGTATCCAAGCTGGGCGAGGGATCTGATGACAAGACCCTGGGCGTAATTGTCGAAGGCAACGTGTCGCGAGAGATATCGGGCCGTGCGTTCATCCGGGGACTCCACGGCTTCTTGTTTGCGTTCGTACGCGGACCAGACCAGGCTGGCGGCTCGGTAGTGGCGGTCGTTGGCAATCACGTTGGTAGTCCGCAAACTTCGTTGCCCGGTCCGCTTCCCGCGCAACTTCACCCCGAGCGTGCTCCCTCGGAGCGTCTGGATCCGAGCAGCCATCGCCTCCAGCGTCGCAATGGTGCCTTCCGCACGGTTCGATGTTTCGGCGGCGCGGGCAGCGTCCGCGCCCCAGAACGAGTACAGGCGGTCCCTCCGCCTGTATGTGCCTTCATCCTTCGCCCGCTCCAGATCGGCAAGATCGGATGTGAGCCGTCGAAGTTGACGAATCCGACTCGCCAGCGTCGATGACAAAATCGGATGAACCAGCTCGATCACCATCCGGTTTTCGTAGAGGTCTGCGTCAAGCTCCCGAGTGACGGCGAGCGCGCGCCGTGGCACGGGGCCTGAGAGCGTTCGAGCCGCCCAGTCCTCAGTGTGGGCCGACAGGCGCTCCAGAGCTCGTCGCGCGGGCCGTTTCACGCGGGAAACCGGTAGCAGTTCCGACCGTTCACCGAGCCGCGTGACAAACCGTTCGCAAATGCGAGCAATCGACGCGAGGTTCACCTCAAGGATGTGCTCACGATCTTCGAGGTCGAGCGTGTTGTCATCATGCCTGGCAAGCAGTGGTACCTCTGCGAGTGCGAGCCATGATCCCGATTTCACGGCGGCAGCGAGACTTGTTTCCAGCGAGGCGACAGCTTCTAGGTCATCTGACATTGTGGTGTCGCGGCTAGCACTGCCTCCTACAGGATCAAGCAGATGCTCGGCACCTTGGGCCCACCGACCCGTCCAACCCTCGGATGGAGGTCCAGGAACGCCGGTAACCCGGTCGTGAGGAACGATCACGAGCCGTACCCGCCCCGAAGACGGTTGGCCTCCCTGCGAATTCGCTCGGTTGTCTTCGTTGGAGATTCACCGTCGAGATCCCAGATCATCTCTAGGTTATCGGCCAACTCGCCCAGGTCGTCGGGGCTGACGCCGAACCGGTCCTCGAGCTTGCGGGCCAGCTTGGTTGAGACGAGGTGATCGACGGCCTCCGTGAGGCTACCGCCGGCCTGCACTATCACCGGAACGAATCGCTCAAGCTGACGTTCCAGGCGGTTACCCCATCCGACTCCAAATCGCCCGAACTGATCGTGAAGCTTTCCATTCAGGAACGTGCGCACCAGCTTGACCTCCTCGCGAAGGTCTTGCGACGCTGTGGCAAAGGCGGCTTGGAGATCCTGGAACGAAATCGGGTCGTCGACTCCTTGTCGGCGGGCGTCGAAGACTTCGTGGCGCGAGGGGAGTTCTTGGACGTGGGCTCGGTCGTACGTCTTGTCGGCGAACGCGACAGTCGTCTCGTCGTGGTTCGCGGTTCCGACGAACCAGACATTCCGAGGTAGCGGCAGACGCGAACCGTCAAATTGCTCAGGTAGTCCGGGGATTTCACTGGTCAGCAAGTCGACGTAGCCGACCTCGGTGACTGCATTCTCCAGAACCGACAGCATGGTTCCGAAATACTGCTCGGGGTGAGCGAGGTTCATTTCATCCAGCACGATGACCATCGGCCGATCCGCGTTCGCCGGAAGCAAGGCTCGGTAAAGCGCCTTGGTGAATTCACTTTCAGCGAACCGCTTCTCGAACGCGTTGTAGAAGCCGAACAAGTCGTCTTTGTCGCGCCAGCCGGCCTGGACCTCAACAATTTGCGCTGATCCTGGCTCGCCGCTGTTGAGCGCCTTGAAGAATTCCCGGGGGAGGCT
This sequence comes from Mycolicibacterium sp. XJ870, assembly GCF_053483975.1. Taxonomy (NCBI): domain Bacteria; kingdom Bacillati; phylum Actinomycetota; class Actinomycetes; order Mycobacteriales; family Mycobacteriaceae; genus Mycobacterium; species Mycolicibacterium sp. XJ870. The sequence continues at coordinate 285,360 of NZ_JBEFTI010000001.1, forward strand.
GGTCTTTCCTGTCCCCGAAATGCCTTGCAGGAGATGCAGGCGACTTGACGCCAGACCGGCCAGGAAAAGCCGAACGTCCGATTCCGAGTAGTAGAACGGGGTCGTTGAGTCTGTCGCCATGCGGTGGCGTACCTCGGAGACCAAGCCAGCCAGCGAGTCAAAGCCACGTGTGTCGGCCGGCTGTGAGAGCGCAGAGTCACGGTCGTAGGCCGAGCAGGCCGGAAAAGGTTCCTTTGAGCCCTCTTTGGCTTGAAGCTCTTCCCAGTCGGTGCGCTGTTGTGTGATGGCTTGTCTCAGCGTTTCACGTTGCGCCGCCAAGGCGTCACGCTCGTCACGAAGGACCTCCAGCTCACCCACATTCGTTAGTTGATAGCGGAGCTGACGATCGATCTGATCGTGCCGTTGACGCCAATGCGAGGCTTCATCTTGGGCTTCGACAAGCGACTTGGCCTTCTCGCGAAGCTCGGCTACGTCATCGGCGGGCGGTCGCCGTGAAAGCTCGTCGCGCAGTTCATTGACCTGTCGCACAAGTTCGTCATTTCGGTGCTTGGCGGCGTCTGGATCGGCGCCATACCGCGCGAGTTCAGCCCGCAGTCTGCGCAGTTCGTCCTCACGCTCGCTCTGCCGCTTGCGCTCCAACTCTAGGATCGCGCGTTGCTCGTCAAGCTGCTCATTGGAATGAGCGACCTGAATTTTGAGTCGATTCTCGAACTGCTCCTTAAGCATCGTGACCTTTTTCTGGGCGAACGCCAGATCGTCTTCCATCTGGGATTCCCGCTGGCGCAGGGCCGATTCATCGTGTCGAAGCTGGGCTCGCTCCGCTGCCAGATCCGCACGCTCAGTGTCCAGAGCTTCTTGCGCGTCGCTCACGACGGCGTTTGTGCGGACGCGCGCGTCGTCTTCCAGACGCGCAGCTTCGGCGAGTATTTCATCGCGCCGTTTCGCGGCCTCCGCGGTCAGCGTGCGGAGTTCTGAGGCGAAGCCAGCTCTGGCATCCGATCGGTGCTGCTCAAGCTCCAACTCGGCCTTCGCAAGATCAGCCTCTCGGGAGGCCAACTGGTCGAGTCGCTCGGTTAGCGCTGTCTTCTCCACCTCCAGTGACGCGCGCTCGTCCTGGAATGCTTTCGTCTCGCTCTCAGCCTTCTCGCGAGCCTTGATCCAAAGGCGTTCGAGATCTTTGACCTTGATCCAGATGTTCTTGAGTTTGGTCGCGTTACTGATCTCGGACCCTGGGGGCTCAAGTGGTTCGTCATCCATGTCGATGTCCTCGAGCCACTCGGTTGCGGCGACCTCCGCCTCCAGCTCGGCGATCTTGTCCTCTTCTGAGACCGCGGCGCGGTTCTTACCCTGCCTGCTTGCCATCCGTACCTTCCGATCCGAGTGCGAGGCGATCGCAAATATCAATCGTTCTGTCAACGAGGTCGTCGACTGCTGGGCGCGCAGCAGACTCCGGCGAGATGGCGGTGAAGGCGGCGGCGCTTCTCACGAAGTCCAGTAACAGCGGATCGAGGTTTGGTTTGGCGAGAAGTAGCCGCAAGACCTTATGGCCAACACTTCCACGTTCCGACTGCGCCATCTTTGCTGATTCGCCCTTGCTGAGGCCCGCACGCCCACCGGCGCGGATCGCCGCATCGACGTCAATATCGGAGGTGCCACTGATGCCGTGACTGTATTGGAACTGGTCCACGAAACGGCTCAAACACAGTCCAATGCGGCTCAAAACCGTTACGGTGTCCAGTGTCTGGTGGCCGGACCTGCGTTCATCTGTAACTTCCCGCAGCTCGGCGATGGCTTGGCGCAGCGGTAGTTCGTCGTGTGGCGTCGCGACCGACATCGGCACCTTGGCTAGCCATCTTCTGACGGCTTCCCGTTCCTGTCCCAACTGTGTAAGGCGTTGGCTCAGGGTCAGATGAGGCGCTCCGCGAGTCGTCCAAATGGCATGCCCGGCTGCGTTACCGATAACTGGGCTCGCCACCAGGCAACGTTCGCCGGAGCTCACGAGCGCCGTGCGGCGGTTGATGTCTGCTGATGTGCGACTGAAGCGGGCTAGTTCGATGCTCGTTGGCTCGGCCGCCGTGGTCTGTGTGGTGTCCATGAGGAGGCATTCGACAGGCTGCGGCCGGCCCGCCGTACCGCGGTCGAACCGTGCTCGTTGAGGCGTTGTAAAGCGAAGCTGCAGCGGCGGTACTTCCATTGAGGGGTGCGGCCACAGTTCGCCGGTCTCGACGTCGCGATAGATCCATGACACGCGCGATGCGCCCGCCTGGAGTCGCCCATCGTGGGAAACTTCCATGCGCGCCGCCGCGGCGTGAGACAGCAAGTGTCGCACTAGGTCCTCGGGTAGTTGGAGTAGATCGGCGATGCTGGTTGGCGACTCTTCGCCTGCCGCCCGGATCCGTAGTACGGCGTCGAGCATGACGTCGTGCTCGATCTCGACAACGTCTTCGACAACTACACGCCACCGGACCGCGGGGGTGAGTGCGACGTGTCGCGTTCGGGGCGGTAGCTCTGCGAGCGTGTAAGCGGGAAGGTCACGCCAGTCGACGGAAGCCATGGGCACCTCCCGTCAGCTCATGGAAGGCGGCGAGGGCCGGCACGGCTTCTCGTCCTTCTGCCGAGGTCATCTGATCTGCATCCCCGACCGCAATCAGCAGCTTGCGTTGGCGGCTCATCGCAACGCACAACCGGTTGGGGAGGACTAGGAAGCCGAACCTGTTTCTCGGTCGTTGGCTCGGCTTGCTTGAACGAGTCGTCGACAGGAATACCACGTCGAACTCGCGCCCCTGGAACGCGTCAACTGAGCCGATGCGGACCCGCGGGAGACCGCGGTCGGTGTGAAGCCACGGGACGGAGCGGTTGAGGCCAAAGGTGTTGTCCTGTCTAAACGCCATGCCAGCGTCGGTCATGGCTTCCCAGATCGCCGACACCTGACCCGAGTAAAACGTGATGACACCGAACGTGAGGTTGGCGGACGCCTGGAGGGCAGCGATCAACTCCTCGACGATGACCGTTGCCTCCGCAGGACGACTGATGCTGGTTCCCGCGGTGCGCTCAGACCCGTATGTCAGCGGGACATCGATCCACCCACATGCCGATGTGCCGTAACGCTCAAGGCCGTGTGCGAACGCTGAAGCCTCGGGGTTTCCATTTCGCAGATGTTCCCCGAACGGCTCATAGAACTGCTCGCTGACGAAGGTGCCCAGGATTGGATGAGTTCTGAACTGACGATCCAGCGTGATCACTCGCTTGGTGCCGTCAACGCGCTCACAGTCGCGAAGCTTCAGGTAGAGCCGCTCGAACATCGACCGGTTGAGCACGGTCGAGACCGTGTCCTGGTCGTGCCTCTTGGACAGGTTCGGCACCAGGCTGTCGTCGAGGAGCTGCGGTAGTTGCCTGTGGTCTCCCACGAGGATGACCCGTTCCTGAGCCAAACTCAACGGCACCATCAAGTCGAGGGGGTTCGCCCGTGCAGCTTCATCGACGATCACCGTGTCGAACGGGACGGTCTGGGCGTTGCGCATGGGGCCCGAGACTGACTGCTGACAAGTCGCGGCCAGCGCTCGCGTATGCCGCTTGAGCGACTCGCGGAGCGCGGTCTGTTGGTGATCGACAGCGTCTCGGAACTTTTCAACGGCCAGATCGATTGGGCTGGTTGACAATTCAACTTCTCGGTCGGCCGCCTCTAGAGCACGGTGTAGCACCGCCTCTACGGCCGGCATCGTAGCGACGACACTCGCACGGGCCCGGGCATCAAGTAGCCGGTCCAGCAGACTCCGCTCGATTTCTGCGAGGTTCACGGCTGCCAGCTCGGCGTCTTGCCCCTTGGCGGCAGTCTCAAGTACATCGCGCTCATGCTCATTGAGCAGATCGAACACAGCCTGTGTGTCGTACGCAGCCGTGGCCGTGAGCGCACCGTCGTCGGCGTAGGACTCGGCGGTCGTTCTGAGCCGGCGTGCGCACGTCGCTACCAACGCCTGAGAACGTGGTACGGAGTCCGCCCCAAGGTTATAGGCAAGTCGCTTAGCCAACTTGCCGGCCTCGTGGGCTACGTCGCTGCCCACGAGATGTAGTTGGCCGGCGACCCATTCGAGTAAGTCTACGGTGTTGCGGACGTCGAAGGGCTGCTGGCGGTACGCGGTTGTCCTGTCCAAAAGTGCCCGGCGAGCCCGCACCGCCTGATTCATTGGGACGTTCTCGTAGCGCATCGCCAGGCGCTCCTGAAGGTCGCCCGTCCATGCAACCAAGTAGGTGTCATCCTCGGCACTTTCGTTGCGGCCCAGTTTGACTGGTGGCAGGTTGCCGTCATTTGCGGCGAGCACGAGGTTCGCCACGGCATCGTGCTGGTAGCTGGTCAACAACACTCGCTTGCTGAGCGCGGAGGCGTGCTGGTTGAGTTCCGTGAGCCTGGCCTGGATTGCCGCGATCACCCGGGTTTTGCCAGTGCCCGGTGGTCCCTGAATTAGCACAACGTCCCGGGAGTTGATCGCGAGATCGATCGCCTCCACTTGGGCATCTGTCGGGTTGCCCCCCAACAGTTCTCTGACTCTGTTAGACAACGGATTGTGGCGCCGTATTCGACCTACGGGCTGAGGGCGTCTGTCAGCGAGGATCAGGCCCAGTTGACGCGCAGGCATCGTTTCACCCTGGGCGATACGCTGTTGCGCGCTCTCCCGTCGTCCAACCCTGATCTTGTCCAGGGTGTACGCCCCCGACAGAGATCCGCGAGGAGGCAGGGTGTCAGGCTCATACGCTTTGTCGGGACGAAGCCGCACTTTGTGGCCGTGCAACCATGCTTCGCCGATGACGGCAGTCCGCGAGTCGTCGTCCTTGAATGCGACGCCACGTCCTGCCTCAAGTCCGACCGTTTCAGTACCGATCCGTTCACGTAACTCGTCCGACTGCCGGTGCTGAACCAGCTCGAATTCCAGCGTGCCGTCACCGAGCTCACGAACGCGGTCATAGTCAGCCCAGCCGATGTCTCTCGCGGCATGCTGCGCCGCCTTGCGCTCCAGGCTGTTGTATTCCTCCCAGATAGCAAGATAGGCGTTATCGGCTTCAGCAAGTCGCCGAATTTCCTGCTTTTCGGCGACGCTGAGACGCCCCAGCCGCGTGGCGTCGACGACTTCAACCTTGCCGCGAGCCAGGACGAGTCGTTGTTTCTCGGACTGTTGTTGGCGCCGGGTGATGCGGGAAATGATGAGGCGGTCGTCGACCATTCGGAAGTCGGCGAAGATCGATGCGCCGACGATTCGAAAGGCGCCGTCATTCACTTCGCCGCCTCCTGCAGCAAGCACGGCGAACGGTTCCCCATCGTCCGGGATCAGCTCTCGATGGAGCCACTCAATTACCCGAGTAATTGAGTCGTTGGAGTCGCGAAATCGATTCACGTCCTCGACAGTGGTGTCATCTACACCGAGCGCGCGGCCGTCCGGCCAGCGTTCGGCCCCGTCGAAGGTGACGATGCGGACGACAACCTCCGATACCCCGGCCTTCGGAGCGCGTCCGGCCGAGATCAACTCAGCTACGTACGCCCCTGTGGCAAGCGTCATCTCAAGCCACTCGGAGTCCAAGGTGTCCGGCCGTAGACAGAGCGCGGCATCCGAGCCTGCGTGGACTGTTACACCGGTCGGCGTCATGTGGAGCCGGACTGAGCTTCGTTTCTTGACGTCGACCGTTCCCGCCGGTGTGAGTCTCAGGATTCGCTCAGAGGTATGGGCAATCTCGTTGAGCTTCATGCTGGTTGCACCGAGCGGATCGCGAGGAATCGGGACGGGCGCCCGGCGACTTCGAGGCGCAGGTGATAGACCTTGTCGCCTTCAGGCTTTGGAATCGAGGTGACACACTTACCGGAGCTGTCGACTATCTGAGTCTCGTCTTGAGCGCTGACCTCGAATCCGCTTGACACGGGCCGGAATATCACGACGGGATCGGGTTGCTCGAAACGTCCCCAAAGGTGACGGGGCATCACCGTGGTATCACGATTCGGGCTCGCCGCCAGGGTGTCACGGGCTGGTAGCGACTGCTCCTCGGCCGCGGGATACACGGTGATCAGCGTTGTGGCTCCGGTGGGAGTTCCACAGCTCGGACACTTCGCTTGGAGCCGAAAGTAGGTCCATCCGCATCCGTTTGGGCAGTCGATCACGTTGTCTAGTGCGTTGAAGAGCACCTCGCGCCATCGCGCGGATCCAGGCCGCTGCGTCGGGTCGAGTCTCCCTGCGCCGAAGGTTTGTTCGGCGAGTTTGCGCATACGTCCACTCATCACAAGGGGAAAGATTCCAGCCGGAAAACTCTGTTGCGCAAGATGATTTGAGAGATCCTGAGGATCGGCGACATACGGCAGCTCGCCCTGATCCATCAGCTGTTGGGCTGTGTCGCCGTCGACATCGTCGGCAGCGACCCCTTCGAGCGGATGCTGCATAACCAACATGCGGAACACGTGAATGGCGAGGGTGTACGCGTCCGCCAATGTTGACGGTGGGCTGTCAGGCCGTCTGGCACGCTCGGGGGCCATGTACCCGGGGAACCCGCGGATGTCCCACCTCGGATTCGACCGCGATGTGACGTTGTCGGTGTCTATCAGCCACGTCTCGGTCCGGGTGAGGTCGTTGGAGACCATGACGTTGTTCGGATTGAGGTCGACGTAGGCGAGTCCGCGCTCGTGGAGCGCGGCGATGCTGCCAGCCATGTTGGCGGCGATCGCCAGTCTCCGCTTGAGGCCACCCGTACTGGCGTACCACTCTGTCTTGGTTTCGCGCGGGCCGAACACTCGCGGAAGATACGGCTCCCTGGCCGCGGTCATGTCGCTGGCCAGGCGCATGAGGTAACCAAAACCGCCGCTTCGGATCAAGGTGAGCGGTGCCGCGACGGGGAGCCCGTCGAGGGGCAGCCGCCGTACCGTGGCGATCCGTTCGAGGTCACTTGGCCGATCGAGCAGTTTGATGGCGTATTCGGGATAGCCCGCTACACGATAGACTGCACCTTGGTTGCCTCTTGCAATTTCCGTGTCGAGGGTGAACTCGACTCCCGCGTCATCGGCAACGCGCCGTAGTTCAGAAGGCATCGTCACTCTGTAGCCGCAGGATCGACTGCTGCGAGTCGACCTCGGCGGGGACGTCGGGAGCGAACACGGACAGCGTGGCTTGAGTGATAGTCATCGTCACAAACTGAAGAAACTTCCGGATCTCGGCTGCTTCGCTGGCTTGGTGTACTTCACCGCCGCTGAATCGTGCGAGCAGGTCGCGGTCTGCGTCTGCCCCGATCGCCAGGGCAAACCGGCTGGCCTTTTGCCCGCGTTTGCTTGTTAGCAAGTGATCCAGCTCCGGCTCCCAGCTCGGGTCGGTAGGGATGCCATCAGAAACGAGAGCAACGGTGGGCAGAAAGGAACGGGACGGGAAGTCTTCGATGAGCTCGCGGGCAATGCGCAGCGCGGAGCCCATGGGGGTCCGTCCCCTCGCCATAAGTGACGAGTACTCGATGTCGGCGACTGGGACATTGTTTGTGACCATTGTTGCGGAATCCCCGCCGAAGGTGATGATGGTCAGAGTGATGTAGCCGTGGCCCGCATCGATATCCGTAAGCGCCTCGACCATCTCGGTCACGCTCTCATTCAGCACGTCGATCTTGTCGTCTGCCCGCATGCTGCCGCTCGTGTCGAGCAGCAGGACAACGGGCAGCGTTCGCGCAGCAACAGGCTCGTAGGCATCCAGAAGAGACATGTGGGATTAGTTCCTCTCGTTGAGTTGCTGTGGAGGTGCCGTGAGGTCGGGTTCATAACGGCCGTGGGCACGTCTTCGCCCCGACGGCCTGATCTGCAGAGCGCCCCGGGCGAGGCTTAGTCGGTCCGACTTCTCGAGGTTCTGAAGCATGCCCGCTTGAAGCGGAGACTCGTTCCCGTCCTGACGAATCAGCGACGTCCCATTGCGTGATCCGAGGTCCTCGACGCGCAGCCGCCCCGAATCGTTGGTAATTCGCAGGTGGTCCCGGCTGACGGACGCGTAGTCATTCTCGTCGAGGACAGTCCGGACGTCGTACCGTGACTTGCCACGTCCGCGACCGACCACGAGCGAGATCCCTTCGGTCATGGGGAATCTGTCGACTTCACCGTGGCCGAGAAGGACCACGATCTCACGTGTGTCCTCACATGCCCCCACCTTTCGCGCAGGCACTCGGCACTCTGGGCAGCACACTTTCCCGTCTTTGTACGCAGGATCGTCGTCAATGACCGCCGTCCCGCCCCAGACACAGGCCGGGTTTGTACACGACCACTCGAATCGGAGTGCTTGGCGTGCCTCGGGGCTATTGACACCTTTGGGCTTGAGGTCAGCCTCCTCCGCCCGCATAGATACCTCGTAGTCGGCGATAGGTGAATAGTCGAGCTGCTCGAACGTCACGGTTTGGTTGTTAATCAGTGGTCCTACTACGCGCGTCGTCGCTTGAAGCCACGGGAATTTGCGCCGGTGGTCGCGGAACAGGTCGGTCGTGATGATGGTCGCGTCGGGATGCTCTGCAGCGAGTTCGAGAACCTCGGGGTCTGCCCATGAGACAGACCGAGCCCGTCCGTTCTTCTTCCAACTGTTGAGGCCCCGCTTACCGTAGTCATCCAACTTGTACCAGAGGCTGTTGTCGGCGATTCCGTAGAACACCGCTCCGGCATCCTTTTGTTCGCGCCAAGCCGTGACGACCATCTCTACATGACGCCAATCGTTCTTTTGGTCGAGTCGCACGATGGGGGAAAGGTCGATGATGACTGTCGGTGCGGTCATGCGTTTCCCCTGGTCCTTCGCTCTTTGACGCTCATGTCAGGAAGACCCTAGGCGGTGGGTCCGACAGAGTTGTGCCCTGGGCCTGCTCCAGACGTAGCGAGCGCGGGTGGGTATCAGCGAACCGGTAGACCGGCGCTCGCAGGGACTGCACGGGAGGCCGGACCCTGCTGATTGCCTGGCGTTGACTCCCGTCTAGAGCGTCAAACGAATGCGACACTTGATTAGGTCGGTCGATGGCTGAAGTCTCCGGCCCGGGGCTTGGCGCTCCGCAGTTCTCCGACTTGGAGAGCCCCATTGGACGGCTGCGCGAAATCGGCTGTTTGTCGGAGGTCTCTGTCATTCTGTTCGGCTCGCTTGAGTGCGTACACGGCGCCACCAATCGCGAGCGGATTGAACGATGGGAGGCAAGAACGAATGACTCGTGATACCGGAGGTAGTCGCAAGGCGGCGGAACTCGACGACGACCTGCTGCAGCGCATCACGGAAGTGGTCACCGGCAGCGATGTGATCGAGACGTTGAGTAACAAGCGCACCAATTGGATGGTGTCGTTCGACCGTACGGGCGTGTGGGTGGAGACGGAGCGGTCCAGGGCCCGGGCATCCGGACCGCAGCTGGTGCCGGCATGGATGATCGTTATGGCCTGGGAACAGTTGTGTAAGAACGGAACTCTCAGCCACATCGAACTGCTCAACGACCTTAAGGTCATGCGGTCGGCGTTCGTCTGCGCATTGCTCGCGCAGTTCGATGATGTCGTGGTGGTGCAAGATCGTCCGGCACTCCTGGAAAGGATCACCGCCCCGTGAAGTCGAACACGATTAGGACGCCAAGGCAGGGCTGGGAGTATTGGCAACCGCATCGACGACGACAGTCTGCAGTGGCTGGCCATCAGCCGCCCGGAGGCGCGGGCAGTCATCGACCGACCCAAACTGTGGACGTTGATCCCGGATCGGCAGATATTTCTCGCCAATTGGGTTGTGACTGAGGATCATCACCGTCAGGAAGAACCGGGCATCTGGATCCACGAGAACATCGACATCGATGAGGCCCGGGAGATGGCCCTCGAGGTGCCACGGGTGCCCTCGGAGGACCTGGCCCGGATTCTGCGCCCGGAGCGCTGCCTCAGCCTCGATCAACTCGACCGGTATCCGGCGGACAAGATCCTCGGCACGCGGGTCGCCCGACTCCTGCGTCGCGAATGATCCGCAGTTATTGCGGATACCGCAGTTTTTGCGCTATGGTTGGTCATGTCCAACCCCTACGAGAAGATCCGCAGCCACCTGGACCACGCAGAAGCCGCCGACACCGCTGCCCAAGCCCTGCAACACCTGCGGCTCGTCCTGACAGAGGTCGGCGCGTTACTCGACGAGCAGCTGGCCCGTGCGGTCGTCGACGACGAAATATCAATCGCGGCAGCGGGAAAGAGCGCCGGCCTGACCGAGAACGCTGTGGGACCGCGCCTGGCCAACACGGCCCGACTGGCTCCGTACGCAACAGCTGGAGGCCGCGTCACCGCCGAGGACGTCAGGCGTGCCCGCAATGACAAGTGGGCCAACACCCCGCTGCCGCCGGCAGCTCCACCCGAACCAATGCGGTTCAAACCGCGCCGAAACAGCAAGCGCTCCTAGCTTTTCCCGGAAAGGACCAATCATGACCAACCCGAACCTCAGCCACCTCGTGTTCCTGCTCGACCGCTCCGGGTCGATGCAATCGATCAAGTCCGATGTCGTCGGCGGATTCGATGCCTTCCTGACCGAGCAGCGTGGTGCGGACGGTCAGTGCGTCGTGACCCTGGCGCAGTTCGACAACGAGTACGAGGTCGTCTACCACGGTGTTCCACTGGACCAGGTGCCGGCACTGGATCTGTCCCCGCGCGGATGTACCGCGCTGCTGGACTCGATGGGCAAGCTCATCACCGACACTGCTGCCGAGATCGATGCGCTGCCCGAGGACGACAAGCCGGGCACAGTGGTGGTGGCGATCATGACCGACGGTCTGGAAAACGCGAGTGTCGAATGGCAGCGGCCGGCAATCAAAGCCCTTGTGGAGCAACAAACCAACGACCACGGGTGGGAGTTTCTCTACATGGGTGCCGACCAAGATGCCGTGGAGGTCGGCGTCGGCCTGGGCGTCAAGGCTGAGCAATCCGTCACCTACGGACGAGGGAAATCCCGCGAGGCGTGGGCGGCGGCAGCCGGCAACGTCCGCAGGTACCGCGGCGCGAAGCTCATGGACCCGGAAGCCGCGATGCCCGAGTTCACGGACGAACAACGTTCCGAGTTGTCCGACGGGTAGCCTGTCGAGCTGTGACCATGGGTGCCGGCTCCTAGTCGGCACCCAGTCGCGTCAAGAACTCCCGCACCTGATCGCCGACGGTGTGCTTCCCGCTCGTCGCGGTCAGACTCACGAGTTCCTTGAGGGGCTTGATCAACTCCGATTCGCTCTTCGTGAGATCGGCGTAAGACTCATCGAGGAAGAACGCCGCCGGTGGGACGGCCAGGTAGCCGACGAGGTCGAGGAACAGCTCGAGCTGCCGGGCCGCCCCAGAGAGGTCGTCCTTGCATTCATCGCCGACCACAAGCGGTACGGTGTCCAGGTCCTGCTTCCACAGTTGGCGCTCGAGATCGTCGTCGCTCAACGTAAGCACCGTGCCGCGACCGGCTTCGACGTTGTCGCCGCGGGCCGCCCGCACCTCATCCACCAGATCGTGAAAATCCTCGTCGCTCAACGAATAACCGACGAATACCATCTTGCGCATCATGAGCAAGCCTTGAACCAGCCCCATCAAGGCGCCGTACTGGCGCGGCATCCTGAGGTAGTCGGCTCGCGTCAGGATCATGTCTTCAGGCTGGTCGATGCTGCCGTGGAGTTTGAGGAGCAACCGGCCATCGGTCTTTCGAGCGTCTTTGGGAAGGACTGCTATGGCCTCACGACCGACGGCATCCTCAAAGAGTTCGTCAAAGTTGGTGGTAACTGCCTCCTTGCTCGGCAACGAGGCAAGCAACCCGTGGGCCAGTGAGTAGTGCTGCCTCTCGCAAATGCGCTCCGCGACGCGCTTCTTGAAACTATCGCCCGTCTCGGGCAACGCGGATTCGATCAGCGTCGCTTGGTCCCGCAAGTCTTTTGCCTTGAGGAGTTCTCGTTGGTCGCTGGTGAACTCGGCTTCGACCGCCAGGTTCTCCAACAAACCCTTCCAGGTATCCACGCCTGCGCCGGCGCTCACTCCGGCGCCGATGAACAAAACGAGTTGGCGTTCTTGTGCGTCGTCGGCCAACGCTTCCGCTTTCGATATCAGGTCGTCACGCAGCGGCCAGGCATCGGATTCTTTGGCTTCTCCGAGCAACTTTCGGCGTGCCCATTGCGCGGCCGCGTAGGCCTTGTCGCCGCGGGTGACCAGGATGATGTCCACCTCGTGCTCTTGCGCCAGTGTGGTTAAGGTCCCAACCAGGCCCACGGTCAGATCGCCCTTCTTCCCGCGGCCACCACCCTTCCCGGATCCCACCACATTGACAGCGAGACGTGGCAACGGCCAGTCATAGATACGCTCCCGGTGTGGTGTGTCGGCCGCTTCGGCGGCGGCGTTGTCGACGAATTCTTCGACGACGGACGCGAATACGGAGAACTCCGAGTGCTCGCCGTACTGTCCGACGTTGCCCAGCCACACCCGCGGCTTCTTGTGTCGCGCACTGAGCGGAATCACGTTTCGCCCGTCCCACATATCGGGTATTTCGTCGTTGTAGTCCTCGACCAAGCCATCCCACTTGGACTCGATCGTGAACTCGTTGTCGGTCGGAAGCAGTACCGCGTCGCACGCGATCTTGTTTAGGTCGCCGTTGATGATGAAGAGATGGCCCCTCATGGACGCAGAGGGTAACGAGGGCGCGGCTGGACTCTCGTCGGAATCGTCTTTCTCAACCGGCGGGATGGACGGAGGGCGATTGGCCGGCGATCCAGCAGTGCCGGCCCCGGGGTAGGAGTCCGGCAGCGCTCGGGTGTGCAGGGCCTCATTGGCACGGACCGCGGGGTTGATGTCGGTGAGTCGTCGCAGGAAAGCCTTGGTGTGGCTGATCAGTTCGGGTGACAGGTCGCATCTGAGGAGGTAGCGATAGCCGTAGGAGTTGGTCATCGCTGCGGACTTGGTGGCGGGCAGAGCGCCGGTGAGCATCGCGTCGACGCTGTTCTTGAACTTCTGCGCGTTTGCGCGGCTTGTACCCATCTGCTCGACACTGTGCCCTTGTTCCATGGCGCGGAAGACTTCTCCGTGCCGTACAGGATTGCCCCTCAGGTGTCGCTTGATCTCGTCTAGCAGCTCAGGACTCAATGTGCTCGCGGTGTGTTGCGGCAATTCGATGACTTCCGTGATTGAGGGAGTAGGTGTGAAATCTGTTGAAACGACGGGATTGTCGTCAATGGATTGGTGCACCTGGACGGGGTAACCAGACCGCAATGCTGCTACCGACAGCGGAGGCGTGATGACTTCGGCGGATACGAACCCTGCGTCGGCGATTGCGACCGCATCTGTGTAACTGTCGTGCGACCAACGGTGCAGCGCATTGTTCCGGACAAGTCGAAAATCGTTGTCGCCGTTCATGATGAAGGTGCCGTCGGGCAACTCCGCGATCGGAGCCGTCAACCGCGGCCGCCTGCGTGATTCATTCAGCAGCCTGTCGAGATCCTGCGCGCCGCTGATCCGATTGTCTCCGCCGACATTCGCAGCGTCGATGAATGCCCGATACTGCCTGCGCCGGCACTCACCACACGGGCGGTGACCTGCAGCGAGTGCAACGGCCTCATCGAGAAAGAACAGCTCGGTGTACGTGCCCGGCCCCATCACCTCGCGACGGCGCCCATTGAACTGGAGGCGGCAGATCAGCCACATCGAGGACCGGGATTGTCGGACGATGCGCTTGGTTTCGTCGTGCAGGATTCCCCGATTGCCCATGAAGGTTCCCCGCGTGGTCGTCGCGACGATCTCGCCGGTAGGAGTGACCCGATTCTGCAGAGGCATGAGGTGACGGTAGCGGGACGATCCGACGACACCGATCCAGAACCACAGAACACCTACTTGTCGGTGGGCCCTGTCATTCTGTTGGGCTCGCGTGTGCGAGCGATCATGAACAACAGATGGAGCACATACGATGATTAACTACTTGGTCAAGACGGCCGCGACCCTGGATCACGAGGCGAGCCGCACTATGACGAGAATGAACCAACTCGGCGCCCTTGCCGTGAGCACGCTGTTGGCCATCGGTTGCGCCGCGGCGTGGTGGGTCTATGCCATCACCGGCGGACTCGACGTGGCTGCGCAGTCAGTGCAGTTGGCCGGCACTGCCACGAGCATCGAGGAGCACGGTGAACCGCACGTCCGAACTCTCTCCGGACCCACGATCCCGTTGGAACCTGCTTCGACGGTAAGTCAGCGCAATGCGGTGCGCGCCGCCGAGGACTACCTCGACTACACCGCCTTTTCGAGACAGGGCCTGATCGAGCAATTGGAATACGACGACTTCTCAACCGCAGATGCGACTTTCGCCGTCGACCACATCACCGTTGACTGGAATGAGCAAGCCGCGGAAGCTGCGAAGGACTATCTGGACTATTCAGCGTTCTCCCGTGGCGGACTCATCGACCAGCTCGAGTACGACGGGTTCACCTCGGCACAGGCGGCCTACGGAGTGACCGCAGCGGGGCTGTAGTGGCGATGGTCTCGGCCTCCCCGACCACTACGCGATGCCGGCTGCGTACTTGCCCAAAACTTCTCGGTGGCCGGTGTGATACTGAGCGGCTCCCGTGAGCCCGGCCAGCCGGGGGAGCCGTTCTGGCCCAACCGAATCAACGACATGACGGCGTCCATGGACGCATCTCAGGAGGTGTTTCATGAGCAATAAGAGCTCCTCGGGCGTGGGCGGCCTGATCTTCTTCGTCTTCTTGCTCATCGCGCTGGTCCCGAAACCGGTCTGGATCGCCCTCGGCGTCATCACTGCGGTAGTTGTGGTGAGCTGGGGTGCCTACAAGATTGCTGTTGCGCTGGAGCAGCGCAGTTACGAGGCGCAGGAGCGAGCTCGCATCGAGCAGGCGGCGCGGGCCGCGGACGCCAAACGTCAACGCGAAGAAAGGATCCGCAAGGAAAAGCAACGGCGCATCGACACGCTCGGCAAGGAGAACGCCGCGCTCTTGGAGTCCGCGCTGAGCGCTGTGAAAAAGGTAGCCGCATCCGAAGCCGCCCGCGCCGGATGGCTGGGCGACGTCGACTTCAGCGCCGACATCAAAGGGATCACCGACAACTTCGAGAAGGCGTATGCATTGCATGGCGTCATCGGAAAGTTGTCGGCATTGGACAATCCCAGCGCCGACGATCGCAAGATTCTCGCGGAGGCCAAGATCACTGCTGCGAACCTGGAAGTCGTTGCGATCGAACGGGTGGAGCTCATCGGCAAATGCGCCAAGGAAGCGCAGCTCATCGACAAATCACTACGCACCGAACGCGAGGACGCCCGGGTCGCCGAGCAGCGCGCCGAGTTGCACGCGAAATTGAGCGCCATGCTCTACGGCATCGAGGCCACCCCAGAAACCACGCAGCAGGATTCGGCGGTGGATGCCGTGATGGCACGTGTGCAGGCCTATCGGGAGATTAGGAACCAGATTCAACAAGCCCGTGACGACGGTGCCGCGTAGTTGCGCCGCGCGTCGAGGACACACAACAGTCACAGGGCCGTCGTCTTGCTGAGCCCTCACCCGGCGACTCCGCAGTAGTCCAACTGAAGGTCGTCGAAAGAGGCGAACCCACAGTGTCGAAAACAACGAGTCTAATATGTCGAAAACGAAGAGTAATTCTTGTCGAAAAAGAAGTGCAGCAACGGCCAGAAACGTAGACTGATGCCGTGTTCGACTATCGTGCCCGTGTTGCTGACGCGGAGTTGTCAGACCGCCTCGCCTCGATCGGCGCTGTCCTGATCGACGGCCCTAAAGGCTGCGGGAAGACGGAAACCGCACTTCAGCAGGCCAAGAGTTCGGTCCGCTTCGACACAGATGCAAACGCACGGGCGCTCCTGGGGCTCAACCCGGCCGAGTTGTTTGATCAAGAGACGCCGATCCTCTTCGATGAGTGGCAGCGCGCACCTGAGGTGTGGGACCAGGTGCGGCGGCACGTCGATGATCTGCGTGCTCGTGGCCTGTACATCCTCACCGGTTCGGCGACTCCGAAGTATGAGCGTGAGTTGCACTCGGGCGCGGGACGCATCGGCACGCTGCGGATGCGACCGATGAGCCTCTTCGAGTCTGGCCACTCCACGGGGGAAGTGTCGCTGACCGCTCTTCTCCGTGGCGAGGACCAGGCGGCGAAGCGCACCGCAATGACTGTGCCGGGCCTCATGGAGCGAATCGTGGTCGGGGGTTGGCCGGCGCTGCTCGACCAATCGGAGCGGACCGCTCGGAATTGGCTTGGGGACTATCTCACGCAGATCGTCGACATAGATATTCCGGACCTCGGCGTCGGTAGGCGGACTCCGGCGCGACTGCGTCGCACCCTCGCGTCGCTCGGGCGATCCGTCGGGACGGCGATCAAACTGACTGCACTGGGCGCGGACATCGCTGGTGATGATCAACGTCCTCCGGCAAAGGAGACGGTGAACTCCTATCTCGATGCGCTTGATCGGCTCAAACTGACGGAGAATTCACCTGCGTGGAAGCCGCACATGCGTTCTCGCACGGAGTTGCGCGAGGCCCCGGTCCGCTACTTTGTCGATCCATCACTGGGCACCGCCGCGTTGAAGGTCGGCTCGAAGGATCTGCTCGCGGATCTTGCGGCAGCAGGATTCCATTTCGAGGCGATGGCCGTACGCGACCTTCGCATCTATGCGCAGCCTCTTGGCGGCGCGGTCTACTCCTGGCGAGAGTCTCATGGCCGCAAAGAGGTTGATGCGATAGTCGACACACCAGACGGCTGGGCCGCGTTCGAGGTCAAGTTGACGGGCGATCAAGAGGTCATTGACAGGGCGGCGAAGGGCCTTGTCGATTTCGCGGCTGCGGTGGACGCCTCGAAGCACGGCAATCCGTCAGCGCTCGTTGTCGTGACGGCGACAGGCGGTGGAGGGAAACGCGCCGATGGGGTTCACGTGGTGCCGATCTCCGCATTGGGGCCGTAGGGCTCTGGCGCGCCCGTCGCGCATAGCGGCTTCCGACGCGCGCGCAGTGCCGCCCCAAGCCTCGACGGCCGAATCGGGCACGATGGTCATGTGCCGCTCTCCGAAACGGCCCTGTTCAGCGTGGCCGGTGACCTGATCTTCGCCCGGGGCGAGGAATACGTCCGGTATGTCCGAGGGCTTCGCATCACCGAGTTCAAGGCTTACGCGTCGATCCAGGCCAAGAACGTCTACACCGTGGAACTCGACTGGTCCGGTCCGCTGCCCGACGGCGTCTGTACCTGTCCGCACAACGCCGACGGCAACTTCTGCAAGCATCTGGTTGCGACCGGGCTCGCCGCGATCGACAGCGGTCGGGTCTCCGTCGACGACGCACCGGGCGGTACGGCCGACGCTGCGCTGCAAGCCGTGGTGCGGGCGATGGACGTCGACGAGCTGCGCGAGCTCGTCATGACACTCGCCCAGCGCGACGGCGAGGTACGCCGGATGCTGGAGATGCGCGCTGCGACAGTGTCCGGTGACGACGCGCAGGCCAGGGCCGAGTTCGAAGAATATGTGCTAAACACGTTGGCGTTTCGGGGTTTTGTCGACTACCGACGTTCCTTCGAGGTCGCGGAAGCGGCCAGTGACATGCTCGATGAGCTCGAGAGCCACTTGGACGCTGGGGCGGCTGAAATCGTGCGCCCGGCGTTGGTGCTCGCACTCACCGAATTGCGCGACATCATCGGGCAGGTTGACGATTCCGATGGCTGGATCGCTGAGCAATGCGAACGTGCTGCAGACCTCTACGCGCGGGCCTGCCGGCTGGGTGAGCCCGACCGTGTGGCACTCGCCAAGTGGCTGGTCAAATTCCGTGCTGACTCGCCAGGGTGGCCGAATGTGGGCCTGGCGGACTTCGTGGACGCGTTCGACGAGAAGGCACTCGCGACATACCGCCGCGCGGTGGCGGCGCTGGACCGAAAGCTCAAGGACCGTGGGGAATTGCATCGGTTCGAGGCCGACCGAATGCTGCTGGAGCTCGCCGATCACGACGGCGATGTCGACCAAGCCATCCACCTGCTCAGCCAGGGAGATCACCCCAAGTACGGGGCGATCGTCGATAGGTTGCGTGCCGCCGGACGCCACGGGGAGGCGGTGGGATGGATTGATCGCGCAGTCGCCAACGGTCGAATCAGCAGCCACGGCGGTGGCAACGACTACTGGCTGAACCCCGACCGCGTCGCCGCGACCTATAAGGCACTGGGCCGCATCGAAGATGCGATCGCCGTGCTTCGTGCGGACTTCGTCCGCCGACCGACGGTCCAGAACTACCGCGTCCTACTGGATTTCGCCGCCGGCGTCGACCGCGCCGACACCGAACGAGTCTGGGCCTACGACCGCGCGCGAGAACTGGCCTCCGACCGCTTCGCCGCCGGGGCGGTCCTGGTCCAGCTCTATATGAGCGACGGCGATATTGATGCCGCGTGGCAAGCCGCCGACCAGTACGGCCCCGGCTGGGCCTGGCGGGAACTGGCCGACCGCGGCGCCGAAGCCCGGCCCGTCGACGCTGCAGACCTGTACCGCCCGGAGCTCGAGAAGGATCTGCGGTACCCCAACTCAAAGCTTTATCCGGACATCGCCGCAAGACTGGCGACGATGGCCAAACTCTACGAACGAGGCGGTCGCAGCGCGGAGTTCGCGTCGTTCATCGCGCAGATCCGCCAGGAGTACGGCAGGCGGCCTTCGCTGATGAAGGCGCTGGACGCTAAGGGGCTCTGAGCGGCAGCGACTTGTCACAGCGCGTGAGTAGCGTCCGCGGCATGACCGACAAACGACGAGCGCGCAAGGCCAAACAGGTCCGCCGTGATGTGCGGCGGGCGAAGAAGCGCAACGGCGAAAGTTCTGGAGACCCGACGTTCAGGGATCAAATTCGCAGTGCCCTGAGTGGACATCCTGTAAGGCTGCTGAGCTTGGCGAGCACGGTGATCCATGTGGGGAAGCCTGACCCGCTCCGCGATGAGACGTACCTAGATAAGGTCCTGACCGGCTTGATCGGTGTGCGGAATCGGGAGATTACGGCGCTGCTGGCCGTGATTGCCGAACTTCTCGTCGACGAACCGGCGGCACAGCTCGGATGCCGGCAAGAGTTGGCTGACCGAGACGTGCGTCTGCCGCGGTGGATCTCGGCTCTATCGCAGGTCGACGTGTACCGGGCGGTGCGCAGAACCCATGTGCTCGGTGATGTCGACGAACTCGTGATCGGTATGCGACTCCATGGTGGGCACGAGTTGACCATCGCGGTAGGGCTCGACCACAACATGTTCTCGAGCATTGACGGCGCAGCTGCTGTGCCTGAGCCGATCGACGAGGCTCTGGCACGGGCGGCCGAATCCAGCAGCGATACCGAAGTGGTCGAGATGAGCCTGGCCGATGCGCGAGCGTGGATCGAAGATGCCCTCACCAAGCCGACATTCGCACGGGAGACCGACACCTGGCCGCTCTACCGGGCACTGGTTCAGTGGTTGGTGGCGCGGCTACCCGAAGGTGGTGAGCGCCGGTCACCGGCCATGGACTGGGAGCCGACCGAGCAGCTGTGCGACGCGTTCTTCGCGACCGATGCCGCAGCGCCGTTCACCGACCTCGGCCATCGGCAGCTGCTGCTGGAGCTACTTGATGACGACAGAGATCCCTTGCGGTGGAGTGCCGCGCGCGTCGAAGGGGCGATCGGCAGCGCGCACCACTACGACCACGGGATTCCATTGGAGGTAGCGCTCGACGCTCCCGACCTATTGCGAGCGTTCATCCCATATGCTCAAGCGCAGAGCGGAATTCGTGACGAACTGACATCACGAGCACTCGCGGTGATCGACGAGCTGAGGTCGGGCTACAAACGGGAGGTTCTGCGGCAAGCGGAGTACTTCGGTCTCGACGACGCGGTCTAGCAGTGGATCCGCCATCACCCATCGCCCAAATCAGCCGCCAGCTCATCGAAATCGATCCGCCCGGCCATGAACTGCTCAATTGGCGCTAACCGATAACCCTGCGCAGCAAGATATTCCAGGTACGCCACACCCTGCGGCGACGGCGTCCGTCGGCGCAGCGCCCGCGTCAGACCCCACTCGAACGCCCCGAACACCGACGCGACGACCCCGAGCGCGGCCTGCCCCTGCATCAAGCTCCCGAACACGTCCTCGTGCGCGCCCTCGACCCCCAGCAGTTCATTAGCTGCCACGGTCATGCTTGCCGGGCACAGATCACCCACGATCGAACGCATATTGCGGGCCGCGAACAATTCCGCGTCAGCCAGCCCACCCTCGGATCGCAGATACTCACGCACCCAAGTACGCCGCGGCCCCTGGCCTTTCCTGCCGAGGGCATCGAGCCGTCGCAGCAGTTGCCAATCCTGGTTCGCATCGTCATCAGCTTCGGACGCCAACCGGATAGGCTCGGCGCCCGTCCAGGACGGACGTGCTGCCACTTCACTCAGCGTCACTGGACGCGCCGCCGGGAAGGTTAGATACGCGGCCTTTACAACCAGCAGGGGTGCTCGACGCGCCAGATCAGCCACCGTGCGCGGATACTCACCGGCCAGGCATAGGTACCGCTCCTGCTGAAGATGATCACGCGTGTAGATCAGGCCGAGCGTCCAACCTGGCCCACCATCGCCTAGATCCTGATAGACCCGCCACCCGGCGAAACCACCGACACCTGGAAGGTACTGCTTGGCCATAATCGCGAGAAGTTCATCGATCGACGTGGCGCCGGGCAGCTCCCATACTTCACGATGCGAATCGACGTCGTCACCCATCGCCACCGAGCCCCGGTCGACAATCAACCTGTATTGGTCCTGAGCGGCCTGTTCCGTTGTCACGCTTGGTTGTCCTCCCACGTCGTCAACTCAGACACTGACAATGTGCCATCAGTTGCCGCTGACTATGCGCTGACTACGGCGGCACGGGCCGCTATCGCACCTCCGAGCGTCGCAGCTCCGATTATGGAGCGGTCGAACAGCTAACAGGCAAATGGTCAATTGTCATACCCCACTGGGATAATTGACGAATGTCGCAAACGGTCCATCACCGTCTCCACATCCTCGAAGCCGCCGATTGGAAGGACGGTGTCATCACTCTGTTGGAACCGCGTTCGCCGTATCAGCCATGGCGGTATGCGTTCGGAGAGTCTCGCCCCGGCGACTACGCGCTCGTGGTGCTGGGTACCGATCCGGCCTCGGTGTTGACGGTGCTTGCCCGCATTGATCTTGAGGGCAACCTGGGTGGTGCTGTGCTGGACGCGTACGGGGCTGATCTCGTTGACCTGACCACGCTGGCCATGGTGCTCGACCTCAGGGATGCGTTCGTTAGCTGGTGCCTGGATGACGATGATGCCGAGCGGGTGATCCTGGCGATACACGAGAGCCCGGTGTATGGCGGTCCGATCAATCTGTGGGGCCATTCCTCGGTCGTCGGCGCGCGGAACCTGTTGCGTTTTAACGGCGACTGTCAGGGCTGTGGCACTGCAATCGACTTGAGTGAGGCCGATGCTCGCGACAAGGTGCACATCCACACCGTCGACCCGATGCCGCGTTCGGAACCGGATTCGCCCATCAGAACCTCCGACCATCCACGGGTGCGCGGTGCGTTGCGGGCGTCGGTGCGGGGAGAAGCCCGGGACTGGCCGGCGGTCATCTGCCGCCGCTGTCGTGACCGCATGCGCGACGGTAACTTCCGCTCCTTCATCGACTTCAAGTTCGCCCAGAATCCGGCGTGCTCCCGCTGCGGTTATCAACGGACACAGACGATTCAGTACGGCATGCCGGACAACATCGATGCGTGGGGCCCGTGGCTGCACGTCGGTGGATGCTGCCCCCGCAACGAGAAGTGGGCGTGCACGGTGTGTGACCACGAGTGGTCGTGATTGGCGTGCAAGACGCAGTGGATGTTCCTATTGGCGATTCAGATACTACACTTGTTTCAGATGGAGCAGATAGCTGGGAGGTGGATCGGTGACTGAACTGCTTAGCCGGGATGCCGCTGCGTTGCATCGCGCGCTCGACGAAGGTGGTGATGAGGTCAAAATTAGCTTGTCGCGGGAGACCGCTGAGTGGCTCACGCGGATCGTCGACGCCAAGGCTCATGGGCAAGAGGTTGTCCTCACACGCGGCAACGCGGAGATTACCCCGGGCGAGGCAGCCGGATTGCTCGGTATGTCCCGTCCTCAGGTTCGCAAGCTCATGAACGAGGGCAAGCTTGCTTTTCGCAAAGTCGGTACCCACCACCGGATCACTGTTGCGTCGGTTCGAGAGTTTCTCGCGGCGGAGCGGGCCCACATGGAGGCCGGCATGGAGGACCTCTCCCGACTGCAGAACGAGTTGGGCCTACTGGAGTGACGAGTGGGGAAGTCGACGCGGGCATTCCGTTCCGCGTCGTACTCGCAGACGCCAATGTCCCCTATTCGCGCGTCCTACGTGATTACCTGCTGTACGCGGCTGCTCATCAACTCATCCGAGTGACGTGGAGCAAGGCCGTCCTCGACGAGGTTGTCGAGCACTTGATCGAGAACATCGACGGTTTCGACGACGAGGCGGGTAAGCGCCTGGTAGACGCGATGAACAGCACCTTTCCGAACTCCGAGGTGATGCCGTCCGGGGAGTCGATCGAAGCGGTCGCTGGGTTGGATCTGCCGGACGAAGGTGACCGACACGTGCTGGCAGCAGCGGTCGCCGCAGAAGCCGATGTGCTGTGTACCAATAACATCAAGCATTTCCCACCTGAAGTTATGGCCGCTGTCGGCATTGAGGCTCTCATAGCCGACGCGTTGCTCAGCGCGCTGGTCGAGGAGTTCGGTGACGAGATGCTGACTGTCCACCACACGGCTGTGTCTCGACTTCGAGGAGCAACTGACGAATCGATGATCGCGGCGCTCCGTCGGGCGCAGGCTACGAGAACGGCCGAGCTGATATCGGCCTTGCTCGGGTGCGGGTGACGGCCAAGGTCGCCTCAGCGACGGTCATGCGCCGTATTGCCCAACCGCCGCAACGCCTCCCGGAACACCAGGTTCGGATTCGCATCCGGCAGAACCCCGAGCACGTCGCCCAATGCCTCGTCGGCGCCGATACCCCGCAGCCGCGCACCGTACAGCGCTGCCACCGTGGGTGTGCGACTGTACGACTCGACGCAATGCACCAGCACCGTATGTCCCTGTGCGCGAAGCCCTTCGAGTGTGCGTACGGCATCGAGTAACACGAAATCCAGATGCGGGTTCTCGTCGAACTCGGTTTTGTCGATCAACCGCACCTCGACATGCGGCATGCCCAGGGGTACATCGCCTTCCGGAATCC
This sequence comes from Mycolicibacterium sp. XJ870, assembly GCF_053483975.1. Lineage (NCBI taxonomy): Bacteria > Bacillati > Actinomycetota > Actinomycetes > Mycobacteriales > Mycobacteriaceae > Mycobacterium > Mycolicibacterium sp. XJ870. Next base: position 308,577 of record NZ_JBEFTI010000001.1, read on the forward strand.
GGCAGAGCGACACCACCGCGTCGACCTCGGCCGGCAACCGGCGCAACGCGCTCACGCTGCCAAGCAGAACCTTCCGATCATGCGGGTGATGAACGAGGATGTCGGCCCAGGACCAGGAGTAGTCCGGGTCGGTGCTCGGACCCTTGCGCTCGATCGCCGTGGCCAGCCCCACGAGATCGCGAGCCGTGATGCCCGGCCAGCCATGCAGCAGGTAACGCCACCGCAGGGGGACCGCCGAGGCGCCATAGGCCGCACCGAGCAGTCCACCGGCGATCGCGGCGACGGTGTCGGTGTCAAAGCCGGCGCGCACGGCCGCGTCGAGCCCACATCGGAGGTGCTCGGGACCGGAACCGTCGGTAGCGGTGGTGACGATCGCCGACCAGGCGGCCTGCAGCGCCGCGACCACCCAGCCGTTGTTGGGGATGTCGGCCGGCTGGGATGCTTCGGCCCGCTCGATTCTTGTGGTCCAGAGCTCCCGGCGCGCAGCGTCAATGTGGCGCAACCCGATCCGGACGTCCAGCTCGGTAGTCAGCACTGCATGACGGATCGCACAGCACCACAACACCGCAGCATCGCCGGCATCGGGGTCGAAATGGGTGAGCTCGCTGACAGCCCGGGCAGCCTCGACCAGGGCATCGTCATCGTCGAGATAGGCCAGGGCCACCGGCGCGGTCCGCATCAGCGAGCCGTTACCGCCGCTGCGTCCGGTGTGTTTGTGCAGGCTTGCGGCGGCTGCACGAGCGCGGGCCGCCGAGATGCCTCCGTCGGCCGCGTCAGCCAAGACCCGACGTGTCTGAATGCCAACATCCTTGGCGCTCAACGACCATTCGTGCCAGCGGGCCACGATAGCGTCTTGTGCTGCGGCCTCGCGCAAATCCGCACCGGTGGCGGCGACTTCCGCGATCGCGACCGCCATCGCGGTGTCGTCGGTCCATTCGCCCGGCTCCCAACCGCCGCCGCCGACCATCTCCACCGGCAGCTCGGGGCCGCGAGGCGGCTGAAACTCGTACGGCGCACCAAGGGCGTCGCCGGCCGCAGTGCCCAACAGCACGCCCTCGATACGGTCATTCAGTGATGGCATCGCAGTCTCCTGACTAGTTCGCGCATATTTGCGCTAATTACTGATGACTGTACGCTGGGGCACTGACATGGACGAGCGAATGCATCGAGACACCAGCGGGCGCAGCCTCACGGACTACCCGCGCCCGTCGGTCGCCGTCGACACCGCGTTGCTGACCGTCGCTCCCGATCGCGGCCTCGTGGTCCTCCAGGTACGTCGGGCGAAAGGCCCCGGATGGGCGTTGCCAGGCACCTTCCTGCACGCGGGAGAAGTCCTCGCCGACGCCGTCAACCGGTCACTAGCGCAGAAGGCCAACATCCACGATCTCTCGCCACGCCAACTGCACGTGTTCGACGCGCTGGACCGCGACGACCGCGGTTGGGTGTTGTCCGTTGCGCACGTTGCCGTCGTCCCGGCCGGACGCTTGTCGACGCGGTTTGTCGACCGAACGCGACTGGTGCCGGTGGGCGCACCGGGCCGGTTGATCTACGACCACCCCGACATCATCGCGTTGGCCGTCGCCGACGTACGTGCCCACTACGAAGCCAAGCCGGATCCGGACCGTCTGTTGGGCGACGAGTTCACCGTACGGGACCTGCGGCTCGTCCATGAGGCGGTCGCGGGATATCCCTTGCAGCGCGATACTTTCCGGCGCGCGATGGAATCACATCTCGACGCAACGGGTACGACCACAGTGAGCGGTAGGGGCAGACCTGCCGAGCTGTTCCGACGGCGCGCGGACTGGGCATCATGATGTCACGGCGTGTGACACGTAGTGGTCGGGCCGGATCTGGCTCTCACCGGACCAGCGGTAGGCGGTCAGCGTCCCGCCTTTGACGGCGCTGAAGTCGACGCAAGCGGTGTAGTCAGTCCAGTCATGCCGATGTTTGGGTGACCCCTGGCGCCAGTAGTGGCCGTAGACCACAGGGACTCCTCCGGTGTAGACGTAGGACTGCGTATCGCTTGGCAGTTTCAGTTCAGGCAGCAGGGGATAGGGCAGACCGGATTTCGTCGTAAAACTGCCGCCCATTTCGGCGACGTCGCGCAACGTGCGAGCGTCGCTGTTCCACCATTGCACGCGGGCGTTGTCGCGCGGGATGTTGTCTTTGTCGTGGTACGGCAGCTGACCGTGGTCGACGAGACTGATCTCGGGCCCCTTGAGCAGAATTTCGATCGCGCCGTGCAGCGGACTGCCCTCCCTGGTGGCCGCCACGAGATGGTTCACTTCGGTGAACGGGGCGCTTGACCCGCACTGCTGCTCGACGAGCGCGATCGAGCCGTCGTGCCAGCAGGCATGCACCACGCGCACACCGCCGAGGTCCAGCCACAGCGGAATCATCTTGAACCACTCCAGATATCGGCGTCGATCATCGCCGGTCACCTGGTCGAGGAACGCCCGGTGCTGCTTGGTGTTCTTCTGCGACCACGGGTTATCTGGGTCGTCGTGTGGGCGAAGGTACTTCCCGCTGCCCTGCGGCCACTCGGTGTCATAGGCGATGGCGTTGAACTCGTGATTGCCCATGACGATCTGCGCGCTGCCCGCGTCGACCATGGACTTGACGATCTGCAGCACGCGAAGTTGTTCGTCACCGCGGTCGATCAGGTCGCCGACGAAGATGGCCTGACGGTCCGGGTGGCGGTATATCCCTACCCGGTCAGTCTTCTGGTAGTCGAGCTCGACGAGCAATGCCTCCAGTTGTGTGGCACAACCATGGATGTCGCCGATGATGTCGTACCCCTGCACTCTTGCTTCGGTCATCTGTGGCTCCTTTCGTTGAGTGATGGAGCTTTCAATGCGAAGCTTGGCGAAGGCATCTCATGAACGCAGCCAAACCATAGCGCGGCGCTCTGACAATCAGATTCGAAATGCACACCGGCTACCGCGTCGCCGGATCGTTCGGTGCGGCGTCGAGACGTACCGCTACACCAAGACCGCGATGCCGTAGCCGATCGGAATCATCGCGAGATATCCGACGATGCCGACAGGGATGCCGAACACCGGTGTGCGCCTGAGACGTTCGGCTGCACCGGCACCCGCCACAGCCGTCGCGGTTCCTGCGGCCAGGCACATCCAGGGAATGTAGACGAGGACGTTCTGGCCGCGCGCCGTCAGTTGACACACGTTGTCGGTACTGCCGTCATAACAGCCGTCGGTGGCCATGGCGAGCGGCAGCATCATCACGACGGCCCCGACGATGCCCAGCAAGAGTAAGGCGGTTAGGACACCGGAAAACCACACCCAGTGCTTCTCCCGTGGCGTCCGCCCGCCGGCTGGCTCGGTCATGGATCTTGAGGGTACGGGCAGGATGACGGCACTGCGGTGACTTGTCGGTGCCCCCTGTCATTCTGATCGGCTCGCTTGACCCATGAAAGGAGTCAGAAATGACCGATCAGAACCGACCTCAAACGCCGGCTCCGGGCTGGTATCCGGATCCTGGCGGCCAGCCGGGCCAGCGTTATCACGACGGTCGACGCTGGACCCAGCACTTCGCGCCCACCCCGCCGAGCGCCCCTCCAGCTCCTGCGCCGGCAGTTGCCGTGGCGGTGTCGGCCGGCGGCGGAACCAACCACGCACTGCACCTGGTGCTCACGGTGTTGTCGTGCGGATTGTGGCTGCCGATCTGGATCTTGGTGGCCCTCTTCGGCGGCGGCTCGTCGTCGTCGGTGGCTGTCGCGGGTTCGGGCGCCGTCGTACAAACGTCGAACCGCCGGCCTCTCATGGTGGTGGCCGCGGTGCTCGGAGGACTGTTCGTCATGGGCACCGCCGCTGAAAACCCTTGGCTGATTGCTGTTCTGGCACTTCTGGGAATCGCCGCCGGGTTCGGATTCTGGGCTCTGAAATCCGCGCAGCGCCGCGAAGAACAGCAGCGCCAGGAGCAGTTCCAGCGGGACATGCTCGCGAACCGTGCCGAGTACGAAGACCAGCTCTATCAGGAGGGTGATCCGCGGGGAGTCCATGGCCGGTACATGCCGCCCGGATGGTTTGAGGGCCGATCGGGATGAGTAGCAGGCGCGCTTCCGACGGACCCAGTGTCGGCGGACTCATCTTCTTCATCATCGTGCTTGTGGCGTTGGTCCCCAAGCCGGTGTGGATCGTTCTTGGCATTCTGGCCGCAGGTGCAGTTCTCACCTGGCTCATTGGGCGGATTGTCTCGGCCGAGCAGAAGCGTCGAGTGGTGGCAGCGGAGCGGGCACGCGTGGAGCGGGCCGAACAGGCAGCCGCCGCCAAACGTGAACGCGAAGAACGAATCCGGAGGGAACGGCAACACCGCATCGATACGCTCGGCAAGGACAACGCCGCATTGGTGGAATCGGCGCTGAGCGCTGTGAAGCAGGTGGCCGCGTTCGAAGCCGCCCGCGCGGGTTGGTTGGGCGATGTCGACTTCACCGCCGACATCAAGGGGATCACCGTCAACTTCGAGAAGGCCCACGCCCTTGGAGCCGTGACCAACAAGTTGTCCGCACTGGATAAACCCAGCCCCGACGACCGCAGAATCCTCGCTGAGGCGCGGACCACCGTCGCGAACCTGGAACTCGTCGCGATCGAGCGCGTCGAACTGATCGGCAAGTGCGCCAAGGAAGCGCAACTCATCGACAAATCACTACGCACTGAACGCGAGGACGCCCGGGTCGCCGAGCAGCGCGCCCAACTGCACGGAAAGTTGAGCGCCATGCTGTATGGGATCGAGGCCACACCCAACTCCACACCAACGGATTCGGCGGTCGACGCGGTCATGGCACGCGTGCAGGCGTTCCGGGAGATCAAGCATCAGATTCAACAGGCCCGCGACGGAAGGCATCCTTGATGGACGGCGACTACGACCCGCTGGATCCGGTCATCGATGCAGGCCGCGCTCCTGTCGTGACGGCGACGTAGCCTCAAACTCATGTCGAATTCGAACCGCCGACGCCGGGCCGCGGAGGACCGAAAGGCTCGCTGGGCCGCCCGTTCTATGCATCACGAACCGGCCGAGCCGGACCTGTTGGCGCAGGTGGGAACGGCCCTGGCCGATCCCGATCCGCTACATCTGCTCGGCTACGTCAGTAGCTTGCTGACCGCAGTCGACCCACGTGGCCGCAACCATCCGTTCGCCCAATCGAAGGATGCCGCGGATGCGCCGACCCGCGAAGAACTCGCCGCGATGTTCATCGACGTCCCCACACCAGAAACCACCGCACTGCTGTCGGTGATCGCCGAGTTGGCCAGTGATGACGACGTGTTGCACGCACGTATTCGGCGTGAACTGGCCACCAGGCCCGAGAGCGGTCCACCGTGGCTGCGAAGGCTGGCGGAGACGTCGGCCTACCGGGCGGTACGAATGAGCCACGTCCTTGGCGACGGCGACAACATCGTCATCGGGGTGCGGCTGGCAGGCAGCTACGACCTCACCCTCGTCATCTACGTCGACCACAATCTCGGCCGCCTGGTAAAGGATGCTTTTGTGGTGTCCGAACCGATCACCGAGATCGTCGCCCAATACCAGCGCATCGCGGACGAACCGGAAGTGAACTGGGAGGAACTGAGCCTGGCCGACGCGCGCGCCTGGGTCGACGAGGCAATCGAAATCGGGGCCATCACCTTTCCGCCGCTGGAAACAGAATCATGGCCCGGTTGTCGACCGCTCATTGAATGGATCACCCGGGAGTTACCCGAAGGGGGAGCTGGCTATGAACGGCCCCAATGGGATTCGGCACGAGTCGATCAGCTCGCGGATCGATTCTTCGCCTCCCAGTGGGGTCGTGCGCTCGACGACGCCGATCATCGCAACCTGCTCGAGTCGCTGCTCTGGTACGGCACCGACTACGGCCCGGGCGATCCGTTGCGGTGGAGTGGAGTTCAGGTCGAGATTCTGTTCATGGATTGGCTGCCACGCAAGATCGTCGCACCTACCGAGTATTTGGCCGAGGCGCCGGAACTGCTAGGGGCCTTTGTACGCTTTGCGCACAACGAATCTGGCGTACGCGCCGAGCTGACTGACCAGACGCTCGCCGCGATCGATGCCTACGCCCCGGAATACCAGAACCTGATCCGCTCACCGCGTCCGCAGGGGCCGGCAGCACTGTTCCAAGCGCTCGGCGTCGGCGGAGAGCCCGCTGACGGCTTCTCTGAGCTCGACGAGCCGTACTGGTTCCAGGAGATGGAGCTGGAACGTCTGGCGCGGGAAGTCGGAGGCGACGAGCAGTTGGACCAGCTCGATACGGTGCCGTTGCCCGACGAGCCGTTCGACTGGACCGGCATTGCCGACGACGTGACCGCGCGGGTGGCCGATGTGCTGGAGCTGTCGGACCGCTGCTGTGATGCGTTGCTCGATGTCGAATACCGCACCGTCGCTCGCCGTGTTCTATCGCGCGTCGCTTCCAGCGGCCCTGCAGTGTTCAGGCGTAAGGGGAGCGCGGACACAGCCGCTGCGGCCGTGGTGTGGATCGCCGGTAAGGCGAACGGCCAGTGCGCGCTACACGCGGGACCGCTCCGCCTTCGATCCTCCGACATCATGAGGCATTTCGGGGTCAAGAGCAGCCCATCGCAGCGTGCCGCAGTCATGTTGCGGGCCAGCGGCTTCCCGAATGACACCTATGACGTGGAACTCGGCTCACCTGACTATCTGACCGCCGACCGACGCGAACAGATCATCCGACGGCGGGACCACCTCCGCCGGCAGATCGCGTCGCAGGATGCGGATGGCATCGAATGATCGGCAACTGCTTTCGTCGGTAGGGCCCGCCGTGCCGACTCGCGTCAGACGGACATGTCACTGGCCCTGAGTAGCCTCCGCGTATGAGAGACAAACGACGTGAGCGCAAAGCCAAACAGGCTCGTCGTGATATGCGGCGGGCCAAGAAACGCGACCGGGAATCTCGTCCCGACACGACCTTCAGGGATGCGATACGCATAACCGTTTCGGGCAGACACCCCCACAGTCTGCTTGGCGCCGCCAGCTACGTGCTCCAGAAGGGCAAGCCCGATCCATTGGACTGGCCGAAGTCGGAGCACGACGCCGGATTCCTGGATCGGTTCGTCGACGGCATGATCGGTGAGCGGAATCAGGAGACGACGGCTCTGCTGGCCGTGTTGGCCGAACTTCTCATCGATGATCCAGAGCTCCAGCTGCGATGCAGAGAAGCTGTCGCTGACCGCAACGACCGTCTGCCGCAATGGATCACCGGTCTATCGCACGTCGAGATGTACCGCGCGGTGCTCCTCGCTGATGTGCTCGGCGACGTCGACGAACTTGTGATCGGCGCGCGATTCGACGGCACACACGAGCTGACGGCGTCCGTTTTGATCGACCACAACGCACTGTCCGGCGTCGTCGATGCCATCGTGGTGTGGGATTCGATTGACCGGTGTCTTGCGCGGTCGGCCGCATCCGATAGTGATACCTGTGTCGTCGAGATGACCCTGGCCGATGCCGGGGCGTGGATCGAGGATGCGCTCTCGGTGCCGACCTTGACACTTGCGACCGATACCTGGCCGCAGTGCCGAGCCCTGATTCAGTGGCTGGTACGGCAGCTGCCCGATGGTGGTGCGCACCGGCCATCCACGGACTGGGTAGCGGCTGCGGAACTGTGCGACAGGTTCTTCGCCACCGACTCAGCAGCGCCCTTCGCCGACCCCGGCCACCGGGATCTGCTGCTCGAGCTCATCGAGACTGGTTGTGGTGATCCGCTGCGGTGGAGCGATATCCGCGTTGAACGGGCGATCGGTAGCCCGTACTACGACGACTCCTACATTCCGTTGGAGATCGTGTTGGACGCGCCTGACCTACTGCGTGCCTTCATCCCATTCGCCCACGCGCAGAGCGGGATTCGCGAGGAGCTGACGGCGCGCACGATCGCGGCGATCGACCGGCTGAGGTCGCGATACAAGAGAGACATCCTGAGACAAGCGGAGAACTACTGGAGCCTCGACGATGCGGGCTAAAAGGATGGATCCCATTCCGCTGACAATCTGCTTATCCTGAGGGGGTGCGCACTCTGCATCTGCGTAATGTCCCCGACGAGGTCATGGATCGACTCGAGCGGATGGCGCGCGCCGCGAGCACGTCGGTGACTGCCGTGGCAATCCGTGAACTCGATGCGGCAACTCGCCGAGTCGACAACGCGGCACTGGTCGCCACACTGCCTGATCTCGAGATTGCAACAGAAACGATCGTCGAGCAGTTGGCATCCGAACGCAGGTGATCGTCCTCCACGCGTCCGCGGCTGTCTCAGCATTGATGAATGATGGACCGGCCCGCCGAATTGTTGCTGCCGAAGCGATTCACGCACCGCACCTGGTCGACGTGGAAGTTGTCAGTGTGCTGCGTCGGCAGGTCTCAGCCGGCCTGGTGGGGACAGGGGATGCGCATGAGGTTCTCGATGTCTGGCGAAGGCTTGCGCTGATTCGCTACGCAGCTTCACCTCTCCTGGAAAGGGTTGGGGAGCTTCGGGCCGCTGTGACGGCGTACGACGCAATGTATGTCGCGCTTGCTGAAAGCCTCGATTGTGCCTTGGTGACCGCGGATGCGCGGTTATCAGGCGCCAACGGACCTCGATGCACTATCACGGTCGTACCCCGATGATCGGCGTAGCCCAGTAAATCTCGGATTACTGCTTGATACCGACATGCTTGATACCGACCGCAGTCCCCGGCGTAGATGCCGCCCGCATAGAAACTGCGCGCGTCAGAGAGCCGAGATGGAAATGGGAGCTCATTGGTAGTCTGGTCCCATGGAGGCTGTCATCGATTCCGGCGGTCGAGTCGTCCTGCCCAAGCAACTGCGCGATGCTCTGGGGCTCGTTCCAGGAACGAAGGTCGATATTTCTGCCTACGGCGGCGGACTGCAGATCGTCCCGGGAGGGCGAACCGCACGCCTTGAGCGAGATGACGACGGGCGCTTGGTCGCTACCTCGGACACGGTCGTCACCGACGAGATGATGTTCGGCCTCATCGATTCGGGACGGCGCTGACGTCGGTGCCCGGTACAGCTGTCGACACCAGCGTCGCCGTGCCACTCCTGGTGAGCTCCCACCAACAACACGCCATGGTCGCGAGGTGGGCGAAGGGTCGGACACTCGGTATCAGTGGGCATGCGTTGGTCGAAACGTATTCGGTGCTGACTCGTTTGCCTGGCGATGCTCGCGTCGACCCGGCCGATGCGGTGGTGTTGATCGACGAGAACTTCGCTGAAGCCTTCCCGCTCGGCGCACGCGCCGCGCGCACAGCCCACCGCGAGTTCGCCCGGCTGGGTATCGCCGGCGGCGCGACGTATGACGGACTTGTGGCCTTGGCGGCCCGTGAACATCGAGCCGTCCTCGTTACCCGCGACGCACGTGCACGGGCGACCTACGAAGCGCTCGGGGTGACCACGCAAGTACTGGCAGATACCAGCGCGTGACCGAGCGCCGTGTCGCTGATGTCCCGATGAGTGAGGGGTTGGTGGCCAAGCGAGGGCCTGAACGAATGGCCGATAGCGAAGTGGCCCGAAGGTCTATCCGCGAGGGGTCCATGGCCGGTCTATGCCGCCGGAATCGCCACGACGAGCTGGGGCGGTATGTGGCCTGCAAGTGTGATACCGCATGTAGTACCGCATTTCGAGATCGCATAATCATTGGCTCCGCGGTGCTGATGTGACACATGAGGCCAACTAACAGCGCGCCACCCACCTGTCGCCGCGCGTTCACCCATACGCCCCCACCCGGCTACCTGTCCACGCAAGGCTCAGCCGACGCATCGGCACAACTGAAGAGGGCGATGGATGAGAACGGCAAGGGCTGCGGCAATGACCACGGCAGCGGCGCTGATTCTGGCGGGGTGCTCCACCGAGGAGCCTGACCAGACCCAAGCTGACACTCCGAAGGCCACCTCACCCATCGACTGGAACCTTCCCGACGGGCAGAGCTACCACCGCACCGCCACCTACCCGGTGTTCCTCAACAAGCCTGCCGAGGACCCGGTCGACAACGAAACCGTCGCTGAGATCTCGACCGTCACGCCCGACGGCAACACCGTCATCTACACCGATGCCGCCGCCAAGCGCATCGGCTTCCTCGACATCCGCAACCCTGCGAAACCGGTTGGCCAAGGCACGCTTTCGCTCGAAGAACTCGGCCACGCAGACGATCAGCCCACCTCGGTGGCCGCGGTCGGCGAGTTCGTGCTCGTCGTCGTCGACACCACCGGCGATGACTTCGCAAACCCCAAGGGCCGCGTCGACATCGTCAAAATCGCCGACCGCACCCGCGTGCACAGCATCGACCTCGGCGGTCAGCCCGACTCGATCGCGATCAGCCCCGACGGCGCCTTCGCCGCGATCGCGATGGAGAATCAGCGCAATGAGGAGTTCACCCCTCCGGGCAAGGAGGAGGGTGACCTTCCGCAGCCGCCAACGGGATTCGTGCAACTCATCGACCTCAAGGGCGCGCCGAACACCTGGACACCCCGCAAGGTCGACTTCGACCCAGAAGCGGCACGACAAGCCGGCCTCGACACCCCCGAGGATCTCGAACCGGAGTACGTCAGCATCAACTCCCGCGGCCAGGTCGCGGTGACCCTGCAGGAGAACAACGGCCTCGCCGTCATCGACGGTCGCACCGGCCAGGTGCAGAAGATCTTCAGCGCCGGAAGCGAATCCGTCCAAGGCGTCGATACCAAAGAGGACGGCAAGCTCGACCAGAGCGGCTCCATCGACGACACCCCACGCGAGCCCGACGCCATCGGCTGGATCGGCGACGACCACTTCGCCACCGCCAACGAAGGCGACTGGAAGGGCGGCACCCGCGGCTGGACCATCTTCGACGCCAACACCGGTGAACCCGTCTGGGATGCCGGCAACTCCGTCGAGCAGCTCGCCGTGCGCACGGGCCTGCACATCGAAGGCCGCGCCGAATCCAAGGGCCCAGAGCCGGAAGGCTTGGCCATCACCGAGATTGGTGGCAAACCCACGGCGCTGATCGCGTCGGAACGCAGCAACTTCGTCGCCGTCTACGACGTCAGTGACCCAAAAGCGCCACAATTCCGGCAGATCCTGCCCACCACCCCTGGGCCCGAGGGCGTGCTGCCGATCCCGTCGCGCAATCTGCTGGCCATCTCCTCGGAGGCCGACGACGCCGAGGCAAACGTACGCGCCTCGGTCAACCTCTACGGCTACGGCGAGCAGTTCGCGGCGGCCGGCAAGGCGTTCCCGTCCATCGTCTCCGGCGACATCGACGGCACGCCCATCGGCTGGGGTGCACTCGGCGCGCTGTCGGCCGATCCAAAGAACGAAAACCGGCTCTACACCGCCACCGACGTCGCATACGGCCCGGCCCGCGTCCTCGGCGTCGACGTGTCCCAGAAGCCGGCGCTGATCGACACCGAGCTCCCCATCACCGAGAACGGCGAGCCCGTCACGCTCGACATCGAGGGCGTGTCAGCCCGCCCCGACGGCGGTTTCGTCCTGGCCGTTGAAGGCGAAGAAGGCCCTGGCAACCAACTGGTGTACGTCGCCGCCGACGGCACGACCGAGAAGCGGGTGTCGCTGCCTGAGGACATCGCTGCGGGGCTCGGCGGCCAGGGCTTGGAAGGCGTTGCCGTCGACGGTGATTCGGTGTGGGTCGCCGTGCAACGCGAGACCAAGACCGACCCGAAAGGTGTAGTGCGGATCGGCCGCTACACCCCGGAGGGTGACAAGTGGGAGTGGTTCGGCTACCAGCTCGACACCACCGCAGCCGAGGGCGACTGGATCGGCTTGTCGGAGATCGCCGTCCACGACGGCCAGCTTCTGGTGCTCGAACGCGACAAACTCAACGGCTCCGACGCGCGGGTGAAGTCCATCTACCGCGTCGCCATCCCGGAGGGTGTCGGATTGGCCTCGGCCGGTCAGGCGCCAGAGGTATTGCCGAAGACGTTGGCGCGCAACCTGTTGCCTGACTTGCAGGCGACCAACGGCTTCGTGCAGGAGAAGGTCGAAGGGTTCGCGATCGCCGGGAACCAGAACCTGTATGTGGTCACCGACAACGACGGACTCGACGACGCCAATGGGGAGACGGTGTTCCTCGACCTCGGGCCGGCCGCGGAGGCACTGAAGGGCTGAGCCTAGTAGGCGCCCTTGCCGGCCAGCCACCCGAAGAACTCGTCCGCGGAGAACACCGGCTTGCCGTACTCCTGCGCTTTGCGTGCCTTTCCGGACTGGCTGCCCGCCTCGGCGGTCACCAGCACCTCACACCGGGTCTTGGTGACCGACTTCACCGGCGTCAGGCCGGCTTTCGCCGCGAGCCGCTCCATCTCCTCACGCTCGAGGATCCGCCCGCTGGCGTTTTGAGCCGTTCCCGTGAAACAGATCCGTGCGCCCGGAACCAGGACCGCCCCGATGTCGTTACGCTCGACTACACAAGCGCCGGAGACGATCTCGGCACCGAGAAACGCCTCGGCTTCCCGCAGCCGCTTGACCACGACATCCGTCAGCGTTGCGCGCGACGCCGCCGCGCACAGCTGATCGGCCACCGACTGCCGTGCCGCCGCAATCCACGGCGTCTCCTCGGCTCCAGAAACCTCCGACGCCGCAAGCCCTCCCAACACGATCGCGCTGACATCCCGGCTCACCCGAAGAATCGCCGACAGTGCCGGCAGGTGTTCGGCCGCGGGTGTTGGCGCGTCATCACGGCTCACCAGCAGGCCCGACACCGATTCGGCTGGTTCCGGTTCCTCGAAAGCCGACGCGCCGCCGTCGTCGATCTCTGACCGGGCGTGCGCGTCAAGCGCCGCTCGTGCCCGCTCCAGCGCCGTCGTCGCGTGTGAAGATCCAGAAATCTCCAGCCCCAGCGGTATTGGCGTCACGTGGCCTAGCCGCTTCAACTCGAAGTCGATCAGGCCCAGCGTCTCGTCGATGCCGAACCCGACTGGTGTGCACCCCGCCAACATCGGGGCGATCACCGCCCACGCTTCGCGCAACGTCGGCGCCAACAGGACGTCCGACACCGAGATCCCGTACGCCTGACGGGCATCCGCCAGATCCCGCTGCGGATTCACCACCGTGGAGACCGCCGTCCCGTCGTCGAAGGCCACCGCCAACTCCACTGGCCGCGGCCGCGACATCCGCCCCTCCTCGCCGACCGTCAAGATGCCGAGAGCGCAATACCGCCGCACCCGATCGTCGCGCACCGCGCTGCGCAGGAACCGCGCGATGCGACGGTCGACCTTCAAGTCCTTCGGCAGCACAGGGCGTTTCAGCACCAGCCCGCGCATCGATGTGCACCGGCTCAGCGCGACGTACAGCTGACCGGTGGAGAACATCCCGCCCGTCAGATCCACGATCAGCCGGTCCAGTGTCTGCCCCTGGCTCTTGTGAATCGTGATCGCCCACGCCAACTTGAACGGCAGCTGCGTGTACGAGCCGATCACTTCTCGGCTCAGCGAACCGCCGGCCACCACCGGCCGCGTCGCCTCCCACGTGTACGGGGTCACGTCCGCGCATGACCCGTCGGCGAATTCCACCTCGACGACAGCGCCGAAGCGGTCGTAATCGACGCCGACGACCCGGCCGATCGTGCCGTTCACCCACCGACCACCTTGGTCGTTGTTGAGCATCATGATCTGCGCGCCGACCTTGAACCGCAGCGTCTCCTCGACGGGCGGATCGAACAGCGACAGGTCACCCGAAACCCGCGCGTGGTGGACCAACTCGTCGCCCTGTAGCCGCTCAAGGTGCTGTCGGTTGCGCGCCGTCACCAGCCGGTTCGTCGGCGCCAGCGTCAGCCAGAACTCGTCGTCCGGCGGGACGAAGTCGGGATTCGTCCGGGCGTTGAGCTGCTCCTGTGCGTGGCCGAGGAGCACTCCTTCGCGAATCTCGTTGAGGATGGCCGTCATTCGATCGTCGCCGAGTTGGCGGAACACCGTCGTCAGCGCCACGGTGGGGAAGTCGTCACGCCGGAAACTGTTGGCGGAGAAGAAGTACGGGGTCTCGTATGTCGTCGCGAAGAAACCAGCCTCGCCCTCGCTGACCACCGGCGGCAGCTGGTACAGATCGCCCACCAGCACGATCTGCACGCCACCGAACGGCTGCTCCGGCGACGGCCCGAACCGCTCCAACGCCGCGGCCAGCATGTCGAACACGTCGGCACGCACCATCGACGCCTCATCGATGATCAACGTCTCCAGCGACGCCAGCGTCTTCGTGAATCGCCCCGGCCGATATCCTCCGGCGTGGACGTCGTGCAGCGTCGTCGTCGTGCGGAATCCGAACAGTCGGTGGATCGTGTAGCCGTCGACATTGAGCGCCGCGATACCCGTTGGCGCGACCACCACGACATTTCGCTCGTTCTCGGCCATGAAGCGGCGGATCAGCGTCGACTTACCCGTGCCTGCCTTGCCGGTCAGAAACAGGTGCTCGCCCTCGGCCAGCAGCGCCAGCGCGTGCTTGAACTCGTCGGTGATGACGATCTCGCGTTCGGCGGTCATGTTGTCAGCCAGTGTCGAGCAAGGGCTACTCGGTCGTTTTGTTTTGCCCCTGATCGGTGACGATGGTGTGAAGAAGGTCGACGATCTGTTGTTGTCCGGCGGCCATGACGTCGAACTTGCCGCGCATCTCTGTGAAGCCGTTGTCGAAATGCGTACGGAGGTCAACGAAGTCCTGCCGAAGGGCATTGAAACTTGCAGTGGTTGCCCGGCGGAACTCGCGGATCTCGCCGCGGAACTCGCTGACGTCACGGTCGGCGGCTCCTGCTAGAACACGAGCGGCCGCCGCGTCCTGCGCAGTTGCCCGTACTTGGCCGGCTAGGTCGCGCACCTGCTCCTCAAGAGCACTGACGCGTGGTTCGAGATCCCCAGACTCCACGTCGACCACCCTACGCGGACGCCGCCCACCATTCGGAAGTTATCCACAGGCGGCCGCCACGCCGTATGAGAGTCAGAGGTACATCACTACCAAGGTGCGATGATGGCGCGCATGAGGACGGCGCTCATCCGGTCCGACAAGCTGCTGATCTTCGGTGGTCTGGCAATCTGCGTGGTGGCGGGGCTGTCTCACTACGGTGGCTGGCCGCACCTGCTCGCCTTCGTCGTCAGCGCGGTGGCGGTGGGCGTGTTGGCGTCGCTCGTCGGGCTGGCCGTAGAGCAACTCGGCGACCGGTTCGGCCCGGGAGCTACCGGGGTCCTGCAGTCAGCACTGGGCAATCTGCCGGAGCTCTTCATCTGCATCTTCGCGCTCAAGGCCGGATTGGTCGGCGTGGTGCAGGCCGCGCTCATCGGTTCGATCTTGGCGAACCTGTTGCTGGTGTTGGGGCTCGCCTTCCTGGTCGGTGGACTGAAGCATGGGCCACAGAAGCTCGGTTCCGCCCAGGTGCGGACCATCCTCGTGCTGATGGTGCTGTCGGTGTTCGCCATGGCGATCCCGTCCATCGCGCACGAGGTGCACGCTCCCACCTCTGAGCATGAAGTGGCCTTCTCGATGATCGTGTCGGTCATCCTGCTCGCGCTTTTCGCGCTGTCCCTGCCGTATTCGTTGCGTCGGGACGCCACGGCAAGCCCGGTTCCGCAGCCGCACAAGGAGCCGCCGCGTTGGCCGATCGGCTTGGCGATCGGCATGCTCGCCGTCGCAGGCGCGTCGGCCGCGTTCGTATCGGACTGGTTTGTGGACGCGCTCGAACCGGCGATGGACTCGTTGAACATTTCGCACGCATTCGCGGGCTTGGTGATTGTGGCCATCGCCGGCAACGCCGTCGAGAACGTCGTCGGCGTGCAGTTGGCCGCCAAGAATCAGGCGGAGTACGCCTTCTCCATCATCTTGAACAGCCCGATCCAGATCTCTCTGGTGCTCGCCCCGGTCCTGGTGCTGGTCAGCCACTTCTTCGGGCTCGCATCGCTGACGCTGGTGTTCGGGCCGATGCTGATCGTCGCGCTGATGGTCGCCGTCGTCCTGGCCGCGATCATCGCCTTCGACGGGGAATCGACGTGGCTTGAAGGCGCTGCGCTGATCGCGTTGTACTGCATCATCGCGGTGTCGTTCTGGTGGGGTTGACGTGCGTGCCTGATTGGCGGCGACTACCCGTCGGCCGCCACCAACGACCGCAGCTTGATGTTCGGGTTGTCCCGTTGGAAGCCCTCCAGCCGCCACGGCGTGGAGAACAGCACGAGCATGACGCCGTCGGTGCGGGTCAGCACCTCCGCTGACACCTGCTTGTTCATGAACTCGGCGTCCTCGGGGTCGACGATCCGCGCGACCTGATAAGGCAGGGATTCCAGCGAGATGGGTGCGCTGAGTTCGGTGGCCATCCGGTGGGTGGCGACCTCGAACTGCATGGGGCCGACGGCTGCGAACACCGGCGCCTGCTCGCCACGCTTGTCCGAGCGCAGCACCTGAACGACTCCTTCTTGCTCGAGCTGTTCGATCCCGCGGCGGAACTGCTTGTGCTTGCTGGGATCGGTTCCGCGGGCCACCGCGAAATGCTCGGGGGAGAAGCTCGGAATCGGCGGATACTGAACGGGCACATCGCGATACAGCGTGTCGCCCGGGCGCAGCGCGGCGGCGTTGGCCAGCCCGATCACGTCGCCTGGCCAGGCGTCGTCGAGCGTCGAACGCTGTTGACCGAACACCGATTGCGCGTATTTGGTGACGAACGGCTTGCCGGTAGCGGCGTGGGTCAGGACGTCGCCGCGCTCGAACGTGCCCGAGACGACGCGCGCATAGGCGATCCGATCGCGATGCGATGAGTCCATGCCGGCCTGCACCTTGAAAACGAAAGCGCTGAACGGTGATTCGGTGGCGCGCCGGACGCCGTCGACATCGACCGACCCGCTGGGTGGGGGCGCGAGCTCGACGAGCACGTCGAGGAGTTGGTTGACGCCGAAGTTCAATGCCGCCGAGGTGAACAGCACCGGCGAGGACTCGCCGCCGAGAAAGGTGTCGCGGTCGTAATCGGAGCCGTCCGCGGAGAGCAGTTCGGATTCCTCGACGGCGGTGTCCCAATCGTCACCGGCGGCGGCATGCGCGTCGGCCGCGGCGATGTGCTCCTCGGGAGCCGCGGTGGCACCGCCGGCGGTGCGGGTGAACCGGATGTACTTGCCGGACCGCCGATCCATCACACCCTTGAAGTCACCGGCAATGCCGACCGGCCACGTCAGCGGAGTGGTGCGGAGTCCGATCCGGTCGTGGATCTCGTCCATCAGTTCCAGGGCGTGCCGACCGGGCCGGTCCCACTTGTTGATCACCGTGATGATCGGGATCCCGCGGTGCTTACACACCTGGAACAGCTTGAGGGTCTGCGGCTCAAGACCTTTCGCGGCGTCGATGAGCATCACCGCACAGTCGACGGCCGTCAGCACCCGGTAGGTGTCTTCGGAGAAGTCGGCGTGCCCGGGGGTATCGAGCAGGTTGATGACGCAGTCGCGGTAAGGGAACTGCAGCGCGGTCGACGTGATCGAGATGCCCCTGGCCTTCTCCATGTCCATCCAGTCCGACACCGTGGAGCGTCGGCCCGCCTTGCCGTGGATCGCGCCGGCCTCGGTGATGACCCTGGCGTGCAGGGCCAGCGCCTCGGTGAGGGTGGATTTACCGGCGTCGGGGTGGCTGATGACGGCGAAGGTTCGACGGCGGCCCGCTTCGGCAGCGATACGGCCAGGTGGGGAGGTCGGAGCTAGGGCATTGTCGGTCATGTCGCCTGACATGGTATTGGCGGCTGGGTGCAAATCCGTAATCGGACGGATCGGCGAATGCGGTAAATCCGACCGATATGTTGATCCGCAAACGCGATACCGCATGTGGTACCGCTTTTCGAGAGCGCCTATGTGCCAGCCTCCCGGTGCTGGTGTGACAGGTGTGGTCACAGCGGCCGGGTCGGGCACCATCATTAGTGCATGAACATCTGTGTCTTCCTGTCCGCCGCTGATCTCGACGAGCGCTACACCGAGCCGGCGCGTGAATTCGCCGAGCTCGTCGGCGCGGCCGGCCACACGCTGGTCTGGGGAGGATCGGACGTCGGATTGATGAAGGTGGTCGCCGACGGCGTACGAAAGAGTGGTGGACGGCTGGTCGGGATCTCCGTCGAGTTTCTGCGGACGAAAGCCCGGGCCGACGCCGACGAGATGGTGTTCACCGCGAATCTCGCTGAACGCAAGGCGACGCTGCTGGCACGTTCGGACGCGATGGTGGTGATGGCCGGCGGCCTGGGCACGCTCGACGAAGCGACCGACATCCTCGAGCTGCGTAAGCACCGGCACCATGACAAGCCCGTAGTGCTGTTGAACACCGCGGGTTTCTACGACGGGTTGGTGATCCAGCTGCGGCGGATGGAGCAGGACGGCTTCCTGCCCGTGCCGCTCGACGAGTTGGTGTACGTCACCGACGATCCTGCCGCTGCCCTCGCTTACCTGGAGCGCGGGTCAGCCTAACTGCGACCAGCGTGGCGGCCAGCCCCGCTGCGAGCGGGCCGAGGGATATGTTGACCACCCAAATGCGATACCGCATGTGGTACCGCATTTCCAGACCGTATGTGTGCCGCGCTCGCGGTGCTGATGTGACAGAAGTGGCCTACCGCCGTTGGTAAGCGGTAATAGCCGGGTGGCGATGCGCCACACTGATCGTGCCGGGGAGAAGACGCCCGCGGTGCAGATATCGGACAAGGAACACCAATGACTCAGCCGCCTCAGTGGCCGGCCCAGCCGTACCCCACTCCACCCAAGCGCAACCGCGTGTGGCGGTGGACTGTCGCCATCGGAGTCGTGGTGGCCCTGGCAGTGGTCGCGGTAGCTGCGGTGGTGTTCGTCGGCAACAAGAACGACAGCGAGACGGGCGGGCCTGAAGAACGGCTCGCAGCTGGACAGTGTGTGACATCCGACGACTTCTCCGCAGGCCGAATGGCACCGACCGACTGCGACGACCCCCTCGCCGTCTACGAGTTGGCCGTCACCACCGACAGCGATGTCTGCCCGGATGGCCAAGGCGCCAAGGGCAGCTATTTCGTCTCGGAGTCGACGGATACCGGTGAGCTCAGGTGCTTCGTGCCGAATCTCATGAAGGGTGAGTGTTATCTCGTCAACCTCGCCGACAAGCAGCTGAATCGCGTGGACTGCGCTGATGCCGCAGAAAAGGCGGACGGTCCGGTCAGGGCATTCGAAATGCGCGAGCGTATCGAAAACAGCAGGGACACCTCACAGTGTGGTGAGGGCACGACACTGTGGTCCTTCGGTAAGCCGCTGCGGCTGTACTGCCTCAAGAGCATCGCCAACTGAGATAACAACGACTCAATCACGACTCGCCCACATCCCGGAGGCGTCGCGCTGGGGAACCTGGTCTCCGGCTACGATTGAGGCACCGATCGATCCCGATCAATACGGCTTTCGCCGAACCACATTGGAGTGATGTTGTCGTCTGTTCGTCGTGCCTGCCTGGCGGTCGCACTCGCTGTGCTGTCCGTGCTGGGCGGTGTCGTGGTGACGGCGTTGCCGGACTGCACCGAGCACTGCCAGACGATGGCCGCCCCGCCGCAGGGCGTCCCGCAACCGTCACCCACCGAACCGGCCAAGATCACCATCACCCCCAGGCCGAACGCGGAGGTCGACCCGCTGGCCCACGTCCTGGTCACCGCCACCACGGGCACCGTCGCGAGCGTCAAGATGGTCAATGACGCCGGCAAGGAGATCCCCGGCGTCCTCACCCCGGACGCCAAGACCTGGAAGCCGACGACGGCGCTCGGGTTTGGCCGCACTTACACGCTGACGGTCAACGGCCGGGGCCCCGGCGGCATGCCGACCCGTCAAACCTCGACGTTCACCACCCTGACCCCGAGTTACCAGGCCCAGGTGTACCTCAACGGCACCTCCGGCGCCCCGCTGAAGGACGGCGCGACCTACGGCGTCGGCATGGTGATCGTCGCGCGCTTCGACCAGACCATCACCGACAAGGCCAACGCCGAACGCCGCATGAAGGTGACCACCACTCCGAAGGCCGTCGGCTCGTGGAACTGGATCGACGATCAAACCGCGCACTGGCGCCCGGAGAAGTACTACACACCACGCACGAAGGTCACCGTCGACGCCGGCCTCTACGGCGCCAGGCTCGGCGACGATCTCTACGGCGCGCAGGACGAAAAGGTGTCGTTCACCATCGGTGACTCGCACGTGTCGATCGCCGACGACAAGACCAAACAGGTCAGCGTCTTCGAGAACGGCAAGCTGGTGCGCACCATGCCGACCTCGATGGGCATGGGCGGCACCGAGACCGTCGCAGGCACCACGATGAGCTTCTGGACCCCGCGCGGGATCTACACCGTGATGGACAAAGCCAACCCGGTAGTCATGGACTCCTCGACCTACGGCCTGCCCGTCAATTCCCGGCTGGGCTACAAGAACACCATCCCGTTCGCCACCCGCATCAGCATGGACGGCATCTACCTGCACCAGCTGAACGCGACGATCTGGGCGCAGGGCAACACCAACGTCAGCCACGGCTGCTTGAACCTCAGCGGCGAGAACGCCGAGTGGTTCTACAACTTCTCAGTTCCCGGCGACATCGTCGAGATCCGCAACACCGGCGGTGATCCGCTCAAGCCCGACAACAACGGCGACTGGAGCGTGCCCTGGGAGCAGTGGCGTAAGGGCAGCGCGCTGAAGCCGTAGCGGCCGGCGAGAAATTGGTGTCTCTGGCCCCCAATTCCTCTGGTTAGGATCTTTACGGTCACTCCAAGTGGCTACCAGACACCGCGCGATGGTCTGGTCAGTGGTGAGTGATTCGGGGGATGCGGTGCAATCCACGCTGACTGTCGGAGCGAGCCTGTGACAGGCGGGGGCTTTGGCGGCCCCGGTCCGTTCGGTGGTCAACCCGGTTCTGGCCCGCATAATCAACCACCGCCGCAGCCGGGATGGGGTGGCAGGCCCGGCCCCCAGTACCCGCAGTGGGGCGCCGGTGGACAGCAGTTCGGTGCGCCGCCACCACCTCCGCCACCCTCGCCGCCCCCGCCACAGTGGGGCGCCGCTCCGCCGCAACCTGGACCGTTCGGACACCAGCCGCCGTTCAGCGGCCAACCTTCCGGCCCTCCGGGATTCACGCCGATGCCCAATCCCAAACCCGCAGGCAGAGGATGGTTGAGGCTCCCGTCGAGCAAAGGTGGCCGTCGGATCCTGATCGGCGCGGGCGCCGTCGCGGTCGTGGCGGCGTTGGTTGCCGCCGGCGTCATGGTGTTCGGTGGCGGCGCGTATGAGGACGGCACGGGCAAGGCCAGCGAAGCGGTGACGGCCTACGTGGAGGCTTTGCAGCGTGGCGATGCGAAGACGGCGTTGTCGCTGGGCCGCGCTCAACCGCCGGACACCTCGATGCTCACCGATGACATCCTCAAGAAACAGATGGAGAAATTCCCCATCACCGACGTCAAGATTCTCGGGGACATCCCCACCGCTGACGGCGGTGCCCTTGTGCACGTGACCGCGAAAGTCGGAGGCGTCGACAGCGACGAGAGCATCAAGCTGGAAAAGCCGCCGCCAGGGGAGGGGTGGAAGCTGAAATCGGGTGCGATGAGCGTCGAATTCAAGCTGGAAGACATCAACCCCGACCTGGCCAAGTTCATCACGGTGTGGGACAAA
Source organism: Mycolicibacterium sp. XJ870 (assembly GCF_053483975.1). Lineage (NCBI taxonomy): Bacteria > Bacillati > Actinomycetota > Actinomycetes > Mycobacteriales > Mycobacteriaceae > Mycobacterium > Mycolicibacterium sp. XJ870. The sequence continues at coordinate 330,167 of NZ_JBEFTI010000001.1, forward strand.
CCAGTTCCCAAGAGCGGCAAGGCCTATACCTTTCCCGGGTTCGTCGAGGTAGGTAGTTCGAACCCGGCTCTGAAGGTCGATGACACGATGCGCATCATCGGCAATGAGACCGACCCGTCGCTGTACGAGATTGCGACCATGCAGGACCAGAAGTTCCCGGACATCACCGTCAGTGACGACGGGCGTCAGATCGTGTTGGACGCGCTGAAGAAGGCTCTGGAGGAGTGCGCCAAGAGCACCAGTCTGGAGCCGCCGAATTGCCCGAACAAGGCTGCGCGCCCTGATTTCGTGCCCGATACGGCGAAGTGGACGGCTCCGACCGACCTCGATGACATCACCATCAATTTCATGGATGAGAAGACGGGCAAAATCCGCGTCATCGGCAGCCCGGAATTCGGTATCACCGTAGAGACCGAGAGCGGCTCGACTGAAACGGGCACCTTCTCGCCTTCGCTATATGCCAGCGCCGACATGACCCAAGACCCGCCCGTAATCGATTTCGAAAAACCGTAAGCGCGGAGACCCAACGTGACCAATTTCTCGAACTGGCCCGGTCCAGACCCGACACGGGGTACACCGCCCCCGCGCTTCAATCAGCCGGCGCCGCACCCAGGCTTTGGCGGACCTTCGGCGCCGCCGGCCAAGAACCGTAAACCGCTGTTCATCACCGCCGGAGCGACCGTCGCCGTCCTCACGGTGATCGCGGTCATCGTGGCGTTCCTGATGAGCAGGGGGGAGGACGGTGCCAGCTTCAATCCGAGCGGCTCGCCGACCGACGTCGCAAAGGCGTATATGGATGCGCTGGCTGGGGGTGATGCGCAGGCTGCGCTGGACCTCAGCGCTACTGAGCCGGCGACGACTGAGCTGCTGACCGATGACATCTTGAAGATGCAGCTGGAGAAGTTGCCTATCACCGAGGTCGAGGTGGTCGGGGAGGAAAAGGAACCCGATGCCGACGAAAAGACCTCGGCGGTCAAGGTCACGGCGAAATTCGGTGGTGAGCGCACCGAAGGCAAGCTGGACATGGTCGTGGTCGACAACGAGTGGAAGATGTCGGCGGCATTTGTCAATGCCACCACCGAAGATGTCCACGGGTTCGGAGATGCCAAGGTCGATGCCGCCTTGACGGTGCTCGGCAAGCCGCTGCCACAGAGCCGCCACATCTACGTGTTCCCCGGCTACATCCAGATGGATTCCACCACCCCATATCTCAACATCAACGACCTGCCGCCGACCACGCTCGACGACGTCACAGCGCGCAAGGACACGACGGTCGAGCCCAAGTTCTCGATGACCGACGAGGGACTCAAAGCCGCTCAAGACGCTTTGCGGGCGTGGATCGACAAATGCTTCAACCCGGGCGACAAGCCAGATGAGTGCGGAGGTATCGGCAGCGGAAGCTGGACGAACAGCTATGACATGAGCACGCTGCGGGTGCGCGGCCCGGTCGACCTACCAGCGGATCTGTTCAGGCTCGCCGATCACACGAGTGTGGTGCAGGTAGGCAGTCTCCGCGTGCCCATCACCGCCGCCGAGAAGGGGAGCGGGCGGGTCATAGACAACTTCATCAGCATCTCAGACCAGGTCGAGGTGAACATCGGCGAGCAACCGCCGCGAGTTTCTCTGAACAGGTGAGGCTGACGGTGATTGACAGGGAGACGCGGTGACAAACTTCGGGGGAGACAATCCCATCGGTGGCGGTCCATCTCAGCCGCCACAAGGGTTTCCGCCTCCCGGCCGTCCGCAGTCGCCGCCGCCGGGACCGTATCCGCCGGGTCCTCCCGGCGGCTTCGGCGGCCCGGGCTCCGGCGCGCCACCATCGGGTCCACCGCCCTTCACCGGCGGCGGGTACGCGAATCCTCCTGGGAATGCACCCTTCCCGGGAGGATCATCCGGGTTTGGCGGCCCGTCATTCGACCCTCCTTCCTACAGCAGCGCTCCGTCCAAGAATCGCCGCAAGCTGTTCGCCATGGTCGCCGGCGCCGTGGTCGTCGTGGTCGCCGTGGTTGTCGGGATCGTCGTCGTCGGTGGTTCGAGCTCTGATGCCACGACCGCCAGTGGCGCGGTGGAGGGATACCTGAAAGCGCTGGCAAATGGGGACGCCGAAAAGGCGTTGTCTTTCGGGATCAACGAACCTCCCGACAAGACCTACCTCACCGATGAGGTGCTCGCCAAGCAGCTCGAGAAGATGCCGATCACCGACATCCAGATCCTCGGCGAGGACTCCAACTCGGTGCATGTCCTGGCCAATTTCGGGGATCAGGCTCTCGACGAAGAAATCCCGGTCAAACAGTCCGGCGATGGCTTGTTCAAAGTCGAGTACGCCACGTACGCATTGAATTTCGGGAAAGAGAAAGCCAAAGGTTCGACCGCGCTGTTGGACTCGTTCAGCATCTTCGGCACTCAGCTGCCGTCGTCGGGCATCGCTTACCTCTTCCCGGGAGCCATCGAGGTGACCAACTCGAACCCGAACTTCGATCTGACATACCGGCGGGATTTCTACCTGCCGTCGGGAATCTCCTACAAGGAACCCGAGGAGGAGGCCGATTTCGAGCTCGAAGTCAGCGAGGAGGGCAAGAAAGCTGCCGGCAAAGCGATCCTGGATGCCATGGATGAATGCGCCAAATCCACCTCTCTGGCACCGCCCAAGTGCCCGATGGACGGCGACGTCAACTACGGCATGATCGAAGGCAGTGCGCGCTGGACCGCACCGACCAACACCGACAAGGTGATGCTGAGTATTCCGTCGCCTCTCTTCGGCGAAGCGTTGAGTGGTCGCGCAACAGTCAGTGGCGCTGTCGATTTCAAGCTGACCGCGCAGTCCACCGAGCCGATGTTCAACGTCAACAACGAGAACGTGCGCGTGAATCTCAGTGGCGCCGTCGATTTCACGAAGTCCCCCCCGACCTACACCAACGAAGAGGATTAGACCAGTGGAGCTTCAACAGCCCGGCGTGGAAGCGGGGGAACGTACAACACTGACCAACCGGGTTCAGCCCGGTAATCAGGAACTGCAACTCGCCATGCAGGCGGTGCGCGAGATCGGCTATGCCTTCGGCGCCAAGGTGGTAGGGCAGGAGCAACTGCGTGAGACGTTGCTGATCGGCTTGCTCGGTGGCGGGCACATTCTGCTCGAGAGTGTGCCGGGGCTGGCGAAAACTACTGCAGCGCGCACACTCTCGGATGCGATCGCGGGTAGTTTCCAACGTATCCAGTGCACCCCGGATCTGCTGCCCAGCGACATTCTGGGTACCCAGATCTACGATGCGAACACGGCGGAGTTCAAGACCCAGCTGGGTCCCGTGCACGCCAACATCGTCCTGCTCGACGAAATCAACCGCTCGAGCTCGAAATCGCAGAGCGCCATGCTCGAAGCGATGGAGGAACGCCAAACCACCATCGCGGGAACGACATACCCGCTTCCCGAGCCTTTCCTGGTGATCGCGACACAGAACCCGGTTGACCAGGAGGGCACCTATCCGCTCTCCGAAGCCCAGACCGACCGGTTCATGCTCAAAGAGGTGCTGCGTTACCCGACTCCCGAAGAAGAGGTCGAAGTGTTGCAGCGCAGAGACCGCGGTGTCTATGACCGGACGGGCGTGCCGCGGCCGGTCGTCGACCTGGGAACCATTCGGCGGCTGCAGATCACCACTCGCAACGTGCACATGGATCCGGTGCTGATGCAATACGTCAGTCGGCTCGTGCACGTCACCCGTGAACCGCAGCAGTTCCTGCGTCCCGAGGTGGCCCGGCTCATCGAGTACGGCGCCAGCCCGCGCGCGACCATCGCATTCGTCAGCGCGGCGCGCGCTGCCGCGCTGATCGCCGGCCGCAACCACGTTCTGCCTCCGGACATTCACAACGTGGCGTACCGGGTGTTGCGGCACAGACTCATCCTCGGATTCGAGGCACTCAGCGCCAAGGTCACCCCCGAGTCTGTGATCGACCAGGTGCTGCAAGCGGTTCCGGTACCCGGGTAATCCGGCGATGGGCAGGCACCTCAACCGCTCGCGGCAGTTTTTCGGCAACGTCAGCCGCAGCATGCTGCAGGGCGGTAAGCACGCGCTGCTGCACACCCGCACGCTGGAGTTCGACGACCTGCGTCCGTACGTGCCCGGCGACGACATCCGCGACATCAACTGGAAGGCCACGGCGCGTTCCAGCGACACACTGGTAACGAAGTTCGTCACGGAGAAGCACCACAAGATCCTGCTGGTCTGTGACACGGGCAGGAACATGTCCGCCCTGGCGCCCAGCGGCGAATTCAAACGCGACGTCGCCGCCGTGGTGGCCGGTGTCATCGGATTGATCAGCATGAGCCGCTCAGATGAACTCGGCATGGTCTACGGGAATGCGCATGGCAGCGCCACCGTGCGAAGCCGCAAGGGAGAGAACCACATTGAGGCGATGCTCGATCAGCTGTCGACGCAAAGCCACGGCGATGTCGGCGAAAGTCGTATCCTCACCCAGCTGAACTATGTGGCACACAGTCATCGCGCGCGGCTGTTGATGGTTGTCATCGCGGACGAACCGGAGGTCTCCGAAGACCTCGAGGACGCCGTGAAGCGACTGGCGGGACGCCACGAACTGCTCTGGGTGGCGATCTCGGACATGCCGGCCGTGGGCGCGGACCAGGGCGAGATGGACGGTTATGACGTCGGTACCGGGCGGTTCGTCCCCGACGGCACCACCTTGGGCCAGACGGTGGTCGACGCCTACCGCCGAGCCGAACAACAGCGGATGGTCGAGCTTGACCATTTCTTCGAAAGGATGGCAGTCCCGTTCGTGCGGATCGGCGGCAGCGCTGAAGTCCGGAACAGGATGACGCACCTGACGGAGGTGTACAGCAATGCCCGGTGATGACCTGCTGAGGTTCATCGGCGGCCCGTTCGCCCCGTCGGGATGGTGGCTGGTGCTGGCGGCCTTGATCGTCGCTGCGCTTGCCGCCTGGTGTGCCGGCGTGGTGATCTGGACGCTGCCACCGCAACGGCTGCGGACAATCCCCGTCCTTCGTGACTGGCATGCTCAGCTGACCCGGCGCCGGTTCACCCGCGCCATCGAACAGACCACCGCGCGCTACGGCCGACGTGAGCTGTCCCGGGAAGACGCCGCCACCGCGTACAACCACACTCTGCGCAGCTTCCTGTACTTACGCACCGGGGTGTATGCCAAGAACCTGCTGACCGACTACCTCGCCGAAGGCGAACTGGCGACTGCTGTCCCACTGCTGACGCTCCTGCACGATGCCCAGTTCAATCCCGAATCCCGTACTGATGTACCGGCTTTAGGGCATTCGGCCAAGGAGTTGATCCACTCATGGACCTGAGATGGAGCTGGCTGCTCATCGCCGGCGTGCTTGGCCTCGCCATAGCCGTGATCATCGCTTGGCGACTGCCGGTGGCCAAGGTGCAGCGTCGGATGCGACCGCTGGCCAACGTGAGCCGCCTGACTCGGCTGCCCGAATACGCGCGGGTGCAACGCATCTACCTGATCTCGATGGCAGTCGTGGGATCGATGGTGGCAATCGCCTTCCTGGGCGCCATCATCGCCGCGGCCCGGCCCACCAAACTTGCCTCAGCCAACGACGGCTACGAGGCCGCCTACCCGCGCGACATCGTGTTGTGTGTCGGGCAGCCCGTCAATGACCCGACCACCGCTGATTTCCTGAACTATTGGGCCGAGAAGGCGAAGAATTCCACCAGTACCGCGTTCGGTATCACGTCCCAGAACCTGCGGGCGCTGCCGATCACGCGTGACACCGCGTTCGCCGAGCAGCGGATGCGGTACTTCGCCGGACTGGCCGGCATCCAGCAGAGGCTCGACACCCACCAGAACGTGCCGGTGGAGCAGAAGCTTGAGTTGTCCGCCGGCATGGAGGGGTTCGCCCGTCCGGTCAAGTACGCCGACTACGCGCCGAGCCTCGAAGACACCCTTGCCATGTGCCTGTCGGGATTCGGGCCCAGCAGCGGTTCCCATCGCCGCCAGGTCGTCTACATCGGTTACAGCAAGTTCCGCACCGATGACGAGAAGAGGCCGTCCGTCTTCGACCAATCCCAGGTGCTGGCGATGGCGCAGCGTCAAGGCATCCAGATCAACGCCGTTTCTCGGGCCGACGTCGAACAGATCAGCCAGGCGGGCAACGATTCTCTGCGCGCACTGACCGAGGCCACCAAGGGACAGTTCTCGCTCTACAACCCGGCCGGCACCGGATCCTCGGACGGCACCAACGACATCCTCAACGGCGATCTCGACAAGATCAACGACAACCCGCCCGCGCCGGCCTACCTCGGGGTGAACCAGGACTCGAAGCGGAACTTCGACATCCCGACGGTGCCATTGGCGATCGCGGTCATGGCGGCGTTGGCACTGTCGGTCGGGCTGGCGGTGTTGCGCCGATGAATTTCGCCCCGGTCCTACCTGTCTACCTGCTCGCGATTCTGGCTTTCCTGATCGTGGCCGTGCGGGTGTTCACCCTCTACCAGCTGCTGATGCGCACAGCTCCGGGTCGCTACCGGCCCGTCGTACTGCGCTGGCTCGGGCTGACATTCGCGGCACTACTGCTGGTGCTGGCGGCGTTTCGGCCGGGTATCGCCGACGACGGGGAACGCGAGGCCTCCGCCGCCGGGGAGGCAGTCTCCGACATCAACGTGTTCTTCGTCGTCGATCGATCGGTGACCTCGCGGATACCCGACTACGGCAACGGCCAGGCTCGCATGGAGGGCATTCGCGCCGATATCGCCGCGCTGATGGAGAAGTACCGATCTGCCCGGTTCAACATGATCGGCTTCGCCACCAAGGCCAAAGTCAACTGGCCGTTGTCTCCGGACACCGACAGCTTCGAGGCGTACGCCAGAAACTTGTCGTCGTACTCCCTGACGCCCTATGACGCTTACAGTTTCATCGACCCCGTCGCCGCCAATGCCCTGCTGCGCGAACAACTCGAAGCGGCGAAGAAGGCCTACCCAGAGTCCAAGAGCCTCGTGTTTTATTTCGGCGACGGGGCCAGAGGCGACCAGGCCAAGCCGGGTGTCTTCGACATCCCCGAAGACCTCTTCAAGGGTGGGGCAGTGCTTGGATACGGCACCCCCGCTGGAGGGCCGATCCCGCACAGCTACTCCAACGGCCGCAAGAACTATCTCGGTGAGCCGAACACCGGGGTGGTCATTCGGTCCGGACTCGATGAACCCCGTTTGCAGGAAATCGCGAAAAACTTTGGGGTCAAATACTTTCACCGCGAGGCAGGCAAGGACATCGTGCCGGTGTTGCCGCCGATCGCCTCGGGATCCCTGGTCGACGGCGGTGAGCTCAGCGGTAAAGAAGATCCGCTCGTCGGTCGCACGGAGTGGTACTGGGTGTTCGCGTTGATCAGCGCAGCACTGTTGTCCATCGAGGCGGTGCTGATGGTGCGCGAAGTCCGGCGCAACCGCCTATCCCGCAGCGACCTCACCGCAGAGGACGTGGTGGCCCAATGATGTTGCGTCAAGCGCCAACCCAGCTGGTGCGACAGCTCGGGTCGTTCCTGCGGCACTTTCTGCTCACCGCCCGCACGCGCACGGTGGCGTGGTTCAACCCACGGCAACGGCGGCTGCGGTTGCGCCGACGGCTCTTCCTCTACACCGTGCCCGTCGCGGCGCTGCTGGCGCTGGTCGTGGCTGGGCTGATCACCGTGGTGATGGTCGGGAATTCGGCCGTGACCTCGTTCAACGAACACGACATCGAGGCGCTGCGTCGCGACGTCGACAAGCTCAAGACGTTCGGGGTGATCGAACCCGGCACCATCGCCTTCGCAGAAGGCGATCTGCTTGTCCTGGAAGGCAAACTCAACGACGCCGAGAAGCGGTTCGGCGAGGCGCTGGACCGCTTCGGCGGCGAGGATTCCTGCCCGGTACGGATCAACCTCGAACTCGTCCGGGAAACGCTCGCAGACTTGGCCGTACGGTCCGGACGTCCCGACGATGCCGACCGGCTCTACAACGGCGCCCTGACCGTGGTGAAAGAGGCGCCCGCCGGGTGCTTCCACGAAAACTCCGATCCGAACGAGGACCGGCGGGCGGTACGTACCGATGCCGAGCCGCGACTGCAGCGCAAACTGGCCGCGCTGCATGCCCCGCCGCCGCCTCCGCCGACCGGCCCGGCGGTGGTGACTCCGGAACCGCCTCCGCCTCCGCCACCTCTGCCGCCACCCCCCGGCGGAGGCCTCGGCCAAGGGCAGGCGCCGGGTGAAGGCCCGGGGCAGGGTCCGGGTCAGGCGCAGGCGCCCGGCCAGGGGCAGCCGGGCCAGCCAGGTGAAGGCGCCGGCCAAGGGCAGGCGCCGGGTGGAGCCCCAGGCCAGGCTCCCGGTCAGGCGCAGGCACCCGGCCCGGGTCAGCCGGGCTCACCGCTCCCGCAAGGGCCAGGTGAGGCACCTGGGCTGCCGCCGCTCGGCCAGGGCGAGGCGCCTGGACCACCGCCGTCCGGAGGACCCAGTGGGCAGCAGCCGCCCCCCGCGACTCCGCCGTTGCCGCCGCTGCCCGGGGAGAACCTGCCGGCACCGCCGCCGCCACCGCCGGGCCCGTCCGGTCAGCAAGCACCGTCCGGCGGCCCGGGCGATGGCCCACTGCAAATGGCGGACCCCAACGCACCGAATCCGCCGCAGATCCTCGGACCTGTGGGGTCGGACGGTCTGCCGTTGGGGGACAAGAACACCAGCGCTCCAGACCTCTATCTCGATGAGCGAGAAGGTGTTCCACCAGGCCCGGCGGGCAAGCTGCAGTCGATCCTGGAGGACGCCAGCTCCTATGGGGGAGAGCGCGAATGAGATCGCGTGGCTCAGCGACGGTGTCGTGGGCGAGCCACGCGTGATTGTCTGGCGGTGTCTGGCAGGCGCGTTCGGAGCCGCCACCGCCGCTGTCTGGGTCTTCCTTGTGTGGACGATTCTGCGCTCGGCCTACTCGACGGACCCGGCCGAAGATCCGCATGGCTACGGCTTGATCTTCGGGGTGCTGGCCTATGTACCGTTCGGCCTCGCGACGGTGCTCGTCCTTCCGCTCGCGTTGCCTGAGCCGCTTCGGACCCGAGGCATGCGCATCGCGATGCTGCTGTTCCTTGCCGTGACTGTGCTGGGCGTCGTCGCGTTGTACCTGTCCTGACCTATCCCCGCGTACCCGTGCGGCGACAGCGACGGCGCTTGTTAGCCATCATTCAACTGCTGATCGCATATACCAAGCTCAGCTATACATTTTGCCGGGAAATTGTTAACCAAATTGGTGCGTGATCTGCATGTGATTCAGCTTACTGACGATGTACATTGTGACCGCAGTCATAGAAAGGGCGGTCAATGATCGGAGCACTTGCAGGGGTTCTGATGCTGGTTTTGGGCATCGGTGCGATCACTGGTGTTGTAGTGGCCGTCGTGATGGGCTTGCCCACCCTGGCCATCGTGATCGGGCTCATCTCAGGCGCGTTCTTCGCCGGGCAGGCCGTTTAAGGCCGAAGCCGCTTCCGCAGGCCGGTAGCTCGTACGGCCTGCCGGTGAATCGCCGCGCGCACTTCGGATTCCACACCGACGACGCGAACCCGGGTTTTCGCCCGGGTCACCGCGGTGTAAAAGAGTTCCCGCGTCAACAACCGCGAGTCCTCGGGCGGCAACAGCACGGTCACCTCATCGGCCTGGCTGCCTTGAGACTTGTGGATTGTCATGGCGTGCATGGTCTCCACCTCGGTGAGCCGGCCGGTCGCGAACGATCCGGAACCGCCAACCACGGCGCGTAATCCGTCTGGGGTGGCGACGGCGACGCCGGTGTCCCCGTTGTGCAGCTTGAGTCCATAGTCGTTGGCGGTCACCAGGATTGGTCGCCCGAGATACCACGAGGCCCACAGCGGCTCGCCGGTCTCCTCGGTCAACCACCGCTGGACCTGGCGGTTCCAGTGCGCGACGCCGAACGGGCCACGCCGGTGGGCGCACAGCAGACGATGCTCGTCGAGCGTCGCCAACGCCGCGGGGGAATCGCCGAGGATTGCCGCCTGTCGCAACCGAAGCGCGTGCGGGACAAGCACATCCCGTAGCCGCTCCGTTGCGTCGTCGCGAACCCATTCGATGTGTTCACCGCCGGCCGCCAGCACCTCGAGCGCAGCCGAAGCGTCGCCCGAGCGGATCGCCGATGCCAGCGCACCGATGGATTCGCCGAACCGGTGCGACGTCTGCAGAGCGGCCACACCGCGGGTACCCAGCCCGTCGACCAGATCGGCCAGCACCGCGCCTGCCTCCACGGAGGCCAACTGATCGGGGTCGCCGACCAACAGCAGCCGCGTCTGCGGGCGCACCGCTTCCAACAACCGGGCCATCATGGTCAGCGACACCATGGACGTCTCGTCGACGACGATCACGTCGTGCGGCAAGCGGTTTGCGCGATGATGCCGGAACCGCGACGACGTGTCCGGCCGCGGCCCGAGGAGCCTGTGCAGCGTGGTTGCCTGCAGGCCGGAAATCCGTGACCTGTCCACCGGGTCGAGCCGGTCCACCTCCAGTTGCACGGCCTCCTGCAACCGCGCGGCGGCCTTACCCGTCGGTGCGGCCAGCGCGATCCGCAGCGACGGCCGCCCCACCAAGGCAGCCTGCTCGGCAAGCAGTGCCAGTAGCCGCGCCACGGTCGTCGTCTTGCCGGTGCCGGGCCCGCCGGTCAGCACTGTCAAGCCCTGTGACAACGCGACATTCGCCGCTGCTCGTTGCTCCTCGAAGCCCTCCGGGAACAGCCGAGACACCTCGGGTTCGGCCCCGCCGGGACGCGCAGCCACCAGCGCCAGCACGTCGTCGCACACCTGTTGTTCTTCCAGCCAGTACCGGTCCAGGTACAACAGATCGCCGAACAGCCGCAGTACCGGGGGAGTGTCGAGCAGTGGGCTGGCGGCGACCGCGGCCAGCCAGTCATCGGGAGTCGGCCATGGCAACGCCGGCAGCTCGACCTGCGCGGCCACCGACCGCAGATCCACACACACCGACCCACCGCGCAGAGCACGCACAGCGAGCGCGACGGCCAACTCCACCGACGGGTCGGGCTCGGAGGCCAAGGCCGCCAACCGTTGCGCCACATGTACATCGGCGGGTTCGAGGATCTCGGCGAAGGCGTCAAGCATCGAGCAACTCCGATACAGCGACCACCAGATCCGCGGGCGGCTCCCAGCTGAACACCCCGGTCGGGTGTCCGTCGACGACGGGCGTCGCGGGCCCGCACATGCCACGGACGAACAGGTACATCACCCCGCCCAAATGCGTCGCCGGATCATAGTCCGGCAGCCGCCAGCGCAGGAAGCGATGCAGCACAACGCTGTACAGCAAGGCCTGCAACGGATAGTCGGAATGCAGCATGGCCTCGGCCATGCGCTCACGGCCATAGTCGGCCGCTGTCAGCGCCGCGTCTCCGGTGCCGAGCCAGTTCGTCTTGTAGTCGACGACGATGTAGCGGGAATCCACGCGCAGCACCACGTCCACCGAACCGGACAGGTACCCTCGCAGCGGCTGGTTGCCCAGTACACCCACCGACAACCGGTCGGCGTAGGAGGCCATCGGATCCTCGGCAGTCAAATGGGCACGCAGCAACGCCCCGACATCCGCCAACCGGGCGAACGATCCGCCCCGCAGATCTCCGCCAGCCATCGGGAACTCGAAGTCCAACTCGCGCAACCGGTCCCGCAGCCCGATCTGGCGCAGTGTCACGCCGGGCACCGACGGGCCCAGCGGGGTGTCATGCATGGGTATCAGCGCTGCCGCGAGCTCGGACGCCTCAACCTCCGCGGGCCAGCGCGCCGAATACGCCTTGATGTGGTCTTCCAACTCGGCTTCCAGATCCGGGGCGAACGGGTCGGCGGTCTCCAGCACGGCATGCACGAGTGATCCGAACGCGGCGCCCGTCGGAAGGGACGCCATCGGTGACGGCACATCGGCTCCCTGCGCGGGTGCGACGACGGGAATGTCGGCTGGCTCATCGGTGAGTTCGACGACCTCGGGTTCGCTGGAAACCCCGGCGTTCTCGGCGGCCCGCAACAGACCGGAATACGACGTGCGTCGCCACGCCGTATCGATCGCGCGGTGAAAGTGCCGGGTGGCCAGGTCGTCTCGTGCCGGTGGCGGCGGAACAGGGGTGAACGCGCCGATCATCGATTCCTCCAGGACCGGGCCGCCGACTGCCTCCCACGCCCGCAACCGCGCCAGGGCCTCGTCATCGGACACCCTCACCGGCACACTCTTATCCGGCACGACGGACTCGCCGGGAGCGCGGCCCCGCAACAGCCGTGACAGCCCGCCGTTGGGTTCGTCGTTTGACGGTGCCCACCACGCCACCACCTGCGACTGCGCCCGCGTCATCGCCACATACGTCAGCCTGCTGTCGTCGGCCGCCGCCTCGGCGCGGCCGGCTCGCGCCACCGCGGGATCCGCGCCGCCGATGTGCAGGCACCGCACGCCCTCGTCGTGGAACAACACCAGATCCGGTTCGGGGACATAGCGATTGAACGCGAACGGCAGGTACACGATCGGGAACTGCAGCCCCTTGCTGACCCATACCGTCATGATCTGCACCGCTGCCGCGTCGCTGTCCAGGCGGCGGTTGCGCTCGGATTCACCGCCGCCCTCCGAGCGCTGGGTGCGCAGCCAGTCCCGCAGCGCGGGCAACCCGAACCCCTCGCGGTGCGCGGTGTCCTGCAGCAGCTGGGACATGTGCGCGAGGTCGGTCATCAACCGTTCCCCGCCCTGCCAGGACAGCACGCGCTTGCCCATCCCGGCCAGCTGTGCGGCCTCGAAGATCGCCGCCACGCCGCGTTCCCGGGCATTCCCGGCCCAGGCCCGCAGGGTTTCGGCGACCCGGTCGGTCAATGTCTCTCCGCCTGCGGCGAGGGATTCGGCGGTCTCCCCGAAGAACATCGTGGCCGCGGCTGCCCGGACCAGGCCCGGCCGGTGCGGCTGGTCGAACGCCTCAAGCAGGTACAGCCAATCCTCGGCGGCCTCGGAGTTGAACACGTCCGAATCCCCGGTGTACACCGCGGGAATCCCGGCTTCGACGAGTGCGTGGTGGCAGGCCCTGGCGTCCTTGTGGGTCTCGGTGATGACGGCGATATCGCGTGCTTCTACAGGCCTTTCGCAAAAGGTCGCGCCGCCGGCAAGCAGCGCACCGATATCGGCGGCCAGGTCCTTGCCGATATGGGTACGCAGGTCGGCGATCGGGATCACCTTGGTGCCAGCGCGGTTCCGTGTCACCACCCGCAGCCGGAACGGGTCGTTGTGTGGCGCCCCGGCCAGCCGGTGGCCCTGATGATGCGCCTGCACATCGTGCACGACGATGTCCGGGCCGCCGAGTTGAGCGCCGCGCAGCACCGCCTGCAGCCGGTCGACCAGTGCGCTGTCACTGCGCCAGTTGGTGCCGAGCGTCTGCTTGTCACCCGCGGTGGCAGCGGCGCGCAGATATGTGGCGATATCACCGCCCCGGAACGCGTAGATCGCCTGCTTGGGATCGCCGATCAGGATCAGCGTCGAGTGCCCCGAGAATGCCCGTTCGATCACCTGCCACTGCACCGGGTCGGTGTCCTGGAATTCGTCGACCATCACGATCGGCCAGCGCTGCTGCATCTGTGTTCGGGCGGGGGAATCCTCCGTGGCCAAAGCACCTGCCAGTCGGGTGAGCAGATCGTCATAGCCGAGCACGCCGCGGCGGCGCTTGCGGATCTCCAACTCGGCCAGCACATCCCGGGCGAACTTCAGGCGCACGGCGGCAGACGAATCGGGCTCGGGGTCGACGGGCCGCAGTTCGGTCGCCGGATTGTTCACCACGACCCGGGCCAGCTTGAGTGCTTCGGCGTAGGCCAGCTCCGGATCGTCACGCTGAGTCCCGAAGTGTGCGAGGTACAGGTCATCGACGATCTCGCATACCAGGTCGTCGAGACTCTCCACCAGCGTCACCCCGGAATCGCTGTCCCCGGCCACGCCAAGCGATTTGAGGACGATCTGGCAGAACTGATGTGTGGTCGCGATGGTCGCCGCATCGAAACCGGCCAACGCGTCGCGCAGCCGCTGCTTGCGGACCTGCTGATCGGTGGCCACCAGGTATTCCTCCAGATCGTTGGCCGCGCGCGTCGGGTCCTGCAAGGCCGCGAGTGCGTCGACGATCTGGCCGCGGACCCGCTCCCGCAGTTCCTGGCTGGCAGCGCGGCCGAACGTGATGAGCAGCATCTGATCCAGGGTCGCCGCGCCCTCGGCCACCAGCCGTGTCACCAACCCGGCGAGGGCGAACGTCTTCCCGGTGCCCGCACTGGCCTCCAACACGGTGGTGGTGTTACCTGCGGGCAACGGACCGAGCAGATCGAAGACCTTCACTGGGGTGCCCTTTCGGCACGAAGCATCGGCAGCCACAGCCGCTCGGCATAGTCAGCCAGCCCGACGAGTCTGCTCAGCGGCGCGCCACGACCCCAGGCCCGGACGTGTGCGGGCTGCTCATCTTCACCGGGGTATCTGCCGCTACGCCAACGGAATCCGGCCTCGCGCTCCGGGTCGTCACCTGCGTGCTTGGCTGCTGCCCAGGCGTAGGACGTCTTGACCGGCAGCGGCAGCGGCTCGCGTCGTCCGGCGTCGTAGATCGCCACCAGATCGGCCAGCAGCTCTACCGGGTTGTCGGGACCTTCGAGCCCCTCGACGCGCGGGGTTGTGCCACGCTTCGGCCGCCCGATGCACACCGCCGACCAGTCCGAGCCCGGACATCCGGCGGCCAACGCCAACAACGGAATCCATGACTGCATCAGGTGCTTACCGTCCAACTTGGAATACGTCACCGACACCAGCCGCTCGCCGAACACGGGCGTGACGGTGCCGGTGAGCCGACGCCCGGTGCCCAGATCGATGTCGACGTCATAGGCCTGGCCGTCGGCGCTTCGGTACCGCATCGCCTCGGTGGCCAGCAGTGCGCATTGATCACGAAGTGCATTGGCCCGGCGCCAGCCGAGCTGGCCGGGCGGCAGGGTGCCGCGCCGCCACTCGGCCTGCTGGGCGTCGGCCGGGGTCATGCCGCGCATGATGTCGCCCAGCATGCGGTCGCCGACCATCCATTCCTCCAATGCGTCGATGTCGACGGGCATTTCGTCGGACACGCCCTCGACATCCCACGGCAGCGTGTAGTCCAGCGCCCGGAAGAATCCTTTCACCGGATCCCGGAAGAATGCGGCGAGATCCTCCAGTGCGACGTCACCGGCTGGTGGCGGCGGCAACGGATCGGAGAAGAACGGCGGCCGCTCGGCGCGTCGACCAGTGCTCGCCCTCGCGGCGGTGAGCGCGTTGGGGTCGAAGGTGAAGGGCTTTCCCGGCACCATCTCACCCGGGATCACGTTTCGAATGTCGAAGGGCTGCAACGGGTGGGCGGTGACAACGTGCACCGGCTGTTCGGTGGTGATGTTGAGCGTGTCGAGAAGCTCCGCCAACGGGACGGCCGGTGGGCGGGGCTGTCCGGAGTACTCGTTGGCGCCGGTATAGGTGACGACGAGCGTCTGCGTGGCCGCGCCGATCGCGTCGAGCAGCAATTGCCGGTCCTCGGAACGGATGTCGCGTTCACCGGTCACCGGGTCCCGGGCCAGCGCGTCGTCGCCGTCGACGGCACCCAGCCGCGGGAACACGCCGTCGTCCAGACCGACCAGGCACACCACCCGGTGCGGCACCGAACGCATCGGCACCATCGTGCACACGGTCAGGGTGCCGGTGCGGAAGTTGGCCCGCGTCGGGCGCCCGGCCAGATGCCGGCCCAACAGGGCGCGGATATCAGGCAGCCGCAGCATAGTCGTTGTGGCGCCAGGAGTCTCGGCGATATCGGCGAACTCGCGCTGTACCTGAGCGGCCGGCCAGTCCTCGTCGGCCAACGCCAGCGCATCGATCCCCTCGGTCAGTGCCGCGAGCCACTCCGCCAGGGTTCGGGTCCCGCTCAGTGCCCGGACCGTGGTGGCGAGCTTGCTGACATAGTCGGCGAACCGGCCGGCCAACTCGACGCGGTTGCTGCTGACGTCGTCGAGCGGCAGCGTGGTGCCCAGCCAGGCGTGCGAGTCGTCGGACATCGCCACCCCGGCCAGCACCCGGTCGATGCCGAAACGCCAGGTGTTGTGCACGAATTCGACGCCGTAGGGTTGGCGGTGGTCCTGATCGAAGCCCCAGCGGATGTTGGCTTCCCGCACCCACGCCGCAATCGCATCGAGATCGTCGTCGGTGAATCCGAACCGGGCCCGCACCGGGTCGGACTCGGCCAGGTTGAGGACCTCGCTCGCGGTGGCCCTCCCGCCGGACAGGCCCAGCAGTTGTGCAGCCACCGCCAGTAGTGGATTCGTCTGCACCAGAGCGCGATCGGCCAGCCGCACCCGCAGCTTGTGCGCCGGGTGGGCGCCGAAGCTGATTTGTGTTCCTCGCGTGCCCGGTACAACGTCACCCAACCCGAAACCCGCCGTGATCAACGGCGCATACGTGTCGATGTCCGGGCACATGACGAGAATGTCGCGGGGCTCCAGCGTCGGGTCATCGGCGAGCAGTCCGAGCAGCACCTCACGCAGCACATCGATCTGCCGGGCGGGGCCATGGCAACTGTGCACCTGTACTGAGCGGTCCTCGGTCCGGTGCACGCGCCCTGCCGGCCGGAGCGCGTTGGCCGCGATGTCGGACTGTAGCCAACCGAGCAGGGTGTCGGGATGGGCTGTTCCACTGAGATATTCGTCGGTGTCGGGGACCGGCAGCACGCGCTGCAGCTCGCGCAGGTCACGGCCGAGGGTGGCCAGCAGCGGGTGGCCGACATCGCGGTGGCTGGTGTCGTCGCGGCGGGGGAGCGGGCCTTTCCTTGACGCGAGTGATTTCCACAGCTCGTCACTGGGATGCGGCAGCCACAGATGCAGATCGTGGTGGGTGGCCAGTGCGCTCAGCAGCTCGACCTCGGTCACCGGCAGCCGGGTGTGCCCGAACAACGACAGCCTCGTCGGCAGGTCGGTAGGCGACTCCTGCAGGCGGACAAGTGCTTTGGCATGGCGGACATGAGGCGGGTCGGCATCGATGCGCTCCACCAGGGCCTGCCACAGTGGGGCCTGCCAGGCGAGATCGTCAGGGAGGCCGGCCCAGTCGATGAGAAGCTGCGGACGCTGCCGGGCGTAGGACGCATACAACCCGGCCAGTCGGCGGGCGACCGCGTACCGTCGGCCTTGGCGCAGCTCGCGCTCCTCGCCGGCTTCGAAACGCCCGAGATGGGTGGCCAGGGCGGTGCACCACGGCTGGTCCAGGTTCTCGTCGATCACCGCGAGCAGCGGCCACACCATCGCGTCGGGCGACCACGGATCGTCGTCGGCGGTGCCGGTCAACTCGGCGATCAACGAGCGCGGGTTGCGGAACTCGACTGCGGCGCACACGCCCAGCCGATTCGCCAGCCGTTGGCTCAGCCAGCGTTCCACGCCCTTGGCCGGTACCAGCACAAGCTCCTGCGCGAACGGGTCAGGCAGCGGATCCGACAGCAGCGCGCCGAGCCCGTCCGCGAGCAGATCGGTGCGCTCGGCCCGGTGCAGGTGCAGTGCCATCGACACACACCCTAGGAGACGGCGCTAAGAGTGCCAGGACTTTTGCACGGCCAACGTGACCACCAACGTCAACCCGGCGGCGATGACGAACGCCACCCGTACGTTGAACAGATCGGCCGCCCCGCCCAGCAGCGCCGCCGCGAACGGGCGGGAGCCGAGAAAGCCGACCAGCCACAGCGCCATGATGCGGCCCCGCAACTCGTCGGGCGCACGCTCCTGCACCACAGTGCTCAAGCCCGTCATCGCCCAGCCGAAGCCCAGCCCCGCGATCGCGAAACCGGCCAGGGCCACCGCCGTGACCGTGCTGAGCGCCAGCAGCCCGCAGCCCGCGACGAGCAGCCACAACCCGATCGATGACACCCTGGCCGAGGCCAGCCGCCCACCCAGAATCGCCAGTACCGCCATCCCGACCGCCGCGCCGACCCCGAACGCCGCCGACAGCGCCCCGACCAGATGAGTTCCGCCACCGAGGTCTTCGGCCATCGACGGGGTCAGGGTGATCGACGGATCGGACGCGAACCCGACGGTCGTCACGGCCAGCAGCGCCAGCAGCAGCGGACGGTCCCGCCACACGTAGCGCAGCGCCGCCCGCACCCGGTAGTCGCCGTCGGGGCTGAGCGCCGGCCGGGTCGGGAAGGTGACCAACAACAGGAATGCGGCGAACACCAGGTGCAGGCACGCGCTGATCGCGAACCCAGACGCCGCGCCGAGATGGGCAGCCAGATAGGCACCGATGGCCGGGCCGAGAATCCGTCCGATGGTCATCGGAATGCTGTTGAGCGCCATGGCCGTAGCCAGTTCGCCGTCGCGGATCAGACTGGGCACGATCGACTGCATGGCGGGGCCGCCGATGACGAATCCGAAGCCGACGAGGGCCGAGCCCACGAGGATCGGTACCGCCGCGGCATTGCCCTGCAGATCGGGCGCGAGGCCCAGCCACACCGCGGTGGAACCCGAGCCGAGGACGCACATCACCCGGCCCAGCAGGATCTGGCGGGCCGGGTTGCCGACATCGGCCCACTTGCCACTCGTCGGGCTCAGGATCAGCTGGGGGAGGAACTGCGCGACGCCGACCAGTCCCACCATCACCGCCGACCTGGTGGCGTCATAGATCACGATGGCCGCGACGATGCCGTGCGTCCACACCGCGACGACGGAGAACATCTTGCCCCAGAACAGCGCCCCGAAAACCGGGTCGAACATGAGGCGCAATGCCCCACGCGGACGCGCAGCAGTCTGGGCCGTCACGAGGCGACTCCGCGTTCGAAATCGGTGACCAGCCGGTCCAACAGGTCGACGAGGGTGTCGACGTCCGTCTCGGGCCAGTCGGTCACGGTCTCGGCGACCATCTCCCTGCGTCGCTCGGTCACCTCCGCCAGCGCGCTGCGGCCTTTGTCGGTGAGCACCAGCACGCACCGTCTCTGATCGTCGGCGGCAAGGTTTTTCGTCAGCAGGCCCGCGTTGACCGCGCCGGCGACGGTGCGGCTCGCGGTGGAATGTTCGACGGCCATGTGCTCGGCCACCTCGCCGATCGACGCGGCCTTCCGCTGCTCGACGGCCCGCAGTACCCGCAGCGTCGAGAGCGTCGGTACTGCGCCTGACGCGTCGATGAGCCCGCGCCGCCAGCCCGGACGCTGCCAGACGGCGTGGATGCGCACGAGCAGCTCGTCGAGTTCGTTGTAGCGCGGCACGTTATATGCATAGCACATACATGTTTTTCGGGCCCGACGTCGGTGGGCGTCGGCACACTCCTGCCATGGGGGATCCATTCATCGGCAGCGAGGCACTGGCGGCCGGGGCGCTGACGCGTCACGAGTTACGTACTCGGTTCGTCGCAGTGCACCGTGATGTCTATGTCGCGAAAGGAACTAAGCCCACTGCGGTGTTGCGGGCCAAGGCCTGTTGGTTGCGGTCGCGGCGGCGCGGGGTGCTGGCAGGCTTCTCGGCTTCGGCGTTGCATGGTGCCCGCTGGATTGATCCTGCTCTACCCGCCTTCGTCATCAACAACAACAGTCGGCGGCCAGCCCGAGGGATCGTCACCTGGGCAGATGCGATCGATGACGACGAGATCTGTCAGATCGGCGACATGCGGCTGACCACGCCGGCGCGTACTGCAGTGGATCTGGCGTGCAAGTTTCCCGAAGACACCGCCGTGGCGGCCATCGATGCCCTGGCCCGGGCGGCGCGGCTGAAGGTGGCTGATATCGAGTTGGCAGCGCAGCGTCACCCGGGCCGCAAAGGCATCAAGCAGGCCCGCGCCAGCATCGCGTTGGTCGACCCTAGCGCGGAATCACCGCAGGAAACGTGGTTGCGGCTACTTGTCGTTCGTGCGGGCTATCCGCGGCCTGCCACTCAACATCCCGTCTACAACGAATACGGCGCGGTGATCGGTGTGGTCGATCTTGCGTGGCCGGACTTGAAGATCGCCGTCGAATACGAAGGGCGGCACCACACGGATCCCGAGGTTCTGCGCAAGGACATCGCGCGGGTTGACGAGATGATCGAAAATCGCTGGATTGTCATCCGGGTCACCTGCCGCGACGGTGCGGCCAACGTGCTCGGCCGGATCGCCAAGGCTTGGGCGGCGCGTGCGTAGCGCTGTGGCGGAAAAGCGGCTTGAAAATCGCCGTAGCGCTTCACACGTGAAAAGAAGTAGCGCGACGGCGCACCGACCAGGACCTAACCCGCGAATTCAGTTGCCAATCCGTCGATCCCGGCCCGGATCGCCGTCAACGCATCGGCGCGGGCCTTCAACTTGCTGGCCACGTGGGCGCCCAGGTGCACAGAGCCCGCCGCCTCGGCCGCGACCTGCTGAGCGCGAAAAAGCACCGCATCAGGCTCCACGATCTCGTCGAGCCAACCGCCCGCGATCGCCGCGTCACCGGCGAATGTCGCCGCCAGAGAGATGCCCCGCTGGAACGCCGCGCGCGTCAACCGCATCCGCATGATCTCGATGGCGGCCAGCGGCAACGTCATGCCGATCGTCACTTCGTTGGCCTGGCACCGGGATTTGGGGGAGCCGACCCGATGGTCGCCGGACAGCAGCAGGAACGATCCCATCGCGATCGCCGGACCGGTCGCGGCCATGATCACCGGAACGGGGAAGGTCAGGCAGCGCACCGAGAGTTCGAACCCGCCGGCCAGCATGCCGAGCGTGGCCGCCACGTCTCCCGACGAGAACACACTGAGGTCGAACCCTCCGCTGAACACCCGCGAATTCCCGGCCAGCACAAGGGCCTTCACTTCACCGGCGCCCGCAGCCTGCGCAGCCTGGTCCAGAGCCGCGTTCAGCTCGGCCTGCATGGCCGGGGACAGCGCGTTGACCTTGCCGTCGTCCAGCGTGACCGTGGCCACGGACTCGTTCAGCGCGTAGCTCACCAGGCTGCTCATCGCACCGATGGTACGGAGTCACTCAGCGCGGTGGCGACGCCCGGTGCGCACGGGAGGAGCGTTGATCAGGTCGGTCTCGGGATCGTCGTCGTCGAAGTCCTCGTCGTCGTCTTCCTGGGTGGCGTCATAGCGGCTCTTCCACCGGTCGCGCGCCTCGGCACCCAATGCCTTGATCCGGTTGATCTCGGAGCGCAGCGTCTGCTCGTCGGTCTCCCTCGCCGCGTACTGGAAATACACCAGCACGCCGCGCAGCAGTTCCAGCTTCTGTTTCTCCTGGCGGGCCCGGTCGTGTGTGGTCAGCAGTTCCATGCGGTCCACCGGCGGCAGCGTCGCCCAGTCCAGCACCGCGGTGTTGCGGAACTTCCGGCCATTGGATTTGCCGCCGGCGACCGGCTCGTCGTAGTACGTGACGGCGCCGTCGAACCGCGAGGCGATGGCCTCGCCCAACTGCTTGCGATCCAACGCCGAATCCCACACGATCCGCCACTCCTGGGACGGCGCCAGATAGGGAATCTCGGCGGGCAGGTTCAGCGGAACGATGTCGACGTAGTTGTCGGCGTAGGAACTCTCGTATTTGCCGACGGTCGGCGGGTTCGCGAACTCGAACCGCAGACCGTAGGCCGGCCGCTGGCCGTAGTTGCGGATCACGAGCTCGACGAGGTGCCAGTCGGAACTACTGGGCTCCATGAACATCGAAACGTTCGGCTGGCTCAGTTCAGCCCGGCGCTCTTTGGCCTTCAGCCACTGCCGCCACGCGTAGATCAGCGCGACGATGACGACCGCAATCGCAACCCACGCCGCGAGCGCTGTCCACGCGCCCGGGTCGAAACTAGCCAACTCGCGCCCCCGATCCGCGATTGAGTCAAAAATCCCCACAACCGCTTATATCACGGACGGGCAGCCCCGGCAGTGGTCCTGCGCAGCAAACTACGACGCCACAGCGGTGAGAACCTCACGCCGGACAGGCGCCCCGACCGCGCCGGGCATGAGCCGCTCGCCGCGCGCGAGCCATTCAGGATCAGCCCACTCGATGCGGGCCGGCAACCGCCGCCAGTACTGCGGATGAGACCGCAGATACACCTCGACGCTGGCATGCACCCTGGCGTCCAGCGGTAGCCGGCGAACACCGATGGTGTGGGCCGAACCGGCCAGGGCGTCCAAATCGCTGGGCGATGAATTGCGTTCGCACACCTGCAAACCCGCCGCGACGGCACCGTCGAGCATCCAGTCCAGCGCGATATCGGCCAGCGGACAGCATGCGCCCGCACCGCCTGCGATGTCGCAGTGCGCCCCGCGGAACCACACCTCGTCAACGGAACCGCCGCGGTGGAGTGCCCGACGTCCGCCGTCGACGGCCACCGCGTGCCGCCCCGCCTCGACATTGCGCATCAGTTCCGCACTCCCGCGCGCGCCGGGGATGGCCTTCGCATCCCACAACCCGAGGAACCGTACGGGGACGGCGGTCTCGTCGTCGCGGAGCAACTGGGCGGTCAGGTTACTGAGCCGCAGCCAGTCCTGCGTCGTGCGTGGCGTGCGCGGAAGTACGTAGGTGGCCAGTGCGTACTCGAGCAGGTCGTCGGACCGGCTCGCCAACAGTCCGACGGTCCCGAGCAGTGCGGCCAGTTCGCAGGCGCGGTGACCGCCGGGCCCGCTGCCGAACAGGAAAAGGTGATCGCCGGGTTCCCAGCTGCCACGTAGGAATTGATAGGCCTCGACGACGGCCGCGCGAGCTTCGCTGACCACGTCACCGCGGCGGCGCGGCGTGAGCTTGCGTCCGCGCTCGTCGCCTGCGCCGCTGTGATACCAACTGAGTTGGCCGGGGCCGTCCAGCAACCCGAACAATGCCTGGGTGTTGGTTGCGTCACGCGGACCTGGACGTTCATCTGTGTGATCGAAACACAGGACGATGTTATTCACGACGACCCCCGTCGGGCTGACTTCAAAGGCTCCTATGTCAGTTTGCCGGGGCCACGTCGCGGTGTCCTGAGTATTGCACTACTCGAATCCTGAACTTCCGCGGATTCTTGCGTAGGCAAATGGCCGAACAACGGAATTCGTGGCAGTGGCAGCTCTGCACGGACGAATTACTCCGTTGAAACTCCTTTGACCTGCCGTACTCGACAGTTTGGAGCTGCGTCAGGATGCGTTATGCGCCCATCAGCATGCGCCACTGGTCCAGATTCGACGCCCGATACACGTAGTTGCTGCGCTTGACCTCGTCCAGCGGGGCGCTCGGCTCGGCCGAGTACCAGTGGCCCGGGAAAACCGTGGGATCGCCGGGCAGTTGAGCCAGCGCCTGCAGGCTACGGAACATGTCGTCGACATCGCCGCCAGGAAAGTCGGTACGGCCGCAGCCCTCCAGGAAGAGGGTGTCGCCGGCCACCAGGCGGCCATCCAACAGAAAGCACTGACTGCCCGGGGTGTGGCCGGGTGTGTGCAGTAGCTCGATGTCGACCGCGCCCACGCTGACCTCGTCGCCGTGCTCGTGTGTTGTCAGCTCGCTCAGGGCGATTCCGGTGACCCGCGAAACCCAATCCGCCTCATGGGTGTTGACGTGCACCGGGACGGCGACTCGCTCCAGCAGCTCAGCCAATCCCTTGAGCTCGAAGCCCATCATCGACCCGCCGATGTGATCGGGGTGGTGGTGGGTGACCAGAACTCCCGACAGGTGCATGCCGTCGGCTTCCAGCGCGTCGACCAGGTCTCCGGCGGCATACGCGGGGTCGACCACCACCGTGTCGCCGGTCTCCCGGTCGCCGATCAGATAGGCGAAGTTGCGCATCTGCTGGGCGATCATGTCGTCGGCCGCGAAGTCGCGGCCCGCCAGCATCTGGCGGAAGTACAAGCGGTCATCAACCTTGGGCTCAGCCATGTCCCAAGCCTATTGGCCGGACTGCGCGGGCAATACTCGCAGGTCTAAAAACCGCACGTCATGACGTGTTTAACCCCACAGGCGAATAAGTCGCATCAAAAATGCGGAATTACTAGCGTCTGAGGCATGCACCTGACCCGGTTCACCGACCTCGGACTGCGCACGCTGATGCTGCTGGCCGCCGGTGAAACCGATGACCGGCGCATCACCACCCGAACCATCGCCCGTGCCGCCAACGCCTCCGAGCATCACGTCGCCAAGGCGGTGTCACGGCTGGCCGAGTTGGGCATGGTCTACGCGCGCCGCGGCAGGGTTGGGGGACTGGTGCTCACCGAAGAGGGCCGCACCGCATCGCTGGGCTGGCTCGTGCGCGAACTCGAGGGCGATCGCGAGGTCATCGAATGCGGCGGCGACGCGCCATGCCCCCTGATCGCCGCATGCCGATTGCGCCGCGTGCTGGCCGAGGCCAAAGACGCCTTCTACCGCGAACTCGACCGCTACACCGTCGCCGATCTGACGGCAGGCCCGAGCTTGCCCATCGTTCTACAACTCGCCCCATAAAGAATCACCGGAGAGGAACATTTGATGACCGTCATAACCGAGCCGTCGGCAGTGCCCCAGGAAGAGGAACTCGAGTCCCGCCATGCCGAGATCGTTTCGGCGACACTGCCTCTCATCGGTGCTCACATCGACGAGATCACCTCGGAGTTCTACCGGCGCCTGTTCGCCAATCACCCCGAGCTGCTGCGCAACCTCTTCAACCGCGGCAACCAGGCCCAGGGTGCCCAGCAGCGGGCGCTGGCCGCGTCGATCGCAACGTTCGCCACCCACCTGGTGAACCCTGACCTGCCGCATCCCGCCGCCCTGCTGTCGCGCATCGGCCACAAGCACGCGTCGCTCGGGATCACCGCCGACCAGTACCCGATCGTCCACGACAATCTGTTCGCGGCGATCGTGGCGGTGCTGGGCGCAGAGACGGTGACCGCCGAGGTCGCCGAGGCCTGGGACCGGGTGTACTGGATCATGGCCGACACGCTGATCGGGCTGGAACGTGAGCTGTACGCCGAGGCGGGTGTCGAGCCGGGCGACGTCTACCGGCGGTTGCGCGTCGTGTCCCGCGTCGACGATCCGTCCGGTGCGGTGCTGATCACGGTGCGCGCCGCGCAGCCGGTGAAATTTGTTGCGGGACAGTATGTGTCGGTGGGTGTGACGTTGCCGGACGGGGCGCGCCAGCTACGTCAGTACAGCCTGGTGAGCGTCCCCGGCTCAACCGATCTGACGTTTGTGGTCAAACCCGTCGACGCGACCGCAGGCCAACCCGCCGGAGAGGTGTCGTCCTGGATCCGGGCCAACGTCTGCGTCGGTGACCTGCTGGACGTCACCGTGCCATTCGGGGACCTGCATATCGCGGGCGACGGCAAGCCCGTGGTGCTGCTGTCTGCCGGCATCGGCATCACCCCGATGATCGGCATTCTGGAGTACCTCGCCGCCGAGCACCCCGAGACGCATGTGCGGGTTCTGCACGCCGACCGCAGTGACAACGCCCACCCGCTGCGCGAGCGTCAGCGGGAACTGATCGACGCACTGCCCAACGCGTCGTTGGACATCTGGTACGAGGACGGTGTCACCGGCGGTGCACCCGGCGTGCACGCCGGACTGCTGAGCCTCGACGGCATCGAATTGCCCGTCGACGCGACCTTCTATCTGTGCGGCGGAGCGGGCTTTGTCGAGGCCGTTCGGGCCCAGCTCACACGGCGCGAGGTGCCGACCGAGCGCGTGCATTGCGAGCTGTTCGCACCCAATGACTGGCTGCTGGACTGATCGAGCGCAGTCGAGTGCTCCCGGCATCCGCGCTGACCTGCGGTTTGGTGCGGTTGCCGGGTAGGCTGTACCCTCTTTAAGGCCCCGCACCTAGCGTCGCGGGCACCAAGCAGGCAGGCCCCCTTAGCTCAGTCGGTAGAGCGTTTCCATGGTAAGGAAAAGGTCAACGGTTCGATTCCGTTAGGGGGCTCGGTGGACGCCCGGCGGAGCGCCGTCCGCGTCGATCGGGGCGGTGTAGCTCAGCTGGTTAGAGCGCACGACTCATAATCGTGAGGTCGGGGGATCGAGTCCCCCCACCGCTACAGGAACTAGCAACAGAACGTGGAAGAGGGCAGCTGACGTGGCGTCGAGTACCGACGTACGGCCGAAGATCACTTTGGCGTGCGAGGTGTGCAAGCACCGTAACTACATCACGAAGAAGAACCGCCGCAACGATCCGGACCGGTTGGAAATCAAGAAGTTCTGCCCAAACTGCGGAACCCACCAGCCGCATAAAGAGTCGCGGTAGTCCTTTCGCTGTGGGTCTTTCGTCGAACATCGTCGGGATGCACTACAGGCATCCCGAGCATTACGAGGTCGGTCGCGAGAAGATTCGTGAGCACGCGGTAGCTGTCAAGAACGACGACGCGTTCTTTCACGACGAGGCTGCTGCTGCAGAGCTCGGCCATGACTCCCTGCCGGCACCGCTGACTTTCATCTGCATCTTCGGCTACCAGGCGCAGTGGGCGTTCTTCGAGTACGCCAACATCGGCATCCAGGACGCCCAGATCGTCCAGGTCGACCAGGAACTGAAGTTCCTCAAGCCGATCAAAGCCGGTGACCGCCTCTACTGTGATGTTTATGTGCACGCCGTCCGGCGGGCGCACGGCACCGACATCATCGTTACCAAGAACATCATCACCGACGACGCCGGTGACGTGGTCCAGGAGACTTACACGACCCTCGCCGGTCGTGCGGGTGACGGAGAAGAGGGTTTTACTGATGGCTCTGCGTGAGTTCAGTTCGGTCAATGTCGGTGACACGCTCCCTGAGCGGGTCATTCCGCTGACTCGCGGGGACCTTGTCAACTACGCCGGCGTGTCCGGCGACCTGAACCCGATCCACTGGGACGACGAAATCGCCAAGCAGGTCGGGCTCGACACCGCGATTGCCCACGGCATGCTCACGATGGGCCTCGGTGGTGGCTACGTCACCTCCTGGGTCGGCGACCCCGCTGCCGTGACGGAGTACAACGTCCGGTTCACCGCGGTCGTGCCGGTGCCCAACGACGGTGTGGGCGCTGAGATCGTCTTCAACGGCCGGGTCAAGTCGGTCGAGCCGGAAAACAAGACGGTGACCATTGCGCTCACCGCCACCAGTGGAGGCAAGAAAATCTTCGGCCGCGCAGTTGCAACCGCGAAGCTGGCCTAGAAGATGGCGCTGAAGGCGAACATCCTCGGCATCGTTTACAAATACCCCGACGTTTTCGAGGTCGGCCGCGAGCAGATCAAGCAGTTCGCGCGGTCGGTGAAGGCCAATGACCCGGCGAGTTTCGACGAGGCCGCCGCGGCCGAGTTGGGCCACGATGCGCTGGTCGCAGGTCCGACCTTCTCGTCCATCTTCGCGTTGCTGGTGCAGGCGGATTTCTTCCGCAATGTCGATCTCGGCATGGAAACCATGCAGATCATCCAGGTGGACCAGAAATTCGTCTACCACCGGCCGATCAAGGTCGGCGACCGCCTGCACGCGGAGATGAAGATCGAATCGGTCGACGTGCGGTTCGGCGCCGACATCGTCGTCACCCGCAACATCTGCACCGACGACGACGGCGAGGTGGTGCTGGAGGCCTACACCACGTTGATGGGCCACGAGGGTGACAACTCGGTCGGCGTCAAGTGGGATCCGGAATCCGGTCAGGTGATCCGCAAGGCCGCCGGCGAGTAATGGACGCAATTAGTAACTGACACGGCCGCCGGGGTACACTCGATTTTCGGGGTTTCCCATTTCAGCGCGCTGTCCGTCGGCTTTTGATCGAGCGAACGGAGAGCGCGCGAATTATGTGAGCCCCGGCCGTAGGACGTGATGACGGTGCCAACCGGGTCATCGCTGAAGGGGCGTAGCTCAACTGGCAGAGCAGCGGTCTCCAAAACCGCAGGTTGCAGGTTCAAGTCCTGTCGCCCCTGCTCAACTGAATACTCGACAAGGTGTGGACACTGGAAGGTGACACATGCAGACCAGTCCGCTAGGAAGAAACGGAGTATGCGGTGAGCGACGAGCGCGAAGGTGCCGGCTCCGCAGACGACACTGGCACCGACGCTGACAGCACCGGCGACAACATCGGTCATACCGCGGTGGTGACCCGGCCGCTGCGCCCGACCGGTAAGCGGTCGCGCCGTGGTGTGGTCAGCGATGCCGACAGCGGTGACGAGATCGAGACCGAAGCCGAGCCGACCGACTCCGGCAAGAACGGTTCCGGTAAGGCCAAGAAGGTAAAGAAGGACGCGACGGGACCGTCGCGCAACCCGATCATGTTCGTCGTCAACTACCTCAAGCAGGTTGTTGCCGAACTCCGCAAGGTGATCTGGCCCAACCGCAAGCAGATGGTCAGCTACACCACGGTGGTGCTGGCCTTCCTGGCGTTCATGGTCGCGCTGATTTCCGGCGCGGATTACGGCCTGGCGCGACTTGTGTCGCTGGTGTTCGGCACCTGACTGGAATTGAGAGAGGACTGACAACGTGACCACGTTCGACGGCGATGAGACCGTTGCCGAAGATCCGACTGAGGATCAAGGGGCCGTCGCAGCCGCCGAGTCGGAGACCGTCGACGCACCTGTCGTCGACGAGTCCGCCGATGAGGCCACTGACGCAGCCGTTGACGAAGCCGTTGACGAAGCGGCTGCAGAGGCGGCGCCCGAAGTAGACGAGGACGAGGATCCGGCCGTCGCGCTCAAGAAGGAGCTGCGGCTGAAGCCGGGTGACTGGTACGTCATCCACTCCTACGCCGGCTACGAGAACAAGGTGAAAGCCAACCTCGAGACCCGCGTGCAGAACCTGGACGTCGGCGACTACATCTTCCAGGTCGAGGTGCCCACCGAAGAGGTCACCGAGATCAAGAACGGCCAGCGCAAGCAGGTCAACCGCAAGGTGCTGCCCGGCTACATCCTGGTTCGGATGGAGCTCAACGACGAGTCGTGGGGCGCGGTGCGCAACACCCCGGGCGTCACCGGATTCGTCGGCGCCACGTCGCGGCCGTCCCCGCTGTCGCTCGACGACGTGGTGAAGTTCCTGCTGCCGCAGGGCGCCGCGAAGAAGGCCGGCGGCAAGGCGGCGGCGTCGACCGCCGCGTCTACCGAGGCAACCCTGGAACGTCCGGAGATCCTGGTCGATTTCGAGGTCGGCGAATCCGTCACCGTCATGGACGGTCCGTTCGCGACGCTGCCCGCCTCGATCAGCGAGGTCAACGCCGAGCAGCAGAAACTCAAGGTGCTGGTGTCCATCTTCGGCCGCGAAACACCTGTCGAACTGACCTTCAACCAGGTCGCAAAGATTTAGCCAGTAACGGCTAGAACAGCGGGCGCGACGCGCGCCCTCGGATCAGCAAGTAAGGAACACCACACGCATGGCCCCGAAGAAGAAAGTCGTCGGGTTGATCAAGCTGCAGATCCAGGCCGGGCAGGCCAACCCCGCCCCGCCGGTCGGTCCTGCGCTCGGCCAGCACGGCGTCAACATCATGGAGTTCTGCAAGGCGTACAACGCGGCGACCGAGTCGCAGCGCGGCAACGTCATCCCCGTGGAGATCACCGTCTACGAGGACCGCAGCTTCACGTTCGCACTGAAGACCCCGCCTGCCGCCAAGCTGCTGCTCAAGGCTGCCGGTGTGCAGAAGGGCTCGGGCGAGCCGCACACGAACAAGGTCGCCAAGGTGACCTGGGACCAGGTGCGCGAGATCGCTGAGACCAAGAAGGCCGATCTCAACGCCAACGACATCGACGCTGCGTCGAAGATCATCGCCGGCACCGCCCGGTCGATGGGCATCACCGTTGAATAACGGAGCCTAGCGAAGCGGATCATCCGTAACCCCGTGGGAGGGCTGGCATCGGCCCGCACCACGACTCCAACAACACGATTGGATTTCCAATGAGCAAGAACAGCAAGGCATATCGCGAAGCCGCCGAGAAGGTGGACCGCGACAAGCTCTACACGCCGCTTGAGGCCGCGAAGCTGGCCAAGGAGACCTCCTCCAAGAAGCAGGACGCCACCGTCGAGGTCGCCATCCGCTTGGGCGTCGACCCGCGCAAGGCCGACCAGATGGTCCGCGGCACCGTCAACCTGCCCCACGGCACCGGTAAGACCGCCCGCGTCGCGGTGTTCGCGGTGGGCGACAAGGCCGAAGCCGCCGTCGCCGCGGGAGCTGACATCGTCGGCAGCGACGACCTGATCGAGAAGATCCAGGGCGGTTTCCTGGACTTCGACGCCGCGATCGCCACCCCGGATCAGATGGCCAAGGTCGGCCGGATCGCCCGCGTGCTTGGCCCGCGTGGCCTGATGCCGAACCCCAAGACCGGCACCGTGACCCCCGATGTCGCCAAGGCTGTGACCGACATCAAGGGCGGCAAGATCAACTTCCGCGTCGACAAGCAGGCCAACCTGCACTTCGTGATCGGCAAGGCATCGTTCGACGAGGCCAAGCTGGCCGAGAACTACGGTGCCGCGCTGGACGAGGTGCTGCGCGCCAAGCCGTCGTCCTCGAAGGGCCGTTACCTGAAGAAGGTGACCGTCTCGACCACCACCGGTCCGGGTATCCCGGTTGACCCGGCGGTGACCCGCAACTTCACGGAGGCGTAGCGCAGCGGAGCCGACCATCGGCTATGCGGCGTAATCCTTCAGCCGAGTGGCCAGTTATGACACAAGATTCCCTGAATCACGTGTCATAACTGGCCATTCGGCGTTTCTGGGGTGAGCTCGGTGATGCGGCGGCGCAGGAACGCGGCGGCCGGCCCGGAGATGCCGTCGTGGTCCAACGCGACGCGGTACCAGTGCAGCGCCTCTCCGCGCCGTCCGGCACGGCGCAACAGGTCAGCGCGGATCGCTGCGGCGGTGTTCGACCGAGCCAGCCGGGGATCGTCGGCCACAGCGTCGAGCGCCGCGAGGCCGGCCGGGTAGCCGTCGCGGAAACCGACGGCCAAGGCCCGATTGACCCGCACCACCGGCGAGTCGAGCACCGCCAGCAGCCGATCGTAAGCCAGACAGATTGTCGCCCAGTCGGTTTCGCGCCAACTCGGGGCGGTCGCATGCAAAGCGGCGATCACCGCTTGCGGGAGGTAGGGTCCCGCCGCGCCCTCAGCGAGCCGCAATTGGTCCAGGCCCTGAGCGATCCGGCCGCGGTCCCAGCGGCCGCGGTCCTGTTCGTCGAGTGGTACCAGTGCGCCGTGGGCGTCGACGCGGGTCGTGCGCCGGGAATCATGCAGGAGCACGAGCGCCGCCAGGGCGTGCGCATCCCGATCACCGGGCAGCAGCGCGCACAGTTCCCGGGCCAGCCGCACGCCTTCGTCGCACAGCTCGTCGCGGATGGCCGAGGGGCCGCCGGTCGACCAGTAGCCCTCGGTGAACACCGAGTAGATGCAACTGAGCACGTGTGGCGTGCGCTCACCGAGCAGCTCGGCCGGCGGCACCCGCAACGGGATGTTGGCTTTACGGATCTTGTTCTTGGCCCGGGTGATTCGCTGACCTACCGCGGCCTCGGACTGCAGCAGCGCGCGGGCGATCTCGGTGACGGTGAGCCCGGAGATCAGCCGAAGTGTCAGCGCCAGTTGCGAGCTGCGGTCCAGAGCCGGGTGGGCGCAGGTGAACATCATCCGCAGCTCGTCGTCGCGCACCGGGTGGAGCTCCTGCTCATCGGGTATTCGGCTGGCCACGGCAGCGAATTCCTTTCCGGGGCGCAGGGATTCACGTCTCAGTCGGTCCAGTGCCCGGTTCCGGGCCGTGGTGGTCAACCAGGCGCCGGCGTTGGCGGGCACACCCTCGGCCGGCCACACCCGCAGCGCTTGGGCACAGGCTTCCTGGACAGCGTCTTCGGCGATCGTGAGGTCGCCTGACCAGCGGGCGATCGTGGCGACCACCGGACCCCACTCGCGCCGAAAGGCGCTGTCCAGCTCGGTCATTGAGCGACTACAGGCCCGCGACGTCCGACAACTGGCGGACCTCGATGGCGGACGCCGGAATCATCGACGCAAGCTTGACCGCCTCGTCGCGATCCGAGGCCCGCAACACGTAGAAGCCGTTGGCCACCTCGGCGCCTTCGACATACGGTCCGTCGGTGAGCGTCACCTTGCCGTCACGCACGCGCACGGTGGTCGCGGTGGATGGCGGATTCAGCGCTGCCCCAGCCAGAATGCGCTCACCGGCAGCCTTGCCGAACTCGACATGTGCGGACACGCTGCGGTTCCAGTCGTCGGAGTCGGGGATATTGACATCCTCCGGCCGCTCCAGCAACAGCGCCAGCCAGTCGTTACCGAGTGGGCCCTCGGGCGCGTTCCAAAACACCATCGGCCACACCTCGACGGCGCCGTATTGTGCGGCGGGGATGCCGCGGGCCAGAGCCAGTGCCTCGTCGAGGTTCTCGGCCTCGAACACGTAGTAACCGCAGGCGACCTCGGCGCTTTCGGGGAACGGTCCATCGGTGACCACCGGGGCATCCGGGCCACCCGCGATGCGAACGCCAATTGCGGTCGGCGCCAACGCGTCGCCCGCGCGGATCGCCGACGCCGCCGTGGCATGGAAAGCCTGGTAAGCGGCCGTCGCCTCGGCGCGCTTCTCAGGCGTGAGTTCTTGCTCCTGGCTGATCAGCAGGGCGAAGTAGTGCATCGTCGTCTCCTCCGGCTAGTGAATGGAACCCGGTTCGTTCCACTCTCTACCCATCCGACGAACAGCGCTGCCGCAATCCGACAGCTGATGTGCTACTTCTGCAGCGTGAACTGATGCACGCTGATGTGGCCGGACGCGAAGTACTTCTGGCAGCCGTTCAGGTACTTGTCATAGCGGTCGTAGACCTCTTGGCCCTGCAGCGCGATCGCCTCGTCCTTGTGTGCCTCGAGTGCGTCCGCCCAGATCTTGAGCGTCTTGACGTAGTGCGGACCGATCTCCTGCAGCTGGGTGAGCTTGAAGCCGGCTTCGGTCGCCTTTTCCTGCTCCATCGACACCGACGGCAGCCGACCGCCGGGGAAGATCTCGGTCATGATGAACCTGGCGAACCGGGCGTCTTCGAATGTCATTGACAGACCGAGTTCTTTGGCCCGCCGCAAGTCGAAGCCCGTAATGTTGTGCAGCAGCATCATGCCGTCATCGGGCAGTGCGTTGTAGGCCGTTTCGAAGAACGCCGGGTAGCGCTCGAAACCGAAATGCTCGAACGCGCCGATCGACACGATGCGATCGACCTTGTCGTCGAACTCTTCCCAGCCCTGCAGCCGCACCTCGACGTTGCGCTCGGTGGGGATCTTGGCGAGTTTTTCGATCGCGTACTCGCGCTGCACGCCACTCAGGGTCAGGCCGATGACGTTGACGTCGTACTTCTCGATGGCCCGCGCCATGCAGGCGCCCCAGCCGCAGCCGATATCCAGCAGCGTCATCCCCGGCTGCAGCCCCAACTTGCCCAGCGCCAGGTCGAATTTGGCAATCTGCGCCTCGTCGCCGGTCATGTCTTCGCGCTCGAAGTAACCGCAGGTATAGCCCATCGTTGGGCCTAGAAACAGCTCGTAAAATTCGTTCGAAATGTCGTAGATCGACTGCA
Source organism: Mycolicibacterium sp. XJ870 (assembly GCF_053483975.1). Lineage (NCBI taxonomy): Bacteria > Bacillati > Actinomycetota > Actinomycetes > Mycobacteriales > Mycobacteriaceae > Mycobacterium > Mycolicibacterium sp. XJ870. Next base: position 363,565 of record NZ_JBEFTI010000001.1, read on the forward strand.
GTTCTTCATATTTTGGCGTCAATTTTGACATGCTCGACTATGCTCCAACCCTCAGAGTTCTCCCCGCGAGTCGTCAGCCTACAACAGGTGCGTGGCGAAACGACTCGACGACCGTCAATGAAAAAACCCGCGGCAAACAAGTGTTGACGCGTGGCGTGCCCGCTTGGGCCGACCAGGCCTGCGGTAACCCGATATCGGCCCGGTTGCGCAGCGAAGGATGTAACGACACGGGCTACTTCTGCAGGGTGAACTGGTTGACGTCGATGTAGCCCACCCGGAATGCGTTCGCACATCCGGTCAAGTAGTGCATGTAGCGGTCGTACATCTCCTGGGACTGGATCCTGACCGCCTCGTCGTGGTGCTTCTGGAGGGCGGCCGACCACAGGTCGAGCGTGCGCGCATAGTGCAGCTGCAACGACTGTCTGCGGGTCAGCCGGAAGGACGAATGCGCTGCATGTTCCGTGACCATCTCGATCGACGGCAACCGTCCGCCGGGGAAGATCTCGGTGACCATGAACTTGACGAACCGGGCGAACTCGAACGACAGCGGCATCCCGCGCTCGATCATCTGCTGCGGCTTCAGGCCGGTGATCGTGTGCAGCAGCATCACCCCGTCGGACGGTAGTGCGTTGTAGGCGAAGCGGAAGAAGTCGTCGTAGCGGTCGTGGCCGAAGTGCTCGAACGCGCCGATCGAGACGATGCGGTCCACCGGCTCGTCGAACTCCTCCCAGCCGGCCAGCAGCACCCGCTTCTGCCGCGGGCTGTCTGCCCCAGCGAACACCTGCTCGACGTGTGCCTGCTGATTGCGGCTGAGTGTCAGCCCGACGACGTTGACGTCGTAGCGCTCGATTGCACGCATCATCGTCGCGCCCCAGCCACAGCCGACGTCGAGCAGCGTCATGCCCGGCTCTAGGCCCAGCTTGCCCAGCGCAAGATCGATCTTGGCGATCTGCGCTTCTTCGAGCGTCATGTCGTCGCGTTCGAAGTACGCGCAGCTGTAGGTCCGGGTCGGATCCAGGAAAAGGGCGAAGAATTCATCGGACAGGTCGTAGTGGGCCTGCACGTCGCCGAAATGCGGTTTCAGTTGTCCAGGTTGCTCAACCATCTGCTGCCTCTCTGGAAGACCGGAGAGCGGCACCAAGCCACCATTGACTCAGCCTGCCCCCCAGACTGCAGCACAGCGTAAACCGGGTTCGCTCAGCTACCGAGTGTTAGAGAGCGAGCAAAGGGGTCGGCAGAAAATTGACGTTGCTGATGCAAACTAGCGGGCGTTGGCGAAGTTCGTCTTGAGCTCACCGACGATCTCGTCCCACACCGGTTCGGGCAGCTCATGGCCCATGCCGTCGATCAGCACGAGCCGGGCATCGGTGATCGCGTCGGCGACCGCGCGGCCTCCGGCCGGCCGCATCAAACGGTCCGAACGGCCGTGGATCACCACGGTTGGCGCGGTTATCCGTTTGTCGTGGTGTCGCAGGCTGCCGCTGCCGAGAATTGCGCCGAAATGCCGGGCGATGCCCGCGGGGTAGTAGGCACGGTCGTAGAGTTCGGCGGCCTCGGCCCTGATGCGCTCTTCGGGTGTGGGGTAGCCGGGGCTGCCGTTGAGCTTGCTGATCCGAACGGCGTTGTCGATGATCGCCTCCCGGGTCGAATCGACCGGTGGGCCGGTGATCACCGACAGCAGTTGCTTGAAGCCGGGGGGCGGAAGGAACGCCTGGTTGTTGCTGGAGAAGATCACCGCGAGCGTCTTGGTGCGCGACGGGTGCTGCGACGCGAACACCTGGGCGATCATGCCGCCCATCGATCCGCCGACGATGTGTGCGCTGTCGATGCCGAGATGATCCAGCAGGGCCGCGGCGTCGTCGGCGATGTCTTCGAGGGTGTAGACCGAGGGGCTGCGCAGGCCAAGGAACGAGCGGGCCATGCGGATCGGCAGCGGGGAGTCGACGCGCTTGCCGGATAGCTTCGTGGACAGGCCGACGTCGCGATTGTCGTAGCGGATGACCCGCAGCCCCTGGTCGACGAGCTTCTCGCAGAAACCGGTGCGCCACAACAGCATCTGCGCGCCGAGGCCCATGATGAGCAGCACCGCCGGGTGGTTCGGGTCGCCCATGTCCTCGTAGTAGATATCTATCGGGTTATCGGAGTCGCCGGCTCTGGCTCGCCCGTTTCGCACCTGCACTACGCCTCGACTCCGTTCTTTTCGGCCTCGCTGTGCTCGCGGCTGACTTCGACCATGAAGTTGGCGAAATATCCGGTGAGCTGTGGATCGCTCATCATCTGCCAATTCGGCGCCAGCAGTTTCATGTACCGCTCGACGTAGAGAAACTGCTTGCCGATGAGTACCAGCTCGCGGGGCAGCTTGACGTCATAGGCGTCGGCCAGCGCGGAGAGCTGCTTGCCGATTTCCGCGTACGACATATCGCCGAGCGACTTCATGGTCAGGGGAGTAGCAAACGCTTCCAGATCCTTGGCCGCTTGGCCCTCGGGTTTCACAGTCCCCACCGCGCCCATCAGCACCACGATCTTGCCCGCCGCGGCGTGATCCTTCTTGACCAGCAGCGCGTGGACGAGCTCGCGCAGTAGCCACCGGGTGCGCGGATCGATACGGCCCATGATCCCGAAGTCGAAGAACACGATCTTGCCGTCGGCGTCGACGTAGAGATTTCCGGCGTGCAGGTCGCCGTGGAACAGCCCATGGCGCAGGCCGCCCTCGAACACGGAGAACAGCAGGGCCTTCACCAGCTCGGTGCCGTCGAATCCGGCCTTGCGGATGGCGGCCACGTCATCGATGCGGACGCCGGATATCCGCTCCATGGTCAGCACGCGCTGGCTCGTCAGGTCCCAGTACACCTGTGGAACCCGGATGTTCGCGCCCAACGGGGAGGAGTGCATGTGCGACACCCAGGCGTCCATCGACTGCGCCTCGAGGCGGAAGTCGAGTTCCTCGGCAAGGTTGTCGGCGAAGTCGGCGACCACATCCTGCGCCGAAAGCCGCCGGCCCAGCTTGGCCAGCTCGACGAGTTGGGCGCCACGCTTGAGGATTTGGAGGTCAGCGGCGACCCGGCGGCGGATGCCCGGCCGCTGGATCTTGACCACCACCTCTTCGCCGGTGTGCAGCGTGGCGAAGTGCACCTGGGCGATGGACGCCGAGGCGAACGGCTTGTCGTCGAAGCTCTTGAACAGGTTCGTCGGCTCGTCGCCGAGTTCCTCTTTGAAGAGTTGGTGCACTTCGTCGGCGTCGGCGGGTGGGACCCGGTCCAACAGGCTGCGGAACTCCCGGCTCAGCGGCTCGCCGAACGCACCCGGGCTCGACGCGATGATCTGGCCGAATTTGACGTATGTGGGGCCCAGGTCGGAGAAGGTTTGCGGGACCTGTTTGACGATCTTCTGTTGCAGGGATCCGCGGCCCAGGATGTTGGTCACGACACGGGCGCCGGTGCGCGTGATCTGCCAGCCCGTCGCGCCGATACGGGCGGCTTCGACCGGCAATGGCACCCGGTCGAGCTTGGCCACCTCGCGGTGTTTGGGTTTCGGCGGGGTAGTGCTCATAGCTGCAGTGTCTCAAAACCCGCGGTACTGCCGAAAATATGTGTGCTGCGTGTCACACCGGTGCGAAACTGTCTTCGATCTCGTCGCGGCTGAGTTCTCGGTCGCTGCCGAGCACATAGGTGGGTTCGGTGTGCGGCGCCAGCGAGGGGTCGACTCCGTCGACGACTCTTTTTTGGGCCTGCCGGAACTCCAGCGTGGTGCCCGCCGCGGTGTGCAGGCCGTTGATGATCGACCACACGAGTGCTCGTCGGCCCGCCCGTTCGATCGGGTTGGGATCGGTGTGCCCGATGAGCTGCTTGGCCCATTTCGGCATGGTGTCGCGGATGGCCCAGTCGACCGCACTCTGCGGCATCGGCAGGTTGGGCCCGGTGGCCATGGCCGCGCCGTGGGTCAGCGCAAGCTTCGGCAGGTAGGACTCCAGGCAGTCCAGCGTCTCGGCCTTGGTGGTCGGCAGGTCGGTGCCGCCGAGCGCATGCCCGACGCGGACGAACTCGCCGTAGTAGCGGTCAAGTTTCTTCCCGCGCAACGGGTTTGGATGATAAATCTCGTGGGCGGTGGCCAGGCCCCACACCACGGTGGCGTAATTCCAGCGCAGCCAGTCCGGATCGTCGGCATCGTAGGCGGCGCCGTCGGGGCGGACGCCCTTGATGGTGTGGTGCATGGACCGCACGGTTTTGGCGACCCGCTCGGCGGTCTCGGTGTTGCCGTACGCGGTGCCGATGAAGAAGGCGATGGAATGACCGAGCCGCACCGCCGCGCCCTTGGGGTCGATGACCGGGATGCCGTTCCCGTTCTCATCGCGCTTGACCAGCCGCGAGTGGTGCATGCCCATCCAGTAGATGGACGGGTCGAGGCGTTCGATGTACGCAGCGCACTGCAGACCGAAGATCAGTGCCTCGGTGTGGGAGTGCACGTGCCAGACCGCGCTGCCCGGTCCGAACCACCCCGGATCGCCGGCCGGACCGGCGAACTCCATGCCACGGAAGTAATGCTGACGGACGTCCTTGTCGAACTTCCGCTGGAGCATCTGCTCGAGGACTTGGTGCGGCATGTCCACCCCGGGACCCCTTTCTGGTTACGTGTGTAGCCACAATACATTTTGGATACGGGTGTGACCAGACATAGGCTGTAGCGATGTCGACCCCGACCCGGTGGGCCGGCGTGCCGCTGACGGACCGCCGCGCCGAACGCCGAGCGCTGCTCGTCGAAGCAGCGTTCCGGCTGTTCGGCGACGGTGGCGAAGCCGCGCTGTCGGTGCGCTCGATCTGCCGCGAATGCGGCCTGAACACGCGCTACTTCTACGAGAGCTTCGCCGACACCGACGATCTGCTCGGCGCGGTCTACGACGAGGTCAGTGCGCTACTGGCTGCCGATGTCGACGCCGCGATGGCCGGCGCCGGGGATTGCGTGCGGGCCAGGACAAGGGCAGGCATCGCGGCGGTGCTGGGATTCAGCTCGGTCGATCCGCGCCGCGGCCGGGTGCTGTTCACTGACGCGCACGCCAATCCGGTGCTTGCGGCCCGGCGCGCGGCGACGCAGGACCTGTTGCGGGAGGCGGTTTTGAGCGAGGGGGGCCGGCTCAATCCCGGGTCGGATCCAGTCGCCGCCCAGGTCGGCGCGGCCATGTATACCGGCGCGATGGCCGAGTTGGCCCAGCAGTGGTTGGCAGGCAACCTGGGCGACGATCTGGATGTTGTGGTGGATTACGCGCTGCGACTGGTGCTGGGCCGCTAAGCGCTTGCCGCCGGCCGCCAGCGTTTGATCCAATCGGTCTCCGGCCACTGCTCTTCGGCTGCCATCAACTCGTACATCGTTGCGCGGTCGATGGATTCGCGAATGATGTCGGCGTGGCCTGCGTGCCGGCTCAGTTCCTCGATGAGGTGCATTGCCGCCCAGCGCACCGACCAGTGCTCGATGTCCTTCGGAAACCAGGGCACGTCGGGTGGAACCGGAACCGGTGTGTCGAGGTCCTTCTCGGCGAATGCCCGCAGCGTCTCGGCGTTCTGCGCCTTGAGTGCGTCGAGCAGGTCGGCAAGCTTCTCGTCGTCGTGCATCGTGTACTGGTCGGCGTAGTCGGCCATCTGCTCTTCCATCGGCCGCGGATCGGGCGGCGGCATGGCGGGTGCGTGCTCGGCGCGCTCGGCCCAGCCCTTCTGGACCCCGGCGGCGTGCTTGATGAGACCGCCGATCGACAGGGCGCTCACCGACGGCGTCGAGCGGGCTTGTTCGTCGGTCAGGCCGTGGGCCACCGCGAAGAACGAGTTCTGTTGAAATGCCAAGAACTCCAACAGGGTCTGGCGTTCGTCGGCGGCGGGTGGGGGCATGCCTGGCATCGGTCAGTTCTCCTCGTTGTTGTGGCTGTGAGCGTAAAGATCTCGGATACAAGCGATTTCGGAGCCGTGGTGGATGACTTCCCGGTTGACGTGCAGGACGAGCTCGGCCATCGGGTGTTCGGCCCACGGGCCTTCGGCAGGTCCGACCGGTCGATCCAAATCATCCTCGCTCAGCGCCCGCGCCCCGTCGATCCAATTTCGGTAGGCGTCGTCGAGCTGGCGCAGCGCGGTGGCAGCGTCGGTGGCATACGGCCAGGACTGGTAGTCGGCGGGCGGGCCGCCGAAGTGTGAGTGGTTGCGCATCGCCAGGACGCCGACGATGACGTGGGCCAGCCGCCAGGCGATCGTGGTGAACGGGGCGGGCTGCGGCTCGGGGTAGACGAAGTCGATACCGCCGTCGGGATGAACCGTCCAGCAGTCCGGCACCGGCTGCCAGAAGTACTCGTCGTCGGTCAGGCCGTCCAGGCGGGGCCGCAATTGGTTTGTCCAGTGGTAATCCAACTGGTCAGCGATGAGCGCTATTTGCATGCCAAAACCTTCTCACCCTTATAGGACAGTTTTGATCCTAAGACTCGGGCAGACTTGGTGCCGTGTCCGAAACGACCAGCCGAGTGCTCCAGCTGCTCGGCCTGCTGCAATCACGCCGGGTGTGGTCAGGAGCTGAGCTCGCCCAGCGGCTCGGCGTCACCGGCCGCAGCGTGCGCCGCGACATCGAGCGGCTGCGTGACCTCGGCTATCCGGTGCATGCCAGCAAGGGCCACGGCGGTGGCTACCAGCTCGGCGCGGGTGCGGCGCTACCCCCGCTGCTGCTCGACCCCGACGAGGCGGTGGCGATGGCCGTGTGCCTGCGTCTGGCCGCGGGAGGCAGCGTCGCCGGGGTCGGGGAATCGGCGTTGCGGGCGTTGTCCAAGCTCGACCAGGTGATGCCGGCGCGACTGCGTTCCCAGGTGTCAGCCGTCCACGACGCGACCGTCACCCTGACCCCCAACACCTCGGACGCCCCGGTGGAACCCGACGTGCTGATGACCCTGGCCCGCGCCTGCCGCGACCACGAACACGTCACCGCCGGATACACCGATCTGCGGGGCAACGGCACACAACGTCGGCTGGAGCCCTACCAACTGGTGACCACCGGGCGGCGCTGGTATCTGCTGGCCTACGACCGGGACCGCGCCGATTGGCGCACACTGCGCCTGGACCGGATGGCCGACGTGCGTGCGCTCGGCAGTACCTTCGCGCCGCGCCAGGCGCCGGACGCCGCGGCCTACGTGCGACGCGCCATCAGCTCCTCGCCTTACCGCTATGTGGCGCGGGTGCGCTACCGGGCACCGCAAGAGGTTGTGGCGCAAATGTTTTCGCCCGCCTCGGCGACCGTGGAGGCCGACGGGCCCGACGCGTGCATCGTCACCGCGGGTGCCGATCACCCAGAACGCATGGTGCTCTATTTCGCCACTGTCGGCCACGAGTTCGAGGTGCTCGAACCGCCCGAAGTGGTCGCTGCCGTGCGCACGGTGGCCGAGCGATTGCAGGTCGCGTCTGCTCGCCGAGAGGACGTCAGGTGATGCCCAGGCGGTCGGTGAGTACCAGGAACGCGACCGCGAAATCGTTGTCGGCGGTCGCCGCCCGCACCCGGTGCCAGTCGACCCGCTCCCGCACCGCGCGCACGGCTGGCAGCAGGGCTGCGAAGTCACATGATGTTCGTTGAGCGAGCTCAGTTTCTCCGAGACCACCAGCGTCGGCGGCAACACCGGCATCCGGATCGCCAGCACGTCGAGCACGTCGGCGGATTCCAGCGTCGCGGTGTCCACCGGCACACCGTTGAGTTGGTAGAGCACATCGACGACGAATTCCTCGCCGGCATAACCTTTGAACAGCCAGTCCTCAGGTGTGCGGACGATCCGAAACCCGGCCTTCTGCAACGTCACCTCGGCCGCTTCGGCGTCGACCTCAGCCACAACGAAATCGACGTCGTGCACGGGTTCGGGCGCGCCGTACGCCCACAACGCATAACTGCCCGCGAGCGCGAACTCCGGCCCGTGTGTCTTGAAGGCCGAGGCAGCGCGTTTGAGCGCGTCCCGCAGTTCATCGTTTCGATCGAGCACATGCCATCCCGTCGGTGAGAGCGTGTTGTCGGCCGTGGCGTTGTCGCTGACTGCCGTGGGTACCTAGTACCCATGCGGATAGCGACTTTCAACATTCTGCACGGACGCAGCGTCCACGAGGGCGATGTTGACCTGGGCAGGCTCGCCGCGGCGGTCACCGAACTCGATGCGGACATCCTCGCGCTACAAGAGGTTGACCTGGATCAACCGCGTTCGGGGAAGGCCGATCTGACTGCCGTCGCCGCCGAGGCGATGAATGCCGTCCACCACCGATTCGTCGCCGCGATCTCGGGAACCCCCGGGGCCACCTGGATGGCGGCCACCGGAAGCGAACAACCCGGAACCGCGGCCTACGGCATCGCTCTGCTGTCGCGCTTTCCCGTGGAGAACTGGCAGGTGATGCGACTGCCGCGCATTCCGTTCAGATTTCCGATGTACCTGCCCGCAATTCGCCGGGTGCGGATAGTTCACGAGGAACCGCGCGCAGCCGTCGTCGCCCGCGTCGACACGCCGTTGGGACCGTTGACGGTGGCCAACACCCACCTGTCGTTCGTCCCCGGCTGGAACAAGGTGCAACTGCGTCAGTTGGTCCGGGACATGCGGGGCTTCCCCGGCCCGCGGCTGCTGGTCGGTGACCTCAACATGGGGCCGGGGCAACCGGCCCGATGGCGATCGCTCGGATCTGCGCCGACGTTCCCCGCCGATGTGCCGACCCGGCAACTCGACCACATCCTCACCGACGACCCAGCGTTGTCCGCGACGGAATGCTCGGCGCCGCATCTCCCGATTTCGGATCACCGCGCACTCGTCGTCGACATATCCGTGCCGTGACGCCGTAGGGTTTCTGAGGTGCAGGTCACATCAGCCGAGACGACGGAGTTGTTCGCCGGACCTGCCGATGAGCCCCGGCAGTTGGTCCGGGTGACCTACACCGGTTGCGCCGCACCGACGACGATGCGGGTCGACGGTGACGGGTTGTCCGGGGAGGCGCCGGTCTCGCCCGGGGACGGCGTCGTCGAGGTGCCGGTGGTGGTCGAGGCGCCCGTACCTGGCGAAGTTCGGCGCGCGCGAGCCGGGGAGATGGATTTCGAGTTCACCGTCGCCGAACCCGGCTGGACGATGTACATGATCAGCCACTTCCACTACGACCCGGTGTGGTGGAACACCCAGGCCGCCTACACCAGCGTGTGGACCGAGGACCCGCCCGGTCAGTGCCGGCAGACCCACAGCTTCGACCTGGTGCACGCGCATCTCGAAATGGCCCGCCGGGAACCGGTTTACAAGTTCGTGCTGGCCGAGGTGGACTACCTCAAGCCGTACTGGGACGCCCACCCGGAGGATCGCGACGACCTACGCCGATTCATCGCCGACGGCCGCGTCGAGATCATGGGCGGTGCCTACAACGAGCCCAACACCAACCTTACGAGCCCGGAAACCGCCATCCGGAACTTCGTGCACGGCATGGGTTTTCAGCGTGACGTACTGGGCGCCGACCCGGCGACGGCATGGCAGCTCGACGTGTTCGGCCACGACCCGCAATTTCCGGGCATGGCCGCCGACGTGGGCCTCACCTCCAGTTCGTGGGCGCGCGGCCCGCATCACCAGTGGGGCCCGATGCAGAACGACGGCGACCCCGAACGCATGCAATTCTCCAGCGAGTTCGAGTGGATCGCGCCGTCGGGCCGCGGCCTACTCACCCACTACATGCCCGCGCATTATTCGGCGGGGTGGTGGATGGATTCGTCGGCCTCGCTGGGCGAGGCAGAGGACGCCACCTATTCTCTGTTCACGAAATTGAAGCGGGTGGCGCTGACCCGCAATGTGCTGCTGCCGGTCGGTACCGATTACACGCCGCCGAACAAGTGGGTCACCCAGATCCATCGCGATTGGAACGCCCGGTACGCCTGGCCGAAGTTCGTGTGCGCGTTGCCCAGTGAGTTCTTCGGCGCGGTACGCGCCGAACTCGACGAGCGGGGGATCGCGCCGTCACCGCAGACGCGGGACATGAACCCGATCTACACCGGCAAGGACGTCTCTTATATCGACACCAAGCAGGCCAACCGGGCGGCAGAGGACGCCGTGTTGGACGCCGAACGGTTCGCGGTGTTCGCCGGCCTGCTCGGCGGGGCCGATTACCCGCAGGCGGCACTGGCCAAGGCGTGGGTGCAATTGGCCTACGGAGCCCATCACGACGCCATCACCGGTTCGGAATCCGACCAGGTCTACCTCGATCTGCTGACCGGCTGGCGCGACGCCTGGGAGCTGGGCACCACGGCCCGCGACAATGCGCTTGCGGTGTTGTCGGAGGCGGTCGGTGGGTTCGGCGGGAAGGAACGTAGCGACCCGGGGTTCGGTCCGGTTGTTGTATGGAACGCATTGGCGCACAACCGCACTGACATCGTCACCGTACACCTCGACGAGCCGTTCACCGGTGCGGTGGTCGACAGTGACGGTGTTGGGGTCCCCGTGCTGGTCGAGCACGGCGGCGCGACCGTGAGCTGGCTGGCACGCGACGTGCCGTCGCTGGGCTGGCGCTCGTATCGGTTCAGCACCGGTGAGGCGTCTGGTTGGGAACTTGTGCCCGGGGACAGCATTGCCAACGATCGTTACCGGCTGCGCGTCGACGCTACGCGCGGCGGTGCGGTGAGCTCGTTGGTGCGTGACGGTCGCGAACTCATCGCCGACGGCGCGGTGGGCAACGAACTTGCGGTGTACGACGAGTACTCGGCGCACCCCGAGGCCGGGGAAGGCCCATGGCACCTACTGCCCAAGGGGCCGGTGGTGTGCTCGTCGGCCCTGCCGGCCGACGAGGTGTCGTGCTACCGCAGTGCCCTGGGGCAGCGGGTGATCGTGCATGGCCGGATCGGCGAGCTGCTGCGCTACACCCAGACCATCACGCTGTGGGACGGCCTCGACCGGGTCGACTGCCGCACGGTGATCGACGAGTTCGTCGGGGAGGACCGGCTTCTGCGGTTGCGCTGGCCCTGCCCGGTGCCCGGGGCGCTCCCGGTCAGCGAGGTCGGTGACGCGGTCATCGGACGCGGCTTCGGACTCCTGCATGACACCGCGCACGCGAGGAACGATCAGGCGAAAGCCGCATCGGCTGTAGACGCGGCGCAGCACCCCTGGACGCTGGACAATCCCGCCTACGGCTGGTTCGGGCTGTCTTCGGCGGCGCGTATTCGCGTGGGAGCCGATGCAGTACGGGCGGTTTCGGTGGCCGAGGTGATCAGACCGGCGATCACGTCCGAATCTCGCGCGGATTCGGCGACGCGTGCGCTGATGGTCGCGTTGGTGCGGGCCGGGGTGACGGCCACGTGCAGCAGCGCGGACAAGCCCCGCTACGGCGACCTCACCGTCGACTCCAACCTGCCCGACACCAGGTTCGCGCTCGGCGGCCCGGACGAGAACTCGTTCACCGCAGCGGTTCTCGAAGAGGCAGGCGCCGCCTATTCCGACGAACTCAAACGGCAGCTCGATAAGACCGGTTCCGCCCGGGTGTGGGTCCCGGCCACTGCGCCGCTGGCCGAACAGTGGGTACCCGACGCCGATCTGCGTGCGGTGCGTGCCCTGCCGGTGCTGATCCTCGCCGGTGATCTCAGCGCGGTGATCGATGACCTGGCCGACGCCGAGATCGTCGTCACGCAGCGGGCACCGGCAGGATCGGAGCCGTTCGAGCCCCACACCGTCGCCGTGCTCAACCGGGGTGTACCCAGTTTCGCCGTCGATCCCGACGGCACCCTGCACACCTCCCTCCTGCGATCCTGCACCGGCTGGCCCTCAGGTACCTGGATCGACCCGCCGCGGCGCACCGCACCCGACGGCTCCAACTTCCAACTACAGCACTGGACACACACATTCGACTATGCGCTCGTCGCAGGCGACGGGGACTGGCGGGCGGTCGGTGTCGCGGCCCGCGCCGCCGAATTCAACCGGCCGCTGCTCGCCGTGCCCGTCGAGCAGGCCACCGCCGGTGGACTGCCGCCGTGGGGAGCGCTGTTGGAGATCGAGCCGGCCGGTACCGTGCAACTGGGCGCGTTGAAAGCGACGGGCAATCCGCTGGCTTCGGGCAGCGTGCGTGGTGTCGACCCGGCTGATGGAGTGACGGCGCGGTTGGTGGAAATCACCGGCAACGCAACGGATGTGAAGATCACGTCCGGGCTGCGGACGGTAGCAGCGGCGGCCGAGCTGAACCTGCTGGAGGAGCCGGCGGCCCAGCAGGCGGAGTCGGATTCACTGAGCCTGCACGGATTCCAGATCGCCACGGTGTCCACCCGGCTGAACCTGCCGAAGGTATTGCGTGCCGACCACCGCCTACTGGCGCCCGAGGCGGAGGCCGCCCAGCCGCTGTATGCCCGCTATTGGCTGCACAACCGCGGCCCCGCGCCATTGGGCGGGCTGCCGGCGGTGGCCCACCTCCACCCGGAAAACGTTACTGCCGAGCCTGATTCAGACGCTACTCTGCGCCTCACCGCGGCCAGTGACTGCACCGACGCCCCGCTGCACGGCAAGGTGCGGCTAGCGGTGCCGTCAGGCTGGGAAGCGCAGCCCGACGAACTTCCCTTCGTGCTGCCGCCCGACGAACATCTGGAAACCGAAGTGACGCTGAAGATTCCCGCGGGCGCCGAACCTGGGCTCTATCCGGTGCGTGCCGAACTCGCAGTGACGGGGGGCGACTCCGTGGCGCTGCCGCCGTCCTGGCGCCAGAGCGTCGAAGACGTCTGCATCATCACGCTCGGCGAACCATCCGGACAGGTCCTCAAACTGATGGGCGAACCCGCGCCGGTCGAAGTCAAAGCCGGTGACCGCGCAACGCTCTCGGTGACCGTCGGTACCGACGCCCGCGCGGGGTTGAGCGCAGAAGCCCATCTGATCAGCCCGTGGGGAACCTGGGAGTGGATGGGCCCCTCGGCCGTGGGCGTGGACCTGCCCGCGGGTGGTTCGCGCGAGATCGTTTTCGACATTGCTCCGCCCGTGTGGGTCGAACCCGGCGAATGGTGGGCGCTGATCCGGGTCGGCTGCGCCGGTCGGCTGATCTACTCGCCCGCGGTGAAGGTGACGGTGCGATGAACATCGCGGCGACGGTTGCGGGACGCCCGGTTTCGATCACAGAGATCGACGACCGGGAGGCCAGGTTGCGGGCCACCAACCTGGCGTCGGCGTTGCCGCGACCCGGTACCAGCGAAGGACGTCAGTTGCGGCGCTGGCTCACCCAGTTGGTGGTGGCCGAACGGGTGGTCGCCGCGGAAGCCGCCGCGCGTGGAGTGACCCCCACCAACGCCCCAACCGAGGACGAGGTGTTGCCGGATACCACGGCACGGCTGGAAATCGGCAGCGTCGCGGCTTCGGCACTGGCCGAGCCGCTGGCCCGAGCGGTCTACACCGAGGTCACCGCGACTATCGAGGTGGACGAGGAGGACGTCGTCGCTTACCATCTGCGCAATCCTCTGCGCTTTGCCGCCAAACCCGGTGCGGGCCAGCAGGGTTGGTTCGGCCGGCCGGTCGCGCCCACCCTCGATGAGGTTCGCGCCCGGATCGTCGAGCACCTGCTCGGCTCCGCCCGCAGACGCGCGTTCCGGCTGTGGCTCGACGCGCGCTGTGCGGCCCTCGTCGAACTTGCGCCCGGATACGAACATCCGGGCGATCCGCGACAGCCGGACAACACTCACAAGCACTGAATAGGCGCGCATGACTCTGACCCTCGCCCTCGACATCGGTGGCACCAAGATCGCGGTCGGCCTGGTGGACTCCGACGGCGTGCTCGTACATCAGGCCAAGCTGCCCACCCCTGACGGGGACGCCGAGACGGTGTGGGCCGTCGTCGACCAACTGCTCACCGAGACCTTGCAGGCGGCTGACGGGACCGCCGGCGGTGTCGGTGTCGCGTCGGCCGGTCCGATCGACCTGCCGAGCGGAACCATCAGCCCGATCAACATCCCAGAGTGGCAACGCTTTCCGATCGTGGAGCGGGTATCCGCAGCGACCGGGCTGCCGGTGCGGCTGGGCGGTGACGGTCTGTGCATGGCATTGGGGGAACACTGGCGCGGCGCAGGCCGGGGTGCTCAGTTCCTGCTCGGCATGGTGGTGTCCACCGGAGTCGGCGGGGGGTTGGTGCTCGACGGCGCACCCTATGACGGCCGCACGGGCAACGCCGGTCACGTGGGGCACGTCATCGTCGCGCCCGACGGCGGTGCCCTGTGCACCTGCGGCGGACACGGCTGCGTGGAGACCATCGCGTCGGGACCCAACATGACGCGGTGGGCTCGCGAACAGGGCTGGGACGCACCGCCCGAGGCTGACGCCAAAGAGCTGGCCGATGCGGCTACAGCGGGGGACCAGTTGGCGCTCAAGGCGTTTCGACGGGGCGCTACCGCGGTGGCCGCGATGATCGCCTCGGTGGGCGCGGTGTGTGATCTGGACCTGGTCGTGATCGGCGGCGGGGTGGCCAAATCCGGGCCGCTGTTGTTCGACCCGCTGCACGAGGCGCTGGCGACTTACGCCGGACTAGACTTTCTGCGGGGAATCCGGGTGGTGCCCGCCGAACTGGGTGGCGACGCCGGCCTGGTCGGTGCGGCCGCCCTCATCCGCTGATGGCGGGTGCGCTCCATGTGGGCGCGGCCCCAGTCACACAGGCTTTGCAGAACCGGCGCCAGCGTCATGCCGTATTCCGAGATCGAATAGTGCACGCACGGCGGTACCGTGCCCGCGTCGTGCCGGTCGATGATTCCCGCGTCGACTAGGTCGTGCAGATGCCGGATGAGCATGCGTTCGGTGATGTCGGGGATGCTGCGGCGCAGTTCCGCGGTGCGCATGGGGCCGTCGGCCAGCCGCCACAGGAGGGTGCCCTTCCATCGGCCGTCGATAACGGAGAGCGTCGCGTCGATCGGGCACTCGCCGACCTCCTTCTTCGACACCGCCATGCCGGCCTCCTCGCGTGTCACTGCCAAATTTGTCAGTACCTTGTTTTTTGTCAGCATAGTCACCAGCCTGGATGGCATGGAAGACATCGTTCAGATTCTTGCGGTGATCGTCACCGGCCCGCTTCTCGGCGTCGAGTTCGGCGTTGCCGCTTTCACCAACCCGATCCCGCGGCGACTGCCCGACGCCGCCTACTGGCAGGCCCGCGGCACCGGTGCAGGGATCCTCGGAACGGTGATGCCGTTCTGGTACCTGGGGGCGACCGCGCTGTTGATCGCCGTCGCGGCGTGGAGCCCAGGGCCGTTGCTCATCACGGCGGCGGTGCTGATGGGGCTGGTAATGCTGCTGTCCGTCACCACGCTGGTGCCGATCAACAACCGCGTCGCGGCGGGGTTCGGAGATGGCGACGGGGATCCCGACCAATTCCATGAGCTGGCCCGACGCTGGGACCGGCTGCACTGGGTGCGGGTGGCGTTGTTGGGGGCGGCGTTCGTGCTGCTGGTGGTCGCCGGCGCACGCTGACGGGGCGCGACTGTGCGCAAACCGATGAGAAAATGCGGCGCGGCGGGCAACAGACCCGCACGGTCGCCGAAACGAGGGGACCGTTTTGGCTGATCGGTGGGTGTTCGGCTACTCTGGTCGAGTTCCACCGAAGACCGTAGGTCACCGATGAGCGCTTGCGCGAAGAGCAAGTGGCTCGGCAATCGGTTGAAGGTCCGGATTTGTCTGTTGTTCCTCGCGCAAGCGGCTCATCAGAGACCCGGCGGCCCACGCAGGAGGACGAGGCTAGACCAGTTCTGTACTGGGTATATCTGCGCCCCGACCTGTCTGCGTCGGGGCGTTCGTCATTTCCAGGCCTTTCAAGCGGTGGAGCACACGAAACCCACCACAAGGAGGCATGCATGGCCAAGGCTGACAAGGCCACGGCGGTTGCCGACATTGCCGAGCAGTTCAAGGAGTCGACGGCCACCGTCGTCACCGAGTACCGCGGGCTGACAGTGGCAAACCTGGCTGAGCTGCGTCGTTCTCTCGGCGACTCCGCCACGTACACCGTCGCCAAGAACACTCTGGTGAAGCGTGCTGCATCAGATGCCGGCATTGAAGGTCTCGACGAGCTGTTCGCCGGTCCCACGGCGATCGCGTTCGTCAAGGGCGAGCCCGTCGACGCCGCCAAGGCGATCAAGAAGTTCGCCAAGGACAACAAGTCGCTCGTCATCAAGGGCGGCTACATGGACGGCAAGGCGCTGTCCGTGTCCGAAGTCGAGAAGATCGCCGACCTGGAGTCGCGCGAGGTGCTGCTGGCCAAGCTGGCAGGCGCCATGAAGGGCAACCTGTCCAAGGCCGCCGGCCTGTTCAACGCCCCCGCTTCTCAGGTCGCCCGGCTGGCCGCCGCTCTGCAGGAGAAGAAGGCCGCCGAGGAAGCCGCGTAGCAGCCGCTTCGTTTCAACCGCACTCTGCTGCTCAAACCAACCCACAAATCCGTAGAAAAATCAGGAAGGACCATAAACATGGCCAAGCTGTCCACCGAAGAATTGCTCGACGCGTTCAAGGAAATGACCCTGCTGGAGCTCTCTGAGTTCGTGAAGCAGTTCGAGGAGACCTTCGAGGTCACCGCTGCCGCTCCGGTCGCGGTCGCCGCCGCCGGCCCCGCCGGTGCGCCCGCCGAGGCTGCCGAAGAGCAGTCGGAGTTCGACGTCATCCTCGAGGGTGCCGGCGAGAAGAAGATCGGCGTCATCAAGGTCGTCCGCGAGATCGTCTCCGGCCTGGGTCTGAAGGAAGCCAAGGACCTGGTCGACAGCGCTCCCAAGCCGCTGCTGGAGAAGGTCACCAAGGAAGCCGCCGAGGAGGCCAAGGGCAAGCTCGAGGCTGCCGGCGCTTCGGTCACCGTCAAGTAGTTCGCGACTGCACAAAAAGAGCCCCCGGATCCTCGGATCCGGGGGCTCTTTGCTGCAGAATGGACTGCAAATCCGGTACATCGGGACAACGGTGATCCCGTGGTCCGCGGTGCGCTATGGTGACTCATGCCACAGGCGGTAGCAGGTGGCGCTGTGAGCTGTAGGTGGAAGGAAATCTGAATGGGCGTCCAAATCGACGTGACGGGGCTGAGCAAGTCTTTTGGATCGTCCAAGATCTGGGAAGACGTGACGATGTCCGTCCCCGCAGGCGAGGTCAGCGTGCTGCTGGGCCCGTCCGGTACCGGTAAATCGGTGTTCTTGAAGTCCCTGATCGGCCTGCTGCGCCCAGAGCGCGGCTCCATCGTGATCGACGGCACCGACATTCTCGAATGCTCGGCCAAGGAGCTTTACGAGATCCGCACGCTGTTCGGGGTGCTGTTCCAGGACGGCGCGCTGTTCGGCTCGATGAGCATCTATGACAACACGGCTTTCCCGCTGCGGGAGCACACCAAGAAGAGCGAGAGCCAGATCCGTGAGATCGTCATGGAGAAGCTGTCCCTGGTCGGTATGCCCAATGACGGACACAAGTTCCCCGGCGAGATCTCCGGCGGTATGCGCAAGCGCGCCGGCCTGGCTCGCGCCCTCGTGCTCGACCCGGAGATCATCCTGTGCGACGAGCCGGACTCCGGTCTGGACCCGGTCCGTACCGCCTATCTGAGCCAGCTGCTGATCGACATCAATGCGCAGATCGATGCCACGGTTCTGATCGTCACGCACAACATCAACATCGCCAGGACGGTGCCGGACAACATCGGCATGTTGTTCCGCAAGAAGCTCGTCATGTTCGGGCCTCGCGAGGTGCTGTTGACCAGTGAGGAACCCGTCGTCAGGCAGTTCCTCAACGGTCGGCGTATCGGTCCCATCGGCATGTCCGAGGAGAAGGACGAGGCGACCGCGGCCGCCGAGCAGGCCATGCTCGATGCCGGTCAGCACGACGGTGGCGTGGAGGAGATCGAAGGCGTCCCGCCGCAGCTGACCGCCACCCCGGGTATGCCAGAACGCAAGGGTGTGGGCCGGCGCCGCGCTCGCGTGCGCGAGATCCTGCACACGCTGCCGCCGCAGGCGCAGGCCGCGATCCTGGAGGAGCTCAACAGCCACAGCAACGGCCAGGCCGAGCCTGCTCCGGTGGCGAATTACGACGAGCCGACGGCACGCCATCAGCGCGCAGTGGAGGACGACGCCCCCACCGGTGTCATCGAGGTGCCCAAGCAGAGCTGATCAGAATCAGTTTCCCGATTCGGCGCGCCCATTGTGGCGCGCCGTTTTCGTCGGCCAGTGGCCTCGGGTAATGCGGTGGCGGCCTGGTGTCAGGGTGCGCCGAACACTGGCTGTCTGAGCACGCCGAAACCGCTGCACCGATTCTGAAGGACCCAAAGGGTTTCCGTACGTTCTGATGCGCGCTTCGTGCTCGCGGAGGACCCTGGTCATCCCTCAGGAGGAGGGAGATTGCGGTCTCGGGGAGGATCCGCGAACGCCAAGTCGGTTCCTATTCTCATCAGTTATGACCATCCGGAGGCCGGCGCGGGACCTGGGGCCTGTATGCGATCGAATCCGTTGCGCGACAAACCCGTTGGATCCTCGGAACGCTGCGTTTGATCGGCCGACGGCACGCCGTTGGCCGCTGCGAGATCGAAGTGGCGACCGGTGACCGTCACTGCTTCGCGTCCAGTGACAGGGGAGCCCAAACCTGCCGAAATTCTCGCGAAGGCGCGTGCGCTTTGTGACCCGGTATTGCGAAGTGCGGTCGAGCAGTTGCCGGAATCGCTGCGTCTCATGGCGGGCTATCACTTCGGTTGGTGGGACACGACAGGTCGTCCGATACGCGCGCGATCCGGCAAAGGGATTCGCGCTGCGCTCGTGATCGGAGCGAGTGCCGCGTGTGGGGGTACCGAGATGGCAGCGGTGTCAGCTGCAGCCGCGATCGAGATGCAGCACAACTTCACCCTCGTTCACGACGATGTGATGGACGCCGACGAAATGCGGCACGGCCGAGCGACAGTGTGGCGGGTGTGGGGCAGGGATGCGGCCCTCGTGTTGGGGGATGCGTTGCACGCGATGACGGTTCGGATGCTGCTGGACCTGCCGACGACATCGGTTCTTGAAGCGGTGGGGCGTCTTGAGGCGGCCACCCTCGAATTGTGCCGGGGGCAGTACGAGGACTGCGTGTTCGAGACCCGCTCAGCCGTGGAGGTCGAGGAGTACATGCACATGGTGATGGGCAAGACCGGTTCTCTCATGGGTTGTGCGTGCGCACTCGGCGCGCTGTGTGCCGAAGCCGACGACGCGACCGTCACTGCGTTCGGCAGATTCGGCCTGGAGCTCGGTGCGGCATTCCAGTTCGCCGACGACGTGCTGGGAATCGTCGGCGATCCGGCGGTGACTGGTAAGCCGGTCGGCAATGACCTGATCCGGCGCAAACGGTCGCTGCCCGTGGTCGCCGCGTTGGAGTCAGGTTGTCCGGGGGCCACCGAACTCAGTGAGCTGTACCGATCGGATGCGCCGATGACCACCGCCGAGGTGGCACGAGCCACGCAATTGGTGGCGGCCTGCGGCGGGCTCGACTGGGCTTCGGAGCAGGCAGCGCTGCGCGCGCAGTCCGCGCTGCAGGCACTTCCCGCCGGCATTGCCTCCGCGGAGCTTCGCGCGTTGACCGGAGTCGCGGTCCGGCGGGATCGATGATGGCGGCGGGCGGCGGTGGGCTGGCGACGTCTATCGATGAGCATGTTGTCCTCCTCGACGAACTCGGCAATGCCATCGGAACCGCTCCGAAAGCAGGAATCCACACAGACCGCACGCCGCTGCATCTTGCGTTCTCTTGCTACGTGTTTGGGCAGGACGGACGCTTCCTGGCCACACGGCGCGCTACAGAGAAGACGACCTGGCCGGGAGTGTGGACCAACAGCTGCTGCGGTCATCCCGCGCCCGGAGAGCCGATCCCGATCGCGATTCGCCGGCGGTTGCTCGACGAACTCGGATTCCGAAACGCCGAAATCGCCCTCGTGTTGCCCACATTCAGATATCGCGCAGTCATGCCCGACGGCACCGTCGAGTACGAACTGTGCCCGGTCTATCGAGCGACCGTCGATACCTCGCCCAGCCTCAACCCCCGCGAGGTTTCAGAGGTCCGCTGGCTGGAGTGGGATGAATTCTGTGCGGTGACCGCCCCGAATGCGCTCACACCCATCTCTCCATGGTGTGTGGAACAACTGGCGATCCTCACCAAGCTCGGCAGCCCGCTCACGTGGCCTGTGGCCGCGGAAGCTGAATTGCCGCCTGCGGCACGGACGAACCTTCCTTCGATTTCGGCGGAAGAAATGTGGTGAACATTCTCGAATTGGCCGCCAAATCGGCAAAACAGTTGCCCGTCAACACGAACGGAAAGGACCAGTTCAGTGAACACGCTTCAGTTTCCCAAGCTCGGCCTTGATGGCAAAGCCAGAATCAGCCCTGATGTGGACATGGCAGGGGCTCATCTGAAGGCCTGGTCGCGCAATATCGGCATGGTCGGCGACGGCCCCGGTGGCGACAAGTTCGATTCCGTCCTGCTGCACCGGTTGGCCGCCTGGACCTATCCATACGCAAGCGGCGACAGGCTCGACCTCATGGCGGATTGGATGGGATGGTTCTTCGCGTTCGACGATATTCTCGACGACACTGAAGACGGTTGTGATCAAAGGTTCGCGACAATGACTGCGCAAACCATCAATTCGGTCTACACCGACATCCCCGCTGCAGCCCCGAGTGCTGAGCTCCGCCCGTATTTCCTTGCCATGGAAGATCTATGGACACGGACCACGCAGGGAATGCCGGCCGGCTGGTGCCGGCGTCTCGCAAATGACATGGTCGAGTATGTCAACTCCTATCGCAGCCAAGCGCTCATCAATGCGCCGAGATGCGCTCTGGACGAGGTGTCTTACCGCGCTCACCGGGTGATCTCGAGTGCGGTATACGTGTCACTCGATATCGGCGAGTTCGCGTCTGGTTACCCGCTGCCGGAGTCGCTGGTGGTGCATCCGTACATCCGGGTGGCTCGGGAAGCGGCCACCAACATCGTCGCGTGGAGCAATGATCTCTACTCTGCCCCAAAGGAACTCAGCCTGGGTGACCTGTGCAACTACGTCGCAGTTCTGCGGGACCAGGACGGCATCACAGTGGATCAGGCAGCCGAGCGGGTCAGCCAACGTGTGCAGGAGCAGGTCGCTCTCTTGCACGAGGTCGAAGGTCGCATTCACTCGCAGCTCATCCCGCAGTTGACGGCTAGTGAGCGTCAGGCCGTGATCGCAATACTCGATACGTGTGCGTGCTGGACGACCGGCAATGTGGCGTGGTCCACGGAGACTGCGCGCTACGCATCCCGCCGCATCGACGAGATGGCGCGGAAGGCAAGTGCGGTCGCCGGATGACGTTCGGAGTGATCAGTGGATCTGGCAGGTATCGGGATGAACGGGAACGCTGTCGCTACTGGTGAGTCGGCTGGTCTGACGAGCCCGATGCCGCCTCGTCGCGAGTTTGCAGTGCGGTTCGACGCGCTGTACGTCAGAGGTGGTAGTCCGCCGTTGCGGGCGCTGTCGAAGGCGGCGCGTCAGCGTGCGCAGTCGCTCAAGATGAACGCGGGTGACCGGAGTCCCGAGCGCCCGGTGTTCGTGTCGCCCCAGCGGATCAGTGATTGGAAAGCGGGACGCAACGTTCCCTCTCGGTTCGAGGCAGTGCTGCCGGTGCTGCTGGTTCTCATCGACAGAGTTCGGCGTCGAGGGGAGCCCGCACGGCTCGAATTGGTCAGCCTGCCGTCGTGGAAGCGGTTGTGGGAGCGGGCGCAGCCGGGGCGACCGACCCGAGCAGCCGGCTCGGTTGGTTGTTTCCGGGATGGCAAATCGGCGCGTTGGGACCAGTGTGCAACGGCATTTGTCGGCCGGGAGAAGGCGATTGCCGATCTGGCCCGGATGGTGGCTGAGACTGCAACCGATCGCTCCGGACCACGGATCGTCGCCTTGACCGGTGCCAGCGCGGTCGGTAAAACATCGCTGCTGCAGGCGGGTCTGGTTCCCCTCCTGGAGTCGCATCCGCAACCGTGGACAGTGCGGATCCTGGTGGTCGGCGCCGAGCCGATGTCTTGTTTCGATGATGTTCTCGACCGCCGGGATTTCGTCGATGGCTGCGCGCGTGAGACCGCCACCAACGGCGGCGCGCACGGTGGAAATCCGCGTTTGGTGATCATCGATCAGTTTGAGCGAATCTTCTGCCACGGTGTGGATTCCGGTATGCGTGAGTCATTCCTGACGATGGTGCAGCGGCTCGCCCGTACTGCCGTGGTCTTGATCAGCTGTCGCTCAAGCGACGTTGCGGCGTGTGCCGAGCTACCCGAGCTGGTAGAGGCGGTTGAACGTCGTCGATACCGGCTCGAACCGATGGGTCTCGCCGAACTACGGGCAGCGGCGGAGCTCGCGCACGGCGATGGCACACAAGTCGAGACCGGCCTCATCGATGTCGTGCTGGCCGCGCTTGCCGGACGCAAGCCCGACCATGAGCCGGCAGAGATTTCAATCCTGTCACGCACGCTCGCCTCGCTACGACGTCGATGCACGGGATCGCGCCTGACCGTGGCAAGTTACCGCAGAATCGGGGGCGTGGTCGGAGTGATTCATGATGCCGCAGAAGCGGTGTGGGAAAAGCTTGGACCACAGGAACGAACGGTCACCAAACAGATCCTGTTGGCTTTGGTGGGCGCGCACGCGTATACCGATGATGCGCGCCGCCGGATCCCCTACCGCGAGCTGCGGTGCCTGACCGACGGAAAAGTGCACGGACCGCAAGCTCTGGACAAACTCGTCGATGCGAAGATCATCACCGTCGACGAGGGGCAGGCCTACCTCAGTCATGACCTGTTGCTGACTTGGCCCAGACTCGTAACGTGGCTTGACCGGGAACGACCCGCGCTGATCATCCGCGGTCGGACCACGACCGATTCCGCGGAATGGATCGCCGCTGACCGGGACCCTTCACTGCTCTACCGCGGGCTACGCCTGGCCACGGCGATCCATTACCTGGACAACACAAGCGAGCTCGCTGTCGAATTTCTCCGCGACTCGATGCGCGCAGAACAGGCAACCGGTGAACTGCGCGCTGCCGAGGCAGCCATTGATGTTGGTGCGCGGGGCAATCGATGACAACAACGGAGGCGAGGGCGATGAATGGGTTCTACAAGGGCAAACTGCCGGCAGCGTTTCCGGTCTGCCTGCACGTGACAAAAAGAGAGGCCGATCGCATGGTGAAACAGTTGATCGGTCTGGGCGGCGATCCACACGGCAGCAGCTTCGCCTACACCGCCGATGGCCCGTATCTGTGGCTGAGTGAGGCCTCAGCGAAAGCACTAAGAGTCCCATTGGAATCCGACGCGCTTGGTCGCGCCGGTCGCAACGGAGGTTTTTACCATGGTTGACCACCCCGCATTGGCTGGCGTGGATGAGTTGGTCGGAGCGGCCCGCGAGCTCCATGAACTGGTCGAAGATCTCCAATCCCATGTCGCCACAGACGATCGGCTGAGGAGTACGGAACTCGTGGATCGCGTGATCGATGAGATCTGGTCAGATGGTGAGGTCTTTCCCACTGCTGTTGCCGCGGTTCCCGTTCTGTGCACACTGCTGAAACAGGACGCATCGTGGCTTCACCCGAAGCTGCTGTTGGTGCTCGGCGTGCTGGTTGAGGCAACTTCTGACAACCCCGACATTGCGAGGGATGTTCACCACCAGATTGGTTCGCGACTCGACCTCTATCTTTCACTGGCCTCGCGTGCCCGCCATGATGATTCGCTCAAACTCGCGCTGATCTATCTGCTGGCTCACTTTCCAGAGAACCGCACCAAAATCGAAGTCGGCCTCGAAATGATCCCCATGACGAACGACGACAGGGCCAGAATTGATCGCTGCCTGACCATCCCCGATTTCAGCCAGGACGAGACTTTCGCGCTCATCGGCCACAGTTGGCCGACGCCGGCGATCTGGGAGCTCACAGCGGAGGAGAATCTCATCGACGCTTCCTGGCGACAGTCCCTCGACCTGAATGACGATGAAGCAGCACAGGTTTGGGATCTGGAGACCAAAGCGATACTTGCTTATCTCGGCGCTCAGGCAGAGCATGCAATCGGTGGCACTTCGTGACGACCCCCGTACTGCGAGTCCGGTCCCGAATTCTACAACCGTTCACCGTTAGGACGATCTGATGTCTCTCGATCTATTCCATAGGCACGCACAGGTTTTCACGTGCACTCGATGTGCGGGTCCGCTCTCCGGTGAGGGAGACATGGCACGTTGCGGCGAGTGCAGCACGTCTTTCCTATGGCAAGACGGGTATCTCGATCTGGTGCCGGAGCTGCGGCTGCCCACCACGGCGGGGCTGGGGCCGTTGCTCCTTCAAGACCCGCTGCAGGTAATCCGCTACGAAGATCTCACGAGACCCGCGTTCTTGCGGGTCGCTGCCACCAACTGGCAACCCGCACTAACACCCGAAGACGAACGCCAATACCTACGAACTCACGCCGATCCCGCCGACGGACCGATACTCGACATCGCATGCGGTGCGGGACGTTGGACGAGGGTCTTCGCGGACCAGTTCGGCTACGAACGCATCATCGGCCTCGACATGAGCCCGGCCATGCTGACGGCGATCAGCCGTGATCTACCGGGTGTGCTGGCTGTACGAGCCAGTGCGCTGCGGCTTCCCTTCATGGACGATTCCCTCGGAGCTGCGAATTGCTCGGCTGCCCTGCAGATCATGCCGGACCCCAAGAAAGTCATCCAAGAAATCGGCCGCTGTATCCGCCCCGGTGGGACGTTCACGCTAGCCACGCTGCAACCCGCATCTCGCCAGCTGCAACGCTACTTCCAGCACCGGCAAGAAGAAGTGTTCAACACCCGGTCGTTCGATCCCAAAGACATTCTTGAATGGCTTGACGGTGCCAACTTGACCGTGATCGACCACACCACGCCTGCAGGCTTTCAACTCGTAACTGCCGAAAAGCGAGGTGCTTTCGCGTCCGATACTGACCGCGATGCTTCGCAGTTGCGTGAGCTCGTCCCGTGACGTGAGTGGTCAGCATCTGCTGGCTGCGAGTGTTTGGTGGTAGGCGGTGGTCACGATGCCGTGGTCGTAGGCGTAGACGATGGCGGCTTGCCGGTCACGTAGATCGAGCTTGACGAAGATGCGGCCGATGTGACTCTTTACCGTGGTGCTCGAAATGCTGAGTGTGTCGGCGATTTCAGCATTGGTGAGGCCGCGTGCCAGCAGGGTCAGGACGTCGCGCTCGCGCGCGGTCAACTGCTCCGGTGGCGCGTGGGCGACAGCAGGAGCAGGGGCGCGTCGGTACGTCCGCAGAACGCGGTCGGTCATCGCCGGATCGAGGTATGCGCCGCCCCGCGCGACGGTGCGTACTGCCCGGATCAGTTCCTCGGCCGAGGAATGTTTGAGTATGAATCCCGCGGCCCCTGCGTGTAAGACCCCGGTCAGGAGTTCGTCATCGTCGGACGTGCTGAGGGCCAAAACCGGTGGGCCGTTGGTTGCGGTGAGTTGTCGGGTGGCTTCGATTCCGCTGATATGGCGCATCCGGATGTCCATGAGGACGATGTCGGGTCGGCAGTTGGCCGCGGTGGCCAGCACTTCGCCACCGTCGCTGGCTTCACCGACGATGTTGAATCCGTCTGCACGTTGCAGTATGTGTCGTAGACCCGAGCGGACCAGTTCTTGGCCGTCGACCAACAACACGCTGATCTCGGGATAGTCGCTATTTGGATCGAACTGGGTGCTCATCGACGTCCGAACTGTATTTGGACAGCGGAATTTGGACTCGTACCTGTCGAGCGCCTTCCTGAATCAACAATTGCACGAACACCTTCCGTTGACTCGCGACTGGACAGATCGCGATCACAGGGCGAGGTTAGTAACATCACGGTGGGCTGGGCTTGCGTGAACGCGCACGGTGCTGCCGGATCCGCGCAAAAGGAGGCGGCGGTCGGATGGCGACGGCGAAGTACCTCACCGGCGGGGAGGACACCCGCAGCGTTGCTCCGCGTGAGCAGCCCGACGCATGGAGCCGCCATGTTGCCTCCACCCAGGGAAGGGTCGATTGCGCGTTCGGGGCGTCGGACACTTTTGTCGGTGGCACCCGGGTACAGCGCTGCGGGGATATCGGACTTGTAGAGTTCTGGTCCGACCCCGTGTGCTACGTGCGGCCGCCCCGCGCGGCTGACTTGGACAATGACGACAGCATCCGGTTGCTGCTCCCACTGTCAGGAAGTCTGAAGATCTCCGGGCCGAGCGCGGACCGGCGGTTGAATCCGGGAGTGGCCGCGGCGGCGGTTTCCATGAGCGCGGGGTTTCATATCGAGCACCAACGGCCAGCGGAAGCGCTGGTTCTCTCGGTTCCGCGTCGGCTCTGGCAGGGAACGCCGCCCTCGGATCCGGCGGTGTGGGAGCTCGGTCGGGGCTGTGGAGCAGTGTTGGATGCGATGTTGCGCGTGGTGGCTGAGCAGCGCGGGCACCTGAACGCCGCGTCTTTCGTGCAAGCGTGCGAGTCCGCGGCCATGCTGGTTTCCGGATACCACGGCGACGTTGACCTGACCTCTCAGGCCAGGGTTGTCGCTCGTCAGCACGCCGACAATGTCAACTTCGATCCCGCGGCACTTGCTGACCTACTCGGGTGGTCACTCCGATCGCTCCAGTTGGCGCTGCACCGAGCAGGCACCACGCCTGCCGAGTTGATCCGCGCCGAGCGCCTCGAACGCGCCGCCGCTCGGCTCCGCCATCCATCTTGGCGGCGACACACGGTCAGCCACATCGCGTTCGCCTCCGGATTCGGCTCGCTCAGCGCATTCAATTCGGCGTTCCGATCGCGCTTCGGCTACACGCCGACTGACCTACGAGCAAGCGTGACTTAGCATCGCCGCTTGACAGCACGCTCAACTGTTTCGGAGCGCCCGGGCTGTTATTGCTGACGGGGAACGGTGTTGGCGACGGCGGCGGCAATTGCGGCGCGGAGCCGCGTATGCAACGGACGGAGTATGGATCGTGGACAACCCACTTCCACGACACGCACACCGGGCCTCGGTGTGATTGCCGCGCGGAACTCATCGGCGGTGTCCACTCGCTGGTGGGGAACACCGAACCCGGCACAGAGACGGGCGATGTCGACACTCTGAGGTGTGCCGAATATCCGTTCGAACTGCTCGGCGTACTGTGGCTCGCCTTGTTCCAGGAGTGAAAAGATGCCGCCACCAGAGTCATTCAAAACCACGATGGTGAGATCGGGTCGTGGTTCGGCGGGGCCCATGGCCAGACCCGTGATGTCATGCAGGAACGTCAAATCGCCCATCAGCGCGTATGCGGTGCGACCGTCCGGAGCGCCGTCGGCGAGGCCGAGCGCCGCGCCGACCGCAGTGGAAATACTTCCGTCGATCCCGGCAACCCCCCGATTGGACACCACGTGGATGTCGCTGCGTGGGACCGCGACCAGGTTGACGTCGCGAATGGGGTTTGAGGCGCCGACAAACAACAGGGATCGCGCGGGCAGCGCATCGACCAGGTTGCGGGCGAGTTGTAGTCCGCTCGGCCAGGGTTGGCTCGACAATACGTCGTCGACCACCTTGGCGGCGGCGGCGTCGGCGTCGAGCCAGGCCCGCAGCCAACTTGGATCGCACCTCTGGGCGAGGCGCTGCCATGCGCACCGGTGCGGTCCTTCCGGTACGAGCGAGACGCTCACCTGGTGAGCGGAGTGTCGAAGGTCGGTTCGATGCACGGGGTCGCCGACGACATGTAGCACGGGGGCCTGCGCGGCGATCCGCTGCACCCCGCGACTCAAAGTCGATCTGCCAACCACGACAACAGAATCCGGGAGAAGCCAGCTGGGCAATTCGTCCAGCTGGGCGATGAGTGCCCCGTTGTTGACGACGGCATTGTCGGAGTCGAGGGTCGCGTATCCAGCGCTCGTTGGCTCTGCGAGCACCGGCCAGCCCAGCTGCCAGGCGGTGCGACTCGCTGCCAGCGCGGCATCGGGCCGGGTTTCGCCGATGATCATCAGGGTGCGGGGCGTCAGCTGGTCCGGAGATCCACCATGAATCTCGTCGGTCGACTCCGAAGTCCGGGTCCACGGTGTCCCACCGATGCGGCCACTTGTCGATTCCGGCCAGTCTTCGTCGCCGTCGGGCACAAGGGGTTCGCGGAATGGCATGTTCAGTTGCACGGCTGTCCCGGCGCGGGCGAGCCCAACCGCGCGGCAGACCAATCCCCGCCACAGTGCATTCTGACCGCAGCGCCGTTCGGCTACCGGAAATTCCACTGCGGCAGCGGCATTCCCGTAGATGGCGTGTTGATCGATCGTCTGGCTGGCGCCGGTGCCGTGGTACTCGGGTGGCCGGTCGGCCGTGATCACCAACATCGGCGTGCCCGAGTGGTGCGCTTCCAACACCGCCGGGTGGAGGTTCGCCACGGCGGTTCCCGATGTACAGACAACCGCGGCAATTTCTCGGCTTCGCCCGCCAAGTGCCAATCCACGCGACAGGCCCAATGCGAGAAAGCCCGCGCTGCGTTCATCAACGCGCACGTGTAAAGAGACCTTGCCGGTCTGTACGGCGTCATAGAGCGCGAACGACAGCGGTGCGTTGCGCGACCCCGGACATAACACGACGTGTCGGACGCCGTTGCGCGCCAGCTCGTCGACAATCACTCGAGACTGGATGGTGGACGGGTTCACGTCACGGCCGCTTTGCCGGATCCTGATCCTGCTGCGCGACAGGTTCTTCCGAGGAAAAGGGCGCGACTGCAGTGTGAACGTGAACTATGCCCCAATCCAAGCGACGGAACGAAACCTGGCTCCAGCCGGCCTGACTGATCCACTGGGAGAGCACCTCTGGATCTGGCCATGCCCGAATCGACTCCGCGAGGTACTTGTATGCCTCGGGGTTGCTGCTGATCGCCCGTCCGATGATCGGCACGACGTACCGCAAGTACGCCCCGAATACGATCCGCGGTATGCGCCCGGGCGGCATGCTGAACTCGCATACCACCAACCGGCCACCCGGGCGGGTGGCAGCGCGCATTTCCGCCAGAACGACTTGAGGTTTCGCCATGTTTCGCAAGCCGAACGAGATTGTCGCGGCATCGAAGCTCTGTCCGTCGAACGGCAGTCGATGAGCGTCGGCAAGCACCGTCTGCAGATGGCTGTGGCGTCGTTCGCAGACAGCGAGCATGCCTGCAGAGATGTCGCATGCCACAACAC
This sequence comes from Mycolicibacterium sp. XJ870, assembly GCF_053483975.1. Lineage (NCBI taxonomy): Bacteria > Bacillati > Actinomycetota > Actinomycetes > Mycobacteriales > Mycobacteriaceae > Mycobacterium > Mycolicibacterium sp. XJ870. The sequence goes on from NZ_JBEFTI010000001.1 coordinate 392,684, forward strand.
GAGCCCCGTGGCGGGCCAAGATGGCCGCCGATGTACCCGTCCCCGCCGCGACATCCACGATTCGACGTCCGGGTCCAGCGTCGGCGCCCTTGGCCATCTCTTCGCCCCACGTGTCCATCCGCCCCCACCACAACCGGGCTCGAGTGCGGTCATAGCCGGCTGCGACTTGGTCGAACATGCCGGCCACCTCGGCGGCGTTCTTGCCCAGGTCTGCTCTAGTCATGGTTCTTGCGTCCTGTCATCACGTTGCGGTCATTTCCGAACTGGCACTGGGTCAGGCTGCGGAATGTTCAGGGGCGGTCCGCAGAAGCGATCGGCAGGCCGTTGCGATGTCCGAGCCCGTCAAACCAAAGTGCGCCAGCAGTTCTGAGCGGGAACCGTGTGGAATGTATGCGGTGGGCAACCCGAGTGCCCGAATGTAGGTCGGAGACTGCTCGCTCAACATCTGCACCAGGCGAGTGCCGATCCCGCCATCGGCTATGCCGTCTTCGACGCTCACGGTGATGCGGTGCCGGGCCGCGACTGCCGCAAGAGCGGGATTGAGCGGCCAGACCCAGCGAGGATCGACGACTGTCACACCGATGCCGCTGTCGGTGAGTTCCGCGGCAGCCTCGAGGCAGGAACCGGCCATCGCGCCGACTGATACCAGCAGGACATCGCATGTCGGTTGCGGGCTGTCGTAGAGGATGTCCATCCCAGCCAGTTGAGCCACTGCGGGAATATCTTGCCCAGCAGTGCCTTTGGGGTAGCGCAGTGCGGTCGGGCCATTGACGTCGATCGCCTCGTGTAACAACTCGCGCAAGCGCGCGGCGTCGCGCGGGCAAGCAACCCGGATTCCCGGTACGCAGCTCAGCAACGCCAGATCCCAAATGCCATGGTGACTGGGACCGTCCGGTCCGGTGATGCCTGCCCGGTCCAGCACCACGGTGACCGGTAGATGGTGCAAGCCGATGTCGAGGAGGAGTTGGTCGAGCGCGCGGTGCAAGAACGTCGAATACAACGCCACTACCGGATGCGCGCCGGCCGTGGCCATGCCAGCCGCCGAGGCGAGCAAATGTTGTTCGGCGATACCGGAGTCGAACACGCGATGTGGGTTTGATCGCGACAACGCACCCAGCCCGGTCGGTAACCGCATTGCCGCGGTCAGGGCGACGACATCCTGGCGGGTCCGCGCCAACTCGGCAATCTCATTCTCGAACACGTCTGTCCAGCTGCGCCCGCCGCTTGACATGGTCGACTGGCCGGTTCTGGGATCCACGACGCCGCAAGCGTGCATCCGATCATCGGCGTTGGCCTCCGCAGGTGGATACCCTCGCCCCTTCGCCGTCACCGCATGGACGACGACTGGCCCAGTGATAGTGGCTGCTCGGCGCAGCATGGCGCTGGTGGCCATGACGTCGTGTCCGTCGACCGGGCCCAGGTATGCGAATCCCAGCGTCGTGAAAAGGTTCCCAACTTCGGACTCGCGCCGCCGCAACTGTCCAAGATGTGCTGCGAGGGCCCCGACAGTCGGGTCGTAGGAGCGATCGTTGTCGTTGAGTACGACGATGACCGGCAGACTCGATGCACCGAGGTTGTTCAGCCCTTCCCACGCCACACCGCCGGTCACGGCACCGTCTCCGATGACTGCGACAACGCGCCGGCCAGTCTCACCGCGCATGTGCATCGCTTTTGCCATTCCATCGGCCCAGGCGAGACTCACCGAAGCGTGGGAATTCTCCACCCAGTCGTGGGACGACTCGGGCCGACTCGGATACCCGGACAACCCGCCCCATTTGCGCAGTGTGTGGAAATCGGCAGCGCGGCCGGTAAGGAGTTTGTGCGAATATGCCTGGTGCCCGGTGTCGAATATCAGCACGTCGTGCGGAGAATCGAATACCCGGTGCAGCGCGATGGTCAGCTCCACCGTGCCCAGGCACGGACCCAGGTGCCCGCCGGTCGCGGTCACAGTCTCAATCAGACACGTTCTCAGTTCCCGGGCCAGCGTCAGCAGCTCGTCCGGATCGAGTGCTGCCACATCGTCGTGGCCGCTGATCGAAGCGAGCACGGGAGTTTCGCGGTAAGCCGCCGCCGCAGGCGCCGTTGCTGAAATTGCTGTCATGGCGTTCTCTTTCCTGCCGGCAGCCGGATTGACAGTTGCAGGGCGATCTTTCAACCGTGCGGTTGTTGACTCAGTCGGTGCGAGTGGCCTGGCTCAGGAAGCCTCGTTGAAAAGAATGGCCGGTGATGGCGCGACCGGAGCCGGGCATACTTCTCGAGCTTGAGTTTCAGATTTGTCTAAAGTGCAAATTTCGACCGGGAATGGCTGGACTTTCACGCCAATCGAACTTTGTATTTACATATTCACACCATAGCGACGTTCGTCACCCCGAGAAACCGTTCATTGCCTCCGCCGCCCCGTTTGTGCTGGCTGGGGGACCACAATCGCTGTCCGGACCGGATGCCCTTCGTCCATGCCGGTGTCATTGAGGGTGTCAACGGAGCTGATCGAATTTCTGGCCAACCTGGTGCCCGTCGGTGGCGCGCCGAATTCGACATCACAGGGATCGGACGTCGGTGAGCCGTCCTCGCTTCCGGTGCCGACTCGGGGCGCGGTCACTGTGGACGCCTGGTGCGATCCGCAGGGCGCCTACGGCGACGCCGGCCACGGCGCAGCTGCGGGCGCTCAGGGTGGAGGCTGGGCCGCCCGACGACCGAACCCAGGGTGCAGGGCTCAACGCTGCTCGACCACGGGGGAAACTCCTGCCAAAACACTGCATGAGCTCTTGACGGACGGGCCCAAACCGACCAATCTGTTGGGCAGCATGTGTGAAGGGTTTAAGGACGCCAGCCAGCGCCAGGCGACCCGTTTCATGCAGTGGAGCTGTGGTGGTTGAGGAATGCGCCGTTCTGCGCTATTGTTGGACGTTGCGCTGGCTGCATCCTGCCCACCTCACCTGCACTTGACACCGTGGTCCTAGCCTGAGTATTTGCTCAGTATCTAGTCCTGTGCCTTGCGTCCGGGGTTTTGGACAGGCAGAACGCCAGCCGAACCGACGCAGAATCGCGACAAATGGTCCGGTGTTATCCGGCTCCTGATCGTCGCATGAGGTGCTGGAAGGATGCATCTTGGCCGTCTCTAGCCAGAGCAAGTCAGCGAACGCTATCACCAATAACTCCGTCCCAGGAGCACCGAACCGAGTTTCATTTGCCAAGCTCCGCGAGCCGCTTGAGGTTCCGGGGCTACTCGACGTTCAGACCGATTCCTTCGATTGGTTGGTCGGGTCCGACGGGTGGCGGCAGAAGGCTCTGGACCGCGGTGACACCGAACCCAAGGGTGGTCTCGAAGAGGTCCTCGAGGAGCTCTCACCGATCGAGGACTTCTCCGGCTCGATGTCGCTGAGCTTCTCCGATCCGCGCTTCGACGAGGTCAAAGCCCCGGTCGACGAGTGCAAAGACAAGGACATGACGTACGCGGCCCCGCTGTTCGTCACGGCCGAGTTCATCAACAACAACACCGGCGAGATCAAGAGCCAGACGGTCTTCATGGGTGACTTCCCGATGATGACCGAGAAGGGCACCTTCATCATCAACGGCACCGAGCGTGTCGTGGTGAGCCAGCTCGTCCGGTCGCCCGGTGTGTACTTCGACGAGAACATCGACAAGTCCACCGAGAAGACGCTGCACAGCGTCAAGGTGATCCCCGGCCGCGGCGCGTGGCTGGAGTTCGACATCGACAAGCGTGACACCGTCGGTGTGCGTATCGACCGCAAGCGCCGTCAGCCCGTCACCGTGCTGCTCAAGGCACTGGGCTGGACCAACGAGCAGATCGTGGAGCGCTTCGGCTTCTCCGAGATCATGATGGGCACGCTCGAGAAGGACAGCACCGCCGGTCCCGACGAGGCGCTGCTGGACATCTACCGCAAGTTGCGCCCGGGCGAGCCGCCGACCAAGGAGTCCGCGCAGACCCTGCTGGAGAACCTGTTCTTCAAGGAGAAGCGTTACGACCTGGCCCGCGTGGGCCGCTACAAGGTGAACAAGAAGCTCGGCCTCAACGCCGGTAAGCCGATCACCAGTTCGACGCTGACCGAAGAGGACGTCGTCGCCACGATCGAGTACCTGGTGCGGCTGCATCACGGTGACCAGATGATGACGGTCCCCGGTGGAGTCGAGGTTCCGGTCGAGGTCGATGACATCGACCACTTCGGCAACCGTCGTCTGCGCACCGTGGGCGAGCTGATCCAGAACCAGATCCGGGTCGGCCTGTCCCGTATGGAGCGTGTCGTGCGTGAGCGCATGACCACCCAGGACGTCGAGGCGATCACGCCGCAGACCCTGATCAACATCCGTCCCGTCGTGGCGGCGATCAAGGAGTTCTTCGGCACCAGCCAGCTGTCGCAGTTCATGGACCAGAACAACCCGCTCTCGGGTCTGACCCACAAGCGCCGCCTGTCGGCGCTGGGCCCCGGCGGTCTGTCCCGCGAGCGCGCCGGCCTTGAGGTTCGCGACGTGCACTCCAGCCACTACGGCCGCATGTGCCCGATCGAGACTCCTGAGGGTCCGAACATCGGTCTGATCGGCTCGCTGTCGGTGTACGCCCGGGTCAACCCGTTCGGCTTCATCGAGACGCCGTACCGCAAGGTCAACGACGGTGTGGTCTCCGACCAGATCGACTACCTGACTGCCGACGAGGAGGACCGCCACGTCGTGGCGCAGGCCAACTCGCCGATCGCTGACGACGGCCGCTTCACCGAAGACCGCGTCATGGTCCGCAAGAAGGGCGGCGAGGTCGAGTTCGTGCCGGCCGATCAGGTCGACTACATGGACGTCTCGCCGCGCCAGATGGTGTCGGTCGCGACCGCGATGATCCCGTTCCTCGAGCACGACGACGCCAACCGTGCCCTGATGGGTGCCAACATGCAGCGCCAGGCCGTTCCGCTGGTGCGTAGTGAGGCACCGCTGGTCGGCACCGGTATGGAACTGCGTGCCGCGATCGACGCGGGCGATGTCGTCGTCTCCGAGAAGACGGGCGTCGTCGAGGAGGTCTCCGCCGACTACGTCACCGTGATGGCGGACGACGGCACCCGGCACACCTACCGGATGCGCAAGTTCGCCCGGTCCAACCACGGCACCTGTGCCAACCAGCGTCCGATCGTGGACGCCGGGCAACGGGTCGAGGCCGGCCAGGTCATCGCCGACGGACCGTGCACCCAGAACGGTGAGATGGCACTGGGCAAGAACCTGCTCGTGGCGATCATGCCGTGGGAGGGCCACAACTACGAGGACGCGATCATCCTCTCCAACCGCCTGGTGGAAGAGGACGTGCTCACCTCGATTCACATCGAAGAGCACGAGATCGATGCCCGCGACACCAAGCTGGGCGCCGAGGAGATCACCCGGGACATCCCGAACGTCTCCGATGAGGTGCTGGCCGATCTCGACGAGCGCGGCATCGTCCGCATCGGCGCCGAGGTCCGCGACGGCGACATCCTGGTCGGCAAGGTCACCCCGAAGGGCGAGACCGAGCTGACCCCGGAAGAGCGTCTGCTGCGTGCCATCTTCGGCGAGAAGGCCCGCGAGGTCCGCGACACGTCGCTCAAGGTGCCCCACGGTGAGTCCGGCAAGGTCATCGGCATCCGCGTGTTCTCTCGCGAGGATGACGACGAGCTGCCCGCCGGCGTCAACGAGCTGGTCCGCGTGTACGTCGCGCAGAAGCGCAAGATCTCCGACGGCGACAAGCTCGCCGGACGCCACGGCAACAAGGGCGTCATCGGCAAGATCCTGCCCGTCGAGGACATGCCGTTCATGCCCGACGGCACCCCGGTGGACATCATCCTGAACACCCACGGTGTGCCGCGTCGTATGAACATCGGCCAGATCCTGGAAACCCACCTCGGGTGGGTAGCCAAGGCCGGCTGGAACATCGACGTTGCCACCAGCACTCCGGACTGGGCGAGCAAGCTGCCCGAGGACCTGCTCTCCGCCCCGGCGGACAGCATCGTGTCCACCCCGGTGTTCGACGGTGCTCGCGAGGATGAGCTGACAGGTCTGCTGTCGTCGACCCTGCCGAACCGCGACGGTGACGTCATGGTCAACGGCGACGGCAAGTCGCAGTTGTTCGATGGCCGCAGTGGCGAGCCGTTCCCGTACCCGGTGACGGTCGGCTACATGTACATCCTCAAGCTGCACCACCTGGTGGACGACAAGATCCACGCTCGTTCCACCGGCCCGTACTCGATGATCACCCAGCAGCCGCTGGGCGGTAAGGCGCAGTTCGGTGGCCAGCGGTTCGGTGAGATGGAGTGTTGGGCCATGCAGGCCTACGGCGCCGCCTACACCCTGCAGGAACTGCTGACCATCAAGTCTGACGACACCGTCGGTCGAGTCAAGGTGTACGAGGCGATCGTCAAGGGCGAGAACATCCCCGAACCCGGTATTCCGGAGTCGTTCAAGGTGCTTCTCAAAGAGCTGCAGTCGCTGTGCCTCAACGTTGAGGTGCTCTCCAGCGACGGTGCGGCAATCGAGATGCGTGACGGTGACGACGAGGACCTGGAGCGCGCTGCCGCGAACCTGGGAATCAACCTGTCCCGCAACGAGTCCGCGTCGGTCGAAGATCTCGCCTAAGTGTTATTGGCTACAAATCCCGCAAGGGGAAAGGGAGTTACGTGCTAGACGTCAACTTCTTCGATGAACTCCGCATCGGCCTCGCCACCGCGGACGACATCCGTAACTGGTCCTTCGGCGAGGTCAAGAAGCCGGAGACCATCAACTACCGCACGCTCAAGCCAGAGAAGGACGGCCTGTTCTGCGAGAAGATCTTCGGACCGACTCGCGACTGGGAGTGCTACTGCGGCAAGTACAAGCGCGTCCGCTTCAAGGGCATCATCTGTGAGCGCTGCGGCGTCGAGGTCACTCGCGCCAAGGTGCGTCGTGAGCGGATGGGCCACATCGAGCTGGCCGCGCCCGTCACGCACATCTGGTACTTCAAGGGTGTGCCGAGCCGGTTGGGCTACCTGCTCGACCTGGCCCCGAAGGATCTCGAGAAGATCATCTACTTCGCGGCCTACGTGATCACCTCTGTCGACGACGAGATGCGCCACAACGAGCTGTCCACGCTGGAGGCCGAGATGGCCGTCGAGCGTAAGGCCGTTGAGGACCAGCGTGACTCGGACCTGGAGGCCCGCGCCCAGAAGCTCGAGGCCGACATGGCCGAGCTGGAGGCCGAGGGTGCCAAGTCCGACGTGCGCCGCAAGGTGCGCGACGGCGGCGAGCGGGAGATGCGTCAGCTCCGCGACCGGGCCCAGCGTGAGCTGGACCGGCTCGAGGAAATCTGGACCACCTTCACCAAGCTGGCTCCCAAGCAGCTGATCGTGGACGAGGTGCTCTACCGCGAGCTGCAGGACCGCTACGGCGAGTACTTCACCGGCGCCATGGGTGCGGAGTCGATCAAGAAGCTCATCGAGACCTTCGACATCGACGCCGAGGCCGAGAGCCTCCGCGAGACGATCCGCAGTGGCAAGGGCCAGAAGAAGCTGCGTGCGCTCAAGCGGCTGAAGGTCGTCGCGGCGTTCCAGACCAACCGGAACTCGCCGATGGGCATGGTGCTCGACGCCGTGCCGGTGATCCCGCCGGAGCTTCGCCCGATGGTGCAGCTGGACGGTGGCCGCTTCGCGACCTCCGACCTCAACGACCTGTACCGCCGCGTGATCAACCGCAACAACCGGTTGAAGCGACTGATCGACCTCGGCGCGCCCGAGATCATCGTCAACAACGAGAAGCGCATGCTTCAGGAGTCGGTGGACGCGCTGTTCGACAACGGCCGTCGTGGTCGTCCGGTCACCGGACCGGGCAACCGTCCGCTCAAGTCGTTGAGCGATCTGCTCAAGGGCAAGCAGGGCCGGTTCCGTCAGAACCTGCTCGGCAAGCGCGTCGACTACTCGGGCCGTTCGGTCATCGTGGTCGGCCCGCAGCTCAAGCTGCACCAGTGCGGTCTGCCGAAGCTGATGGCTCTGGAGCTGTTCAAGCCGTTCGTGATGAAGCGTCTGGTCGATTTGAACCACGCGCAGAACATCAAGAGCGCCAAGCGCATGGTGGAGCGTCAGCGTCCCCAGGTGTGGGATGTCCTCGAAGAGGTCATCGCCGAGCACCCGGTGCTGCTGAACCGTGCACCTACGCTGCACCGCCTCGGCATCCAGGCCTTCGAGCCTCAGCTGGTGGAGGGTAAGGCCATCCAGCTGCACCCGCTGGTGTGTGAGGCGTTCAACGCCGACTTCGACGGTGACCAGATGGCCGTGCACCTTCCGCTGTCCGCGGAGGCGCAGGCCGAGGCCCGCGTCCTGATGCTGTCCTCGAACAACATCCTGTCGCCTGCGTCGGGTAAGCCGTTGGCCATGCCGCGTTTGGACATGGTGACGGGGCTGTACTTCCTGACCACCGAGGTCGAGGGCGACACCGGCGAGTACGTGGCCGCAGCCAAGGACAGCCCGGAGAGCGGTGTGTACAGCAGCCCGGCGGAGGCCATCATGGCCCTGGACCGCGGTGCGCTGTCGGTTCGCGCCAAGATCAAGGTGCGGCTCACCGATCTGCGTCCCCCCGTTGATCTCGAGCACCAGCTGTTCGAGAACGGCTGGCGCCCGGGCATGGCGTGGACCGCCGAGACCACGCTGGGTCGCGTGATGTTCAACGAGCTGCTGCCGATCTCGTACCCGTTCGTCAACGAGCAGATGCACAAGAAGGTCCAGGCCCGGATCATCAACGATCTGGCCGAGCGCTTCCCGATGATCGTTGTGGCGCAGACCGTCGACAAGCTCAAGGACGCCGGCTTCCACTGGGCCACCCGCTCGGGTGTCACGGTCTCGATGGCCGACGTTCTGGTGCCGCCGCAGAAGCAGGAAATCCTGGAGCGGCACGAGGCCGAGGCCGACGCGATCGAGCGCAAGTACCAGCGTGGTGCCCTGAACCACAAGGAGCGCAACGACTCGCTGGTCAAGATCTGGCAGGACGCCACCGAAGAGGTCGGTAAGGCGATGGAGGAGTTCTACCCGGCGGACAACCCGATCATCACGATCGTGCGGTCGGGCGCCACGGGTAACCTCACCCAGACCCGCACCCTGGCCGGCATGAAGGGCCTGGTGACCAACCCGAAGGGTGAGTTCATCCCGCGGCCGATCAAGTCCTCGTTCCGTGAGGGCCTGACGGTGTTGGAGTACTTCATCAACACCCACGGCGCCCGTAAGGGTCTGGCGGACACCGCTCTGCGTACCGCTGACTCGGGTTACCTGACCCGTCGTCTGGTCGATGTGTCGCAGGACGTCATCGTCCGCGAGACCGACTGCGAGACCGAGCGCGGCATCACCGTCACGCTGGCCGAGCGACAGGCCGACGGTTCGCTGATCCGCGATGCGCACGTCGAGACGAGTGCGTTCGCCCGGACGCTGGCCACGGATGCGGTCGACGCCAAGGGCAACGTGATCGTCGAACGCGGACACGACCTGGGCGACCCGGCGATCGACGCGCTGCTGGCTGCCGGCATCGACCACGTCAAGGTGCGTTCGGTGCTGACCTGCACCTCGGCCACCGGTGTGTGTGCCAGGTGCTACGGCCGCTCGATGGCCACCGGCAAGCTGGTCGACATCGGCGAGGCCGTCGGCATCGTCGCCGCCCAGTCCATCGGTGAGCCCGGTACGCAGCTGACCATGCGTACCTTCCACCAGGGTGGTGTTACCGGTGGCGCCGACATCGTCGGTGGTCTGCCCCGCGTGCAGGAGCTCTTCGAGGCTCGTGTTCCGCGGAACAAGGCACCCATCGCCGACGTCGCGGGCCGGGTCCGGCTGGAGGAGAGCGACAAGTTCTTCAAGATCACCATCGTTCCCGACGATGGCGGCGAGGAAGTTGTCTACGACAAGCTCACCAAGCGTCAGCGGCTGCGCGTCATCACGCACGAGGACGGCTCGGAGGGCGTGCTCTCCGACGGCGACCACGTCGAGGTCGGCGACCAGCTGATGGAAGGCTCCGCGGATCCGCACGAGGTGCTGCGTGTCCAGGGCCCCCGCGAGGTGCAGATCCACCTCGTCAAGGAGGTCCAGGAGGTCTACCGGGCGCAGGGTGTGTCGATCCACGACAAGCACATCGAGGTCATCGTCCGACAGATGCTGCGGCGCGTCACGATCATCGATTCGGGTGCGACGGAGTTCCTGCCCGGCTCGCTGACCGAGCGTGCCGAGTTCGAATCCGCGAACCGTCGGGTCGTTGCCGAGGGTGCTGAGCCCGCGGCCGGCCGTCCGGTGCTGATGGGTATCACGAAGGCATCGCTGGCCACGGATTCGTGGCTGTCGGCGGCGTCGTTCCAGGAGACCACGCGGGTGCTTACCGATGCGGCGATCAACTGCCGCAGCGACAAGCTGCAGGGTCTGAAGGAGAACGTGATCATCGGCAAGCTGATCCCGGCAGGTACCGGTATCAACCGGTACCGCAACATCCAGGTGCAGCCGACCGAAGAAGCCCGCGCTGCGGCGTACACGATCCCGTCCTACGAGGATCAGTACTACAGCCCGGACTTCGGCCAGGCGACCGGAGCCGCGGTTCCGCTGGACGACTACGGCTACAGCGACTACCGCTAGCTAGTCAAGGAAAGAGCCCTCGCTTCGTGCGGGGGCTCTTTTCTATGCCGCGAGGTAGGCGAGGCCCGGGCCGTCGAGCTCGTCGAGCGCGACGTGGCGCCCGGAGACGACGAGTAACAGGGCGAGTGCCGTTCCGAGCACCTCCGGGCCCTGGCCGATCGACAGATCAGCATCGGTGGCCGTCACCCTGACTGTTGTCAGGAGTTCTTTGGCCCCACCGAACGACACCGACATGCGGGCCTGCTGGCGCAAGGACCTGACGACGGCCGCGGTGGGATAGGCCCTCGAGAGTCCAAGAGGCCGACGGATGTCCTCGCCGTGGACGACTTCCTCGACGAGCCGTGTACCGAGAGGCGCGGGCGGAGTCGTCGTCCGCGGGGCCGCTCGGCGAAGCCGTTGCAACGTCTCGTGCGGGGACGCTCCGCGGGCACGTGCGACGCCCCGCGCGTTCTGCCGGTCGAAGTCGAACCGCGCCAGTGCCATGTCGACCATGAAGCCAGTAGGCGTCGTCACCGCCACGTCGACCAGATGAGCGACGACGTCGTGCACCGTCCAGCCGTCGCACAGCGACGGCGTCTCCCACTGGGCGTCGTCGAGATGCTCAAGGTCGGCGATCAATGCGGCGCGCTCTGCGTGCACCATCGGCCATATGCCGTTGTCCATAGTGCTTAGGACCGACGTGGACCGGGAAACTCATCGTCGCGCCCGGACTGCTGCCGGAGGAGCTGTCGGCCGGTCTCACTAGACTTGGCGGCGTGCTCATTGGCTCGCATGTAGACAACGCTGACCCGCTGGCCGCGGCCACCGCTGACGGCGCCGACGTCGTGCAGTTCTTCCTCGGCAACCCGCAGAGCTGGAAGAAACCCAAGCCGCGCGAGGACGCCGAGGTGCTCAAGGCGTCGACGGTCCCGCTGTATGTGCACGCGCCGTACCTGATCAATGTCGCGTCGGCGAACAACCGCGTTCGGATCCCGTCACGCAAGATCCTGCAGGACACCTGTGATGCGGCGGCCGAGATCGGTGCGACGGCCGTGATCGTGCACGGTGGACATGCCGACGACAACGACATGGAGGCCGGCTTCGAGCGCTGGGTCAAGGCGCTGGACTACCTCAAAACCGACGTGCCGGTGTACCTGGAGAACACTGCGGGCGGTGATCATGCGATGGCCCGCCACTTCGACGTGATCGCCCGGCTGTGGGATCAGATCGGCGACAAAGGCATCGGTTTCTGCCTGGACACCTGCCACGCCTGGGCGGCTGGTGAGGCATTGATCGACGCCGTGGAGCGCATCAGGGCCATCACCGGGCGCATCGATTTGGTCCACTGCAACGACTCGCGGGATGCCGCCGGCTCCGGGGCGGACCGGCACGCGAATTTCGGTGCCGGTCAGATCGACCCGCAGCTGTTGGCCGCCGTCGTCAAGGCCGCCGATGCGCCGGTGATCTGCGAGACCGCCGATGCGGGCCGCAAGGATGACATCGCGTTCCTGCGCGGACACGTCGGATGAACACAGTTCGGTAACCGAACGGCTGCCCAACGCTGGGTGATGTCGAGGTGAACTACGCTTATCTGAGTGACCGCAATTGACGAGTCGTCAATTGCGCTGACGCCTGCCCTTGAACCGGCCCCAAAGCGTGAGCGCATCCTGAAGATCGTTCGGTGGGTAGCGATCGTGGTTTGGGCCGCAATCGTCATATACCGCACCGCCACCGACGGGTTCGCGTTCAACCGCGAGCTGTTGCTGCTCTACATCTGCAGCGGGCTGGCGGCGGCGAGCATCGGTCAGGGCCGCCGCGTGCTCTACGTCATCCGCGACTGGCTGCCTTTTGCATTGGTGCTGGTGGCCTATGACCTCAGTAGGGGAGCGGCGGATCTCATCGGCCGGCCGACGATGTGGCACTGGCAGGTCGATGCTGACCGGTGGCTGTTCTTCGGGACGATGCCGACAGTGTGGCTGCAGGAGCGGCTGAAGCTGGCGCACCCGCCCTGGTGGGAAGTTGCGATCAGCACGGTCTACATGTCGTTCTTCATCCTGCCGTACGTGGTGGCCGGAGTGCTTTGGCTGCGCAACCGCGACGAATGGAAGGCGTTCGTGCGGCTGTTCGTTGGGCTGTCGTTCGTGGCGTTGGCGATCTACGCCATACTTCCGGCCGCACCGCCGTGGGCGGCTGCGCGGTGCACGGCCGGCGATGTCGAGGGCGGGCCCTCGGGGCCGCGGTGCATGTTCCGCCCAGCACGCGGCGTTCCTGACGGCGGCCTGCTCGGCAACATGCAGTTCAGTCAGGACGGCGCCAACGATTGGATCGAACGGATCGTCGCCCGCGGCTGGGGCAAGCTCAACCTTCACTCCGCCACTGCATTGATCGACCAGGGGCAGGCGAGCGTCAATCTGGTGGCGGCCATTCCGTCGTTGCATGCGGGGTTGACGGCTGCGGTGGCGGCGTTCCTGTGGCACCGCGTACACCGGGGTTGGCGGCCGCTGCTGGTGGCGTATCCGCTCGTCATGGCTTTCACGTTGGTGTACACCGCAGAGCACTTCGTCGTCGACATACTGCTGGGCTGGGCATTGGCGGCCGTGGTGGTGTTCGCGCTGAACAGGTTTGACGCGTGGCGCCGGTCACGCGCCGGTGAGATAGACCTTCCGGAGAGTCTCGGTGACGGTCCAGACTGTGCTGCGGTCCGCCTTCAACCGGACGACGGCCCCGGGCCCGAGCTGCAACGTCGGGCTGCCGTCGTCGAACTCGACCCAGCCTGAACCTGACAGCACGACGAAAACCTCGTCGGCTTCCACATCGGTCATCACGCCCGGCGTCATCTCCCAGACGCCGATTTCCACGCCGCGGAAGTCGTCCAACGCCACCGCCCCTGTCCGCGGTGCGCCGCTGACCGATTGCTCGGCAGGAACGCGCTCGAGTTCCAGATCGAGGTCGGCGGCGGGCACGAGGGTGTTCGGTGTCATCACCGGACCAGTATGTGCGGAGTTGCCGCGCCATCACTTTCGCGCCGGCGAATTCGGGTAGTCCACTACTCGTGCTGCCGGACGCATACGGAATTTACGCTCCTCTGCATCACCGACACGATGACGTGAGGGGCTCATCATGGCTTTCACCGCAAACTCCCTGAGGCGCGGCGACCGCGGAGACAATGTCAGGAAATTGCAGGCGCGGCTCAATCGGGATTATCCGGAGTATTCCGATCTGGACGAAGACGGCGATTTCGGCGCGAAGACCGAAATGGTGGTCCGCGAGTTTCAGCGACGGTCCGGGTTGCCGGACTCGGGGATCGCCGATGCCGCGACTCTGGCGCGGCTCGGCCTGACATCTGAGAATGGCGACGACAAGTCGTGCGGTGACGGCCTTCTCGTCAGTCCGACGACGTCTTGTGAATTCGCCAGAAACGTCCGTGCGGGGTACTTCGCCGTGCCCGGGGACTCCGTTGAAATTGACGTCTTCAGCCCGGCCACTCAGAAGACCTACAGAATGGCGTGCGTCCGGACCGGCGACCGCGTCACCTGCCGAGGTGGGAACGCCGCGGTGGTCACGTTCCACTTCTGATGGCTGAAGGCACACCGTGAGCATCATCGAGGCACCACCGAACTCGTCGCCGGCGGTGCCTGCTGTCTCCGCCGTCCGGCCCGTCGGAGGTCCCGTGTCGGTGGCCTGGCGGGAGGGCACCCTGACGCGGGCCTACGAACTGGAGACGTTGGTCGACTACCTCGCAGTAGGCAATCCGCGCGATGTCGGCGGTGCGCTCTCCACGGCGATCAAGAGCCATCTGGACGCGGCTCGCGACGCGGCGGGGGGAAAGAAGCCGGCATTCGCCAACCGAATCCGGTTGCCACGCACCGGTCCTCTGCTGGAACGTGCGATGAGCAACCTCGATGCCGCAGAGGCGCAGTTGCTCAACCTGGCCCCGCCCTCCTATCTGGCTGGACAGCTCCCTTCGCTGCTCAGGCATGTCCAGCGTCATCTCCGATCGACGGACCCAGGACGTCAGGCGATGGAGCGGCTCGCCAAGACCCTCGCCAGTACAGATCGCGGTTCCCTGGCGGCGGTGATGGAGCAGGAACGGGACACGGTCGTCTCCACGGTTCGGGCGGCCAGCTCTGAGGCGCTGCGAGAGAACGTCCGGCTGCGGAGTTTTCGCAACATCGTGGTCAGCACAACCGTGCTGCTGTCGATGCTCGTCGTCGGTCTAGCGATCATCGGCTACAACGAGCCGAAGTTGATCCCGTTGTGCTTCGCGCCTGAGGACGCCAACGAGGTGACGGTGGTATGCCCCACCAGCCAGTCCCCGCCGTTTGAACCCCAGCGAGCCGGCGTCGACAACAATCGCGAAGCACGCGAAATCGACGATGTGGTGGCCGAGACCGCCGGCGAGTGGGATCTGATCGTCGTCGTGCTCGTCGGGCTGGTCGCCGCCGCGATCGCCTCGGCGGCCACGATCAGCCATGTCAAGGGATCCTCGGAACGCTATGGGATACCTGTGGCTCTGGCGGCGCTCAAGCTGCCGACCGGTGCGCTCACCGCAATTCTCGGTCTGCTGCTGATGCGGGGTCAGTTCGTGCCCGGCCTCAACGCCCTGGATACCCCGGCACAGATTCTCGCGTGGGCACTGGTGTTCGGGTATGCGCAGCAGATCTTCACCAGGCTCATCGATCAACAGGGCCAAACCGTCCTGAACAGTGTTCGGTCGGCCGAACCCGCGAAGCAGTCCGATCAGAAGCCGCCCGCGGCCTGACCCGGGAGTATTACAAGTATTGTGCGACTGTCGAGAAACTGTAATAGTGGGGTATGGCTACACACGTCGTCACCAACCAGGTGCCTGCCCTCGAGGACTACAACCCCGCCACCTCACCGGTTCTCGCCGAAGCCCTCATTCGCGAGGGCGGTGAATGGGGCGTCGATGAGGTGACCGCGCTCGGGGCCCTCAGCGGCAGCAGGCAGGCCCAGCGGTGGGGCGAACTGGCTGACCGCAACCAGCCGATCCTGCACACCCATGACCGCTACGGCCATCGCGTCGACGAGGTGGAATACGATCCTGCCTACCACGAGTTGATGACGGTTGCCGTCGGCCACGGACTCCATGGCGCACCATGGGCCGACGACCGCGACGGCGCGCATGTGGTGCGCGCGGCGAAGACCTCGGTGTGGACGCCCGAACCCGGGCACATGTGCCCGATCTCGATGACCTACGCGGTCGTGCCCGCACTGCGGTTCAACCCGGAGCTGTCGGCGATCTACGAGCCGCTGCTGACCAGTCGGGTCTATGACCCCGAGTTGAAGCTCGCGACGACGAAAGCCGGTATCACCGCCGGCATGTCGATGACCGAGAAGCAGGGCGGGTCTGACGTCCGTGCCGGCACCACACAGGCCGTCCCCAACAGTGACGGCAGCTACTCACTCACCGGCCACAAGTGGTTCACGTCCGCCCCGATGTGCGACGTCTTTCTGGTGCTCGCGCAAACGGGGAGCGGCCTGAGTTGTTTCTTCCTGCCTCGGGTGCTGCCCGACGGCAGCCGCAACCGGATGTTCCTGCAACGCCTCAAGGACAAGCTGGGCAACCACGCCAATGCCTCGAGCGAAGTCGAATACGACGGCGCCACAGCATGGTTGGTAGGCGAGGAGGGGCGTGGCGTGCCGACCATCATCGAGATGGTCAACCTGACCCGCCTCGACTGCACGCTGGGCAGTGCCACCAGCATGCGCACCGGCCTGAGCCGGGCGGTTCACCACGCCCAGCATCGAAAGGCGTTCGGCGAGTATCTGATCGATCAACCACTGATGCGTAACGTGCTGGCCGACCTCGCGGTCGAAGCCGAGACCGCGACAATGCTGGCCATGCGGATGGCGGGTGCCACCGACAAGGCGGTCCGCGGCGACGAACGCGAGACATTGCTTCGCCGTATCGGTTTGGCGGCCGCGAAGTATTGGGTGTGCAAGCGGGCGACTCCGCATGCCGCTGAAGCCATGGAATGCCTGGGCGGCAACGGCTATGTCGAGGAATCAGGGATGCCGCGGCTGTACCGGGAAGCCCCGCTGATGGGCATCTGGGAAGGCTCGGGCAACGTCAGTGCGCTGGATACCCTGCGCGCCATGGCCACTCGTCCCGAGTGTGTCGACGTGCTGTTCGATGAGCTCGGCAGAACCACCGGCCACGATCCGCGCCTCGACGCTCACGTCACGACACTCCAACGCGATCTGCAAGACCTGGAGACCATCCAGTACCGGGGACGCAAAGTCGCCGAAGACATCTCGCTGGCGTTGCAGGGTTCACTGGTCGTGCGCCACGGCCACCCGGCGGTCGCCGAGGCATTCCTGGCCAGCCGGCTCGGCGGCCAGTGGGGCGGTGCCTTCGGCACCTTGCCCACCGGACTGGACCTCGCGCCGATCATCGAGCGTGCGTTGGTCAAAGCATGATTTTTCTCGCCGAGCAGACGCAAACTCGCACAATGCGGGGTCATTTCATGCGAGTTTGTGTCTGCTCGTGCGGAAAGGTGAGGGCATGACTCACGCGATCAGGCCCGTGGACTTCGACAACCTCAAGACCATGACCTACGAGGTCACCGGCAGGGTAGCTCGCATCACGTTCAACCGGCCCGACAAGGGCAATGCGATCGTCGCCGATACGCCCCTTGAGCTCTCGGCGCTGGTCGAGCGTGCCGACCTGGACCCGAATGTGCATGTGATTCTGGTATCGGGTCGAGGCGAAGGATTCTGCGCCGGTTTCGATCTCGGTGCCTATGCGGAAGGTTCGTCGTCGGCGGGCGGCGGCAGCCCGTACCAGGACACCGTGCTGTCGGGCAAGACCCAGGCCGTCAATCACCTTCCGGATCAGCCGTGGGATCCGATGGTCGACTATCAGATGATGAGCCGGTTCGTCCGTGGCTTCTCCAGCCTGATGCGCGCCGACAAACCGACCGTTGTCAAGATCCACGGCTACTGCGTGGCGGGCGGCACCGACATCGCCCTGCATGCCGATCAGGTGATCGCCGCCTCCGACGCCAAGATCGGCTATCCGCCGATGCGGGTGTGGGGGGTGCCCGCCGCCGGGCTGTGGGCACACCGGCTGGGGGATCAGCGTGCGAAAAGGCTGTTGTTCACCGGGGATTGCATCACCGGGGCGCAGGCCGCCGAATGGGGACTGGCTGTCGAGGCGCCGGAGCCGCAGGATCTGGATGCGCGCACCGAACGACTCCTCGAACGCATCGCGGCGATGCCGGTCAACCAGCTCATCATGGCCAAGCTGGCCTGTAACACCGCCTTGCTGCAACAGGGGGTGGCGACCAGCCAGATGGTCAGCACGGTGTTCGACGGCATCGCGCGGCACACACCGGAAGGTCATGCATTCGTGGCCGACGCGCGCGAACACGGTTTTCGCGAGGCGGTGCGTCACCGGGACGAGCCGATGGGCGATCACGGGCGCAAGACGTCCGGGGTGTGACAGTGGCCGCGCTCAACCGGATGACGGCCCGGTCGGTGGTGCTGAGCGTGCTGCTCGGTGCCCATCCGGCCTGGGCCAGCGCGGCCGAATTAGTGCGGCTGACAGCAGATTTCGATATCAGGGAACCGACACTTCGGGTGGCACTGACCCGGATGGTCAGCGCAGGCGATCTGGTGCGCTCGGAGGACGGCTACCGGTTGTCCGACCGGCTGCTGGGCCGGCAGCGCCGCCAGGACGACGCCATCGACCCCAAGCTGCGTGCGGACAACGGCGATTGGCTGACCCTCGTCATCACCAGCGTCGGCACCGATGCCCGCACGCGTGCGTCGGTGCGGAACACCCTGCAGCAGTATCGTTTCGCTGAGCTGCGCGAAGGGGTGTGGATGCGCCCGGACAACCTGGATCAGATCCTGCCCCGGGAGATCGCCGACAGAGTCCGCGTACTGCACACCCGCGATGACGACCCTGCTGAACTGGCCGGCCGACTCTGGGATCTGCCCGGTTGGGCGCGCACTGCCGAGGTGTTGCTCGACGAAATATCCTCGGCCGCTGATGTACCCGGACGTTTTCTGGCGGCGGCAGGCATCGTGCGGCACCTGCTCGCCGATCCGGTGCTGCCCGAGGGGCTGCTGCCCGGACATTGGCCAGGCGCAGCTTTGCGCAAGGCCTACAACGACTTCGCCGGCGAACTCGTCGCGCGGCGTGACAGCACCGAACTGATGGAGGCGACGTGACCGAGCCTGTCCGGGTGGAGCGCAACGGTGCGGTGACCACCGTCATCATTGACCGGCCGCATGCCCGCAACGCCGTCAACGGGCCCACCGCTGCGGCACTGTTCGCCGCGTTCGAGCAGTTCGACGATGATGAATCCGCCTCGGTCGCGGTGCTCACCGGCGCCGGTGGAACATTCTGTGCGGGAGCAGATCTCAAGGCGTTCGGCACTCCGGATGCCAACCCGGTGCACCGGAGCGGCCCAGGTCCGATGGGCCCGAGCCGGATGGTGTTGTCCAAACCGGTGATCGCGGCCATCAGCGGTCACGCGGTCGCAGGCGGTCTGGAGCTGGCGCTGTGGTGCGATCTGCGGATAGTCGAGGAGGACGCCGTGCTGGGGGTGTTCTGCCGCCGCTGGGGTGTGCCGCTCATCGACGGGGGCACTGTGCGGCTGCCGCGGCTGATCGGTCAGAGCCGCGCGATGGACCTGATCCTGACCGGTCGTGCGGTCGACGCTGCCGAAGCGCACGCCATCGGTTTGGCCAATCGGGTGGTGCCCACGGGAAAGGCCCGTCAAGCGGCCGAAGAACTGGCCGCCGAACTGGCGAAACTTCCGCAGCAATGCATGCGGGCGGACCGCCTCTCGGCGCTGCACCAGTGGGGTGAATCAGAGCAGGCGGCAATGGACTTCGAGTTCGCCAGCATCTCGCGGGTCAAAGACGAGGCAACTGAAGGCGCGGGACGTTTCGCGGCGGGCGCCGGCCGGCACGGTGCCGGTGCGTGAAATCGGCCTGACATACGCAAGACGCTCGGCCGAGGTATCCCGACCGAGCGCCTTGCGTGATCTTCCGGTTATGCCGCGGCGTCAAGCCGCCGTCTGGGGCTTGTCGTTCTGATCGGCGCCAGCGCGGTGTTTGCCGCCATTGCTGCGCGTTTCGGCTCCGCGGTTTTCATGCTTGGCTGCGCGGCGTTGTGCCTGGGCCTCCCGCTTCGCGGCTTTGGCCTTCTGCTTGGCCGTCCGCTTGGCCTCTTTCGCGGCGTTCCGGTCTTCCCCGCCGGTGTTCTTGTCCGCGGCGGCGTCCGCCTCGGTGGTCGAATCAGTGCTGACGCCGGATCCGGCGTCAGCACTGCCGGTTTCGGCTGACGAACCAGTGGTTGGGGCGTCCGCGACTGCGCGTTGCGGTGCGATGGACAGCGTGACGGTTTTGACCGTATCGAGAGCAGAGGCGGTGCTCTCGGTGATGCGGCTCGCATCGGCACGACCAGCAACAGGCCCGCCCAGAATCTGGGCCGATGTGGAGGTCTCGTCCGTTTCCACCGGCAGTTCTGCTGCGACGGCTTCCTGCGCCGGCACGGCGCTGGGACCTTGCCAGCCAATGGCTTTCGCGATTGTCTGCGGAACGGTCACCAGCAGAGTTTCGACCAGACCCCTGTTGAGCTCGGATGTCGCCGGCGTGAACAGGCCGCTTGTCATGCCGCCGGTTCCATGGGTGTACCCGCTCAGGATGGCGCCGGTGATCACGGCGGGACTGTTGAGGACCGAAGTGAACGCCGCGGCCGAATCACCATCGTTGAGCGCATCGAGCACGCTTTGGGCGCTGTCACCGAACGCATTGACCGCACCCTGCACCGGATTCAGTACCCCCAACCCCAGAGGCATCAACATCTGTGGCACTGCAGCGAGGACGTTCATAGCGTTCTGGCCCATTGCGATAGGGATCTGCATGGTGTTGATGAGCGGGTTCGCAAACGCAAAGAGGCGGAACAGGATAGTGCTGACAATAGCCGCCGCGTCGGTGACGTTGCCCGCCGCGAGGTAGTCGGAAGCCAGGCCGACGAAGTACTTCAGCCGGTAGTCCTCATCCGACGTGAAGAACTGGATGTAGCTGTCGGCGGCGGCTTGGACGGATGTGGAGAACAGTTGCCCGTAGCCCGCTTGGTTGGCGATGACCTGGTTCAGGACCGGCATTGGGTTGGCTGACATGTCGTTACCGATTTGCTTCACGTTGTCGAATGCAGTCCCGAAGACACCCAGCCATCCTGTGACGGGGTCGGTCAGAGCTGGATCCTCAAGCATGGCGGTGAGAGCGGTGAGTTCGACCGACGCCGATGAGACATGAGGTGTCGCAACCACGTCGGACAGCGGTGAAGTGACTGGGCTGATCGGACTTACCGCGATCATCCCGGCCCCGGCCAGCGCGATCCCAGCAGTCAGTGGAGATCGCATAGCTAATTGCATAGAAGTTCCATTTCTGTACGTGATTTTGAATGCATCTGAAGATACTTCAGGTGACGCAGGTAGTTGCCGATGTAAGGAAATTGGACGCTGGTCGGGGAGCGGCGACCGCGCATCGGCTATCCGCGATCTACGCAAACACGGTGTTCGCAGGCTGTCAGATCGCCCACGGCAAACTAGAACGCAGGCGAGAATATTTCACTACGCAAGCAGTTCAGACACAATTGGAACGTGTTCATCGTCCCCGGAGGGGTATCGGCATGCTGCATACAAGGCCACTCTGGAGGCTTGTTTAGTCAAGCTCGCTGCTTGGTTCTTCGATTCGGACCATGAATAATCGTCGTCTCGGTCCGCGAACGAAGAGTCCGATGCAAGCAACTTCGGCTGGTACGCCGGACGGTGTGTGCACTGCGTGCAATCGACGCAGATCGAACAGCGTTTCCATGTCCGGCATGAACCGTCGGACCCCTCGCGAAGGCGGAGAAGCAGAATCCGCCGAGAACCCTCCGTCGGGAGGCGCAGAGTCGAGGCAGGTTGATCCCAGCAAACTCGATATTGATTCAGGAAGGCTCGACTACACGTTGTCGAACCACGTGTGATCCGGCGGCAGGGCGACGTTGACTCGTCGGCAGCTGTCGGCCATCGCCGTCATCTGGTTACGCGATAGAGGATTCAGATAAAACTCCCGGACGGCACGTGCGTAGCTACGCATCGCCTTCCCTCCGCATGTTCGACCCGCGTGGGTAATGCTGGCCTGCACTGACCGGCGGTCCTGCGGGTCAGTTGCACGCACCACGAGCCTGCGTGATTCCATCCGCCGGATCCGGGCGGTGACGCGGCTCGGAATCAGCCTCAGGGATCGGGCGAGTTCACCCATCCGGGCGGAGCCGCCATCCGACTTGGCAAGCGCATCGAGCAGCAGAACATCAACCAGTGCGAGATCGTGCTCGTCCATCAACCGTTGGTTCACGGACCGGCAGAGCTGCGTAGATGAATCGAAAAAGCTCTGCCAGCATTCCTGCTCGGCATCCTCGAACTCGGGAAGAGCGCTAGCTGGTCGGCTCGTGCTCGTCTGTCCCACAGTGCGTGATGCTAACAAGCTGAGGGCACGCGGGAAGGTCAGTTTCGAAATAATGTATTCACAGTGAACTCCCAGGCACTGGCTCTGGTCAACGAGGTATATCCATGCCGCGAAAGGGAATTCGAGAAGCGGGAGCGTTCTGAACGCGCGTGTCTCCGGCTGATCAATCGCAAGTAGTATTCAAAATCGTGCTGATCAGATACGGCAGGCAGAGGCCACCGAGGCGGTCATGCCGCCCGGTGCGTGCGTATGCGAGAAATTGCTGACTCGTGGCGAGCGGACACCAAAGTGCCCAAAACTGGTTGTTCTAGGGCTCTTTCGCGTCTGCCCGCGCAGGAACTCAGCCCTTGCTGATCTTGTTGCCGCTGCCCGTGTCGTTGATCTTGGGGTCGCCGTCCCTGTAGGTGACGGTGTTGTTGAGCCCGACGACCGCCAGGTCTTTGTCGATCCGGTCGATGGTGATCGTGTTGTCGGACCCGCCGATGTTCACGTTGGCGCAGGTGCCCGTCACCGTCAGGTTGTTGTTGGCGCCACCGACATTGAGGGACTTGCCGTCAGCGCAGTCGATGTCGGCCGTGGTGCCGACCGATCCGTAGTTGATCGTATTGCCGACCTCGACGTTGATTCCGGACGAACCCGCCGTCGCCGACGGGGTGTTCGTGTCCTGACTGTCCGAGCCGCAGGCCGCCAACCCGAATGCGGCGACTGCCGCCGCGGTGGCGCCAAGAATCCTGGTGATGCGCATGTGCTCCCTTGCTTTCTTCCTCAGGCGGGTACCCGGTCGAGCCGGTTCGTCATACCCAGTTCGCGGCCGCGGTCGATCAGTGCCGGTGCGCCGTTCTTGAAGAACACCGTCTGGTCATAGCCATACACCGTGATGTCGTTGATGACGTTGTCGGCAATGACGACGTTCGACGAGCCCTGCACGGTGACCGCCCAGCACGTGCCTATCGCATTGATCGTGTTACCGGTGCCGTTCACGATCAGGGTGGACTCATTGCAGTCCAACGTCTGCTCGATGCCCTGGCCCGTGATGTGGGTGTCGCCGTTCTTCGCCCCAGCGGTGGGCGCGCCCACCGTCAGTCCCACAGGCAACGCGACGAGGCAGGCGGCCACAGTCCGGCCCACAGTCATCCAATGCACGATGCTCCCCTTCCGATCCGCTGCCTGGAAGAGTACGTGGCGGCTGCGGATTCCCGGCACCTGTTCGTCACTTCCTCCCGCTGAGGCCGACGGGTCGCGGGAGTTGGCGGTGCTCGGTAGCGTGTTGTGCGATGTACCGGCGTGTTTTGCAGGCTGCTGCCGTCGCGGTCACAGCCGTGGCCGCCGCGGCGTGTTCGCACACCGTCTCCGGGACGGCGCAGCGGGCCGAGCCCGATCCCGCTGATCCGAATCGGAGCTACGGCTACGTCGATGACCGGTGTGGGCTGCTGGCCGACAGCACCGTGCAGGAGATCCTTGCCGCCGACAATCTGGTTCGGCCGTACAGCGGCGCGGTATGCCAGTACGTCCTGTCCCGAAAAGCCCCGCACGCCGCACCGGAGGCAGCGGCCCCTCCGGTCATGGTCGACGTCGTCTTCTCATGGTTCGAAACCGGCAGCCTGCAACGGGAACGCGCGGTGGCGCAGCAGCGCGGCGCGCAGATCACCGACACGATCGTCGAACGACACCAGGCCGTCCTCGCGCGCCGCGACGTCACCGGGGCGGCGTGCTCGGCGACTGCGGCAGCAGGTACGGGTGTGCTCAGCTGGTGGGTGCAGTTCCGCGCTCAGGACGGTCCGAACAGTGGCGATCCCTGCGAGGACGCCGAGAAACTGCTGTCCCAAACTCTCCGATCGGAACTCTGAGGTGTCCCGGGCCCGGCCATTGCTGGTCGGCTTCGCCGTCGGAGTCGTCCTGCTGACCGCGTGCGGTTCACCCGACCCTTCCGAACATCCCGCGTCCCCGGCTCCGACGGGCGACGGATTCCGCAGCGCTGACTGCAACGGCGTCTCCGACGCCGATGTCGCCAGCGCCGTCGGCTCCGCGATGTTCACCAAGGCGGTGGTCAGCGATGCCGGCTGCTTCTGGCAGGAGAACTCTGTGCTGGGCACCTTCGGTGCAGGCATGGGCATCTCGACGTGGTGGTACCGGGGCAGTGACATGGATACCGAGCGGGCATTGGAACAGCGGGCCGGCCGCAGCCTGACCGAACTGTCCCTCGACGGCAACAAGGGCTTCAAAGCCGCCGACGCCAACGTCTGCAGCATTTACGTGGCCAAAGGCGGCGACGTCATCACCTGGTCGATCCAGACGATGAACCCCGCATCGTTGCCCGAGCTGTGCACGATCACCGAGCAACTCGCCCAACTCAGCCAGGACCGAGTGAACTGATCTGAACGGATCGAGGGACTAGAGTTTCACGGCGACCCACTCCTGGGTCATCATCGCCGACCCGAAGGCAGGGCGCACATGTCAGTTCGGCCCGAGCAGCCGTCGACTGGCAGCCGAACGCGTCCGGCTCGGACCACCAGGCTCAGCCGCGACGCGATCGTCAACGCCGCACTGTCCTTTCTGGACCGTGAGGGTTGGGACGCGCTGACCATCAACGCGCTGGCCAGCCAGCTCGGCACCAAAGGCCCTTCGCTGTACAACCACGTACACAGCCTCGAAGACCTGCGCCGCACCGTCCGGATGCGCGTGGTCGACGACATCATCTCGATGCTCAACACAGTCGGCCAGGGCCGCACGCGCGACGACGCCGTGATAGCGATGGCCAGCGCATATCGCAGCTACGCCCACCATCATCCCGGCCGGTATGCGGCCTTCACCCGGATGCCGTTCGGGGGTGACGATCCGGAGTACTCGGCGGCCACCAAGGCTGCCGCCGGCCCGGTCATCTCAGTACTGGCGTCCTACGGGATGGAGGGGGAGGACGCGTTCTACGCTGCACTGGAGTTCTGGTCGGCGTTGCACGGGTTCGTCCTACTGGAAATGACGGGCGTGATGGACGACGTTGACACCGATGCGGTGTTCACCAACATGCTGCTGCGCCTGGCCTCCGGGATGGAGCGTCGATAACCGTAGGCTCTGACCTGCGATTAGACAGCCGCGGACGAGTTTGGTTCGGCGCGGTCGCCCCTGGTATTGTGGTGGATCGTGCCTGGCCGGAAAGGCGCATGCGGCTGAGTTCGTTCGCAAGCGTGCCCGCACGCCGGGCCAATTCGCATGTCTAACACGCATCGAAATTTTGGCGGTACGGACAGGTGCGACACGCCCGGATGCGGGGTACGTAGCCGGGGGATAACTGCAGCACAGAGAACTTCAGAACGACTTACGAGCCACGAGCAACACAAGCAACACAGAGAAAGCCGGTAGATGCCAACCATCCAGCAGCTGGTCCGCAAAGGCCGCCGCGACAAGATCGCCAAGGTGAAGACCGCGGCCCTCAAGGGCAGCCCTCAGCGTCGCGGCGTGTGCACCCGCGTGTACACCACCACCCCGAAGAAGCCGAACTCGGCGCTTCGGAAGGTCGCGCGCGTCAAGCTGACCAGCCAGGTGGAGGTGACCGCTTACATCCCAGGTGAGGGTCACAATCTGCAGGAGCACTCGATGGTGCTGGTGCGCGGCGGCCGGGTGAAGGACCTGCCCGGTGTCCGCTACAAGATCATCCGCGGCTCGCTCGACACCCAGGGTGTGAAGAACCGCAAGCAGGCCCGCAGCCGCTATGGCGCGAAGAAGGAGAAGAGCTAATGCCGCGCAAGGGTCCCGCACCGAAGCGCCCGTTGGTCAACGATCCGGTCTACGGATCGCAGCTGGTCACCCAGCTGGTCAACAAGGTCCTGCTCGATGGGAAGAAATCGCTGGCTGAGCGCATTGTTTATGGTGCCCTCGAGCAGGCCCGCGACAAGACCGGCACCGATCCGGTCGTCACCCTCAAGCGCGCTCTCGACAACGTGAAGCCGGCCCTCGAGGTCCGCAGCCGCCGCGTCGGTGGCGCGACCTACCAGGTTCCGGTCGAGGTCCGCCCGGAACGTTCGGTCACGCTGGCCCTGCGCTGGCTGGTCAGCTTCTCCAAGGCACGTCGCGAGAAGACCATGATCGAGCGCCTGGCGAACGAGATCCTGGATGCGAGCAACGGCCTGGGTGCCGCTGTGAAGCGTCGTGAGGACACTCACAAGATGGCCGAAGCGAACCGGGCTTTCGCGCACTACCGCTGGTGATACCCGCGCCCGGCATCCAGCGTCGGGTGCCGGCCGGCGCGCAATCGAACACCTAATCAAGCAAGCGAGAGAGTTGGGAAGACTTCCGTGGCACAGGACGTGCTGACTGACCTGAACAAGGTCCGCAACATCGGCATCATGGCGCACATCGACGCCGGCAAGACGACGACGACAGAGCGCATCCTCTATTACACCGGCGTCAATTACAAGATCGGCGAGACGCACGACGGTGCCTCCACGACCGACTGGATGGAGCAGGAGCAGGAGCGGGGTATCACCATCACCTCCGCGGCCGTCACCTGTTTCTGGAACAACAACCAGATCAACATCATCGACACCCCCGGGCACGTCGACTTCACCGTCGAGGTGGAGCGCAGCCTGCGGGTTCTCGATGGTGCCGTCGCGGTGTTCGACGGTAAGGAAGGCGTTGAGCCCCAGTCCGAGCAGGTGTGGCGGCAGGCCGACAAGTACGACGTGCCCCGGATCTGCTTCGTCAACAAGATGGACAAGCTCGGTGCGGACTTCTACTTCACCGTGCAGACCATCAAGGACCGCCTCGGCGCCAAGCCGCTGGTGATCCAGCTGCCGATCGGTGCCGAGAACGACTTCGAAGGCATCATCGACCTGGTCGAGATGAAAGCCAAGGTGTGGCGCGGCGAGACCAAGCTCGGCGAGAGCTACGAGACCGTCGAGATTCCTGCCGATCTGGCCGAGAAGGCCGCGCAGTATCGCAGCGAACTGATGGATACGGTCGCGGAGACCGACGAGGCGCTTCTGGAGAAGTACTTCGGCGGCGAAGAGCTCACGATCGATGAGATCAAGGGCGCGATCCGCAAACTGACCGTGAGCAGCGAGCTGTACCCCGTGCTGTGCGGCAGCGCGTTCAAGAACAAGGGCGTGCAGCCCATGTTGGACGCCGTGATCGACTACCTGCCCTCGCCGCTGGACGTCGAGTCCGTCAAGGGTCACGTCCCCGGCAAGGAGGACGAAGAGGTTCTTCGCAAGCCGTCGGTCGACGAGCCGTTCTCGGCACTGGCCTTCAAGATTGCCGTGCACCCCTTCTTTGGCAAGCTCACCTACGTCCGTGTGTACTCCGGCAAGGTCGAGTCCGGTGCGCAGGTCATCAACGCCACCAAGGGCAAGAAGGAGCGGCTGGGCAAGCTGTTCCAGATGCACGCCAACAAGGAGAACCCGGTGGAGTCGGCTTCCGCCGGTCACATCTACGCGGTGATCGGCTTGAAGGACACCACCACCGGTGACACCCTGAGCGACCCCAACAACCAGGTCGTGCTGGAGTCGATGACCTTCCCCGATCCCGTTATCGAGGTGGCCATCGAGCCCAAGACCAAGAGCGACCAGGAGAAGCTCGGTACCGCGATCCAGAAACTCGCCGAGGAGGATCCGACCTTCAAGGTGCACCTGGATCAGGACACCGGCCAGACCGTGATCGGCGGCATGGGCGAGCTCCACCTGGACATCCTGGTGGACCGCATGCGCCGCGAGTTCAAGGTCGAGGCCAACGTGGGCAAGCCGCAGGTGGCTTACCGCGAGACCATTCGCCGCAAGGTGGAGAAGGTCGAGTTCACCCACAAGAAGCAGACGGGTGGATCCGGCCAGTTCGCGAAGGTCCTCATCGACCTCGAGCCGTTCGCCGGCGAGGACGGTGCCACCTACGAGTTCGAGAACAAGGTCACCGGTGGCCGTATCCCGCGTGAGTACATCCCGTCGGTCGACGCCGGTGCGCAGGACGCCATGCAGTACGGCGTGCTCGCCGGCTACCCGCTGGTCAACGTGAAGGTAACGCTGCTCGACGGCGCCTACCACGAGGTCGACTCCTCGGAAATGGCGTTCAAGGTGGCTGGCTCGCAGGTGCTGAAGAAAGCGGCACAGGCAGCCCAGCCGGTCATCCTCGAACCCATCATGGCAGTCGAGGTCACCACGCCCGAGGACTACATGGGTGAGGTGATCGGCGACCTGAACTCCCGCCGTGGTCAGATCCAGGCCATGGAGGAGCGCAGCGGTGCACGCGTCGTCAAGGCGCAGGTTCCGCTGTCGGAGATGTTCGGCTACGTCGGCGACCTTCGGTCGAAGACCCAGGGCCGGGCTAACTACTCCATGGTGTTCGATTCGTATGCCGAAGTGCCGGCCAACGTGTCGAAGGAAATCATCGCGAAGGCCACCGGTCAGTAACCGGTAGCGTCGCAGACCACACAACTGAACACATCTGAAACTGCTTTAAGTAAAAGCACCAACAAGTCCAGGAGGACACCACAGTGGCGAAGGCGAAGTTCGAGCGGACGAAGCCGCACGTCAACATCGGGACCATCGGTCACGTTGACCACGGCAAGACCACGCTTACTGCAGCAATCACCAAGGTTCTGCACGACAAGTACCCCGAGTTGAACGAGTCGCGCGCATTCGACCAGATCGACAATGCGCCTGAAGAGCGTCAGCGCGGTATCACGATCAACATCTCCCACGTGGAGTACCAGACCGAGAAGCGTCACTACGCACACGTCGACGCCCCCGGTCACGCTGACTACATCAAGAACATGATCACCGGTGCCGCCCAGATGGACGGCGCGATCCTGGTGGTCGCCGCTACCGACGGCCCGATGCCGCAGACCCGCGAGCACGTGCTGCTGGCCCGCCAGGTGGGTGTGCCCTACATCCTGGTCGCGCTGAACAAGTCGGACGCGGTGGACGACGAGGAGCTCATCGAGCTCGTCGAGATGGAGGTCCGCGAGCTGCTGGCGGCACAGGACTTCGACGAGGACGCCCCGGTCGTTCGGGTTTCGGCGCTCAAGGCGCTGGAAGGCGACGAGAAGTGGGTCAAGTCGGTCGAGGAGCTCATGGAAGCCGTCGACGAGTCGATCCCGGATCCGGTCCGTGAGACCGACAAGCCGTTCCTGATGCCCGTCGAGGATGTCTTCACGATCACCGGCCGCGGCACCGTGGTCACCGGTCGCGTCGAGCGTGGCGTGATCAACGTGAACGAGGAAGTCGAGATCGTCGGCATCAAGCCGACCGTCACCAAGACCACGGTCACCGGTGTCGAGATGTTCCGCAAGCTGCTCGATCAGGGCATGGCGGGCGACAACGTCGGTCTGCTGGTCCGCGGCATCAAGCGCGAGGACGTCGAGCGCGGCCAGGTCGTCGTGAAGCCCGGCACCACCACGCCGCACACCGAGTTCGAGGGCCAGGTCTACATCCTGTCCAAGGACGAGGGCGGCCGCCACACGCCGTTCTTCAACAACTACCGTCCGCAGTTCTACTTCCGTACCACGGACGTGACCGGCGTGGTGACCCTCCCCGAGGGCACCGAGATGGTGATGCCCGGTGACAACACCGACATCTCCGTCAAGCTGATCCAGCCCGTCGCCATGGACGAGGGCCTGCGCTTCGCGATCCGTGAGGGTGGCCGTACCGTCGGCGCCGGTCGGGTTACGAAGATCAACAAGTAGTAGTTTCTCTGCGCGAGCAGACGCGGAAGCCCCCGAGATCTCCGGATTTCGGGGGCTTTTTCGTGTCACCGGCGCCGAGTGTGCGGTTCAATCCGCGCGCGTCGGCGAGCCGCGTATGAAACCGCACATCGACACAATTTTCATCCTCCACCACGGCGCGCAGCCCCCCGGATAGCTGCTCGCCGAACGGCGGTGTAACGCATGTGACCCGTGGGGCGATGAACAGCTCGTACACCACGGGTAGGGGGTTCTGCTGATGTTTCGACGGATGAGTGCGCTGGTCGGCGCCGCCGCAGTCGCTGGTGCGGCACTGATCGGTTTGTCGGCCGGCACGGCATCGGCAAGCCCCGAATGTCCGGACCTGCACTGGATCGGTGTCGCCGGTTCAGGTGAGCGGGACGGAAACCCGACGGCCAACGGCGGGATGGGCCGCGTGGTCTACCAATCCCTGCAGGATCTTTCCCGGCTGGTCGAACAAGATGGCCGCACCATGACGGCGGAAGCGGTCGCCTATCCCGCGACCGCGGTGCCCGTCGACGGCGACCTGCTGGGCTGGGGCGGCTTCATGGGCAGTGTGGACACCGGAGTGGCCGCGCTCGGTAACCAGTACGCGGCGTTCACCCAGCGGTGCCCGAGCAGCAAGGTGGTGCTGGCCGGTTACTCGCAGGGCGCGATGGTGGTGCACCGCAACCTGCACGCGCTGGCGGCTAGCCCGAACCTGGCCGCCGCATTGCTGGTCGCGGACGGCGATCGGTTGCCGACGGACCCCACCCTCAACCTGGGCACCGCGGTGCCCGGCGGCGACGGACTGGGCGTCGCGCAGGATTGGCCGATCCTCGCCCACGCTCCGGCACCACTGCCGGCTTCCGTGGGGAGCCGCACGATCAGCGTGTGCGACCGCGGCGACGCAGTCTGCGACTATGACCCGGAAGCCGAAGAGGTGACGGCATACGCGGTGGCCGTTCACACCGGCTACGCCCGCAGCGGCAGCAGTGGGCTCGCCTGGACGTGGCCGCTGTACCAGCTGCTCACGCAGTCGACGATGGGTGGACAGACGGTGCCCGCAGGGGCCTGACTAACGCCCCAATTGACGCCCTCGACGTTAGGCTGATTCCCGGCCGACCGACGGGAGCAGGCGATGTCGACTTTGTGGCGGTACATCCGCATTCAGGCGTTCGTCCTGTTGTGCGGCATCGTAGGGCCGATCTTCCTGGTCATCTACTTCATGAGCGGTGCCCAACCGATGATGAAGTGGATGTTCTGGGCCGGTCTGCTCATCACTGCGGTCGACGTGTTGATAGCACTGGCGATCACGGCCTACGGCTCGAAATCAGCGGCGAAGAATCAGCAGCTCGAGCAGGACGGCGTGCTGGCCCTGGCCCAGGTCACCGGCATCCACGAGACCGGCACCCGGATCAACGACCAGCCGCTGGTGAAACTGGATCTGCAGATCTCCGGGCCCGGTATCGCGCCGTTCACGAGCCAGGACCGGGTGATCGCGTCCATCACGCGGTTACCGATGATCACCAACCGCAAGCTCGTCGCGATTGTCGATCCGACCACCAATGAGTATCGAATCGACTGGGAGAGAAGCAGTTTGGTGGGCGGGCTGATGCCGGCCACCTTCACCATCGACGAGGACAACACCACCTACGACCTGACCGGCCAGACCGGACCGCTCATGGAGATCCTGCAGATCCTCAAGGCGCACAACATCGGAATGGACCACATGATCGATCTGCGTGCCAATCCCGCGGCGCGCGAACAGGTGCAGTCGATCGTGCGGCGGGCAGCTGCATCGCAGGCCGCACCGGCGCCCGCGCCCCAACCCGCCTCGCCGGCCGCCCCGTTCCTGACTGCCCCGGAGCCCTCGACCGCGCAGCGCCTACAGGAACTCGAGACATTGCGCGCTACCGGCGCTGTCACCGAGGACGAGTACGCCGCGAAACGGCAGCAGATAATCGCCGATCTGTAACCATGCTGCCATGCGGCGGTGGTAACGTCGCCAGTCGTGCGATCGAATACATCGCAGGACGTATGAACGATGGCGGAATCGCCAGCGCCCCAAGCGGTTCGGCCGTCTTCGCTGGCTGATGCCATCATTCCCCTTGTCGCACTCGCGGTTCTGATCGCGAGCTCCGTCGCGCTGTTCGGATTGGGCGGCCTGGACGGTCCCATTCTGGTTGCGCTGGTGCTGTGCTGGCTGGTGGCCGCGCTCATCGCGCCGCCGCTCAGCGTGATTTACGGGGACACCGGGTTCAAAATCGTCAGATTGCAAGGAATCGGGGACGAGACATGACCTCCACTGAAGGACAGACCGAGAAGGCCGAAGGCAAGGTCAGTCTCCTCACGCTGACCGCGATGGTCGTCGGTTCGATGATCGGATCAGGCGTCTTCCTGCTGCCCCGGCGATTCGGTGTGGAGACCGGCGTTCTCGGCGCGCTGATCGCGTGGTCGATCGCCGGCGCCGGAATGTTGATGCTGGCCTTCGTATTTCAGCGCCTGGCCACCCGGAAACCCGATCTGGATGCCGGCATCTACGCCTACGCGCGGGCGGGGTTCGGCGACTACGTGGGCTTCAACTCCGCGTTCGGTTTCTGGGCCTCGGCGTGTGCGGGCAACACGTCGTACTGGGTGTTGATCATGACGACCACCAGCGCGCTGTTTCCAGCGCTGGGCGCCGGGGACACTGTGGCCGCGGTGATCTGCTCGTCCATCGGGGTGTGGCTGTTCTTCTACCTGATCCTGCGGGGAGTCAAGGAGGCGGCGATCATCAACAGGATCGCCACCATTGCCAAGGTGATCCCGATCCTGGTGTTCATCGTCATCGCGATCATCGCCTTCAAGGCGGATGTCTTTGCCGACAACTTCTGGGGCGGTGACGGCAACTACTCGTGGAACTCGCTGTTCGAACAGGCCAAGGGCACGATGTTGATCACGGTGTTCGTCTTCCTGGGCATCGAGGGCGCCAGCGTGTACTCCCGGTTCGCCCGCAAGCGGGAAGATGTCGGCCGGGCGACCGTCATCGGGTTCTTGTCCGTGTTGTCGGTGTTCATGCTGGTGACCTTGGCGTCGTACGGCGTGATGTCGCAGTCGGATTTGGCGAGCGTGGCGCAGCCTTCGATGGCTTCAGTACTGGAGTCCATTGTCGGGGAATGGGGTTCGGTCTTCATCCGGGTGGGCGTGATCCTGTCCGTGCTGGGCGCCTATCTGGCCTGGACCCTGATGGCTGCCGAGATCCTCTACATACCGGCCAAGGCCGAGGACATGCCGAAATTCCTTGCCAAGGAGAACGCCAACGGTGCACCGGTGAACGCGCTCGTCATGGCCGGCGCGTTGGTCCAGGGGTTGCTCATCCTGTTGCTTTTCACCTCCGAGGCACTGGATTTCATGCTCGATCTGACCGCGGCGCTGGCCTTGATCCCGTACCTGTTGGCCGCCGGGTACGCGCTGAAACTCACCATCACCCGGGAGACCTACGAAGATCGGCGGTCACTGGTTCCGGACATGGTGATGTCGGCGCTGGCCACCATCTACACGTTGTTCCTGGTGTACGCCGCGGGCTGGGACCATCTACTGCTGTCCTGCATCCTGTACGCGCCCGGCGCGCTGCTGTATTGGATGGCACGCCGTGAGCGCAACCTCCGACTGTTCACGCCCGCAGAGGCGGTGCTGTTCGGAATCATCGCGCTCGGTGCGGTTCTGGGCATCTTCGGCTTGATATCCGGCTCGATTCAGATCTAGTTCGCCGACGAACCATCGAAAGGACCGAGATGAGTAATCCCTCTGAGCGCTACGGCGTCCATTCCGAGGTCGGCAAGCTGCGCAAGGTTTTGGTGTGCTCGCCGGGTTTGGCGCATGAGCGGTTGACGCCCACCAATTGCGATGACCTGTTGTTTGACGATGTGCTGTGGGTACAGAACGCGCGACGGGACCACTTCGACTTCATGGACAAGATGCGCGACCGCGGGGTCGAGGTGGTCGAGCTGCACAACCTGCTCACCGAGACCATGGACATCCCCGAGGCGAAGGCATGGCTGCTGGACCGCAAGATCGTGCCCAACGAGGTGGGCCTGGGACTCGTCGACGACACCCGCGGATTTCTCGATTCGCTGGTATCGCGCCGGTTGACCGAACTGTTGATCGGCGGCATGTCGATTCGGGACCTGCCCGCCGAAATGCAGTCGGGCTACCGGGCTTTGGCGCGTGAGGCCACCGGGGTCACCGAGTACCTGATGCCGCCGCTGCCCAACACGCTCTACACCCGCGACACCACCTGCTGGATCTACGGCGGGCTGACGCTCAACCCGTTGTTCTGGCCGGCGCGTCACGACGAGACGCTGTTGATGAAGGCGATCTACGAGTTCCATCCGGATTACGTCGGCTCCACGGTGTGGTGGGGGGATCCCGAACAGTCCTGGGGTCTGGCGACCATCGAGGGCGGCGACGTGCTGGTTCCCGGCAACGGCGTCGTGCTGATCGGGATGAGCGAGCGGTCGTCGCGGCAGGCGATCACGCAGGTGGCGGCCAAGCTGTTCGCCGAGAACGCCGTGGAGAAGGTGATCGTGGCGGGGATGCCCAAGCTGCGCTCGGCGATGCATCTGGACACCGTGTTCACCTTCGCCGACCGGGACGTGGTCACGATCTACCCGGACATCGTCGACTCGATACAGACGTTCGTCCTGCATCCCAGCGACACCGACCCGGGCGTGGAGGTCGAGGAGGCCGCCAAGCCGTTCGTGGAGGTCGTCGCCGATTCACTTGGGCTGAGTAGCCTGCGCGTCGTCGAAACGGGCGGCACCAAGTACGACTCCGAGCGCCAGCAGTGGGATAGCGGCAACAACCTCGTCGCGGTCGAGCCCGGAGTGGTGTTCGCCTACGACCGCAACACCCACACCAACTCACTGCTGCGCAAGGCGGGTGTCGAGGTGATCACCATCGTCGGTGCCGAGCTGGGCCGGGGACGTGGTGGTGGGCACTGTATGACCTGCCCGATCATCCGCGATCCGCTCGATTGGTAGGGATCTGGAACACGTTCTACTTTGGCTGTTAGCCTGGGCCGGGGATCGCGAAAGGACCGGTGATGGCGGCAGGTAAGGGAACGCTCGAGGGGCGCGTGGCATTCATAACCGGCGCAGCCCGCGGGCAGGGGCGTGCACACGCGATCCGGCTGGCCAACGAGGGTGCGGACATCATCGCCATCGACGTGTGCGCAGCGGTCGACGAGACCATTACGTACCCGCCGGCGACATCCGAGGAGCTGGCCGAGACGGTTGGCGCGGTCGAGGCGGCGGGTCGCAAGGTGCTCGCCCGCGAGGTCGACGTCCGCGATCTGGCTGCGCAGCAGCAGGTGGTCGCCGACGGCATCGAACAGTTCGGCCGTCTCGACATCGTCGTGGCCAACGCCGGGGTACTCAGCTGGGGCCGGATGTTCGAGATGTCGCCAGAGCAGTGGGACACCGTCATCGACGTCAATCTCAACGGGACGTGGCGCACCATCCGGGCTGCCGTGCCCGCGATGATCGAGGCCGGCAACGGCGGGTCGATCATCGTTGTCAGCTCGTCTGCCGGCCTCAAGGCCACCCCGGGCAACGGGCACTACGCCGCGTCGAAGCACGGCCTGGTCGCCCTGACCAACTCATTGGCACTTGAGGTGGGGCAGTACGGGATCCGGGTGAACTCCATCCACCCGTACTCGATCGACACCCCGATGATCGAGCCGCAGGCGATGGCGGCGGTGTTCGCCGAGAACCCGAGCTATCTGCACAGTTTCGCACCGATGCCGCTGCACCCGGTGGGGCAAGATGCCGAGGGACTGTCGACCTTCATGACGCCCGAAGAGGTTGCCGATGTGGTGGCCTGGCTGGCCGGTGACGGCTCGGCGACACTGTCGGGCAGCCAGATCGCCGTTGACCGCGGCGTCATGAAGTACTGATTTTCTCCGCGACTAGCCGGGCAGCACGAGAACTGGAACCGGGCTGTGCCGCAGGATCTTTGACGCGCGTTCACCGAGGAACACCCGCGCCACCGCGCCCGTTGGCGAAGTACCGATGGCCAGGATCTCGCCGTCGAGCCACTCGACTGCGTCGAGTGCCTCGTCCCAGCCGTCCCCGGTGACGACCTCAAGTTCGATGTCTGCGCCGACGATTCCATCGATCCTCAACTGCTGCAAGGATGTCCGGGCCTGCTCGGCCCATTCCTTGAGGATGGAATCCTCGGCGCGCAGCCCCACGAGCGGCGGATACATGCTGCGTCCGCGGACCGCGAAGGTCACCACCCGCATCGACGCGTCCAACTGCTCGGTGAGCGTGATGATCTGCCGCACCACGCCGACGGATTCGCGGCTGCCTGGGTAGGCGCAGGTGATCCGAGACAGTGCACCGCTTTTGGGCCGCCGGTACCCGCGCGGGCTGATCGCCAGTGGCACCGGGCAGGAATGCAGTAATCGGTCGGCGGTGGACCCGACCACCACTTGGCCCAGTTTCCCGTCCGCGGCCGAGCCCAGCACCAGTGCCTCGGCGCCCAGTGACGTGACCGCCTCGAGTAGACCGTCCGAGACCGAGCGGTGCGCGAACTTGTGGAAGCTGACCTCGAGCTCGTCGTCCAGGGCGGTGATGCACTCGCGGGCCTGATCCGCCGACGACGCCGCGAGTTGCGCTGCGTACTGGGCATATTCGGCGTCGATGCGAGCCGGCGACGGCGTCATCCACGGTCGTGGTACCACCGTCGCGACTGCCAGCGACGTCTTGAGGGTCTTGGCCGCGCCGACCGCGAGGTGCAGCGCCGACGATCCACCCTTGCCTGCCAGGTATCCGACGATGACGGTCACGACGAGGCCTCGGGCGGATGCGTGGTCATCACGTCGTCCTCGCCCGCGGCCGGGCCGGGGATGTAACCGTCGCCCCCGTCATTGAGCGCACTGTGATGGCGGCTCCAGAACAGGTAGAACAGCAGAACCGCACCGACCCACAGACTGAACCACAACCAGGTGACCGGCGGCAGCCCATAGAGCACGAACAGGCAGGCGATCACCGAGAGAATCGGTGTCACCGGGTAGCCCGGAACTTTGAACGAGCGAGGCAGATCCGGTTCGCGGACCCGTAGCAGGATCACCCCGATCGACACCACGATGAACGCGACGAGCGTGCCGATCGACACGAGGTCCCACAGGTAGTCGAGTGGCACGAAGCCGGCCAGGGTGCCGGTGACGACGGCCACGATGATCGTGTTGTTCACCGGGGTCATGCTGCGCGGATTGACCTTGGCGAAAAGCGGTGGCAGCAGGCCGTCGCGCCCCATGGCGAACAGGATGCGGGTTTGGCCGTACATCACCACCAGGGTGACCGAGAAGATCGAAATAACAGCGCCCGCAGCAAGAATGGTGCTTGCCCAGGTCTGGCCACCCAAGATGTTGGTCAGCATCACCGACAATCCGGCTTCGGCCTGTTCCTCGGATCCGAACTCGTCGGCCGACTGGGTGCCCAGCCCGGCGAACGCCACGAGGATGTAGACACTGGTGACGACGATCAACGCTCCGATAATGGCCCGCGGCATGGTCTTCTGCGGATTCTTGACCTCGTCGCCGGCCGTGGAGACGGCGTCAAGTCCGATGAAGGTGAAGAAGATCGTGCTGGCGGCCGCCGTGATTCCGACGAAACCCTTGTCCCAGAACCCGGCGAAGTGATCGGTGGTGAATGCGGTGAACGCGACTGCGACGAACAGGCCCAGTACGGCAAGCTTGAGAATCACCATGATGGTGTTGGCTATGGCGGACTCGCTCGCACCGCGAATCAGCAGCAACGCGCACATGACGATCAGAATCGTGGCGGGCAGGTTCATGATGCCCGGCGATTCGCCCCACGGTGCCGCGGTCAGCGCGTGTGGCAATCGGACACCGAACAGGTTGTCCAGCAGTTGATTGAGGTAACCACCCCAGCCGATCGCGGTCGCCGACATGGAAACGCCGTATTCCAACAGCAGGCATGCGGCCACACCCATCGCTACGAACTCGCCCATCGTGGTGTAGGCGTACGAGTAGGTGGAGCCCGAAACCGGAACGGCAGAAGCCATTTCCGCGTAGCAGATGGCCGACAGCCCGGCTGCGATACCGGCGACGACGAATGACACGAGAACGGCGGGCCCGGCTTCGGGCACCGCTTGCTGCAGCACGATGAAGATGCCCGTGCCGACTGTCGCGCCGACACCGAACAACGTGAGTTGGAAGGTGCCGATACTTCGCTTCAGGTGATCGGACGCGCCGTGGGCAACCGGTGCGCCGAACACCGGCCTGCGTCGCATCATCTGACCGGGCAGGCTCGTGGCTGGGGCTGACATGATGCCTCCTAGGGTGCCGATCCGGCGATTATGCGCGCGCCGCGGCAAGGGCGTCGGCAAATTGCTCAACGGCCCAGTCGATCTCGTCGAGCGTCACGACCAGCGGCGGCGCGAACCGCAACGTCGAACCCTGGGTGTCCTTGACCAGCACTCCGCGTTCGGCCAGCGCCATGCTGAGTTGCTTGCCGGTACCCAGGGCGGGGTCGACGTCGACGCCCGCCCACAGGCCCAGACCCCGCACGGCGAGCACCCCGTGACCGATCAGCGCGTTCAGCCGTGTGTGCAGATGCGCGCCGAGTTCGGTTGAGCGGAGCTGAAATTCGCCACGGCGAAGCATCGCCACCACGGTGTTGCCGATCGCGGCCGCCAAAGGGTTGCCACCGAATGTCGATCCGTGCTCGCCGGGGTGCAGCACGCCGAGCACGTCGCGGTCGGCCACCACCGCCGACAGCGGAATCACGCCGCCGCCGAGCGCCTTGCCGAGCAGATAGACATCGGGAACCACACCCCAGTGCTCACACGCGAAGGTCCGTCCGGTGCGGGCCAGCCCGGACTGGATCTCGTCGGCGATCATCAGCACCATCCGCTGCGTGCAGACCTCGCGGACCCGGGGCAGGAAGTCTGCGGGCGGCACGATGACGCCCGCCTCGCCCTGGATCGGCTCGATCAACACGGCGACCGTGTTCTCGTCGATAGCGTCGGAAACAGCGCCGGCGTCCCCGAACGGCACCGAGCGGAACCCCGGCGTGTACGGGCCGAAGCCGCGGCGCGCCGTCTCATCGTCCGAGAAGCTGATGATCGTGGTGGTCCGGCCATGGAAGTTGTTCTGTGCCACAACGATATTGGCCTGACCGGCCGGGACACCCTTGACGTCGGCGCCCCACTTACGGGCCACCTTGATGCCGCTCTCGACTGCTTCGGCGCCGCTGTTCATCGGCAGCACCATGTCCTTGTCACACAACTCGGCAAGCGCTTGAGCGAACGGGCCCAGCTGGTCCGAGTGGAAGGCCCGGCTCACCAGGGTCAACCGGTCCAGCTGGGCGTGCGCGGCGGCGATGACCTCCGGGTTCCGGTGGCCGAAGTTGACTGCGGAATAGGCAGCCAGGCAATCCAGGTAGCGGCGACCGGTGACATCGGTGATCCAGGCACCGGCCGCGGAGGTGGCCACCACCGGTAGCGGTGAGTAGTTGTGTGCGACATGGCGATCGTCGAGTGCGATTACCGCCGCTGTGGTGGCGTCGTTGTCCACGCTGTCCAGGATGGTCATTGATGCAGTTCCAAGGTGCAGCATTTGACGGATCCGCCGCCTTTGAGGAGTTCGGAGAGGTCGACGCCAATCGGTTCGAATCCGGCTTGGCCCAGCTGTTCGGCGAACGCGGTGGCGGCCGCGGGCAGCACCACGTGCAGACCGTCGGACACCACGTTGAGGCCCAGCACGTAGGCGTCGGCGGTGGCGACTTCGATGGCATCAGCGAACAGTTCGCGCAGGCGGTGGCGGGACGCGTCGCTGAATGCGGGCGGGTAGTAGGCGATCGTGGTGTCATCGAGCACCGCCAGCGCGGTGTCCAGGTGGTAGAAGCGTGGATCGACGAGTTCGAGGCTTTCCACTGGCAGCCCGGTGATTGCCGCAATCTCGTCGTGGGCACGGCGGTCGGTACGAAACCCCCAGCCCGCCAACAAGTTTGACCCAACGAGCAACAGGTCGCCCTGGCCTTCGTTGACGTGCCGGGTATGCGTGGGCTGATATCCTCGCGCAGCCATCCAGTCGGCGTAGGCGTCGGCTTCGGCCGCGCGTTGCGGGTAGGCGAACCGGGCGACCACCGCGGTGCCGCCCACCAGGAATCCGCCGTTGGCCGCGTACACCATGTCGGGCAGGGCGGGGCGCGGCGTGACCAGTTCAACGGTGTGGCCGAGATCGGTGTAGACACCGCGCAGCGTCTGCCACTGACTCAGCGCGCGACCGGTGTCGACAGGCGTGGAGGTATCCATCCACGGATTGATGGCGTAATCGACGGTGAAGTACTCCGGGGCGGTCATGGCGTAGTGGCGGGTGCTCGCTCTGCGGGCAGGAGTCGGCGCGGCGACGGGCGCAGCCATGACCGCCGGCAGGATTTCGTCGGAAATCGTCATTGATCGACGATATGTACATGTGTTCGCGCAATCAATCACCACCCGTTGCGCGCAGGACATCGATATATTGCAGGAACGCACTGACAGCGGCGGTTTATTGCGTGGGAGTTGATGTGGAGCGTCTGGACGAGACCGACGAGCAGATTCTGGCCGAGCTCGCCGAGCACGCCAGGGCCACTTACGCCGAGATCGGATTGCGGGTGAACCTGTCCGCGCCGGCGGTCAAGCGGCGGGTGGACCGCATGCTGGCCGACGGGGTCATCCGCGGCTTCACCACGGTGGTCGATCGCAATGTGCTGGGTTGGCGCACTGAGGCTTATGTGCAGGTGTTCTGTCACGGCACCATCGCCCCCGACCAGCTACGCGCGGCCTGGGTGGATATCCCTGAAGTGATCGGCGCGGCGACCGTCACCGGCACCGCAGACGCCATTCTGCATGTGCTGGCCCGCGATATGCGGCACCTGGAAGAGGCGCTGGAGCGGATACGGTCGTCGGCCGACATCGAGCGCAGCGAGAGCATCGTCGTGCTGTCCAACATCATCGAACGGACGCGACCGTGACACGTCGATCAGCGGCGCAAATGCAGGGTGGCGCACAACGCTCGCGCGTCATCGTGTAAAAAGCCCACGTGACTACATCTGGGGGCATTGTGATCGTCGGCGGCGGCCTGGCCGCGGCCCGGACTGCCGAACAACTGCGGCGTTCGGAATACAGCGGGGCGATCACGATCGTCAGCGACGAAGACCATCTGCCCTACGATCGGCCTCCGTTGTCCAAGGAAGTGTTGCGCGCCGAGACCGACGACGTCACGCTCAAGCCGGCCGAGTTCTATCAGGAGAACGACATCACGCTGCGGCTCGGGTCTGCAGCACAATCGGTCGACACCGCCGCCAAGACGCTGAAGCTGGCCGACGGCACTGAACTTGCCTACGACGAACTCGTCATCGCTACCGGCCTGGTGCCGAAGCGGATTCGTTCCTTCCCAGACCTGCCGGGCATCCGGGTGCTGCGCTCGTACGACGAGAGCGTGGCCCTGCGCGAGGACGCAGGCAATGCCCGGCGCGCTGTCGTGGTCGGCGCCGGATTCATCGGCTGCGAGGTGGCGGCCAGCCTGCGCAAGCTCGGGGTGAACGTGACCCTTGTGGAGCCCCAGCCGACGCCGCTGGCCTCGGTGCTCGGCGAGAAGATCGGCGCCCTGGTGACGCGGCTGCACGAGGCCGAGGGTGTCGACGTGCGCTGCGGTGTGGGGGTTACCGAGGTGCGCGGCACTGACCGCGTCGAACAGGTGGTGCTGGGCGACGGCACCGAACTCGATGCCGATCTGGTGGTCGTGGGCATCGGCTCGCATCCGGCCGTCGACTGGCTGGAAGGCAGCGGTATCGCGCTGGACAACGGCGTGGTGTGCGATGAGGTCGGCCGGGCCGGCACGGCCAACGTGTGGGCGATCGGCGATGTGGCCTCCTGGCGGTCTGCGGTGGGAGACCAAGCGCGCGTTGAGCATTGGAGCAACGTCGCCGATCAGGCGCGGGCCATGGTGCCGGCGCTGCTGGGGCAGGAAGCCTCGGCCGTGGTGTCGGTGCCGTACTTCTGGAGCGATCAGTACGACGTCAAGATCCAGTGCCTCGGTGAGCCTGAAGCCGAGGACATCGTGCATGTGGTCGAGGACGACGGCCGCAAATTCCTGGCCTACTACGAGCGCGACGGTGTCGTGGTCGGCGTGGTCGGGGGCGGCATGCCGGGCAAGGTGATGAAGGCCCGCGGCAAAATCGCCGCCGGGGCTCCCATCGCCGACGTCCTCGGCTGACTTTCCTGCCGCGAGCAGACACAGAATCGCCCTTTTAGACCCTGGAAAGTGCGATTCAGCGTCTGCTCGCCGAAGATCAGTAGCATGGAGAACGATTGTTCTCAGTGTGAGGGGATGTGCCATGCCCGACGAATCGGACAAGCATCGGGTGCTGGCCGCAGCGCAGCAGCTGTTCAATGAGCGCGGTGTGCAAGCCGTCGGGATGGACGCCATTCGGGATGCCGCCGGAATTCCGCTGAAACGGCTCTACCGGTACTACCCCTCGAAAACTCAGCTGGTGACCGCTGTGCTCAAGCAGCGTGACCGCGAAATCCAGCGCGGTATGGCCGAGTTCGTGGACAGCCGGACTGATGATCCGCGCGAGCGGGTCCTGGCGGTCTTCGACTACCTCGCGCAATGGTTCGCCGAACCCGATTTCCGCGGTTGCATGTTCATCAACTCCGTCGGCGAACTCGGCGGTACATCCACTGACGTCAAGCGCATCGCCCGGCACAACAAGCTGGCTTTGCGGGCCTATATTGCCGACCTCGCGGAAGCGGCGGGGTTGACCGGCAAGATCGCCGAACAACTCGCGATGCTCGCCAACGGAGCGATAGTCGCCGCCACCATTTACGACGGCGCCCACGCCGCGGATGTGGCACGCGAAGCGGCTGCCGCCCTCTTGGACACGGCCGAACGCTCCGGATAGCCCTTGCGCAGAGAACGATCGTTCTCCTACACTGGCGACGGCGGGGAGAACGATCGTTCTACCAGCGCCCGGAAACCGAAGGAGCTTTGAGATGGCCAGTTTCGACACACGATTCAGGACGACGACGGTTGACGGTTGGGAGGTGTTCTACCGGGAGGCCGGCGATCCGCGAAATCCCACACTCGTGCTGCTGCACGGATTTCCGAGCAGCTCACACATGTACCGCAATCTGATTGCCGAGCTGTCCGACGAATACCACCTGATCGCGCCGGATTACCTGGGCTTCGGCAACTCGGCAGCGCCTTCGGTCGACGAGTTCGCCTACAGCTTCGACGCGTTGACAGCCATTGTCGAGGGACTGTTGGATCAGGTGGGCGTGCAGCGCTTTGCGCTCTACATCCAGGATTACGGCGCGCCGATCGGGCTGCGGATCGCCAGCCGCCACCCCGAGCGGGTGACGGCGTTGGTGAGCCAGAGCGGAAACGCCTACGTCGAGGGTTTCACCCCGTTCTGGGACGTCCTGTTCGCACATGCCAAGGATCGTGCCGCGAACGAGGCGGGAGCTCGGGAGTTCTTGCAGCCCAAAGCGACTCGCTGGCAGTACACCCATGGTGTGCCCGCCGACCGGTTGGACCGTGTCGCGCCGGAGACCTGGCAGCTGGACCAGGCCGGCCTCGATCGGCCCGGCAACGAGGCAATCCAGCTGCAACTGTTCTGGGACTATCAGTTCAACCTCGACGCATACCCGGCGTTCCAGGAGTACTTCCGGACGCACCAGCCGCCGACCCTGGTGGCGTGGGGCCGCAACGACGAAATCTTCGGTCCGGCCGGTGCCGAGGCCTACCGTAAGGACCTGCCCAATGCCGATGTTCATCTGCTCGACGCGGGACACTTCGCCCTCGAGACCCACGGCGCGGAGATCGCCACGCTCATCCGCACCTTCCTCGGGAGGGTCGGCGGTCGTCATGGCTGAAACCCGTCCGCCGTTCCCGCCGTTCACGCTGGAAACGGCGATCCAGAAGGTGCAGGCTGCCGAGGATGCGTGGAACACCCGGGATCCGGATCGGGTGAGCTTGGCCTACACGCCGGATTCGCAGTGGCGCAACCGCGACGTGCACATCGTCGGACGGGAACAGATCGTCGCCTTCCTCACCCAGAAATGGCAGCGGGAACTCGACTACGCGTTGCGCAAGAGCCTGTGGGGGTTTCGCGGCAACCGCATCGGTGTCCGGTTCCAGTACGAATGCCGAGATACCGCCGGGCAGTGGTACCGCAGCTACGGCAACGAACTGTGGGAGTTCACGCCGGACGGGTTGATGTCGCGGCGCGAAGCCAGCATCAACGACGTCAAGATCGACGAATCGCAGCGCCGTTACTTCGGTCCGCGGCCGGCATCCGAGCACGGGCAAGACATTCCATTGTGGTGACACCTGCGATTTGTGGAGTTTCAGCCGTGCGCAACACGGCTGAAACTCCACAAATCGCACTAGAACTGGCCGAGGTAGAAGCGGCCGCCCTGGTCGTCGGTGCATTCTGCCGTCAACCCGTACGGCTGCTGGGCCGGTTCGGCCAGCACCGTGCCGCCGGCCTCGCGGACCCGCGCCACCGCGTCCTCGATATCGGCGACGGTCCACATCGGGACCGTCGTGGCCGCGGTATTTCCGCCGGCCAGGCCTGACATCGGCTGACTGCCCTGCACGCCCCAGCCGTCGTCGATGCGCCCGGGCTCAAATGTCCAGAAGAGCACCCGGCTGTAGAACGCCTTGAACGCCGTCGAGTCAGGCACCTCATAGGTGATGTACGAAAGTTCGCCTGGCCCAGAGCCATTGAGTTCTGGACGCGGGGTGCCCGGCGGGGGCTGGAACACCGCGAACGACGTCCCCGAAGGATCGGTGGCATCCAGGACGGTGCCGAAGTCGAACTCACGCTGCTCGCCGACCTGTCCGCCGCCATCGGCGATCGCCTGTCGGGCGCCGTCCAGATCGGCCACCGCGTAGCAGCAGAACAGCGTGGCGGGCCGGGCGACGCTGAAGATGCCGATGTGCTGTCTGGTATTGGTGACCTGACGGGTGCGGGGATCGTAGGTCCAGCCCAGCACGTGACCGTAGAAGGCCGCGGCACGGTCGGCGTCCGGGACCCAGACCGACACATAGCCGACGTCGCCGTGCTGGATGGTGACGGCCGCACCGGTGACCGGCCCGGACAGCATCCACCGGTGACCGAACGGGTCGACGAGCGTCGCGT
The DNA here is from genome assembly GCF_053483975.1 of Mycolicibacterium sp. XJ870. Lineage (NCBI taxonomy): Bacteria > Bacillati > Actinomycetota > Actinomycetes > Mycobacteriales > Mycobacteriaceae > Mycobacterium > Mycolicibacterium sp. XJ870. The sequence continues at coordinate 437,620 of NZ_JBEFTI010000001.1, forward strand.
TGCGGGCGCCGTAGTTCTCGTAGGATTCCCGCTGCACGACCGCCCCACGCTCACGCGCCCGTTCCAGGGTGGTGTCGGTATCGGCCACATGGAGCATCAGGCTCACCGAACTCGTCTGTGGGTCAGGTGCTTTCAGGCCGAGCTCGGGGTACTCGTCGGCCAGGTACAGAACACCGTCGCCGATCTGCAGTTCGGCGTGGCCGACGCGCCCGTCGTCCATCTCGTACATCTGTCCGACGAGGGAGGCGCCGAACGCGTCGGTGTACCAGGCGATGGCCGCGCGTGCATCGGGTACGGCCAGGTACGGGATTGCGGCGGAGCGCGGGGGAGCGGCTGCCTCAGCGGGTTCATTGAGTTCTGCGATTGCGGTGTCGGTGCCGGTCATGACGACTCCTTCGGTTCGGTTCGGAAGTGTGAGAGCCGATTCCAGACGTGCGCGCAGCCGAGCGGCGAAATCGGGGTCCGGGGCAACCGGAAGCTCGTCGCCATTGAGCACGGTCAGCGGATCGTGGTCGTTCACGGCGTCCCTCCTTCCCGCTGTGGATATTGCGCTCGGAATGCCCGACGGGCCCGCACCAGCAGCGCCTCGGTGGCGTGCACGGTGCGGCCGATCAACTCGGCGCATTCGGGCACCGTGCGGTCGTCCATGTAGCGCAGGGCAAGGACGGTGCGGTGTTGTTCGGGCAGTCGGGCCAGAACGCTTTCGGCGACGATGCGATCCAGTTCGGCGTCCCAGTCGTCGGCTGGAACCACCGGTTCTGGCAGGTCGGCCACCGGGACGGTGAACCGGTCGTGCCGCCGCCGGTAATGGTCGGCCAGTTTGTGCCGCGCAACCCCGATCAGCCAGGGCACCGAGAGCTGCGGCGGAGCGGGCTTGCGGGCGGCATCCATTGCCGCGAGGAACGTCTCCGACGTCAGGTCCTCAGCAGTTCCGCGGTCACCGCAGCGCCGGATGAAGTACCCGTACACCACCGGCAACGCCTCGTCGTACAGCGTCAGCAGGGTGTGCGGAGCATCTGTTTCGGCGCTCACATCTCTATCGTCGCCCCTGGAGGCCAAACTCCGACGGGTCTGTGCAAAGTTTTTCAGGCCGCTTGTTCTGGCGGGAAACCACTGGCATCCCGCGAACCGTTACGTCAATGTGGTGACAGTGATCGATGTCAATGCATTCATGCACGACGGATTCGTCATGCTCGAACAGGCGGCGCCGTCTGAGATAGCCGATGCGGCAAGAGTTCTGCTCTGGAAGCAGATCGGACTGTCGCCGGACGAACCCGAAACCTGGACCCAGCCCGTGGTGTGGGCGGCAGACCTCACCGGTCAGGGGCCGTTCAGTCAGATTGCTCGTAGCGCGACGCTCGCGAGCGCGCTCGATCAACTGTGCGGCAAGGACGGCTGGACGCCGCGTTACGCGCTCGGGAACATCCCGGTCCGATTTCCCGTCGCGCCGCCTGCCGAGGACCGGGGCTGGCACATCGACGCCAACACCCCGCTGTCCGCTGACCGCTGGGTGGTCAGCGGGCGGCCGCACACGATGCTCCTGTTGACTCTCCTGTCGGAGGTCGGGCCCGACGATGCGCCGACGCGGATCAGGGTGGGTTCGCATCGTGACGTCGCCGCCGTGCTCGGTTCGGAACCGGTCGAGTTCGCCGAATCGGGCGCTTTGGTGGACGAGGCCAGCGCCGGACGCCCGGTGGCCCATGCGATCGGGCGGCCCGGCGACATGTATCTGGTTCACCCGTTCACGGTGCACGCCGCTGACGAACACCGAGGCAGGACACCGCGATTCATGGCGCAGGCGCCGGTCATGTTGGCCGAGCCACTTGCCCCGCAGAGTTCGTCGCCGCTTGCTCAGGTGTGGCGCTAGTCCTTCGCGCCACCGCTCATCGGTGCTCCAGCGCGTCCAGGCCCGGCCAGGCGACGTCGAAGGCTTCGGCGATCGCGTGCGGGAGCGACACCGACTCGTCGGCCAGCCAGTGTTCATAGGCCGACAGCGCCACCCCCAGCATCAGCCACGCCACGGTCTGCGGCATGAGATCGCTGGTTCGTTCACCGATCCGGTGCGCCACATAGTCGGCGATGACGTTGCGCCAACCGGCGTACATCGTCATCGAATAAGCCTGTAATCCTTCAGTTTCCAGGATCACCCGCATGCGCTGACGATGCTGCGCCATCTCGTGTTCGCCGTATGTGTTGAATGCCAGTAGCGCCTCGCGCAGTGCCTCACCCAGTGACACCTGCGGGCTCAACGTCGACAGCAACTCACGTAGGTGTTGCAGGTGCGCATCGAAATCGCCCCACGGTATGGCGTTCTTGGAGGGGTAGTACCGGAACAGCGTCCGCCGGGAGATGCCCGCCGCCGCCGCGAGGTCGTCGACGCTGACCTCGTCGAATCCGCGTGCGGCGAACAGCTCGATCGCGACCCCGGCGATGTGGTCCTGCGTCGTCGAGCGGCGCCGTCCCACCCGGGACGCGGATACCTGCATCAAACCCACCCTTCCATTCTGGCACTCGATGCCATATCCTTGCGATCTCGATCACAATTATCGAGACCCTACGGGATGAAAGGCAGCTCTCATGGACCAGAATCAGCACGTTGAAACCGAGGCCGAGCTCGTCACCGAGACCCTCGTCGAAGAGGTTTCGATCGACGGCATGTGCGGGGTTTACTGACCGTGTCTACTCAGGTCGCCGACGCGGCTGAGCAATTCGGCGTCGCCTTCGACCCGGATATGAGCTGGCGGATGCACCACCAGGTGGCGGTGCGGCCGGAACCGTTCGGCGCCCTGCTGTACCACTTCGGTACCCGCAAGCTGTCCTTCCTGAAGAACCGGACGGTCGTCGAGGTGGTCAACTCGTTGGCCGACCACCCCGACGCCCGATCGGCCTGCCGGGCAGCCGGGATCGACGACGCCGATCAAGCGCCCTACCTGCACGCGCTGAGCGTGCTGGTCCAGTCCAACATGCTGATACCCGGGAATTCCAAATGACTTCTGTTCAGCCCGTGCCCCGGCTCGTCGAACAGTTCGAGCGTGGTCTTGACGCGCCGATCTGTTTGACCTGGGAGCTCACCTACGCCTGCAACCTGGCGTGCGTCCACTGCCTGTCGTCCTCCGGCAAGCGCGACCCGCGCGAGCTGTCGACGCAGCAGTGCAAGGACATCATCGACGAGCTGGAACGCATGCAGGTGTTCTACGTCAATATCGGTGGCGGGGAACCCACTGTGCGCCCGGACTTTTGGGAGCTCGTCGACTACGCCACCGCCCACCACGTCGGGGTCAAGTTCTCCACCAACGGGGTACGCATCACCCCCGAGGTGGCCACGAAACTGGCCGCGAGTGATTACGTCGACGTCCAGATATCGCTGGACGGCGCCAACGCCGAGGTCAACGATGCCGTGCGGGGCAAAGGCTCGTTCGACATGGCGGTCCGCGCCCTGGAGAACCTGAACGATGCCGGTTTCAAAGACGCCAAGATCTCGGTGGTGGTGACCCGGCACAACGTCGACCAGCTCGATGAATTCGCCGCGCTGGCCGCACATTACGGTGCCACGCTGCGCATCACGCGGCTGCGCCCGTCCGGGCGCGGTGCCGATGTGTGGGACGACCTGCACCCCACCGCCGAGCAGCAGCGTCAGCTGTACAACTGGCTGGTGGCCAAGGGCGACGGGGTGCTCACCGGTGACTCGTTCTTCCACCTGTCGGGTCTGGGCGCGCCCGGCGCGCTGGCCGGTCTGAACCTGTGTGGCGCCGGCCGGGTGGTCTGCCTCATCGATCCGGTCGGCGACGTGTATGCCTGCCCGTTCGCCATTCACGATCGTTTCCTGGCCGGAAACATCGTGTCCGACGGTGGTTTTGACAGTGTGTGGAAGTACGCGCCGCTGTTCCGCGAGCTGCGTGAGCCCCAATCTGCGGGCGCTTGCGGAAGCTGCGGGCATTACGACAGCTGCCGCGGAGGCTGCATGGCGGCCAAGTTCTTCACCGGTCTGCCACTGGACGGGCCCGATCCCGAATGCGTCGAGGGCTGGGGCGCGCCGGCCTTGGAGCAGGAGCGGATCAAACCCAAGCCCAGTGGTGACCATTCCCGCGGCACCAAACAGGGCCCGATTCCACTGAAATTACTGACCAAACCCCCGGCCCGAATCTGTAACGAAAGTCCGGTGTAATCCCATGGCACGAGATACCTGGTTCGAGACCGTCGCGATCGCACAGCAACGTGCCAAGAAGCGGCTGCCCAAGTCTGCCTACTCGTCGCTGATCTCCGCCAGTGAGAAAGGCGTGACGGTCACCGACAATGTCGAGTCGTTCGCCGAACTCGGCTTCGCCCCGCATGTCGTCGGCGCATCGGAGAAGCGTGAGCTGGCCACCACGGTGATGGGTCAAGACATTTCGATGCCGGTGATCATCTCACCGACGGGTGTCCAGGCGGTCCATCCCGACGGCGAGGTCGCGGTTGCCAGGGCTGCTGCCGCCCGGGGCACCGCGATGGGTCTGTCATCGTTTGCCAGCAAGCCGATCGAAGACGTGATCGCGGTCAACGGCAAGATCTTCTTCCAGATCTACTGGCTCGGCGATCGCGCCGCGATCGCCGCCCGGGCCGAGCGGGCGCGCGCCGCGGGTGCGGTCGGGTTGATCGTGACGACAGACTGGAGCTTCTCCCATGGGCGCGACTGGGGCAGCCCCAAGATCCCGGAGAAGATGGATCTGAAGACCATCGTCAAGATGAGCCCGGAGGTCGTGACCAAGCCGCGCTATCTGTGGCAGTGGGCCAAGACCATGCGGCCGCCGGCTCTGTCGGTGCCCAATCAGGCGGCCAGAGGTGAGGCGGGCCCGCCGTTCTTCCAGGCCTACGGCGAGTGGATGGGCACCCCGCCGCCCACCTGGGAAGACATCGCCTGGCTGCGTGAGCTGTGGGGCGGCCCGTTCATGCTCAAGGGTGTGATGCGGGTCGACGACGCCAAACGTGCTGTTGACGCGGGTGTTTCGGCAATCTCGGTGTCCAACCACGGCGGCAACAACCTGGACGGCACCCCGGCGTCCATCCGCGCGCTGCCTGTGATCGCCGACGCGGTCGGCGATCAGATCGAGGTTCTGCTCGACGGCGGCGTCCGGCGGGGCAGCGATGTGGTGAAGGCCGTTGCGCTCGGCGCCCGCGCAGTCATGATCGGTCGCGCCTACCTGTGGGGCCTGGCGGCCGAGGGGCAGGCCGGGGTTGAGAATGTGCTCGACATCCTGCGCGGTGGCATCGACTCGGCATTGATGGGATTGGGCCGTTCGTCGGTACACGATCTGGTTGCCGAGGACATCTTGGTTCCCGACGGCTTCACCCGCGCCCTCGGCGTGCCGAGGGACTCTGGTTCCTGACCGAGGCCCCTCGGCAGATCTCCGTCCGACGTGACAGGGGTGGCAGAAGGGGCGCACGTGATGCCGACGGGGGGTGCCGGGGAAAATTCCGGGAAATCAATTGCTGCGCATGCTCCAACAATTGGCGCACGCCAGGTGAATTCGGCCTACCATCGGCACGTGGCTTTTCCCAGCGGGCTCGGGAACTCAACGTCGAGGCAGCTACGCGGCATGTCCCCAATGTTGATCACCCCGGTTGGTTCTACCGAACAGCACGGTCCGCACTTGCCGCTGGACACCGACACGCGGATCGCTACCGCTGTGGCCCAGGCCGCGGCAGAACGGCTTGACGCGCCGGTGGGCGGCGAATGGATCGTGGCGCCTGCGGTGAGCTACGGGGCCAGCGGGGAGCACGAGGGATTCCCCGGCACGGTATCGATCGGAACCGCCGCGCTGCGCCTTTTGCTGGTGGAGTACGGCAGGTCGGCGGCGAGTTGGGCGCCCCGCTTGGTGTTCGTCAACGGGCACGGTGGGAATGTCGAGGCGCTGGCGTCCGCAGTCGCGTTGCTCCGCGACGAGGGTCGCGACGTCGGATGGGTCGCGTGCAGCTCAGTCAATGCCGATGCGCACGCCGGTCACACCGAAACATCTGTATTGCTACATATTTCGCCCGGCGATGTGTGGACTGACGAACTCACGCCGGGGAACACCGCTCCGTTGCCGGAGCTGATGCCACGCATGCGCGCAGGCGGAATCGGAGCTGTCAGCGAACTCGGAGTGCTCGGCGATCCGACGACTGCCACCGCGGGAGAGGGGGAGCGTATCTTTGCTGAGATGGTCAATGGCTGCGCCGACCGGATCAAGCGGTGGCAGCCCGACCGGAACGGGATGCTGACATGACCGGACCGAGGCTGCCCGACGGTTTTGCCGTGCAGGTGGATCGCCGAGTCAAGGTGCTCGGGGAGGGCGCGGCGTTGCTGGGCGGTTCCCCCACCCGCCTGCTGCGGCTGGCTCCGACCGCGCAGGACATGCTCAATGGTGGTCGCCTCGAGGTCCACGACGCGCTCAGCGCGCAACTGGCACGGACCTTGCTCGACGCCACGGTGGCCCATCCGCGTCCGGCCAGCGGGCCGTCCCATCGCGACGTTACCGTCGTTATTCCGGTTCGGGACAACACATCTGGACTTCACCGGCTGATCGGGACGCTGCGTGGCCTTCGCGTGATAGTCGTCGACGACGGTTCGGCGGTGCCCGTCGCGCAAGCCGAGTTCGCCGGGATGTACTGCGACGTGCAGGTGCTTCGGCACATCCGTAGCAACGGTCCGGCCGCCGCCCGCAATACCGGCCTGGCAGCCTGTGAGACCGATTTCGTCGCGTTCCTCGATTCGGACGTGGTACCGCGACGAGGCTGGCTGGAAGCGCTGCTCGGGCACTTCTGCGATCCCGCGGTGGCGCTGGTGGCGCCGCGCATCATCGGTCTGCACAACGCCGACAACCTGGTGGCCCGCTACGAGGCCGTGCGGTCCTCGTTGGACCTCGGCGTGCGCGAGGCGCCTGTTGTGCCGTACGGGACGGTCTCCTACGTGCCGAGCGCAGCGATCATCTGCCGGCGGTCCGCGCTCGTCGCGGTCGGCGGGTTCGACGAGACCATGCATTCCGGAGAGGACGTCGATCTGTGCTGGCGCTTCGTCGAGGCCGGCGCCCGCCTGCGGTACGAGCCGATCGCTCTGGTTGCCCACGATCACCGCACAGATCTACGAAAGTGGTTTATCCGCAAGGCATTCTATGGATCGTCGGCGGCTCCGCTGACGGTCCGGCATCCGGGCAAGACAGCGCCGTTGGTGATCTCCGGCTGGACGCTGATGGTGTGGCTGTTGATGGCCATGGGGTCGTGCCTGGGTTACCTGTCCTCCCTGGCGGTGGCTGTGGTCACCGGCAGGCGTATCGCCCGCTCGCTCAGCACGGTCGACACCGAACCCAAGGAAGTCGCGGTGGTCGCGGCTCATGGACTGTGGTCGTCGGCGCTGCAGTTGTGTTCGGCGATCTGTCGGCACTACTGGCCGATAGCGCTGATCGCTGCGCTGCTGTTCCGGCGGGCCAGACAAGCGGTCCTGGTGGCGGCCGTGGTCGACGGGGTGGTGGACTGGGCGACCCGGCGCGGGAACGCCGACGACGACACCAAACCGGTCGGACTGTTCACGCACATCGTGCTCAAGCGCGTCGACGACATCGCCTACGGGACCGGCCTGTGGACCGGCGTGCTGCGCGAACGGCATCTGGGTGCGCTCAAGCCGCAGTTGCGGAGTTAAACCGACATCTTGAGCGATTCCACATCCGCTCCGCGCGTGAGCGACATATTGATCGTAGGTGCAGGCAGCGCCGGATCGGTTTTGGCCGAACGTCTTTCCGCCGATCCTGGCTGCCAGGTGACCGTCGTCGAGGCGGGTCCGGCTCCGTCCGATCCACGGGTGGCCGCGCAGATCAGTGGCCTGAGGCTGCCGATCGGCGCCGCCAGCTCGGTGGTGCGGCACTATCAGTCGACCCTTACCGAGTGGCCACGCCGGCACGCCGAGATCATCCGCGGCTCGGTGGTCGGCGGCTCGGGTGCGGTGAACGGCGGGTACTTCTGCCGTGGGTTGCCGACCGACTTCGACGACTGGGCGGTCCCCGGTTGGAGTTGGGACGACGTGCTGCCGCATTTCCGGGCGATCGAGACCGACCTGGACTTCGACACTGACCTGCACGGTTCGCAGGGGCCGATCAAGGTCCGGCGCGTACGTGAATTCGACGGCTGTACAGCATCTTTCGTCGACGCAGCTACCGCGGCCGGATTCGGTTGGCTGGATGACCTCAACGCTTCGGATGCGGGTGCCCCGCTGCCCGCCGGGGTTGGCGCGGTCCCGCTCAACATCAACGGCGGTACCCGCCTGGGCCCTGGCGGTGCATACCTGCAGCCGGCATTGGACCGCCCGAATCTCGTGGTGCGCACCGACACCAGGGTTCTCCGGGTGATCGTCGCCGGTACCCGGGCGGTCGGGGTCGAGTGTGCTGACGGTGAGATCGTCAGTGCGGGGCGAATCATCCTGTGCGCCGGTGCAATTGGATCCGCTCAGCTGTTGATGCTCTCCGGGGTCGGACCGCCCGACGAGTTGGCGGCACTGGGAATCGACGTGGTTTCCGGGCTACCTGTCGGCATGGCGACGGTGGACCACCCGGAGTGGGTCTTACCGGTGGCCTGGACGCCCACCCATGACCTGCCGCCACTGGAGGCGGTGCTGACCACGGCCGACGGGTTGGAGATCCGGCCCTATACCGCGGGCTTCGCAGCGCTGGTGCACGGCCCGGATCACGACCCGGCTGAGCTTCCGCATCTCGGGGTCGCCCTCATGCGGCCATCCTCGCGTGGCCGGGTCAGGCTGGCGTCGGCTGATCCGGCCGTGCTGCCCGTCATCGAACACCGCTACGACTCCGTTCCGGAGGATGTCACCGCATTGCGGGAGGGGGCGGCAATGGCGCGCGAATTAGTCAGTCACACAGTCGAAGTCGGTGAAGACTCATGGTCCACCTCGCAGCACCTGGCCGGCACTGCGCCGATCGGTACCGGTGCCGATGCGGTATTGGACCCGACCTGCCGGGTGCTCGGGGTGGACGGGCTGTGGGTGGTTGACGGATCGATCATGCCTACGATCCCCAGCCGTGGCCCACATGCGACCATCGCGATGATCGGCCACCGGGCCGCCGAGTTCATCGTGACCTGAGCCGGCGGACCCACCGGTGCTGTCGCCCGTCGCGGCCAGGGGCCCAGATTCCGACGAACACCGCTGCGACGCCCAGGACCAACGCCATCACCAAGGCCGCAGAGTTCGTCGCGTCGAGGAACGCCCCGCGGGCAAGGTCGGCAAGGCGCACGCCGTCGGAACCCATATGCTCGGAGACGGTCAACGCCTCGGCGAGTGAGCTCAGAATGGGACCGCGCAGGTTGTCGGGGACAGCCGTAAGCGCGGGAGCCAACTGCTGCTGGTACTGGGCGGCCAGGATGGAACCGGCCACCGCGATGCCCAGTGCGGCGCCTACCTCGCGCGTGGTGTCGTTCACCGCGGATGCCACGCCCTGTTTTTCGTCGGGCACCGCACCCAGGATGGCGGAAGTCGTTGGTGCAGTGCTCAACCCGATACCTGTGCTGATGATCAGCAATGGCCATGCGAAATCGAGATAGGACGAGTCGATTTCGAGGAATCGTAGACACAGCAGACCGGCCGCGATGAGCAACAGTCCGATGAAGACCGTCAGCCGCAACCCGAGCCGGGGCAGGTACAGATAGGTGGTGGCGCCGAAGAGTAGTACCGGTATTGCCAACGGTGACAACGCAACTGCGGTCTGGATGGCGCTGTATCCCATGACCAGCTGGATGTATTGCATGCTGACGAAGAAGAACCCGAAGTTGGCGAAGAACAGGAATGTCACTCCGATGGAACCGGTGGCGAACTCGGGCTTGCCGAACAACCGCACATCCAACAGGGGATGTGCGCGCCGCAGCTGGGCAACGGTGAAGGCGCCGGCCAGGGCCATGCCGCCGGCCATGCATCCCCAGACCATCGGATGGGTCCAACCACGGACCGGCGCTTCCACCACGCCGAAGACGAAGACCGCCACCGCCGCGCCGATCAATAGCGCACCCATCCCGTCCAGGGGCGCGGCGTTGTCGTCACGCGAGGACGGCACCGTGCAGGTGAGGACGAACATCGCGAGGCCGACGATGGTGAACGTCACGAAGATGGACTGCCACGCCCAGAAGTGCAACAGACCGCCGGTCGCCAAAAATCCGACGATGGCTCCGGAGCCGACGACGCCGGCCCAGATCCCAACGGCCTTGCTGCGCTCGGACTTTGGAAATGCCGCGGTCAGCAGTGACAGCGTGGCGGGCATGATGAACGCCGCTCCTGCGCCGGCGACCGCTCGGGCAGTGATCAGCTGAATGGGACTGTCGAAGATCAGTGGCGCCGCCGAGGCCAGCGTGAAGACGGTGAGCCCGATCAGCAGGGCGCCGCGCCGGCCGTACCGGTCGCCGATGGCGCCCGCGGGCAGCAAGAGGCAGGCCAGTACCAACGTGTACCCGTCGATCACCCACGTGAGTTGGGCCTGGGTCGCCGACGTCTCCCTGGCGATATCGGGCAGTGCGGCATTGAGCGCCACCATGGACGAGATCACGATCGACACGTCCATGCACGCCACCGCGAGTAACCAGTAACGCCGGCGAACCGACAGTTCTGCCATCCCCGGGTCGATACTCTGTGCAGACTCGACGAGGGCATCGGCCATGCTGTGCTCCTTCGTCGGACGGCAGTTTTGAGACTAACAGTCTTGTAGCGAGACTGTAAGTCTGTTTTATCTGGAGGTGGGAGGCGTTATGACCGCCGGGAGTACTGACCCGCGGCCGGCCCGGTCGCGGGCCCGTCTGGTGGAGGCGGCGACGTCGCTGCTGCGTTCCGGTGGACCGAGCGCGGTCACCGTCGACGCGGTGACTCGAGCGGCCAACGTGGCCAGGGCCACCCTGTATCGGCATTTTCCCAGCGGAAATGACTTGTTGGCGGCCGCATTTCGCTCACTTATTCCGGCGGCGCCGTTACCGCCCGAGGACGGCTCGCTGCGCGACCGGCTGATCGCGCTGGTTCAGGCGCAGGCCGAGTTGATCGCGGAGGCGCCGATCACCCTCACTGCGATGTCGTGGTTGGCGCTCGGCGGCGATATGGACCAACTGCCATGGCGGGCCCCCGAGAGTCAGGAGGTCCGCACGCTGCGGGAGCGGGTCGCCGAGCAGTACGCGCTGCCGTTCGAGGCCATCTTCGACAGCCCGGACGCGATCGCGGAACTCGGGCAGGTTGACCGCACGCAGGCCGCGGCGCTGCTGCTCGGCCCCATCGTGCTCGGCAAGCTGAGTACCTTGCCGGAGTTCGATTACTCTGCGTGCGTGCGGTCGGCGGTTGACGGCTTCCTGGCGACCCACCGCCAAGCGGCGGCGGCTGAGCCGCCGGCTGTCAGCGAATCGAGTAACGAATCGGCAGGTGTTTGAGTCCGCCGACGAACGTCGTAGCGGAAAGCTCTGGAGTACCGGCCAATTCGATGGATTCCAGGCGGGATAGCAGTTCGGTTATCAGACTGTTCATCTCCATCCGGGCCAGGGCCGCGCCCAGGCAGAAGTGCACACCGTAGCCGAATGCCACATGCTTGTTGGGGTCGCGTCCGACGTCGAAGCGGAAGGGGTCGGTGAAGACCTCCTCGTCGCGGTTACCGGAAACGTAAGCCAGGTAGACGGCTTCGCCCTTGGCGATCGGCACACCCCGCACGGTGGTGTCGGCGGTCGCGGTTCGCATGAACTCCTTGACCGGAGTGGACCACCGGATCATCTCTTCGACCGCGGTGCCCATCAGCTCGGGTTGCTCGCGCAACCGGGCCAGCTCGCCGGGATTCTCGATGAGCGCATGCAGCCCGCCGGAGATCGCATCCTTGGTGGTGTCGTGGCCGGCGCTGGCGACGATGACGTAGTACGACGCGGTGTCGACATCGGAGAGCGGCTCCCCGTCGATGCGGCCATTGGCGATGGCCGATGCCAGGTCCTCGGTCGGGTTCACCCGCCGCGACGCGGTCAGCTTCGAGAAGTAGGCGAAGAAATCCAGCAGCACCGCAAGCCCGTCCTCCAGGGACTTGCCCCGTTGGTACTCCTCGTCGTCCCCGCCGAACATCTCCTGGGTCAGCATGTGCATCCGGGAGTAGTCCTCCTCGGGCAGACCCAGAAGCGACATGATCACGTAAAGCGGGAAGTCGACAGCGATCTCGGTGACGAAGTCGCATTCCGGACCGATGTCGCGCATCTTGTCGACATAGCGCTTGGCGAGCTCGTCGACGCGGACCTTGAGATCACGCATTGCCTTGGGGCGGAACCAATCCGCACCGATGGCCCGGACCTTGCGGTGGTGCGGATCATCCATGTGGATCAGCGTGCGCAAACCCGTGCCCGCCGCCAGCTGCTCCTTGGCCATGTCGTCGGCCGCCGCGGTGGACAGCAACGGGCGCGGTTCGCTGATGAAGAGATTGTTCTCCCGCTCGATCGCCATGATGTCGGCGTGTTTGGTGATGGCCCAGAACGGCCGGTACGGCGGGTTGTCGACCCACGCCACCGGGTTGTTGGCGCGTAGATGAGTCAACGCTGCGTGTAGTCGCGCCTCGTCGGCATACGCCGACGGGTCGGCCAGGACTTTGGCGGCATCATCCATCGTCGGCGCACTCATTCGACTCCTCCTGAGGTGGGGCTGTTCACTTGACGGGTGTCAAGAATCACCATATGTGAGCGGCGCCACTCAAGGAAGCCAAATCTATGATGAGCCCCAGTACGCTCATGGTTCATGCGGCCGGGGCGTTGGGTGATCGCGTTGCTGGCAGTACTCGCGGTGACGATCGGTGGGTGTACCCGCAGCGGCGGCCAGGCTGAGCCGCTGCCGGTGGGTGGCGACCCTGCGCTGGTTCACACTGCATCCGGGACGCTACGCGGAATCGTCGCGGCCGATCACCGGCTTTTTGCCGGAATTCCTTATGCTGCACCGCCGGTCGGTCAGCTGCGGTTCTCGGCTCCGGCACCGGCCACCGGATGGTCCGGAGAACGAGACGCGACCCGTCCCGGCCCGCGGTGCATCCAGGATCCGGCCGCCGATCCCGAACGCGGCCATAACACCGACGAGGACTGTCTGACACTCAATGTGTGGACGCCGCCCGTCTCCGGGGAGCGGCGCCCGGTGATGGTGTGGATCCACGGCGGCGCTTTCGTCAACGGCTCCAGCGGTGTCTACGATTCCCGGTGGCTGGCTTCGCGCGGCGACATCATCGTCGTCACCGTCAACTATCGGCTGGGCACCCTCGGATTCCTCGCCCACCCGGCCCTCGGGCCGGGCGGCGACGTCGGCAACTACGGACTGGCCGATCAACAGGCGGCCCTGCGGTGGGTGCGCGACAACATCGCCGATTTCGGTGGCGATCCGGAAAAGGTCACCGTGGCAGGCGAATCCGCCGGCGGGATGTCGGTGTGCGATCACCTGGTCGCGCCGGATTCGGCCGGCTTGTTCCAAGCGGCCATCTTGATGAGCGCGCCGTGCCGGGCGCAGGCCGACCTCGCGGTGGCGACGCGCCGCAGCCTCGACTACGCGGCCGCGGCCGGATGCGCCGATCCGGCGACCGCCGCGGCGTGCCTGCGGGAATTGCCGGTGGACGAACTGCGAAAACCCGTGTGGTACTACAATATCGGCAGCGACGAGCTGACCGGTCCGGTGACTGGTACTGCGGCGCTTCCCGTTTCGCCACTGGACGGGTTCAGATCCGGGCACGCGGCACGGGTTCCCGTCCTGATCGGCACCAACCACGACGAGTTCACCCTCTTTGCGGCACTGCGGTACCTGCGGGAGGGGCTGCGGTTCACCGCGGACGAGTATCCCGGGCTGCTGGCCGAGACGTTCGGGCCCGACGCCGGTGCCGTCGGGGTTCACTATCCCACTGACCGCTACGGCGGTGTGGCGCAAGCATATTCGGCTGCCGTCACCGACGACGAGTTCTCGTGTGTGAGCGAACGCATGGCTGACGGGTTGACGCGCACCGGTGCCGTCTATGCCTACGAGTTCAACGACCGCGGCGCGCCGGCTCCGGAAGCCATGCGGACACTTCCCTTTCCGGTCGGCGCGAGTCACTCGCTCGAGTTGCGTTACCTGTTCGACGTCGGCGGTGCACCGCCGTTGAACCCGGCACAGCAGACGCTGTCGGACCAGATGATCAGGTACTGGAGCGAGTTCGTCCGCTCGGGTAACCCGGCTGCGCACGATCAACCGGCATGGCCCGCACTCGACGGTGCGGGGGAGCGGATGTCACTGCGCCCGGACGGCAGTCGCATGATGGATGGGTTCGAGCAGGAGCACCAGTGCCCGTTCTGGGACGCATTGAAGGAGAAGTGAGCTGATGTCGACTCCGGAGCCGCAGGCTTTCGCCGAGGAATGGGTCCGGGCCTGGAACGCCCACGATGTCGACGCGGTGCTCGCGCACTTTCACGACGACGTGGTGTTCAGCTCACCCGTGGCGGCCCGCGTGCTTCCAGACACGGGCGGGTTGGTGCGTGGAAAGGACGCGCTGCGCCATTACTGGATCACCGCGCTCGCGGGGATGCCCGATCTGCACTTCGAGGTCGTCGACGTCTACCGGGGCGAGTCCGCCCTGGTGATCAACTACCGCAATCAGCGCGGCGGACTCGTGAACGAGGTGTTGCTCTTCGATGGCGACTTGGTGCGCGAGGGGCACGGCACCTACCTGGAGTAGGGCGTGACCCAGGTGGTGATGTCGGCGTGCACGACTTCGACACCGTGGCGGTCGGTGATGCTGACCGGGATCACGATGTCGACGCCTTCCACAATCGCGCTGAAGTCGGGCGGGTCGAGCAGGGCCGTCGCGCGCAGCGACGTGGTGGCCTTGGCGAGGTAGGCGACGTTCATCGCCTTGGGGATCCACCGGTGGGTCGTCGGCACCGTGGCCTCCATCAACATCCCCATCGCCATCTCCGCGGCATTGCACGATGCGATCGCATGCACGGTGTGCAGGTGGTTGTAGACGAAGAACCACTTCGGCATCTTCACCTCGGCGAGGCCGGGCTCCATGCGGACCACGTGCGGCAGGATCGACGCGAAGTAGGGCACTCGCGCCATCGCCGCGGCAGAGAAGATGCGCGTGCCCAGGGGCTTGGCGGACAGTTGCTGCCAGGCGCGGTATGTGGAGGTCGGCTGTGTCACCGTGCCGACCTTACTCGGGAGTAAGGTCGGTGTCGGCTCGGATTGGCTCGGCGCCGATCCACTCCAATGCGCCGAAATGCACACCAGGGACCGATCTGGCCGTAACCTGGTCCGCGGAGTGAATCTCGGTGAGTACGCGGCTTGGCCAACGGCCGCCTCCGGCCCTGCCGGAAGCTACTCATTCTGGGATTTGGAGGACGCCCAGATCTAGGGCATACTATTCGGGTTGCCTTGCGCCGGGTTTTTGACCTGGCCGGGCATCCGATCGGCGCCCTCACGGGCGCATCCGGTCCCAACACCGAACGTGACGGATTTTCGACGCGGGCGAGTGTGCGTGAGGGCGACACGCCCGACCGCGGGGACCGGTGGACCACAGACAGGTAAACAGCGGCGGCAATACTCGGCGCGACCGCGCCGGGGCACCAGGCCCGAATGGGTTCCCAATGGGAATCTGTGCACGGCCGGCCGATGTACGAAGCAGGAGCGAGGTAGGAGAAGCGTGGCGGGACAGAAGATCCGCATCAGGCTCAAGGCCTACGACCATGAGGCCATTGATGCCTCGGCGCGCAAGATCGTCGAGACGGTCACCCGTACCGGTGCCAGTGTGGTGGGCCCCGTGCCGCTGCCGACCGAGAAGAACGTGTATTGCGTTATCCGGTCCCCGCACAAGTACAAGGATTCGCGGGAGCACTTCGAGATGCGTACGCACAAGCGGCTGATCGACATCCTCGACCCGACGCCCAAGACCGTTGACGCTCTCATGCGCATCGATCTGCCGGCCAGTGTCGACGTCAACATCCAGTAGGAGATACCCAAAACATGGCTACAAAAGGCATTTTGGGCACCAAACTGGGCATGACGCAGGTGTTCGACGAGAACAACAAAGTCGTCCCGGTGACGGTCGTCAAGGCCGGCCCCAACGTGGTGACCCGTATCCGCACCCCTGAGCGCGACGGCTACAGCGCCGTGCAGCTCGCCTACGGCGAGATCAGCCCGCGCAAGGTGAACAAGCCCGTCACGGGCCAGTACGCCGCCGCGGGCATCAACCCGCGTCGGCACCTCGCCGAGCTTCGGCTCGATGACGAGGCCGGGGCCGCCGAGTACGAGGTCGGCCAGGAGCTGACGGCGGAGATCTTCGCCGACGGCGCCTACGTCGACGTGACCGGCACCAGCAAGGGCAAGGGCTTCGCCGGCACCATGAAGCGTCACGGTTTCAAGGGCCAGGGCGCCTCCCACGGTGCGCAGGCCGTGCACCGTCGTCCCGGCTCCATCGGTGGGTGCGCCACCCCGGGCCGTGTCTTCAAGGGCACCCGGATGTCGGGCCGCATGGGCCACGACAAGGTGACCACGCAGAACCTGAAGGTGCACAAGGTCGACGCAGAGAACGGCGTGCTGTTGATCAAGGGCGCCATCCCCGGACGTAACGGTGGACTGGTAGTTGTCCGCAGCGCAATCAAGCGAGGCGAGAAGTAATGACACTCAAAGTTGATGTGAAGACGCCAGGCGGCAAGAAGGACGGCTCCATCGAGCTGCCCGCCGAGCTGTTCGACGTCGAACCCAACATCGCGTTGATGCACCAGGTCGTCACCGCACAGCTGGCCGCCAAGCGCCAGGGCACGCATGCGACCAAGACCCGCGCCCAGGTCTCCGGCGGCGGCAAGAAGCCGTACCGGCAGAAGGGCACCGGCCGCGCGCGCCAGGGCTCGACCCGCGCGCCGCAGTTCACCGGTGGTGGCGTCGTCCACGGCCCGCAGCCGCGCGACTACAGCGAGCGCACACCGAAGAAGATGATCCGCGCCGCGCTGCGCGGGGCGCTCTCGGACCGTGCTCGCAACGAGCGGATCCACGCGATCACCGAACTGGTCGAGGGCCAGACCCCGTCGACCAAGAGCGCCAAGTCGTTCCTGGCCACCGTGACCGAGAACAAGAAGGTTCTTCTGGTCATGGCCCGCACCGACGAGGTCAGCGCCAAGAGCGTGCGCAATCTGCCTGGCGTGCATGTGATCTCGCCGGATCAGCTGAACACCTACGACGTGCTCAACGCCGACGACGTGGTGTTCTCGGTCGAGGCATTGAACGCCTACATCGCGGCCAACACCGCGAATACCAAAGAGGAGGTGTCGGCCTGATGGCGACCGTGACCGACCCCCGCGACATCATCCTGGCCCCGGTCATCTCGGAGAAGTCGTACGGGCTGATCGAGGACAATGTGTACACGTTCGTGGTGCACCCCGATTCGAACAAGACCCAGATCAAGATCGCGATCGAGAAGATCTTCAAGGTCAAGGTCGACTCGGTGAACACCATGAACCGTCAGGGCAAGCGCAAGCGGACCCGCAGCGGTTTCGGTACGCGCAAGAGCACCAAGCGCGCCATCGTCACGCTGGCCGAAGGCAGCAAGCCCATCGACCTGTTCGGAGCGCCGGCCTAGCCGGCAGAGAGACCTAGAGAATCATGGGAATTCGCAAGTACAAGCCGACGACCCCCGGTCGTCGCGGTGCCAGCGTCTCCGATTTCGCCGAGATCACTCGTTCGACTCCGGAGAAGTCGCTGGTTCGTCCGCTGCACGGCAAGGGCGGCCGTAACGCACACGGCCGGATCACCACCCGGCACAAGGGCGGTGGCCACAAGCGCGCTTACCGCGTCATCGACTTCCGTCGCCACGACAAGGACGGCGTCAACGCCAAGGTCGCGCACATCGAGTACGACCCGAACCGCACTGCGAACATCGCACTGCTGCACTTCCTGGACGGCGAGAAGCGCTACATCATCGCGCCGCAGGGCCTCAAGCAGGGCGACGTCATCGAGCAGGGCGCCAACGCCGACATCAAGCCCGGCAACAATCTGCCGCTGCGCAACATCCCGGCCGGCACCGTGATCCACGCTGTGGAGCTGCGGCCCGGCGGTGGTGCCAAGCTGGCCCGCTCGGCCGGCGTCAGCATCCAGCTGCTGGGTAAGGAGGGCACTTACGCCTCGCTGCGTATGCCCTCGGGTGAGATCCGTCGCGTCGACGTGCGCTGCCGCGCCACCGTCGGCGAGGTCGGCAACGCCGAGCAGGCCAACATCAACTGGGGTAAAGCCGGCCGTATGCGGTGGAAGGGCAAGCGCCCCACCGTTCGTGGTGTCGTGATGAACCCGGTCGACCACCCGCACGGTGGTGGTGAAGGCAAGACCTCTGGTGGTCGTCACCCGGTGAGCCCGTGGGGCAAGCCCGAGGGCCGCACCCGCAAGCCCAACAAGCCGAGCGACAAGCTCATCGTCCGTCGCCGGCGCACCGGCAAGAAGCGCTAGGAGTTAGATAGCGATGCCACGCAGCCTGAAAAAGGGTCCGTTCGTCGACGACCATGTTCTCAAGAAGGTCGACGTCCAGAACGAGAAGAACACCAAGCAGGTCATCAAGACCTGGTCGCGTCGGTCGACCATCATCCCGGACTTCATCGGGCACACCTTTGCGGTGCATGACGGCCGCAAGCATGTCCCGGTGTTCGTGACCGAGGCGATGGTCGGGCACAAGCTCGGCGAGTTCGCTCCGACGCGCACCTTCAAGGGTCATATCAAGGACGACCGGAAGAGCAAGCGGCGATGACCAGTACAACAACGAATCCATCCACTTATCCTTCTGCGCTGGCGAAGGCGCGCTTCGTGCGCGTCTCGGCCAGCAAGGCCCGTCGTGTCATCGACCTGGTCCGCGGCAAGAGCGTCGAGGATGCCCTCGACATCCTGCGGTGGGCGCCTCAGGCCGCCAGCGAGCCGGTCGCCAAGGTGATCGCCAGCGCTGCCGCCAACGCGCAGAACAACGACGGCCTGGATCCCGCCACCCTCGTGGTGGCCACGATTCACGCCGACGAGGGCCCGACCGCCAAGCGCATCCGTCCGCGCGCCCAGGGGCGGGCGTTCCGGATTCGCAAGCGCACCAGCCACATCACCGTGATCGTCGAGAGCCGTCCGCCCAAGCAGAAGGGCGGGGACAAGGCTTCGGCTTCGTCCGCGACCTCCGCGCGGTCGCGTCGTGCGCAGGGCAGCAAGGCAGCAGCTGCGAAGTCGACCAAGAAGACCACCGAGACAGCAGCTTCTGAAGAAGCGAAGGGAGGCTCGCAGTAGTGGGCCAGAAGATCAACCCCCACGGTTTCCGGCTCGGCATCACCACCGACTGGAAGTCCCGGTGGTACGCCGACAAGCAGTACAAGGACTACGTCAAGGAAGACGTCGCGATTCGTCGCCTGCTGGCCACCGGCCTGGAGCGGGCCGGCATCGCCGATGTGGAGATCGAGCGCACCCGTGACCGGGTCCGCGTTGACATCCACACCGCGCGTCCCGGCATCGTCATCGGCCGCCGCGGCACCGAGGCCGACCGTATCCGCACCGACCTGGAGAAGCTGACCAAGAAGCAGGTGCAGCTCAACATCCTCGAGGTGAAGAACCCCGAGTCGCGGGCGCAGTTGGTCGCCCAGGGTGTTGCCGAGCAGCTGTCCAACCGTGTCGCGTTCCGTCGCGCCATGCGCAAGGCGATCCAGTCGGCAATGCGTCAGCCCAACGTGAAGGGCATCCGGGTGCAGTGCTCGGGCCGCCTCGGCGGTGCCGAGATGAGCCGCTCGGAGTTCTACCGCGAGGGTCGGGTTCCGCTGCACACGCTGCGGGCCGATATCGACTACGGCCTGTACGAGGCCAAGACCACCTTCGGCCGTATCGGCGTGAAGGTGTGGATCTACAAGGGCGACATCGTCGGTGGCAAGCGTGAGCTCGCCGCTGCCGCCGCGCCTGCCGCTGACCGGCCGCGTCGTGAGCGTCCGTCGGGCACCCGACCGCGCCGTAGCGGTGCGTCGGGTACCACCGCGACGAGCACCGAAGCAGGCCGTGCTGCGACTGAAGAGGCACCCGCAGCGCCTGCGATCGCCGAGGCGACCGGTGGGACCGAAGCAGCAGCCGGCGCTACCGAGAGCACGGAGAGCTAAATCATGCTGATTCCCCGCAAGGTCAAGCACCGCAAGCAGCATCACCCGCGCCAGCGCGGCATCGCCAGTGGTGGCACCGCGGTGAGCTTCGGTGACTATGGCATCCAGGCACTGGAGCACGCCTACATCACCAACCGGCAGATCGAGTCCGCTCGTATCGCCATCAACCGGCACATCAAGCGTGGCGGCAAGGTGTGGATCAACATCTTCCCGGACCGTCCGCTGACCAAGAAGCCCGCCGAGACCCGCATGGGTTCCGGTAAGGGCTCGCCGGAGTGGTGGGTTGCCAACGTGAAGCCCGGACGCGTGCTGTTCGAGCTGAGCTACCCCGACGAGAAGATTGCCCGGGACGCACTGACCCGCGCGATCCACAAGTTGCCGATCAAGGCACGCATCGTGACCAGAGAGGAGCAGTTCTGATGGCAGTGGGAACTTCGCCTGGTGAACTGCGCGAACTGACCGACGATGAGTTGACGGACAAGCTGCGCGAGTCCAAGGAAGAGCTGTTCAACCTGCGCTTCCAGATGGCGACCGGCCAGATGTCCAACAATCGTCGGCTGCGCATTGTGCGCCAGGAGATTGCACGGGTCTACACCGTGCTGCGTGAACGTGAGTTGGGCCTGGCATCCGGGCCTGTAGGTGAGGATTCGTAATGGCAGAGACAAAGGGGCCCAAGTACACCCCGGCCACCGAGCAGACGCGCGGCCGTCGTAAGACCGCCATCGGCTACGTGGTGAGCGACAAGATGCAGAAGACCATCGTGGTCGAGCTGGAATCGCGTAAGAGCCACCCGCTCTACGGCAAGATCATCCGGACCACCACGAAGGTCAAGGCGCACGACGAGAACGGCGATGCCGGTATCGGCGACCGCGTCTCGCTGATGGAGACCCGACCGCTGTCGGCCACCAAGCGGTGGCGGCTGGTCGAGGTTCTGGAGAAAGCCAAGTAGAGGCTCGATTCCTCCGCGCGAGCAGACACGAAAGCACCCGAAACTGCAAGGTTTCGGGTGCTTTTGCGTCTGCTGGGCATGATGTGCTGATGGACGAAACCGTCGCGGTGTACGACGCACAGGGCAATGTGGTTGGTACGGCTCCGCGTCCGCGGGTGTATGCAGACGGTTTGTGGCACGCGAGTGCCGGGGTGTTGGTGCGCTCGACCGACGGCCGACGGATCTATGTGCACCGCCGTGCCGACACCAAGGCGGTATTCGCGGGCATGCATGACTGTCTGGCCGGGGGGGTGGTGGATCCCGGTGAAACGCCGCTGCAGGCGGCCACCCGCGAACTGGCCGAGGAACTCGGCATCACCGGGCTGAGTCCCGTTGCGGTGGCGTCCGCGGCATGGAACGGGCAGTGGGCCGGAAAGCCCATGCGCTGCCATCTGTTCGCTTATGAGGTGCGCTACGACGGGCCGATGCGGCACCAGCAGGACGAGATCGCCGACGGATGGTGGTGGACCGACGATGAACTCGCAGACCGGCTCGCAGACCCGAGTTGGCCGTTCGTACCGGACACCCGGGTGCTGATCGCCGAGTTGTTGCGTCTGCAGAACCGTTGACGGCCAATGGCCTCGGCGTCATAGTCTGGTCAGGATGTCTGCGCTGATCGTCATGATCGTTCTGGCTCTGGCCGCGGCGTTTCTCTTCGCGCTCGCGGCGCACCTTCAGCGGCGCGGTGCGCACGAGGTGATGGCCGGAGCCGGTGCGCCGCTGCAGGATTCGTCAGGCGCCAAAAGGCTGTTGAGTGGGCTGCCGGGAAACCGAACATGGTTGACGGGCGTGGCCGCCAACTTCGGTGCTTTCGCTCTCCAGGCTGCGGCGCTGGCAAAAGGATCCGTCGCGACGGTGCAGCCGCTGATCTCGACTCAACTGCTCTTTGTGGTCGCCATGGGCTCGGTCCGGCAACGTGAATGGCCGCCGCTGCGCGACTGCCTGTCCGCGCTTGCGGTATGCGCGGGATTGGCCTGGCTGCTGGCGACCGAGGGCCGGATAGTGCTGCACGGGCAACCTGACCGGGGGCGAATTCTGTTGACCGTGGTTGTGGTCGTCGTCGTGATCGCCGTGCTCGTGGCTGCAGGCAGGGCGTCGCAGGCGTGGCTCGCCAGCATGCTCCTCGGGGTTGGCACCGGGTTATTTCAGGCGATGAGCGCCGGTTTCATGAAATTGGCTCTGCGCGATTACGCGGCAGGCGGGCTGCAGGCCACGGTGCAGGACTGGCCGCTGTACGCCGTACCGGTATCTGTGCTGGGCGGTGTGGTCCTGGGCCAGCTCGCATTCGCCACCGGCAGTCTGCCGCCCGCCGTGGCCGCGATGAGCGTGACCAACCCGGTCGCCAGCCTGACGTTCGCCCTCTTCGCGTTCGAGACCTTCCCGCGTGACGCCGGACTGCTGACCGCTGTCGTGCTGTCAGGTGCTCTGATCGCCGCCGGCATCATCGGTATCGCCACAGCCCCCGGTACCCGGCAAATGTTGAATGCCGACGTCACGCTTCCGGAACGGCCTCATTGACTCGGTAGAGCCGCCAAGTCGGTTGATTGTCACCGTCATTCGGTATCTCGAGTTCCAAAGTCGCGACGTCGGCGCCGGTCTCGTACAGGGTCGGATACCGCAGGTTGAGGGCATCGGATACGCCGCGTCCGGTATTGGGTACGGCGAGCAGGTATTTGACCCCGAATGCCGACGGGTCGTTGAGCACTTTGACGAAGTCGTCGTCCGACGGGATGACGAACGTCTTCGGGTTACGCGCCGCGACGATGACGGCGAATCCGTATACGGTGTCGGTGATCACCGACCCCTCGGGCAGGTTCAGACCGTCGAGATGCTTTGCGATCTCGCGTTCGGTAGAGAATGTCGCTGCGATCCGGCGTTCCGCGGAGGCCTTCGGGCTCACGTCGTGAGGGTCGGGGTTCAGCACTGCGGCCAGCGAGTACTCCTGTGGCGCATACCGTTGCAGGCTCATCCCCCAGCCGGCGACCGGCAGGCAGATCGCGAACACGCACGCCAAACCGACGTATGCGTAGCGCGCCGGTCGCGTTGATGGTTCGGCGGCAGGGGGCACGGCATACTTGCCGCGACGTTTCGGCACGGCGAGCGCACCATCGGGTACGGCCAGCATCGCCAGGCACGCGGCGAAAGGGATGGCGACGATGTAGTACCGCAGGAATCCGAACGTCTGGCCGGTGGCGTAGCTGTACGTCTGGAACGCCAGCACCCCGCCGAACACCACGATGGGGACGACCAGCACGGCCCAATTGGGCCGTTGCCACCGCATGTAGCCCGCCCATATCGCGATCGGGATCAGTGTCGGCGCCAACAACGACATGCAGATGACTGCGTACTGGACGCCGGTGCCGAAGCTCGCGGGCCCGGTACCACCCGACTGGAGGAAGATCGCCGCGTTGCCGTATTGCGAGGAGAACTGGGCGAACGCGTTGCCCGTGATCAGCCAACTTGCGATGGCCCATCCGACGAATGCTATGAATCCGGGACCGCTGACCAGCATGAGGTCAAGAAGTGCACGGCGTATTCGCGGAGGGCGGGGGGCACGGAGATAGGTGGTGAGGGCAACCACGAAGCCGACTGACGCGATCGCGCCGACCGAGTCGTAGCGCACCAGGTACGCCAGGCTCAGCGCGATGAACCCGGCCGCGACGAGGTGGTGCACATCGTCGTCGACCATCCACAGGATCAACCGGCGCACCGTCCAGACGAGAAAGAAGATGAAGGGCGCTTCACTCATTCCGTTGGAGCCGTAAAAGATGATCATGGGATTGAGCGCGAAAAGTGCGGTGATGGCGACGGCGTACGGCCTGGGCAATCCGCGGTCGGTCCCGATCGACAGCACCTGAACGACGGCGCCCGCCATGAACAGTGCCGAGGCGATCGACGCGACGAAACCGTACGTCACGAGGTCCGGCCACAGCTCGCGGAAGAAAATGCCGGGAATGTCGACCATCGCGGTCAGCGGGGTGAAGATGAAGCCGATGGCGGCCAGATGCGGCTGACGACTGTCGATCACGGCCTCGGCGGCCTGCACCCGGGACAGCGCATCACCGATGATGAATCCGTGCCGCACCTGCAACCAGTAGCCTGCCGCAGCGTAGACCAAAAAGCTTGCGGTGAAAGCTACTTGCTTACACCGACGGTCGGTCAGCCAGCCGTTCATTTGGCGGTGGCGAGGTCAGCCGACTCGGACGCGGGTTCTTCGGCCGGACGCTCTGACAAACCGTGGAACGTCTTCTCCCAGTAAGACGGATTGCGGATGAGCTGATAGACGCCCTTGATCGCCGCGACGCTCATCATCACCCAGAACGCCGGTACGGTCAGCGCCGCCACCAGAAGATCGGAGCGGTCGTCCTCGCGCAAGGTGATGAGGTTCATGTACAGGGTCGCGACGTTGCCGAGAATGAGACAAACGAGCGCGGGAAAGTAGACATACCAGGGGAATATCGCGCCCACAGCCGCGGGCTGCCCCAGGAACCACAACACCGTGATGAACCAGAACATCAGGTTGAGCACCGCGATGATCGGAGTCCCGGCGAGTACCAGATTGAACCGCATGAAACTGCGGAAACCCAAGGTGCGCAGCAACCTGATCGGTCGACGGATGTGCACCAGCCAGGTTTGCAGATAGCCCTTGTACCACCGGGACCGCTGCCGAACCCAGTTGATCGGATCGCTGTTGGCTTCCTCCAACGTCGTCGAATCGACCACCGCGGTGTGAAATCCGGATGCGGAGATGCGCAGGCCGAGGTCGGCGTCCTCGGTGACATTGAACGGATCCCAGCTGCCGATCGTGTCGAGCACATCGTGTCGGAGGTGATTGGACGTGCCGCCCAAGGGAATCGGCGATGAGCTGTTCATCATTCCCGGCAGCAGATAGCCGAACCACAGCGCGTACTCGGCGGTGAACCATCCGGTGAGGAGGTTCTGATGACCGTTGTGATACGCCAGTTTCGCCTGCACGCATGCGATGTTGTCGGGAAGCCGGCGAAAGGCGCCCACCACGCGACGCAGTTGCAGGGGGTCGGGGAGATCCTCGGCGTCGTAGATCGTGACGATGTCGCCCGTGGCGAAATGCAGACCGTAATTGCACGCTTTCGGCTTGGTGCGCGGGTCCGCCGGCGGCACCAGAACGATCGTGATGAGGTCCGACTCGGCGCATCCCTTCGCGGCGTTGATCGTGACGTCGTCGTCGGCCTCGAGCAGCAGAAGCACTTGCAACTTGTCCCTCGGGTACTCCATCGCCGCCATGGCGCCGATCAGATCGGCGACGACTTCGGGTTCGTTGTAAGCCGGTACGAGCACGGTGTATCGGGGCAGTTCGGCATCTGGGATCGCGCGGGCCTGCTCATCGGTGATCGTGATCGGTCGCGACGCCAGTCCCTCCTTGAACATCAACACCCTGTCGAGCATGGTCATTACGTAGCCGAGCGTGCACAGACCCATCAGTGCGACGGCGGTACCCGTCGGGTGCCAGATCGCACAACCGATCGTGATCAGCAACAGTGCCCAGAGCACCGGCCGCTGCCAGCCCCACAACGGGACAGCGGCGGACTCGGTCGGATGTTCTTCGCGCAGCCCGTCGATGGCCCGGTGCAACGCGTATTCCCGATGCTCCGGATTGTCCATGTCCAGCGGGGTACGTGTGGTCCCGAACGTCGTCATCGCGCGGCCTCGGGGGGCTCGACTTGGGCGCTCACCAGGGCCCGGCCGAACTCGCTGAGCAGGACCTCATCCTTGATGACGGGATCTACGTCGGCTGTCGCGGAATTACCGCGAAACAGGATGGTGAACAACGAATTCAACGTGCGAACTATTCCTCCAGTCGGCTGCGGGAAAGGCGCGTCGTCGTCGTGGTTGTCCACGGACAAGACTGTCACCCGCTGCTCGACGGAGCCGTTGGTCCAGACCCACGCCATCGCATCCCAGGTGAGGAGAATCTCGTCATCGACCGCCGTGATAAAGGTGCTGGTGACGTCATGTCCGAGGTCCACCTGCAGGGGATCCGAAATTCGAACTCCGTGGACGCGGTACACCATACGTGCAGGAAATGTTGAGAGTGACGGCACGCGCGTGGTGGTGATCGTATCGACCACAACCGCGCGCGGACGCGCGAACTTGTCGAACCGAGGATCGCCCTCATTCGAAACCATCTCTTGGCGCACCAGCTGCGCGCCTTCGCCATAGATGCGAGCAACCCAGGGGTAGGTCTGAGTTTCGGCAATGTGCCAGCCTGCGGGTGTGTTCAGCGTGGGACTGAGCTGCAGTGAGTCGATGCGCACCGGCGGGGGGAGGCCTGAGGCCGGGAGTCGGACGAATGACAGGGCGACAGCGACCACAAGAACCAGCGGCACGGCCGACCAGACCTGTCTGGACGCCAGCGGCTGGATATCGCGGTCCATAACGCGAAAGGGCCTGCGCCACCGACTCAGAAAGAACATGGCACCCGCGGCCACGGTTATTGCCGTAAAAGCTGGGATCAACTGAAAGGCCAGCAGCGGTGCGTCGGTAAGAAACACCGCAAAGAATCCGAGCATGGCCAGACCCCCGGCCCACGACACCAACGCACCAATGACCCCGCGGCCCCAGTTCCAGCCGACCGCGATTGCGGTGCCGACGGCGGCGACGAGCAGCGTGCCCATTCCCGCCGCGACGTGCGAACCACCGAGCGCGAGCACGAGCACGTGGTATGGCAACGGGAAGACCGCGAGCAACAGCAACCACGGCCAGGCGAACCGCGTGACCGGCCGAAGCCCGAACAGCGCGATGCTCGCGCTGAGCATGAACATCCACCACGCCACCAGATCGAGCCTCAGCAGATCGAAGTACAGCGCATACCGCTGCAGCAGCACCGCGTGCAGCAGGAGCGCCAGTACCAGCCCCATGATCGCGACGATGATGTCGGTCTGACGGTCGTGGATGGGCAACTCGGTACGGTTACGTATTGCCACCCCCGCAGCAGCCAGCACGGACGCCGCGGCCACCATCCAGATGTAGCCGTTGAGTCCACCGTGGGCAGTGGTTTCGATCAGGCTGTACAAAGTGCGGTGGAAGGCAATCAGGCCCACGGCCACGATGAAGGCCCACCGCATGGCGGCCTTGGCGATCTTCTTCTGTGAATCCGACCAAGTGCGGTGTTTCACCGCAGCGGGTGGGGGCGACTGGGTGGGGGCCGACATCTCAGCCCTCCGGATTGCGACGCCTGCGGAGCCACAACCACCAGGCGGTTGCTGCCAGCAGCAACACCAGAACACCACCGGCGAACACCCAGGGTGCCAGGGTTGGCGCCGCGCCCCCTTGCGGTGACGGCGGGGTGTTTTGACCGCTGAGCACTGTCACCGGAGCCCGACCGGGCACCGATATCAGCGCAACACCGTCGAGGTTCGCCGGCCGTTGCCGGTTGACGTGGAGCCAGCGCAGCAGCTCATCGAGTTGATCGGGCGCACGGTTCGACGTGGCCACCAACACAGTGCGCTTACCGTCGAGAACCGTTTGGAGCGAACCGAATCGGAATGCCGGGTCGAGTGTCAGCGTGGTGGACTGACCGCTGTCGTCTGTGACATCGATCGTCATCGGAATGACGTGTGGGGCCACCACCGGCAACGTGATCTCCGGATGGTTCCAGTCGTTCGCATCGATCAGCACGGCCGGATTCGGCGATTCGATCGCCTCCTGCAGGGGTACGACCACGGTATCCAGTGGCAGAGCGCTGAGCCGTTGCAGTCCCGCGATGATCGATACAGCGCGAGCGGTGTCGTCCGACGAGTCAGGATTGATGCCGATCTGGAGCCGCGGCATCAACGCTTGAGGCAGCGACTGAAAGCCGAGCGGGACCGGGGGCGACGCGGGCTCGCTCGCCACCTCGGTCTCGCCGTCGATCGTCAGGGTGAGCGGCTGAAATTCGCCGCAGTAACCGGTATTACCGGCGATTTCGAGCTTGACCCGGAGATTAGTGAACCGCTCCAGGAGCCGGTCGGGTATGTCGACCCACCGGTCGATCATGCCTTCGTTCGTGACCTCCCATCGGTCGATCGTCTCCGCTCCGATCGAGGCGACGAGACGACCGCCCATGGCCGCCGGCAGAGGGGTGTACGAACCCCGTAGATGTACCCGCACGTTGTGCGAGGAGCGGCCCAGCCGCGTCTGATCAAGCGCGATGTAGACCTCGGGGCTGACAGCCGACGAATTGACGCCGGGCTGACCGAGTTCGCGGATGGTGGTCAGGTTTTTGGTCAACTGCGGAGCCGGCCGCAGCGGCCCGGCAACCGCCGACGAGCTCAACGCGTACCGTGCCACTCCACTGGTGATCAGGCGAGCCTGATTGGTCAGGTCCGCGGCTGGGCCTGAGACCAAGAGCGACGGCATGCCGCTCTCGTTGGGTTGCAGCGAAACCCCAGCTTTGCCCCCTTCGGCGATCACTATTTGACGTTCGAACGCGCGTCCGGTTCCGGGTGGGGCCTCTGACGCAGGGTTGAGGCGGGCCAACGTGATTTCCGGATACTGCGGGCCGTAGTGGGCGGCAACTGACGCTGCGAGCTGAACAGCCGCGTCGGCCACTCCCTGCGAAACCTGCGGCGCGACGTAGATGGTGAGTCTGCGCAGGATCGGGGGCAGGAAGTCCGCTACCGCGGTGGGGGCCGATTCCGCGCCTTCATAGCCCACTGTCATATCGGTCAGACGCATGGGATTGTTCGGGTCCAGGCAGTACCCCTCCAGCGGTCGCAGGAACGACCGCAGCATCAGCGTCACCGAATTGTCGACCACGCGCACCCCGGGCAGCGGGATCGTCAATGGCACCGGTCCGTCTGTAGGCACGTCGAGCCGCGCGATGACCCGGTCGTCCTGCAGCACCGTGAGTGTCGCTGTTCGGACGAACACCGGCACAAGTGCCGTCATGTTCAGCACCGTGGGTGTCGTGCCCGGCAGCACCGGGATGTTCACCGTCTGGACGCCCGAGTCCCCGTAGAGCTCGATGTCGGGGTCGGAACCCAGATCGCGCAGCGACAGTGTCGGGGCATTCGCCAGGCCGTCGCCCGGCGCTCCCACCGCAGGCGGGCTCAGCAACAACACCAGAGTACCCACCACGGCTACTGCGATTGACCGGCTCAGGAGTCTCGTAAGCATCGATGGTCAGCCTAAAGCGCGCGGGGCCGACATGACTAGCAACTCACCGATTCCTTCATCGTCGACAACATATGGCAAGCGGGCCGGCGCGTCGGCTGCCCGCGCGGGTGCTGCCCAATCACGGTGATTACCAGCGGGATTGGCACCGCCCTATTCGCGGGCCAGCATCGCGTGTGCCTCGATCTCCTCGTTCACGAACTTCTCACCCTCTTCGAGCGTGATGGTGACATGGTCGATGGTGAAACCGTCCGGTTCGAAGCCCGAGCCGTACTCCTTGCTGACCGGATCAGCCGTATCGCGGCCGACCGCGAGCCCCTCACCGGCCAGGCTGAACTTGCCGGGTTGAGTACGCAGGGATCCGGACGCCACCTCGGTACCGTCTACCGACAAGTGCAGAGTGCCGTTGGCAACCCCGGCCGGATCCTCGTTGTCCTTGATGAATTCCGCGGCCACCGAATGCTGGCCCGGGGTGGTGGCCTTGTCGGCGGTAATGAGCGTCTCTTTGATGCCCAGGAAGTTGTACGCGTAGTGCAGCTTCCCGTCCTTGAGGAACAGCGAATACCCGCCGAACCGGCTGCCCTGCGACACCACCACCCCTTCCGCGGCGTCGCCGGTGATCTCGATCTCGGCGCGAACCTTGAACGAGCGGTTGCGCATGTTCGGCGCCACGCCTTCGGGAATGTCGGAAGTCCCCGGATAGTAGGTGAACTCGGTGCGGCCCTCGGTCGCACTGGGTCTGGGCAGGACGAGCCGTTCCCGCGCGGTGCGGTCGTCGAGCGGGAACACGTTGTTGCGCCCGGCGATTGCGAACCACATGCCGACCATCTCGGCGACCTTGTCCGGATGATCGGCCGCGACGTCGTGCATCTCGGCCCGGTCGGTTTCGGTGTGGTACAGCTCCCAGCTGTCCGTCCCGAACTTGCCGACTCCGGACAGCGCGCCATGGCGCGCAACGATTTTCCAGCCGTCGTGGTACAGCGCCCGGGTACCGAGCATCTCGTAGTACTGCGTCGGCCGGGTGCTCTCGGCGTCGGGTTGGTCGAAGCTGTACCGCATCGAGGTGCCCTGGATCGGGTACTGGGTGACGCCGTCGATCGCATCCGGCGGGGTGATCCCAGCGCAGTCATACACGGTCGGCACGATGTCGATCGCATGGTGGTACTGGTCGCGGATCTGCCCGCCGACCGATCCCGTCTGCGTCGGCCAAGAAAGGATCAGCGGATCGGCGATGCCGCCTTCCAGGGTGTAGCGCTTGAACATCTTGTATGGGGTGTTGAAGGCCACCGCCCATCCGCTGGGGTAGTGGTTGTACGTGTCGGGTCCACCGAGCAGGTCGAGCTTTTCGAGGTTCTCCTTCAGATCGTCCGGCCAATTGTTGAAGAACTTGTTCTCGTTGACCGAACCGTTCGGGCTGCCCTCACCACTTGCGCCGTTGTCGGACACGACGACGATGACGGTGTTGTCCAACTGTCCTGACTGCTCGAGGTAGTCGATGAGCCGGCCGAGCTCGTAGTCGGTGTAGCTGGAGAATCCGGCATACACCTCGGCCATCCGGGCGAACAGATTCTTCTCATCGTCGCTCAGTTCGTCCCACGGCCGCACGAGATCGATTTCGGCGATCACGTCCGGTGCCGGCCATGGGTTGATCGGGGCCATCTCGGTATCCGGTGGGACGACGCCCAGTTGCTTCATCCGTTCCAGGGTCTTCTCGCGGTAGACCTCGTATCCCTCGTCGAAGGCGCCCTTGTACTTGTCGACCCACTCCTTCGGCGAGTGATGCGGCGCGTGGTTGGCGCCGAAGGCGAGATACATCAGCCACGGCTTGTCGGGATTGACCTGCTTGCCGTCGCGGATGAACTCGATCGATTTGTCCACCAGATCCTTGGACGGGTGATAGCCGTCGTCGGGTAGGTAGGGCTGGTCTACGGTGTGGTTGTCGTAGACCAGGTCCGGGAACCACTGGTTGCTCTCACCGCCGAGGAACCCGTAGTAGCGCTCGAAGCCGCGGCCCAGCGGCCAGGTACGCCGCGAGGAGCCCATGTTCGACTCGTTTTCTGGGGTCAGATGCCATTTGCCGACGCAGTAGGTGCTGTAGCCGTTGTCCCGCAGTACCTCTGAGACCATGCCGGATTCGCGTGGGATGACGGCGGATTGTCCGGGATAGCCGCCGGCACCTTCGACGATGCAGGCCATGCCGTTCATGTGCGCATTGCGTCCGGTCAACAGTGACGAGCGCGTGGGTGAGCACAGTGCGGTGGTGTGCCAGTTGGAATACCGCAAACCCCGCTCGGCGATCCGGTTCAGCGTCGGCATCTCGATCTGTCCGCCGAACGTGTCCCACGCGCCTATCCCGGTGTCGTCCCACACCACGTACAGCACATTCGGTGCGCCTTGCTGCGCCGCCGGTGGTTCGAACGGACCCCAGTCCTCTTGTGAATCCCGCACATCCATGTTGATCACGCCATTGAACTTCGGAGCCATGTCCACGCCTTCCTCGTCAGATCGTTCGAGCGCTGTACTGCGATCTCGTGCTGTCCCCATGGCAACACGATTTCCGTTGGCACGCAGCGTCATCACCCAAAATTGGGTTGGCGGTAACGCATGAATTCGTGTAGCGACGCAGCCAATCTCAATTGTCTGAAATCGCTACCGCACTCGGAATCGGCGATATCGTCGCAAGCGGGATTGTTCATCCTGAAGTTGTGGCATATGTGAAAAGGCGAAGGACGCTTACATTTTCACTACCCGCTGGGTGAATGAACTACCGAACGAGGTACCGGCATGAGGTCGCGTGATCAATCCTGGCAGCCGCATCGGATCGAGAAGATTTCATGACAGGAGAGACAATGAGTTGGGATATCTCAAGGCGTTTGGCGTTCCGAACAGCGGGATTGGCGGCAGCGTCCGTCAGCGCAGGCCTGGCGATGACGGCGTGCTCAGGTGACAACGACGCATCGCCCGCATCGCCCGAAGCGTCGCCGCCCGCGCCCGACGAACAAGCCGCGCCGGCCCAGGACGCGGCGAAGGTCACCCAACCGGCGACCGGAATCGTGATGACTCCGGGTTATGCCAGGACAATGGCGCAGACCGCGTACATCTGGGGCTGGCCGATGGTGAACATGCTCAACCGGCGAACCTCGATCACCCAAGCACCCGAACCGGGATTGCTCAATGGCGTGCTGCCGGTGGCACCTCAGGGCCGGGTTGCCATGCTGTCGGACTACATCGACCCCGCAGAAACCTTCGTCACCTGCCCCAACCAGGACGTCGTCTACGGTCTGGCGTACTTTTCGCTCGACGAGCAGCCCGTCATCGCCCAGGTACCCGACTTCGGCGACCGATTCTGGGTGTACGCGCTCTACGATGCGCGCACCGATCAGTTCGGCGAACTCGGCAAAGCCTATGGCACCAAGCCGGGGTTCTATCTGCTCGCTGGTCCGAACTGGGAGGGTGAGAAACCCGACGGTGTGGAGGCCGTGGTGCGCAGCTCCACCGCATTGGCCAACGCGATACCCCGTGTCTTCATGGATGACACCCCCGAAGATCGTGCCGCCATTCAGTCGGTGATCAATCAGATCGTGATCTACCCGCTCAGTGATTTCGACGGCCAGATGAAGACGACGGAGTGGGCGAAACTTCCCGCCATCCGCGGACCGGCGTCAGAAGGCGGGGAGACGAAATGGGTTGTCCCGGAACGCTTTTTTGACGAGTTCAGCACGGTGCTGGAGCAGGTTCCGGCTCTGCCCGGCGAGGAAGCGCTCTACGCGCAGTTCCGCGTCCTGCTCGACACCGCCGCCCAGAACCCCGACATCAAGAACACGCTCGTGGAGACGGCCGTTGCCACCGAACGCGATGTCATCGCACCGTTCTTCGCGTGGATGCACAACGGCCGCCCAGTCGGGAACCGCTGGAATCGGTCCACGAACAACGCTCAGTGGGGCATCGACTACTTCAACCGGACGGGCACCGCGAAGTCCAACATGTTCGACAACCGCCCAACTGAGACCCAGTACTTCTACACGGACAACGACGCGACCGGCGCCGGCATGCAGGGCAACCGCAACTACCGGGTTACCTTCCCGGCCGGCCAGGAGCCCCCGGTCAAAGGGTTCTGGTCGCTGACCCTGTACAACGACAAGCACCTCTTCCATCCCAATCCGCTGAACCGCTACTCGCTGGGGACCAAGAACAAGGACCTCAAGCGGAACCCCGACGGCTCGCTAACCCTTCATGCCGGTGCGAAATCGCCTGGGCCCGAAATCGAATCGAATTGGCTGCCCGCGCCCGACGGCCCCTTCTCGCTCTTCATCCGCGCCTACTGGGGAGAAGAAGCAATCCTCGACGGGTCCTGGCAGCCGCCGCCGGTGGAAGTGGTCTAGGGCAACTTGCACTCCTGTTTGCCGCCATTTCGTCACAGCGATATTGCGGGTCCGGCCGGACATTCGCTCACGTGAATTGCATTCCGCGGATGGAACCTGGGAGTGAGTTCGGGCAGCTGTCCAATTGCATTCACTGACAACGCATTTTTGGGCGTTCGAATCGTAATCTGGTCCGGGCCGCGTTTCGCCTGTGAATCTAGGGCCGCATGGGCATAATTCGATTGCATGGATCAAGCCCCGGATACTCAGTCGACTGACATCAGCGATACGAACAGGACTCACGGGCGCGTCACCAGGCGATCAGCCCTTGCGGTGCTCGGGCTCGGCACCGTGGCGGCATCGAGCGTGCTCGCTGCCTGCGACAGCGGAAACGGCGACGGCGGTGGAGGAGCCAACGGCTCGGGAACCATCGAGACCAACAACGAGCCCAAGGCTGCCACCGAGGCGACGAAGGCCGCCAACCAGAAGCTCGTCGATACGCTGCCGTTCAACGACAAGGCCGACTTCGACGACGCAAAACGCGGGCTCATCGCCCGCCCTGAAACGCTGACGATCAAGAACGTGGATGGCGACGTTGTCTGGGACCTGGAGGAGTACAAAAAGTACATCGGAGACGACAAGCCGGCACCGGATACCGTCAATCCGAGCTTGTGGCGAAATGCGCAGCTGTGCATGGAGTACGGGCTGTTCGAGGTTTTGCCTGACCGGATCTATCAGGTGCGTGGCTACGACCTCTCGAATGTCACGTTCATTCAGGGCAACACCGGCTGGATCGTGATGGACACCGCGATCTCGCCGGAGACCGCCAAAGCGGCCTACGATCTGGTCACTCAGCATCGTGGCAACAGGCCGATCCTCGCGGTGATACACAGCCACTCGCACGTCGATCACTATGGCGGAGTTCGAGGCATCATCTCCCAGGCCGACGTCGACTCGGGCAAGGTGAAAGTGATTGCGCCACAGGCGTTTGTCGAGGATGCGGTCAGTGAGAACGTGATCGCGGGCAATGCGATGTCCCGCCGGGCGGTCTACATGTACGGCGCGTTGCTACCCCGTAACGCCCAGGGCGGTGTGAACGGTGGTCTCGGGATGACGGTCTCAACCGGCCTGCCGACTTTGATCATCCCCACTGACATCATCAGCACAACCGGCACGAAGATGACCATCGACGGCGTCGACATGGAGTTCCAGATGACTCCGGGCACCGAGGCGCCCACCGAGATGAACACCTTCTTCCCGCAGTTCAAGGCCATGTGGATGGCCGAGAACACCACCAACACCATGCACAACCTTCTGACTCTGCGCGGCGCGCAGGTACGCGATGCCCTCGTCTGGGCCAGCTTCCTCGATGAAACGATCAGGACCTACGGCCCGAACACTGAGGTGAAGTTCCAGAGTCACCACTGGCCCAAGTGGGGCAATGCCAACATCATCGACTACTGGAAGCGTCAGCGTGACATGTACAAGTACATGCACGATCAGTCCGTCCGAATGATGAACCAGGGCCTCGTCGGCTCCGAGATCGCCGAAGAAATCCAGTTCCCGCCCGAGCTCGACAACTACTGGCCGGACCGCGGCTACTACGGCACCCTCAAGCACAATTCGCGTGCGGTGTATCAGCGCTACATGGGCTGGTACGACGGCAATCCGTCCGACCTGGACGACCTCCCGCCGCAGCAGGCGGCCGAGAAATACGTCGAGTACATGGGTGGTGAGGAAGCCATCCTGGAGAAGGCCAAGAACGATTTCGACAACGGCAACTATCGCTGGACCGCGATGGTCCTCAAGCACGTGGTCTTCGCCAACCCAGACAGCGTGCACGGCAAGAACTTGCTGGCCGACAGCTATGAGCAGATGGGCTACCAGGCTGAATCCGGACCATGGCGGTCGGTGTACCTGCAGGGCGCCTACGAGCTACGCAACGGCGTTCCCAGCGCCGGAGGTACCGATACGGCGAGCCCGGACACCATCAATGCCATGCCGCCGGAGATGATGTTCGACTTCTTGGGAGTGCGGCTCAACGGTCCGAAGGCCGCGGGCAAGAACATCACCCTCAACGTCGATTTCACCGATTTGAATAGGCAGTATGGACTGATCGTGGAGAACGGCGTGCTCAACTACGGGCCTCCGATACCGAACGCCAATGCGAGCCTCAAGCTCACCAAGCCGACCATGAACGATATTCAGCTGGGGAAGTTGAGCCTCACCGACGGCATCGATCAGAACAAAGTGACGCTCGACGGCAATCGTCAATCGGTCGAGGAGTTTGTGGGATTGCTGGACACGTTCTCGCTCTGGTTCAACATCGTGACGCCATAGTTCTCTGCGCACGCTAGTCTGGCCGGTTCCCTTTGTTCACCGGGAAAACGTGGGTGATTCGCCAATGTTGGAGCGTGATCGACGAACTCGTCACTGCGTATGACGCCGCGGCAACGTGCATTGCCCGGCGCCATGTTCACGAGCCGCGGTACACGACAAGCTCGTTCATGCGTGTGCCGGGGTTCAATTTCATTCACTGCCAATGAGTTTTCGGTTTCGAAACGCAAACTGATTGGATGCGCGTTTCGGGCGTCGATATGGGCCGGAATGGGCATAATGCGTTTACATGGAAGAAGCTCGGGACACCCAGCCATTCGACATCAGCGATACGGACCGGACTCACGGGCGCGTCACCAGGCGATCAGCCCTTGCGGTGCTCGGGCTCGGCACCGTGGCGGCATCGAGCGTGCTCGCTGCCTGCGACAGCGGAAACGGCGACGGCGGTGGAGGAGCCAACGGCTCGGGAACCATCGAGACCAACAACGAGCCCAAGGCTGCCACCGAGGCGACGAAGGCCGCCAATCAGAAGCTTGTCGACACGTTGCCGTTCAACGACAAGGGCGATTTCGACGATGCGAAGCGCGGTCTTATCGCCAAGCCCGACACGCTGACCATCAAGGACGCCAATGGCAATGTCGTTTGGGATCTTGAGGAGTACAAGAAGTACATCGCGGACGACAAGCCGGCACCGGACACCGTCAATCCCAGCCTGTGGCGCAACGCGCAGCTGAACATGCAGTACGGATTATTCGAGGTGCTGCCTGACCGGATCTATCAGGTGCGTGGGTACGACCTGTCGAACCTCACGTTGGTCAGGGGTGACACGGGGTGGATCATCGTCGACACGATGGTCTCACCGGAAACCGCCAAGGCTGCTCTGGATTTCGCGAACGAAAAGCTCGGACCGCGACCGGTATTGGCTGTAGTGCACAGTCATTCGCACACCGACCATTACGGCGGTGTCCGCGGCGTTGTCTCGCAGGCTGATGTCGACTCGGGCAAGGTCAAGGTCATCGCGCCCGCTGGTTTCGTCGACCATGCGGTGAGCGAGAACGTGATCGCCGGCAACGCGATGTCGCGCCGCGCGGTGTATATGTTCGGTGCGCAACTGCCCCGCAGCGCCCAGGGCGGCGTTAATGCCGGTCTGGGACAGACCATTTCGAATGGCATTCCCACCCTCATCATTCCCACCGATGTGATCAGCACAACCGGTACCAAGATGACGGTCGACGGGGTGGACATGGAGTTCCAGATGACTCCGGGCACCGAGGCGCCGTCCGAGATGAACACCTTTTTTCCGCAGTTCAAGGCCATGTGGATGGCTGAGAACACAGTCAACACGATGCACAACCTGTTGACGCTGCGCGGAGCGCAGGTGCGTGATCCGCTGAAATGGTCGCAGTTCCTGGACGAGACGATTCGGTTGTACGGCCCGAACACCGAGGTCAAGTTCCAGAGCCACCACTGGCCTAAGTGGGGCAACGCCAACATCATCGACTACTTCAAGCGCGTACGCGACATGTACAAGTACATGCATGACCAGTCGGTGCGGATGATGAACCAGGGCTATGTGGGTTCCGAGATCGCCGAAGAAATCCAGATGCCGCCAGAGCTCAACAACTACTGGCCCGACCGCGGCTATTACGGCACGGTGAAGCACAATTCGCGTGCGGTGTATCAGCGCTACATGGGTTGGTACGACGGCAACCCATCCGATCTCGACGATCTGCCGCCCACCGAGGCGGCGAAGAAGTATGTCGAGTACATGGGTGGTGAGGAAGCCATTCTGGAAAAAGCGAAGAACGACTACGACAACGGCAACTATCGCTGGACCGCGATGGTGCTCAAACAGGTCGTGTTCGCCAATCCCGACAGTGTGCACGGCAAGAACCTGCTCGCCGACAGCTACGAGCAGATGGGCTACCAGGCCGAGTCGGGGCCGTGGCGTTCGGTTTATCTGCAGGGCGCCTATGAGCTGCGCAACGGCGTGCCGGACGTCGCCGCAACCAATTCGGCGAGCCCGGACACCATCAAGGCCATGCCGCCGGAGTTGTTGTTCGACTACCTCGCGGTCCGCCTGAACGGCCCGAAGGCGGCGGGCAAGAACATCACCATGAATGTCAACTTCACCGACCTGAGGAAGGAATACGGGCTGACCGTCGAGAACGCCGTCCTCAACTACGCGCCGGCACCGGTACCCAATGCCAACGTGAGCCTCACTCTCGACAAGGTGACACTCGATGACATTCAGCTCGGGAACCTGACGATGGAGGACGCCATCTCGCAGAACAAGGTCACTATCGACGGCAACCGCGGGTCGTTCGACGAATTCATGGGCCTGCTCGACAATTTCCCGTTCTGGTTCAACATCGTGACGCCCTAGGCCCCTGCTCGCGGGTTAGGTGGGGGTGGGGGTGGGCGGTACCGGCACGGCTGCAGGCGTTCTCCTTCACCTACGGCTGAGCCACCGCACCATCGAGCGTGTCGAAGTATCTGCCCTGCTTCTCGATTTCCTGCCACCACGGCCAGCGCTGCGCCGTCGCGTGGACGTCGTCGCGCATGTTGGCGAAAACCGTGCGCACGTTGTTCTGGGCAAGCTCGGTGTCCATGTCCCGCAGGCCGTCAAGGATCGTCGAGGTGACCAGTGGAAGCTGATGCAGATCCAGTACCACGGTCGTCACGTGCGGCACCGCGGTCAGGGCCATTTCGCGCACGGCCTCGGAGTTGGTGCGCAGATTCGCCGAATACAAGCCGATCTCGAATCGCAGCACCAGCGGATCGCCCGGCGCGCCGTCACGGGCAACCCAGACGTTGTCGCCATAGCGGACCAGTGGTACGACGTGGGCTCGATTGAGTTCGCGCAGCACGAGGTACAGCGTCAGCAGGACGCCGACCGCGACCGCGGGCAACAGGCCCGCGGTCAGCCCGAACAGCGCGACGATGAGCGCCATGGCGAAGTCGACCTTGTCGAATACGTACAGGCGTTTGAACGCACCGAGATCGATCAGGCCGACGACGGCGACCAACACCATCGCGCCCAATGTGGCCTCGGGCAGCTTGCTCAGCACCGGCGCCAACAGCACCGCCACGAGCACCGCCAGCGCAGCGGTCACCAACCCGGATACCTGTGTTCTCGCCCCCGCACGTAGGTTGACGCCGGTCTGGGAGAACCCGCCGGCAGGAGGCAGGGCGTGGAAGAACGAGCCGAGGACCGCCGCAAGGCCGTTGGCCGAGAGCTCCCGATCCGGATCGACCTGCGGTTCACTGGATTTGCGCACGCCGCGAGCCACCGACACGGTCTCCAGGAACGCCATGAGAGCGATGGCCAGGGCCCCCGGTATCAGCCCGCCGATGTGGTCCAACGCAGGCAGGCCGGGTAGCGGGATGCCGCGCGGCACTTCGGGTATGACGGTGACGCCGCGATCGGACAAACCGGTGAAGGCAACCAGGCCGATACCCAACGCGACCACGATGAGAGGTCCGGGAATCGAGGGCAGGAACCGGCCGATGAGTACCAGAACGACGATGGTGCCCGCCGACAACAGCACCGTGGCGAGGTTGGCCTGCGCCAATTGTTCGACGGCCGAATCAACGACGCGGAAGAAGCCCTCCTCCTCTGGATCGGGCTGCACTCCAAGCAGTTTGGGCAGCTGCGCGGCCGCCACCGTCAACCCCACGCCCGCCTTGATGCCCACCAGAGTCGCTTCGTTCACGCTCTCGATCAGCGAGCCGAGCTTCAGCAGCCGGGCGGCCAGCAGGATCAGCCCGACCAGCAAGGTAAGGGTGATCAATTCTGCTTGCGCATCGGGTGAACCGGCGACGATGCCGGCCCCGACCATGGTCGAAGCGGTCAGGGTGGCGATGGTCGACGTGCTGGTGACGCTGGCGGTACGCGATCCGCCGATGAATGCGTAGACCACCAAGGGCACCATGCACGTGTACAGGCCGATCTGTACGGGCATGTTCGCGACGGTGGCGTACGCCATCGCCTGCGGAATGACGACCGCTCCGGTCGCAAGCCCGGCCAGCACGTCGGCCCGCAGCCAGTCGCGGCGGTACGGCAGTAGCCCGGGGGCGGCGCGCAGCGTCATCTAGTGAATGTTGTCAGACCTTCAGTCCTCAGACCGCGCAATCTTGACTGCGATGCCGTCGAGCAACTGTTGCAATCCGGAACGGAATTCGGCACGCGGTGCGTCTTCTGGGCCGTCGAACACCCCGGCCGCGAGCGCGTTGGCCAAGGCGGGGAACCGGGACCCGTCCAGCAGGCGCTGCAGCAGCGCTGTGTAGTCAGCGAAGCCCTCCTTGGCTTCGAGCGCCACCGCTGCCGCGCCGCGGATGTAGTGGAGGACCGCCATCACGGCCGTGAGCTTGTCCCGCTCGGTGAGCCCGGTATCGCCCAGTGTCGCCAGGCCGGCATCCAGCCAGGCCAGCTGCCCGGGGTCGGCGGGTGGACCGGCCGAGGCCGTCTGCAGCACCCACGGATGCCGGTGATAGACGCCCCAGAGCCCATCGGCCCAATTCGACAGGGCGACACACCAATCGGTGCCAGGGGGCGGTTTCGGGGGTTGGCCCGGCGCGGCTGACACCATGAAGGTCACCAGCTCGTCCTTGTTGGCGACGTGGCGGTAGAGCGACATCGTGCCGCAATCCAGCCGTTGGGCGAGCCGGGCCATCGACAGTGCGCCCAGGCCGTCCGTGTCGGCCAACTCGATGGCCGCGTTGACGATGCGGTCGCGGCTGAGCCCGGACGAGCGCCGGGGAACTGCCGGCTCATGCCAGAGGATTTCCAGGGCGCGGGGAATCGGATCGTCGTCAGCCATCACGACCAGATTAGGGGAGTGCCAATCGATTGCGTATGAAGTACGCTTCTGCGTATGACATACGCAACGCGCGCTCCTCGGTGGCTCGCTCCGGCATTGGCGCTCGTCGTGCTCGCCTTCTTGGCGTACTCCCTGCCTCCGTACTTCACCGGCGGCACGCGCGTGCCCTCGACCTTCGGGCTGCATTACCCGCTGCTGGTCGGTCACGTCATGTGCGGAACCGTCGCGATGATCGCCGCCGTGGTCCAGCTCTGGCCTGGCTTGCGACGCCGTCACTCACAGCTGCATCGCCGGGCCGGGCGGATCTATGTGTGGACGGCAGTCCCGGCCGCGGTGTGCGCGGTGGTGATCGGTGCGGCGTCCCCCTTCGGGCCGATCCTCGCGGTCAGCAACGTCGTGTTGGGCACGCTGTGGCTCTGGCTCACCATCGGCGCCTACCTGGCCGCCAGGCAGCGTCGCTTCGCCGAACACCGGCGCCTGATGATCTTCAGCGTGACGTTGACATTGTCGATCATCACCAACCGAATCTGGACCCCGATCGTCTTCATCGCATTGCTTCCCTTGCAGGACAGCATGTTTGGCGGCGACGAAGAGCGTTACATCTGGTTGGTCGCGGGGTTGGTGGGCTGGCTGGGTTGGACCTTGCCGCTCGGTGCGGTGTGGTGGTGGCTCAACCGCGAATCCAAAGCCGTTTCGCCGCCCGTGCCGGCCGGTCAGCGGCTGTAGCGTCGCCTACCCTGAACGCATGCTGACCGAACTCGTCGAGGTCCCCGGTGGGACCTTCCGGATGGGTTCGATCGCGTTCTACCCGGAAGAAGCCCCGGTGCACACCGTGACGGTCGCGGATTTCGCCGTCGAGAGGCATCCGGTCACCAACGCCCAGTTCGCCGAGTTCATCGACGCCACCGGGTATCTGACCGTCGCCGAGCGGCCACTGGATCCCGCCCTGTACCCGAGCGTGGCGGCCGAGGATCTGCAGCCCGGAGCATTGGTGTTCCGGCCCACCGCCGGGCCCGTCGATCTCCTGGACTGGCGGCAGTGGTGGGACTGGGCCCCGGGCGCCAGCTGGCGTCATCCGTTCGGACCGCACCGCGATGGCTGCAAACCGGATCACCCGGTCGTCCAGGTCGCATATCCCGACGCGGTGGCCTATGCGGCGTGGGCCGGACGACGGCTGCCCACCGAGGCCGAATGGGAGTACGCCGCACGTGGGGGAGTCGACGGTGTCTATGCCTGGGGCGACGAACCTTCCCCCGACGGCCGCTTGATGGCCAACACCTGGCAGGGCAGATTCCCGTATCGAAACGACGGGGCCCTCGGGTGGAGCGGCACGTCTCCGGTCGGGACGTTCCCGCCGAATGCGTTGGGCCTGCTCGACATGATCGGCAACGTGTGGGAGTGGACGTCGACCCGGTTCTCAGCGCACCACAGCCCGGGTCACGCCGAACAGGCGTGCTGCCCGCCGGCCGGCGGGGATCCCAGCGTGAACCAGACACTCAAGGGTGGTTCGCACCTGTGCGCCCCGGAGTACTGCCATCGGTACCGCCCCGCAGCACGTTCACCGCAATCGCAGGACAGTTCGACGACCCATATCGGGTTTCGCTGCGTGATCGAGGCGCGCTGAGATTGCACCGAGCGTGCGCACAGATCGCCGAATTGCGCGGAACTGCGATCTGACCGCACACTCGGCGGGCTGGATTGTGCACCGATTTGGTGCATTGCCCGTGCTCACCTACTATGTAGGGGTTGCCTTGGGCAGACCTCGGTTGAGCGCTGTTCTGATCTTCAGTTCCGCCCAGCCCTGCGTGCCCTTCGGTAGCAAAGACCGCGTACGTCCAGGTCGGTATCTGGCGTGCATACAAAACCAGGTCAGGAGATCGAGTGATTCAGCAAGAATCGCGGTTGAAGGTCGCCGACAACACGGGCGCCAAGGAGATCTTGTGCATCCGCGTACTCGGCGGCTCGGGCCGGCGCTACGCCGGCATCGGTGACGTCATCGTCGCGACCGTGAAGGACGCCATCCCCGGCGGCAACGTCAAGCGTGGAGACGTCGTCAAGGCCGTCATCGTGCGCACCGTCAAGGAGCGCCGCCGCGCCGACGGCAGCTACATCAAGTTCGACGAGAACGCGGCCGTCATCATCAAGCCCGACAACGACCCGCGCGGTACCCGCATCTTCGGGCCGGTCGGTCGCGAACTGCGCGAGAAGCGCTTCATGAAGATCGTTTCGCTTGCCCCGGAGGTGCTGTAAATGAAGGTGCACAAGGGTGACACCGTGCTGGTGGTCTCCGGCAAGGACAAGGGCGCCAAGGGCAAGGTCCTGATGGCCTACCCCGAGCGCAACAAGGTGCTCGTCGAGGGCGTGAACCGGATCAAGAAGCACACCGCGCAGTCGCAGAACGAGCGTGGCGCATCGTCCGGTGGCATCGTCACTCAGGAGGCGCCCATCCACGTGTCGAACGTGATGGTGGTGGACTCCGACGGCTCCCCGACCCGCATCGGCTACCGCGTCGATGAGGAGAGCGGCAAGAAAGTCCGCGTCTCCAAGCGCAATGGCAAGGACATCTAGAGATGACTACCACTGAAAGCCCCGCGAAGACCCTTCCCCGGCTCAAGCAGCGCTACCGCGAAGAGATCCGCGACTCGCTGCAACAGCAGTTCGAATTCGCCAACGTCATGCAGATCCCCGGCGTGGTCAAGGTTGTCGTCAACATGGGTGTCGGCGACGCCGCCCGCGACGCCAAGCTGATCAACGGTGCGGTCAACGACCTTCAGCTGATCACCGGTCAGAAGCCGGAGATCCGCCGGGCCCGCAAGTCGATCGCCCAGTTCAAGCTGCGTGAAGGCATGCCCATCGGTGCCCGCGTGACATTGCGCGGCGACCGGATGTGGGAGTTCCTCGACCGGCTCATCTCGATCGCGCTGCCCCGTATCCGCGACTTCCGCGGTCTGTCGCCCAAGCAGTTCGACGGCACGGGCAACTACACCTTCGGGCTGACCGAGCAGTCGATGTTCCACGAGATCGATGTGGACTCCATCGACCGGCCCCGCGGCATGGACATCACCGTCGTCACCACGGCGACGAACGACGACGAAGGCCGCGCGCTGCTGCGGGCGCTGGGCTTCCCCTTCAAGGAGAACTGAGCATATGGCGAAGAAGGCGCTGGTCCACAAGGCCAACAAGAAGCCCAAGTTCGCGGTTCGCGCGTACACCCGGTGCAACAAGTGCGGGCGTCCGCACGCGGTTTACCGCAAGTTCGGGCTGTGCCGTATCTGCCTGCGCGAGATGGCGCATGCCGGCGAGCTGCCAGGCGTGCAGAAGTCCAGCTGGTAACAGCACCGCTCAACACAGACCCAATCCAAACAGGTTGCGGTAGGCCCCCCAAGAAATTGGACACAGTGGGAACCGCCGCGAGGAAGGTGAACCGGTTGTCATGACGATGACTGACCCGATCGCAGACTTTTTGACACGTCTGCGCAACGCCAATTCGGCGTACCACGATGAGGTGACTCTGCCCC
Source organism: Mycolicibacterium sp. XJ870 (assembly GCF_053483975.1). Classification (NCBI taxonomy): domain Bacteria; kingdom Bacillati; phylum Actinomycetota; class Actinomycetes; order Mycobacteriales; family Mycobacteriaceae; genus Mycobacterium; species Mycolicibacterium sp. XJ870. The sequence goes on from NZ_JBEFTI010000001.1 coordinate 481,889, forward strand.
ACTCGAAGATCAAGGCCAACATTGCCGAGATCCTCAAGAAAGAGGGCTACATCAACGACTACCGCACCGAGGATGCCCGCGTGGGCAAGTCGCTTGTGGTCTCGCTCAAGTACGGCCCCAGCCGTGAGCGCAGCATTGCGGGCCTGCGCCGGGTGTCAAAGCCCGGCCTGCGGGTGTACGCAAAATCCACCAATCTGCCGCGGGTGCTCGGCGGCCTGGGTGTGGCGATCATCTCCACATCCTCGGGCCTGCTGACCGATCGTCAGGCAGCACGATCCGGCGTGGGCGGCGAAGTCCTCGCCTACGTGTGGTGAGGGGGTAGAAGACATGTCGCGCATTGGTAAGCAGCCGGTCCCGGTTCCCGCCGGGGTCGATGTCACGATCGACGGGCAGAACGTCTCGGTCAAGGGCCCCAAGGGCACCCTGGTCATGGACGTCGCCGAGCCGATCACGGTGTCCCGCAACGACGACGGCGCCATCCTGGTGAGCCGGCCCAACGACGAGCGCAACAGCCGCTCGTTGCACGGGCTTTCGCGCACCCTGGTGGCCAACCTGGTCACCGGTGTCACCGAGGGCTACACCCGCAAGATGGAGATCTTCGGAGTCGGCTACCGCGTGCAGCTCAAGGGTTCCAACCTGGAGTTCGCGCTTGGCTACAGCCACCCCGTTCTGATCGAGGCGCCCGAAGGCATCACCTTCGCGGTGGAGACGCCGACCAAGTTCTCGGTGTCGGGTATCGACAAGCAGAAGGTCGGTCAGATCTCGGCGGTCATCCGTCGTCTGCGCCGCCCGGACCCGTATAAGGGCAAGGGTGTGCGTTACGAGGGTGAGCAGATCCGCCGCAAGGTCGGAAAGACAGGTAAGTAACCATGGCTAGCAAAACTGAAGCCGCTCAGCGTAAGCAGGTCGGGCAGAACATCTCCGAGACTCGGCGTAACGCCCGGCTGCGTCGGCACGCCCGCCTGCGCAAGAAGGTCTCCGGCACTGCCGAGACCCCGCGCCTGGTGGTCAACCGGTCGGCACGGCACATCCACGTGCAGCTGGTCAACGACCTGACCGGCACGACGGTGGCTGCTGCCTCGTCGATCGAGCCCGACGTGCGTGCAGTTGACGGCGACAAGAAGGCCCACAGCGTGCGGGTCGGTCAGCTGATCGCCGAGCGCGCCAAGGCTGCCGGTGTCGAGGCTGTCGTGTTCGACCGCGGCGGCTACACCTACGGCGGCCGGATCGCTGCGCTGGCTGATGCCGCGCGTGAGGCGGGGCTGAAATTCTGATGACTGTCAACGAGAGGACTGCATGATGGCCGAGCAGGCAAATAGCGCCGGCGGCCCAGGCGCTTCCGATAACCGTGGTGGCGGCCGTGGCCGCCGCGACGACCGCGGTGGCCGTGGTGGCCGCGACAGCGGTGAGAAGAGCAACTACATCGAACGCGTTGTGACGATCAACCGGGTTTCCAAGGTCGTCAAGGGCGGCCGCCGGTTCAGCTTCACCGCGCTCGTGATCGTCGGCGACGGCCATGGCATGGTCGGCGTCGGCTACGGCAAGGCCAAGGAAGTTCCGGCCGCCATCGCCAAGGGCGTCGAAGAGGCTCGCAAGAACTTCTTCCGGGTACCGCTGATCGGCGGCACGGTCGTGCACCCCGTGCAGGGCGAGGCCGCTGCCGGTGTGGTGATGCTGCGTCCGGCCAGCCCCGGTACCGGTGTCATCGCCGGCGGTGCGTGCCGCGCGGTGCTGGAATGCGCCGGCGTGCACGATGTCCTGGCCAAGTCGCTGGGCAGCGACAACGCGATCAACGTGGTACACGCCACCGTTGCCGCGCTGAAGCTGCTGCAGCGTCCGGAAGAGGTGGCGGCCCGTCGCGGCCTGCCCATCGAGGATGTTGCGCCGGCCGGCATGCTCAAGGCCCGGCGCGAGAGCGATGCGCTGGCCGCTGCGGCTGCGCGTGAGGGATCGGCATAAATCATGGCAGAGCTGAAGATCACCCAGGTGCGCAGCACCATCGGTGCGCGCTGGAAGCAGCGGGAGAGCCTGCGGACCCTGGGCCTGAAGAAAATCCGCCAGTCGGTGGTGCGTGAGGACAATGCCCAGACCCGTGGCCTCGTCAAGACCGTTCACCACCTCGTTGAGGTAGAGGAGGTCAGCAAGTAATGAGCGTCATCAAACTTCACGACCTGCGGCCCGCCGCCGGCTCGAAGACCGCCAAGACCCGCGTTGGTCGCGGTGAGGGTTCCAAGGGTAAGACCGCAGGCCGCGGTACCAAGGGCACCAAGGCCCGCAAGAACGTCCCCGCGACGTTCGAGGGCGGCCAGATGCCGATCCACATGCGGTTGCCGAAGCTCAAGGGCTTCAGGAACCGCTTCCGGGTCGCCTACGAGGTCGTCAACGTCGGCGACATCGCCAAGGCTTTCCCGGAGGGCGGCACCATCGGTGTCGACGAGCTGGTTGGCAAGGGCCTCGTTCGCAAGAACACCCTCGTCAAGGTGCTCGGCGACGGCAAGCTGACGGTCAAGGTCGACGTCACCGCCAACAAGTTCAGCGGTAGCGCCCGTGAGGCGATCACCGCTGCCGGCGGTTCGGCCACCGAGCTGTAATTTTCTCTGCGCGAGCAGACACGGAAGTGCCCCAAAACGCCTGTTTTGGGGCACTTTTGCGTCTGCTCGCGCGGCAAACGGGCGCAGGTACGCTCGAACCATGTTGGACTTTCTCCCCGGACTTCCCGGCCCAGACGATCTGCGTGCGCTTGTTCGCCGAGTAGACACCGTCCGGCACAACGGCGTCCCCAGCGGGTGCGTGCTCGAACTAGATCTGCAGTCGGTACCTCCGGAGACCATCGGGTTCGATCCTTTCGCGATGATCGCCAGCGGCGGGCGGCCGTTGGTGCTGCGCCAGGCCGTCGCCGCGATCCATCGCGCCGCCGAGGACGACCGCGTCGCCGGGCTGATCGCCCGGGTGCAGATTCCCGCCGCGGCACCCGGCCCGGTGCAGGAATTGCGAGATGCGATCGCCGCGTTCGGCGACGTCAAGCCGACGCTGGCGTGGGCGGAAACCTATCCGGGCACACTGTCCTACTACTTGGCATCGGCATTTCGCGAGGTGTGGATGCAGCCGTCGGGAACCGTCGGCCTCGTCGGCTTCGCCACCAGCGCGATGTTTCTGCGCGACGCCCTGGACAAGGCCGGCATCGAGGCGCAGTTCGTGGCCCGCGGTGAATACAAGTCGGCGGCAAACCTTTTCACCCAGGATCGGTACACCGACGCACATCGGGAAGCCGACGGCCGGTTGATCGAAAGCGTGCGCGACCAGGTGTGGCGGGCCATTGCCGAGTCGCGGCACCTCGAGGCGCAGGCACTCAACGCCCTTGCCGACAAGGCGCCGTTGCTGCGCGACGACGCCGTCACCGGCCGGCTGATCGACCGCATCGGCTTCCGCGACGAGGCCTACGCGCGCATCGGTGAGCTCTCGGGCGGTCCGGAGAACGTCGACGCCGACGCAGACGACGCTCCACGGCGTCTCTACCTGTCGCGGTACGCGAAGGCGACATCCCCGAAGCCCAGCCCGCCGCTGCCGGGACGCAAGAAGCCGACCATCGCCGTGGTCACGCTGCACGGTCCGATCGTCAGCGGCCGGGGCGGCCCGCAGGGGCTGCCGCTCGGCAACTCCAGTGCGGGTGGCGACACGATCGCGGCAGCCCTTCGGGAGGCGGCCACCGACGACGACGTGTCGGCGATCGTGCTGCGGGTGGACAGCCCCGGCGGCTCGGTCACGGGCTCGGAAACCGTGTGGCGCGAAGTGGTTCGGACCCGCGAGTCCGGCACGCCCGTGGTCGCGTCGATGGGTGCGGTCGCCGCTTCGGGCGGCTACTACGTGTCGATGGGCGCCAACGAGATCGTCGCCAACGCAGGGACGATCACCGGATCCATCGGTGTGGTGACGGGCAAGCTCATCTCGCGGGAGCTGAAGGACAAGCTGGGCGTCGGCTCGGATGCGGTGCGCACCAACGCCAATGCGGACGCGTGGTCCACCAATGCGCCGTTCACCGACGAGCAGCACGCCCAGGTCGAGGCCGAAGCGGACCTGTTCTACACCGACTTCATCGAGCGGGCTGCCCACGGCCGCAACCTTTCCGTCGAGGCGGTGGACAACGTCGCCCGCGGACGCGTCTGGACCGGGGCCGACGCCAAGGATCGCGGACTGGTCGACGAACTCGGCGGGTTGCGCACCGCCGTCACCCGCGCCAAGGTGCTGGCCGGGCTGGATCCCGACACCGAAGTGCGCGTGGTGAGCTATCCGGGCTCCTCATGGCTGGACATGCTGCGGCCGAAGGCATCGTCGCAACCGGCGGCGGCATCACTGCCACAAGCAGTAGGTGCGTTGCTGGGTCAGTCGGTTGCCGGTGTGCTCGATCAGGCGCAGCGGTCCGTCACCGGCGTCAGCGCATTGTGGCTGGGGGACTACCGGTTCTGACACGCAACACGGACGCGGCAGCGCCACGTCCGGCACAAGGTTGGTAACGTCGGTTTCTGGCAACTACTGAATTGTCGACGAAACGACGGCCTGACCCTGCGGTGTTGATCCCAGTCAGTCCATGCCGTAAGAGAGCGCACGGCGGGAACGGTGTCGTCAGACACTTGGAGGAATCGTGCCTGCGCCAAAACACCCGATGAAGGGCTTCGGCGATAAGCCGGAGATCGATTACAGCGAACCGGCCGAGAACGCGCCGGACCCAAAGGTACTCAAGCGGGCCATCGCGGCGTCGGCGATCGGCAACGCCACCGAATGGTTCGACTACGGCATCTACGCCTATGGCGTGAGCTACATATCCGCTGCTATTTTCCCAGGCGACACTGCGCAGGCGACGTTGCTGGCGCTCGCCACGTTCGCGGTGTCGTTCCTGGTCCGACCGCTGGGCGGATTCGTCTGGGGCCCGCTCGGCGACCGCGTCGGCCGCAGGCAGGTCCTGGCGATCACCATCATCCTGATGGCTGGTGCGACATTCTGCGTCGGCCTTGTTCCCTCCTACGCCGCGATCGGGCTGTGGGCCCCGGCGATCATGGTGGCCCTGCGGATGATCCAGGGCTTCTCCACCGGCGGCGAGTACGGCGGCGCCGCGACATTCATGGCCGAATACGCGCCGTCACGCCGTCGTGGATTCCTCGGCAGCTTCTTGGAGTTCGGCACCCTGGCCGGCTTCTCGTTGGGTGCGATCTTGATGCTGACGTTCTCCTCGGCGCTCAGTGAGGACCAGATGTCGCAGTGGGGTTGGCGGTTGCCGTTCCTGGTGGCCGCGCCGCTGGGCCTGGTCGGTGTCTACCTGCGATCCAAGCTGGAGGACACCCCGATCTTCCGTGAGCTCGAACAGACCGGGGAGCGGGAAAGCGGGCCGGTATCGGAGCTCAAGGACCTGGTGGTCGAGTACTGGGGTCCGATCCTGCGACTCGGCGGTCTGGTCGTCGCCCTCAACGTGGTCAACTACACGCTGCTGAGCTACATGCCGACCTACCTGGAGCAGTCGATCGGCCTGTCGAGCAATCTCGCCCTGATCGTGCCGATCATCGGGATGCTGACCATGATGGTGTTCCTGCCGCTGGCCGGTCATATCTCGGACCGGGTTGGCCGCAAGCCGATGTGGTGGTTCTCGCTGATCGGCTCGTTCGTCATGGGGATTCCGATGTTCCTGCTGATGTCGACGAACATGGTGGGTGCGGTCATCGGGTTCGCTGTGCTCGGGCTGCTCTATGTGCCGCAACTGGCGACCATTTCGGCGACGTTCCCGGCGATGTTCCCCACGCAGGTCCGGTTCGCCGGCTTCGCGATCGCCTACAACGTGTCGACGTCGCTGTTCGGCGGCACCGCACCGGCGGTCAACAATTGGCTGATCAACCTCACCGGCGAGAACCTGGTGCCGGCCTTCTACATGATGGTGGCGTGTGTGATCGGGATGATCGCGCTGATCAAGGTGCCCGAAACCGCCCGGTGCCCGATCAACGGCACCGAGATACCGGGCACGCCGGACGCGCCGCCGCAGCTCGATTACGAGACCGAGCCGCAGGGTTCAGCCGGCCGGTAGCGGTGCGGTCAACCGGTTGACGGCTTCTTCCATGTGGGCGATGAGCAGCTTGTCGGTGAGCTGCTCATCGCCCGATTGGATCGCGGCCGCGAGGGTTCGATGTTCTCCGACCCGATCGTCGGGCGTGGGATAACTGTCGGTAAGCGCGTCGACACACATCCGGGTCTCGACGATGAAAGTCTGGTGCATCCGGGTCAACCGGGGGCTGTCGGCGAGTCCGACGAGGCATTCGTGGAACCGGACGTCGGTCTCGTTGATCTCGGCTGGAGTCGTTGCGGCAGCCATCTCTTCGACGATCGCCAGTAGTGCGTCCCCGGCCAGGACGTGATTGCTCTGCAGGATCTTTCGTGCCGCAGCGCGTTCGATCGCTTCACGCGCAAGGTAGGTATCGCGCACGTCGTCGTCGGTCATGTTGTTGACGAACAGTCCACGGTTGCGGATCGAGACGAGCAACCCTTCCTGGGTCAGGCGCTGCATCCCTTCGCGCAGCGGGCCGCGGCTGACGCCGAACCTGCGGGCCATCTCGGCTTCGGTGACCTGGGTGCCGGGTTCGAGCTCGCCGTGCGCAATGGCCTGCCGAAGCCTGTCGGCAATGATGCTCGGCGTCGACTCCTGTACGACGGGTGCGATGAACTCGGTCACTGCGCCGCTCCGAACAGGCTGCCCAGACCGGGGATCGGCGGAACCGGGGTGATCATTTGCAGGCCTTTCCAGACGGTCACCTGATTGGCGGTGAGAACCGGTTTGCCGACCGCCGATTCCAGACGATCGATGAAACCCAGTGTGTGCATGGCGGTGTCGGGGACCAGCACCGCCTGGGCATCGGGGTGATCGGCCGCACGGACCATCGCGACCACCTGCTCTGGCTCCAATGTGCCGACCTCGGCGGCGGTGATGATGCCGTGGCTGCCCATCGCCACCACGTCGGCGCCCTCGGCCGCCAAGAAAGCCACGAAGTGCCGAGCGACGTCCTCGGGATAGGACGCTGCCACCGCGACCCGGTGAATCCCCAGGTGCCGCAGTGCATCCGCGAAGGCGATCGAGGTGGACGACGCCGGAACACCCGCTGTGGCGGCGAGTTTGTCGACTTGCTCGCGCGCTCCGTCGGGACCGAACACGAAGCTGCCGGACGTACACGCCCACATCATTGAATCGGGCTGCGCCGCGGCCAGCCGCACAACGCCGTCGGCCAGGCGTTCGGCCCCGCCCAGGTCCAGCAGTGCGTCCACACGATGCGCGTCCTCGCCGACCGTGGTGATCGCGACCGGGAGCCGGATTGCGGTGCCCAAACGCGCCTCCAGCGAAGGAAATTCGTCCTCCGCGCTATGACCCGGATAGAGAATCCCGACGGTTGCCATCCTCAAACCTCGAGCAACCGCTGGCCGGTACCGACGGCTTTGCGGCCGGCGACTGCCAGAGCGGCCCACATCGTCACCTGATTGGCGGTGACCACCGGCTTGCCGAGTTCTGATTCCAACCTGGCGATGAGGTCGTAGGTCGGCAGGTTGGTGCAGCTGATGACGATGGCCTGAGCTTCGGGCACGTCGGTGGTGCGTACCAGATCGGCAGTGGTCTCATACGGCACCGCCCAGATCCTGGAGGTCATGCCCAGCCCGGCGGTGGCGACCACCTCGACGCCTGCCTCCATCAGGTAACTGGTCAGGCCGATGGTCAGGTCCGACGTGTACGGCGTGACGGTGGCGACTCGGCTCACTCCCAGATGCCGTAGCGCCGTGAGCATGGCGCCGCTGGTGGTGACCGCTGCGGGGGCGCCCGCCGCGCGCATCGCCGCAACCAAGGCTGCCTCGCCGGCCATGCCCTTGACGAAGCTGCCCGCAGTGCACGCGTACGCGGTGACGAGGGGAGACACCGCGAGCACGTTGGCAGCGCCCGCGACGACCTGCTCGGGTTCGGAGATGTGGACGGCCATATCGACGGTCACCGCGAGAGGGGCGTATCTCAACCGGGTGACGTAGAGGCTCACGTCATCAGGCGTCCAGCGCCAGAGTTCGCGGTCGAGCGCGAAGTCATATGGCGTTACGACACCTATCCCGACCTGCTGCAATGGCGGGGGTAGGACCAGTTCCCCGAGCTTCATTTCCACAGTGTGAGGCCAACGGACCCAACCGGCAACTGATTGTTGACAATAAGACGAACTCGCCTAGCCTCGAAGGGATGCCGACCACCCCCGACCAGGCCGAACGGCCCGTCGTCGCGGTGTTGTGTGAGCGTGCGACAGATCGACCGCCCGGTCTGGCGGGTGTGGACGTGGACTTCCGTTACTGCAGTGCCGACGGCCTGGCCGAGGCCCTCCACGGAGCCAGGGCGTTGCTGATGTGGGATTACTTCTCCACCGCACTGCGCGATGCGTGGCGAGGCGCCGACACCCTGGAATGGATTCACGTCACCGCCGCGGGCGTCGACACCCTGCTGTTCGCTGAACTACGGGATTCCGATGTGGTGGTCACCAATGCCCGCGGCGTATTCGACCGTCCCATAGCCGAATACGTGCTCGGCGCAGTGATCGCGTATGCGAAGGGCAGCCAGCGCAGCTTCGATCTGCAACAGCGTCATCAGTGGCAGCACCGCGAAACCCGGAGTATCACGGGCGCGCACGCACTGGTGGTCGGCACGGGCAGCATCGGTCGGGAGATCGCCCGCCTGCTGCGCGCGGCCGGACTCGTCGTGCGTGGGGCCGGCCGGGTCGCCCGGGCCGAGGATCCCGATTTCGGCGATGTGGTGGCGGCAGCGGACTTGGCCACTGCGGTCGGCTGGTGCGATCACCTGGTGCTGGCCGCCCCGTTGACGGACGCGACCCGCGGACTGGTCGGCGCGACGGTGCTGGCGGCCATGAAACCCGATGCACACCTGGTGAATATCGCTCGCGGCCCGATCGTCGACGAGGCGGCACTTCTCGCAGCGCTGGCCGCCGGAAGTATCGGCGGTGCCACCCTCGACGTGTTCGACACCGAACCGCTGCCGTCCGATCATCCACTCTGGGATGCGCCCGGAGCCGTCGTCACCGCGCACATGTCCGGCGACGTCCTCGGATGGCGGGACACGCTTGCCGCGCAGTTCGCCGACAATGCCCGGCGCTGGCTGGCCGGGCGGCCGATGCTTAATGTGGTGGACAAGAAACTCGGCTACGTACCAACGGGCGCAACGTGATACCGCAGGCGGTCGAGCTGGCGGAAGGCTACCGGACGAAGTCGCTCTCGCCGGTGGAGGTCACGAGGGCTGCCCTGGACGCCATCGACCGCTACGACCGCGCAGTCAACGCCTTCGTCCTTGTCGACGAGGAGGGCGCCCTGGCCGCGGCGCGGGAGTCGGAGGCGCGCTGGCAGGCCGGACGGCCGTTGGGCCCCGCCGATGGCATTCCCACCTCGATCAAGGATGCGTTGTGGACGCGCGGCTGGCCGACGTTGCGCGGCAGTTGGCTCATCGACGCGGCCGGGCCGTGGGACGAGGATGCGCCGTGCGTTGCGCGGCTGCGTGATTCGGGCGCGGTCCTGCTCGGCAAGACCACCACCCCCGAGTACTCGTGGAAGGGTGTCACCGATTCGCCGCGCTACGGCGCGACCGGCAACCCGTGGAATCCCGACGTCACTGCCGGCGGGTCGAGCGGCGGCAGCGCCGCGGCCGTGGGACTCGGGATGGGGGTGTGGTCGGTCGGCACCGACGGCGGCGGTTCGGTGCGCATCCCCGCGGCGTTCACCGGAACCGTGGCGCTCAAGGCGACCTACGGGCTCATACCGCTGTATCCGCCAAGCCCGTTCGGCACACTCGCGCACGTAGGCCCGATGGCCCGGACCGTGGCCGACGTAGCCGCACTGCTGGACGTGATCACCGGATTCGACCCGCGCGACTGGTCGGCGATGCCAACGCCGACAGCCTCATTCCTCGGCGGGCTCGACGGTGGGGCGGCCGGACTTCGGGTCGCCTATTCGCCCAATCTCGGGTTCGGCTCGAACGATCCCGAGGTCGACGCCGCCGTACGAGCCGCAGTGAACGTGCTCGCCGCCGCTGGGGCGCAGGTCGAGGAGGTTGACCCGGGCTTCGCCGACCCGGTGCAGGCATTCCACGTGTTGTGGTTCGCCGGCGAGGCAAAAGTGTTGGAGGGCAAGCTGAGTGGCCGCGAGGCGCAACGGCTCGATCCGGGCTTACGGCGCACCGCCGAACTCGGTGCGACGTTCTCGGCGTCGGACTACCTGGACGCGACCGCGGTGCGGATGAAGCTCGGTGACCTGATGGGGCGGTTCCACCAGGCCTACGATGTGCTCGTCACTCCGACGTTGCCGCTGACCGCGTTCGCCGTCGGACAAGATGTTCCCGACGGCTCGGCCTCGCCGGATTGGACGAGTTGGACGCCGTACACCTATCCGTTCAATCTGACTCAGCAGCCGGCACTTTCGGTTCCGTGCGGGTTCAGCTCGGACGGTCTGCCGATCGGCCTGCAGATTGTGGGTCCCCGGCACGCGGATGCCTTGGTGCTCCGGGTCGGGCAGGCATATCAGAACGCCACCGACTGGCATCACCGGGTGCCGGCATTGCTTACAGAGGAGGTTGGATGAGCCGGTTGATCACGGTGTCGCTGGACAAACGTGGGGTCAGCTGCGTCGCTCGGCTGCTTGACGACGCGGCGCCGCGCACCTGTGCGGCGGTGTGGGACGCGCTGCCACTGTCGGCGCCGGTGTTTCACGGCAAGTACGCCCGCAACGAGATCTACACGTTGCTACCGGCATTCGGTGCCGACCCCGGTAAGGAGAACACCACGGTGACACCGATCCCCGGCGACCTGTGCTGGTTCTCGTTCGACTCCGACGATCTGGGCAATCCGGCGTACGGGTACGAGAACACCACCGGCACCGGGACAACCGGCGGAATCGTCGACCTGGCGCTGTTCTACGGGCGGAACAATCTACTGATCAACGGCGACCAGGGCTGGGTGCCCGGCAACGTGTTCGGGGAGATCGTGGAGGGATTGGCAGACATGGCAGCCGCGTGCCAGGACCTGTGGATGGGCGGAGCCCGTGGTGAAACGCTGAGTTTTGCGCGGGCGACCTGAGGGTGTGTGGGGCTCTGTCGGGGATGTGTCGTTGTGCCCGGCTATTAGCGACAAAGTCGCTGAAATCGACTCACAGGCAACAATAGTCGCGCCAACCACAACGTGTTGGTCCCATCCGTCTCCCTGAAATCAGCGGTCACGCCAGCCTCGTAAACTGCCGTGCCCGCATTGCAGCGACACTGTCGCTGACGCACGTCACGCCAGTAACGGTGTGGCGGAGAATCGCACCTCACACCGCCACAGCGTTACTGGCGCGATTGTGCTGGACCATGTTCGCACAGCCCCCTCGGGCAAAGTGCCGATCATCTGTCGCTATGTCAAGGGTTGCGGTCAGCATGTGGCTGTTGCATTTTCTGCGCGGCTGATGATTCCCCTGGCATGCCTTGGTCCTGCCGGAGGTTCTCCTGTTCCCGGTGTGCTGGCTAGGTGGCCGGCTGTGCGTTGTTGTGGAGGCGCAGGAGGTTGATGACGGCGGCTGCGAGGTGCAGTTCTGCGGTGACGGCGGCCAGTCCTCGTCGGGAGAAGCGGCGGAGTTTGATCTGGTCTTTGAGGTGGGCGAAGACGGGTTCGACGGTGGCGCCGCGGCGTTTGTAGCGTTCGGCGTTGGCGGGGTTGCGGAGTCGGTGGCGCATGGCGTCTTTGGGCGAGAGGTCTGGCGGTGGGGGCCCGTCGGTGGGATCCTGGCGTGCCTCGATGTGCAGGTCACGGTTCTTTCCCGGGGCGATAAGTCGCTCAGGACCCGCGGCGGTGAGGTTTTCGTCGCTGAAGTAGCCGGAGTCCATGAGCACCAGGCCGATCTGCTTGCCCAGCGTGCCGGCCTGTGTGGTGGCTTGGGCGATGGCCGGCAGATAGCAGTGGGTGTCGTTGGCGTCCTGGCTGGTGTGCACGGCGAGGATGTAGTGGTCGTCGGTGACGGCGAACTGGGCGTTATAGGCCTGCACCGATCCACCGCCGGACCCTTCGAGCATCAACCGGGAATCGGGATCGGTGGTGTTGACCGGATCTGCCGGGGCGCCGCGGGCATGTGCCCGTTTGGCCCGAAGATCGCGTCGCTGGGCGGCCCTGCCGCGCAGGTCGGGCTGGTGTCCGGCAGCAATGTCTGCCTGGACCTTGTCCAAGGCCTTCTGCGCGGCCTTGAGCTTGAAGCGGGCATCGCGGCGGGTTTTAGCGGCGGCCGCACCTTTGATGCCTTCGACGGAGTCAACAAGGTTGTGGCAGCGCTGAATTCGTGCCTGATGGTAGCGCACTGGATCCACATTGCCCGGAGGCCGCCCGACCGGGCCACCGGCGACGACCCGAGCCAGGTACTCCTCGGCGGCAGATGCATCGGCGGCATCGGCCTGCGCTTCGGCGTCGCGGCGGCGGTGCAGCTCACTGACGGCTCTAGCGATGTTGGCCGCCCGGCCACTGTGACTGGCGAACTGTTCGGGCAGCCCATCACGCCCCTGGCCGCCGGGTCGACTGTCCTGTTCGGCGTCTTCGGCGGCATCGGTGGCTACCGCTTCAGCCACGACGGTCTCGGCGATCTGTCGGCTGATCCGTTCGACCTCGCGCTGCACCGATTCCGGTGACCGGTTGGCTCCCCGGGACGCGTTGGCGGCGATCTTGCTGCCATCGATGGAGACCACCCCGACCTTGACCATCCCTGCAGCCGAACACAATGCCAGGACCTGGGCGAACAGCGCCGTGAACGCGTCGTGATGGGCGGCGCGGAACCGGGCGATCGAGGTGTGGTCGGGAGCATCCTGGGCACACAGCACCCGGAAGGCCACATGGTCGCAACACAGCCGTTCGATACGGCGTGACGAGCGTTCCCCGCTGGCGTAGGCGTAGATCAGTAGCGCCAGCAGCATGTCCGGGTCATAGGCCCGCCGGCCTGCCCGACCCAGCTTGCGGCCCGCGTGGAACGCCGTCGTATCCAACTGCTCGACGACCGCGATCACGAACCAGACCAGATGATCTTCCGGTAACCAATCAATCATGTTGGGCGGCAACAGGAATTGCTGATCCCGATCCACCGGACGATACCCACGAGCCACACCCCAGTGTCTCGAGAACTCAGCGCCAAGTCACGCACCCCGGCCGGTTCAGCAGCCGCCGATTTTGCAACAGCCACCATGTGGCAGTATTCCTCGGCCTAAACGCTTTTCGATTCCTGGGCTGCATCGACCAATGCACATCCGAAACCGCCGCATTCGCGGCCGCATCGGGGAGCGACTTTGTCGCTGTAATGCGGGCAAGGCAAATCGCGTTGCTGAGGTGACTGGTGAGGCGAGGGGAGTCTCGAGTGACTCGTAGCGTGGGGCTGACGGGACAATCGTTGCGCAAGAGGCATTTTCAGCGACATTGTCGCTAATAGCCGGGCGCAACGGCTCTATTCCAGCGGCCGGGTGGGACTTACGGTGTCAGCCCAACGTCCCACTGATGTAGACGATCTCACCCATCGGATCGTCATCGTCGAATTCCGGCACCGGAAGGCCGTATCGGGCGAACAGGGCTGACCGTGCGACCCCGGTCATCTGCCAACCTTTGGCGCCCAGATAGTCAGCGGCGGAATGCCGTTCGCCGTGATAGATCAGCGACGGCATATCCAGATCCAAACCGAACTGGCGGAAGGTGGCCGTTGCGGCGCGGGCCTTCTCCTCGTCGAAGTCCTTCAATGCGGGCACGAACTCGGTGGCAACAAAGCTACCCGGAGCGCTGAGCTGATTGATGTTGTCGAACAGCCGGTCCTGGGCCTCGGCCGGCAGGTAGATCAGCAGACCTTCGGCACACCATGCGGTCGGCGCGGCCGGATCGAAACCGGCGGCCTGCAGTGCGGCGGGCCAGTCCTCGCGCAGATCGATCGGCACCGTGCGCCGCTCGGCGGTCGGCTCGGCGCCCAGCCCGGCAAGGGTTCGGGTTTTGAACTCGATCACGTCGGGCTGATCGATCTCGTAGACCACGGTGCCCGAAGGCCACGGCAACCGGTAGCCACGCGAATCCAGACCCGAAGCGAGAATCACGGCCTGACGAATGCCGGCCTGGGTGGTCGCCACGAAGTAATCGTCGAAAAACTTTGTCCGCACAGCCATCTCGGCGATGTTCGCTTGAACCCGAGGGGCCGCATCGGGAGCGACATCCTCGATGTTGAGCGTGCCGTCGACCATCATCGTGAAGGCCTCGATGCCGACAGCCCGCACCAGCGGTGCCGCGAACGGGTCGTTGATCAGGCCATCGGGATCCCTACTGACGATTGCGCGCCCAGCCGCCACCAGCGTCGCCGTCGCACCCACGCTGGACGCCAGGTCCCAGCTGTCCCGGTCTGAACGTGTCATCGCAGTCCCTACTTCAGTGTCGCCGACAGGTAGCCCGAATCGCCGGCGATTTCGGCCAGGTCCTCGGGGAGTTCGAAGCCGTAGCCAGCGTAGGCCTCCCGCGTGGACGCCACGTTCGGCTGCCAGCCGTGCGTGCTCAGATAGTCGCGGGCAGTGTGGCGCTCGCCGGAGTAGAACAGGTCCATCAGGTCGACGTCCGAGCCGACGCGCTTCGACCAGTCACTGACCTTCTTCGTCCAGTCCTCCGAGAGCATGTTCATGTCCATGTGCTCGGTGGCCAGCCGGCTGCCCGGGGCGGACAGCGCGGTGATGTTGTCGAAGAGCCGGTCCTGGGCCTCGGGCGGCAGGTAGATCAGCAGTCCTTCGGCGATCCAGGCGGTCGGGGCTGCCGGATCGAAACCGGCGGCCCGCAGGGCGGAAGGCCAATCCTCGCGCAGGTCGATCGCCACCGCGCGGCGTTCGGCGCTCGGCTGGGCACCCAGGTCGGCCAGCGTGCGGGTCTTGAATTCGATGACGCCGGGCTGATCGACCTCGAACACCACGGTGCCTGCCGGCCAGTCCAGCCGGTAGGCGCGAGTGTCGAGCCCGGACGCGAGAATCACCGCCTGCCGGATCCCGGCCGCGCCCGCGGAAGTGAAGAAGTCGTCGAAAAACCGGGTGCGCACGGCGATCTGCTCGCACATCCGCTGCCGGTCGAGCATCTGGTCGCCCTCGACGCACAGCTCACCGCTGGCGAGCTTGATGCAGTGCTCCAATCCGACGGCGCTGACCAGCGCGTCGGCATAGGGGTCGCTGATGAGTGGATCGGGTTGCTTGGTCGCCAGGGCGCGGGATGCGGCCACGCCGGTCGCCGTCGAACCGACGCTGGTCGCCAGATCCCAGCTGTCACCGTCAGTGCGTGCCATCGAACTCCTACTTTCGTGTTGCGGTTATTGCCAACGAGCCACGCATCGCTGCGTTGTCGTCGGTGTCGGGGAAGGTGCGCCCGTAATCGGCGAACACCTCGGTTCGGGGACGCGCGGTGACCTGCCAGCCGCGCTGCTCCAGATATCCGTCCACCGGGTTGCGGTCGCCTTCGTACCAGAGGTCGGACAGGTCGACGTCGAAGCCGTGATCGCGCCACCGCTCACTCATGGCTCGGCCGCGTTCGCGAAACGTCGATCCGACGTCGAGGTGGTATTCGGTTGCCAGTCGGCTGCCTGGGGCGCTCAACGCCGTGATGTTGTCGAACAGCCGGTCTTGTGCGTCGGGCGGCAGGTAGATCAGCAGGCCCTCGGCGATCCATGCGGTCGGCGTCGCCGGATCGAACCCGCCGGCGCGCAGCGCAGCGGGCCAGTCGTCACGCAGGTCGACGGCTACTGCTCGGCGCTGCGCGGTCGGCGTCGCTCCGATCTCCGTCATGGTCGCGCTCTTGGCCTCGATCACCTGCGGCTGGTCGATCTCGTAGACGACGGTGCCTGCCGGCCAGTCCAACCGGTAGGCACGCGCGTCAAGGCCGGACGCCAGGATCACGGCCTGCCGGATGCCCGCAGCGGTCGCGTCACGAAAGAAATCGTCGAAGAACCGGGTGCGCACCGCCATCACCGCGATCATCATCTCCGCCGCGGTCGCGTCCTCACCCTCCAAGGACACCTCGCCGTCGATCAACTTGACGAAGAAGTCGACACCCACGGCGCGGACCAGGGCAGCGGCGTACGGATCGTCGATCAGGGGAGTGCGCTCGACACTGGCGAGCGCGCGGGCGGTGGCCACCATGGTGGCCGTCGCGCCCACACTCGAGGCCAGATCCCAGCTGTCGGTATCTGAGCGGGCCATCTCCGGATTACCTGTCGGCGCTGATGTACATGACCGACGCGAACTGCTCGTCCTCGTCGATCGGCGGGAGACCGGTGCGGATCAACAGGTCGTTGGTGCCGATGCCTGCGGTGCGCCACCCGTGCCCCTCCAGGTAGGACGTGACGTCGGTCCGGTCGCCCAGGAAAATCAGTTCGCTGAAGTCGAGGTCGAACCCGTGCGCCTTCCAGCGGTCGGTGAAGTCCTGCATCCGGGCCCGGAGCGCGTCCTGATCCTGCGCTTTTGAGGTGGGTACGCCTTCGACGCCGACCCGGCTGCCCGGTGCACTGAGCTCGGTGATCTGGTCGAACAACCGGTCCTGAGCCTCCGGGGGCAGATAGCCGAGCAGTCCCTCGGCGATCCATGCCGTCGGCTTGGCCGGGTCGAAACCGGCCTCACACAACGCCGTCGGCCAGTCGAAGCGCAGGTCGATGGCGACCGGGCGGCGGTCAGTGGTGGGAGCGGCGCCCAACCCGGCGAGCGTCTGACCCTTGAAATCGATCACGTCAGGCTGGTCGATCTCGAAGACCACGGTGCCCGCCGGCCATGGCAGCCGATAGGCCCGCGAATCGAGGCCCGCGGCCAGGATCACGGCCTGCCGGATTCCGGCGCGGGCGGCGTCGAGGAAGAAGTCGTCGAAGAAGCGGGTGCGCGCGGCCATTCCGTTGGCGAATCGGGTCAGCGCTTGCGCGCTCTCCTCTTCGACGGCCGTCATGTCGAAGTCGCCGTCCACCAGCTTGGTGAAGAAGTCGACGCCGACGGCGCGCACGAGGGGTGCGGCGAACGGATCGTCGATCACGGGATCGGGCGCGTTGGTCGCCATTGCGCGTGCCGCCGCAACCATCGTCGCGGTGGCTCCCACGCTGGAGGCCAGATCCCACGTGTCGTTTTCCGTCCGCGCCATATAAGGCCCCCTCCGTTTTAGTTAGGTGATGTAACGAGCCATCGCCGACTGTACGCTCCGAAACTGAACGATCCCTTGGCCCGAACCCGGCGCTTAGCGATGCGGGGCGAGTCCGGGGCAACTGTTACTCTCGTAGACTGTTTGACGGCTGACTTCGCAGGCTGTGCGCTTGCCGGGCCGCCGGATATGACTTGACCAATACGCTGGACCCACCAGCCCCATTTGGCACGCCGCGCTGAGAAGTCGGCTGCGCAGGAGGAAAGAGTGCTCTCGGCTTTCATCTCGTCGCTGCGGACAGCCGACTTGAGGCGCAAGATCCTGTTCACGCTCGGCATAGTGATCTTGTACCGCGTCGGCGCCACGCTGCCGTCTCCCGGCGTCAACTACCCGAACGTCCAGAAGTGCATCGAGCAGGTCAGTGGCGGTGATTCCGGACAGGTCTACTCGCTGATCAACCTGTTCTCCGGCGGTGCGTTGCTGCAGCTGGCCGTGTTCGCGGTCGGCGTGATGCCCTACATCACCGCGAGCATCATCGTTCAGCTGCTGACCGTGGTGATCCCGCGGTTCGAACAGCTGCGCAAGGAGGGTCAGGCCGGACAGGCCAAGATGACCCAGTACACGCGCTATCTGGCGATCGCGCTCGCCGTCCTGCAGGCCACCAGCATCGTGGCGCTGGCCGCCAATGGTGGGCTGATGCAGGGCTGCACGCTCGACATCATCGACGACAGCTCGATCTTCGGGCTGATCGTGATCGTGCTGGTGATGACCGCCGGCGCGGCCCTGGTGATGTGGATGGGCGAGCTCGTCACCGAGCGCGGCGTCGGCAACGGCATGTCCCTGCTGATCTTCGCGGGCATCGCGGCCCGGATCCCGTCCGAGGGCCAGATGATCCTGGAGGACCGCGGCGGTCTGGCCTTCGCCGCAGTGTGTGTGGCGGCGTTGGCGATCCTCACCGGTGTGGTGTTCGTCGAGCAGGGCCAGCGACGCATCCCGGTGCAGTACGCCAAGCGCATGGTGGGCCGCAAGATGTACGGCGGCACGTCGACCTACCTTCCCCTGAAGGTCAACCAGGCCGGCGTCATCCCCGTGATCTTCGCGTCGTCGTTGATCTACATCCCGCAGCTGATCACCCAGCTCATCCAGAGCGGTAGCTCCAACCCTGGAACCGGTTGGTGGGACAAGTTCGTCGCCGAGAACCTGACGGATCCATCCGACCCGATCTATATCGGCATCTACTTCGGTCTGATCATCTTCTTCACGTACTTCTACGTCTCGATCACGTTCAACCCCGATGAACGAGCCGACGAGATGAAGAAGTTCGGCGGCTTCATCCCTGGCATCCGACCGGGCAAGCCGACCGCCGACTATCTGCGCTACGTGTTGAGCCGGATCACCCTGCCCGGTTCCATCTACCTGGGCGTGATCGCCGTTCTGCCGAACCTGTTCCTGCAGATGGGTAGCGGGGCTTCGTTGCAGAACCTGCCGTTCGGCGGTGTCGCAGTTCTGATCATGATCGGCGTGGGCTTGGATACGGTCAAACAGATCGAGAGCCAGCTCATGCAACGAAACTACGAAGGGTTCCTGAAGTGAGAGTCGTCCTACTCGGACCGCCCGGTGCGGGCAAAGGCACGCAGGCGGAGAAGCTGTCCGAGAAGCTCGGCATCCCGCAAATCTCCACCGGTGATCTGTTCCGCAAGAACATCGGCGACGGAACCCCGCTGGGCCTGGAGGCCAAGAGTTACCTCGACGCCGGAAACCTGGTGCCCGCCGAGCTGACCAACCGGCTCGTGGAAGACCGGATCGACCAGCCCGACGCCGCCGCCGGGTTCATCCTGGACGGCTACCCGCGCTCGGTCGAGCAGGCCGGCGCGCTCAAGGACATGCTCGCTGCCCGCAACACCAAGCTCGACGCGGTGCTGGAGTTCCAGGTTTCCGAGGACGAGTTGCTCACCCGGCTCAAGGGGCGCGGTCGCGCTGACGACACCGACGAGGTGATCCGCAACCGCATGAAGGTCTACCGCGACGAGACCGAGCCGCTGCTGGAGTACTACCGCGACGATCTGAAGACCGTGGACGCGGTTGGTGCCCTCGACGAGGTGTTCGCCCGCGCACTGCGCGCCCTGGGTAAGTGATCAATCTGCCGGGGCTGCGGAGCCGCAAGGTCGTCGCACAGCGCAGTGCCGCAGAGCTGGACGCGATGGCGGTGGCGGGCGCACTGGTCGCCAGTGCGCTGCGCGCGGTGCGCACCGCTGCCGCCCCGGGAATGACCACGCTGGACCTGGATCAGATCGCCGAATCGGTGATCCGCGACGGCGGTGGAACGCCGTCGTTCCTGGGCTACCACGGCTTTCCGGCGAGCATCTGCTCGTCGGTGAATGACCGTGTGGTTCATGGCATTCCATCGGCCGACGAGGTGCTGGCAGCCGGCGATCTGGTCTCCATCGACTGCGGCGCGATCGTCGACGGTTGGCACGGCGACTCGGCCGTCACTTTCGGCATCGGCACCTTGATCGACGCCGACGAGGCACTCTCGGCGGCGACCAAAGCGGCGATGGAGGCCGGGATCGCCGCGATGGTGCCCGGCAACCGGCTCACCGACGTTTCGCATGCCATCGAGGTCGAGACGCATGCCGCCGAAGCCCGCCATGACCGCAAGTACGGGATCGTCGCCGGATACGGCGGGCACGGTATCGGCAGGCAGATGCACATGGACCCGTTCCTGCCCAACGAAGGTCCGCCCGGTCGCGGCCCCTACCTGGCCCCCGGTTCGGTGCTGGCCATTGAACCGATGCTGACCCTCGGCACCAGCAAGTCCGTGGTGCTGGAGGACGAGTGGACCGTCGTCACCGCCGACGGCACGCGCGCCGCGCACTGGGAGCACACGGTCGCCGTCACCGAAGACGGGCCCCGCATTCTCACCCGATAGCGCTCTTTCAGCAATCACTACCTGTTTTTGCCCGAACTCCGGTGTGGTGTGCGCGCGCAAAGGTAGTAATGAACTGGATCACCGCCAACGTCGTATCAAAGACGGAGGTTGGGAATGGACGATCCGGAGGCTGCCACGATGCGGGCGCTCTATGACGAGCATGCCGGGGCATTGTGGCGGTACGCTCTGCGGCTGACGGGCGACCGGGCCCGGGCCGAGGACGTGGTACAGGAAACGCTGCTGCGGGCTTGGCGTCACCCGGATGTCACCGCCGACGTGGACCGTTCGGCCCGCGCCTGGCTGTTCACCGTCGCGCGCAACATGATCATCGATGAACGCCGGAGCGCCCGGTTTCGCAACGAAACCGGTGTTCCGGATCCAGAACAGGTTGCTGACCACCTTGGGTCGGCAGCCGCCCCTGACCAGGTGGATACCGCATTGGACCGGCTACTGCTGAGCACCGCGCTCAGCCAACTCTCCGAAGAACACCGAGCGGTGATCCGCCGGGCCTACTACCAGGGCTGGACGACCGGGCAGATCGCGACCGATATGCAGATTCCCGAAGGAACGGTGAAATCGCGATTGCACTACGCGGTCCGCGCGCTACGACTCAACTTGCAGGAAATGGGGGTGACACGATGACACGATTCGGTGTACCCCATGGTGCCGATTCAGTTGATCCCGACCGCTACACGACCTGGGACGCGGCCTACGTGCTCGGCTCCTTGTCCGACGACGAGCGCCGTGAGTACGAAACTCACCTGGCGGACTGCCCGCAATGCCGTGGTGCGGTCGCCGAACTGAGCGATATGCCCGCGCTGCTGGCCCTGCTCGATCTGAACGACGTGCGTGCCCTCGACGAGGATCAACCTGACCCGCCACTGCGTCCCGAGGTGCTTTCGTCGGTGCTCGACCAGGTCAGCGCGCGGCGGCGCCGTTCGCGGTGGGTGACCTCGGCAGCGGTCGGGCTTGCCGCTGCGCTGCTGGCGGTCGGGGCGGTGATCGCGATCCGCCCCGAGGTCATCGGCCTACAGCGCGGCACCGAGCAGCAGACTGCCCAGATGCTGGAGATGACCAAGGTGTCCGAAACACCGATCAACGCCAGCATCGCGATGACCAGCTACGGCTGGGGTACCCGCATCGACATGGCCTGCACGTATGGGGACTGGGGCCAGCGCGGCGCCCCGCCGCAGAACCTCGGCATGGTGGTCGTCGGCCATGATGGCAGCCGCGAGGAGATCGCGACGTGGCTCGGGTTGTCCGGAGCGACCGCGCTGCCCAGCGGTAACACCCAGATGCCCATGGAGGAAATCGCTGCGGTGCAGATGGTTTCATCGCCCGACGGGAAAGTGTTGCTGGAAAGGCAGCTCTGAGGGGGTCCGGTAACGCCCGCAATTGAACCGAACCCTACTCGCCGGTCGTATTACCGGCAGAGGACGGGAGTAGGTGGCATATGGCCAACGGGCAGAGGGTGGCCGACCACATCGTCGGCTTTCTCGCAGCGAGCGGCGTCTCACACATCTTCGGCGTCGACGGCGCCAACATCGAGGATCTCTACGACGCGGCGTTCTTCCGTGACGACATCACCGCGGTGCTGGCCAAACACGAGTTCTCGGCGGCGACGATGGCCGACGGCTACAGCCGCAGCGGCGCCGGCCTCGGCGTGTTGGCCGCAACCTCCGGGGGCGGGTGCCTGAACACCGTGCCGGGTCTCGGTGAGTCGCTGGCCAGCCGGGTGCCGGTGCTGGCACTGATCGGGCAGGCTCCGACGGCCCTGGATGGGCGGGGGGCCTTTCAGGACACCAGCGGCGAGAACGGCGCACTCGACGGGCTTGCGTTGTTCTCGGCCGTCTCGGTGTACTGCCGCAGAGTCGTGAGGCCGGCCGATATTCTGACCGCACTGCCGGAGGCGGTGGCCGCGGCACGTACCGGCGGGCCCGCCGTGTTGTTACTGCCCAAGAACATCCAGCAGGCAGTACTCGGCGAGCAGGCGCACACCAACGGCAAGGTCAACGGAACCCACGCGGGCACAGAGCTTTCCGATCCTCGGATGCTGGCCGAGGCGTTGCGCGGCGCGGATGGGCCGATCACCATTTTCGCCGGTGAGCAGGTCGCGAGGGATGATGCCCGCCTCGAGCTGGAACGGTTACGCGCTACCCTGCGGGCGCGCGTGGCGACGGTGCCCGACGCCAAGGACACCGCGGGCACTCCGGGCCTGGGCTCGTCGTCTTCGCTGGGCGTCTCCGGCGTGATGGGGCATCCGGGAGTCGTTGCGGCAGCTGCCCAAAGCGGGATGTGCCTGCTGGTCGGCACACGGATGACAGTGACTGCACGGGCGGGACTCGACGACGTGTTCGGCTCGGTTCCTACTTACTCGATCGGAGCCGCCCCGCCGTATCTGCCGTGCCCGCATGTGCACACCGAAGATCTGCGCGGCTTCCTGACCCTGCTCACCCAGGCGCTGTCCGGAAACGGCCGACCGACCAAGGTCAGTGTTCCGGATATGGTGCCCAGCAGTGAGTTACGACCGCCGTCACATGACGGCCCGGGCATTCGCTACCGCGACGCCATGCGCATACTCGACGACGCGTTGCCCGACGGCACCGACGTCGTCGTCGACGCCGGCAACATCGGGGCCTCGGCCATCCACTACCTACCCGTTCGCAGGGACGGCCGGTTCATGGTCGCGCTCGGTATGGGCGGTATGGGCTACAGCTTCGGTGCCGGGATCGGGATGACCTTCCACCGCGCTCGCGGCGGCCCATACCGCACCGTGGTGATCGCCGGTGACGGCTCATTTTTCATGCACGGCATGGAGATTCACACCGCGCTGCAGTACCGGCTGCCCATCACATTCCTATTGTTCGACAACCACGCGCATGCCATGTGCGTGACCCGCGAGCAGCTGTTCTACGAAGACCGGTACAGCTACAACCGGTTCGGGCCCAGCAGGCTGGGCGCCGGCCTGGCGGCGATGTTCCCCGGCCTGACCGCACTCGAGGTCGACGACATCGATCGGCTGCCTGATGCATTGTGCATCGCGCTGGACTCCGACGGCCCGTCGGTGGTCAGCGTGGAGTGCTCGCCTGACGAAATCCCGCCGTTCGCAGCATTTCTCAACAAGACCGTCAGCACGCCTTCCACAGCAGAGGAGAACACGTCCCATGTCGCTGCCCGCGCTTGATGACATCACGACCCATCGGGGAACCACCGAACCCCTCGACGGGCTCATCCGGATCGAGACCTCGCCCAAAGAGAAGGCGACTCCGATCATCATGGAGATGATGAGGTCGGTCTACCCGCACGACCAGGTGTTCGGCGAGTACTGCACCGTCAACGACTACATCGACTGTCCACCCGCCGAGCTCTTCGACTACCTCGCCGACACCCGGTGCCTGGAGGAGTGGACCTACAGTTTGCGTGGTTTCGCCCCCACCGAGGAATCCGGTCTGTGGGTGGCTCACGACCGGCTCGGCGCGGGCCCCGGGGGGCCGGGAAGTGCGATCTACACCCGCACGGCCGCCAACCGCGAGGCGATGACCGTCGACTACCACTGCGCCTGGGATCAGGGCAAGCACCTGTGGATGATCTACCTGATGCGGATCGTCGACGCCCAGGTGGTGTTCGACAAGCCGGGATCGGTTGTGCTCTGGACGAATTGCCACCACCCCTTCTACGACCACAACCCGTATCCGCAGACCGCGCCGCCAGGACGGCCGGTGTGGGTGGGTGACTTCTGGGACATGTTCGGCCCCGGCCACCTGCTGGAACTGAAGAACCTGAAGGCGATCGCCGAGTACCGGCACCGCAACGGCCTGCCGCTCACCCCGGCCTGGATGAAATGAGCCTGTGCATGAACGAGACCGTGAGCCTCATCGACGTATCGACGTACCTGCCCGGCGATCCGCTCGGCGCCGACTACTACGCACAGTTCGCCGACTCCGACGACTTGCGGGACAACCTGATGTTCCGGGCACCGCGGTTCCGCCACCATGTGGCACCCGACGAGAGCGCCATCGACATGGTCGAGCGCGCCGCCGCGGGGCTGATCGAACGTCACGGTCAGGACGCTGTCACGGGCGCGGACGTCTTGATCACCCACACGCAACTGCCCGATATGCCGTTCTATGGCGGTGGTGGCGGGATGGCCAATCGGCTTGGTATGAAACCCAACTGGGTGATCGACCTGCACAACGGCGGTTGCGCGGCCTTCGTCCTCGGGCTAAAGCTGGCGCGGAATCTGCTGGCGTCCGGAGAGGGACGCACCGCCCTGATCGTGGTGGCGCAGAACGCGGCTGGAACGGTGTTCGATCAGGAGACCGTCCGGTGTAAGGCGCAGGCCTCGGTGCCGGGTGACGGTGCGGCGGTCGGATTGGTGACACTGTCGGACTCCTCGCCGATTCTGGACGTGGAATGCCGCACCTACGGGGAGTACGCCGGCGACATGACGCTGTCCATCGACCCGGCGCGCAAATGGTGGCAGGCCGGACCGGGGGAGGCCTGCATCGGTTTCACCGAAAGCAAGATCACCAAGGTGCTGGCCCGCGGCAACCGGCAGGTGCCCGAGGTGTCCTACGCGGTGTGTGATCGAATTGGCATGCAGCCCAAGAATATCGACCTACTGGTCACCAACCAGCCGAACCGGGTCTTCCTGCGCAACTGGCGTGAGGCGCTGGAGCTGCCCAAGTCGAGACACGTCGATACCTTTGATGAATGCGGAAACCTGTTCGCTGCAGGCATTCCCGTCAACCTGGACCGGGCCGTCTCCGAAGGCCGCGTCAAGGCCGGTGACACCGTGCTGATGGCGGCATTCGCACACGCCGGTGATTTTGCCGGCGCTGCGGCGGTCCGGTGGGGCGGACGAAACTGATGGCCGCACCACCCGGGACCCCGCTCGACGCCGTCGGCGCGCTGCCCGCTGCCATAAACCCGTTGGCATTGTCTCTCAACGAATGCCCCTTTCCGCCACTTCCGGCAGTTCGCTCGGCATTGAGTGCGTCCAACGACGCTGTCAATCGGTATCCGGAGTTTCTGCCCGAACGGCTGCGGACGCTGATCGCCGGTCACGTCGGGGTGTTTGAAGATCAGGTGGTCATCGGCGCCGGCGCCACCGGCGTCGTCATGCAGGTGCTGCACGCGGTCACCAGTCCCGGCGACACCATAGTGATGTCGGTACCCACCTTCGACGGCTACCCGATCTTCGCGCAGATGGCCCGATTGCGATCGGTGACGGTCCCGCTCGACGAGCACGGCCATCACGACCTCGACGCGATGGCCGAGGCCGCGGAGCGGGCGAGGGTGGTGGTGGTGTGCCGGCCGCACAACCCGACTGGGACCGTCGAACCGGCGGAAGACATCGAACGGTTCCTCACTCGGGTCCCCGCGGACACCGTTGTGCTGCTGGACGAGGCCTATGTGGAATTTCTCTCCGCGGAACATCGCATCGACGGGCCGAGCCTGGTCGAGCGGTTCGGCAATGTCGTGGTGGTGCGCACCTTTTCGAAGGCCTACGGGTTGGCGGGGCTGCGGATCGGATACGGTTTCTGCGCCCCAGAATTCGGCCGCCGGCTGTGGACCATGCAGTTGCCGTTCGGGATCGGCCTTAGCGCGCTGGTGGCGGTGGCGGCCTCCTATGATGCGGAAAGTCAATTGCACCAACGTATCCGGATGATTTCCACTGAACGGCGGTACCTGCAGAGGCGGCTGCGGGCCATGGGCATGTACAGCACCGACGCGCAGGCCAACTTCATCTACCTGCCGGCCGGCAGCACACCGTGGCCGGAGGTCTTCGACGGCACCGGGCTTCAGGTGCGCCACTACGCCGACGGCGGCGTGCGCATCACGGTCGGGTCCCGGCAGTCCACCCGGGCGATCGCGCGGGCGTTGGCCAGCGCGTCGGAGTGACTTCCGCTGTATTTGCGCGGGCGGAATGAGGTATGAAGAGGCGTGCCCTCCCCGCCGGATAAGCGTGACCCGATCGCGCTGGCGCGCGCGAACTGGGAAGCCGCTGGTTGGGGCGAGGTGGCCGGCGGCATGGTCGCGGTGACCTCGGTGATGCGGGCCCATCAGATCCTGCTGGCCCGGGTGGAGAGCGCGTTGCGGCCCTACGATCTGAGCTTCTCCCGGTTCGAACTGCTGCGGCTACTGGCCTTCAGTCGGGCCGGCGCATTACCGATCACCAAGGCCTCGGACCGGCTTCAAGTGCACGTCACGAGCGTCACGCACGCCATCCGCCGACTGGAGGCCAATGGTCTGGTGGAACGGATCCCGCATCCCACCGACGGCCGCACCACGTTGGTGCGGATCACCGATCTGGGCCGCTCCACCGTCGAGGACGCTACGGTCACGCTGAACGAGCAGGTGTTCGCTGACGTCGGGATGTCCGATGCGGAATCCCGGGCGCTGGCCTCGTCGATCGAAACACTGCGGCGCAACTCCGGGGATTTCTGAAAACTGTCGCACTACGCTTGAACTCAATCGAGGGGAGCGCGATGACCGCCAGGCATCTGGGGTTGGTGTTGGCCGGTGCCGCGGTGGTGGCAGCCTGCACCACCACGACGACGGGCGTTGCTACGGCACCCGATGATGTAACCCCGTTCACGTCAACGTCCAAGCAGCCGACCAGAACGGCCACCAAGACCGCGACCGCCACTCCGCCGTCCGGGCTGCCACCGGAAGCGTTCGCCGAGGTGCGGGCTGCCGGCATCGACGGGTCGGACGCGGCCATCAGTGATCAGGTGATGATGGCCTGCATCATGGGAGAGGGCAGTTTCAACGATTCGAAGCAGGATGTGGTCGACGTGCTGATCCAGATGGGCAGCCCGCTGCCGGCTGAGGCGCTCATGGTGATCGTGGACGTTGCGCTCAAATACGAGTGTCCCGAACTCGCTGGGAAACTCGGCGGCTAGCCCGGTTGTGCTGGTCCGCGAGATCGACGAAATGGCTGCTGTCGCAACCTGATTACGACCATTGCGTCGATCTCGCGGTGCCGAGTTCTACGGGCGTGCGGGTAGCGCGGCGAGACCCTTGAGGAGCTCCGCATGGAACGCCTGCGGATCCTGCATCTGCGGCGCATGGCCGAGATCGGGGAACTCGACGAGCGTCGCGTCCGGAATGGCCTGCTGGGTGGCCTTGGCCAGTTCCGGGTAGTGGCCGATCTTCGCCTGCACCTCTGGCGGCGCGGCGTCCTTGCCGATCGCGGTCGTGTCTTTGAGGCCGATCAGCAGCAGCGTCGGCACCCGAAGCTGGCCGAACTCGTAAAGCACGGGCTGCGTGTAGATCATGTCGTAGAGGAGTGCCGAGTTCCACGCCACCTGGGCCTTGTCCGGCCCCCGATACATGCCTGCCAGCATTTGCACCCACGGTTCATATGACGGGCTCCACTGCCCGGCGTAATACGTGGCCTGCTCGTAGCGGCGGATGCCGTCTGCCGTCGTCTTGAGCTCCCTGGCATACCAGTCGTCGACGGACAGGGCCGGCACGCCCTTGGCCTTCCAATCCTCGAGCCCGATCGGATTCACCAGCACGAGCTGCTCGGTCTCCTGCGGGTACATCAACCCGTAGCGCACCGCGAGCATGCCGCCTGTCGAATGGCCGATCACCGTCGCGCGGTCGATGCCGAGCGACTCGAGCAGCGCGTGCGTGTTGCGCGCGAGTTGGTGGAAGCTGAACTGGTACGCACCGGGCTTGGTCGACTTACAGAACCCGATCTGATCCGGCGCGATCACGCGATAGCCGGCGGCGGTGAGTTCGCTGATCGTCTGCTCCCACGTCGCGGCGCAGAAGTTCTTGCCATGCATCAACACGGCCGTGCGGCCGTTGGGGTTCGCCGGCTGCACATCCATGTAGCTCATCTGCAGCGATTTCTGTTGCGAGGCGAACGTGAACTCGTGGACCGGATGCGGGTAATCGAAGCCCTCGAGTTCGGCGCCGTAGGCGGGCTCGGCGGAATCCTCGGCAGTGGACTGGCAGCCGGCGACAACGCAGGTGACGATGGCCACGGCGATGACGGCGGAAAGCTTGTGGATCAAGGTCATTGACTATGACTCTACCGTGATACGTCGTGCGAGCCGCCGGCTCAGGAGCTAGCTCGCGATCTCCAGGCTGAGGAATTCCGGTGCTTTGATCACCCGGCGCAGCATGAACCGGATGAATGCGGGCATGTCGGCGGCGGTCTCGTCGCGGTACACCGCGGGGTCGGTGAGTTGGTAGGTGTGGCGCCGGGTTTCCAGTTCGCACCCGCCTGCGGCGAGGACGTTGCGCACCCAATCGGCTTGTGAGCCGTACGTCAGCGCGATCACGTACCCGGGTGGCCGTTTGAACGCCCACAGCGGCGTGCGGAAGGTGCGGCCGGACTTGCGGCCACGGTGTATGACGACTGCCCAACCCGGTGCCCAAGGTGCGATGAACCGCGTGAGCTTGTTCAGGCCGATCTTGTTGGCACGGGCCACCCATCGCGGAGCCGGCATGGCAGAAACTCCTCGGTTGTTGAATTAATGCGTCAAATGTAATGCCGAGGCATTGACAAGTCAACGGTTGTTGAATTCCGTCCTACTCGATGACCGAGGGAAGCGGGATCGTCGCCGTCACCGCCGTGCCGGCCCCGGGCCGGGAGCGGATGTTGAGCCGGCCGCCGACGATCTCGGCCCGTTCGGCCATCGACAGCAGGCCGTAGCCGCCCATCTCGTCGCTGCCCAACGGATGTTCGAAGGTGTCGAAACCTATACCGTCATCCACGATTTCGAGCCGCGCCACATTGTCGTCGACGGCGAAGGTGAGCCGGGCCCTGGTGGCCTCGGCGTGCTTGACGACGTTCTGCAGGCACTCCTGGGCGATGCGGTACAACGCCAGTTCGATGTGATCAGGCACCCGCGTCTCGGCGAGGTCGACCTCAAGTTCGACGCGCGGAATGGACCGGGCCAGGCTGGCCAGCCCGCCGGACAGGCCGAGGTCGTCGAGCACCGGCGGCCGCAGCCCGCTGATCGCGGCGCGCGCCTCCTGCAGGGTGAGATCCACCAATTCGCGGGCCTTCTCGAGTTGTTCGGCCACCGCCTGCGGATCCTCGAACGCCCGCGCCGCGGCATCTAGCCGGTACGACAGGGTCACCAGCCGTTGGGAGATCCCGTCGTGAATGTCGGCCGCCAGGCGACGGCGTTCGAGCTCCTGCGCCTCGATGACCTGCTCGACGAAATTCTCGTGTGCCCGTTCGCGCGCCACCAGCTGCCGGTGCAGCCGGGCCTGGTGCAGCGCGCCGGCGATGAGCCGACCGATCACCACGAGTAGTTCGACGTCGCGGGCGGTGAAATCGCGCCGCTCGACGGTATGCACGTTGAGGACGCCGACCAGCCCGCCCGGACCGGCCTCCATCGGCACCGACACCATCGAGGTGAAATCGCGGCCACGTAGCGACTCGAACGGCAGGTAGCGCGGGTCGGCTTCCTTGCTGTGGCCGATCACCACGGGTTCGCGGTGGCTGGCCACCCAGCCGGAAATGCCGTGCCCGAGTGGGAGCCGGATCTTGCCGACCTCGCTGTCGAACGGCGGAGTGGCCCCGGCCAAAGTGAGGGAGCGGTCTGAATCGTCGAGCACATGCACGAAACACACGTCGGTGGCGGTGGCCGCGGTGATCATCCGCGCCGCGGCGGCGGCAAGCGGCTCCACACCCGGACCACTCGATGCGGCCTGGATGAGCTCGCGCAGAAGCGCGAGCTCGCGGTCGGCGTCGACCAGGTCGCGTACCGGCTTCACTGGGTGGTTGCGGCGTGGAAGCCCCTGAGTTTGGCCGGGGCAGCGGGCGTCGCTTCTCCTTTCGTTGATTTGTCGGTGGTGATCGATATGTTGCCAGTGTGTCGCGGTATCGGTTGCTTCCCACTCGTGAGCAGGCGGTGGTGTTGGCTGAGCATTGCCGTCACGCCCGGTTTGTGTGGAACTTGGCGGTCGAGCAGCACTCGCATTGGCAGCCGGGGCGCCGGGCGCCTGGCTATACCGAGCAGTGTGCTCAATTGACCGCGGCCCGCGCCGAACACGATTGGTTGGCGGCTGGGTCGCAGACCGTGCAGCAGCAGGCGCTGCGGGATTTCGCCCAGGCCATGCGCGGCGTTTTCGCCGGCACGCATCGACGTCCGACGTGGCGTAAAGCCGGTGTGCACGAGGGGTTCCGGCAGGTCGGGGTCAAGCCGCACCACGTCGAGCGGTTGAATCGCCGGTTCGGGCGAGTGTGGGTGCCCAAGGTCGGCTGGGTGCGCTTCCGCATGTCGCGTCAGGTCCCGCTGGGCGTGAAGTCCTACCGGGTCACCTGTGACCGTGCCGGCCGCTGGCATATCGCCTTCGCCCACATCCCAGATCCGATCGCCGGTCCGGGTGATGGCTCGGTGGTGGGCATCGACCGCGGGATCGCGGTGTCGGCGGCGTTGTCGACCGGCGAGCTGCTCCACGCTCCAGGCTTGAGCCCCGGTGAGCACAAGCGGTTGAAGGTCTTGCAGCGGCGGCTGGCGCGCGCCGAGCGCGGTTCCAAGCGGCGCGCCCGCACCAAGCGCGCAATTGCCCGGTTGAGTTCCCGGGAGACCGACCGGCGCAAGGACTGGGTCGAAAAGGCCAGCACGAATATCGTGCGGCGCTTCGACACTATCCGCATCGAGGCCCTTGATGTGCGGGCGATGAGCCGCAGTGCGCGGGGCACCGTGGAGCGGCCCGGACTGCGCGTGGCCCAAAAGCGGGGCCTCAACCGAGGCATTCGCCGATCCGGGTGGGGTCTGCTCGCCGGACGTTTGCAGCACAAGGCTTCTGGTCGGGTCGAGCAGGTCCCGGCCGCGTACACGTCGCAACGATGCTCGGCGTGTGGGCATGTCGCTCCCGGAAACCGCAAGAGCCAAGCGGTATTCCAGTGCCAAGCCTGCGCTGTGGGTCCGTGCAACGCCGACGTGAACGCCGCACGCAACATTGCCGCCGGGCGGGCGGTGACAGCACGGGGAGACTTTGGCGCTGGCCGGTCTGCGAACTGTGAACCTCAACTCTGCCCTCCTGACGCATAGGCAGGAGGTGGGGTTGGAATCCTCTGGCATCCGCCAGCGGAGGACGTCAATGATATATGCCTTCGCGCAGCGCGGTGGCGACCGCGCCCGCGCGGTCGCTGACCCCGAGCTTGCGATAGATGGACCGCAGGTGGGTCTTCACGGTTTCCTCGCCGATCACCAGCTTGTTGGCGATGCCGCGGTTGGACAGGCCGGCGACGACACAGGACAGAATCTCGCTCTCCCGCTGCGTCAGCCCCTGCCGGACCCCTGGCCAGAACTCGTCGCGCTGCAGCCGGGCCGCGGTCCCGGCCGCCCTTGCCGCCATCCCGGGGTCGATCGCGGTCTCGCCGCTGTGGGCGAACTCGAGCTGGCGGACCAGCTCGTCGCTGCTGATGCTCTTGAGCAGATAGCCGGCCGCACCTACCCGCAATGCCTGGAACAGGTACTGCTCGTCGTCGTAGACCGACAGCATGACCACCTTGCGGTCGGGGTCACGCTCGCGCAGCACCCGGCACAGGTCGAGCCCGCTCGAGCCCTGCATCCGCACATCGGACAGCACGATGTCGGGATCGAGATCCTCGACAACACTGAGCGCCCGCTCAGCGCCTACGGCCTGGCCGACCACCTGCACGCGGTCGGCGAACGCGGCGAGCATGGCCTTGAGACCCTCGATGACCATTTCGTGGTCATCGACCAGCACAAGGCGCACTGGGCTGGAGGGCGCCATGGCATCACCCTAGAGGCGGGAATCATTTCCGTAGCGCAACTTGGCCTGCCCAATCCCCCTTAGGGGGGACGCGGGCCCGGTGTGATGTGAGCCACTCTCGTCTGGTGCCCTCAATTCACGAGAAAACATGGCGTGCCGGCCGCTTCTGGTGGGACTGTTCGCAGCAGGCCGACACCAGCGCGTATCCGCTGCGGGCGGTGATCTTCGACCTCGAAGCGCTGTCCGATCTTGACGTCGACGGGCATCGTGTCGTCTTCAACGCTGCCTTCGCCGCACACGCGCTGCCCATCGAATGGAGTGTGACGAGGTACCGGCAGCTGCTGGCATTGCACGATGAGCGCCAGCGGGTCACCGCAGAGCTGCGTAAACGCTGTGTCGGACCGGACTGCGACGTGCTCACCGAACTGCTCGCAGACGAGATCTGCGCGACCAAGGACATGATCTTCGACGAGATGATCCTCGACCTGGGGCTGACGCCGAGGCCCGGCCTGGTGGACCTGGTGATGGATGCCTTCGCCGAAGGAATCCCGGTCGCTGTGGTCTCAGGCGGGCGCCGGCGCTGGGTCGACCCGCTGGTCCGGCAACTGGTCGGTGAGGGTCTGGTCGAGACCATCATCACCGGGGATGACGTGAGCAAGCCCGCTGACGGATACCGCCACGCACTGGGCGAACTCGGAGTGGCGCCGCATGACGCGCTCGCCGTCACCGGCAACGCGACGGGTCTGCGGACCGCCAACTGCGCCGGGCTCGGCACCGTGCTCATCGACCCCGATGCCACTGCGACGGGGGCCCGCTCGGCCGCCGCCGTGCGGGCGGATTACGCCGGGCCGGACCCACTACGGATGTCGACGTGTCAGCGCCTGCACGCGCAATGGTGGGCCCAGCACAACCCGTCAGCCGCGTAGCGTCTCGATCACCGCGCTGAAGTCCTTGTCGGCGTTGTCTTCGGCGAACTTGGCGTAGATCTCGGCGGCGTGGGTTCCCAGTGGGGCGACCGAACCCGTCGAGGAGACCGCCGCCATCGCCAGCCCGAGATCCTTGTTCATCAACGCGGTGGCGAAGCCCGGCTTGAAATCATTGTTGGCAGGGGAGGTCGGAACAGGCCCTGGCACCGGGCAGTTGGTGTGCACGGACCAACAGTTGCCGGTGGCGCCGGTGATCACGTCGAACAGTGACTGCGCGGACAATCCCAGCTTCTCGGCCAGCACGAACGCCTCGCCGATCGCGATCTGCTGCACCGCGAGCACCATGTTGTTACACAGCTTGGCCGCCTGTCCGGTGCCCGACCCGCCGCAGTGGATGATCTTGCCCGCCATGGGATCCAGCACGGGCCGGGCACGCTCGACGGCATCATCGGAGCCGCCGACCATGAACGCCAGAGTGCCCGCCGTGGCACCCTTCACCCCGCCCGAGACCGGGGCGTCGAGGTGTGCGTGCCCGTGTTCGACGGCCAGGGTGTGCATGGCCCTGGCATCGTCGACCGAGATCGTCGAGGTGTCGATGAACAGCGTCCCGTTCGGCGCCGCGGGCAGCACCTCGGTGTAGCACGCCTTGACGACCGCGCCGTTGGGCAGTGAAGTGATGACCACCTCGGCATCCGACGCCGCCTCGGCGCCTGTTCCGAAAACCTTGGCGCCCTTGGCTTCTGCTGCCGACTTCAGTTCAGGAATGGGGTCGAAGCCACGCACGGTATGGCCTGCGGCGACGAGGTTGGCCGCCATCGGGCCGCCCATGTGACCCAAACCCAGGAAAGCAATCGTCGCCACAGTGTCTCCTATGCTGAGGCGCGGGTTCGGGAAGGTGCGGCCGAACTGCGGGCTCCGCCCGCGACCGCCCGCCCGATCACCACGCGCATGATTTCGTTGGTTCCTTCAAGAATGCGATGTACCCGCAGATCGCGGACGATCTTCTCCAAACCGTACTCACGAAGGTAGCCGTAGCCGCCATGCAGTTGCAGGGCCTGATCGGCCACCTCATAGCAGGTGTCGGTGACGTAGCGCTTGGCCATCGCACACAGGGTCACCTTGTCCGGGTGGTCGGCATCGAGCGCAGATGCCGCCCGCCACAACATGTTCCGTGACGTCTCCAGGCCGGTCGCCATATCGGCCAGCGTGAACCGGATGGTCGGTTCGTCGAGGAGTGCACCGCCGAACGCCTGCCGGTCGGCCAGATAGCTCACCGTCTTGTCGTAGGCGGCCTGAGCTCCACCCAGTGAGCACGCGGCGATATTGATGCGGCCACCGTTGAGCCCGTTCATCGCGATGCCGAACCCGGTGCCCTCGGTGCCCCCCAGCAGCGCGTCGGCCGGCACCCGCACCCCCTCGAAGATCACCTGAGCGGTCGGCTGGGCATTCCACCCCATCTTCTGCTCGTCGGCGCCGAAACTCAGTCCAGGCGTGTCCTTCTCGACCACGAACGCCGAGATGCCGCGGGGGCCGTCGGCGCCCGTCCTGGCCATCACCACGTAGACGTCGGACGTTCCGGCACCGGAGATGAACTGCTTGACACCGTCGAGCACGTAATGGTCGCCGTCTCGGACTGCCTTGGTGCGCAAGGCCGATGCGTCGGAGCCGGCGCCGGGCTCGGTCAGGCAGTAGCTCGCGATCGCTTCCATCGAGGCCAGTTTCGGCACCCACGTCTTGCGTTGTTCATGGGTGCCGAAGGTGTCCACCATCCACGCACACATGTTGTGGATGGACAGGAACGCCGCGGTGGTGGGGTCGGCGGTCGCGAGCTGCTCGAAGATGCGCACCGCATCGATACGGCGCAGCCCGCTCCCACCGACATCTTCACGGCAGTAAATCGCCGCCATGCCCAGTTCGGCCGCCTCGCGCAAGATGTCGGTGGGGAAGTGATGGGTCTCATCCCACTCCAACGCATATGGCGCGATGCGTTTTTCGGCAAACGCGGCCGCCGTCTCGGCGATCACACGGTCGTCGTCGTCCAGATCGTGCAGGTTCACGCCCAACTGTCCTTCTCCTCGCGCAAGCGCTCGTCGGCCGCTACTTCATGGTCGGGATGACGAACTCGGCACCGTGGCTACCCGCGGGCCACCGCTGGGTCACGGTCTTGACCTTGGTGTAGAAGATGATCGATGCCGGGCCGTGCTGGTTGAGATCGCCGAAGCCGGACCGCTTCCAGCCGCCGAAGCTGTGGTAGGCCACCGGCACCGGGATCGGCACGTTCACGCCGACCATGCCGACCTGGACGCGGGACACGAAGTCGCGGGCGGTGTCGCCGTCACGGGTGAAAACCGCTACACCGTTGCCGTATTCGTGCTCGGACGGAAGCCTCAACGCTTCCTCATAGTCATGGGCACGCACGATGCACAGCACCGGGCCGAAGATCTCGTCGGTGTAGATCGACATCTCCGGGGTCACGTGGTCGAACAGGGTGGGCCCGATGAAGTAGCCGCCCGACAGGTCCGCGTCGACGCCACTAGCACTGTATGTCAGTTCGTCGGTGGTGCGCTCGCGGCCGTCGACCACCAGCTCGGCACCGGCATCCACGCCCTGGCCGATGTAGTCCTTGACACGTTCCAGCGCAGCGCCGGTGACCAGTGGGCCGTAATCGGCTTTGGGATCGAGGCTGTGGCCGACGCGCAACTGGTTGACCCGCTCGACGAGGCGCGAGCGCAACCGATTTGCAGTCTCCTCGCCGACCGGAACGGCCACGCTGATCGCCATACAGCGTTCGCCGGCACTGCCGTAGCCCGCTCCGATCAACGCGTCGACGGCCTGGTCCAGATCGGCGTCCGGCATCACGATCATGTGGTTCTTGGCGCCGCCGAAGCACTGGGCGCGCTTCCCATTGGCTGCGGCGTTCGAGTAGATGTACTGCGCGATGTCGGAACTGCCGACGAAGCCGACGGCCTGGACGGTCGGGTGCTCGAGGATCGCGTCGACGGCCTCCTTGTCGCCCTGCACGACCTGGAACACGCCCGGCGGCAAGCCCGCCTCGATGAACAGTTCGGCAAGCCGGACCGGGACAGAGGGGTCACGCTCGGATGGCTTGAGGATGAACGCGTTACCGCAGGCGAGAGCCGGCCCGGCCTTCCACAGCGGGATCATCGCCGGGAAGTTGAACGGCGTGATCCCGGCGACCACGCCCAGCGGCTGACGCAATGAGTAGACGTCGATGCCGGTGCCGGCGCCCTCGGTGAACTCGCCCTTGAGCAGATGGGGAATGCCGACGGAGAACTCGATGACCTCGATGCCGCGCTGGATGTCGCCCAATGAGTCGGCCACGGTCTTGCCGTGCTCGAGGGACAACAGCTCGGCCAACTCGTTGGCGTTCTGGTTGACCAGGTCGATGAACTTCATGAAGACGCGAGCCCGGCGTTGCGGGTTGAATGCGGCCCATTCCTTTTGCGCCTCAGCGGCACCGGTCACCGCTGCGTCGACATCTGCCGCAGAAGCCAACAGCACCTGCGCCTGAACCTCGCCGGTACTGGGGTTGAGTACGTCGGCGGTGCGGGTCGACCCGGCGTTGGTGCGCTGGCCATTGATGAAGTGCTGGATTTGAGTGGTCATGACGTCCGTCCAAAGAGGTGTGCGCAGTGACGAGCCTCGGGCGTTACCCGAGATACTTGCATATCCTAGTAATTGGTCGAGGTGTTGGCAAGAGCTGCCGGCGATGGTTCCTCAGCCGATCCGGACCGGGTCGCCGGTCTGCATCGTGCCTTCGGTCAGGACCTCGAGGTAGGTACCGGCGCAGGGGAGAGCGCCGAGGCCGAAGGATTCGACGCGATTCTCGGCCGCGGGTGTGCGGAGTGCATGCGGTGCCCTGGGGAGGCGACCGTGCTCGAGGGTCGGAATGACGCAGCGAGGTGTGGGTCCCATGGCGCGCAACCGCGTCCCACCCACGCTGATGACCTGACCGGTCCACTCGTTCTCGGCGTACGCGGGATAACCGGGTGGCGTCGCGATCACCACGTTGGGTCGATACCGTGCCGCCTCCACGCCGAGCCTCTCCAGGGTCGCAGTGGTGATCGCATGCAAAGGGGCGAGATCGGTGAAGGAATCCCCCGGGGTCGCCTGAGCCAATTCCAGAATCGGAGCGTCGACCTCGGCGTCCACCCCCCGTTCGAGCACCTGGTCGGGGTCTGCGCGCTCGATCGATGCGCCATCCGGCCTGCTGTTGGTCAAGCGGACGGGGCGCCCCAAGACCTGTGACAGCAGATCATCGACGCGGTCGTCAGCTGTGGTCGTTGTGCTGCCGTCCGGCAGGTGGATTCGTACGCTCCCCGTTTCTGTGACGGCGCTGCACAGCAAGAGGTCACGCCACAGCCGAGCTTGCTTGGCGCTGGCTATCCGACCAGTGGCTTCGTCGATCAGTGCCCACCGACGGTCGCCCTTGGCTCCCTGGGCGTCCACGAACAAGGCGTCGACGCCCTCGCCGAGCATGGACTTCACCGGATAGCGGAACAGACTCTCAACGCGGATCGGTTGAATTGCCTCGGTGCTCATAAGGCAAAAGATAGTCGTTTGGGCCAAAGTCTTTTAATTACGAAACGGTACCGTTACGATATGTTGCGTGACTGTCATTGACGCAGACGTCGTTGTCGTCGGGGCGGGGCCCACCGGGCTGACGCTCGCGTGCTCCCTGCGACTGCATGGCCTTTCGGTGCGGGTGGTCGACCGCGCGACCGGCCCGGCGACGACATCGCGGGCCAACTTCCTGCATGCCCGAGGTTCCGAGGTGCTCAACCGGATCGGTGGATTGGGCACCCTGCCGGACGAATCGCTGCGCGCCATGCGCATCACCAACTACCTCGGTGACCGACCCGTGATGACACTGGAATTCGGCGATCCAGGCATGCGTACCGCCGCGCCGCCCATGGTGGTGTCACAGGCGAAAGTCGAGGCAGCGCTACGCGATCGCGTTGGTCAGCTCGGCGTGCGCCCGGAATGGGGGAGGGCGCTTGTCGGGGTACGCGAGGAGGGCGACACCGTGGTGGCAGAGCTCAGCGATGGCGGGGTGATCCGGGCGCAGTGGATCGTCGGTTGCGACGGAACGTCGAGTACGACTCGCGAGTCGGCTGGTATCGGCTTTCCCGGGGTCAAGTTGAGTGAGCGCTTCCTGCTGGCCGATGTGCATCTGGACTGGGACCTCGATCGAAGCGGTACGACGGGCTGGATTCACCCCGACGGGGTGGTCGGTGCGATGCCGATGCCCGACCCCGGCGGCAGTGACGACCTGTGGCGGCTGTTCATCTACGACCCCACTCCGGGTCAAAGGCCAAGCGATGCTGACATTTTGGAGCGGATCCGGCACATCCTGCCAGAACGCACCGGGCGCTCTGTCCGGATCGGCGACGCCGAGTGGTTGTCGGTGTTCACCGTCCACCGCAGGCTGGCCGACACTTATCGACGCGGGCGAATTCTGCTCGCCGGCGACGCCGCCCATGCCCACGCGCCGTTCGGTGGCCAGGGCATGTTGACCGGCATCGGCGACGCCGAGAACCTGGCCTTCAAACTTGCCCTCGTCGTGCGAAACCTCGCCGCCGACCAGTTGATCGACACCTACGAGGCTGAACGCCGGCCGTTGGCCACCGAAGTGCTCCGCGGCACCAGCGCGGTGACGCGCGTCAATATCGCGAATAGTCGGATCGGACGCTTCCTGCGAGACCACGTCGCGCCACGCTTTTTCAACGTCGCATTTGTCCAGCGGTGGACGACCTACACCGCGTCGCAACTGTGGGTGAGCTACCGCAAAGGTCCACTCGGCGGTCGCGGAGGTAAACCTCGGCCCGGCGACCGCATCGCCGACATGCCCTGCACACGCGCGGACGGCACGCGGACGCGCCTGCACAGCGAGCTCGGCGGGAAGTGGGCGTTACTGCTTCCGCCTGGCGCGCCCGGCGTCGACGCTACGCGGCGCCGGCTCGGCGAGTTCGTCGGTGACCTGCGGCACGACGGTGATCAGATGATGCTGATCCGGCCCGATGCCCATCTGGCGTGGCGGGGCAGCCCCGGCGAGGCCGGCGACCTCGATCGTTGGCTCGCTGCCGCTTTGGATACCGGGACCACTAGATGACCGCAGCGGCTTCGCGGGGCAGGCCACGTGATGCCGCAGTGGATTTCGCGATCATGCGGGCCGCGATGGAGCTGTTCATCGAGCGAGGCGTCGAGGGCACCAGCATCGAGCAGATCGCCAAGAAGGCCGCGGTCGGCAAGCCGACCATCTATCGCCGTTGGTCCACCAAAGAGGACTTGATCGCCGCTGCCATGCAGACGCTGATCGCCGACGAGGCGGGGTGGGCCACTCCAGAGGCGATCGAGACCGATTCTCCGTACGCATTGGTCGAGGCGGCGATCGACGCTGCCGCCGCTACCGTGACCACACCGCACTATCGCGCATTGGTCGCGCGGGTATTCGGTTCAGCTGTCAGCCATCCGGGCCTGATGGCTGTTTATTGGGAGCGCTACATTCTGCCGCGCCGACAGCTCGCCGCGCGCCTACTGGAACGTGCCCGCGAGGAAGGTACCGTCGCCGCCGACGCCGATTTCGACGTGGCCATCGACATGATGGTCGGGGCGGTGACTTATCGTGTGCTGCAACCTAATCCGCCGGATACCGAGGAGATGCGGCGGTATCTGCGCGCTATGTACCGTCAAATCGGATTGCTGCCCTGATTCTCCTGTTGGTGCCAGCGGTCGAGTATTGCCGGGATCTCAGCCATCAGGAATGCGTAGAAGTCGCGCATCTGAGTGAGACGACCTCTGGCCAGGTTGTCGTCGTCGATGGCCGCGATGCCGGCATCGGCGGCGGCGAGCATGGCGGTGATCGTTTCGTTCTGGCTGGTGAACATGATCGCCCACGCGTTGTCAGGCAGCCGGAAGTGGTCGCGGCGACTGGCCGGTACCGGCACCCGTTCGGCGAGCCCGACCGAGGTGAGCATCTTGAGCGCGCCGGAGATCGCCCCGGCGCTGGCATTCAGAGTCTCGGCCAACTCACCCATCGTCACACTGGACTGCTCGGTGAACAGGAGGCTGGCGAGCACTCGTGCCGTCATCCGTTGCATCCCGTGATTCGTCAGAACAAGGGCGAGTTGCTCGCCTGCCTGTTGCAGTTCAGACGATGACGACATCCGAATCCTCCTCAACTCAAAGAGTCTTCACAAATTACTGAAAGTTTAGTACATTGGGCGGCGGTGCTCCGGGAAGTCTGGTCGGAAACGGTATCCACCTGCGACAAGGACGACTGATCACCTGATGCGAACCCAATCACCGGCGGTCACACCCGCCGACACCACGACGGACGTCATCCGTGCCCAAGGCCTGACATTCACCTATCCGAAGGCGAGCGAACCCGCGGTGCGCGGGATGGATTTCGCCGTCGGACGCGGCGAGATCTTCGGGTTTCTGGGCCCCAGCGGCGCCGGGAAGTCCACCACCCAGAAGCTCCTCATCGGGCTGCTGCGCGGCCACGGCGGTCAAGCCACGGTGTGGGGCCGCGACCCGCTGGACTGGGGCCCGGACTACTACCAACGCGTCGGTGTCTCGTTCGAGCTGCCGAACCACTATCACAAGCTCACGGGCCTGGAGAACCTGCGGTTCTTCGCATCCCTGTATGACGGTCCGACCATGGACCCGCTGGAACTGCTGGACACCGTCGGCCTGGCTGACGCCGCCAAGACGCGAGTTGGCAAGTACTCCAAGGGAATGCAGATGCGTCTGACCTTCGCCCGGTCGCTGATCAACAATCCCGAACTGCTGTTCCTCGACGAGCCGACCTCAGGACTCGACCCGGTCAACGCACGCAAGGTCAAAGACATCATCCTGGGATTGAAGGCGCGCGGCCGCACGATCTTTCTGACCACCCACGACATGTCGACTGCCGATGAGTTGTGCGACCGGGTGGCTTTCGTCGTCGACGGCAACATCGTGGCGCTCGATACCCCCGCCGAGCTGAAGATCGCGCGCAGCCAGCGCCGGGTGCGGGTGCAGTACCGCGGACACAACGGGGACCTGACTACCGCCGAATTCGGGATGGACGGCCTTGCCGATGATCCGGAATTCGATGCGGTGCTGCGCAATCACCATGTCGAGACGATTCACAGCCGCGAAGCGAGCCTCGACGATGTTTTCGTCGAGGTCACGGGAAGGCAGCTGACATGACGCGGTTGAGCACCGCGGTGCGGCTCGAGCTGACGCTGCAATACAGGCAGAAATTCCTGCACGCCGGTATCTTTTCCGGGCTCATCTGGCTGGCCGTGCTGTTGCCGATGCCGCATACCCTGCGTCCAGTCGCCGAACCCTACGTACTTGCCGGCGATATCGCCATCATCGGCTTCTTCTTCGTCGGGGGCACGGTGTTCTTCGAGAAGCAGGAGCGGACCATCGGCGCCATCATCTCCACGCCGCTGCGGTTCTGGGAGTATCTGACTGCCAAACTCGTTGTTTTGTTGTCGATTTCGTTGTTCGTGGCGATCGTTGTTTCTACAGTCGCCGGCGGGTTCACGTACCGGCCGGTGCCGTTGATTCTCGGGGTGGTACTCGGCACGCTGCTGATGCTGATGGTCGGCTTCATCACCTCGCTGCCCTTCGCATCGGTCACCGACTGGTTTCTCGCCGCCACCATCCCGCTCGCGGTCATGCTCATCCCACCGGTGATCCACTACTCGGGGGTGTGGCCGAACCCGGTCCTATATGTGTTCCCGATCCAGGGCCCGATGCTGTTGCTGGGAGCGGCGTTCGATCAGGTGACATTGTCGAGTTGGCAGGTGCTCTACGCGGTGGGCTATCCACTGGTGTGCCTGGCCGGATTGTGGCGGGCGGCGCACATGCTGTTCGACCGCTACGTCATCGAAAGGTCGGGAGTCCTGTGAGCGCCCTGGTAGCGTTCGGCCGCAACGATATTCGCGGCACCTATCGTGATCCGCTGCTGGTGATGCTCATCATCGCACCGGTCATCTGGACCACCGGCGTCGCAGTCCTCACCCCGATGTTCACCGACATGTTGAGTGAGCGTTACGAATTCGATCTCGTGCCCTATTACCCGTTGGTGCTCACCGCGTTCCTGTTGCTGACCAGCATCATCATCGCAGGTGGGCTTGGGGCGTTCCTGGTCCTCGATGAGCTCGATGCGGGCACCATGGCCGCCCTGCGGGTAACGCCGGTTCCGATGTCGACCTTCTTCGCGTATCGCGCGGGGACGGTCATGGCCGTCACCACCGTCTATGTGGTCGCCACCTTGTCCCTCAGTGGGATTCTCGAGCCGGGATTGGTCCCGGCCCTGATACCGATCGGGATGGTTGCCGGGCTGTCGGCCGTGGTGACCTTGCTGCTGATTGTTGCCTTGGCCAACAACAAGATTCAGGGCATTGCGATGGTGCGGGCCCTCGGCATGCTCATCGCCGGGTTGCCGTGCCTGCCCTGGTTCATCGACTCGGCCTGGAATCTGGCCTTCGGCGTGCTGCCGCCGTACTGGGCGGCGAAGGCCTTCTGGGTTGCCAGCGCTCACGGCACCTGGTGGCCGTATCTGCTCGGTGGGGTCATCTACAACCTGGCCATCGCGTGGCCGCTGTTCCGCCGCTTTGTCGCCAAGAACAGCGGATAGCCTGACGCGGACCGCGGCCGGTTGGCCGCGGGTTTGCCACGGCAAGAATTGGAACGTGTTACAGATTGTGAATGCTCCACAGCGTTTTCTCAGATACGTTCA
Organism: Mycolicibacterium sp. XJ870; assembly: GCF_053483975.1. Classification (NCBI taxonomy): domain Bacteria; kingdom Bacillati; phylum Actinomycetota; class Actinomycetes; order Mycobacteriales; family Mycobacteriaceae; genus Mycobacterium; species Mycolicibacterium sp. XJ870. The sequence goes on from NZ_JBEFTI010000001.1 coordinate 524,405, forward strand.
CGCGGTCAGTCACAGCTGACACCTCGCATGAATAGAAGGAGTTCAGTTGAGACGCGCTATGCGACCCTACGTAACGGCTGGAGTCGCTTTGGTCGGCGCCAGCGTCATCGCGGTGACTCCGGTGACCGCCTCACCGTCCGAAATACAAACCCACGCAGTGCAACTCAGTGCCACCGCGATCGACAATCCCATTGACGTCTTCAGCCCGGTCTTCGAGAAGGCCGGCACCGTCATAACGGATGCCATCCAGGCTAGGGTCGATGATCCGTTCCCGATCCTCGATGGCCTGATCGGCAAGGCTCTGGCGGATGGTCAACTCTGGGTGATATTGCAACCGCATTCGGCGAACTCGGCGAGGGCATAGCAACCAAGTTCCCGGCCGCCCTTGCGGCCGCCGCTCAAATGGCCGCCGCCGGCGATTTCACCGGCGCCGTCGGTTCATTCACGCCTGTCTTCATCGGGCCGTTCTTCACCGCGTTCATGCAGTTCCTCAATATCCGAAACTATGTAGAGCATCAGTTCGATGTCGCGGGCCAAGTGACGAGTGTGGTCTTGAACATGGCCTGGTCGACGGGCCCCGGGCAGTTGCTTGGAGTGTTCCAGATCATGGGCGCGGTAGCCGGCACACTGGACGGACTCGCGGAAGCAATCCCGGAGGGCGATCCAGGCAAGGCCTTCAACGCGGTTCAGCACGGCGTTGCCAATATGGCCACCGCGGTGCTCGGAATCGCCGACACCGTCAGATGGACGAACGAGATTTATATCAAGACGATCGCTGACATCCTCAACCCGCCGCCACCGGATCCTGAAGTGTTGTCGACTCGTGCGGCGATCACGGATGCCACGACGTATGCTCTGCAGCCCACGGCGACTGCTACCGAAACACCGGCCGCGGTGACAACCCCCGAAGCTGAGGAAGGGGCGGAACCCGAAGCGGCGACAACCGAGTTGGAAGCGACTGAGCCGGCCAAGGAGATAGCGAAACCCCTTGTCCGCGAAAGCTTCATGGCCATTCCCGGCAAGGGCGGGCTAGACAGCGGGACGAACGATCGCTCGGCGAGGTTGGTTTCGGCATTGAGCGAGGGCATTACGGACACCGTCGGCAAGATCGATGACGGGATCAAGAAGGCCTTCGCAAAGCCCGTAAAGAAGACGTCGGCCGAATCCGATGGCGACAGCACCGATTCAGCCGGCTCGTCCGGGGACACCGAGTAGCTGCACCAAACATCGAGCCTGTAGTTGCCGGTGGCCACGGCAACTACAGGCTCGACCTGTTGGCAGACGGGGGTTAGCCGAGCGGCTCGGCGGGGCTGTGGGACGAACGCACTGCGCCGATGCTGGCGGCGGTCACCAGGGCCACACCGAGGTAACCCAGCACGCCGATCTGCTGCCCGAGCACAATCAGCCCCGCGATCGCCGCGGTCACCGGCGAAAGGCAGGTCAACACCGCGAATGTCGCCGGCGCGAGGTGGCGTAGCGATATCAGTTCCAACGAATACGGGATCACCGACGACATCACCCCGACGGCCGCACCCACGCCGAGGACATGCCAGTGCAGTGCGTCAGACCAATCCACCGAAGCGAACGCGAACGGTGCGACGACGACTGCGCCCAAGACGGTGGCGATCGCCAGCCCGTCGACGCGGCGGAACTCGGCGGCCGCGCGCGCGGAGGCCAGGATGTAGCCTGCCCAGCTGATTCCCGCGACGGCGGCAAAGGCGAAGCCCGTCGGGTCGAAATGTCCACCGCCGTCGCGGGGTAGACCGAGGAACGCGACGCCGGCGAAAGCCAGGACTGCCCATAACCATGCGACGCGTCGGGTGCTCGTCACCACTGAGAGGACCAGCGGGCCCAGTGCTTCAATGGTCACTGCAACGCCGAGTGGGATCCGTGAGATCGCAAGGTAGAAGCAGAAGTTCATGACCGTCAGAGTGGCGGCCAGCGCGGCGGCGGAACCCCAGGCTCGTCGGGTCAGGCCTCGAGTGGACGGGCGCACCGCGATACCCAGGACGACCCCGGCGACGGCGAACCGGGCGAACAAGGCGCCCACGGTGCCCAGCGCAGCGAACAAGCCGACTGCGAACGCCGCGCCGACCTCCTGGCTGACTGCGGCGATGACCACCAGCGACGCGGCCCCGACCGGGGCACGCGGGCCTCCGGTCACATTGCCGCCGGAAGGTTTGCGCCCGTGGCCAACTCGGCGTAGCCGCGCATGAGCCGCAGTGCCGTATCGCGGTTCAGTTCCGGATCGCGGGCAGTGATGCGGTAGCCGAGGTAGTCCTCCATCGCCATCAACGTCATCGCGACGTCGCGCGCAGGAGATTCAAGCCGGAAAGTCCCGTCTCGGGCACCCACGTCGAGGATTCGGGTGTAGAGCCCCACCTGCCGGTGATAGATGTGCTGGACGTCGCGGCGCTGGTCGAGTTCGAAGCCGGCTGCCAGCACCGCCCGCCAGATCGCCCGCCATTCGGCATCCTCCGGCCCGGTCGGCAGGCCGGCGGCGATGGTGAGCGCGAGTTGCTCGCGCACGTCGTCGGTGCGTTCGACGACTGCGAGCCGGTCATCGTAGAAGCGGGTGTCGGACCGCTGCGCGAGCTCGGAGAGCAGCTGGTCCATCTCCTTGAAGTAGTACCGGACGGCGTTGGCGGTCAACCCGATCTCCGCGGCCACATCGGCAATCCGCAGGGTGGCCAGGTCGTGGCGTTCGATCAGGGCGATCGCGGCGTCGAGGATCTCCTCACGCCGCTGTGCCTGTCGATTGGGCCGTCCCACGAACACCATCCTTACCTGATTTCGCCGTTCCTCTTGCGCGATGGGCCCGTCTCGCCCATTATTTTCCAAACGTGAAAAAAACGTCAGGAGACTTCATTGCGCGCACGGGACCTCGGCATCGCCGTCGGTGAACACCCCACCGGCCCGTACAACGCCATCACCGACGTCGCCGGCCTGCGGGTCGGGCACACCACGATCCAAAAGCCCGGCATCAACACCGGGGTGACCGTCGTCGTCCCGCATTCCGATATCTGGACCGAACCGGTCTTCGCCGGCGCGCACCGCCTGAACGGCAGTGGTGAACTCACCGGACTGGAGTGGGTCAGGGAATCGGGCGAACTCACCTCGGCCATCGCGCTGACCAACACGCACAGCGTCGGGGTCGTGCGTGACGCGCTCGTCGACGTGCAGGTCGAGGCCCGCGGCGAGGGGTTGTACTGGTCATTGCCGGTCGTCGGGGAAACCTACGACGGATTGCTCAACGACATCAACGGCCACCATGTGCGTGCCGAGCACGTTCGCGCGGCGCTGGCCGCGGCGACGGACGGTCCGGTCGGGGAAGGCAACGTCGGCGGCGGCACCGGCATGATCTGCCATGGCTTCAAGGGCGGCATCGGCACCGCGTCGCGCGTCACGGACACCGCCGGAGCCCGGTACACCGTCGGTGTGCTCGTCCAGGCCAACCACGGCCGGCGGGAACGGCTGAGGGTCAACGGATTCCCAGTGGGCGAGCTGATCGGTCCCGAGCAGGTGCCGCTACCCGACATGCCCAAGGCATACGCGCCGGGATCTGGCTCGATCATCGTCATCGTCGCCACCGACGCGCCGCTGTTGCCGCACCAGTGCACCCGGCTGGCCCAGAGGTCGGCCCTGGCGGTCGGCCGACTCGGCGGCACCGGTGAGCAGTACAGCGGAGATCTCATGCTGGCCTTCGCAACCGGCAACCGCGGCATCCCGCCGTACTCGTGGGATGAGGACGTCGACACCGAGCGCCCCGAGATCGCGCTGCGAATGGTCGCGCCGCAGTTGATGACCCGGTTGTTCGACCTGACGATCGAGGCCACCGAGGAGGCCATCCTCAACGCGCTCGTCGCAGCCCAGACTCTGACCGGGCGGGACGGCCGCACCGCCCACGCGCTGGACCACAAACTGTTCCGCAGTGCACTTCTCCTGGAGGGCCAATGAACACCAGCATTCCGAGCGTCGACAATCAGCGCCTGCACGGGAAACTCGGCCCGGTCGGCGTCGTCTTCATGGTGGTCGCGGCCGCCGCCCCGCTGACTGTCATCGGCGGCAACATGCCGCTGGCGATGGGCCTGGGCAACGGTGCGGGCGCGCCGGTCGGATTCCTCATCGCCGCACTCGTCCTACTCGTATTCAGCGTCGGGTTCGTCGCGATGACACCGTACGTGCCGGAGGCGGGCGCGTTCTTCTCCTACGTGACGCTCGGACTCGGCCGACGCATGGGCAGCGGCATTGCCGCGGTTGCGCTCATCGCCTACACCGCGATCCAAGTGGGCATCTACGGCTACATCGGCTGGGCGATCGGCGATACGGTGCTGTTCTATGGCGGGCCGCAAATCCCTTGGCCAGTCTACTCATTGGCGATACTGGCGATCGTCGCGCTACTCGGATACCGCCACATCGAGCTCAGCGCCAAGGTGCTGGGTGTCGCGCTGGTTCTGGAGATCGGCATCGTGGTGCTGCTCGATCTGGTGATCGTCGCCAACCCCGGCCCGGCCGGGCTCAGCCTCGCGTCGTTCACGCCAGGGGTGTTCACCGAGGGCGTCCTCGGTATCGCGGTGCTGTTCGCGCTCACCGGGTTCATCGGGTTCGAGGCCACGGCCGTATTCCGTGACGAGGCCCGCGACCCCGAACGCACCATTCCGCGTGCGACATACGCGGCGGTGCTGATCATCGGTGGCTTCTATGCGTTCACCTGCTGGGCGTTCGTCGTGGCGATCGGACCGGATCAGGTCGCCGCGGTCGCGCAGCGCACGCTGGACGGCGAGGCGAACATGCTGCTTGACACCACTGGCGACAACTTGGGGCGCATCGGCCGCGACATCGTCAACGTCTTGCTGCTGACCAGTCTGTTCGCCTGTGTGCTGTCATTCCACAACGTCATCGCGCGCTACCAGTTTGCGTTGGCCCGAAAGGGGTTGCTGCCCAGCCGGTTGGCCGAGGTGCATCCGCGGCATGGCTCGCCGGCGCTGTCGTCTGCGGTCCAAACCGTCACCGCCGCAGTGATTGTCGGGATCTTAGCCGCGTTGGGTGTCGATCCGCTGGTCGGTGTCTTCGGATCGATGGCCGGGGTGGCGACCGTCGGCATGGTCATACTGATGCTCACCACATCGGTCGCCGTGCTGGCCTACTTCGCCCGCGAGCATGCCGGCGGACGGGTCTGGCAGACCCGGATCGCGCCCGCGCTGGCCTGTCTCGGATTGCTGGCCAGCCTGTGGCTGGTGCTGTCCAACTTCACGCTCGTGACCGGTGGCAGTGCGACGCTGAGTGCGATCCTGGCGGCGGTGCCGTTCGTCGGACTGCTCGTGGGGGCGGCGTTGAAGCCGCCGGCACTCTAGCCGCTTCGGCGTGAAACCGACGCAATGGTCGATCTGTCCTTGGCGCAGCAGCCTTTTCGTCAGTCTCGGCGGAGTTCCTCGATAAACGCCTGAGCGTCCTCCCACGTCGGCAACAAGCCTGCGGCGTGGACCTCGTCCAGCGTGGGCGCGGCGGCGTCGCGCTCGGACAGCACCAGTTCGTGACCCTCGGGCCAGTCGATCCCGAGATCGGTCGCCCGGATGGTGTGCTCGCGCTCCGGCGCATAGGGTGCTGAGCACAGGTACATGACGGTCGAATCGTCTTCCAGAGCAAGGAAAGCGTGGCCAAGTCCCTCTGAGAGGTAGATCGAGCGACGGTCGCGGTCGTCGAGCAGCACTGAATCCCACTGTCCGAAAGTCGGTGAACCGACGCGGATGTCGACCACCACGTCGAATACCGCGCCACGCAGGCAGGTCACGTATTTGGCTTGACTCGGCGGCAGTTGGGCGAAATGCACACCTCGCAACACCCCGGCGGCCGACACCGAGCAGTTGGCCTGACGCAGATCGAAGCGGTGTCCGGCGAATTCGGTGAATGCGGCATCGGTGAACCATTCGAAGAACAGGCCACGCGAATCGCCGTGCAGTTGCGGGGTGATCTCCCACGCCCCAGGGATCTTGAGTTCGCGCGCGCTCATTGGCCACGCTCCAGGTATGAAGCCTCGACAGCATCCTTTAAAGGGCCCCACCAGGATTCGTTGGAGCGATACCAGTCGATGGTGTCTTGAAGCCCATCCTCGAAGTCGGTGTGCTTTGGCCCCCAACCTAATTCGTCGTGCAACGTCGACGGGTCGATCGCGTAGCGCAGATCATGGCCGGCGCGATCGGTCACCCGGTCGAAGTCGTCCGGATCGCGGTTCATGAGCCGCAGTAGGGTGCGCATGACAGTGAGGTTGTCACGCTCACATTCCGCACCGATCAGGTAGGTGCGGCCCATCTGGCCATCGGCCAGGATTCTCCACACCGCGCTGTTGTGGTCGTCGACATGGATCCAGTCGCGTACGTTGGCGCCCGCGCCGTAGAGCTTCGGGCGCCTGCCCGTGAGGATGTTGGTGATCTGGCGGGGGATGAACTTCTCCACATGCTGATAGGGGCCGTAGTTGTTGGAGCAGTTCGAGATCGTCGCTCGCACACCGTAAGACCGCACCCAGGCCCGCACCAACAGGTCGGCGGCGGCCTTTGTGGAGGAGTAGGGGCTGGACGGGTTGTACGGCGTGGCTTCGGTGAACCGTGCGGGATCGTCGAGTTCCAGATCGCCGTATACCTCGTCGGTCGAGACGTGGTGCAGGCGTACACCATGTCGGCGCACGGCCTCCAACACCGTGAACGTGCCGATCACGTTGGCGCGCAGGAACGGTTCCGGATCGGCGAGCGCATTGTCGACGTGCGTTTCGGCGGCGAAGTGGACGACGGCGTCGGCGTCGGCGACCAACTCCGAAACGAGGCCGGCATCGGTGATATCGCCTTCTACCAGCCGGATCCGGTCGGCCACCGGCGCGAGTGACTCACGGCTGCCCGCGTAGGTGAGTGCGTCGAGCACCGTCAGCGACGTCGTGCGTGCCTCACGCAAGGCGAGGTGCACGAAGTTCGCGCCGATGAACCCTGCTCCACCGGTGACCAGCAACCGCATGCGTCAACCCTAACGGCAAGCACTTCGTGCACCTTCGTCACGTGCGAGCGTGCGCATCGTGCTGACTTTTGGCGGCGTGTCGCCAGCAGACCCGCACGTTCGCGGTGCGGGGCTCGCGGTGCTGGGGCGAGGGGGGTTACCCCTTCAGCTCCAACGGACCGGCGAGCTCGGTGAGTGTCGGGATCAGCTTGTCCCATCCGCCGAGCACCTGGATGGCCACATGGTCGGCGCCCGCCGCGACGTGTTGACGCAGGCGTGCGGCGATGTTGTCCGCGGTGCCGTGCGCGACGACCGCGTCGATCAACTTGTCGCTGCCCGGCTTGGCGACGTCGCGGTCGGTGAATCCCAGCCGACGCCAGTTGTTCAGATAGTTGCTCAGATTCAGATAGAAGTCGACCGTCTCGCGGCCCACCGCACGCGCCGCCGCGGTGTCGGTGCTCAGCACGACCTTGTGCTCGGGTGCCAGGAACACCGTTTCACCCAAGACCTGGCGGGCGTGTTCGGTGTGCTCCGGCGTGGTCAGGTACGGATGGGCACCTGCGCTGCGCCGCGCGGACAGCTTGAGCACCTTGTCGCCGAGCGCGGCGATCACCAGGCGGCTGGTCGGCACCTTGGCGGCGTCGAGCGCGTCGATGTACTCGACCAGCGCGTCGTACGGTTTGCGGTATTCATCGGTGTGCTCGGGATGGCCCACGCCCACGCCGAGCACGAACCGGCCCGGATGTGCGGCCTCGATGCGGTGGAAAGATTCGGCCACCTCGTTGGCGTCGGCCGTCCAGATGTTGATGATGCCGGTGGCGACCTGCAGCCCCTCGGTGTTCTCCAGGATCGGTTCGACGGACGACAGGTCGGCCGCGGGGGAGCCGCCGATCCACACCGCGCCGTAGCCCAACTGCTCGATCTGGGCGGCCTGGTCGGGTTTTACGGCGCCGAAAGTCCAGACGCCGTAGCGGCCGAGATCGGGCTTGAGCGAAAGTGCATCTGTCATGAAGTCCAGGCCCTTCAGTCAGGCCAGGCCGAGTGGCCCGGCGAGTTCGGCCAGTGCCGGCACCAGTTTGTCCGGTGAGGTCAGCACCTGCACGGGTACGTGGTCGGCGCCGGCGTCCAGATGCTGACGTAGGCGCGCGGCGACGGCATCCACGGTGCCATACGCGACGACGGCGTCGATGAACCGGTCGCTGCCGGGCTTGGCGAGATCCTCGTCGGTGAAGCCGAGCCGTTTGAAGTTGTTCAGGTAATTGGTCAGGCCCAGGTAGACGTCGAGCGCCTTGCGGCCGACCGCCCGTGCCTTGTCCGCATCGGTGGTCAGCACGGCCTTGTGCTCGGGGGCGAGGAAGGCGTCCGGCCCGATCAGTTCGCGAGCCTGTGCGGTGTGCTCGGGCGTGGTCAGGTACGGGTGTGCGCCGGCGGAGCGGTCCGCGGACAGCCGCAGCACCTTCGGGCCCAGTGCGGCGACGACCCGGCGGTGTTCGGGCACCCCGTACTCGTCGAGCTTGTCGAGGTATTCGGTCAGCGCGTCGAGCGGTTTGCGGTACTCGGTGTGCGCTTCGCGGTGTCCGACGCCGATGCCGAGCAGGAAGCGCCCGGGATAGGCGGCCTCGATGCGGTGGAAGGATTCGGCAACCGGACCAGGCGCCGCGGTCCAGACATTGACGATGCCCGTGGCCACCTGCAGCGTGGTGGTGGCCTCCAGGATCGGCTCGACCCACTCCAGCGCTGCCGGCGGTGAACCACCGACCCAGACCGCGCCGTAGCCCAGCGCCTCGATTTCTTTGGCCTGGCCCGGTGTCACGCCCATGCCGAATGAGCCGAACTTGCCGAGATCGGGTTTGGTGCCTGTGTTCTCTGCCATGGTCGAAGTCAACCGCACCCCCGCCGGGGCGTATTCCGAATCGCAGCGATTCGAACTGCGAGGCGCATTACGCGATACTTTTCCGCGCGCGAAGAAAACAGTTCACGCGAGGAGACGACTCATCAGACGGAAGGACCTGTAGTTGCTGGCTGTATTACAGGCCTTCGCTGTCATTGCGACCGTCATCGTGGTCGGCATCATCGTGGGTCGCCGCGGCGTGCTCGGCGACAACGCGAGAATGGTGCTCAATCGCGCGGCGTTTCACATCGGCGTTCCGGCGTTGATGCTGCTCGGGCTCGCCGATGCCGAACTGTCCCAAGTCTTTTCGCCCTTGCTGTTGGCTTCGGCCATCGCTGCGCTCGTCGTGTATGCGCTGTACTTCCTCGTGGCCAAGCTGATGCGTCGCCCTCGCGGCGAAACCGTCATCGGGTCGATGCTGGCCTCCTACGTCAACGCGGGGAATCTAGGCATCCCGATCAGCACCTACGTGCTGGGCAGCACCACCGAAGTGTCGGCGATCATCCTGTTCCAGATCCTTGTTCTGGCACCGATCAGCCTCGGAATCCTCGATGCGGAGAACTCCCAGCACAAGTCGACCGCCCGGCGCCTGGTGAGTTTGTTCACCAACCCGATCATCGCGGCGAGCGCAATCGGGTTGGTTCTCGCCGAGGCGGACGTCGACCTTCCCCAGGTGTTGCGCGACCCTCTGGAACTACTCGCCGCCCTCGCCGTACCCACTGTGCTGCTCGCGTTCGGAATATCGCTGAGTGCTCGCACCCGGGGTGACGGCCACACACCCCGCAGCGAGCTGGTCCTGAGCGTGGGGTTCAAGGTCCTGGTGATGCCGGCCGTCGCCTACGGCGTGGCGTGGGCGCTTGGCGCCGATCATCACCAGCTGGAGATCGTCACCGTGCTGGCTGCGCTGCCGTCGGCGCAGAACATCAACACCTATGCGGCGCTCTACCGCCGCGGTGAAACACTCGCAAGGGACGCGACACTCATCAGCACGATCATGTCCGTACCGGTGATCGTGGCGGTCGTCGCGCTGACCGCGTGACGCTCGGCTTCAGCTGTCGGATCCCGCTGTCGGCGCTGGGGCCTGGATCGGCAACAGCACGATGAAACGCGTGTTGCCCGGTTCGGACTGCACCCGCAGATCGCCGTTGTGCTTCTCCACCACGATGCGCCAGGCCAGATCGAGACCGAGGCCGGTGCCCTCGCCGAACGGTTTGGTGGTGAAGAACGGCGTGAAGATGCGGCCGATGTCCTCCTCGGGAATGCCCGGGCCGTCATCGCAGATCTCGACGCGGATCATCTCGTCGGTCTCGCGCGATGTGCGGATGGTCAGGGTGCCGTGCCCGTCCATGGCCTGGATGGCATTGTCGATGATGTTGGTCCATACCTGATTGAGATCGCCTGGGTAGCACTGCAATTCGGGCAGCGACTTGTCCATGTCCTTGACCAGGATGACCGGCTTGTCCTTGCCGATCTTGCCGCCGAACATCATCAGCGTGCTTCGCAGCAGCTCGTGCACATCGGCGCTCTGGTAGGCGCCCCGGTCCATCTGCGAGTACTGCTTGGCGCCGGCGAGCAGCGCCGAAATCCGCTTGCTTGCCTCGGCGATCTCGTTCATGCGCAGCTCGGTGTCGATCGTGTATTTCAGCCAGCCGATGGCACCCTGCAGCGATGCCGACGCGTCGACATCATCGACCGACGCCTCGATGCGTTCCAGCCAATCGATGTCGAGACCCGCCTCGACGAACGTCGGCGCATAATCCCAGGCGCTCGCGATCCCGTGGTCCTCGAGCCAGTCGCCTATCTGCTCCTCGCGGTCGGCGGTCTCCAGGGCGGTGAGCTCCAGGCCCTTGCTCTTGGCGACCTGCTCGGCCACCTCATCCTGGATGGTGATCAGCACCCGCAACGCTTCCGGGGTGAACTTGCCATCGGCCAGCATCGCCAGCTTGTGGCGCATCTTGCCGACACCTTCGCGCAGGTCGGCGACTGCGCGCCCGGTCGCTGCCGCCGGATTGTTCAGCTGGTGGGTCAGCCCCGCGGTGATGGTGCCCAGGGCCAGCAGCTTCTCACGTTGACCGATGATCTGGCTCTGCCGCCGGCCGCCGACTTTGTGGCCTTCGAGTAGGTGCACGGCCATCGGGAACTGAGCCTGCATAAATGCGGCGAACGCGTTGGCGTCCAGCACGAAGACCCGAGACGGCTGCGTCAGCCGGACCGATGCCTCGTAGATGTGTGCCTCACCGGGGATATAGGCCGACCAGGCGCCGAAGTAGACGCCGCGCTGCGAGGTGCGGTTGGTCTGGATGTCGACGCCTCCGGAGCGCTTCGACATGATGAGCTCGCCCTCGAGCATCACGTAGAAGCAGGTCGCCGGATCACCCTCGGTGACGATCGGCCCGGCGGGAAATATCTCGATGCTCCCGGCCTCGCACAGCGTGTCGAGTTGCTCGTCGGAGAGGTGCTCGAAGAGGAACAGCGTCCGCAGCTCGTCGCGAATACACACTTCGCTCATATCTGTCGTCCAACCGTCCACATCGCTGTTCACTCCTCCGCCAGGTAACGGTGCACCAGCATCACCGCCATCGACCCTTCGCCGACCGCGGCCGCCACTCGTTTGGCGGACTCCGCACGTACATCCCCTGCAACAAACACACCGGGCACACTTGTTTCCAGGTGATGGGGCGGGCGTTCCAGCGTCCAGCCGCACACGTCACGCAGATCCGGCCCGGCCAGGATGAAACCGTGGTCGTCGCGGGCCACCACACCGTCGAGCCAGTCGGTGCGCGGCGTCGCGCCGATGAAACAGCACATCCGGGACGATCGCACCTCCTCGCGTTCCCCGGTGCGCTTGTTGTGCAGCACCAGGCCGACGAGATGGTCGTCCTCACCGATCGCGCCGACCACCTCGGTACAGGTCCTGACGTGAATGTTCGGGGTCTGCTCGATCTGCTGGATCAGGTAGTACGACATCGACGCTTCCAGCGACGGGCCGCGGACCAGCAGCGTCACCGAGTTGGCGCCCCGGGACATGAACATCGCCGCCTGGCCGGCGGAGTTGGCGCCGCCGACGATGTAGACGTCCTCACCCTGGCATTCCGACGCGTCGGAGACCGAGGCCCCGTAGTACACCCCGCGGCCGACGTAGTTGACCGGGTTCTGGGGATCGTCCCAGCAGCCAGGGATCGGAAGCTGGCGATAGTCGACCCCGGTGGCGAGGATGACCGCGCGGGCGCCGATGGTGTCCCCGTCGGCGAACGTGATGGTGCGGGCTGCACCGGCGATGTCGAGCGCGGTGGCCTCGCGCGTGGTGATGACCTCGGCGCCGAACCGTTCGGCCTGCCGGCGCGCCGACGTCGCAAGTTCGGCTCCGGAGACACCGGTGGGGAAGCCGAGGTAGTTCTCGATTCGCGAACTGCGACCGGCCTGCCCGCCCGTGGTGGTGCCCTCGATGAGCACCGTCTTGAGTCCCTCGGACGCGCCGTACACCGCTGCGGCCAGCCCCGCCGGCCCGCCGCCGATAACCGCAAGGTCGTACATGGTCAGCGACGGCGTGGTGGAGAGCCCGAGCATGTCGGCGAGCTCACCGTCAGTGGGCTCGACGAGCGTCTCGCCACCTTCGGTGATCACCACCGGCAACTGCAGGCCGTCAAGCCCGGCCGCGTCCAGCAACTGCCGGCCCTTGGGCTCGTCGGCGGTGAACGCACGGTAGGTGTGCTGGTTTCGGGCCAGGAACTGGCGCACCTCCCAGGACCGCGGACTCCATTGGTGCCCGATCACCTTGGTGTGCGGGATGGCCCGGTCGCCGACGGCTTGCCAGGCCTCGAGCAGAGCGTCGATCACCGGGTAGAGCTTCTCCTCCGGCGGATCCCACGGCTTGAGCAGGTAGTGGTCCAAGTCGACGATGTTGATCGCCGCGATCGCCGCGGTGGTGTCGGCATAGGCCGTGAGCAGCACGCGGCGGGCCATCGGGTAGAGATCCATGGCCGCTTCCAGGAACTCGATGCCGCTCATCTGCGGCATCCGGTAGTCGGCCACGAACACCGCCACGGTGTCGCCGCGCAGCTTCAGCTCGTTGAGAGTTTCCAGGGCGTCCGGACCCGATTCCGCCCGCACGATGCGATACCGCTCGCCGTAGTGCCGGCGCAGGTCACGCGCCACCGCACGGGACACAGCGGGGTCGTCGTCGACGGTGAGGATTACGGGCTTGCGGGGCTGGGGAGCGGGTCCAGTCATATCGCTTGCAATTATGCGCTCCCAGGCCAGCGATTTTCTTTCTCGACCGCTGCTAGTCCACGTGCGACAGCGATCCATTGCCTTCGGTGGGCACCGGTGGTGTCGGAGCGTCGGGGCGATTGAGCATCGCGGCCACGTCGATGCCCGACGACTTGAGTGACTCGATGATCTTGGCCACCGCCAACGGGCTGACCCCCAGCAGACCGCCCACTGCGTCCTGGGTGTCCCCGGCGCCGCCGATGATGGACAGCCGCTCGATCTCGGCGAGCGGCGTCGCGGCCGCCGCGGTGGCCTTGACGACCGACTCCAGCACATCCGGCAACATCAGCATCCGGGCCGCTTCGGCGGTGTAGCTGTTCAGCGCGGCCGCGATCTCCTTCTTACCGTTCGCCTCGGCGAGCAGCTTGGCCTCGATACCGGCGGCTTCGGCGTGCTGCTCGACGCGCAACGCGTCCGCGAGCTCCTTCTTGCCTGCCGCCTCGGCGATCAGCTTGGCCTGCAGGCTGTCCGCCTCGGCCTGCTGTTCGACCCGCAGCGCGTCGGCGGCGGCCTTGCGGGCATCGGCCTCGGCCTGCCCAGCCCGCCGCGCTGACTCCGCGCTGGCTTCCGCGGCCAGGATCGCGGCCTGTCGCTGACCCTCGGCCCTGGCGACGTCGGCCTGCCGCTGCGCCTCCGCCGGGGCGATGACGTCGGCCTGCAGCGCCGCTTGCGCCTGCTCTGCACGACGTTGCTCAACCTCGATGCGAGCCTGCACGCGGGCCGCCTCGGCCTGTTCGGTGGCGATGCCGACGTCCTTCTGGGCCCGTGCGTTGGCAAGCGGTCCGGCCTGGTCAGCTTGGGCGTTCTCGGCCTCGGTTTGCGCACGCAACCGGGCCAGCTCGACATCGCGCTTCTGGTTGGCGCTCGCGATCGCGGTGTCGGCCTCGGCTTGGGCGATCGATCCTTCCTGCCGAGCCTTGGCCGACCTGATCTGTGCGTCGCGTTCGGCCTCGGCGGTGCCGACGGTGGCGTCGCGCTTGACCTCGGCGATGCGCCGCTGCCCCAGTGACTTGAGGTAATCGTTGCCGTCGGAGATACCGGCGATCTTCAGCACATCGACCTCCATGCCGATGCGGGCCAGATCGCCGCCGGCCTCCTCGACCACACTGCGGGCAAGGGTGTCGCGGTTGGAGTTGAGGTCCTCGACGGTCATGGTGGCGGTGATGCCGCGCAGCGAGCCGGCCAGGATCTCGTTGATCTGCCGCTGCAGTTCGTTGAGGTCGGAGGTGAGGAAGCGCTGCACCGCGGTCTGTACGGCTTCGTCGGCCGAGCCGATGCGGACCAGCCCGACGGCCTCCACGTTGACCGGTACGCCGTTGTTGGACAACGCATTCTGCAGGTTGATGCTGACGTTGAACGGTTCCAGGCTCATGATGTCGACCCGCTCGATGCCGGGCATCCGGAAGCGGGCACCGCCGCGGACCACTTTCGGGGTGCCCCGGCCGGTGAACACCGCCACCTCGTTCGGCGGGACCTTGATGTAGTTCTTCACGTACACCAGCGGCAGCACCACCAGGATCAGGATGGCGGCGATGGCGGCCAGGACGACGATCATCAGCGTGGACACTTAGGTGCCTTTCTCGGATCAGTGCTCGGGTACCGCGACGACGTGAACGAAATCGGAGTCGATATCGGCGATATAGATGGGAGTGGACTTGGGCAGGGCGGCCGGTTCGTCGCTCTTGGCGCGAGAGAACACGCGGTTGCCGTCGGCGTCGACGAAGGACACCTCGCCCCAGCCGTCGGCAGGCACCTCAAGAGTCACTGTGCCGAGTAGCCCGATGTACGAGGACCTGCCTTTGTGAGAGTTGGACTGTTGCTTGCGCAGATAAGGCAGGAGCAGACCGTTGAGGACGAACACCAAAACGACGGCGCACGCCGCGGCCACCAGCGCGGTCGCGAAGACGCCCAACCCCAGCCAGGTGCCGATCATGCCGCCCGTTCCTGCTCCGACCAGCGCAGCCGAGATGGCGGTGAGGCTCAGGAACGGCATCCCGTCGCCGTGCCCGACATCGGACAGCAACAGTGCGGACAGCACCGCCACCGCGCCGACGATGAACGCCGCCAGGTACACAGCCATCACGTGTTCTGTCTCCGATTTCAGGCCGCTGGGGCGGCACAACTGGCACGCCGTGGGTGGCGCAGCTCACTATGGACCATTGTCGCGTGTCCCGGGGCGCTTGCGCGCATGAATATTCGGTGGCTCTGCGCTGGCCAGCCGTGATTTTGGCCCAGGCCGATAAGCGGGTATTGTGGACCAACGGTGCGGCTTCCGCCCGACTTTCTGCGTGCCCCGTTCTGGATTTTCTGGAATCTCTCTCGATTCGGCTCACGTTTTTAAGTCGGATAGTCGCTGTGCCGACGGGCGCACGATACGAAACGAAAGCAAGGATCGCCAGACAGTATGGCCAAGAAAGACGGTGCGATCGAGGTCGAGGGTCGCGTGGTCGAACCCCTGCCCAATGCGATGTTCCGCATTGAGCTGGAGAACGGACACAAGGTCCTGGCCCACATCAGCGGGAAGATGCGGCAGCACTACATCCGCATCCTGCCCGAGGACCGGGTAGTGGTGGAGCTCTCTCCCTATGACCTGTCCCGGGGCCGCATTGTGTACCGGTACAAGTGACGAAATAGCCCGACCGCAAACGACGAGAGACAGTGACGAGCGCCAGCGCCCGTCACCGACAGACCTAGAAGGATCGAACAGCCGTGAAGGTGAACCCGAGCGTCAAGCCCATCTGCGATAAGTGCAGGGTGATCCGCCGGCATGGGCGGGTCATGGTGATCTGCAGCGATCCGCGCCACAAGCAGCGGCAAGGCTGAACAGGCCCCGAGCTGCCGGCACCCACAACTGAATGATGACCTCCCAGCGCCAGTGAGTGGATAGGCCGCTCATGCACCCCCGGAACGGAGGCCGGGGCCCCACATAGATGAGGGGACGGACTGGGAAAAGACCTCCGCATAGCAAGAGGAATGCACACATGGCTCGACTTGTGGGCGTAGATCTTCCGCGCGACAAGCGCATGGAGATCGCGCTGACCTACATCTACGGCATTGGCCGTACCCGCTCCCAGGAGATCCTTGCCGCCACCGGCATCGACAAGGAGATGCGCACGAAGGACCTGACCGACGATCAGGTGTCCCAGCTGCGCGAATACATCGAAGGCAACCTCAAGGTTGAGGGTGACCTGCGCCGTGAGGTGCAGGCCGACATTCGCCGGAAGATCGAGATCGGCTGCTACCAGGGCCTGCGGCACCGCCGTGGTCTGCCGGTGCGCGGCCAGCGGACCAAGACCAACGCGCGCACCCGCAAGGGCCCGAAGCGCACCATCGCCGGCAAGAAGAAGGCCAGGTAACCCCGGATGGCACAGGCAAAGAAGGGCGGCACCGCCGCCAAGAAGGGTCAGAAGACCCGCCGCAGGGAAAAGAAGAACGTCCCGCACGGCGCTGCTCACATCAAGAGCACCTTCAACAACACCATCGTGTCGATCACCGATCCCCAGGGCAACGTCATCGCCTGGGCCTCGTCGGGTCACGTCGGCTTCAAGGGTTCGCGTAAGTCGACCCCATTCGCCGCACAGCTGGCCGCCGAGAATGCCGCCCGCAAGGCGCAGGAGCACGGTGTCAAGAAGGTCGATGTCTTCGTGAAGGGCCCGGGTTCGGGCCGCGAGACCGCGATCCGCTCGCTGCAGGCCGCCGGCCTCGAGGTTGGCGCAATTTCCGATGTCACTCCGCAGCCGCACAACGGCTGCCGTCCGCCCAAGCGGCGCCGGGTCTAGAAGGAGATAGCAGACTCATGGCTCGTTATACGGGACCCGTCACCCGCAAGTCGCGCCGCCTCGGCGTCGACCTCGTCGGTGGTGACCAGTCGTTCGAGAAGCGCCCCTACCCGCCCGGCCAGCATGGCCGCGCGCGGATCAAGGAGAGCGAGTACCGCACTCAGCTGCAGGAGAAGCAGAAGGCCCGCTTCACCTACGGCGTGATGGAGAAGCAGTTCCGCAAGTACTACGAAGAGGCCAACCGCCACTCCGGAAAGACCGGCGAGAACCTGCTGCAGATCCTGGAAAGCAGGCTGGACAACGTCGTGTACCGCGCCGGCCTGGCCCGGACCCGCCGCATGGCGCGTCAGCTGGTCAGCCACGGCCACTTCACCGTCAACGGTGTGAAGGTGGACATCCCGAGCTACCGGGTGGCGCAGTACGACATCATCGATGTCAAGGAAAAGTCGCTGAACACCCTGCCGTTCGAGGTTGCCCGGCAGACCGCCGGTGAGCGGCCGATCCCGTCGTGGCTGCAGGTCGTCGGCGAGCGTCAGCGGATCCTGGTTCACCAGCTGCCCGAGCGGGCGCAGATCCAGGTGCCTCTCGCCGAGCAGCTCATCGTCGAGTTCTACTCGAAGTAACCGATTTCGCGGCCGAAGGCCGCACATGTTGAGGGTCGCCCGACCATCAACACCAGACGGCATCAAATAGCGGGTGCCGAGAAGGAGAAGAACACCATGCTGATTTCTCAGCGACCCACACTGTCCGAGGAGAGCGTCGCCGAAAACCGCTCCAAGTTCGTCATCGAACCCCTGGAGCCCGGTTTCGGTTACACCCTGGGCAACTCGCTGCGGCGCACGCTGCTGTCGTCCATCCCGGGCGCGGCGGTCACCAGCATCCGCATCGACGGTGTGCTGCACGAGTTCACCACTGTCCCCGGGGTGAAGGAAGACGTCACCGACATCATCCTGAACCTCAAGGGCCTGGTCGTGTCCTCCGAGGAGGACGAGCCGGTCACCATGTACCTGCGCAAGCAGGGCCCGGGTGCGGTCACCGCCGGTGACATCGTGCCGCCGGCCGGTGTGACGGTGCACAACCCCGACATGCACATCGCCACCCTGAACGACAAGGGCAAGCTGGAGGTCGAGCTCGTCGTCGAGCGCGGCCGCGGTTACGTCCCCGCCGTGCAGAACAAGGCGTCGGGCGCCGAGATCGGCCGCATCCCGGTCGATTCGATCTACTCGCCGGTGCTGAAGGTCACCTACAAGGTGGAGGCCACCCGCGTCGAGCAGCGCACCGACTTCGACAAGCTGATTCTCGACGTCGAGACCAAGAACTCGATCAGCCCGCGCGACGCCCTGGCGTCGGCCGGTAAGACCCTGGTCGAATTGTTCGGTCTGGCACGGGAACTCAACGTCGAGGCCGAGGGCATCGAGATCGGGCCGTCGCCGGCCGAGGCCGACCACATCGCCAGCTTCGCGCTGCCGATCGACGACCTGGACCTGACCGTCCGCTCGTACAACTGCCTCAAGCGCGAGGGTGTGCACACGGTGGGCGAGCTCGTCGCCCGCACGGAGTCCGACCTGCTGGACATCCGCAACTTCGGCCAGAAGTCCATCGACGAGGTGAAGATCAAGCTGCACCAGCTCGGTCTCTCGCTCAAGGACAGCCCGGCCACGTTCGATCCGTCCGAGGTTGCCGGTTACGACGCCGCCACCGGTACCTGGACCAGCGACGCCGGCTACGACCTGGACGACAACCAGGACTACGCCGAAACCGAACAGCTGTAACGGGCACATTCCCACCCAGCTCTACCCGCCCGAACCGTCCCGGTCCTACCTGATACGGGGGCCGGCCCCAATTAGGAGTCTGCAATGCCCAAGCCCACCAAGGGTCCTCGCCTCGGCGGGTCGTCTTCGCACCAGAAGGCGCTTCTGGCCAACCTGGCCACCTCGCTGTTCGAGCACGGCCGCATCAAGACGACCGAGCCCAAGGCGCGGGCGTTGCGGCCCTACGCGGAGAAGCTCATCACCCATGCCAAGAAGGGCACGCTGCACAACCGGCGTGAGGTGATGAAGAAGATCCGCGACAAGGACGTCGTGCACGTTCTGTTCGCCGAGATCGGCCCGTTCTTCGCCGATCGCGCCGGTGGCTACACCCGCATCATCAAGGTCGAGAACCGCAAGGGCGACAACGCCCCCATGGCGGTCATCGAGCTGGTGCGGGAGAAGACCGTGACGTCCGAGGCGGACCGCGCACGTCGCGCCGCCGCGTCGCAGGCCAAGGCTGAGGAGCCGAAGGCTGACGAGGTCAAGGCTGACGAGGTCAAGGCTGACGAGGCAACCGAGGCTCCGGCTGAGGCCGAAGAGGCCAAGGCTGAGACCGAGACGACGGATGAGGCTGACTCCAAGGATGCAGACAAGTCCTAGCGGTAACGCTGTGAACATGCCCGCCACCGATTCCGGTGGCGGGCATGTCGCATTTATCCGCCTGCGGCTCGACGTTGCCTACGACGGCACCGATTTCGCCGGCTGGGCAGCGCAGGTCGGACAGCGGACCGTCGCCGGGGTGATCGACGAGACGTTGTCGACGGTGTTCCGCACTCCGGTGGTGACGCGGACGGCCGGGCGCACCGACACCGGCGTGCATGCCACGGGTCAGGTGGCACACGTCGATGTGCCGACGGATGCTTTGCCGCACGCCTATCCGCGCACCCCACGGGCGTCCGAAGCCGAGTTCACCGCGTTGATCCGCAGGCTGTCGAAGTTCCTACCCGCCGATGTGCGGGTCCGCGATATCGTCCGCGCCCCATCGGGTTTCGATGCGAGATTTTCGGCGCTGCGCCGGCACTACATCTACCGCCTGAGCACTGCGCCATACGGGGTGGAGCCGCAGGATGCGCGCTTTGTGACTCCTTGGTCGCACCCGCTGAACGTCGAAGTGATGACGGCCGCCTCGCAGGAACTGTTGGGCCTGCACGATTTCGCGGCGTTCTGCCGCCATCGGCCCGGCGCCACGACGATCCGGGACCTACAGCGACTGGACTGGGTACGCGAAGGCGACTACGTGACGGCCTACGTGACCGCAGACGCCTTCTGCTGGAACATGGTCCGGTCCCTCATCGGCGCGCTGTTGAAGGTAGGGGAGGGCCGTCGTGAAACGGACTGGACCGCAAGCCTGCTCAGTGCGACGAGCCGGTCCAGTGATTTCGCCGCCGCCCCGGCGCGCGGGCTGACCCTGGTCGGCGTGGATTACCCGCCTGACGATCAGCTTGACGCGCGCAATCGGGTGACTCGCGATGTACGCACCGCCGACTAGAGCCGGCCTGCAACGAAGTCAGCGGCCTGATTGACCATTCCACCGTCGATGTACGCGCCGGCGAGATGATCTGGCCAGTTGTTGCGCCAGGTGTCTGGGTCGGCGGGGTTGCAGATCGGGTCTGCGCCGTGACACAACTCGATGGTCTTGTCGCCGTAGAGCGGGCTGAAGTTCGTGATCGGGCCGATCCACGCGGCGCCGTTGCCGAATAGCGCGACCGCGGCAATGTGGTTCTCGGCACCCGCCGGCAGCGGGGTCTTGAAGCCGAAGCCGGTGAACGGAATGGCCAGCACTACATCGGCGACCGCCGCACCCAACGAGTAGCCACCGATCACCAACCGGGTGTCGGGGCAATTGTCCATCATGTACTGGATGTGCCGGCTCATGTCGTTGGCGCCGACGTCGATCTCGCTGTCGGCGGGGTACCTCACCGCATACGTGCCGATGTTCTTGTCAGTCTTGGAGCGCACGGCATTGACGAACGCGTTGCCGAGCGTTCCGATCCCCGCCGGCTCGGTACGCCCGCGGGCGAACACCACTTCGACGTCGGGGCACGGCGCGGCACTGGCAACGGGCAGGCCCGTGGCTAGGACGGCCGGCGCGACCGGCATGACGGCGGCTACCGCCGCCACGATCGCGACCGCAGAGAACCATCGGCGAAACCGTCGGCGAGCTGGATATTCGGCCACCTACGCGATCGTAGCGGACGACATTGCGGTGTTCGGTGTTCTTGTGGCGCGGACTACAGCAACCGTTCCTGGTTAGTGAGCAGGAGTGTGTCCTGTGCGGCCCGAACGGTGTTGGCCGCCGGTGGGTGTTGTCCGGTGGACCGCCGCGCCTCATGGTGGGCGTGGCGGTGAGCCAGAACTACGGCACCGTCGTGTGGTTCCCGGTGGGTGCTCAGGCCTGGCCGGTGGAGTGCCCGCACCCGTCCGCTGTCGGGTGCGGGGTCCTGCCGGCCGACGCCTGATCGCCACGCCGAGTCCACGTCTACCGATCGCGACCGCCGCCCCATGATGACCAGTCACGGTAGCCGGATCGGAAGTCTGCTGCTGTAACGGTGTGCGCCAGTGCTGAGCGCCCCAGCGGCTGGTGTAGGCAGGGTCCACCCCGATCACCCCGATGCCCCGGCGGGTGGCCATACCGACCAGTCGGCTCCGGAATTTGGCGGTGGGGATCCCGGCGACGGTGCGGCGCAACCGTTTCCCACGCTTTCCGCGGCCCAGCGTTTCGCGGCCGGTCGCCCGGGCGTCGGCGAAATCCAGATTCTCCACCACGACGGCAGCGCAGTTGTGCTGGCCTGCCAGATCCAGCAGGGCGGTAATCGCGGCCCTGACCCGCCCATCGCGCCGCGACGCCCGCAACCCCGCTGTCTCGACTCCGATGGTGACGGGCTCCCCGATCGGGTTACCCGACGCGTCGAGCACACAACACGCCAGATGGTCGGCGTTGAGGTCCACCCCCAGTACCGGCCCGGCCCGCAACTCCTCGAGCTCGGGTGCCGATTCAGGCGCGGTTTTCCAGGACGCGTCCAGATACCAGCGGTCACGGTGCGGGTCGAAAATGATGTCGTAGCGCACCGCCCGCCGCCCAGCCACCCGCTCCGCCCACTGCTCGGCACAGTGGTGAAACGCCACCGGCGCGGCGATCACCAGGTGGCTGCCGAACCGGTCGGCCAAGGCCGCGGGCACTTTGACACGCAGGTGTCCGTGGTCGTCGACGTGGATGGTCTCATTGCCACCCGGTTTGCCGGATTCGCCGTCGGCGGTCAGGAACATCCGCGCGGCATCCCAATTCGCGCGCCACTGTTCTTCTGTCAACTCGGCGGCATCGAGATGGTTGCGGTGACGCCACAACCGCTTCCCGCCCACGGTGACCGACGGCCGCCCCGCCGCCAATGCCGCCTCGGCCGCAGCGAGCCTAATCCGCAGGATCGCCAGGCGGCGGGTCTTGGCGAACCGTTCCGCGGCGCTGCGATAGCCCCGCACCCGCCGCGACCGTCCCCGCCCAGCAAGGTCCTCGCCGTCGGCGGCGGGTGCGAGCTGTCCCGGCCGCAGCGCGCAGCGCGCCTCGAGCACCTCTACCGCGGCCCGCAGATCAGCGACCTGGGCGGCCAGGCACCGCATCCCCAACAGGTACTGATCCTCGACCGCGCGGGTAATCGCCCCGGCCCACCGCGACGACGACACCGCAGTCAACGCCTGCTTGCGTCCGGCCCGCCACCCCCCATGACCCTGAGGATCCAACTGGCCCAGCGCGATCCGCGCCGCCAACTCACCGCGATACACCGACCCCAACAAGTCCCCGATCGCGGTCAACGCCGCTGCCTCATCGGCACTCGGATGGATCCGGGTCCGGATCCGCACCCCCGCCGGGGCCGCCGCCACCACCGGATCAGCGATCCACCGCAACAACCGATTCCCAACCACACCCGCATAATCGCAGCCACCACCGACAAGCACGCTGATCGTCGCGCGACCCCGCTCACTAACGCGCAGTATCAATCACTACCGCTCAACTTGAACGACCTACAGCAACCCCGCAACGAAATTGGCGGCCTCGTTGGACGCGGCGCTCTCGTAGGCGCGGTGCGCGCGCACGCTGTTGCCGTCGGTGCAGACGGGATCGCCTGGGTTGCACAGATCGATGGCGCGCGATCCGTAGACCGGGCTGGAGGTCAGTGGCAGGCCCAGCTTCGCCGACGGGTTTCCGAACACCGCGACCGCCGCGACGTGTGCGGGGACGTTGGGCGGCAGCGGTGAGTTGAAGCCGACAGCGGGGAACGGCACCGCTGCGATCACATCGATCACCGCGGCACCTTGGGAGTATCCAGCCAGCACGAGCCGGGTCGCCGGGCAGTTGTTCACCATCCACTGGATGTGGCCGCTGGCGTCGTTGGCGCCGCCGGCTGCGGCCAGGAAGTCGTAGCTGGCCGGATAGTCCACCGCATACGCACCGACGGAGCGGCCGCCGACCTTGTTGCGCAGCGAGTTGACGAAGGCATTGCCGATCCGCCCGAGGCCGGCTTCTTCATCCGTGCCTCGGGCGAAAACCACCTCGATATCTGGGCAGTCGGCGGCCGCGGCCACGCCCAGACTGCCGGTGGTTGGCGGCGCCACCATGGGGGAGATGGCGGCCGCCGCAGCGATCAGCGCGGCGGTTGCGACGAGCAGGGCGTAACGGCGAACAAGATCGAAGGGCACACCGAATATTAGCGGTTGTTGCCGACTACACGCGTCCGGCGATGAATCCCGCGGCCTGTTGGATGAAGGCCGAGCTCTCGTAATGAGTGTGCGCGAACGGATTACGGCCGTCCGAACAGATCGGGTCGCCATCACTGCACAGGTCGATCGCCCGGCCGCCGAACCTGCTCGACGTCACCGGAATGCCGAACTTGGCGGACGGGTTCCCGAACACGGCGACGGCGGCGACATTGCCGGACAGGTTGCCCGGTAACGGCGGTGCCGAACCGATTTCGCCGACCCGATTACCCAACGGCGGAATGCCCAGCAGCATGTCGACCACTGCCGCCCCCTGGGAGTACCCACCGAGGACGATGCGGGTCGACGGGCAGTCCTGAGCCATCGCCGCGATGTGGTTGGTCGCGTCGCTGGCGCCATCGGCTGCGGCCATGAAGTCGTAGGTGGCCGGGTAATTCACCGCGTAGGTGCTCACGGTGCGGCCACCGACCTGACCCCGTAGCGTGTCGGCAAGTGCCTGGCCGACGCGGCCGACGCCGACGGGCTCACTGGTGCCGCGGGCGAACACCACCTCGATGTCGGGGCAGGGAGCTGCGGCGGCTACCGGGACGGGCGCCACGGCCAGGACGGCACCGGCGCACAGGACTGCTGAGGCGATCGCGGCCACCCGGGCCGGCATCCGGAGGAGAGTCACGCCCGACATCGTCACACAAATTGCTTAGCCACGGCTAATCGTTTGCTCAACCGTCGCATCCTGAACAGGAGTATCGGGCCAGCACGCCTGCGCGATCCGGTCGGCCTCCTGCTCGCTGCGGTCACCCTGACGGGCCAGCGCGAGACCGAGCAGGACCACCGCGCCGCCGATGAACTGGGGCGTCGTCATCGCCTCGCCCAGCATGATCCAGGCGATCAGCACCGCGAACATCACCTCGGACAGTCCCACCAGCGAGGCGAACCGTGGCTTGAGCCGGGCGATCCCGAGGATGCCGAGGGTGTAGGCGATCGCCGTCGGGATCAGACCCAGCGCGATCACCGGCACCAGCCACGAGGTGGTGAAGCCCGCGAGCGCCACCGGGTTGGTGGTGAAGGTCAACGGCATGATGCCGGTGAGGCTGAGCAGTGCCACCGCAGCGGTGCCGACGATGAGACCGCCTGCGGCCAGGCTGATCGGATGCAGCCCGTCGGTCACCTGGTTGGACATCATGAAGTAGCACGCCGCGCACACAGCCGCGGCCAGACCCCAGGTCACGCCGACCACGTTGATGTGCGCCCCGCTGAACACATTGAGCACCAACATGATTCCGGCGACTGCCAAGGCAACGCCACCAAAGGTCATGGCGCCGGGGCGGCGCCGGCTGGTGGCCCAGACCCAGCCGACGACCAGGATCGGTGCGGTGTACTCCAGCAGTAGTGCCACGCCGACCGAGAGGTGCGCGACGGCGTTGTAGTAGCACAGCTGGGCACCGGCGATGGGGATCACACCGTAGGCGATCACTGTTCTGGCGTGGCTGGTGACCTCGCGGATCCAGCCGGGACGGACGATGCTGGCGAAGATGGCCATCGCCAATGCGCCGCCCGCCAGCCGGGCGGTCACCGCCGCGGTCGGGCTCCAGCCCGCCTCCATCAGCGCTTTGGCGAATGGGCCCGATGACCCGAATGCCACCGCTGAGCTGACGGCGAGCAGCAGACCGAGCCGAAAGTGGTTATCGGCGGTTGTTCGGTCGAGCTGGGTCGCTGTGGCCATCGGTGCACCTCCCCGGAGGATGTAATGAGTAAACTCGATTTTGGTCATGACGCTACGACGGAAGGGGGTCATGAGTCAAATGCTTTTTACTTATGACACAGAGCTCACTCTCCGAGCCGCCGCCGTATTGATAAACACCGAACGAGTCGACGGCGAACAACTCGGCGATCTGGCAGCGCTCGACGCATACCTGGACCACTTCGGCTGGACCGGCCGGCGCGACCACGACGACGCCGAACTGGCGGCGGTGCAGCGGCTGCGCGCCCGCCTGGGTGAGATCTGGGCGGTGGCCGACGACGAAGAAGCGGTCGGAAAGGTCAATGTCCTACTGGGCGACACCAAGGCATCCCCGTGGCTGACCAGGCATCCGGAGATGCCGGAGTGGCATCTGCATCTGGCCTCCGCGGATGACCCGCTGTGGCAGCGGATGGGCGCAGAGATCGCGATGGCGCTGGCCGACCTGATCCGTGGCGGTGAGTTGAGGCGGCTGAAGATCTGTGCGGCGCCGGACTGCGAGGCCGTGCTGACCGACCTGTCCCGCAATCGATCCAGGATCTTCTGCGACACCGGAAACTGCGGCAATCGCCAACATGTCGCGGCATACCGGCAGCGTCAGCGCGAGGAGTAAATCGTGCGAAGCAGATGCCTCCGGCGGGGTTAGGGTTCTCGCCGGGGGACACTTATGGCACGGCAACCGGCAACCCGGCTACAGCTCAGCGGGCATCGCTTCCTGATCCGGCGGATGGCACACGCCCTGGTGCGTGGTGACACCAGAATGCTGGACGATCCGCTTCGCACGCAGTCGATTTCGTTCTCCATCGGTTGCGTGCTGGCGGTCGTGGCGATCACGGCGTGCCTGGTGCTGGCACTCGTGCGCCCTGGCAACGCGCTCGGCAGCTCGCCGATCGTCCTGACCCGCGACTCGGGTGCGCTGTACGTGCGCATCGGAGACACCATGCACCCGGTGCTCAACCTGGCCTCGGCACGGCTGATCGCGGGTGTGCCGGCTGACCCGGACTCGGTGAGCGACGCGGCGGTTGCGGCAGCGCGCCGAGGGCCGCTGGTGGGCATCGCCGGTGCCCCGACGCAGATCGACCCTCCCTTGGCTATCGACGAGTCAGGCTGGTCCGTCTGCGATTACGATGGCACCACCGCCTTCGCCGCCGGCCGGCTGGATGGGGAAGTCACGCAACTGCGCGGCGGACAGGCATTGTTGGTCGCGCCGCATGGCGAATCGGCCGCGACGACGTATCTGCTGTTCGACGGCTGGCGAGCCGCTGTCGATCTGCGGAACATCGCCGTGGTACGGGCGTTGCGCATGGAAGGTATTGCACCACTGCCGGTCTCGCGTGCATTGCTGCACAGCGTGCCCGAGGCACCGCCCATCCAGGTGCCCTTGATCGCGGGGGCCGGCTCACCCGGACCGGCGGCACTGCGTGGCCAAACCGTCGGCAGCGTGGTGCAGGTGGTGCGGACCAGTCCTGACACCGATGAGTTCTACGTCGTCCTCGCCGACGGGTTGCAACGCGTCAGCAGAATCGTCGCCGACCTCATCCGGTTCACGGTGCCGCAACCGGCCGGTGAGCCGCCGGTGATCGCCGCGGATGTGGTGGCCGCCGCGCCGTTCGTGGAAAGCCTTGCCGTGGCGACATTTCCGCAGCGAGTTCAGCGGCGCGCCGGCGCTGTGGTGTGTGCCGGTTGGGATCCGCGCCAACCACAGCCCGGCACCAATACAAAGCTGCTCGTGGGCGATTCCCTGCCCGATGCCGGTCTGCAACTGGCCCAGGCAGACGGAGACGGCCCCAACATCGACCGAGTCCGCATTCCGCCGGGGCGCAGCGCGCTCGTGCGTTCGACAGGTCTCGCCGGCAATCAGGAACCTCACGGACCGCTCTACCTCCTCAACGACCTCGGAGTGCTCTTCGGAATTCGCGACAGCACGGCCGCAGAACATCTGGGCCTGACTGTTCCTGCCGTCCCGGCGCCGTGGCCGATGCTGGCAATGCTGCCGCGCGGGCCGGAACTGAGCCGCGACGCCGCCTCAGTCGTGCGCGACGGGTTGGTGTCCGCCAGGGCTACGCCGTAATCGCTTGGTGGACAACGCCAGCGCAACCAGGGAAGCCGCGGCGACACAGACGGCCGCCCCGACGAACGCGGTGGTGCGCGGCCGTGCGTCGACGGGTGCAACGGCGGGCTGCGTCACCGTCGGCAGGTTCCGCGCCTGTGCGTCGGTTGCCGGTGGCCCACCACTCACGGCAGCCAGGGGATCGATGGTTCCGTTGCCTATGAACGGGTCCCAACCGCCCGGCGGTCGGTGTGCGGTGGTCTCGATGCGGCGCATCACCTCCCGAGCGGTCAACTGCGGGAACCGTGATCGCACCAGGGCGGCGAGACCGGCGACCATCGGTGCGGCATAACTCGTGCCCGAGATCGGCTTGGCGTCACCCAGTACATCGATGAGCTGATCGCCGTCGGGATGCAGCGACACGATGTCCTCACCGACAGCGGCGACATCCACCCATGGCCCACCGAGGCTGAAGATCGATGCAGCGCCGCCGCGTCCGACAGAGCCTACGCAGAGCACCAGTTCGTCGTACCAGGCCGGACTGGCCACGGACTGAAGGTTGTCCCAATCCGGCCTGTCGGAGGGGTTCTGCTGCGGGCAGTGGCCGGGCCCGCCGACGTTTCCGGCCGCGGCCACGACCACGACGTTCTTGACGTCGACGGCGTAGGAAAGCGCCGCCCCGAGCGTACGGTCGTCGAGCGTGGTGACGGCATCGTCGGCGGCGACGCAGGCCACCGACGAGATGTTGATGACGGAGGCACCGAGATCGGCTGCCGTCCGTACCGCCTTGGCGAGGGTGCTCACGTCGCCGACGCCGCGGGATCCGGTCCCGACGGCGAATTTGTTGCTGGACTGCCGAATAGCCAGAATCGTGGCGTCGGGCGCGACGCCGCTGAAGCCCTCAGCGGTGGGCGCGCCACCGATGATTCCAGCGACGATGGTGCCGTGTCCGTCGCAGTCCGCGGTGCCGTCGCCGGAGGACACATAGTCTCCGCCGCCTACGAGGTGAGGCAGCAACCGGTGGCGTGCTACGCCGGTGTCGATGACCGCAACCGTCTGACCGCTGCCCCGGGTCAGCCGCCACACCGCCTCAAGACCGAGTGGGGTGCCGACGGTGACGGTGTCCCGTGTGGGCGTTCCGAAGCACTGCTCGCGCTGTTCGGTCCGATGCGCGGGTGCGGGTGCCGCCGGCGCGGGTAGTAGGGTGCTGTCGACAACGGGCGGCACGATCGCTGTGGCCGATGGCGCCACCGCCACCGCTAACGGCACCGGCATTACCGCCAACGCGGCCACCATGAGTCGACATTGCGCCCTCACAGCGGCCCCAGACCGCCGACCAGGTCGAAGATTCCGGCGAGCCAGCATGCCAGCGGTGCGATCGCGGCCAGTGCGCCGTACTCGAGCGCATGGACGATGCGCACGGCGAGTGGGCTCGTGATGGCGGCGGGCATCAGCGTGGCAAGCCCGACGCTGACAGCCGCGACTCCGGTCCAGCCGCCGTAGGCCGGAGCCCATGCCGCCACTAGCACGAACATCGAACTCAGCGAACAGAATCCGGCGACGTTCAGCGCAGTGCGGCACTGGCCGGAGGCGTAGGACCGGGAGCGCAGGAGCAGCGCTACGCCGACCGCCGCGGTGAACGCCATTGCGGCGCCGGTGACCGGGTCCCGGCCCCCGGTAGCCACCAGCAGGGTGCCCAGCGCCGCTGCACCGGCACAGCCTGCCACCAAGCCGATCAGTATCCGGTGGCCACGGTCCGCGACGAAGTCGACGTGAATGGTGGTGTCGCCCAGAGGTTCCCCCGGGTCGTCCACATCAGGCATCCGCGGCGTCAGACCGGCCAGCGCGATCGAGAGCCGTGGTGTCAGGGACAATCCGCCCATCGCCAGCGCGCTGAGCACCGCGCCGACCTGTGGGACGCCCATCGGCCACAGCACCGCGCACGCTGTCACCACAGCCGCTGCCGCAGCAAGTGTGACGATCGCGAGCAGAACCTCTGTGCCACAGCTCGATAGCCGGATGAGAACAACGCCGAGCGAGGCGGCGGCCACCGCGGCGAGGAAGAAGTTGGCCGGGCCCGGCCCCGCGGGCACCACGAGAAGTCCGAGGACGGCTGCGTGGGCCACCGCGGTGACGTTCAGTGACGTCGCGCCCGGCCGGCCGAGCCCGATCCGCTGCGCCGCCAACGCGGCCGCGATGAGAACGGCGGTCAGTACGACAACGGCAACAATACGCCCCGGGCCTTCGGTGCCGAGGCCGGCGCATACGACCGCCGACGTGCCGAGCAGGCTGGCCCACAGGAAGCCCGCCGAACGCAGTGCGGGATGTGGTTCGACAGGCGCCTCGGTAGTGAGCGCGACGGTTATTCCATGCGAGCGTGGCGGCTGAACGACGGCCTCCGACAGCAGAAGCAGGTCGCCATCATGAATATCGTTCTGCACCAGTGTCATCGCCTCGTTCAACAGCACTCCGCCCAGCTTGCCGAGACGCCAATGCCGCACGGTGTCACCGTTGGCGCCCACCGCATCCAGGATCGGCGGGATCAACCGGCCCACGGGCATCCACGCGGGTAGCGTCAGATCTACCGGCGCGGGGCAGTCCTGCCCGGCGATGACCGCTTCGCAGTGAATCGATACGTGGCGCAACGTATCCGGCACAACTTCACCCCCCGGTAGACGTCTGTGCAGTTCACCGTAACCGACCACCGCGGCCGCCCTGCGCACGAAAATTCACCGTTGTCGGTAGGGAACCGATCGGCACCGGCGTGCGTCCAAACAGTTGATGGAGCTTTCTGACCGACGACAGCTGGCCACCTGCCCGGGCCCACCCGCAGAGGTGCTGATCGACGCGCCACCACCGGTACCGCGGGTCACGCCGGTGAACCCGCTGGCGCGGTTGCTTCCGGTAGTACTGGTGGTCGCGATGGTGGGAATGATGGCCGTCTACTTCGGGTCCGGAGCGGCCGCGTCGCGGGGCCCGGGGTTCATGTTCTTCCCGGTGATGATGGTGATGTCGGTGCTCGGCACGCTGGTGTACAGCCTGCGGGGCAACGGCCGAGGAGCTGAGCTGACCCGCGACCGGTGCGAATACCTGCGATATCTGGACGGACTCGATACGGTGGCGGCCGCTACCGCGCGGGCGCAGTGGGAAGCGCTGCATTCGGCCCATCCCGGTCCCGACACGTTGTGGACGCTCGCCGGCACTCGGCGCAGGTGGGAGCGCGGACCTGACCATCCCATGTTCTGTGAAGTCCGGATCGGAGTAGGTGAGCGGCCCTTGGCCACCCGTCTGGTGACGCCTGAGCCCCGCGTGGGAGAAGACACTGACCCCGTCACCGCGACCGCGTTGCAGCAGCTGATCCGTACCCGCTCCACCGTCACCGGTGTGCCGATCACCGTGAACCTTTGTGAGTCGGGATATTTGGCCATCGGGGGCGGGCGCGAGAACGCCCGCGCACTGCTGCGCGCTGTCATCTGCGAATTGGCCACGCTGCACAGCCCGCACCATCTGAGGATCGCCGCGGTCGTCGGGTCCTCTGCCGCCGAAGTGTGGGATTGGCTGAAATGGCTGCCGCACCACCGCTGCGAGGGGGCCGGCGCGCTGAGGTACCACACATTGGCGCAAGCCTGCACTGACAAGTTGCCGATGCACACTGTCATCATCATCGATGGTGTTGCAGCCGGACCGATATCGTGCCCCGCCAGGGTCACAGTGCTCACAGTCGGCGCCGAAACCGAGGCCGATGTACAGGTGGAGGTCGGCCAAGAAACGGTCCGCTTCGGAGATGCTGTCGCACGGCCCGACGGGCTGACAATCGAACAGGCATTGACGTGTGCCCGCCGGCTGGCCCGCTACCGTACGGCAGAACTGCCCGCCGAGCGGTCCGGCTGGCTGCAGCTCATCGGCGCTGGCGATCTTGACCGCATCGACCCGCCCGCCTGCTGGCAGATACCCGATGAGCAGCGTCTCCTGCGGGTGCCGATCGGTACCTCCGACGACGCCGGCCCGGTCTATCTGGATCTGAAGGAGGCTGCGCGGAACGGCATCGGCCCGCACGGACTGTGCGTCGGCGCCACCGGTTCGGGTAAGTCGGAGTTCCTGCGGACGCTGGTGCTCGGCCTCGTCACCACGCATCCACCCGAGATGCTCAACCTCGTACTCGTCGACTTCAAGGGCGGCGCAACCTTTCTCGGTCTGGAATCAGCGCCTCACATCAGCGCGCTGATCACCAACCTCGCCGACGAGGCGCCGCTGGTGGCCCGCATGGCCGATGCGCTGGCCGGCGAGATGACCCGCAGGCAGGAGCTACTCCGGGCGGCAGGCAACCTGGCCAACATCTCCGAATATCAACGCAGGTGCCGGGACCTGCCCGCGCTGCCTGCCCTACTGATCGTGGTCGACGAATTCTCCGAACTGCTGCACCAGCATCCAGACTTCGCGGAACTGTTCGTCGCCATCGGCCGACTCGGCAGGTCGCTGGGGATGCATCTGTTGCTGGCCAGTCAACGCCTCGACGAGGGGAGGCTGCGCGGCCTGGAGTCCCATCTGTCATATCGAATCTGCCTGAAGACGTTCTCGCCCAACGAGTCGCGTGCGGTGCTCGGAATCGCCGACGCCTACCAGTTGCCCAACACGCCGGGGGCGGCCTATCTGAAGGCGCCTTCCGGCGACGTGACCCGGTTCCAGACTGCGTTCGTCTCCGACGGCTACACCGTCGCGACACCAGATGTGCCGGAGGCCGGGCCAACCGATGTTCGCCCGTTCACCGCGCGCTGGGCGGCTACGGGTCAGATTGCGGCACAGACGTCTTCGACGACCGTGCTGGAGGCGGTGCTCGCCAGATTGGCCGGGCACGGCACGCCGGCACATCAGGTGTGGCTGCCGCCGCTGCCGCGTGCGGTACCGCTCAGCGATGTGCTCATGCCTGCGGCCGAGCCGCTCACCGTGGCGATCGGCCTGGTCGACCGACCCTTCGAGCAGCGCCGTGACCGGCTCGTCGTGACGCTTGCCGGCGCTGCGGGCAACGTCGCAATCGTCGGCGGACCGCAATCGGGGAAGTCGTCGGCGGCAAGGACATTGGCACTTGCCCTGGCCGCCACCCACTCTCCGCGCGATGTGCAGCTCTACGGCCTGGATCTCGGCGGTGGAGCACTGGCCGCACTGCGACCCTTGCCGCACGTCGGTGCGGTCGCGGGGCGTCGCGACGTCGATCTGGCGCGGCGCACGGTCGCCGAGCTGGAAACGTTGGTGCGGGAACGGGAAAAGCGTTTCCGCAGCCTCGGCATCGATTCGATGGCCGAGTACCGGACGCGGCGAACCGGCGCTGGCGCCGATGCCGACCCGTTCGGCGACGTGTTCCTGATCGTCGACGGCTGGTCCACGCTGCGAGCCGAGTTCGAGAGTCTCGAAGCTCCGATCACCGCACTTGCCCTGCAAGGACTCTCGTTCGGTGTGCATGTCGTGGCGACCGCGTCGAGGTGGGCGGAGTTCCGACCGGCGCTCAAAGACCAACTCGGTAGCCGCATCGAGCTGCGGCTCGGCGACCCGGCTGAATCAGAGATGGACCGGAAGCGGGCCCGCCAGCTTGGCCAGTGCCCGCCGGGCAGGGGCATGACCCGCGAGGGTCGCGAACTGCTGATTGCCCTGCCCAGGCTGGACGGCTCGGCCACCGACGTCGGCATCGGTGCCGCGTTGTCCCGTACCGCAGGCACATTACGGGCGCAGCATGCCGATGCCGCAGCCCCCGAGATCCGCTTATTGCCTGCGACTGTGCCGCACCACACCCTGGCGACGGTCGCTAGTCGGAACCCGGCCACCCAGGTGATTCTGGGATTGGGTGAGCGCGAACTGGCGCCGGCACTCATCGATTTCGCCGAGCAGCCCGATCTCGTCATTCTCGGTGACACCGGCTGCGGCAAATCGACGGCGCTGCGCACCCTATGCCGTGAGCTGGTGCGGACCAACGACCCGGCGGCGGTGCAATTGTTTGTCGTCGACTTTCGCCGGTCCCTGCTCGGCGTGGTCGAATCGGGCCATCTGGCCGGCTATGCGATATCCACTGGGGCGCTGCAGACTGCGTTGCCATTGCAGCTCGACACGTTGCACCGACGAATGCCTGGCCCAGAAGTCACCCAACGTCAGTTGCGCGACAGGTCCTGGTGGTCCGGTCCGGAGCTCTACGTCATGGTGGACGACTACGACCTGGTGGCCGGAGCCGGTGCGAACGCACTGGCGCCGGTGCTCGAATTCCTCCCGCACGCACGCGATATCGGCCTGCATCTGGTGGTGGCCCGGCGATCCGGAGGTGCGGCACGTGCGATGTTCGACCCGGTGCTGGCCCGGCTGAAGGAACTCGGCTGTATGGGGCTGATGATGAGTGCGAGCCCCGACGAGGGCGTACTGCTGGGATCGACACGGCCCGGACCGTTGCCGCCCGGGCGGGGCACCCTGATCACCCGTGCGGCCCCCGACGAACTCGTCCAGGTGGCATTTGGACCGGAGTGCGACCTCCAGTGAGCACCGCGGTGGTGGAAGTGGGCCCGGTGACCGTGCGCGGACCCGGAACCGTGCCCACCGAGTCCGCGATGACTGCGGTGGCCTGCATTGACGACGCGCTCGCCCTGATCGATGACGCGCCGGTCTCGGTCGACGAATTGTGGGCTGACGTTATCGGTGCGGCCGTCGGACTAGAAGTGGACAGGCTGACTCTGGTGTTCCCGACGTGGTGGACGGTCGATCAGGTCGCTCGGGTCCGCAATGCTGTCGCCGTCGACTGCGCTGTGACGCAACGTGTTCAGGCGTTCCGCACGAGCCTCGGCGGTCGCCGGTGGTCGGTGGTGGAGATTGCGATGGACCTGGTGGTGGTGGCGCGCGGTCAGGGGGACCCGGTGGTGCTGGCGCGCTGTGGCGATGCCGACGCGCTGGTGCGGGCCGTGGTCACTGCGGTGCAGTGTCCAGGCCAGGCGGTCATCGACGCGCCCGTCGAAGTCGCAGGTGCCGTGGCGCTTGGCCGCGCGATTGCCGACCGGCTTCGTGACCGCGGTGTGCAGGTGTCGATGGCCGATTCCGCGATGCTGCGGCGGGAATTCACGCAGTCGTGCGATGACACCGGCGACAGGGGTGCTATTTCGCTCCTCGCGGGAACAGATCGTGGCAGGCGGGGCGGAACCGTGACATGCGCGGCGCTGATCGTGTCGGCGCTCTGCGCCGGCACCGCGGTCGTGGCGGGTGACCGGCCAGATGCGGGGCAACCGATGGCCGTACTGGTGGAGGGCCGCGTCGGGCTGCAGATCCCCCTCGGCTGGACCGTGCAGCGCGTCACGGATGGACCGGGATCAGCTCGGGTACAGGTGGTTTCGGCGTCAGACCCCGACGTGATGATCCATCTCACCCAATCCGGGGTCGCCGATGGCCCACTGGCTGACACGTTGCGCCAGGCGTTCGACGAGCAGCCTGCCGGCGCGTTCGTCGACTTCAACCCGGTGGATCGCATCGCCGACCGTCCAGTGCTGAGTTACCGCGAGGTCCGCGATGAGCGCCAGGTCCGGTGGGCGGTGCTGGTCGACGGGCCGGTGCGCATCGCGATCGGTTGCCAGAGTGCGGTGGGACGCGATGAGTTGGTCCGCCGGGCTTGTGAAACGGCGATTCGGTCCGCGCATGCGGTTCGCTGAAATCAGATGGAACCGAATGGGGCTGTGCTGCGTCGAAATGTTATATCCCGCAATACAAGACCGGAAGGGTACCGATGGCTGAATCAACGGGACCACTTAGCGCCGATTTCGACGTCATGACCAATGTGGCCGGGCGGATCGACGTGCTCAATGACGATATCCGCGCCATACTGCAGTCATTCATCGGCCGGATGAGCAGTGTGCCACCTTCGGTGTGGGGAGGCGTTGCGGCGACCCGCTTCCGCGATGTGGTCGACCGGTGGAACAGCGAGTCACTCAAACTCCACACCGCGTTGCAGCGGATCGCGGAGACCATCCGCTACAACGAACGGACCCTGCGAGAAGCCGCCGACGGTCATTCGCAACGGCTCGGCACAGTCGGCGACAACCTCTAACCCCGATCGGAGAAACTCGTGAACCAAGTGCTCTCATACGATTTCGGCGAGATCGAATACACAATCCGTCAGGAGATTCACACCACCTCGAGCCGGCTCAACGCGGCATGCGAAGACCTGCGCGCACAGATCGCGCCGTTACAGCAGGTCTGGACGAGGGAGGCCGCCGAGGCGTACCAGGTAGAGCAGGCCCGGTGGAATCAGGCCGCGGCGGCCCTCAACGAGATCCTGTTCAACCTGGGTAACGCGGTTCGGGATGGGTCCGATGATGTCGCCGCTACCGATCGCAGCGCGGCCAATGCATGGGGGTCCTGAGTATCGCCCCCACCAAAGACTGTGCGGTCCCGCCGGACTGGAGAGACCAGCGGGACCGCACACTTTGGCCGCCCGCATGAAGCAGGGCGGGTCTGAAATCCTTAGTGCGACGCGGAGTCGTTCGACCGCCGCGGCCGGCGTGCGCCGCCGCCACGGTGTGCACCGGAACCTGACCGGTTCGCAGGACGCGGCCGGCGCGACTGGCCCGGACCCGATGAGCGGTCAGACCGGTGCGGCGGCTGTGACTCGGGACGTGCCGGAGCCTTCGGCTCACCGAAAACCCGGTCGCCCGGGGCGATTTCCTGCAGTACCGGATGATCGATGCCGTTGACCCGGGTGACCGTCGCTTTCACCCCGGCCTTGCGGGTGAGGGTCCGCACGTCCGACACCTGAGCGTCGTGCATCAGCGTCACCACGGTGCCCTCGGCGCCGGCGCGGGCCGTCCGCCCGGACCGGTGCAGATATGCCTTGTGCTCGACGGGCGGGTCGGCGTGGACCACCAGGCTGACGTCGTCGACGTGGATGCCGCGGGCCGCGATGTCGGTGGCGACGAGCACGGTAGCGGATCCGTCGGAGAACGCCGTCAGGTTACGGGTACGAGCATTCTGGGACAGGTTCCCGTGCAGCTCGACAGCCGAGATGCCACGTGAATTGAGTTGGCGGGTCAGGTTTTTCGCGCCATGCTTGGTCCTGGAGAAAACGATGGTGCGGCCCGGCGCCGCGGCCAGGTCGGCGACCACGTTGATGCGGGCGGCGTTGTCCACGTGCAGCACGTGATGGACCATCTCCGAAACGGGCGACTGCGCGGAATCGACGCTGTGCACCACCGGATTGTGCAGGTAACGCTTGACCAGCACATCGACGCCGG
The DNA here is from genome assembly GCF_053483975.1 of Mycolicibacterium sp. XJ870. NCBI lineage: Bacteria > Bacillati > Actinomycetota > Actinomycetes > Mycobacteriales > Mycobacteriaceae > Mycobacterium > Mycolicibacterium sp. XJ870. Next base: position 560,882 of record NZ_JBEFTI010000001.1, read on the forward strand.
CGTCGAGCGTGGCGGAGAACAGGAGTCGCTGGCCGTTTTTCGGAGTGCGGTCCAGCAGGCGCTTGACGCCCGGCAGGAAGCCGAGGTCGGCCATGTGGTCGGCTTCGTCCAGCACCGTGATCTCAACCGCGGACAGATCGGCATGACCGGATTTCATATGGTCTTCGAGCCGGCCGGGGCAGGCGATGACGATATCCACGCCGCGCTTGAGGGCGGCGATCTGCGGTCCGGGGCCGACGCCGCCGAAGATATTGATCGAACTCAGTCCGGTCGCGGCGGCGAGCGGAAGCAGCGACGCCTCGATCTGGCTCACCAGTTCGCGGGTAGGGGCAAGAATCAGGGCGCGCGGACGGCTGGGGGACCGGCGGGTGTCGCTGGTCGACAGGCGGGCTACCAGCGGCAGCAGGAACGCGTAGGTCTTGCCGGACCCGGTGCGGCCGCGGCCGAGCACATCGCGACCGGTCAGCGAGTCGGGCAGGGTGGCGGCCTGGATCGGGAACGGCGTATCCACGCCGTTGGCGGCCAGGGCCGCGACGATTTTGGCGGGCATGCCAAGGTCAGCAAAAGTTATTTGCGCAGACAAAAGAAGAACTCCGAAGAATGGTAGGCGGTCGTCCTGCCCGGCGCGGGTGATTCCCGCGGCGCTCGGTTGACGATCGAGAAGGCGACAAAGGCAGAACAGACATGCCGCCGTGACACGACTATACCGGTAGCTGGTCTATTCACCGCCTCGGAGCGGCTGTCCGTTACCGGCGTCACACTCAGGTCAACTATCCTGGCGGGCACGCGAAGGGCCAGCTGATGGCCCTGCGTCCAGGAGCGTGATCGTCGTGGCCACATCGAAGAATGCGGGCGGACGGGTATTGGCCCGGGTCCCGCCTGCGAAGGTGCGTGCCGTGCATGACCTCTTCGTCGAGGGCCAGGTGGATGCCGCCTACCTCGACTCCACCCCGCTACGTCGGGTCGTGGTGGAAAGCTGGCAGCGCAGCCTGGCCACCGGGGTGGATCCCGATCGCGGTGGGCAGACCGCGGCCGCCGTGGCAGCCCTTGCCGAGCTGCGCGAATCGCACCCACTCGCGCCGACGTTGCCGTTGATCCGCCGATTGCTCGTCGACGACGCAGTCGATACGGGCGTGGTGGTCGCGATCAGCGCGGCAGACGGCACCCTGCTGTGGGTGGAAGGCGATCGTGGCGCGTGCCGGAAGGCCGAGGCGATGAACTTCGTGCCCGGCACAGATTGGAGCGAACGCACCGCCGGAACGAACGCGCCCGGAACCGCCCTGGCGCTGGACCGTGAACTGCAGATTCTCGGCTCCGAGCACTTCTCGCGCGTCGTGCATTCCTGGAGCTGCACGGCGGTGCCCGTCCACGATCCGGCCACCGGGATGCTGGTGGGCGCGATCGATCTCACCGGCGGCGCCGCAGTCGCCTCCCCACAGACACTCGCGCTGGTGCGGGCCACCGCTGTCGCAGTCGAGAATCAGCTTGCCCTGCTGCAATTGACACGCCCGGCCACCGCCGACCCGGCCACCGTCCGATTGTCCGTGCTGGGGGGCGACCGCCCACGTTGGCGAGTGCGCGACGACGACGGACAACCTCGATTCAGCGCGCTGACGGGACGGCACGCCGACATCCTGGTGCTCCTCATCCGGCACCCCGAAGGGCTCAGCGCCGATCACCTCGCGATGCTGCTCGACGACAAGGATCTCGACGTCGTGACCATTCGCGCCGAGATGTCGCGGTTGCGCCGGGTCATCGGCTCCAACTACATCGCGTCGCGCCCCTACCGGCTGCTTGCGCCCGTCGCCAGCGACATGGGCGATGTCTTCGACGCGCTGCAGGCCGGCGACGTGGCCGCGGCACTGTCGGCCTACACCGGCGCGCTGCTACCGCAGTCGGTCTCGCCGGCCATCGCGCGCCTGCGCACTGAACTGACCGCCAGCCTAAGGGCCGCCGTGTTGTCACAGTCGGCCCGCGGAAACCTGGCACTCCTGCGGCAGTGGCTCCAATTGCCGGACGGCCGCGACGACCGCGACGGCTGGCGGATGCTGCACGACCATCCCAGGGCCGATCCGGTGGCCCGAGCGCAGGCCCGGGGTCACCTCGCGGGCCTCGACTCCGAACTGGGCTAGCCCCGTTGCACGTGCGTGCAACCGTGCTGCAACCTCCCATTGCCTACCTTGAGTGACGACCGACACATTTCGGTGTCCGAACGCAGGAGAATGCCATGACTGTTTACGCACGTCCGGGCGCAGAGGGCGCCCTGATGTCGTTTGAATCCCGCTACGGCAACTACATCGGTGGTGAGTGGGTGGCGCCGGCCGAGGGCCGGTATTTCGAGAATCCGACGCCGGTGACGGGTCAGGTGTTCTGCGAGATCGCCCGGTCAACCGAGGCTGATGTCGAGAAGGCGTTGGATGCGGCTCATGCGGCTGCCCCGGCGTGGGGTAAGACCGCGCCCGCCGAGCGTGCGGTGATTCTGAACAAGATCGCCGATCGGATCGAGCAGAATCTGGAGTCGATCGCGCTGGCCGAGTCGTGGGACAACGGTAAGCCGATCCGCGAGACGCTCAACGCCGATATTCCGTTGGCGGTGGATCATTTCCGGTACTTCGCCGGGGTTTTGCGGGCTCAGGAAGGTTCGCTCTCCCAGATCGATGAGGACACGGTTGCCTATCACTTCCATGAGCCGTTGGGTGTGGTCGGGCAGATCATTCCGTGGAACTTTCCGATCCTGATGGCGGTGTGGAAGTTGGCGCCGGCGTTGGCCGCGGGTAATGCGGTGGTGCTCAAGCCGGCTGAGCAGACTCCGGCGTCGGTGCTGTATCTGGCGTCGTTGATCGGTGATCTGTTGCCGGGGGGTGTGCTCAATATTGTCAACGGGTTTGGGGTGGAGGCCGGTAAGCCGTTGGCGTCGAGCAATCGGATCGCCAAGATTGCGTTCACCGGGGAGACCACCACGGGTCGGTTGATCATGCAGTACGCCAGCCAGAACCTGATCCCGGTCACCCTGGAGTTGGGCGGCAAGTCACCGAACATCTTTTTCTCCGATGTGATGGCTGCCGGTGACGACTTCCAGGACAAGGCGCTGGAGGGCTTCACGATGTTCGCCCTCAATCAGGGTGAGGTGTGCACCTGCCCGTCGCGCTCACTGGTCCAGGCCGACATCTATGACGAGTTCCTGGAGTTGGCGGCGATCCGGACCAAGGCGGTGCGTCAAGGCGATCCGCTGGATACCGAGACGATGATCGGGTCGCAGGCGTCCAACGATCAGTTGGAGAAGATCCTTTCGTACATCGAGATCGGGAAATCCGAAGGTGCCAAGCTGATTACCGGTGGTGAGCGGGCGGATCTCGGCGGTGACCTGTCGGGCGGGTTCTATGTGCAGCCGACGATTTTCACCGGCAACAACAAGATGCGGATCTTCCAGGAGGAGATCTTCGGTCCGGTGGTGGCTGTCACGTCGTTCACCGATTACGACGACGCGATCTCGATTGCCAACGACACGCTCTACGGCCTGGGTGCGGGTGTGTGGTCCCGTGACGGCAACACCGCCTACCGGGCCGGGCGCGATATCAAGGCGGGCCGGGTCTGGACCAACTGCTATCACGCCTACCCCGCGCACGCGGCGTTCGGCGGCTACAAGCAGTCCGGCATCGGCCGGGAGAACCACAAGATGATGCTCGACCACTACCAGCAGACCAAGAACCTGCTGGTGAGCTACAGCAACAAAGCCCAAGGCTTTTTCTGATCCAGAAGCCACCGTTGAACGTGGGCTTGTGTGCGAAAAACCCCACCAATCTCGTACACAAGCCCACGTTCGCGGTCCACCCGAAGGGACATCCATGACATCACTGCCGCTGGCGACAGCGCAGAAGGTCGTCGACGCCGCCATTGCCAAGGCGAATGAAATCGGTCAGCCGATGAACATCGCTGTCGTCGACGACGGTGGCCATCTGGTTACGTTCGTGCGGATGGACGGCGCCATCAAGGCCAGCATCGATATCGCCATCCGCAAGGCGCGGACCTCGATCATGATGAATCTGCCCACCAGCGCTCTGATGGCGGCTGTGCAGCCCGGCGGTGAGCTCTACGGTCTGGAGCAGACCTCCGGAGGGCTGGTGGTGTTCGGCGGTGGGCTGCTCCTGGAGTCCGACGGCGTGGTGGTCGGGGCGGTCGGGGTCAGCGCGGGCAGCGTCGAGCAGGACGTCTCGGTAGCCGAGGCCGGCGTGGCTGTCCTCTGAGGGCTTTAAACCAGCACGCAGTCACCGCAGTAACCGCCGCCTGGCACCTGGTAGAACAGGCAGCAGTTTCGTCGCCGGAATCGCCCGTCGGCGATCTCCGCCGCATCGCGCAGAACATCCGTCACCATGAGTGCCGCGATCAGCGCGCGGCCGCGATGCTCATCGGCGGGCCGGGATTGCGCCAGCACGGTCACCGCACCGTTGGCGGCCGATGCCACGTTGCCCCACAGCACTTGTGGGGACAACGCGACCGCCCGTCGCATGGTCTCGTTCAGCGGGCCGAGCACCTCGCCGACGACGGTGCCGGCGATGGTCGCTGCGGTCTGGGCTGATCCGGTCGCCGCGATCCACTGCAACCGCGTTACCGCGAGGAGTGGCCGGTGTGACGAATCTCGTTGCCACACCAGTGAGTCTGCGTCGAGCACCGGGATTTTCGACAGGGTGATCGCGGCGCCGATGACGGGGGAGAGCAGCCGGGACGCGATCGACAGGTGCACCGATGATGCGGCGGCCTTGAGGGGCACGTCGGCCTCATCAAGCCTGAGCGCAGAAGCCATCGCCGAGCGGGCGTGAAGCGCGTACTCGTGGACGATCGCAGTGTCGGTGAGCAGGGTATTGATCGGCAACCAGGGTCCGTCGTCCGCCGTCGGCAAGACGAAGAATTCGCCGAGCTCGGCGATCGAGCTCAGGTCCGCATCGTTCATCGCCGCACAGGCTAGCTCCGGGCAAGCACACCGGACGCCTCATTGAAACGATTCAGCCGCTGACCTGCGGCGCAACGTTCGTGCAACGTGATGTAGCGCACAATCAAGGGTGCGCGATTGCCGTGCCATACCAAGGAGCAGTGCATGACGGAACCGAACCTGGATCCCTCGGTGGATTATCCGCTGAGCCTCAATCGCAAGGACTTGCTGTTCACGCCCAACGGCAAACCGATCGACGACATCACCATGGATGCGGTGATGGCCGGTGACGTGGTTGCCTCGGATCTGCGGATCACGCCGCAGACGCTGCGTTTGCAGGCGCAGATTGCCGAGAAGGTCGGTCGTAAGCAGCTTGGCGCGAACCTGCGGCGGGCCGCTGAGATGACCGCGATAAGCGACGAGCGGGTGCTGCAGATCTACAACGCGCTGCGGCCGAATGCGTCGACCAAAGCCGAACTGGACGCAATCGCCGACGAACTCGACACGCAGTACGGCGCGGCCTTGCTGGCCGGGCTTGTCCGTGAAGCCGCCGACGTCTATGAGCGTCGCGACATCCGGGCCACCAGCGAATAGGAGACACCGGTGACGGCAGTATCGCCAAGAGCTACGGGTCAGCGGCGGCAGTCCGAACGGACGAAAGTCCTGGAGGACCGCCCGGTCAACCTCGATGGTTTCGTCGAGGAGTGGCCCGAGGTCGGCATGGTCGCGATGGACAGCGCGTTCGATCCTGAGCCGAGCGTGCGGGTGGTCGACGGTGTGATCGTCGAGATGGACGGCCGGGCGCGCGCTGATTTCGACTTCATCGACCAGTTCATCGCCGATCATGCGATCGACGTGGGCACCACCGAGCAGTCGATGGCGATCCCGGCCGCCGAGATCGCCGGCATGCTCGTGGATCCGCGCGTGACTCGCGACGAGGTGATCGCGGTGACGGGCGGGTTGACTCCGGCCAAGCTGCTGGAAGTCATGAAGACGATGAACATCGTCGAGATCATGATGGGCATGCAGAAGATGCGTGCCCGCCGCACTCCGGCGAACCAGGCGCACTGCACCAGTGCCCGCGACAACCCGCTGCAGGTCGCCTGCGAGGCCGCGGAGGCGTCGCTGCGTGGATTCTCCGAAGTGGAAACAACTTTGGGCGTGGTCCGCTATGCGCCGCTGGTCGCGATGGCCTTGCAGATCGGCAGCCAGGTGGGCACGGGTGGGCGGCTGACCCAGTGCGCGCTGGAGGAGGCCACCGAGCTCGAGCTGGGTATGCGCGGTATCACCGCCTACGCCGAGACCATCTCGGTGTACGGCACCGAGTCGGTGTTCGTCGACGGCGACGACACCCCGTGGTCGAAAGCGTTTCTGGCTGCGGCGTATGCGTCGCGGGGTATCAAGATGCGCTTCACCTCCGGAACCGGCTCCGAGGTCCAGATGGGCAACGCCGAGGGTCGGTCGATGCTCTACCTGGAGATCCGCTGCATCCTGGTGGCCAAGGGCGCGGGTGTGCAGGGTCTGCAGAACGGCTCGATCTCGTGTATCGGGGTGCCCGGGGCGGTGCCTGCAGGCATCCGCGCGGTCGCCGCCGAGAACCTCGTCGCCTCGGCGGTGGACCTGGAATGTGCATCGGGTAACGACCAGTCGTTCTCGCATTCGCCGATGCGCCGCACGGCCCGGCTGCTGCCGCAGATGATGCCCGGTACCGACTTCATCACCTCGGGGTACTCGGCAACACCCAACTACGACAACATGTTCGCCGGATCCAACGTGGACGCCGAGGATTTCGACGACTTCAACACCATCCAGCGCGACCTGCAGATCGACGGCGGGCTTCGGCACGTGAACGAAGCCGAGATTCTCGCCGTGCGGGCGCGGGCCGGCAAGGCGCTACAGGCCGTGTTCCGGTATCTGGATCTGCCGGCGATCTCCGACGCCGAGATCGACGCGGCCACCTATGCGCACGGCAGCCGTGAGCTGATCCCGCGCGATGTCCTGGAGGATCTCAAGGGCGCGCAACAGGTGATGGATCGCAACGTGACGGGCTTGGATCTGGTGAAAGCGCTGGAATCGACCGGCTTCTCCGACATCGCCGAAAATTTGTTGAGCGTGCTGCGGCAACGAGTTTCGGGCGATCTGCTGCACACGTCGGCCATCATGACCCGTGATCTCAAGCCGTTGTCGGCCGTCAATGACCGCAACGACTACGCGGGCCCCGGCACCGGTTACCGACCATCCGGCGCACGCTGGGAGGAAATGAAACGGCTGCGCCACGTCACGAGTGCCGAGAACCCGGAACAGGAGGTGGAGTGAAATGTCTGACAGAACAATCACTTTCACCGGTGAACAGCCTGCCGAGCCGGGGAAGCGCTCCGACGAGGTGGTACTGGCGATCTCGCCGGCATTCGCGGACTTCTTCAGCCAGACGATCATCGGTCTGTCGCATGCCGACGTGATTCGCGAGATCCTGGCCGGTATCGAGGAGCAGGAGGTCACGGCCCGCTGTGTCCGCGTCCGGCACAGCAGTGACCTGGCAGTGGTGGCGCACACGGCGGCCAAGCTGTCCGGGTCGGGCATCGGCATCGGCATCTTGTCCCGGGGTACGTCGATGATCCATCAGCGTGACCTGCCGAGGCTGTCCAGCCTGGAGCTGTTCCCGCAGAGCCCGTTGATGACGCTGGAGACCTACCGCAGCATCGGGTCGAACGCCGCGCAGTACGCGAAAGGCGAGTCGCCAGAACCGGTTCCGACGCTCAACGACCAGATGGCCCGGCCGCGCTGGCAGGCCAAGGCGGCGCTGCTGCACCTCAAGGAGACCGAGCAGATCCGCAAGCAGGCCCGGCCCGTCGAGGTGGTGCCGCAGTTCGCGGAGGTCTCCGGGGCCTTGGGCACCTGATGACCCGGACCGTTGTCGGTGTCGACATCGGTAACTCGACGACGGAGGCCAGTGCCGCAACGATCCGATCCGACGGATCGGTGCGGTTTCTCGGCTCTGCCCTGACATCCACAACCGGCATCAAGGGCACGCCGCGCAATGTCGACGGCGTGGCGGCGGTAGTGGCGCGGGCACTCGACGTGGCCGGTCTTGAACTGGCCGACCTCGATGTGGTCCTGCTCAACGAGGCCACCCCGGTGATCAGTGGGCTGGCGATGGAAACCATCACCGAAACCATCATCACCGAGTCGACCATGATCGGGCATGATCCGCGCACGCCCGGTGGTCGCGGGCTCGGTGTCGGTATCACTGTCGCGTTCGACGCCCTGCCGGAAACCCATTCTGGTTCAGAGACAATCGTCGTCGTCCCGAAAGGCGTCGACTTCGAGGTCACTGCCCGTGCCATCAATGCCGCCACCCAACGCGGCGTCCCCGTGACGGCGGCGATCCTGGGTAACGACGACGCTGTCCTGGTGGTCAACCGGCTCGACACGGTGATCCCGGTGATCGACGAGGTGTCGCGGATCGAGGCGGTGCCGCTGGGCATGCTCGCGGCGGTGGAGGTCGCAGGCCCCGGCCAGTCGGTCCGCACACTGTCGAATGCCTATGGCCTGGCGACGATATTCGATCTCGATGCGGCCGCCACACGAGTGGTGTCACCGGTGGCGCGGGCGCTGACCGGAAACCGCTCGGCGGTCGTGGTCCGGACACCCGCGGGTGACGTCGCCGATCGCGCCATCCCGGCGGGAGCCCTTGAGCTGACCGGTGAGCGCAGACGAGCGACGGTCGACGTGTCCCGCGGCGCTGTCGAGATCATGGCCGCCGTCGAGCGGGTCAGCCCGCTGGTCGATGTTGCCGGTGAAGCGGGCACCAACACCGGCGGCATGATCGCCAACGTGCGGCAGAGCATGGCCGACCTGTCCAAACATGCACTCTCCGACGTACACATCCAGGATCTGCTTGCGGTGGACACCTTTGTGCCGCAGGAGGTTCGGGGCGGTGTCGCCGGTGAGGTGGCGCTGGAGAACGCCGTGGCCCTGGCGGCGATGGTGCGCACTAAAGAGAGCGGTATGCGCGCCGTCGCCGATGAGGTGCGACACCGGCTACAGGCCGCCGGTGCGAACGCGGTCGAGGTCGTCGTCGGCGGGGTCGAAGCCGAGATGGCAGTGCTCGGCGCGCTCACCACGCCGGGTACCGACAGGCCGCTCGTGGTGCTCGATCTCGGTGGCGGGTCCACCGATGCGGCACTGATCGAGGTCGACGGCGACATCGACGCAGTGCATCTGGCCGGCGCGGGCGATCTGGTCACCAAGCTCATCGACGCTGAACTGGGGCTGGGGAATCTCGAATTGGCCGAGGACATCAAGCGCTGCCCGCTCGGCAAGGCGGAGAGCTTCTTTCACGTCAGGCTGGAGGACGGGACCGCACAATTCTTCGACAAGCCGTTGCCCGCAACGGCATTCGCCAGGGTGGTGACCCTGGCCGAGCACGGCATGCACCCGATACCCACCCGGCATTCGATCGACCGGATCAGGGTGGTTCGACGCGCCGCCAAGGAACGGGTCTTCGTGGTCAATGCCTTGCGGGCGTTACGCGCCGTCGCGCCCGGCGGTGACCTGCGCCAGATCGGATTCGTGGTGCTGCTCGGTGGCTGCGCACTCGACTTCGAGATCCCCGAACTGATCGCCGACGCCGTCGCTCCATACGGCATCGTTTGCGGCACAGGAAACGTCCGGGGAACCGAGGGCCCGCGCAATGCAGTGGCTTCCGGCCTGGTGGCATCGCATGCACAGTTGGTTGGGGCGGGCATTGGTACGTGAGGGTGGCCAGCCCGCGCGGCCGGTGATCGTGGTGCTGAGTGTGGCTGGTGGTGAAGTCGAACGCGAGGTGCTGGCAGGCATCGAGGAGGAGGGCGTTCCGTACTCGGTGCAGCCGGGAGATCCCGACGGCGCCGCAGCCCATCTGGCGCGTCAGGCGGCGCTGCGGTCACCACTGCGGGTGGGAGTGGGTATCGACGCTCGCGGCGATGTCTGCGTACACCACGATCAGCTGGCAGATCCGCTGCCGGAGTTGGATTCTCGTACCGCAGATGCCCACACCGCGCGGACCCTCGGCCACAACGCGGCCCGGATCGTCATCGGCCTTCCACTGAAGCCGGACACCCGCTTCAACCAATAACCGCCATTGGGGTGGACACAGCAGGCGTCGGGGGCGATACTCATCTATCAAAGGTCGAGTTTCAGACCTTTAGGCTCGCTTTGGGGATTGAGGGCCGCACGTATCGGCTCGACACAGCAGTTATCGGACGCAAAAGCTTTGCGAAACAAGGGAGTTGACATGGCGGGTGTGGAAGAACACCTGGAGAGCGCAGATTATCTGCAGAAGCGACAGCTCAAATCGGGCACAGCGGGCTGGATCCTGCTGGCCGGTCTGGGTGTCAGCTATGTGATATCTGGCGACTACTCCGGGTGGAACTTCGGACTGGCAGAGGGTGGTTTCGGCGGCCTCGCCATCGCCGCGGTCATCATCGCCGGCATGTACCTGGCGCTGGTGCTGGGGATGGCCGAACTGTCCTCGGCGCTACCGGCGGCAGGCGGCGGGTACACGTTCGCCCGTCGCGCGCTCGGCCCGTGGGGCGGGTTCGCCACCGGCACCGCAATCCTCATCGAGTACGCGATCGCGCCGGCGGCCATCGCGACGTTCATCGGGGCCTACGTCGAGTCGCTGGGGTTGTTCGGCATCACCAGCGGTTGGTGGGTCTACCTCGCCGCATACGCACTTTTCATCGGTATTCACCTGGCCGGCGTCGGTGAGGCCCTCAAGGTCATGTTCGTCATCACCGCAATCGCGATGATCGGCCTTCTGGTGTTCGCCGTCGCGGCGATCGGCCACTTCGATGTCGCGAACCTGACCAACATGGCGGTGAACGAGGGCGCTGCTGGAGCGTCTTCAGTCCTACCCAACGGCTATCTCGGCATCTGGGCGGCGTTCCCGTTCGCCATCTGGTTCTTCCTGGCGATCGAGGGCGTCCCGCTGGCTGCGGAGGAGACCGCCAACCCCGAGCGCAACGTGCCGCGCGGCATCATCGCCGGCATGGCCGTCCTTTTGGTCACGTGTGTGACGGTGCTGGTCCTGACCACCGGTGCCGGCGGCGCGGCGGAGATGTCGGATTCCGGCAATCCCCTGGTCGAGGCGCTCGGCGACGGCACCGCCGCCACGGTGGTGAACTACATCGGCCTGGCCGGTCTGATCGCGAGCTTCTTCTCGATCATCTACGCGTACTCACGGCAGCTGTTCGCGCTGTCTCGTGCGGGGTACCTGCCGAAGGTGCTGTCGGTGACCAACTCCCGCAAAGCACCGACGCTGGCGCTGATCATCCCGGGCATCGTCGGATTCGTGTTGTCGCTGACCGGTCAGGGCGCACTGCTGCTGAACATGGCGGTATTCGGAGCCGCGGTGAGTTACGTGCTGATGATGGTCAGCCACATCGTGCTGCGGCGTCGGGAACCCGACATGCCGCGGCCGTACCGCACGCCCGGCGGCGCACTCACGACCGGGTTCGCGCTCGTCGTCGCGGTACTCGCGGTCATCGCCACCTTCCTCGTCGACCGTGTCGCAGCGGGTTGGTGCCTGGCCGTGTTCGCCGCGTTCATGCTCTACTTCGCGGTCTACAGCCGCCATCGCCTGGTGGCCAACTCGCCCGACGAAGAGTTCGCCATGCTCGCAGAGGCGGAGAGTGAACTGAAGTGAAGTACCGGCAGCAGGTTTCGGGGGTGACCTACACCTTCGACGGACTCGTCGAGGTCATGGCCAAGGCCACCCCGCTGCGCTCGGGCGATCAACTCGCCGGGTGCGCGGCCGAGCACGACGGCGAGCGCGCAGCGGCCGCCTGGGTGCTCGCGGACCTGCCGCTGGATACCTTCCTCAACGAGGAAGTGGTGCCCTACGACAGTGACGAGGTCACCCGGCTGATCTTCGACAGCCATGACCGCCAAGCCTTTTCGCCGTTGTCACATCTGACGGTCGGCGGTTTGCGGGATTGGCTGTTGGAGACGGCAGCGCACGACCACAGTGCCGAGCAGTTCGCTGCCGTCGCACCCGGACTGACCCCGGAGATGGTGGCGGCGGTCAGCAAGATCATGCGGAATCAGGATCTGATCGCGGTCTCGGCGGCCGCACAGGTGACCGCGGCGCTGCGCACCACCGTCGGCACTCCCGGCACGTTGGCAACCCGGCTGCAGCCCAACCATCCGACCGACGATCCCCGCGGGGTCGCCGCCGCGGTTCTCGACGGGTTGCTGCTGGGATGCGGCGACGCCGTCATCGGGATCAACCCGGCGACCGATTCGCCGCAGGCCACCGCCGACCTGCTGCACCTGCTCGACTCAATCCGTGCCCGCTACGACATCCCGGCACAGTCCTGCGTGCTGTCGCACATCACGACCACGATCGGGCTGATCGAGGCTGGCGCACCGGTCGATCTGGTGTTCCAGTCGATCGCGGGCACCGAGGGCGCCAACTCCGCGTTCGGGGTGACCATCGACTTGCTGCGGGAGGGCAACGCCGCGGCACGGTCGCTGAATCGCGGCACGGTGGGCAACAACGTGATGTATCTGGAAACAGGGCAGGGTTCGGCGTTGAGCTCGGGCGCCCACCTCGGGGTCGGCGGCAAGCCCGTCGATCAGCAGACCTTGGAGACCAGGGCCTACGCGGTGGCGCGTGATCTGCAGCCACTGCTGGTCAACACTGTCGTCGGCTTCATCGGTCCCGAGTACCTCTACGACGGCAAGCAGATCATCCGGGCGGGCTTGGAAGATCACTTCTGCGGCAAGATGCTCGGCCTGCCGATGGGTGTGGATGTCTGCTACACCAACCACGCCGAGGCCGACCAGAACGACATGGACACGCTGCTGACGCTGTTGGCCGCGGCCGGGGTGGCGTTCGTCATCACCGTGCCGGGCGCCGACGACGTGATGCTCGGCTATCAGAGCCTGTCCTTCCACGACGTGCTCGTGACACGTCGCACCATGGGGCTGCGTCCCGCGCCCGAGTTCGAAGCCTGGCTGCGCACGGTCGGGATGGTCGACGAATCCGGCAAGCTGACCCCGTTCGACCTGGAGCGCTCGGCGCTGCGGTCGCTGGCCTCGGTGCAGGCGCGATGAGCACGAACAGTGTTGCGGTTCAGGAGTTCTGGGACGAACTGCGCAAGACCACCCAGGCCAGGATCGGGCTCGGCCGGGCCGGCAATGCGCTGCCGACCAGGCGGGTCCTGGAGTTGGCTGCCGCCCACGCCGCCGCCCGGGACGCGGTGCATGTTCCGCTCGACACCGATCACCTTGTCGCAGCTGTCCGCGAAGTCGGCATCGGCGAGCCCACGGTGGTGACCAGCCGTGCCACCTCACGCGACGAATACCTACGCCGGCCAGACCTTGGCCGGACGCCGACGGCGGGCATGAACGTGCCCGAGTCCAGAGCCGACATCGGCTTCGTGCTGGCCGACGGGCTGTCGCCGACGGCGCTGAGCCATCACGGTGCCGGGCTGCTCACCGAACTGGTTGCCCGACTCAAGGACCGCCACACCCTCGCGCCGCCGGTGATCGCCACTCAGGCCAGGGTGGCGCTGGGCGACCACATAGCAGCTCAGCAGCGCTGTCGAACTGTGCTGGTGATCATCGGCGAACGTCCCGGCCTGAGCGTGGCCGACAGCCTCGGGATCTATCTGACCCATCTCCCGCGTCCCGGCCGTACCGATGCGGACCGCAACTGCATCTCCAACATCCACCCTCCTGACGGCCTCGGGTATTCCGAGGCTGCGCGGGTGGCGGCGGCTCTGGTCGACGGCGCGGTGGCGCTGGGCCGCTCCGGCGTCGACCTCAAAGACACGTCGCGCAGCACCGAACTCGGGCCACTCAGCGGCCGTGAACTCGCGTGATCCTGCCCGACTGTGAAGAAGATTGCGAGATTTCTGTAGGAACTCGCAATCTTGTTCACAATCGGCCCGAAACCGCGTTTTGACCTGCGGGGACAGGGGCCGGTAAGCTGCCCCGTTGGTGTGTGCTGCCCTCATGGGCAAGCGGGTCCCGGGTCAACGTCGGTCGCCGGGAATCTTCTGTGCACATGCCTGACCGGCACCCAACCCGAGAAGAGAAGGTAAGCACACGATGCCTACTTACACGCCGAAGGCGGGTGACACCACGCGTTCGTGGTACGTCATCGACGCCCAAGACGTGGTGCTCGGCCGGCTCGCCGTCGAAGCAGCAAAGCTGTTGCGCGGCAAGCACAAGCCGACATTCACGCCCAATGTCGATGGTGGCGATTTCGTCATCGTCATCAACGCCGAGAAGATCGCCGTCAGCGGCGACAAGCTTACCAACAAGTTCGCTTACCGCCACTCGGGTTACCCCGGTGGTCTGCGTAGGCGCAGCATCGGCGAGCTGCTGCAGAAGCACCCGACCCGCGTCGTCGAGAACGCGATCATCGGCATGCTGCCGCACACCAAGCTCAGCCGGCAGGTCCAGAAGAAGCTGAAGGTCTACGCGGGTCCGGATCATCCGCACGCCGCGCAGCAGCCGATTCCGTTCGAGATCAAGCAGGTGGCGCAATGACTCAATCAACCGAGACTGAAGCGACTGAGACTGAAGTGACTGAGACCGAGGCGCCGGAGGCGACCGAGGTTGTGACCGAAGCCGTCAGCGAGGCCGCCGAGTCGCGCGAGCCGGTCATCATCGACCGTCCCATCCAGACCGTCGGCCGCCGCAAGGAGGCCGTGGTGCGGGTGCGTCTGGTGCCCGGCACCGGGCAGTTCAACCTGGACGGCCGCAGCCTGGAGAACTACTTCCCCAACAAGGTGCACCAGCAGCTGATCAAGGCTCCGCTGGTGACCGTCGATCGGGTGGAGCATTTCGACATCTTCGCCCACCTCGATGGTGGTGGCCCGTCCGGTCAGGCAGGCGCGCTGCGTCTGGCGATCGCGCGTGCACTGATCATCGTGCAGCCCGAGGATCGTCCGGCACTGAAGAAGGCCGGGTTCCTGACCCGTGACCCGCGTGCCATCGAGCGCAAGAAGTACGGCCTCAAGAAGGCCCGCAAGGCGCCTCAGTACAGCAAGCGCTGATCTGTTGCCTTACGCCGCCGGACGTGGAATCCCACGTCCGGCGGTTTTCTTATTGGGTACACATACTCCTGATTGTCAGTAAACGTTCGCGGCGCCGCGGGGTCGGTGCTTTACGGGCATTACCGCGCCGATCGGCCTGCGCAGCTAATTTGACGGCGACGGCAGAGCAGTCTTAATCGCGGTCAATTATTAATTTTTGGTTTGACTTCGGGCGAAAACGTGAAAACCCTGGGTTCGAGGCGGGGGCGTACTCCGGTGCGCCGAGGCAGGCCGAATCTGCCGCTGGTACGAGTCAGTCAGCTCGTTGGGGGACCGGACCGCCTCCTGACTGAATAGGAGTAGTTGATGAAGAGCACCTTGAAGCGAGTGACAGTCGGCACCGCCCTCGGAGGGGCGCTGTTCCTGTCCGCCGGCATGGGCGTCGCCAACGCTCAGCCGAGGGACGGTCAGGTCGACGTCGTAATCGGCACCGTGGGCGTTCTCGAGGACGTACCTATCGGAGCCGCCACCCAGATCGCCGGCGGGGTCTGCGATCGGGAGGTTGGCCAGGTCACCCCGATCGCCGAGACTGTTGACGCCAACGGCGCTCAAACCAACGTGTGCAACAACAACCTGGGTGCGGTCGACTTCCGGCAGAACGAGGGCGCTCCGGCCGCCGGCACGGCCGAACAGCCAGAGGGCACCAGCGAGGGCGCTGAGGGCTCCGGTGCGGCCGAAGAGACGCCTGCTGCTCCGACCACACCGGCCGAAGAAGGCAGTGGCGCAGGCAGCTGACGTGCGCTGCTAGGCCATCCTTGAGTCACCGCCCGCGGAGCGATCCGCGGGCGGTGATCTCGTTTATGTACCGATTCGGCGGCGGGATGGCCGCTGACCTCGTCGGTTGTGTCTCGGCCGCCAAATTATGAGAAGTTTAAGGGCATGGGTCGACTGTTCGGCACCGATGGGGTGCGCGGCGTCGCCAATCGCGATCTGACCGCTGAGCTGGCGCTGGCGCTCGGTGCAGCGGCTGCGCGGCGACTCGGTGTCTCCACTGGTCACGGCCGGCGGCTCGCCGTGGTGGGTCGCGACCCACGGGCCAGCGGCGAGATGTTGGAGGCCGCAGTGATCGCGGGGCTGACCAGCGAGGGTGTCGACGCCCTGCGGGTCGGGGTCCTGCCCACTCCGGCAGTTGCGTACCTGACCAGCGCTTACGACGCGAGTTTCGGCGTGATGATCTCCGCCTCGCACAACCCGATGCCCGATAACGGCATCAAGATCTTCGGACCCGGCGGGCACAAGCTCGACGACGCGACCGAGGACCGCATCGAAGAACTTGTTCAGGCGGGTCCTGCACTGCGGCCTACGGGTGCGGGCATCGGCCGGGTGCTGGACGCCGAGGATGCGCTCGACCGCTACCTGCGACACGTCAGTAAGGCCGTCACCGCACGGCTCGACGGGCTCACGGTCGTCGTCGACTGCGCGCACGGCGCCGCGTGGGCGGCTGCTCCGCGGGCCTACCGGGCCGCGGGCGCCAACGTCATCGCCATCAACGCCGAGCCCAACGGTCTCAACATCAACGACGGTTGCGGATCCACGCACATGGATGTTCTGCAGGCCGCGGTGGTCGCGCACGGCGCCGACCTCGGATTGGCGCACGACGGCGACGCCGACCGCTGCCTGGCCGTCGACGCGGCAGGCCAGGTGATCGACGGCGACGCGATCATGGTGGTGCTGGCCCTGGCCATGCAGGACGCCGGCGAACTGGCCTCCAACACGTTGGTCGCCACGGTGATGAGCAATCTGGGCCTGCATCTGGCGATGCGGACCGCGGGCATCGAGGTCCGTACCACCAGCGTCGGCGACCGGTACGTGCTCGAGGAGTTGCGGGCGGGCGAGTTCTCGCTGGGCGGCGAGCAGTCCGGTCACGTGGTGATGCCCGGTTTCGGTACCACCGGTGACGGCATAGTCACGGGCCTGCGGCTGATGTCGCGGATGGCCCAGACGCATTCCACGCTGGCCGCGCTGGCCGCGCCGATGCAGACACTGCCTCAGGTGCTGATCAACGTCGAGGTCGCCGACAAGGCAACGGTGGCCCAGGCTCCGTCGGTGCGGTCCGCGGTCGCGCAGGCCGAAGCCGAACTGGGTGACACCGGGCGAATCTTGTTGCGGCCTTCGGGGACTGAGCAGGTGGTTCGGGTGATGGTCGAGGCCGCCGATGAAGACACCGCGCGGCAGTTGGCTGTGCGGGTGGCCGAATCGGTGAGCCTTCAGCGGTAATTCTCATGGAACCGGACCGGTCTGGTCTGCGTCTAACCGGGCATGGGAGAAGTTGACGCCGCCCGTGTCGACGTCGGTGCGCTACTGGGCGTGGCGCGGCAGTACGACACCGTCGCCGACATGATCGAGGCCAGTGTGCGGGTGCCGTTGAGGTTCGACGGGGCTTCGGCCGGACAGGCGCACCCCTTTCACGGCGATGCGGTGCGCGCCGCGCTTGACGACCGCACTGCTGCGTTGCGGCAATGGGCCCGGGCCGCCGGTGAGATCGCCGCGGTGCTGCGTGCCTCAGCCGATCGGTACGTGGTCGCGGACGCGGGCGCGGCAGGGCGGATGGACTGACTGATGACCCAAATCACGGACGCTGCAACACGTCTGGATGACGGACAGCCCGCAGTCGAAGTGTTCACGGAATACGTGCGCGCCTGCGAGATGCTCGGGTACCAGCATCATGATCTGACCCGTCACCTCGGCCAGGTGCGGGACTGGTACGACAGCGAGGACGGTCTGGATCTGCGGGCATTGGACGCCGACTGTGCCACGCTGGCCGCGGCCGCCGCGTCCGCGGAGGAAGCGTTGCGGGTACAGGACACTCAATTGGTTGCGCTCGCCGGCGCCTGGCAGGGCCGCGGAGCGCACGCCGCGCGTGAGTTCTTGCTACGCCATGGTGGGGCGGCTGAACACACGGTTGCCGCGCTGCACACGGCCGCGACCACATTGGCCGAACTGCGCGACAACCTGTGGCGGGCGATCGACGGCAAGGTCACTGCAACCATGCAGATCGAGGGTCGCGCCGCGGCACAGCGCGAGGCCTGGCTGGCCGCTGCCAGGACTCTGCGTATGGGCCTGGGGGATCGCTCTGTCGCCAGTGAGCTGATCGACCAGCAGGTGAAACCGTTCGTGCACAACGATATCGGTGGGGACTGGCTGGGTGCGATGCGGACGGCGACGGCTGCGGTGGCCGATGCCTACGGCGCAGCTGTATCGGCTCTGCGCGCCGGTCCGGTGACGGTGTTCGACATTCCGGGGGATCTTGGCCCGACGTGGTCGTCCCCGTCGCCGACGGATGACGTCGCACCGACCGAGCGGGCGTTCGCCACCACCGCACCAGCCGGGTTCGCCCCGTCGAGCCCGGCCACCGCGCCGGCATGGCAGGCGCCGATCGGTGCGCCGGGCATGCCGATGCCGTCGCCTGCTCAAATGCCGCCTGCCGCACCAATCGATCCCGCGCCCGCGATGACCCAGCCCGCGATGGCCCAGCCCGGCGGATTGGGCCAGTCGCTCGGTGGAGGAGTGCCTGGCCTCGGGTCGGGATTACCTGACATGGGTTCCGGGGTGTCCGGTATCGGCGCTGGTCTGGCTGACTCCGGCCAGCAGCTCGCCGACCTGTTCAGCGGGTTGATCGGTTCTGCCGCAGAGGGTTTGCCGGGGGAGGATTCGCTCACCGACGAGGCGTTGGATCTCGCCGAGGATGCCGAAGAGAAGGATCCGAAGCCTGAGGACGACGACGGCGAAGACGTCGAGGCTGACGAGGGTGAGCATGAGAATCTCGAGGAGGAAGAGCCCGTCGAGGAACCGCCCGCTGAGCCCGCTGATGAGCCGGAAGCCGTTGAACCCGAACCAGTTCCACCAGAACCAGCGCCGGTTGTCCCGCCACCGCCCTTGGCGGATCCGCCCGCCGAGTCGCTCGCTGCACCTGCCGGTGAAACACCGTGCGAGATCGCGGCCGATGAACTACCACAGGTGGGGCAGTGACCGCGACCCTTGCATTCTGGCGCTACTGGCGCCAAAATGGCGCCATGCCCAGTGTGCAGATCAAAGACGTTCCCGAGGACACTCACCGTGTCCTACGGGAGCGAGCCGCACGTGCACATCAGTCCCTGCAGGAGTACTTGCGCAGCCGACTGATCGCCGAGGCGAATCAACCGACTCTCGAGGACGTTCTCGATCGAGTAGCCGCACGCGGTGGCGGTCGGGTGTCATTCAGCACAGCTGTCGCTCAAGTTCGGGCGGACCGTGATCGTCGTTGACGCGAGCGTTCTGGCGGTAGCACTCGGCGATGACGGTGTGGACGGCCAGCGCGCTCGGCAGCGCTTGGCGGGCGAAACACTTGCCGCTCCTGAACTCGTCGACCTCGAGGTCGTGTCTGTGTGGCGTCGCCAGGTCACTGCGAAGCAGATGCCCGCTCGACGAGCCTCTGATGCGGTGACGGATCTGGAAGATCTTCCGTTGCGCAGGTTTTCGCACCGGCCGCTGTTGCGTCGAATCTGGGAATTGAGGCGCGTCATCACCCCGTACGATGCCGCGTACGTCGCGCTGGCCGAGGCATTAGGGGTAGTCCTCAGCACTGCTGATGGACGGCTATCAAGGGCATCGGGCATCAACTGTGAGATCGAGACAATCGGGAATGTGTGACGCGTCCGCGGCCGGTTGTATCCGTGGGCCCTAGATCGTGTCGTCACGGCAGGCAAGCGCCGCCGCGACGAACTGGTCGCGCACCGGGTTGTCCACAGCCGCATTCCAGATCAGCGTGACTTGGCTGGGCGGCAGATCCTCGATCGCTACCGTAAGCACATCGGGCCTCCGGTAGAACGCGGTCGTAGACCGTGGCAGGACGACGAATCCTTGACGGGCGGCGACATGTTCGAGCTTGTCCTCGACGCTGCGGACCGTGGTGCGCGGCGGCGCCCACCGCTGATCGGGCGCAGCCCGCACCTGACACTGCGGGATCGTCGCCGGGTCCTGTAACAGAAGTCGGTCGGCCAGGTCTGCCAGGCGTACCGACGCGCGCGCCGCCAACGGGTCGTCGGCAGGCAATACTGCGTGGAACGGTTCTTCCAGGAGGTGCGCGGTCCCCAGACCGCGGTGGTCTATCGGTTCGCGGGCGTAGACCACGTCGACCTCGCCGCTACGTACCACGTCGGCCTGCTCGTTCCAGCCGACCTGGCGGGCGACTGCCTGCCGGCCTGGCTCTGCGCCCTCGAAAGCCGCGGCGGCGGCCGTGGCACGCACGCCCGCCATCACCCCGACGGTCACCGTCACCGCCGATCTAGAGGTGCGGGAGATGCGCTGCTGCAAGGCTCTTGCCTCGTCGAGCAGAACCTTGGCGTCCTGCAGTAGAACGGTTCCCGCACTCGTCAACTGGGTTCCGCGGGAGCCGCGGGTGAACAACTGGACTCCGAGTTCGTCCTCGAACACCCGAATCTGGCGGGACAGCACCGGTTGAGCGATGTGGAGCCGCCGGGCTGCTCGCCCGAAATTCAGCTCCTCGGCGACTGCGACGAAGTAGCGCAGCTTGCGTAGGTCGAGGTCGGCGGTGGCCATACCCCAAGGGTATCGCCTGGCGACGAAAAGGGTCTTGGACGAGCTGCGGATCCGAACCGACAGTGGAGACATGAACCTGAAGAACGCACAAGTCCTCGTCATCGGCGGTACCTCCGGAATCGGGCTGGGTGTCGCATCCGCGGTCGCCGAACGCGGCGGGATCCCAATTGTGATGTCTCGCAAGCAGTCCAGCGTGGACAGTGCATTGGCCGAATTGCCCGACACCGCCCGCGGCGCGACCATCGATCTCACCGATGAGGCCGGGCTGGCCAATCTGGCCGACGAGACCGGGCCGATCGAGCACCTGGTGTTCAGTGCCGGTGAGGCGCTGGAGATGGTGGGCTTCGCCGATCTCACCGCAGCGTCGATCAGCGGATTCCTCGGCACGCGCCTGGCCGGCCAACTGCAGGCGATCCGTGTGTTCGCGCCGCATATCAGCCCTGGCGGATCGGTCACCCTCACGAGCGGCACAGCTGCGGAGAAGCCCGGATTGGGTGTGTTGCCCACCGCGGTGTGCGGTGCGGTCAACGCGATGACGCGGGCATTGGCCATCGAGCTTGCCCCGCTGCGGGTCAACGCCGTCGCACCCGGCCCGATCGTGACACCGCTGTGGTCGACGCTCAGCGACGCTGAACACCAGGCCATCATCGAGCGTTACGTGCAACACCTTCCGGTGGGACGGATCGGCGAGACGGCCGACACCGCATTGGCCTACGTCTATCTCATGGAGCAGGAGTTCGGCACCGGCGTGGTGCTCACCGTGGATGGCGGTACCACGTTGAACTGAAATTGGCAGAATTCGTTTGTCGATTTCAAACTCTGAAGCCTCTGAATCGGTATTCTTCAAGTCGATGTACAGATCATGTGTGCGTATATCGACAATTGTCACCACGCTTCTTCTGTGTGCGGTACAGAATTGCGTGGCCGGCATACCCACCGTTGTCGCTGAACCGGTCGCAACCGGGTCGGGGTTCGCGGCGGCGCCCGACGTCATCTCCGGCCGAAGTCCGGATGGGTTGGGCGACTGGACTGTTCGCTATCAGCGGGTAATCGGTGGGGATCCGGCGATCGCCGGCAGGATCAACGAGGTCATCGACGCCGAGGCGCGCGGCCAGGTCGCCACCTATGAGCCGAGCGCGACGAAGACGCAACCGTGGACTTTCGAATCCGACGGCGTCGTGGCATTCCGTCCGATCACGGTATCGGCATTGTTCACCGGTGAATATCGCACCGATATGCCGAATATGCCATTTCACGCCGTCGCGACGCGGGTGTTCGACACCCGGAGCGGAATTCTGATCAGCTGGGACAATTTGTTCACCGATAAACAGCAGGGGTTGGCCCGCTTGTCGGAGCAGACCAAGGCGATCCTGCCGACCGTGTACGCCCCGCCGCGCAGTCCGGGGGTGTGGCAGTTCGGCAGTGAGATCGCCCCGATCGAGGACAACTTCCGGTACTGGATCCCAACCGCTGAGGGTATCGAACTGCATTTCACCGACTGGCAATTCGCCCGTGGCCTCCCGGTGATCACGGTGCCCTGGGGTGCGGTCGAAGATCTGATCGCACCGCAGTTCCGCCCGATCACCGGGTAGCCTGCGCGGTCATCACGCAGGCACGGCGACCCGCGGCGTGTAGGAGCCGTGAAAGGTCAGGGGCAGATGGTGGCGCAGCTTCCCCTGATACACCGGGCCGGCGGCAATGTCTTTGGCGTCCAGCACCATCAGGCTTGCGACGTTGTTCACCCCGTCCAGTGCGGGCACCAGCAGCCAGCCGTCGTCCTCGTCGGTGCCATCGGGCCGAGTCGCGAAGATCGCCTCGTGCGGCAGGTGCCCGTCGGGTAGCTGGTACATCGTCTCCTTGCCGGTGGTGTTGTCGACTTTGGCCACGGCGTTCGGATAGACGTTGCCGCCCGAGGAGGCGGACAGGTAGGTGTAGCGATTCTGCGACGCCATCGTCTTGACGTTCAAAGTCGGGAATTCGCCGTACAAGTCGGTGATCGGCTCGGTGCTCACCTGCCCTGACGGTGTCACGCGCAGCCGGGTCAGGTTGCCGCCGTAAGGCATCGTCGACGTCTGCACCAGGGTTTGCACCGAGGACAGTTGACCGTTGAGCTGTTCCCACGAGGCGTGGTAATTCACCAGTTCGACAACCGTGTCCGGGCCGTCCTCGTAGGCATTGGCCAGATGCAAGTGCAGCGACGGGTCGGTATGGAGCACCCGCGGTTTGCCGCCGTCGCGAGGCACGAGGCCGATCATCGTGCCCTGGGAGGCGTCGTAGTCGATGGCCTCGATGAAATTGCGCAGTCCCAACCCCGCGCCAAGGAACTTCGACAGCGGAAACACCAACGGAGGTACCACGAAAACCATGTTGTGCGCGGTCAATCCGACATCATGGTTGAACATCGGGCCGGGCAAGGGCAGGTGTCCCAGCCGGTGCAGCTTTCCCGATCGGTCGACGCGATAGCAGATCAACTTGGGGACCGGGAACATCGCCATGCCGAAGTTGAACATATCCCCGGTGCCGAAATCCCACTTGGGATGAGCAGAGAACGCTCCCAGCCACTTCAGGCCGCCGTCGAAATCGTGCATACCGATGGTGCCCAACGTGTCCGGATCGATCTGGGTGGGGCGGCCGCCCTCCCACAACGCGAGCAGTTTGCCGGCGTGCATCACGACACCGGTGTTGGCGACATTGGCAGGAAATCGCAACGCATTGGCGAGGATTCCGCCGGGGCGCATCGTGCCGAGCGCGCGGAACGGCGCACCGTTGGACACCAACGACTTCTGGTAGTGCTCGGTCTGGATGTAGCGGTTGCGGTAGTGCACCTTGCCGTCGGCGAAGACGAACATCGACAACATTCCGTCCCCGTCGAACAAGTGGCCGAGCTGCTGACCGCCGGCATCGAGCTTGCCGGGTCCGTTGCGGTAGAGGGTGCCGCGCAAACCCTCGGGAAGCGCGCCGTCGAAATCATCGATGGTGTAGTCGTATTCCTCGTACAGCGGCGTGTAGGTGGAGAAGTCGCTTCCGGGGAGGCTTGAGCTGGTCATTGTGTCGGGTCCTTTCAGGCTCCGGGGCGCACGCGCAGCGTGCAGGACAGACCGGGTAGATGCGGGTCGAACTCCATCGGCATGGCAGAGTGCGCGTCGAACACCTTCTCGCAGGCCGCTTTACAACCCATCAGACACGAGTGCTGCTGAGCGGTGTTCGTACCGGCGGTAGTGTGCATCGCACATTCCGAGATCTCGTAGACCAGGGTGCCGTCGGCTTCGATGCCGGTGCGCTCGATCGGCCCGACCAGAAATGTCGCGACGGACACGCCGGCGTCCATCACCGACGGATACATCCCACGAGGCACCAGGTTGACCGTGGCGAACGCCGGCAGGATGAACCGCAGCCACCGGCGCAACCGGTGGGCGACCGCGTCCGAGACCAGTTCTTCGACCGCAGGCTCCGGCACCACTCGCACGAGTTCGCCGATGGTCCATTCGAGTTCGCGGACAAATTGGCCGTAGCGTCGCTCCCACGCCCGACGCGGCGGTTCGAGCAGCCGGCCGGGTGTGCGGTCAGAAACCACGCCGGCCCACCCGGCCTCGACCGCGGACCGATCGTCGGCCACCAGTCGCAGTATCGGCAGCAAAATCGTCTCCGGGATGTCGCCCACCTTCGCCAGCATCGACCGCATGATGAGGTCGTCGCGTAGGGCGCTCAGGACGCTCATGGGATGTCCACCTTGGCGGCCTTCCACTGGCCGTCGGCCTTCTGCATCGTCATGACGATGCGGCTACGGTCGACGCGAGGATCGGGAACCTCGGTGTTGGTGACGGTCTGGTCCACGAACAACAGCACCACCACCTCGTCTGTGCTGACGGATTTGATCGCCGAGTCCACGACCAGACCGTGTCCGGTTGCCTTGTGGTCGATCAGCAGTTGCCGCAGCTGCGTACTGGATTCGGCGTAGACGTCGCGGAACTCGCCGGTGGAGCCATCCAACACGGCCTTGAAGTTGGCATCGAGATTGTTGGTATCGACCGAGGTGAGGGTCACGGCATAGGAGTTGGCGGTGCGCAGGGCCTCGTCGCCGGCGGCTTGCAGCTGCTTGGCCTGATAGCTCTGCCAGCCCAGATACCCGCTGAGTGCACTCAGGCCCGCGATCAGCACCACCACGGCGCCGACGGCCACTCGGCGTGGCCACTTACGTTGGCGCGGAGAAGGTTCGGTCGTCTCCACGACCGGCTCGTGTGGTTCGTCGGACGGTTTCGATGCCGACGATTCGTCGTCGGCCTGCTCTGCCACCCTAGGGTCGACATCGTCGAAGTCGGTGTCGTCGAGTTCCTTGAGGAAGTGGATGTTCAACACGTGCACTCCTGGGATCAGTAGGGATTGGGCGGTCGGGTGGGCTCGGACTGTGGCGGCATGACGGGGCCGCCGTACGGCAACGGAATCGTGTGATCGGTGATCGGGGTCGGATCGGTACGGCGCTGCGGATCGAGATCGGCGGGGGGAAGCGCGGTGTCGTCACCAGCGGGCCTGGGAGCGTTACGCGCCCCGCGGACCATGACACCGGGGTCGTCGTTCTGGCAGTACGTGTACATGAACGGTTCGGGGTGGTTCGGGATGAACGGCACATCGCGCTGGTGCGGATAGTCACACAGGTAGCGGGGGTAGATGCTGGCGATCGCCCAGATGCCGCCCTCGTGCATCAGTGAGGCCACCCCGTCGAGCATCGGTTTGCGTTCGTCGTTGAACAACCGGTCCAGCGCAGGCACCCGCACGTAGGACAGCTGGGCCACGGTGGTGAGATTGCCCAGCAGTTGCACCATGGTCGGGGAGTTGTCGGCGATCAGGGTGTCCATGGTCTGCAGCACCGCCGGAGTGCTGTCCAACAGGTGACGCACCCCGCCGTCGCGCTCAGCGATCCCGGTCATCGTCGCGCCCAGGTTGTCGGCCATGGCATGCATGCCATCGGAGGAATCGTCGATGATCTGGAACACCGAACGACTGCCCCTGATCAGTGACGTGGTCTCGGGCAGTACGCCATCGAGGGTGGATACCAACAGCTGGGTGCCGTCGAGCAGGCCGCGCAGCTTGTCGGGGCCTTCCTCGCTGACTCCGAGCTCATCCATCACCGCTCGCAGCTGCTCCGGGTTCGCCTGTGCCAGCACACCGTCGATGTCGGAGAGCAAGCGCCACATAGGAATCGGGATGACCGTCTGATCCTGTCCGATCAAGGTGCCGTCGGTCACCAGCGCGCCGTCGGATGTCGTGGGTTCGAAGTTGAGATACTGTTCGCCGGCGGGGGACAGTCCTGATACGTGAACAGTGGTGCCCTGCAGCGGAATCCGGGTGTCGGCGTCGATGCGGGCGGTGGCGATGACGCCGTCGCCGCTGATGTCGACCGACTGCACCCTGCCGATCGGTACTCCGCGCAGCGTCACATCCTGGTTGGCGAGCAGACCACCCGATTCGGGCAGTTGTACCCGCACGGTCAGCTTGTCCTCGAACGGGGCGATCCGCAGTGCGCCGAACACCAGGTACGCCACGCCGATCACCACCAGTGAGAGCTGTCCGATGGCCGACAGCCACAACCGGTGCGCCACTGCGGCGCGGACGGTGCCCACCACCGCCGCGGACACCGGTTCCAGTAGCGCGCGGCGCCTCATCGGGGAGGTCCCCACACCTGGCCGCGGTTGGGCCCCCAGACGCGGTCGCCGAGTTGGGTGAGGACGAACCGCAGCGAACCCACCATGTTGTCCCAATCCGCCCGTTTGGGGCCGGTGAACGCGGGGTCGCCGAGGTGATTGAGATCGGGAATGTGACCCAGGGCCACCTGCTGCAGGTCGACGTCGGAATGAGCGACGTTGGCGTTGAGCAGTTTCAGCGCCGGAGGAAGGATACGAAGGAAGTTGTCCATGGTGACGCGCGGATCCACCGATGCATCGTTGAAGGACCGGGAGATGGTGTTGAGATCGCGCACCACGCTTCGGGTGTCGGTGCCCTGGATCGATGGAAAACGCTGCAGCTGGCTGGTGATGGCGCCGACCTGGTTGACCAGGTCGACGATGGCTGCGGTGTTGTCGGCGATCGCGGTCAACGCCGGTGCCGACGAGTTCAGCAGATCGTTGATCGAATCGCGGCGGGTGTTGAGCGTGTCGGCCAGTTGCGCGGTCTGCTCCATGACCGTGCGGATCTCGTCGGAGCGTGCCGCCATCGTCGAGACCAGGGCGCGGGATTCGCGGATCAGGGTGGTCAGGCCCTCGCCGTCCTGGCCGACCGCCGAACCCATCCCGTTGAGCACCCGGGTCAGGTTCCGGATGACGCCACCGTTGACCAGCATCGTGGTCGAGGCCAGCACGTCCTCGACGGTGGCCGCCGCCACCGTGGCCGGGAGTGGAATGGTGTCGCCGTCGCGCAGTGCGGGGCCGGCCTCGGTGCGCGGCGGTACCAGTGAGACGAAGATGTCGCCGAGCGGGGTTGCCGAGCGTAGCTCGGCCGTGGTGCCCGCGGGCAGCTTGATCCCGTCGACGATGCGCATCTGCACCACGGCGGTGTAATCCTTGGCGGCCATCGAAACCACCTCGCCGACATCGGCTCCGCCGACGCGTACCTTGGCGCGGTCGGGCAGATTGAGCGCATTGGAGAACTCCGCGTTCAGGTGATAGCTCGCGCCGCTGATCCCCGGAGCGGGCAGTGGGAGATCCTCGACACCGGATGAGCATCCGGAGATGACGACTGCGGTCACCGCGGGTATCGCGCAGTGCAGCAACCTCATTCGCCCAACCTCGTCAGCCCCTCGAGCATCGAGGTCACCCCGAAATCGGGTCCCAGGTCGCGGATCGACCCGGTGCGGCAGCCGAGTTGGCGCAGCCCCAGGATGTTGCAGACCTCCTTGGTCATCGAGCTGTCGAAGAACACCGAATCGAAATGCGCGGTGACGCGCAGCATCCCGTTGTCCGAGTCGATCGCGTTGGAGACGTTGTCGATGGCCAGCGGCGCCACGTCGAACACCTCGGCTAGCTCGCGGCGGTAGTCCACCAGGGCCTTGCTGAACGCCTCACTGCTGCGCAGCGTCGCGCCGATGTTGTCACCGTTGGTGCTGATCAGGGAGTTGAGTTGATCGAGCACCTCGTTGAGTTGGCGGCCGGTGTCGCCGCGCCCCACCCCTTCGCCGGCCAGCACATCGCTGAGTTGCCGGATGTAGGAACCGAATTCACGAACCTGGTCCTGGTTCTGGGCCGCGGAGTCGACCAGCTTGCTCAGGTTGGTCACGATCGTGTCGATGTTGCGCTTGGTGGCGGCCCCGCCGTCTTCACCGGTGCGCAGCGCTTCCGAGAGCTGCCCGAGGCTGGTCTTGATCTGTTCACCGCTGGTGGAGGTGATCGCCGAGGTGGCGCTCAGGATGTCGGCCAGGGGCCCCGCTCCGGTGCCATCGCCGCCCATCGCGACGCCGAGCTTGTCGACCATCTTAAGTACCCGGTCGAACTCGATCGGTGTGCGGGTCGAATCACGGTTCAGCACAGCCCCGTCGGGCAAAGTGGGACCGGCGGTGTACGGGGGTGTCAGCTCCACGTGGCGGTCGGTCAGGATCGACGTACCGACGGTGACGGCGGTGACCTCCGCCGGAATCTGCACCCCCGGGTCGATCTCCAATGCGACCTGGACGTACTCACCGCGGGGCGTTATCGAGCTGACGCGCCCCACCGGCATACCCAGAATCGCCACCGTGTTGCCGGCGTAAAGACCGACCGCATTGTCGAACTGGGCGATGATCTGCTGACCCGACTCGGCGGTGGGTCGCACCAGATACGCGCCGCCGACGACTGCGGACACCACGACCGCAACCACTGCTGTCAGGATTGTGCGTCGGTTCACTGGCAGTCCTTGAAGTACTGGTAGCGCTCCGGCAACTTCCACTGCTCGGCGCGGCCACTGATCGCGCACATCCAAGAATCGACCATCAAACCCCCCGGGAGCATGAAGTCCAGAAACGGACCTGTACCTGTTGCGTTGGCGATATTGCGCATGGAGATCGGCATGACCTGAAAAAGGTTGCGCAGCAAGGCGTCGTGATCGCCCATCATCGAGATGACCTGCCGGAGCTCGGCCAACAACTCGTCGAGCTGGGCGCGGTTGCCGACGGAGACGTCTCGCGCGGTGGTGACCAGTGTGGTGGTCGCCGCGAGCAGGCGCTGCACACCGGCGCGGCGCGCGACGATCTCGCCCATGAGCTCGCGGCCCTGCACCACCAGAGCGGAAAGGTCGTCCTGTTGGCCCCCGAGGATCTCGGCGACCGAAGCGGTACTGCGCAGCAGTTCGGCAATCTGATCGCGGCGCTGGGCCACCACCGTGGCCAGGTCATGCACATTGGCCAGGGCGTCGGGCAGGATCGTCGGGACGTCGTGCAGTTGGTGGGCGACGGTCTGCATCGACTCCGCGAACTGCCGGGCGTCGACATCTTCGAAGGTGGTGGTGGAATCCTGCAGGAGCTTCTGCAGGTCGTAGGGAACACTGGTGCGGGCAAGGGGGATTCGGTGATCTGCCAGGGGTCCGCCGTCGGACGGCTTGAGCTCGACGTAGCGTGAGCCGAGGACGGTGGTCAGTTTGATCGCCGCGGTGGTCTGCTGCCCCAGGGGTACGCCGTTGCGGATCTTCATGGTCACCAGGACGCGGTCACCGGCCAGCGCGGTCCGGCTGACGGTACCCACCGGGATGCCCGCCACGGTCACCTGATCGCCTGGGCGCAGGCTGGCCGCCTGTTTGAATTCGGCTGTGTAGGTGGTGTGTCCGAGGTGCAGCGAGCTCAGCATGGTCGTCACGAGGATCAACACGACAAGCGTGGCCAGCGCGATGGTGCCCAGCCAGGCCATGTTGAGATCCTCCAGCACACGTTTGCGGCGGCCGCGGTGCTCTCTCATCGCCTTCATCACCTGCACATCGGGGAGTACTTGCGCTGACCACCCGGGGTGGCCGCATTGACAATGGTCGGCACGATCGGCTTGAGGAAGTTGAAGATCGTGAAGTTGAAATCGCAGGCCTGAGCGCTCATCGCGGTGCTGTCACCGGTGATCCTCGATACGCCTTTGAGCACCGCGGGCAGATTCGAACCGATCGTCGCCCAGCCGTCGCGATTGCGGATCATCGTCGCCAGGAATCCCGGTTCCCGGTTGAGCATGTCCTGCAGTTCGGGTTGCACCGCCGGGGTGATCGCCGAGAGGCGGCTGACGACGAGGGCGACCGATCCGGTGGAAGCGATCAGCTCGTCGCGGTGTGAGTTCAGGCCCGCGACCACCGCGCGCACCTGGGTCAGGGTGGTCTGCAGCTGCGTGCCCTGACTCGCAAGGTTGGCCGTGACGGCGTTGAGGCCTTCGATCACCCGGCCGAGGATCTGGTCGGGGCCTGCCATCGATCGGGCCAGCTGGGACGTCTCGCTGATCAGCACGGCCACCGAATCGGCATCGCCTTGCAATGCGCGGATCAGTGCGTTGGACAGATTTCCCCGGTTGCTCGGGTCCAGCAGGGTGAACAGTGGCTCGAAACCGTTGAGCAGGTTGGTGATGTCGAATGACGGCTCGGTGTGCGCCAGCGGGATCTGCGCCCCGTCCGGCAGTCGTTCGGGCCTGCCGAACTCGGCCAGGGACAGGCCGAGATAGCGCTGGCCGATGATGTTCTGATACACCACCGATGCCTTGGTGTTTCCATAGATGGGCTGGTCGCGTGCGATCCGGAAGCGCACCTTGGCCACCGTGTCGTCGAGCGTGCCTTCGAGCTCGACCGCATCGACGCGGCCCACCCGCACTCCGGCCATCCGCACATCCGACCCGACGCGCAGGCCGGTCACATCGGTGAACACCGCGGTGTAGGTGTTGGTCGGGCCGGATACATCGCGGCGCAGCGTCACCAGGATCGTCCACGTCAGCATGAAGCACACGATCACGAAGACGACCAACCAGACGAGGCGACGACGATGTGCTGTCACGGCGTCCCCACGGGTGCTTCGGCAGGCAGCGGGTCGAAAGTGATTGCAGGCGGCGCGGGTTCGACAGGACCGAGCAGGATCTCCTCGGCCGGGTTGGCCGGGTTGGCCGGCAGTGCCGTCCCCGGCGGGGCGACGTATGCGCGAGGGTCAGGCAGCCCCCTGGTGTCGACGACGGGCGTCGTCAGTGGAGCGGTGTCGCAACTGGGCCCGCGGAGTCCGCCGTACACCGGACAGTCGGCCCTGGTGTAGAGCCGCAGCGGGGCAAGGGCGACCACGAGTTTGAAGGTGAAGCCCAGCTTGGTGCCGGTGCGGGTCCACAACTCGGCGAAGAACTTGTCGATGACATTGTTGAGCCCCAACATGATTGCCGGGAACTTGGCGGACCTGTCGGCAAGGACCCCGATGACGGGAGTCAGATTGCCGGTGACCGCGGCGAGAGTCTCGGCGTGGTTGTCCATCGCGGTGCGGACCGTCCCGACGGTGTGCTGCGCGCCGGTCAGCAGATTGGTCAGGGCCGCTTGTTTCTCGGCGACCGTGCGCATCGGAACCACCGCGTTGTGCAGTGCGTCCACCAGTTCCGGTGCGGTGCTGTTCAATGCTGAGATCGCCGAGTTCCACGTCTGCATCGTGGGCGGGCCGTACTCGTCGGTGCTCAGCGCGTTCATCTCGGTGACGATGCGGTTCAACCCCTGCCCGGCGGAGGTGAGGGCGGGCCCCTTCCCGGCCGTGGCCTCGGCGATGGTGTGCACTAGGCCGAGAGTGCGGTCGGTGTCCGGCCGGCCCACCGCCGAGACCAGCTCCCGCAGCTTGGCCAGGGTGGTCTGGAACAGCTGGGTGGGCAGCGTGCGGTCCTCGCCGATGACGGCGCCTGCGCGCAGGGGTGGCCCGTCACCGTTGTCGACCAGCTGCACCGAGGACACCGCGAAGGCATTGCTCGGCACGATCCGTGCGGTCACCGTGTCGGGGATGTTGCGGGCATGCTCCGGGCGTAGATCGATCTGGACGATGTTGGGTGATTCATCCAGTGCAGGAACGACATTGCGGACCACTCCGACGAGGACACCGCGGAACTTCACATCGGATTTGGCGGGCAGTCCGTCCCCGACCGACGTCATCTCCGCGACGACCTGAAGCCGCCGGTCCAGGGTGCCGTTGGACTTCGCCATCAGCAACGTGACGGCCAGGGCGCACAACAACACGAACACGATTCCGGTGCCCACCAGCGTTGTGGTGGATGGGCCGCGCCCGTCGAGTTCGAACTGGTTGGGCATCAGCCGCCGAGCCTCCCCGACGAGTCGACCCCCCAAAACGCCATGGTGAGAAGCATGTTGACGATCACCATGATCGTGATGCTGGCCCGCATCGCCCGGCCCGCGGCCACCCCGACGCCGCGAGGCCCGCCGGTGGCGTAGAAGCCGTAGTAGCACTGCAGCGTTGACATGATCGCGACGAAGGCCGAAACCTTGATCACTGCGTAGATCATGTCCCGGCCGCTCAACGTCAGCGCGAAGTAGTGCAGGTACGTCCCGGATGCCTGGCCGCTGGACAGGAAGACGATGAACTCGCACACCAGGAAGTTCAGTGCCAGGCAGACGACGAACAGCGGGATCACCGCGATCGCCGACGCTAGGACCCGGGTGGTGACCAGGTACGGGATCGGCCTGATGGCAACGGATTCCAGAGCGTCGATCTCCTCGGCGATCCGCATCGCACCCAGTTGGGCGGTGAATCGGCAGCCGGCCTGGATGGCGAAGGCCAGGGCCGCCATCATCGGAGCGAGCTCGCGCACGGTGGCCAATGAGGTGATCAGCCCGGTGGCCGGGCCGAGGCCGAGCAGGTTCAAGGCGTTGTAGCCCTCGATGGCGACCACCGCGCCGCCTGCAGCGCCCACCACGAGGACGACGCCTGCTGTCCCGCCGCCCACGACAATCGACCCGTTGCCCCATGTGACGTCGGACAGCAGTCGCAGGAAATCACGCGGATAGCGGCGCAGCACCAGGGGGATCCCGGCGATGGTCCGGAAGAAGAAGGCCACCATGTGCCCGACCCGCGCCACGTGATAGCCGAGTGCGTTGCCAAGGTCGACGGCCGGGCGAACGCCGAGCGGATAGTAGGGGGCCGCCATCGCTAGAATCCGGCTTTCGGGAACAGGATCAGATACATCTGGCTCATCAGCACGTTCACCAACATCAGCAGCAGAATCGACTGCACCACCGAGGCATTCACCGAGTTGGCCACTCCGGCCGGGCCACCGCTGGTGTCCAGGCCCTTGTAGCAGGCGATGATCGCGACGATGACGCCGAACACCACGGCCTTGAGCAGGGTGAGCACCAGATCGTCGACGGTGGCGAACGACGAGAACGTCGCCGTGTAGCTACCAGGGGTGCCGCCCTGCAGCATGACCGTGAACGAATACCCGGCGAGGAAGCCGATGAAGCAGGTGAAGCCGGTGAGCGCGACGGCGATGAGCACGCTGGCCACCAGCCGCGGCACCACCAGTCGGCGGATCGCGGAAACTCCCATCACTTCCATGGCGTCAATCTCGTCGCGGATCGTCCGCGAGCCGAGGTCGGCACTGGTGGCCGAGCCGACGGCGGCCGCCATCAGGATCGCCGCGACCAATGGCGCGCCCTGCCGGATGACGGCTAGGCCATTGGCTGCACCAGCCAGCGACGTTGCCCCCAACTGTCCTGCGAGCAGGCTGAATTGGATGGCCAGCGTGATGCTGAACGGCACCGCGACGAACAGCGTCGGTACCACGGCGGTGCGGGCCATGAACGTCGCCTGCTCGACGAATTCGGTGAACGGGAACCGGCCCCGCACCACGTCGGCGAACAAGCACTGGAAGGTGCGGACCGTCAACACACATTGGCCACCAACCGTGCGTAACGCCCGGATCGGATGCCCGTCGACGTAGCCCTTGGACCATTGGGCGATCTCGTCGGTGGCAGGCGTGGGCGGTGAGTGCCGATGTGCGGTGTCGGTCATACGTCGGTGGCCGATTCGAAGATCACGGACAATCGCTTGAATCCGCGGAGCATGAAGCTCGGTTCGTAGGCGAAGTCGTTGTCGTCGGCGAAGCGGACCGAGGTGAATCGGCGGGCGAGTTCCTCCAATGCGACGCGGGCCTGTAGCCGTGCCAACGGCGCGCCGAGGCAGGCGTGGATACCGGTGCCGAAAGCCAGGTGCGTTCGGGCATTGTCACGCTCGGGGTTGAACTCCTCGGGATCGTCGAACTGGGCCTCGTCCCGGTTGGCCGACCCGAATCCGAGCACCACGAGCTGCCCGGCCGGGATGGTGTAGCCGCCGAGGTTGGCCTCGGCCTTGGTGATGCGGAACATGCTCTGCACCGGGGTGAGGAACCGTAGTGCCTCCTCGACGACCGCGCCTGCGCGCTCAGAGGGGTGCTCCCGCAACCAGTTCCACCACTTCGGGGTCTGGGTGAGCCGATGCAGGGTTCCGGTCATCAGCTTCGTCGACGTCTCATTGCCTGCGATGAGGATCTGCTGGATGATGCTCAGCGCAGCTCCCGTGCTCAATGGCGCGTCGGCATCGTCGGCATCGGCTGCCTGGACCAGTCCGGTGATGAGATCGTCGCATGGGTTGGCCCGTCGGTCGTCGAGCTGCGCGGCGAAATAGCGTTGGTACTCGAGCAGACTGCGAGCCTGTTCAAGGGCGCCTGCCGCGTCGATCTCGGCACCGATGGTCAGTGCGAATTGATCCGACCAGCGCTTGAAGTCGTCGATTCGGTCGTCGGGCACGTTGAGGGCGTGGGCGATGATCCGCAGCGGCAGGGGAGCGGCGA
Organism: Mycolicibacterium sp. XJ870; assembly: GCF_053483975.1. Taxonomy (NCBI): domain Bacteria; kingdom Bacillati; phylum Actinomycetota; class Actinomycetes; order Mycobacteriales; family Mycobacteriaceae; genus Mycobacterium; species Mycolicibacterium sp. XJ870. Next base: position 595,216 of record NZ_JBEFTI010000001.1, read on the forward strand.
ATGCCGAGACGAACTCCACCGGTTGCCCTTCGGGCAGTTTGGCGGTGACATCGCCGGCGATCGCGCGGATGGCGGCCTCCCGCTGCGCGATGAAGCGGGGCGTGAAGGCCTTGGCCACCATTCGCCGGTAGTAGTGATGCTCGGGCGGGTCGGCGGTCAGCAGCGTCGGCACCGGCTGCCAGCCCTGAGCCGCAATGGCGGCGACCTCGTCGGCCACCGATTCCGGCGGCGGCAGCTGCGGCAACCCGAAGGCCGAGGAGAACACTTCGTGATCGGTCAGCGCTTGGGCAACGAGTTCGCGTGCGGTGACGAACCACATGCCCCGGCTGGCCACGAAGTGCACCGGAGCTTCGCTGCGCAAGGTGCGGTGCCATGGATAGGGGCATTGCAGAATTTGCGGTTCGAGCGGATCGAAGTCGTCGACCGCGTATCTGCCTGGGCGGGAAGCGTTCTCACTCAATGCGGTCTCCGTACGGTATCGACTTGACTAATTGGTGAGCTAATATAATAGTGATCCACATCATAGGCAAGGACGACTTGTAAACGTCCGGATGGGAGGTCGGGGAGTGCCGACTGCCGTGGTAACCGGTGCCGGAAACGGCATCGGACGTGCGATTTCACAACAGCTGGCGAAGGCTGGACTCGACGTAGTCGTGGTCGACATCGACGGCGATACGGCCAAGTCGACGGCCGAAATGGTCGGCGGTCGGCCGGTGGCCTGCGACGTGTCCGACGAGGAGTCGGTCGCATCGCTGGGCCGGTCGGTGTCCTCGGTCGACATCCTGGTCAACAACGCAGGCATCTGGCGTTCGCAGACCCTCGACGCCAGTTCGGTCCGCGACGTGGACGATGTTCTGACCACCAATGTGATCGGGACCTGGCTGGTCACCCGGGCACTGATACCGAAGTTCGGGCCGCACGGGGGAGCGGTCATCAACCTGACATCGGTGCTTGCCGAGGTGGGTGGCGCAGGCCGTGGGATTTATCCGGCGTCGAAGGCCGCCATTGTGGCGTTGACCAAGCAAATGGCGAGCGAGTATGCACCGCGGCGCATCCGGGTCAACGCGGTCGGGCCCGGACTGGTGTTGACCGAAGGAACAGCGGGGGAATTCGCCGATCCCGGTTTGCAGGACGCGATCGGTCGGTCAATGCCGCTGGGACGGCTGGGCACACCTGAGGACATCGCGGCCACCGTCGGGTTCCTGGCCTCGGACGCCGCCGGGTACATCACCGGGCAGGTGCTCTATGTCGACGGCGGTTGGGGGATCAACGGCTCGGCGTTCATCGGCACCGCGGTTGCCGGCTATTTCGGGCAACTCGCCACAGCCGACCAAACCTGACATGTGCGAGAGGAAACCATGACTGAAACCCCCGTCCGGCGCGATCCCGTTCCCGCGGACGCGAGGAGCAAGAACGACCCGGGCGCCGCCCGCTCGTCAGGTCCGTCCGTGCAGAGCCTGCTGGCCCAGGACACCGGCGCGGTTCCCGCGCCGTTGCTCGAAGAGTCCTACGAGTACCTCGGTTCGGCCGATATCGGCAAGGACCGATATCTGACCCAGGAGTTTCACCTGCGCGAGGTGAACGGGCTGTGGAAAAAGGTGTGGCAGTTCGCCTGCCGCGAGGAGGACATCCCCGAACCCGGCGATTACCTCGTGTACGACGTCGCCGACATCTCGCTGATCGTGGTTCGCACCGCTGCGGGCGCGGTCAAGGCCTATCACAACGCGTGCCTGCACCGCGGGACCCGATTGTGCGACGACACCGGGCATGCCAATCAATTGCGTTGTCCGTTCCACGGTTTCACCTGGAACCTGGAGGGCGCATTGGCCGACATACCGTGCCGGTGGGACTTTCCTCATATCGACGACGACGAGTTCGCGCTGCCGGAAGCGCAGACCGGAGTGTGGGCGGGGTTCGTCTTCGTCAACCCGGACCCGCAGGCCGCGCCGCTCGCCGACTTCATCGGCGACCTGGACAGACATTTCGCGCCGTTTCGCCTGCAGGACCGATTCAAGGCGATCCATGTCGCCAAGGTGATCGACTGCAACTGGAAGGTCGGGATGGAGGCCTTTCTCGAGTCGTACCACGTGATAGCGACACATCCGCAGCTACTGGAGTACCTCGGTGACTCCAACACCCAGTACGACATCTATCCGCGCGTTGACGGTCTGCCGGGTTTCAACCGGATGATCACGCCGCAGGCCACGTGCAGCCCACATCTCGAACCGCTGGAGCCCCAGGACGTGCTCGATGCGATGTTCCGGGATTTCTACCCGGACGGGGTCGGCGAGTTCGAGGTGCCCGACGGGCAGTCGGCCCGACCCATCGTCGCGGCGGCGATGCGGGCCAACCTCGCCGCGGCCACCGGGGCGGATCTTTCGGCCACCAGCGACTCCGAGATCCTCGACGCGATCCAGTATTTCGTGTTCCCCAACATGGTTCCGTGGGCCGGCGTCGGCGCCCCGCTCACCTACCGGTTCCGGCCTTACGGGAACGACCCGGGCCGGTGCATATTCGACATCATGATGTTGACCCCGTTGCCGGCCGGGGTGCCGAAGCCGAAGTCGCCGCCGGTGCACTGGCTCGGGCCCGACGAGGATTACAGCGCCGCGCCCGAGCTGGGGGGATTGTGTGCGGTGTTCAATCAGGATCTGTCGAACCTGCCGCGCATCCAGCGTGGCCTGAAGTCGATGACCAAACCCGGTGTGACACTCGCCAATTACCAGGAAATCAGGATCCGGCAGTTTCAGCTGGACCTCGACGCGTACCTCGACGCCGGCGTTGACAACTGACGTGGTCCTCCCGGTTGAGGGCTCGCTGGGCGAAAATGGGCAGATGAGTGAGACCAAGGCCGTTCGGTCAGGCCCGGGACGTCCGGCGGGCATCGACAGCGTCGATACCCGGCAGCGCGTGATCGATGCCGCTTGCCAATGTTTTGCGCAGTTCGGTTACGGGCCGGCTACCAACAGCCAGATCGCCGAGATCGCCGGTGTCACCGCCGGGGCGGTGTACTACCACTTCGGTACCAAGAACAAGCTCTTCGAAGCAGTGTGCAACGACGTCTACGGGAAGATCCTGACGCGGTCGGCGAAGGTGATGGTCGGGCCACATTCGGTGCACGGCCTGCTGCGTGCGGTGCTTGACGAGTCGATGCGCATCAACCATGAATCGCCTGAGCTGGCGGGTTTTGTGGCGACCGCGCCGATCGACGCGCGTCGTCATCCGGAGCTCACGGAAGCCTTTGCCAAGCAAGGGGTTCGCATGACGGATGCGCTCGCACAAGCCGTCACCGACGGACAGAAGGGTGGACTGATACCGGGCGATCTTGATGCCGTACAGGTGGCCCGGGTTATCGGTGCCATCGTCGACGGGTTCGCACATGCGGCAGCGGCGGCCGATCCCGGCGAGATGGACAGCCTGAATCGGCTGTTCGAGAACCTCCTGCTCGACGCAGGTAAACCGACGCCGAAACGTCCGGCCAAGAAGCGCGGCTGACCCGGTGTACGTCGCGCCCGGAACGGCGTGTGGACCGAAAAATTAATTATCCGACCAACTACCGAATGTGATCACCATGGCGACTACGCGCTATCGCGAGAGCCCGTTCCTCACCGGGCACCATCAGCCCAACCGGATGGAGGTCGACGCGCCGGATCTGTTCGTCGAAGGCGAACTGCCCGGTGACCTCGCCGGTGTGTTCTACCGCAACGGAGCCGAACCCCTGTATCCGCCCACAGTGGAGGACTATCACTGGTTCGACGGCGACGGGATGGTGTACGCGTTCTTCATCGAGGGCGGCCGGGTATCACTGCGCAACCGGTGGGTCCGCACCGACAAGTTGCTGCTTGAAATGAAAGCCGGCCGAAGGCTGTTCGGGGTCCACGGCAACCCGGCCACCACCGATCCGCTGGCCCGCGACACCCGCTACAACACCGCGAATACGAACGTCATCCTGCACGGCGGCAAGCTTCTGGCATTGATGGAGGGCGCTCCGCCGGTCGAGCTCGATCCGCGCACGCTGGCCACCATCGGTGAGGAACACTACGGCGGGGTGATCACCACGACGTTCTCGGCGCATCCCACCGTTGACCACCACACCGGTGAGCTGATCAACATCGGGGTGATCGACAGCGGTGATCAGCCCGAGATCCGTTATGACGTCATCAGCTTCGACGGCAAACCGATCAAGACGGAGGTCATCCCGGTACCGCACCGATCCATGATGCACACCTTCTTCGTCACCGAGAACCATGTGGTCTTCCCGGTAACGCCGCTCGACGTCAATGTCCGGCGGGCGATGTCCGGCGGGCCGATGGTCGCGTGGGATCCGGACCGGCCGACCAAGTTGGGCGTCATGCCGCGCGACGGGTCCGCGGCCGACGTCCGGTGGTTCGAGGCCGAGCCGCGCCACATGATGCACCAGGCCAACGTCTGGGAGGACGGCGGTCGGCTGATCGCCGATGTGGCTGCAGCCGAAGGCACGGCGCTGTTCGGTGACCTCGATGGCAGGCGTCGATCGCACCGGGAAACCCGGCAGAGCCTGCGGCGGTGGGTGATCGATCCGACCCGGCAGACCGACGTCGTCACCGAATCGGTCATCAGCGACCATGACATCCAATTTCCGCGCCCCGACGACCGGCTCATGACGCGCGCCAGTCGATACGCATTCGCCAACAGCAACCTGTACTCCGTCGACGGCCGCGCTGACGGCATGGATTCGGTGCTGCGGGTCGACACCGCCACGGGTGCCGAGGATCTGTACCACTTCGGCGCGGGTGCTGCGGCCGGCGAGCTCATCTTCGCGCCTCGGGTGGGTGGCGCAGACGAACTCGACGGTTATGCGATCACGCTGGTGCATCAACCAGGCGCAGCCGAGACCGAACTGGCGGTGTTCGACGCCCGGGCCCTGTCCGGGGGGCCGGTGGCCCGAGTCAAGATCCCGTTCCGCATACCCAGCGGATTTCATTGCAACTACTACAGCGTGGACAACCCGCTGTACGGCCAGGCGATGGCACGGTGAGCACCGTCGAACGCGGGATCATCGAGGTTCGCAACCCGGCCGATGGCACCGCGGTGGGCACAGTTTGCGACCATTCTCCTGACTCCGTCGCAGCCACGGTCGCTGAACTCCGTGTCGCGCAATGCGAATGGGACAGCGCCGGAGTGCGCGAACGTGTGCGGTGGTTGCGAGGCTGGCAGGACTGGTTGATCGACAACTCTTCGCGGTTGACCGACATCGTGCAGTCCGAGACCGGCAAGAGTCGCTACGACGCCGAGATCGAGGTGCCCGCCGCGGTCAACCTCGCCAACTACTGGGCACGCCACGCCGCTCGGTTTCTCGTCGACGAAAGGCCCCGGCCACACAGCCCCATCGGCCTGACGAAACGCCTGGTGACCAGCTTCCGGCCTTATCCGGTGGTCGGGGTGATCACGCCATGGAACCTGCCGCTGCTCAACCCGTGTTTCGACGTCTTCGCGGCCCTGATGGCCGGGGCCGCGGTTGTGGTCAAACCGTCGGAGGTGACACCACTGAGCGCCGTGGAACTGGGTAGGGGATGGGCTGAGATCGGGGCACCCCCGGTCTTCACCGTGCTTACCGGCGCCGGTGAAACCGGCAGGGCGGTGGTCGATGCCGTCGACTACGTACAGTTCACCGGATCCACGCACACGGGACGGGCGATCGCCACCGCGTGCGGCGAATCGCTGACCCCCTACAGCCTGGAGTTGGGCGGCAAGGACCCGGCAATCGTATTGGCCGACGCCGATATCGGGCGTGCTGCTGCCGGTATCGCCTATGGGGCACTGTTCAATTCAGGACAGGCGTGCATTTCCGTGGAGCGGGTCTATGTAGAGGATCCGGTATACGACGAGTTCGTCAGCGCCCTCGTGGAGCAGGTGAAGACGCTGCGGCAGGGTAGGGACGAGCGTGAGTTCAGCGTCGACATCGGCGCCATGGCCACGACCGCTCAACGGGATATCGTGCAGCGCCACGTCGATGATGCCATTGCCGGCGGAGCCCGAATCCTACTCGGTGGCAAGCCAACCGGTGTGGGAACCTTCTTCGAACCGACCATCCTGGTCGATGTCGACCACTCGATGGCCTGTATGACCGAGGAAACTTTCGGGCCGACCATTCCCGTCGTCAGGGTGGCCGATCAGGACGAAGCGGTGCGGTTGGCCAATGATTCGGTCTACGGGCTGTCGGCCACGGTGTGGACCGGTGACCTGCGGCGCGGTGAGCGGGTTGCGCGCCGCCTCGAGGTCGGCGCGGTCAACCTCAACGATGTGATGGCCAATGTGGTCAACTTCGCGATTCCGATGGGCGGATGGAAGGCATCGGGGATCGGCGCCCGATGGGGAGGGGCGCCCGGAATCCGCAAGTACTGCCGTCAGCAGGCGATCACCGTGCCGCGTGGGCCGGCGTTGCCTCGGGAACCGTTGTGGTACCCGGCGTCCCGGGTTCGCTCGCGGATTCTGTCGAATGTCATGCGGGCGGTGGACGGCCGCGGGCTGCGCAAGCTCGGACTTCGTCGGCCGAACCGTTGACACCGAACGTGACCGATGTTACAAATTAATTATCCGACTAGCTAATAGATGGGAGCCCCATGCCCAGCTCCACAGCTGATGCGAGTTCCGACGCCTCGGACCTGAATTCTGAACTGACGCAGATCTTCACGACCGCCACCCGGATCAAGGCGTGTGACGAGAAGTTCCGTTCGCTCATCCTCACCGGACAGGTGAGCGCCCAGTACTACTCACCACGGGGTCAGGAGATCGTGCCGGCATCGATCGGCGTGGTTCTCAAGCCCACCGACTATGTCGTCACCACCTACCGCGGGCTGCATGACCACCTGGCCAAAGGTGTACCCATGCCGGAGCTTTGGGCAGAGTTCATGGGCAAGGCCACCGGCACCTGCAAAGGCAAGGGTGGGCCGATGCACATCACCCATCCGGCCTCCGGGTTGATGGTCACCACCGGGATCGTCGGGGGTGGTCTGCCGATCGCCGTCGGCCTCGCCCTCGCCGCGCAACTGCAGGGCTCCGACCGTGTCACGGTGGTCAACTTCGGCGACGGCGCCAGTAACATCGGCGCCTTCCATGAGGCCTGCAACCTGGCCGGGCTGTGGCGTCTTCCCGTGGTGTTCTGTTGCCAGAACAACAGATACGCCGAGCACACCTCGTTCGAGGGCGGCACCAGTGTGGCGCGGGTGGCCGACCGTGCCGCTGCCTACAACATGCCGGGTGTGCGGGTTGACGGCAACGACCCGGTCGCGATGTACACGGCTGCCAAGGACGCGGTCGACCGGGCGCGCGACGGCGGCGGGCCGACCCTGCTCGAGGCCATGACGTTCCGGTACTTCGGCCACCAGATGTCCGACCAGAACGAGTACATGCAACCGGGTGAACTCGACCGGGAACGGGCATCCGATCCGGTTCTGCGGTTGCGCGCTCAATTGGTCGCCGACGGCGTGCTGAGCGCAGAACAGGTCGATGCGATCGAAGCCGATGCACAGGCCGAGGTGGACGCGGCCTGCCAATTCGCGCTCGACAGTCCTGTGCCGGAGGTCTCCGAGGCACTCACCGACGTCTACGAGGAGGCTCTGGTATGACCGACCGGACCGAAACCACCGACACCCTGCCGATGCTCGGCTTCCAGGCCATCGGAAGTGCCCTCGACGATGCCCTTGGCCGCGATCCGTCGGTGTTGTTGCTCGGCGAAGACATCGCAGATCCCAGCGGCGGCGTCTTCAAGGTGACCGCCGGGTTGTCCACCAAATACGGGGCGCATCGCGTGCGCGCCACACCGATCAGTGAGCAGGCCATCATGGGAGCCGCGATCGGCGCCGCCATCGCGGGCATGCGACCGGTCGCCGAGATCATGCTCATGGACTTCTTGGCCGTCTGTATGGATCAGCTCTCCAATCACGCCGCGAAACTTCGTTACATGTCCGGCGGTCAGACCACCGTCCCGCTTACCGTCCGTTGCGCCGCCGGCGCCGGAATGCAATTCGGGGCACAGCATTCGGAGATGCTTGAGGCCTGGCTCACGCACATACCGGGACTCAAGGTCGTGGTGCCCAGCAATCCCGCCGACGCCAAAGGCCTGCTGACCGCTGCTATCTTCGACCCCGATCCGTGCGTCGTGGTCGAACAGAGCCTGTTGTATTTCGGTGCACCGCAACCCGTCCCCACAGGACACCACGTGGTGCCGCTCGGCAGAGCGGCCACGCTGCGGCCGGGCAGCGACATCACCCTGATCAGCTACGGCCGCCAGGTGCACGAGGCCATGACCGCCGCGCAACAACTCGAAGCCGACTCGATCGACGCCGAGGTGATCGACCTGCGCTCGCTGGTGCCACTCGACGAGGAGGCGGTGCTGGAATCGGTGGCCCGCACCCGCCACGCAGTGGTGATTCATGAGGCCGTGCGCCGCAACGGGTTCGGCGCCGAAGTGGCCAGTCTGATCACCGAGAACCTGTTCGACGATCTGGGTGCGCCTGTGCAGCGAGTGACGGGTGCGAACACGCCGATTCCGTTCGCCAAGGTGTTGGAGGACGCCTTCGTGCCCAACGCCGCCGCGATCGTCAACGCTGCCAAGAGGGCGTTGTCGCGATCACGGGTGTCGGCCCCCGCGAGCGGATAGATCGTTGGTACAGGGCATCGCGCAGTATGCGCAGCGGGATCGGGCGGGGATCGCCGTCACCGATGGCGCCACGGAATGGAGCTGGGCTCAGCTGAACACGCTGCTCAACCGGACCGTCAATTGGCTGTTGTCCCTCGATATTCCGCCGGGACAGCGGGTTGCGGTGATGGCCGACAACAGCGTCCACACCGCTCTTGCGCATCTGGCGATCACCTACGCCGGATTGTCCGCGGTCCCCCTCAATTACCACCTAGGCGCAAGCGAAGTCGGCTACATTTTGCGCGACGCGCAGGTGCACACCGTGTTGTGCAGTGTCGGTACTTCGCGGACAATCGTGGCCGCCGACACCGGGTCACGGGTGGTGGCGTGGGGCGGGCCCGAGATCGCCGGGGTCGCCGGGGTCGGTGACTTCGACGCCACGGTGGCCGCAGCGCCCGATGCCGAGCCGGCCGTGAGCATCGTTCCGGCTAAACCGCTGTATTACACGTCAGGCACCACCGGGCATCCCAAGGGTGTCCAACTGCCTGAACAGATGTTTCCCGGTGGCGATTCGATGATCGACCATGTCGAGCGGGTGAAGGCTGCCCGGATCTCGCCGGCCGGTAGTCATCTGGTGGTCGCCCCGATGCACCACACCGGTCCGCTGGCCGGTGTCCGCGGTCTGCTCGCGGGCGCATCGGTGGTGATCATGCCGCGCTTCGACGCCGAATCCGTGCTGGCCGAGATCGACCGGCACCGCATCGAGGCGACGATGATGGTGCCAACCCATTTCTCCCGGTTGCTGGCGTTGCCGGCAGAGGTCCGGGAGCGCTACGACGTCAGCAGCATGCGCAGCATCGTCCACACGGGCGCCGCGTGCCCGGTGCCGGTCAAGCGGGCGATGATCGACTGGTTCGGGCCGGTTCTCGTCGAGGCCTACGGTTCGACGGAGGCCGGCACGGTGACGTTGATCGATTCCACCGAGTGGCTCGCCCATCCCGGGTCGGTCGGCCGGGCCATGCCGGGGTGTGACCTCAGCATCCGGTCCGAGGACGGAACCGTCTTGGGCACAGGGGAAACCGGGTTGGTTTGTGTACGGTCGACGACGGGCGAAGGCCCGAGGTATCACGGCGACCCGGAGAAGACCCGCCGCAGCTACGTCGCCGATGGTGTCTTCGCGATCGGCGAGATCGGCTATCTCGATGGTGAGGGCTACCTGTACCTGACCGACCGGGCATCGGACATGGTGGTCAGCGGTGGCGTCAACATCTACCCGGCAGAGTCGGAGGCGGTGCTCAGATCGCACCCCGCCGTCGAGGATGTGGCCGTGATCGGAATTCCGCACGCCGATCTCGGCGAGCAACTGTATGCCCTGGTGCGCGCCGACGGACCCGTCGAAAGCGCCGAACTTGTCGACTGGTGCCGGGATCGGCTCGCGCACTACAAATGTCCGAATCATGTCGAACTCGTCGACTACGAGTTGCGGACGGCGATGGGCAAGCTCAACAAACGTGCGCTGCGCGAGACGTTCCTCTCCCGGGCAGCAGTGGCGGGAGGTGCGCCGTGACGACGGCAGAGATCACGGGCGTGTCGATGTTTGAGGTCACTGACGAACACGAGGCGCTGCGGGACATGCTGAGGCAGTTCTTCGTCGACGCCGAAGGGTCTCTCGGTTGGCAGCGCCTCCTCACCGATCTCGGCGCAGATGCCATCGTGTTCGGCGGCGAGAGCGACACCGGCGCCACGGCAATCGATCTGGCGATACTGGCCGAAGAGGCCGGCGCCGCGCTGTTCGGCGGGCCGCTCATTCCCGCGGTCGCGGTCGGCGCCCTCGCAGCGGCTACCGGGGCCGGCGATCTGGTCACCCCCTTACGCACCGGCAGTCACACTGCGGGCGCTGTACTGGGAGCCGGTGGCGGATTGACGGTGAACCGCACTGGATCGTCGGCGCGCATCGATGGTGTGGCAGAACCGGTCTGGGGGTCACCGGATCCGGCGGTGGTGATCGTCGACGCCGAGCTCGACGGGGCGGGGCTGGTGGCGCTGCTGGACCGCGAGGCATTCCACCACATCCCGTTGAGTGGGCTGGATCTGTCCCGCTCGCCGGGCCGCATCACGTGTACGGACGCCGTGGCGGGTGTGCTGGTCGAGGATGCCGAAGTGCGGTCGACGATCGCACGGCGAGTGGACCTGACAATATCGGCCGAACTTCTCGGAGTGGCCCAGCATGTGCTGGAGGGCACGGTCGCATACGTCGATCAGCGGGTCCAGTTCGGGCGGACCGTCGGCTCGTTCCAGGCGGTCAAGCACAGGCTCGCCGACCTCTTGGGGATGGTCGAATTGGCCCGTTCGGCGGTCTATGCAGCGGCGTGGCAGTTGACGTACACGCCTGATAACAGCGACACCGATATCGACCTCGCGGTCGCGGCGGTGTTGGTCCGGGAGGCTGCGTCGGCGGTGACGAAAGCCGCGGTGCAGCTTCACGGCGGTATCGCGATCACGTGGGAGCACTGGGCACACCGGTATCTGCGCCGCGCGCATGCCGTCAGCGCACTCACCGGATCCCCGACCGAGCACCGCCGGCGGTTGGCCACGCTGATCGATGCGCGGGAGTGCCACTGTGACTGAGGATCTGCGTGGCGAAGTCGAGGAGTGCAGCGCCGGGCTACCCGACCAGCACTTCGTGCCGGTGACGCTCATCGGCCCGGCGATCATGGCGTGGGGGACCGAACCACAGCAACGGCGGTACCTGCCCGGCATCGCGTCCGGGGCCGACATGTGGTGCCAGCTGTTCAGCGAACCCGGGGCGGGCTCGGACCTGGCCAGTCTGGCCACCCGCGCCGTACCCGGCGATGAAGGCTGGATTGTGAACGGGCAGAAGGTGTGGAGTTCGTTCGCCAGCGTCTCCCGCTATGGGATGTTGTTGGCTCGTACAGATCCCGACGTGCCGAAGAACGAGGGGATCACGTGCTTTCTGGTCGATATGACCGCACCCGGGGTCACTGTGCGGCCGCTGCGACAGTTGACCGGCGGCGAGCACTTCTGCGAGGTGTTCCTGGAGAATCTTGTCCTGGCTCCCGATGCGCAGCTTGGTCCGCTCAATGAGGGTTGGCGGGTGGCCGTGTCGACGCTGAACGCCGAACGTTCGGGTCTTTCGGCGACTTCCGGTGCCAGCGGGGTCGAGTTGGCACCGGCGTTGGCGCTGGCGCGGCGCACCGGCGCATGGGCAGATGAGTCCGTCCGCGACCGACTGGCCGACCTGATCGCAACCGAGCGTGCGTTGCGCCTGACGAACATGCGGTTCCAGGCGCGACCAGATGCGAAGGGGTCGATCACCAAGCTGATCCAGTCCGAGTTGTCGCAGCGGATCAGCGAGATGCAGTTCGAGCTGGCGGGCACCGATGCGGCGTACTGGGATACGGGTGAGGAGCCGGTTGCGGCACACACGTTGCTCGACAGTCGTCGGTTGACCGTTGCGGGTGGCACCTCGGAGATTCAGCGCAACATCATCGGTGAGCGGGTGCTGGGACTGGACCGGGAACCCGACCCCGACCGTGGACGGCCTTGGCGCGAATTGCGGCGGGGATGACGTGCCGACAGTGACGGTCAAACCATCGGGCATCGAATTCGATGCCGTCGACGGTCAGACGCTCATGGCGGCAGGCCAGGCCGCCGGATACCGCTGGCCGACGATCTGCGGGGGACAGGGTGAATGTCTGGTCTGTCATGTCGAGGTCCTCGACCATCCGGGGAATCTGACTGAACCGGATCAGGCTGAGGCAGAAGCGATACGCAACCTCAGCGGCGATCACGGCGGCCGGGGACAACATGTGCGGCTGGCCTGTCAGGCCGGTGTGCGCGGCGACATCGTCGTGCTGAAAAGGGGTGTGCGCGCCCGGCGCGCAGGTGAGGAGAGTGCCGATGCCGGCCGTTGAAGCCATAGATACGAACATCATTGAGCTCGCCGAGGGCACCATTCGACTGATCGGCGGTCGCTGTGCAGGCTGCCACGAAGTCGATTTCCCCCAACCGCGATTGTGCCGGAACTGCGGGGGTTCAGAGATTGTCGCAGTGAAGTTGTCCCAACACGGTGTGCTGTGGAGCTGGACGGTCCAGCGGTTTCCACCACCCAGCCCGCCGTACATCGCCCGCGGCAACGACTTCGACCCGTTCGGGCTCGGCTATGTCGAGTTGGCCGATGAGGTCATCGTCGAATCGATTCTGACCGAATCCGACGCGGCCAAACTGCGGATCGGCATGCCGATGGAGCTCACCCGGATGGAGGTCCCCACCGCAACAGGCGGGCAGGCAATGACTTTCGCATTCGCTCCAGTGGAACAGGATTGACGAGATGACTGCTGCCATCATCGGAGTGGGCTGCCGCCCGTTCGGGCGCTATCTGGACACCTCGGTACGCCAGGAGGCGGTGCGGGCTGTGCGGGACGCGCTCGCCGATGCATCCGTGTCCTGGCCCGACATCGAGTACGCAGTCGGCGGCAGCATGTCCGCAGGATCCGCCGATTCGCTGGTCGCCGATCTCGGGTTGACCGGTGTGCCGTTCGTCAACGTGCTCAACGGGTGTGCCACGGGTAGCAGTTCTCTGCTGTCGGCGGTGCACACGATCGAGTCGGGCGCAGCGGATTTCGCGTTGGTGCTCGGCTTCGACTCCCATCCCCGCGGCGCCTTCACCATCGATCCCGAGCAATTGGGACTCGGCCGCTGGTACGGCGAAACCGGACTGGCGATGACATCGCAGTTCTTCGCGCTCAAGATTCAGCGTTACCTGCACGCGCATTCGCTGCCTGAGCGGTTACTGGCCAAGGTGGCGTCCAAAGCGTTCCGGAACGGCTCGCTCAACCCGAACGCGTGGCGCCGCAAGCCACTCACCGAGGGCGATGTCGAGGCGTCCATGATGCTCAGCGATCCGTTGCGGCAGTACATGCTATGTTCGCCAGGCGACGGCGCGGCCGCCCTGGTGTTGTGTAATGCCAAGCTGGCCAAGCAGTTCAGTTCACACCCGGTGTATGTGGCGGCCTGTGCGGTACGGACCCGCCGGCCGGGGTCCTTCGAGGTTCTCAGCCCGTCGCTGTCGGTCCATCGTGGGGTGAGTCCCACGGTCGACGCTGCGCAGACAGCATTCGACAAGGCCGGCATCGGGCCGCAGGACGTCGATATCGCCCAGCTTCAGGACACCGACGCCGGCGCGGAGATCATCCATCTCGCCGAAACCGGGCTGTGCGAGCACGGTGCTCAGACCGAGTTGATCGACACCGGCCAGACCGAGCTGAGTGGACGTCTACCGGTCAACACCGATGGTGGATGTCTGGCCAACGGCGAACCCATCGGGGCATCGGGGCTACGTCAGATCTACGAGAACGTGCAGCAGTTGCGCGGTGTTGCCGGTCGACGGCAGGTGGGCGGCGCGCCGAAAGTGGCGTTCTCCCATGTGTATGGCGCACCCGGCCTCAGCGGCTGCACTCTGCTGACCCGATGAGAGTGACAGTGAACCTCGACCTGTGTGTCGGCAACGGCGTGTGTGAGGCGGTGGCACCCGACGTCTTCGTCGTCGGCGCCGACGGGGCGGCCGAACTCCTCGTCGACGAGATCGCGTCCGACCAGCGACAACTGGTGACCGAAGCCGTGCAGTCGTGCCCCGCTCGCGCGCTGGGCCTGACCATTTGACGAAAGGTGCTCACGATGGAGATCAAGATGCCCAAACTCGACGTCACCATGACCGCGGGAACATTCATGGGTTGGCTGGTGGCCGACGGCGCCGTGGTGACCGAGGGGGAGGACCTCTACACCGTGGGCACCGACAAGGTCGAGACCGACATCCCCGCGCCCTGTGCCGGCACATTGCGCTACGGCGAAATCACCGTGGAGGAGACCTATCAGGTGGGGACCACCCTCGGAACGCTCGAACCGTGATTGAACACGTCTAACGCGTCAGCGACACCAATTCCTCGCAGAACCGCACTGATTCGCCATCATCGGTCGCGAGTGGGTGCACGAGCAGCGTGGTCACTCCGGCCTCGGCATAGGCGGCCAGCCGCTCTTTGACGAACCCCGTTGGCCCCACCAGGGATACGTTGCGGACCAATTCATCGGGTACCGCCGCGATGGCCTCGGCCTTCTTGCCGGCCAGGAACAGATCCTGGATCTGGTCGGCAACCTCTCCGAATCCGTAGCGGGTGGCCAGGTTGTGGTAGAAGTTCTTGCCGCGCGCACCCATGCCGCCGATGTACAGCGCCAGTTGGGGTTTCGCCCAGGCCAGCCGCTCTTCGACGTCGTCGCCGATGGCAAGGCTGGCGCTGACCATCACGTCCAGCGGCCCGAGGGCCGGATCACGTTTGGCGAAACCGGCGCGCAGCGCGTCGCCCCACACGTCGTCGGCCTTCTCGGGGTAGTAGAACACCGGCTGCCAGCCCTCGGCGATCTCGGCGGTCAACTCGACGTTCTTCGGACCCAGTGCCGCAATGGTGATCGGAATGCGTTCGCGCACCGGGTGATTGATCAGATGCAGCGATTTGCCCAGCCCGGTGCCGCGCTCGGCGGGCAGCGGGAGCTGGTAGTACTTGCCGTCGTAGTCGACGTTCTCGCGTCGCCACACCTGCCTGCAGATCTCGACGACCTCGCGGGTACGGCCCAGTGGGGCGTCGAACGGAACCCCGTGGAAGCCCTCCATCACCTGCGGGCCGGAGGTGCCGATGCCCAGCCGGAAACGCCCGTCGGACACGTAGTCGATACCCGCGGCCGTCATCGCGAGCAGCGACGGGGTCCGGGTGTAGATCGGCACCACGCCGGTGCCGAGTTCGATGGTCGAGGTCTTGGCGGCCAGATAGCCGAGCTGGCTGATCGCATCGTAGGAGTACGCCTCGGCGACCAGGGCGATGTCGACGCCCACTTTCTCCAGTTCGACCACCTGGTTGGCGGCCTCTTTGAAGCCGCCGACGTAACTCAGAAAGATGCCTGTCCGCATCCTCGGTTTATACACCCAACCGGTTGGTTGACCCAATCAGGGCTTGAGCAACGCGACGACTTTGTCTTCCAGCGCGACGGGGTCGGCGTTCGGATCCGGAGTCTCGGTGCGGGGGAGCTGCGCCTCGGGGTCGGCGAAATCGCGATAGGTCTTGTCGCCGGTCAATGTGTGCAACAGGTAGCCCGTCAACAGCGCACGCACGGTCTTCTGGGTGCCGCGGTCGGCGCCGGGCAGGCCGACCACACGGGCCAGTCGACGTCCTTCGATCAGGCCGCCGGCCTTGACCTTGTCGACGGTGCGCAGCGTCGCGCCGTCCCACGCCCGCGCGAGCTCCACGGCATTGGAGCGCAGTGTCATCGGATCGCCCGGATCGGTCAGCACAAGGCCCGGGATCCGCAAAGCCGTGGCGGGCTGCTCGGCCGGTGGCTTGGTGACCGTCGGGAACAGCGCGACCAGCGCTTTCGGGCCGTGTGGCGCGGCTGCCATGCCTGCCGCGGCGAATACCGCCGCCGACGCGCCGAATCCGTGACCGACGAGGCCGCGTTTGGCCGGGTGGACGCTGATCTTCCCCGGCCCCAACCGCACACCGCTGACGATGTCGAGGGTCGCACCCAGGTCGAACGCGAAGTTGAGCACCGACGGCGCAAGGCCGGTCTCGGTGTTCGGCGCTGCCGCCACGATGCCCCAGGACGCCAGATGTTCCAGCGTTCCGTTGTATTTCTCGGCCTTTGTCATCCACTCGTGGCCGAACGCCACCCCGGCGAGGTTCAGCCCGGATTCCGGGGTGTACACAACACCCGGGACGCCCGCGAAAGCCAAGTCACCACGCAACACGCGGTGTGGTCCGCGGCGGGTCAACGCAGCGAAAAGCTTCTTGGTGCCGGCCACCAGATGACCGTAGCTCACACCTCGCAGAATCAGGTGCCGGGCAGGTGGTGCACTACCCTGGGTCCCTATGTGTGGAATCGTCGGCTACGTCGGGGCGCGCCCGGCGCGCGGCATCGTCGTCGACGCGCTGCGCCGGATGGAGTACCGCGGTTACGACTCCTCGGGCATCGCGTTGGTGGACGGCCACGGCGGGCTGGCGGTACGGCGCCGCGCTGGTCGGTTGGCCAACCTCGAGGTCGCGCTCGCCGAGACCGACGACAGCGCTCTGACCGGCACCACGGGCCTCGGCCACACCCGGTGGGCGACGCACGGGCGGCCCACCGACCGCAACGCGCACCCGCATCGCGACGCCGTAGGCAAGATCGCTGTCGTTCACAACGGGATCATCGAGAACTTCGCCGCACTGCGCACCGGTCTGGAAGCGGTCGGGGTGGAGTTCTCCAGCGACACCGATACCGAGGTCGCCGTTCACTTGGTGTCCTGGCAGTACCACCACGGCCCCACGGCGGGCGATTTCGTCGGGTCCGTCATGGCGGTGCTTCCGCGCCTCGAGGGCCACTTCACCTTGGTGTTCGCCAACGCCGACGATCCGGGCACGATCGTGGCCGCGCGCCGGTCCACGCCGCTGGTGCTCGGGGTGGGCGAGGGCGAGATGTTCCTGGGCTCCGATGTGGCTGCCTTCATCGAACACACCCGCAACGCCGTCGAACTCGGTCAGGACCAGGCCGTGGTGCTGACCGCCGACGGCTACCGGATCACCGACTTCGCCGGCAACACCGACGTCGATTACCGCGAATTCCATATCGACTGGGACCTGAGCGCCGCCGAAAAGGGCGGCTACGACTACTTCATGCTCAAGGAGATCGCCGAGCAGCCCGCCGCCGTGGCCGACACCCTGCTCGGTCACTTCGCCGACGGCCGCATCGTGCTCGACGAGCAGCGGTTGAGCGATCAGGAACTGCGCGAGATCGACAAGGTTTTCATCGTCGCGTGCGGAACCGCCTACCACTCCGGCCTGCTCGCCAAGTACGCCATCGAGCACTGGACCCGGCTGCCCGTCGAGGTGGAGCTGGCCAGTGAATTCCGGTACCGCGACCCGGTGCTGGACCGCAGCACGCTGGTGATCGCGATATCGCAGTCCGGCGAAACCGCCGACACGCTGGAAGCGGTGCGGCACGCCAAGACTCAGAAGGCCAAGGTGTTGGCGATCTGCAACACCAACGGCAGCCAGATCCCGCGCGAGGCCGACGCGGTGCTCTACACCCGGGCGGGGCCGGAGATCGGTGTCGCGGCCACCAAGACGTTCCTTGCGCAGATCGCCGCCAACTATCTGGTGGGCCTGGCGCTCGCGCAGGCGCGCGGCACCAAGTACCCCGACGAGGTCGAACGCGAGTACCACGAGCTGGAGGCCATGCCCGATCAGGTCGCCCGGGTGCTGGCCGGGATCGAGCCGGTGTTCCAGCTGGCGCAGCGGTTCGCGAAGTCGCCCACGATCCTGTTTCTGGGTCGGCACGTCGGCTACCCGGTGGCGCTCGAAGGTGCGCTGAAGCTCAAGGAACTGGCGTACATGCACGCCGAGGGGTTTGCTGCCGGCGAGCTCAAGCATGGGCCGATCGCGCTGATCGACGAGGGCCTGCCGGTGATCGTGGTGATGCCCTCACCGAAGAACGCCCAGATGCTGCACGCGAAGCTGCTCTCCAACATCCGCGAGATCCAGGCGCGGGGCGCGATCACCGTGGTGATCGCCGAGGAGGGTGACGACACCGTGCGGCCCTACGCCGATCATTTGATCGAAATACCCTCGGTGTCAACGCTTTTCCAACCGCTGCTGTCGACGATTCCGCTACAGGTGTTCGCGGCCGGGGTGGCCCGGGCCCGCGGCTACGATGTCGACAAGCCGCGAAACCTGGCCAAGTCCGTCACCGTCGAGTAGTGAATGTTTCGTCCAACGTGAACAAGATGGCGAGTTCTCCGGGAAATTTCGGCATCTTGTTCACAGTCGGGCCCGCCTTCTGATGGATCTCGCCGTACCGGACGTCAACATCGCAGGCCGATGGAGTCGTGGCGATCTGGGCGCGTTCGTCAGTGTCGGGGCGTTCGAGCACTTCCTGACCACCTACCGGGCCGGCATGGCCACGCTGCCGTCATTCGAACTCTTCGACATACCAACGGCCTTCGGTACGGTGCGGGCCTATCGGTTCGCCGGACCGGGCGACCGCGCACCGGTGGTGCTGCTGCCCGGCCGCAACGCGTCGACGCCGATGTACCGGACGAACCTCGCCCCGCTGCTCGCGCGCGGCACGGTCTACAGCGTGGACCTGCTCGGTGAGGCGGGGCTGTCGGTGCAGCACAACGCCATCGGTGGTGCGGAAGATCAAGCGCAGTGGCTCGACGAAGCGCTTGCCGGCCTCGAGCTGGAACGTGCCCACCTGCTCGGAGTGTCCATCGGCGGATGGACGGCGGTGAACTGTGCGGTGCACCTTCCGAAGCGGGTCGCATCGCTGACCTTGCTGGACCCGGTATTCACCTTCGCGCGTATCCCGGTAAAGACGATGGTGGCCTCGATCGCCATGCTGGCGCCTGGCGTGCCCGAGAAGTGGCGCCGCCGGGTGATCTCCTGGATATCCGGTGGCGCAGACGTCGACGCCGCCGAGCCCGAAGCGGCGTTGATCGATGCGGGTGCAAAGGATTTCGTGTTGCGCACACCGATGCCGAGGTTGTTCACCGACGAGCAGTTACGGTCGCTGGACGTGCCGGTGCTCGCGCTCATGGCCGGTCGCAGCGTCATGCACGACGCGGTGGCCGCCGCCGCGCGGGCCCGCGATCTGCTGCCGCGCGGTCAGGTCGAGGTGTGGCCCGACGCGTCACATGCCATCAATGGCGAGTACGCGAACGAGATCGCTCAGCGCGCGGGAGATTTCTGGCGCCGAACGTGAGCTTGTGTGCGAGATGAGGGCGAAATCCCGCGCATGTCTTCACGTTCGGCGGCCATGCCCATCGCCAACCCACCCGCGATCAATGCCATCCCCGCCCACACCGGCGCGGCGGGCAGACCTCCGGTGAGAGGTATGCCGATCACCGCGGCCGCCACAGGTGCCACGCCCGTCAACAGCCCGGCCCGCCCGGCACCCAACCAGTGCACGCAGGTGTACCAGAGGATGAAGGCGATCGCGGTGACCCCGACTGCCAGATAGCCGATCGCGAACACCTCACCGAGGTCGAAATCGCTTGCCGCGCGCCATCCTTCGGTGGTCAGGCCGAGAACTCCGAATATCGCTGCGGCCAGCCAGGTGGTGTGGACGGAGACACCGGCAGGCCCGTGCGACGCCAGCACCGGGACGGCGAGCAGGGTGAAGCCCGCCTCGCAGGCAAAGACAACGAATGCCCACAGCAGCCCTGTCGCGTCTGCGCGGCCAAGCCCCTCGACGACGACGGCGCCCACACTCACCACCACGGCCGCGGCCAGTACCCGGGTCCGCGGCCGGTAGCCCTCCAGCAGCGGCCCGACCGTCGCCAGGGCCACCGGCACGCAGGCGACCGCAACCGCCAGCACGGCGGGCTCGGCATGCTGGGACCCGTGCACCAACGCGACGTTGAACAGCACCAGACCACTGCAGGTGACGCCCAGCAGCCACAGCCATTCGCGGCCGCGTGGACGGCGTAGCGGACGGCGGGTGAGTCGTACCCAGCCGAGCAACAACGCGCACGCGACGGCGTAGCGCAGCGCCTGTGCGGTGTGCAGCGGTGCGTCGGCAAGTACTCCCGAGACCGCGACGCTGCCGCCGACGAACGTCATGCCGAGTGCGCCGGACAGGCCGGCGCGGACAGAGCTGGACATGACCCCATGTTGAGCGCAATATGGTTCGTCAAACAGCACCAAGTTTGGACGTTTGTAATGGACCAAATCATGGCGGGCGCGGATTTTCTCCAGCTCGACCCGGCGGCCGCGCCCGTGCGGGGCCTGACGGGTTGGCTCGTCGATGCGTTGCGCAGCGCGGTCGATGACGGGCGGCTCACAACTGGTGTCCGGTTGCCTGCCACCCGGGTTCTCGCTGACGAGCTCGGGGTGTCGCGCGGCGTGGTTGTCGAGGCATATCGCAGGCTCGCCGACGAAGGCCTGGTCAGCGGACAATCCGGCGGAGGCACTCGCGTTCTCGCACAGCCCGTGCCGCGCCCGCGATCCGCCCCCGCGACACCCGGCCTCGGTCAGCCACGGCTGCCGCGTCCGCGACTGCCGGTCGGCGAGGGCGTCGATCTCTCGCCCGGGGTGCCCGATCTTTCGGCGTTCCCGCGCAGCGCCTGGTTGCGCGCCGAGCGTGCGGTGTTCTCCGACACCGCACCCGAAGACCTCGGCTACGGCGACCCGCGTGGACATCCTCGGCTGCGTGCCGCGCTCGCCCCGTGGTTGGGCCGCACCAGGGGACTGCGGGTCGATCCGGAGGAGATACTCGTGGTCGCCGGTGTCGCGCAAGCCGTCGCACTCCTGGCGCAGCAGCTGCGTGGCGATGGACTCGATGCCATCGCGGTTGAGGATCCCGGTTCACGCGGCGCGGTCGAAGAACTCGAGTACTGGGGACTGCGGGCGGTGCCCGTGCCGGTCGACGACGCCGGTATCCATGTGGGGGAGTTGGCCGAAAGCGGCGCTCCGGCAGTGTTTCTCACCCCGGCGCACCAGTTCCCGACGGGCGTGGTGCTCGGCCCACGACGGCGGCGCGAGCTGCTCGAGTGGGACGGCGAACTGGTGATCGAGGACGACTACGACGCCGAGTACCGCTACGACCGTGCGCCGGTCCCGGCGCTGCACCCGTCGGCGCCGGATCGCATCGCGTACGCGGGCAGCACCTCGAAGAGCCTGGCTCCGGCGCTGCGGCTGGGCTGGCTGATTCCGCCACGGCGACGCTATCCGGACCTGGTGGCGGCCAAACACGCCAGCGACCTGGGCAGCCCGACCGTGCCGCAACTGGTGCTGGCGCGGCTGCTGGAGTCCGGCGAGTACGACCGGCACATTCGACTGGTCCGCATCCGGCACCGGGCCCGGCGCGATGCACTGCTAGAAGCTCTGCCCGCAGCACGGGTGACGGGCGTCGCGGCCGGCCTGCACCTGCTGCTTACCCTGCCTGAGGGCGTCGACGATGTCGCGCTGGCCGATGACCTTCGCGAGGCCGGGGTGTTGGTGCACCCGTTGTCCTGGCATCGGCGGCTGCCCGGCCCGCCGGGGCTCGTGCTCGGCTATGCCTCCCATACGCCCGACCGGTTGCGAGAGGCCGGCGCGACCATCGCACGGATGGTCGCGTTGCCCGGCACGAATCTCTGACTGTGATGCAGCAAGCCACGTAACCTGTTGACGCGCGGGCAAGTCGAAATCACGTCGAGTGGAACGGGGGCCGATGAGGTACTACTACTCCGCCGATGCGATCCGCGACGCCGAAGCACCGCTGCTTGCAGCGTTGCCGGACGGCGGGCTCATGCGCCGCGCGGCATACGGTTTGGCCACCGTGATCGCGCGGGAGCTTCAGGTCAGTACCGGTGGTGTGGCCGGACGGCGCGTGTGCGCGGTGGTCGGCTCAGGCGACAACGGCGGCGACGCGCTGTGGGCAGCCACCTTTCTGCGTCGCCGCGGTGCTGCGGCCGACGCGGTGCTGCTCAACCCGGACCGCACCCATACCAAAGCCCTGGCGGCATTCCGCAGATCCGGCGGTCGGGTGGTGGAAACCATCCCCACGACAACCGATTTCGTGATCGACGGGGTGGTCGGCATCTCGGGGTCCGGACCGCTGCGCCCCAACGCCGAGGCCGTCTTCGCCACCAACTCCGCACCCGTGATCGCCGTTGACATCCCCAGCGGTATCGACGTGCACACCGGCGCCGCCGATGGTCCGCACGTACACGCTGCGCTGACCGTCACCTTCGGCGGCCTCAAACCCGTTCATGCGCTGGGTGAATGCGGTCGTGTCGAACTCGTCGACATCGGCCTGGACCTTGCGCCCGCCGATCTCGCCGGTTTCGAGGCCGCCGACGTCAAAGTCCGTTGGCCGGTTCCCGGCCCGCATGACGACAAGTACACCCAGGGCGTCACCGGCGTACTGTCCGGTTCGGCGACGTATCCAGGTGCGGCGGTGCTCAGCACCGGCGCGGCGGTGGCGGCCACCTCCGGGATGGTGCGCTATGCGGGAAGTGCTGCACAGCAGGTTCTTTCGCATTGGCCAGAGGTGGTCGCCGCAGCCACCCCGCAAGATGCGGGCCGGGTGCAGGCCTGGGTGGTCGGGCTCGGAATGGGCACTGACCGGGCTGCCGAAGACGCGCTGCGGTTCGCGCTCCAAACCGATCTGCCGGTGATCGCCGACGCGGACGCCCTGACGATGCTGGCCGCCAACCCAACCTTGGTGAGCAGTCGCAGCGCGCCCACCGTGTTGACCCCACACGCCGGGGAATACCAGCGCCTCGCGGGCGAACCCGTCGGCCATGATCGCGTCGCCGCGGCCCGAAGCCTCGCCGAGCGGCTGGGCGTCACCGTGCTGCTCAAGGGAAATGTCACCGTCATCGCCGAGTCGAGGGGCCCAACGTATCTCAGCCCGGCCGGGCAGTCATGGGCCGCCACCGCAGGTTCGGGCGACGTCCTGTCCGGGATCATCGGCGCGCTGCTCGCGGCCGGACTGCCGCCGGGGGAAGCCGCCGCAGCTGCGGCATTCGCCCATGCCCGTGCCGCCAACCTGTCCGCCGCCGACCCGGGGCCCGTCCCGGCGCCGACATCGGCGTCGCGCATCCTCGCCCACGTACGGGCTGCCGTCGCGTCCCTGTAACGAAAGGTCCCCCATGTCGCACAAGCACACTCGTGCTCCCCATATCGCTCCGGCCTACACCGGCAGATTGGCGATGGCCCCGGTGCCGTCGCTGCGCCTGCCCGACGAGGCGATGGAACCCGGTGCGGCATACCGGTTCATCCACGACGAACTGATGCTCGACGGCAGCTCGCGGCTGAACCTCGCGACCTTCGTGACCACATGGATGGACCCCGAGGCCGAAAAGCTGATGGCAGAGACGTTCGACAAGAACATGATCGACAAGGACGAGTACCCGGCCACCGCCGCGATCGAAGCCCGGTGCGTGTCGATGGTCGCCGACCTGTTCCACGCCGAGGATTTACGGGATGACGATCCGTCCAGTGCGGTCGGGGTGTCCACGGTCGGCTCCAGCGAGGCCGTGATGCTGGCCGGGCTCGCCATGAAATGGCGGTGGCGCCAACGGCTCGGTGGGGACGGCTGGAAGGGACGCACCCCCAACCTGGTGATGGGCTCCAACGTCCAGGTGGTGTGGGAGAAATTCTGCCGGTACTTCGACGTCGAGCCGCGATACCTGCCGATGGCCGACGGCCGCTATGTCATCACGCCCGAGCAGGTGCTCGAGGCGATCGACGAGGACACCATCGGCGTTGTCGCGATTCTCGGCACCACCTACACCGGCGAGCTGGAGCCCATCGCCGAGATCTGTGCGGCGCTGGACAAACTCGCCCAAGGTGGCCCGGACGTTCCGGTGCACGTCGACGCGGCCAGCGGCGGTTTCGTCGTTCCGTTCATCCACCCGGACCTTGTGTGGGACTTCCGGTTGCCGCGGGTCGTGTCCATCAACGTCAGCGGTCACAAATACGGCCTGACGTACCCGGGCATCGGGTTCGTGGTGTGGCGCAACAAGGACCACCTGTCGGAGGACCTGGTGTTCCGGGTCAACTACCTCGGCGGCGATATGCCGACGTTCACCCTGAACTTCTCCCGGCCCGGCAATCAGGTTGTGGGCCAGTACTACAACTTCCTGCGGCTGGGCCGCGCCGGCTACACGCAGGTGATGCAGTGCCTGTCACAAACCGCGCGGTGGCTGGGCGACGAACTGCGCGACAGCGAGCACTTCGAGCTGATCTCCGACGGTTCGGCGATCCCGGTGGTCAGTTTCCGGCTCAAGGGCGATCCCGGCTACACCGAGTTCGACGTGTCGCAGGCGCTACGCGCCTACGGCTGGCAGGTGCCCGCCTACACCATGCCCGACGACGCCAGCGATGTCGTCGTACTGCGGGTGGTGGTGCGAGAAGGCTTCTCGGCCGACCTGGCCAGGGCGCTCAAGGACGACTTCGTCACGGTGCTCAAGCACCTCGACGAGCTCAAGCCGGGCGGCCACTTCGATGAGCTGCAGCCGTTCGCGCACTGACGCACTGATGTCCTAACTCTTCTGTGGTTTCGGCGTCTGCCAGGTGCCGTCCAACGCGGCTTCCTCGGGCCAGTAGAGCCGTTCGAGGAGGCGGAAGGACCCTTCCGGCGCCGGCAACCAATTGGATTCCTTGTCCGGGCCAGGCGATGTGTTCTGGACGTAGATGGTGTAGCCGCCGTCCGGGTCTTGTTTGAGATCGGGCAGCATCGGTGAGTTGATGAGGTACCGGTTGATCGGGTTGGCGACCAGCAGGCTTTCCGGCATCCGGTACATGGTCAGCGACCAGAACGCATGCACCGGCGGCAGTTGTCCCGGCGCGAACCGGTACGTGTAGCTGTTGGCGCCGTCCAGTGGTGCCCCGGCGGCATCGTTGGTGAAGATCGGATACATCGCTTCGGCTTTGGTGTTGCCGTAGATCCCGTTGACCGCGCCGGACATCCGGTAGAGGTAGTTGTCGCCAAGCATCTCCCGGCTGCCGAAGACATCCGCGGCGCTGACGCTGCCGTCGTCGATCTTGGTTTGCAGCCCATCGAAGTCTTTCCAGGCGTCGGTGATCGCGCCCTGGAACGCGTCGCGCTGCTCGGGGCTGAGCTTGTCGGCATAGAAATCGCCGTCCGAGCCGATCCCGATGGACGCCAACGTGGCTCGCAGTTCTTTCTCCGAATCCAGCACCGGCACGTAGCGCAGGACGAAATCGAGGATCTCGAAGAACTTCAGCGAACTCTTCTGCTCGTCGGCACTCAGCGGCGTGATGAACTCGACCGGGGGCGCGGCGGCCGGTGGCTGCTGGCCCAGGAACGCCGACAGTGGCTGAACGGCATAGCCGGCCTGGATTTTCTTGACATTGTCGAGGTCATCGGGACTGAACAGCTGGGTGCGATACGCGGCGAACGCGAAGTCGGTGTCGGCCTGGACGACTTCGGCGATGCCGGCGGGTTTCTCGCCCTGCCAGCTGGGCCCGGCGAGCAGATATTTGCCCCCGCCGTTGCCGGTGGTGCGGCTGCCGACGTAGGCGAAGTTGTAGGTATACGCGTCGATGAATTGAACGGAGAAGTACCGGCCCGCCTCGATGGGCGGGATGGTGAGTACCAGCGGCTCGGTCCGCAAGTCGGCGCCGACGAAGGAATAGGGCGTATCGGAGTTGGGTGTCTGGATGGCGGTGTCGGCGGGTGTGGCCACGCGGGCGAGATTGTGGATCTGGTTCCATGCGCCCTTGTAGTTCGGATCCTGCTGATCGACGAAGTAGGAGTGCTGTATCCGGTAGTTGTCGACCATCGGATATCCATAGATATAGGCCTGTTTCGCAATATCGCGGATCTGATCCACACTCACGTCGTCACGTTCAGCCGGTTCGTCATTGCCACTGCATGCGGTCATTGCCGCCGATAGTGCCACCACGGCAACCACGCCCGACCAACGGAGCCAAGAACTGTTGAGCCTCAAGGACATTCCCTTCACCTGACCGCTCGGGCGCGCCGCACGGCACACCCGATCACTGCAGGCCCGCCCATGTCACCGTCGACGGTGAACCGGCCCCGGACAATCTTTGCTGAGCACCATGCCCGCCGTCTTGACATTTCTGGACAGTTTCTTGACAGTAGTGGACATGCTGCTGGTCCGGGGCTCGTCGCTGACTGGTTTCTCGCCGCTGGTGACCGTCCATGGCGGCGACCCCGACGTTCTGCTGCGACTGGCCAACGTCGACCCCGCCGACGTGGGGCAGCGCGATCGGTTTGTCCCGCTGCGCAACGCCATCGCTGCCGTGGAGGATGCGGCCGCGGTGCTCAACGTGACCGATTTCGGCCGTCGGCTGGCGATGCGCCAAAGCATCGACATCCTTGGCCCGGTCGGTGTGGCGGCCCGCACCGCGGCCACCGTCGCCGACGCATTTGCCATCATCGATACCTACATGGGTGCCTACAGTTCCGGTATCACCACCCGGATCATCGGCCATCCCGATCCCGCGCTGGGCCGTTTCGAATTCGATTTTCTACTCAACCCGCGACCGCCACAGGCCCAAGCCATCGAATTGGCACTCGGGATCACCCTGCGCGTGTTTCGTCTGTTCCTGGGCACCACCTACCGGCCCGTGAGCGTCCACCTGCCCCACCCCGGGCTGGGGACCAAAACCGAGTACCGCCGCTATTTCGGCTGCCCCGCACACTTCAACGAACCGATCGCCGGATTCACCGTGCGTGCCGCCGACCTGCAACAGCCCCTGAACCATGACCCCCTGGCCCACCAGCTCGCCGTGAACTACCTGTCCACCACGACCGGTCAGCACACGCGTGGGCTGGCTGACACGCTACGCAGCGTCATCCGTCAACTGCTGCCCACCGGAAACCTCACCGCCGACCTGGCCGCCCGCCAGTTCGGGCTGCATCCCAAGACGCTGAGCCGTAGGTTGGCCGCCGAGCACACCACCTTCGCCGAACTCGTCGAGCAGACTCGTCGCGATGTCGCGGAACGGCTGCTGCTCGACACTGATCTGAGCCTGAATCAGCTCTGCCGCCAACTCGGTTACGCAGAACAAAGCGTGCTGACCCGATCCTGCAGACGCTGGTTCGGCACCACCCCCACGGCCTACCGCAAAGCCCGCAACCCGGCTGTGCGGCAGAGCGCTACCTGGCCGATGACGCCGCTCTGGGACAATGGTCGGCGGTGATATGACAATGCAGACGACCGAACTCACGACACCGCTGACGCCACACGCATCGGCGCAGGCAGTGGTGGATCTTGGCGCCATCGAGCACAACGTTCGGGTACTGCGCGAGCATGCCGGCGACGCCCAGGTGATGGCGGTGGTCAAGGCCGATGGTTACGGCCACGGCGCTGTTCCGGTCGCCCGCGCCGCACTCGCGGCAGGTGCGGCCGAGATGGGCGTCGCGACCATCGCCGAGGCCCTGGCTCTGCGTGCGGGTGGGATCACCGCACCGGTGTTGGCCTGGCTGCACCCGCCGGGCACGGACTTCGCGCCGGCCCTCGCGGCTGACATCGAGATCGCATTGTCGTCGCAGCGCCAATTGGACGATCTGCTGGCCGCAGTGCGCAGCACCGGCCGCAGCGCCACCGTGACCGTGAAGGTCGACACCGGGCTGAGCCGCAACGGCGTCGGCGCCGTCCACTATCCCGCGATGCTCGCGGCCCTGGGCCGCGCCAAGGCCGACGGTGCGATCCGGCTGCGCGGCATCATGAGCCACTTGGTGCACGGCGACGATCCGGACAACCCGTTCAACGATCTGCAGGGGCAGCGGCTCATCGAGATGCGCGATCACGCCAGCGATCAAGGTGTGCCTTTCGAGATTGCGCACCTGTGCAACTCGCCTGCGGCGATGACCCGGCCGGACCTGACCTACGACATGGTGCGACCGGGCATCGCGGTATACGGCCTCAGCCCGATCCCGGAACGCGGCGACATGGGGCTGATTCCCGCGATGACACTGAAATGCCCTGTGTCACTGATACGTTCGGTGCGCGCAGGGGACGGCGTGTCCTACGGCCACCTGTGGGTCGCCGAGCGTGACACCACGCTGGCGCTGCTGCCGATCGGCTACGCCGACGGCGTCTTCCGCTCGCTGAGCGGGCGGATCGACGTGCTGATCAACGGCAGGCGCCGCCGTGCGGTCGGACGGATCTGCATGGACCAATTCGTCGTCGACCTCGGGCCGGACGCCTCCGATGTCACCGAGGGTGACGACGCCATCCTGTTCGGGCCGGGCATCCACGGGGAGCCGACCGCCCAGGACTGGGCGGAACTGCTCGACACCATCCATTACGAGATCGTCACCAGCCCGCGGGGCAGGATCAGCCGCAGCTATGTGCCGGCAGGCGAGCGCCGTTGAGCGGCAACGCACGCTGGCTCGCGGGCGTGGCCGGACTCAGCGCTGTCGGCACCGTGGCCGGGGTTACGCTGGCTCGGTCCCTGGCCCGTCGCGTGACCGCCGAGGATCCTTACGCGGGTGAGGATTTCGAACTTCTCGACGCCGACCGCAGTTCGGTGATCACTACGCCGGACGGGGTGCCGCTGGCAGTGCGGGAGGTCGGGCCGGTCAATGCCCCGCTCACCGTGGTGTTCGCCCACGGCTTCTGTCTGCGGATGGCGGCCTTTCACTTTCAGCGGGCTCGGCTTGCCGAACAGTGGGGCGATCAGGTCCGCATGGTGTTCTACGACCAGCGCGGCCACGGTCAGGCCGGCGCAGCCCCGCCGGACACCTACACCGTCGAGCAGTTGGGCCGAGATCTGGAAACAGTGCTGGCCGTGACGGTTCCGCGCGGCCCGGTGGTGTTGGTGGGCCATTCGATGGGCGGGATGACGGTGTTGTCCCACGCCCGGCAGTACCCCCAGCGCTACCCGTCACGCGTTGTCGGCGCGGCGCTGATCTCGTCGGCCGCTGAAGGTGTCAATCGGTCCCCGCTCGGGGAGATCCTGCGGAACCCGGCGCTGGAGGCCGTCCGATTCGCCGCCCGGTACGCGCCGAAAACCGTGCACCGCACCCGCGGTGTCGCGCGGTCGGTGATCGGGCCGATCCTGCGGGCCGCGTCGTTCGGCGACGAGAAGGTCAGCCCGAGTGTGGTGGAGTTCTCCGAACGGATGATGCACGGCACTCCGATCGCCACCCTCGTCGAGTTCCTGCACGCGCTGGAGGTGCACGACGAAACCGCGGGCCTGAAGGTGCTGGCGAAAGTGCCGACATTCATCGCCTGCGGTGACCGGGATCTGCTCACGCCAATGGAATACTCGGAGGCCATGGCAGAGCAGCTACCCAAGTCGGAGTTGGTGGTCGTCGGGGGAGCCGGCCATCTGGTCCAGCTCGAGGAGCCCGAGGTGATCGACGATGGCTTGGTCCGTCTCGTGCAGCGGGCCACCCCGTCCAAACTTGTCACGCTGACGCGGCGGGTGCGGGATCGGGTGCGGCCCAATGGCTGAGGGATCGGGCGGTACCGCCGAACTGCCGGCCGCCGAGGACACCATGGCGCTGGGCGCCAGCCTGGGCGCGGAGTTGAATGCCGGCGACGTGGTGGTGTTGTCCGGTCCGCTGGGCGCCGGAAAGACAGTGCTGGCCAAGGGAATCGCGCAGGCCATGGATGTGGAAGGCCCGGTGGTGTCGCCGACGTTCGTGCTGGCGCGCCTGCACCGGGCCCGCCAGGCCGGCCGGCCCGCCATGGTGCACGTGGACATGTACCGACTGCTCGACCACCCCGGTGCGGACCTGCTCGGCGAACTCGACGCACTCGACCTGGACACCGACCTCGATGATGCCGTCGTGGTCGTCGAATGGGGAGAAGGGCTGGCCGAACGACTCTCCGACCATCACCTGGACATCCGCATCGAACGGGATTCCGCCACCGACGTGCGCACCGCGATCTGGCAGTGGAGCCAGCCGTGACAAGCCTGATCCTCACGATCGACACGGCGACACCCGCGGTCAGCGCCGGTGTGGTCCGTCGTGCCGAGGACGGCGCGGTCACCACGGTGGCCGAGCGGGTGACCGTCGACGCTCGCGCCCACGCCGAGCAGCTCACCCCCAACGTGCTGGGTGCGCTGTCGGATGCCGGCATCACCGTCGACGATCTCGATGCGATCGTCGTCGGGTGCGGGCCCGGGCCGTTCACCGGATTACGGGTGGGTATGGCCACTGCGGCCGCATTCGGTCACGCACTGGGCATCCCGGTCCACGGGGTGTGCAGCCTCGACGCCATCGGATGTCATACGACCGGGGACGCGCTGGTGGTCACCGACGCGCGCCGCCGAGAGGTGTACTGGGCGCGCTACCGCGACGGCGCGCGTGTCGCCGGCCCAGCCGTGAACGCGCCCACCGATGTTCGGGCTGATGTCGACGCGGTGGCCGGATCACCAGAACACGCGGCCATGTTCGACCTGCCCCGGCTCGAGCCGGTGTACCCGACGCCGAGCGGCCTGGTTGCCGTGGTCGCGGACTGGGGAGCGCCGGCGCCACTGGTGCCGCTGTATCTGCGGCGTCCCGACGCCAAACCGCCTGCGGCGGTGCGGAAATGACGGTCGTGTACGACGCACTGACCCGCACCGACGCGGCGCGCTGCGCGGAGTTGGAGACCCAGCTGTTCGCCGGCGACGATCCGTGGCCGGCGCGGGCGTTTCTCGGTGAGCTCGCCGCCAACCACACCCGCTACATCGCCGCCCGCAGCGACGGCAAACTGGTCGGCTACGCCGGGATCGCCCGGCTGGGCCGCGTCCGGCCCTTCGAATACGAGATCCACACCATCGGCGTCGACCCCGACTACCAGGGACGGGGCATCGGCCGTCAACTGCTCAACGACATGCTCGAGTTCGCCTCGGGCGGAATGGTTTTCCTGGAAGTGCGAACTGACAACGAGCCGGCGATCAAACTGTACGAGAGCGCCGGATTCGTCAATGTCGGTCTGCGTAAGCGGTATTACCGGGCCAGCGGAGCCGACGCCTACACCATGCAACTCCAGCCCCAGGAGCAGCCGACGTGATCATCCTGGCCATCGAAAGCTCGTGTGACGAAACCGGGGTCGGCATTGCCGATCTCGCCGACGATGGGACGGTCACGCTGCTGGCCGACGAGGTGGCGTCCAGCGTCGATGAACACGCCAGGTTCGGGGGCGTCGTGCCGGAGATCGCCTCGCGCGCGCATCTGGAGGCGCTGGGGCCCACGATGCGCCGGGCCCTGGATGCCGCGGGGATTGCCAAGCCTGACATCGTCGCCGCCACCATCGGACCCGGGCTGGCCGGAGCGCTGCTGGTCGGGGTAGCCGCGGCCAAAGCGTACGCGGCGGGCTGGAATGTGCCCTTCTACGCGGTCAACCACCTGGGTGGGCACCTGGCCGCCGACGTGTACGACCACGGCCCGCTGCCGGAAAGCGTGGGACTGCTGGTTTCGGGCGGACACACCCACTTGTTGCACGTCCGGTCGCTGGGCGAGCCGATCGTCGAGTTGGGCAGCACCGTCGACGACGCCGCGGGGGAGGCCTACGACAAGGTGGCCCGGCTACTCGGGCTCGGCTATCCGGGGGGCAAGGTGCTCGACGACCTGGCCCGGACCGGCGATCGCGACGCGATTGTGTTTCCGCGCGGGATGACCGGCCCGCGCGATGACCCGTATGCGTTCAGCTTCTCGGGCCTCAAGACCGCTGTCGCGCGGTACGTCGAGGCCCACCCCGAAGCGTCTCAGGCCGACGTCGCGGCCGGATTCCAGGAGGCGGTAGCGGATGTGCTCACGGCCAAAGCGGTCCGGGCCGCCACCGATCTCGGCGTCTCCACCCTGCTGATCGCGGGCGGGGTGGCGGCCAACTCCCGCCTGCGCGAACTCGCCGAACAGCGGTGCAATGCAGCAGGTTTGACGCTGCGGGTCCCGAGGCCCAGATTGTGTACCGACAACGGTGCGATGATCGCGTCGTTCGCGGCACACCTGATCGCCGCCGGGGCACAACCGTCGCCGCTGGATGTGGCCAGCGACCCGGGACTGCCGGTGGTCAGGGGCCAGGTGGCATAGCGCAGGGCCCACCCTTGAGTGCTAGCACTCGCATGTATAGAGTGCTAGGTGGCACGCGGCCAACCCCCAGCGCCGGCACCCGCGACGACGGAGCGAGGGCACGGGCGCATGCCGAACACCTGGTAACCGGAATTCGGGGACTTCCCCGGATCCACACCCTAACTAAGTGGAGGGCTCCATCGTGGCGAGCGTGAACATCAAGCCACTCGAGGACAAGATCCTCGTACAGGCCAATGAGGCCGAGACCACGACCGCATCCGGTCTGGTCATTCCCGACACCGCCAAGGAGAAGCCGCAGGAAGGCACCGTCGTCGCAGTTGGCCCCGGCCGCTGGGATGAGGATGGCGAGAAGCGGATCCCCCTGGACGTTGCCGAGGGCGACACCGTCATCTACAGCAAGTACGGCGGCACCGAGATCAAGTACAACGGCGAGGAGTACCTGATCCTGTCAGCCCGCGACGTGCTGGCTGTCGTCTCAAAGTAGTTCCGTAAGGACCTCGTGTAGCCGCCCCGGAGATCCCCGTGTCCGCACGGGTGATATCCGGGGCGGCATGCATTGATGCCTTGACAGGTAGTCAGAAAGAGACTTATGAGCAAACAGATTGAGTTCAACGAAACCGCCCGCCGGGCTATGGAGGCCGGTGTCGACAAGCTCGCCGACGCGGTCAAGGTAACCCTCGGTCCGCGCGGCCGGCACGTCGTGCTGGCAAAGGCGTTCGGCGGCCCGCAGGTGACCAACGACGGCGTCACCGTCGCCCGCGAGATCGACCTGGAAGACCCGTTCGAGAACCTGGGCGCACAGCTGGTGAAGTCGGTCGCCACCAAGACCAACGACGTCGCAGGCGACGGCACCACCACCGCAACCGTGCTGGCCCAGGCCATCGTGAAGGCCGGCCTGCGGCAGGTTGCCGCCGGCGCGAATCCGATCGCGCTTGGTTTCGGGATCAGCAGGGCCGCCGACGCGGTGTCCGAAGCGCTGCTGGCCGCGGCCACCCCGGTCAGTGACAAGACCGGCATCGCGCAGGTCGCGACGGTTTCCTCGCGTGACGAGGAGATCGGTGAGCTGGTCGGCGAGGCCATGACCAAGGTGGGCCACGACGGTGTGGTGACGGTCGAGGAGTCCTCGACCCTCAACACGGAACTGGAGATCACCGAGGGCGTCGGCTTCGACAAGGGCTTCATCTCGGCCTACTTCGTCACCGACTTCGACCTGCAGGAAGCGGTGCTCGAAGACGCGCTGGTGCTGCTGCACCGCGACAAGGTCAGCTCGCTGCCGGATGTGCTGCCACTGCTGGAGAAGGTGGCCGAGTCAGGTAAGCCCCTGCTGATCATCGCCGAGGACGTCGAGGGCGAGGCACTGTCGACGCTCGTCGTCAACGCCATCCGCAAGACGCTCAAGGCCGTCGCGGTCAAGGCGCCGTTCTTCGGTGACCGCCGCAAGGCGTTCCTCGAGGATCTCGCCGTGGTGACCGGCGGCCAGGTGGTCAACCCCGACGTCGGCCTGATGCTGCGTGAGGCCGGCCTGGACGTGCTGGGCTCGGCCCGTCGGGTGACGGTGTCCAAGGACAGCACGGTCATCGTCGACGGTGGCGGTAGCTCCGACGCCGTCGCCGACCGCGTCAAGCAGCTGCGCTCGGAGATCGAGACCACCGATTCCGACTGGGACCGGGAGAAGCTCGAAGAGCGGCTGGCCAAGCTGGCCGGCGGCGTTGCGGTGATCAAGGTCGGCGCGGCTACCGAGACCGACCTGAAGAAGCGCAAGGAAGCGGTCGAGGATGCGGTCGCGGCGGCGAAGGCTGCCGTCGAGGAGGGCATCGTCACCGGCGGCGGCGCCGCACTGGTGCAGGCCCGCGCGGCACTGGATACGCTGCGCGGCGAGGTCAGCGGCGACGAGCTTGTCGGCGTCGAGGTGTTCTCCTCGTCGCTGTCGGCTCCGCTGTACTGGATCGCCTCCAACGCCGGGCTGGACGGCTCGGTCGTCGTGAACAAGGTGAGCGAGCTGCCCAACGGGCACGGCTTCAACGCAGCCACGCTTGCCTACGGCGACCTGGTCGCCGACGGCATCGTCGACCCGGCCAAGGTGACCCGCTCCGCGGTGCTCAACGCCGCGTCGGTGGCTCGGATGATTCTCACCACCGAGACGGCGATCGTGGAAAAGCCGGCTGAAGAAGAGGATCACGGGCACGGTCATCACGGCCACGCTCACTAGATCCTGCCGAACAGACGCAAAACTGCCCCATCTCTTCGGATTTGGGGCAGTTTTGTGTCTGCTCGCGGAGCACGCCCGATCACGACTGCAACGGCACGCGTTCGATCAGCTCGTCGAGTACGACGAAGTCGAGATACGCGACGACGCGAATGACCCGCTGATTCTCCATCGCCATGACCCAGTTGTATTCGTTGACGTAGGGCCGGCCGTCGAGCGCGGTCGCGGTGCCCCGCCACCGCGCCACGACGCGGTCCCTGTCGGTAACCAATTCGTGGACCACGGGTTGGATGGATCCGGTCAGTCGATCCACGATGGGTTTGGCGCCGTGGTCGAGAAACTGCTGCCGGCTGGTGTACGTCGTCGGCTCCGGCGCCCGCGCCACCGTCCATTGCACATCATCGGCGAGGATCGCGTAGAAGGTGTCGGCCTCACCGACCCCGCGTTCGAACGCTCCGCGCACGATGTCGGCGTTGCGTTGCTCGTCAGGAATCGGTGGAGCGGCGTCACTGGTGGTGGCCGCACATCCCGCCAAGATGGCGGCTGTGCCTAACAGCGTGGCAGAGATTCTGGTGGTCCAACGTTTGGAGGGCATGCCCGAAATGTATTGATGTCCAGGGCGGTCTGACAGGGTGCAGTGCTCCCGGGGTCGGTGCACCCATGGCTACGTCCGTTCGGGCATCGCCAAGGGCGCCGCGGGGCGTAGCCGGGCGATGATGCCGTCGAGGTCGAGAATGAACATGTCGGGCCGGAGGACGTGACCGCCGGGCCGCTCGTGCGCTTCGTGCGGGATGCCTGCCGCGCTGAGGCGTCCGCGGAACTCCCGCTGGCCCGCAAGCACCTGGGTCTCGTTGACGCTGTCGAACCAGTTGAGCGGGTCGGGACTGGTCCCGGCGACCAGGAATATCCGCTTGTTCTGGTAGCTGGGGATGCGCTCTACCGGGTTGTCGGCGCTGACCCTGGCCTGGTCCCAGAACGGCGCGCCGTAGACCGTGCCGCCGGCCAGATCCAGCACTGACGACGTGATGTTCGCCCAGTGCACGACGAGGCCGAAGTCGCGCCGCAGGCTTGCCGGGCCGGAATGGCTACTCACCGAAGCGAAGTGGCCGAAGTACTTGGCCGCGTATTTCAGTGCGCCGAAGCCACCCATCGAGAAACCGGACACCGCACGCCCGTCGTACTCGGCGAACGTACGGAAGTTCGCGTCGATCCAGGGAATCAGCTGGGCGATGTGGAACGTCTCCCAGTTCCGCGGACCGACGAACGAGGTGACCGGGTTGGAGTACCAGCCGGCGTGCCCGCCGTCGGGCATCACGACGATGATCGGCTTGCCGGCGGTCCAGTTACGAATACCCAGAAAATCGAATGTGCGGAAGTCTGCATCGGGACCACCACCGTGGAACAGGTACAGCACGGGATACCTACGCCCGCTCGTGCTGTAATCGTCGGGTAGCAGCACATTGACGCCGGGGTTCCAGCCGACCGCCGGCGTCTGGAACCGGTAGTACTTCAACCGAGGGTCATTCTCGTTGCGGTCGACGATTCTCAGCCCGAATCCGTCGCTGCGTCCGACGAAGATGATCAGTGCCTGCCCGACGTCCATGGTGGCGGGATCGGCGATGCCGTTGATGCCGGCGATCAGCGGAGAGAACGAGACGTCCCCGTAGAAGCGGGTAGCCAGCTCCGGCAGCGTCTCCCCGGCGACGACCGTGTGCCTGCTGATATCGGGGATGATCAGCCGTTGCCCCGTATTGATGGCGTTGGGATCGGCGATCCTGTTGGCCCTGGCGATCAACCAATCTAGTGCTGCGTCACCATAAAAGCGCGACGCCAACGCCGAGAGCGTGTCCCCGGCGACAACTGTGTATCTCGTGAAGTCGGGCATTATCAGGCGTTGTCCCACGCCGATGACGTTGGGATCGGTGATCCCGCTGGCGGTGGCGATCAGCGGATAGAGTTCTGCTTCTCCGTAGAATCGCAACGCCAACGCCGACAGCGTTTCTCCCGGTACGACCACATGCGTTCTGACCATTCGGCTCACCCCTCCAGATGCAACTGGCTCTAGTTCGATTTTGCGCGCAATTGCCGTGGGCCGTAGTGGGTTCGCGCTGACCAGCCTTGGTTGAGCACCTCATCGGTAGGTACGGAGATTTGAGCACTGAACGCCCTACGGTGGGACAACTTGCACCGCTTGACATTTCGGTGATCGGTGTCAAATACCTAGCGCCGACCATCGTGTCGAATAGGCTGAGAAGCGTACGAGACCGGTTCATCGCCAATGCGACTACGAAAGGTTCACGTCATGGCAGACAAGCCAAACATCCTTATCATCTGGGGTGACGACATCGGCCAGAGCAACCTCAGCTGCTACAGCGATGGGGTGATGGGATATCAGACCCCGAATATCGACCGCATTGCCGCCGAGGGTGTGCGCTTCACCGACTACTACGGCGAGCAGAGTTGCACCGCGGGACGCGCGGCGTTCATCACCGGCCAGAATCCGTACCGGACCGGCCTGACGAAAGTCGGTATGCCCGGCGCCGAACTCGGCATGCCTGCGGAGGATCCGACCATCGCCACCGCGCTGAAGGCGCAGGGCTACGCCACCGGCCAGTTCGGTAAGAACCACCTCGGCGACCGTGACGAGCACCTGCCCACCGCTCACGGTTTCGACGAGTTCTTCGGCAACCTGTACCACCTCAACGCCGAAGAGGAGCCCGAACAACCGGACTATCCGAAGGATCCGGAGTTCAAGAAGAAATTCGGGCCCCGGGGCGTCATGCACAGCTGGGCCAATGCCGACGGCACCCAGCGCATTGAGGATACCGGCCCGCTGACCAAGAAACGGATGGAGACCTGCGACGACGAGTTCCGCGACGCCGCAATCGATTTCATCAAGCGGCAGCATGAATCGGACACGCCGTTCTTTGTGTGGTTCAACACCACACACATGCACTTCCGTACCCATACCAAGCCGGAAAGCCTTGGTCGATCAGGACGGTGGCAGTCTCCGTACCACGACACGATGATGGACCACGACGACACTGTCGGCAACATGCTGGACCTGCTCGACGAGCTCGGCATCGCCGAAAACACGATCGTCGTGTACTCCACCGACAACGGACCGCACATGAATTCGTGGCCCGACGCCGGCATGACGCCATTCCGTTGTGAGAAGAACTCGAACTGGGAGGGCGCGTATCGCGTCCCGGCGATGGTTCGCTGGCCCGCGCGCATCCCCGCCGGAAAGGTTCTGACCGGGATCGTCAGCCACAACGACTGGTTCGTCACGTTGCTGTCGGCGGCCGGCGTGCCCGACATCGCGGACCAGCTCCGCAAGGGCGCAAAGCTGGGCGACACCGAGTACAAGGTCCACCTCGACGGGTACGACCAGTTGCCCTACCTCACCGGCGAAGCCGAGGAGAGTGCGCGCAACCACTTCTTCTACGTCAATGACGACGGCGATCTCACCGCGCTGCGGTACGACAACTGGAAGATCGTCTTCCTGGAGCAACGAGTTGAAGGCACGCTACAGATCTGGGCCGAGCCCTTCGTCGAGCTCCGGGTGCCGAAGTTGTTCAACCTGCGGACCGATCCGTACGAGCGAGCCGACAAGACGTCGAACACCTACTACGACTGGCTGCTCGATCGGGTGTACCTGTTTGTCCCCGCGCAGACCTATGTGGCACAGGCGCTCCAGTCGCTCGTGGAGTTCCCGCAGCGGCAGGAGTCGGCCAGCTTCAATCTCGAACGCGTGATGGAGAAGTTGAAGGAGACCGCGACGGCCAGCAGCTGACGTCGCAGCAGAAGGACCCCCATCCTGGTCGGGATGGGGGTCCTTCTGAGTTTGCTGGTGGATTCAGGCGGTGCGGCGGATCCCGCGTTTGAGCAGTAGCTCGCGCTCAGCCTCGCTGAGCCCGCCCCAGATTCCGTAGGGCTCTCCGACGGCCAGTGCGTGGGAACGGCACTGAGTGATCACCGGACAGCTGCGGCACATCTCTTTGGCTCGCATCTCACGCTGCGCGCGGGCCCGTCCACGCTCACCGTCGGGGTGGAAAAACATCGACGAGTCGACGCCACGGCAAAGTCCCTCCATCTGCCAGTCCCAGATATCCGCGTTGGGACCGGGTAGCTGCTGCGGCTGCGGCATTAAGAAAACCCCTCTCTGCGCGCCCATTTCGTGATAACGGGCAAGCGTGAGTTGGTGGAATCGAACTGAGCACAAGTCGCCGATGACCTCTCGTGCACACAAACTAGGGGTGCTCAATAATTCCCGTCAATAGCTTGAACGTGTGCTCAATGACATAACCGCAGGTCGAGAATTTACATCACGTTCATCGTGTGGATGCGCCGGTTGTGGCATGCGTGTTAGGGGCTGATCGGACGCTATCTTGTTTTCGCTGTTGGCGCAGGTCGGCGCGGCGCGGCGATTGTTTGACGGGTGCTCGTCAGTTGATGTCGCATTAACGCGCTGTCCATCAATTGTTAACTAATACCGATAATGCATTGTTTTATACCCGTGCCTCGCGGTACCCGGTTCCCGCGGACCCACCGGCGCCCGTATTGATAGCGTCGCCAACCGATGACCGCAACCGACGATGCAGCCGTGGTGCTGGCCGGCGCCGCGTTTGGCGACGAGCCGGGCCGCTGGCCGTTGCCCACCGCGACGACAGCCGAGCAGCAGTGGCTGCGAGCGGTGGCTGCCGGGGGGCAAGGCCGGTACGCCTGCGCACTGGCCGAACTCGCCGAGATCAGTAGGGCCCAGGCCGGACCGTTGTCGTCGTTGGCGCACAGCACCCGCGCCTCGTTCCTTCGCCAGCTGGGCTGGCACATCCGGGCCCGTGGCGCAGACGGCATGGCCTGGGCGCACCGAGGTGATGATTCCGCGGCCACTGCAGACGCGCTCGTCGGCCTTGCGGCCGATGCCCTCGGTGTCGGCCGGTTCGGCGTGTCCGCCCGCTTACTCGACCGCGCACGCGCCGTCGAACCCGGTGCCGGCCCGCGAGCGGCCGTGCGGCTGTGCTGGGTCAGTGCCGAACTGGCGATGGCCCGCGGTGACGGCGCCGCCGCCGTCGGCCACGCCGAGCGAGGTGTCGCGGAGGCAGCCGGATACGGCTCGACGCGCCATGCGGTGAAATCAGATGTCGTGCTCGCCGCCGCCCTGTGCAGCGCCGGTCGGCTCGATGCCGCTCGGCAGACTGCCGACGCCGCCCTGCAGGCCACCGAGAAGTTCGGGCTGATCCCGCTGCGCTGGGCGTTGGCGTGTCTGCTCGCCGGCATCGGCAGTACCGCACACACCGCGGCGGAGGTGTCCGGAATTCGCGACGCCAGCGCCGATACAGTGCGGCGCAGGGGTGGCGTCTGGTCTGGTCTTTGATCCAGCACCAGCCGGGCCATACCTGCCTGATCGCTATTGTTTAGCTGAACCAACCGCCGAGTGTGTCGGTGCAACGTAACGCTGGAGATATCGCCCACGATGACAAGTTCGGGAGACCGTCTCGACGCTGTCGTTGCTGAGGCAGTGGCCGGCGATCGGAACGCGCTCCAGGAAGTGCTGAAGATCATTCGGCCGATCATCGTGCGGTATTGCCGCGCGCGGGTCGGTGCAACAGAGCGAAGTGGTCTCTCAGCGGATGACGTTGCGCAGGAGGTTTGCTTGGCCGCCATAACGGCGCTGCCGCGCTACAAGGATCAGGGACGCCCGTTCCTGGCCTTTGTGTATGGCATCGCTGCGCACAAGGTTGCTGACGCGCACCGCGCGGCAGCCAGGAATCGCGCTGAGCCCACCGAAGTGGTCCCGGAGCGCTTCTCCCTTGACGTCGGTCCCGAGCAGTCCGCTCTTGACTCCGAATCCTCTGCGCGCATGGCCAAATTGCTCTCGGTGTTGCCCGACAAGCAGCGCGAAATTCTGATCCTGCGGGTCGTGGTGGGCATGAGCGCCGAGGAGACTGCCGAAGCTGTCGGCAGCACCGCCGGCGCGGTGCGGGTCGCTCAGCATCGGGCGCTGGCCCGGCTCAAGTCGGAAATCCTGGCGACGGGACGTGACCATGCCTGACTTCGGCCGCTGGACCGCCAATGGCGGAGACCCGTCGCTCAACGAGATCAACCGCACCGACCGGTTCATCGAGGCACTCTCGCTGGAGCGCCCGGTGTATTCGACCGACCCCGAAGAGGCCGAACTGGCCTACCTGCTGGCCGGCTGGCGCGACGATGCGCGCCAGGCGCCGATGTCGGGGATCCTCACGCCGCACGAAGCGGTCGCAGCTCTCGATCGCGCGACGCCGCGCAACCGCACCCACTTTCCGATGGCTGTGGTGGGTTCGGTGGCCGCGGCGATGCTGTGCCTCGGCGGCTTCGGTGCGGCGGTCTACGGCGCCGGCCCCGGTGATGCGCTCTACGGCGTGCGCAGTGTGCTGTTCGGCGACCAGATCAAGCGCGATGTCCAGGTGGAACTCGCCTCCAACGAGCTCCAGCAGGTGCAGCAGCTGATCGATCAAGGCCAGTGGCAGGAGGCGCAGGAGAAGCTGCAGACCCTCACCACCACGGTGGCAACCGTCGACGACACCGCGCAGAAGCAGGAACTCGTCGACCAGTGGCAGCAGCTGTCGGTGAAGGTGGAAAACCGCGACGCGAATGCGACGGTGCCGCCGGACGCGCCGCCCGTGGTGCTGCCCGAGGTGACCGTGACGACCAGCCCGGCGACGGAGACGACGGCCCCGCCCACATCCGACTCGGCCACGCCGCCGTCGGAAACGACGCCGACCACTGTGCCCTCGGAGACGCCGACATCGTCGCCGAGCGCCACACCGCCGACCACACCGGCGACCACACCACCCTCGGAGACCACCGCACCGGCGACCACCGCACCGGCGACCACTGTGCCGGCCACCACGTCGCCGGCACCTACGTCGTCCAATCCGGCGGTGGAACTACCGCCGCCCGCAGAGGTGCCGACCGAGACGCCTACAACACCGGCTCCGGTCGTCACGAGTGAGCCCGTGACCGAAACTACGGTCGCGCCGCCGGCAGACACCACGACCACCGTGTTGCCAGATGTCACGATCCCGACGGAGGCGGAAACCGAACCGGAAGAGGGCGGCCGGGGCGGCGGCGGTCAGGGCGGCGGCGGTCAGCAGAAGGAACCGGAGTTGCCGGTCATCGAACTGCCCCTGTTACCGGGGCTGGGCGGCGGCGGTCAGCGGTAGCCGTCGGATTCCGACGTGGCCTCGTTGAGTGAGGCGTCGGCGTAGCCGCGGCAGTAGTCCCACGTCACGTATGCATCGGGTTCCGGGTCGTAGGCAGGCTCGTGCGGGCGCACGGTGCCGTCGACCAGGAGCTGTAGCAGGTTGGCCCGCAGCATGTCCCAATCGTGGTAGTGGTCCTGCTGGCATTCGTCGCAGCACACCACCAGGCCGCGGATGCCCTTGTGTGCCAGCAACGCCTCGTACACCGCAAGGTCGGCAAGGTCAGCCTCGACCGCCGTTCGCTCCTGGGGATCCAGTGGCTGACCTGGCTCGATCGCGTCGAGGGCAGCCGAAGGGTCACACGGATCGTCGGCAAAGGGATCGGGCGGCAAACCAGGTGGGAGGTGGTCACGCACGGCTCCACACTACGCAGCCGCACAGGTATCGCGCCAGCCGTCCAATACGCAACGAAGCGGCAACGTCGCGGCCGCTGGGCGAGCCGATAAGATTGCTTCACAAGCTCTGCCTGCGCCCGTCTCTGGAGGCCCCGCACATGTCGATCGCTGAAAGCAGCGTTCCCATCGCCGTACCGGTGCCGACCGGTGGCGACGATCCCACCAAGATCGCCATGCTCGGCCTCACATTCGATGACGTGCTGCTGTTGCCTGCGGCATCGGATGTGGTGCCCGCCACAGCCGACACCTCCAGCCAGTTGACGAAGAAGATCAGGCTGCGGGTGCCGCTGGTCAGTTCGGCGATGGACACCGTCACCGAGTCGCGGATGGCGATCGCGATGGCGCGGGCCGGCGGTATGGGTGTGCTGCATCGCAATCTGCCGGTCGCCGAGCAGGCCGGGCAGGTGGAAACGGTCAAGCGGTCCGAGGCCGGCATGGTCACCGACCCGGTCACCTGCTCGCCGGACAACACCCTGGCCGAAGTCGACGCGATGTGCGCGCGGTTCCGCATCTCGGGGCTTCCCGTGGTCGACGACACCGGCGAGCTGGTCGGCATCATCACCAACCGCGACATGCGCTTCGAGGTCGATCTGAACAAGCCGGTGTCCGAGGTGATGACCAAGGTGCCGTTGATCACCGCGCAGGAGGGTGTCTCGGCCGAGGCCGCGCTCGGGCTGTTGCGCAGGCACAAGATCGAGAAACTTCCCATCGTGGACGGGCACGGCAAGCTGACCGGGCTGATCACCGTCAAGGACTTCGTCAAGACCGAGCAGTTTCCGTTGTCCACCAAGGACAGTGACGGCCGGCTGCTGGTCGGTGCCGCCGTCGGCGTCGGCGACGACGCCTGGACGCGGTCGATGACGTTGGTCGACGCCGGGGTCGACGTGCTGATCGTCGACACCGCCCACGCGCACAACCGTGGCGTGCTCGACATGGTGCACCGGCTCAAAACCGTTGTGGGGGACCGCGTCGAGGTGGTCGGCGGCAACGTCGCAACCCGTGCCGCCGCCGCGGCGTTGGTCCAGGCCGGCGCCGACGCGGTGAAGGTGGGTGTCGGGCCGGGCTCGATCTGCACCACCCGCGTTGTCGCCGGTGTCGGTGCCCCGCAGATCACCGCGATCCTGGAAGCGGTCGCGGCGTGCAGGCCCTACGGCGTGCCGGTGATCGCCGACGGCGGTCTGCAGTACTCCGGCGACATCGCCAAGGCGCTGGCCGCCGGCGCGTCGACCGCGATGCTGGGTTCGCTGCTGGCCGGCACCGCAGAATCGCCCGGCGAGCTGATCTTCGTCAACGGCAAACAGTTCAAGAGCTACCGCGGCATGGGTTCCCTGGGTGCCATGCAGGGCCGCGGGAGTGGCAAGTCCTACTCCAAAGACCGCTACTTCCAGGACGACGTGCTCTCCGAGGACAAGCTGGTGCCCGAGGGGATCGAGGGCCGGGTGCCGTTCCGCGGGCCGTTGTCGACGGTGATCCATCAGCTCACCGGCGGATTGCGGGCGGCCATGGGCTACACCGGGTCCGCCACGATCGAACACTTGCAGCAGGCGCAGTTCGTGCAGATCACCGCGGCCGGGTTGAAGGAAAGCCACCCGCACGACATCGCGATGACGGTCGAAGCGCCCAACTACTACGCCCGCTAGGGGAGCTCATGCGTGACATGGTTGAAATCGGCATGGGCCGAACCGCCCGCCGCACATATGAGCTCGACGACATCACGATCGTGCCGTCGCGCCGCACCCGGTCGTCGAAGGACGTGTCGACGACCTGGCAGCTCGACGCCTACCGGTTCGATATCCCGGTCCTCGCGCATCCGACCGATGCGTTGGTGTCGGTGGAGTTCGCGATCGAGATGGGCCGGCTCGGCGGGCTCGGTGTGCTCAACGGCGAGGGTTTGATCGGCAGGCACGCCGACGTCGAGGAAAAGATCGCCCAGGTGCTCGAGGCTGCCGCCAAGGAGCCGGAACCCTCCGCCGCGATCCGGCTGCTTCAGCAGTTGCACGCTGCACCACTGGATCCGGAGTTGTTGGGCGCGGCCGTATCCCGCATCCGTGAGGCGGGGGTGACGACGGCGGTTCGGGTCAGCCCGCAGAACGCACAGGCGTTGACGCCGACGCTGGTGGCCGCGGGCATCGACCTGCTGGTGATCCAGGGCACGATCATTTCTGCCGAACGGGTTGCGTCCGATGGCGAGCCGCTGAACCTGAAGACCTTCATCTCCGAACTCGACGTACCGGTGGTGGCAGGCGGCGTGCTGGATCACCGGACGGCGTTGCACCTGATGCGCACCGGCGCGGCCGGCGTCATCGTCGGCTACGGCTCTACGTCGGGCGTGACCACCAGCGACGAAGTGCTGGGCATCAGCGTGCCGATGGCCACCGCGATCGCCGATGCTGCCGCGGCGCGCCGCGAG
Organism: Mycolicibacterium sp. XJ870; assembly: GCF_053483975.1. Taxonomy (NCBI): domain Bacteria; kingdom Bacillati; phylum Actinomycetota; class Actinomycetes; order Mycobacteriales; family Mycobacteriaceae; genus Mycobacterium; species Mycolicibacterium sp. XJ870. The sequence continues at coordinate 639,650 of NZ_JBEFTI010000001.1, forward strand.
TACCTCGACGAGACAGGCGGCCGCTACGTGCACGTGCTCGCCGACGGCGACATCCACAGCTCCGGCGACCTGGCCAAGGCCGTCGCCTGTGGTGCTGACGCGGTGGTGCTGGGCACGCCGCTGGCGACCTCGGCCGAGGCGCTGGGCGGAGGCTGGTTCTGGCCCGCGGCGGCTGCTCATCCGTCGCTGCCGCGCGGCGCCCTGCTGCAGGTGGCCCTCGGGGAGCGGCCCTCGCTCGAACAGGTGCTCACCGGGCCGTCCGACGACCCGTTCGGCTCGCTGAACCTGGTCGGCGGGCTGCGCCGGTCGATGGCGAAGGCCGGCTACTGCGATCTCAAGGAGTTCCAGAAGGTCGGCTTGACGGTGGGTTCCTGACTTTCGCCGAGCAGACAGAGAATCGCATTACCGTGGCATGTTTTGTGCGAGTCTGCGTCTGCTCGGCGGCGTCAACCGGCCAGCCGCGCAGCTGAGAGGTGGTAGGCGATGCGGTCCGCCATCCGGCTGGGGTACCTCCGAACATCGTGAGCCACGATCGGAATGACGGTCCACGCCCGCTCTTGAATGCCGGCGAACCGCACCTTGTCGTCGATCATCTTGGTGGGCCCCGCGTGCCAGTCGAGGCTCTCGTATTCCGCGGCGACTCGTGCCTCGGGCCAAGCGAAATCGACTCGCCAGGTTTGCCCCTGCCGGCCGTGGATTTCATATTGGAGTTCGGGGAGCGGCAGACCGTGGTCGATCATGGCCAACCGTGCCTCGCTTTCCATCGCGGATTCGGCACGGCCGTCGGCATATTCGAGGAGCTCTCGTACGGCGACGATGCCGCGCCGCCCCCGCTGCTCGTGCACCGCCTTGGCCAAGTCGGTGGGATTGCACTGCAGAGTGTGAAGTGCCCCGTCTAGCGCAGCGAGTGCGCGGGGCCGCGACAGTTGCCGGGCGATCTCGACCGCTGTCCACGCTGGGGCGGTTGCGAGACGTCCGGAAACCCGCCGCAGGGGCGCGCCGAGCCGTTGATGAACCATTAGGCCGACGGTTGGCCGCAGGCGCCTGCCGGGGTCGAGCATGTGAATCGCCGTCGTGTTTTCGAAGTCGAAGCCGTACAGCTCGGCGGCGGTACCCATGCATACGACCGCCTCACCACCCATATACAGGTCGAGCGCAGCTAGTCGCCCCAGTAGATCCGGCTTCGCCGCGGCATATATGCCGTACCAGACGCGCACGAGTCCGCCATTGCGCACTTGGACGTCCAGCTGTTGACGTGTCATCACGGTTAGCAGCTGCTGCGTGGTGGCGAATCCGCCGAGCTCGTCCAACAGCGTCAGCGCCCTAGCCATCGCAGCTGTTGCAGTCATTTTCGAATACTGCGTCGCCGGGCACTGCTCCCGCCGCACTACTTCCGGTGCCTGTGGATGAACTTCGGCTTGTGGATAACTCCCTCTGGCCGAGCAGACAGAGAATCGCATTACCGTGGCATGTTTTGTGCGAGTCTGCGTCTGCTCGGCGAAGGAACTCGCCGCGGGCTCCTTTACAAGTTAGGGCCTCCTGTCTAGAAAGTTACCTACCGGTAGCGTCATACTGATCCAATGAAGCCTGACTACGACGTCTTGGTTATCGGTTCGGGATTTGGCGGCAGCGTCAGCGCGCTGAGGCTCACCGAGAAGGGCTACCGGGTAGGCGTGCTTGAGGCCGGACAACGGTTCGGGGATGCCGATTTCGCAAAAACCTCGTGGGACCTGCGCAAGTTCCTGTGGGCGCCACAGTTCGGCATGTACGGCATCCAGCGCATCCACCTGCTGCGCAACTGCATGATCCTGGCCGGCGCCGGCGTCGGAGGCGGATCCCTCAACTACGCGAACACGCTTTACGTGCCACCGGAGCCGTTCTTCAACGATGCGCAGTGGAAGGGCATCACCGATTGGCGTGCGGAGCTGATGCCGCACTACGACCAGGCGCAGCGGATGCTGGGCGTGGTCACCAACCCGACGTTCACCGACGCCGACCGGGTGATGAAAGAGGTCGCCGACGACATGGGCTGCGGGGACACGTTCGTACCCACACCTGTCGGGGTGTTCTTCGGTCCCGACGGGAAGAAGACGCCCGGCAAGACGGTGCCCGACCCATACTTCGGCGGTGCGGGGCCGGCCCGTACCGGCTGCCTCGAATGCGGCGAATGCATGACCGGATGCCGCCACGGAGCCAAGAACACCCTCGTCAAGAACTACCTCGGGCTGGCGGAATCTGCTGGGGCGCAGGTGCATCCGATGACGACCGTGACCAGCTTCGAGCAGCGTCCGGACGGGCTGTGGGAGGTCACCACGGTGCGGACCGGGCGCAAGCTGCGCCGCAAGCCCAAGAAGTTCACCGCGACGCATCTGATCCTGGCGGCCGGCACGTACAACACCCAGAAGCTGTTGTTCAAGATGCGCGACCGGGGCAAGCTGGCCAAGCTGTCCGCCAAACTCGGCGTGCTGACCCGCACCAACTCCGAGTCGATCGTCGGCGCCGGACGGCTTTCCGTCGCACCGGATTTGGATCTCACGCACGGGGTGGCGATCACCTCGTCGATCCATCCGACCGCCGATACCCACGTCGAACCGGTGCGCTACGGCAAGGGCTCGAATGCGATGGGCCTGTTGCAAACCCTGATGACCGACGGCGCCGGGCCGCAGGGCACCGACGTGCCGCGTTGGCGGCAGTTCTTCACTCAGGCCGGTGAGAACCCGCGTGAGCTGGTGCGGTTGCTCAACCCGAGCCGTTGGAGTGAGCGCACCGTAATCGCGTTGGTGATGCAGCATCTGGACAACTCGATCACCACGTTCACCAAGCGCGGCCCGCTGGGCGTGCGGCTGATGTCCTCGAAGCAGGGCCACGGGGAGCCGAACCCGACGTGGATCCCGGCAGGCAACGAGGTCACCCGTCGCATCGCCGAAAAGATCGACGGCGTGGCGGGCGGGACCTGGGGCGAACTGTTCAACATCCCGCTGACCGCCCACTTCCTCGGTGGCGCGGCCATCGGCGACAGCCCGGAGCGCGGCGTCATCGACCCGTACCAGCGGGTGTACAGCTACCCGACGCTCTACGTCATGGACGGCACCGCGATCTCGGCCAATCTCGGTGTGAATCCCTCACTTTCGATCACCGCGCAGGCGGAGCGGGCAGCATCCCTGTGGCCCAACAAGGGGCAGGACGATCAGCGCCCGGCGCAGGGCGAACCGTACCGACGGCTGGAGCCGATCGCCCCCGAGCATCCGGTGGTACCGGCAGAAGCCCCCGCCGGCCTGCGCCGGCTTCCCATCGAACCGGTGAGCTCGGCTGGTTAAATCGCAAGTAAGTTTGGGTATGTAACTCCCGTCCAGCCGTGACGGCCGGACAGAAGGAGCTTGTAGTGCGTACCGCCTTCCATGACGAGTTGTCATCCCTGTGCGTGCAGTTGGGCGAGATGTGCGGCCTGGCCGTGAGTGCGATGGACCGAGCGACGCGGGCCTTGCTCGACGCCGATCTGGCCTTGGCCGAACAGGTCATCGCCGATCGCGAGCACATCGCCGCCCGCAACCGGCACATCGAGGAGGCGGCGTTCAAGTTGCTTGCGCTACAGCAGCCCGTGGCAGGCGATCTGCGAACGGTCGTCGGCTCCATCCATGTCGCTGCCGACATCGACCGGATGGGCGCGCTTGCGGTGCACATCGCGAGCATCTCGCGGCTGCGCCATCCGGACTGCGCGCTGCCGGACGATGTGCGTGCGAGCTTCGCCGAGATGGGGGCCAGGTGCATTCAGATCGCCAGGACGGCACAGGACGTGCTGGTCTCGCGTGATCCCCAGATCGCCGCACGCCTGCGTGAGGAGGACGATGCCGTCGACGCCGAGCACCGTCACCTGTTCACGCTGCTGATGGACCACAACTGGCAGGACGGGGTGTGCTCCGCAGTCGATGTCGCGCTGCTCGGCCGGTATTACGAACGTTTCGCCGACCATGCGGTCGAGATCGGTAAGCGAGTGGTGTTCGAGGCCACCGGCGGCCTGCCCGTGCACAAGAAGATGGCCTGACTACGCGCCTGAAGGGACCGATTCCAGTAGCGCGGTGATCAGCCGCGCGAGCAGGTCCGCGTCGATGGTTCCGGGCCGGAGCACTTCTTCCATCGCGATTCCGGCGGTGATGGTGACGACCAGTTGGGCCAGACCGGACAACTGATCACTCGGTAGCGCGGTGCCGGACGCCTTGACGACGTCGAGTGCCTGCTCGGCGGCCGCGCGGCGCCGCTCGATCAGGCGGTCGCGCAGTTGCGGATCACGCATGGCGCGCAGCCAGTACTCCATGAGCACGATGTGGTACTCGGTCTCGTCGTGGATCGAGTCCAGCATTGACCGGCTCAACGCGTCCGCGGCCGCCGCGGTATCTCCACCACCACTGTTGAACGCGGTGACGATCAACTCGCTACGGGTCTCGAACTGCCGGTCGAGGAGGGCGAGGAACAGCTCGTCCTTGGTCCCGAAGTTGGAGTAGACCGCGCCCTTTGTGAACCCGGCGGCGTGGCCGATGGCATCGATGGTGGCCCCGGCGAATCCTTCAGCTGCGAAGACTTCCAACGCTGCGTCCAGGATTCGGTCGCGGACCTCGTCGCGGGTGGGACGGATACGTGCGGGTTTGACAGGCGACATACGTGAAAGCATACTCGCTGGTATCGATTGGATACTGATGAGTATCGAAAGGCGCGCGCAGATGGATGACGCTGCTGCAGAGCAGGAGCCCGACGACCCCGGGGAACCTCAAGACGGCGAGGAGGGCCATGCCACTGAACCGCCACCGCTGATCACCGCGACCGGACTCGGCGTGGACGGCGAGCACGGGCCGCTGTTCGAGAACGTCGACCTTGAGCTCACCCCCGGCTTCCACGCCGTCCAGATGCCCGGAGGGTGGGGGCAGACCGCACTGCTGCTGACGCTGGCGGGCCGGCTCAAGCCGAACTACGGCACGGTGACCGTGAACGGAGATACGCAGCCCCGCGAAATCCGCGGGCACTGCTCGATCGCGGCCTTCGCCGACATCGACGAGCTAGAGGAGTCGGTGACCGTGGAGACCGTGCTCGCAGAGCAGCGCCGATGGCTGGCACCGTGGTACCGGCGGGTGCCGGCCGATGCCGGCGACGCCGCGTTGAGTGATGTGTTCGGTGACATTCCGCCGCCGTCTGCGAGGACGTACATCAGTGAGCTGTCCGACCTGGAACTGTTCCTGCTGCGGGTCACGCTGGCGCTGTTCTCAAACCGTCCGATCCTGGTGGTCGGCGACCTTGAGCAGGTCCGCGACAACGCCCGGCGGGCGATCGCGGTCGAGCGGCTCGGTGCCATCGCAACACAACGCACTGTCGTTGTCGGCGTGACCAATCCGCTCGGCACCGACGCTCCCGACCATGGCCTCCATGATCACCGCATTCTGACCGGAAAGGACTGATGATGCCAGCTGGGCTTGCCTTCGGCTCGGAAATCAAACGTTTCGCCCGAAGCCGGATGACCCGGGCGGCGATCGTGGTGCTGATGCTGCTGCCGCTGGTGTACGGCGCGCTGTACCTGTGGGCGTACTGGGATCCGTTCGGTCAGGTGGACAAAATGCCGGTGGCACTTGTCAATTCCGATCGTGGCGCCGACGTCTCCGGACAACACCTGGATGCCGGTGCTGAGATCGCCAAGAGCCTCACCGATGACGGCAGCATGGACTGGCACGTCGTCGACCCCGACGAGGCGCGCACCGGAGTCGAACACGGCGAGTACTACTTCATGCTCGAATTACCCGCTGACTTCAGTGAAGCGATCGCATCGCCGCTGACCGGGGAACCGAAGCAGGCCGATCTGATCGCCGTCTACAACGACGCCAACAACTACATCTCGTCGAACATCGGCCGCACCGCCATCGACCAGGTGCTCAATGCCGTGTCGACGCGGATTTCCGGGCAGGCGGTCAATCAGGTGCTGTCCGTGGTGGTCACCTCCGGTGCCGGGATCGAGCAAGCCGCCGACGGTGCCCGGCAACTGGCCGACGGGGCAGTGCAGGTCGATGACGGTGCCGGTCAGCTGACGGCCGGACTTCATACCGCCCGCTCTGGCTCGGCGCAGCTCGCCACCGGCGCCAAGCAGCTATCCGACGGCATCACCAAGGCCACCGACCCGCTGGTCGCGGTGACCAAAGCGATGTCGCAGATCGGCGGCGACACCGAGAAACTGCAGCAGGGCGCCACCGCACTGCGGCAGGCCAACGACCAGATCGGGGGTATCGCCGCTGCACAGGACACCGCCGCCAACTCACTCTCACCGGTGATCGATCAGCTGTCGGCCAGCCGGGACCCGTTGGCCAACAATGCCGCCGGGACATTGCGGGGGATACAGGACCAGCTCCGTGCGCAGCAGTTCACCCCGCAGATCCGCCAACAACTCACCGACGCGGAGAACGCCGCGATCTCGATGACGTCGACCCTGCGTACCCCGGGCAGCCCGCTGAGCTCCGGCCTCGACCACGTCGGCGCCAAGAACCAGGAGCTCACGAACAAGCTGAACCAGCTCCGCAACGGAGCCCAGCAGCTCGCCTCGGGGAACACTGAATTAGCAAGTGGCATTGCCGAACTCGACAACGGTGCCGGGCAGCTGAAGTCGGGCACCGGGCAGTTGCGGGCCGGATCGGGTGAGCTGGCGACCAAGCTCGCCGACGGTGCCGAACAGGTTCCCGACTGGAGCAGCCAGCAGAAGGATGCGATCGCCGACACGATCGGCGGTCCGGTTCACCTGGAAACCGCGCATGAGAACGCCGCACCCAACTTCGGCACGGGCATGGCACCGTTCTTCATCACGCTGGCCCTGTTCTTCGGCGCGCTCGTGCTGTGGATGGTGTTGCGGCCGTTGCAGAACCGCCCGATCGCCGCCGAGGTGCCCGCGATCCGCGTGGTGCTCGCCAGCTACTTGCCTGCGGCGGTGATCGGGATCTTCCAGGCGATCATCTTGTACTGCGTGGTGCGATTCGCTCTTGGCATGCAGGTCACGCACCCCGTGGCGATGCTGGCGTTCATGATGCTGATCTCGTGTGCGTTCATCGCGGCCACCCAGGCCGTCAATGCACTCCTCGGTCCCGCGGTGGGGCGCGTGCTGATCATGGCGTTGCTCATGCTGCAGCTGGTCAGTGCCGGCGGGATGTACCCGGTGGAAACCACCTCGCGACCCTTCCAGACTTTGCACCACTATGACCCGATGACCTACGGAGTCAACGGATTACGCCAACTCATCCTTGGCGGCATCGACTTCCGGTTGTGGCAGGCGATCATCACGCTGCTCTGCATCTGCGCTGGTGCACTGTTGATCTCGTCACTGTCCGCCCGGCGCAACCGGCTCTGGAACCTCACCAGGCTGATGCCGGCGATCAAGATGTGATCAGCAGTGCGGCGTCGCCGAGGGGCCGGCTGCGACGCCCGTGCACGTCGACCGGGACGTCACCGGTCAGCGTGACGCGGTGCATGACGCGGTGCTGGTCGTCGTAGTCGTCGACCGCACGGTGCTGGGTGGCCTGGTTGTCCCAGATCGCCACATCGCCCGGCGCCCAGTTCCAGCGGATGGTGTTCTCCGGCATGGTGATGCGACGCTGAAGCAATTCCAGCAGGGTCGCCGACTCGTGGCTGTCCAGGCCGAGAAAGCCGCGCGCGAAATCGCCTGCCACCAGCGTGCGCTCACCTGTTTCCGGATGGACCCGCACCACCGGATGTTCGGTGCGGAAATCCGGCTTCTCGAATGCGGCCCGCATGAGCTGTTGTTCTTCGGACAGCGTGATTGTGGACGCCGCGGCGTAATCGAAGCGATTGCTGTGCAACGCCCACAGATTCTCAGTGAGGTGCTTGAGCGGTTCGGGCAGTGCGTCGTAGGCCGCGGCGGTCGAGGCCCACAGTGTCGAGCCGCCGTAGCTGGGCAAGGTGACCGCCCGCAGAATCGACGCGGCAGGGTAATTGGGCGTGAACGTGACGTCGGTGTGCCAGCGGGTCGCTTTGGCGTACTCGGAGTCGATCGGCGTGATGATCGATTCCTGCCCCATGGCCTGGCCGATCGTCGGGTGGCCGACGGGGGTGCCGAGTAGGCCGGCGAAGGCGTGGTGCTCGTCATCGGTCAGGTGCTGCTGGTTGCGGAAGAAGATCACCTTGTGGCGCAGGAGGGCGCCTCGGATCTGGCTCACCACATCAGCGCTGAGATCGCCGCACAGGCGCACGCCATCGATGCGGGCGCCGATCCGGCTTCCGAGCTTTGTCACGGTCAGAGTGGCGGTGGCGGGAGCAGTCATCGGCGATATCCTTTGCGCTGGTCAGCTCTGGTGTAGTCAAGTGACTACACCGTGATGTCGGCTAGTGTAGCCACATGACTACACCCATGCCACCGGCCAAGGCCGCGGCGAGTCCGGTGGGCCGGGAGGAAGTCGTCGCCGCAGCGTTGGCCGCTGCAGCAGACCTGTTCGCCGAGCGCGGGCCGGTGGCAACGTCCATCCGTGACATCGCCACCCGGTCCAACGTGAACCACGGGCTGATCTACCGCCACTTCGGCACCAAGGAACGACTGGTCGGTGCGGTGCTCGACCACCTCGGTGCCACGCTGACGACTCACCTCCAGGAGGGCGCCCCTCCCGACGTGGTCGAGCGGACGATGGATCAGCACATGCGGGTGATGGCCAGGGCGTTACTCGATGGCTATCCGGTCGGCCAGTTGCAGACCCAGTTTCCGGGCGTCACGATGTTGCTCGAGCGGGTGCTGCCGCGGTTTGACGACCAGCGCAGCGGTCGCCTCGCTGTTGCCAACGCCGTTGCCCTGCAATTGGGTTGGCGTCTGTTCGAACCGTTCCTGCGGTCAGCCCTTGGCATCGAGGAGATGACCGTTGACGACGTGCGCGAAGCGGTCAACGCCGAAATCGCGCGACTGCTCGAACCTTGACGGATCAGCCCGCGCGGTGACGCATCGGCTCCCGTCCCGGCGGCTGCGGCGGGGGTGGCAATAACGGTTGACGCGGTTGCACCGCAACAGTTGTCGGCGTTTGGGTGCTCAGGACGAGGTCTTTACCGGCATGCCGGATGGCCAGTGAGTGGTCAGGCCCGTCGCGCACCGTGTAGGTGACCTCGGAGTGGTCGGCTTGCACGGTCACCCGAAAATCCTTCCAGCGCAAGCGGAAACGCAGGCACGCGATGCCATCTGGCAGATGTGGGTCGATGGACAATATGCCTTCGTCGTCGCGCAGCCCACCGAATCCGGCGACCAGCGCGGTCCAGGAGCCTGCCAGCGACGCCATGTGCAGCCCGTCGCGGGTGTTGTTGTGCAGATCGCGTAGATCGATCATGGCGGCCTCGTAGGCATAGTCGTGCGCGAGCTCCAAATGACCGACATCGGCACACATCACCGCCTGCGTGCAGGCCGACAGCGACGAGTCACGCGTGGTGCGTCGCTCGTAGTAGTCGACGTTGCGGGCCTTCTGTTCTGGCGTGAAGGCGTGGCTCTGCCACTGCATCGCCAGCACCAGGTCGGCCTGCTTGAGCACCTGGGCCGGATAGAGCCGCACGTAGGGTTCGTTCATCAGCAGCGGGTAGGTCGTGTTCGCCTTGAAATCCCATTCGGCGAGCGTGGTGAAGCCCTCGCACTGCGGGTGGACGCCAAGCTCCTCGTCGTAGGGGATGTGGGCGGCATCAGCCGCGTCCCGCCAGGCCGCGGTCTCCTCGGTGGTCACCCTCATCTCATAGGACGCATCGGGGTGGCGGGTGCACGCGTCGGCAGCCACCCGCAGGTTGTGCGCCGCCATCAGATTGGTGAACACGTTGTCGCGCACCACCGCGGTGTATTCGTCGGGCCCGGTCACCCCGTCCAGATGCCATACCCCGTGGCGGTCGTGGTGGCCGAGCGACATCCACAACCGCGCGGTGTCCACGAGCACCGCAAGGCCGCATTCCTTTTCCAACGAATCATCGCCGGTGACAACGCGATACCGCTCGATGGCCATCGCGATATCGGCGTTGATATGCCAGGCCGCGGTGCCGGCCGGCCAATACGCCGAGCATTCCTCACCCCGGATGGTCCGCCACGGAAAGCTCGCGCCCTTCAGATCGAGGAGCGCTGCCCGCTCCCGGGCCAGCTCAAGTGTGGACGCCCGCCACCGCAGCGCGTCGGCGGCCGCCTGCGGTTTCGTGTAGGTCAGCACCGGCAGTACGAAACCCTCGGTGTCCCAGAAGGCGTGGCCGTCATAGCCGGTTCCGGTGAGCCCCTTTCCAGCGATGGCGCGCCGCTCGGCCCGGGCGCTGGCCTGCAGGACGTGGAACAGTCCGAAGCGCACCGCCTGTTGGCAGTCGGGGTCGCCCTCGACCTCGACGTCGGCGGAGTCCCAGAAATCGTCGAGGTAGGCACGTTGGGAGTCCAGCAGGCCCTGCCACCCGCTGTAGCGTGCGCCGGTGATGGCGCCGGCAACCTGATCGCGCAGCGCCGGACGGGACCGCAGGCTCGACCACCCGTACGCGAGATATTTGATGATGCGCAGCCTCTGACCGGGGCGCAGGCCGCAGATGACGGTGGTGTGCGCCAGATCTTCAAAGGCGTCGGTGCTGACCTCGACGCGGCCGGGCACCTCGACGTCGTGATCCATCGCGGCCGCCATCATCAGCCCACTGCCGCGGGTGCGGTGCACCAGAAGCGCGCCGTGCTGGGTGTTCTCGTGATGGACGGCCTGCAGCGGATGCTTGAGGACCGCCGAGACACGTGGATCGTCCGTCGTCTCGGGTTGGTCCTCGTTGGTGACGAGCTCGGATTGCACTGTGACACGGACGAATTCGTCGATGGCCTCGACGATGTACTCAATGGCGGCGACACCGCGGTGCGCGAGCGACACCAGCCGGGTGGAGACGATGCGTACCTGCTTGCCCGCCGGTGATCGCCAGTGGGCGTGCCGGGTCAGCGTCCCGCCCCGCAGGTCCAGCGTCCGTTCATGGCCGATCAGTTCGCCGTAGCGCACGTCGAACGGCTCGTCATCGACCAGCAGCCGCAGGATCTTGCCGTTGGTGACGTCGACGACGGTCTGGCCGCCCTCGGGATAACCGAACCCCGCTTCGGCATAGGGCAGTGGGCGCACCTCGAAGAACCCGGCGAGGTAGGTACCGGGAAGACCGTGCGGTTCGCCCTCGTCGAGGTTGCCGCGCAGCCCGATATGTCCGTTGGACAGTGCGAACAGCGATTCGGACTGCGCCAGCAGATTCAGGTCGAGCCGGGTTTCGCGCACCTGCCAGGGCTCGACCGGGTAGGCATCGTGGGTGATCATCATGTCGCTACAGCAGCTCGGCCAGATCGGTGACCACGATGTCGGCGCCGTCGCGGCGCAGCTGCTCGGCCTGCCCCACCCGGTCGACCCCGACCACGAAGCCGAACTTCCCGGCGTGCCCGGCGGCGACCCCGGACAGGGCGTCCTCGAACACCGCGGCGTGCTCCGGTGAGACGTCGAGCAGTTCGGCGGCCCGCAGAAAACTGTCGGGCGCCGGCTTGCCGGCAATGTGTTCGTCACGCATCGTCACACCATCAACCCGGTGCTCGATGAACTCGGCCAGTCCCGTGATTTCGAGCACCTCGCGGGTATTGGCGCTGGAAGACACCACGGCGCGCCGGAGCCCGGCCGCTGTCGCTGCTTCCAGATACCGCCGGGATCCGTCGAACACTTCGACACCCTCCTCACGCAGGGTCTTGTGGAACATTGCGTTCTTGCGGTTGCCCAGGCCGTGCACGGATTCGGTGTCGTCGGTGTCGTCCGGCCCGCCTTCGGGCAACTCGATGTCCCGGCTGGCCAGAAACGACCGGACCCCGTCCTCCCGGCGCTTGCCGTCGACGTACTGCAGATAGTCGGACGCGATGTCGAACGGGACGAACTGTTCCCCGGTGCGTTCGGCGCGCTTCCGAAGGTAGTCGTCGAACATGGCCTTCCAGGCCTTCTTGTGCACGCTCGCCGTGTCGGTGAGCACGCCGTCGAGATCGAACAGGCACGCCGTTATCTGCTCTGGCAGGCCCAGCACAGACAAACCCCGCTTCCGGTAGCCAACAGGACTTACTTCACCATGCCCATTTTCGGGCGCTGACATACCGGCAATGAGATTTCTGGTCGGTGCCGCTCAGGCCGCACCAGCCAAACGGACACCCGACCTGTGGCGCCGCAGACGGAATCAGCGCAGCTCTTAGACTGAACCGGTGGCAACACCAACTCCCCGCCCTGTCCTCGTCGTGGACTTCGGCGCCCAGTACGCCCAACTGATCGCGCGCCGGGTCCGTGAGGCGCGGGTGTACTCCGAGGTCGTCCCGCACACCGCCAGTGTCGAAGACATCAAGGCCAAGGACCCGCAGGCCATCGTGCTGTCGGGTGGGCCGGCCAGCGTGTACTCCGACGGAGCGCCGCAGCTCGATCCCGCTCTGTTCGACCTTGACGTGCCGGTATTCGGCATCTGCTATGGCTTTCAGGCCATGGCCCAGGCGCTCGGCGGCACCGTCGAGCACACCGGCACCAGCGAATACGGCCGGACCGAACTGAACGTGTCCGGCGGTGACCTGCACTCGGAACTGCCCGCGATCCAGCCGGTGTGGATGAGCCACGGCGACGCGGTCACCGCCGCGCCGGAGGGCTTCGACGTCGTCGCCTCAAGCGCGGGCGCCCCGGTCGCCGGGTTCGAGAACCGCGCGCGCCGCCTGGCCGGCGTGCAATATCACCCGGAGGTCTTGCATTCCCCGCATGGGCAGCAGGTGCTCAGCCGGTTTCTGCACGAGTTCGCCGGTATCGGCGCGACCTGGACGGCCGCCAACATCGCCGAGCAACTGATCGAGGAGGTGCGGGCACAGATCGGCGACGGCCGGGCCATCTGCGGGCTGTCCGGTGGCGTCGACTCCGCGGTGGCCGCCGCACTCGTGCAACGTGCCATCGGTGATCGGTTGACGTGTGTGTTCGTCGACCACGGCCTGCTGCGAGCCGGGGAGCGCGCGCAGGTCCAACGCGATTTCGTCGCCGCGACCGGCGCCAAGTTGGTCACCGTCGACGTCGCCGACCGCTTCCTGGACGCGTTGACCGGGGTGACCAACCCTGAGGGCAAACGTAAGATCATCGGCCGGGAGTTCATCCGGGCGTTCGAGGGCGCGGTGCGCGACACCCTGGGCTCCAGCGGGGGCGAGATCGATTACCTCGTCCAGGGCACGCTGTATCCCGACGTCGTCGAATCCGGCGGCGGCACCGGCACGGCCAACATCAAGAGCCACCACAACGTCGGCGGCCTGCCCGACGACCTCAAGTTCAAACTCGTCGAACCGCTGCGCCTGCTGTTCAAGGACGAGGTGCGTGCGGTCGGCCGGGAGCTCGGTCTGCCCGAGGAAATCGTTGGGCGCCAACCCTTCCCGGGCCCGGGTCTCGGTATCCGCATCGTCGGCGAGGTGACGGCACCGCGGCTGGACACGCTGCGCAGCGCCGATGCCATCGTCCGGGAAGAGCTCACCGCCGCGAGCCTGGACCATCAGATCTGGCAGTGCCCGGTGGTGCTGCTGGCCGACGTCCGTTCGGTCGGCGTGCAGGGTGACGGGCGTACCTACGGCCATCCGATCGTGCTGCGGCCGGTGTCGAGCGAGGACGCCATGACCGCGGACTGGACGCGGGTGCCCTACGAAGTGCTGGAACGGATTTCGACGCGCATCACCAACGAGGTGCCCGAGGTCAACCGGGTGGTGCTCGACATCACCAGCAAGCCGCCCGGCACCATCGAGTGGGAGTAATTCTCCCCGCGCCTTCTTCCGCGAGCAGACACGCAGGCCCCCGGGAACACGCTTTCCCGGGGGCTTTCACGTCTGCTCGCCGGGCTCGGTCGCAGCCTTCTCGAGGTATTCGGTCAACATCTGACTGACAACCGACTCGATGGTCGATTCGATGGAGGATGCGAGGGTCGCACTGACCGCGGCGACGGCCTGGGTCCGGAACCGCACCAGCATCGTGATCAGTTCGGCCACTTCGGTATCGGCGGGTAGCGACTCGCCCGGCTTGATCTTCTCGGCCACCTGGTCGACGCCCGCGCGCACCAGGATCGAGCTGATCTCATCGAGGTGGGGCACCACCTGTTCGTGAATGTCGATCAGGGTGTCGATCCCGACGCCGTACTGGCGGATCTCGTTGAACGCCTCGATCAGCTTGGGCCGCACCACGATTGCGTCGGAGTCGTCTAGCCGGATCACTCCGTTTCCGACCAGTCGATCGAAGGCGGCCCCGTCACCGATCAGGCGTCTGGCCTCGGCGAGCGGCATCCGCTGCGACTTCTCGGTCGCCCAGTTGCCCGCGATCGCATCCTCCAGGCCCAGCACATCGCCGATGTCCTTGCCTTGTTCCCACGCCGAGAGCATCTCGTGGACGTGGGCGATGTTGTAGCCCCGATCCAGCATCGACGTGATGAGGCGAAGCCGGGTCAGGTGGGTGTCGTTGAACAACGCGATGCGGCCGACTCGCAGCGGTGGATGCAGCAGGCCTCGGTCGCGGTACACCCGGATGTTGCGGGTGGTGGTGCCGGCGAGCTGTGCGAGCTCCTCGATGCGGTATTCACCGAATGCCGCCGCGCCGTGCGGCTGCACGGCCGCGTCGAACAGCTGGGATACCGCTGTTTCGACGACGTCGCGGCTGCTGCGGCGGATCTGCCTGGGCGCCCGACGCAGGCTTGTCAGGATGCTCGATATCGCGCTCGCCTGCTGACGGGGCTGCTTGGCGGGAGGCATCAGGCCGAGGAACAGATCGCGACCGACGCATCGTGCGCAGCCACGTTGTAGTCACCGAACCGGAAATCCCGCATCTGTCGAAGATACTGCGTGGCGAACCCGGGGTACATCGAGGCATTGAATCCGTCGGCGGTCAGATACCAGCTGTTGCAGCCGGTCATCCACGTGGTCTTGGTCAGCCTTTTCTGCAGCCAGGTGTTGTACCGCTGCTGCACGTCGGCACGCACATCCAGGTAGCGCAGATTGTTGCGCAGGACCGTGCTGATGCCTCTGACCGCATAGTCGATCTGGCCCTCGACGTAAACCAGCAGAGAGTTGTGGCCCGGCCCGGAGTTCGGACCGGTCATGATGAACAGATTCGGATAGCCGTGTGCGTTGATGCTCTTGTAAGCCTGTGCGCCGCTGGACCATTCGTCGGCCAGCGAGCGTCCGCCCAGGCCGGTGACCGGATACGGCGGGCCGGTCAGGTGCACGTCGAAGCCCGTGGCGAACACGACGGCGTCCAAGTGGTGTTCGATGCCGTCGCTGGTGCGGATACCTACCGGGCTCATCGTGGCGATCGGCCAGTCGATGAGCTTGCAGTTGTCCCGTTGCAGCGCGGGGTAGTAATCGCTGGAGACCAGCATGCGCTTGCAGCCCGGAGTGAAGTCCGGGGTCAGCTGCCTGCGCAGCCACGGGTCGGCGACCTGACGGCGCAGGTGCGCCTTGCCGAGGCGCGCAACCAGCCCGGTCAGCGGGGTATCCCACACCATCGCCGTTGCGCTGGCCTCATGACCCCAGAACAGTATCTGTCGGGCAAGTTGTTGGGCCGCAGGCACTTTCGCGAACAATGTCCGTGCTACCGGAGGCGTGGCGATATCCAGCCGCGGAATCACCCAGCCCGGGGTCCGCTGGAACACCTTGACGAAGCCCGCCGTCTTCACCAGTTCCGGGATGATCTGCACGGCGCTCGCGCCGGTGCCGATGACGGCGACGCGCTTGCCGGTGAAGTCGTAGTCGTGGTCCCAGCGGGCACTGTGGATCTTGTGGCCCGTGTAGGTGTCGAGGCCGCGGATGTCGGGCCATTTGTGGTCGGGCAGGGGACCGGAGGCCAGCACGACGGTGCGGGCCCGATATTGCCTACTGCCTGTGGTCTTCACGATCCAGACGCCGTCGGTCTCGTCGAACGCGAGCCCGTTGACCTCGACTCCGAACTGGATGCGGGGTCGCAGACCGAAGGTGTCGACCATGTCCTCGATGTGCTGGCGTATTTCGTCGGCCGGAGAGTATGCGCGGGACCAGTCCGGGTTCTTGACGAACGAGAACGAGTACAGCAACGACGGAATATCGCATGCCGCACCGGGATAGGTGTTGTCCCGCCACGTGCCGCCGACGCGGTCCGAGCGATCGAGGATGACGAAATCGTCGACGCCGGCCTCGATGAGCTTGACGGCCGTGCCTATCCCGGTGAATCCGGCTCCGACAATGAGCGTGTCGTAGGTGGTGCGCACACGAGGAGCATCGACTACGTGGGTAGCCACGTCAGGCCGCCGGCTCGTGGGTCAGTTCTTTGAACCAGCTCGGTACCGGTTTGAGCAGCTTCTTGGGGTAGCGGTCGGAGGCCCAGACCATGGGGTTGGCGATCCAGTGATAGGGGTTTCTGGGTTTGACCACCATGCGTGAGTGCAGCTTCAACAACTGGTAAGTCGGTACCCGCCAGGTGTATTCAGCGCGGCCCCCGAGTTCCTTGAACCGCATCATGGCCTTGTAGAGCTTGTCGGGTTGCAGGCCCATGTCGACGATGTTGTTGCGCATCCGGTTCAGCAGCGGCACGTACATCAACGTGCCGATGATCACTCCGGGTGACGCTATGTTTCCCACGAACTCGACGGCCAGTCGGCGCACGTTGGCTTGCCCGATCATGTTCAGGACCTCGAAATCGACGGCGATGTGCCGTGATTCGTCGTTGTTGATCTTCTCGAACACCTGATGGCATACGGGGTCGTGGACCTCTTCGAGCAGGAACTTCAGCAGTGCGCCGTCGAGCGCCACCTCGAGCATCGGGATGACGGTACCCAGGATGGACAGCGACATGTTGTCGGCGTAGGTGTCGAGCCACTCGATCGCCAGGCGGATGTTGACGTTGGGCTCGGGCATTTCGCCGTCATCGAGCATGCCCCAACGCTTCATCAGTGCCAGTTCGGCGTTGGCGTGGCGTTGTTCCTCGGCGTGGAAGTAACGGTAGATCTCCGCGATCGTCGGCGTCGGGGCCTTCTTGGCCAGGGCCGCAAATCCACGGGCTCCGACATTCTCGATCCAACACAGATCGGCCATGAAAGCCTTGAGCTTGGGCCGCATCTCGTCGGTGATGGTCTCTGCGCCGGGGGCGTCCCAATCGATGTCGGCCAGTGCCCACTGGCGGTCCTTGATCTTCGCCAGCATCTTGTCCATGTCCATTGCCACTGCTAACCCTCCAGGGAACCGGTGATGCGGGTGGTCAGACCGACGGCGCGGGTGTACACCGTCGGGGTGAGTCGTTTGATGCCCCAGCCGATCCGGGCATCGGGTTGCGGCATGCAGTACAGCCCGCCACGGTCGTTGGTATCCAGGCACATGCGGGCCACTCGTTGCGCGGAGAATCCAGTCCAACGCATCAGCCGGTCGGCGAACTGGCTGGATTCAGTTGAGATGCGGCTGGATTCGAGAATGTTGGTCTTGACGAACGTCGGACACAGCGCGGTGACGGTGATGCCGGTGCCCGCCAGTTCGGCGGCGAGTGTCTCGGACAGCGACAACGTTCCGGCCTTGCTGACGTTGTAGGCCGCCATCCCCGGTGCGGCACCGAATGCAGCCGCAGATGCGACGTTGATGATGCCGCGTGGTTGGTCTGTTTGCGCGTCTCGCAGGATCGGGGTGAACACGTGGCAGCCGTGAATCGGTCCCCACAGGTTGACGCCGAGCACCCAGTTCCAGTCGTCGAGGCTGACCTCTCCGACCGGCAGTCCGCCCGCGCCCACCCCTGCGTTGTTGATCACCAGCGTCGGTGGTCCGTCGAACCACGTTTCGGCGTCCTTGGCGAGCCGGGTGACGTCGTCGATTTGTGACACATCGCAACGCACTGCGGTGGCCCGGCCACCGTTGTCGGTGATCGCCTCGGCTGTGGCGCGGGCCGCGTTCTCATCGATGTCGCTGCAGACGACCTGGCTGCCGCGGGAGGCCAGTTCGGATGCGAACGCCGCGCCGATACCGCTGCCTGCGCCGGTGACGACGGCGTTGGCGCCGCGGCTGCGTTTGCGGTTGTTGCCGAAGATGTTCATCCGGCTACCTGCATGCATCCCGGCATGCCGACCTCCTCGTCGAAGTGTCCAACGAGTACACCAACAATTGGTGACATTTGTCAATGTCAGCATTCGTTGATGGCAAGCCTCTTGCGTCTCTCTCGGAAATCGACGAACGCCACCGGCGTCGAGTGTGCGGTTTAATGCGCGCGCATGGGCGAGTCGCGTATGAAACCGCACATCGACACAAGTTTCATCCACCGCCACGGGGACGTAGCCACCGATAGCTGCTCGCGTGGGAGGCTGTTACCGGTTTGGATCCCCGCGCCAACGAAAGCTGTTGACGTACTTACCCATATCGAGGGCAAGCTGCAGATTGGCGCCGGACGGCTTGCCGATTCCGGACGTCGGGCCGAACTCGTGGTAGGGCCCGACAGCCGATGCGACGAGTGCGAGGTCATTCTTCACCGCCACCATGACGATCACCCGCATCCGCATGTAGTTACTGCTGGCGCCTTGAGGCCAACAGTCGGCTACCAAGCCGAAGCCGGGCTGATAGCCGACCATCGCATTGGGGATCTCGTAGGCCGTCTTGGTGTCCGGGAAGGTCTGCTCGACAAGAGAATTCGCGATCTCCTGCGGGGTACGGCCACCGGCGGGCTCGCTGAACAACTGCATCATGCCGCCGTCACCGCCGGTGAACTCCGCGGTCACCCCGGTCGGCTCGGTGGTGACGTTGTACGCCGCACCGGCGACGGGGTAGGAGACGGAGAAGCTGCCGTCCGCTGCGGTAAACACCGGGTTGATCGCCACCGGCTCCCCGGTCGGCGGTTGTCCGCAGTCCGGGGGGCACATATACCGTGCCGGTGGCGTGCTCAACGAACCTGACACCCAGACCAGGAGGCCGGCCACCACCGCGATTCCGGTGCCCCAGATCGCCAGCAGCTTCAGCGGTGCGACCCGTCGCGTCGGCTTCGCCTCGTAGGTCCCGGCGGGCACCGCATAGCCGGGGAACAGCGTGGGTGTGCTCACGGCGTCTCCGGGCGCCGGTCACGTACCGGTCGGTGTTCGCGACGCTCTGATCGAGAAGACCGCGAGGACGCGTGGGTAGCCGCACCGCAGTGCGCGCAGAACGCCATGTCAGGAACGACGTGGCCGCACCGCGGGCAGAGGATGGGTTGATCGGAGGCGATCTCGTCGTGCGCCTCATGCAGGAGCGCCAGATGCAGGCCGACCCGCAGCACGAACAGCGCCACCAGTGCAATCGCGAGATGCACTGCAAGCTGCAGCCATTGCGGTACGCGGACAACGTCGATCAGCCCGAACCCGGCGTAGACAACCAGCACGGCCAGACCACACAAGAGCAGAACGAGCCGCACATAGCCGGGATGTTGGTGGACCTTGCTCGGGGGGCGGGTGAACCACAGTGCCGCGCCGACGAGGCCGCCGACGGCCGCGGCGGTCAACGGCATCGCCACACCGCGAATGCCGGCCTCGACCAACAGGCCCGACATCGGGCGGTTGTTGGCCACCATCCCGGTGGTGAGCTGTGGGGCCAGCCGGGTGAGCGTGGCAGCGGCGGTGAACGCGGTGGCGCCCAGGGCGCCGATCATGAACCCGTCCAACGATTCCCGGCTCGGCGGCCGCACCAGCCGAACCACCACCGCGGGCACCAGCATGAGCAGTAGACCGCCCAGCGGAACGCCCAGCCCGCTACGCAATATCTGGTAAACGGATAACCCGGAGCCCAACGGGACGCCGTAGGACCGGGCCATCATCGAGCCGGTGAGGAGCACCCAGCCGATGCCCAGCGCGATCCCCAGCACCGCCGTGATCACCAGGGTGCCGGCGGGTAGATCGCTGAACGCGTCGGACTCCTGGAGATAGATCAGGAACAGCAGCGGCAAACCCAGTGCGGCGACGGCGATCAGCGCCGCGGGTAACCGCAGCAGCGCGCAGGTCACCAGTCCCGCCAGCAGGACCAGCAGCAGCAGGCGGAACGGCATTCGGGAACGGTGCGACAGGTGCGGAAACAACGAACTGGTGATCGACGGGCGCAGCAGGTGTTCCTCGGGCGCAACGCAGGATGCACTGACGCGTAACCATTCAGGACCGTCGCCGGGCTCCTTGTTCAGGTGCACGCCGCACAGCCCGCAGTACTTGCCCGCGGGAACGTCGACCTTGCAGACCCGGCACTCGGTGGTGGGCACGGCGTCTTCGTCGGGTGTTTGTGTCATCGGTTCGCCTTCTGGAGCGCGAGAAGGTTCTTGACCAGATTCTCCACGTCAGGCGTCCCCAGCCCGGTGACCATGTCATAACCGGGCCCGGCGCTGGCCACCGCGTTGCCGCCGAGCGTGACATCACGGAACGCCGGGAATGGAGCGCCTGCCGCGATGCGGTAGAGCTGTGGGTTGAGATCACCGATCAGCCTGCCGCCGTGCTCGATCAGGTACTGGTTCATCACCGCCGCCAGACCGGCCCAGATGGGCGCCGACTGCGACGTGCCGCCGCCGACCAGGTTCTTCTGGTTGAACACGATCCGCACCCCGGTGAAGGGGTCGGCCACCGCCGCGATGTCAGGAGTCAATCGTCGCCCGGCGTCCTCGCCCGTCGCATCCGGGCTGGACACTGCGCGTTGCCATTCCGGGCGGTCGAACAATGCGGAGACCCCGCCGCCGGTGCCCAGTGAGAGTGGCACGTCGAACCAGGCCTGCTCACCCAGCCACTGGCCGTCGGCAGTGGTCGACAACGTGGTGCCGCCGACATCGGTCATCTCCGGCAGCGAGGCCACCGAGTCCAGCCCGATGTCGTCGGAGCCCGGCGGTGACGACCAGTCTTGTCCGCCTTTGCATTCCAGGCCGGCGAGGTCGCCGCTGGCGTTGAACGCGGTGGTGCCGCGCTCATGCGCGGCGGCGAGCGCCGATCGCACCGGGGCGAGGTCGGCGGCGGTGAGCAGTTTGTCGCAGCCCCAGCCGATCGAGAAGCTCCACACCGCGCCGGGAAACTGCTGATCGGCGGACTCGAGCATCTGGCCGATCTTCTCGTAGGCGCCGTCGCCTTCGACCGTCGGGCGTGCGTTGATGACCACTTTCCGCGCATCGGGCGCGATGGCGTGGGCTACTTCGAGATCCATCGTGGTCTCACCGCGCGGTTCACTCGGCTGCCCGCCGATCAGGACGGGGTTCAGCGGGGGCAGGTTCCACAGCGTCGTGAAGCTGTCGAGATCGGCCTGGTTGTACCCGTCGAAGGCGAAGATCACGATCGTGGTCCCCTTGCCGGTGTAGCCCTGGGCCGCCAACGCGTCGGCGTTGTAGGTCTGGAGCAACGCGCTCGGCGTCAAGCCCTGATCCGGAACGTCGAGTGGGAAGAACCACGGCAGTGACATCTTGTGCGGGGTGTAGCCAAGAATTCGGCCGAGTTCGAGGACCTCGCCCTGCAACGCTTCCGGCAGTGTCGGCTGGTGCGGTGAGGCGTAGAACTCCTGGCCCTGCCGGCCCCGGTAGTCGTGGACGGCCACGTCAAAGGCGTCCGCGATGCGGTCCGGTGCGCCCTCGACGATCGCCCAGGCGTTGCCCGGTCGCCAGCGCACCGACAGGCCCTGCTCGCCGGCCCACTTGATCAGGACGGCTGGCCGCGCGGAGTGCTGCAGTGTGACGGTGAGCTGTACCCGGCCTTGGTGCGCCGGGCCGAGGTCTGTTGAGGCGCCGAGCAAATGGGCATATGGCCCGTCGATCACGGCCGACGTGCCAGGTGCCGGCGAGACCCGAAGGTCAGACGCCAGCACCAGCACGCCGGCCGTGATCAGAGCCAGTAGCCAGTGGCTGGATACTGCGCGCACGTCGCGTTACCCCGCGACCGTGCGTGCTTAGTTGTCGCCGGGCGGGGCGGTGGGCGCCGGGGGAGCGATCACATTGGGCGAGAACGGGTTCGGGCCATTGGGATCGATGCGCGGAGCCTTCTCGGTGGGCTCGACCGGCGGCGGCGGGGCGACCGGAGTCGTCGTTGTGGTCGTGGTGGTGGTCGGCGTCGTGGTCTCGGGCGCCTCTTCTTCGGTACCGCACGCCGCGGTGAACGACATCATCCCGATGACCGCGGCACCGCCCGCGATGACGGTGAGCCGACGCCTCAACTGTCCTGACTTCATAATGGTCCTCACTGTCCCCCGATGTTGGTCAAGCTGGCTGTACGAATCGCGTTGCGATTTCCACTATCTGCAACGCGCCGTACGCCAGATCCCATCCCGAGGCGGGTTCTGGCGAACGAACTCTAACTTAATGCGGGGACAGGCGCAGAGGCATTCCTGCCGGCCCTGTCAATCGATGATGACCCCGCCGTTCGCGGCTTGACGCTGTCGGGGGCCAGGTGTTTACTCGAGACATCGAACATATATTCGAACGTGCTGAGTTTCGGATGGTGTAGGAGGTGTTGGTGTGACAGCTGCGACTAGCTTGGATTTGCCTCTGCGCACCCATGCTGAACAGGTAGAACACCTCCGTCGCAAGATCGCGTCGGTGTCCGGGAAGGTCGGCCAGGCGCACCGTGGGGTATCGGTGTCCGAGGACCTTCTTCCGGCCGAAGATTCTTTGCTGCAGATACCCGAGTCGCTGGCCGGAACGTTGCCTGCCCAGTTGCCGACGGCGCTGCCGCGCGGAACGGTTGCGGTGGCGATCGGCGCCCGGTCGTTGACGCTGGGCCTGGTGGCGGCAGTGACGGCGGCTGGGGGCCATGCCGTGATCGTCGGCCAGCCCGATGCCGGTCTGCTGGCGGCGGTGGAAATGGGCGCCGACCTGAGCAGGCTCGCGGTCATTCCGAATCCCGGTGCCGACCCGGTCGAGGTGGCCGCGGTGCTGATGGACGGCATGGATCTTGTGGTGCTCGGGCTGGGCGGCCGCTCGGTGCCGCCGAGCCGGGCGCGAGTGATGGTGGCGCGGGCAAGGCAGAAGGGCTGCACGCTGCTGGTGACCGACGGTGACTGGCAGGGCGCGTCGGCCCGGCTGGAGGCCAGGGTATGCGGTTACGAGGTGACCGGCGCGGGCCCGGACGTGCCCACTCCCGGGCGTGGCCGGATCGGCCGGGTCCGGCTGGCTATGCAGGGCAGGGGCCGGTCCTTCGGATCAGCATGTGCGGCAGGCGGTTAGGCCGTGCCTGCGGGATCCCGGGTGCTGGCCCTGTGGTGTATGGACTGGCCTGCGGTCGCTGCGGCCACCGCAGCGGGCATCTCGCCGACGACCCCGATTGCGGTCACGCTGGCCAATCGGGTCATCGCCTGTTCCGCGTCGGCACGTGCGGTCGGGGTGCGGCGCGGGTTGCGGCGCCGCGAGGCGCAGGCTCGGTGCCCACAACTGCATGTCGTCACCGCCGACTCGGCCAGGGATGCCCGCCATTTCGAGAATGTGACGGCCGCGGTCGATGATCTGGTGCCGCGCGCGGAGGTCCTGCGGCCCGGTCTGCTGGTGCTGTCGGTCCGTGGGGCGGCAAGGTATTTCGGATCCGAACCGGCTGCAGCCGAACGGCTTGTCGATGCGGTGGCAGCGGCGGGCGCGGAATGTCAGGTCGGTGTTGCCGATCAGCTGTCCACCGCGGTCTTCGCGGCCAGGGCGGGACGCATCGTCGAACCGGGGCAGGACGCGTCGTTCTTGTCCGAGCTGTCCATCCGGCAGCTGGCCACTGAACCGGCGCTGGCCTCACCCGGCCGCGAAGATCTGGCAGATCTGTTGTGGCGGATGGGTATTCGTACGCTTGGGAAGTTCGCGGCGTTGTCCCGCACCGATGTCGCCTCCCGGTTCGGGGCCGACGGTGTCCTCGCGCACCAGTTCGCTTGCGGTGAGCCGGCCAGGGGCCCGTCGGGACGGGATCCGGCCACCGAACTCGATGCGGTGCTGAACTGTGACCCGCCGATCGAGCGGGTGGATGCCGCTGCTTTCGCCGGTCGCTCACTGGCCAGCGCCCTGCATCGCAGTCTGGAGGCGGCGGGTGTCGGATGTACCCGGTTGGCCATCCACGCGCTCACCGCCAATGGGGAAGAGCTGGAACGGGTCTGGCGATGTGCTGAACCACTGACCGAGGATGCCACCGCCGATCGGGTGCGCTGGCAGTTGGACGGTTGGCTGAACCGTCGCACCGCGCAGCGGCCCACCGCTCCGGTCACCGTACTGCGTCTGCGTCCGGTGGAGGTGGTGTCAGCCGCGGCGCTGCAACTGCCGCTGTGGGGTGGTGTCGGTGAGGAGGACCGGTTGCGGGCCCGGCGCGCGCTGGTGCGGGTCCAGGGCCTGCTCGGGCCGGAGGCCGTGCAGGTGCCGGTTCTCAGCGGTGGGCGCGGGCCCGCCGAACGCATCACCTTCGCTCCGTTGGGGGATGAGCCGGTGCCCCGGGCCGACCCGCGCCAGCCCTGGCCCGGCCAGCTGCCCGAGCCTTCGCCGACCGTACTGCTCGACGATCCGGTGGAACTCCTTGACGTACAGGGCAATCCGGTTCGGGTCACCAGCCGGGGGATGTTCTCGGCCGACCCGGCCCAATTGGCCGGTGCAGGTAAACGCGACGGCAGGCTGGGTTGGTGGGCCGGGCCGTGGCCGGTCGACGAGCGGTGGTGGGATCCAGAGGGGCGAGCGGCGGGCCGCACCGCCCGCGCTCAGGTGTTGCTGGGGGATGGCGAGAACGATCTGGCGCTGCTGCTGTGCTACCGGCAGCGGCGATGGTACTTGGAGGGGGTCTATGAGTGATTTCAGGCGATTTCCGAGCTCGCCGCGGTTTCGGCCGTCGGTTCCGACGTGCGAGGTCGCCACAGGTAGATGCCGACGGCAAGGATCAACACGAACGGAATATCGGTCAGGAACTTGCTCCAGTACCGATCCAGATCCGTGAAAGCTTGCCCGACCATCAGGACGCCGTGCGCGAGATTCGCCCACATCGTGAAGTCCAGGAATGACGAGTATGCGCGCGGATTTCCGGCCGCACGCAACAGGAACACGCCCCACACGACGTAGATGAGCAGCAGCATCGGCGGCACATGGGCGTGGTCGCCGCCGAACCGGACATCATTCCAGATGGCCCAGTTCAGTACGCCACCTTGCTCGGCCAGCAGTGGCGTCTGCACCATGAATCCCGCGAAAAGCAGGCCGAAGATGATGAGCGTCAATATGCCGTAGACGCGAAGGAACACCCTGAGCTTGGGTGAAGAGTCGTTGGACATCAGAGTTTCTCCTTGAGATTGAGAATGAATCTAGTCGTATAGTACGACTAGAAAGTTGGAAAAAACAACTATGAGAATGAACTTTCCGACCCGCTGGTAGGCTAGGCGCACGGATGCCCGATCAGGCGGTCGAAAGGGGTTGGACCATCCATGGTTGGCAAGCGCCAGTACGGCGAGGGGTGCGCGGTCGCACATGCGCTTGATCTGATCGGTGAGCGCTGGGCACTGCTGATCGTGCGCGAATTGCTACTTGGGCCAAAGCGGTTCACCGACCTGCGTGCGGGCATGTCTGGCGCCAGCGCGGACATCCTGGCCCAGCGCCTCCGCGAGATGGTTGAGGCGGATGTCGTCCGCCGGAAGAAACTGCCGCCGCCTGCCGGCGCCGAGGTCTACGAATTGACGGAATGGGGAGCCGAACTTGAGCCGGTGGTAACCCATCTCGGCCGGTGGGGGAGCCACTCCGCCACGTTCGACCCCACTGCTGCGAGCAGCGTCGACTCACTGATCCTCTCGCTGCGCGTGCTGTTCACCCCACAGGCCGCGAAGGGATTCAACGCAACCATCGGGCTTCGCGTCAGTGGCAATGACTTCACCGTCAAGGTCATGAACGGTCGGCTTCACGTGGCCCGGGCAGAGCCGGATCGCCCTACCGCGACGCTGGATACGGACCGCCCGACGCTTGCCGCACTGCTCTACGAAGGACGCCCGCTCGACACTGCGTTGCGCGCCGGCGCGGCGACGGTGGGTGGCGAAACCGCTGTTGTTGAACGGTTTCTGAGTTTGTTCCCGCTGCCGGAGGCGGCCGACGGCTGAGGCGGTCCGCTAGGTCAGCCGCTTCGCGAACGTCCCCACCCGGTCGATGAACCGATCGAAGAACACTGCCGGGTCCACGTCGACACCGACGAGTGCGTTGGGACGGCGGCCCCAGTGGCCGCGCCAGTCGGCCACAGTCATACCGCGCGTCAGGGCGCCGGTCAGTTCGACGTCGACGGTGGTTTCCCGGCACCGCACCAGGTCGGGGTCGAGTGCCACCGCGGCTGCCAGCGGATCGTGCAGGTGTGCGAGATATCCGTCACCGGTGTCGAAGTGGAACTCGAAGTAGAACCGCATCGCATCTTCGAGCACGCGGATCAACGGGTTGTCCGCGGTGGATCGGGTGCCCCGTTCATCGAGCACACTCATCGCCGCCGATGGCGCATCGGCCGCCGCCGCGAGCCGGTTCAGCAGCGCAGGCGTCATCGCGATGTACTCGGTGAGGTTGAGGCCAAGCACGATCGGTACGTGCCCCGGGTCGTCGAGCCCCCACGCGGCATCCCAGCCGCCGAAAACCTCTGCGGCGGATTCCGGATCGACGCTGATGTTCCATTCGGAGACCGGTGTGGTGTTGCCCCGGTAGTCGAACGCGCCGCCCATGATCACCAGCCGGCGTAGCAGTTTGGGCAGGCCGGGTTCGGCGCGCATGGCCAATGCCAGGTTGGTCAGCGGTCCGGTGGCCAACCCGATCAGCTCACCGGGATACGCGCGGGCTGCCCGCACCCAGGCCTCGGCGGCATCGTGCGTGGTGAGCGGCTGGTCGCCGGCCGGCAGCCGCGCATAGCCGAGGCCTTCCGGGCCGTGGGTGTCCTCGGCGGTGCGTAGCGGGGCCTTCAAGGGTTGTGCTGCGCCCTTGGACACCGGCACGCCGGTGATCCCGCACAGGTCCAGCAGACCAAGGTTGTTACGGCAAACCTCGTCCACCCCAATGTTTCCCGCTGTCGACGCGATGCCCACAAGCTCTGCCTCGGGGCTGGCGAACAGATATGCGAGGGCCATGGCGTCGTCGACGCCGGTGTCGACGTCGGCGAATACGGGCATCACGCCGCCAACGATAGAGCCGGCGGCGTCACTGCTCAACAAAGCGCAGGCCGACAAGGCCCACCACGATCAGCGCGATGAACGTCATCCGCAGCGGCGTCAGCGCATCGTGGAACAGCACCACGCCTGCAATGGCCACCCCGACGGCTCCGATGCCGGCCCATATCGCGTACGCGGTGCCCACCGGCAGCTGTTTGACCACAAGCGCCAGCAGTACGAAGCTGGCCACCGCTGCGACTACGCACACCACGCTCGGCCACAGTCGGGTGAAGCCGTCCGATTCTTTGATCGCCAGGGCCCAGACGATCTCCAGCACGCCGGCGAAGACCAGCAGCAGCCACGACATCCGTTGTCTCCTCGGGGATCAGGCGTTGTAGCCGCCGTCGATGGTCAGGGTTGTGCCGTTCACGTACTGCGCGTCCGGCCCGGCGAGATAGGCGACGGCTGCGGCGATCTCGTCGGCGTGGGCGAAGCGGCCCAGCGGAATGTTGGGCATGTCGGCGGCGGCGTCAGCGCTGTCGGCAGGGTTCATCTCAGTGTCGGTGTTGCCCGGATGCACCACGTTCGCGGTGATACCTCGCGGTCCGAGATCGCGGGCCAATCCGCGCGCCAGCCCGGCCGTCGCTGCCTTGGTGGCCGAGTACAGCGTGATCCCGGGAAACGGCGTGTGATCGGCCAGGTTGCTGCCGATCGTGATGATCCGGCCGCCTTCACCCATCACGGCCGCGGCGGCCTGGCTGAACAGGAACGGCGCCCGGATGTGCAGATTGATGGCCTGG
This sequence comes from Mycolicibacterium sp. XJ870, assembly GCF_053483975.1. Taxonomy (NCBI): domain Bacteria; kingdom Bacillati; phylum Actinomycetota; class Actinomycetes; order Mycobacteriales; family Mycobacteriaceae; genus Mycobacterium; species Mycolicibacterium sp. XJ870. The sequence goes on from NZ_JBEFTI010000001.1 coordinate 667,487, forward strand.
TCGATGTCGGCGAGGCTGACCTCTTCGAGTGGACCGTTGGGAAACACCCCGGCGTTGTTCACCAGGATGTCCAGCCGGCCGAACGCCTCGAGGACGGCGTCGACGGCCTGTCGCGCCGCGTCGGGCGCACCGCTGTCCACGTGCAGCGCAATAGCTTTCGCTCCCGTCGCGGTGATCGCGTCGACCACTGCCGCCGCCCGCTCCGGAGAGGAGTGGTAGGTGATCGCGACGTCGGCGCCCTCTGCTGCCAGACGCCGGGCGATCGCCGCGCCGATTCCGCGGCTGCCTCCGGTGATCAATGCGGATTTCGACCTCAGCGACATACCTGGCTCCAATCAATTTTGTAACGAACACTACAAATATAGACTCTTCGTATGTCTCGTCAACCCCCTGCCCGTCGCGGCCGACCACGCGCGTTCGACCGGGACACCGCGTTGCAGGCGGCGATCGACGTGTTCTGGGAACGGGGGTACGAGGGCACCCGGGTGAGCGACTTGACCACGGCCATGGGTCTCAACGCCCCGAGCCTGTACGCCACGTTCGGCTCCAAGGAAGACCTGTTCCGTGAGGCGGTCGCGTACTACAACGCCCCGGACCGCTCGCCGACGACCATGGCCATACAGCGCCCCGGCCCGGTTCGCGACGCGGTCGAGGCCATGCTGCGCGACAACGTGCGCGATTTCGGCGACCCCGCCACCCCGCCCGGCTGCATGATCGTGCTCGCCGGGATCGCTTACTCGGCCGAGACCGAGGTGATGCGCGACCTGCTCAAGAGTTGCCGCAACGAGGACCGCGCGCGGCTGCTCGGCCGGATCCGCGCGGGAATGGCCGATGGCGAACTACCGGCAGACCTGGACGCGCAGCGGCTGGCGTCGTTCATGATCACGGTGCTCTACGGGTTGTCGATCCAGGCCAGGGACGGCATTTCGCATGCCGACATGGATGCCACGGTGGATCTGGCAATGTCAGTCTGGGACAACGCTGTTGGGCAAGCTGTCGGGAATGCTGCTACCAGTGCACGCCGGGGACCAACCGCACGGCGCGCTTGACCGGACGGGCCACGGCCCGCGGCAGCCGCAGCGATTGACCGGTGCGGGCAGGCCGGTGCGGGCGGCGTGCCGGCGTGGCGTGCTCCGACGGCGTCAGCCCACGCGCGGCAGCCGAATCCGGGTAGCCCAGGTACAGCTGATGCAGGACGCGCCGCGACAGCTTGGGCGTCAGGTAGTTGCCGAAATCGGCCAACGTGCCCAGCGGGGTGTCGATGCGGACGGGCTTCTCCACCAGCCCTCGCACCACCATGGCCGCGGCGTGCTCCGCAGAAATCGGCGGCACCGGGTTGAGTTTGCGTGACGGGGCGATCATCGGTGTCTTCACCAGCGGCATATGGATGTTGGTGAATGTGATGTGATCCGAGAGGGTTTCGGTCGACACCACATCGGAGAACGCGTCCAGCGCCGCCTTGCTGGGCAGGTATGAGCTGTACTTCGGGCTGTTGGCCTGCACCCCGGCGCTGGACACATTGACCACGTGGCCGAACCGACGTTCGCGCCAATGCGGCAGCAGCGCCAGGACCATGCGCACTGCCCCGAAGTAGTTGACCGCCATCACCCGTTCGTAATCGTGCAGCCGGTCGGTCGAGTTCATCACCGACCGGCGGATCGACCGCCCTGCGTTGTTCACCAGGTAGTCGACGTGGCCGAACCGGCCGAGGATGTCCTTGACGGTGTGTTCGACCGACGCGGAATCGGTGACGTCGCAGGTGAATGCGTAGGCCTGCCCGCCGTCCGCGCGGATCTCGGTGATCAGGTCATCGAGCGCCTCGGCATTGCGGGCCAACGCGAAAACGCATCCGCCGCGTTCGGCCACGGCGATCGCCGAGGCGCGGCCGATGCCGCTGGAAGCGCCGGTGATGATGACGTGCTTGCCGACCAGTGGACCGGCCGGATCGTCGCGCCGGGCCCGGTCCGGGTCGAGGTGCTGGGCCCAGTACTGCCAGAGTTTCGGTGCGTACGAGGCGAATTCGGGCACCTCGATCCCAGTGCCGCGCAGCGCCTCGGCGGTGTTGTCCGCGGTGAACGTCGGCATCAGGTCGACGACGTCGAGAACCTCGCCGGGTATCCCCAGCTGGGTGGCCACCATGTTGCGCAGCGCCCGGACCTGTCCGCGGGCCCGTACCACCGGTGCCGCCACCGCCCCCGGCAGCGATCCCCGCAACGCCGGCAGCCCGGCCGTCTCGGCGACCCCGCGGTAGATCCCGCGCAGTCCAATGGTTTTCGGTGCGGTCAGGTGGAACGTCTGGCCGTCACGCCCGTCGGCATGCATCAGGTGGACCAACGCGTCGACGACATAGTCCACCGGGACGATGTTGGTGCGACCGGTGTCCGGCAACATCATCGGGGTGGACTTGGGAAGTCCTGCGAGCCGGGACAGAATCCCGAAGAAGTAATACGGGCCGTCGACCTTGTCCATCTCGCCGGTGCGGGAGTCGCCGACCACCACTGCGGGCCGGTACACGCGGTAGCGCAGCCCCGGTGTCGACCGCACGAGCATCTCGGCCTCGAACTTGGTCTGGTGGTACGGCGTCGGCAGGTCCTGGGCGACGTCGAAATCTTCCTCGGTGAACACGCCGCGGTAGCTACCGGCCACCGCGATCGATGACAGGTGGTGCAACGTCGCATCCAGGCGGCGGGTCAGTTCGATCACCGCACGGGTGCCCTCCACGTTGGCGGCCCGCTGCTGATCTTCGGCGACGGTTATGTCGTAGATCGCCGCGCAATGCACCACGTGGGCGACGTCTCCGAGTTGGGCGATGTCAGCGTCGGTGAGGCCGAGATCGGCTGCCGTGAGGTCGCCGACCAGCGGTTTCACTCGATCGCCCCAGTCCGGTGCCAACTGCTCGAAGCGCGTCAGCGATTGGCGACGGACCAAGATCCAGACCTCGGCACCCTCGTCTCGGGCCAGAATCCGGGACACCACACGGCGGCCAATAAACCCGGTACCGCCGGTAACGACATAGCGCATGCGACACATGTTGGCCCCATATCAGGCAAACGTCAACCGAGCGGCTAGGGTCCGACGCATGCCCATCAATCCGAACGCTGTTGGTGAGAAAACCGATCCGCTTCAGTTCGAATGGACCGACCGGGACACCCTGCTGTACGCGGTGGGGGTCGGCGCCGGTACCGACGACTTGGCGTTCACCACCGAGAACAGTCACGAAATCGAGCAGCAGGTGCTACCGACGTACGCGGTGATCGCGTGTTCCCCGTTCGCCGCGGCGCTCAAGATCGGGACGTTCAACTTCGGCATGCTGCTGCACGGCTCGCAGGAGATCCGGGTGTTCAAGCCGCTGCCGCCGGCCGGGAAGATGACGGTGGTCTCCGAGGTTGCCGACATCCAGGACAAGGGCGAAGGCAAGAACGCGGTCGTGGTGTTCAAGGGCACCGGCACCGATACGGACACCGGTGACGTCATCGCCGAAGCGCTTGCCACAGCGGTGATCCGCGGCGAGGGCGGCTTCGGGGGTCAACCCGGGCAACGACCTGCTGCGCCGGAGATTCCCGACCGGGAACCCGACGCTCGGGTGGCCCTGCCCACCCGTGAGGACCAGGCGCTGATCTACCGACTGTCCGGAGACCGCAACCCGCTACACAGCGACCCCTGGTTCGCCAAGAATCTCGCCGGGTTCCCCAAGCCGATCCTGCATGGCCTGTGCACCTACGGCGTCGCAGGGCGAGCCCTGGTCGCCGAGCTCGGCGGCGGGGACGCGACGAAGGTCCATGCGATGGCGTCGCGGTTCACCTCGCCGGTGTTCCCGGGCGAGACGCTGACAACCTCGATCTGGCGTACTGAACCAGGCCGGGCAGTGTTCCGGACCGAAGCGGCGAACCCGGACGGTTCGGGTGCCCGGCTGGTTCTTGAGGACGGCGCCGCCGAATTTCACTGAAGCGCTGCTAAGCATGGGTGCGGGTTGACAGGATCAGTTCCACTGGGTCGCACGGCTGACGTGCGAGATTGGTGGTGACAGATGAAGTTGGCCGTTGGGTACCTCGCCACCCCCGGCGGCGCTGACGCGCTGGCCCTCGCAGTCCGGTTCGCCAGGACGCTGGGGGCCGAGGTGGAGATCTGTATCGTGCTGCCACCCGACACCAGGCTGCCGGGTTTGGTTCCCAAGGGGGGATACGAGGACGTACTCGCCGAACAGGCCAAGGGTTGGCTGGACGAGGCGCTGGCCACCGTACCCGATGACGTTGTCGCGCATGGTCATCTCAGCTTCGATGAATCCTTCACCGACGGCCTGATCCGCGACGCGGTCCGGCTCGGGGCGCAGGCCATCGTGGTGGGCGGTTCCGGCGGTGGGCTCGCAGGCAGCTTTTCGCTGGGGTCAGTGGTCAACGAACTGCTGCACTCCTCGCCGCTGCCGGTGGCCGTGGCGCCGCGGGGAGCCCGGATGTCCGGCATCGAACGGGTGCGGGAGGTCACCTGCGCAATCGGTGAACGCAAGGGCTCGGAACTGTTGCTGGACACCGCAGTACGGGCTAGCAAGGCGGCAGGAACACCATTGCGGCTGGTGTCCCTTGTGGCGCTCGACCCGCTGTTCGGTTCTCTGAGATCCGACGAGGACGCGGTGCGAGAACGTGCGCTGCGCCATGCCAGGGAAACCCTGGAGTCGGCTAAAAGCGCGCTGCCGGAAGGATTCCCGGTGATCTCGACCATCGTGAACGGTTCGACCGTCGAGGCAGCGGTGAACAAGCTGGAGTGGCACGACGGTGACGTCATCATGGTCGGTTCGAGCCGGCTGAGCGCCCCGAAACGGATCTTCCTCGGGTCGACCGCAGCGAAGATGCTGCGGGTGTTGGACGTGCCGATGGTGGTGGTGCCCAGAGATGAGCCGACGGACGGCGAGGAACACCCATGACTGAATCGGGCTCTGAATCGGGCTCTGAATCGGCCGCGCATCGCAAGCTGGAGATCGTCGAGGAATCCACCGGGCTGGTCGGCAAGGGACTCGCCGCGGGCAAGGTCGGCACCTTCTCGGGTGCGATCCTGGGCATCTCATGTGTGGCCCCCGGCTACACGCTGACGGCGAGCATCGGCCTGATCGTTGCCGCGGTCGGTCTGAAGATGCCCGCGATCTTCATCGCAGGGTTCATCCCGATGTTCTTGACCGCCTATGCCTATCGGGAACTGAATTCGCGAGCCCCGGACTGCGGTGCGTCATTCACGTGGTCTACCAAGGCATTCGGGCCGTACGCCGGTTGGATGTGTGGTTGGGGCATGGTGGCAGCCTCGATCATCGTGTTGTCGAACCTGGCCGCGATCGCGGTGGAGTTCTTCTACCTGTTCATCGGCCGGATCACCAACAATCCGTCGTTCGCCGATCTCGCCGGCAACAAGGCCATCAACATCATCACCACCCTGGTGTTCCTGGCGATCGCCACGGCGATCGCCAGTCGTGGCATCACCACCAGCGAGCGGGTGCAGTACGTGCTGGTCGGTTTCCAGATGGTGGTGCTCGTCGCGTTCGCGATCATGGCCTTCGTGCGTGTCGGCCAGGGCGACGCGCCGGCCGGGTTGTCGTTCGACCTGGACTGGTTCAACCCGTTCACCGGACTGGCGGTGAGCGCGTTCGTGGTCGGGGTGACCGGTTCGATCTTCGCGTTCTGGGGCTGGGACACCTGCCTCACGCTGGGGGAGGAGTCGAAAGATCCGACCAAGGTGCCCGGCCGGGCCGGGTTGCTGTGCGTGTTGTCGATCCTCGCGACCTACCTGCTGATCGCCGTCGCGGTGATGATGTACGCCGGTGTCGGCGAGGCCGACCTCGGGCTGGGCAATCCGGACAACGCCGACAACGTGTTTGCGGCGCTGGCCGACCCGGTGCTGGGGACGTGGGCCGGGCCCCTGCTGTTCCTGGCGATCTTCGCCTCGTCGGTGGCCAGCCTGCAGACCACCTTCCTGCCTGCCGCGCGGGCGATGCTCGCGATGGGCGCCTACCGGGCCTTCCCGGCACGCTTCGCCGAAGTCAGCCCGCGCTATCTGGTGCCGAGCTTCGCGACCGTCACCGCCGGTGTGGTCACCGGCGTGTTCTACACCGTGGTCAGCCTGCTCTCGGAGAGCGCACTGCTGGATACCATTGCCGCCCTTGGCATCATGATCTGCTGGTACTACGGAATCACGGCGTTCGCGTGCGTGTGGTACTTCCGTCGGGAGTTGTTCGCCAACGCGCACAACGTGGTGTTCAAGTTCCTGTTCCCGTTGATCGGCGGCCTCATCCTGGCGGCGGTGTTCGTGATCTCGATCGGCGAGAGCATGAACCCGGAGAACGGCAGCGGTGCCTCGATCGGCGGCATCGGGCTGGTGTTCTTCATGGGCTTCGGCATTCTGCTGCTCGGGGCCGTGCTCATGCTGATCTGGCGGTCACGCAGTCCCGAGTTCTTCCGGGGCGAGACGCTGCGGCGTGACACTCCGTCGTTGGTGGAGTGAGCGCTTGGCTTTGACTAGTACGCCCAGACCGACGCAATGGCCGATCGCCTGAGGTTCAGCGACCATTGCGTCGGTCTCGGCAACGTTTAGATGCCCGACTCGCCCTTGTTGTGGGCCAGCTCGAGCGGGTCGAGAAGGTCCCACACGGTCGCGACAGCCTCGTGTTTGAGCGTGGCGGCCGGATCTTCCATATTGATCACGTCGGCGACGATGTCGTAGCCGTAGTACGCGAACGACGTGATCGGCAAGGTCTTGATCAGCTCATTGATGATGGTCTGCCGGGCATCCCTGGCTTCGGGAGTGTCCGGGATAGCCTCCGCCAGGCTCGGCAGGATCTTGCCGATCGGGATCACCGCGTTGACCCACGGCACCATCTGGCTGCCCCGGTAGATCTGCTCGGTGGCTTCGCGGACGAAGGGATCGAACTGATCAGGTGATGCGTCCATCAACGCCTGACGCAGATCCATGATCGCGTCGGGAAAGTCAGTGGGCGTCGGATCGTCCGGCCGCCAGGGATTGGGGTTCCACGCCGGTGAGTCTTCGATCGTATCCGCTTGTGTCTGAACGGCTGTCGTCACCGCCGGGGCGGGCGCCGCCTTGCTCGCAGGCTTGTCCTCCAGCGCACTGTCGTCAGGCTTGGGTGCTGCCGCCTGCTTCGGCGTGAACAGGTCCTTGAGTCGCGCGACCTGTTTGGCCTCGAACTCCTCGGCGGTGGGCTTGGCCGGCTTGACCGCCACCGGCTTCGTCTTCGGCTTGGCCAGCGAGTCGGTAATCGACTTGGACACCGTGGAAGCGGTCTTGGTGACGTGCGCGGCGACTTTCTCGCCGACTTTCTCGACGCCGTCGTTCACCTTCGACCGCGGCTTGGCCCGGTCGGGCTTGGTCTTGGTTTCGCCACGCTTCGGACCGGCATTCACCCCTGCGCCGCCTGCGCTGGTGCTGGTGGAGTCCTTTGCGGCCGAACCGCCGTCTGTCGTGTCAGCGTGCGCAGTGCCCTGGCCGGCCGCGGCGATCGCCGCTCCGACACCCACAGCCACCGCCACACCACCGACATAACCGACGTACTTCGTTGACGCCATTGCCGTCCTTTCACACCGATCCCCAGCCCAGAGGCATCGTAGGGGGTCGTCGTGGTTTCGGCAGTGTGAGAGGTCTAGTTCGGCACGCTCCAGGTGCGTAGTTGCTCGGCAATCTTGTCGAGATGGGACAGCGCGCCGGTCGCGACCCGGATGACGAACTCGAAGCGGTCGTCCTCGGGGGCACTGATCCCTTGACCGTTGATGGCAAGGAAGGTTCGACTGGCAGTCCATGCCATGCGCTTGTTCCCGTCGACCAACGCGTGGTTGCGCGCCAGGGAGTGGAACAACGCGGCGGCTTTGAGGTGTAGATCGGCGTAGGCGTCCTCGCCGAATACCGATGCGCGGGGACGCGCCAGGGCCGATTCAAGCAAGCCGTAATCGCCGACCGCGACGTCCTCACCGACAGCGGCGCGAGCCACCTCGAGCAGGTCTTCGAGATCCAGATACTCGGTCATGCGTCCTTGAGGCGTTCGAGGACGCCGGCCTCCTCGCGCACCACACGCTGCAGCGCCGCGGCAAGTTTGGCCTTGTGCGTTCGGCGTTCGATGTATTCATCAATGGCTGACAGTGCGACGGCCTGCATGGACCGTCCCTCGGCGGCGGCCTGCCGGCGCAGCGCTTCGGTCTGCTCATCACTGGTGCGCAGCGTCATTCCCATGACGGCATGATACCTGATTGATACCACCAACTCTCACATCGTATCGAACAATTGTTCGATACACTGGGGCGATGGGTTGGCACAACGGGCCGCCGAGCTGGACCGAGATGGAGCGGGTGCTCTCAGGTCGGTTGTCTCGGCCCGCCGAAGGCGGCAAGCCGCGCCGCTCCGGCCTACCGCTGGAACAGGCCGGAGACGGCGGGGACAGTCCGGCCTGGTCGCGTAAGCGTGGCGCTTACGAGCCGGTCGACGTCACCCGGCCGGCCGCGTCGGTCCGGTATGCCGAACTGCATGCACACTCGGCGTACAGCTTCCTCGACGGGGCGAGCACACCGGAGGAGCTGGTCGAGGAGGCTGCCCGGCTGGACCTGCGGGCCATCGCGCTGACTGACCATGACGGGCTCTACGGCGTGGTGCGGTTCGCCGAGGCGGCCAGGGAGCTCGATGTGGCCACGGTGTTCGGGGCTGAGCTGTCGCTGGGGAATGTCCCGCGCACCGAGGATCCTGATCCGCCCGGCCCGCATCTGCTGGTGCTGGCCCGCGGGGCGGAAGGGTACCGGCGGCTTTCCCGGGAAATCGCCAAAGCGCACCTGGCCGGGGGTGAGAAGGGCAAACCCCGCTACGACTTCGACGGTCTGACCGAGGCCGCCGGCGGGCATTGGCACATCCTCACCGGATGCCGTAAAGGCCATGTCCGCCAGGCGCTTTCCCAAGGGGGTCCGGACGCCGCCGAGAAAGCGCTCGCGGATCTGGTGGACCGGTTCGGTGCCGACCGGGTCAGCGTCGAACTCACCCACCACGGCCAACCCTGTGACGACGAACGTAACGCCGTGCTGGCCGAACTCGCCCCGAAGTTCGGCATCGGCGTCGTCGCCACCACCGGTGCACACTTCGCGGCACCCGAGCGGGGGCGGCTGGCCATGGCCATGGCCGCGATCCGGGCCAGAAACTCGATGGATGCCGCGGCGGGGTGGCTGGCCCCGCTCGGTGGGGCCCATCTGCGCTCAGGGGAGGAGATGGCGCAGCTGTTCGGCCCGGAAATCGTCGAATCCGCAGCAGATCTCGGTGAACAGTGCGCGTTCGGGCTGGCGCTCATCGCCCCGCAGCTGCCACCGTTCGACGTCCCCGCCGGGCACTCCGAGGGAAGCTGGCTGCGACACCTGGTCATGACGGGTGCTCGCGAACGCTATGGACTGGCTCAGGATGCGCCGAAGGCATACGCCCAGATCGAGCACGAGTTGAAAATCATTGAGCAGCTGAACTTCCCGGGCTACTTCCTGGTGGTGCACGACATCACCCGGTTCTGCCGGGACAACGACATCCTGTGCCAGGGTAGGGGATCGGCGGCCAACTCGGCGGTCTGCTACGCGCTGAAGGTCACCAACGTCGACCCGGTCGCCAACGAGTTGCTGTTCGAGCGGTTTCTGTCACCGGCCCGCGACGGCCCACCCGACATCGACATCGACATCGAATCGGACTTGCGCGAGAACGTCATCCAGTATGTCTACGAACGCTATGGCCGGGACTACGCGGCACAGGTCGCCAACGTCATCACCTACCGCGGCCGCAGCGCCGTGCGCGACATGGCCCGCGCCCTCGGGTTCTCGCAGGGGCAGCAGGATGCCTGGAGTAAACAGATCAGCCGGTGGAACGGCCTCGCCGACTCACCGGATGTCGAGGACATTCCGGAACCGGTGATCGACCTGGCCACCCAGATCTCAAACCTGCCCCGCCACATGGGGATCCACTCCGGCGGCATGGTCATCTGCGACCGCCCGATTGCCGACGTGTGCCCGGTGGAGTGGGCCCGCATGGCGAACCGCAGCGTGTTGCAGTGGGACAAAGATGACTGTGCGGCAATCGGTTTGGTGAAGTTCGACCTGCTCGGCCTCGGCATGCTCTCGGCGCTGCACTACGCCATCGACCTGCTGGCCGAGCACAAGGGCCTCGAGGTCGATCTGGCCAAACTGGACCTGTCCGAACCGGCGGTGTACGAGATGCTGCAGAAAGCCGATTCGGTCGGGGTGTTCCAGGTGGAGTCCCGCGCGCAGATGGCCACCCTGCCGCGGCTGAAACCCCGCGTGTTCTACGACCTGGTGGTCGAGGTGGCGCTGATCCGGCCCGGGCCGATCCAGGGTGGCTCGGTGCACCCCTACATCAAGCGCCGCAACGAATTGGAACCCGTCACCTACGAGCACCCGTCGATGGAACCGGCACTGAGAAAGACCCTCGGCGTGCCGCTCTTTCAGGAACAACTCATGCAACTCGCGGTCGACTGCGCGGGTTTCACCGCGGCCGAGGCCGACCAACTGAGGCGTGCGATGGGTTCGAAGCGCTCCACCGAGAAGATGCGACGGCTGCGCAGCCGGTTCTACGAGGGCATGGCCGAACTACACGGCATCACCGGCGAGGTGGCCGACCGGATCTACGAGAAACTGGAAGCCTTCGCGAATTTCGGTTTCCCGGAAAGTCATTCACTGAGCTTCGCATCCCTGGTGTTCTACTCGTCGTGGTTCAAGCTGCACCATCCGGCGGCGTTCTGCGCGGCACTGCTGCGAGCCCAGCCGATGGGGTTCTACTCACCGCAGTCACTGGTCGCCGACGCGCGGCGGCACGGGGTGGCGGTGCACGGCCCAGATGTCAACGCCAGCCTCTCCTACGCCACTCTCGAAAACCGGGGCATGGACGTGCGGCTGGGGTTGGGCAGTGTCCGCCATATCGGTGATGACTTGGCGCAGCGCCTGGTCGACGAACGGGATGCCAACGGACCGTTCGCAACTCTGCTCGATCTGACAGGTCGCGTGCAGTTGAGCGTGCCGCAGACCGAGGCGCTGGCCACCGCGGGCGCACTCGGCTGTTTCGGGATCAGTCGTCGCGAGGCGTTGTGGGCGGCGGGTGCGGCCGCCACTCAACGACCGGACCGACTGCCGGGAGTGGGGTCGTCCTCACACATCCCTGCGTTGCCCGGGATGAGCCCGTTGGAGCTGTCCGCCTCCGACGTCTGGGCCACCGGTATCTCGCCGGACAGCTATCCCACCCAGTATCTGCGCGCGGACCTCGACGCGTTGGGCGTCGTGCCCGCGGAGAAGCTGTTGGAGATCGTCGACGGAACCCGAATCCTGGTCGCCGGGGCGGTAACTCACCGACAGCGGCCGGCGACCGCGCAGGGCGTGACGTTCCTGAACCTGGAGGATGAAACCGGCATGGTCAACGTGTTGTGCGCACCGGGAGTGTGGGCCAGGCACCGCAAGTTGGCCCAGACGGCGCCGGCGCTGATCGTCCGGGGCATCGTGCAGAACGCCACCGGCGCCGTCACCGTCATCGCCGACCGGATGGGGCCCGTCCACCTCAAGGTCGGTTCCCGGTCCCGCGATTTCCGGTGAATCAGGGCTCGTCGGCGCGAACCTCGCTGTCGTCCAGCCCGGTCCGCAGCAAAGACCAGGCGAGCCGCCGAGCTTCGGCCGACCTCTCCTGAAGCAGGCGCTGGACCGCCGGGATCGGATTCGACTCGGGTGCGCGCCCGTCGATCACGTCGGCGTGCAGTTCCTGCGCCACCTGGATCGCCATCAGGACGGCCTCGTTGATCCGATCGAGCGCATGGTGCAGTCGATCGTCCTGGCTGAGCAGGTGGGCGTTGTCGAGCTCCACCGAAACATCGTTGACGACGTGACTGATCTGCCCGAAGATCGCGTTCATCGCCTTCTCCCGCTCGTCGCGGTCGTCGATGTGCAGGCTCCTGGCGCCCTCGCTCCACAGCGTTGCCAGCATCCGCGTGTGAGCTCCCACGCTGCGTGACACCTCGATCATCGCCTGCTTCTGCAGTTGCTCGAGAAGGTGGCCGCGTTCGATGCGGGCCAACTCTTGTTGTGCTGCCAGCTCGGCGCGGTGCAGTTTCTGTTGAGATTCCATCTGGGCCCGGTGCCACTTCTGGGTCAGGGCGAGTTCGAGTGCGGAGCGCTCGTCGGCGGCTGCGAGCTCCTTGCGCAGGCGCTCGGCCGCCTCGGCGGCGTCCTGTCTGGCTTGGCGACCGATGGTGAGGGTCTGCCACATCGTCACCATCACGACGACGAACACGACCGCGCCGAAAAACCATTCCGACTTGTTTCCGAGTTCGCCAGGGCTCAGGAAAATGAACCACGCGATGGCCATGCTGCCGACGACGCCGCAGACCAACCATCCGATTGAAGTCCTGCCCTCGACCGGACTCTGCCGACGCGAGGGTTCGCGGGCGTCAGGCGCCGTCACCGGTATCGGCTGGGTCCAATCGCTCATCTGTTCCGAAGATCCGGGGGCCCTTGTCGATTCAGTGCGCGTCGATTCAGTTAGTCCGGTCATCTGACCTCCCATCGACCAAGCCTGCCACCGTGCCGCGTTCAGATTAGGGCTACGGTGGTGTGATCGTTCCACCGGTCAGGTTCGCCGGAATCTTTCAATCGCCCCTACCGATGACGGGGCGAGCTTGACCCGCTAATGTCATCCCGTGCTCTGCGAAAGCTGAGCGCCAATGGATTTGATCGCCAGGAGAATTGAGGGCCCATGGGACAGAACGCGTCGCTGGAAGCTGATTCGTCGGTCATCGTCAGTCTGTCCGAGGCGGCGATGCACATGTACTCCGCCGCGATCGACGCGCTGCCCTTCCCTGAGGACAAGAAGTTCCACAAACGCGCCGACGTCGTTCTCTCGGGGCTGCGCAAGTTGCGCACCGCGCTGACCGAAGCTGCGAGCACCACCCGTCCTTCGCCCTCGGTGATCGTGGCGCTCAGCGGAGTTCGGCAACGCTACGACTCGCTGATGGCTCATGCCGCCACCGCGCCGGGTTCGACGCTGGGACAGCAGATCTACGTCACGCGGGTCCACGCCAAGCTGTCCGCGCAGGAAGTGGCCAACGGTGCCGGGCTTCGCAACGGTCTGCTCGACGAACTGGAGGCCGGCGCAACGCCGACCGACGCCGAGGCGGCGAAGATCAGGGATGCCATCGCGGCTCTCGGGGGGTTGCCGGGTTCTGACCATGGCCCCCACGACGTCGCAGCCCTCGTCGACTTCGGACATTCCGCTGAGTCGCACCTCAACGGCTGGGACGACGCACTGCTTGCCGAGAACGCCAGCTGACCGGCACCCCACCTTCTAGCGGTTTCGCCGCGGCGCGCCACAGCATGTAGTTTGCTGGGTTGCGCTGCGGCGCATCGTTTTTCGGGACTGCCCAGCAAATCGGATGGCAGCCGTCTGTCGGTGTTGTCGACGGTCGCGCTAGTCTCGCGACATGACAGCCGAAGCGAAGCCGAACTTGTCCGTTGACGAACTCCTGACCACCACCCGCTCGGTGCGCAAACGACTCGACTTCGAGAAGCCGGTGCCACGCGAGGTGCTGATGGAATGCCTCGACCTGGCTTTACAGGCGCCGACGGGCTCGAATGCCCAAGGCTGGCAATGGGTTTTCGTCGAAGACCCGGCAAAGAAGAAGGCGCTGGCCGACATCTACCGGACCAACGCCAACCCGTATCTGGATCTGCCGAAGCCGCAGCGCGGCGACATCCGTGACGGGCAGATGGATTCCGTCATGAGCTCTGCCAAATACCTCAACGAGAACTTCGAGAAGGCACCGGTGCTGTTGGTGCCGTGCCTGGAGGGCCGCCCGGACGGTGCGCCGGCCGGTATGAGTGCGTCCTACTGGGGGTCACTGCTGCCTGCGGTGTGGAGCCTCATGTTGGCGCTGCGGTCACGTGGCCTGGGATCGGCGTGGACGACGTTGCATCTGCTCGGTGACGGCGAGAAGCAGGCCGCCGAGGTACTCGGCATCCCGTTCGATCAGTACGCGCAGGCCGGGTTGTTCCCGATCGCCTACACGAAGGGCACCGATTTCAAGAAGGCCAAGCGGCTGCCTGCCGAGCAGTTCGCGCACTGGGACACCTGGTGAGCCGACGCGAGTGTGAGGCCACTCTGAGATTCCGCCTCAATTTTCACGCTGGCCCCACGCCGGGCCCGCACTCGCGTCGTAACTAGACGGGACTAGACGGGACTAGACGGCGCCGCTGAACCCGTGCTGGCGCCATGCCTCGTAGGCGGCGACGGCGGCCGCGTTGGACAGATTCAATGACCGCCGGCCCGCCAGCATCGGGATCCGCACCCGGGCGGTGATGTGCGGATCGGCCAGCGTCGCGTCGTCCAGCCCGGTGGGTTCCGGGCCGAACATCAACACATCGCCGGGCTGGTAGGCGACATCTGCGAACGGCGTCGACGCGTGCGCGGTGAAGGCGTACACGCGCGCCGGCATCAACGCGCGCCACGCGGCCGGCAGATCGTCGTGCACGGTCACCGAGGCCAGGTCGTGGTAATCCAGCCCCGCGCGCCGCAACTTCGGTTCGGACAGATCGAATCCCAGCGGCTGCACCAGATGCAGTTCGCAGCCGGTGGCCGCGACCATCCTGATCGCATTTCCGGTATTGGGTGCGATCCGCGGTGAGTAGAACATCAGCCGAAACATCGACGTGATCGTACGGCGGCCGGGCGGCGGTGCCCCGCGGTGAATGCCGGTACCGAATCAGCGATCAGAGCGTTGTTTGCTCGATTACCACACGACTGCGCTACGGCTCGGTCACGAACTCTGTCTGTTCAGTAAGAATTGTGGAAACGCTCGCGGCTGGCTGTCATACTCGTGCAATTGCCAGGCGTTTGACGCCCGCCCAAGCGTGGGCGGAAACAGCAGGAAGTCCTATGAATCACGCCCCAGTACTGAAATGCGGCCGCGCCGCCGATAGCACGGTTGGGCGCCGATGACTGCCTTCAGCCAGCTGAAACAGGCAGATGGCACCCTTGTCGACTTCACCCCGGCACCCTCGGCGCCGATCAAGCGCCCGCCTCGCTGGTCGCCCGCCAATTGGCCCGTTCGACAAAAAGTGTTCGCGATCGTTTTGGTGCCGCTGATTCTCGCTGCGACGTTCGGCGGATTGCGGATCTACTCCAGCTCGATCGATGCCAACAGCCTTCAGCTGGCCGCTGACCGCGCCGAATTGATCCCCGACATCAACGACTACATGGCCGCGATGGAAGGTGTGTTGATCGCGGCGACCGAGGGTGGGGACGGCCAGGCCGCGATGGCCACGTTCGGTTCGCGCAAATCCGATTTGCAGCAACGGCTCGATTCCACCGACGTCGTCGAGGATGTCAGCCATTCGGTCGGCGATCTGCTCGGCAAGGGGCAGGAACTCGTCGACGCGGTGATGTCGAACGCCCTCGATCTGCGGCAGCGCATCCTCACTTACGGACCGCTGCTGCTGACCGCCGAGGCGGCGATCGGGGGTTCGGCGCACAGCGACGAGCAGGAGGTACAGGCCCAGGTTGATGCGCTGGCCCGGGCGGTCGGCGCCCGCGGGCAGATGGCGATCCAGCAGATGATGGTCAACCGGGGCGCCGAGGAACCCGAACCGGTGCTGCGCACATCCATGATCACGATGGCCGGTACCGAGCCGTCGACGGTCGCGGCACTGACCAAACTGCTGGGCGGCGCCTCGGAGGAGGCGGCCACGCTGCGCGGCGAGATGGTCAAGCGGATGGCCATGATGTCCAATCCCGGTATTCCGCTTGTCGGCAATCCGGAACTGCTGGCATCGCTGCAGAAGACCAACACGATCGCCGAACAGATCATCGCCGACACCACCACGGCCATCCCGGCCGCGGTCGAAGCCGAAGCCGCCGACGCACGCAACGACGCCATCCGCGACGCGGTGCTCGTTGCGGCGGCGGTCATCAGCGCACTGGTGATCGTCCTGCTCGTGGCCGGCTCGCTGGTGCGCCCGTTGCGCACGCTCCGCGACGGCGCGCTCAAGGTGGCCCACGAGGACCTGGCCACCGAGATCGAACGTGTCCGCTCCGGCGGGGAGCCCGGGCCGATCACCCCGCTGCCGGTGCACACCACCGAGGAGGTCGGTCAGGTCGCGCATGCTGTCGACGAACTGCACCAGCAGGCCGTTTTCCTTGCCGGTGAGCAGGCCCAGCTGCAGCTGCAGGTGTCAGACATGTTCGAGACGCTGTCGCGGCGCAGCCGATCCCTCGTCGACCAGCAGTTGACCCTCATCGACCAGTTGGAACGCAACGAGGACGACCCGGAGCGGCTGGACAGCCTGTTCCGGCTCGACCACCTGGCCGCCCGGATGCGACGCAACGGCGCCAACCTGTTGGTGTTGTCGGGTTCCAAACTGGCGCGCGAACATGGCGAACCGGTCCCGATCGCGACGATTGTGAATGCCGCGGCGTCCGAAGTCGAGGACTACACCCGTGTGGTGTCCGCGACCATCGTGGACACCGAGATCGTCGGCTCGGTCGCCGGTGACCTCATTCACCTGCTGGCCGAACTGCTCGACAACGCGCTGCGCTACTCGCCGCCGATCTCGCAGGTACGGGTGTCGGCCGTGCACGCGGGCACCGGCGGGCTGGTCATCGAGGTCAGCGACGTCGGCCTGGGCATGACCGACTCGGATCTGCGGGTCGCCAACCTGCGCCTGCAGTCCGGCGGTGAGGTCAACCCGTACACCGCCCGGCACATGGGCCTGTTCGTCGTGGGCCGGCTGGCCACCCAGCACGGTCTGGTGGTGCGGCTTCGCAGCACCGTCCCCGACGAGCCTGGTTCGGGTACGACCGCCGGGGTCTACGTGCCGGCCGAGTTGCTCGCGACGGCGGGAGCCCCGACTGGCGATCGTCCTTACGGCACGCCCGTCGACGCCCACGCCGGGATCGCGGCTGCCCTGTCACTGGACGCCGTGCCCTCCGGCGTAGGCGCGGGCGAACCTGGGGAGTACCGCCTCAACGGCCATGCCGACCTGCCGTTCGACCTGCTGCCTCAGCGCAATCCGGGTGCCAGCGGGATTTCGGAAATGCCCGGCACACTCGCCCCGGAGTCGGAACCGCCCGTCGAGGAGCAGGCCGACGAACCCGCGGAGCCGGTGACCGAGTGGCCGCAGCAGTGGCCCGTCGAACAGGCCGCCGACGAAGGTCCCGTGCCCACCAACGGAGTGCCCACCAACGGAGCGCCCACCAACGGGGTGCCCACCAATACGGCGTCGTTCTTCGCCTCGCGCGTACAGGCCACAGGCAACGGCATACATCCGCCCGTCGAGTCAGAGCCCGCTGAGCCGGCCGAGTTCGGGCAGGAGGCCGCGGCCTCGGCAAGTGCAGGCGACGGCGACTCCATCTACCAGTCGATGCTCTCGGAGTTCGCGATCGATCCGACCACGCATGTGCGCAGCGCTGACCTCGACTGGCAGACCGTGTGGGAGAAGGGCTGGACCGTGGCGGCGGCAGCGCAGGATGCGCCCGTCGAGCAGCACACCGAGGAGGGCCTGCCGATGCGTACGCCCGGCGCCCGGTTGGTGCCGGGCGGCGTAGCGGCCGCCGCGGGCGTCGAACCCGAGGTCAACGGCCGTCACCGCAACGGCGGAGCGCACCGAAACGACAATGGCGCCGAGACGGTAGCATCGGCGGACGAACCAGACAGCGGCATGTTCGCGGCTTTCAAGCCGCGCGATCCTGAGGCCGTCCGTGCGAGCATCAGCAACCATTTCGGCGGCGTGCACGCCGGACGATCGCACGCCCGAGAGACCAGAGGAACCGATAACGAATGACCCGTCCGACGCAGCGCGATTCCCTGGACTGGCTCGTGTCCAAATTCGCCGGCGAGGTGTCCGGGGTATCCCACGCGGTGCTGGTTTCGGCCGACGGTCTGCTGATGGCCGCCAGTGAACGGATGCCGATCGAGCAGGCCGATCAACTCGCCGCGGTCGCTTCGGGGCTGGCCAGCCTCGCGACCGGGGCCGCCCAGCTGTTCGACGGCGGCCACGTGATGCAGTCCGTGGTCGAGATGGAGAACGGCTACCTGCTGTTGATGCGGGTCGGTGACGGGTCCAACCTCGCGACACTGGCCGGCCGCTCCTGCGACATCGGGCAGATCGGCTACGAGATGGCCATCCTGGTGGAACGCGTCGGCGCCGTGGTGCAGTCGTCGCGGCGTACCCCGCAGCCTTCGTGAGTAACCGATGGACGAACCGGAACCCGCCGATCGACCGAGTTTGGTGCGGCCGTACACGCTGACGGCAGGTCGCACGGACTCTCGCATCCACCTTCCGCTGGAAGCGCCGGTGGAAACGCTCGACACGCCGGGCGAACCACGCTGGCCGGGACGCGATGTGCGTGGTCAGATCGTAGAGTTATGCACCGACAGCCCGTCGGTGGCAGAGATTGCCGCACATTTGTCCTTACCGCTCGGCGTGGCGCGAGTGCTGATCGGGGACTTGGTGACGCAGGGTTACCTACGGGTGCATACCACCTTGGACGATTCGGCGACCTTCGATGAACGCCGCGAACTGATAGGAAGGACCCTGCGTGGCCTACGAGCACTCTGAAAGGAGCTCGGACCGGTCTTCGCGTAAGCGCTCAACCTCGACGAAGATCGTGATATCCGGCGGCTTCGGCGCAGGCAAGACGACGTTCGTGGGTGCGGTTTCGGAGATCATGCCGTTGCGGACGGAAGCGTTGGTTACCAACGTCTCCGAAGGCGTCGACCCGCTCGACGGGACCCCGGACAAACGCACCACCACGGTTGCGATGGACTTCGGCCGGATCACTCTGGACGAGGAGCTGGTGCTCTACCTGTTCGGCACCCCCGGGCAGCGCCGGTTCTGGTTCATGTGGGACGACCTGGTGCGTGGCGCGATCGGCGCGATCATCCTGGTCGACGTGCGACGGTTGCAGGACAGCTTCGCCGCCGTCGACTTCTTCGAGGCCCGCAAACTTCCCTTCATCGTCGCGGTCAACGAGTTCGACGGCGCCCCAAAACATCCCACTCAGGCGGTGCGTAAGGCCCTGGCCCTGCCGGAGCACATCCCGGTGGTCACCGTCGACGCCAGGGACCGCAATTCGGCGAAAGCGGCGCTGATCGCGGTCACCGAGTATTCGCTCAACACGCTGACCGCGCTTCCCGGCTGAGGCGTGGCAACTGCCGAACCGGCCTGGGCGGACCGCGAGTTCGTCGGTCACGATTTTCGTGAAGAGGATCTGAGCCGGCTGCACACCGAGCGGGTGGTCTTCACCGACTGCGATTTCAGCGGCGTGGACATGTCCGAATCCGAGCATTCCGGGTCGGCGTTCCGCAATTGCATGTTCCGCCGGGCCACGTTGTGGCACAGCACGTTCACCAATTGCAGCCTGCTCGGCTCGGTGTTCACAGAATGCCGGCTGCGGCCGATCAAGTTTGTCGAGTCCGACCTGACGCTGGCCGTGCTCGGCGGTTGCGATCTGCGTCTGGTGGACCTGTCCGACTGCCGGTTACGGGAGGCCGGCCTCGTCGGGGCGGACCTGCGCAAGGCCGTGCTGCGGCAGGCCGACCTGACCGGTGCGCGGGTTCAGGACACCAAGTTCGACGAGGCCGATCTGCGTGGCGCCCGCGTCGACCCGACGTTCTGGACGACCGCGAAGCTGCGCGGCGCGAAGGTCGACATCGCCCAGGCGCTGGCGTACACCGCCGCGCACGGTCTCGACGTGCACGGCGGCTAACTTTCTCCCGCGGCTTGCCCCTTTTGTCACGCCAGAGTGGCTGCCGGCGCCGAGCGTAACGCTAGCGTGACGAACCGAAACCCTTTGTCACGCCAGAGTGGCTGCCGGCGCCGACAGCCACGCTAGCGTGACGAACCGAAACCCTCAGGATGCCTTCAGCCGGATCCGCCAGCGCACGAACCCGGTGTAGACGATGCAGAGCAATACCAGGAGGCCGATGTTGGTCAGCCACGCCGACGAGGTGTGGTGCCAGTGCGAATCGGCGGGCAGCAGCGGTGGCGGCACCAGGCGGGTCAGGTCGACGGTCGATGCCGAGGCCGCGAAACCCCAGCGGGCCGGGGTGATCCAGGACAACTGATCCAGCACCACACGGTCGGTCACGGGGATCATGCCGCCGGAGAACACCAGCTGGCTCATCACGGTCACCACCAGCAGCGGCATGATCTGTTCGGCCGAGCGGGCCAGCGCCGACAGCGCGAGGCCGACCATCGCCGAAGCCACACACGTCATGGAGATGTCGATGAACAACTCCAGGTTGCGCCCACTGATAAAGGCGCCGCGCTCCGTCGCGCCCGGGCCCCAGCCCTTGCCCAGGACCGTGATCACCGTGACGATGGCCGACTGGATCACCGCGAAAACCGCGAAAACCGCGATCTTTGCCATCAGGTACGCCGTCGTCGACAGGCCGACGGCCTGCTCACGACGGAAGATTGCCTGCTCACCGATCAGCGCCCGGATGGTCAATGCGGTGCCCATGAAGATGGCGCCCACATTGAGCATCACCAGGATCTGGCCCGCCTCGTTGGGCGCCTCGCCGCCCTGGATGGCCGGCACCGGCAGACCGAACCCCACATCACCGGGCACCGACAGCGACAGCACACCCATGATGAACGGCAGCATCATCAGGAAGGCGGTGTAGCCGCGGTCGGACACGATCAACCGGACTTGTCGGCGCGCGATCGTGGAGAGCTGCCGGAACAGGCTGGTCTTGGCTGGCGCGCCGAGGTCCGACGGTTCCTGTTGGGGCGGCGGCGGCGGCGTCGGGCCAGTGCGTTGCCGGTAGCGCTGATGGGCGGCATCCGGATCACCGGCGACAGTGCTGAAGATGTCGGCCCAGTTGGTGGTGCCGAGTTCCGGGCCGATCTGGTCGGGCGGGCCGCTGAACGCGGTCTTGCCGCCGGGTGCCAGCAGCAGCACCTGATCGCACACATCGAGGTAGGTCAGCGAGTGGGTGACCACCAGCACCACGCGGCCGGCGTCGGCGAGTTGGCGCAGCATCGTCATGACCTGCCGGTCCAGCGCCGGGTCCAGACCCGAGGTGGGCTCGTCGAGGATCAGCAATGACGGGCCGGTCAGCAGTTCCATGGCCACTGAGGCGCGCTTGCGCTGCCCACCGGACAGCTTGTCGACGCGGGTATCGAGATGCTTGGTCATCTCGAGCTCTTCGAGCACCTGCATGACGACCTGTTCGCGGTCGTCCTTGGTGGTGTCGGGCGGCAGCCTCAGTTCGGCGGCGAACATCAGCGCCTGCCGGACGGTCAGCTGACCGTGCACGACGTCGTCCTGCGGCACCATTCCGATACGGCTTCGGAGCGAGGCGTATTCGGCGTGCACGTCGTGGCCCTCGAACGTGATGGTGCCGCTCGTCGGATGCGTGTAGCCGGCGACCTGGCGGGCGAACGTCGACTTACCTGCGCCCGACGGCCCGATCACGGCGGTCAAAGTTCCCGGCCGCGCGTCGAGCGAGATGTTGTCCAGCAGCGTCTTGTTGCCCTCGATGGTCCACGTCAGACCGCGCACCTCGAGCCCGCCGGTGCGGGTGTCGGCTTCGGTCTTGGTACCCCGGGCGAGGGTTCCGCCGGCGAACACCAGGTCCACGTTGCCGATCGTGACGACGTCGCCGTCGTGCAGAACCGCCGAATCCACCCGGGCGCCGTTGACGAAGGTGCCGTTGATGCTGCGCTCGTCGCGGATCTCGGTGCCGCCGGGTAGCGGGATCAACGTCGCGTGATGACGCGAGGCCAACACGTCGGGGATGACAATGTCGTTGTCGGTGGCGCGGCCGATCTTCACCGCTCCCGCGGGCGCCGTTGTGGTGCGACCCGGGCGCAGGATCTTGAGCATGCTGGTCGCGAGATTGCCTGCCTGCTCACCGCCCCTCGGTGCGGCGGGACCCATCGCGGTCGGCGCCTGCCCTGACGACGGAGCCCGCACCGGGCTGGGTGTCCGGACAGGCTGCGACTGATAGGACTGCGGCGCGCTCGGGTAGCTGCTCTGCGGTCCGCTCGGGTAGCCGCTCTGCGGTCCGCTCGGGTAGCGCGGCTGCGGGCCCGACTGATAGCCGGGCCGCGGCGTGCTCGGCGGCGCCGTGTAGGGCTGCTGCCAGCCACCACCGGTGGGTGCCTGGGTGGGCCAGGCGGCGCTGGGACGGCTTGCGACGGGCACGGCCGCGGTCGGTGTGCGTCCGACGGAGCCCTGGTGACGACCCACTTCGAAGGTCACCTGCGGCCCGTCCGGATTGCCGATGTTGATGACCTGGCCGTCTTGGATGTCTACCGACGGCATCCGGCGACCGTTGACGTACATGCCGTTGAGGCTGCCGTTGTCGATCGCGATCCATCGGGTGTGGTCGAAGCGCAACACCAGGTGGGCACGCGAGATCAACGGGTGCGCGATGCGGACGTCGGCGCGAAGATCGCGGCCGATGACGACATCGTTGCCGGGGGCAAAGGTACGGGTCGACCCCTCGTACCGAACGGTCAGCGCAGGTGGGGCTGGTCGGCTCATCGCGGTCAACTCTATCGGTACTTGTCACCGGGGCCGCGGTGCCGCGAAGGTGTCGCGTCGTGTGACGATGGCGCGTGTGGGTCGCGAGGAGATAGCCGAAAACGTACGTTGCGCGCTGCGTCCGGTGTCGGCGGTGCTGGCCGGGGCAGCGGTGGTGTTGCTGGCGTTGGCGGTAGCCCTGGGTTTGTGGAGCCGGTTGGGCGCCTCGCGAAGCCTCGGCGAAGACAGCTGGTACCTGAGCAACGTGCACCGGTGGGGCAACGGGTTGCCGAACGGGATCGCGATTTCGGTGTGCGGCGTCGCGATCGTGTTGTTCGCTGCGATGGCCCACAGCCGGTGGCGAGGCCGCAACGACGATGCGTATCTGCCGGGCGGGTCGGCCGCGTGCGCGGCAGTGATGGTGTTGCTGTTCTTCGCCTACTGCACGCCGGGCATCCCGGAGTTCTACCGCTTGGCGATGGTCGGTTCTCCGGTCACCACGGCGGTACCCACCGCAGTGGCGGCGTGGGGGTTGAGCATCGCAGGCACGGTCGCGACGTTGCTTGCCGCGAGCGCCTTTCCCCGGTTGGGGCGCAGCAGCACCCGGCTCGTGGCGGTCGGCGCGGCGATCGGTGTGGTGGTCGCCGCGGTGGTGACCGTGGTGGCGGTGCGCGCCGGCGACGACAGCCGCTACGTCGACGCGACGACGGCCGACGCCATGGATGTCCCCGCGGCCCCGGCGAGCTTGGGGCAGCGCGCCTTCACCGTGACGGTGCCCGACGCGTTCACCGAGGACCCACCGAGACCGCAGGCTCTCGTCGCGGCCGGCGGGCCCGGCTTCGTCGTGTACCACGATCACCGGGTGACGGCGTACGGAAACGACGGCAACGAGCGCTGGCACTACACGCGCACCGGACCGGGCGATGTCTCGGTCAACGGCATGCGGGTGTTCGACAACGGTTCCACCGTGGTGGTTTTCGTCCGCGACGCACTTGTCGGCCTCGACGCCACGACGGGTGAGCAGCTGTGGACGAGCACAGACAGTCGGATGATCTACGCCATATCGCAGGAGCCCGGCTACAACCTCGTCTCGCCGTTCGTGGTTTACCGAGGTGAGGACGCGTGGACGCGGTATGACACCCGCACCGGCAGCCCGATGTGGACGGTTCGTCCGCCCGATGTGCCGTGCGAGTTCCCGGCGCGAGCGGCTGACACACCCTCGTGGTTGGTGTCGGTGTCGCGGTGTCCAGCGGGCGACGGCGTCGACATCCGGGTGCTGGCATTGGACCCTGCTACTGGCGAAACACGTTGGGACAGCAAGGTGTTAAGCGGACAGGCCGACATGATCGCGGTCGCCAACCCGGCCAATGCGGCCGGGGTGTTCGTGCAGTTCGGCGGGGCGGGATCCCCGCGCGGGATGTCTTACGTCAACGTGGCGGACAAGACGGTGACGCCTCTGCCGGAGCGGGGCAGCGGTGAACCCTCGGTGGGTCCGGCCGACGACTTCGTGTTCTCGGGATGGGAGGACGGTCGGCAGGTCGTGCTGTTCGGGCCCGATGGCACGCAACGCTGCACGGCCGCAAGCCCTTTCAGAGGCGCCGAGACCCAGATCGTGGGCCAGGGCAATGGTCTGGCTTACGTGTCGTTCGGCGATGACTTCGTGATCGCAGACCGCGCCGGGGCCCTGCGGACCTTTGACAGCACCACATGTGCCCAGACCGCGTCCGCGCCCGCCGAAGCCGTGGCGGGTTTCGTGCCGGTTCCCGAGGCGGTACTCGCGCTTCGGCACGACGGCCGGAATCTGCTGATCGACGGGTACACCGCCGGGTAGTCAGGCGGCCAGGTTCGGCACCGCCTCTTCTGGATAGCGGTCCTCGGCCTCCCAGACATCCCAGGTCTGGACACCCCAGAACACCCCGAACAACAGAATCAGCGCGACCTCGACGATGAACACTCCGAACTCGACGTGCGTGACGAGGAAGACGACGGCCAGCACCACGGTGACGAGCATGAGTGCGGCGATGGTCGCGTAGAACCTGGCGCGGTGTTGACGCACCGCGGCCCTGGCGTAACACGCGTGATAGACCGCGACGAGCGTGATCCCGAGGAACATCGCCACTGAGGCGAAGACGTGCGCACGCTCCATGAACCAGTCCCAGAACAGCAACAGCGCCCCGGCTATCGCACACACGAACAGCCCTGCCGGAAGTAGCTTTTCGATCCTCAACAGCGCGGTGGCGATGCCCTTCCAGGGGGTGGCCGCCTCGGCGCAGGCCGGCGTCGACGCGGTGGGTGCGGGTTGCGCGGGACGCCACCGGCCCAGTGCCAGGTACAGGGCCGCACCGAGAGTCGCCGCGACTAACAGTGCCGTGACGTTGTTGGCGACGGCCCCGAACGGATCCGCCACGGTGGGCAGCCACGGCTCGCACACGTTGTCGGGACCGGTCGGAATCAACGCCACGGCGAATGCGGTGAAGCCCGAGAAATTCAGCAGTGCATCCTCGCCGATGCGACTGCCCTTGTAGGCGATCAGGCACATCCCGATCGCGCACACCGCGGCCAGGAACACCGAATGCGTACGGGTGTAGAAGAACGCGCTGATCGACCCCTGAAGGCAGCTCTCGCTCCACGTGAGGGCGAGCGAGACCAGCAGGAACACCACCAGTGCGACGAGACCCACCCGGACGTAGCGATAGGTGACCATGGTGTCGCTGGCGGCCATGGTCTTGTTATCCCACGAGCGTGTCCGGTGCTCCAGTCACCACGCAGTGGGTATGGCTGTAAATCGTCGGCATGCATCGGTTGCAGTGTGTGCACGCCGACTTCACTGAACTGTCGGCCTTGATGCGATTGATCAGATCGGGCTCGGCCAAAAGCGCCCGGCCCATCGCGACGAACTCGAAGCCCGCCGCCATCGCCTTGTCCATGGTCTCCCGGTTGGTGATGCCGCCGAGCAGGATGATCGGCATGGACAGCTCGGCGCGGAACTTCTCGGCGTCGCGCATGAGATACGCCTCGCGGTACGGGTATTCTCGGAAGAACTTGTTGCCGCTCATCCGGATGCCCCAGCTGATCGGCGGTTTGAAGTTCGCGGCGAATTCCTTGACCGGGGCTCCGCCGCGAAACAGGTACATCGGGTTCACCAGCGAGCTGCCCGCAGTGAGCTCGATGGCATCCAGCCCGCCGTCTTCCTCGAGCCACTTGGCGGTCTGCAGCGACTCGTCGATCGGGATACCGCCGCGGACGCCGTCGCTCATGTTGAGTTTGGCGATGACCGCGATGCGCCGGTCCCCGTGGTTGTCGACGGCGTCGCGCACCGCGCGCACCACCCCGCGGGCCACCTTCGCCCGGTTCTCCAACGACCCGCCGAACTCGTCGGCGCGGCGGTTGATCAGCGGAGACAGGAACGAGCTGGCCAGGTAGTTGTGGCCGAGGTGGACTTCGACCGCGTCGAATCCGGAGTCGATGGCCAGCCGCGCGGCGTTGGCGTGGGCCTCCATCACGTCGCGGATGTCGTCGATGGAGGCTTTCTTGGCGAACCGCATCGACAGCGGGTTGAAGAACCGCACCGGCGCCAGCGCTTTGGCCTTGTTGGTGCGGGAATTGGCCACCGGCCCGGCATGGCCGATCTGGGCGCTGATGGCCGCGCCCTCGGCGTGGACGGCCTCGGTGAGCCTGGTCAGTCCGGGCACAGCTTCCGGGCGCATCCAGATCTGCCAGCCGTCGGTCCGGCCGCCCGGTGCCACCGCGCAATAGGCGACCGTGGTCATCCCGACGCCGCCCGCCGCGGGCAGCCGGTGGTACTTGATCAGATCGTCGGTGACCAGCGCATCCGGCGTCGACGCTTCAAATGTGGCCGCTTTGATGATGCGGTTGCGCAGCGTCAAAGGGCCGAGCTTGGCCTCACTGAAAACATCAGTGAACAC
Organism: Mycolicibacterium sp. XJ870; assembly: GCF_053483975.1. Classification (NCBI taxonomy): domain Bacteria; kingdom Bacillati; phylum Actinomycetota; class Actinomycetes; order Mycobacteriales; family Mycobacteriaceae; genus Mycobacterium; species Mycolicibacterium sp. XJ870. The sequence continues at coordinate 693,940 of NZ_JBEFTI010000001.1, forward strand.
ACTGGGCTGAGTGTTCATAAAAGGAGCCTGCCATGGGCCTGACACAATGGCACACGTGGGTGCGATCACGTTGGACGGTAAGGCGACGCGCGACGAGATCTTCGTCGATCTCAAGCAGCGCGTGGCGAAGTTGACCGAGGCGGGGCGCACGCCCGGGCTGGGCACCGTGCTGGTCGGTGACGATCCGGGCTCGCAGGCCTACGTGCGCGGCAAACACGCCGACTGCGCGAAGGTTGGCATCAACTCGATCCGCCGGGACCTGCCCGCTGACATCTCCCAAGCCACCCTTGAGGAGACCATCGACGAGCTCAACGCCAACCCGGACTGCACCGGTTACATCGTGCAGCTGCCGCTACCCAAGCAGCTGGACGAGAACGCCGCCCTGGAGCGCATCGACCCGGCCAAGGACGCCGACGGCCTGCACCCCACCAACCTGGGCAGGCTCGTGCTGAACGAGCCCGCGCCGTTGCCGTGCACACCGCGCGGCATCGTGCACCTGCTGCGCCGGTTCGAGGTACCGATCGCCGGGGCGCACGTGGTGGTGATCGGACGCGGGGTCACCGTGGGCCGGCCGCTGGGTCTGCTGCTGACCCGCCGGTCGGAGAACGCGACTGTGACGCTGTGCCACACCGGCACTCGCGATCTGCCCGCCCTCACCCGGCAGGCCGACATCATCATCGCCGCAGTCGGCGTGCCGCACATGGTGACTGCGGACATGGTCAAGCCGGGGGCGGCCATTGTCGATGTGGGTGTCAGCCGCGTAGAGGGCAAGCTGACCGGTGACGTCGCTCCCGACGTGTGGGAGGTGGCCGGTCACGTCTCACCCAACCCCGGTGGCGTGGGCCCGCTGACCCGGGCGTTCCTGTTGACCAACGTCGTCGAGCTCGAAGAGTCGAAACTGGCGTGACGCCAAAGGAATTCGCCCGCAAAGTGTTCGCCGGCCAGTGGCCGATCCTGACGGTCGGCCTGTTCTTCGTTGCGGCGTTCGCCTTGGTTGTGGCGGGTTACTGGCGCCGTGGCGCGCTGGTCATCGGAATCGGCGTCGGGGTGGCCGCCGCACTGCGCTTGACGCTTGCCGATGACCGGGCGGGTCTGCTTGTGGTGCGTAGCAAGGCAATCGACTTTGTCACCACGGCCAGTGTGAGCGCCATCGTGCTCTACATCGCCTGGACCATCGACCCGTTGGGCACCAGTTAAACGGCCACTGCGAACAGCGCGGCCCATTGCGCGGCGGTCAGATCCCGGGGGAGTGCCGACGGGTTTATCTCGTTGTGGCGTAACCATTGCCGCGGCACTCGTTGGCCGACGATCTGTCCCATGCCCCGTCCTCGCCCGGTGAACACCTGGTGCACCAATGATTGATAGCGCTGGCGATCAGCACTGTCGATCAGCGGCTCGGTGCGGCGCGCCATGGTCAGCAGCCCCGCGTCAACGGACGGCCGAGGCCGGAAGGAATCTGCGGAAACCTTTCGTGCCAAGCCGAACTCGAACCACGGCCACCACTGGGCGGTCATCATGGTGGCACCGCCCACCCCGGCGCGCCGGCGGGCCACTTCCCACTGGACCAGTAGCACAGCGTCGGTCCAGCCCGGACCGTGCAGCAACCGCCGCAGCATCGCCGTCGTCAGGTGGAACGGCAGATTGCCCACCACGACGTGAGGTGTGCGCGGCAATCGGTAGTGCAGAAAATCGGCCGCAATGACGTCGGCCGACGATTGCCGCGCCAGCCGGTGTGCCCGTCGACGGTCGATCTCGACGGCAGTCAGGGGCCTGTCGAGCCGTTGTAACGGCAGCGTCAGGGCACCGTTGCCTGCGCCGATCTCGACGATGGGACCCGTTGTGGACGACACGATTTCGATGATGTCGGCGACCACGCGACGATCGCACAGGAAATTCTGGCCGAGCTCATGCCGGCCTTGATATGGGGAAGACACGCAATCTCCGCAGACGCAGGGACAAGGCTGCTGCGGCGGATGTGTCTAGGAGCAGATCCGCCGCTAGGCGATGCGAATGCGGATGAAGAAGGTCGCTGCTGACATGGCATCCAGGGTAGGGAGTTGCGCCCGGTGCTTCAACTGATTTTCAGCGCGACCGCCACGATGGGCTTGGCCCACGCCGGCGTCGCGGAAAGGTTTGGCGGGCCGACGATCTCGCCCCGCATGACGTGAAGCACCAGCACCGGCAGTGGCGCCTGGTCGGCGGAGGCGGGTGCGGAGTTGTCGTACACCCGCAGTTCGGTGAGGACAGGCAGGAGTTGCACCAGGTTCTGCCTGCTGTGGCGCCAGCGACGCCGGATTGCGGCCTCCGGGATGTCGTGGCCGCCGATGCTGACGCGGTGCCGGACCCGTTCGAGGTGCAACTCGGGGGAGGCGAGTCCGACGTACCAGATCCGCACTTCGAATCCTTCGGCCGCCGCCAGTGCCAGCAATCGCGGGATCGTGCTACCTCCCAACGTGGATTCGATGGTGAAGTCGAGGTGCTCGGCGATCGCACGTTCGAGCAGACGCTTGCCCTGCTGCCAGGCCAGTCCGTTGGCCCGGGTCTGGTCCAGGTCCGGGCTGGCCGCCATCAACCTGCGCGCTGCCTCGTCGGGATTGAAGTACTCACCGCCGAACGAGCGGATGGTCGCGCCACCGATGCTGCTCTTGCCTGCACCGTTGACGCCGGCGAGCACATGTATGCAGGGCAGGTCAGCCTCGCTGTGCCGAGCGGGCGGCCGCGCCCAGCTGTTCAGGCGTGGCGTCGAACGCCGCGGCCGCCGCGGCCTTCGACTCCGGCGTCTGCATGCGTTGCAGCAGGTCGTCGAATTCGTCGGTCAGTTCGTCGAGGGCAGGGGTGTTTCCGCGGGTGAGCGCCTCGAACTCGGCGTAGGAGATCAGCACGGCCTTGGGGGCATTGTGTTTGGTGATCGCGACGGCGCCGCCGAGGGCGGCCTGCTCGACGATCGCGGCGAACTCGTTCTTGAACCGGGTGGCCGCGACGGTCGGCACGTCGACCAGCTCGCCCGCACGGTTGCGGAACGTCAAGGTAGTCATGTGGCCATTCTAGCCCTATTGGACATTTCGTCCATTATGGCCATAATTTAGGTGCCCATGAGGCAATATTGCCTACTGGGCAAAATTGAACTAGCGTGACGGACGTGAGACTCCGTGAACGCAAGAAGCTCGATACCCGAAGGGCGCTGAGCGACGCCGCGCTGACGCTCGTGTTCGACCGCGGACTCGAGAACGTCACCCGCGAGGACATCGCCAACCTGGCGGGGGTCTCGCTTCGCACGTTCAACAACTACTTCACCGGCAAGTACGAAGCGCTGGCCTACCGTCAGACCGAACGCATGCGACGCAGCATCGACCTGCTGCGGGCACGCCCGGCCGGCGAGCCGTTGTGGACGTCGCTCACCGAATCGGTGCTTGAGCCGTTGGATGCCGACTTCGACGACGTGTACGGGGCGGAGACCGCGCTGCCGACTCGTCAGCAACTCGTCGAGGTTCGAAAACTGCTGATGATCCCCGAGATCCGTGATGCGACGTTCCGCGGGATGTTCGCCGAGTGGGTCGCGGCGATCGCCGAGCGCACCGGCACCGACCCCGAGCGGGACATGTACCCGCGGTTGGTGGCCGCGGTCGTACGCGCGGTCGGAGACGTCGCGATGGATGAGTATGCGACGTCCGATCCGCCGGTGGCCTTCACGTCTTTGCTGCGACAGGGATTTGCGGCCGTCGCCGCGGGTCTGCCCGAACCCGAAAGGTTGCAATGAACACAACAGATGTGGTGATCTCTGGAGCCGGACCCAACGGCTTGCTGTTGGCAGGGGAGCTGGCACTGGCTGGGGTTCGGCCTGTGGTGCTGGAGCGCCTGCCCGGGCCCGATCCCGAGCTGAAGGCCAATGGCATTATCGGACAGGCCAATCGCGCGCTCGACCTACGCGGTCTCTACCAGAGGCTCAGTGGGTCGGAGCAACCGCCGCAGCCGCTGAACGCCTTCATCTTCGCCGGCATGCAGGTGCCGTTCGTCGATGTGACCGATAATCCCATGTACGGCATGCTGATTAAGCAACCGCGCGTGGTGCGGCAACTCGTCGACTGGGTGGCTGGGCTCGGCGTGGAGATCCGCTGGGGTCACGAGCTCACCGGCATCGCGCAGCGGCCCGACGGCGTCACGGTGTCGATCACATCGCCGCAGGGAAGCTACGGTCTGGACACCACCTACCTCGTCGGGGCCGACGGCGGACGCAGTCAGGTCAGAAAGAGTGCCGGCATCGAATTCCCCGGCCTGACCACCGATCTCGTCGCGCGCGTCGCCCACGTCAACATGTCGGACGAACTGCGGACCGGGGACGGCGCTCTCAATGTTCCAGGAATCGGCCGGGTACCCTTCGGTCACAACAGGTTTGATCGAGGTGTTCTCATCTACGCCGAGTTCGAGCCGGGCCGTCCCATGGTGGGAACCATCGAATTTGACACCATACTGCCCGAGGACGCGCCACCGCTGACGGTCGCCGAACTGCGGGAGAGTGCCAGTCGCGTACTTGGTGTCGACCTACCGATGGAACCGCCGACCGGACCCGGACCGCACGCGTTGCGACGCATCAACGGCCAGAACACCCGGCTGGCCGACCGGTACCGCGTCGGCAATGTGTTCCTGGTGGGCGATGCCGCCCATGTGCATTCCGCGATGGGCGGCCCCGGCCTGAACCTCGGCATGCAGGACGCGATGAATCTGGGCTGGAAGCTGGCCGCCGCGGTGCAGGGCTGGGCGCCGTCCGGTCTGCTCGACAGCTACCACGACGAACGTCATCCGGCAGGCCAGCGGGTGATGATGCATTCGATGGCCCAGGCCGCACTGATGGCCGAAGGTCCCGAAGTCCACGCGCTCCGAACGCTTTTCGGCGAGCTGTTGGCGACCACGGATGGTGCGTCGCACATCGCGAACCTGCTTGCCGGATCCGATGTGCGTTACGAGGTCACCGACGACCACCCGCTGTCCGGACGCCTCGTGCCGGACCTGGTGCTCGACGACGGGCGCCGGGTCGCCGAGCTTCTGCACTCGGGCCGGCCCCTGCTTCTCGACTTGTGCGGGCACTATGCCGACGCGGCGCAGGGCTGGCGGGACCGGGTCAACGTCGAGGTGGCTGCCGCAACGGATCAGCCGGCGGCGCTGTTGATTCGGCCTGACGGCTACGTCGCCTGGGCTGCAGGCAGTTCCGATGACGACGGCCTGCAGGCAGCACTGCACCGCTGGTTCGGCCCGGAAGCTTCGGGGGCCGAGGAACTCAGCGCCTGAGTGCCCGACGGATTGCCGCGGGGTGGCGGGCGATCCGCGGCCCGAGCATCAGGGCAAACACCGTGATCGCCAGCCACGGCCGCAGGTGTGGGCGTAGGCGTCGAATGCGGCTGTTGTCGTCGAGTTCGAACACCAGCGCATCGGTGATGGTGATGCCCGCGATCCGGGCCTCGCTGACCGCCACCCGCATCGGGCCATCGCCGATCGCCTCATGCCAGGTCAAGTCACGCAGGCCGCCGTATACGGCGGCCAGTAGTGGCCGCAGGTCCTGATGCCCGCGGAACACCATCCGGCCGGACAGGGGTGAGACCAGCTCAGCGTCGGGCGCCAGCGTGTCCAAGATCCGCTCGACGTCGTTGGCTCGGGTGGCTTCGCAGAACGCGACCACCGGATCAGTTCTTGTCTCCATCGCCGTGCCCCAATCGTCCCTTGTGATTTGCAACCTACCTAATCAGAGCCCATGGCGAAAAGCAATGAACTATCGTGAAGGGATGGCTAAACAGTCCTTCAGCGACATCTCGTGTTCCATCGCACGGGCCGTCGACGTGGTGGGGCAGCGGTGGACGCCGCTGATCCTGCGCGACCTGTTCGCGGGGCTGGCGCGGTTCGAGGACATCCGGCGAGACCTCGGCATCGCGTCGAACGTCCTGACGGCGCGGCTGGATGACCTTGAACGCCAGGGGGTCGTCGAACGACGGCAGTACCAGAGTGCGCCGGCGCGTTCCGAATACGTGCTCACCGAGAAGGGGCGAGATCTCTATCCGGTGATCGCGACGCTCGTGGCGTGGGGGGACAAGTGGTTGGCCGGAGCGGACGGGCCACCGGCGCTGCTTGTCCACACTGAATGTGGTTGCATCACAACGGCGAAAACCGTGTGCGCGGAGTGCGGTGGTGAACTCGACGCCGCGACGGTCACCGCCGCTCCCGGCCCCGGCGCCCGGAGCGGGCCAGGCACCGCCGTCATCGGCGAATTCATCGCTGCGCCAACACTCAGGACAGCGTCGCGCGAATGCACACCGTGACATAGGGCAGTGCCAGGCCGTTGGCGTTGGCAAGTGCCGGATGCGTCGCCAACAGCTCACGAACGCGACCGAGGGTGCGGGTGCGGACCTGCTCGGGTGAGGTGATGCAGTAGCTGCGGGAGGCCACGAGGTCGATGAGTGCCTGTGGGGTCAGGTAACTCGTCCACTCCACCTGCCGGCGTTCGGTATCGGCGAACGGCTCGGACAGCGTCACCTGATGGTTGAACGGATCGTCCTCGTGGCCGATGATGGCGCCCAGATCCTTCACCCAACCCATGCGTTCATCGCGGGTGTTCCACACCAGGCCCAGCCGACCACCCGGCCGCAGGACCCGGCTGACTTCCTTGACGGCCCGCTCCGGATCGAACCAGTGCCAGGCCTGTGCCACCAGAACGGCATCAACACTGTTGTCGGGCAGGGGAATTTCCTCCGCCGTGCCCAGTAGCGCGGGAGTGTCGGGCAGTGAGTGCGACAGCAGTTCCAGCATCTCGGCGATCGGGTCGACAGCCACCACGTCGAGCCCACGTTCAACCAGCCGGGTGGTGAGTTTGCCTGTCCCGGCGCCCAAATCGAGCACGTCGCGGGCGCCTGCCGGCAGCAGCCAGTCGATGGCCTCCGGCGGATACGACGGCCGGCCGCGTTCGTAAGCGGCGGCTTCCGAGCCGAATGACAGGGATCGCTGCTGCTTGGAACCGGTCACCTTTGTGCCAGCTCCAATGTCCGGCGGATCAGCTTGCCGACAAGCTCGGTCTCGACCAGGAAGCCGTCGTGGCCATAAGCCGAGTCGACCACATCCAGGCCGCTGCAACCGGGCAGCAGGTCGGCGAGCTCCTCCTGCAGGCGGATCGGGTACAGGCGGTCGGAGGTGATTCCGCCGACCACCACGGGCACCGGGCAGCTCTGCAGTGCAGCGCGCACGCCGCCGCGGCCGCGCCCGACATCATGGGTGGACAGTGCATCGCTGAGGACGACGTAGGTGCCCGGGTCGAATCGGGCAGCGAGCTTGCCGCCCTGGTATTCCAGGTAGCTCTGCACGCCGTAGCGGCCGCCGGTGTTCGGATCCTCGTCACCTTGGGCGTCGTTGCCGAACCTGGTGTCCAGCTCCTCCTCGCCGCGGTACGTCAGATGCGCGAACCGCCGCGCGATCTCCATTCCGGCAAGCGGCGCCCGGCCGGTGCCGTAGTAGTCGCCGCCCTGCCAGTCGGGGTCCGCCGTGATCGCGGCGACCTGGGTGCTCTGCGTGCCGATCTGATCGGCAGTGGCGCGAGCACCGACGGCCAGCACCAGAGCGGAGCGCACCTCGTCGGGATATCCCACGGCCCATTCCAGGGCGCGGGCCCCGCCCATCGAACCGCCGACCACCGCGGCGACCTCGGTGATGCCGAACGCCGCAAGGGCGGCCCGGTCGGCCGCCACCTGGTCGCGGATCGTCGTCTTGGGAAAGCGTGAGCCCCAAGGCTTTCCGTCAGGGGCGGGGGAGCCGGGGCCGGTGGAACCGCGGCAGCCGCCGAGCACATTCGTCGAGATCGCGCACCAGCGGTCGGTGTCGATCGGGGCGCCGGGCCCGGCCACCCCGTCCCACCAGCCCGGTGTCGGGTGGCCGTCACCGGCGGGGCCGGTCACATGGGAGTCTCCGGTGAGTGCGTGCAGCACCATCACCACGTTGTCGCGGTCGGGCGACAGCTCGCCCCACCGCTGCACGGCGATGGTCACGTCGGGCACGACGGTGCCGTTCTCCAAGGTGAGGGCACCGATGTTCACCACGCCGATTTCGCCTTCGGCGGGCAGTGTCCGGGTGTGCACGGCAGCTTCTTCGGTGATCGTCACGTCAAGCTCACACCGTCTGGGCCGTCTGAGCGGCGCCGCTGAACGGACGGGCAGCGGCGAATCCCAGTTCGAGATCGGCCAGGATGTCGTCGATTCCCTCGATGCCGACCGCCAGGCGCACCAGGCCGGGGGTGACACCGGTGGACAGTTGCTCCTCGGGAGACAGCTGCGCATGCGTGGTCGACGCGGGATGGATGACAAGCGAGCGCACGTCGCCGATGTTGGCGACGTGGCTGTGCAGCGTCAACGCGTTGACGAACGCCTTGCCGGCCTCGATACCGCCGGCCAGCTCGAAGGCCAGCACGGCGCCGGTTCCCTTGGGGGCCAGTTTCCGGCCCAGCTCGTACCACGGTGACGTGGGCAGGCCCGCGTAGTTCACCGACGTGACGTCGGAGTGCCCGGCCAAGTACTCGGCGACCTTCTGCGCATTGGCCACATGTCGCTCAACACGCAGCGAGAGCGTTTCTAATCCCTGCGCGATCAGGAAGGCATTAAAGGGCGCCGCTGCCGAACCGAGATCGCGCAACAGCTGCACCCGGGCCTTGAGCGCATAGGCCGGCGCGCCCAGCTCGGCGAACACCACGCCGTGGTAGCTGGGATCCGGCTCGGTGAACCCGGGGAACTTGCCGTTGGTCCAGTCGAAGGTGCCGCCGTCGACAAGGACACCGGCGATCGCCGAGCCGTGCCCACCCAGGTACTTCGTCGCCGAGTGCACGACGATGTCGGCGCCGTGAGCGATCGGCTGGATCAGGTAGGGCGTGGCGATCGTGTTGTCGACGATCAGCGGGACGTCATTGTCGTGAGCGACAGCCGCCACCGACGGAATGTCGAGCACATCAATCTGCGGGTTGGAGATCGTCTCGGCGAAGAACGCCTTGGTGTTCGGCCGCACGGCCGCGCGCCAGGAGTCCAGCTCGTCGGGGTTGTCCACAAAGCTGACCTCGATACCGAGCTTGGGCAGCGTGTAGTGGAACAGGTTGTACGTGCCGCCGTACAGCCGCGGGCTGGACACGATGTGATCGCCCGCCCCGGCGATGTTGAGGATGGCGAACGTCTCGGCGGCCTGCCCGGACGACAGGAACAGGGCGGCCACTCCGCCCTCGAGGGCGGCGATGCGTTGCTCGACGACATCGGTGGTCGGGTTCATGATGCGGGTGTAGATGTTGCCCGGCTGTTCGAGGCCGAACAGCGCCGCGGCGTGCGCGGTGTCGTTGAACGTGTAGGACGTGGTCTGGTAAATCGGCAGGGCCCGCGCGTTGGTGGCGCTGTCGGGAGTCTGGCCGGCGTGGACCTGCTTCGTCTCGAAGGACCAGTTGGCGCCGTCGTCAGGGGTAGTCATGGGTGTGTTGTCTCCTACGAAAGAGTGAGGTCGGCTACCGGGCGTCGGCCCTGTCGTCAATCACGGCAGGCGGACGCAAACAGTTCACGGACAACAGCACATGTTCGGCCTCCATCAGGTTTCCCTGTCTCCTCTGGGGGCCCGAACGTACGGACCCGCGCTTGCCTTGCAGCCGACCTGTTCAAATCACACGGCTACTCAACCTGGTCATCACCCGGGGCACCCCACCGCGGTTGGAGGGTTGCCGGCCAGCGAGCCGGGGCTTGACGCTGGCACTCATGACCGGTCCGAAGCTTATCTCACGACCTCAGGTTGAGGCCACCCAGATAGCTGCGTGTCGATTTTGCCAGAACGAAACCTACTGGTCAGTAGCCAAATGTTTCCGGACCCAGTCGCGCGCAAGGGCAGTACTCCCGCGATACTGGTAACCGTCGCTTCACCACAAGCGCTCCGGTTCTGACGAGAGCATCTGACCGAAGAATCTGACCGAAAATGACGCCGGGAGAACAACACATGACCGCCGAGCAGCCGACCATCATCTACACGCTGACCGACGAGGCCCCGCTGCTTGCGACGTATGCCTTCTTGCCGATCGTCCGCGCCTTCGCCGAACCTGCCGGCATCAACGTCCAGACCAGTGACATCTCTGTGGCAGCGCGGATCCTGGCCGAGTTCTCCGATTACCTGACCGAAGAACAGCGCGTGCCGGACAACCTGGCCGAGCTGGGCAAGCTGACGCAGGAACCGGACACCAACATCATCAAGCTGCCGAATATCAGCGCCTCGGTGCCGCAGCTGCTGGCCGCCATCAAGGAACTGAAGGCCAAGGGCTACGACCTGCCTGACTATCCCGGTGAACCCAAGACCGACGAAGAGAAGGCCATCAAGGACCGCTACGCGAAGTGCCTCGGCAGCGCGGTGAATCCGGTTCTGCGCGAGGGCAACTCGGACCGCCGCGCGCCCAAGGCCGTCAAAGAGTACGCGCGCAAGCACCCGCACAGCATGAGCGAGTGGTCGCAGGCGTCGCGCACCCACGTGGCCACCATGAAAAAGGGCGATTTCTATCACGGCGAGAAGTCGATGACGCTCGACAAGGCGCGCAACGTGCGCATGGAGCTCGTCACCAAAGGTGGCGAGACGATCGTGCTCAAGCCCGAGGTGAAGCTCGACGAGGGCGACGTCATCGACAGCATGTTCATGAGCAAGAAGGCCTTGGTCGAGTTCTACGAGGCCGAGATGGAAGACGCCTACAAGACCGGCGTGATGTTCTCGCTGCACGTCAAGGCGACCATGATGAAGGTCAGCCACCCGATCGTGTTCGGCCATGCGGTCAAGGTCTTCTACAAGGACGCGTTTGCCAAGCACCAGAAGCTGTTCGACGAACTCGGTGTGAACGTGAACAACGGCCTGTCCGATCTGTACGCCAAGATCGAGTCGCTGCCTGCCTCGCAGCACGAGGAGATCATCCGGGATCTGCACGCCTGCCACGAGCATCGGCCGGAGCTGGCCATGGTGGATTCGGCCAAGGGAATCTCGAATTTCCATTCCCCCAGCGACGTGATCGTGGACGCCTCGATGCCTGCGATGATCCGCCTCGGCGGCAAGATGTATGGCGCCGACGGACGGACCAAGGACACCAAGGCCGTCAATCCGGAGTCCACGTTCTCCCGCATCTATCAGGAGATCATCAACTTCTGTAAGACCCACGGCCAGTTCGACCCGACGACCATGGGCACCGTTCCCAACGTCGGGCTCATGGCGCAGAAGGCCGAGGAGTACGGCTCCCACGACAAGACGTTCGAGATCCCCGAGGACGGCGTCGCCAACATCGTCGACATCGAGACCGGCGAGGTGCTGCTGACCCAGAACGTCGAAGAGGGTGACATCTGGCGCATGCCGGTCGTCAAGGATGCACCGATCCAGGATTGGGTGAAGCTGGCCGTCACCCGGGCGCGGCTGTCCGGCATGCCGGTGGTGTTCTGGCTGGACACCGAGCGGCCGCACGAGGCCGAGCTGCGCAAGAAGGTCAAGACCTATCTGAAGGATCACGACACCGAGGGCCTGACCATCCAGATCATGCCGCAGGTATGGGCGATGCGGTACACGATCGAGCGCGTCATCCGCGGACAGGACACCATTGCCGCGACCGGAAACATCCTGCGCGACTACCTCACCGACCTGTTCCCGATCCTGGAGTTGGGCACGAGCGCCAAGATGCTCTCGATCGTGCCGCTGATGGCCGGCGGCGGGTTGTACGAGACCGGGGCGGGCGGCTCGGCTCCCAAGCACGTCCATCAGCTGGTGGAGGAGAACCACCTGCGCTGGGATTCGCTCGGCGAGTTCCTCGCGCTGGGCGCCAGCCTGGAGGATCTGGGTAACAAGGCCGGCAACGAGCGGGCCAAGATCCTGGCCAAGACGCTGGACGCCGCGACCGGAAAGCTGTTGGACAACAACAAGAGTCCGTCACGCAAGACCGGGGAGCTGGACAACCGCGGCAGCCAGTTCTACCTGGCCCTGTACTGGGCAACCGAACTCGCCTCGCAGAGCGACGACCAAGAGCTGGCAGACCAGTTCGCCCCGCTCGCCAAGTCGCTGGCCGAGAACGAGGACACCATCGTGGCCGAGCTCAACGAAGCTCAGGGCAACTCGGTGGACATCGGCGGCTACTACTACCCGGACCCCGAGAAGACCACGTCGGTGATGCGGCCGAGCAAGACGCTCAACGCCACGCTGGGCACTGCCGACGCCTGAGCCACACCGGCCTCGCGCGCGGTGCTAACCCGTCGCGCGGGGCTGGTCGGTATGGCGCTCGACGAAGTCGATGATCAGCTTGGTGATCCGGTCGGGCGCCTCGAACATCGGCACGTGTCCGACGCCGTCGAGTCGGGTGACCTCTGCATTGGCCGGCAGGTTCTCGGTGAAATGCCGGGTGAACCGTGGCGCCGGGAGTACGCGGTCCTTCTCGCAGATCACCAGATGAGTTGGGGTGCACGAGTTCGGCAGCTCCATCAGCCCGGCCGTGGTCAAGGCCTTGACCATCAACTTGTAGTAGGCCGGGCAATGCGCGAGGTCTTCGATCAGGTCGTGGCGGTCGCTGTCGTTGAGGACGTCCTGGGTCGCACTGACGGCCACATAGGAAATTTGGCGGGAGAACGGCAGCCGCTGCACTTTCTGGCCCAACAGCGTCGTCGCGAGCACCACGGGCAGCCCCGCCAGGAACTTGCCGATGATCTCGTACTTCGCGAGCGTGAACCGGGTCCAGCCGCCTGCGGGTGCGATGCCGGTCAGGGTGCGGGCCCGGCCACGGCGTTCCAGTTCGAACGCGACCCAGCCGCCCAGCGAGTTGCCGACGATATGCGCGGTCGTCCAGCCGAGCGCGTCCATTCGCTGCTCGACCTCGTCGGCCAGGTGCGCTACATCGAGCAGTAGCGGCGACCGGGTGCCGCCGTTGTGGCCGGCCATGGTCGGGGCGAACACCTCGTAACGGCCGGTCTGGGCCAGCTGCGGGGCGACGTACTTCCACACGCTCTGCGACAGCAGGAACGGATGCAGCAGCAGGATCGGCTCGCCGGATCCCAGATGGATGGGTGCACGTTCGGACATGCCGCCCGACCTTAAGGTGATACCGCCGGTACCGCAAGCGGCCTGTCGGCGCGGCTCGGTAGGGTCAGCGCACGTGAGTCCCCTGACCGTCAGCACCATCAACGTCAACGGCATCCGCGCAGCGGTCAAGCAGCGGTCCACCGAGAACCTCGGGCTTCTGCCGTGGTTGAAGGAAACCGAAGCCGACGTGGTGTGCCTGCAGGAAACCCGCGCCGATGACGAGCAGCTCGCCGACGCGCTGACGCCTGCACTGGCCGACGGGTGGAATCTCGCGTCCGCGGCCCCACACGTCAAGGGCCGCAACGGTGTCGCGGTGCTGTCGCGGCATCCGATCGAGGCGTCGCGTGTCCTGATCTCCGACGAATTCGAGACGCACGGTCGTTATCTCGAGGTGGACACTGCCGGTTCGACCGTCGCGAGCGTGTATTTCCCGACGGGCGAGGCCGAGACCGACCGCCAGTTGGAGAAGGAGCGGTTCATGGCGACGGTCGCGACGCGGATGGCGGAGCTGCATGCGAATGATGCTGTGGTCTGCGGAGACTGGAACATCGCCCACACCGAGAACGACATCAAGAACTGGAAGGGCAACGTCAAGAAGGCCGGGTTCCTGCCCAGCGAGCGGGCCTGGCTGACTGAGCTGTTGGCCACCGGTTGGGTGGATGTGGTGCGCGTGCTGCATCCCGACGTCGCCGGGCCCTACAGCTGGTGGTCGTGGCGCGGTAAGGCTTTCGACAACGACGCCGGCTGGCGCATCGACTATCACCTGGCCAGCCCGACACTGGCGGCTCGGGCTGCGTCGGCCCGTGTCGACCGGGCTGAGGCCTACGCGCTGCGATGGTCCGATCATTCGCCGGTGACGGTTACCTACGCCTGACGACGCGCCGGTCTTGGCCGTCGTTCGTCGGGACATGTGTTCGTCGGGCAGAATTTCCCGTGGAGGTGGCGACCGTGCACGAAGTGGTCGAGTCGAAGCGGCACGAGATCGAGCGATTGTGCCGTGAACTTTCGGTGCGGCGGCTCGATGTGTTCGGTTCGGCAGTCGGTGATTCGTTCGACTCCGAATCCAGTGACGTAGACGTTCTCGTTGAGTTCGACGTAGGCGGCAACTTCGACTACTTCGATCATTACTTCTCGCTCAAGGAGGGTCTGGAGCGAATCCTTGGGCGATCGGTCGACGTCGTGACGGTGTCGAGCATCAAGAACCCATACTTCAGGCGACATGTTATGGAAACGCGGGAAGTCGTTTATGCCGCGTGATCCGAGGAAGTGCTACGCCTGACGCCAGCCCGGCCGGCGGCCGAGATGCGCGAGGATCTTCTCGAAATCCGTTGTGGCCGGCGTATTCACGGCACGCGCGAAGGGAGCGCCGGCGTCGTCGCGGAAATCACCGTCGGGGATCGCCGTCACCAATGGCAGGGCAGCGGCAATGACGTCGTCCGGCAGTTCGTACGGCACGCCCAACGATGCCGCGACATCCCAGCCGTGCACCACGTAATCCACGAAATGGAAGCCGATCGCGAGCGCGCCGGGGAACGTCGCGCCGGGTCCGAACTCGGGTAGCGCGAACGTCGCCTCGGCAACTCCGTCGGCTGCGAACGCGTCGAGCACGTCGTGGGCGGCCGCGGCGTAGGACCCTGCGGGGTCTGGGCCGACCGGGCCGACCTGCCAGACCGCGTCGTCAGCACCATTGCCGCGCGCAGCCGCGGCGAAGCCCCGGTGTTGCACGGTCATGTGAGCCAGCAAGTCGGCGAGGGTCCAGCTCGCACACGGTGTCGGGCGGTCGAGATCCGCGGCGCCGACGGTGTTGACGACGTCGATGGAGCGCAGGACGGCGATGCGGTGAAGGGGGCGGAGGTCAGTATTGGTATGCATGAGCTTATGATAAGCATGAGCATATAATTGTGCAATGCCTACCATGATCGAGTGTCGCGACGTCCCGACCTGGCAGCCATGCTTGCCCCGCTGCTGCGCGAGTTGTTCGATGCCGAGCTGCCCGTACTGAAGAAACACGACGTGTCGATGTGGGGATACGCCGTGCTGAGCGCGCTGGACCGGTCGTCGATGCGGACCCAGGCCGCGCTGGCCGAGGCGATCGGGGCGGATAAGACCCGGATCATCCGCACCCTCGACGAGCTCCAGCAGCGGGGGCTCATCGACCGGCAGCCCGACCCGGACGACCGCCGCGTGCGGTTGCTGGCGATCACCGCTGCCGGCCGTGAGCTCAAGGACGCGGTGCAGGCGGAGATCCAGCGGGGGGAGGAGCGCTGGCTGGGCGAACTGTCGGCAGCCGATCGAAAGGTGTTCCTGCGGGTACTGCAGACCCTGACCCGCGAAGAAACCGGATGACGGCAATGGGAAAATCGAACCCATCATGAGTAGCGGAAGCCAACGCGTCGTGTTCTCCGGCGCCCAGCCCACATCCGATTCCCTGCACCTCGGCAACGCCTTGGGCGCGGTGACGCACTGGGCGCAGTTGCAGGACGATTACGACGCGTTCTTCTGCGTCGTCGACCTGCACGCCATCACTGTTCCGCAGGATCCGGAAGTCTTGCGTCGCCGCACGCTGGTGACCGCCGCGCAGTATCTGGCGCTGGGAATCGATCCGGCTCGCAGCACGGTGTTCGTGCAGAGTCACGTGCCCTCACACACGCAAATGGCGTGGGTGCTGGGGTGTTTCACCGGTTTCGGTCAGGCGTCGCGGATGACGCAGTTCAAGGACAAGTCGCAGAAGCAGGGCGCGGACGCCACCACCGTCGGGCTGTTCACCTACCCGGTGCTGATGGCCGCCGACGTCCTGCTCTACGACACCGACGTCGTTCCGGTCGGCGAGGATCAGCGCCAGCACCTCGAGCTGGCCCGGGATGTCGCGCAGCGCATCAACGCTCGGTTTCCTGGCACGTTCGTGGTGCCCGAGGCCATGATTCCCAAGGCAACCGCCAAGATCTACGACCTGCAGGACCCGATGGCGAAGATGAGCAAATCGGCTGCCACCGACGCCGGCTTGATCAGCCTGCTCGACGATCCGAAGGCGACGGCGAAGAAGATCCGCTCCGCGGTCACCGACAGCGAACGCGAGATCCGGTTTGACCCGGAGGCCAAACCGGGTATTTCGAACTTGCTGACAATCCAGTCGGCCGTCACCGGCACCGACATCGACAAGCTCGTCGATGGCTATGCCGGGCGCGGGTACGGAGATTTGAAGAAGGATACGGCTGAGGTGGTCGTGGAGTTCGTCACCCCGATCAAGACCCGGGTCGACGAACTGCTGGCCGACACGGCCGAACTGGAGGCCATCCTGGCCGCCGGGGCGGAGCGTGCCAAAGAGGTCTCGGGCAATACGGTTGCGCGGGTCTACGACAAGATAGGGTTTCTTCAGCAAACGTCGTAGGCGCCCAGAGGAGGGTGGTGCGTGGACGAGCAGGAGAAACCGGGGATTCTCGCCCGAGCGCGGGCCCGCTATCCGTGGTTCGACCATGTGATGCGGGCACAGCAGCGGTACACCGACTGCAACGGCAACTTCTACGCCGCCGGAATCACCTACTTCACGATCTTTGCGCTGTTCCCGTTGCTGATGGTCGGCTTCGCCTTCGCCGGCTTTCTGCTGTCCCGCCGCCCCGGCCTGCTCGCCGAGATCGAGGACCGTATCCGGGCCGCGGTTTCCGGGGACCTCGGCCAGCAACTTGTCACGTTGATGAACTCGGCGATCGAATCCCGGGGAACTGTCGGCGTGATCGGCCTGGCCACCGCGGCGTGGGCCGGGCTGGGTTGGATGGCGAATCTGCGCGAAGCGCTTAGCCAGATGTGGGAGCAGCATCGTCACCCGGAGGGCGGGTTCGTCGGCAACAAGGTGTCGGATCTGTTGGCGTTGGTGTCCGCCTTCCTGGCGATGGTGGTCACCATCGCGCTGACCGCGCTGGGCGATCCGACATTGATGCGCAAGGTGCTGGAATGGCTCCATATCGGTGACATCGCCGGCATCACCGGCGGTTTGCGCGTGGCGTCACTGGTGGTGTCTGTGTCGGTCTCCTGGCTGCTCTTCACCTGGATCATCGCGCGGCTGCCGCGGGAGCGGGTCAGCTTCCGCAGCTCGATTCGAGCCGGGTTGCTCGCTGCGGTGGGCTTCGAGATTTTCAAGCAGGTGGCGTCTATCTACCTGCAGTCGGTGCTCAACGGGCCCGCCGGCGCAACTTTCGGACCTGTGCTCGGGCTGATGGTATTCGCCTACGTCACTGCACGTTTGATCCTGTTCGCCACGGCATGGGCCGCGACCACGCGGGAGAGTCTCGAAGCCGCGCCGGTACTGCCGCCCAACCCTGCCCAGATCACCACGAGGGTCCAGGTCCGCGAAGGTGTGGGCTTTTCAGGGATGGTGGCCGCCGCTGTCGCGGGAGCTATTGGCGCGCTTGGTTTTTTGCGATTCAGGCGTCACTAGTGCGCTATTCCTCCGCCGATTGTCACGCCAGAGTGGCTCCGGAGTTCGGCAGCCACTCCAGCGTGACAATGGGGTCTAGTGTCCGATCACCTTCAGCCCGACGATGCAGCCGACCACGCCAAGCATGAGCAGTATTTTGATCACCGAAGCGCCTTCGTCACCCGTCAGCATGGCGTAGCTGACGGTGAGTACCGCGCCGATGCCGACCCACACCGCATAGCTGGTGCCGGTCGGCAGAGTGCGCATGGCGATCGCCAGGCCCACCATCGATGCGATCAGCGCGACGCCGAAGACCAACGACGGCACGAGCCGGGTGAAGCCTTGGGATTTGCCCAGGGCAGTTGCCCACACCGCTTCGAAGACGCCCGAGACGACGAGAATCAGCCAAGCCATGAGATACCTCCAAGGCCCGTCTTGTCGCTCGCCGGGTACGGTGCCGCCTCGTCCGGTGCCATGTGCTGGCGATACCAATTGTAACAACGACGTAACATCCCTGGCTGTGAGCTTGGCAACCACCTGGTCGACGGCCATGGGCCTCGACGTCCCGATCGTCAACGCACCGATGGGTGGGGCGGCCGGCGGCCGGCTGGCCGCTGCGGTCTCTAACGCCGGCGGCCTCGGCATGGTCGGCATGGGTAGTTCGGCCACCGCGGCGCAGCTGCGTCAGGAACTCGAGCTTCTCGGTCAGCTGGACCGGCCCTTCGGGATCGGCCTGGTGCACTGGGTGATGGTGGACCAGCCGGACCTGTTCGAGGCGGCGCTGGCCGCAAGCCCTGCGCTGCTGAGCGTCAGTTTCGGTGATGACTGGGATTGGGTGCGCCGCGCGCACGATGCCGGCTTGACGGTGACGACGCAGGTGGCGACGGCCGATGCGGCACTGCGTGCGGTCGATGCCGGGGTCGACGTTCTCGTGGCACGCGGCGCTGAGGGCGGCGGCCACGGCGAACCAGTGCTCGGAACCCTGCCACTGCTGTCCGAAGTCCTTGACCGAGTGGATGTCCCGGTGGTCGCGGCCGGCGGAATCTCCTCTGCGCGTGGTGTTGCCGCGGTGCTGGCCGCCGGCGCTTCGGCGGCGTGGCTCGGTACCGTCTTCGCTACGTGCACCGAGGCGTCAACGCCCGATGCTTCCCGTGATGCCCTGTTGGCTGGCACCGACACTGAGCTGACGCGCGAGTACGACATCGCAGCCGGATACCGTTGGCCGGCAAGCATTCCCGAGCGGGTCCTGCGCGGGTCGTCGGTCAATGCAGGGCAGGGCGTGGGGTCGGTCACCAAGGTAATGACGGCCGCCGACACAATCGATCGGCTCTGCTCGGGCGCGGAAGCCTTGCTGCGGCGGTGGAGCTAGCGGCATGCCGAACGCTGGCTCGTGTACGAGACTTCGCGGAGAATTCCCGCACAAGCCAACCCTGGACGGTGAGGGGGCTAACTATAGCAACTGATGCTATAGTTAGCTCGTGCTCAACCGAAGCGAGTTGTTGCGCGAGGTGATGGCCGAAACCGCTACCACCCAGTCTGAGCTCGCACGCCTGAGCGGCGTCCATCAGCCGAGCATCAGCCAGTTTCTGTCCGGCAAGGTCGACCTCAGCGATGAACAACTTGATCGGTTACTGAACTGCATGGGTCTCCGCCTCGAAGTTGTCCGACGCGCTGTTGCTCCCGAGCTCACTCGCGCCGAGTGGCGTTCGTGGAAGCTGCACCGCAGATTGGCTACTCATCTGACGCGATCGACCCTGCGACAGTGGGAGCCCACCATCCGCATCCGTCTCGAGCGGCTGCGCAGCGCCGTTCGCGGCCAACCACATATCCGAAATCTCGACCGATGGCACTGCTTGGTTGAGAGTGGCGACGTAGCCGGGTTGCATCGGGTCATGACGGGACTCGATCGAGACTCCGTTGAGATGCGCGAAGTAACACCCATGGGCGGCCTGCTCTCTGAGCAGGAGCGGATGACCGCGCTCCCGAACGCAAATTGATGCGACGCGACCAGTTAGAGCATGCCATCCGTACCGCCTGTCAGATCACCGGACAACTCGAGGTCATCGTTGTCGGTTCACAGGCGATCCTTGGCACCTATCCCGAGTACGAGCTTCCGTTCCTCGCAACGAGATCACTCGAGATCGATGTCCTCCCAATTGCCGACGACAACGACGAGACCATACGTCTTGCTGACCTCATCGTTGGCGTGGCCGGCGAGTTCTCTCTCTTCGAGCAACAGCATGGCTTCAGCATTGACGGCGTCGACTTGACCACATCGGCGCTACCCGACGGCTGGCGAACGCGACTGGTCAAGGTGCAAAACGAGAACACCGCTGCCCCCGCCGGACAACCGCAGTACATCGGCTGGTGTCTGGATAAAGAAGACCTGTGCGTGGCAAAGCTGTGTGCGTTTCGCGAGAAAGACCGCAACTTCGTCGACGCCCTCATCGCTGATGGCCTCGTCGACTCGGCAACGATCGCCGCGCGGTTGAGGACCGTTCCGAAGCGCTACAGCACAAGGATTGAGCGCGCGGTTGCTTGGCTTGCATTCCGGGCCAAGCCCGACGGATAACAAGCCCTCAACTGAACCCATCGACTCGCGGGCTGGAGGAACTTGTCAGGGTCTTCGCCGTCTAGGCTGCGCCCAGCTTTGGTCGGGGCCGTAGCCGCCGTTGGCTGGGCGCCGCTGGCTGCCGCCATTGTCGCTGCGGTGTACCGGTTTCCGGTTCCGTTCGGCGAGTACGCCAGCGGTCTTGGCGGAATGCCGACCGCGGCGCTGGCATCGGTGTTCTACCTCGCATTGGGTGGATTCCTCGTGCTGGGTGCGTTGGGAGCCGTGGCGGGTGCATTGTTGGCGGGAACCGCATCGGCGACGCGCTTGACCGTGGCGGCTTCTATTGTCATCGCACTCCTAGGGGCACTGACGCTGGCGCTGCTCGAATACGTCATCGGGCCCTGGTGAGGCCCCGAAGCCATTCCGGCATGTGTGTATAGTGTGTGTATGGCTCGGCTGAATGTCTATGTCCCCGATGAGTTGGCCGATCGGGCGCGCTCAGCCAACCTCAATGTGTCCGCAGTGGTGCAAGCGGCGCTCGCGGAGGAACTCGATCGTGGGGCGACGAACGCGTGGCTCGATGCACTTCCTGTGCTGCGCGGCCGTAGGTTGCACGATGCGGCCATTCAAGCGTTGGACGAAGCTCGCGATGAGTTCGGCACACCGTCGTGAGCACGGCGAGCACGGGCCAATCCACGGCCGAGCACGTCGTGGTCGACGCGTCCGTCTTTGTCGAATTGCTCGGTGACTTTACGTACGGCAACGCCGTGCAAAGGCGTTTACGTGATACGCGCATGCACGCCCCCGCCCACCTTGATGCCGAAGTCTTGTCGGCCCTTGGCCGCCTCCATCGAGCGGGCACGATCGACGCCGTCGACGTTGAGGAGGGACTCAGCCGGCTAGCCCGACTACCCGTGCAACGTCACGGTCTCGACAGTCTCGTCCTCGGGGCATGGGCGCGACGGGCCGATATACGGCTGCTCGATGCGCTCTATGTCGAGCTGGCCGGTCAGCTTGGCGTTCCACTACTCACCGTTGATCGCAAGCTCGCGCGGGTTTGTGGCATAGCCGAAGATCTGACGGCCTGAGCCGTGGCCCGCGGTAGGAGCCCGGCGCTAAATCAGCACCTGTTCGACGGCGTCGAGAACCCGCTCGGTGCCGTCCTCCACCGCCAGTTGAGCGGCCAGACGTCCCGCGCGGTCGCGGAAGACGTTGATGCTCAACGCCGCTCGGATCGATGCGCCGAGGTTCTCCGCGGTGAGCCGACGTTGCGAGATCGGTGCCGGGCTCACGCCGAGTTCGGATAGCCGACGCGCCCAGAATGGTTGGTCGCCGTAGGCGGCTGGCACAGCGACTGTGGGTACCCCGGCACGCAAGCCTGCTGCCGCGGTGCCGGCGCCGCAGTGGTGCACGACGGCGGACGCCCGGGCGAAGAGCCAGTCGTGCGGTACCTCGCCGACCGAGATCACGTCGTCCCCAGATGCGTCGAGTTCGGCCCAGCCGGCCTGGATCACCGCACGAACGCCGGCAGCTCGAACAGCCTGCAGGACAAGGGCAGACAACCGCTGAGCCTCGGCCGTGCTGTTGACCGTGCTTCCGAATCCGACGACCACGGGAGCCGGGCCAGCGTCGAGGAATGCTACGAGATCGGTGGCTGGTTGCCATCCGATGGGACGGGCGGGCCACCAGTAGCCGACGACATCGATGCCTGGCCGCCAGTCATCGGGCCGCGGCACCACGCTGGGGGAGTAGCCGTACAGGATCGGCCACCGTGATTCGGTACGCCTTCGTCGTAGTCTGCGCGCGGACGCCTTCGACAGGCCGAGGTCCGCACGAAAACTGTTGACGGTCTTACCGTATAGCCGGTCGATCACCGCCTCGCCGAACCGTGCTGCGGCCCGGTTTCCGTACCGCCCGGCGGACCAAGCACCGAGCACAGTAGGCGGATAGGCTCCGGTCGCCGAAAATGGTTGCAGGCGCAGCCCGATGCTCGGGATCCGTTTCGCCTCGGCGAGAGGATGCCCGGCGATCTCAGCGAACGGCGAGAGCAGCAGCGCATCGAGCGGCTCATCGCGCAGCGCCGCGAGCACCTGGTCGCCCAACCCACGCATGCCGTTGGGGGAGAAGAACATTGCCAGGCCCTTGGCGGCGTCACGCGCTGACACGTCGGACAGGTCGGTGGCGCCGTCGTCGAGCGGGCGGAACTCCAAGCCGCAATCTGTGATCAGATCGCCGAACGCCGCGTAGGCGACCACGATGACGCGGTGTCCGGCGTGCTGCAGTCGCACGCCCAGCCCGGTCAGTGGCGCGACGTCGCCTCGACTGCCGATGGCGACGATGCCGATGGTGGTCATTTCGCGGTGGCCTGTTCGAAGATCGCGATGAGTTGTTCGCCGTGGCCGACGACGTCGTAGTCGGGATCCCGCGCGTACTCGGCGGCGGCACTGTCCAGCGCACCGCGCAAGATGTTCTTCATGAAAAGTGGTGACAGATCCCGGAATTCGCCGTCGCGCAGGCCTGCCTCGAAAATCGTCAGCGGATCCAGGGCGGCCAGGTCTCCGGTAGGAGGGTGCTCATGCACCGCCTTCGCGGCGGCCTGGTCGAGTCGCAGGCCGTCGTCGTCGCGGAACCCGGCCATCAACTCGAGCATGGCCACGGCGATGGAGCGGTTCGAAGCGATGAACGCAATGTTCGCCCGGATGTAGGCCGAGAGCTTGGCCGTGGCGGTGGTCTCAGCGACGACGGCCGGCACGATCACTGCCGCACCGCGTTCGAAGATGTCGACGAACACCGCCTCGACCATCTCTGCCTTCGAGGTGAAGTGATACAGCACAACGCTTTTCGCCACGCCGATCTGGGCCGCGATCCGGGCCAGCGACGCCTGGGCGTACCCGGACTCCGCGATCACCTCAGTGGCGGCGTCGATGATCTGCCGGCGGCGGGCCTGCTCAGTGAACGTCTTCGTGCGTTCAGACCGCATGGTCTGAGATTAGACCGATCGGTCAGAATCTGGCAAGGGGACCGGGTCAGAACATGTCGACGACCCAGACCTCCATGTCGAATTGGGGATTGTTTGGATCTGTGGGGTCCGCGATGCGGTGCTGCTGGACGACCGTGCCGAGGCTGAGGATGTCGGCCCGCGGGGTCGCGAACGTAACCTGGGTCGACGCGTAGGTGAAGCGACATCCGCCGACCAGGGCCGACTGCGCCAGCCGGCGAATCTCGTTGAGCGTCACCGCATTGATGGGCGCACTGCGCATGCAGATGTCGCTGGCGCAGCCGTTGACCAGGGTCGACGTCATTGGCCGGCCGTCGGCATGCTGCGTTTCGGTGGCGAAGTCGGTGAAGCCGAGATAGTCGGTTTCACCTTCACCGTAGATGTTGATCCGCATGGCGTTGCCGATCGGATTGATGGGCGTGCCTTGATGCTGGGCACGGTTGTCTGCTCCAGGCGCGCTGACCCGCGGCGGGGTTGGGCACAGCGAATGATTGTGCGGGTCTCCAGCTTCGGTCGGCGAGACCAAGCCGATGCTCGGCGGAGTCAGGTTCTCGAACTCGAAAACCTCGTCGTCTAAGGTTTTGACGGTGCCCTTGCCGACGATGCGGTCGGCAGTCACCTGGCCGGGACTCAGAATGCCGCGCTTGTTCTTGTAGTCCTCGACCGCGTCGCCGGTATCGCCTCCGTAGACGCCGTCGACAGTGAGGCCGGCGTCGTCGACCTCGTTGAGCGCAATCTGGATTCGCCGCACGTGTTCGCCGACGCCGTTGATCCCCTCGCCGATATGTGCTCGATCAGACACCAGGCTGCTTTCCAGCTGCGGATCGGGGAAAGGCGAAGTGAGCAGCATGCTTCGGAGTGCCATGTTGAAGAGTGTTGGCGCGCGCTGCGGTCTGGCGCACGAGTAGTCGCCTACTCGTTTGTGCGGTCCTAGCTACTGGTCAGTGTTGACGACGCGCCGCGCTATGACGTCGGGAAGGTGGCGGGACGCGAGTTCGTAGTCGGCGGCGTCGTGGAGTACCACGAGGCCCTTGGCTGCCGCGGTCCCACAGACGAGGAGATCGACGACCGACAGGGCAGGCACTGCGCCTGCGCTCGCGAGTCGGTGCTGGGCCGATTCGATCCACCGCCACACGGATTTCGGCACTGGAACATCGGGGTAGACGTCGCGAAACGTCTGGTTCATCTGATCGAACTCGGCCGCATTGCGTGCTGATCGCCGGAACTCAGCTCGCTGCGGTTCGCACGATCCGACGGCTCCCCGGCTAAGCGAGGAGCTCCAGGCCTCGGTGAGTTCAGGTTGTCGTTGGATCCGCCAGACCGCGGACGAGTCCACGAGGAAGTAGATCAATGTCCGACAGATTTCTCGTCGGCGCGCACGGTGAGCCAGCCCTCGTAGTCCCAGGCTTTTGCCTGTTCACGGGATCGGGCGAGCGCTTCGATGCGACGGAATTGCTCGACGTAATCGCGCATCGCGAGGTTCACGGCTTCCTTTTTGGTGTGCACGCCGGCGATCCGCATAACTTCGGCCAACGCCTCGTCGTCAAGGTCGATCTGTGTCACCGACATGACAGCCTCCTATGTTGGCAACGTATGCGTCCAGGATGCATCACCAACATGTCGCTTCCCCGCCGGTTTAGGCAGCGATACGCGCTCGGAAGCCCGAACGATCTGGGTCGGGCCTGGTCAACACTTCGCCCCTACGTGACTGCCGGCGTGGCCATCGTCGGCGCCAGCGTCATAGCGGTCACACCCATAGCACCCCCCCGCTGAATTAGCGGTTCGCGCTGCGCAAATTTCATCCGCCGCAGTAGAACTCACTGCCGCAGCGGACCCCATTACGGCTTGGATCGATGTCTTCGGCGACGCATTCAACAACGCGGCGACGATCGGAGGGGTCGTCCTCGACAATCCCGCGCCGATCTTCCAGCAGGTCATCGCCAACCAGCTTGGGTATGGCCAGACAGCCCTGACGACGATCCAGACGTCCCTCAATGGTGTGACCACATTCCTCACCACCGGTCTGCCCACTGCCGTCCAAAAGATGGCTGACCAAACTCTCGGCGGGCAATATCACCGGCGCGGTCTCAACGATGAACGGAGCCCTCACCAACTCATCAGCAAAGGAATTGCATTGCAACGCAACCCTGACCAGCGATGAACGTATCTGAGAAGAATCTAAGTGTCGCCAACTATTGGCAATCATCTGCAAAACCTGTGGAAGCGCCTCGATCGCGAGCCGCACGGCTCGAGCCTTATCATTGCAGCTAAACGGCCTGATCTTGTGGTCCGTCGCCAACAAGAAACAGTGCTGACTTCCTTAAAATGGAAATCGATTCATAGTGTGAATAGAACACGTTCATGCAGCGTTGTGCGTGGGGCTGAACCGGTGCCAGCTGTCACCCCAGCGTGTTGGCCTGTCAGCGCGTTATGCGGTTGAGGACCGCTGTCCAGCCCTGGAAGATCTACCGTGGGCGCCCGTAGGCGGCGTCCGCGACGATGGTGCGAGGGTCGCCCGGGACCCAAACGCGCCCTACCCGAAACGACCCATCACGGATACCTCAGCATCTGTTCGCGGCAATGAAAGTCAGCGAATGGTGCGGCGATTCAGTTGCCGCGCGCCCAGCATGAGCATGAACACGACGATGCCGCCGACGACGCCCACGCCAACCCGGACCGGCAGCGCATCTGCGGGTGGCAGCACTGCGGCGGCCTGGGCGGTGGACGGCTCGTCGGGCTTGGGCGGCTTCAGTGACGGATCCGGGTCGACGAGCGTGCCCACCTTGGTGCCTGGAGGGGTTGCGAACCCGTAGTCGAGCAGATGTGCCGCCTGCTCCCACGGTGCGAAACGGCACTGGCCACGTTCTGTGGACCGGCGCCGATGGTTCGGTGCGTCTAGTGCATAGAGCGGTGGGCCCCTTCCGGGAGAACGGGAAGGGGCCCACCAGTCGTGGAGCGGCCGGTGGCCGCGGTGGTGTGGTTACTCGGTGTTGTTCTTGTCGGCGCGGTGCTTGCCGCCGGTGCTCGTCGAGTCTTTGGCTTCTTGGCGTGCCTGTTGGCGCTCCACCCTGGCTTCTTGGCGCTCCTGGCGTTTGGCCTCGCGGGCTTCCTTCCGCGCTTGCTTCTTGGATTCCTTGTCGGCCTTGGCGTTTGATGCGTCCGCCGACTCATCGGGGGCGTTGGCGTCCGCGGAACTTCCACCGGTGGTGGACGTCTCGGTCGCGGCAGGCTTCGGATCAACCTTCAACGTCACGGTTTTCACCGCATTGATCGCCGAGGAAGCGGCGCTCGTGAGGCTGTTGACCGTGTTGGTCACGCCACTCGTCAGCTCGTCGGCCAGTCTGGCAGGCCCGGGCGTTTGGTCAGTGGTTGCGGGCAACGCGTCGGGCGTGGCGACGCTGGCATCGACGGCCGGCGTTTCCGCCGCAGGCAGGGCATCGGCCGCCAACGTGTCGGGTGCAGATTCCACGGCTGCGGGCGCGACCAGCGAAGCCGGCGGTGTGATCGCGGCGGCGATCGTTCTGGGGAGGTCCACCACCAGCGCGGCGACGAGGCCGGCATCGAAAAAATTCTGGTACGGCTTGAGCAGGCCGGTCAGGAGGGAGTCCGACATCGCGGCGGGAATGTTCAGCATCGCGTTGACCGCTGAGAGTGGGTCACCGGCGTTCACCGCGTCGGTAATGCTTTGTAGCTGGGCCCCAAACGTGTGAAATGGATTCGTGAGCGTAGTGATGGCGCCAAAACCGATGGGCTGGATGGCAGCAGGAATCGCTTGCAGCACATTCGCGACGTTCTGCGCGATCATGCCCGGGATTTTCAGGTTGTTGATCAGCGGGGTCATCGTCATAATTGCGGCGGTTACCGGGTGGACGACACCCCAGCTGAATGCCTCACCGATCTGGCCAGCTTTGAGAAAGTCGGACGCATACTGGAAATAGAACGGCAGCGTGGAGTTCAGATAGTTCTCGAATTGGGTGCGAAAGCCTTCGAATCCGGCGCCGATCAGGTTGGCGTAGCCCACCTGGTTGGCGAGAAACTGGGTCAAGATGGGCGCGCCGTTATCGACTACTTGCCCGCCGAGCGCGCCCAGGTTCTGGGCGGCGTTGGTGAGCGTAGTGACCCACGCCGAGATGGGGTCGCCGATGGGGTCGACGGCGGCGGCGAGGTCCACCGCCGCAGAAGATGCGTGAGCTTGGACGTCGGGCAGCGACGGTGTGACTGGGCTGATCGGACTGACCGCGATGATGCTGGCGCCGGCCAGTGCTATGCCGGCGGTGGCGTACGGGCGAAGTGTGAGTTGCAACCGGATTCCTTTGCTGATGGGTCAGGCGGCCCTGACCGCCGATGAATTTAGCAGAAGGTCTCTGGTAATGGCTCACTATTGGTAGTAGTTGTAAAACGTTCGCAAAATATGTGAAAACGTTCGAAAAATATGTGCAGTCCTGAGCGTTGGGAATGCCTTCATCGTCTTATATGCGCTGGTCAACCCGATAATGTTGTAAATCTGACAAACGGACCCGGCGCTGGGTCAGCCAATCTGGCAGTTATGCGATGGGCTACTGGAACACGTTCATTCGTGGTTACCCGCTCCGTGTACTTGCGCGACTACGAGTTAGGGGCGGCACCGCGTTGCTGAAATTCAGGGCTGGCCACAAGGGTCGATTCCTGGCCGATCTCGGTCTGGATTTCAGCCCCTGACTTTCGCCGAAGGGCTTGCCGAGCTCCTCGAGCAGGCGGCCGGACAGTCTGATGTGCAGCGAGAGTGTGTGGTGGCGCTGTCATCGCCGACTGGTCGCCGATGTCGCGACGCTTCATTCGGCGTGACGGTGCACCACCTCATGCACGACGGGCGCCTGGTCGAACACATTCCGGCCGAGGGCGCCCGCTTGTGCGCTGGCGGGCAGGTGGTGGGACGGTTGAACCGTTGCGGCACAGCCGTATTGAGTTCCGTGCTGGTGATGAACCGGAACATCGATAGGCGGGCGTGTTCACGGCAGGTGGGGAGTGGCATTTCTGGCACGTCAGCCCCGCCAAAGGCGTCATGCCAGCGGCAGCAGTACCCGCCGTCGCGTTGATCTGTCGGCCGCGGTCGCCTCTGTCCATTGCCATCTGAGGTGTTGCTAAATGATCCGGGCAGGTCAGTTCCATGGGTTGACCAGTTCGATCCCCGATTCTTCGAAGTGGCGAGTGTTTCGAGTGGCCACGGTTGCATGGCGTGAGGCCGCGATACCAGCGATCTGAACATCACGAATCTCGACTACGCGTCCCGTGCGCTGACGGCTGGCTGCGATGCTGCCGGCGGCGAGTGCTGCCGTTTGGTCGAAGGACTGCACCCGACCGTTTAGGTCTTCCGCCAGTAGTTGAGAGAAGATCTCATCAAGCTGCTTCCGGCGCCGGCCACGTTCCAAAAGGTCTATGCCGGTACGTATCTCGAAGACGGTTATCGAAGTCGTCCAGATTGATTCGACTGGCTGGTTGTCGAGCCACTCCACCACGGTCATGTCGGGTGTGTCCCGCATCAATGCCGAGAGCACGTTGGTGTCCAGCAGGATCATGAATCGAATTGCGCCGGTTGGACGGATTGCCCGCGCATCTCGGCAATCTCGTCTTTGAGCCCGATCCCTTTGAAGCGCGATGCGATTCGTGAACCAAGGCGCCCGGGGGGATCGTCGACATTCCTGACGGCGTTTCGCAGGATCTCGCGCACTTCTTCCTCGGTACTGCGACCATGTTGACTAGCCAGGCGTTGAAGCTTCGCCTTGGTTTCGTCGTCGAGTTGACGGACAAGTATCTGCGCCATGAGTAGATGCTATCATGATAGCGCCGTTGAGCAGCTGTGATTCCATCATAGTAGTCAGCAGTCGCTATGCCTTGCTCACGGAACTCGCGCGGACCAGCGGCGGTGGGTTGAGGGCAACGAACGGGACCGGTGCGAGGTCGAAACGGTTCGGGCCTCATTCGAAGACGGGCGCCGATGGCTCGGTGCGGGCTAGTGCATAGAGCGGTGGGCCCCTTCGGGAGAACGCGAAGGGGCCCACCAGTCGTGGAGCGGCCGGTGGCCGCGGTGATGTGGTTACTCGGTGTTGTTCTTGTCGGCGCGGTGCTTGCCGCCGGCCTTCGTGGCGTCCTTGGCTTCTTGCTTTTCGGCTTTGGCTTCCTGACGGGCCTGTTGGCGTTCTGCCCTGGCTTCTTGGCGCTCCTGCCGTTTGGCCTCGCGGGCTTGCTTCCGCGCTTCCTTCTTGGATTCCCTGTCGGCCTTGGTATTCGACTCATCCGTTGCATCGTCGGTTGTGTCATCCGCGGAAATTTCGGTGGCCGTGGATGTCTCGGTCACCTCAGGATTCGGGTCGACCTTCAGCGTCACCGACCGTGCCGCATTGAACGCCGCCGTCGCGGCGCTGGTGATGCCGTTGACAGTGTCAGTCGCACCACTGGTGAGCTCTTTAAGGGCCGCAGTAGGGGCCGGTGCGGGGGTGCTCGGGTCTGCCTCGGCGGGTGGTAGCGCCGCGAGATCATCGGCAGCACTGGTGATTTCGGGGATAGTCGCCGTAGCTGGAACCGCTGGCGGCGTGATCGCCGCCGCGATCGCGCGCGGAATGTGGATCAACAACGCGCTGCCGAGGCTCCAGTGGGTGAAATGGACCGCAGTGTAGTTGAGTAGCCCTGGGGTTCTATGAATTGTGCCGTTGGGTCGCACGATGGCTTGCCCGTTAAGCAATGAATCGGTCAGGAATGCGGGAGCGTTGATGAATGCGCTGACTGCCGCGACGGGGTCTCCGGCCTCCGCAGCGTCGATTAGTTCCTGCCCGACTGTGGCGACCGCGTAGATCATCGTGTTTAAGACGTTGAGTACACCGTAGGCAGATTTACCTACGACGCCGGTGTTTAATCCATACGCGACCATCGTTTCCAGGGTATTCGCGAAGTTCTGCGCAATCTGGTAGGGCAGGGCGAGGAGCGGAAGCATGCCGAACAGGGCCATTCCCACGTCAGTAACGGCAAACTTCATCTCCTGCGCTGCGGCTTGCAGGTCACCTTCGGCGATGGCGGTCCTCATGTTCGCCACCACCGTCGGCAGATTCCCACCGCCTTCGACAGTCGCCCAGTCGTAGAGGCCTTGGGCGCTCGACGACAGTGCAGTGCCGATCGTGTTCGCGTACCCAGCTTGGTTGACAATGATTTGGTTTAGTACCGGAAACGGATCCTCAGACGCGACAGCCAATAGCGCTGACACATTGGTTTGCGTTGTGTCTAGTACCTCGGCCCAGTATGCGATGGGGTCGACCCATGACGACGTGTCGAGTGCGCCAGCGAGGGCTGTGAGTTCCACTGCGGCGGACGAAATTTGTGGAGAGCGAACCGCTAATTCAGCGGGGGGTGCTGCTACCGGTGTGGCCGCGATGACGCTGGCGCCGACGATGGCCACGCCGGCGGTCACGTAGGGACGAAGTGTGCGTTGCAATGCAGTTTCCTTTGCTGATGAGTTGGTGACCCTGACCAGCGATGAACGTAACTGAGAAGAATCTAAGTGTCGCCAACTATTGGCAATCATCTGCAAAAGTTGTGGAAGCGCCTCGATCGTGAGCCGCAAGGCTCGAACCGCATCATTGCAGCTAAACAGCCTGATCTGGTGGTCCGACGCCAACAAGAAACAGTGCTGACTTCCTTAAAACGGAAATCGATTCATCGTGTGAATAGAACACGTTCATCCGGTGTTGCGCGTGGTGCTGAACCGGTGCCAGCTGTCGCCCCAGCGTGTTGGCCTGTCAGCGCGTTATGCGGTTGAGGTCCGCTGTCCAGCCCTGGGAGATTTACCGCGCGCCCATGGGTGGCGTCCGCGACGATGGTGCGAGGGTCGCCCGGGACCCAAATGCGCGCTACCCGAAACGACCCATTACGGATACGTGAGCAACTGCGCGCAGCGCTGAAACTCAGCGAATGGTGCGGCGATTCAGCTGTCGCGCGCCCAGCATGAGCATGAACACGACGATGCCGCCAACGACGCCCACGCCGACCCGGACCGGCAGCGCATCTGCGGCTGGCAGTACCGCGGCGGCCTGGGCGGCTGAGGGCTCGTCGGGCTTGGGCGGTTTCAGTGACGGATCGGGGTCGACGAGCGTTCCGACCTTGGTGCCTGGAGGAGTGGCGAACCCGTAGTCGAGAAGATGTGCGGCCTGTTCCCACGGTGCGATGGGCACTCGGGTGCCTTTCAGCAGCACCGCGACCAGGCGGCGGCCGTCCCGTTCGGCGGCGCCGACGAAGGTCTGGCCGGCGTCGTCGGTGAAGCCGGTCTTGCCGCCGAGCGCGCCGGGGTAGTTGTAGAGCAGCGTGACATCGTTCTCCACCGGATATGACGGGTTGCCGTCACGGCCGGGGAAGTCGTATTGCTTGGTGGCGACGATGTCGGCGAAAGCCGGGTTCTGCCAGGCGTATCGGTAGAACAGCCCGATGTCGTAGGCCGAGGTGCTCATGCCGGGTCCGTCCAGGCCCGAGGGCGTGGCGGCCCGGGTGTCGCGGCCGCCGAGCGTGCTCGCCAGAACATTCAGCTTCCGCAGCGCCGTGTCCATCCCACCAAGCTGCATTGCCAACGCATGGGCGGCATCGTTGCCGGAGTGCATGAGTAGGCCATGCAGGAGGTCGTTGACCGTGTACTGGCCGCCGGGACCGACGCCGACGCGGGTGCCCTCGGAGTTGGCGTCGTCCTGAGTGCCCGCGACCAGCTTGTTGAGATTGAGTTCGTTGAGCGCGGCGATGGCCGTCAGCACCTTGATGATGCTGGCCGGGCGGTGACGGCCATGCGGATCCCTGGCGGCGATGACGTCACCGGTATCCAGGTCTGCGACCAGCCACGCCTCGGCGGAGACGTCGTTGGGCAGTGGCGGCGTGCCGGGTGCGGTGATCACGCCGCACCCGGAGAGTGCCTCACCGCCAATGGTTTTGTCGGGGACTGGAAGTGGGCCGGGAGTCGGATCGCCGGGTTTGGGCACCTCCGACGCGTCGACGGCAGGCGGCGTCGTCACCTTGTATGGGCATTCGACCGCCAGGGGCGGATCGGCGGTGGCCACCGGGGCCACGATCATTGCTGGAGCGAACAGCATCGCCACGGCTGCGAGCGCGGAAATGCCGCGCGCCGATATGCGTCGTGGGGTGGTGCGCCGAGTCGCCATCGTTAGCGAAGATTAGGCGAGCCGCGGCCCGATTCCACGGAGGCACGCTGTTACGAATGTGACAGAAGTTAAAATTGACAATCGCGGTTTGGTTTCGATAGCGGCGCAACCGGCGACGATAGTGGCATGGCGTTGATGTCGGTCGGGCACGGGACGCTCGACAAGACTGCGCTGACCACGCTGTTGAGCGACGCCGGGGTCGAAGCCGTGGTCGACATCCGGCGCTACCCGAACAGTCGGCACAATCCGGACGTCGAGGGCCGGGCGATGAGCCGCTGGCTATCGCAGGCGACCATCGATTATCGCGCCGATGCACGGCTGGGTGGGCGGCGTCGCCTGCCCGCCGACGCCGTACGCGAGGACACGTGGTGGCGCGTCGAGCAATTCGCCGCATATGCCGCCTACACCCGCACCGAACCCTTCGCCGAGGGCCTTGCCGAGCTCCTCGAGCAGGCGGCCGGACGGTCAACGGTGATGATGTGCAGCGAGAGCGTGTGGTGGCGGTGTCACCGCCGACTGGTCGCCGATGTCGCGGCACTGCGGTTCGGCGTGACGGTGCGCCACCTCATGCACGATGGACGTCTGGTCGAACACTCTCCGGCGCAAGGCGCCCGCTTGCGCGCGGACGGACAGGTGGTGTGGGACGGGTGATTCTGGCGTGCGTCTCAGGCCGATCAATGGGGGAGCGAGGCACACACCCGTCGCTGTGCGGCTTATGCCGAGCTGCGATTGTCGAGCAAGTGACCGAACCCCTTGCGTCGCAAGGTGAATTCCATGGCTCGACCTGGCGGATGCATCTTCAGCCAATCTTTGATGGCTGCTTCTTGACGCGGCCTTGGTGCGTCATCGAGTTGCAGATGTGCGAGCAAAGCTTGCGCGGTCGTCGGAACGTAACCTTCTCGCGCAACGAGATCGAGGTTGTCCGAAAACTTGCTCACGGTTGGCTCACCTCCACCTCGATCACCGGCGCATCTGCAACTACATTCACTGCCAGGATACGCAGCAGGCGACCTGGCCGGAACAAAGTTCGCCCTGGTAGGCCATCGCCGGCGCACCGATCGGCGGTATCCATACCGCGAACGTGCCCGCCCGGACTGTGACTTCGAGCGTCGCAGGATTCACGCTGGGTTGGGCGTCAGAAGGAGCTGATCGGGCCAGAGGACTGCCCTAGTGATGGGTGCGCGACGTGGTTGCACCTTGACGCGAGGAGGGTTCTCTACAACGGATCCTCCCCGTCGGAGTGAATCGCAAGCGCATACATCTCGGTCACCGACGCGAATGCCTGCTGCATCGTCATTCCGGACACAGGCGTCCCCGCGGCCACTGTTGTGAAATCTGATGACCAACTGGCGGGCGGCGTCTGCAGGTTGTCCGGTGGCGGCCGTGAATCGCGGCTGGCGAAAACCGTGACAAGCCGCTCTGACAGGCGTCGGTCGGGCAGCAGTCCCGCGTCGAGCATCAGAGCCAGATCGACAAGATCCTTGGCTCGCGTACTGACGCGCACGCCCGAGTAGATCTTGGTGAGCGAGTGCAACTTCTCCGCGGCATGCTGTGCAATATCGATCGACTGCACATCGGCGTCAGCAAGGCCGAGCCCATCAACCGGGGCAGCGATTGCCAAAACCTCACGGCCACCGAAGGTTTCTTCAAGTCGATCCATGACGTCGATGCGGACCCGGTCGAACGTACGGTTGTCGAGTAGCGCCTCAATACTGACCTTCCAACCGCCGCGGCCGGCAGAGTCGTCCGTCAGAGGTTTGGCGCGGCCGACACGGAATGTGAAGTAGTCACCGTCGGCATCAGAGCCGAGGGCACGCTCCAATTCGCGTGTCAGCGCTGCGGAATCGGCGGCGAGGTCGCTGACGAAATCAAGGTCCCGGGTGGCGCGAAAGCCGTGGCTCAGTCGTGTTTCCAGCAGGTAGCCACCTTTGAGGACCCAGTTCTCCGCTGATCCGATCCGCCGCAGAATGCGCTGGAAGACCAGGCGTCTGCGGAGTCGCCCCGGGTCGATCCTCAGCGCAGCCGCTGTCGCAATGAGGCGGGCGTCCAGGGATGCACGCATTGCGGTGGCGCTTGCCGGCTTCAGAGGGGCGCTTCAATCGGCGAGCCGAGGGCGCGCTCGATTCGCAGCGCCGCGAAGTTGCCGAAGTCGTCCATGCGACGCTGAAGGGCACGCCGATCAAGCATGTCGGTGTCGAATGCATCAACGACAACGGAATCCAGCTGCTCCTGAGTTACTTCCGGACTGGCCGCCAGATCGAGCAGTGTTCGGGTTGTTGTTGTGACCGCGAAGTCCTGTAACACCTCGATATCGGCCGATTCGAGGCTGGCGACGTGCACGATCACCAACGTGTTCCGGGTCGAGAATCCCGGTGGCATCGTGATGTGTACGTTAGCTGGATCGACCTCACCGAGCTGGTGCGCTTCTGC
The DNA here is from genome assembly GCF_053483975.1 of Mycolicibacterium sp. XJ870. NCBI lineage: Bacteria > Bacillati > Actinomycetota > Actinomycetes > Mycobacteriales > Mycobacteriaceae > Mycobacterium > Mycolicibacterium sp. XJ870. Next base: position 728,574 of record NZ_JBEFTI010000001.1, read on the forward strand.
CGCCGACTGATGGGAGATCACGCCGCGACGGTCGCTCCATACAAACCATCGAACGAACGAATCCCCTTCTGCTGGTGGCCAATCCGCAAGCCGAAACACGCCGCGGTCGATTCTCGTCCAGTTCCCGCGGTCGACGTGGTACTTCTGGGCTTGGTACGTGTACCCGGTGTCTTTGGCCTGCCGTGCGTTGAAGTATCCACGCTGCCGAAACGCCACCTGGTGTAGGCGACGACGCAGGGCAATGCGGTCGGACATGGGCTCATGTTAGCACCCGCATCATCCAGAACTGTAGTTTTGCCTCAGTCCGTACGACAAAACTATAGTTTTCCCGTACGGTAGGACGCGTCACATCCTCGCGTAGGCCAGGGCAGGGAATTCGATGCTGGACATCCACAGCCGGCCGCCGGCCTCGAGGACTCCGGTGACGACGCCGAAGTCCGGATGCTTGGTCTGGATTCCGCTGACGGCCGCACCGGTGTCGGCGTCGAACGCGACAGCCCACACCTGCGATTTGATCTTCGGCTGCAATGCCTCCGGCAGCCGCCACACCAGTTGGCGCAGCACCGGCGCGCGCGGCGCGAGTCGTTCGGCGGCGGCGTTGATCGGGCTCACCAGGGCGACCCAGATGCGGCCATCAGAGCCGGTGGAAATGTTGTCGGGCATGCCGGGCAGATTCACTGCCAGCGGCGTGACCGTGCCGGCCTGCGGCCCGGTCAACCAGTACTTCGACAGCCGTCGGCCCTGCGTCTCGGCGAACACCAGCGCCGACTCGTCCGCGGTGACGGTGACACCGTTGGTGAAGTACAGACCGTCCACGAGTGTAGTCACGGTCCCATCGACGGCGAGCCGGAACAGGCTGCCGCGTCCTCGAGCCTCGAGGACCGCCGCGGCGAAATGCTCGTAGTGGAACTTGCTCGTCGACTCGGTGAAATAGATTGTGCCATCAGATGTCTCGGTGACATTCGAGCAGAACATGAGCGGCCGGCCCGCCACCGACTCCACCAGCGTCGAGAGCTCACCAGTCGACGGATCGAGCACCAGCAGCCCACGGTGGCTGTCGCAGATCAGCACCCGACCGTCGCGAGCGACATGCATTCCAAGCGGGCGTCCGCCGGTATTGGCCACGACGGTCGCGTCGCCGTCGGGGGACACTCGCACGATCCGGCCGTCGACAAGCCCGGTCCACAGGTGCCCATCCGCGTCGGCGACGACGTCCTCAGGCCCGTTCCCGGGCATCGGCACGATCGTCAGGTCCGCCGCTGGAAACTCCGGGAGCGGATCGACGGGCGGCGGCTGCCAGCGGACGGGATCGATCGACGGTTTGCGGGGCACCGCGTTGACGTTAGGGCGGAGCGCGGAGGAGCACAGGCATTCCACACCTGATTGCTACAAGAATGCTACGTTTGTAGCATGTCCGAGGTTGCGTCACGCGAACTCCGCAATGACACCGCTGGCGTGTTGCGCCGTGTGCAAGCTGGGGAGGACATCACGGTGACCGTCAGCGGGCGCCCGGTTGCGCAGCTCATCCCGGTGCTGCCGCAGCGCCGGCGCTGGCTGACCAAGGCGGAGTTCCTGGCACGGCTACCGCGCGCCCAAGCTGATCCGGGTTTGCGAGACGACCTCGACGCGCTCGCCGGCGACACCACCGATGATCTCGGGCCAGTGCAGTGAGCCGGCCAGCAGATGCGGGAGTGCTTGATACCTCGGTGTTTATCGCGAACGAGACCGGGCGCGCGATCGACGCGTCGGCCATTCCGGCCCAAGTCGCCACCACCGTCGTCACGCTTGCTGAACTCAACGCCGGAGTCCTGGCCGCGACCACCACCGACGTCCGCGCACAACGGCTGGCGACGGTCGACGCCGTCGCCGACCTCGCGATACTGCCGGTCGACGAGGACGCAGCACGAATGTGGGCGCGGCTACGGGTTTATCTCGCCGAGACCGGCAGACGGGTCCGAATCAACGACCTCTGGATCGCGGCGATCGCAGCTTCGAGGGGCCTGCCTGTCATCACGCAGGACGACGACTTCGACGCGCTCGACGGGGCGGCGGGTCTGACAGTTATTCGTGTGTAAGCCTGAACCCGGCGCTGATCCGACGGCTGTTCTTCTCGATGGTGACGACCTGCGCCCGCGATAGCGTGTCGGCCAGGTCGTCCCGCACACCGTTTTCATAGGTCACTCTCGCCTCGCGTGCGAGCCGCCGACCTTCATCGGTGATGATGGCCATCACCCCGCGCCTGTCCTCTGGACACTTCTCGCGGCGCACGAGCCCCCGTTCCTCCAAACGCCGTACCCGCTTCGTGAGATGGCCGGGCAGTGATTCAACGATGTCCGCGAGATCGCCCATGCGGATGAATCCGATTTCGGATTCGAGCAGCGCGTCGAGCACTCGGAGGTCGATCACGGCCAGTTGATGCGCGTCGGTCAGTCGACGGTTCATCGCCGCGTCCAACCGCAGTGCGGCATCGGCAAAGCTCTGCCACGACTTCTGCTCGGCGAGGTCTAGACCGGGAATGTCACTCGCGGTGCGGCGAGGAAGACGGTGCTGCATCGCGTCATGCTAAGCATCTCCGCTTGAGTCAGGGGAGATTTTGCTACGCCTGCGGGTCTGCGACGGCAATTCGCCGAACAGGGCACGGTATCGGGCTGACATACGGCCGAGTTCGCTCATGCCCCACTGGTTGGATACGTCGGCGATCGTCGCATCCTCCGGGCTGATCGCGAGGAGGCCTGACCGGATGCGATGGAGGCGCATCCGTGCGATGTAGGACCGCGGTGGCTCGCCGAGGGTTTCCTCGAACGACCTGGTGAGAGTTCGCCGGGAGACACCCACGCGGCACGCGAGGTCTTCGATGTCGAGACGTTGGTCGAGGTTTTGGTCGATGTGCGCGCGGGTGAGCTCGACGATTCTTTCGCGTTGCCGCAGCGGTCGGAGGATCGAGGCTGTTGGCCGTTGCGCGAAATGGCCGATGAAGGCGGTGACGATGTCGGCAAGCGCGGCGGAGTCGAGTCGGCCGTCGCCTTGGTGCAGGCGGGCCAGGAACGCGGAGATCGTGTCGAGGTGCGCTCGCGCCAACGGCTGTGGGTGAATGCCGGTATGCCGGAAAGCGTTGTGGGGCAGGCTGAGTCCGTGACGCCCTACCTCACTCTCCAATGTCTCCTCGCTGAGGGAAACGACGGCATAGAGCGAATTGACGTCGTGAAAAGCCTCGTGCTCATCACCGGGGCGAAACACGGTGACGATCCCCGAATCGATATCTCGCAACAACAGTCGATTCCGTGGCGGAATCCGCAGGCCGACAGCGATCGAAATGGCGTCGTCGGACAGCGCCCCACGGATTTGCACTCTGCTGTCGAAGTGGCCGGAACTCAGAGAAACCCCGTCGTGGGCAGCGTGCAACAGAGTGCCGCTGGGCGGTTCGCGCGATAGCTGGAACGCATTCAGCCCGGCGTTGTTGACCGCGTCGCCCAGATCCTCGAGCTGCTCGATCCGCGTCCGGACCAACGGTACGTCCATTGAGCAGGAGTGTAAGACGCGGACGGCCTGTCCCAATCTGCATAGACCGGATTCGTTGGCTGCGTTGTGATCTCCACAGCGGTCGATGGAGGAGAAGTAGCGACGCAATGTTGGCGGTTGAATGTGAGGAGCGAGGCCCGAATCGAGAGATCATGAATTCGGGTGACGAGGCGCTGCATAGTTGGGAGCGCTTCTCGGAAGCGGCGAGCCTGCTCTACCGGGCGATCGATACGGCCCTCACCGCCAAACACAGCCTGACGATTCCTGATCTGCAAATTCTTCACCGGCTCAACATGGATCCGCGCCAGGGTGTTCGGATGGGTGTTCTCGCAGAGATTCTGTTTCTTGCCCCCGGCCGAGTCACCTGGCAAGTGAGCCGCTTGGAGAAACGCGGTTTGGTGCGCCGGGTTCGTAGCCGCGACGACAGGCGAATGGTCGTGGTCGCGATCACCACTAAAGGGCAAGCTGCTCTGCAGCCGGCGCTGCTGACCTATTCCGCGATCGTGCGGCGGCATTACCTCGCACCGCTGACCCGCGTCCAGATGACCGCGCTGGGGGATTGCACCAGGCGCGTCAGCGATGCGTTGAAATTCCGGGACCAATTTCCGGATTCTTAGCCGCGCCCGAGTGGTACCACCGGCGGTACCGCATTTCCAGAGCACACCTCACCTGTTCCTTGGTGCTGCTGTGACGGCGGGTCGATCAGATGCACGCGACGGGATAGTCGCGCAGACGCTTGTCGGCGGAGACCAAATCCAGCTGTTCGACCATGGCCTGCGCCACGAGCATCCGGTCGAATGGGTCGCGGTGATGCCATGGCAAGTCGCGCAGAGCCTCGGCATGCGCCGCGGTAAACGGGAGCTCGCGGAATCCCGCCTCCCGCACCACCTCATCGAGTCCGGTAGGCGCTCGGAGCTTCCCCAGCGACGCCTTGATCGCGACTTCGGCGACGGTTATCGCAGAGACGAAAAGTTCGTTGTCAGGCTCCGCGATCGTCGCGCGATGCGCAGGCGAAAGGTTCTTGGCGTCGGCCAGCCACCAGAGCAGAACGTGAGTGTCGAGGAGCCCTCTCATTCCCCGTACCAGTCGCGGTCGTCCGAGGCTGAGAAGTCGTCGAAGTCGGCGCCGATGGTGACCCGGCCCTTCCAGATTCCCGGTTGGCGAACCACCCGATCCGGCTGGTAGGGCACCAAACGTGCGATGGGCCGGCCGTGTCGGCTGATCACGATCTCGTCGCCGGCCTCCACTTGGGCAAGCAGACGCGAGAAGCGCGATTTCGCGTCATAGACGTTGACCGTCTCGCTCATGACGACAGACTATCTGATCTGGCCAGGTCTGACCAGATTAGCCGCGACCGCTGGTTCGGCTCTGCAGTGAGGGCGGCAAAGTGCGAGAAGCACCCGCCCTCACCGCAGAGCCAACGCCAGACCTAGAGCAGGTTGCCCGCTTCGGAAAGCACGCCGTGCAGGATCTCGTAAATCGCGTCGAACTCGGCCTGCCCGCTGATCAGCGGCGGAGCAAGCTGCACCACTGGGTCGCCACGGTCGTCGGCGCGGCAGTACAGGCCGGCCTCCCACAGTGCCGGCGTCAGGAACCCACGCAGCAGGCGTTCGGACTCTTCGTCGTTGAACGTCTCCTTGGTGGTCTTGTCCTTGACGAGTTCGATGCCGTAGAAGAAGCCCTCGCCGCGGACGTCGCCGACGATCGGCAGGTCGTAGAGCTTCTCCAGGGTGGCCCGGAATGCCGGGGCCATCTCCTTGACGTGGTTGTTGATGCCCTCGCGCTCGAAGATGTCGAGGTTGGCCAGCGCCACGGCCGCCGAAACCGGATGTCCGCCAAAGGTATAGCCATGGCCGAACACCGTCTGGCCGTCGTTGAACGGCTCGAACAGCCGGTCGGACGCGACCATCGCGCCAAGCGGTGAGTAGCCCGACGTCAAACCCTTTGCGCTGGTGATGATGTCGGGCACATAGCCGAAGTCGTCGCAGGCGAACATCGAACCGATCCGGCCGTAGGCGCAGATCACCTCGTCGGAGACCAGCAGCACGTCGTACTCGTCGCAGATCTCGCGGACCCGCTCGAAATACCCCGGCGGCGGCGGGAAGCAGCCGCCGGCGTTCTGCACCGGCTCCAGGAAAACCGCCGCGACGGTGTCGGGACCCTCGAACTCGATGGCCTCGGCGATCCGGTCCGCGCAGTAGCGGCCCCAGGCCTTGGGATCGGTGCTGAATTGCTCGGGAGCCCGGTAGAAGTTGGTGTTGGGCACCCGGAAACCGCCAGGAGTCGGCGGATCGAACGGCGCCTTGAACGCCGGGATGCCGGTGATCGCGAGCGCTCCCTGCGGCGTGCCGTGATAGGCGATGGACCGCGATATCACCTTGTATTTGCCCGGTTTGCCGGTCAGCTTGTAGTACTGCTTGGCCAGCTTCCACGCACTCTCGACGGCCTCGCCGCCGCCGGTGGTGAAGAAGACCCGGTTCAGGTCGCCCGGCGCGAACGCGGCCACGCGCTCGGCCAGCTCGATCGCCGGCGGGGTCGCATAGGACCACAGCGGGAAGAACGACAGCGTCTCGGCCTGCTTGGCGGCGGCCTCGGCCAGTTCCTTGCGGCCGTGGCCCACCTGCACGACGAAAAGCCCTGAGAGCCCGTCGATGTAGCTCTTGCCCGCGTCGTCGAAGATCCGGACGCCCTCGCCGCGGGTGATGATCGGCGGGGTGATGCCCTCACCGTGCCGGGCGAAGTGGCCCCACAGGTGGCGGTTGGCCTTGGCGGCCAGGTCGGTTGACGTAGTCTGATCGGTTTCGGAAATGATAGTCATCGCGTTCCCCAATTATATTGCTGCTTAACAAGTTTCAAATAGACAAGGGTTTCGGTGGATATCACTCCCGGCAATGCGCGGATCTTGGTGTTGAGTAGTTCGAGCAGGCTGTCGTCGTCCTCGCAGACCACCTCGACGATGGCGTCGAAGGATCCCGCCGTCAGCACCACGTAATCCACCGACTCGATGACGGCCAGTTTCTCGGCCAGTTTGGTGGTGTCCCCGGTGCAGCGGATGCCGATCATCGCCTGGCGCGCGAAACCCAGTTGCAGCGGGTCGGTGACCGCGACGATCTGCATGACGCCGGCGTCGACCATGCGCTGCACCCGTTGGCGCACCGCGGCCTCGGACAGGCCCACCGCCTTGCCGATGCCGGCGTAGGAGCGGCGCCCGTCGGCCTGCAGCTTCTCGATGATCGCCTTCGACAATTCGTCCAACTGGAAGGCGCCCGGTCGCGAATGATTGACGCGCAACGGTACGGCGGCCAGTTCGCGACCATCAGGGTTGGTCATGCCACCGATTGTGCACGGAATCCGTCGTTTGGGGCAACCTTATCGATGTATTCGATCGTCTAAAGGTGCCTCCAACGCGGGATTGCGTAGCAGAACGGTCGGGGGATCGGTTAGCGTTGGGGCCATGAGTGTGGCGGTAAATGTGGCGAGCAGTTGGATCAACGGCGCCCCGGTGGCGACCACCGGTCCAACCCATCAGATCATCGATCCGGCGACCGGTAAAACAGTTGCCGACTATGCACTGGCATCCACCGACGACGTGGACAACGCGGTTGCCGCGGCGCGTGCCGCATTGCCTGCATGGTCCACCGCTACGCCTGCGGAGCGCTCCGCGGTGCTGGCCAAGCTGGCCAAGCTCGCCGACGAACACGCCGACGACCTGGTCGCCGAGGAGGTCAGCCAGACCGGCAAGCCGGTGCGGTTGGCCTCCGAGTTCGACGTGCCGGGCAGCATCGACAACATCGACTTCTTCGCCGGAGCGGCCCGCCACCTCGAGGGCAAGGCCACCGCGGAGTACTCGGGCGATCACACGTCGAGCATCCGGCGTGACGCCATCGGCGTCGTCGCGACCATCACCCCCTGGAACTACCCGCTGCAGATGGCGGTATGGAAGGTGATCCCGGCACTGGCGGCAGGGTGTTCAGTGGTGATCAAGCCTGCCGAGATCACTCCGCTGACCACGCTCACGCTGGCCAGGCTTGCCAGCGAGGCCGGGCTGCCCGACGGCGTCTTCAACGTCGTGACCGGCGCGGGCTCCGACGTCGGGACCGCGCTGGCCGGACACCGCGGCGTCGATCTGGTGACCTTCACCGGGTCGACGGCCGTCGGCCGCAAGGTGATGGCCGCGGCCGCGGTGCACGGTCACCGCACCCAGCTTGAGCTGGGCGGCAAGGCCCCGTTCGTGGTGTTCGACGACGCCGATCTCGACGCCGCGATCCAGGGCGCTGTGGCCGGGGCACTGATCAACACCGGTCAGGACTGCACCGCGGCCACCAGAGCCATCGTCTCGCGCGACCTGTACGACGACTTCGTCGCCGGCGTCGCCGAGTTGATGGGCAAGATCGTCGTCGGCGATCCCCAGGACCCCGACACCGACCTCGGCCCGCTGATCACCTACGCGCATCGCGACAAGGTCGCCGCGATGGTGGCGCGCGCGCCGGAGCAGGGCGGCCGCGTCGTCACCGGTGGGGTGGCTCCTGACCTGCCCGGATCGTTCTACCGGCCGACGCTGATCGCCGACGTCTCCGAAAGCTCAGAGGTGTACCGCGACGAGATCTTCGGCCCGGTGCTCACGGTGCGGGCCTTCACCGACGACGACGACGCGATTCGCCAGGCCAACGACACCGACTACGGTCTTGCCGCCTCGGCGTGGACCCGCGATGTGTACCGCGCGCAGCGGGCGTCGCGGGAGATCAACGCCGGCTGCGTGTGGATCAACGACCACATCCCGATCATCAGCGAGATGCCCCACGGTGGCGTCGGCGCGTCCGGTTTCGGCAAGGACATGAGCGACTACTCCTTCGAGGAGTACCTCACCATCAAGCACGTCATGAGCGACATCACCGGCGTCGCCGAAAAGGAATGGCACCGCACAGTATTCGCCAAGCGCTAGGGCTACCCTCGGAGGAGTGACAACTGCCGTAGACGAGTTCGAGGCGCTGCGGCCGCAACTCCTGGCGGTCGCCTACCGGTTGACGGGCACCTACGCCGATGCCGAGGACATCGTGCAGGACGCCTGGATCCGCTGGGACGCCAACCGCGGCCAGGTCAACGACCTGCGGGCCTGGCTGACCACGGTGGTGAGCCGGCTGGGCCTGGACCGGTTGCGCTCGGCTGCGCACCGGCGCGAAACCTATTTCGGGGAGTGGCTGCCCGAGCCGGTGGTGACCTTCGATGCCAATGACCCGCTGAACGCGGTCGTCGCGGGGGAGGACGCCCGGTTCGCGGCAATGGTGGTGTTGGAGCGCCTGAACCCCGACCAGCGGGTGGCGTTCGTCCTGCACGACGGCTTCGGCGTGCCGTTCACCGAGATCGCCGACGTGCTCGGCGTCAGTGCTGCTGCTGCCCGGCAACTCGCCTCCCGGGCGCGCAAGGCGGTGGCCGACGCCCCGCCCCCGGTGCCCGACGACACACACAACGAGATCGCCGGAACGCTGATGGCAGCACTGGCCGCCGGCGATATGGAAGCCGTTGTGCGCCTGCTGCATCCGGACGTCACGTTCACCGGCGACTCCAACCGGCGCGCCCCGACCGCGCCCCGCGTCATTCACGGTCCCGAGAAGGTGGCCCGCTTCCTGTTCAGCCTGGCCCGTCGCTACGGACCCAACTGGTTGGCGGGCAATCAGCTGGCACTGGTCAACGGTGAGCTGGGTGTTTACACCGTGGGCGCGCCTGCAGTCGACCGCTATCCGGAGCTCATGCCACGCATCACGGCGATGACGATCCGGGACGGAAAAGTCTGTGCCGTATGGGATATCGCCAATCCCGACAAGTTCACCGGCTCACCACTACGCGGAGGTGCTACGTGATGCCCACTGATCCCGGCAACCTGTCCCAAACATTCAGCAAGCTGATGTTCCGCGGCATGGACAAGATGCGTCACCGCGAGGCCTTCGACATCGGTGAGCCGACCGGCGTCGACTTCTCCGGCTTCGACAAGTACCGCCAGATCGTGCTTGTCACCTACAAGCGATCAGGCGAAGCCGTCCCCAGCCCCATCAACCACGGCGTCGCTGAGGGCAAGCTCTATGTCCGCACCGACGCGTCCACCGCCAAGGTCAAGCGAATCCGCAACAATCCCAACGTGATCGTGGCGCCGTGCAACCTTCGCGGCAAGCCGGCCGGCCCGGCGGTCGCCGGCGTGGCGCGCATCCTGCCTGAGGAAGAACACGCGCACGCCAACGCCGCGATCGCCGCCAATTGGAGCGCGCCCATGAAGGTTTTGGAGCGTGGCCTCGATAAGAGCAGTCAAACCTTCGGTGTGGCAATGGCTTTCATCGAGATTGTGCCTGCTGGTCAGGCTTGATGCTCCTCGCGCAAGCGCTCGTCGGCCTGATCGGCCCACGGAACCCGGCACGCATCCCCAGAGTTGAAACCCTGCTCGGTGATGCCCAGCGCCGAGTACATCCGGGCCCGCATGTTCTCCACACCGATCTGGTAGGTCAGCTCGATCACGCCGTCATCGCCGAAGCGCCTCTGCAGATCAGCCACCTGCTCGTCGGTGATGGTGTGCGGATCTTTCGTCATGGCGTCGGCGTAGGCGAGGGCCGCGCGCTCGTCGTCGGTGAACATCGGTGACGTGGCGTACTCGTCGATGGACTTCAGCCGGTCCACATCGAGGTTGTCCAGCCTCATCAGCATCGAACCGAAGTCGACACACCACGAGCAGCCGACGGTACGGGCCGTCCAGAACACCGCGAGTTCGCGGACGCTGGCCGGCAGCTTCTTCGAGCCGCTCTGCAGCAGGCCTTCATGCACGGCATTGGCCATCAGCAGCCGTGGGTGATGTGCTGCCACCGTGAACGGTTCGGGCACCTCACCGAACTTTTTCTTGGCGAACCGGTACATCATCCGCGTCATCAGGCCGGCTTGTTTGGGAGGCAGGGGTTGGATTCTTGGTGTCATATCTGTCAGACGAGGCACGCGCGCGATGTGTGACAGCCGAGCGTGAAGAAGATGGCGAGATTCCTGCGACAACTCGCCATCTTCTTCACGTTGGAGAGTGGTGGAACCGGCGAGCAGCCCATAGCGTCTTAACGGCATGCCGTTTCTGGGTTCCGAGGCGATGGCTACGGGCAAGCTCAACCGCTATCAGTTGACCACCCGCTACGAGATGTTGCATTGGGACGTCTACGCCCCGCGCGGCGCCGAGCTCACACCCGTCGACAAGGCGGTCGCGGCGTGGCTGTGGTCGGGGCGACGGGGAATCGCTGCGGGGCTGTCGGCCGCCGCGCTGCACGGATCGAAGTGGATCGAGGCCAAGCATCCCGCCGAGCTGAATCACTCCAGCCGACACAAGACCGCCGGCATCGTCCTGCATGGTGACCGCCTTGTTGACGACGAAGTCTGCGTGATCCGGAGAATCGGGGCCACGACGCCCGCCAGGACTGCGTTCGATCTCGGTCGTCGAAAGGGGTTGACCGACGCCGTCGTCAGGGTGGACGCGCTCCTGCAGGCCACGGACCTGAAGATCCCCGATGTGCGGCCGCTCCTGCAGCGTCACAAGGGGGTTCGGGGACTCCAACAATTACGGCAGGTGCTCGATCTCGCCGACGGCGGGGCCGAATCGCCGCAGGAAACCCGAACTCGCCTGCTATTGACCGAGGCCGGCATGAGACCCGAGAAGACTCAGATCGTGGTCTTCGATCACCGCCGGATTGTGGGCCGGATCGACATGGGGTGGCCGGAGTGGAAGGTCGGCGTGCAATATGACGGCATTCAGCACTGGACCGATCCGAAGCGGCGCACGATCGACATCGACCAGAACGTCGAGTACCAGGATCTCGGTTGGCGGATGGTTCACGTTGGTGCCGACCTGCTTCATCATCGCCCACGCATGATCATTGATCGCACAAAGGCGGCATTGCGCGCCGCTGGCCGCCCAATGTGAACAAGATCGCGAGATTTCCGAGAAATCTCGCGATCTTGTTCACACTCGGCGCCCCAAACGAACTCAGCGCGCAAACATCAACGCGCGCTTGACCTCCTGGATCGCCTGAGTCACCTGGATGCCACGCGGGCAGGACTCGGTGCAGTTGAACGTGGTCCGGCAGCGCCACACGCCGTCGACCTCGTTGAGGATGTCCAACCGCTCGGCAGCCGCTTCGTCGCGCGAATCGAAGATGAACCGGTGTGCGTTGACGATCGCGGCAGGCCCGAAGTACGACCCCTCGCTCCAGTAGACGGGGCACGACGTGGTGCAGCACGCGCACAGGATGCATTTGGTGGTGTCGTCGTAGCGGGCCCGGTCGGTCGGGCTCTGGATCCGCTCTTTGGTGGGGGCGTTGCCGCTGGTCACGAGGAACGGCTTCACGGCGCGATACGCGTCGAAGAACGGCTCCATGTTCACCACGAGGTCCTTCTCCACGGGCAGCCCGCGGATCGGCTCGATGGTGATGGTGAGTTGCTTCGAAGCCTTCTTCGGCAGCATGTCGCGCATCAGCACCTTGCAGGCCAGCCGGTTCACCCCGTTGATCCGCATGGCGTCGCTGCCGCACACGCCGTGTGCGCAGGACCGCCGGAACGTCAGCGTGCCGTCGAGATACCACTTCACGTAGTGCAGCAGGTTGAGCAGCCGATCTGAGGGCAGGCAGGGCACGCGGAAGCTCTGCCAGCCTGCGGCGTCGGGCTCGTCGGGGTTGAACCGGGCGATCTTGAGGGTGACCATGACCGCGCCCTCGGGCACGGGCGGCAGTTCCTGATCGCCGGCTTCGGGCTTGTCGATAACGGGTGCGCTCACTGGGCACTCTCCTCTTCGCGCAAGCGGCTCATCAGTACTTCCGCTCCATCGGCTCGTAACGCGTCTGGACCACGGGCTTGTAGTCCAACCGGATATCAGCAAGAAGGTCGGTGCCCTCTTTATAGGCCATGGTGTGACGCATGTAATTGGTGTCGTCGCGGTTCGGGTAGTCCTCGCGGGCGTGGCCGCCGCGGGATTCCTTGCGGTTCAGCGCGCCGACGACCGTGACCTCGGCCAGCTCCAGCAGGAAGCCCAGCTCGATGGCCTCCAGCAGGTCGCTGTTGTAGCGCTTGCCCTTGTCGTGCACCGTGATTCGCGAGTAGCGCTCCTTGAGTGCGTGGATGTCGGTAAGCGCCTGCTTCAACGTCTCCTCGGTGCGGAACACCGCGGCGTTGTTGTCCATCGACTGCTGCAGCGCCGTGCGAATGTCGGCGACGCGCTCGTTGCCGTGCTCGGACAGGATGTCGCCGACCCAGCCGACCACCATCTCGGCCGGGTTCTCCGGAAGGTCGACGTGGTTGTGGTTCTGCGCGTATTCGGCGGCGGCGATGCCCGCGCGGCGGCCGAACACGTTGATGTCCAGCAGCGAGTTGGTGCCGAGGCGGTTGGCGCCGTGCACCGACACACACGCGCATTCGCCCGCGGCGTACAGGCCGGGGATGACGTTGTTGTTGTCGCGCAGCACGTTGCCGTGCACGGTGGTGGGGATGCCGCCCATGACGTAGTGGCACGTGGGGTACACCGGCACCAGTTCCTTGACCGGGTCGACGCCCAGGTAGGTGCGGGCGAACTCGGTGATGTCGGGCAGCTTGGCCTCGAGCACGTCCTCACCGAGGTGGCGCACGTCGATGTAGACGTAGTCCTTGTTCGGTCCGGCGCCGCGGCCCTCCAGCACCTCCAGCACCATCGAGCGGGCGACGATGTCACGTGGCGCCAGGTCGACGATCGTCGGCGCATAGCGCTCCATGAACCGCTCGCCCTCGCCGTTGAGCAACCGGCCACCCTCACCGCGCACGGCTTCGGAGATCAGGATGCCCAGGCCGGCAAGGCCTGTCGGGTGGAACTGGTGGAACTCCATGTCCTCCAAGGGAAGTCCCTTGCGGAAGATGATGCCCAGGCCGTCACCGGTCAGGGTGTGGGCGTTGGAGGTCGTCTTGTACATGCGGCCCGACCCGCCGGTGGCGAACACGACCGCCTTGGCGTGGAACACGTGAATATCGCCCGTCGCCAACTCATAGGCGATGACGCCGGTGGCGACCGGGCCGCCGGGCGTATCGGTCAGGGAGATGTCCAACGCATAGAACTCGTTGAAGAACTGCACGTCGTGCTTGACGCAGTTTTGGTACAGCGTCTGCAGGATCATGTGGCCGGTGCGGTCAGCGGCGTAGCACGCCCGGCGCACGGGCGCCTTGCCGTGATCGCGGGTGTGCCCGCCGAACCGGCGCTGATCGATGCGGCCCTCGGGGGTGCGGTTGAACGGCATCCCCATCTTCTCCAGGTCATAGACCGCGTCGATGGCCTCGCGGCACATGATCTCGACGGCGTCCTGGTCGGCGAGGTAGTCGCCGCCCTTGACGGTGTCGAAGGTGTGCCACTCCCAGTTGTCCTCTTCGACGTTGGCCAGCGCGGCGCACATGCCGCCCTGCGCCGCGCCGGTGTGGCTGCGGGTGGGGTACAGCTTGGTCAGCACCGCGGTGCGGGCGCGGGGCCCGGCCTCCACGGCGGCCCGCATGCCTGCGCCGCCTGCGCCGACGATGACGACGTCGTAGCGATGCTCATGAATCATTTGTCTAACCTCCGATGTTCGCGTCGAAGGTGACCAGGACATACGTGCCCAACACCAACGTAAATCCGGTCGCCAGCAGCAAGAGCGAGTTCAGCCAGAACTTGGTGGTGTTCTTGCGGGCGTAGTCGCCGATGATCGTGCGCATGCCGTTGGCGCCGTGCAGGTTTGCCAGCCACAGCAGGGCCATGTCCCAGATCTGCCAGAACGGCGACGCCCAACGCGCGGCGACATAGTTGAAGTCGATGCGGTACACCCCGTCCTGCCACATCAGCATGATGAAGAGGTGGCCGAGCGCGAGAAACACCAGCGCCACACCGGAGAACCGCATGAACAGCCATGCGTACTTCTCGAAGTACGGGATGCCGCGCGGGCGCCGGGGCGCGCGCGGATGATCGAGTGCCGCAGGCCGGTCATGTTCGCGTTCCATGACGGGCGCCGGACGGCCCAGGCGGGTTTCGCCTGCCCCTGGCGCGCTCACAGGAACCGCTCCGCCATGTGCATGCCGATAACTCCCAGGGATGCGATGAGGACGACGGCGAAGATGCCGACGGCGACGGCCAGCATCTGCCGCTGATAACGCGGACCCTGCTGCCAGAAGTCGATGAGGATGACGCGGATGCCGTTGAGTGCGTGGAAGAGCACCGCGGCGACCAGGCCCACTTCCATCAGGCCGACGATCGGGGTCTTGTACGTCTCGATGACCTCGTTGTAGGCCTGCGGGCTAACCCGCACCAACGCGGTATCGAGAACATGGACGAACAGGAAAAAGAAGATCGTCGCCCCGGTAATACGGTGCAACACCCAGGACCACATTCCCGGATCACCCCGATAAAGGGTTCGCCGGCGTGCTTTCCCGGGAGCCTCCGTCTGCGTACTCATCGGTCCCTCCAACGCCATCAGTGGACGTCCGGGACCGGTCTGTCGACAAGCCCCAAACCTCGGGGCGACTCTAAACCCATTTGTAGTACCGAACGAACTACGGTGGAGCGGTTCGGGCTGATCAGCTGGAGAAAGTTAGGCTTACCTATCTTGGTGGGCGGGCCGTGAATTGGGGTTTTCGGAATGCATTCAGAACCTAAGCGGTGGTGACGGCATGGTTGCGGAAATTGACTGGAAAACCTTGCAGCACAAGGCAATTGAGGCATCTGGACGGGCTTATGCGCCATATTCCGGATATCCGGTTGGTGCCGCGGCGCTCGTCGACGATTCCCGAATCGTGACCGGTTGCAATGTGGAGAATGTCTCATATGGCCTAGGTCTCTGTGCCGAGTGTGCTGTGGTCTGCGCCCTGCATTCCGGGGGCGGCGGACGGCTCGTCGCACTGACCTGTGTGGGCCCCGACGGCGGTCTCCTGATGCCCTGCGGACGCTGTCGGCAGGTGCTGTTGGAGCACGGCGGTCCGGAGTTGCTCATCGACCATCCGAATGGTCCCCGGCCACTGCGCGAACTGCTTCCGGACGCGTTCGGCCCGGACGATCTGGCGCGACGGTAACGCCAAGCGGTTCAACGACTCCGGTTACCGGCGAGTAGGTTGGCGGCCATGGCGCATTTCGACGCACCGTCGGTCATCCGGACCAAACGCGACGGCGGGGTGCTCGCCGACGCGGCCATCGACTGGGTGATTGATTCCTACACCCGCGGGCACGTCGCCGAGGAGCAGATGTCGGCGTTGTTGATGGCGATTTTCCTGCGCGGGATGACGCCGGCCGAGACCGCCCGCTGGACGGCTGCAATGGTCGCGTCGGGGGAGCGCTTCGACTTCACCGACCTGCGTCGGGACGGCAAGCCGCTGGCCCTGGTCGACAAGCATTCCACCGGAGGCGTCGGAGACAAGATCACCATCCCGCTGCTTCCGGTCGTGATGGCGTGCGGCGGCGCCGTCCCGCAAGCCTCCGGACGCGGCCTCGGTCATACCGGCGGCACCCTGGACAAGCTGGAGTCGATTCCCGGCTTCTCGGCCGAGCTATCGAAAGATCGGATCCGACAACAACTTCAGGCGATTGGCGCCGCGATCTTCGCCGCCGGTGAGCTCGCGCCTGCCGACCGCAAGATCTATGCGCTGCGCGACATCACCTCGACGGTCGACTCGCTGCCGCTGATCGCCAGCTCGATCATGAGCAAGAAATTGGCGGAGGGTGCGCAGTCCCTGGTCTTGGATGTGAAGGTGGGCCGCGGGGCGTTCCTCAAAACCGAGCCCGAGTCGCGAGAGTTGGCCCGCACCATGGTCGAGCTCGGCAATGCGAACGGCGTGCCGACCCGCGCTCTGCTGACCGACATGAACCGTCCGCTCGGGTGTGCCGTCGGCAACGCGGTGGAGGTCGCCGAGTCGCTGGATGTGCTGGCCGGCGGCGGACCGGACGACGTCGTCGCCCTCACGCTGGCGCTGGCGGGTGAGATGCTCGACGCCGCTGGGATCGACGGCGTCGACCCCGCCGAGACTCTGCGCGATGGATCGGCGATGGACCGGTTCCGGGCATTGATCGCCGCCCAGGGCGGGGATCTGAGCCGACCGTTGCCTATCGGTTCGGCGTCAGAGACCGTGACCGCGCCGCGCGACGGGTTGATGGGCGACATCGATGCGATGGGCGTCGCGATGGCGGCGTGGCGGCTCGGCGCCGGGCGCGCCGAACCCGGCCAGCCCGTGCAATCCGGAGCCGGGGTGCGCCTGCACCGCAAGCCGGGCCATCCGGTGGCGGCCGGCGAGACACTGTTCACCCTCTACACCGACACCCCGGATCGCCTACCCGCCGCGCTCGCGGAACTGGACGGGGCCTGGACCGTCGGCGATTCCGCACCCCCGGATCTGCCGCTGCTGATCGACCGGATCGATTAGGGCGCCGCGAGTGGTGCCGGTGGCGCAACCGGCGCCACCGGTGCCGGCGGTGCAACTGGCGCAACTGGTGCCGGCGGTGCAGCTGGGGCCGGGGATGCTACGGGAGCAAGCGGTGCCGCTACCACGGGTTCACGGTCCCATTCACTCGGCGGGGCAGATGGTTGGCTTGGAGCCGGTTCGAGCGCAAGCCGGGTGGCGGCGAAATCGACACCTTGGCTGATCAGGCCGTTATAGCCGGAGGAGGTGTGGGCGGCGAAGTTCATCCCGTCCGAGCACACGAAGTCCTCGGGTGCGCACACCTTCAATGTCTTGGGCTCATACTCCGGGCCGATGACAACGGGCGGTTCACCAAGGAAGTTCATCGCCCGAATATTCGGCGTCCCGTAGAGCACGACGGCCGCGACGTTCTCGGCAACCTCCGGCTGCAACGGTTTGGGTACGGTCGCGGGATCGACCCCGTCGGGCACGGCAGCCGAGGTGACGAAGCCCATCACTGCCGCGCCTTGCGAATATCCGCCGAGCACCATCTTTGTGTCAGGGCAGTCGGCAGCCATGGTCGTGATGTGGGTACCCGCGTCACGGATGCCGTCGACGCCTGTGGTCCATTGGTCGGTGGCCGGGTAGTTGACCGGATAGACGCCGAGTGACTTGTCGCCGACGCGCTGGCGCAGGGAGTCGACGAATGCCTGTCCCGTCGGTCCGAGCCCTGGTGGCTCGCCGGTGCCGCGGGCGAATACCACCTCCACGTCAGGACATGGCTGTGCCGAAGCTATTGGGGCGCCGATGACGGCGAACACCAGCGGCATCATCGTGACTGCGGCCGCACTCAGAACATCTACGCGCACGTTCGGTATCCTTTGCTGATCGAATTGCCTTGTCCCGCACTAACACACCATGGTTTCCTGCTGATCGGGGCGTCGTTGCACCGATGCCAAAGCTGCTGTGAGCGACTCACTTATCGGCAGATCGATGAGATCGCAGCTACGCAAAAGTCGTGATATCGCAGGACCGGCGACCAGTGACCACCGCACGTTGAAGCGTGCGCATCTGGCGTTGATTGCGTGCAGGGTCTGCATGCCTGCGGGGTGCATGAATTCGACTGCGGTCAAGTCCAACACGAGCCATTCACAGCGCATTGCATGGTGCACCCGCGCGACGAGTTGGTCGGCGCCGGCAGCGTCGATTCCACCGGCGACGCTGAGCAGACTCCCCGTGCGGCCCTGGTGCATGGTGTATCGGGCGGTGTTCGCGTGGGCCGATCCGACGCCCGGTGATCCTGGCAGTTTGATCATGACATCGACAACCCCTAAAGCCGATGATTCGTTCTGCTGAGGCGACCCGAGGGAGCCACAGCATGCCCGTGGATTATCCCGGCGGGCTTTGGCTCAACCTTGGCGCATAACTTACTCCCAACCTCTCTGTGTGGGCAATGGCTATCAACGAACCAGCTGAACAGCGACCGAACGGTCCGCGATCTACGGGCCAGGACGGGCTCAGTCGCGGATGATGGGGTGATGAGCACGCCGCTGACCCTGGAGAAGATCCGTCACGCCCCCAAGGCCCTGCTGCATGACCATCTCGACGGTGGGCTTCGACCGGCCACCGTGCTCGATCTGGCTGGTCAGGTCGGCTACGACGACTTGCCGGCCACCGAGGTCGACGAGCTCGCGACGTTCTTCCGCACGGCAGCGCACAGCGGGTCGTTGGTGCGTTACCTGGAGCCGTTCGCCCACACCGTCGGCGTGATGCAGACCCCGGACGCGTTGCACCGGGTCGCCCATGAATGTGTCGAGGATCTTGCCGCCGACAATGTCGTGTACGCCGAGATCCGGTTCGCCCCCGAACTGCACATCGACGGGGGACTGTCCCTGGACGAGGTCGTCGACGCGGTGCTGGCCGGGTTCGCGGACGGCGAGAAGGCCGCTGCCGCCGAGGGCCGCACGGTCGTGGTGCGCTGCCTGGTCACCGCGATGCGGCACGCGGCCCGCTCGCGGGAGATCGCCGAGCTGGCCGTCCGATTCCGCGACAAAGGGGTGGTCGGCTTCGACATCGCCGGGGCCGAGGCCGGTTATCCGCCGTCGCGCCATCTCGACGCCTTCGAATACATGCGAAGCAACAACGCGCGCTTCACCATTCACGCGGGCGAGGCGTTCGGTCTGCCCTCCATCCACGAGGCCATCGCATTCTGCGGCGCTGACCGGTTGGGGCACGGTGTGCGCATCGTCGACGACATCACCGAGCTCGAGGACGGCTCGCAGAAATTGGGTCGGCTGGCCTCCATCCTGCGGGACAAGCGGATTCCGCTGGAGATGTGCCCGAGCAGCAATGTGCAGACCGGGGCGGCGGCCAGCATCGCCGAGCATCCGTTCGACCGGCTGGCCCGGTTGCGCTTCCGGGTGACCGTCAACACCGACAACCGGTTGATGAGCGACACCACGATGAGCCAGGAGATGCTGCGCCTGGTCGAGGTGTTCGGCTACGGCTGGAGCGATTTGGAGCGGTTCACCATCAACGCGATGAAGTCGGCATTCCTGCCGTTCGACGAACGGCTGGCCATCATCGACGAGGTGATCAAGCCGCGCTACGCCGTGCTGGTCGGCTGAACCCGGCCCAGCACCGTCCGCAGGGCATCCGCGAAAGCCCCTGGCGCACCGATGAATCCGCCGTGATCGCCGGGGAACATCACCGGTTGCATGCCCAGCAGATCCGCCAGCGCGATCGTCGTCCGATGCGTCACCAGATGACCGGACTCCTCGCCGAGCCCGAGCACCACACGCCCCGCCTTCAGCGCCGCGATGTCGGGCAGATACCGCGTCGTCGCCCGTAGCTCGTGGTCGAAGAAGTGCGTCGCATTGGCCACTTCCAACGGATCCGGGGGACCGGCCGGCATCTCAGGTGCCTCAGCAGGCAGCTCGAACCCGGCGTTGGCCATGAACTGTCCGAACGCGGCCTGATGACCGTCGCGGTGGAATGTCGCGATGATGGCCTCGGTGGCTGCCCGCTGCTCGGCGGCGTCGGGCAGCAGCTCAAGCAGCGGCGGCTCGTGGGCGACGAGGGTGCGCACCCGGTCGGGGTGCCGGGCGACCAGGGCCAGCCCGGTGACCGCGCCGCCTGACGAGCCGAACACGTCGGCTGCGTCGGCGCCCAGGTCGTCGAGGATCGCGGCGACGTCGTCGGCGCGGCGCTCGGGCGTCGAGTCCTGCGTCGGATCGTCGACGACGCTGCCCCCGATGCCGCGCGGGTCGGCGGTCACCACGGTGTGATCACCGGCCAGTGCGTGGGCGAGTGGGGTGAACTCGGCCGCCGACATCGGGGCGCCCAGGATCAGCAGCAGCGGACCGTCCCCGCGGACCTCATAGTGCAGGCGGGCGCCCGGGACGGCGACACTGGAGACAGTGGTTGAAGCGGTCATGCCGATATGACCGCTTCAACCCGGAAAACTCATCGCGGGGCTATGAGCGTGAAGAACTACCCAGCTTGAAGAACTACTCAGCCCGCAGCCGAGACTCCACGAAGCGTTCCATCGTCTCCCACTGCTCGACGGCCTCGGCGTAGGGCGCCACCGGCTTGTCGGTGCTGTCCGGGTCGACCACATAGGCGATGAAGGATCCGAGCGGCTTGTCCGTGGCCAAGGTCTCGTCGACGCTCTTGTCCTCGGAGTAGTCACTGACATCGCGGAGCAGTTCGACCGCCAATTCCAGCTGGTCACGATCGATCGCGTCGGGTCCGTCGGCGATGTCGTCGGCGAGGCCGCTGAGAACGTAGACGTTCTCGTCAGACACGTCGACACGCAGCGAACCGTCGGTGGCCGCAGTACGGATGTCGTCGTAGGTGGCCAGGTCCGACAGGTCGTGGTCGTGCTCGTCGGCCAGATAGCGCGCCAGCGCCCGCTCCGAGCTGAACACGCTGATCCGGCCGTTGCGGCCAAGGAAAACCGGCTCGTCGTCGAGGTAGCAGCGCAGCGTGTAGACGGTGCCCGCACCGGTCATGATGCGCACCGGGTCGATGCCCACCTTCAGCCAGAAGTCCTCGTCGCCGCCCAGCACCGCGTCGGGGCTGCGTCCGGTTGCTTCGGCCTCTTCCGTGTCTTCCACGGCGGCATCATCGGCCTCGTCGGTGTCGGCGACGAGATCTTCTTCGTCGTCTTCCTCGGGGGCCGGTTCGTCGAGTTCGGCCTGGGCCTTCTTGACCACGTCGGCATCAATGTCTTCGGGAACCGTGACGATCTCGTCGAGGGCATCGACGACGCCGTCCCAGCCGCGACCGATCACGGCCTCGATCTCGGCCCACCGCTTGCGGCCGCTGCGGCCGGTGAACGATTCCAGCCCGCCGCCGACTGTGCCGAGCACCGGGTTGCCGTTGAAGAACTTGCTGATGGGCGTCAGCTCACACACCGAGCCGAGGGACGCCACGATCGCCAGCGCGCGGCGCAGCGATTCGACCGATTCCTCGGTCGGCTTCTCGGCGACTGCCTCGGGCACGCCGACGATGTCGTACAGGTTGTCTTCGGCCGGGTCGAGCTTGTGCGCCGACGCGGTGGTCAACGCCTCCCACCGCGGGTGATCGGCCAGATCGTTGTCGGTGTTGGTGCGCACGAACGCCGCCAGGTCAGCGACCGATTCGAAGGCGAAGAGGTCCTCATCCTTGCCGAGGAAGGCCTCCCATTCATCGCCGGCATCCCGCCAGCGCGGAGCCCACAATGTGTAGAGGTCGCCCTTGGTCAGCCCAAGCCGGACCGGCACGATGTCAGCAGCCATGCGGCACAGCCTAAGGCGTGGCCCTCGCGTGCTGTCAGGTTGCCTCCCGTTCCTGGCCGAGCTCTGCGACCAGTCCGTCGAGAAGCTGCTGCCGACGCTGCGCTGTATCGGCGTCGTCGCGCAGTCCGGCCAGGCCGGCACCGGCCCGTTCGAGGGCCGTCAGCCGACCGCGCGCCCGGGCCATCACGTCGTCGAAGATCGGCCCGCTCATGCCGTCGGCCGCCAGAACCCCTGGAAGCCCTGGCCGGCATTCGTGGTCCGGATGGGGGAGAGCTGAACCGGATCGCCTGCCTCGATCATGGTGCCGCGGCCGACGACCATCGCGACGTGGCCGTCCCACACCGCCAGGTCGCCCGGCCGCAGCGAGTCCGCGGAGACCGCTGCGCCGATGTCCTGTTCTTGCGCGAGTCGCGGAATGTTCAGTCCCGCTTCGTGATACGCCCACTGGGTCAGCCCGCTGCAGTCCAGCCCGACGCCCGGGCTGGTGCCGCCCCAGTGATACGGCACGCCCAGCTGGGTCAGTGCGTGCCGCACTGCCCCGGCCGCGACCGCGTTGGGCGCGAGCGCGGTGCTGCCGTCGGGCAACCGGATTGCCACCCCGTCACCGAACATGCCCGGATCCCGTGACCCGACCGCGGCCTCCGGCGGTGCCGAATCCGACAATGACGCCGCGAGATCGGGCGCGCCGGAAGCCCAACTGCTGGGTTGTATGCCCGACGGCGGACCGGCCGAGCCACCGGAGAATCCGGCCGGAATCGTCGGTGTCGGCGCTGTGGGTGCCTGCGTGGCGGCGACAGCGTGGTTGTCGAGTTCGGCGCGCAGTTGGTCGACGATCGCGATGGCCTCACGCAGGGAACGTTGCGCCTCGGCCAGCAGCTCCTCGGCGACTCCCGGTTCGTTGAGGCGCGGCTCCAAGGCTGCCGCGCGGTCTTCGAAGCGGTCGACAATCGCCTGCAGCCGAGAGCCCGCGGATGCGACGGCCGCACCCGCCTGGTCGGCGCCGGCGCTCAGCGCGTCGGCGCGGTCGGCCAGGGCGGTGACGGCTGCCGCGGTGTTGGCGGCGAAGTCGGCGGCAGCGTCGGCGGCCACGCCGGACCAGCCGCCGGTCCGGTTCACCGACACCGCTGCAGCGACATCACTGAGCGCGGTCCGCACCTCTGTCAGGGCCGTCACCGCGGCGTGGACCGGCCAGCCGGGACCCACGAGGGCCCGCACCTCGTGCAGCGGCGCGGCCAAGGCGCTCACCAGCGCGCTGCTCGGCACCACTACACCCGCGGCAGCAGGTGCGCGGCGCGGTGGCCGGCAGCGTCGTAGGAGGCGGCGTTCTGGCCGGCAGTGGCGCCGGCTGTCTGCGTTTCGTCACCCAGCGCCGCGGCGGCAGCCACCTGGTCGGTGACCGCGTCGGCGAACGCGGCCAGGAAGCGGTCACCGACCGGGCCGAGTGCGGTGGCGGGCGACGGTACGGACCGCAGCGCCGCCGCGATGGCAGCGAGTTCGGCGGCGTGCGCGGTGTATGCGCCGCCGAGGGCGCGGATGAGCAGAGTGTCGGCGAGCATGACGTTATGACGCAGGGACGCCCGGTTCGGTTCCGTCGGCTCCCGCACGGTTTAAGGTCGGCGCATGGATGTGCGCGTCGTCGATCACCCGCTGGCCGCGGCGCGGCTGACCACTCTGCGTGACGAGAGCACCGACAACGCGGGGTTTCGCTCGGCGCTGCGCGATCTGACCCTGATGCTGGTGTACGAGGCCACCCGCGACGCGGCATGCGAAAAGATCCCGGTACGCACACCACTGACCGAGACCACCGGTTCCCGGCTGGCCAACCCGCCGCTGCTCGTGCCGGTACTGCGGGCCGGGTTGGGCATGGTCGATCAGGCGCATGCGCTGATCCCCGAGGCGCAAGTGGGTTTCGTCGGGGTGGCCCGGAACGAAGAGACGCATCAACCCACCCCCTACCTGGCATCGCTGCCCGACGATCTGAGTACCCGCTCGGTGCTCGTGTTGGACCCGATGCTGGCCACCGGCGGGTCGATGGCGCACACCATCGGCCTGCTGCGGGAGCGCAACGCCGTGGACATCACCGCGGTGTGCGTGGTGTGCGCACCGGAAGGTATTGCCGCGCTGGAGAAGGTCGCACCCGATATCCGGTTGATCACCGCGACGGTCGACGACGGGCTCAACGAGATCGCTTACATCGTGCCCGGTCTCGGCGATGCGGGGGATCGGCAGTTCGGCCCGCGCTAAGAGTTACCAGCGTTTCGCGGCGTCGGCGAGTTCCTCGCTGAGCATCTGCGCGCGATCCCTCGCGGCAGTGAGGTCGTCGGTCGGCGCGCACCGAACCTCGATGTAGGACTTGAGTTTCGGCTCGGTGCCCGACGGCCGGACCACCACGCGGATCGTGGTGGCGCCGTCGGTGTCGTTGTTGTCGCCGGTGAAGATCAATGCGTCGGTGCGCTGTTGGCCACGCCGGTCCAACAGGTCCTCGGTGGTGACGGCGAATCCGGCCAGTTCCGTCGGCGGGTCCGACCGCAGTCGCATCATCGCCGTCTCGGCGTCATCGACGTGGCGGGACACCGCCCGCGTGACGTGCACACCGTGGCGGCGGGCCAGGGCGTCCAGCGCGTCGAGCACGGTACGGCCCTGATCCTTGAGTGCGGCAACCAGATCGCAGGCCAGGACCGCCGCGCTGATCCCGTCCTTGTCCCGCACCGCGGCCGGATCGACGCAGTGCCCGATCGCCTCCTCGTACGCGTACACCAGCGTGGTTCCCGGCGCTCCCGCCCTCGCCAACCATTTGAATCCGGTGAGCGTTTCGACGTGGTGGGCTCCATGTGCGGCGGCGATCGCGGCGAGCATGCGCGACGACACCACCGTGCTTGCCACCGCGCTGACCTCGCTGACCGGCCCCGGCTCCAAATTGGACAGGATGTAATCACCCAACAGCCAACCGGTTTCGTCACCGGAGAGCATGCGCCAGCCGTTCGGGGTCGGTATTCCGACGGCGCACCGGTCGGCATCGGGATCCAGCGCGACAGCGACGTCGGCCGAAACGTCGGCGGCCAGGGCCAGTAGCTCGTCCACGGCGCCCGGTTCCTCCGGGTTGGGGAAGGACACCGTCGGAAAGTCCGGGTCGGGGCTGAACTGCGACTCGACCACGTGGACATCCTGGATCCCGGCCAAAGCCAATGCGTCCAGGGCGAACTCGCCGCCGACACCATGCAACGGCGTGAGCGCCACCCGCACCGAACCGGTGGCCCGGCGCACCCGCGCGACCCGCTCAAGATAGGACTTGACCTGCTCCAGGCCACCCGTTTGCACCCGGGCCCTGCGAATCTCATCGGCATGCGGTGCGCGGGCCACCGCATTTTCGATTTCGCGGTCGGTCGGCGAAATGATCTGCATGCCCCCTTCGAAGAACACCTTGTAACCGTTGTCCGACGGGGGATTGTGCGATGCGGTGATCTGGATGCCCGCGACGGCGGGCATGTGCTGCACGGTGAAGGCGACCACCGGCGTCGGGACGGCGGCCAGCATGAGCAGCACCTCGAACCCTTCGGCCGCAAGGACTTCCGCGGCGGCCAGTGCGAACTCGTCGGAGCGGTGGCGGGCATCGCGGCCCACCACCACCTGCGACCCGCCCAGGCACCGGTCCTTGAGGACCTGCGCCACCGCCCAGGTGGTACGCAGCACCACCGCCAGATTCATCCCGTCCGGGCCTGCACGCATCGGGCCGCGCAGCCCGGCGGTACCGAAAGTCAGCGGGCGGCTGAATCGTTGGTCGAGTTCATCGGGACTGCAGGCGGTCAGTTCGGCCGCGCTCTGCGGATCGGGGTCATGCGAAATCCAGTCGGCAGCCGCTGTCGCAATCGACGTCATGAGGCAAGTGTGCCCGCCCCGGGCTCAGAGTAAGCAAGCTTGCGCAGTACAGGTGCGACGAGCATCAGCAGATCGAACTCAAGATCCGTCAGGTTGTCGCGCATGGTGGCGTGTAACCAGGCGTCCCGCTCGGCGCGATCGGCCTGCAACAGCGCGGTGCCCTCGGCGGTGATGTCGATCAACTGGCGACGCCGGTCATTCTCGTCGGGACGCCGGACGATCAGGCCCCGGCTGAGCAGTTCGTTGATGCTGTCGGTGAGCGACTGCACCCGCACGTGCAGGCGCGCGCCGAGTTCGGCCGGGGTGGTGGTGCCGGTCCGGCTGACCTCGCCGAGGAGCTCCATCTGGGTGAGCGTCAGGCCGTGATCCGGGCGGTGCCGGCGCATCTGACGCGCCACCGCCATCATCGACTCCCGCAGCTCAGTGGCGGACGTTGCGATCATTACCAAGTTATACCTTGGCAACTGTCTGATGTCATGGCTATCAGACCAGCTAAATGTGTCCAGATGGCAAGCTTGTGCTTACAATATCGGAGTCTGGAGGTGGGATGCGCAGCGTGTTGCGGTGGGCTCTGCTCGTAGTGGTGACGATCGCCGTCACTGTTCCGCTCACCCTCATCGGCGTCCCGTCTGCCGCACTGTTCGCGGCGTTGGGCGTGGGAATCGCGTTGGCGCTGGCCTCGCTGGCTCCTGAGCGGGTATCTCGTCGCGGTGGCGTGGTGGCCCAGGGCGTGCTCGGCGTCTATATCGGCACGATGGTCCATCAGGACGCGGTCGACGCGCTTCATTCGGATTGGCTGATCGTGCTGGCGATCACCGTCGCCACCCTCTTGTTGAGCATTGTGGCCGGGGCACTGCTGGGTCTGCATCGCGACGTCTCGGCGCTGACCGGATCGCTCGCGTTGACCGCCGGCGGCGCGTCCGGTCTGGTGGCCATCGCCCGTGAACTCGGCGGCGACGATCGCGTCGTCTCCGTCGTGCAGTACCTGCGGGTTGCACTGGTCACCGGGACCATCCCGCTCGTGGTGACGCTGGTCTTTAAAGCCGACCGATCGCACTCGGCGGTTGCACCCGAAACCGAATCGGCACCTTGGTATCTCAGCCTGGCGATGCTGGTGGTCCTGGTTGCGGTCGGCGCGGTGGGCGGCCGGTTGATCCGGTTACCCGGGGCAGGATTGCTCGGACCGCTCGCACTGACCGTCGTGCTGCAGCTGACAGGTCTGTCCTTCGGGCTGAGTGTGCCGACGCTGCTGGTGCAGGCCGCCTACATGATGATCGGCTGGCAGGCCGGTGTGGCGTTCACCCGTGAATCACTGCGCGCCATCGGGCGCATCCTGCCGTTGGCCCTGGCGCTGATCGTGGTGCTCGGCGTGGCAACCGCGGGCCTCGGCGTGGTGTTGGCCAAGGTCACCGGCGTGACTCAGCTGGAGGGCTACCTCGCCACCAGCCCGGGCGGGGTGTACGCGGTGCTGGCCACCGCGGTGGAGACCGGGTCGAACGTCACGTTCATCATCGCCGCCCAGGTGCTGCGGGTGCTGCTGATGCTGTTCGCGGCGCCCCTGATGGCCCGAGGTATGGCTCGCCTCGCCGGGCGTCACGCTGTCGAAGAGCCCGTCGCCGCCCGGCGGTAGATGACCGGTTGGGCGGCAACGTCATTCGCCTTGAAGTTGGCCAGGACGAACGATCGGAACGTGCGGTCGAAGAGCAGGCTGGGCAGAAACTGCCTCAGCGTCGGCCAGCTGGCGTGGTTGACGATGCTGTAGTCGTCGCGTTCGCCCGGCAACGGACGCAGCAGTGTCGAGTTCGGCAGCGCGGTGTGCTGCTGGAACCACCCGGCGGTGTACTCCCACACGTCGTAGACGGTTTCGACGTCCTCGCAGAAGAAGTAGTTGAACAAGAACCAATGGTTGCTGCGGTGGTCGACGTCGGCGATGCGGGCTGCGTTGCCGGCCGCCACCCGATAACTGTGCCGCGCGCTGCGGTCGATCTCAGAAACCATGGTGCGGTAGGCGCCGTCGGTGCGGACCGCGTCGATCGCATCGAGGGTGGTGGTGCGCACGAGCACCACCACGTCGTAGCGGGCCGGCCGAACGTTTGCGCGTGCCAACAGTTCTGACCCCTCACCGGGCGGACGCAGCGTGCCGCGGAACACCACGGCCTCGGTGACGTCGTCGCGCTGGGACAGCTGCTCGGACAGCTTGGTGAGCCGGGCCAGCAGACGTCGACGCTTTTGCGACGGTACAGCGAGCGGGCCGGCCCAGCGGCCGATCTCGGCACCGAGAACCAGAAATCCGCTGCCGGTCGGTTGAGTCAGCTGGGCCGTCACGGCGAGCTGATCGTTGACGAGTTTCATTGCATTCCTTCCTGATTCAAATCGGTTTCAGCGGCGGTCGAGGCCGGACAGTCGCCAGGCGAGTGCGCGGCGTACGGCGGGGAACTTGCCTGCCAGGCGCATGACGCGGTTGCGGATCGGACGGCGGCGCGCGGAGGTGGTGGCCAGGTCGGTGAGCCGGCCGGCCATCGACACGATGCGTTCGGCGGTGCGGTGCCGGTCGGTGGCGTATTCGTCGAGCAGGCTCTCAGGTTCCCCGGCGAGCACCCGCGACAGGCGTTCCCCGAGCTCGACGGCATCCTCGATGCCGAGGTTCATGCCCTGCCCGCCGGCCGGTGAGTGCACATGTGCGGCATCGCCGGCGAGCAGGATCCGGTTGTCGCGGAACGAATCGGCGATGCGGTGATGGACGCGGAACCGGGAGCCCCACACCACGTTCTCGACGACAGCGGGGTGGGCGATGGGGCCGCGTTGGTCTAACAGGGATTGCACGAACGGGACGTCAGGATGCTGTGGCGCGTCATCCACGGTGGCGACGATGCGGTACATCCCATCGGGCAGCGGTGCGACGACGACCAGGCCGGCCGGGGAGAAGTACAGGATGACCTCGTCCGCCGGTACGCCGCCGGAAAGGTGCACGTCTGCGAGGACGAATGATTCGGCGTAGGTGTCACCGCTGAACACGATGCCGGCCTGTTCGCGGACCGTGCTGTGCATGCCGTCGGCCCCGATCAGGTAGCGGGCGCGGATCTCCTGACCATCGGCGAACGTGGCGACCGTGTGCGTGTGGTCTTGGCAGATCGCGGTCACGGTGGTGGGCCGGATGACCTTGCCGCCGAGCTCTTCGAGCCGCTTGAGCAGGAAGGCTTCGGTATCAGCCTGGGAGATCATCAGGGTGTAGGGGTAGCGGGTGGGCAGTTCGCTGAACGGCACCGCGATCAGGAGGTCGTCGCGGTCGCGGATGGCGAAGGTCGGGGTGTGCACGCCGCGTCCGACGAGATCGTCGACGACGCCGTAGGGCTCGAGCAGCTCGAGGGTGTGCGGGTGGACGACAGCGGCCCGCGACGTATTGGCTCCCTCGGCTTGGCTGTCGACGACGGTCACGTCGTGACCACGTTGGGTGAGCACGATGGCCGCGGTCAGCCCGACGGGCCCTGCTCCGACGATCAGGACGTCTGTGTTCATCTCAGCTCCTATGTCACCTGTTGGTCAACGCTTGTTGACTTCAAGGTAGGCGCGTACTGAGCTGATGTCAACACTTGTTGGCCTACACTTGGTGACATGAGACGACCGGCAGCCGAGACCAAGTCCGTCATCCTGGCTGCGGCGCGCGAGCGGTTCGCCGCCGACGGCTACGAGCGGAGCACCATCCGTGCCATCGCGGCCGACGCCGGGATCGACCCCGCGATGGTGATGCGCTACTACGGCAACAAGGAACGGTTGTTCGCCGCCGCCGCCGAATTCGACCTGGAACTGCCGGATCTGGCCGAGGTGCCGCGCGAGCAGATCGGTGCCGCGTTGGCCGCCCATTTCCTCGAACGTTGGGAGCGCGACGAGGCGCTGCTGATCCTGTTGCGGGCCGGTGTCACGAATGAGGCTGTGGCAGAACGCATGCGGACGATATTCGCCGTGCAACTCGCCCCGGTCATCGCGAAGACGACGGGCCAAGCGGCCGACACCCCGCAGCGCGCCAGCCTGGCCGCGTCGCAGGTGCTCGGCATGGCGCTGTGCCGCTACGTCCTGGCGTTCCCACCGTTGGTGGAGATGACCCGCCAGGATGTCGTCGACTGGATCGGGCCCACGCTGCAGCGCTACCTCGTGTCAGATTCGGGCAATGACTGACGCCAGCAGCGTGCCCATCCGGGTCGCGGACTGACGGCCGGCCTCCAGCACCTCGGCATGGCTCAGCGGTTGGCCCGTCATCCCCGCGGCCAGGTTCGTCACCATCGACACCCCGAACACCTCGAGACCGGCCGCGCGGGCCGCGATCGTCTCGTGCACCGTCGACATGCCGACCAGATCGGCGCCCAGGGTGCGCAGCATCCGGATCTCGGCCGGGGTTTCGTATTGCGGGCCGGGCAACCCGGCGTAGACGCCTTCGGCCAGCGCTGGATCGATCTCGCGGGCCAGCGCACGCAGTCGCGGTGAGTAGGCGTCGACCAGATCGACGAACTGTGCGCCGACCAGGGGGGACCGCGCGGTGAGGTTGAGATGGTCGCTGATCAGCACCGGTTGGCCGACCTCATATTCCTCGCGCAAGCCGCCGGCGGCATTGGTCAGCACCACCGTGCGCACACCCGTCGCCGCTGCCGTGCGCACCGGATGAACGACGTTCTGCAGGTCATGGCCCTCATAGGCGTGGATACGGCCGACCAGCACCAGGACCCGATGGGCGGCGATGCGGACCGAGAGCACCTGGCCGCCGTGCCCTGCGGCGCTCGGCGGCGTGAAACCGGGCACCTCCGCCATCGGCACCACCGCAACCGGATCACCCAGCTCAGCGACCGCGGGTGCCCAGCCGGAGCCGAGGATGACCGCGACATCGTGGTGGTCGACGCCGGTGCGCTCGGCGATCGCTTCGGATCCAGCCTGGCTGTCGGTCACGATAGGCGAGCTTAACCGTCACAAACGGCCAGTGAGATACTGCGAGAATGCCCACCGCCACCGCCTCGCTTGATGTCGAGGACGCCGTCAACCGGCGCCGTGGCGACCTCATCGAGTTGTCGCACTCCATCCACGCCGAGCCGGAGCTGGCATTCGCTGAGCACCGCAGCTGCGCCAAGACCCAGGCGCTCGTGGCCGAGTACGGGTTCGAGATGACCGCGTCGCCCGGCGGGCTCGACACCGCGTTCCGGGCCTCGTATGGCAGCGGGCCGCTGGTGGTCGGGGTGTGCGCCGAGTACGACGCGCTGCCGGAGATCGGGCACGCGTGCGGGCACAACATCATCGCTGCCTCTGCCGTCGGCACGGCACTGGCGTTGGCCGACGTGGCCGACGAA
Organism: Mycolicibacterium sp. XJ870; assembly: GCF_053483975.1. Lineage (NCBI taxonomy): Bacteria > Bacillati > Actinomycetota > Actinomycetes > Mycobacteriales > Mycobacteriaceae > Mycobacterium > Mycolicibacterium sp. XJ870. The sequence continues at coordinate 759,463 of NZ_JBEFTI010000001.1, forward strand.
CTCGGTCTGACGGTCGTGCTCGTCGGCACTCCGGCCGAGGAGTTCGGCGGCGGAAAGGTGTTGTTGCTCAACGCCGGAACCTTCGACGACATCGCCGCCACCGTGATGCTGCATCCCGGCCCGGTGGATATCGCCGCCGCCCGGTCGCTGGCGCTGTCGGAGGTCACCGTCGGCTACACGGGCCGGGAATCGCACGCTGCCGTCGCCCCGTACCTCGGGGTCAACGCCGCCGACGCGGTCACCGTCGCGCAGGTGGCGATCGGACTGTTGCGTCAGCAGCTGATGCCCGGACAGATGGTGCACGGCATCGTCACCCACGGCGGCGAGGCGACCAACGTCATTCCCGGCCGCGCCGAGATGCGCTACACGATGCGGGCCACCGACCTGGCGGCGCTGCACGAGCTGGAAGGCCGGATGGCCGGATGTTTCGCGGCCGGTGCGGTGGCGACGGGGTGCGAACATCTGGTGACCGAGTCGGCGCCGGCGTATGCCGAGCTGGTGCCCGACCCGTGGCTGTCGGAGACGATCCGCGCGGAAATGGTGAGGCTCGGTCGTGATCCGCTGCCCGAAAGTGTGGAAGCCAGTGTGCCGCTGGGCAGTACCGATATGGGCAATGTAACCAAGGTGATGCCCGGTATCCATCCGGTGATCGGAATCGACGCCGGCGGGGCGGCCATCCACCAGCCGGCGTTCACCGCGGCGGCGGCAGGGCCGAGCGCCGACAAGGCCGTCGTGGAAGGCGCAATCATGTTGGCCCGCACCGTGGTTCGATTGGCCGAGACGCCGTCCGAGCGGGATCGCGTGCTGGAAGCCCAGAGTCGGCGGGCAGCGTCATGAGTGCAGTGGATCTGGGCGCGATCACCGCCCGCTGGCTGAGTGCCCACTACGACGAGATGGTGTCGTGGCGACGGCATATCCACGCGCACCCGGAGCTGGGGCGCCAGGAGTTCGCCACCACGGAGTACGTCGCCCGCCTCCTCGCCGAGGCTGGCCTCAATCCCAAGGTCCTGCCCGGCGGAACCGGGCTGACCTGCGACTTCGGCCCCGAGGACGGTCCGCGGATCGCGCTGCGTGCCGACATGGACGCCCTGCCGATGGCCGACCGTACCGGTGCGCCGTACGCGTCGACCGTGCCCAACGTCGCACACGCCTGCGGTCACGATGCCCACACCGCGGTGCTGGTCGGCACCGCGCTGACATTGGCGTCTGCTCCGGAACTGCCGGTGGGCGTGCGGCTGATCTTCCAGGCCGCCGAGGAGCTGATGCCGGGCGGCGCGATCGATGCCATCGCCGCCGGAGTGTTGGCCGGGGTGTCCCGGATCTACGCGCTGCACTGCGACCCACGGCTGCGGGTCGGGCGGGTGGCCACCACGCCGGGCCCCATCACCTCGGCTGCCGATTCGGTCGAGATCACCCTGCACTCACCGGGCGGGCACACCTCGCGCCCACACCTGACCGGCGATCTCGTCTATGGGCTCGGCACATTGATCACCGGGTTGCCCGGGGTGTTGTCCCGTCGCATCGACCCCCGCCACGACACCGTCATGGTGTGGGGCGCGGTCAATGCCGGGGTGGCTGCCAACGCGATCCCGCAGATCGGCACCCTGGCCGGGACCATCCGGACCGCGAGCCGCGATACCTGGTTGACGCTGGAATCCATTGTGGAGGAAACGGTTACGGCGTTGCTGGCGCCGCTGAACATCGACCACAGCCTGAACTACCGGCGCGGTGTCCCACCCGTCGTCAACGAAGAGGTGTCGACGCGAATCCTCACCCACGCCATTGAGGCCATCGGCCCCGACGTGCTCGCCGACACCCACCAGTCCGGCGGTGGCGAGGACTTCTCCTGGTATCTCGAAGAAGTGCCCGGCGCGATGGCGCGGTTGGGTGTGTGGAGCGGCCAGGGTCCGCAGTTGGATCTACATCAGCCGACGTTCGACATCGACGAGCGCGCTTTAGGCGTGGGCGTGCACACCATGGTCAACATCGTCGCCGCTTCCTAGTTGTCTCGTCGCACCGCGAGCCTCACCTAGCACCGCGAGTGTGCGGGTCTGTTGCCCAACACGCCGCAAAACACCGGCAGTTCGCGAACGCACGTCGGCCGTGAGTGTGCGGCGATGAGTTTCCGAGCCACCGGCGGTCGATACGGAGATGACTGACGAAACGATGAAATCCACCTGCGTCATCGACGCGCCCGCCGAAACCGTGTTCGATGTGCTGGCTGACCCGACCACCCATCAAGCGATCGACGGCACCGGCTGGGTACGGGAGTCGCTCGACGGCAAGCGGTTGACCGAAGTCGGCCAGGTCTTCCGGATGGCGATGTACCACAGCAACTACGGGGGCATGCACTACGAGATCGCCAACCGGGTCGAGGTCTTCGAGCCGCCGCGCGCGATTGCGTGGCAGCCGGGCCAAGGCGCTGACGACGCCAATCTCGACTTGGGCGGGTGGATCTGGCGCTACGACCTCGAGCCGGTCGGCGACGACCGGACGGAGGTCACGCTGACGTATGACTGGTCGGCGGTGCCGGCGCACACTCGCGATCACATCGAGTTTCCGCCGTTCGACCGGCAGCACCTCGACAACTCCCTCAAGCACCTCGCCGGGCTGGCGCAAGCTGGGGTGTAGCTCCGCGGGCGTCCTCATCTGCACGAGCGTGCGGGTCTGTTGCCCGACACGCCGCAAAACACCGGCAGTTCGCGCACGCTCGCCGCTGGCGATTGTGCACAACCTGTCGGTTATCCACAGAACCTGAAATTCCTTCTTCCGAAGCGCCTGTGCACCATTGACGATCGTCGTCATGAACTCTCAGCTGATGCGGCTGCTCGACGGTCAGGACGGCGTGGCCACCACAGCGCAGATTCTCAACTGCGTCAACCGGCACGCCTTCGATCGAGCCGTGGATCAAGGTGTGCTGGAACGGATGTGGCAGGGCATCTATTGCCTGGGTGAGCAGACGGACGATCTGCGTCTGCGTGGCCTCGACTTGTCATGCGGCAGAAAGGTTCCGGTGTGTCTCGCCACTGCTGCTGCGATGCATGGCTTCGACACCGAGGGCGCGGCCGACCTTCACGTGCTCAATCCGCCCGGCGGCCAGCTGCGGTCGGCCGACGGGTTGAAGGTGCATCGGCGCGACGGCGCTCCGCTGACTGTCGTCGACGGCAGGTACGTCACGGCGCCGGCGTGGACGGCCGTGGAAGTGGCGCGGTCTTTGAAGCGGCCCCGTTCGTTGGCCACGCTCGACGCTGCACTGCGCAGCGAGACCTGCACGCGCGCCGATATTTGGCGCGCCGCGATCGAGCAGGCGGGGCGGCGCGGCATCGTCGCGGTCCGCAACCTGATCGCGCTGGCCGACGCGCGGGCTGAGTCGCCGATGGAGAGCGAGGCGCGCCTGGTCATGCTCGACGGCGGACTGCCCGTTCCCGAGTTGCAGTACGAGGTCATTGACGGGAACGGCAAGCTCAGGCGGCTCGACTTCGCCTGGCCGCAGCACCGGGTGGCTGTCGAATATGACGGCGTCGATTGGCACAGCGATCCCGAAGCGCTGCGCAATGACCGTAGACGCACCGCGGCGTTGATGGCCGTCGGCTGGAGCGTCATCGCGATCGTGTTCGAGGACGTGCATTACCGGCAAGGCGAGATGGTCGCGCGCATCAACGTGCAGTTGCGTGACGCTCGCGCGGCGTGAGTGTGCGTGAAATGCCGGGAAAATACGGCGTGTCGGGCAACAGACCCGCACGCTCGCCGAAACGACGTTACGGGCCGATGTTGCGGGCGGGACGGGTACGCAGGTCGTGCACGTACTCCGGCGGCGCGCCGGCGATCTCGGCGGCGTCGGCCATCACCCCGATGTAGCGGGCCGAGGGCAGGCCGCCCTCCCAGGCGTCGACGACGTACAACCACGCCAGCACCGGATCGGTGTCGGTGTCTGACGAAACCCGGTCCACCCGGCAGCGGATCTTCTTGTGGAACCCGAGTTCGGAACCTTCCCAACGGTCCAGGGACAGTTCGTCGGACGGGGTCATGTCGTAGAGCACCACGAACACCTTCGACAGCGGGTCCTCGACGACGGTGGCCAAGGCGCCTTCCCAGCCGATGTCCTCCCCACCGAAGGTCAGCCGCCAGCCGTGGAGCCACCCCGTTCCTGCCATCGGTGAATGGGGCGCCCGCTCGAGCATTTGCTCCGGATGCATGTTGGATCCATACGCGGCGTAAAGCGGCACGGTTAGACAGCTTAATGCGCAAAGTTCGTTAGGTTAGTGCCGTGGTAACCCGCATCGTGATCCTCGGCGGCGGCCCCGCCGGCTATGAGGCGGCGCTGGTCGCCGCTGCCCGCGGACCAGAGGTTGCTCAGGTCACCGTCGTCGATTGCGATGGCATCGGTGGCGCGTGCGTGCTCTGGGACTGCGTGCCCTCGAAGACGTTCATCGCGTCGACGGGTGTGCGGACCGAGCTGCGGCGAGCCCCCAACCTGGGGTATTCGCTGGATTTAGAGCAGGCCAAGATCTCCCTGCCGCAGATCAACGAGCGGGTCAAGACGCTGGCCGCCGCGCAATCCACCGACATCGCCGAGCGCATGCGCAGCGAGGGCATCGCCCTGATAAACGGCCGCGGCGAGCTGATCGACGACGTTCCCGGCATGGCGCAGCACCGCATCAAGATCACCGCATCCGACGGGCAGGTCAGCCAACTGACCGCGGATGTGGTGCTGATCGCGACCGGCGCCAGCCCCCGGGTGTTGCCCAACGCCGAACCGGACGGCGAGCGCATCCTCAACTGGCGACAGCTCTACGACCTCGACATCCTGCCCGAGCATCTCATCGTGGTGGGCTCCGGCGTCACCGGCGCCGAGTTCGTCAACGCCTACACCGAGCTCGGCGTGACGGTGACCGTCGTGGCCAGCCGTGACCAGATCCTGCCGCATGAGGACTCCGACGCCGCGGCGGTGCTGGAGCAGGTGTTCGCCGAACGCGGTGTCACGCTCATCAAGAACGCCAGGGCCGAGTCGGTGACCCGGATCGGTACTGAGGTGCGCGTGACCATGACCGACGGCCGCACCGTCGAGGGCAGCCACGCCCTGATGACGGTCGGCTCGGTGCCCAACACGAAGGGTCTCGGCCTGGACCGGGTGGGCATCGAGCTGGGGCCGGGCAACTACCTCAATGTCGACCGGGTGTCACGAACCACGGTGCCCGGGATCTACGCGGCCGGCGACTGCACCGGTCTGCTGCCGCTGGCCTCGGTGGCGGCGATGCAGGGCCGGATCGCGATGTATCACGCGTTGGGGGAGGCGGTGGCCCCGATCCGGCTGCGGACCGTCGCGGCCGCGGTGTTCACCCGGCCGGAGATCGCGGCGGTCGGCGTCCCGCAGGAAAAGATCGACGACGGGTCAGTGCCGGCCCGCACCCTGACGTTGCCGCTCAACACCAACGCCAGGGCCAAGATGTCGAGCCTCAGCCACGGTTTCGTCAAGATCTTCTGCCGCCCGGCCACCGGCGTGGTCATCGGTGGTGTGGTGGTCGCGCCGATCGCCTCCGAGTTGATCCTGCCCATCGCGCTGGCCGTGCAGAACGGCATTCCCGTCGACGACCTGGCGCAGACGTTCTCGGTCTACCCGTCACTGTCGGGTTCGATCACCGAGGCGGCGCGTCAGTTGATGAAGCATGACGACCTGGACTAGCCCGGCAGCGGGCACATGCGGGATGAGCCACGTAGCCTGAGGGACGTGACTGTCCCGATCTCAGCACCTGGCGACGGGCAAACCTTCCTCGGACCGCAGCAACGGGCGCGAGCCTGGCAACAACTGGGTGAAGAGCAGTTCGACGTCGTGGTCATCGGCGGCGGCGTGGTGGGTGCGGGCGCAGCGCTGGACGCCGCCACCCGTGGGCTCAAGGTGGCCCTGGTGGAGGCCCGCGACTTCGCGTCGGGCACGTCGAGCCGCAGCTCCAAGATGTTCCACGGCGGGCTGCGCTATCTCGAGCAGTTGGAGTTCGGCCTGGTCCGCGAGGCCCTGCACGAGCGCGAACTGTCCCTGACCACGCTGGCGCCGCATCTGGTGAAGCCGTTGCCGTTCCTGTTCCCGTTGACCAACAGATGGTGGGAGCGGCCCTATGTGGCGGCGGGGATTTTCCTCTACGACCAGCTCGGCGGCGCGAAATCCGTTCCGGCGCAAAAGCATCTGACCAAAGCCGGCGCGCTGCGGCTGGCCCCGGGTCTCAAGCGGAGCTCGCTCATCGGGGGGATCCGCTACTACGACACGGTCGTCGACGACGCCCGGCACACCATGACGGTCGCGCGCACCGCGGCGCATTACGGTGCGGTGGTACGGACTTCGACGCAAGTCGTCGCGCTGCTGCGGGAGGGCGACCGTGTCACCGGGGTTCAGGTGCGTGACTCCGAGAACGGCGCCACGACCGAAGTCCAAGGCCATGTCGTGGTCAACGCCACCGGCGTGTGGACGGACGAGATCCAGGCATTGTCCAAGGAGCGCGGGCGCTTTCGGGTCCGCGCGTCTAAGGGTGTGCACATCGTGGTGCCACGCGATCGCATCGTCAGTGAAGTGGCGATCATCCTGCGCACCGAGAAGTCCGTGCTGTTCGTGATCCCGTGGGGCACACACTGGATCATCGGCACCACCGACACGGACTGGAATCTCGACCTCGCGCATCCGGCGGCCACCAAGGCCGACATCGACTACATCCTGGGCCACGTCAACACCGTGCTGGCCACCTCGCTGACCCACGACGACATCGACGGTGTCTACGCGGGGCTGCGGCCGTTGCTGGCCGGCGAGAGCGAGGAGACGTCCAAGCTGTCGCGCGAGCACGCCGTCGCGGTCCCCGCTCCCGGATTGGTGGCGATCGCGGGCGGCAAGTACACCACCTACCGGGTCATGGCGGCCGACGCGATCGACGCCGCTGCGGAATTTGTACCGACCCGGGTGGCGACGTCGATCACCGACAAGGTCCCGCTGATGGGCGCCGACGGCTACTTCGCGCTGATCAACCAGACCGAGCATGTCGGCTCCCACTACGGTCTGCATCCCTACCGGGTACGCCACCTGCTGGACCGGTACGGCTCGTCGATCGGTGAGGTGCTCGCGATGGCGCAGGACCGGCCCGACCTGCTCGCGCCGATCTCCGAGGCGCCGGTCTACCTCAAGGTCGAGGCCTGGTATGCGGTGGCGGCCGAAGGCGCGCTGCACCTGGAGGACATCCTGGCCCGGCGGATGCGGATCTCGATCGAGTATCCGCACCGTGGCGTCGACTGTGCCCGTGAGGTCGCCGAAGTCGTTGCACCGGTTCTGGGTTGGAGTGACGAGGACATCGACCGGGAGGTGGCGACCTATATCGCCAGGGTCGACGCCGAGGTGCGCTCACAACAGCAGCCCGACGACGAATCCGCCGACGCGCTGCGGCAGGCCGCGCCGGAGGCGCGCGCCGAGATCCTCGAACCCGTACCGCTCAAGTGAGGCGGCGTGCCGCACCCTTGCCGGTTCGTGATGGGTTGGGGCCGGCGCGATTACGAGTTCACGGTCCGGCGGGCAGGAGCGCGGCGACCGGGAATGAGCTGGTGAACGTGCGTGACGAGTTCGAGCGGCGGTTCGGATCGGGCGCGAAAGTCCTTGCCGGAGAGGTTGTCTGCGCCGACGGTACGGTTGTGGACGCGACGACGACGCTACCGGCCGGCAGCTATGTCTACCTCTACCGTGAGCTGCCCGACGAGGTGGAAGTTCCGTTCGACATGCCGGTCCTGCACCGTGACGACGACATCGTCGTGGTCGACAAGCCGCATTTCCTGGCCACGATGCCGCGCGGCGGTCACGTCGCACAGACCGCCCTGGTTCGGTTGCGTCGCGCGCTGGACCTGCCGGAACTGGTCCCGGCGCACCGGTTGGACCGGCTGACGGCAGGGGTGCTGCTGTTCACCACCCACCGTGAGGTGCGCGGGGCCTATCAGACGTTGTTCGCGCGCGGCGAGGTGAGCAAGACGTACCTTGCGCACGCCGACGGCGTTCCGGCGGTCCCGCTTCCGGCGACCTTGTCCAGCCGAATCATCAAGCGCCGCGGTCATTTACAAGCCGTCGAGGAGCCCGGCGAGCCGAACGCCGAAACCTATGTGGAGGCACTCGGCGATGGCGTCTACCGGCTGACCCCGCATACCGGCCGCACCCACCAATTGCGTGTGCACATGGCGTCCATCGGGTTGCCGATCAGCGGGGATCCGTTCTACCCCACGGTGATCGACGTCGCTGCCGACGATTTCAGCGGGCCGCTGCAGCTGCTGGCGCACCGGCTGGCGTTCGAGGATCCGCTCACCGGCCGCCCCAGAGTGTTCGTCAGCAGACGCGAATTGTCGCCCGCTTAACGCGATCCCACAGCGATCACCGCGCGGTTGCGTTCGGCCACTACCGGCAGGTCCAGCTTGACGAGGCGCCGGTCATAGCTCATATACCCGTTGACTTCGTTCTCGACATCGGTGGTCTGCGTGTAGATCGCACCCGACAAGCCGCTGGTGTGCACCAGTTTCTCCACATCGTGGCTGACCTCGACATACCGCTGGGTCAGTCGGGCGCGGCTGTCGGTCATCTCGTAGGCCTCCGGTATACCCGGCCACCGGTTCTCGGCGAGCACCAGGCCGAGGCCGCCATATTCGCCCTGGACGATCACCCGGTTGTCGCGCACCTCCGGGCCGACGGGACCGACGTAGGTGTGGTCGTCATAGACGTCCCCGGCCAAGCTGTCAGGCCGCGATTTGCAGCAGTTCACCCCGCTGTTCGCGTTCACCATCCGGGTGGGGTCCTGCGCCTTCACCTTGTTCGCGATCCTGGCTGTGTCGAACTCGCCCCAGCCTTCGTTGAACGGAACCCAGCCGATGATCGAGGTGAAGCTGCGTAGCTGATCCACCATTTCCGACAGCTCCTTCTCGAAGCGCGCCTTCGCTTCGGGAACCGGGTCCGGCTCGGGGCCTGTCATCGGACCGTTGACCGATGTGCCCAGAGACGGCATGTCCTGCCAGACCATCAACCCGAGCTTGTCGGCCCAGTAATACCACCGGGCGGGTTCCACCTTGGCGTGCTTGCGGACGAAGTTCATGCCGAGCGCTTTGATCTGCTCCAGGTCGAACTTGAGCGCCGCGTCGGTGGGTGCGGTGTAGATCCCGTCCGGCCAGTACCCCTGGTCCAGTGGACCGTGCAGGAAGGTGATCTTGCCGTTCAGCGCGATTCGTGCCCGGCCCTGCGCATCCTTGACGGTGCCGATGGTGCGCAACCCGGCATAGCTGGAGACCTCGTCGGTCGCCCTTCGGGTCGGACTCACCAGCCGGACTTGCAGGTCGTAGAGGTATGGATCTTCCGGAGTCCACAGGTGCGGGTCCGGCACCGGGATACGCATCCGCTGACCCGGTTTGCCGTAGGCACGCGCCACTTCCTCGCCGCCCGGCTTCGAGACGATCACCTCGGCCCGGTGGTACGTCGTCCCGGAGACCCTTGGCGTGATGTCGAAGCCGGTCAGGTCTGCGGTGATGTCGAGCTTCTCGATGTGCGCGTCGCTCACCGGTTCCATCCACACGGTCTGCCAAATGCCCGAGGCCCCGGTGTAGGCGAGCCCGCGTGGGTCGTTGCGCTGTTTGCCCACCGGGAACGCGCCTGCCTCGTTGCGGTCTTCGACCCGCACGGTCAGCTGCTGGACGCCCGACCATCGCAGCTCATCGGTGATGTCCGCGCTGAACTCGGTGTATCCGCCTTCGTGATGAGCCACCTGCTTGTTGTTCACCCAGACGGTGGCGATCTGGTCGACCGCGCCGAAGTGCAGCAGCACGCGTTGGCCGCGCCAGGCCGCCGGTACCTTGAACAGCTTGCGATACCACATTTGATCGTCGTGGCGCTGGATGCCCGAGAGCGCCGACTCGGTGGGATACGGGACGAGGATCCGCTCGTCGTACTCGCCGGCCGACGGTGCCGGTTGCTCGGCATCCTGCATCGACCGGCCCGTGTATCCCCACCCGCCGTTGAGATTCAGCCAACGCGTACGCGCCATCTGCGGACGCGGATATTCGGGCAGGGCATTTCCCGGCTCCACCAGGTGAGTCCACGGCGTGGACAAGGGCGGCTTCTTCCGGTGCCAGATCTCGACGGCGCCCGCCGTCGTGTGCACCATCGCGAAACCGGCCACCTGTACCAGGGCCACAATCGCGAATCGTCGAAGCTGCGTGCGCGTCATTCCCAACATCCACCAGTGGCGGTCACCGTGCTGTGCTTCAGCAGTCATTCACCACCCCCAAGGTTGAAATCCGGTAAGGCCGACGTGCGGCGGGGGCCTGACCCTGCGCGTTAGCCTGCAGCAAACGTATCGGGCGAGCGGCCCGCATCGTTACGCACGGTTCCACGAGTCACGATCTCAAATGATCGCCTCGGCGTGTCAAGACACCAATTGCAATATACGGCAACGCCATACGTCTCACTAAACCGTGAGCGCAGAGGTAGCCCTGGCAAACTGGCGACGCCCGATCCGGGCTTCCAGGGATGCTTTCCGGTCGCAGTGGCAAATATGTGCAGCACGGCGGCGCATCCTGTGGTCCGATAGCAGGCTACCTGGGTTCATCGGCGGCCGCAGCGCGGCGACTTTGCGATAGTGGTGGCGGCGCAGCTCTGCAGGGCGCAGCATGAACGGGTGCGAAAACTATGGGCCTCGTGCGCGGCGGCGCTGCTGTTCACCGGGGGTCTTTCAGGTCTTTCAGGGCTTTCGTTGGTCACCGCTCCGTCCGCCGACGCCATCTGCGGTTCGATCGGCGGCCGTCACGTCGATGTCACCGGTTGCTCCGACCCGCTCTACGAACTCAACGACGCATTGGCCCCGCCACCACCGCCGCCGGGTGCACCACCACCGCCGCCGGGTGCACCACCACCGCCCCCGCCGGCCTACGTGCCGCCCTCGCCGCCGAATATCACCGTGTGTGCCAACGTCGGCCGGCGCATCAGCATCAGCGGTTGCGTGTAGGGACGGCTAATGGGGCCACTTGGTCCTGCCGTCACCGCGGTCCAGCAGCACGTGAAGTTCAGCCGACCACGCCTGCGCACGGAAGCGGTTCAACAGCCTGCGTGCCGCCGCGATGACGATTCCGCATAGAACGACGGTGCCCAGCCACACCGCCGCCGCAGTTGAAGCCCCATACGCGGTTGCGGTCGACGGGCTGATGGGCGGCGGAACGCGACGACCCTGCGCGTCGACCCAGACGTCCACCTGGTCGCCTTTGCTGACCGAGTGAGACGGCCGGATCACCCCGGTGTGCTGGGTTCCGGCGGCGGTCCACTTGATGTCGACGATCGTGCCGCCGGTTTCGTCGGCCACGGGAATCGGATCTTCGGTGACGGTCGCCTTGATCGGGACGCGGGTCTGTGCCTGGTCGGCGGCTGCCCGAAGACTGTTCCCGTACACGTCCACGCCAACGCCGATGGCGAACGGAATCACCAGAACAATGGCGGCCATGGCGACCACGACAGTCAGTGCCTCGACGCGGTCGGCGGGCCGAACCAGTGGGTTCTTTCCGAGGGCACGCAACACCCACCAGCGGCGGTGTGGGCGTGTTTCGGCCATGTTTCCATGCTGGCACTGTGGCGGCCTGAGATGCCAGCCACTTTTGGTTGCCGGAGGCCAACATCACATCTGGCTAGAACGTGTTCTACTGACCGGGTGGACCGCCAGAAGTTTGATCGCCTCTTCGATATGACCGATCGCACCGTGATCGTCACCGGTGGCACGCGTGGGATCGGGTTGGCGCTCGCCGAGGGTTTCGTGCTCGCCGGCGCACGGGTAGTGGTTGCCAGCCGCAAGGCCGACGCCTGCCAGTCGGCGGCCGCGCATCTGCGCGAGCTAGGTGGCGAGGCGATCGGCGTACCGACCCACAGCGGCAATGTCGACGACCTGGGAGCGCTGGTGGAGCGGACCGTGTCGGAGTTCGGCGGCGTCGACGTCGTGGTGAACAACGCCGCCAACGCGCTTGCTCAGCCGTTCGGCCAGATGACTCCGGAGGCCTGGGCCAAGTCCTTCGAGGTGAACCTGCGCGGACCGGTGTTCCTGGTGCAGCACGCGTTGCCGCACCTGAAAGCCAGCGCCACGCCTGCCGTGCTGAACATGGTGTCGGTCGGCGCGTTCAACTTCGCACCCGCACTGTCCATCTACGCCTCCGGCAAGGCCGCGCTGATGTCGGTCACCCGGTCCATGGCGGCCGAGTTCAGCCCGTTCGGCATCCGGGTGAACGCGATGGCGCCGGGACCGGTCGACACCGACATGATGCGGAACAACCCGCAGGAGGCGATCGACCACATGGTCGGCGGAACACTGATGAAGCGGCTGGCCACGCCGGACGAGATGGTCGGCGCGGCGTTGTTGCTGTGCTCGGATGCCGGGAGTTATGTGACCGGACAGGTGATCATCGTGGACGGTGGCGGAACGCCTCGCTGAACTCCTGCAGTCCGCCGCCGGCGGACGCGAGGATCTGGCTGCGGTTCTCCACCTGCAGCGCCGTTTCCAGGCAGCCCGCGTCGAGGTTGGCCCACAACACCTGTTTCGTGGACTCCAGGCCGAATTTGCCGTAGCCGCAAAGCGTTTCCGCCATATCCAGCGCGTCCTCGACCACATTTCCGCACACCCGGGTGACCAGGCCAAGGCGCAGGGCCTCCATTGCGTCGACGGTGCGCGCCGTCAGGATCATGTCGAATGCCGGGCCGGCACCGATGATTCGAGGAAGCGTGTAGCTGACCCCGATGTCGCAGCCGCCGATGCCCAGTTTGATGAATTGCGTGCAGAACCGGGCCGATTCGGAGGCCAACCGGATGTCGCTGGCGGCGGCGAGCGCGAACCCGCCTCCGTAGGCCGGCCCGTTGACCGCGGCGATGACCGGCTGGCGCAGCCGATGGAGTTTGACCGTCAGGTTGGCGATCCGTTCCTGCCAGCGCATCCCGGAGCGCGGAAACTCCGTGCCGCCACCGGCATCCGGCGGATTCGGGGCGCTCAAGTCCAGTCCCGAGCAGAAGCCGCGGCCCGCTCCGGTGAGCACTACGACCCGGCAGTCATTGTTGGCGGCAATGTCGTCGAGGGTCGCGTGCAGGCCCTCCACCAGTTCGTAGGAGAGCGCGTTGAGTTTGTCCGGCCGGTTGAGGGTGACGACGGCGATTTCCGGGCGCGGGTAGGTCAGCTCGAGGGGCTGTGCGGGCGGCATACGCGGACCTTAGTCTGCGCTGTGCCATCCCTGGACGCCTACGGCGATCATTCGCAATTGTTTGACGGCGGTGCGGTGGATGGCATCGATTGCCTGCTCGTCGCCCGCGTCTTCTAAGGCCTCGGTGACCGAGATCATGGCGTTGACGAACAAGCTCGCCAGGATGTTGAGATCCTCGCTGCTCCAGTCCTTGAGCCCGGGGAAGCGGGCCAGGTCGATGGCGAGCTCAGAAGTGATCAGCCGGATCTCGGTGCGAATCGCGTACCGCAACACCGAAACCCCGCTGGAGCGTTCGCGCGCGATGAATCGCCAGTGTTCGCGACGTTCGTTGAAAGTGCCGACGAGGATCTCGGCCGAGGATTCGATGATGTGATTCGGGTCGATCTTCCCGGCCCGGGCGCCGCGCAGCATGTCCCGTAATGACCGGAACGATTCGTCGATGAGCACCAGGCCGAGCGCTTCCATCGAATCGAAGTGCCGGTAGAACGCCGCGGGCACGATGCCGGCCTCGCGGGTCACCTCCCGCAGGCTCAGCCCGCTGAAACTGCGGTCCTTCAGGAGGTTGAGCGCGGCGGCGATGATTGCCCGACGCGTGGCTTCTTTGCGTTCGTCCCTGGTCAGGGCTACTCGCGAACGCGACGATTCTGCGCGTCGTGTTCGGGAAGTGGGCGTACGTGTGTTCACTGATGTGAACCGTACCACACACTGCGATTTTATCATTGACAGCGGCGGCTGTAAGCGCGCAAGGTGTACACATGTTCACTCAAACTTTGACCAAGCGTGTACTCGCCGGTCGGCGGGTGAGCGCGTTGGCGAACCTGCTCACCGGCCCGCACGGGGTGGATCGCTACACCGAACTGGTCGAGCCGACCTGGACGCGTGGCGATGCCCGCGCCAAGGTGGTGGCGGTACGGCGGCAGACGCCCCGCAGCGTCACGCTGACCCTGGGACCCAATGCGGCGTTCACCGGCTTCAAGGCGGGCCAGCACATCAATCTTTCCGTCGAGATCAACGGCAGACGCCGGACGCGGTGCTACTCACCGGCCAGCGCCGAAGGGTCTCGACACATCGAGCTGACCATCGGCCGTCATGACGGCGGTCTGGTCTCGAACTACCTGTGCGACCACGCCTACCCGGGCATGGTGCTCGGGCTCGACTCGGTGGGCGGCGACTTCGTGCTCCCCGAGCAGCGGCCTTCTCGCATCCTGTTCGTCTCCGGCGGCAGTGGCATCACCCCGGTGATGTCCATGTTGCGCACGCTGCGTGCACAGGCGTTCACCGGCGAGATCGCATTCGTGCACTATGCGCGTAGCGCCGAGGAGGCCTGCTACCGCGACGAACTGGACGCGATGCGCGGGGTGCGGGTGCTGCACGGCTATACCCGCAGCGCTGACGCCGCCGACGTGGACGGTCACTTCGGGCCGGCGCACCTGGCCGCCGCTTTCTCGGGTGAGCCGGCGGGTGAGGCCGACGCCGTGTACGCGTGCGGGCCGCCCGCGCTCGTCGACGCGGTTCGGGAGCACTGCCGCAACGTCAGGTCGGAAAGCTTCGTACCGCCCACCTTCACGGTTCCCGCCGACTCCACGGGTGGCACAGTCGCATTCGCTGCGAGTGGCATCGAGGTCGTCGATGACGGCCGGCCGCTGCTGGTGCAGGCCGAGGCCGCCGGCCTGACGCCGGAGAGCGGATGCCGGATGGGTATCTGCCACAGCTGCACGCGGTTCAAGACTCGCGGTTCGGTGCGCAACCTGATCACCGGCGCGGTGTCCAGCGCCGACTGCGAAGACATCCAGATCTGCGTTACCGCACCCGTCGGTGACGTCGCTATCGACCTCTGATCCGAAAGGACCTGTCATGTCCCAAGATCGAATCACCCTGACCCCCGCACAAGCCGACGCATTCGGCGCCGAACTCGACGCCATCCGCGAACGCGTCGTCGCCGACCTCGGCGAACGCGACGCCGACTACATCCGCAAGATCATCAAGGCTCAGCGCACGCTGGAGGTCGGCGGCCGGGCCCTGATGTGGTTTCCGCTGACCTGGGTTCCCGGAACCGCCATGCTGGCGGTTTCGAAGATCCTCGACAACATGGAGATCGGCCACAACGTCATGCACGGCCAGTACGACTGGATGGGCGATCCGGCCATCTCCAGCAAGGCATTCGAGTGGGACAACGCCTGCCCGGCTGATCAATGGCGACATTCACACAACTACATGCACCACACCTACACCAACATCGTGGACATGGATCGCGACATCGGCTACGGCATCCTCCGGATGAGCGAGGACCAGAAGTGGAGCCCGTACTACCTCGGTAATCCGGTGTATGCGTTCCTGCTGATGGTGTTGTTCCAGTACGGCGTGGCGCTGCATGAGATGGAGACCGAGCGGATCCGCGCGGGCGAGATCAGCATTGCCGACAAACGCGAAGTGCTGAAAGGCATCTGGAACAAGACCAAGAAGCAGACGCTCAAGGATTACGTCGCCTTCCCGCTGCTCGCCGGGCCGTTCGCACCCTTCGTGTTCACCGGCAACCTCACCGCCAACCTGGCCCGCAATGTGTGGTCGTACATGATCATCTTCTGCGGCCACTTTCCGGAGGGCACCCAGGAGTTCTCCATCGAGGAGACCCAGAACGAGTCCCGTGGCCAGTGGTACTTCCGGCAGCTGCTCGGATCGGCAAACCTCACCGGCGGCAAGCTGTTCCACATCTTGAGCGGCAATCTGTCCTTCCAGATTGAGCATCATCTGTTCCCCGACATCCCGGCTCATCGGCACGCCGAGATCTCCGTCGAGGTCAAGGAAATCTGCGAGCGCTACGGCCTGCCCTACAACAGCGGCCCGCTCTACAAGCAGTTCGGCACCGTGGTGCGCAAGATCGTGCGGCTGGCGTTCCCGTGGGGCGGCGGCAGCAAGGATGCCAAGCCGGAAGATCCCAAGCCTGCTGATCAGGCACCGGTTTCAGAACCGGAGCCCGCGTCGGAGCCGGAACGCGAACTGGCCCTGATCAACTGACCTCGGCGCGGTGGCTGCGGTGTGCGACACCGAGGGCCACCGCGCTGGCGCAGCACAACAGTGCAGCGGTGGCGAACACTGGCCCATAGCCGTCGAACACGGTCACCGCGACCCCGGCCAACGCGGGTCCGGCGGCGCGGGCTCCGACCACGAACGCGCCGAGCACGCCGTTGATGCTCGGATAGTTCGCGGGCCCGTAGTACGTCGCGACGAGCGTGCCGCGCAGCAGCGCCTCCAAGCCGAAGCCGAGACCGAACAACACCACGAACACCACGATGCTCACCGTCGCTGTGGCTCCGGTTCCGTTGGTGAACAACGGGATGCCGATGGCGACGCCCTGGCCGACGAAGATGGTGCCGATGGTGAGGTGTTCGGGCAGCCTGCCGCGCAGCGCCGTCACCAGCAAGCGCCCACCGACCTGGAACAGCCCCACCCCGCCGGCCGCGAGTGCAGCCGTCGACAACGGGTAGCCGCGCTCCGTCAGATAGGCGACCAGCACCACGCTCACCGCGAACTTCGCCGCCGTGCTCAGCACCAGACACAGCGTGAGCCAGCGAAACGAGGCACGGCGCAAAACGCTACGCGTGCTGGACGATTCGAGTTTCGAGGCGACGGGTGGTGCGGCCGCACCGTCGGGGTGCAGTCCCAGATCGGCCGGGTGGCGTCGCACCATAAAAGCGTGTACGGGTAACCCGACCAGCGTGGCGATCACGGCGAGGACGAGCAGGGCGTCACGCCATCCGACCCATTGCACCAAGGCGGCGGTGAGTGGCACGAACACCACGCTGGCCAGCCCGCCGAACACCGTCAGCACCAACACGGCCTGTGGTCGATACCGGTCGAACCAAGCGGCGGTCACGGCGAACACTGGCTCGTACAGCGTGGTGGCCATCGCCAGACCGCCGATGGCGAACACCGCGAAAAATGCCGGCACCGAATCAACCGCGGACCACCACAGCAGCATGATCACGGTGGCCACTGTGCCGACCGTCATCACGCCGCGGGCCCCGTGTGCCTGCAGCACTCGTCCGACGGGTATCGCCAACAAACCAGACACCACCACGCCGGTCGCATACGCGGCGTTGAGGGTGGCCATCGACCAGCCCAGCTCGTCGCGCATCGGCACCAGAATGACGCCGAAGGCGTAGATCAGCACGCCCCACGAGACCAACTCGGTGACGCCCAACCCGCTGACCATGAGCCAGCCGTAGAAGGGTCGTCGTCTGCTCATCCGTCCTGCAGGCTCCGTTGCAGCAACACTGTGTCGAGCCACCGGCCGTGCTTGAAACCGACCGATAGCAGCCGCCCGGCTTCTGTGAAACCGTGCTTGCGATGCAGCGCCAACGAGGCGTCCGCGTCCGCATCGACGATGACGGCGATGACCTCGCGGACTCCCGCCGCGGCGCAGCCTTCTAGCAGCGCCTCCAGCAGCCGCGCTCCGATGCCTCGGCCGGTTGCCTGCGGCGTCAGGTAGATGGACTCCTCGACGGTGTGGCGGTAGGCCGGCCGGGTTTTCCACGGCGCGCAGTAGGCGTAGCCGACGATGGTCCCGTCGAGTGTTGCTGTGACGAACGGCAACTCACGCTCCCGGGCCGTTGCGAGCCGCCCCTCCCACTCTGCGCGGCCGGGCGGGGTCAGCTCGAACGTGGCTACCCCGGTCTCGACGTGATGGCCGTAGATGGCGGCGATCGCGTCAAGGTCGCCCGGTGTGGTCGGGCGTACGGTGGCCGCGTTGCTCATGGATTCACCTTAGGGATCGTCGTCTTCGGGTGGGTGGAAGAGGTCTTCGGGGTGCCAGTAGTGGTTGACGCGGTCTTGGCCGGTGTCCAGGAGTGGGGGTGGGAGCCATTCGACGCGTCCGTCGTTGCGGATGCGGGTGCTCCAGCCCTTGGTGTGGACGAGGCGGTTGCTTTTGGGGCAGGCCAGGGCGAGGTCGGTGATGTCGGTGCGCCCGCCCTGGCTGAAGTCTTGGCGGGCGTGGTGGACCTGGCTGCGGTCAGTGGGGCAGGTGCAGCCCGGCCGGGTGCAACCGCGGTCGCGATTATGTAGGACCAGGCGCTGGGCGGGGGTGGCGATGCGCTTGCTGCGACCCAGGTACAGCGGCACTTGGCGATGATTCTCGTAGACCGCGAGGTAGTGGTGGGCGTGGGCGGCCATCCGGATGACATCGCCGATGGGGAGTTGGGTGCCGCTGGTCGTCAGCCCGGTGCCGGTCCTGGTTTCCAGTTCTCGCAGGGTGGTGGATACCACGATGGATACCGGTAGTCCGTTGTGCTGGCCGAGTTCCCCGGAGGCCAGCACGTTTCGGCCGATCGCGACGAGGGCGTCGTGGTTGCGTTGGGCGGGCGTGCGGGAGTCGGCTGCGATGGCGTCGGCGCTGGGCGTGCCGGTGGTGCAGGGGGTTTCGTCGGCGGGATTGCACATGCCCAGGGCGCCGTAGCGGGACAGGATCGGCTCGAGGGTGGCGCGGGCTTCGGGGGTGAGCCGGCCGTGGATTTCGCTCATGCCGTCGGCGTCTTGGGGCCCGATGGTGAACTCGCCGTGGTGTTCGCGTTGTTCGTCGTCGGGTTCGTCACCATCCTGGTTGAGTAGGAACGCGATGCGCTCGGCGCACTCTTTCAGGATTTCTGGACTGTTGCCGGCGGCGATGCGGGCCAGGTCGGCATCGATCTGGGCGTGGGTGGCGGCATCCAGGGGCACGGGTGGTTTGGCGAAAAACTTGCCGATGATCGCGACATGCTCGGTGTTGATGCAGCCTTCGGCTTGGACGGCGGCGGTGGCCGGCAACACCGGTGCCATGGACTGGCCGGTCATGGTGGTGCGTGGGCCCAGGTTGGCGGCTTCGGTGATGCGGCGTTTGGCTTCTTTGTTGCTGATCCGTAGCCGGATGGCGAGCACATCGGCCCAGCTTTTCGCGCCGATCTCGTCTGGAGTGGCCCGTGTTTGGATCTCAGCCAGCAAGCGGTGATCAACAGCCGGGGCTCGCCGGAGGAGGTGTTCGCGCCGCGACTGCAGGTCGAGCAATTCAGGCAGGCTCATCGCGCCGTAGTGCAGGGCGGCCATCTTTTCGCACACCGCGTCGTACTCGTCGTAGACGGCCAGCACCGTCTCCCGATCGGAGACGGTGTTCGAAAGCATGTTCGAATCCTACCGCTGATCGTTGGTCCGCGGACGAGTTATCCACAAGCTGGATTCCATCCACAGATATTGCTGCACAGGGTAATTCAGGCTTGACAGACCGGGCACCAGTACGTCACCCGGTCGCCGCTGTGGTCTGTCTCGATCAGCGTTCCACAGCGGCGGCATGGCTCACCCGCCCGGCCGTACACCCACAACTGGCGGCCGTGCCGGGTGTCGCCGGTGGTGGTGCGATTCCAGCGGGAGCGGTTGAGCCACAGCATGTCCCGGGCTCGTTGCACGACCCGCAGCGGGTCGCTCAGGGTGCTGACGGGGGAGGTGGGGCGGCGGCCGAAGACAAAGCACAGCTCGTTGCAGTAGACGTTGCCGACGCCGGCCATCACCCGCTGATCGAGCAGTGCCTCCGCCAATGGTCGCGACGGATCGGCAGCGAGGTTGGCCGCGGCGGTGCGTGGCTCCCAATCGGGACCCAGCAGATCGGGGCCCAGATGCGCGACGGCCTCCATATCGGTGTCGCGGTCCAGGACCTCCAGGACGCCGAGGTCGATCCCGGTGGCCCGGCTGTCGGCGGTCTCCAGCACGATCCGGATCCGGTGGGCCGCACCACCGGACCACCCGATGCGCCAGCTGCCCTCCATCTTGAGATGGGAGTGGATACTCGCAGGGCCCACTCTGATGAACAGATGCTTGCCGCGGCTGAGCACCTCGTCGACCACCTGTCCGGTCAGGTCGACGGTCGCGTAGCGGGGCACCCTGATGTCGCAGCGGGTCAACGCCTTTCCCACCAGCGCATCGCGCAGTGCCGTGGCAGTGTGAAAGACGGTGTCGCCTTCGGGCATTCCCTATTGAACCAGTTCGGGCGAATTCTCTCGCTACCGCAACCGAAGACCCCGTGGCGTGCGGGCAAACCCGGCGCCGGTCAACGCGTCCTGAACGGTCGCACGTTCGGCGTCGATGTCCGGATCGAGCACCGCGACCCCGTTCACGCGTTCGACCAACAGCGCCGGGATCCGCCCGGCGCTCACCAGGTCGGCCAGCGCGGAGGCGGCAGCCCGTTGCGCCGCGACATCACATCCGAAACTGAGCAGGGACCGGCCACCGCGCTCGAGGAACCACACCAACTGCCCGTCGACCAACGCCACCAGGGCGCCGGCTTTGCGGCCCGGCCGGTGGGTTTCGTCGCTGGTGGGCCAGGGCAGCGCGGCCCCGTACGGGTTCGCCGGGTCGGTCGCGGCCAGCACGACCGCGTGGTATTCGGGACGCTCCGGGTCGACGCCGTCGAGATAGGACCGCAAGCGGTCGACGGTCGAGGCGACGGCGAACTGGGCCCCGCCCAGCGATTCCACGAAGTAGCCGCGCTGGCACCGGCCAGCATCCTCGAATGCGCTCAAAACCTTGTACAACGTGGCGAATCCGCCGGGCACACCTTCGGCGCCGACCGCGCCCTTGGTGAGCACGCCGTGGCGACCCAACAGCACCTCGGCCTGGAAATGGGCACGCACGGTCGAATCAGGTTCCGCTGCAGGCAGTGCGGACCACCGGCCCGACACCGAAGGATCGGCTGCGCGGGCCTGTGGGTGCGCGACGCTGTAGCGGCTCAACCGCGGCGGCCGCTGCCGCTGGCGGTGCGCGGGCGTCCCGGAGCGTCGGGGCCCTGACACCACGGCACGCACCGGTGCGAACGTGTCACCGGTGACCCAGCCCGCCCAGATAAGTTCCCACAGCGCCC
Organism: Mycolicibacterium sp. XJ870; assembly: GCF_053483975.1. Taxonomy (NCBI): domain Bacteria; kingdom Bacillati; phylum Actinomycetota; class Actinomycetes; order Mycobacteriales; family Mycobacteriaceae; genus Mycobacterium; species Mycolicibacterium sp. XJ870. Next base: position 780,566 of record NZ_JBEFTI010000001.1, read on the forward strand.
GTTTCAGTTCATCGCCGGCCGCACCATCGGTGAGCTGACGGAAGAAATAGGCTCCGCCATGTCCGAGGGTTTCCATGATGGCGCGGTGGGTGTCGGTGAACTCGATCTCGGTGGGTGCTGCCAAGGTCAAAGGTGCGGAGTCGGCGAGGTGGAAGGCGATCCAGCCGTCGGATCCTGTTGGGCCGGCTCCGATCTGCCCGGCACCCGACCAGGTGACCTCACCGGAGGCGAGGAGTTCGTCGAGCATGGCCGGCTGGTAGTCGCCGACCCGTTGCGGAAACACCAGTGACTCGACGGCTGAGGCAGGTATCGGTACCCCGGCCAGCTGTTCGATCACCGCCGCGAGCCCATCGATTCCAGTGTTGTGTCGGGATCCGATGTGCTGCCACGCCGGCAGGAAGCGGCCGTAGGCAGCGGTGCTGACAGGTTCGACCTGTGCACGCAGCGCGGCCAGCGACCGGCGCCGCAGGATCCTGAGCACCTCGGAGTCACACCACTCTTCGCAGGCCGCCCGACCCAATGTCGCCGCCGGGGCGGCTCCGGTGAACTCGCCGCGCACCAGCCGCCCGTCGATCGCCATGCGGCCAAGGAGGTCCGAGGTCACCCGCAGCCCGAGGCCGAACCGGGCGGCGGCCTCCTCGGTGCTGAACGGCCCGCGGGTACGGGCGTAGCGGCCGAGGAGATCGCCGAGCGGATCGGCGGTGGATTCGGTGAACGCGGCCGGAACCCCCATCGGAACCGGCGCTCCGACCCCATCGCGCAGCAGGCCGATGTCTTCGACCGCCGCCCACCAGGTCTGCCCGCCGAACGTGACCGGCAGAGTCCGTTTGGCGGCGTGCAGTCCGTCGAGCCAGCCGCCCACGTTGTCGGCGGTGGATCGCTGCGCGATCTCGGCTTCGGTGAGCGGGCCGAGCATCCGCAACAGGTCGGCCACCCCTTCGGCATCCCGGGCGGCGCGTTCGGGGGTGAGGTGCTGCAGCTGCGCCGCGGTCGACGCCACGACGGCCGGGTCGAGCAGTTCGCGCAGCTCGATGCGGCCCAGCAGTTCGGACAGTAGGACCGTGTCGAGGGCCAGCGCCGCGGCACGCCGCTCGGCAAGCGGGCTGTCGCCCTCGTACATGAACGCGCCGACGTATCCGAAGAGCAGCGAGGCCGCGAACGGTGACGGCGTCGCGGTCTCCACCTCCACCAAGCGCAGCCGGCGCTGTGCGACTTTGCGCATCAGCTCGGTGAGGGCCGGCACGTCATAGACGTCCTGCAGGCATTCGCGCACCGCCTCCAGCACGATCGGGAAGTCCGGGTACTTGCGGGCGATGTCGAGCAACTGGGCGGCTCGCTGCCGTTGGTGCCACAGCGGGGATCGTTTACCGGGTTGCCGACGCGGCAACAGCAGAGCCCGGGCGGCGCACTCGCGGAACCGGGAAGCGAACAACGCCGACCCACCCACCTCGGCGGTCACCACAGGTTCGATCTCGTCGGCGTCGAACACGAACAGGTCTGCGCCTGGCGGATTCTCACCGGTGTCGGGTAGGCGCACGATGATGCCGTCGTCGGAGGCGGTGGGTTTCTCGTCGATGCCGTAGCGTTCCCGCAGCCGCCGCCCGACGGCAAGTGCCAACGGCCCGTGCACCCGAAGTCCGTACGGTGAATGCAGGATCACCCGCCAATCGCCCAGCTCGTCGCGGAACCGTTCGACCACGAAGGTGGTGTCGCTGGGGACCACGCCGGTGGCCTCCCGCTGCTCGCGCAACAGCTGGTGCAGGTTGTCGGTCGCATAACCGGCGAAACCCATTGCCTCACAGCGTTCATCGAACACCGCGCGGTCCAGGCCGGCGAGCTCGCCGGTGAATGCGCCGACCGCTGCGCCCAATTCGGCCGGACGGCCCACACTGTCGCCACGCCAGAACGGCAGCCGGGCTGGTTGCCCCGGGGCCGGCACCACCAGCACCCTGTCATGGGTGATCTCGGTGATACGCCAACTGGTCGCGCCCAGTGAGATCACATCGCCGGGCCGGGATTCGTAGACCATCTCCTCATCGAGCTCGCCCACCCGCGAGGGCTTTTCGGAATCTGTCGCGAGGTAAACGGTGAACAGCCCGCGGTCGGGAATCGCACCGCCTGAGGTGACTGCCAGGCGCTGAGCGCCCGGGCGGGCGGTGAGCGTGCCGGTGTCGCGGTCGTACACCAGCCGGGGCCGCAGCTCGGCGAACTCGGTGGACGGGTATTTCCCGGACAGCAGGTCCAGCGTCGCCTCGAACGCACTGCGGGGCAGGGTCGCGAATGGGGCACTGCGCCGGACCGCCTCGAACCAGCCGTCGGCGTTGACCGGCTCCAGCGCGGCCGCCGCCACTGTGTGCTGGGCGAGCACGTCGAGCGGGTTTGCCGGCACCCGCATGGTCTCGATATCGCCGGAGCGCATGCGTTGCACCGTCACCGCACAGCTGATCAGGTCCGTGCGGTGTTTCGGGAACAACACCCCCTGGGAGATCTCGCCGACCTGATGTCCGGCCCGGCCGATGCGCTGCAGACCGCTGGCCACCGACGGCGGCGCCTCGACCTGAATCACCAGGTCGACTGCGCCCATGTCGATACCGAGTTCCAGGCTTGAGGTGGCGACAACGGCGCGCAGGCGACCGCTCTTGAGGTCGTCCTCGACCTGTGCGCGCTGTTCTTTGCTGACCGACCCGTGATGCGCGCGGGCCAACAGCGGCAAAGCTCCGTTGGCCTGCCCGCTGCCCATGATGTGGGCCGGGGCGCCACCGCTGACCTGGGGATTACGGGTGGACGGCAGTTCGACACCGGCGCGTTCCGCGTGAATCTCGTTGAGCCGGGAGGTCAATCGCTCGGCAAGGCGGCGCGAGTTGGTGAAGACGATCGAGGACTGGTGCGCCTCGACAAGGTCGACGATGCGTTCCTCGACGTCGGGCCAGATGGTGTTGCTGTCGAGATTGGCCATGTCCGGTACCGGGACCTGCACCGACAGGTCGAAGGTCTTGGTGGCCGCCGGGGCGACGATCGTCGTCGGGGCCAGCCCGGACAGGAACCGTGCCACCTCCTCCGGCGGCCGGACGGTGGCCGACAGGCCGATCCGCTGTGCCGGCTTGTCGAGCAGCTGATCCAGGCGCTCCAACGAAAGTGCCAGGTGCGCACCACGTTTGGTGGCAGCCACGGCATGTACCTCGTCGACGATCACCGTCTGCACCGACGTCAGCGTTTCGCGGGCCGCCGACGTCAACATCAAGAACAGCGACTCCGGAGTGGTGATCAGAATGTCCGGCGGCTTGGAGATCATGGCGCGGCGCTGGTTGGGCGGAGTGTCGCCGGAGCGCACGCCGACGCTGATCGACGGTGCGGGCAGCCCATGGCGCTCGGCGACCCGGGTGATCCCCGTCAATGGCGTGCGCAGGTTGCGTTCGACGTCGACGGCCAGGGCCTTGAGCGGGGACACGTAGAGCACCCGCGTGCCCGATCGCGGTTCTGCGGGTAGCCGAGCCAGCTCATCAATGGCCCACAGGAACGCCGCCAGCGTCTTGCCCGAGCCGGTGGGCGCGATGACCAGGGTGTTGTCCCGCTCGGCGATGGCCGTCCAGGCCTGCGCCTGCGCGGCCGTCGGCGCCGGGAACGCAGCAGTGAACCACTCGCGGGTCAGCGAGCTGAACCGGGCCAGCGGATCGGGTGGAGCCATCCACCCATAGTGCCGCGAGCCACCGACAAGTCAGGTGAATTAGCTGGTCAGCGGCATTCGGCGGAGGCCGCGCAGAGCAGTTCGGGCGGCAGGCCCGGCACCCGGCCGACGGCGTCGAGCAGCGCGTGTGCGCAGGTGTCGGCGACGAAGCCGGCGTCGATCGACGGGTCCATCACGCGCTGGCGGCACAATTCGAACGTCAACGCCAGCCAACCGTAGATGGTGGCCCGCAGGTCGCGTTCCAGCTTGGGATCCAGCGGCTCGGCCGCCGCGTCGGCGATCCGGCTCATGATCCGGTTGGCCTGCCGGTCGTTGTCGACGTCATCGATGCCGCGCAACACCGGGTCGGCGCGGCCCATCCCCATGTACGCCGCCCAGGCGCCGTGCGGGTGTTCCTCGTCGTACCGCAGGTAGGCGAGCACCCCGGCGCGCAGTTGGTCGAACAGGCTTTGCCCGGGCTCGGACGGGGGGTTGGTGGCGTCGAACAGCCGCTCACCCTCTGCGCGCACCACGGCGGCGAAGAAGGCGCGCTTGTCCGGGAAGTAGTGGTACATGAGGGCTCGGGACACCCCGGCGCGCTCGGCGATCTCGTCGATGCGGACCTCGTCGTAAGGCCGTTGGCCGAACACCTCGGCCCCCAACGCCAACAGCTCGTTACGTCTGTCGGCGGGGGAGAGTCGTCGTCTCGACTCGGCGCCCACGGCGTCAGCTTAACCCGGGGCCTTACTTGACACATGTGTAATAACGATGGAGTCTGGGAACATGACCGTCCTGGACCAACGGCATCCCTATCCGAAGCTGCCCCATCCACCGCGGCGAATCCCGTTCCTGGGCGACCTGTTCGGCTTCGACGCCGATTCGCCTACCCAGTCCGCCGTGGACCTCGCCCGACTCGGGCCGGTCTTCGAATTCCGGTTCCTCGGCGCGCGATACGTCGTCGCGGCCGGCGCAGACGCCGTCGTCGACCTCAACGACGAGACGCGGTTCTGCAAGCACGTCGGCCCCGACATCGAGGCGTTGCGGATCATCGGCGGCGACGGCCTGTTCACCGCCTACAACGACGAACCGAACTGGCTCAAGGCACACCGGCTGCTGATGCCGGCGTTCAGCCAGACCGCCATGCGTCGTTACCACGCGGTGATGTTCGACGTCGCAGCCGAGCTGACCGACCGCTGGGACACCAGAAGCGCGGTCGACGTATCGGCGGACACCACCCGGGTGACCCTGGAGACCATCGGGCGCTGCGCGGCCGGATACTCGTTCGGCTGCTTCGAGACTGACGCGACGCATCCCTTCGTCGAACACATGGTGTCCGCGCTGAAAGGCGCCGACCGGGTCGGGGTGTTGCGCGAAACCTTCCTGCCTGCATTCGTCGCCCGGCGCTACGAGCGTCGGGTTCGCCGCGACGCCGCGTACCTGCATCAGCTCGCCGACGACATCGTCGCGAGGCGCCGAGCCGAACGCCCGGGCGAGCGCGACGACCTGCTGGAGATCATGCTGGCGTCGGGACTCGATGCCGCCAACATTCGTTACCAGCTGATCAACTTCCTGGTCGCCGGGCACGAAACCACCTCGGGTGCACTGTCGTTCGCGTTGTACTACCTGTCGCGCCAGCCGGATGTGCTCGCCCGCGCCCGCGCAGAGGTGGAGCAGGTCTGGGGGGACGACGAACGGCCGGGATTCGAGAAGATCGCCAAACTGCGTTATGTGCGGCGGGTTCTCGACGAGTCGCTGCGACTGCAGCCGACGGTACCGGGGTACTACCGCGCCGCCCGCGAAGACACCGTGCTCGCCGGAGTCCATCCAATGCGCAAGGGGGACTGGGCGCTGGCGCTGACAGCGACGCTGCACCGCGATCCACGCTGGGGCCCCGATCCTGAGCGATTCGACCCGGACCGCTTCGCGCCCGAGCAAGTCAAGGCTCGCCCCGGCGGCCTGTACAAACCCTTCGGCACCGGTGAAAGATCATGTATCGGAAGGCAGTTCGCATTGCACGAGGCGGTGCTGCTGCTCGCAGTATTGATCCGCCGCTACGATCTGATCGCCGACCCGGATTATGAACTGCAGATCCAAGAGCGGCTGACGATGATGCCGTTCGGTTTCCGGCTCGGCATTCGACGGCGCTAGGTGTCCTCGTCCTCGCTGCGGGCCTCGGCACCGGTTTCACCGGCGTCGATTGCGTCGTCTGAGGTGGTGCGCCCGACATAGCGCCCGCCGGCCCGGGACGCAGCCACGTGCTCGTCGTCCTCGACGTCGGATTCGGACTTGTCGTCACTGCGATCTTCCCCGGGCCCAGACATGGTGCGGGCGTACCCCGGCAGGTTTGGAATGAAACATCGAGATCACGGGTACCTTCAGATCGTTAGACCGGTGTTAGACGAGGTCCGCACATGGAGTGGTTCACGGCACCCGAATACTGGTTGGCCAGGCAGGTGTTGCAGCGGGGGACCGCGGCGATCTACCTGATCGCGTTCGTCGCCGCCGCCCGCCAGTTTCGCGCGCTCCTGGGCGAGCGCGGGTTGCTGCCGATACCCCGATTCCTGGCGCGCAACTCGTTCCGAAGCGCGCCCAGCATCTTCCACTTCCACTACTCGGACCGCTTCTTCGCCGCCGTCTGCTGGCTCGGCATCGCGGTCTCGGCCGCACTGGTTGCCGGGGTCGGGGATCTGGTGCCGTTGTGGACGGCGATGCTGGCATGGCTGCTGATCTGGGTGCTGTACCTGTCCATCGTCAACGTGGGTCAGGCGTGGTACTCGTTCGGGTGGGAGTCGCTGCTGCTGGAGGCAGGGTTTCTGGCCATCTTTCTCGGTAACGATCGAGTCGCCCCACCGGTTCTGGTGTTGTGGCTCGCGCGCTGGCTGCTGTTCCGGGTCGAGTTCGGAGCCGGGATGATCAAGCTGCGGGGCGACCGCTGCTGGCGTGATCTGACGTGCCTGTATTACCACCACGAGACGCAGCCGATGCCTGGTCCGCTGAGCTGGTTCTTCCACCACCTGCCCAAGCCGCTGCATCGAGTTGAGGTGGCCGGCAACCACTTTGCGCAGCTGATCGTTCCGTTCGCACTCTTCGCGCCACAGCCGGTGGCGAGTATCGCCGGCGGGATCGTGATCGTGACGCAGCTGTGGCTGGTCGCGTCCGGCAACTTCGCCTGGCTGAACTGGATCACGATCATCGTGGCGTTCAGCGCGATCTCGGATTCCGCACTGGCCACGATCCTGCCGGTCCCGGCCGCGCCCGCCTTCTCCGAACCACCGTTGTGGTTCCTGGCCGCGGTCATCGCGTTCACCGCGATGGTGGTGTGCATGAGCTTCTGGCCACTGCGCAACCTGGTGTCGAAGCGGCAGCGAATGAACATGTCGTACAACAGTTATCACCTGGTCGGCTCGTACGGCGCGTTCGGCTCGGTCGGGCGCACCCGCGACGAGGTGGTGATCGAGGGCACCAGCGATGACGAGTTGACCGATCACACAGAGTGGAAAGAGTACGAGTTCAAAGGTAAACCGGGCGACGTCCGCCGCCGGCCACGCCAGTTCGCCCCATACCATCTGCGCCTGGACTGGCTGATGTGGTTCGCCGCGATCTCACCGGCTTACGCGCAGCAGTGGTTGCGCACCTTCGTCGAGCGGCTCTTGGACGGGGACAGGACCACACTCAAGTTGTTGCGCCACAATCCATTCCCGGATGATCCGCCGCGCTATCTGCGGGCACGCCTGTACCGCTACCGATTCAGCACCTGGCAGGAACTCCGCCGTGAACACGTGTGGTGGAAACGGACCCTGCTGGGCGACTATCTGCCCCCGATGGCCCTGCGTGGCGTCACGTCCAGATCAGAAGATCCTCAACACCGTTGCTGAATACGACGCTGTCGGGCGCCGGTCCGACGACATCGAAGTACACGCCGCCGGTGGTCGCGTTGCCCTGGGTCAACGGCGTGGGATTCACCCCTTGAGTAGTCGGCACGGTGAAAAGCGCACGGTAATTCTGTCCGCTCTCAGCACGGGCATTGAAGTCCGTGATCACCGGAGTCACAGTGCCCTGGACGGCCGTGGCCGTCGTCGTCGCCTCCCAGAGTTGTCCGGCGACGGGATGCGGAATCTGGTCATCACTCGGCCGCAGATCGCTCACCGTCCAACCCGTCACGGACATACCGGTGGCGTCCGGAAGATCCTGCTGCATGCCGAAGCTGCGGACAGTCGTATACGCCGAAGCGGGTGATGCGGTCAACAACGCTGCTGCTGAAGTCGCCAGCACTGCAGAGGTCATCGCCGCCGTCTTGGTCGTCTTCATAGGAATCTCCTATTCGGTCGGCGGCAGCCGCCCTGCACGGGCGGTCACCTTCGGTTTGTCGCCCCTCTTGGTGCCCTACCCGTAATCCCGGAAGAACTAACCTTCCCGCAGCGACCGCTGGTAGCGGCGCATGCCGGCGATCCAGCGGTCGTAATCGGCTCCCTTGTGCCGGTACATGTCGAGCACCTGCGGGTGTGGCAGCACCAGAAATCTTTCCGCGCGAACCGCTTCCACCGTGGCCTCAGCGACCTCGTCTGCACCGATGACAGTGCCGGACCGCACAATCGATTCGGCGCCGATCTGTGCATCGAGTTCGTCGGCGCCGCGAATCGCCTGGAGCATCGGGGTGTCCACGCCCAGCGGGCATACGCAGCTCACGCCGATGCCCTCGTCGCCATAGGTGATCGCCAGCCACTCGGCGAATCCGACCGCAGCATGTTTGGTGACGGCGTAACCGGCCGCACCGATCTGTGACAGCAGGCCCGCCGCCGAAGCCACCGAGACGAAATACCCGCTTCCACGTGAACGCCACTGGGGCACAAGCACTTCTGCTGCACGGATATGGGCGCGCAAGTTCACGTCGAGGATGCGGTCCCAGTCTTCTTCCGTGCCGAGCCCACTCGTTCCGATGATCCCGGCGTTGGCGACGTAGATGTCTACAGGTCCCAGTTCGGTTCGGGTAAGCGCCGCAATGTCAGTGGGGTCGGTCGCGTCGGCCCGCACCGCCAGTGCGGTACCGCCGGCCGAGGAGATCTGCGCGGCGGTGTCGGCGGCAGCTGCCTCGTTCACGTCGCCGACGACCACCCGGGCGCCGGCTGCGGCGAACGCCTCGGCCAGCGCACGACCGATTCCCGAACCGCCACCCGTGATCACGGCGGCTTTGCCGTTGATGTCCATGCCTCTTGCTTACCGTCCTTGTCCACCGAGATCCCAGCTGGGGTGGTGAGGGACTTGTTACTTGCCCGTGTCCGGGGTTCATCAGGCGGAAACAAACCGTCTCTAGCTTATGGATCCAAGCTTGGATCCAGAACGCGATGGCTTCCGATCAGAGGAGAACACATGATCCCCCCGACGGCACCTGGAATTCACATAGGTGGGTTGACCAAGCGGTTCAAGGTGGGCCGGTCGGAAGTCACCGCCCTCGATGGCGTCGACATCCAGTCTGAACAGGGGGAGTTCGTAACGCTTCTGGGACCGTCCGGATGCGGCAAGAGCACAGTCCTGCGGATCCTGGCCGGGCTGGAAGTTCAGAACGCGGGTACCGCGCTGGTCCACGGCGAAACTCCGCACGACATGCGCAGGCATCATCATCTCGGCATCGCATTTCAGGACTCGGCGCTGTTGCCGTGGCGATCCGTTCGGTCGAACATCCGACTGCCGCTCGAGGTGTCGAAACAGAAAGTTTCCGACGAGTTCGTTCAGGAACTCATCGACCTTGTCGGCCTGACCGGGTTCGAGGCGGCACGCCCCGCCCAACTATCCGGCGGCATGCGCCAACGGGTGTCCATCGCCCGTGCTCTGGTGGTGAAGCCTCGGGTCCTGCTTCTCGACGAGCCGTTCGGCGCCCTGGACGACATGACCCGCCAGGCGCTGAACATCGAACTGCTCCGGATCTGGACCGAGCGGCCCGCGACGACCCTCATGGTGACGCACGGCATCGCTGAGGCGGTGTTCCTGTCGGACACCGTCGTGGTCATGAGCCCCCGGCCCGGCCGGGTGGTGAAGTCGGTACAGATAGACCTGCCCAGGCCGCGATTGCCGGAGATGATGCGCACCAGCGAGTTTCACGAGTACGTCGATCTGCTGTCGTCCATTCTGTTCGGCATCGACGAGGCCGAGGTGCGGGTGCCCGTGGACAGCGGGCGGCGATGACATACAACCGATTCAGTGGCCTCGCCGGTTCCCTGCTCGTGCTTGTCGTATGGCAGGTCATCGGCATGACCGGGATCCTCGGGCCCGGCATTGCGGCACCAACGGAGATCTTGGCGGGCGTGGTGTCGGACGGCCCGGATTTCTACGGAATCCACATACCGGTCACCTTGGCGTCGGCGTCGATTGGCTATTTCTGGGGCAATCTCGCTGCCATCGCCTGCGCTGCCCTTGTCACCACCGTGCCCGCACTGGAGAAGCTGGTGCTGCAGGCCGGGATCGCCTCGGCGTGCATCCCGTTGATCGCGATCGCGCCCATCCTGGCGGCCTGTTTCGACGGCATGGTGACCTCGGCGATCATGGCGGCCGTCTCGGTCTTCTTCACCACGCTGGTGGGCACGATCAACGGTCTGCGCCATGCGGATTCACTCAGTAAGGATCTGGTGCGCGCCTATGGCGGTGGCCAGTACCTGGTGCTACGCAAGGTCGAACTGCTATCGGCGCTCCCCAACGTCCTGACGGCACTGAAAGTCGCTGTGCCCGGGGCGATTCTGGGTGCGATCATCGGTGAGTTCATGGGCCAGGAGCGTGGCCTGGGTGCGGCGCTGGTGGTCGCGCAGTCCTCCAGTGATGTCGTCCGGACGTGGGGCATCACCCTGGTGTCGAGTCTGATCGCGGGCCTCGCCTTCGTGGTGGTCAACGCGATCGAGAAGATCGCCACGCCGTGGGCGGCCGGAGTAGCCGGAGGCAAAGCATGACAACGATTTTCCAAGCACCCGCCCCGGCGGCCCGCAGCGCGGTACGCACCCTGCTGACCTCCCTCGGAGCGGTGCTGGCCATTCTCGTGGTGTGGACGCTGTTCATCGGCCTGGTCGATGTCAGCTCATATGTCGCGAAATCGCCGGTTGACGTGTGGAACTACCTCTTCGCGGACGCGGATGCCGCGGCCCACCGGGCGGGTATCGCGTCTAATCTGGCCCGCACCCTCCTCGACGCTTCGTATGGATTCGTCGCCGGACTGGCCGTGGCGGCCGGCGTTTCACTGCTGTTCTATTTCTCCAGCACGGTGGAGAAGATGTTTCTGCCGTCCGTCACCGCACTGCATGCGATCCCCATGGTCACCATCGCGCCGATTCTCGTACTGATCTTCGACCGCGGAGTGGTCGGCACGGCTGTCATCGGAGCCGCGATCGTCGTGGTGCCCGCGCTGCTCACCATGCTGCACGGGATTCGCAGCACGCCACGAACCGATGTCGAGATGATTGTGGCGTATGGCGGGTCGACGCTGTCAGCCTTCTGGAAGGTTGCGCTACCGCATGCCATTCCGACCTGGTTCGCGGCGGCCCGCGTGGCGGTGACGACCTCGGTGGTCGGCGCACTGCTCGCCGAGTGGCTGGCTACCGGCCACGGGCTGGGCGGTCAGATGCTCAGGGACGCCAACGAATTCGAGTTCGCGCGGTTGTGGTCCTCGGTCGTGGTGCTGACCGTCACCTGCATTGTCGTCTACCAGATTGTCAGCGTCATCGAAGCCGCTGTCGCCGCCCGTATGAGTGCTCCACGCTGAGCACGCCACCTATCACCCGAACGGACATATCTGATGAGCAAACATCTCGACCGTCGACAGTTCCTCACCCGGGGGCTTGCAGTCGGAGGCCTCGCGCTTGCCGGGCCCGCCGTCCTGTCTGCCTGTGTCTCAGGTGAATCCAGCGGAGCCGCCAACGGCTTCGGCGTGGCCTCCCAACGGCTCGCGTGGATCAAGAACACCCAGTTCGCCGGCAGCTACATCGCGGACAAGAAGGGCTACTACATCGACGCCGGGTTCAGCGGCGCCGATCTGGTCTCCGGTGGACCGACGGCTCCACCGATCGAATCCGATGTGTTGTCCCGCACCTTCGCCGGGGTAAGTCAGGTGCCGATCACCGGTTCCGCCGTGGCGAAGGGAGCGCCGCTCAAAATCGTCGGCGCGGTCTACAGCCGTTACGCCGGTTGCATCATGACGATGGCGGACAAGCCCGTCAACACCCCGGAGGACCTGTACGGCAAGACGATCGGATGTGCGTCGTCGAGTGAGCCCGTCTGGCGGAACTTTCTCGCCGCGCTGAAACTCGATGAGTCCCGGATCAATACGGTCCCGGTTCAGGGTGATCCCATCGGCATGACGGTCGGTGAGATCGACGGTTACCTCGGATTCATCAACAGCCAGGTCGTCGACCTCCGGCACCGGGGCTTCGACATCAACACGATGCTGCTGGCAGATGTCGGCTTCCCACTCGTCGGGCAGACCTACATCACCACACAAGAGAACATCGACAAGAACCGCGACAAGCTCAAAGCTTTCCTGCACGCGGAGATCCGCGGCTGGCGGGAGGTCCTCGACAACCCGCAGATGGCAACCGATCTCACAGTCAACGAGTACGGCAAGGACCTGCATCTGGACCCGAAGGCGACATACGACTGCTGCCTCGCCGGTAACGAGCTGATCCGTAATGGCCAAGCCGCACAACAATTGGTGGCGATCTCCGACGAGACCGCGGCCGCCAACATCGAAGCCATCGCCGCTGGTGGGCTGAACCTGTCCGTCGAGGATCTGTTCGAGCCCGGACCGATTCGCGAGGTCTACGAAGAGAACCCGGATCTGGCGCTTGCTTAGCAGCACCCACTGACTTTCCCCACCAACAGAAAGGTCGAGATATGACCGCTCCGATCACGCCGGACCTCATCGTGACCGGCGGAATCGTGGTGTCTCACGATGGTCGCCGCCGCCAGGACGTCGCCGTCGCCGAAGGCCGTGTTCTCGCGGTCGGTGACAACCTCGCGGTAGGCGGGGTCCCGACTGTCGATGCATCTGGGCTGCTGGTGCTCCCGGGTTTGGTGGACGTCCACGTACACCTTCGCGAACCGGGAATGACTGAGAAGGAGGACTTCGCGAGTGGCACGTCGGCCGCAGCAGCGGGCGGGGTGACGACGGTCGTCGACATGCCCAACACGAAGCCGCCCGTGGCAACTGCGGAGCGCTACCGGCAGAAGCTGGACTTGGTGAAGAGCAAGGCGTACGTCGACTTCGGCCTCTACGGCATGCTCGATCACGACAACGCGCGCGAGATCGCCGGCATGGCCGAGTTGGGCGCGATGGGCTTCAAACTCTTCATGGGGCAGACGACGGGTGACAACCGCTGCCCCAACGACGCCGCGATCTTCCGTGGCCTGGAAGCAGCTGCCGACGTGGATCTCGTGGTCGGCGTCCACGCCGAGAATGACCACTTGCTGCGCATGTTCGGCGACCGTCTCCAGGCACAGGGGAGGCGCGATCCCCGGGCTCACCTGGAAGGCAGGCCGGCGTTCGTCGAGGTGGAGGCGATCACCCGGATCATCACCATGGCCACCGAGGCCAACACCAAGTTGCATATCCATCACCTCTCCACGGCCGCCGGGCTGCAGCGAGTGATGGATCTGCGGGCACAGGGCCACAAGGTCAGCATCGAAACCCTCGTGTCGCATCTCTTCCTCGACGACAACGCCTATGACACCTACGGAAATCTGATCAAGCTCAATCCGCCGATCCGCCCGGCCACCGACGTCGCCGCGCTGTGGGCGGGCATCGATCGCGGTGATGTCGACGTGGTGGCAACCGATCACGCCCCGCACACCGTTGCCGAACAGGCGGAGACCGACGTGTGGAAGGCCTACGGCGGATTCATCGGTGTCGAGACGATGCTTCCGTTGATGCTGACGGCCGCCGCGCAGGGCAGGCTGACCATCGAAGACATCGTGCGACTGTGTTCCTACACTCCGGCACGTCTGTGGTCGATGGCCGACAAAGGCCAGATCGCACCGGGTTTCGATGCCGACTTCGTACTCGTCGACCCCGGCGCCGAGGTGGTGCTCGATCAGACCGCACTCCATTCCAAACACAACGTCACGCCGTACAACGGGTGGGAGTTGACCGGCAATGTGGTGGCCACCTATCTCCGCGGCGGGCTGGTCTACGAGAAGGGCGAGGTGGTCGGCGAGCCCGCCGGTCGCCAGGTGAAGCCCGCAAGGAGCACCAAATGACCCCGTTGACTCTGTTGGGCGACGACGGCGCGACGACCATGCGCGCGGCCGTCGCACAGTGTGTCGACGAGGTCGGCAGTGTGTCCGTCGGATCGGCGGAACCCGGCCCGGCGGTGATCGCGGGCATCGGTACCACCGCTGCCCACGCGTTGAACGGCAGGCTTCTGCACGACGCCCTGCGCGCCCGGGGTGTCGACCTGGCCGGCACCCGATTCTTCGAGAATCCCGGTGAACTGCTGAAGGATTCGAATTGGACGCTGGCGCTGGTACTGAGCCCGTGGAAGCAGGCGGTAACCCCGCAGGTGCCCACTTTGACCCCGTCGGCCACGCAGACCGGGGTCGTTGACACCATCGTCCGTGAACCCGTGGGGACGATCGGTGTCAACACCAACAGCTGGGCGGCCCAGGCGGCCATGGAGACGCTGATGGGTGGCAGAGTCCCGGAATCGATTCTGGTGCTGGGTTCGGGTGGTTCGTCGAACTCGGTGGCGTTGGCCTGCCGTCGCGCCTGGCCTGCCGCCCGGCTGATCGGTTCGGCACGCAACGCCGAGGCACTCTCGGTGTGGGCGCAGCGATTCGGGGCCGAGTATGCAAGCCCCGCTGGGCTCGCCGACTTGCTCGGATCCGAGTCGCCTTCGCTGCTCGTCAACACCACGACATGGGGTGAGACCGATGCTTCTGAAGAATTGCCGTTCGTATTCGAATTCAGCCGGCTGTCCTCGCCCGGCAACCAGTTCTTCGACCTGAACAACCGGGTGAGCGCCTTGCAGACATCGGCGCTGCAAGCGGGTATGAACGTGATGTCAGGCACCTTCATGCAGCGCGCGACCAACGCCTGCCGGGCCGCATTGTCGAAAGCGAGCATGTGATGAGCCTGTTGGACAGTGTCATCACCACGCAGACCGGGGAGCCCGTGAGCGTGCGCGAGCGCGTGTACCGCTATCTTCGCCAGCAGATCACCACGGGTGAATACGGTGGCGGTATCCGGCTCACGGAGGAGGAGATCGCCGAGGACCTCGGGGTGAGCCGGACACCGATACGAGAAGCGTTGCAGCGGTTGACCAGTGAAGGTCTCGTCGAGCGGGTCCGGCGCGGGCAGCTCGTCGTGGTGGAGGTCGACGCCGCGGCGCGCGCCGAGCTGCACGAACTTCGCGTTGCGTTCGACCAGGTTGCTGCCAAGCTGATCACCTCCAAAACCACTGAGGTGGAGTGGGATTCGCTGTATGACATGCTGACCCCTCTGGGGGCCGCATTGCGCGAACACGGGGTCGGCAGCCCGCAGTACGCGATGGCGCATCTGGAGTTCCACATGGCCATCAACCGCGCCGCGTTCTGCCCGGTCACCTCGTCATTCCTGGAGCGGCAGGCGTTCCTGTATCCAACCGACGATTACGTGCAGCAGCCCGGACATGAACCAATTTCCCAGCACCGCACCCTGCTTGACGATCTCGCCAGCGGTGACCTCGAGCGCGCTGCCACCGCAATGCGTGTGCACGCACTGCGGGGTCATGGCAACACGACGCTGAGCTGACCTACCTTCAGATGGAGCTGTAATGTCACACGACACTGTCCTGATGTTCGTCAACGGCCAGGCGATGAGCGGCGGCCCGCTCAACGACGCCCTGGCCTCTGCCCGGTTCGTCGGACAGGTACGAACCGCCCCCACCTATCGCTTCTTCTCCTTCGACGACGTGTTTCCCGGGCTTGCGCGGGTGCCGGCCGGCGGCTGGTCGGTACCCGGTGAGGTCTACGAAGTCACATACGCCGAACTGCGCGAGAAGCTGCTACCGCGCGAACCGGCCGAACTGGAGCTGTCGGTGATCGAACTCGAAGACGGCCGTGGGGCGCTGAGCATGGTGTGCCGATCGTTGCCGAGCAACGAATCCCAAGCCCGCGAGATCACCGTTCCCGGCGGCTGGCGCCAACATCTCGGCGTGCCCGCCCGCTGATGGGAATTCTCCACGCCGGGATCGACCCAGGAACTGCGGACCACTATCTGTGGTGCACCCCCGAAACCATCAGTTGGGGAACGCTTCCCACACCCGAGACGGCACCGGTGCTCACCGTGGACAGCGGCCGGACGATCACGTTCGACACGGTCTCGCAGGAAGGGCTGATGGAGGATCAGGGCCGCGACCCCGTGGCCTACTTCGGCAGGCACGGCGTCGAGCGCGCTGATGTGCTGACCGATGCCATCGATCTCGCGGCATCCGACCTGCGTAAGCCGGTACCGCCGAAGGCGCCACACGTGGTGCTCGGACCCGTCGGAGTCCGCGGGGCGCAACCGGGTGACTGGCTTCGCGTCGAATTCCTCGATCTGCGACCGCGCGTCCCGTACGGAGTCGTCTCAAGTCGGCATCAGCGCGGTGCGTTGCCCGACCGGCTGCCACGGGAAGCAGATGGCAGCATCCCCGCCGTGTTCAGCAAGTTCTGCCGGCTCGACGGCACCGGGGCCCGTGCGGTGTTCGAATTCGGCGGCGGCAGAGCGACGATCGGCATCCGGCCGTTCATGGGGTTGTGCGGTGTCACTCCCGCCGGTGCGGAACCACTGAGCACAATCCCGCCGGGCCCGTTCGGGGGCAACATGGATGTGCGCGACATCGTCGTCGGCACCTCTCTTTACTTGCCGGTGCAGGTGCCCGGTGCCGGGTTCTTTCTCGGAGACCCACACTTCGCGCAGGGCAACGGTGAGATCGCGCTGACCGCACTGGAAGGATCGCTACGGGTCACCGCGCGCCTGACCGTGGTGAACACCCTGACCCCGGCTCGTGCGCCGATGCCGTTCGTAGATACCGACGATCACTGGATCATCCTCGGCATGAACGAGAGCCTTGATGAGGCGATGCGGCAGTGCGCCCAGTTGTCGGTCGATTTCCTGGCTGCGCACACCGGTATGACGCCCAGCGAGGCCTACCTGTACCTCAGTGCCGCAGGGGACTTTTCGGTCACCCAGGTGGTCGACATCGTCAAGGGCGTGCACTGCTCAATCCGCAAAAGCGACTTCTGCCAGGAGGGCCATGTCTGAGTCACCGAACGCGCACGGACGAGCCGTTCCGGCGTTGTACAACGCGACGTTGCCGGACGGGCGGGTGGTCGACGTGCACCTCGTCGACGGACGGGTGCACGATGTCGTTCCCGCGGCGGGACGGTTGCCGGTCGGCGACGAGCTCGATCTCAGCGGGCATCTGCTGCTCACTGCGCCGGCAGAGCCGCACGCACACCTCGACAAGGCGCTTTCCTTTGATGAGATCCGCCCTCCCATGGGTGATCTCGGCGCAGCGATCGCCGCTTGGGAGAATCACACCCCGACCTTGACGGTCGAGGGCATCGCCGAGCGTGCCCGCCGGGCGGCACTGCTGATGCTCGATAACGGGACCACCTCAGTTCGTACCCACGTCAACCTGCTGCGGGGCGATGATCCGCTGCGTGGAATCCGCGCGCTGGTGGCGGTGCGCGATGAACTCGCCGAGGTCATGGACATCCAGATCGTCGCCATGGCACCGTATTTCGCCGGCGACGACGCTGTGCACGCCGCGCTGGACCTGGGCGCGGAGTTCGTCGGCGGACATCCGCATCAGACGCCTGATCCAAGCGGAAACCTGCAGCGGCTGTTGGCGATTGCGCGAGCCCGCAACGTCGGGGTGGATCTGCACACCGACGAACAGCTCAATCCCACGGTGCTGACACTGGAAGAACTCGCGCATTCGGTGCGGGACTGGCCCAAGTCGATGCCGGTGACGGCGGGGCACTGCGTCAGCCTGGGCCTGGTACAGCCCGACATACTCGACCGCGTGATCCGTGCGGTGAAAGCCAGCGATATCGGGATCGTGAGTCTGCCGATCACCAACCTCTACCTGCAAGGCTGGGCTGATCCCGTCGCCACACCGCGCGGCCTGACTGCTGTCCGGGCGCTTCTGGATGCTGGTGTACGGGTCGCCGGTGGCGCGGACAATGTCCGGGACCCGTACAACCCGCTCGGCCGCAGTGACGCGCTGGAAACCGCGATGCTGCTGGTGACCGCGGGCCATCTGTCGGTCGGCGAGGCATACCGCGCAGTCAGTGATGGTGCGCGAAACATCATGGGCCTGCCTGCTGCCGGGGTGTGTGCCGGGCTGTCCGCCGATCTCCTGGCCATCCGGTCATCGAGCCTGGAGGAGGCGGTGGCCAGCGCCCCACACGACCGGACCGTGCTGCGCCGCGGAAGGCTGGTGTCCATCAGCCGTACCAGTCGGTCCTGCGCGGTTACCCGAAGTGCACGCCCTGGGCCAGTGGCAGTTCCGACGAGTAGTTGACGGTGTTGGTGGCGCGACGCATGTAGGCCTTCCACGCGTCCGAGCCTGATTCGCGGCCACCCCCGGTGTGCTTCTCACCGCCGAACGCCCCGCCGATCTCGGCGCCGGAGGTGCCGATGTTGACGTTGGCGATGCCGCAGTCGGAGCCGTCGGCCGCCATGAACCGCTCGGCCTCCCGCACGTCGGTGGTGAAGATTGCCGAGGAAAGGCCCTGCGGCACTGCATTGTTCAGCGCGACGGCCTCATCGAGATCGTCGTAGGTGAGGACATAGAGGATCGGCGCGAAAGTCTCGGTGTGCACCACCGCCGTCTGGGCGGGCATCACGACGACGGCGGGGGCGACGTAAAACGAGGTATCACCGGCCTCGCCGTCGAACATCCGGCGTTCACCGCCGAACACCTTCCCGCCATCAGCGCGCGCCTGATCGAGCGCACCGACCATGTCGCGATAGGCGCGTTCGTGGATGAGTGGCCCGACGAGCGTGCCCGCATCGCCCGGATCACCAATGGGCAGGCTCTGGTACGCCGACACGATCCGCTGGACCAACTCGTCGGCCACCGAGGAGTGGGCGATCAACCTGCGCAGGGTGGTGCAGCGCTGACCCGCGGTTCCCGCGGCCGAAAAGACGATGGCGCGCACTGCCAGATCGAGATCGGCCGACGGGGTGACGATGGCTGCGTTGTTGCCGCCCAGCTCGAGCAGTGCTTTGCCGAAACGGGCCGCCACCCGCGGGCCCACCTGCTGACCCATCCGAACCGATCCGGTGGCGCTGAGCAGCGCTACTCGCGGGTCGTCGACCAGGCGTTCGCCGAGCTCGCGGCCGCCCTTTAGGAGCCGGGCCACCGCCCGGGGTGCTCCGACGTCGGCCGCCGCCCGTTCGATCAACGCCTGGCAGGCGATCGCCGTCAGCGGCGTCAACTCTGAGGGCTTCCACACCACCGTGTCGCCGCACACCAGCGCGACCGCGGTGTTCCACGACCACACGGCGACCGGGAAGTTGAATGCGGTGATGACGCCGACGACGCCCAACGGGTGCCAGGTCTCCATCAGGCGGTGACCCGGCCGCTCGGAGGCGATGGTGCGGCCGTACAACTGCCGGGACAGGCCGACGGCGAACTGGCAGATGTCGATCATCTCCTGCACCTCGCCGAGCGCCTCGGAGGTGATCTTGCCGGCTTCGACCGTGACGAGGGTCGCCAGATCGGCTTTGTGCTCGACGAGCAGCTCACCCAGGCGAGCGACCAACGCGCCCCGAACGGGCGCGGGGGTGGTACGCCAGACAGAGAACGCCTGTGCGGCTTCACTTATCGCGGCGTCGGCCTGCTCAGGGGTGTCCTCGGCAAGGGTGAACAGCACGTCGCCGGTGATCGGGGTGCTGGCGTGCATGCGGCCGCTGGATATCGCCGCCGGGGCGGCTCCGTGTTGGGCAGGTGGGCCGAGGGTGACGTTCGCGCCGATCGCGTCGAAAGCTTGCCGCACCTTCGCGCGCAGATCGTCGACGGTAGGTAGCTGGGTCTGTTCGGTTGTGGTCATCTCGCGTCCTTCTGCTGGGCTACATCGGGATGTGAAAGAGCTACAGTGCGGGCCATGGGCGAACCGGACGAGCAGCCGCTGGATGGGGTCGACCGGATCCTGGTCCGGGAACTTGTGGCCGACGGACGCGCGACGCTGGCGCATCTGGCGTCGGCCGCCGGGCTGTCGGTGTCGGCTGTGCAAGCTCGGGTGCGCCGGCTGGAGTCACGCGGCGTGGTGACCGGGTATGCGGCTCGCCTCAATCCGGAAGCGCTGGGCAGCATGCTGTCGGCGTTCGTGGCCATCACTCCTCTCGATCCGTCTCAACCCGATGATGCGCCTGCGCGGCTGGAGCACATCCCCGAAATCGAATCGTGCCACTCGGTGGCCGGGGAGGAGAGCTACATCCTGCAGGTGCGCGTGGCCTCGGCGCGTGCGCTGGAGGACCTGCTGCAACGGATCCGGACGGCGGCGAATGTCCGCACCCGAAGCACCGTCATCCTGCAGTCATTTTACACCGGCAGAGACTACATTCCGTAATCGTTACGGTTAGCAAGCGCAGACACCGTAAATAATACGATAACGTTGTGGCATGACCGCACTGCTGACACAGTCACAATCCGTCACGCCCGACCGGGTGCGCGAGGTGCTGGCCCGCAGCATTCTGGCCGACGGTTTCGATTTCGTCCTCGACCTGGACCGCTCCGCGGGCTCGCATCTGGTGGATGCCCGTACCGGTGAGCGATACCTGGACATGTTCACGTTCTTCGCCTCGTCGGCGTTGGGCATGAACCACCCGGCACTGGCCCACGACGCGGAGTTCCGCGCCGAACTGGCGCAAGCCGCGGTGAACAAGCCGAGCAACTCCGACATCTACAGCGTTCCGATGGCGCGCTTCGTCGACGCCTTCCGCCGGGTGTTGGGGGATCCGGCGCTGCCGCACCTCTTCTTCGTCGACGGCGGTGCCCTTGCGGTGGAGAACGCACTCAAGGTGGCGTTCGACTGGAAGAGCCGGCACAACGAGGCGCAGGGGAGGGATCCGGCCCTGGGTACCAAGGTGTTACACCTGCGCGGCGCGTTCCACGGTCGCAGCGGCTATACCCTGTCGCTGACCAACACCGATCCGGTGAAGGTGGCCCGGTTCCCGAAGTTCGACTGGCCCCGCATCGACGCGCCGTACCTTCGGCCGGGGGCCGACATCGCCCGGTTGGAAGCGGAATCGCTGCGTCAGGCCCGGGCGGCGTTCGAAGCCAACCCGCATGACATCGCCTGCTTCATCGCCGAACCGATCCAGGGTGAAGGTGGGGACCGGCATATCCGGGGCGAGTTCTTCGCCGCGATGCGTGACCTGTGCGACGAGTTCGACGCGTTGTTGATCTTCGACGAGGTCCAGACGGGCTGCGGGATCACCGGAACCGCTTGGGCGTACCAGCAATTGGGCGTGACGCCCGATGTGGTGGCGTTCGGCAAGAAGACGCAGGTGTGTGGAATCATGGCAGGAACCCGCGTTGATCAGGTGCCCGACAACGTGTTCGCCGTCAGTTCCCGGATCAACTCGACGTGGGGCGGCAACCTGGTCGACATGGTGCGTTCGCGGCGCATCCTCGAGGTGATCGAGACCGACTCCCTGCTGCAGAATGCCGCCGAAGCGGGCAGTTACCTGCTCGACGAGTTACGGCTGCTGGCAACGGAATTCCCGCAGACTGTGCTCGACCCACGCGGTCGTGGTCTGATGTGCGCCTTCAGCATGCCGTCGACCGCCATGCGCGACGCGCTGATCGGCCGGTTGTGGGATCGGCACGTGATCATGTTGCCGAGCGGGACCCATTCGGTGCGGTTCCGGCCGGCGCTCACGGTGACCCGCGTCGAGATCGACGCCTGCCTGGCGGCTGTGCGCGCTGCGCTGCGTTAAGTGAGATCCGGTGAAGCCTCGGAGATCACCCGGCGGATGATCGATCTCAGCCGAGGCAGCTCGGCCCCGCTCACCAGCTCGCAACCGTGCAACTCGGCGAGTTTGTGTGCGGCCGGGGTGAAACCGTTGTTGGTCACCACCATGGTCTTGGCGCAGTCCTGCATGGGCGCCCCCGCAACGACTTCTTGGACGGCGCCGGCACCGACTGGCCGGGACTGCCTCTTGCATTGAATGGCCACCCGATTGGGCCGTCGGCCGACGATGAGATCGACTCCCCAGTCACCGGTGACCGGGGTCATGATGACCGGCAGCCCACAGGACCGGACGATGCGTGCCACGTGGTCCTCGAACTGCTCACCCGACATCTCCGCGGCCGGGTCCTCCCGTGGAGCAGGGGTGGCGGCGCCGTTGAGCGCACCCAGCAGAAAACGCGGCGCAACGGCAAGGGCCATTGGCACCGCGACGCCGATGGCCAGACTCCACGCCGTCTCGACCCCGGCGAGGTGGCTCGCGGCCGCCGACGATGCGCCTGCCACCAGGTACAGCTTCGTCCGGAGCGAGATCACGGGCCGAATGCTAATTGTCAGCGCTGACAGAAATCTCCGGTTGAGCACGCTGCTCACCGCACGCCAGCGGGTCGATCCCGAGGTTTAGGCACCCGGACTCCCGGGAAAACTTTCGTGGCTAGACCACAGCGGACCGGGAGATAGAGCAATGGCGATTTGCGCCACGTGTGGAAATGACTATGACAAGGCGTTCACGGTGAGCTGGGGCGGCAACACCGAGACGTTCGACAGCGTGGAGTGTGCGGCCGTCCGGATCGCACCTGAGTGCGCGCACTGCGGATGCCGGATTCTCGGCCATGGCGTGGAGGCCGGCGAAACGATGTACTGCTGCGCGCACTGCGCGCGCGAGTCCGGACATTCCGCGCTGGTCGACCGCCAGGCGGGCTAGCAGGTGACCAACTCGTCAAATCTCTGCGCGTTGGCACTGATATGCAGCCTCAAACGCAGCCCGGCAGAGTCGAGCAGTGAGCTGATCGCCCGGCAGGTTTGCGACAATCTCGCCGCGCTCGGTGTCAGCACCGAGTGCCTGCGATGTGCCGATTTCAAGATCGAGCCCGGCGTTGAGCCAGATATGGGTGGCGGTGACGAATGGCCCGGCATCCGGCAGAAAGTTCTGGACGCCGACATACTGCTGATGTCGACGCCTGTCTGGCTCGGCCACCCGTCGAGCATCGCGCAGCGGGTACTCGAGCGCCTCGACGCCGAGCTGTCCAACACAGATAAGGCGGGCCGGCCGGTGCTCGCAGGCAAGGTCGCGGTGGTGTCGGTCGTCGGCAACGAGGACGGCGCCCACAAGACCGTCGCTGATCTTTTCCAAGCGCTCAACGACGTCGGGTACACCATTCCCGCCCAGGGATGCACGTACTGGAACGGCGAGGCCATGCAGGGCCGGGACTTCAAGGACCTGAACGAAGTCCCTGATCCTGTCGCCAGTGCCACCGCGGCATCGGCGCGCAATGCGGCACACCTGGCCGGCCTTCTCAAGGGCGGGGAGTATCCGCGTTACGGCTGACTTGATTGGCCGACAACGAATTCCGCCGAAACCCGATCGAGAGGAAGCAGTGATGAAAGGTCCAGACGATCCCGTCGACCACGCCCGAACCACGAGACCGCATGCCGGCGAGACGATGAAGGACAACCGAAACATGCCGGCCCTCGCCATGATCGGCATTGGACTGGTGTTGTTCGTGAGCTGCCTGGCCGCCTTCGCGACCGGACATCCCGACGTCGGGCTGATTCTGGCCATCTTGGCGGCGGTGGGCATCCTCGGCGGCGGGCTGTGGCTCGCCATCGCGCACCAGCGGGTGCGGCGTATCGAGCAACGTTGGTACGCAGACCATCCCGACGTGTCACGGCAAGAACCCAGCAGTTAGCGAGAACCTGATTACGAGAGATGGCCCAACCGATACCCGGCTGGGCCATCTCCATTCAATGCCTTACGGCCGCTGGTGGGCCTGTTCGCGCTCTTCAGCAGCCTTGGCTCCGGCGCGGGCCGAATCGGCCTCCGCTTCCTTCTTGGCGGCATCCTGCTGGGCATCGGCCTTGTCCTGCTGGGCCTTGCCTTCGCGGACGAGGTCGTCCCGGCCGGTCACCGTGCCGACGGCTTCCTTCGCCTTACCCTTGGCGTCCTCGACGACGCCCTTGATTCCTTCTTGAGGTCCTGAGTTCTTCTCGGTCATGGCTACCTTTCCGCTACGTGGAGTGGATTGGTCATCCACACGCGTTTCCCGCGCATCCGGTGGATTCCCGGTACCCGCGAGGCCAAAACGTGACCTGCTGAACAGGATGGCGACAACCAGGACGTTTTTGCCGGGCGCAGGGTGGGTACTGGAAGGTATCCAGTCTTCGCGAAAGGATGCAGATGACCGCTGTCGCCGCCGCGGGTGTTTATCGACCGCAGGAAGATTCGCAACTGTTGATCGAGGCACTCGAGCGCAGCGATCTGGTGCAGGACCGAAGGGCCGTGGACCTGTGTACCGGCAGCGGTGTGGTGGCGATCGCCGCAGCGCGGTTGGGGGCGCACACCGTGACCGCGCTCGACATCTGTCCGACCGCGGTGCGATGTGCCTCCGTCAACGCGTTGGCGGCCGGCGTCGAGATCGGGGTGAAGCTCGGCTCGTGGAATGAAGCACTGGAGTACGAGCCGTTCGATCTCGTCGTGTGCAATCCGCCGTACGTTCCCACCAGACCGGACATCGATCCGACGACGATCGCGCCATGGACGGGCCCGGCCACCTCGTGGAACGGCGGGGAGGACGGGCGCATGGTCCTGGATCCGTTGTGCGATTCGGCCTCGGGCATGCTGGCGCGCGGCGGTGCGATGTTTCTCGTCCAGTCGGAGTACGCGGGTGTCGACGAGTCGCTGGCGCGGTTACGCTGCAATGGCTTGAACGCCGAAGTCTGTGCTGCCCAAACGATTCCATGGGGGCCGGTGGTGTCCGCGCAGGCCGGTTGGTTGAAAGAAACTGGGAGACTGCACCATGACCGGTGTGACGAGGAGCTGGTCGTGATCCGGGCGGACAAGCCATGAGCGATAGACCGAGCGAGACCCGGTTGGTGCGGCTGACCGACCGCGGGCCGATGTTGGTCGAAGGGCCGGTTCGCATCGAGTTGCCAGATGGCTCCACCGTGGAATCCGACCGATTCATGGTGGCGATCTGCACCTGCCGGCGATCGAAGACGTATCCGCTGTGCGACACCAGCCACCGCAAGATCAGGAGATCAACCAAGCGGTCGGCATAGCGAACTACGTTCGTCCGTCCAGCTTTTCATCAAATGATCTGCGAGCCGGCCTTCCATCGCGTCGAATGCCCGGATGCCGAACACCACGTCGGCGTCGAGGTCGGGTTCGCGGGCCACCAGGTCTCCGATCACGTCGAGGCGCACCACCTGCTCGTGCACCGCGTCGGCCTCGACGTGTTCGCGGTAGAACCGAACGCACGCCTCCGGAGCGGCAAGCCGTTCCAATGCCGCAACCAATCGCTGGGATCCTGGCGGCGAGGTGATCTCGGTAGCGGCGAAATGGCCTGCGGCCGCTCCCCGCAATCGGCGGTGCAACCCGAACAGTGACATCAGGTTCACCACCGCAAGCGACTCTGCCGGTACGGCATTCAGATAGCCCAAGTAGCTGCAGTCCAAATCGGCGGCTGCCAACAGGTCGGCGAACAGTTGTTGGTGAACCTGACTGCCGCGGCCGCCTCCGTATTCGTCGAACTCGACGGCCACGAAAGAGGCTTTGGCCTGACCGGCCAGCCGGGGGATCAGCCACGCGTGGGGGTCACCCTCTTTGAGATGGTAGAGGGAGCGGTGGACGAAATACTCCTGCATCTGCTCCCATGTGCCGCGATCCCGTAGGTGATAGGACGGGCCCGTACCGTCCGCCGGTTCGACCGAGAGCCGGTCCATTTCATCGGTCGCTGTCACATCCGGAGGAATCACACCCACCTCGGCGCGTATAGCGGCCAGGAACAGGCGTTCAAGCTGCGAACGCAGATGGAGTAGCCCAGCGGTCCACTCCCAGGCGGAGTCGACGCCGGCGAACCCCCGGTAGTGCAGCTCGTAGCAGACGTAAAGCGCCAACTGGACATCGATCCCGAGCGGATCGGAGTCCCGCAACGGCACCCATACCGGCTCGAGATGATTGTGGGGCGCGCGACCTCTCAGTTGCTCGATGACGGTCGCGGAGACGGGGCCGTGTGCATCAGGTAAGCGGGGCTGCACCGGGGCGGGGAAAGTCGTCATGTTGCGCGCTGAATTCCCTCTTTCAGGCATGTTGTAAACATTGTCGTTGCTGTGCGTCGGCATGGCAAAAGATTCGATGCCAAGGCCGTCGTCGTGGGTTCTCCAACGCGTCGCAGCGCGTACCGTCTTAGGTGACTGAACAGTGGGGCAAAGGCAACAAGGGGACAGGTGGGTGACTCGCCGCACGGTGCATCGGACTCCTCGGACCGTGATTCGGGAGAGTCCGGTCACCGGCGTGCCGGCGGAGCGGGGTTGTTCGTCGGCATGGGTGCGATCTGCGATACCCCAGCGCGGTTGACCGGTGCTGACGGCGCGGCCGTCGCCGCCCCACATCGACTTGAGGGACGTCGATGACTGACGCGGACCGTACCGTGAGTGTCCGGTCGGCGATGGCTGACCTTGCCGCAAACTTCATCAGCGGCACCGACATTGACGCCATCCTGGAAACGGTCACCACCCGCGCGGTGGAATTGATCAGCGACGTCGACTTCGCCGGCGTTCTCCTGATCGACGCACATCGATACCGGTCGATCGCACCCACCGCGGCGATCGCCACCCACCTCGACAACATTCAGATCGAGCTGCAAGAAGGCCCCTGTCTTGAGGCTGCCACCGACAATCCGGCAATCCTGTGCCCGGATCTGGCATCAGAGACGCGGTGGCCGGACTTCGCCGCCGCCGCCGTCGCTGCGGGTGTCGGCGCCATGATGTCGTTTCAGCTGTACTCCTACACCAAATTGATGAACGCTGACCGAGGTCGAGGTGCACTCAACCTCTTCAGCCAAAGCAGATGCGACTTCAGCGTCGAAGATCAAGCGGTCGGCGCGATGCTGGCCACCCACGCCGCGACTGCACTGATCGCAGCAGACCGACAAACCCAATTCGAGTCCGCCTTGGCTAGCCGTGACATCCTCGGCCAAGCCAAAGGCATTCTGATGGAACGCTTCAAGGTCGACGCCGTCCATGCATTCGACCTGCTGGTCAGACTCTCCCAGGACAGCAACACTCCTGTCCGCGTCGTCGCCCAGCGCATCGTCGACAGCACCTGACGTCCGCCGGGATGAAACTCAACGGGAGCCGACGTCTGGGTCGTCGTCGGCCGGCGGTTCGGGGTCGCGCCACTCCTCGACCCGGCTCGACCGGTTGCCCTGGAGAGTGCCGCTCAGCTCCTTTTTGAGTTGATCATCTTCGCGTGGGCTGTGCTTCGAGCTCTCGCGTTCCATCATCACTCCTTCAGTCGATTATTCGATCGTGCCTGGCGCACCGGTGCCCCTGCCGCTGACAGACCGAGCCGTCAGGTCACGGCCAAGTGCCACACCGAGCAAGATCATGACAACGGCGAGACCGAAGTGCAGCCAGTTGTCGGCGGTGTTGACCGGGATGAAATTGGCCGCGCTGTCGCGGTCGATCACCATCCCGTAGAGCCAGAGGACGGCGTAGATGATGCCGCCACCGATGAGGTATGTCCGGGCAAGCTTGGCCGTGCGGCCCATCAGCAGGCCGGCGGCTCCGAATGCCAGATGAACGACGTTGTGCAGGATCGATACGTTGAACACACCCAGCAACTGCGCATCGGAGTGGTGACCTGCAAACTGCAAATCGCCGTAGTCGGTGGTGATGCCGGGAATGAAGCCGAGCACGCCGACGAGCAGGAACGTGGCTCCCACCACGATCGCGGCGGCCTGCAGCGGTGTCCACCGGGAGACGGCGCCGGTGGGATGACTCCGGGGATCAGGTGTTGCCATGATGCACCCTTTCTCTCAGCGCCCGGATGTGCGCATCGCATGATTACCCCTGCCTGACAGGGCCCAATCGCCGCAGGCTCCGAGACGTTTAGGGGCGGTGGTTCCCGGGGCGGCCGGTTGTCGCTTCGGACATCTTGCTTGGTATCCGTCGCGATCGGACCGGTCCGTGATGTCGTGAGCCGGCCCTGTGTCGAGTGTGTCGCTTCCTGCGGTTTTTCTCTTCGATCCCGTCGATAACCTGCACGCTCGGCACAGCGCCCACAACCGACATTGTCCAGGACGCGCCCCACGCAGCTGGTGCCCTTCTCGGCCGGCCCCGCACAGTGTCCGGGACGGAACCTGGTGTTGTTCGCGACCAGCGCGCTCGCTGCTAATCTGTTGAGCCGGTTGCGTTTTGAGCTACGTCAACCCGCGGCCAGCGCCGACGAGCCGCTGCCGATGACGCTCAACCAGAGTTTGGCGGGCGGGTCTGCGAACTCACGGTGATGCCCGCTTGGGGACCGGGATCCGGGCCAGGTCGGCAGCGACGACGACGTCGCCGTCGAACCACTCGGCCGCTTCTTGAAGGTATCGGCCCGCATCGGAGTACCGCTGGGAGAAGTGCGTGAGCACCAGCCGGCGTACGTTGCATTCTGCGGCCACCTGCGCCGCCTCACGTGCGGTCAAGTGGCCGTAGCGGCTCGCAAGTTCGGCATCTTCATCGAGAAACGTCGCCTCGATCACCAACATGTCGACGCCGTCGGCGAGTGAGTACACGGCGTCGCACAGTCGGGTGTCCATGATGAAGGCGAACCGTTGCCCGGGCCGCGGCTCGCTGACGTCCGACAACTGCACGAGGTCGCCGCCCGCGCGGATCGACCCGGCCCGCTGAAGTTCCGCGATCGCGGGCCCCGCGACGCCGTAGCGCGCCAAGAGCTCGGGCACGATGCGCCGGCCGTCCGGCTCGACCAGCCGGTAGCCGATCGAGTCGACCGAGTGGTCGAGTCTTTGGGTGGCAAGGACGCCGAACGGTCCGTTGGCGACCGCCCCGTCCGCCGCAACCGGGTGCTCGTGAACATCGACGACGTCGTGGAAGATGCTGGCGTTGCGCAGCCGGGTGAAATAGTCCTGTCCGGACGCCGGAAAGTACGCCTGCAGCGGATGGTGCGCCCGGTCCAACGACATCCGCTGCAGAATGCCAGGCACGCCGAGGCAGTGATCACCGTGGAAATGAGTGAGGCACAGTCGGGTGATACTGCTCGCCGATACACCCGCCAGGAGTAGTTGCCGCTGGGTGCCCTCGCCGGGATCGAACAGCAGGCCCTCGCCATCCCAGCGCAGCAGATAACCGTTGTGGTTGCGATGGCGGGTGGGCACCTGACTCGACGTACCGAGCACGATCAGCTCGCGAATTGACACACCGCTGACACTACGAGTCAGCTGTCGGCCGGCGTCAAGGCCGCGGCACGTGCGTGTCGTTCCTGTTCGCGTTTTCCATATGTGGCGTTTCTGACCGCGTAGTCACTTTCGAAGCTGGACCCCAGCGCACCGGCGAAGGTTCCCAGCGAACTGGCCAACCAGGCCAATTCCGCGTAGTCCCGCCAGGACGCGGGATGCTCCAGCGTCGATGCGAGGTAGTCGGGAGGAATGATGATCAGCGCACCGAGCATGACCACCGTGAACAACACCAGGTACATGGATGCCACACCGGCGGCCAGCGTCAGCACGGTCGCGCTGTTGTACAGTGCTGCGTTCTTGCGTTGATCGAGATCCCTTGGCCTTTCCCAGAGTCCGTTATAGAGCGTCAACCACAGCATCATGGCGACGACCGCGACGACGCCGACGGCCGCCAGCCGGGCGGGACTCATCGCGTCGGCCATGTTCCAGATACTGGAGTAGAAGATGCCGAAGGCTGCGGCGGCGATTCCCGCCGCGATCGCACTGGACAGGCTCAGCAGCAGTCGCCACGGTCGATTCACCCGCACCATTCCGAGCAGGAGCCGCAGCCTGCCGCGCACGCGGGTCAACTCGACAGCGGCGTTCGTCGCGCCGGCGCCGTGAATCTCTTCAGCTGCCAGTGTGTCGATCACGTGCACTAGGGCCCGCGCGACGTGGTGGCGCAGTCGGATCGGACCGAGCGCCGGCAGCGAGATCAGCGCAGTGCCCTCGGCAGCGTTCGCCTCGGAGATCACCAGTGTCTTTCCCGAGCGTCTCGTCAACTCCGTCAGACAGACGACGACATCCCATCCGTAGCGCGATTTCAGCGTGCCGCTGTGCCGCGACACCTCGATGTTGCCTTCGTCATTCAGTGGCAGGGCGTGGCTGCAGACCTCCACCTCCCAGTGCACTTTGTCGCTTATCTCGGTGGTGAAGGCACCAGGCAAGTCGGCGGCAAGTGGCTCGA
The DNA here is from genome assembly GCF_053483975.1 of Mycolicibacterium sp. XJ870. Lineage (NCBI taxonomy): Bacteria > Bacillati > Actinomycetota > Actinomycetes > Mycobacteriales > Mycobacteriaceae > Mycobacterium > Mycolicibacterium sp. XJ870. The sequence goes on from NZ_JBEFTI010000001.1 coordinate 810,612, forward strand.
CCACCTTTGTGGACAACCCGGGGTCTGCGACCAGGCCGACGGTCAGCGACTTCATTGCAGGGCCGCCGCACCACGGCGATAACGCGGCCGCAGGGTGATCCGATCGGTGCTGACACGCGCCACGTCCTCCCAGGCCGCGACAAACGTGCCGCGATGTCGCCACGCCGAGATGCGGGCGATCAGCGCCGGCGCATTGGCACCGGTGCGCTCGTAACCGAGATACGACGATTGGGTATGGGGGCTGATCACCAAACCGGTCACCCGTGGGGTGGGCGGATGGTCCGCCCGGTCACCGGCGATACCGAGCCGGACGTCCACCACGGTGCCGACCGGGTGGTGACCGGCGTCGACCACCCGGACTCCCAATAGTCTACTCAGCTGCATGTCGGCCTCCAGGGATGCGAGCGACGATGTGGTCGCGTAACCACTCTTCGACCCACTGCACGTCGACTGCCACCTCGGTGGGATCCAACTGCACTGTTACGCCTATGCAGGACACCAGATTCCACGGAATCTCCTGTAGTCGTGATCGCGGTGGCGAGCCGCCGAAGATGCGAGTCGCCAGAACCTGGCCTGACAGCAGAGACGTGACCTCCGGTGGCGGCGTTCCCGGCGCGATGTCCGCGTCGACCTCGACGCCATCGATTTCGAGGTCGTCCACGATGCCGACGGGATCACCGTCGGCGTCGACCAATTGGCGGTCCAGCAGGTGCAACCGGGCGTCGAGTGTCGTCATTGTCCTGCGCCTGTCACGATCATGAGTGGGATGGCTGCCAGTGAGGCGGCCAGGATGATCACCAGATACACCGAGCCGAACATGTTCGTGATCCTTCCGTTCGTCTTGTCACCCATGTATTCGGAATCGTTGGCCACGATGAGGATTGGCAGATACGTCAGGGGCAGCGCGATGGCCGAGAACACCACCGAGTACTCGGTGACCAATATCGGGTCGACCCCGGTGAACAGCACTGCTGCGCCGATCACGATGCTCACGAACATCACCACGTGGAACCGGGCCGCCTCGGCGGGCCGACGGAACTTGCCCCATGGCCAGCCGAGGAACTGGGCGAGGATGTAGCCGCCGGACAACGTGGTCTCCAGGGCTGCCCCGAAGGTTGCGGCGACGATGCCGATGATCGCGAAGGCCAGCGCAAGCTTTCCGCCCGCGACCACCGCCGGCATGACCACCTGAGACAAGGACGTCACTTCGATCTGATTGGGCAGCAGCACGATCGTCGCACACGCTGCGATCGCGACGGACAGTATGCCGCCCAACGGGAAGCCCACCATCACGTTGAGCCGTGACACCCCAAGATCCTTTTTCTTCCAATGCTCCTCGACGGCGCCGGAGGAGAAGAAGAACACTTCATAAGGCGTCATCGCCGCGCCGAAAAGGGCGATCGCGTAGTACCAATAGGTGGCCGAGGATTCCGATTCCGGAATCGCCGGCTGAACGGCCTGGTGGGCGAGGTCACCCCAATTAGGCTGTAACGCAAACACACTGACCGCGAAGATGATCAGGCACAGTCCCAGCAGACCGGTGACGTTCTCCATCACGCTGAACTTCACCCGCCAGATGACCACCCACACAGCGAAGGCGGCCACCGGAATCCACATCATCGTTCCCACATCGGTGGCCAGTTGAAGAGCCAGTGCCACACCGCCGATCTCGGCGGTCAGCGTCATCAGGTTGATGAAGAACGAGGCGGTGAGATTGGCGGCCGCGGTGCGCGGCCCCAACCGTTCCCGGATGATTTCGAAGGTGGCGCGCCCGCTCACCGCTGCGACCCGCCCGGCCATCTGCGCGAACAGACAGATCCCGATCACGCCGACCACCACCACCCAGACCAGGGCCAGCCCGAACCGGGAGCCGACGACGGCGTTGGTCACGAGATCGCCGATGTCGAGGAAACCGCCTATGGCAGTGAGGATGCCGAGTGCTACCGCGAAGAATTTCTTCATCAGCGGTACCTGGTCTCCAGTGTGTCCGCTGACGCAAGCAGGTCGGAGCGCAGTAGGTCGAGTGGCGGCTCACCGGTGATTTCACGGATTCGCGATGAGGCGGTATTCAGCTGGCCGATGATCGTCGTCATCGATTCGGTCAGTAACTTCTGCCTCTCGACGTCCACGGGGTCTTCGGCCCGCAGCTCGGCAATTCCCTTGTAGGCGTTGACCACTTCGTCGCGGGCGTCCGAGAGCTGCACACTGGCCAACTGCGGGGTGGATCGATCCTGCAGCCGAAGGTCCAGCGCCAGCGCACCGCTGCGGGCGGCTGCCACTGTTTCCTCCATGGCTTGGGCCAGCTGACCCGGCATACCGTCCCGATTGGCTGGGCAGCGGGTCAGCAGCAGACCGAGGGCAGCGATACACAGGGCGGCCAGCAGGGCCGCCCGAAGTTGCCGCCGTCTCTCACCGTCGTGCGCCACGGCGTACCCCGGACAACCGTCCTAGCCTTCGCGGTCGTACTCGTCGCTGGCGCGGTCGTACTCGTCGGGTTCCGGCGAATCGACAACCTCCCGTTGCTCCTGCCAATCCGGATCGGCGGCTTCCAACGGCGGATTGTCATCCGATGACGCGGCGGCCTCCTCGTCCAGAGCCGGCACTGTCGGGTCCTGTCGTTGCTCGACGGCGTCCGGCACCGGAACCTCGTCTGGCACGTCGTGACGTTCCATGCTGCACGGGATACCCGAGAAGTACTCGATCAAACTCTTCGCGCGTTTAAGAGTGGGTTGCCCGGGTACTTCGGGGCCATGACCGTAGACCACACGCGATCGATCCTCGCGTGGCACGTGCACGGCTCCTGGATGGAGTCGTTCGTCGCGGGTCGGCATCGCTACCTGATCCCTGTCAACGCAGCCAAGGACGCCGATGGTCGCGGTCTGGCCGGACGCAATTGGCCACGGGCGCAGGAGATTTCGATTGAGGATCTCCGCGGCCAGGACATCGACATGGTGGTCCTGCAGCGGCCCGAAGAGATCGATCTCACCACCGAGTTGCTGGGACGTAGGCCGGGCGTCGACATTCCCGCCGTCTACGTCGAGCACAACACCCCCCGCCCGTATGCGGTCGACAGCACCCATCCGGTCGCCGACCGCCGCGACATCACGCTGGTGCATGTCACCGACTTCAACCGACTCATGTGGGACAACGGGGTGGCGCCCACCGCCATGATCACCCATGGCGTCGATGACCCCGGTCATCTGTTCACCGGTGAGGTAACGGCAGCCGGGACGATGATCAACGAGCCGATGCGCCGCTGGCGGACCGTGGGCGCCGATTTGCTCTCCGAGCTGAGCAGCCACGTACCGATCGACGTCTGGGGCATCGATTCCCTCGAACTGAACCCGTCGAGCGGGTGCGGTGCCGTGCGTGGGAAGGGCGATGTGCCGCACACCCGGTTGATGCACCAGATCGCCAGACGCCGTGTCTATGTGCACACGGCCCGATGGACTTCGCTGGGGCTGTCGCTGGTCGAGGCGATGTACCTCGGTATGCCGGTGGTGGCTGTCGCATCGACCATGGCACCGCTGGTCGTGCCTGCCGAAGCCGGCGTCGTCAGTGCGGACGTCAAGACACTGGCATACGCGCTGCAGGGGTTTGTGACCGACCTACCTGCGGCGACGGTCGCGGGAAAAGCAGCTCGCGAATTCGCCATGGCGCATTTTGCGCTTGACCGGTTCCTGGGCGAGTGGGATCTCGTCATCGATGACTGTTGCCGATGAATCTGAAGGAGGCGTAGATGAAGATCGCAATGGTTTCCGAGCATGCCAGCCCGTTGGCCGCGCTCGGGGGCGTCGACGCCGGTGGCCAGAACGTACACGTGGCGGCGTTGTCCGCTGCGTTGGCCCGTCGCGGGCACCGCGTTGCGGTCTACACGCGCCGAGACGATCCCGGCCTGCCGGAGCGGATCGAAACACCAGACGGTTACACCGTCGTCCACGTGCCCGCCGGCCCGCCCGAGAAGATTCCCAAAGACGACCTGTTGCAGTACATGGGGCAGTTCGCCCAGTTCCTCGACAGCGAGTGGGCGGCGGATCGCCCCGATGTCGTACACGCGCACTTCTGGATGTCCGGTGTCGCCACTCAGCTGGCCGCGCGACACCTCAATCTGCCTGCGGTGCAAACCTTCCATGCCCTGGGTGTGGTCAAGCGTCGCCACCAGGGGGCGCAGGACACCAGCCCGGCCGCACGCCTGAAACTCGAAGCCACGGTAGCGCGCAGCGCCACCTGGGTCGCGGCCACCTGCACGGACGAGGTGTTCGAGCTGATGCGGCTGGGCCGGTCGCGGTCGCGCACGTCGGTGGTGCCGTGCGGGGTCGATCTGAAACTGTTCACCCCGGAGGGCAGGAAATCGCCTCGTAGCGCCCGCCACCGCATTGTGAGCGTGGGAAGGTTTGTGCCACGCAAGGGTTTTGATCTTGTTATCCGGGCGCTGCCGAGTCTTCCCGACAGCGAGTTAGTGATCGTCGGTGGCCCGGCCAGGGCCGGCCTCGCACGCGATCCGGAGGCGTGCCGGCTCCGTCAGTTGGCCGCCGAACTCGGCGTCGCCGACCGGGTGCGGCTGTGCGGTTCGGTAGCTCGCGACAAGATGCCGGAGGTGCTGCGGTCCGCGGATGTGGTGGCCTGCACCCCGTGGTACGAACCGTTCGGGATCGTGCCACTTGAAGCCATGGCCTGCGGCGTACCTGTGGTGGCCACCGCGGTCGGCGGGATGCTCGACACCGTGGTCGACGAGGTGACCGGTCGCCTGGTGCGGCCCAAGCGCCCCGATCTGCTCGCCGATGTCCTCAGCGGACTACTGCGTGACGACTTCCTGCGCCAGAGCCTCGGAGCCGCAGGTCGTGACAGGGCGCGGTCACGCTATTCCTGGGATCGCATCGCCGCGGACACCCTCCGCGTGTACGACCGGCTGGGTCCGACGGGTTATCAACGACCGGTGACCTCAACTGCGTCGTCAACTGCGTCGTCCGGATGACGGGCTCACTGATGATCACCTCGCTCAAGAAGGGCGAGCGCGTCCTCGACGTCGGCGGGCAGTTGCCTGCGGTGTGCCACCACCGCAGGCAGGCGGACGATCGCCTCGGCGGCGGCCCGGGCATGCTCGCTGTCCCGCGGGGCGGCGCGCAACAGCGATCCCGCCGCGCCGAGGCAGTGCCGCACCGGCCGGCGCAGCCAGGTGGTGAGTACCGCGTTGCGCAGGCTGCGGGCGTCCTGGGCGGCGGTGGTCGGACGATGTGCCGAGGGCTGGTGGATCGCCGTCAACTCGGGGCAGTAGCACAGCGCCCAACCGCGCGCGGCCAGGTCCAGCGCGAGCAGCTGCTCCTCGCCGCGGAAGTGCAGGATGCCGCTGAACCCCCCGGCGGCCTCGAAGGCCGATTTGCGCACCATCGCCGAGCACGCCAGGAATCCGAGGATGGACGGGCCGGGCAGGTCCGCACGGTGGCCCAGCGCGCTGTTCGCCAGCTGCGCGACCATGGGGTCCTCGCGGCGCTGCGGCCAGACCTCGGTGCGCGCCGCGAGCACTGCGGCGCGCGGGTACTCATCGAAGATCGCCGCGCCCCGTGCGGGTGCGTCGGGCTCCCACCACGAGTCGTCGTCGCAGAACGCGATGTAGGGCGTGCGGCAGGCCGACACTCCGATATTGCGGGCGACGGCGCCGAGGTTGGAACTCAGACCGATCACCACCACACGATCAGCCGAACGCGCCGCGACGCGCCGCACGGCCTCGACCGAATCGTCGTCGGAACCGTTGTCCACCACGGTGATGGGGCACGCGGTGGTGTCCAGCAGGCGGGTCACCACCGAGGTGAGCTCGGCGGATCGATTACGGCTGGCGATGACGAACGAAACCGGGTCCTCCATAACCGGGCGAACTACCCACGACGGCGATCGGCAAACCCCCATGCATGAACTGAAGCGTGTTCTGGTGACCGGGGGCGGCGGCTTCCTCGGCGGCCATCTCTGCGAGCGCATGCTCGAGACGGGCCTCGAGGTCATCTGTGTCGACAACCTGTCCACCAGCGCGCCCACCGCCGAGAATCTCCTGCGTGACCACGACGGGTATCAATTCCTTCGTCACGACATCAACGAGCCACTGACGGACGTACCCGCCGTGGACACGGTGTTCCATCTGGCTTCTCCGGCCTCACCGGTGGACTACCAGCGGATGCCGGTGCAGACCCTGCGGACGGGCGCGTTGGGCACGGCCAACGCGCTGGATTTCGCCGAGCGGTGCGATGCCCGGCTGGTGCTGACCTCGACCAGCGAGGTGTACGGCGATCCACTTGAACATCCGCAGCGCGAAAGTTATTGGGGCAATGTCAATCCCGTCGGTCCGCGCAGCATGTACGACGAATCCAAGCGGTTCGCCGAGGCACTCGCGTTCGCCTATTCGCGGGCGCGGTCAGCCGATGTCGGGGTGGCGCGGCTGTTCAACACCTATGGGCCGCGGATGCGCGGAGATGACGGCCGGATCGTCCCCACCTTCTGCCGACAGGCCCTGGCTGGGGAGCCGATCACGGTGCACGGCACAGGTCGGCAGACCCGGTCACTGTGCTACGTCGACGACACCGTCGATGCGATGCTGGCCCTGGCCCAATCCGACTGTGCAGGACCGATCAACATCGGAAATCCCCATGAACTGACGGTCCTGGAGATCGCGGAGGTGATCCGCGGGCTGGCGGCGAGCCAGTCGCCCATCGAGTTCGTGGCGCGGGGCGACGACGACCCGGAGCGGCGGTGCCCCGATATCACCGCCGCGCGCCGAGAGCTCGGCTGGCAGCCGCGGGTGGATTACCGAACAGGTCTGACCAGAACACTCGAATGGTTTGCCCGACAAGGATTTTAGGAGGATACGTGCGCGTACTCGGAATCAACGCAGTGTTCCACGACCCGGCCGCCGCGCTCGTGGTCGACGGGCAGATCGTCGCAGCCGCCGAGGAGGAGCGGTTCAGCCGTCGCAAGCACGGGAAAGCGGCCGTCGCGTTCTCCACGTGGGAACTTCCGGTCTCCGCGGCTCGCTGGTGTCTGGAGCAGGCCGGCTTGAAACCGTCGGACCTCGACGCGGTCGGCTACTCGTACGATCCCCGGCTGATGCAGGGCAGCACTGATCTCGACGGGCTCGACCGGGACTGGGAGTACCTGCGCACCCTCTATGCCGAGCGAGCGCCGAAGTTTCTCCAATCCGCCTTGCCGGGGCTGGATCCGGCGACCGTTCAGCACGTCCGGCATCACGTGGCCCACGCCGCGTCGAGCGCGTTGGCGTCCCCGCATCCGGATTGTGCGGTGCTCGTTGTCGACGGCCGCGGTGAACGCACCTCGATGCTCGCAGGCAGCTACACCGACAACAAGCTCGACGTGCTGGCCACCCAGCAGTTGCCGCATTCGCTGGGCCTGCTGTACGAGGAGCTCACCGAACATCTCGGCTTCAAGCGGTCCAGCGACGAGTACAAGGTCATGGCCATGGCGTCATACGGGACACCACGTTTCGCCGAGCAGTTCCGCGACCTGGTGTACACCACGGGGGATGGCGGCTTCCGCACCGAGCCGGTGGACTGGCAGGCGTTCGGCACCGGCTGGGACGACCGCGTCGACCTGGCCTGCAGTGTGCAGCAGGTCCTCGAAGAGGTCCTGCTCGACCTCGTCGGCTGGGTGCGCGCCCGCACCGACCACGAGAACCTCTGTCTCGCCGGGGGAGTGGCGCTCAACTGTGTGGCCAATTCGAAGATCCACAACAGGGGCGGCTTCGCAGGCGTGTGGGTGCAGCCGGCCGCGGGCGATTCGGGCACCGCGCTCGGGGCTGCGCTGGCACTGGCCGCCGAAGCCGGCGAGCCGATCTCGCCGATGCCGACGGCCGCGCTGGGCCGCGGCTGGTCCGACGACGAGATCGGTGCCGCCCTCACCGAAGCCGCCGTCCCGCATGGCCGGCCCGACGATCTCGCCGCCACCGTCGCCGACGCATTGGCCGACGATCAGATAATCGGGTGGTTTCAGGGCAGGTCGGAGTTCGGACCGCGGGCACTGGGCCGGCGGTCGCTCCTGGCCGATCCGAGGCGCAAGGAGAACCTGGACAGGCTCAACGCCGTCAAAGGACGCGAACAGTTCCGTCCGGTCGCACCCATGGTGCTCGCCGAACGGGCCGCCGAGATCTTTTCCGGCGGACCGATTCCCAGTCCCTACATGCTTTTCGTGCACGACGTCGCGCAGGCGTGGCAATCCCGGATCCCGGCGGTAACGCACGTCGACGGCACGGCCCGGATCCAGACCGTCGACGACACCGATGCCCTTATGCACGCCACGATCAGCAGATTCGCCGAGCGCACCGGCGTCCCGGTCGTCGTCAACACCAGCTTCAACACCGCGGGCCGGCCGATGGTCGACAGCCCGCGGGATGCCTTGGAGTGCTTCGGCAGTGCACCGATCGACATGCTCGCGATCGGCCCGTTCGTCGTGCGGAGGCGGCGGTGAGCTTCGCGATCGTGGTGCCCACCATCGGCCGCAAGACGTTGCAGCGGCTGCTGGCCGCGCTCGAGTCCTCAGAGGGCCCGGCGCCGGAGGCGGTGGTGATCGTCGATGATCGCCCAGATCCCGACCAGCCCCTACTGATTGCGGCGCACCTCCCGGTGACGGTGCTGCGCAGTGGCGGCCGCGGTCCGGCGGCCGCCCGCAACGTCGGCTGGCGCAGCTGCACGGCGCGCTGGATCTGCTTTCTCGACGACGATGTGCGGCCGGATCCCGGCTGGCTCACCGCGCTCGATCAGGACCTGTCGGCCGCCGAAGCCGCCGGTGCCGTCGGTTCGCAGGCGATCATCGACGTTCCGGTGCGTCCCGGGCGGCGCAGCACCGATGACGAGCGCCGCACGCAACGACTGGCCGACGCCCAATGGATCACCGCGGACATGGCCTACCGGCGTTCGGCGCTGGTGCAGGTCGGCGGTTTCGACGAGCGCTTTCCGCGGGCCTATCGCGAGGACTCCGATCTGGGACTGCGAATCACCATGGCCGGAAACACGATCATCGGAGGATCGAGACGATCGCGGCATCCGGTCGCGTCGGCGACGTGGAGCAGCAGCGTACGGGCGCAGATCGGCAATCGCGACGATGCGCTGATGCGCCGCAAGTTCGGCCGCGGCTGGCGGCAGGCGGTCGGAGAGGGCCGCGGACGCCTGCCCGCCCATGCGGCGACCACCGCGGCGGCGCTCATGGCGATCCTGGCCCCAATGCGGCTAGCGCGGTGGGCACGCCTCGGATGGTGCGCGCTCACCGCCGAATTCGCGATACGCCGATTCCTGGCGGGGCGCCGGACCGTCACCGAAGCGATCCGGATGCTCGTCACCAGTGTGCTCATTCCACCGGCGGCGGTCGCACACCGGCTGCGCGGCGAATGGGAATTCCGTGCTGCACACCGTGACCCGCCGCTGGCGGTGCTGCTCGACCGTGACGACACGATCATCGAGGACGGCCCCTACCTCAACGATCCCGCCGGGGTTCGCCCGCTGGTGGGGGCGGTGGACGCCCTGAATCGGTTGCGCGAGCGCGGGTTACTGCTCGCCGTGGTGTCCAACCAATCTGGTGTTGCCAAGGGCCTGATCAGTGACGGCGAGCTGGCCGATGTCAACGCCCGGGTGGACGCGCTGCTGGGGCCGTTCGATTCCTGGCAGATCTGCGTGCATGACGCCGACGACGCCTGTGTGTGCCGTAAGCCTGCACCGGGGATGGTGTATGCGGCGGCCGAGGCGCTGGGTGTCGAACCCACCCGGTGTGTGCTCATCGGTGACACCGGTGGGGACGTGCGCGCGGCGCTGTCCGCTGATGCCGATGCGGTGCTCGTGCCGACGAAAAGGACGCTGCCACAGGAGGTTGTCGACGCCCGCGCACAGGCCAGGGTAGCCCCGACGCTGGAGGATGCGGTGTCCCTTGTACTCCGGGACGCGCGATGAGTCGTGCGGTCGTGGCGAGGCTGGACAGCGCCGGTGACGTTCTCATCACCGGGCCGGCCGTGCGCGCTGTCGCGGCCGCCCACACTTCGGTGACCTTCCTGGCCGGGCCGCGCGGTCGCGCTGCCGCCGAGTTGCTGCCCGGGGTCGACGACATCATCGAATGGCAGGCGCCCTGGGTCGATTTCGACTCACCTGAACTGACTGCCGATCACGTCGCAGCGTTGGTCAAGGAACTCCGCGACGTCGACGCCGACCGGGTGTTCATCTTCACCTCGTTTCACCAGTCGCCGCTGCCGCTGGCGTTGATCTGCCGGATGGCTGGGGTGCGGTGGGTCGGGGCGATCAGTGAGGACTACCCGGGCACCCTGCTGAACCTTCGCCATCGGGTCGAGGCGGGGATACCCGAGCCGGAGCGCGCGCTGTCATTGGTCCGTGCGGCAGGCCTCGATCTGCGGGCCCGCGATGACGGCTCGCTGCGCGTACGGACGCCGCCGTCGGTGCCCCATGATTTGGCCGAAAAGCTCGGCCCAGCACCGTTTGTGGTGTTCCATCCGGGCGCGGCGGTGCCTGCACGCCGGCCGACCGCCGCCCGTTGCGCGGATATGGTGCGGGCGCTGGCTGCCGCAGGCTATCGCGTCGTTGTCACCGGGGACGCCCACGAGCGGGACCTGACTGCGCAGGTGGCGGGTAGTTGCGCGGTCGACCTCGGCGGGGCCACCACGCTGGCCACCTTGGCGGGCGTCTTCGCGCATGCCGAGGTGGTGGTCGTGCCGAACACCGGTCCGGCGCATCTGGCCGCGGCCGTCGGCGTCGGCGTGGTGTCCTTGTTCGCGCCGGTGGTGCCCGCATCGCAGTGGAGTCCCTACGCCAACAACGTGGTTCGGCTCGGCGATCAGCAAGCGCCATGCCGTCAAACCCGCGCCCGCACGTGCCCGGTGCCAGGCCATCCGTGTCTGGACGGCATCACCGACACCGAACTGCTGGCCGCCGTCGATCGACTGGGAGGTAGGAAATCGTGATTACCACGCATATGTCAGCGTTGGCTGAGGCAGCGCACCGCATTGATCGTGAGGCGCCGCGGCTGGCCCGGTGGGGTCGTCATCTGGCCGACCTACTCACGTCCGATGGCCGCCTGTTGGCCTGCGGCAACGGAGGCAGTGCCGCCGAGGCCCAGCACCTGACGGCCGAACTGGTCGGCAGGTTCCGCGACGAGCGGATTCCCCTGTCGGCCATCGCTTTACACGCCGACACCTCGGCGTTGACCGCCATCTGCAACGACTACGGCGCGGACGAGATATTCGCGCGCGGTGTGCGCGCCCATGGTAGGCCTGGCGATGTGCTGGTAGCGCTGTCAACCAGCGGCACCAGCCCGAACGTGCTCGCAGCAGTCAAGGCCGCCCACGAACTGGGATTGACGACCTGGGCGTTGACCGGGCCCGCCCCCAACCCGCTGGCGGCGATGTCCGACGACGCGATCTGTGTCGAGGCCCCCAGCACCGCGACCGTACAGGAGATCCACTTGCTCCTGGTCCACTCGCTGTGCATCGCACTGGACGATTCGTTGCCGGACAACGGCGGCGTGTTGGGCGGCCACCGTGGTTAGCCCGCTTGTGATCGTCGGGGACTGCATGCTCGACGTCGATATCGAAGGCAGTGCCACCCGGCTCAGCCCGGAGGCGCCGGTTCCGGTGGTCGATGCCGAGCGGATCTGGCAGCGGCCCGGCGGCGCCGGTCTCGCGGCGGTGCTCGCCGCGCGCGTCGAAGCGGACGTGGTTCTGGTGACCGCGATCGCCGACGACGCGGATGGCCGCAGGCTCATCGAGCTGCTGGGTTCGGCCGGCGTGACGGTACTGCCGCTGCCGATGTCGGGGACCACGGTGTGCAAGACCAGGATTCGTGCTGTCGGACAGTCGATGCTGCGGCTCGACTACGGCGACGGCATCGCATGCGGCGACGACGTGCCCGCACCGGTTGCCGCGGTACTCGAGCACGCCCGTGCGGTGTGTGTGGCCGATTACGGCCGCGGCGTGAGCGCACATCCCGGCGTGCGCCGGCTCTTGAGCCGAGTCGGCGATCGTGTTCCGTTGGTGTGGGATCCGCATCCCCGTGGCGCCCAGCCGGTTCCGGGGTGCTGGTTGGTGACGCCGAACCAGGCCGAAGCTGGGCAGCAGTCCGCAGATGCGCTGCGCCGGCAATGGCAGGCCCGCGCGGTGAGCGTGACCCTCGGCGCCAAGGGCGCGGTGTTGGCGACCGAAACCGCACCGTCGACGCAGATTTCGATTCCCGGTTCAGCATTCGCGGGGGCGGGACGGTCCGATACCTGCGGTGCGGGGGACCGGTTCGCGGTCGCCGCGACGCTTGCGCTGGCCGATGGCGAGGATGTCGGCCCGGTGGTGGCCGGTGCGGTGGATGCGGCGAGCCGGTTCGTTGCCACGGGCGGCGCGGTCGGAGTGTCCAGTCCGGCGACCTTCGGTGCTCAGGGCGGCGCAGGCACCGAGACCGCGCCCGTCGTGGCCGACGTTGCCGAGGTGCGGGACCGACTGCGCTACCGGTCGCGCAGGTTGGTCGCGACCGGGGGATGTTTTGATCTGCTGCATACCGGGCATGTTCGGCTTCTCCATCAGGCCCGCCAACTCGGTGATGCGCTGGTGGTGCTGCTCAATTCCGATGCGTCGGTGCGGTCGTTGAAGGGCCCGAGCAGGCCGGTGATGGCCGAGGCGGACCGGGCGCGAGTGCTTTCGGCGCTGGCATGCGTGGATGCCGTCGTCATCTTCGATGAATCCTCACCCGAGCGGCAGCTGGAGCGGTTGCGCCCAGATGTGTGGGTGAAGGGCGGCGACTACACGGAAGCCGACCTCCCCGAAGCGCCGGTGGTGCGCAGGCACGGCGGTGAAGTGGTTTTACTGCCGACCGTAGCCGGTTACTCATCTTCCAAGCTGATCGCCGCGATGCGGTCGTGATCGAGAGGGGCAGAACGTGACTCTGGGGAACATCATCATCACCGGCGGTGCATCGGGACTTGGCGCGGCAACCGTGGAAGCCGTTGCACGCCAAGGTGGTACACCGTTGGTCATCGACCGCAAGACACCTACGTCAGACGTTGCGTTCCAATCAGCGGACCTTGCCGACACCGAGGCGGTCGACGCGGCGGTCAGCGCCTTGGCCGAGCAGGCCGGCGGAGTGGTCAACGGCGTCTTCACGGCGGCAGGCATCGACTCGTGCGGCAAGCTCGCCGATGTGAGCGTCAAGGATTGGGAGCAGGTGATCCACGTCAACCTGCTGGGCACGGTGGCGGTGATCCGCTCGGCGCTGCCGTTCCTCAAGGCCAGTGGCGGACGGATCGTGACATGCGCGTCGACCCTCGGCATCAAAGCCGTGAGCGATGCCACCGCATACTGTGCGTCGAAATTCGGTGTCGTCGGCTTCAGCAGGGCGCTTTCAGCTGAACTCGCCGGCGAGGTCGGGGTCACCACGCTGATCCCCGGCGGCATGCACACCCCGTTCTTCGACGGCCGCGACGAGCAGTACAAGCCGCCGCCGGGTACCAAGCTCAACGAGCCCGGAAACGTCGCCGAGACCGTGGTTTTCGCGTTGTCCCAGCCCGCCGGCTGCGAGGTGCGGGAGTTGGTGGTGTGCGCCTCGACGGAGTCGTCGTGGCCGTGAGGCCGGGCGGGCCCCCGGCGTCGGCCGAGGTCGACCACATCCTGGTGCTTCGCGCGCTGGGGCTGGGCGATCTGCTTACCGCGTTCCCGGCTCTGCGTGGACTGCGGCGGGCCTATCCGTCCGCACGCGTCGTACTGGCCGTCCCCGATCGGTTCCGCGAACTGGCCATGTTGTCCGGTGCGATCACCGATGTCGAGCCCACCCCGGGACTCGGCTGCTTACCTCGCCGGCAGCCCCCGCCCGACATCGCGGTGAACCTGCACGGCAGCGGTCCGGAGAGTATCGCCGATCTGCTTGCGCTGCAGCCGAAAACGATAATGAGCCACCGGCACAGCAGCTACCCCGACTTGCCAGGCGCGCCGTGGCGCACCGACCTGCACGAGGTAGACCGTTGGTGTCACATGCTGGCGTGGCACGGTATCCCTTGTGACCCGACCGATCTGGGCGTCGAGCGGCCGTCGGACTATCCGGCCCGGGCCGGGGTCGTGGTGGTCCACCCGGGTGCCGCCTTCCCGGCGCGCCGTTGGCCGGCCGAGCGCTACGCCGCGGTCGCGGCGGCACTGAGCGACGGTGGCCACGAGGTGGTGGTGACGGGTGGCGCCCACGAGATCGAGCTTGCGCGGACGGTCGTCGACCTCGCCGGACTACCCGAATCCGCGTTGCTGGCAGGGACTCTCGATCTGCTCGGCATGGTCGCGCTGATCAGCGACTGCCGATTGCTGGTCTGTGGCGACACCGGAGTAGGGCATATCGCCACCGCAGCGGGCACGCCGTCGGTGCTGCTGTTCGGGCCGACCCCACCGAGCCGTTGGGGGCCACGCGGCGATGGTCCGCACGTTGCGTTGTGGGCCGGTGACAGGGGCGACCCGCACGGCGATGAGCCCCACAGCGGCCTGCTGCTGATCACGGTGGCCCGGGTGCTCGACGCCGTGACGGGCGTGCTGGGGGTGCCGGCATGAGAGTCGGAGTCATGGGTGCCGGGTACGTCGGCCTCACCACTGCCGTGTGTCTGGCCGAACGCGATCACGACACGGTGTGCGTCGATGTCGACACCGACCGGGTGCGGCGGTTGAGGTCCGGCATTGCGTCGCTCGACGAGCCCGGTCTGCCGGAACTGCTGGACTCCGGCCTGCGAGCCGGAAACCTGCGGTTCAGTGACGATCACACCGTGATGGCCGATCGCGATGTGGTGTTCGTCTGTGTCCCCACGCCCAGTGGCCCGGATGGTTCCGCCGACCTCAGTGCCGTCGATGCCGTCGTCGACGAGTTGGCTTCCGTCCTGGATTGCGGCTCGGTCCTGGCGATGAAGTCGACGGTTCCGGTCGGAACGACCCGTCGGGTCGCCGGCCGCCTGCGCAGTCGAGACGTACGGACCGTGTCCAACCCCGAATTCCTTCGGGAAAGCCATGCCATCTACGACTTCCGGCATCCGGACCGCGTCCTGATCGGCGCCGACGACGACACCGCAGCCGACACCATCGAGAAGGTTTACGGTGCCAACGTAGAGGCCCTGCGGATGAGCCCCGAAAGCGCCGAACTCGCCAAATACGCCAGCAACGCGTTTCTGGCGCTGAAGATTTCGTATGCGAACTCGTTGGCGGAACTGTGTGCGCGGGCGGGCGCCGACATCGGTGACGTCACCCGCTGCATGGGAGCCGATGTGCGCATCGGGCCGCATTTCCTTGCGCCGGGCCCCGGTTGGGGCGGTTCGTGCCTGCCGAAGGACACCTCGGCACTGCTGGACACAGGCCGCCACTACGGCGTCCAACTTCCCGAGGTGGCCTCGGCGTGCGCGACCAACGCCGCCCAGACCGGCCGGATCGTCGCCGCGCTGACCCGCACCATGCCCGTTCGGCTGGGAGCGGCGCGCGTGGCCGCGCTCGGGCTGACGTTCAAGGCAGGCACCTGTGATGTGCGCGATTCGCCCGCTCTTGCGGTCAGCGGTGAGCTGGCCCGGCTGGGGGCGCAGGTCACCGGATACGATCCCCGGCTGGCGATGATCGACCAGCAGGCGTTGCGGCGGGCGGCCGTGTCGGCGGTCGACAATCCTTACCTGGCCGCCAAGGACGCCGACGCCATTGTGGTGTTCACCGAGTGGCCGGAGTTCCGTGACCTGAACTGGCGGCAGATCGCCGAGCAGGCGCCGGGTGCAGTGGTGGTGGACACCCGCAATCTGCTCGATCCTGCTCTGGTCGCCGAAAGTGGTCTGATGTATCTCGGCAACGGAAAGCCGTTGGGGTTCTGAGTTTGAGCCATCCCGGTACGGGTAACCAGCAGGGGCACACGTGGTGCGCAAGGAGTGGGCACATGCGGCTGGGAGTATTGGACGTCGGCTCGAACGCCGCACAGCTACAGGTGGTGGACGCCTTTGCCGGTGCGCCCCCGCTGCCCATTCGCGCGGTGAAGATACCGACGCGATTGGGGGAGGAGGCCAGCATCGAGGGCGCGATCGGGCAGAGCGGAATGGATCGGATCGTCGCCGCGGTCCGCCACGCGATCGACTCGGCTCACGCGCTGAACGTGGATCAGCTGTACCCCTTCGTCACCGCAGCCATCCGGGACTGCGCCAATCGGGACGAGGTGTTGGAACTGGTCGCCTCCGAAACCGGGACCCGCCTTCGTTTCCTCACCGGTGAGCAGGAGGCCCGGCTGACCTATTTCGCGGTGCGCAGCTGGTACGGGTGGCAGGCCGGGCGTCTGCTGAACATCGATATCGGCGGCGGCTCAATGGAACTCGCGTTCGGGCGCGATGCGGCGCCGGAACTCGCGGTGTCGCTTCCGCTGGGCGCCGGTCGTGTCAGCACCGCATTCCTGCGGCCCGACCCGCCGTCGAAAGCCCAGGTGAAGGACCTTCGCAGGCATGTGCGGCAGCAGGTACGCGAGGTGGCCAACCGGGTGCAGTGGGAAGGAACTCCCCGTCGGGTGGTGGCCACCTCGAAAACATTCAAGCAACTGGCCAGGTTCGGCGGCGCGGCCTGTGGGCGCAAGGGCCCCTTCGTTCGTCGCGTCGTATCCAGATCTCAGGTGGGTGCGCTCATTCGGGAACTGATGGCCGTCAGCGCACAGGAGCGCGCCCAGTTCCGCGGGGTCAAGCCGGCGCGGGCCTGGCAGGTGCTCGGCGGTGCGGTCGTGGCGTTCGAGACCATGCGTTGCCTCGGCATCGATCAGGCAGAAGTGAGCCCCTGGGCGTTACGCGAAGGCATCATGCTCGAGTACCTGACCTCGCTGCGAATACCCGACGGTGAGCTGACCCTGCAGCCGTTGACCTTCGACGAGTCCGCCCAGGCGGCCACCGTCACCACGATGTTGCGAAAGAGCTAGCTGGAGGACACCTTTCGGATCATCCGGGCGGTGCTGCGTTCCAAGATCTCCTGACGCTTGTCCGCATTCCGGACGCGCGCCGCCCGTCGGACGCCTGCGGCGATCGTCAGTCCGGCCCGGTATCCCTCCACGACGCGCGGGTCGACATAGGCGCTGCGGGCCACAGCTGCGGTGTTGCCCAACGATTCTGCGACTTCTCGCATCACCGCCGATTCGACCCGCTTGATCACCTTCTCGTCGACCGGGGGGTCGGCCTCGACGAAGGCTTCGGCGGCCAGCACCGTGCCATGCCAGGTGCGAAGATCCTTCACGGTGTAGTCGTCGCCGACCAGCTGTTTGAACCGTGCGTTGAGGTCTTCGGCATGAATCTCGGTCCAGTCATCGGAATTTCGGTAGGCCAACAACCGGTCACCGGGCTGCCGCCCGCGTTGCAGTGTGCGCACGGCACGGATCACGTCGGGATCCTGGACCACCAGCGTGCGGCGCACCGCACTCTTGGCCGGATAGTCGAATTCGACCGCGTCGGCATGCAGCGTTATGTGCTCGCGCAGCAGCGTCGCGATTCCGAACGAATTGTTCTCCTCGGCGTACTGGTCTCCGCCGGCCCGGAAATAGCCGAGATCCAGCAGTCGCAGACCGAGAGCAAGGACACGTTCGCACGGCAGTCCGCGGCTGGTGAGATCAGCGGTGATCCGCCGCCGCCAATCCGGCAGTGCAGCAGACATTTCGAGCACGCGGTCGAACTTCTCCTCACCGCGTTCCTCCTGCCACTGCGGGTGGTACAGGTACTGTCGCCGGCCGGCGACGTCGGTACCCACCGCCTGGATATGCCCGTTCGGATATGGGCAGATCCACACCTTCTTCCAGGCCGGCGGAATGACGAGTTCATCGATGCGCCGCAGGGTCGCCGGATCGGTGACCGGTTCCCCACTGTCATCGCGGTAACTGAATACGCGACCCCGCCGCACCCGGTGCAGGCCGGGCCCGCGCACTACGCTTCGACGCAGTCGCATGTCGGCCTGCCCAGTTTTATCTGCGGTTCAGCGTGGGTATCCGGCAAACATGTCATCGTCAGGCCGTCACGTTCGCGGGAATGGCCGGCAGTCCCAATACACCGCGCCAGTGACTCGTCTTCACCGCGAGCGATTACCCCGCCCGCAGCGTCCCCACACCTACCGGTACCGGTCGGTGGAGGTTCGGGTCAAGGCCCGGCCGGAGCGATTGTCCATGCTGCGCACCGTGTTGGCCGCCTTGGCCGCATTCGAGGATCTGGACCTCGATACGGTCGCGGATCTGCAACTCGCCGTCGACGAGGCGTGTGCTGTGCTGATCAACTCGGCCGCGGCGGACTCGATCTTGCTGGTCGCGGTCCAGCCGCGGGCCGACGCGCTTGTCGTCCGCGCGTCGACCACGTGCGCCAGCCCCGGCGACGTCGGCCTCGGCAGCTTCAGTCGTCGGGTGCTGGCGGCGTTGACCGACGAGGTCAGCACCTTCTCCGAGGGGCCGGAGCCCGACGGAAGACAGGTATTCGGAATTGCGCTGACCACGCGGCGAAGATGGGCCTCGGCAAACTGCTAAAGCGTGTCGGCGACCAACTGCAACTGTCGTGGCTCGGTCTGCAGCGTTGACAACGCCCCGGCGAGCGTCGCGGAGGTGGGCAGGGCGGAATCCGGGTCGCAGATCCGCAACACCCGCAGAACGGCCTTACTGGGCACCAGTACCCAGTCGATGTGCTCGCCGGCGCACCGGATGTTCAATGTGTGAAGGGTGGCAAAGCAGGCCGCCCCGAAGAAGGCGACCGTGCTGAGATCCAGCACGAGTTTGCCGCTCGGTTTCGCATGTTCGAGCGTGTAATCGGTGAACTCGGGCGCATTCGACGCGTCCAGTTCGCCGTGCACGCTGACAATGGCCGTCGTCGGCGCCAACCGGCGGGCGGCAAACTGTGCGCGATTCGTGGAGTCGCCAGGGAGCGGTATAGCTCGTTTGGCGACGCTGATTGTAGGCATTGGGTGACTCCATCAGTAGAAACTAACGATTCGTACTGTGGTCACGTCAGGTTCAGGCTCTGCTCGCTCAAAGCCGCGACTGCAGGCGTTCACACTGCCCTGCATGTCGATGACGATTCCAGCTGGCTGTGAACTCAACCTGATTCGGACTCTACGCCAGACCGCTACTTCGAACAATCGATGTAAGACGGTTCTCATCAACCACCACCGCCGATATCGTCAAAGTCGTTGCAGGAGAAATCAGTTTGCTGCAGCGCTGCGTACTGTGCTCAGTGGTGCCCATGACTGCAAATCAGACAGTTCGGCCTGGGTGAAACGGGCGAGAAGCGGTTTGCCAGATGTTTGGCCTACGAAGTAGCCGGGTATCCGCGCCGCATGAGATTACTCGGACTGCTCGTGTTGATTTGGCTCGTGATCGGCGTGGTCGCGGCATGGCAGCGTGACTATTTCAAGGGTGGAGAAACCAGTTGTGCGGCCGCCGGCGATATCGCCCTCACGGTGCTGGCAGGCCCACTCAACTACGCCGGCGTCAACCCGAAAGTTGGCGAATGCCGTTTGCCGGAACCCAGCGCGATGAATCCCATCGCCATCTGAGAAGTGAGGTCATCATGATTGTGCTCGGAGCGATTCTGCTCATCCTCGGATTGGTGCTGAACGTCTACTGGCTGTGGGTCGTTGGGATAATCCTGCTGGTGGTCGGAGCGGTGTTCTGGCTCCTGGGCTCGATGGGGCGCCCGGTCGGAGGCCGCCGCAGTTGGTACTGACCCGGCCGGCGATGTTCGTTTGTCCACCTGCGGGTTCGGATCGTTCTACCGTGGAGGCAGCCCACGATTGCCAGGGCAGTGATATGGCGGGAAGGAGCAGCCATGAAAGGCCCGAAAGATCCGGTTGACCATGCGAGGACGACCCGGCCGCACGCCGGGGAATCGATGAAGGACAACGTCATCATGCCCGCGCTGATTCTCATCGGAGTTGCGCTGGTGATGTTCGTCGGCTCGTTGGCCGCGTTCGCCACCGGCCATCCCGATGTCGGTCTGACCATCGGCAGTCTGTCGGCGGCCGGATTCCTCGTCGGATCGGTGTGGCTGGCGCTCGAACACATGAGGGTCAGGCGTATCGAGGAGCGTTGGTACGCAGAGCATCCCGGAGTGATGAAGCAGCGGCCGAGTAGCTGAGCGCCGCGCATACCGACCCGGCCGTCGCCGGCCGGGCGGGTGTCTGCGCTGCTTCGATCAGAACGTGAGCGCCAAGACGGCAAAATCGATGGCCAACAGCACCAGTCCTGCGAGCGGTACCAGGATGCCCCATCGCAGCCGGGCGGTGAACAGCGTCACCGCGATGGTGACTATCGGTATCACCGGTGCGCCGTAAAACAGTATTCCGAACCAGAATTCGCCTGGTCCGGCGTCCGCACAGGTATCGCCGGGGCAGCCGGCAATGCTCATCACCGCACCCATTCCGTACAGGAACACCGCAATTGCCGCGGGAATCGTCAATAGGGCAAGTAACCAGGTCGTCGACAGCCTGAATCGTCGCTGTGTCCGGTCCTGCTGCATCTCGGTATGTGCTTGGGTCATGGCGTTCGGGTACCCAGTTTCGCGGGCTTGCCCACGGGTATCCGTTCTCCCATGACCAGATTCGGATACACCTTGATGACCGAACAGAGCGGACCAAAAGATCTTGTCCGCTACGCAGTTTCGGCGGAGCAGGTCGGATTCGACTTCGAGGTGTGCAGTGACCACTACTCGCCGTGGCTGGCCACCCAGGGCCACGCTCCCAATGCGTGGCCCGTGTTGGGTGCGGTCGCCCACGCGACCGAGTCGGTGCAGCTGTACTCCTACGTGACCTGTCCGACGATACGCTACCACCCCGCGGTGGTCGCTCAACAGGGCGCCACGTTGCAGATCCTGGCCGACGGCCGGTTCACCCTCGGCCTGGGCAGCGGCGAGAACCTCAACGAGCATGTGGTGGGGCGTGGATGGCCCACCGTCGAGCGCCGTCTCGACATGCTCGCCGAGGCCATCAAGATCATCCGGGAACTGCTCACCGGCGAGCTCGTCGACTACCGGGGAGAATTTTTCGAGGTCGACTCCGCCCGCATCTGGGATGTGCCTGACGTGCCGCTGACGATCGGCGTTTCGATGACCGGCGAGAAAGCTGTCGAAAAGCTCGCCGTCGCGGCAGATCACCTGATCAACGTCGCGCCGGACCGGGCAATCGTCGACGGTTGGAATGCCCGGCGCCAGGTGACCGGTGTGCTGCCGGAAGGCCGGGTGATCGGGCAGATCCCGGTGTGTTGGGATCCGGACCGCGACGCCGCCATCAGCAGAGCCCATGAGCAGTTCCGGTGGTTCGCCGGCGGTTGGGCGGTGAATGCGGACCTGCCGACGCCTGCGGGTTTCGCCGGCGCCACCCAGTTCGTCAGGCCCGAAGACGTCGCCTCCGCCATCCCGTGCGGGCCGGATCTGGATGCCATCGTCGCGGCGGTGGATGAGTACCGCGAGGCCGGGTTCACCGACATCGCGCTGATCCAGATCGGTGGCGAGAGCCAGGATCAGTTCCTCGATGAGGCTGCCAAACCGCTACTCGCCGCGCTCCGAGCCGACGTGGGATGACCTTTCGGCCGTCATCGGGTCACCGGATCGCATGGCCAGCGGCAGTACAAGCCAAAAACCCACGAACGTCACCAGCGTGATCAGCCCGGCGATCACCCCGGCACCGCGTCCGCCCACCGTGTCGAAAATCAGCATGGTCACCCCTGCCATCGTGACGGCGAGGAACAACAGCCCGGCGTAGGCACATCGATGGGCGGCGGACACCAACAGGTTGAGCCTGCGCCGGCGAAACAGCATGCGGTGCATGCCAACTGGTGCGATGAGAAGTGCGGTGGCCATCACCGAGCAGGCCACCGTGACGAGGTAGACCATCCGCATGGTGTGGTCGACCTCCTCGAATCCGTCGTGAAACGGGAGCGTCAGCAGCAGGCCGGTGAGCAGCTGCACCCCGGTCTGCACCACGCGCAGCTCCTGCAGCAGGCTCGCCCAGTTCCGATCGAGCCGTTCGGCTTCCGTCTCATGGCGGGCGGCTTCGTCCCAACGTTGGTGCTCGTCGGAACTGTCCGCGCCCATGCCGTCGATGATCGCATTGCTCGACTGGTGGCGACGCGTTTCCACCGGCGGGCGGCAGGTGCGTGTGACTGTGCGTTTCTGGGTATCCCGGTGTTATGGAAGGAACGTCCCCGCGCACGCTCAAGCGCATCTTGATAGCGGCCTGCGTGGCGCTTGTCGCGCTGATCTTGATAATCGCCGGGGTGTATGCGATCGCCTTCATCATCCTGGCGCCGATGATGACCTGATGTCGGGTCGGGTTCGGGGTTTCCAGGCGACACCGCCCGGGCATCCCGTGATCACGATCCATGACGGCACCCATCGAGAGGAGTGTGTTGACTCGTGCCGAAGACCACCAAGCGGGGCAAGGCCAAGGAAAGTGAGCTGCCCAGCACCCTGCAGAAGTCAGAGGCAAAGGCGCAACGGACCTTCGCCAAAGCACACGACTCGGCTGCCGAGTCCTACGGGGAGGGTGAGCGCGCACACCGCGTCGCGTACTCGGCGCTCAAGCACAGCTATGAGAAGGTCGGCGATCACTGGGAAGCCAAGGAACATCAAGGACCGTCCGACGACCGGGCCCGCAGCGGTGGTCCCAATGCCTCAGGTGAGTCTTCGGAAGGCGTTGACGCACACGCGAGCAAGAAGCACCTGATGGACGTCGCCGGGCGCCTCGACATCCGGGGCCGCACAAACATGACCAAGGACGATCTGGTCGACGCGATCCAGAAAGTCAACCGCCGCGAGACCCGGTCCGGGCGTTGAGCGGGCACTGGCGACCGCGCGGCGACCCGGGTGCGCTGCGGTGAGCTGGAGAAAACGCCTGAGGTACTGTCTGTCAGAAATGCCGGGAGATCAGATGGCCGAAGCAACAGGCCAAGAAAAGCTGGCCGCCAGCAGTGAGCGGGCGGTAGAACTACGCGTTGCCGCCAGGCTGGAGAATCTGGCCGTGGTGCGGACCATGGTCGCAGCCGTCGCCACCTTCGAAGACCTCGATTTCGACGTGGTGGCCGATCTACGGCTTGCGGTCGACGAGGCCTGCACCACGCTGATCCGGTCAGCCGTGCCCGACTCGACGCTGGTTCTGCTGATCGATCCCCGTCAGGACGACGTGGTGATCTCGGCATCCACCAACTGCCGGGGTGACCACATCGTCGAGCCGGGCAGTTTCAGCTGGCACGTATTGAGTTCGCTGACCGATGAGGTGCACACCTTCACCAACGGCGAGAGCTCCGACCACGACCAGGTGTTCGGCATCTCGCTGATCACGAGGCGAGCGAGCCTGCTCAGGTGACATCGGAATACGCGGATGTTCTCGACATGTTCCGCGAGCTCCGTGAAGTCCCCGTGGACTCGTCGGAGTACGACCGGCAGCGGGAGCGGATCGTCCAGCGGTGCCTGCCCTTGGCCGACCACATCGCCCGCCGGTTCGACGGCCGCGGTGAGCCCCGCGAAGACCTGGTTCAGGTGGCGCGGGTGGGCCTGGTCAACGCGGTGAACCGATTCGATGTGGACACCGGCGCGGACTTCGTGTCCTTCGCGGTGCCGACCATCATGGGCGAAGTTCGTCGGCATTTCCGCGACAACAGTTGGTCGGTGAAGGTGCCGCGGCGCCTCAAAGAGCTGCATCTGCGTCTCGGGGCCGCCACAGCAGAACTGTCGCAACGGCTGGGGCGTGCGCCCACGGCCACCGAACTTGCCGCGGAACTCGACATGGACCGTGACGAGGTGCTTGAGGGCCTCATCGCCGGCAGTTCGTACAACACCCTGTCCATCGACAGCGGCGGCGGTGGCGACGAGGATGCACCGGCGATCGTCGACACCCTTGGCGATGTCGACATGGGCCTGGATCAGATCGAGAACCGGGAATCGCTGCGGCCGTTGCTCGCTGCACTACCCGAACGGGAACGCACGGTGCTGCTGCTTCGGTTTTTCGAGTCCATGACGCAGACGCAGATCGCCGAGCGGGTCGGTATTTCGCAGATGCACGTGTCGCGGCTGCTGGCGAAATCGCTAGCCCGGCTTCGTGACCAACTGCAGTAGCGGAGATTTCCCCCGCAGCGTAGACAGCGCGGCGGCGACAGTCGGGCAGCTGCGCGGCGTGGACTCCGGGTCGCAGATGCGCAGCAGCCGCGACACCGCCTTGCTGGGAACCAGGACACAGTCGACATCACCGACCGAACAGCGGACCCCGATCGCCTTCAACGTGGAAAGCCCGACGGCACCGAAGAAGTCGACTCCGGTGAGGTCCAGGACGAATCGGTCCGCGTGGGCGGTGTGGCGCAGCGCGTACTCGGTGAAATCGCGCGCGTTGGCCGCGTCGATCTCCCCGCAGGCACTGATGACCGCCATCGAGGGCGTCAGCCAGCGGGTGGCGAAGGTTGCGGCGGGACCGTGGGCTCGATCGATCAGTGCCTTCGACGAAGGGACAGACATGGCGACTCCATCAGACGGAATACGTGTATTCGTGCTGTGGCGACGTCTTTCACCGGGGGCGGGAGCCCCCCGCCCGCGATGTCGATGACGCTCGCAGCGGCTGTGAACTCAACCTGTTTCGAACATTACGCCGATCAAGGTCACTCGACAATCCGCTTAATCGGATTTTCATAGTGCCAGCTCAGCGGGCCGATCTTATCGGGGGGTGTCAACGTCCGGATGCTTAACAGGAGTCAAACTGTTTGGATGTCGAACACCAGCACTGTTGCCGGCGTGGTGCTCGCCGGCGGCGCCGGCAGCAGGTTCGGAATGCCGAAAGTGCTTGCCGAACAGGGCGAGTGGTTGAGGGCCGCAGTGCGTGCGCTGGCTGACGCCGGTTGTGACGACGTGGTGGTGGTGCTCGGCGCCGCAGTGGTCGACGTGCCCGCACCGGCCCGCGCGGTCATCGCCACCGACTGGGCCGACGGGCTCTCGGCTTCGCTGCGCGCCGGAATCTCGGCCGTCGGCGCGGCCGACCTGGCGGTGCTGCACCTTGTCGACACGCCCGACGTGGGCGCCGACGTGGTGCGCCGGGTCCTGGCCGCCGCGCCGGATTCCGGCCTGGCGCGGGCCGTGTACGCCGGCCGGCCGGGGCATCCCGTGGCCGTCGCGCGCAGGCACTGGCCCGCACTGCTGGCGTCTCTGCACGGTGACGAAGGGGCCCGGCCGTTCCTGCGGGGGCGCACCGACGTCGTCGCGGTGGACTGCAGCGACCTGGCCACCGGAGCCGATATCGACGTCAGTCCGTGACGGGTTTCTCACCGTCGGCCGTGACGGTGAGCCCCAGCATCGCCCCTGCGAAGCGACGCACCGATATCTGGGCGATCGTGGCGGCGTCGGTGTGCCCCGGTCGGGCCCTGGTGTGCATGGTTGCGGCGACCGGATCCAGCGTGATCTCTGCGAGCAGTTCACCGGTTGTGGGTTCGCACACCGCCCAGGAGTAGTAGGTGTCGGACGCCCACTGAGCTTCCCGCCGCAGCACGTAGTCCGGATCGGTCTCGCCGAGGTCGGCCAGCGCGGGCCGGTCATCGATCAGGTCATCGTCGCGTAAGGCGCGCAAATACCATGAGCCGGCATTGATTTCGACGGGTTCCATGTTCTTACAGCAGGCCCAATCGCGCGACCGCCGCGCGTTCGTCGAGCAGCTCGGCCACCGACGCGTCGATACGCTCCCGGGAGAATCCGTTGATGTCGAGCCCCTCGACGATCTGCCACGCCCCATTGACCGCACGCACCGGAAGCGAGGCCACCGCCCCCTCGGGAATGCCGTAGATGCCGGGGGACGGCAAGGCCACCGACGTCCAGTCGTCGGGGTCGGTGCCGTCGACCCAGTCCCGGACGTGGTCGATCGCGGCGTTGGCCGCCGACGCCGCCGACGACGTGCCGCGCGCCTCGATGATCGCGGTGCCCCGTTTGGCCACCGTCGGAATGAAATCCGTTGCCAGCCAATCGGTATCCGCGGCGTAGTCGGCGCCGGGGCGGCCGTCGACGACCGCGTGGAAGATGTCGGGATACATGGTCGGGGAGTGGTTACCCCACACGGTCACGCGGGACACGTCGGTGACGTGGACGCCGGCATGAGCGGCCAGGGCCGCGACGGCCCGGTTGTGGTCCAGCCGGGTCAGGGCGGTGAACCGTTCTGCCGGAATGTCGGGTGCGTGCGCCGATGCCACCAGGGCATTGGTGTTGGCGGGGTTACCCACCACCACGATGCGAACGTCGTTGCCCGCGCCGGCGTTCAGCGCCTTGCCGGCCTCGGCGAAGATCGCGGCGTTGGCGGCCAGCAGGTCCGCCCGCTCCATGCCTTTGGAGCGTGGCTTCGCGCCGACCAGAAGCGCGACGTCGACGCCGTCGAAGGCGCGCACCGGGTCGTCGTGGATCTCGACATCGGTCAGCAGATCGAACGCGCTGTCGACGAGTTCCATCACCACGCCCTCGGCAGCTCTGACGGCCGAAGGCAGTTCCAAAAGCCGCAGCGTCACCGGCACATCGCGGCCGAGCAGCGCGCCCGCGCCGATCCGGAATAGCGCGGCGTAACCGATCTGTCCGGCAGCGCCCGTCACGGTGACGACTTTGGGAGTGGTCATCTGGCTCCTCTGGCCCTTGAGAATGCACTCAGGGCTGTGATCCGTTCGGGATCACAGCCCTGTGTGCAATGTCGGCGCTTAGTCTTTGATCTCGGCGATCACGGTGCCCTGGGTGATGGCGGACCCGGCCTCGACTGCGAGACCCGTGATGGTGCCTGCCTTGTGGGCGGTCACCGGGTTCTCCATCTTCATGGCCTCCAGCACCACCACCAGGTCGCCGGCGGCCACTTCCTGACCCTCTTCGACGGCGACCTTGACCACGGTGCCCTGCATCGGTGCGGTGACTGAGTCACCGGATGCCGCTGCACCGCCGCCGCCGCCGCGCTTGCGGGGCTTGGGCTTCTTGCGGATCACACCGGCAGCCGCGCCACCGCCGCCGCCGAGCGCCAGATCGCCGGGCAGTGACACCTCGAGGCGGCGTCCGCCGACCTCGACGACCACGGTCTGCCGCGGGACGGTGTCTTCTTCCTCGATCGGGTCGCCACCGGTGAACGGCTCGACGGTGTTGTCCCACTCGGTCTCGATCCAGCGGGTGTGCACGGTGAAGCCGTCCTCATCGCCGATGAAGGCGGGATCGGAGACCACGGCGCGGTGGAACGGGATGACGGTGGCCAGGCCCTCGACGTTGAACTCCGCCAGCGCACGGCGGGAGCGGTCCAGTGCCTCGGCGCGGGTGGCGCCGGTGACGATCAACTTGGCCAGCATCGAATCGAACTGGCCGCCGATGACCGAGCCGGTCTCCACACCGGAGTCCAGGCGCACGCCGGGACCGGTCGGCGGCTCGAACTTGCTGACCGGGCCGGGGGCGGGCAGGAAGCCGCGGCCGGCGTCCTCGCCGTTGATGCGGAACTCGATGGAGTGGCCACGCGGGGTGGGGTCCTCGGTGATGTCGAGGGCCTCGCCGTTGGCGATACGGAACTGCTGACGCACCAGGTCGATGCCCGAGGTCTCCTCGGTGACCGGATGCTCCACCTGCAGGCGGGTGTTGACCTCGAGGAACGAGATCAGGCCGTCCTGGCCGACCAGGTACTCGACCGTGCCGGCGCCGTAGTAGTGGGCTTCCTTGCAGATCCGCTTGGCGGACTCGTGGATCTCCTTGCGCTGCGCGTCGGTCAGGAACGGGGCCGGGGCCTCCTCGACGAGCTTCTGGAAGCGGCGCTGCAGCGAGCAGTCGCGGGTGCCTGCGACGACGACGTTGCCGTGCTGGTCGGCGATGACCTGGGCCTCGACGTGGCGCGGCTTGTCCAGGTAGCGCTCGACGAAGCACTCCCCACGGCCGAACGCGGCGACGGCCTCACGCGTGGCCGAGTCGAACAGCTCGGGGATCTCCTCGATGGTGCGCGCGACCTTCATTCCGCGACCGCCGCCACCGAAAGCGGCCTTGATCGCGACGGGCACGCCGTACTCCTTGGCGAACGCGACGACCTCGTCGGCATCCTTCACCGGATCTGAGGTGCCCGGCACCAGCGGCGCCTTGGCTCGGGCGGCGATGTGACGGGCGGTGACCTTGTCGCCGAGGTCGCGGATGGACTGCGGGCTGGGCCCGATCCAGATCAGCCCCGCGTCGAGCACGGCCTGGGCGAAGTCGGCGTTCTCCGAAAGGAAGCCGTAGCCGGGGTGGATGGCGTTGGCTCCGGACTTCGCCGCGGCGTCCAGGATCTTCTCGAACACCAGGTAAGACTCGGCGGAGGTCTGGCCGCCCAGTGCGAACGCCTCATCGGCGAGCCGCACGTGCGGTGCGTCAGCGTCGGGCTCGGCGTACACGGCCACGCTGGCCAGTCCCGCATCCTTGGCGGCACGGATCACCCGTACCGCGATCTCCCCGCGATTGGCGACCAGCACCTTGGAGATCTTTGAGCTGGCGTGGTTGGCCACGGTGCCTCCTCGGCAGTTCTCTAAGAAACGTCTTTAAGAATCTATCGCGGGCAGTTTATGCGCCGCACCTTGAGGCTCGCCCCACCGGTGTCGGTTACCGGCCGGTAAGTTTCACGGGTCGGCATCGGTCGGTGACGGAAGTCGCGCGTCGACGACCCACTTGGCAGGCAATATTGCCGCATCTCGACAGGGCCTGAGTGACTTACGGTTGACCGCGTGGGTGCGGGGATTCTCATCATCGTTGTCGGTGTGTTGCTCGGCGGGGTTATGGCGGCCGCCCCGCGTGGAATCTGGTGGGCTACCCAGTCCTGGAAGTTTCGGAATCCGGAAGCCAACGAACCCAGTGAGCTGTCTTACGTGATGACTCGGGCCGGCGGTGTGCTGCTGGTCGTCTTCGCACTCGGGTTCGGTGGCGTGCTCATCGCCGACGATCGCAACAAGGCTGCCGCGGCAGCGGAGGCGGCAGAGCGCAAGCGCGCCGCTGAAGAGGCCGAGGCGGCCTTCGAGCGGCCGCCCGCTGAGATCCGTGGGTTGCTGCCGGTGATCGGTTACGTCGTCAGGCACGCGCCCAAGGGCGTCTCTGTCGACTTGTATTACACGGCTCCGTCCCGGTCGGTGCCTTAACTATGTCCGGCGGTTGGCCGAACGGTTCACTTATCCCTGTGCGTCGGTGCCGACGGAAACACCCGGTGATGACGGGCGCCTCGACGTCACGGTCGAGCTGTCCTGGGCACCGACGCGCCTAGGCGACATGGATCAGAATGATGGCTGCCGGGTTGACCGTGGACACAAGATGGAACGGGAATCTCTGGGCCCGTTCCTGGCAGCCCCGGTGATCACCACGAACGGGCCGATTCTTACCGAAGACGGCACTGAGGTGGCTGCGGCCGTCGGCAACATAGTTCCTGAGCTTGCCGAAGTGCCCAACGCCGACGGCTCCGTTCCGGCCGTGTCAGACCGTGGTGTGCTGCCGATCGTGGGCTACGCGATCGACACCGTCGATGACCGCGGGCAATACCTGGAGGTTTCCTATCTCGTCCCGAACGGCGTCCGCGTCGACGATGGGGGTTCTTCTTCGAGCCGTCCGTCTGGCGGCTGTCAGGTGGCACCTGCGGTGTCCGGCTTGGGCACCGACACCGTGACCGTCAACGTGGGGCTGCGTTGGTCCGACGCCGGCGGGCCACACGATGACGAAGACGATGCGCACTGCCGGGCCGGTGGCTCGGGGATGCGGGTGATGACCAGCCGATGGGGTGAAATCACCGACAGCACAACGATTCTCACCGATGGTCCGATTGCGGACGAGGCAGGTGCCGGGATTGCCGGTGCCGCGCCGGGCAATCGGGTGCCGCGGCGCTGATCAGGCCGCGCGCACGCGCCGCTTGATCCGGGTCAACATGGCCGACATCCCGCGCAGTCGCAGCGGGCTGATCAACGCGGCCAGGCCCAGATCGGTGTAGAAATCGTCGGGCACCGCCAAGATGTCGTCGGCGGGCTGCCCGTCGAGCCCGGCGGCCAGGATCGCGGCGAAACCTCGCGTCGTCGGCGCTTCCGGCGGCGCGCTGAAGTACAGCCGCACCTTGTCGCGATTGGATGCGTCGACGTCGAGGAACAACGGCGACTGGCATTCCGGAACAGGCTCCATCGCCGCCTCTTCGAGGTGAGAAGGCAACGGCGGCAAGTCGTTTGCGAACTCCAACAACAGCTGCAGCTTGTCCTGACCGGCCACCTCACCGAAGTCCGAGATCACCTCCGCCAGAGCGGCCGGCATGGTCACGGCGCCGCACCCGGATCGGGACCGACCGCGACGGGCACGCGCACGGCATTGCCCCACTCGGTCCAGGAACCGTCGTAATTGCGCACACCGGGCAGACCCAGCAGATGGGTGAGCACGAACCAGGTGTGGCTGGAGCGCTCGCCGATGCGGCAGTAGACAACCGTCTTGTCATCGGGACCGAGGAATCCGTACAACTCCTCAAGCTCGGCGCGGCTGCGGAATTGGCCACTGTCTTTGGCGGCCTTGGCCCACGGGATCGACCGGGCGGTGGGGATGTGGCCGCCGCGCAGCGCGCCCTCCTCCGGGTAGTCCGGCATATGGGTGCGTTCGCCGGTGTACTCCTGCGGGGACCGCACATCGATCAACGGCTGACCGCCGAGGATGCCAAGCACGTCTTCCTTGAAGGCGCGGATCGGCGCATCGTGCCGCTCGACCACCGGGTAGCCGCTGGTGCGCTTGTTGGGCACGTCCAGGGTGGTGTCACGGCCGTTGGAGACCCACAGGTCGCGGCCGCCGTCGAGCAGCCGGACGTCGGGGTGGCCGAAGAGGGTGAACACCCACAGCGCGTAGGCGGCCCACCAGTTGCTCTTGTCTCCGTAGATGACCACGGTGTCGTCGCGGCCGATGCCCTTGCGGTCCATCAACTCGGCGAACTGCTCACCATTGATGTAGTCGCGGACATGCGGATCGTTGAGGTCGGTGTGCCAGTCGATCTTCACCGCGCCGGGGATGTGGCCGGTGTCGTAGAGCAGGACGTCTTCATCGGACTCGACGATGGCGAGCCCGGGGCGACCCAGGTTGCTGGCCAGCCAGTCGGCGGTGACCAAGCGTTCCGGGTGGGCGTAGTCGGTGAGAGTGGGGCTGGGGTCTGCAGGCAGCGGCACAACATTGAGCCTACCGCCGGAGGTGAAACTGCAGGTTGGCAGTGCGCTGAGTTAAGCGGTGAAAGCTACCTCGTAGGCCACTGCGTAACGGCGCGGGCCGGATTTGGTGCGGAACAGGGAACCGCCGTCCTGACACCACGTCACAACCCGCAGCAGGTGCTTCCCCGGTGCCAGTCGCTTGGCGATGATCTCGGCGAATGCGGCGCGCAGCCGCTCCAGGTCATAGGTTTCGATGTCGCGTGCCACACGCACATCCCACATGGTTTCTTCGATTGGCATCGGCCCAGTGTCGACCTGTGATCACACGACTTGGGTGTTTGCCGACGGCGCGCCGTCGCCTAAATTGGTTGCAATTTGGTCACTGCGCCCGGCCGTCACGCCGGCGATCCAGTCCCGTGTACCGCCACACTGTGGTCCTTTTCGGGACCACGGCCGACGTGGGCTTCGGTGCGCATCCGCTCGACCATGTGCGGGTAGTGCAGCTCGAACGCCGGGCGCTCGGACCGGATGCGCGGGAGTTCGGTGAAGTTGTGCCGCGGCGGCGGGCAACTGGTGGCCCACTCCAGCGAATTGCCGTAACCCCACGGATCGTCGACGGTCACCGGCTCGCCGTAGCGCCAGCTCTTGAACACATTCCAGGCGAACGGCAGCACCGACAGACCGAGGATGAAGGCGCCGATCGTCGAGACGATATTCAAGATGGTGAATCCATCGGTGGACAGGTAGTCGGCGTAACGACGTGGCATGCCCTCGTTGCCCAACCAGTGCTGCACCAGGAACGTGGTGTGGAAGCCGATGAACGTCAACCAGAAATTGAGCTTGCCGAGCCGCTCGTCCAACAACCGCCCGGTCATCTTCGGGAACCAGAAGTAGATGCCCGCGTAGGTGGCGAACACGATCGTGCCGAACAGCACGTAATGGAAGTGTGCGACGACGAAATAGCTGTCGGTGACGTGGAAGTCCAACGGCGGGCTGGCCAGCATCACACCGGTGAGGCCGCCCAACAGGAACGTGACCAGAAAGCCGACCGAGAACAACATGGGTGTCTCGAATGTCAACTGGCCCTTCCACATCGTGCCGATCCAGTTGAAGAACTTGATGCCCGTCGGCACCGCGATCAAGTAGGTGGTGAAGGCGAAGAACGGCAACAGCACGGCCCCGGTCGCGAACATGTGGTGCGCCCAAACCACCACGGACAGCGCGCCGATGGTGATGGTCGCATAGACCAGCAGCGTGTAGCCGAAGATCGGTTTGCGGCTGAACACCGGGATCACTTCGGTGATGATGCCGAAGAATGGCAGCGCCACGATGTAGACCTCGGGATGGCCGAAGAACCAGAACAGGTGCTGCCACAGGATCGTCCCGCCGGTGGCCGGGTCGTAGATATGCGCGCCGAGGTGACGGTCGGCTGCCAAGGCGAACAGCGCGGCCGTGAGGATCGGAAACGCCATCAGCACCAGGATCGAGGTCACCAGGACGTTCCAGGTGAAGATCGGCATCCGGAACATCGTCATCCCCGGAGCGCGCATGCACACCACCGTGGTGATCATGTTGACGCCGCCCAGGATGGTGCCCAGACCACCGACGGCCAGGCCAAGGATCCAAAGGTCACCGCCCGCGCCGGGGGAGTGGATCGCGTCAGTCAAGGGCGAGTACGCCGTCCAGCCGAAGTCGGCCGCCCCGCCCGGGGTGATAAACCCGGCAAGCGCGATCAGCGCACCGAACAGGAACAGCCAGAACGACAGTGCGTTGAGGCGCGGGAACGCCACGTCAGGCGCCCCGATCTGCAGCGGCAGCACGAGGTTGGCGAATCCGAACACGATCGGCGTGGCGTAGAACAGCAGCATCACCGTGCCGTGCATGGTGAACAGCTGGTTGTACTGCTCATTGGACAGGAACTGAAGGCCGGGTGTGGTGAGTTCGGTGCGCATGAGCAGTGCCATGAGCCCGCCGATGAAGAAGAACGCGAAGCAGGCGACGACGTACATGATGCCGATCAGCTTGTGATCGGTGGTGGTGATCAGCTTGTAGACCAGATTGCCCGTCGGGCCCATCCGGGGCGGGAATGGACGACCAACGCGTAGTCCGGTGAGAGGCGGTGCTTCGGCAGCCATGGGATCTCCAGGTGTCCACGACAAATGTGCTTAAGCGCTTGCCCGCAAATCGAACAATTCAAACCGCGACATTGATTGATGGCCGGGTACCGGACCCGCATAGAGAGGTTTGCATTCCGGGACTGGGGTTATTCCGGGGATATCCGAGTCGACTGTGAGGACCCCTGATGAGCTTTCCCGAACAACAGCAGACCCCGCCCGGAATTCAGGCCGACATGGAGCCGGTGCCCGACTGCGGCGAAACCAGTTACCAGGGTTCAGGCCGGCTGACCGGCAAGAAGGCGGTCATCACCGGCGGTGACAGTGGCATCGGACGCGCGGTTGCGATTGCGTTCGCGCGCGAAGGCGCCGACGTTCTGATCGCATACCTCAACGAAGACGGCGACGCGCAGGACGTCAAAAAATATGTGGAGGAGGCGGGCCGGAAATGTGTGCTGGTCCCGGGTGACCTGTCCGAACCCACACACTGCCGGGAAGTCATCGACCGAGCGGTGGCCGAGCTCGGCGGCATCGACGTGCTCGTCAGCAACGCAGCCTTCCAGATGACGCACCAAAGCATTGACGAGGTCAGCGACGAGGAGTGGGACTACACCTTCAAACTCAACGTCGGGGCCTACTTTCATCTCGTCAAGGCGGCGTTGCCGCACTTGGGGTCCGGGTCGGCGATCATCGGCAGCTCGTCGGTCAATTCGGACATGCCCAACCCCACCCTCGCGCCATACGCGGCGACGAAGGCGGCGATCGCCAACTTCTCGGCCAGCCTCGCCGAGATGCTGGGCGAGAAGGGGATTCGGGTCAACAGCGTTGCGCCCGGCCCGATCTGGACACCGCTCATCCCGTCAACCATGCCCGCGGAGAAGGTGAAGTCGTTCGGTGACGATACCCCGTTGGGCCGTGCGGGCCAGCCCGTGGAGTTGGCGCCGGTCTACGTGATGCTGGCGTCCGACGAGGGCAGCTATGTGACGGGAGCGCGGGTGGCCGTCACCGGAGGGCGGCCGATTCTTTGAGATCGGCCTCCGACCCTGCCGCGATGGCGCCGGCCACGTTAGCGGCCGACGCTGGTCAGTGGCCGGGTGACGAATACCAGTCTGAACTTGCCGAGTTGCAGCTCGTCGCCGTTGAGCAGTGTGGTCGAAGCCACGCGCTCCCGGTTGACGTATACGCCGTTGAGGCTGCCGAGGTCCACAACACGGACTTCGTCGTTCTCCCAACGGAATTCGGCATGCTTGCGGCTCACCGTGATCTCGTCGAGGAAAATATCGCTGTCAGGATGGCGGCCTGCGGATGCGACCGGTTTGTCCAGGCGGAACTGGCACCCGGCATTGGGGCCGCGTTTCACCACCAGCAATGCCGAACCCGGCGACAGATTTTCCAGCGTGGAGGCATCGGGCGGAGAAGCCGCGTCGGGCTCGTTGAGGAGCTGGGCGCGGGTCAGCATCGATGTG
Source organism: Mycolicibacterium sp. XJ870 (assembly GCF_053483975.1). Lineage (NCBI taxonomy): Bacteria > Bacillati > Actinomycetota > Actinomycetes > Mycobacteriales > Mycobacteriaceae > Mycobacterium > Mycolicibacterium sp. XJ870. The sequence goes on from NZ_JBEFTI010000001.1 coordinate 845,301, forward strand.
TTGTCCGCATTGGCTTCGCCAGATGCGTGCTGGTTGTCCATGTCGGTCATCGCTGCTCCTCCCGGCTGGCTGGGCGCAACCCTCTAGCTGGTACACCGATTATCCCGAGTCGGCATGCCGCAAACCTGATTGGTCCGTCAGGACTGTGCGCTGGAGCTCCAAAGCGTGGCGATGTCGATCCCGACCGATGCCAGCATCCGCCGTAGCAGCGGCAGGCTCAGCCCGATGACATTTGACGGGTCACCTTCAATGCGGTCGACGAACCAGCCGCCGAGACCGTCGAGAGTGAATCCGCCTGCCACCCAGAGCGGTTCGCCGGAGCCCACGTAGGCGGCCAGGTCGGCGGTGGTGGGCGTACCGAAATAAACTGTGGTGCTTGCTGATTCGGCGGCCCGGCCGATGGGTTCACCGTCCCGTAGGCGGATCACGCAATGCCCGGTGTGCAGCTCGCCGGAGCGGCCTGCCATCGACTGCCATTGGCGCTGCGCGGCTTCGGCGGAGCCCGGCTTGCCGCACAGCCGTCTGTCCAACAACAGCATCGAGTCACAGCCAATGACCACGGCGTCCGCGGCGACCGGATCCGGTAACCGCGTCACCACCTCGTCGGCTTTGGCCGAGGCCAGCACCGTGACGACATCAGCAGGCGACGCGTCGGGGTGTGCCGCGATGATCGCGTCTTCATCGACGTGCGAGACGACCACGAGTGGGTCGATGCCGGCCTGGCGCAACACGCCCAGCCGGCCCGACGATGCCGAACCCAGGACAACCCGGGTCATCCGGCTAGCGCCGCATGTGCGTGCGCTCCAACAGCGTGACACGCTGCCAGCTGGAATACGCGTAGCGGAGCTTGTCCACCGGGTGGCCCCACGGATTGCGTTCCCGTACCGCGGGCTCGACCGCGCCGCCGCCCGCTGTGCCCAGGATGGCCATCAGCGCGGCCATCTCCGCGTCGCTCGGGTTACCGCGCAGCACCTTGATGTGGGCATCGTGGTCTTGCTTGGCCACGTCCACCTCGTTCGCCCCGCTCACAGTGGAATGTTCCCGTGCTTCTTCGGCGGCGTCTGCACGATCTTGCGCTCCAGCAGCCGCAGGGCGGTCGCCACGTAGCCGCGGGTGTGCGACGGCGGGATGACCGCGTCGACGTAACCCCGCTCGGCCGCGATGTACGGGTTGACCAGGGTGTCCTCGTAGGTCTGCTGCAGCTCCAGGCGCAGCGCGTCGACGTCCTCGCCCTCCGCCGCGGCCTTCTTGAGCTCGGAGCGGTAGACGAAGCCGACCGCGCCCGAGGCGCCCATCACCGCGATCTGCGCCGTCGGCCATGCCACGTTGACGTCGCAGCCCATGTCCTTGGACCCCATCACGCAGTACGCGCCGCCGTAGGCCTTGCGGGTGATGACGGTGATCTTGGCGACGGTGGCCTCGCCGTAGGCGTAGAGCAGCTTGGCGCCGCGGCGGATGATGCCGTTGTACTCCTGGTCGGTGCCAGGCAGGAAGCCCGGGACGTCGACGAGCATGACGATCGGGATGTTGAAGCAGTCGCAGGTCCGCACGAACCGGGCGGCCTTCTCCGAGGCGTTGATGTCCAGGCAGCCGGCGAACTGGGTGGGCTGGTTGGCCACGATGCCCACCGGGCGGCCGTCGACGCGGCCGAAGCCGATGACGATGTTCTGCGCGTAGCCGGCCTGCACCTCGAGGAACTCGTCGTCGTCGAGGATGCGGGTGATCACCTCGTGCATGTCATACGGCTGGTTCGGCGAATCCGGGATCAGCGTGTCGAGCTCGAGGTCCTCCTCGGTGAGATTGTCCTCGATCGCGCCCTGGTCCGGGTTGGCCGGGTACTGCGGCGGGTCGGCGTAGTTGTTGGGAGGCAGGTAGCTCAGCAGGTCGCGCACGTAGTCGAAGGCGTCCTGCTCGCCGGAAGCCACGTAGTGCGCGGTGCCCGACTTGGCCATGTGGGTGTGGGCGCCGCCCAACTCCTCCATGGTCACGTCCTCGCCGGTGACGGTCTTGATGACGTCGGGGCCGGTGATGAACATCTGGCTGGTCTCGTCGACCATGATGACGAAGTCGGTGAGCGCGGGGGAGTAGACGTGCCCGCCGGCCGCGGCGCCCATGATCAGCGAGATCTGTGGGATCACGCCCGAGGCCAGGATGTTGTTGCGGAAGATCTTGCTGTACAGCCCCAGCGAGACCACACCCTCCTGGATGCGGGCACCGGCGCCGTCGTTGATACCGATCAGCGGGCGGCCGGTCTTGACGGCCAGCTCCTGCACCTTGACGATCTTCTCGCCGTACACCTCGCCGAGGCTGCCGCCGAACACAGAGGCGTCCTGGCTGAAGATGCACACGTCGCGGCCGTCGATGGTGCCGTAACCGGTCACCACGCCGTCGCCCAGCGGGCGGTTGGCCTCCAGCCCGAAGTTGGTGCTGCGGTGGCGGGCGAGCGCGTCGAGTTCGACGAACGAACCCTCGTCGAGCAGCGCGTAGATGCGCTCACGGGCCGTCAGCTTGCCCTTGGCGTGCACCTTCTCCACAGCGGCTTCGCCGACGGGATGGAGCGTCTCCTCGGCCCGCCTCTTGAGATCGGCCAGCTTGCCTGCAGTGGTGTGGATGTCCACCTGGTGCTCGGCGGACGGCTCGGTAACGCTCGTCATGGGTCACGATGCTATCGGTAACCCTAAGACTGGTCTAAGAGAGGTGGGCGTGGCGCGCGTCACGGTTCCTGCCTCCCCGGTCGTGTGGGGTGCCAGGCGCTGTGTCGAATGTGTACGTTCCCGTCGCAGTTTCGCGGATCTACCGCGAAAGCCTGCACAGTCGTCACAGGGCAGTGGACCACCACCGGCCCAGGGCAACTCAACAAGCTCGTTCGCGCCGCTGTGCGGCCTTCAACTTCTCCCACACCCGCGTCACGATGGTCGTGTGACTGGACAGCATCGCCTCGGTAACCCACACAACGGCCCAGCCGTGCGATTCCAGTTCCGCCGTATGCGAGTGCACCCATGTTCGAGACCCCGGAGAATCCTGCTCCTCGTCGCACTCGACCGCCACCTTCCAGCGACGCCAGCCCATGGCCACTCGCGTCCAGGCCAAGCCCCACTGGTCGTACAACGGGATCTGGGTTTCGAGTCCCGGTGTGCCCGTCCAGGACAGCAGGAGTCGAACTTGCGTCTCGAGCGGCGATTCGGCACCTGCGTCGGCCTCTGCCAGGGATGTCCGCAGGCGGTCGATACCTCGAATCCCTGGATTTGCCTCGACCAGTACCCACACCTCCTCCGGATCAAGTGCGGTCGTGTTCATCAACGCATCCAGGATCGGCACTGCTTCGGTGAACGGCAATAACCGGCCGAGATCAAACGCTGTCCGGGCGACGGTGGTGACCCGCATCCCGCGGTACTCGCGAACATCTTCTGGTGCAAGGGCATACGAGTGCACTCGGAGCCCGTCCGGTGCGTGACGATTGGTGCGTACGACCTCGGCCGGCGCATTGAAGTCCAGCCACTTGGTGCCATACATTGCCGCAGCCGATATACCGCTCAGAACTGCGTCGGGACCGGCGAACAGCGATGCTGCCCTCGCCCGCAATGCCGGGGTCAGTGCGACCTCATTGGCCAGATAGACATTGCGGAACACTGCCCGATATTCCGTACGCAGTTCGTGGGCGGTGAGCAGCCCGGTCTGTATCGCGTCGCTACCGAGGAAGGGCTGTTTGTTCACGGGGCCAGCATCGGCAGGTCTGCCGACAATTCGCCTCTCTCAGACGGTGGTTATCCACAGGCGCAAGCACAGTAGGTCCGGTCGGGGACGCTGTGTCGAATGTGCAGGTTCCTGTTCCAGCTTCGTCGATCTGCCGCAAAAGGCTGCACGCTCGTCACAGCAACTCATAATCGGTACGGCCGAGTCCTCCGGCGTCGCCTCATCGGCCAAGATTGCGGTGCACCTCGAACAGCCCACCGACAAGGAGGCCATCCGTGGCCGTCATCGACCCCACTCGCCTGATGGCCGAATCCATCGCGGCCATGCTGCTCGACCGGCTGGGCGACCAGCGGCTCGGACTGCGCACCCGCGAGCGGGACTGGACATGGGACGAGGTGGTCCACGAGTCCGCCGCCCGCGGCTCAATAGCTCAGTCCCTGCGCCGCGACGGGCCGTTTCATATCGGCGTGCTGCTGGAGAACGTGCCGGATTTCGTGTTTTGGCTCGGCGGTGCCGCCTTGGCCGGGGCGACGATCGTGGGCATCAACCCAACCCGGGGCGCTGCCGAGCTGACGGCCGAAATCCGCCATGCCGACTGCCAATTGATCGTCACCGACACGGCAGGCGCCGATCGGCTGCGTGGTCTGGACCTCGGGCTCGAACCGGATCGGTTCCTGGTGGTGGACAGCGCCGGCTACGCCCAGCTGGTGGCTGCGCACCGCAGCAAACCGGCCGTCGCGCCAGGCGTGGGGGAGGACTCGCTGTTCCTGCTGCTGTTCACCTCGGGGACGACGGGCGCGTCCAAGGCCGTCAAATGCAGTCAGGGCCGCCTGGCCCGCATCGCCCACGCCGCCGCCGAGAAGTACGGCCACGTCCGGGCGGACGTCGAATACTGTTGTATGCCACTGTTTCACGGCAACGCCATCATGGCGCTGTGGGCACCGGCGTTATCCGTCGGCGCGACAGTCTGCCTGACTCCGTCGTTTTCGGCGTCGGGGTTTCTGGGCGATGTGCGCTATTTCGGTGCGACGTTCTTCACCTACGTCGGCAAGGCACTCGGCTATCTGATGGCCACCCCGCAGCGTCCCGACGATGCCGACAATCCGTTGGTCCGCGGTTTCGGCACCGAGGCCTCACCCGACGATCAGGCCGAATTCCGTCGTCGTTTCGGCGCTGAACTCTTCGAGGGGTACGGGTCCAGTGAGGGTGGCGGCGCGGTCGCCCTTGCTCCTGACGCACCGCCCGGTGCGCTGGGACGCCCTGCGCATGACGGCGTGGCGATCGTTGATCCGCAGACGCTGAAAGACTGTGCGCCAGCGCTTTTCGACGAGCATGGCCGCGTGCTCAATCCCGACGAAGCAGTCGGTGAAATCATCGACAAGTTCGGCACCCGCACCTTCGAGGGCTACTACCGCAACGACGAGGCCAACGCCGAACGTATCCGCAACGGCTGGTACTGGACGGGTGATCTCGGCTATCTCGACGAACACGGTTTCATCTACTTCGCCGGCCGACGCGGCGACTGGATCCGGGTGGACGGGGAGAACACCTCGGCACTGACGATCGAGCATGTGCTGCGCCGCCACCCACAGGTGATCGCCGCCGGGGTGTATGCCGTACCGGATCCGCGGTCGGGTGATCAGGTGATGGCCGCACTCGAGGTCGCCGACCCGGACGGTTTCGACACCGTGGCGTTCGCCGCCTATCTGGCCGAACAGGTCGATCTCCCTGCCAAAGGGCTGCCACGGTTTTTGCGGGTGTCGCCGAACCTCCCGGTCACCGGCTCCAACAAGGTGCTCAAACGTGAACTGCAAAAACAGCGGTGGCACACCGACGAGCTCGTGTATCGGTGGGTGGGACGGGGCACACCCGACTACCGCGCCATGGGCGACGATGACAAGCGGTCGCTGGACGCCGAGTTCGCACAGTATGGAAGGCAGCGTTACGCGTGAAATGGGATGAAGAGTGTGACGTGCTGATCGCCGGATCGGGCGGCGGCGGTGTCACCGGGGCCTACACCGCGGCCCGCGAGGGGCTCGACGTCCTCCTGGTCGAGGCCACCGACAAATTCGGCGGCACCACAGCGTATTCCGGTGGCGGCGGCGTGTGGTTTCCGTGCAACCCGGTCCTGCTGCGAGCCGGCACCGACGACACCATCGAGGACGCACTGGAGTACTACCACGCCGTCGTCGGCGACCGCACGCCGCGGGAACTGCAGGACACCTATGTCCGGGGCGGCGCCGCCCTCATCGAATACCTCGAAGAGGATGACAACCTGAAGTTCGCGCCAATGCCGTGGCCGGACTATTTCGGCACGGCGCCCAAGGCCCGGGCCGACGGGCAACGCCACATCGCGGCGCGACCGCTCAAGGTAGCCAAGGCGCCGCACCTGAAGGAACTGGTACGTGGCCCGCTGGACGCCGACCGGCTCGGCGCCGAACAACCCGACGACTACTTCATCGGTGGGCGAGCGTTGATCGCCCGGTTCCTCAAAGCCATTGAGCAGTACCCGAATGCGTCGCTGCGCCTCGACACCGCCGTCGTGGAACTGGTGCGGGACGGCAACCGCGTGGTCGGTGCCGTCATCGAAAATGCGGGGCAGCGCAAGGCCGTTCGCGCGCGTCGCGGCGTGCTGCTGGCCGCCGGCGGATTCGAGGGCAGCGACGAGCTGCGCAAGCGATACGGCGTGCCCGGCGAGGTACGGGACACCATGGGGCCGTGGGGAAATCTCGGCCGCGCGCACGAGGCGGGCATCGCCGTCGGCGCCGACGTCGACCTCATGGACCAGGCCTGGTGGTCACCCGGACTGACCCACCCGGACGGGCGTTCGGCGTTCGCGTTGTGGTTCACCGGCGGCATTTTCGTCGACCAGAACGGGCAGCGGTTCGTCAACGAATCGGCGGCCTATGACCGGATCGGCCGGGCCATCCTGGCGCGGCTGGCCGACGGTTCCATGACCCTGCCGTACTGGATGATCTACGACGACCGCGAGGGTCTGGTGCCACCAGTCAAGGCGACCAACGTGTCGATGGTCGAGCCGGACCGCTATATCGACGCCGGACTGTGGCACACCGCCGACACCCTCGACGAGCTGGCCGCCAAGATCGGGGTGCCGCCGGCCGATCTGCTGGCAACGGTGGCGAGGTTCAACGAGTTCGTCGCCACCGGCGTCGACGAGGACTTCGGGCGCGGCGACGAGGCCTACGACCGTGCGTTCTCCGGTGGCGCGTCGCCGCTCGTCGCCATCGACAAAGGGCCGTTCCACGCCGCCGCGTTCGGGATCTCCGACCTGGGCACCAAGGGCGGATTGCGCACCGACACCGCGGCCCGGGTGCTCGACACCTCGGGTGCGGTGATCGACGGCCTGTATGCCGCGGGCAACACGATGGCCGCGCCGAGCGGCACCGCCTACCCAGGTGGCGGAAATCCGATCGGCACCAGCATGCTGTTCAGCCACCTCGCGATCGAAGACATGCTAGGCAGGACCTTGTGAGCGAAATTCGGGAGATCGACGCGGGCTCGGCGATGACGCGGTTCGCCCGCGGTTGGCATTGTCTGGGGCTGGCAGAGGATTTCCGCGACGGGCAACCGCACGGCATCGAGGCGTTCGGCACCAAGCTGGTGGTGTACGGCGACTCCGACGGCGCGCTGCACGTCCTCGACAGTTACTGCAGGCACATGGGCGGTGACCTGTCGCGCGGCACGATCAAGGACGACAACCTCGCCTGCCCGTTCCACGACTGGCGCTGGGGCAGTGACGGGAAATGCAAACTCGTGCCGTACGCCAAGCGCACGCCGCGGATGGCCCGAACCCGCAAATGGCCCACGCACGAGGTCAACGGCCAGCTGCTGGTGTGGCACGACCCGGAGGGTTCGGTTCCACCACCGGAACTGGCACCCCCGACGATTGAGGGCTACGCCGACGGCATCTGGTCACCGTGGCAATGGAATTCGATTCTCATCGAGGGATCGCACTGCCGCGAGATCGTCGACAACAACGTCGACATGGCGCACTTCTTCTACATCCACCACGCCTACCCGACGTACTTCAAGAACGTCATCGAGGGTCACACGGCCAGCCAGTTCATGGAGTCCAAACCGCGGCCCGATTACACTCCCAATCCCGAAAAGCTCTGGGACGGCACATATCTGCGTTCAGAAGCGACGTACTTCGGCCCCGCGTACATGATCAACTGGTTGCACAACGAGCTCGGGCCCGGTTTCACCGTCGAGGTCGCGCTGATCAACTGCCACTACCCGGTGACGCACAACTCGTTCGTGTTGCAGTGGGGTGTGGCTGTGCAGCAGATGCCGGGCCTGCCCGCCGAGAAAGCCGCCAAGCTCGCCGGCGCGATGGGCCGCTCGTTCGGCGAAGGGTTCCTCGAAGACGTCGAGATCTGGAAGCACAAAACCCGCATCGACAACCCGTTGCTCACCGAAGAGGACGGCGCGGTGTATCAGCACCGCCGATGGTACGAGCAGTTCTATGTCGACCTCGCCGACGTCACGCCGGAGATGACCAACCGGTTCGAGTTGGAGGTCGACACCACCCATGCGAACGAACTGTGGCAGCAGGAAGTGGCCGAGAACATGAGCTCAGCCTCCAGGTAGCGCCGACGACGGGGCACCGTGTCGGCCGGGGATATCGAGCACCTGGGTCGGTTTGAATCGTAGAGTTCTGCCGTGGGTTACCCGGAGAACGTCCTGGCCAACGACGAGCAGGTGGTGCTGCATCGGCATCCGCACTGGAAACGCCTGATCGGGGCGGTGCTGGTGCTCATTCTCGCCAGCGCGGCCGCGGCATTCGTCGCCGCCGTGGTGAACACCATGGAATGGCAGACCACAGCCAAGAACGTGCTGTTCATCGTGATCGGGGTGATCTGGCTGATCGTGGTCGGCTGGTTGACCGTCTGGCCGTTCCTGAATTGGTGGACAACACACTTCGTCATCACCGACCGGCGGGTGATGTTCCGGCACGGGCTGCTGACCCGCTCCGGTATCGACATCCCGTTGGCGCGCATCAACAGTGTGGAGTTCTCGCACGGACTGAGCGACCGGCTGCTGCGCACCGGAACGCTGATCATCGAATCGGCGTCGCAGGATCCCCTGGAATTCCACGACATTCCGCGCGTGGAACGGGTGCACTCACTGCTGTATCACGAAGTCTTCGACACCCTGGGTTCCGAAGAGTCCCCCAGCTGACGTGCCCGTCCGCGGCGGCCCCTGCGCAGGACCCCATCTGCTCCTCGCGTGCGTAACGGTGTCACTGTCGCGGCCTCGCGCTGATGCTCGGCGTGATCCTCGAACGCCTCGGCGATCCCACCACCGGTCAGCGTCGACTCGAGCACCAGGTCGGGATCGCGGCCCAACTCGTCGGGGAAGACCCACCGGCGGAAGGCCCAGAACCGGAACGCCATCTGCAACAGGTTGCCCAGGATGTACGCGGAGACGAAGTCGGCGATGTTCTCGACGGTGAGCGACACCTCGGGCACCCGCAACCCGAGGACATAACTGGAGAAGGCCAGCGGGGCCATGGATATGAGCACGCCAAGGCCGCTGAATCCGAAGAACAACAGCGCCTCGTGGTGGCGTTCGCGGCCGCCGCGGTCCCGGAAGCTCCATTCCCGGTTGAGGATGTAGGAGGCGATCACCGCGACAATGCCCGCAATGATCTTCGCCGTGACGGGTTTGGGCTCAAGGATCGTGAGCTTGAGGGTGTAGAAGATCACCGAGTCGATGACAAACGTCGTCGCGCCGACGATCGCGAACTTGATCAGCTCGTGATGCTGCTCGGCGTAAGGACGGATGGATCGCGGCAGTCGCGCGATCGTCGCATCGGCAAAGGACACGATTAGCCAGTGTACGGAAACGCCCGGCTCCGTGCCGCATCGCTGAAAAGCCCCGCCTTAACCGCAGGTCAATGCACCGGCCATGGCAGGCACGGGAACGGCGCATGAAACGATGGCACCGTGCCGACTACTCCCAACAAAAGTCCTGTAGTGGCGATGATCGGCGGCGGTCAGCTCGCCAGGATGACCCACCAGGCCGCGATTGCGCTGGGCCAGACCCTGCGGGTGCTCGCCACCGGGCCCGACGAGCCCGCTGCGCAGGTCACCCCGGATGTGGTCATCGGGCAGCACACCGATCTCGATGCGCTGCGCCGGGTGGCCGCCGGCGCCTCGGCGCTGACCTTCGACCACGAGCACGTGCCCACCGAGCACCTGGAGAAGTTGGTCGCCGAAGGCGTCACCGTCGCACCGCCACCGCAGGCGCTTGTGCACGCACAGGACAAGCTGCTGATGCGGCGCAGGCTGCATGCGCTGGGCGCACCGGTGCCGCGCTTCGAAGAGATCCGGTCGGTCGAGGACATCGAGGCGTTCGTGCGGCAGATCGACGGCCCGGTAGTGATCAAGACGGTGCGCGGCGGCTACGACGGCAAGGGCGTGATGATGGCCGACGACGTCGCACAGGCCCGCGAGATCGTCGACCGGTACCTGGCCGAGGGGGTGGCGCTGCTCGCCGAGGAGCGCGTCACGATGCGCCGGGAACTCGCCGCGCTGGTGGCGCGCTCGCCGTTCGGGCAGGGTGCGGCATGGCCGGTGGTCGAAACCGTGCAGCGCGACGGCATCTGCGTCGAGGTCTTCGCGCCGGCACCCGGTCTGTCCGAGGAATTAGGCTCCGCCGCAACCGAACTGGGGCTGCACCTGGCGGCCGAACTCGGGGTGGTCGGGGTGCTGGCGGTCGAGTTGTTCGAGACGACCGATGGGCGGTTACTCGTCAACGAGTTGGCGATGCGGCCGCACAACTCCGGGCACTGGACCATGGATGGTTCGGTGACCAGCCAGTTCGAGCAACATCTGCGCGCGGTGCTGGACTATCCGCTGGGCGATACGGCAGCGATCGCTCCCGCCGCCGTGATGGCCAACGTGCTGGGTGCACCGGAGACACCGGCGATGTCTATGGACGAGCGCCTGCACCACTTGTTTGCGCGGATGCCCGAGGCCAAGGTCCACTTGTACGGCAAGGGCGAGCGGCCCGGTCGCAAGATCGGGCACGTCAACATGATTGGCTCGGATATGGCCGATCTGCGGGAGCGGGCGGTGCGTGCGGCGCACTGGCTCTCGCACGCGGTGTGGACCGACGGATGGGATGAACATGCCGGGTAAACCAAGGGTCGGGCTCATCATGGGCAGCGACAGCGACTGGTCGGTGATGTCGGATGCGGCCGACGCGCTCGCCGAATTCGAGGTGCCGTTCGAGGTCGGCGTGGTCTCGGCGCATCGCACTCCGGCCCGGATGCTCGAATACGCGCAGACCGCGGCCGATCGGGGCATCGAAGTGATCATCGCCGGTGCGGGTGGCGCGGCCCACCTGCCGGGCATGGTGGCCTCGGCGACCCCGCTGCCGGTGATCGGGGTGCCGGTGCCGTTGGCCCGGCTCGACGGCCTGGACTCGTTGCTGTCGATCGTGCAGATGCCCGCCGGGGTTCCGGTGGCAACCGTCTCGATCGGGGGAGCGCGCAACGCCGGCCTGCTGGCGGTGCGGATCCTGGGTTCGGCGGACACCACGCTGCGGGCCCGGATGTCGGCGTTCCAGGCTGACCTGGAAGCCATGGTGCTCGCGAAGGACGCCGCCTTGCGGGATCGCCTGTTGGGTGAGGCTTAACGACACGAAGGCCGAGTCAATCGCCGATCAGCTCGCGAATGCGGGGTGTCAGGGACTCGATCGGTTCATCGGTCGACATCACCACAAGTGCGGTGTAGCCGCCACCGCCCCGGTAGATCGGCCATGTCGCGGCCAGCGCCTCGGCCAGGTCCGACCGCGCGTTGGTCACGTCGCCGCGCAGCCATCGGCGCAGAACGTGGTTGTGCGCAGCGACCACGGCGTTGGCGAATAGTTCGGCGCGCAGGTCCGCTGTCCAATCCTCGGTCTGCGCGGTCCGCAGGTATTTGGTGAACAGCCGGACATAACGCGACACCACGGCCGTTTCGAAGTCGCGCAGGGCAGGTACCGAGCGGGCGAGCCGGTAGCGCGTCCGGGCACGCTCGCCCTCGGCGAGATAGTGCTCGAATACCGAGGTCGCCACGGCGATGACTTCGCCGGGGAGCGCTTCGGTAGGCACCGTCGACAGCCGCTCGTCGGCGCGCCGCAGCAACGCCTCGTGATCGGGAAAGATCATCGCCTCTTTGGAACCGAACTGGCGAAACGCGGTGGTGCGTCCCACCCGCGCCCGGGCCGCGATGTCGTCGACGCTTGCGGCCTCATACCCACGTTCTTCGAACAGGTCGAATGCCGCGCTCACCAGACGATCCCGAGTGCTTGGCAGGCCGGGCATGGGCGCACCTCCAGGGTACTGAGTGCCGATGTTATGGTACTGAGTGCCAAAAGTAGCAGGGCGATGTACTCGATGTGCAGTCCGGGCAACGATGAGTCAAGAGAGCCAAGAGCTGAAAGCTAAGGAGAAGACCATGGCTGGTTGGGGCGGCAACCCATCTTTTGATCTGTTTCAGCTTCCCGAGGAGCACCAGGAGCTCCGGGCGGCGATTCGCGCGCTCGCCGAGAAGGAGATCGCGCCGTATGCGGCTGACGTGGACGAGAACGCCCGCTTTCCGCAGGAGGCCCTCGACGCGCTGAACGCCTCGGGCTTCAACGCGGTACATGTGCCCGAGGAGTACGGCGGACAAGGTGCCGACTCGGTGGCCGCGTGCATCGTCATCGAAGAGGTGGCCCGCGTCGATTGTTCGGCCTCGCTGATCCCGGCCGTCAACAAGCTCGGCACCATGGGCCTGATTCTGCGCGGTTCCGACGAGTTGAAGCAGAAGGTGCTGCCGTCGATCGCCTCCGGTGAGGCGATGGCCTCCTATGCGCTTTCCGAGCGCGAAGCCGGCAGCGACGCGGCGGCCATGCGCACGCGGGCCAAGGCCGACGGCGACGACTGGATCCTCAACGGCACCAAGTGCTGGATCACCAACGGCGGCAAGTCGAGCTGGTACACCGTCATGGCCGTGACCGACCCCGACAAGGGAGCCAACGGCATCTCGGCGTTCATGGTCCACAAGGACGACGAGGGATTCACCGTCGGCCCCAAGGAAAAGAAGCTGGGCATCAAGGGGTCACCGACCACCGAGCTGTATTTCGAGAACTGCCGCATCCCCGGTGACCGGATCATCGGCGACCCGGGCACCGGGTTCAAGACCGCGTTGGCCACGCTCGATCACACCCGCCCGACCATCGGTGCGCAGGCCGTCGGCGTCGCCCAGGGTGCTCTCGATGCCGCGATCGAATACACCAAGGATCGCAAGCAGTTCGGCACTGCGATCAGCGATTTCCAGGCCGTGCAGTTCATGCTCGCCGATATGGCGATGAAGGTCGAGGCCGCGCGGTTGATGGTCTACCACGCTGCCGCCCGCGCCGAACGTGGCGAAGGCCACCTGGGATTCATCTCTGCGGCGTCGAAATGCCTTGCCTCCGATGTGGCGATGGAGGTCACAACCGACGCCGTGCAGTTGTTCGGCGGCGCGGGTTACACCACGGACTTCCCCGTCGAGCGGATGATGCGCGACGCCAAGATCACCCAGATCTACGAGGGCACCAACCAGATTCAGCGCGTGGTGATGAGCCGCGCACTGCTCAAGTAACTGCCGTCAATCGCGATCAGGGTTCCGGGCGCAGGTGGGTGATGTCGCCCGCCGCGATGGTCGTCGGCTCGCCGCCGTCCTCGATGACCAGTCGTCCGAATGCGTCGATGTCGCGTGCGGTACCGACAATGTTGCGATCCCCGGGCAGTGCCGCACGGACGCGGGCACCGAGCGTGACGCTGAGCCGGCGGTAGTCGTCGACCAGGGTTTCATCGGCGCCTCCGGCCGACCGCCAGTGCTCGACGCGCTTGGCGAGTTCACGAAGGATCGTGGCGGCCAACGCATTTCGATCAACGTCGGGCTTACCCAGCATGGTCAGTGAGGTCGCCGCCTCGGTGGGTGCTTCCGTCGTGGTCAAGGACACGTTCAGTCCGAGGCCGACGACGATCACGGTGTTGGGCGCGGCGACCTCGGCCAGGATGCCGGCCAGCTTGCCCTGCTCGACGAGTACGTCATTGGGCCACTTCAACCCGGCACGCAATCCACATACCTGCTCGACCGCGTCGACCACCGCCACCCCGGTCAGCAGGGGCAGCCAACCCCAGGTGTCGGGCACCGTGCCGGATACGTCGATGCCGACGGACATCGCCACCTGCGACCGCGGCGGGGTGACCCAGGTGCGCCCATGGCGTCCGCGTCCGGAACTCTGATGCTCGGCCAACAGCGCACAGCCGCCGATGTTCTCCCCGGCGGCGGCGCGGGCCAGCAGATCGGCATTGGTTGATCCGGTCTCGTCGACGATGTCGATGCGACGCCAGTGCTCACCGGCCAGCGTGCGGAGCTTGGCCAAATCCAGGGCAGGTCGCCCGTCAGCGGAGGTCATACGCGGAAGCCTAGTTAGTGCGCCGTATCCCACCGCCAGCAGACGCAGACTCGCACGGAATCCCGTCGGGTAATGCGATTCTCTGTCTGCTCGCGGAGAAACGGGTTAGCCGCGGGTGACCTTCTCCGTGGTGCGGCGCCGGTCCATCACCGCGGGATCGGGGTTGGCCACCTGCACCAGCGATGCGCCGACGGCGAAGATCGCGAGCATGTTGTCCACGATCTCGTCTGCGCTGTCCCACGTCGCCGTCGAGAGCACCCGGTCGGTACCCGCAATCCCTTGTGCGGCCGCTGAATTGCGCGCGCTGTCCAAGACATCGGCGACCGACCGGCCATCCAGGGCGACGTCGGGGTGCCGCTCGGGGACGATCTGATCGCCATGCACTCGCACCGAGGTCGCATAATCCGTGACGCCGACGGGCAGGTCGGCGGCCGGCTTGCCGAACGGGTCCAGCGACAGCACCGCGACCTCACCGCCGCCGGCCGCGTCGTCGGCCTCGTCGAGACGATCCCGCGTACACAACCCAATATCGGCAGCACCGCTCAGAACTACTTCCGCACCGATCCACCAGATACCGAACAGCACCGCCGCCGTCTGCCAGTGTGCAGGCAGCAGCACGGCAACCCGGGTGCCCGGTCCGGCACCCATCTCGTCGCGCAACAGGTTGGCGGTCTTGGCCGCCCAGTTGGCCAGCGTCACCGCCGACAGTTCGATGCGTTCGCCGGTGGCGTCGTCGTAATAGGTGATCCGCGGGCCCGCCGGGTCTGACGCCAGCAGCGGATCCAACACAGAGGCGCTGAGGGTGCTCAGTTCACACACTCCGGATCATCGGAACCCGCGGTGAGGACCGGTGGCTGCTGTGACGGGGTCAGACCCGTTTCCGTCGCCCCGCCGGTGTCGGCGACAGCGGGATCGACGGTCTCCAGCGTGGGGTCGCTGCCGTCGAGCCCGGAGCCCGGACCGGTGTAGTCGTTGCCCAGGACCACCCGTACCGAACCTGACGGAACAGACTCGTCCTCGGTGACCTGCAACCCGCCCAGGTCTTTTGAAACCGCCTGGGCGCCAAGGTCGTCGGCTTTGGCTGCCAGCACCTGGCTGCCGGCCTGCGGGCCTCCTTCATGATTGCCCGTGCTGCCGGGAGTGAAGCCCTTGTTGGACAGCACATGCGATACCGCGGCGGCCAATCCGTTGATGTCGGTGGCGTTGACCACCTCGACCGTGGTGTCGCCCGGCGAGTAGGCCCGCTCTTCGGTCTTGCCTTCGTCCTGGTCCTGCAACAGACCGGACACCCAGTCGCGGACCTCGGCGGGATCCACCCGGACGACGCTCTGCATCCCGTCGTCGCTCCAGCCGTCCTCGCGCAGGATCGGGATGGTGGAGAACGCCACGTTGCCCGCGGCGAGCTTCTGCAGCTGATCGGCGAAATCCATGATGTCCCAGCCATCGGAGATGACCACCGACCGCTGCACCGCCGACTGCAACCGGCCCAGCGTGGCCGGGCTCGACAGGGTCTTGCTGGAGATCACATCGTGGGCCAGCGAGGCCATCACGGCCTGTTGGCGGGTGACACGGTCGAGGTCTCCGCGCGGCAGGTTGTGGCGTTGCCGCACGAAGCTCAGCGCCTGCGCGCCGTCCAGCTTCTGCCAGCCTGCGGGGAAGTCGGCACCTGAAAGTGGTTCGTACACCGCGTCTTTGAGGCACACGTTGACCCCGCCCAGCGCATCGGTGATCAGGGCGAAGCCCAGCAGCCCGATCTCGGCGTAGTGGTCGACGGTGACGCCGGTGAGGAGGGCGACGGTCTGGATGAGCTCTTCGCGGCCGGCCTCGGTGGCCTGAGGCTCCGCGACGGCGGGATCCTCACCCTCGACCTCAACGAGCTGCTTCATCCGGTCGAGCTTCACATCGCCGAACACGCCGTTGATCTTCATCTTGCCCCAGTTCGGGGCCTCGACGTAGGAGTCGCGGGGGATCGAGATGGCGGTCGCGGACTGCCCGTTGTTCGGGATCCGCACCAGGATGATCGTGTCGGTGTTGGTGGACACGTCGTCGCCGGCGCGCAGCGTGGCCAGTTCCTCGGCGGTCAGCGGATTGCCGTGCGCGTCGGTGCGGCTGTCATTACCGACCAGGAGGATGTCGATGGCACCATCCTCGCCACCCTCGCCGAGCGCGGGCGAGCTGATGTGATTGATGCCCGATTCGAATGAGCGAATCTGGGTCCAGGCCACCCCCGTGCCGAGCACCACGGCCGACGCTGCCGTCACAGCAATGGTGCGTAGTAGGTGGATGGGCACCTGCCCAGGCTACTTGCGGTGACGACGTGAGCCGGGTAACGCAGACCGGCGTGCCAGACTCGATCCATGCTGCAGCGGATTGTCATCACCGGGGCCGGTGGCCTGGTCGGGCGAGTATTAGCTGATCACGCCCGTCGCCAGGGCCGCGAGGTGGTGGCCCTGACGTCGGCACAATGTGACATCACCGACGCCGGCGCACCCGAGCGTTTCGTCGCCCAGGGCGACGTGGTCGTCAACTGTGCGGCCTTCACGAAGGTCGACGCCGCCGAGTCCGAACCGGACCGCGCCCATGCCGTCAACGCGACCGGTGCGGAGAACGTCGCGCACGCCTGCGCCCGGGCGGGGGCCGAGCTGATCCACATCTCCACCGACTATGTGTTCGGCGGCGACCGCCGCACGCCCTACGACGTCGGCGACGACACGGGCCCGGTCAGCGTGTACGGCCGCACCAAGCTGGCCGGGGAACTGGCGGTGCTCGCAGCGAAGCCCGACGCCCACGTCGTCCGCACGGCGTGGATCTACCAGGGCCACCCCGAAGGCACCGACTTCGTCTCGGTGATGCGCAGGCTCGCCGCAGGCGACGGAACGGTCGACGTGGTGGCCGATCAGATCGGATCGCCGACGTATGTGGCCGATCTCGTCGGCGCCTTGCTCGAAATCGCCGACGGCACGATCCGGGAACCGGTGCTGCACGCCGCCAATGCGGGGGAGGCCAGCCGATTCGAGCAGGCGCAGGCGGTGTTCGAGATCCTGGGCGCCGATCCGAACCGCGTGCGGCCAGTGGGCACCGACAAACATCCGCGGCCCGCCCCCCGCCCGGCGTACTCGGCGCTGTCCGCTGAACTGTCGGCCGACGCGGGACTCACCCCGCTGCGTCCCTGGCGCGAGGCGCTGTCCGCAGCACTCGCCGACGGACCGCTACCCTCTACGCCGTGACTGAGGATGCGGCCCGCCCGCTCGCGGTGGTGACGGTGACGTATTCCCCGGGGCTGCACCTGGACCGGTTCTTGGCCTCACTGTCGTTGGCGACGGAGCGGCCGGTGACGGTCATCATGGCGGACAACGGATCCACCGACGGCGCACCCGAAGAGGCCGAGCAGCGGTACCCGAACGTGCGTCTGCTGCGCACCGGCGCAAATCTCGGGTACGGCAGCGCGGTGAACCGCGCTGCCGCTGAGGTTGCGCGGGACGCGGAGTTTTTCGTGGTGGCCAACCCCGACGTGCAGTGGGGACCGCGCTCCATCGATCTGCTGCTCGAGGCCGCAGGCCGCTGGCCGCAGGCCGGGGCGTTGGGGCCGCTGATCCGCGATCCCGACGGTTCGGTGTATCCGTCGGCACGCCATCAGCCCAGCCTGATCCGTGGCGGCATGCACGCCGTGGTCGGCCCGTTCTGGAAATCCAATCCGTGGACGGCGGCCTATCGTCAGGATCGCCAGGAGCCCTGTGAACGCCCGGTCGGGTGGCTGTCGGGTTCCTGCCTGCTGCTGCGCCGGGCGGCCTTCGACGCGATAAACGGTTTCGACGAGCGCTACTTCATGTATATGGAAGATGTGGACCTCGGGGACCGGCTCGGCCGGGCGGGCTGGCAGAACATCTACGTGCCGGCCGCGGAGGTTCTCCATTACAAGGGCCATTCCACGGGCCGGGACCCGGCCAGCAACTTGGCCGCCCACCACCGCAGCACCTACACTTTCCTCGCCGATCGGTACCCCGCAGGCTGGCAGGCGCCTCTGCGGTGGACGATCCGAGGCGCGTTGGCCGTACGTGCGGGCCTGGTGGTCGGTAGTTCTCGGCGTAAACGGGCGAAAGGGCAGCGTTGAGATGACCAATCCCGCAGAAGTCGATGCCGTCGTATTGGTCGGAGGTCGGGGCACCCGGCTGCGGCCACTGACGATCTCGGCACCGAAGCCGATGTTGCCGACGGCCGGCCTGCCGTTTCTCACCCACTTGTTGTCGCGGATCGCGAAGGCCGGTCTGCAGCACGTGGTGCTGGGCACGTCGTACAAGGCCGAGGTGTTCGAGGCGGCATTCGGCGACGGATCCGCGCTCGGGTTGGAGATCGAGTACGTCACCGAGACCGAGGCACTGGGCACCGGCGGCGCCATCGCCAACGTGGCCGACAGCCTGCGCTACGACACCGCGATGGTGTTCAACGGTGACGTGCTGTCCGCGGCCGACCTGGGTGCGCTGCTGGAATCGCACGACACCCACTCCGCCGATGTCACGCTGCACCTGGTGCGAGTCGGAGATCCGCGGGCCTTCGGCTGTGTGCCGACCGACGCCAACGGCTTGGTCACCGCCTTCCTGGAGAAGACCCA
Source organism: Mycolicibacterium sp. XJ870 (assembly GCF_053483975.1). Lineage (NCBI taxonomy): Bacteria > Bacillati > Actinomycetota > Actinomycetes > Mycobacteriales > Mycobacteriaceae > Mycobacterium > Mycolicibacterium sp. XJ870. The sequence goes on from NZ_JBEFTI010000001.1 coordinate 864,064, forward strand.
GGATCCGCCGACCGATCAGATCAACGCCGGCTGCTACGTGTTCAACCGCGATGTGATCGACCAGATTCCGCGCGGCCGGGCACTGTCGGTGGAACGCGAGATCTTCCCCGAGGTGCTCTCCCGTGGGTTGCGCATGTGCGGGTACGTGGATGCGTCGTACTGGCGGGACATGGGCACGCCGGAGGATTTCGTGCGCGGGTCGGCCGATCTGGTGCGCGGTATCGCCCCGTCGCCTGCGCTCAACGGCCAGCGCGGCGAGTCGTTGGTGCACGACGGTGCCGGCGTCGCCCCCGGGGCGCTGCTGATCGGTGGCACCGTGGTGGGCCGCGGCGCCGAGATCGGTGCGGGTGCGCGACTGGACGGTGCGGTGATCTTCGACGGCGTGCGTGTCGAGGCGGGCGCGGTGATCGAGCGCTCGATCGTCGGCTTCGGTGCCCGCATCGGGCCCCGTGCCCTGATTCGCGACGGCGTGATCGGCGACGGCGCCGACATCGGTGCCCGCTGCGAGCTGTTGCGTGGCGCCCGGGTGTGGCCCGGTGTGGTGCTTCCCGATGGTGGCTTGCGGTTCTCGACCGACGTCTGAGCGTTCACCGCCAAAGTGAAGTCCGGGTCGTAAAAGCGCGCGTTTAACCGCCGGGAATGCTGTTCCGCGCAGTCGCGGCGCGGGCGAGCTGGGCCAGACCGAAGTCGGTGTCGTCGGGAAGCGCGTCCAGCGGCCACCACTTCAGGTCCAAAGACTCGTCGCTGCGGACGATCTCGGCGCCGTCGGGGGCCCGCACCAGGAACTGCATGTCGAGATGACGGGTCGGCACACCCAGCGAGCACGTCACCGGATGCACATGCAGCGCAGCCAGATCCGCGTCGATCGTCAGCCCGGTGATCCCGGACTCCTCGCTTGCCTCGCGTAGCGCCGCGGCATGAATGTCGGTGTCGGTGTGCTCACAGTGCCCACCGAGTTGCAGCCAGCGGCCGAACCGCGGATGCAGCGTGAGCAGGGTCCGGGTTCCGGTGTGGTCGAGGACGAGTGCCGATGCGGTGATGTGGCCGGGTACGCACTCGCGTTGACACGCATCGGGTCTGGCGGCCAGAAACGACAGCACCGCGTGGCGCAGCGTGTCCTGACCCGGGTCGGGGGCTTGCCAGCGGGTGAGTACGTCGGTGGCCGATTCGTGGAGCGTCAGCTGAGGTTGATTGCTCTTCGCGCAAGCGCTCATCGGACGATCAGCAGACCGTCGGTGGAGACCGGCTCGCGCGGCGGCTGAGACTCTTCGGGGTAACCGATCGCGATGGCACCCAATGGTTCCCAATCGTCGGGAAGTCCGAGCTCGTCCCGGACCAGATCGCCGGCGAAGATGGTCGAGCCGATCCAGCAACTACCCACCTCCCGCACGGCGAGCGCCACCAGCAGCGCCTGCACCGCGGCACCGACGGCGACGGTGAACATGGTGTGCTCGGCGGCGGTGCGCGTACTGTCGGGGTAGCTGTGCGCGCCGTCTGGCACCAGAAAGGGGATCACCAGTTCGGGTGCATCGTAAAGGATTTGGCCGCGATTGACGCGACGCTCGACGGCGTCGGGAGCGTGGGCGTCCGCTGTCAGGTCGGCCCGCCACCGGTCCTTCATCCGGTCCAGTAGTCGTGTGCGAGCGGCAGTGTCCTGCACCCACACGAATCGGACCGGGCGGGTGTGATGCGGTGCAGGCGCAGTGAGCGCCTCGCCGACAGCCGCTTCGATGAGCTCGTGCGGCACCGGCTCGGCACCGAACCTGCGGACTGACCGGCGCAGCAGCTGAGCTTGGCTGCGCCCCAATTGGATTGCCTCGGCAGTGCCCAGCCAGAACAGGTCATCCTCACCGGGGCGGAGCAGGGTGCGCGCCGTCGATCCGTCGTCGCGCAGAGCCAATCCTCGCACCACCGCGACCGGTATCGCGGTCAGCTTGCCTTTCACCAGATCGGCGGCGGCGGCGATCTCGTCGGCCACGGCAACCTCGGTGACCACCAGTTCATTGCCGTGCCGGTCACGGGCCCCGGCGTAGCCGTGCAGCACTGTCAAACCCGATGCGCCGATGGCGAAGTCGGTCTGCCCGTTGCGCCAGGCCCGGCCCATGGTGTCGGTGATCACGACACCGACCGTCACCCCGAGTCGCTCGGCCAGTCCGTCGCGCAATGCCGCGGCGCTGCCGTCCGGGTCGACGGGCAGCAGTGCCAGTTCGGCGGACCCGACGTTGGATCCGTCGACACCGGCCGCGGCCTGAATCAGTCCGATGGCGTTCTCGGTGATCAGCGTACGCCCCTTGCGGGCCAGCACGCGCACCGCCTCGCCGTCGATCAGCTTGCGTCGCAGCGCATCCCGTTCATCAGGATCGTCGGGTGCGGCGACGATACGGCCCTCACATTTGGACACCACCTTGCTGGTGACCACGAGCACATCGCCGTCGGCCAGCCAGGGTGCCGCCGCGGCGAGGGTGCCCGCAAGGTCGTCGCCGGGGCGGAATTCCGGCAGGCCGGGCACCGGGAGGATCTCCACCCGGCCGGCAGATCCGTGCTCGGCACTCGCCGCGGCCGAGTCGCGAATGTTCACAGCGCCACTCCGGCAACGTCGAGGCCGGCCCGCACCATCTCCGCTGTGGTCGGCGGATCGGTCATCAGCAGGGGAATCGCCCGTACGTTCACGCCGTCGATCTCGGCACGGTCGCCCTCGTGTACCAGCCAGCCGTCCAACAGGCCGGTGCCTGAGCGGGCGCCGAAATACTGTCCGACACCTGCCGAGGTGGACTCCACCCCGATGATCGACAGACACTCATCGGCCATGCCGCGCAACGGTTTTCCGGCAATGATCGGTGAGTAGCCGATCACCGGGGCAGCGGTGGAGCGCAGTGCGCCGCGGATGCCGGGGATCTGCAGGATCGGGCCGATGCTGACCACCGGGTTCGACGGGGCCAGCAACACCACGTCGGCCTCGGCGATGGCCTCGGCGACCCCCGGGCCCGCAGTTGCCTGCTCGGCGCCGACGAACGCGAAACTGTGTGACGGCACCTTGGCGCGGTACCGCACCCACCATTCCTGGAAGTGGATGGCGCGCCGTTCGCCGTCGGCTGGGTCGGTGATCACTACATGCGTCTCGCTGCGATCGTCGCTGGCCGGCAGTAGCCGGGCACCGGGTGACCACCGTTTGCACAGCGCCTCTGTCACCGCCGACAGCGGGTAGCCGGCCCGCAGCATCTGGCTGCGCACCAGGTGGGTGGCCAGATCGCGGTCGCCGAGGCCGAACCAGTCGGGTTGGACGCCGTAGGCGGCCAGTTCCTCTTTTGCGTGCCACGTTTCGTTGCGGTGGCCCCAGCCGCGCTCGGGATCGATGCCGCCGCCGAGGGTGTACATGCAGGTGTCGAGATCCGGACAGATGCGCACGCCGTGCATCCAGGCGTCGTCGCCGACGTTCACGATCGCGGTGAGTTCATGCTTGCTGTCGCCGGCAGATGAGCCGGAGTCGAAGCTTCCGAGCCCTAGCAGATTCTGTACGCCCAGCAAAAATCGCGCGCCGCCGACGCCGCCGACCAGAACGGTGACCTTCACAACGACCGACATTAGGCGTTCGGGCGGCGTGCACGGAAACGACGTAGTCACGACCGAGACACGCCGAGGTCTCGGCGCGCCGATTTGACATCACGGGATGGTATGAATTCCTGTTCTAGCGCTTGACCCCAGCAGCTAACACGTGTGTAATCACATCAGTGTCATTTTTTGGTCGGCGACCGATTCCGGTGTCGCGGACTGGGATTCGATCATCTGTTCGAATGAAATGGCCGCACATCACAATAGTGAGCTCCACTGAGGGATCTACGAGACCGAGTGAGGAGGCGGGGGATATGTCTTATGAGAGCGGCGATTTGGATCGTGTGGTCCGGTTTGACAGCCGGCTACTCGGCTCGGTAGACAACGCACCGCACATCAACACCGGACCGACACCGATGGGGGCTACCGGACGTCCTCAACTGAGTTTGGTACCCGATGAATTTGATGTTGCTCCGGCAACTGACGAAGAAGACCAATGGCAGGAACGCGCACTGTGTGCGCAAACTGACCCGGAGGCATTCTTCCCGGAAAAGGGCGGGTCTACCCGTGAGGCCAAGCGCATCTGCCAGGGTTGCGAAGTAAAGAACGCCTGCCTGGACTACGCGCTTGCCCACGACGAGCGTTTCGGAATTTGGGGAGGTTTGTCAGAGCGGGAACGCCGGCGCCTCAAACGCGGAATTATTTGAGCCGCAGCGTCATTCGTCGTCGATCGTCGGGTCGATGACCGACGGCTCGACGCCGAGATAGGTGGCCACCTGGGCCACCAGAATTTCATGCAATAGATCGGCCAGCTCATCGGATCCTTTGACCCGGCGCTCGATGGGCTTGCGGAACAAGAGAATTCGCGCCCGGGTCGTATTTCCCCTGACATCCACCCCGGCCGGTATCAGCCGGGCCAGAGCGATCGGACCATCTGCGACCACCTCTGGTGGCCACTGCACACTGTCCGGGTCTTTCGGGGACATCCGCGGAATCTCGTCCACGGCGACGTCGAGCGCATCGAGTCGCGCGGCCCAGCGGCGCTCGATCGGTTCGTAGGCTTCCAACACCGCCATATCGAACCGTTCGGCGCGGCTGCGCCAGCCCGGAACCGTCCGGGGGAGCAGCGGCCCGCGGATATCGCGGCCGCGGCGCGATCGCCAATGGTTCCGCTGCGCCACGCCCACGATCGTAACGGTTCGGGATCGGGCTCCCCGGCTGCGCGTGTCCGGCGGCATGCAGCGATGGTCCGAGATAACCTCTGGTGCGTGAATGTTCCCCGTCGCTGCTGCCGGCCCGGGTGCCCGCACTACGCCGTGGCGACGCTGACGTTCGTCTACTCGGACTCGACAGCCGTCGTCGGTCCGCTGGCCACGGTCTCCGAACCGCACTCCTGGGATCTCTGCGTGGGGCACGCCAGTCGGATCACGGCGCCGCGCGGCTGGGAGTTGGTGCGCCATGCCGGGCCACTGCCGACCCACCCCGATGAGGACGATCTGGTGGCGCTCGCCGATGCCGTGCGAGAGGGCCACGCTGGCACCGGCTCGCGCGGCGGTGTGGTGGCCGGATTTTCCGACCCCGGCACGGGTGTCAGCGGCGGCGCGGTGATGGCGCCGGTGGCTCATCAGCCCGAAACGAACGGGCGTCGACGCGGTCACTTGCGTGTGCTGCCCGACCCCAGCGATTAGATGGCAATCGAGCCAAGAGTAGTGAGCATGTTGTTGCCCCGCGACGGTTAGGCTGGCGCCAACGATCCCGTTTCGCAAGGAGTTCTATGTCTCGGCCAGCAGCGGCTGTTCACGGTGTCATCAAGGCGTATGACGTCCGCGGCTTGGTCGGTACGGAACTCGACGACAGCTTCGTCGCCGATGTGGGCGGCGCGTTTGCCAGGTTGGTCCGCACCGAGGGTGCCGAACAGGTCGTGATCGGGTACGACATGCGGTCCAGTTCGCCATCGCTGGCCGCGGCGTTCGCCGAGGGGGTCAGGGCCCAGGGGCTCGACGTGGTTCGGATCGGGCTGGCGTCCACCGATCAGCTGTACTTCGCCTCGGGCAGCCTGAACTGCCCGGGTGCGATGTTCACCGCGAGCCACAATCCCGCTGCCTACAACGGCATAAAGCTGTGCCGCGCCGGCGCCAAACCGGTGGGCAAGGACACCGGCCTGTCCGACATCTCCGACGAGGTGATCGCCGGGGTGCCGCCCTACGACGGCCCGGCGGGCACCATCACCGATCGCGACGTGCTGGCCGATTACGGTGCATTCCTGCGCTCACTGGTTGACCTGAGTGCGATGCGGCCGGTGCGGATCGCCGTCGACGCCGGTAACGGAATGGCCGGCCACACGACGCCGGCGGTGCTGGGGCCGATCCAGGGCGCCACCATCCTGCCGCTGTTCTTCGAACTGGACGGCACGTTCCCCAACCATGAGGCCAATCCGCTGAACCCGGCCAACCTGGTCGATCTGCAGGCTTATGTACTCGAGACGGGTGCCGACATCGGGCTGGCTTTCGACGGCGACGCCGACCGTTGTTTCGTCGTCGACGAACTCGGCCGCCCGGTGTCGCCATCGGCGGTCACCGCCCTGGTGGCCGCCCGTGAGCTGAACCGCGAGATCGGCGCCACGGTCATCCACAACCTGATCACCTCGCGGGCGGTGCCCGAACTGGTCGTCGAGCGGGGCGGCACCCCGGTCCGGTCGCGGGTGGGCCACTCCTACATCAAGGGGTTGATGGCCGAAACCGGTGCGATCTTCGGCGGGGAGCATTCGGCGCACTACTACTTCCGTGACTTCTGGGGCGCGGATTCGGGCATGCTCGCCGCCCTGCACGTGCTGGCCGCGCTCGGCGAACAGCACCGGCCGCTGTCCGACATGATGGCCGACTACCAACGTTACGAAGCCTCCGGCGAGATCAATTTCACCGTCACCGATGCGCCGGCGTGTGTGGACGCCGTCCTCAAATCCTTCGGTTCGGGGATCCAATCCATCGACCATCTCGACGGGGTCACCGTCGATCTGGGCGGCGGCAGCTGGTTCAACCTCCGTACGTCCAACACAGAACCGCTGCTGCGGCTCAACGTGGAGGCGCGCACCACCGAAGACGTCGACGCGATCGTCGACAAGGTCGGCGCGCAGATCCGGGCGAGCAGCGAGGCAGTGCCGTGAACGCGGTGGACGCCACGGTCGACCTCGACGACGGGGAGGGACTTCTCGGCGCCGACCGCGGCGGCCTGCTGCGGGCCGCCGCGATGGCCGGCGCACAGGTGCGGGCCACGGCCGCGGCGCTGGCGGAGGGCGTGCTCGATCAGCTGCGGTCGGATCATCCACCGCGCACGGTGATCTGGGTGGCCGGCCGCGGGGTGGCCGAGAGCGCGGGCGCCATGCTGGCCGCGGTGCTGGGCGGGTCGCTGGCGGCCCCCCTTGTCGTTACGGCCGAGGCCCCGCCATGGATCGGCGCGCTGGACGTGTTGATCGTGGCGGGTGACGATCCTGGGGATCCGGTACTGGTGAACGCTGCGGCCACCGGCGTGCGGCGTGGCGCGCGGGTCCTTGTGGTGGCTCCGAATGAGGGGCCGCTGCGCGATGTGGCGGCCGGCCGTGCCGTGGTACTGCCGCCGCGACTGTGGGTCCCCGACGATTTCGGGTTCACCCGCTATCTGGCGGCAGGTCTTGCCGCCCTGCACGTGGTGGATCCGGGTGTGCCGGTCGAACTGGCGCCGCTGGCCGACGAGTTGGATGCCGAGGCGCTGCGCGACAGCGCGGGCCGCGAACTGCTCACCAACCCGGCTAAAACATTGGCCGACCGGATGTCCCAAAGCGATGTGGTGCTCTCCGGTGACACCGCGGCAACGCTGATGCTGGCCCGCCACGGAGCGGCATCGATGCTGCGGCTGGCCGGGAAAGTGGTGGCTGCGGGCGCACTTGCCGACGTGCTGGCAGCCGTGGGCAGTGGCGCCACCGATTCGGGTGGCGAGCGGTCACTGTTCCATGACGAGGAGATCGACGGCCCGCTGCCGCGCCGGATGCGGACTTTCGTGTTGACCACCGATGTCGAACGGCCGATGGTGACCGCCCGGGTCGGCGGTTTCGAGGACATCTCGGTGGTGGGTGCCGATGACGTGCCGGAATTGGCCGGAACGGCACTGCCCGTCGGACGTCCGGAACAACAACTGGCAGTACTTGCCGTACGACTGGAGATGACGGCCGTCTATCTGAAACTGGTTCGAGGTTAAACGAGTGCATCTGCTACGGGGAGCGGTGCGGACCTATGCCTGGGGTTCGCGGACCGCCATTGCCGAATTCACTGGCAGGCCAAGCCCCACAATGCATCCGGAGGCTGAGCTGTGGTTCGGTGCACACCCGGGGGATCCGGCGTGGCTGCAGACCGAGCACGGCGAACAGTCTCTGCTGGAGGCGGTCTCAGACGATCCCGAGGGGCAGCTGGGTAACACGGCGGTCAGCCGGTTCGGCGATGCACTGCCGTTCTTGGTCAAGGTGCTCGCGGCCGACGAACCGTTGTCCCTACAGGCGCATCCGAGTGTGCAACAGGCGCAGGAGGGGTTCGACCGCGAGGATCGGCTCGAGATACCGATCTCCGCTCCGATCCGCAATTATCGCGACCGCAGCCACAAGCCCGAATTGCTGGTTGCGCTAGGGCAATTCGATGCACTGGCGGGTTTCCGTCCGGTCGAGCGCACGGTGGAATTGATGCGCGCGCTGGCCGTTTCGGACCTGGACCCGTTCATCAACCTGCTCTCCGATCAGTCGGACGCCGACGGTCTGCGGGCGTTGTTCACGACCTGGATCACTGCGCCACAGCCTGACCTCGACGTGCTGGTCCCCGCGGTGCTCGACGGTGCGATCCACTACATCCGTTCGGGGAAAAAGAGATTCGCCGCCGAGGCCAAGACTGTGCTCGAGCTCGGTGAGCGCTACCCCGGTGATGCCGGTGTGCTGGCAGCGTTGCTGCTCAACCGCATCAGCCTGCAGCCGGGGGAGGGGATCTACCTGCCCGCCGGAAATCTGCACGCCTATCTGCACGGCATCGGGGTCGAGGTGATGGCCAACTCCGACAACGTGTTGCGCGGAGGGCTGACGCCCAAACACGTGGACGTGCCCGAACTGTTGCGGGTGCTGGATTTCACGCCCACTCCCGAAAAACAGCTGCGCCCTGAAATCGTCAGGGAGGAAACCGAACTCACCTACCGGACGCCGGCACAGGAGTTCGCGGTGTCGGTGCTGTGTGTGGACGGCGATCACCTGGGCCACGAGATCGACGCACCGTCGCGTCACGACGGGCCTCAGTTGCTGCTGTGCACGGAAGGTTCCGCGGTGGTGCACGCCAAGAGTGGCCGGCTGACACTGGACCGCGGCGCGGCGGCCTGGGTGACCGCCGACGATGGCCCGATCCGGCTGACCGCGGCTCAGCCCACCAAGTTGTTCCGGGTGACCGTCGGCATTTAGCGGCCGCGTCGCGCTCGGTCAGGCGTTCGCGATCTGATCCTGCGCGCGACTGTCGCCACTGTCGCCACTGTTGCCGTTGCGGCGCTCGGCCAGCCACTGCCGCATGTTGTGCCGGACGGCCCGTCCGATCAGGCGGGGCGGCGGTACGAAATAGAGGCTGTCGAGCAGGCTGGTTCGCCGCAGAAACCATTCGGCCAGAACAGGATCCGTTTCTGCAGCACCGATGAACTGGTCGATCAGGTCGAACACCGGCTGGTACCACCATGGTCGGGCGCCCTGGGCCCTGTGCACCGCGTGGTCGGCGACGGCGTTCGTCGTCCACACCGGCCAGGTGGTCTTCGCGGTCGCGCGCGCGAGCCGGCCGGCGAAATCGCTGTCGCCCGGGTTGGCTCCACCGTCGAGCACGCCGCGCAAGTTGCCGGCCTGGATGGCCGACATCGTCACGCCCTGTCCGAACGTCGGATTGAGGCTCACCACGGCGTCGCCGAACGGGATGATCCCGGCGGGAAACGCTTTGAGTTTGTCGTAGCGGCGCCACTTGCTGGTCGGATAGCGGTGCACCTTCAGCTCGCCGACCGGTTCACCGGCTCGCAACGCTGAACCGATGTGCGGGGGAACGATCTTGTCGGCCAGGTCGCAGATGCCGGCGAAGTCCTGCGGTGGTTCGGTCTTGGCGACCCCGAATGTCGTCACCGTCCAGATGCCGTCCTCGTGGAACAGCATTCCCATTCCCAGGCCCAGGTCGCGGTCGGCATCGACCAGAACCATCTTCTCCGGCATCAAGCCCTCGGGAATTCTCACCCGATGCGATCTGTACGTGACGCCGACCTGCACGGAATCTTCCCTGGGCGGTTCAAATCCCCACTCTTGCAGCCAGACCGGCAGACGACTTCCACGGCCGGAAGCGTCGACCACAAGATCGGCGGGCACCACGTCGCCGCCGTCCAGCACCAGCCCGGTCACCCGGCCGGCCACCGGATCGAATTGCGCGTGCACTATGCCGTGCTTGACGATGTCGACGGTGGGCATCTCATGCACGCGCTTGCGGATCTGCCATTCGAGGTGAGCGCGGCTGGGCACGTAGGCGCTGTAGGTGTCGTTGAGTGTCTGTCCGGTGCCGAGCACATGGCCACCGGCAGTGAAGTGAATCGATTCGGGCTGGTTCTTCAACACCGGGACACCGGCCGCGACCATGTCGTCCAACAAGCCGGGGAAGTGCTGTTCGAGCTCCTGGGCTCCCCGGGCCATCAGCAGATGCACGTGCTGTCCCTGGGGTATGGCACTGCGGTTGACCGGCTGATCCGGCAGATCATCTCGCTCGTAGAGCGTCACGCGGTCGAAGTGGTTCGACAACACCCGTGCCGCGCACAGCCCGGCGATGCTGCCTCCGATCACTACCGCGTGGTTGGTGGCGAGTTCGCGAGTCCTACTCATCGGAAGCCACCGTAATGGGAATATTGCGTGGATCAGAGCCAAACGAGAGGCGACCTGGAAGATGGCTGGTAGCTGGCGTACTAAGTCTGTCGAACAATCGATCGCCGACACCGACGAACCGTCGACCCGACTCCGCAAGGACCTCAACTGGTGGGACCTGACGGTGTTCGGCGTATCCGTGGTAATCGGCGCTGGCATCTTCACGATTACCGCTTCCACTGCGGGAAACCTCACCGGACCTGCGATTTCGATCTCATTTGTCATCGCCGCGATCGCCTGCGGACTGGCCGCGCTGTGCTATGCCGAGTTCGCGTCGACCGTGCCGGTCGCCGGCAGCGCGTACACCTTTTCCTATGCAACTTTCGGCGAGTTCATCGCCTGGATCATCGGGTGGGATCTGATCCTGGAGTTTGCCGTCGCCGCTGCGGTGGTGGCCAAAGGCTGGTCGAGCTATCTGGGCACGGTGTTCGGATTCGGCGGTGGTATCGCGGACCTGGGTGGGGTGTCGGTGGACTGGGGCGCCCTGGTGATCATCGCCTTCGTGACGCTCATATTGGCCCGAGGCACCAAACTGTCCGCCGAGGTCAGCCTCGTGATCACCGTCATCAAAGTGGCAGTGGTACTGCTGGTCGTCATCGTCGGCGCCTTCTACATCAAGGCGGCCAACTACTCGCCGTTCATTCCGCCCGCTGAGGCGGCCGAGGGCGGCACCGGCACGGAACAGTCCCTGTTCTCTCTGTTGACCGGGGCCGAGGGCAGTCACTACGGCTGGTACGGCCTGCTCGCCGGTGCATCGATCGTGTTCTTCGCGTTCATCGGCTTCGACATCGTCGCCACGACCGCCGAGGAAACCAAGAACCCGCAGCGCGATGTGCCCCGCGGCATCCTCGGCTCGCTGGCGATTGTCACGGTGCTCTACGTCGCGGTGTCCGTGGTGCTGTCGGGCATGGTGCCCTACACCGTGCTGAGGGAGGCCGGCAACGATGCCAATCTCGCGACGGCCTTCAGCGCGAACAACGTCGACTGGGCAGCGACGGTGATCTCGATCGGTGCCCTGGCCGGCTTAACCACCGTGGTGATCGTGCTGATGCTCGGCCAGACCCGGGTGCTGTTCGCCATGTCGCGCGACGGGCTGATGCCGCGCCGGTTGGCCAAGACCGGCTCGCACGGCACACCGGTGCGCATCACCTTGATCGTCGGCGTGCTCGTGGCCATCGCGGCGTCGGTGTTCCCGATGGACAAACTCGGCGAGATGGTGAACATCGGCACGCTGTTCGCGTTCGTGCTGGTTTCGGCCGGGGTGCTGGCGCTCCGCCGCAGTCGCCCGGACCTGCCCCGCGGCTTCCGGGTGCCGTGGGTGCCGCTGTTGCCGATCGCCGCAATCTTGGCCTGCATATGGCTGATGCTCAATCTCACCGGCCTGACCTGGATCCGGTTCCTCATCTGGATGGCCATCGGCGTGGTCGTGTACATGCTGTACGGCCGTCGGCATTCACTCCTGGCCAATCGGGACCTCACGACCACCGTCTAGTTCCACGGTCCAGACATCGAGATTGCCCACAGGGACAAATCTCGGCCTGGTTCTGTCCCTGGGTGCAATCTCGGTAGCTTGCGCGTCCCATCGTGGTTTACAAAACATGCCTCAATGTCTAGACACAGGACATAAGCCGTCTTATAGTCAAGTCATTGCAGTGATCGCACTCACAAGGAGGCACAAGTGGTGGCGGAGATATCCGGCGGACCGTCCGTCTCGGACGTTTCAGAATGGCGGGACAGGAAGCGGCATCTGTGGCTCATGGGGCTGATCGCCCCGACGGCGATATTCGTGATGCTTCCGCTGGTGTGGGCATTCAACCAGTTCGGGTGGCATGAGGCGGCGCAGGTGCCGTTGTGGATCGGCCCGATCCTGCTCTATGTCCTGCTGCCGCTGCTTGATCTGCGGTTCGGGCCGGACGGCCAGAACCCGCCCGACGAGGCGATGGAGCAGTTGGAGAACGACAAGTACTACCGGTACTGCACCTACGTCTACATTCCGTTCCAGTACGCCAGCGTCATCCTGGGCGCCTACCTGTTCACCGCATCGGATCTGAGTTGGCTGGGTTTTGAGGGCGGGCTCGGTTGGCCGGCCAAGATCGGGATCGCGTTGTCGGTGGGCGTGCTCGGAGGGGTCGGCATCAACACCGCCCACGAGATGGGGCACAAGCGGGACTCGCTGGAACGCTGGCTGTCCAAGATCACGCTGGCGCAGACCTGGTACGGCCACTTCTACATCGAGCACAACCGGGGGCACCACGTCCGGGTGGCCACTCCGGAGGATCCGGCGTCGGCCCGGTTCGGCGAGACGTTCTGGGAGTTCTTGCCGCGCAGCGTCTTCGGGAGCCTGCGCTCGTCATGGGAGCTGGAGGCGCAGCGCCTGCGCCGGCAGGACAAGTCGCCGTGGCATCCGTCGAACGACGTGCTCAATGCGTGGGCAATGTCGGTGGCGTTCTGGGCCGTGCTGATCGCGATCTTCGGCGTCGGGGTGATCCCGTTCATGGTGATCCAGGCGATCTACGGCTTCAGCCTGCTGGAATCGGTGAACTACCTGGAGCACTACGGCCTGCTCCGGCAGAAGACCTCCAGTGGCCGCTACGAGCGGTGCGCGCCGGCACACAGTTGGAACTCCGACCACATCGTGACCAACCTGTTCCTGTACCACCTGCAGCGACACAGCGATCACCACGCCAACCCGACGCGTCGTTACCAGACCCTGCGCAGCATCGACGGCTCGCCGAACCTGCCCAGTGGTTATGCGTCGCTGATCGGACTCACGTATCTACCGCCGCTGTGGCGCAAGCTGATGGATCACCGAGTGCTCGAGCACTACGACGGCGACATCACCCGGGTGAACATCCAGCCGCGGCTGCGCGAGAAGGTCCTGGCTCGCTACGGGGCTGCCGGGGAGGCGACAGTATGAGCGCATTTGGTTGCCCCGGCTGTGGCTACGTGTACGACGAGGCGAAAGGCGCACCGCGCGAAGGATTTCCGGCCGGAACGCCCTTCAGTGAAGTGCCCGACGACTGGTGCTGCCCGGACTGTGCGGTGCGGGAGAAGATCGATTTCGAACCGACGGGAGTGAGCCAATGAGTGACTACAAGTTGTTCGTCTGCGTGCAGTGCGGATTCGAGTACGACGAGGAGAAGGGCTGGCCCGAGGACGGCATCGCCCCGAGAACCCGCTGGGACGACATCCCCGAGGACTGGAGCTGCCCGGACTGCGGCGCGGCCAAGTCCGATTTCGAAATGGTGGAGGTTGCTCGGCCGTGACAGCGGCCTGTTCTGCGGCCGGAAGAGATGAAGGGGCGAGCGAAGCGACGGGAAGAGATATTGTCGCGCGTGTGAGTCGGCCGCGGGACAAGCGCATGCCCTACGCAGAGGCGTCCAGGGTGCTCCTGCGCGATTCGATTCTGGACGGCATGCGCGACCTGCTGCTGACGCGGGACTGGTCGGCCATCACGCTGTCGCACGTGGCCCAGGCCGCAGGCATCAGCCGGCAGACGATCTACAACGAATTCGGATCGCGTCAGGGCCTTGCCGAGGGGTACGCGATGCGGCTGGCCGACCGCCTGGTCGACGCGGTCGACGACGCCATCAATCACAACGTCGGTGATGTCCACGCAGCGTTCCTGGAGGGGTTCCGGGCGTTCTTCCTCGAATCGGCCGCCGACCCGCTGGTGATCTCACTGTTGACCGGCGATTCGAAGCCGGACCTGCTGCAGATCATCACCACCGGCAGCGGGCCCATCATCAGCCGGTGTTCGCAGCGGCTCACCGGAACGTTCCAGAACAGCTGGATGAAGGCCAGCGACGAGGATGCCGGAGTGCTTGCCCGGGCCATCGTGCGGCTGGCCATGAGTTACGTCTCGATGCCGCCGGAGGCCGATCATGATGTGGCCGGTGACCTGGCCCAACTGATGACGCCGTTCGCCGAGCGCTACGGTGTGATCGAGCAGAACTGAGGCTCCGACACCGCCGAAGCTAATGTGTAACTTGGCTAAGTAATTGCGACGCGCGCACAGATTGAGGAAAAGATGACGACGACTCCAACAGTTTCGGGCGACCAGCTCACCGCCGATGTACGCAACGGCATCGACTACAAGGTGGCCGACCTTTCGCTGGCCGAGTTCGGCCGCAAGGAGATCCGCCTCGCCGAACACGAGATGCCCGGCCTGATGGCACTGCGTCGTGAGTACGCCGATGTGGCGCCGCTCAAGGGCGCCCGCATTTCCGGATCGCTGCACATGACCGTCCAGACCGCGGTGCTGATCGAGACACTCGTCGCTCTCGGTGCAGAGGTCCGTTGGGCGTCGTGCAACATCTTCTCGACCCAGGACCACGCAGCCGCGGCTATCGTCGTCGGCCCGCACGGAACCGCCGAGGAGCCCAAGGGCATCCCGGTGTTCGCCTGGAAGGGCGAGACGCTGGAGGAGTACTGGTGGGCCGCCGAGCAGATGCTCACCTGGGCGGGCGAGCCGGCGAACATGATCCTCGATGACGGTGGCGACGCCACCATGCTGGTGTTGCGCGGTGCGCAGTACGAGAAGGCCGGCGTGGTTCCGCCCGCCGAGGACGACGACCCCGCCGAGTGGAAAGTCTTCCTGGCGCTGGTGCGGAATCGCTTCGAGACCGAGAAGGACAAGTGGACCAAGATCGCCGAGTCGGTCCAGGGCGTCACCGAGGAGACCACCACCGGCGTGCTGCGGCTGTACCAGTTCGAGGCGGCCGGTGAGCTGCCGTTCCCGGCCATCAACGTCAACGACTCGGTGACCAAGAGCAAGTTCGACAACAAGTACGGCACCCGGCACTCGCTGATCGACGGCATCAACCGCGGCACCGATGTGCTGATCGGCGGCAAGAAGGTGCTGATCTGCGGCTACGGCGATGTCGGCAAGGGCTGCGCGGAATCGCTCGCCGGCCAGGGCGCGCGGGTTTCGGTCACCGAGATCGATCCGATCAACGCGTTGCAGGCGCTGATGGACGGCTACGACGTCCGGACCGTCGAGGATGCGATCGGCGATGCCGACATCGTCATCACCGCGACCGGCAACAAGGACATCATCACGCTGGCGCACATGCGGGCGATGAAGGACCACGCCATTCTGGGCAACATCGGCCACTTCGACGACGAGATCCAGATCGCGGCACTCGAGCGTTCAGGCGCCAAGCGGATCAACATCAAGCCACAGGTGGATCAGTGGGTCTTCGATGACGGCAAGTCCATCATCGTGCTGAGCGAGGGCCGGCTGCTGAACCTGGGCAACGCGACGGGGCACCCGTCCTTCGTGATGAGCAACAGCTTCTCCAACCAGGTGATCGCGCAGATCGAGCTGTGGACCAAGAACGACGAGTACGACAACGCGGTGTACCGGCTGGCCAAGCATCTCGACGAGAAGGTGGCCCGCATCCACGTCGAGGCACTTGGTGGCCAGCTGACCAAGCTCACCAAGGAGCAGGCCGAGTACATCAACGTCGACGTCGAAGGCCCCTACAAGCCCGAGCACTACCGCTACTGAGTTAGTGACTCAGCGCTCCTGGCGCGAGTAGACGCGAAAGCCCCCATTTCCCTATGGATTTGGGGGCTTTCGCGTCTGCCCGCGCTATTGGGTGTGAGCGTGGTGGTGTCGAACCCATGATGATCACGCTCTGTTGGCCCTCCGTACCGGCGGCCATTGTGGAGACATGAAGTTCGGTGTCAGCACTTTCATTACAGATTCGGGATTGTCGGTCACGGCGTTGGCGCGGGCTCTCGAGGAGCGTGGGTTCGATTCACTGTTCGTTGCCGAGCACAGCCACATTCCGGTCAACGGGCCCACCCCGCCCGACGGCGACCTACCGCCGCGCGACTACTACCGGTCGCTCGATCCCTTTGTGGCGCTGGCTGCAGCGGCAGCAGTCACCGATCGACTGATATTGGGTACCGGGATTGCGCTTGTGGTCCAGCGTGATCCGATCACGTTGGCCAAGGAGGCGGTCAGCCTGGATCACTTGTCCCGTGGTCGTTTTCAGCTCGGTGTTGGTGCCGGCTGGCTTCGCGAGGAGATGCGCAACCACGGCACCGAACCGAAGACCCGCCTGGCCTTGATGCGCGAGCGAGTGCTTGCGATGAAGGAGATCTGGACTGCTGAGCAAGCCGAGTTCCACGGCCAGTTCGTGGATTTCGATCCGGTCTATTCCTGGCCCAAGCCCATGCGTGTCCCGGTACTGGTCGGTGGCAACGGACCCACGGTGTTGGACCGGGTGCTCGAATACGGCGACGGATGGGCACCCAACCTGGTCGGCACACCCGACGAATTGGTGACCCGGGTCAAGGAATTGAGACGCCGGGCAGCCGAGCGTGGCCGCGACCGGATTCCGGTGACCCTGATCGGTGCCGACCAGCGCGGGTACCTGGGGCCCGACCGGCAGCGCACCATCACACCATTGGACGAGCGTGAGTTGGGCCTTCTCGCCGACAGCGGCGTCGACCACATCGTGTTCTTTCGGGACGGCGCAGCCGCGCCGGCCGACGCGTTGCGCTACCTCGACGAACTTGCCGAGCTGACAACGAAGTTCCGCGACTGAGGATGTACTACCTGGTCGAGGCGGTCCTCGGTTCCCGTCCCAGGACGAGGGTTGTACAAAACCAGGTGCCACCCCGGATGGTCGGTGACGGCCAGGGTCGTCTTGTCGAATACGAGCTCGCCCGCTGCGGGATGGCGCACCGCTTTGATCGCCTGCAGATGTGGCCCGACGTCGTGTCGTTCCCAGAGCTCGACGAACTCCGGGCTGACGGCGCCGAGGTCCTCGACGATCCGGCCGAACATTGCGTCGTCCGGGTACAGCGCTGCGTCGGCCCGGAACGCGGCGACGACACCCGGCGCGGCGGCTGACCAGTGGACGTACATGTCCCGGTAGCGGCTGTTGGTGAAGAACGTCACCAGGCAGTTGCGGTCGGTGTCGCGGTAACCGAACACCTCGCGCGTCGCGTCGTTGACCCCGAGCAGATTCCAGTACCGGTCTTGCAGCATCGCCGGCCGCGGCGACCACGCGTCGAGCAGATGCAGTAGTTCGGGGGTGACCTCGGTCGAGTGCTGACCTGCCGGCCGCGGCGGGTTGGTCCCGGCGAGTGAGTACAGATGCGCCCGTTCGGCTTCCGTGAGCCGCAGTGCCGAACTGATCGCGTCCAGGACACTCGGCGAGGCGGTGATATCGCGACCTTGCTCGAGCCACGTGTACCAGGACGTCCCGACGCCGGCCAACAGGGCGACTTCTTCTCGTCGCAGGCCGGGCGTGCGGCGCCGGCCACCGTCCACCATGCCGACGTCGGCGGGCTTGAGCCGGGCCCGGCGGGTGCGCAGGAAGTCGCTGAGCTGCTCACGCTTCATATGGCGATAGTAGGAGTGATCGAACACCGAGGCCGAACGTGAAGGAGATCGCGAGCTTTCGCGAATATCTCGCGATCTTCTTCACATCGGGCAATCAAGTACGCTCGCCGCGTGCTCATCGTGATCGAGGGTGTCGACGGCGCAGGCAAACGCACGCTGACCACCGGGCTGCGTGCCGCCTTCGAGGCCGCACACAAGTCGGTCGGCAGCCTGGCGTTCCCGCGTTATCATCACTCGGTGCCGGCCGATCTGGCCGCCGAGGCGTTGCACGGCGAGCACGGTGACCTCGCCGACTCGGTCTATGCGATGGCCACCCTGTTCGCTCTCGACCGGGCCGGCGCGCGGGAGGAGATCGAGCACCTGCAGGCCGCCTATGACGTCGTCATCCTGGATCGCTATGTGGCGTCCAACGCCGCCTACAGTGCCGCCCGGTTGCACCAACAAGCCGACGGCAGCGTCGTCCAGTGGGTCCGTGAGCTCGAATTCGGCCGGCTCAAATTGCCGAAACCGGACTGGCAAGTGCTGCTCGACGTACCGACCGAACTGGCCGCCCGACGTGCCGAGCACCGCGCCAACACCGAGGCTGACCGGGCCAAGGACGCCTACGAACGCGACGGCGGTCTGCAGCAGCGCACGGGGGAGGTCTATGCCGCACTGGCGGCCGCGGACTGGTGTGGACGGTGGGCCGTCGCGGGTCCCGATGTGGACGCGGCTGCGCTGGCGGGCGGGCTGCGTTAGCGCCTCGAGACCTACGCTGCGGTGGTTCGAGTCGACTTGTTTTGCACCAAAACGTCCGTTTCGGGGTGTTTGGAGGTGTCAGGACCGCGCCGAAGCCGAGACACCCGCGTGTGGTAGCCGAGTTTTATCCCGATCGGGTGACACCATGGACACCATGAGGCAAAGGATTCTTGTCGTTGACGACGACCCATCGCTGGCCGAGATGCTCACCATCGTGCTCCGCGGTGAGGGTTTCGACACCGCGGTCATCGGCGACGGCAGCCAAGCGCTCACCGCCGTTCGGGAGTTGCGGCCCGATCTGGTGTTGCTGGACCTGATGCTGCCGGGCATGAACGGCATCGACGTGTGCCGGGTGCTGCGCGCTGACTCCGGGGTGCCGATCGTCATGCTGACGGCCAAGACCGACACCGTCGACGTGGTGCTCGGCCTGGAATCCGGGGCCGACGACTATGTGATGAAGCCGTTCAAGCCGAAGGAACTGGTCGCGCGGGTGCGTGCGCGGCTGCGCCGCAACGAGGACGAGCCCGCGGAGTTGCTGTCGATCAACGATGTCGAGATCGACGTGCCTGCCCACAAGGTGACCCGCCAGGGGGAGCAGATTTCGCTGACACCGCTGGAGTTCGACCTGTTGGTGGCGCTGGCACGCAAACCTCGGCAGGTGTTTACTCGTGATGTGCTGCTCGAACAGGTGTGGGGATACCGCCACCCCGCTGATACCCGTTTGGTGAACGTGCATGTCCAGCGGTTGCGGGCCAAGGTTGAGAAAGACCCGGAGAACCCGCAGGTGGTGTTGACCGTTCGAGGAGTGGGATACAAGGCCGGACCTCCGTGATTTCACCGCCCGCGGTGGCCGCGGAATTCACCGCTTGGCGGTGGTCGTGATATTCGGTCCCCGACGGCGCCGCTGGGGGGGTTCCGGCCCACTACTACGCGGATTGGGGTCACTGGGGAGAGCCCTGAGTCTGGTGTGGCGACGCTCGCTGCAAGTGCGCGTGGTGACACTGACGCTGGGGCTTTCGCTTGCCGTCATCCTGGTCCTCGGCTTTGTGCTGACCAGTCAGATCACCGACCGGATCCTCGAAGTCAAGGTCAGGGCCGCCACCGAAGAGGTGGAACGGGCCCGCAACACCGTCAGCGGCATTGTCGGTGGCGAGGAGACGCGGTCGCTGGACAGCAGCTTGCAGCTGGCCCGCAACACGCTGATCGACCGTAAGGCCGACGTGCAGGCGGATCTGGCCGGGGCGTTCGACGCGGTTCTGGTGGTCCCGGGCGACGGACCGCGGGCGGCAACGGCCGCCGGACCCATCGCGCAGGTACCCGAGGCGCTGCGCGATTTCGTCAAGGCCGGACAGGTCAGTTACCAGTACGCCACCGTGCGTACCGACGGGTTTTCCGGCCCGGCCCTGATCGTCGGCAGCCCGACGTCCTCGTCGGTTCCCAATCTTGAGCTGTACCTGATCTTCCCGCTGAACAACGAGGCAAGCACGATCTCGCTGGTGCGCGGCACCATCCTGACCGGAGGTGTGGTGCTTCTCGGCCTGCTCGCCGCCATCGCGCTCGTGGTGGCGCGGCAGATCGTGCAGCCGGTGCGGTCGGCGTCGCGCATCGCCGAACGGTTCGCCGAGGGCCACCTCACCGAACGCATGCCGGTACGCGGCGAGGACGACATGGCACGCCTGGCGGTGTCGTTCAACGATATGGCCGAAAGCCTGTCACGCCAGATCCAACAGCTCGAGGAGTTCGGTAATCTGCAGCGCCGCTTCACCTCTGACGTCAGCCACGAACTGCGGACACCACTGACCACGGTGCGGATGGCCGCCGACCTGATCCACGACCACATCCACGACTCCGGGGAGGACCTCGACCCTGCGCTGCGCCGCTCGACCGAGCTGATGGTCAACGAGCTGGACCGCTTCGAGACGCTGCTGGCCGACCTCCTCGAAATCTCAAGGCACGACGCGGGCGTGGCCGAGCTGTCGGTGGAGTCGGTGGATCTGCGCTCGACGGTGCAGAGCGCGCTGGACAACGTCGGCCACCTGGCCGCCGATGCCGAGGTCGAACTCGACCTCAACATGCCCGGCGACGAGGTGATCGCGGAGGTGGATCCCCGCCGCGTGGAACGGATTCTGCGCAATCTCATCGCCAACGCCATCGACCATGCCGAACGCAAACCGGTGCGCATCCGGATGGCCGCCGACGAAGACACCGTCGCGGTCACGGTCCGCGACTTCGGTGTCGGGCTGCGTCCCGGCGAGGAGAAACTGGTGTTCAGCCGGTTCTGGCGCTCCGATCCGTCGCGGGTGCGGCGCTCCGGCGGCACGGGTCTCGGGCTGGCCAT
Source organism: Mycolicibacterium sp. XJ870 (assembly GCF_053483975.1). Taxonomy (NCBI): domain Bacteria; kingdom Bacillati; phylum Actinomycetota; class Actinomycetes; order Mycobacteriales; family Mycobacteriaceae; genus Mycobacterium; species Mycolicibacterium sp. XJ870. The sequence continues at coordinate 884,986 of NZ_JBEFTI010000001.1, forward strand.
CAGCATCGAGGATGCCCGCCTGCACCAGGGCCGGCTGGAGGCCTGGGGTGAGCCGGGCAAAGGTGCCTGCTTCAGGCTCACCCTGCCGTTGGTCCGCGGTCACAAGGTGACTGCGAGCCCGTTGCCGCTCAAGCCGACTTCGCCGCAGCGTGCTGCGCGGCGTCGGTCCGCCAAAGACCGTGAGCCGGCGGAGGAGACGGTGTGAAGCGCTTGCTGACGGTGTTGCTCGTCGGCCTGGTGGTACTGGCGTCCGGTTGCGCCGGGATTCCCAGCTCGTCATCCCCGCAGGCAATCGGCACGGTCGACCGGCCCGCGCCGCCGAGCCTGCCCAAGCCGACCCCGGGGATGGACCCCGACGTGCTGCTGCGCGAATTCCTCAAAGCCACAGCCGATCCCGCAAACCGGCACCTTGCTGCGCGGCAGTTCCTCACAGAGTCGGCGTCGAGCGCTTGGGACGACGCAGGCAGCGCGCTGCTGATCGACCGGGTGGTGTTCGTGGAAACCCGTAGCGCAGACCGGGTTTCGGTGAGCATGCGTGCCGACATCCTGGGGTCGCTCTCGGACATGGGGGTGTTCGAGACGGGGGATGGGGCGCTGCCGGACCCGGGCCCGATCGAACTTGTCAAGACCTCCGAAGGTTGGCGTATCGACCGGCTACCCAACGGGGTTTTTCTTGACTGGCAACAGTTTCAGGCCACCTATAAGCGAAACACCCTCTACTTCGTCGACCCGACCGGCACCACCGTCGTGCCAGATCCGCGTTACGTGGCGGTGTCCGACACGGATCAGCTGGCCACCGAGCTGATCTCCAAACTGATCGCCGGACCGCGACCGGAAATGGCGAAGTCGGTGCGCAACCTGCTCGACGCGCCGCTGAAGCTGCGCGGCCCCGTCGTCCGCGCGGATGGCGGCAAGACCGGTGTCGGCCGCGGCTACGGCGGGGCCCGCATCGACCTGGAGAACGTCTCGAGTGCCGACCCGCACAGCAGGCAACTGCTTGCCGCGCAGATCATCTGGACCATGTCGAGGGCAGGGATCGCCGGGCCCTATGTGATCAACGCGGACGGCGCCCCACTCGACGACAGATTCGCCGACGGCTGGGAAACCTCCGATGTCGCCGCCACCGATCCGGGCGCGGCTCCGGGCGCCGCGGCCGGGCTGCACGCGCTCGTGAATGGATCCCTGGTGTCGCTGGACGGGCAACGGGCGCCGCGGGTTCGCGGCTCGTTCGGGCAAGCGCCCCACCAGGTTTCAGCAGCGGTGTCGCGCAACGGCCAGGATGCGGCCTCGGTGGTGGTGTTGCCGCCAGGCGCGCCCGACGCCACCGCAACACTGTGGATCGGACCGCTGGGCGGCAGCGCGAACCAGGCGATGGAGGGCCGAACCCTGTCGCGGCCCAGCTGGTCCCTCGACCAAGCGGTATGGGTCGTCGTCGACGGCATCAACGTGGTGCGCGCCATCCAGGACGCCTCCGGTGTCCCCGCCCGTATCCCGGTCGATTCGACGGCAGTGTCGACCCGCTACCCGGGTCCCATCACCGAACTGCAGTTGTCGCGGGACGGCACCCGAGCCGCGATGGTGATCGGTGGACAGGTGATCCTCGCCGGCGTCGAACAGGCCCAGGACGGGCGGTTCCTGCTGACCTATCCGCGCCGCCTCGGCTTCGGCCTCGGCAACACCGTGGTGTCCCTGTCGTGGCGCACGGGCGACGACATCGTGGTCAGTCGCACCGATCCGCAACACCCGGTGTCCTACGTCAACCTCGACGGCGTCAATTCCGACGGGCCGAGCCGCAATCTGCTCATGCCGGTGACCACGGTGGCCGCCAACCCGTCGACCGTTTACGTGGCCGACCAACGGGGCGTGTTGCAGTTGTCGGCCTCGGCCGCCGAGGACAACCCCGGCTGGGTGGAGGTGCGCCCGCTGATGGTGGGCGGCGCGCTCCCGGTGCTGCCGGGCTGACGGCCCGACGCCCGCACTTGTCACCCCTGCCGACCAGACTGCCGGCATGCTCGACCTCATCCTGCCGCTGGAGTGCGGCGGCTGCGGAGCGCCGTCGACGCGATGGTGTCCGACCTGCGCCAGGGAACTGACGGTCCGTGCCGACCAGCCACACCTGATCACCCCGCGCACCGATCCCGGGGTCGCCGTGTTCGTGTTGGGCCGCCATGCCGGTGCCCGTCGCCGCGCGATCGTCGCGGCCAAAGAAAAGGGGCGCACGGACCTCGTGGCGCCGCTGGGCGGCGCCCTGCACACCGGCCTGGACCGGTTGCTGACCTGGGGCATCATCGGCACCCCGCTGACCGTCGTCCCGGCGCCCACCCGCCGCGCCGCCGCGCGCCGCCGTGGTGGCGACCCGGTCACGAGGATTGCGGCACAGGCCTGCACGGGACTGCCGGGCTCTCGCGTGGTGCAGGCGTTGCGGTTGCGGCCGTGGGTGCGTGACTCCGTCGGGCTCTCGGGCGCAGACCGCCAGCGCAATGTCGCCGGCCGCATCCGGCTCGTCAGAAACGTCACGGGGGAGGTGGTGCTCGTCGACGACATCGTCACGACCGGAGCTACCGCGGCCGAATCGGTGCGGGTGTTGAGAGCCGCCGGGGTGTATGTGTCCGCGGTGCTGGCGATCGCCCATGCCTGACGCGCCCGCCCGTTACCCAAGATCAAACGAAGATGAAGAACTGAAAACAGGTCCGCCAAATTGGTGGCACGATCCGGTGAACACGGACTACCGTCGGCAACAACCACCCGTGAACACTCACGGCGGCGCTGGAAAACACGGCGCACTTCACCGCACCCGGTAGGAGGTGAGTACTCGACACCTTGCGCCGATGGGCGGAGCGAATTCACGGCCCATCGCCGCATTTCTTCAAAGCCCGGCACGCGCAGCGTGCGACGAGTGAGAGAAGCGAGTTGCCAAGTATGTCAACCCATTCGCTGGATTCAAGCCGCACCATGGTTGTAGAGGACGACACCGAGAGCGCAGGCGTCACCGCAACCCCCGAGCCCAATGCAGAGGTCGTGGTAAAAGGACGAAACGTCGAGGTTCCCGACCACTTCCGCGTCTACGTCGCAGAGAAGTTGTCGCGCCTCGAGCGATTCGACCGCACCATTTACCTCTTCGATGTCGAACTTGACCACGAACGCAACCGCCGGCAACGGAAGAACTGTCAGCACGTAGAGATCACCGCCCGCGGCCGTGGCCCGGTCGTACGAGGTGAGGCCTGCGCGGACAGCTTCTACGCTGCGCTCGAATCGGCGGCAGGCAAACTTGAGAGCAGGCTGCGTCGCAGCAAAGACCGCCGCAAGATCCACTACGGCGACAAAACCCCGGTTTCACTGGCCGAAGCCACCGCCCACGAGCCGCTGCCCGGCATGCCGAAGCCGACTCACGACGACGTACCGGCCGACGGCCTCGACAACCACGAACCGGGCCGGATCGTGCGGACGAAGGAACACCCGGCCAAACCGATGACCGTCGACGACGCGCTCTACGAGATGGAGCTCGTCGGACACGACTTCTTCCTGTTCCACGACAAGGAGAGCGACAAGCCGTCGGTGGTGTACCGCCGCCACGCCTACGACTACGGGTTGATACGGCTGGCTTAACGGCCAGAAGTCACAAAATCGCACTCCGGAGCTTTCCGGGGTGCGATTTTGTGTCTGTTGGTCGGTACAAGGTCGGTAGAAGCAGGCACTTCGCCCGGTCACCTAGGATGGAGCTCGACTAATAGCCATTAGATCCATCGATACCCACAGGGGAAATAGCGTGCTGTCGAAGTTGCTCCGTCTCGGTGAAGGCCGCATGGTCAAGCGCCTCAAGAAGGTGGCTGAGTATGTCAACACCTTGTCCGACGACGTGGAGAAGCTCTCTGACGCGGAGCTGCGAGCCAAGACCGACGAGTTCCGCAAGCGGGTCGCAGATGGCGAGGACCTCGACGATCTGCTGCCAGAGGCGTTCGCCGTCGCCAGGGAGGCCGCCTGGCGCGTGCTGGCCCAGCGGCACTTCGACGTCCAGGTGATGGGTGGGGCAGCCCTGCACTTCGGCAACGTCGCCGAGATGAAGACCGGTGAGGGCAAGACCCTGACCGCTGTGCTGCCGGCCTACCTCAACGCCTTGTCGGGCGAAGGCGTCCACGTCGTCACCGTCAACGACTACCTGGCCAAACGCGACAGCGAGTGGATGGGTCGCGTGCACCGGTTCCTCGGCCTGGACGTCGGTGTGATCCTGTCCGGGCTGACGCCCGACGAGCGCAGGGCCGCCTACGGCGCCGACATCACCTACGGCACCAACAACGAGTTCGGCTTCGACTACCTACGCGACAACATGGCCCACTCCGTCGAGGACATGGTGCAGCGCGGCCACAACTTCGCCATCGTCGACGAGGTCGACTCGATCCTCATCGACGAGGCCCGCACCCCGCTGATCATCTCCGGGCCCGCCGACAGCGCCTCGAACTGGTACCCCGAGTTCGCCCGGCTCGCTCCGCTGATGGAGAAGGACGTCCACTACGAGGTCGACCTGCGCAAGCGCACCGTCGGCGTGCATGAGCTGGGCGTGGAGTTCGTCGAAGACCAGCTCGGCATCGACAACCTCTACGAGGCCGCCAACTCGCCCCTGGTCAGCTATCTGAACAACGCGCTGAAAGCCAAGGAGTTGTTCCAGCGCGACAAGGACTACATCGTCCGCAACGGTGAAGTGCTCATCGTCGACGAGTTCACCGGCCGTGTCCTGCTCGGACGCCGCTACAACGAGGGCATGCACCAGGCGATCGAGGCCAAGGAGCATGTCGAGATCAAGGCCGAGAACCAGACGCTGGCCACGATCACGCTGCAGAACTACTTCCGGCTCTACAACAAGCTCTCCGGTATGACCGGTACGGCCGAGACCGAGGCCGCCGAGCTCCACGAGATCTACAAGCTCGGTGTGGTGCCGATCCCGACGAACAAGCCGATGGTCCGCGCGGATCAGTCCGACCTGATCTACAAGACCGAGGAAGCCAAGTACATCGCGGTCGTCGACGATGTCTCGGAGCGGTACGAGAAGGGTCAGCCGGTGCTGATCGGCACCACGAGCGTGGAGCGCTCGGAGTACCTGTCGCGGCAGTTCACCAAGCGCAAGATCCCGCACAACGTGCTCAACGCCAAATACCACGAGCAAGAGGCCAACATCATCGCCGAGGCCGGCCGGCTGAGCGCGATCACGGTCGCCACCAATATGGCCGGCCGCGGTACCGACATCGTGCTCGGCGGCAACGTCGACTTCCTGGCGGACAAGCGGCTGCGCGACCAGGGCCTTGACCCGGTCGAAACTCCCGATGAGTACGAAGCCGCCTGGGAGGACACCGTCAAGGCCATCAAGGACGAGGCCAGCGAGGAAGCCGAGAAGGTCGTCGAGGCCGGCGGGCTGTACGTGCTGGGCACCGAGCGGCACGAGTCCCGTCGTATCGACAACCAGTTGCGCGGTCGTTCCGGACGCCAGGGCGATCCGGGCGAGTCGCGGTTCTACCTGTCGCTCGGCGACGAATTGATGCGGCGGTTCAACGGCGAGACGCTGGAATCGCTGCTCAACCGCCTGAACCTGCCCGACGACGTGCCGATCGAGGCGAAGATGGTCAGCCGCGCCATCAAGAGCGCGCAGACCCAGGTGGAGCAGCAGAACTTCGAGGTCCGCAAGAACGTCCTCAAGTACGACGAGGTGATGAACCAGCAGCGCAAGGTCATCTACAAGGAGCGCAGGCTCATCCTCGAAGGGGAGAACCTGGCCGAGCAGGCCCACAAGATGCTGGTCGATGTCATCACGGCCTATGTGAACGGCGCCACCGCAGAGGGTTACGCCGAGGACTGGGATCTGGAAACCCTGTGGACCGCGCTCAAGACCCTCTACCCGGTCGGTGTCGACCACAACGACCTGGTTGATTCCAATGCCGTCGGTGAGGCAGGCGAGCTCACCCGCGAGGAGCTGCTCGAGACCCTGATCAAGGACGCCGAGCGGGCATACGCCGAGCGCGAGAAGCAACTCGAGGAGATCGCCGGCGAGGGTGCGATGCGCCAGCTGGAACGCAACGTGCTGCTCAACGTGATCGACCGCAAGTGGCGCGAACACCTCTACGAGATGGATTACCTCAAGGAGGGCATCGGGCTGCGGGCGATGGCCCAGCGTGACCCGCTGGTCGAGTACCAGCGCGAGGGTTACGACATGTTCGTCGGCATGCTCGACGCGCTGAAGGAGGAGTCGGTCGGCTTCCTGTTCAACGTCGCGGTCGAAGCAGCACCGGCCGCGCCCAGCGCTCGAGTGGCACCGGTGGCCACCCCGACCGGCCTGGCCGAGTTCGCCGCCGCCGCGGCGGCAAAGGCGTCGGACGCCGCAGAACCGCAGGATTCGGTGCCGGGCGCGGTGGCCACAAAGGAACGCTCGAAAGCTGGAGTGCCGGCTCAGCCGGCGCCGGCACTGCGCGCCAAGGGAATCGAAACCGACGCCCCGCAGCTGACCTACACCGGACCGTCGGAGGACGGCTCGGCGGAGGTCCAGCGGACCGGCAACGGCGGCAGGCACGCGGCACCGTCCGGCGGCGGCACGCGGCGCGAACGGCGCGAGGCCGCCCGCCGGCAGGCCAAGACCGACCGGCCGGCGAAGTCGCACCGCAAGGGCTAACCGACCTGCAGGGCCGTGAGTTGCCAACGGCCCCGGTGGAATTCGATTCGTCCGGCGATCGCGCGCACCCGCGGTCCGCGGGTGTAGGTGGCGAACACCTCGGCGGCCCGCGGATCGCTCACCGCGCGCAGGCGCACCCGTCGCAGGGTTGCCGTCGCGCCGGGGCGTGACCGGGCCAGCGCGACGACGACGTCGAGCAGCAACGGGCTCATCGACGATCGCAGTTGGGCCGGCGGCCTGCGCCGGTCGATGACCTCCAGCACGCGGCGCAACGTCAGTTCGGCGAACTGCATTGCCCCGCTGTGCGGCTCATACTCGGCCGCCGGTTCGACCAGCCGCAACCGGCGCGCGCTGTGCCGGTGCAGCGTGGTGGGCGCCGGACACACCGGCGCCGGTGGATGGGGCGCGCCCATCGGCTGTGCCGGCGGCTCGTAGTCGATCACCGGTGAGGTCAAACAAGCGCCGGGCGGCAACTCGGGAGTGGACTCGGGTTTGGGCTGTGACGAACTCACGGCATCTCCAGCGGTCGGCAGGACAGGGCGACATCTGCTGGAGAGGCGCAGATCTGTCCATGATCCCATGTGCGGAGCCGCCTCGAAGCACCCGTGATGCGCGATCGCAGAATCGCCGGTTACCGTGACGGAGTTCGACGCGACGTTCATCGCGATTGTTAGGGGAGGTTGGCGCCGCATGGTGACGAGGCTGTCGGCGTCCGACGCAACGTTCTTCCACCTGGAGAACACCGCGACGCCGATGTACGTCGGCTCGCTGTCGATCCTGCGCAAGCCCCGCGCGGGGCTCAGCTACGAGACGCTGTTGGCAACCGTAGAGCAGCGGCTACCGCAGATTCCGCGGTACCGGCAGAAGGTTCGTGAGGTGACGCTCGGACTGGCCCGGCCGGTGTGGGTCGACGACCCTGACTTCGACATCACCTACCACATCCGCCGCTCGGCGCTGCCGTCGCCGGGCAGCGACGCCCAATTGCACGACCTGGTCGCCCGGCTCGGCTCACGGCCCTTGGACAAGACCCGCCCGCTGTGGGAGATGTACCTCGTCGAGGGGCTGACCAAGAACCGCATCGCCATCTACACCAAAACCCACCAGGCGCTCGTGAACGGGATGACGGCGCTCGAGATCGGGCACGTGATCGCCGACCGGACTCAGAAGGCGCCGGAGTTCGGCGAGGACATCTGGATTCCGGCCCGGGAACCCAGCGATCGGCAGCTGATGTTGGGGGCGATCGGGGAGTGGATCACCCGGCCCACCAGCCAGCTGGCTTCCGTGCGCGATGCGGTCACCGACGTTGCCACCAACGCGGGCGAACTGGCCGCGGTGGGCCGACGCGTCGCCGAGGTGGCCCGCACGGTCGCCCGTGGGACGGCGCCCAGCAGCCCGCTGAACGCCAGGGTGTCGCGCAACCGCAGATTCACCGTGGCCGACCATCGGCTGGAGGACTACCGGCTGGTGCGTGCCCGCTACGACTGCGATATCAACGACGTCGTGCTTGCCGTGGTGGCCGGCGCGCTGCGCAACTGGCTGCTGTCCCGCGGCGAGCCGGTCAATCCCAGTACCACCGTGCGGGCCATGGCGCCGATGTCGGTCTACCCCGACGCCGAACTGGACGCGTCGGGCCCCGGCCAGGCGATCAGCGAGGTGTCCCCGTTCCTGGTCGACCTGCCCGTCGGCGAGGGCAACGCCGTCGTCCGGTTGTCGCAGATCGCCCATGCCACCGAATCGCACCCGACCGCCGCCAGCCTGGTGGACGCCCGCACCATCGTCACGTTGTCCGGATTCGCCCCACCGACCTTGCACGCCATGGGGATCCGAGTTGCGACCGGCTTCTCGGCGCGCTTGTTCAACCTGTTGATCACCAACGTGCCCGGCGCGCAGAAGCAGATGTACGTGGCGGGCACCAAGCTGCTGGAGACCTATGCCGTGCCCCCGTTGCTACACAACCAGGTGCTCGCGATCGGGGTGACGTCGTACAACGGCATGCTGTACTTCGGGATCAACGCCGACCGGGATGCGATGAGCGATGTCGACGTGGTTCCCGGCTTGCTGCGGGAATCCCTGGAGGAACTGCTGGACGCGGCCAAGTAATCGTCGGATGTATTTGACCTCAGGGCGCTATCGGGGTCTGATGAATTCACCATGGCCACTGAGATGCGAAAAAGTAAGTCAGACGCGCACGAAGCCAAGAAAACAGAAAAAGCTCTGAAGTCGCCTACCGGTGAGGTGGTACCCCACCCTGTCCTGGATGTAGCCGTCGAGCACAAGGCCTACGCGCGTAGCACGGGAGTCGACTGGGTGGTCTTCGGCGTCACCGCCCTGGTTGCGGTGGCGTTCCTGGTTTGGGGCTTTCTCAGTACCGAATCGCTGTCCAACGCTTCCACCGCTGCCCTGAACTGGGTGATGAACACGACGGGCTGGTTGTTCGTCCTGACTGCCTCCGGGTTCGTGGTGTTCGTGGTGTGGCTGGCCCTGAGCCGCTACGGCAACATCCCGTTGGGCCGCGACGACGAGGAGCCCGAGTTCCGCACGGTGTCCTGGGTCGCGATGATGTTCTCCGCCGGGATGGGCATCGGCCTGATGTTCTTCGGCGTGTCAGAACCGTTGTCGCACTTCGTGACACCGCCACCGGGCACCGGACCCGAAGGCAACCCCGAGGCCGTGCAGACCGCGATGGCCACCACGTTGTTCCACTGGACGCTGCATCCGTGGGCGATCTACGCCCTCGTCGGACTGGCCATCAGCTACGGCGTGTACCGCAAAGGCCGGCTGCAGTTGATCAGCGCAGCCTTCGAACCGCTGCTGGGCCAACGCGCCAACGGGCCGTTGGGCAAGGTGATCGACATGCTGGCGATCTTCGCCACGCTCTTCGGCTCCGCAGCGTCACTGGGCCTGGGCGCCCTGCAGATCCGCAGCGGCCTGGAGATCGTCGGCGGCATCGGCAGAACCGGCAATGCAATCCTCATCGGGATCATCGCGATCCTCACCGTCGCGTTCGTGTTGTCTGCGGTGTCGGGCGTCGCCAAGGGCATTCAGTGGCTGTCCAACATCAACATGGTGCTGGCCGTCACGCTGGCGTTGTTCCTGTTCGTCGTCGGGCCGACGGTGTTCATGCTCAACTTGATTCCCACTTCGGTCGGCAGCTATATCCAGGATCTTGCGATGATGTCGGCCCGCACCGGCGCCGAGGGTACCGAGGTACGAACCTGGCTGCAGGGTTGGACCGTCTTCTACTGGGCGTGGTGGATCTCGTGGACCCCGTTCGTCGGGATGTTCATCGCGCGGATCTCCCGGGGCCGCACCATCCGGCAGTTCGTGGCGGGCGTGCTGCTCGTGCCCAGCGTGGTGTCGTTGGTGTGGTTCTGCGTGTTCGGCGGCGCGGCGATCCGGGCGCAGCAGGAAGGCGCGGAGCTTGTCGGCGACGACATCGGCATCGAGGAGCAGCTCTTCGGCGTGCTTGAGCAGTATCCGATTGCGACTGCGGCGAGCATCGTGGTGATGATCCTGGTCGCGATCTTCTTCGTGTCCGGAGCCGATGCCGCCTCGATCGTGATGGGCTCGCTGTCCCAACGCGGCACGATCAAGCCCACCCGGCCGACGGTCATCTTCTGGGGCGTGGCCACCGGTGCGGTGGCCGCGGTGATGCTGTTGGTCGGCGGTGAGGACGCGCTGAACGGCCTGCAGAAGATCACGATCATCGCGGCATTGCCGTTCGTGGTGGTGATGGTGGGCCTGGCTGTTGCGCTGGTCCGCGATCTGCGTACCGACCCGATGGTGGTGCGTCGCCAGTACGCGGTGGAGGCGGTGAACGACGCGGTCGTAGCGGGCGTCACCCAACACGGAGACGACTTCGTCATCGCAGTGGAGAAGGATCCCTCGGCTGACAAGTCAGGGGACGGCTAACCTCCTGGTGTGCGCGTATATATCCCGACGACCCTGGCTGCTCTGCAGCAGCTCGTCGCCGACCGGTCGTTGCGCGTCGTGAACGGGACGGCCTTCGCGGTCACCCCGACTCTGCGCGAGGCCTACGCCGAGGGCGACGACGACGAGCTGTCCGAGGTGGCGTTGCGTGATGCCGCGTTGGCGTCGTTGCGGTTGCTGGCGTCCGGTGCGGAGTCGGAGCTACCGCCCCGCCGGGCGGTGGTGGTCGCCGAAGTCGACGAGGTGACCGCCCGGCCCGATCTCGACGACGCGGTGGTGCGGCTCTCCGGGCCGGTGGATCTCGATGCGGTGATCGCCGCGTACGTCGACAACGCCGACGCCGAAACGGCCGTTGTCGCCGCGATGGAGGTGGTAGACGAGGCCGATCTGGGTGACGAGGATGCCGAATTCACCGTCGGAGATGCCCAAGATCACGACCTGGCCTGGTACGCGCCCCAGGAACTGCCGTTTCTGCTCGAATTGCTCTGAACGCCAAGATAACTGAATAGGAGTGTGTTGATGAGACGCCTGCCGCTGTTTGCCGCGCTCGCATTGATTCTGGCCACCTTCGGATGTTCTGCCGACGACGCCGACAGCCCGCCGGCCGGCGCACCACAGCCGGACGCCTCACCCGCCGCTCCGACGCCGGCACCCGATGAGCGACCTGGTGCGCAGGTGACCGATTTTCGCGATGTGCGGATCTTCGACGGCCACAGCGACCGGTTGTCGGCGCCGTCGAACGTGCGGGTGAAGGGCAACCGCATCGAGCGGATCTCCACCGATCCGCTGCCTGCAGACCCGGGCGCCACCGTCATCGACGGCGGCGGGCGCACCCTGATGCCGGGGCTGATCGACAACCACTGGCACACGATGTTCGTGCGACCCTCGCCGGCGCAGATGATGTCCTCGGACCCCGGCTACATCCACCTGGTGGCCGGGGCTGAGGCCCGCGACACTTTGATGCGGGGTTTCACCACCGTGCGAGACCTCGGCGGTCCCGCCTTCGGTCTCAAACGGGCCATCGACGAGGGCGTGGTCGATGGTCCACGGATCTTCCCTTCGGGCGCCATGATCACGGTGACCAGCGGCCACGGCGACTTCCGCACCACGCACGATCTCCCGCGCAGCCCCGGCGGGGCGCCGTCCCAGCAGGAAGCGTTGGGCGCGAGCGTGGTCGCCGACAGCCCGGATGAGGTACGGATGCGCACCCGCGAACAGCTGTTCCAGGGGGCTTCGCAGATCAAGCTGACCGCGGGCGGCGGGGTGTCCTCGCCGCACAGCCCGCTTGACGTGGTCGCGTTCACCGAGCCGGAGTTGCGTGCCGCGACCGAGGCGGCCGGCAACTGGGGCACCTACGTCACGGTGCACGCCTACACTCCGGCCACCGTCACGCTGGCGATCCGCGCGGGCGTGCGGGTCATCGAGCACGCTCACCTGATGGACGACGCCACGGCGAAAGAGATCGCCGACAAGGACATCTGGTTGAGCACCCAGCCGATCCCGGCCGAGATGATCGGCGCGTTCCCGCCCGGCTCCGACGAAGCCGCCAAGGCCAAGGAGATCGTCGACGGCGTCAAGAATGTCTATCAGCTGGCCCGCAAGTACAACATCAAGACGGCGTTCGGCACCGACATCCTGTTCTCACCGCAGTTGGCGCCCAGGCAAGGGGCGTTGCTGGCGGGGCTGGGTGAGTGGTTCACGCCGGCGGAGACGTTGGAGATGGCCACCGGAACCAACGCTGAGCTGCTCGCTCTGTCCGGTAAACGCAGTCCGTATTCGGGCAAGCTGGGTGTGGTGGAGCAGGGTGCGCTGGCCGATCTGCTGCTCGTCGACGGCGATCCGCTGGCGAATCTGAACCTGGTCGCCGACCCTGCGCGCAATTTCAAGATCATCATGAAGGACGGGAAGGTCTACAAGAACACGCTGGGCTGACAGGCCCGTCAAATCTGACCGTAGGGCTGGCTACGACACCGTAAGTTACGGTACCGTAGGTTGCATGGCCAAGAACACCATCAAGATCTCGGCCAATGTCGCCGATACGGTGCGCCCCGCCCTCGCGGGTAAGAAGAATCCGGCTTGGACTGCGTTGCGCAGCATCGCCAGTCGGGTCACCACGCCGCTCCTCCCTGACGATTATCTGAAGCTGGCCAACCCGTTGTGGTCGGCCCGGGAGCTGCGTGGCCGGGTACTGGAAGTGCGGCGTGAAACCGTCGACTCCGCGACATTGGTCATCAAGCCCGGCTGGGGCTTCTCATTCGATTACGAGCCGGGTCAGTACGTCGGCATCGGGGTCCTGATCGACGGACGGTGGCGCTGGCGGTCGTATTCGCTGACGTCGAGCCCCGTCCAGACCACGCGGACAATCACCATCACGGTCAAGGCGATGCCCGAGGGGTTCCTGTCGACCCACCTGGTCGGAGGGCTGGCACCCGGGACCGTGGTGCGGTTGGCTGCCCCGCAGGGCAATTTCGTCATGCCCGATCCGGCTCCGGCTTCCGTGCTGTTCCTTACTGCCGGCTCCGGCATCACTCCGGTGATGTCGATGCTGCGTACGCTCGTGCGGCGCGACCAGGTCACCGACGTCGTCCATTTGCATTCGGCGCCAACGGAATCCGATGTGATGTTTGGCGGCGAGCTGGCCGCTTTACAGGACGCCCATGCCGGTTACCGGCTCAAGCTGCGCAGCACGCGCACCGAAGGCAGGCTGGATCTGGCCCGGCTTGCCGACGTGGTTCCCGATTGGCGCGAACGCCAGGTTTGGGCCTGTGGGCCCGAGGGCATGCTCAATGATGCCGAGAAAGTCTGGGCCGGGGCGGGGTTGGCCGACAACCTGCATCTGGAGCGGTTCGCGGTTTCCCGTGCTGCCCCACACGGCGCCGGAGGCACGGTTACCTTCGAGCGCAGCGGCAAGACCGTCGAGGCCGATGGTGCGACGCCGCTGATGGATGCCGGCGAACAGGTCGGGATCCGGATGCCGTTCGGATGCCGGATGGGCATCTGTCAATCGTGCGTGGTCGGCCTGGTGGAGGGCCATGTCCGCGATCTGCGCACGGGTGTCGAGCATGAGCCGGGTACCCGGATCCAGACCTGCGTTTCAGCAGCGTCCGGCGACTGTGTGCTCGATGTTTAGGATTTACTCACTGGTAACCTACGCTTTCGTAGGTTACGGTAGCGTAGGTAAGTGAGAGGAGGCTGACGATGGCTATCACAGACGTTCCGGCGTTCGCGCATCTGACCGACGCCGACATTGAAAACCTGGGCATCGAACTCGATGCAATCCGGCAGGACATCGAAGACTCCCGCGGTGAGCGCGATTCGCGCTACATCCGCCGCGCCATCGCGGCACAGCGCGCCCTCGAGGTAGCCGGCCGCGTGATGCTGGCGGCCAGTTCGCGCCGCTCGGCATGGTGGGCGGGCACTGCGACCCTGGGCGTGGCCAAGATCATCGAGAACATGGAGATCGGCCACAACGTCATGCACGGCCAGTGGGACTGGATGAACGATCCCGAGATTCACTCCTCGACGTGGGAGTGGGACATGAGCGGGGCATCCAAGCACTGGCGGTTCACCCACAACTTCATGCACCACAAGTACACCAACATCCTGGGCATGGACGACGATGTGGGCTACGGCGTCATCCGCGTCACCCGCGATGCGAAGTGGAAGCCGTTCAATCTCTACGGCAACCTGCTCTTCAACACGTTGCTCGCCATCGGGTTCGAGTGGGGCGTGGGACTGCAGCACTTGGAGCTCGGCAAGATCTCCAAGGGTCGCGACGACCGCAGGGCCACGATGGTCCGGGTCAAGGAGTTCGGGGTCAAGGCCGGCGCTCAGCTGTTCAAGGACTACGTCGCGTGGCCCGCGGTGACGTCGTTGTCGCCCGGGGCGACCTACAAGTCGACCCTCACAGCCAACGCGGTGGCCAACGTCATCCGCAATGTGTGGGCCAACGCGGTGATCTTCTGCGGTCATTTCCCTGATGGCGCAGAGAAATTCACCAAGACCGATATGGTCGGCGAGAGCAAGGGGCAGTGGTACCTGCGCCAGATGCTGGGCAGTGCCAACTTCGAGAACGGCCCGGTGCTGCGGTTCATGAGCGGCAATCTGTGCCATCAGATCGAGCATCACCTGTATCCGGATCTGCCGAGCAACCGGCTCTACGAGATTTCGATCAAGGTCAGGGCGCTGTGCGAGAAGTACGACCTGCCCTACACCACGGGCTCGTTCCTGGTTCAGTACGGCAAGACCTGGCGCACGATCGCCAAGCTGTCGCTGCCGGACCGGTTCCTGCGGGACACCGCTGACAATGCGCCCGAGACGCGCAGCGAGCGGATGTTCACCGAGCTCGACGGGTTCGGGGTCACCGATCCCGGCACCGGACGTCGCCGCGGCCTGAAGACCGCGATCGAGACGGTGCGGGGCTGGCGGCGGGCCAAGATCGCCGCATAGTTCCCCGCGATCAGACGTAAAACTGCCCCTTTTCCAGCGGAAAAGGGGCAGTTTTGCGTCTTCTCGGCGTCAGTTACTGCTTGACCGCGGTGCTGTAGTAGTTGTCGCTCATCGTGTGCCTGCCGTCGATTCGCGGCGGCGCCTGCAGCCCGGTGTCGGCCAGCAGTGCGGTGAGTTGGGTGCGGGCGCTGCTCCAGCCGCGTGCGCCCAGGTATTCGTCGACGTCGTTGCGCGGACCCGGGTAGCCCAGGTCGCCGAATTCGACGTCGAATCCCTGCTCCTGCCAACGGGCGGTGATCGGGTTGAAGTCCTGCGCACTCTCGCCGTCGACGTCGCTGCCGATGAGCGACACCTCGCAGGCCAGCCTGCTTCCCGGCGCGCTGAGTGCGGTGATGTTGTCGAGCAGGCGGTCCTGGGCGTCCGACGGCAAGAAGGGCAGTAGCCCCTCGGCGCTCCATGCCGACGGCAGGGTGGGATCAAACCCAGCCGCGCGCAAGGCGGTTGGCCAATCGTCGCGCAGGTCGATCGGCACCTCGCGGATATCGGCTGTCGGCGCCGCCTGCAGGCCGGCCAAAGTCCGGGCTTTGAAGGTCAGGACGTCGGGAACGTCGATCTCGAAAACCGCCGTGCCGGCGGGCCACGCGAGTCGGTAGCCGCGTGCGTCCAGTCCCGACGCCAGGATCACCACCTGGCGGATCCCGGCCGCTGTGGCGTCGGTGAAGAACGTGTCGAAGTAGCGGGTGCGGGCCGTGAGCAGATCGGTCATCGGCTGCATGCCCCATGGCGCGCCGGGGATGTCGACCGTCGCGGCGTCCAGTTCGCCGGTGGCCCATCTGGTGAAGAAGTCGATGCCGACCGCACGCACCAACGGTTCGGCGAAGGGGTCATCGATGAGGGCGGCGTTGCTGGCGCGGGCTCGTCCGGCCGCGACCATCGTCGCGGTGGCTCCGACGCTGGTGGCCAGATCCCAAGTGTCGTTATCGGTGCGTTCCATGCCCCCGATTTAACGCTTAGTTATGCTAACCAGCAAGGACGTCGAGCCCGTCAGGTTTCCTTCAGAACCGCCAACAGCCCTCGCGCAGCGGCCACCCGGCCGGCGGCCGGGCCGGACAGCGTGTCGAGCCCACATTCCGGATCGGCGGGCGGGCCCATGTGCCCGCACCCGCGTGGACAATCGGTGATGGTCTCGGCCAGATCGGAGAAGGCCAGGAGCACATCGTCGGGTTCGATATGGGCCAACCCGAAGGACCTGATGCCCGGTGTGTCGACCACCCACCCCTCGCCGTCCAGCGGCAGCGCCACCGACTGCGTCGAGGTGTGCTTGCCCTTGCCGACACCGGACACTTCGCCGATCGCCCGATCCGCTTCGGGGACAAGGCGGTTCACCAGGGTGGATTTCCCTACCCCGGAATGCCCCAGGAACACGGTGATCTTGTCGGTCAGCAGCGGCGCCACCGCTTCCAGCGGATCGTCACGCCCGGCGTTGACGATCCTCAGGTCCAATTCGGCGAACTGAGCGGCGAACGGTTCCGGCGGCGCCAGATCCGATTTCGTCAGGCACAGAATAGGTTTCAGGCCGCCGGCGTACGCGGCGATCAGCGCCCGTTCGACGAATCCGGTGCGCGGCGGTGGGTCGGCCAACGCCACCATGATGAGCAGCTGATCGGCGTTGGCGACCACTACGCGTTCGGTCGGATCGGTGTCATCGGCGGTGCGTCGCAACACCGTTCGCCGCGGACCGCGCCGCACGATGCGGGCCAGGGTATCGGGGCGCCCGGACAGATCCCCGACCACGTCGACGTCGTCACCCACCACGATCGGGGTGCGGCCGAGCTCCCGTGCGCGCATCGCGGTCACCACGTTGCCCGGGTCGCGCGCAAGCGCGCACCCCCAGCGGCCGCGGTCCACCGTCACCACCATCGCCGAGCGGGCATCGGCATGGTCGGGCCTGGTCTTGGTGCGCGGGCGGGTGCCCCGACCCGGCCTGATGCGGACGTCGGTCTCGTCGTACTCCCGCGGGCTCAAGTGCTCTATTCCCTCGGTCCGCCGGCCAGCATGTCGAGCCACATCAGCGGAAAGTCCGGCAGCGTCTTGGCCGTCGTCTCGATGTCTTCCACCTCGACGCCGGGCACCCGAAGTCCGATGATGGCGCCGGCGGTGGCCATCCGATGGTCGGCGTATGACCGCCATGTTCCGCCGTGCAACCGACGAGCGGTGATGAGCAGGCCGTCGTCGGTCTCGGCGCAGTCGCCGCCGAGGCCGTTGATCTCCGCGGTGAGCGCTGCCAGTCGGTCTGTCTCGTGGCCGCGCAGATGAGCGATCCCGCGCAACCGCGAGGTCGATCCTTCGTGGGCCAGCGCGGCCAGCGCCGCCACCGTGGGTGCCAGTTCACCGACATCGTGCAGGTCGGCCTCAAAGCCGCCGTAGGTATCGGCGCCACTGACTTCGAGATGCGAATCAGTCTGTTGGACAGTCGCATTCACCTTGGCCAGCAGGGCAAGGATGGTGTCTGCCGGTTGAATGCTGACCGTAGGCCAGCCCGCGATCCGCACGGTGCCGCCGGTAACCAGGGCCGCCGCCAGGAACGGCGTGGCGTTGGACAGATCCGGCTCGATGCTCCACACGCGCGCGGCCACTGGCCCTGGGTGTACCTGCCAACGGTTGGCCACGCTGTCGTCGACCTGCACGCCGGCGTTGCGCAGCATCGTTACCGTCATCGCCACGTGCGGGGCCGAGGGCACCGAGACGCCGGTGTGCACGATCGTCAGCCCATCGGTGAAGGCCGCGCCTGACAGCAGCAGCCCTGACACGAACTGCGAGGAACCCGACGCGTCGATTTCCACCGTGCCGCCGGGGACCGCGCCGCGACCGCGCACTGCGAACGGCAGTCCGTCGCCGTCGATCTCGACGCCCAGTCCGCGCAGGCCGGCCAGCAGCGGTGCGATCGGCCGCGCGCGGGCCTGTTCGTCGCCGTCGAAGGTGACAGACACTGTGCTCAGCGCGGCGACGGGCGGCACGAACCGCAGCACGGTGCCGGCCAGGCCACAGTCGACGCGCGCATCCGGGGCCGGCGCGATATGCCCGCTCACGGTGAGCTCCGTCGTGTCGTCGGCGCCGTCGTCTACGGTGACGCCCAATGTCCGGATCGCCTCGATCATCAGATCGGTGTCGCGGCTGCGCAACGCACCACTGACGGTCGACGGACCGTGAGGGGTGGCCAGCGCCGCCAGGACCAGCGCCCGGTTGGTCAGCGACTTCGAGCCGGGCACTGTCACCGTCGCGTCGACCGGGACAGTTGTCGACGGGGCAGGCCAGTGCCTTTTGCGCTCCTCACGTCCGCGTTCGATCACGCCTATATCCTGCCTTGTCTGTCGACTCTGGAACCATGGACCTCATGTGTGGACGTTTCGCGGTCACCACCGATCCGGCGCTGCTGGCGCAGAAGATCCAGGCCATCGATGAGAGCACGGCAAGTGCGGCCGGCCAGGCGAGCACAGCCAACTACAACGTGGCCCCGACCACGACCATCAGCAGCGTGGTCAAACGGCACAGTGAACCCGACGACGAATCGACGCGGCGGGTGCGGTCGATGCGATGGGGGCTGATCCCGCCGTGGGTGAAGACGGCCGAGGACGGCAGTCCCGACAACAAGGGCCCACTGCTGATCAATGCCCGTGCCGACAAGGTGACCAGCTCACCGGCGTTCCGTAATTCCGCGAAGAACAAGCGTTGCCTGGTGCCGATGGACGGTTGGTACGAGTGGAAGGGCCAGAAAGGCAAGAAGACGCCCTTCTACATGTACGGCGCCGACGGCGAGCCGCTGTTCATGGCGGGACTGTGGACGACATGGCGGCCTGCGGGAGCACCGAAGGACACGCCTCCGCTGCTGAGCTGCACCATCATCACCACCGATGCCGCCGGGCCGCTCGCCGACATTCACGACCGGATGCCGTTGATGATCAGTGCAGGTGACTGGGACCGCTGGCTCGATCCCGATGCGCCCATCGACGAGGGGCTGCTGCGCGGCCACGGCGACCTGGACCGCGTCGAGATCCGGGAGGTGTCGCGGTTGGTCAACAGCGTGCGCAACAACGGCCCCGAGTTGATCGAGCCGGCCGAACCCGAATCGGCGTTGTTTTGAGCGGGCTTGATGACGGTGTCATCGACTCCGGCCTTCTCGAGAATATCGGCGCCGACCTGCGCTCGGCCGGATACACCACCGACGGCGTGGCCGACCTGTTGGGGGCCGACGCGAATGCGGCACTCGGCAGGGGCGTGTGGTGGCCGGCGCTGCGTGCCACGCATGCAGCACCACCTGCGAGGCAACGGCTGGCCGTGCTCGTGCGCCTTTTTCTGCTCGGCGTCGACGCAGCCCGCTCACAGGTCGAGGCGGCGTTTCCGTCGACCCCGCTCGAGGCGCTGGCCGCCAACGGGGTGCTCGAACTGACGGCCGGTGCCGCCCGCGCGGCACTTGATATTCGCCCGCACAGCGATGGCACGCGGGATCTGTATGTGGTGTCGGATCAGGACGCCGCGATGCGCAGCGGGCCCGTGCAGCATGACCATGTCCTCGGGATCGGCGGTGCGTCGGTGTCGTTGGCGCGCGCGGTGATTCGCGAACCGGTGGGCCGCGCGCTGGACCTGGGCACCGGCTGCGGCATCCAGGCGCTGCACCTTGACGGGCATTGCGCCGAGATCGTCGCGACGGACACCAATGCGAGGGCGTTGATGCTCGCGGCGGCCACCGCGCGCCTCAACGGCATGTCATGGGATCTGCGGCGCGGCAGCCTGTTCGAGCCCGTGGCGGGGGAGCGGTTCGACCTGATCGTCTCCAACCCGCCGTTCGTGGTGGGTGCCGGTGCCCGTGACTACATCTACCGTGATTCGGGAATCGCCGGAGATGCGTTGTGCCAGAACCTCATCGAGCAGGTCGGCGACCATCTGGTACCCGGTGGCAGCGCGCACATCATGGCCAACTGGATCGTGCGACCGGATGCCGATTGGCGGGACCGGGTACGCGGCTGGCTTGCCGGCACCGGCCTGCACGCCTGGGTGGTGCAGCGCGAGCTCGCCGACCCGGTCAGCTACGTCTCGCTGTGGCTGGCCGATGCCGGTGAGACGCCGGAGCAGACCGCGCACCGCGGCGGCGAATGGCTGGACTGGTTCGCCGAGCAGAACATCGCCGGTGTCGGCATGGGGCTCATTTCCTTGCGGGCCCCGCTCCCCGGTGAACTTCCGGAACAGATTCTCGAAGAGATCACCGGCGCCGACGAGCTGATCACCGGGCCGGAGGTGGCGGCGTTCTTCGCGCGGCGCGCCTATCTTCGCGACGTCTCCGACGATCAGCTGCTGGCGGCCCGGCTCTCGACGGCGCCGGTGTTTCTGGAGGAACAGTCGCTTCCCGGGCCAGACGGCTGGCAACAGGTCGGGGCGGCGGTGCGCCGCCCGGGCGGGCCGGCTGCGGTCATCGGCGTCGACGAAGTGCTCCGGGCACTGCTGGCCGGCTGCCGCGGCGAAGTCCCACTCGGCACCTTGATCGAACTGCTCGCCACGCACCACGGCGTCGACGCCGCCGCGCTGGCCCAAGCCGCGCTCCCGGAGGTTCGACAGGCGATCGGACGCGGAATCCTGTATCAGGCTCAGTGACGCCCGAGCGCCGTGGCCACCAGATACGGGCTTGTGAACGACACCTGGCCGGTGCTGGCGACGCACTCGGCGAGGGCGGTTTCGAACGCCGTGAGAAGTTCTGCGCGCTGCTCGGATTCGAGGCGGCCCAGCAGATCGACATGCATCGGTGACTCGTGCTCGATGAAGGCAACGGCAGCCGGCAGCGAGTCGAATTGCCAAGTGTGCGTGCCGGTCTGGATGTCGACGTCGTCGAAGCCGGCCGCCAGCCGCGAGTGGACGATGTCGGCGTCGCCCCATTGGTCGGGGGAGTAGTCCGACGCGGGCGGTTGCCCGAGCGTGGCGACAATCGGCGTGAAGAACGGACTGCCCGCATCGTCGTGGATCCATGACGAAAACCCGAAGATGCCGCCCGGCTTGAGCAAGCGGCTCACCTCGGAAACCAGACTCTGCGGCTCGACGAAGATGATGCCCATGTTCGACACCGCGGCATCGAAGGTGCCGCTGGGCAGACCGGTGTGCGCGGCATCTGCGGCCGCCCAACTCACCGCCTCGCCGCCCGGACGCGATGCCGCGATCTCGAGCAGTTCGGGCGTGACGTCGACCCCGGTGACGCGGGCTCCGGCATTTGCGGCCGCCAGCGCTGCGCTTCCGGTGCCACAGGCGAGGTCGACCACCGCGGTATCGCGGATCTCTCGACGGCGGTCGACCGCGGCCACCACCTCGCCTGCGATGACTGCGATGCGTTCGGCGACGGCGTCATAGCGGCCGGCGGCCCAGTTGGTGGGTTTGGGTTCAGGCACAGATCGACTGTAGTCCGTCGAGCGGCCACTTATGGCATGCTGCAGGCGATTTGACGTGCCATAACTGGCCACTCGGCAGGCTTTTAGGGGGCATATCCCGGCGGGTTGGGGGTGTCCACCCACAGGTCGACGCCGAGATCGGAGCCGGGCACACAGTCGTACACCGACAGGTCGGTGACACCGGACTCCAGCAGCACGTCCTCACACAACAGACTCTGGCCGGTGTATTCGCGGGCAGGCTTGGTGAAGATCGCGTATGCAGCGTCGGCGTACACCGCGGGCTTGCGGGCCCGACCCATCGCCTCGTCGCCGCCGAGCAGGTTCTGCACCGCCGCGGTGGCGACCAGGGTGCGTGGCCACAGCGTGTTGGAGGCGATCCCGGCTTCCCGCATCTCTTCGGCAATGCCCAACGCGCACAACGTCATCCCGAACTTCGCCATCATGTACGCCGTCGGCTTGAGCCATTCGGATTCCAGCCGGATCGGCGGCGAGAGCGTCAGGATATGGGGATTCTCCCGACCCTTCATGTGCGGGATACAGGCCTGTGAGACGGCGTAGGTGCCGCGGATCTGGATGCCGTTCATCAGGTCGAAGCGCTTGAGCGGCACCTCTTCGATGGAGCCGAGATTGATCGCCGAGGCGTTGTTGACGCAGATGTCGATGCCGCCGAACTGGTCCACCGCAGCAGCCACCGCCGCCGCAACCGAGTCGCCGTCGCGCACATCGCCGACGATCGGCAGCGCCTGCCCGCCGGCTTCCTCGATCTCCTTGGCGGCGGTGTAGACGGTGCCTTCGAGTTTGGGATGCGGTTCGGCGGTCTTGGCGACCAGCGCGATGTTGGCGCCGTCGGCCGCGGCCTTCTTGGCGATCGCCAGGCCGATACCGCGGCTGGCGCCGGAGATGAACATGGTCTTCCCGGACAGTGTCATGCGGCCAACCCTATTCCGCGGCCATTCGCGGCACTCTGACTTGGTGCCCGTCACCGAATGGTCAGCCGGCTGCGTCGGGTAGCAGCGGCGGACAGTTGCCGAGGGGATCGGCGACCAGCTCGAAATGCCACAGTTCGTTCGCATAGACCTGGCACAGGCCGAATCGCGATCCGTTGGCGATGAGCCAGTGGTCGGCTTCCACGCCGCCGATGTCGACCGCCTCGCCGGTGACATGCCGGGATGCCGCCGGAGTCTGTACGTACCGGCGCGCGGCCGCCACACTGCCGTAGGTCCGCACCGCGTCGTCGAGCAGGCTCTGCTGGAACTCCGGTGTCCGCCAGCCCGAGGTGACGGTCATCGTGATGCCCTGGGCAGCGGCTGCATTGGCGGCGTTCTGCAGGGCCGTCAAAAGCCGCGGGTCGAGCCGGTAGATCGCCGGATTCTGTACGTCGAACGGGGTCAGGGTCTGACCGGTGGCCAGCGATCCGTCGCCCTGCTCCATGGCGGTGGTGTCGTCGACCAACTGGATCTGTGGCTGCGGCGCAGTCATGGCGAATGCGGCGGCGACCGCCACCACACCGAGCGCCATCCGTATCACCGTGACCACCTTACTCAAGCGACAGCGCTGATTTCGGCTGTCACGGCGCCGGTCGCCCGGATCAGGTCGGCCGGTGCGAGCGCCACATCCCAGCCGCGCTTGCCCGCGCTGCACAGCACCTTGGAGAACCGCAATGCTGACACGTCGACGACCGTGGGCAGCGGTTTACGTTGCCCCAAGGGCGAAATACCGCCGACGACGTATCCGGTGGACCGCTGGGCGGCGGCCGGATCGGCCATCTCGGCCTTGGGCACGCCCAGCGCGGCGGCAGCGGCCTTCAATGACAACTTGGTCGGCACCGGCAGCACCGCCACGGCCAACCCCTTCGGCAGTGCGATCACCAGGGTCTTGAACACCTGTTCCGCGGCGATTCCGGCGGCGGCCAGCTCGGCCACCGCCTCCGCGCCGAACGATTCGTTGCGTGGATCGTGGTGGTAGGCCACCACCTCGTGATCGATGCCCGCGGCCACGAGGGCCGCGATGGCTGGAGTTGCTGCGCGTGCCACGCGCACAGCGTAACCGGGAACAGTTGTGCCCTCCCGTGCTGTTATTGCTGTCAGCATCGGCGCCTGACCGGCGCTGCGCGCTACATGTCGGTAGCACGCTCTAGGATCGGAGGAGGGATTTTGGTGCCAACCGTGTGCCTGGAACGTCCCGTGGATGCCGGGTGGTATCCCGGCTCGTTAGGTGGCGCCGCAACTGAAGGGAAGGTGTTTCCCACGATGTCTGACGTCGACCGGGCAGAGCCCGAGACGCCGCAGGTGCCGCACGAGACCGATGCCGAGCTGACCGCACGCTTTGAACGGGATGCCATCCCATTGCTGGATCAGCTCTACGGCGGCGCGCTGCGCATGACGCGCAACCCGGCCGATGCCGAGGATCTGCTGCAGGAAACCATGGTCAAGGCCTATGCCGGTTTCCGGTCATTCCGCGAGGGCACCAACCTGAAGGCGTGGCTGTACCGGATCCTGACCAACACCTACATCAACAGTTACCGCAAGAAGCAGCGGCAGCCCTCGGAGTATCCGACCGAGGAGATCACCGACTGGCAGCTGGCGGCGAATGCCGAGCATTCGTCGACCGGTCTGCGCTCGGCGGAGGTGGAGGCGCTGGAGGCACTGCCGGACACCGAGATCAAGGCAGCTCTGCAGGCTCTGCCCGAAGAATTCCGGATGGCGGTGTACTACGCCGACGTCGAAGGGTTCCCCTACAAGGAGATCGCCGAGATCATGGATACGCCCATCGGGACGGTGATGTCCCGACTGCACCGCGGCCGCAAGCAGCTGCGTGAGCTGCTGGCCGACGTGGCCAGGGATCGCGGATTTCTCCGGGGCCGGCAACTTGGCGAGCGGGAGGAGGTCATCTCATGACTGACAGCCGTGAGTCGTTCGACGAAAGCGAGCGTTGGACCCCGCCGGTCGGGCCGGTTGACCCCGAGCATCCCGACTGCGCGGCGGTGATCGCCGAGGTATGGACCCTGCTGGACGGCGAATGCACGCCGGAAAGCCGCGACAAGCTCAAGCATCACCTCGAAGAGTGCCCGGCCTGCCTGCGGCATTACGGGGTCGAGGAACGGGTGAAGCGGCTCATCGCGGCCAAGTGCAGTGGTGAAAAGGCCCCGGACAGCTTGCGTGAGCGGCTGCGCATCGAAATCAGTCGCACCACGATCTACCGGAGCTGACAGAGCACAGGACCAACAGAACCGCCCGGCCTCCCAAGGGAGCCGGGCGGTGATGGTTCGCCGAAGCGGCTAGCGCACTGCCTTCGAACCGGCGTTGGGGCGCTTGCCGTGGTTCGCCTTCGAGTGCTTACGGTCACGCTTCTTGCGGCCACGCTTGGCCATGATGTTCCTCCAGACGGTTAGAGCTTGCCCCCTAGTGTCTCATGGCCCGGCGACACCGCTGTCCACCCCGGCTTGTGGTTCGATGTACACCGGTAGGCAGAGGCAGTCGGCGATACGCAGCCGGAGTGAAGTGGGGTGAAGATGGCCGAGGACGTTCGCGCAGAAATCGTGGCCAGTGTGCTCGAGGTCGTGGTTCACGAGGGCGATCAGATCGGCGAGGGGGACACCCTGGTGCTGCTCGAGTCGATGAAGATGGAAATTCCGGTCCTCGCCGAGGTGGCCGGCACGGTCACCAAGGTCAACGTCGCCGAGGGCGACGTGATCCAGGCGGGCGACCTCATCGCGGTCATCGACTAATCCTGGGCGCCATGTGCTCCTCACGTGCGTGGTAGCTGATGTCCACCCTCGGTGATCTGCTCGCCGAGCACACCATCCTGCCCGGCAGTGCCGTCGATCATCTGCACGCAGTGGTCGGGGAATGGCAGCTGTTGGCGGACCTGTCGTTTGCGGACTACCTGATGTGGGTGCGCCGCGACGACGACGTGCTGGTGTGCGTCGCTCAGGTGCGGCCCAATACCGCCCCGACGGTTTTGCTCGCCGATTCAGTGGGCTCGCTTGCCGCCGCCGAGGATCTCCCGGTGGTCACCACCGCCTTCAAATCCGGCGCCATCGGCAGGGGAAGCGATGCGGCGCAACAACATTCGCACAATGCGCCGGGCTTGAAGGTAGAAGCAGTCCCGGTGCGGCACCGCGGCGACGTGGTCGCGGTGCTGACCCACCAGACCGCGTTGGCGGCACGGCGCCTGGCCAGCCCGCTGGAGGGCGCATATCTGGACTGCGCGAGCGACCTGCTGCACATGTTGTCCGAGGGCACGTTTCCCAACGTCGGCGATCTGGCCATGTCGCGCTCCAGTCCCCGGGTGGGCGACGGGTTCATCCGGCTCGACGAGGTCGGTGACGTGGTGTTCGCGAGCCCCAACGCCATTTCGGCCTACCACCGCATGGGGCTTGCGTCCGAGCTTGACGGGCACAACCTGGTCACGGTGACCCGCCCGTTGATCTCCGACCCGTTTGAGGCCCAAGAACTGGCCAACCACGTGCGGGACTCGCTGGCCGGTGGGTCCAGCATGCGGATGGAGGTCGACGCGGGTGGTGCCGCGGTGCTGTTGCGCACGCTGCCGTTGGTCGTGCACGGCGAGGCTGTGGGCGCCGCGGTGCTGATCCGCGATGTCACCGAGGTCAAACGCCGCGACCGGGCGCTCCTGAGCAAGGACGCCACCATCCGGGAGATCCACCACCGGGTGAAGAACAATCTGCAGACCGTCGCGGCGCTACTGCGTCTGCAAGCCCGGCGCACCAACAACGTCGAGGCTCGAGAGGCGTTGATCGAATCGGTGCGCCGGGTGTCGTCCATCGCGCTGGTGCACGATGCGCTGTCGATGTCGGTCGACGAAGAGGTGAACCTGGATCAGGTGGTGGACCGGATCCTGCCGATCATGAACGACGTCGCGTCGGTGGACACCCCCATCCGGATCAACCGGGTGGGGGATCTGGGCGTGCTCGACGCGGATCGCGCCACTGCGCTGATCATGGTGATCACCGAGCTGGTGCAGAACGCCATCGAGCACGCATTCGACGCCGACCGGCTCCAGGGCTGCGTGACGATCAGGGCCGAACGGTCGGCGCGCTGGCTCGACGTCGTGGTGCACGACGACGGCCGTGGCATGCCGGACGGGTTCAGCCTGGAGAAATCCGACCGGTTGGGTTTGCAGATCGTCCGGACGCTCGTATCGGCCGAGCTCGACGGCTCCCTTGGTATGCACGATGTGCCCACCGGCGGCACCGACGTGGTGCTGCGGGTGCCGATCGGCAGGCGCAGCCGAGGTGTCCAGTGAGACTGCGGTTATGAAATAGGTGGTTCCGGCAAAGCAATGTGATGCCGATTACGCAATTTGCTGCTGAATTCGTCGAGAAAGAGATACGGCCCCGACTATTTCGTCGGGGCCGTAGTGCTTCTCTTCAGAGCTGGGCGTTGGCTCAGACTACGGTGCGTGCCTTGGTACGGGCGTTGCGACGCTTGAGCGCGCGACGCTCGTCCTCGCTCATCCCGCCCCACACGCCTGCGTCCTGGCCGGAGTCCAAGGCCCAGGTGAGGCACTCGGTGGTCACCGGGCACCGGTTGCATACGAGCTTCGCGTCAGCAATCTGGGCGAGCGCCGGCCCACTGTTTCCCACCGGGAAGAACAGTTCCGGATCCTCGTCGCGACAGACCGCCTTGTGGCGCCAATCCATTGATCTAACTCCTCACTAAGTGCGCAGCAAGACGCACGAGCTTTTTTCTTCGGCTGTTAACGCGTGCACATGAAATGTTTCTGCACTGTTGCATCGATGCTTTCACAGGCTGAACAGATGTCAATAGCAGCGAGTTAACACGTGGGCAATGTCACTGCCCAGGCCTGTTACCAGAACCCTCACTCGGTTGTACTACACTGAACCCACTTACGCCCTAATTTGATCCACTTCGGGCCATCATTGCAGCTCAGCGGGTTTTCGCTGGCGGTGCCACCACGCTCAAAGCCTCCGGCACCGCGGTGAACGTCATACTTTCGCGCAATCCGGCGTAATCGCCGTCGATCTGGCACGCAACGGGCGTGTCACTCGTCACGGTGACCGTCGGGAGGTCGTCGTTACGGATCAGATGCTTGCCGGTGATGCGCGGATTGGTCGAAACCATCTGGCGCACGAGGCGCAGGTTCGCCCAGATGTTCATGCTGGTCGTCGCGAACACCCCGAGCCCGGTCTCGAAGGTGGTGTCCGGGTTGGTCCACACCGGTCGGGTGTTCGCATACGTCCAAGGGCTGGAGTTGGACACGAACGCGAAGTGCACGCCGCTGATCGGCTCGGTGCCCGGCAGGTGCAGCGTCAGCGACGGCTCCTTGCGCACGCTGGCCAGCATCTCCCGCACCGCCACCCGGATGTACCGGCCCGCGGTGACCTTGCGCCCCTTGGCCCGCTGAGCCTCCACGGCAGCCACCACGTCACCGTCGACGCCCATCCCGGCGGTGAACACGCCCCAACGTTCGCCGCAGTCCATCAGGGCGATCCGCCGCCAATCGCGACCCATCCGGTACCCGCTGAGCAGGTCGACGAGCTGGTTGGTGGCTTCGATGGGGTCGGGACTGATCCCGAGGGCGCGGGCGAACACGTTCGCCGAGCCGCCCGGCACCACCGCGATCGCGGGCGCGGTGCCCGCTTCGGGGCGGGTGCCGCAGCCCGGGAGAACTCCGTTGACCACCTCGTTCACCGTGCCGTCGCCGCCGTGGACGATCAGCACGTCCACCCCCTCGCGGGCGGCCTCCCTGGCGATCTCGATGGCGTGACCTCGATGGTCGGTGTGAGCCACGGTCAGCGTCACCCGGCTTTCCAGCGCGTGGGCGAGCAGGTCACGCCCTGCCGGGGTGGTCGAGGTCGCGTTCGGGTTGACGATCAGCACGGCACGCACAGGGCACCAGCCTAACCGCGGCAGATGTATGGGCTCAGTCGTGGAGGTCGCCGTCGACGTACCGCCAGTGGCCCGCCACCCGGGCGAACCGGCTGCGCTCGTGCAGGATGTGGCGCTTGCCGTTGTCGGCCGCATACTGGGCCCGGAATTCGACGACGCCGTCGGTGTCGTCGCGGCCACCGGCGTCGGTGTCGACGATCTGCAACCGGCGCCAGGTGACGCCGTCGTCGAGCGTCAGGCTCGCCGGACGGGTGCGGGGATGCCAGGTGGCCAGAAGATAATCGGCGTCACCGACGGCGAACGCACTGAAGCGCGAGCGCATCAGCGCGACAGCGGTGGCGGCCACCCGCTCGCCGCGATGCAGCGGCCCGCAGCAGTCGGCGTACTCGTCACCCGATCCGCAGGGGCAGCGCTGCTCGCTCGGCACGCGGCAAGTGTCTCAGCTCACCGGGTTCATCCATCGGTCGGCGGTTATGACGGCAGCCGCACCGATAACACGCCGATACGCCTTGCCGCCCAGCGGGTCGGCGTCGGTACCGTACGGAGGTGACCGATCGCCTGCTCCTCGTTAACGGCCCGAACCTGAACCTGCTCGGCACCCGGCAGCCCGAGATCTACGGATCCACCACGCTGGCCGACATCGAGCAGTCGGTCACCGCGCTGGCCGCCGAACTCGGGTTCGAGGTGCGAGCCGTGCAGAGCAATCACGAGGGTGTCTTGATCGACGCCATCCACGCCGCCCGCACCGACTGTGCAGGCATCATCATCAACCCCGGCGCCTACAGCCACACGTCGGTCGCGATTCCCGACGCATTGACCGCGGTGGAGCTTCCGGTCGTCGAAGTGCACCTGAGCAACATTCACCGCCGGGAAGCGTTCCGTCATCACTCGTATGTGTCGGCCGTGGCCGACGTCGTGATCGCCGGCGCCGGGCCTGCCGGCTACGAGTACGCGGTGCGCCACTTCGCGGGGCGGGTGTCGTGATCCAACCGCCGTCGGTGCGGTACGCGGGATTTCTGACCGCGGCCGAGGGAGTGGCGGCGTTTGTGATGGCCGTCGTCCTGCTGGTGCGCGCGGTGGGCGGAGCCGATCAGAGCGTTGTCAGCGGGTACGGCACCGCGATCTGGTTCGTCCTCATCGGCGCCGGCGTGCTGGCCGGTGGTTGGGCGCTGATGACCGGGCGGCGGTGGGGGCGCGGCATCGCGGTGCTGACCAACCTGCTGCTACTGCCGGTGGCGTGGTACGTCGTCACGTCACATCACGTCGTCTACGGCGTCCTGGTCGCCCTGCTGGCACTGCTGACGTTGGGAATTCTGTTCAGTCCGTCTGCGGTGCAATGGGTTACGAGCCGGGATTGACAGCTCAGCCGGCCGCCAGCGTGGTGAGTTCCGGCCCGGACACCCGGTAGGTGGTCCACTCGGTCTGCGGCTTGCCGCCCACTGCGTCGTAGAGCGCGATGGCGTTGACGTTCCAATTGAGCACCGCCCAACTCAGCCGCGAGTAGCCGCTGTCGACGCATTCCTGGGCCAATACGGACAACAACTTCCGGGCCAGGCCACGCCGCCGGAATGCCGGCCGCACATAGAGATCCTCCAGGTAGATGCCGGCCACGCCGTCCCAGGTGGAGAAGTTGAGGAACCACACCGCGGTGGCGGCCACCTGCCCATCGATCTCGACCATGTGCGCGTAGGCAATCGGCTTGTTGCCGAAAAGCACTGTATGCATTTGCTTTTCGGTAACCGTGCATTCGTCGGCGGCCTGTTCGAATTCGGCCAGTTCGCGGATCATTGCGGTGATCTCGACCTCGTCGCCGGGCTGTGCCCGGCGGATCAGCTCGCTCATGCGACGGCCTCGCAAGCTCCGCCGCCGCATGGCTGGTCGATGATTCGCTCGCAAGCGTCGCTCATGCTGCCCCCAGTCCCTTCAGGATCGTCCGGAATTTTGTTGTGGTCTCGTCGACTTCGTCATCCGGGTCAGATTCGGCGACGATCCCGCCGCCGGCGTAGGCCAGCGCAGTGCGGCGATCGGCTGACAATACTGCGCATCGGATCGACACGACCCAGCGGCCGTCGCCGTTCTTGTCGCACCAGCCGACCGCGCCCGCGTAGAAGCCCCGATCGCCCTCGAGCTCGCCGATCAGCGCTGCCGCGCGGTCGGTGGGCACCCCGCCGACCGCCGGGGTCGGGTGTAGGGCGACGGCGAGATCAATTGCGGTGGTGCGCTTTTCCCGCAGGCGCCCCCGGATGGGGGTGCTCAGGTGCCACAGCGCGTCGGTACCGTGCAGTTCCGGTTCGGCGGCGATCTGCAGGTCCACGCACAACGGGTCCAGCGCCTTGCGCATGACGTCGACGACGAGCCGGTGCTCGTGACGGTTCTTGCCGGAAGTGGCGAGGGCTGCGGCGTTTGCCCGGTCGGTTTCCGGATCGGCCGATCGTGGTGCCGAGCCGGCGAACGGCTGGCAGATCACCATTTCGCCGTCGCGTGCGACCAGCAACTCCGGGCTGGCGCCCACCAGTGCGGTGCCGGTGTGCCGCCCGCCGGCCGGCGACAGGTCCGCCAGATACACCGTGGCGACCGGATCGGCGTTCGCCAGTCGGCGCAACACCGCGCGGGAATCCCATGCGGATTCGGCGGTCAGCCGCAGGGCACGCGCCAGCACCACCTTTTCCAGGGCGGTCTCCGCGGCCCGCAGCCGGCGCACCGCTTCGGCCACGCGCTCGCGATGCACTGCACTGGACGGCAGGGTCTCGCGGTCGCGCAGTGTCGGCGCCGGACCCGTCGCCCATTCGGGCAGTGCGTCACTGAACCGGACGGTGTCGGGCTCATATAGAGCGGCCGGCGCGTTCAGGTCAAAGGGCAATGCGCCCAACACGATTGACGCGGACCCCGAGCGCAACGCGGCACCCGCATCGGTGATGTCGGTGAAGCCGGTCCGGACGCCCTCGGCGATCACTGCACCCGTCGGCCCGGCCAGGACGAACGAGGGCGTCATCGGGGCAGGCACGGGTTGACGTGGCCGGTGAGGCCAAGAGCCGAGATCTGACGGATGCCGTGCTCGAAACCGCACACGGCGATCGAGGCAGCCACCATCGAGATCCGAATCCCTTCGGATACCGGAAGTTCCACCCAACGGCTCAGCATCGCGCGGGAGAAATGGCCATGTCCGACGAACACCACGTCCCGCGCCTCCAGGTGTCCCAACGCGAGTGTCACGGCGCGGTCAGCGCGCGCGGCGACCTCTGCGATGCTCTCGCCGCCGGGGCAGCCATGCGTCCACACCCGCCAATCCGGCACGGTCTCGCGGATCTGCGGGGTGGTCAGCCCTTCATAGGAGCCGTAGTCCCATTCGGTGAGGAGCGGATCGATCTCGGCGACTGCCAGCCCCGCCAGCTCGGCGGTGACCACTGCGCGGCGCCGGGGGCTGCTGATCACCAGGGGGTTGTCCAGCTGCAGGTCGGCCAGCGCCTCCGCGGCCAGCTTGGCCTGCTCGCGCCCGGTATCGGTGAGATCGAGGTCGGTTCGGCTGGTGTGTCTGCCTGACTTCGACCACTCGGTCTCACCATGGCGAAGCAGGATAAGGCGGTGCTGCTGGACCGTCACACCGGCGATTCTGCCGCACGCCGAGCCGTTGTCGCCGCGAGCGTGCCAGGATGAACACGTGACGCGAGTATTAGCGGTCGCCAATCAAAAGGGTGGGGTAGCCAAGACGACGACGGTGGCGTCGCTGGGCGCGGCAATGACGGAGAAGGGCCGACGGGTGTTGCTCGTCGATCTGGATCCGCAGGGCTGTCTGACTTTCTCGTTGGGGCAGGATCCCGACAAGCTGCCGGTGTCGGTGCACGAGGTGCTGCTCGGGGAAGTCGAACCGAATGCTGCGCTGGTGCAGACCGACGAGGGGATGACCCTGCTGCCGGCCAACATCGACCTGGCCGGCGCCGAGGCCATGCTGTTGATGCGAGCGGGGCGGGAATACGCCCTCAAGCGGGCCCTATCCAAGCTTGGCGACGACTTCGACGTGGTGATCATCGACTGTCCGCCGTCGCTGGGTGTGCTCACCCTCAACGGTCTTACGGCCGCGACCGAGGTGATCGTGCCGCTGCAGTGCGAGACCCTCGCACATCGGGGTGTCGGCCAGTTCCTGCGCACCATCTCCGACGTCCAGCAGATCACCAATGCCGACCTGAAGCTGCTCGGCGCGCTGCCGACACTCTACGATTCGCGCACCACGCACAGCCGGGACGTGCTGCTCGATGTAGCCGACCGGTACGAGATGCCGGTGTTGGCGCCGCCGATTCCCCGCACCGTCCGGTTCGCCGAGGCGAGCGCGTCAGGGTCGTCGGTACTGGCAGGCCGTAAGACCAAAGGCGCGCTGGCCTACCGCGAGTTCGCCGAGGCGTTGCTCAAGCATTGGAAGTCCGGCAAGAAGCTGCCGACCTTCACGCCGGCGGTGGGGTAGTCGTCTCATGGTGTTGACCGCAGCCACGGCCTCTGACCAGGGGCCGGTCCGGGAGAGCAACCAGGATGCCGTGCTGGCTGACGGCATTCTGTACGCCGTCGCCGACGGTTTCGGGGTGCTCGGTGAGCACGCCAGCCGGATCGCGCTCGAAGCGCTGGCCGCCGGTTTCGCCGAAGCACCGGACCGCGACGGCCTGATCGCCGCCGTGCAGCGGGCCAATCAGCAGGTGTGGGAGTTCGTCACCGGGGACGGCGCGGTCTCGGGCGCGACGCTGACCGTCGTCGCGGTTTTCGAACCCGAACAGGGCGGGCCACTGGTGGTGAACATCGGTGACTCGCCGCTGCACCGGATTCGGGACGGCCGGATGGTTCAGCTCACCGACGATCACAGTGTGGCGGGTGAGCTGGTGAAAGCCGGTGAGATCACCCGGGATCAGGCCAGATTTCACCCGCAGCGGCATCTGCTGACCCGGGCCCTCGGCATCGGCCCGCAGATTCACCCCGATCTTCTCGACATCGAATGCCGTCCCGGCGACCGATTGCTCATCAGCTCCGACGGGCTGTTCGCGGCTGCCGGTGAATCGGCGATCGTCGAGGCCGCCAACACGGCCGAACCCGAGATGGCGGCGCGGCGGCTCGTCGAGGTGGCCAACAACGCCGGCGGCAGCGACAACACCAGCGTCGTCATCATCGACATCGGCTGATCCGGGCCGACCGGCACGCGGATCCCTATCCGGCGCCCAGCGCCACCAATTCGGTGCCCCGTTGCTCGAGCAGGGCAGTACCGGCCACCGCAGGCACCACCGGTGACACGCTGGGTTTGCGGGCCAGCGTGATGTGCCGTTCACCCGCGCCGGTCCCCGGATCGAACACGTCGTAGCCGTCGTCGACCGGCACCAGCAG
Source organism: Mycolicibacterium sp. XJ870 (assembly GCF_053483975.1). Taxonomy (NCBI): domain Bacteria; kingdom Bacillati; phylum Actinomycetota; class Actinomycetes; order Mycobacteriales; family Mycobacteriaceae; genus Mycobacterium; species Mycolicibacterium sp. XJ870. The sequence continues at coordinate 918,675 of NZ_JBEFTI010000001.1, forward strand.
GCGCCCGGCCATCACGGTGGCCGGTCCGACCGGCACGTGGGGCCCTGACGGGGTGACGGTGTACTTGTAGCGCAAACCGGAAGCACTGAACACCAGCACCGAGTCACCCGTCCACCAGGTGATGAGGTTGCCGGCTCGCGTCGTGGTGGCCTGCGGCACGGCCGGCTCGGCCAGCAGCGTGCTGGCGACCGTTGCGCCGGTCTCGTCGATGATGTTCACGGTCGGCTTCGGCGTCGGCACGTACACCGCGGTGGTGGTCTCCGAGACCGCGATCACCTGCGCGCCCGACTCGTCGGTGATCCCCGGCAGCTCGACGTAACGCACCTCGGGGGTGTCTTCCTCGTCGGCGGGCCGCAGCAACGTCAACCGCAGGTCCTTCTTCTTCGGGCACGATTCCAGCACCGACACGGCCGAGGAACTCGCGGCCGCCGACAGCTTCCGGCACACCGGGGTGGCCGGAACGTCCGGTTTGATCCGGGCATCCAGCGCTCCGTAGCTGATCATCCGGACCATGTCCGAACGCCACAGCTCCAGGCGGCTGTCCCCGGCGGACAGCACCGTGACGCCGTCCGATGACAACCGGACGTCGGGGTCGGCGTAGCCGGTGCGGGCCGGCCCGCGGCGACCGGTCTCGCCGTCGATCGTGCTGACCTGACCGCAGCCGCGGACATCCGGATAGACCGCGACCGCGTACTGATAGACCGAGGTGACGCCGCACAGTTCGACGTCGCGGGCGTAACTCCACAGCTCCGCACCGCTGACCGGATCACGGCCGGTGACCGTCCGGCCGTCCGCGGTCACCACCGAGCCGGCGGCGATGACCGGGGCGGTGGTCTTCGGGCTCGAGGTTGCCCACAGCTGGCGCAGGCCGGCCGGAACGGCGGAGGCCGGGGTCAGGGCGGGCACCGGCGAAGCGGCGGGCCTGTTGATCGTCGCCCGAGCATCACTGGTCCACCAGATCAGCCCGGCCGCGACGGCGATGACCGCGACGATGGCAGCGGCCGCGACCATATCGCCGCGGGTGCGGCGTTCAGGTTTGACCATCGGGTCGTGAGTGGTTAGCCGGCGGTTGCGGCTTCGGACTTACGGGGACGGCGACGGCGGCGGCGCCGCCCGGCGTGCGATGCCTCGGTGTCCGCAGATTCGGTCACCGGTGCGCCGTCGGACTCTCCGGACGTCGAGGCGCCTTCGGGATGGCCGCTGACGGCCTCGCCCGCGCGGGTGCGCCGACGGGTGCGCGTCCTGGTCCTGGCCGGACGGTCTCCCGAATCAGCCGATTCCGTCGAGGAGGAACGCTTCTCCGTGGTGTCTGCAGACCTGCCGCTGCGCTTGGCGGTAGACCGCCGCGGTGTTCCGACCGTGCCGGTGGCATCGGTGGGAATTCCCAGCTCTTCGTACAGGTGCGGCGAGCTCGAGTAGGTTTCGGCGGGGTCGGGGCAGCCGAGGCCCAGCGTCTTGTCGATCATTTCCCAACGTGCCAGTTCGTCCCAGTCGACGAGCGTGATCGCGATGCCGGTCTTGCCCGCGCGGCCGGTGCGGCCGATGCGGTGCACGTAGGCCTGTTCGTCCTCGGGGATCTGGTAGTTGATGACGTGGGTGATGTCGTCGATGTCGATGCCGCGGGCAGCGACATCGGTGGCCACCAGGACGTCGATTTCGCTCGTGCGGAACGATTTCAGCGCCTTCTCCCGGGCGGCCTGTCCGAGATCGCCGTGCACGGCGCCGACCTTGAAACCGCGTTCGGCGAGTTCGTCGGACACCTTCTGGGCGGTGCGCTTGGTGCGGGTGAAGATCATCGTCGCGCCGCGGCCCTCGGCCTGCAGGATTCGGGTGACCGTCTCGACCTTGTCCAGCGCGTGCGCCCGGTAGGCGAACTGCTCGGTGGTGTCATGGGTCTGCGATGACTGCGGGGACTCCGCGCGGATGTGCGTCGGCTGGTTCATGAACGTGCGGGCCAGCGTGATGATCGGGTCGGGCATGGTGGCCGAGAACAGCATCGCCTGCCGATCGTCGGGGGTCAGCCGCAGGATGCGCTCGATATCGGGCAGGAAGCCCAGGTCGAGCATCTCGTCAGCCTCGTCGAGCACGAGCACGGACAGCCCGCCGAGCTGGAGGTGGCCCTGCTGGGCCAGGTCGAGCAGGCGGCCCGGGGTTCCGACGACCACCTCGACGCCCTTGCGCAGGGCCTCGATCTGGGGCTCGTAGGGCCGGCCGCCGTAGATCGATGTCACGACGAATTTGCGGTCGGGTCCCTCGAGGTACTTGGCGGCGGTGGCGAGGTCGTTGTAAACCTGCAGACACAGCTCGCGCGTGGGCACCACGATCAGGGCGCGGGGCGTTCCGGTCAGGGGGCGGCTCTCGTCGGTGGAGATCCGGTGCAGCAGCGGCACGCCGAAGGCGTAGGTCTTGCCCATACCGGTACGGGCCTGGCCGATCAGATCGTCGCCTGCCAACGCCAGCGGGAGGGTCAATTCTTGAATGGCAAAGGGGTGTTCGATGCCTTCTTCGGCCAGTGCGCGGACTATTTCGTCGCGAACGCCAAGATTGGCAAACGATGGATTGAGTTGCGTCATATGCGGTGGAGGTAACCTTTCACTGTCAAACCTCATGGGCATTCACGCGCGCACGAGTTCGACAATGAAACGGCCGGGTTCGCCCGTAAGTCGCGGCGCTGCCGATCCGCTGGGCCCAGCTCTGCTGGCGGGCCAACTGCGTGCACGCACATTTCCTGGTAGCGGTTCAGGCGGTTGAGAATCGGCTCGAAGCCGTTACCACATCCCATTGTAGCTGGTCGGGGTCCTCAGACCGATTTGCCGGCCGGTAGGCACCTCGCGCGACGTCTAAAGTTGGGCCCATGAACGTGCCTCAGCCTGCCGCAGAACAGATCGTCGAACCGGTGGCCTCGGGCGTGACGGCGGACCATCCCGGCGTCAACGAGCTCTTCGCGGTGCTGGCCTACGGGGAGGTCGCGGCGTTCTACCGGCTCACCGAGGAGGCGCGCATGGCGCCCAACCTGCGCGGCCGGATCAACATGGCGAGCATGGCCGCCGCCGAGATGGGCCACTATGAATTGTTGCGGGATGCGTTGGAGCGCAGGGGAGTTGACGTCGTCCCGGCGATGACGCGCTACGCCTCCGCGCTGGAGAACTATCACCGCATGACCACGCCCAGCACCTGGCTGGAGGCGTTGGTGAAGACCTACATCGGCGACGCGCTCGCCGCGGACTTCTATCTGGAGATCGCCGACTCGCTGCCCGACGAGATCGCTTCGGTGGTGCGTGCGGTGCTTGCCGAGACGGGTCACTCACAATTCGTCGTCGCCGAGGTTCAGGCCGCGGTGACCGCCAGCGAGCGCCAGCGGCACCGGCTGGCCCTATGGGCGCGTCGGCTGCTCGGCGAGGCGGTCACCCAGGCCCAGTACGTGCTCGCCGATCACGACGAGCTTGTCGACCTCGTGATGTCCAGCGGTGAAGGGCTCACACAGCTTGCCGAGTTCTTCGGCCGGCTGCAGAACACCCACCACAACCGCATGCAGGAACTCGGCCTCGCTTGAGCGCACTGCCTACTGCGTGCAGGTGGTGATCATGCTGTTGGTGGCCTGCTGGACGACGACGGCGCCCGACGCGTCGGTGATCGCGCAGTTCAGCTGACCTGCGACGCTGGTCGCGGTCACCGATTTGAGTTCGACACCCGGATTGAGCACCACGGTCTTGCTCCAGGGCAGCGCGACATTGATGTCGGTCTGCAGAGCGCCCTGCGCGTCGGTGTAGACGATCGTCACCAGGTCGATGAGCTGGCGGTTGCCGGTCACCTGGTAGGTGATGGCACGCGGGTTCGGCGGCGGCGGGGCGGCCTCGGCCGGTGGTGCGGCCGGGATGGGTGCGGCGGTTGCGCTGGGTGCGGTCGGCGCCGGGGTCACCGTGGTCACCGTCTCCGGCGACAGTGAAGGGTTTGCCGGACCTGTCGGTCTGACCGGCTTCGAGGTCGCGTCCTGCGGCACCGTGGTCGACGGCTGGCTGGTCTGCGGCGGGGAGGCGACAGTGGCCGATACCGAACCGCTGTCGCCACCGCCGAGGATGACGACGGTGCAGATCACCGCGACCAGCAGGATCGCTCCGGCGACCCCGGCGACCCAGATCCAGCGCCGGTCGATCGGTTCCTCATAGAACTCGATGCCGTCGTCTTCGACGAAATCGTCGTAGTTCTCGTAATCAGCGGCGTATGCGTCATGCTCGCTGCCGGGCAGCGAGGGGTAGCTTCCCGGCCCGTGCGCGCGGTCGCTGAAGCGTTCGGTCTGCGTGGTGTCATATGGTGAATAAGGCCTGGTCATGCGGCTATCCCAGTCGTCTCGTCCGATATCGGCTCTGATGCTATCGAGGCAAAAGTGACAGCTGAGGTTTGCCGGGCGGGCGTGTCGGTCACGGTCAGGCCTCGGTTCGGTCGCGCAACATCTCGGGCTTCGCTCACCGCGAACTCGATGTGTCGGCAGGCTGGGGGCACTTGGCCCCGTCCGTCCACTAGCCTGCTGTGGACACGAAGTCCATGTAGAGAAGAGAAGGGAACCAGCGTGGAGGTCAAGATCGGTGTCACGGACAGCCCGCGTGAGCTGACCTTCAACAGCGCGCAGACGCCTACCGAGGTGGAGCAGCAGGTCACCGACGCAATGGCCGCGGGGTCAGGTGTGCTCGCGCTGACCGATGAGAAGGGCCGTCGGTTCTTGGTGCAGACCACCAGAATCGCCTATGTCGAGATCGGCGCCGCCGATGTCCGCCGAGTCGGATTCGGGGTTGGTGCGGAATCCGCCTCAGCGGTTTAGGAGCGCGTGAGTGGCACGTGTGACAGTCCGCCCCAGGCGAACTGCACCGTGCCCTCAACGGCCGCATCCTTGTCGATCGGCCGCTCGTTGTTCAGCCAATACCGCGCCGAGTCGACGCTGACGGCCACCAGGCCGACCGCGATCATCCGGGCGCGATGCGCTTCCAGTCCGGAATCCCGACTGATCAGATCGAACACCGCATCGGTGCACGACTCGGTGGCCACCTTCACCTGGGCAGCGACCTGGGGTTCGGTCACGTAGTCGTTCTCGAAGATCAGCCGGTAACCCTGGCTGTCGTGTTCGATGAAATCGAAGAACGCCTCCACCGCCGCGCGCAGCCGTTGCCGGTTGTCGGTGGTGGTGCGCAAGGCTTGGCGTACCCCGGACACCAGATTGTCGACATGGCGCTGCAGCACTGCGAGGTACAACTCGAGCTTCGACGAAAAGTGTTGGTACAGAACGGGTTTGCTGACGCCTGCGCGTTCGGCGATCTCGTCCATGCCGGCTGCGTGGTAGCCGCGGTCCACGAAAACCTCGCTCGCGGCCACCAGAAGCTGCCCACGTCGCTCGTCGCGAGGCAGCCTGTTTCCGCGTCGTCCACCGCCGGTCGGGGGCTTTGCACCTCTCCTCTCGGCGGTGTTGGCGAGATCGCTCATCAAGTCCTCAATCTGTATTGCTCTGGCGCACTTGAACATGTTCGTCCAAGCCGCCCATCGCAACGACATTACTACCGTTGCACCGCGGGTTGCGAAATGGCACCGGCGCGGTCACGGACCAGGCGCACAGGCGACCGATGCACGCGTGGCTGTGCCATCCTGGATCGGTGACCTACGACCCGGGACGTAGCGGGGGTGGCCGTGTCCCGGCAGTGCGCAACGAATGGCGGGAGCCGCTGCGCGCGCAACGGGATCCGCTCGCGGTGGATTCCGGCCGCGCCCGGTCCAATCGGGATGACCGGCAGCGGTGGCGCAAGCAGACCTGGATCGGACGTTTCGTCTCCACCTACGGCTGGCGGGCCTACGCCCTTCCGGTCCTCATCGTGTTGACCGTCGTCGTCGTGTACCAGACCATCACCGGCACCAGCACCCCGCAGACCACTCAGGAGGCCGAAGGCCCCGTGCAGGGCCCGCCGACCATCGACGCCGCCAGTACCGCGATCATCGGCGCACCGCCCAAAGGGCTGACGCAATTCGACGCCAACCTGCCCACCGGGATATTGCCCGCAGGCGGTCCGTTCACCCAGGCCGGTGCCCGGACCTGGCACATCGTTCCCGGTACCACGCCCACCGTGGGCGAGGGCACCACCAAGTCGTTCACCTACACCGTCGAGGTGGAGGACGGTGTGGACACGACGTCGTTCGGCGGTGACGAGGGCTTCGCCAGCATGGTCAGCGAAACCCTGGCCAACCCCAAGAGCTGGACGCACAACGGCCTGTTCGCATTCACCCGGGTCGACGCGAGCAGCGGGATCGAGCCCGACTTCCGGGTGTCGCTCACCTCACCGTTGACGGTGCGCGAGGGCTGCGGCTACGACATCCAACTGGAAGCGTCCTGCTACAACCCGTCCTTCGACGGCAATCAGCCCCGGGTGTTCATCAACGAGGCCCGCTGGGTCCGCGGGGCGGTGCCCTTCCAAGGCGATATCGGCTCCTACCGGCAGTACCTCATCAACCACGAGGTCGGCCACGCCATCGGTTACCAGCGGCACGAGGCGTGCGCCCGCAATGGCGAGTTGGCGCCGATCATGATGCAGCAGACGTTCTCCACGGCCAACGACGATGCTGCCAAGTTCGACCCGGAGACGGTCACAGCGGACGGCTTGACCTGTCGGTTCAATCCCTGGCCTTATCCCATCGCCTAGCCGGTACGCGAAGATCGACTGCCGGGGCACGGGAAGCATCCCGGCCGGTTTACCGTTGTGGATACGAGCAACCGGGACCATGAACTGGCCATAAAACTGAGGAGACATGCGGTGTCCGCGAATTTGGATGTGTCGTTACCGCCGCTGGTGGAGCCGGCCGCCGAGCTCACCCGTGAAGAGGTGGAACGCTACAGCCGGCACCTGATCATTCCCGACGTCGGCGTGATCGGGCAGAAACGGCTCAAGAACGCCAAGGTGCTGGTGATCGGCGCGGGCGGGCTCGGCTCACCGACGCTGTTGTACCTGGCCGCGGCCGGGGTGGGCACCATCGGCATCGTCGAGTTCGACGTCGTCGACCAGTCCAACCTGCAGCGTCAGATCATTCACGGCCAGTCCGACATCGGGAAGTCCAAGGCGCTCAGCGCCAAGGAGTCGATCGCCGAGATCAACCCGCTGGTGCAGGTCAACCTGCACGAGTTCCGGCTCGAACCCGACAACGCCGTCGAACTGTTCAGCCAGTACGACCTGATCCTCGACGGCACCGACAACTTCGCGACTCGCTACCTGGTCAACGACGCCGCGGTATTGGCGCACAAGCCGTACGTGTGGGGGTCGATCTACCGGTTCGAGGGCCAGGTCTCGGTGTTCTGGGAGGACGCGCCCGACGGGCTGGGCTTGAACTATCGCGACCTCTATCCCGAGCCGCCGCCACCGGGGATGGTGCCGTCGTGCGCCGAGGGTGGCGTGCTGGGAATCCTGTGCGCGTCGATCGCGTCGGTCATGGGTACCGAGGCGATCAAGCTCATCACCGGCATCGGCGAGCCGCTCCTGGGCCGGCTGATGGTGTACGACGCGCTGGACATGACCTATCGCACCATCCGGATCCGCAAGGATCCGGCGACCCCCAAGATCACCGAGCTGATCGACTACGACGCCTTCTGCGGTGTCATTTCAGACGCAGCTACCGAGGCCGCCCAAGACTCCACCATCACGCCGCGCGAGCTGCAGGACCTGCTGGACTCCGGGAAGCCGTTGGCCTTGATCGACGTCCGGGAGCCGGTCGAGTGGGATATCAATCACATCACCGGCGCCGAGCTCATCCCGAAACCGTCGTTCGAATCGGGCGATGCGTTGGCCAAGCTCGCGGTGGATCGCACGCCGGTGCTGTACTGCAAGACCGGGGTGCGGTCAGCCGAGGTGCTCGCGATCGTCAAGAAGGCCGGATTCTCCGACGCGGTGCATCTGCAGGGCGGCATTGTGGCGTGGGCTCGCCAGCTCGAGCCCGACATGGTCATGTACTGACGGCCCGTTTGCGGGCGCACACCTTAGGCTGAGCTTGTGAGTGTGGAACGCCCGCCGGAACATGTGCTGGCGGCGTTCGGCCTGGCCGGGGTGCGCCCGGTACCGCTCGGCTCGAGCTGGGAGGGTGGCTGGCGCTGCGGGGAAGTCGTGCTGTCGATGGTCGCCGACCACGCCCGCGCGGCGTGGTCGGCCAAGGTTCGCGAGACGTTGTTCGTCGACGGGGTGCGACTGGCCCGGCCGGTACGTTCGACCGACGGACGCTACGTGGTCGCCGGCTGGCGGGCCGACACGTACGTCGCCGGAACACCGGAACCTCGCCACGACGAGGTGGTATCGGCCGCAGTTCGGTTGCACGAGGCCACGGCCAAACTGGAGCGGCCGCGGTTTCTGACTCAGCCTCCGGTCGCCCCGTGGGCCGATGTCGACGTGTTCATCGCCGCCGACCGCGCCGCGTGGGAGGAACGGCCACTGCATTCCCTGCCACCCGGGGCCAGGGTGTCGCCGGGTTCGACCGACACCCAGCGCTCGGTCGAGCTGATCAAGCAGCTGGCCGGACTGCGCCGGCCTACCAAGAGCGCCAGCCAGCTGGTGCACGGCGACCTGTACGGCACAGTGCTTTTCGCCGGTGCCGCGGCTCCGGGCATCACCGACATCACCCCGTACTGGCGTCCGGCGCCGTGGGCCGCCGGGGTCGTGGTGATCGACGCACTGTCCTGGGGCGACGCTGACGACGGGCTCGTCGAACGTTGGGAAGCATTGCCGGAGTGGCCACAGATGTTGTTGCGCGCGTTGATGTTCCGGCTCGCCGTCCATGCCCTGCACCCGCGGTCCACCGCCGCGGCCTTCCCCGGTCTGGCGCGCACCGCCTCGCTGGTGCGCTTGGTGCTCTGATTCGCCGAGCAGCGATCGGGAGGGCTGCGCCATGTGGAGGATGAAAATTGTGCCGAGCGTGCGGGTTTATACGCGACTCGCCGATGCGCCCGGATGAATCCGCACACTCGCGGGTGAGAGACGCGGAGGTCCCCGGGAACGCGCGTTCGCCCCGAACAGGCGCTGCCGGACAAGCCGGACCAGCCGTGGCCACCGATTACCACGGCGGTTGGGTACCGAGCCGCTAAGTGTGCACCTGCTTTTTGCGAGCGTCATCAATTATGGACGGCGATGCCGTAGCACAGTGCCGAGCCGAGAGCGAGCAGCGCCGCCACCGTCTCAGCGCTGCCCGGATCGGCCGTGGGCGAACTCATGGCGGTACTCAGAAAGCCGCACCCTACCGTCGACGGCGAGAACCCCTTCGGCACGCAACCGTTCCAGTTGGCGCGTTGCCAGATGGGCCGCGGGTCGACCCGACGCGGTGATCACTCGATGCCACGGCAGATCGGAGGAGTCGGTCCGCATGATCCAGCCGACGATGCGCGGGCTGGAAAGTGCTGCGGCGTCGGCAATGTCACCATACGTCGCCACCTTTCCGGCAGGGATCGCAGCAACCAGTTCCCGCACCATCTCCACCTGTTCCTCGGTCACCGCCGGCATGGCTACCCCAGCCGTTCCCGAATCAGCGCGGCCGTGTCGGCGGGCTTTGCCCCTGGCACCATGTGGTCGCAATCCCAGTCCAGCAGCGTGAAATCCGGACCAAGGTGCTCGGCGAGCCCCTCGATCAACGTGTCGTGCGCATACGGTGGGCTGGTCCGGGTCGCACGCACCAGCGTGGTCGGGGTTCCCATGCGCGGCAAGGTAACCGGCCTGGTGAGCTCACTCCAGTACGACATCATCGCCGGAATGCTGATGCGCCATCCGCAGCGACCGCCGGGCAGCTGGACCAGATGTTCGTCGAGTTCGCGGTCCAGCTCGGCAGGCTCCACCTCGCCCCACGAGCCGTTGACCTTCTCCAAGCGTGCCTCGTCGCGGTCGGGGTAGTCAGGGTCGGCCAGCATGTCGTCGGCAATATCCCGCATCCAGCCGCCGTCGAGTGCCACCGCCGGATCCAGCAGGACCAGCCCGGCCACCAGATCCGGATGCGCGGCAGCCAGATTCAGTGCGACCGCGCCGCCGAACGAATGGCCGACCACGAGCGTAGGGCCGTCGAGCAGCGCGGCCAGCGCCGCCACATTGGCATCCAGCGTCCACGGCGCCGCCCACGGCGAGCGGCCGTGCCCGATGAGATCCGGCGCCGCGATCGAGAACTCGGGCAGGTGCCGGTTGGCCAGCGTCTGCCAGCGCTGACCGTGACCGGTGAGCCCGTGGATCAGTAGCAGCTGAGCCGGTCCATCCGGGCCGTAGCGGTGCACATGCAAGTCCGTCACGAGTCGATCGTAAGGGCGGCCGGATGACGGTGACGCAGCCCCGTCGCTCCGCTACTTGTCGGGCCCTCGCTCCAATCCGCTCCGCTACTTGTCGGGCCACTCGCTCCAATCCGCTCCGCTACTTGTCGGACCCCTCTGGTGTCATGCATGTCATGTCCGCACCGCACACGACAGCATCACCGACCGTGCCGATCCCGTCCGACGCGCGCGGGATCATGCGCGTGCTGGGCGGCCCGGGCACGGGTAAGAGCTCCCTGCTGGTGAACACTGCCGTCGAGCACATCGTCGCGGGCACCGACCCGGAGTCGGTTCTGCTGTTGACCGGTTCGGCCCGGCTGCGGGCAGCCGCCAGGGCCGCGGTCACGGCACGGCTGTTGAGTGCCGGGGACCAAGGTGTCGTGCGGGAGCCGCTGGTGCGCACCGTGCACTCGTACGCGTTCGCGGTACTGCGGCTGGCCGCCCAGCGCAACGGGGATCCGCCGCCGCGACTGATCACCAGTGCCGAGCAGGACGGCATCATCCGCGAGCTGCTGGCCGGTGATCTTCAGGACGGTCCGGATTCGCCGGTGGGCTGGCCGGAGCAGCTGTGGCCTGCGCTGAGCACCGCGGGGTTCGCCACCGAGCTGCGCGACCTGATGGCGCGCTGCACCGAGCGCGGGGTGGATCCGCTTGCGCTGCAACGGCTGGGCCGTTCCTCGGGGCGTCCGGAGTGGCTGGCCGCCGGGCGGTTCGCGCAGACCTACGAGCAGATCATGTTGCTGCGGTCGGCGGTCGGGATGGCCGCCCCGCAGGCGACCGTCCCCGCGCTGGGCGCCGCCGAGTTGGTCGGTGCGGCTCTGGAGGCATTCGGCACCGACGCCGACTTGCTGGCCTCCGAACGCGCGCGGATCAAGTTGCTGTTGGTCGACGACGCGCAGCACCTCGACCCGCAGGCCGCCCTGCTGGTGCGGGTGCTGGCCGCCGGCGCCGGGCTCACCGTCATCGCGGGGGATCCCGACCAGTCCGTATTCGGCTACCGCGGTGCCGATCCCGCGCTGTTGCGCGGCTGGGGCAATTCTGGCACCCCTCCCGCCATCACCCTCACCGAATCGCACCGTTGCGCACCGGCTGTGGCATCGGCCATCTCGGGGGTTGCGCAACGCCTGCCGGGGGTCAGCGCCACTCGGCAGCTGGCTGGCAAGCCGGAGACCGACGGCAAGGTTATGGTGCAGCTGGCGGCGTCGCCGCACGCCGAGGGTGCGTTGATCGCCGATGCGTTGCGCCGCGCACATCTGATGGACGGACTGCCATGGTCGCAGATGGCCGTCATCGTGCGGTCGGTGCCGCGCGCAGGCGCGGCACTGGCCCGGGCCCTGACCGCGGCGGGAGTTCCTGTGCGGGAGCGGGGAACCGGAACCCCGGCGGCGCAGCAGCCCGCGGTTGACGCGCTACTGACGGTGCTGACGGCGACTGCCGCCGGCGGCTTGGACGCCGACAGTGCGTTGCGGTTGCTCACCGGGCCCATGGGCCGGGTCGACCCGGTGACGCTGCGTCAGCTGCGGCGGGCGCTGCGGCGCGCAGACGGCTCCCAGCCACCGCGCGATTTCGGGGATCTGCTGACCGCCGCGATCCACGCCGACCCGAAGGGCTTGTCCGCCGAGCAGTTACGGCCGTTGCGGCGGCTGCGGGCGGTGCTGGCTGCGGCGGCCCGCAGTCAGGCCGAAGGGGCCGATCCGCGCTACACGCTCTGGCAGGCCTGGCACGCCAGTGGGCTGCAGCGCCGATGGCTGGCGGCAAGCGAGCGCGGGGGGAGTGCCGGCGCGCAGGCAGAGCGCGACCTGGATGCGGTGACCGCGCTGTTCGATATCGCCGACCAGTACGTGAACCGCACGGCGGGTGCCTCGTTGCGCGGACTCGTCGACCATGTGACGCGGCTGGGCGCACCGGCGTCGCAGACCGACGAGAAGTCGCAGGACGCAGTCGCGGTGCTCAGCGCACATGCCGCGCTCGGCGGCGAATGGGACTTCGTGGTGATCGCCGGCATGCAGGAAGGATTGTGGCCCAACGTGATTCCACGCGGCGGCGTGCTGGACACCCAACACCTGGTGGACGTGCTCGACGGTGTTGCGGCCGTAGCCGACCGGTCCGTGTCGACGAGAGCGCCGTTGCTCGCCGAGGAGCGGCGGCTGTTGATGGCCGCGATGGGCCGGGCCAGGACCCGGCTGCTGGTCACCGCGGTTGACAGCGAAGCAGGTGACGAGTCGCTGCTGCCCTCGCCGTTCTTCGCCGAGTTGGCGTCGCTGGCCACCGAACCGGTCGTGCAGCCGCCGCTGATCGCGCCGCGGGTCTTGGCGCCGTCAGCTATGGTCGGCAGGTTGCGGGCAGTGGTGTGCGCACCCGAAGGTGCGGTCGACGAGGAGTCTCGTGCCTGTGCCGCAACACAACTGGCCCGGCTGGCGGAGGCCGGGATACCCGGTGCGGATCCGACGCACTGGCACGCCATGACGCCGTTGTCCACCGACGAGCCGCTGTGGTCGGATGCCGATCAGACCGTGACGTTGTCGCCGTCGACGGTGCAGATGCTCACCGACTGCCCGCTGCGCTGGCTGCTGGAACGCCACGGCGGCAGCGACGGGCGTGACGTGCGGTCCACAGTGGGGTCGCTGCTGCATGCGCTGGTGGCCGATGCAGGCAAGACCGAGAGCCAGCTGCTCAACGACCTGGAAAAGGTATGGGAGCAGCTGCCTTTCAACGCACAGTGGTATTCGGACAACGAGCTGGTGCGTCACCGCGCCATGCTTGAGACGTTCAGCCGATGGCGTGCGGACACCCGGCACGAGCTCACCGAGGTCGGCACCGAGGTCGACGTCGAGGGTGTTGTCGTGGAGCCGGCAGAGGGCACGCCGGGGGTGCGGGTGCGGGGCCGGCTGGACCGGTTGGAACGCGATCAGGCCGGGCGGCTGGTGGTGGTCGACCTCAAGACTGGCAAGAGCCCGGTGACCAAGGACGATGCGCAGAACCATGCGCAGCTGGCCATGTACCAGCTCGCCGTCGCCGCCGGCCTGATACCGGACGGGGACGAGCCGGGCGGCGGACGCTTGGTGTACCTGGGCAAAGCGGGCGCAGGTGGCGCGACCGAACGTGAGCAGGACCCGCTCACCCCCGCGGCCGGCGCCGACTGGCGTGACACGGTCGGTCGCGCGGCGGCAGCCACCGCTGGTCCGCAGTTCCTCGCCCGGGTGAACGACAACTGCTCGAACTGCCCGGTGCGGTCCAGCTGCCCGGCCCAGTCCGGTGGGGATCGATCATGACGATGGTTGCCTCCGCAACGGCGAAGTACAGCCCGGCCGAATTGTCCGCGGCGCTGGGCCTGTTCCCGCCCACCGACGAGCAGGCGGCGGTGATCGCGGCACCGCCCGGACCGCTGGTGGTGATCGCCGGCGCCGGTGCGGGCAAAACCGAGACGATGGCCGCCCGGGTGGTCTGGTTGGTGGCCAACGGTTATGCCACACCGTCGCAGGTGCTCGGTCTGACATTCACCCGTAAAGCGGCCGGGCAACTGCTGCGCCGGGTTCGCACCAGGCTGGCCAGGCTGGCCGGTGCGGGCCTGGAGCCGTCATCCGGCGGCGCCGACGATGTGGCTGAGTCGGCAACAGTGAGTACCTATCATGCCTTCGCCGGCACCCTGCTGCGTGAGTACGGACTGCTGCTGCCGGTCGAGCCGGACACCCGTCTGCTCAGCGAAACCGAACTGTGGCAGTTGGCATTCGACGTGGTGTGTGCGCATCCGGGCCAACTCGACACCGACAAGACACCGGCAGCCGTCACCGCCATGGTGCTGCGGCTGTCCGGCGCGCTGGCGGAGCATCTGGTCGACACCGATCAGCTCCGTGACACCCACGTCGAACTGGAACGGCTTGTGCACACCCTGCCCGCCGGGCCGTACCAACGCGACCGCGGGCCCAGCCAGTGGCTGCTACGGATGCTGGCTACGCAGACCGAACGCACCGAACTGGTCCCGCTGATCGATGCACTGCATCAGCGCATGCGCACCGACAAGGTGATGGACTTCGGGATGCAGATGGCGGCCGCGGCCCAGCTGGCATCGCGCTTCCCCCAGGTCGGTGAGCAGCTGCGGCAGCGGTACCGGGTGGTGTTGCTCGACGAGTACCAGGACACCGGCCATGCCCAACGAGTGGCGCTGTCCGCCTTGTTCGGTGGTGGCGCGGATGACGGTTTGGCGCTGACCGCGGTGGGCGATCCGATTCAATCGATCTACGGCTGGCGCGGTGCGTCGGCGACCAACCTGCCGCGGTTCACCACCGATTTCCCGTACTCCGACGGCACCGCAGCGCCGTCGCTGGAGTTGCGGACGAGTTGGCGAAATCCGCCGAGCACCCTGCATGTCGCCAACGCCGTGTCGGCCGAGGCGCGCCGACGCTCGGTGGCGGTGCGGGCCCTTCGCCCCCGGCCCGATGCCGATCCGGGCACCATCCGGTGCGCACTGCTGTCCGACGTGGCCGCCGAACGGGATTGGGTGGCAGATCATTTGGCGCAGAGATACCACGCTGCGATCGAGGGTGGCATCGCCGTCCCCACCGCGGCCGTGCTGGTGCGCCGCAACGCCGACGCCGGGCCGATAGCCGATGCCCTCACTGCCCGGGGGGTGCCGGTCGAGGTGGTCGGCGTGGCCGGGCTGTTGGCGGTGACCGAGGTGGCCGACCTGGTCGCGATGCTGCGGCTCGTGGCAGATCCCACCGCTGGGTCGGCAGTCATGCGCATTCTCACCGGGCCGCGCTGGCGGTTCGGCGCCCGAGACATCGCAGCCTTGTGGCGTCGCGCGGTGGAACTCGACGATCGGCCTGCGGGCGAATTGAGCACCGCCGACATCGTCGCGCAGGCAGCGCCGGATGCAGATTCCGCGTGCCTGGCCGACGCCATCTGCGATCCTGGTGCGGCCGAACGGTATTCGCCTATCGGGCATCAGCGGATCGTGGCGCTGAGCCGCGAGCTGACCATGTTGCGCGCGCACCTGAGCCATCCGCTGCCCGAGTTGGTCGCCGAAGTCCGGCGGGTACTCGGGCTGGATGCCGAGGCGCGGGCAGCACGACCGGTGGCGGCGGGCTGGGCCGGCACTGAGCATCTGGACCGGTTCTGCGATCTGGTGGCCGATTTCTCGAACCGACCGGGGGCAACGGTTCCGGCGCTGCTGGCCTACCTCGATGCCGCGATGGAGGTCGAGAATGGGCTGGCACCTGCCGAATTGACGGTTTCCCCGGGCCGGGTGCAGATCCTGACCGTGCACGCCGCCAAGGGGCTGGAGTGGCAAGTGGTGGCGGTGCCGCACCTGAGCGCACGGGTGTTCCCCTCGACGGCGTCCGCCCGGACGTGGCTCACCGATGCCGGCGATCTGCCACCGCTGCTGCGCGGAGACCGCGCCACCGTCTCCGAAATCGGCGTTCCGGTGCTCGACACGTCGGATGTCAACGATCGGAAGATCTTGTCGGACAAGATTTCCGACCATAAGCGCAGCCTCGACCAGCGTCGGGTCGACGAGGAGCGCCGGCTGCTGTACGTGGCGATCACGCGGGCCGAGGACACCCTGCTGCTGTCCGGTCACCATTGGGGTGCCACCGGGAGCAAACCGCGGGGACCGTCGGAGTTTCTGTGCGAGCTCAAGGCCATCATCAAGGAGGCGGCGGCCGACGGCATACCCTGCGGCGAGATCGAGCAGTGGGCGCCAGACCCTGCGCCGGGCGAGGTTAACCCGTTGCGGGACAACGCCGTAGAAGCACAGTGGCCGGCGGTGACCGCGAGCGGCAGCGATGTTCACCGCGGTGCGGATCTGGTGACGCGGGCGATCTCCGGTGAGCTCCCCGCGGCAGCCGACCGGGAAGGCTGGTCCGACGACGTCGACGCGCTGTTGGCCGAACGTGACCGCCCTTCGCAGCCGGTTGCGGTTGAACTGCCGGGACAACTGTCAGTCAGCACTCTGGTGGAGCTGAGCCGTGACCCGCAGGCCGCGTATGACCGCATGCGCCTGCGGGTGCCGCAACGTCCCGACCCGCACGCCCTGCTGGGCACCGCATTCCACGAGTGGGTTCAGCGGTTCTTCCACGCCGAGCGGTTGTTCGATCTCGACGACCTACCGGGCGCGGTGGACAGTGACAGTGGTCGGGCAAGTGCGGAAGACCTGACCGAACTTCAGGATGCGTTCGTCAGGTCGACGTGGGCGGCGCGCACGCCGATCGAGGTGGAGGTGCCGTTCGACATGGTCATCGGGCAAACCGTGGTGCGCGGCCGCATCGATGCAGTCTTCGCCGGCACGGACGGCACCACCACCGTGGTCGACTGGAAGACCGGCGAACCCCCGGCGACCCCGGAGGCCAAGGAGCAGGCCGCAATTCAGCTCGCGGTGTACCGGCTGGCCTGGGCGGCACTGCGGGGTTGCCCACCGGAATCGGTGCGGGCCGCATTCCACTATGTGCGCTCGGGCCAAACCGTCAGTCCGGAAACCCTTCCCGGCGCTGACGAGCTGGCAGCGCTGCTCGTCACGCCGGCTCAGGAGTTGCGGTAGACCCTCAGCGCGGTGGTGATCATCGGGATCTGCAGGGGTAGCCGGGCGATCGCACCGATGCGCATCGGCCACGGCTTGTCCCACCACAGCCGCACCATGTTGACGTTGCCCGGGAACACTGCGATGAACAGCGCCACCGCGGCGAGCGCACCGGCGCGGCGGGTGCGCGGGGCGGCGAGCAGCGCACCGGTGGCGAGCTCGCCGACACCCGAGGCATACGTGTAGAACCGCGGGCTGCCCGGCAGTTCGGCCGGAATGATCGAGTCGAACGGCTTCGGCGCAACGAAGTGCAACACCCCCATGCCCAGGAGCAGGGCCGCGAGGCGCTGGGCGGTGGGTGCAGCGGAGATCCGCTGAGACGAGGATGCGGTCATGGTTACATTGTGGCGTGCGTCTGCTCGGATCGGTCCCGGCGCCACCCGGGTCCTGGGTGAATAGTTCACGTGGCTAAAGGCAGGCTGCGGCGCCGACTCGCCGCGATTGACCCGAATCTGACCTCTCGGCCGGACGCTGCGCTTGTCGACGTGCTGCGCATTCCGGAGCCGTTCGTCAGCCCGGGGCAACGCATCTTCCGGCGTGTCATCTATGCGCTGACGGCGCTGTTCGCGGCCGTCTTCATCGTGTACTTCGACCGTGACGGCTACCGGGACGCGCAGGACAACCCGTTGTCGTTCCTCGACTGCCTGTACTACGCGACGGTGTCCCTGTCGACGACCGGCTACGGCGATATCACCCCATTCACCCCGGGTGCGCGGCTCGTCAATGTCCTGGTGATCACGCCGTTGCGGGTGGCTTTCCTGATCGTCCTCATCGGTACCACGGTGGAAACACTGACCACTCAGTCGCGGCAGGCGCTGAAGATCCAGCGATGGAGGAGCAGAGTGCGTAACCACACCGTCGTCATCGGATACGGCACCAAGGGCCGCACCGCGGTCGCGGCCATGGTCGGTGACGAGGTCGCCCCGGCCGACATCGTCGTCGTCGACGAGAACGCGACCGCGCTGGAACGTGCCAAGGGTGCCGGGTTGGTCACCGTGCATGGTGACGCCACCAAATCCGACATTCTGCGCCTGGCCAGCGCCCAGCATGCGAAGGCGATCATCGTCGCGACCGATGACGACGCCAGCGCGGTCCTGGTTACCTTGACCGCGCGGGAGTTGGCGCCCAAGGCCAAGATCATCGCCGCCGCGCGGGAAGCCGAGAACCAGCACTTGCTGAGGCAATCAGGGGCGGATTCGACTGTGGTGTCGTCGGAGACCGCGGGTCGGCTGCTCGGCATCGCCACCCAGACGCCCAGTGTGGTGGAGATGATGGAAGACCTGCTGACGCCCGACGCTGGGTTCGCCATCGCCGAGCGCGAGGTAACCCCGAAGGAGGAGGGGGGCTCGCCGCGGCACCTGCACGACATCGTGCTGGGCGTGGTGCGCAGCGGCAGGCTGTGCAGGGTGGATGCACCGGAGGTCGATGCCCTGGAGTCCGGTGACCGGCTGCTGTACATCCGCAGCGCGGATGCCGAGCGATGACCGGCTTCCGGTTACGCAACGTCCCGCTGCTGTCCCGGATCGGCGCTGACCGCGCCGATAACCTGCGCACCGACGTCGACGCCGCATTGGCCGGCTGGCCGGATGCCCTGCTCCTGCGGATGGACCAGCGCAACCAGGTGCTGATCTCCGGGGGCCGGGTGGTGCTCGGGAAGGCCGCAAGCCTGGGCGACAAGCCGCCGGAGCACGCCGTGTTCTTGGGGAGGCTGCAGGACGGCACGCATGTCTGGGGCGTTCGCGCCGCGCTGGAAGGTCCCGAGGATCCCCGTACCGAAATCGAGGTGCTGGATCTGCGCCGGGCCGGCCAGGTTCTCGACGACACGAGTGCTCAACTGGTGGCCACGGCCACCGCGCTGCTGAATTGGCACGACAACGCCCGGTTCAGCGCGGTCGACGGGGCGGCGACGAAGCCGATCAGGGGTGGCTGGTCGCGGGTCAACGCCGCCAACGGTCATGAGGAGTTTCCCCGCATCGACCCCGCAGTGATCTGCCTGGTGCACGACGGACACGACCGTGCCGTGCTGGCCCGCCAGACGGTATGGCCCGAGCGGTTGTTCTCGATCCTGGCCGGGTTCGTCGAAGCCGGCGAGTCCTTCGAATCCTGTGTTGTGCGCGAGATCGCCGAGGAGATCGGCCTGACCGTCAGCGACGTGCAGTACCTGGGCAGTCAGCCCTGGCCTTTCCCGCGGTCGCTCATGGTCGGTTTCCACGCCATCGCGGACCCGGAGCAGCCGTTCTCGTTCAACGACGGTGAGATCGCCGAGGCGGAATGGTTCACCCGGGCCGAGATCCGCGAAGCACTCCGGCATGGCGATTGGAGTAGCGAGTCGCCCTCGCGGTTATTACTGCCGGGGTCGATCTCCATTGCCCGCGAGATCATCGAATCCTGGGTCGCGCTCGACTGATTTGTCTGCTCGCCGGGAGAACTAGGCCAGTTTCGCCTTGACCTGCTTGATGCTCGGGTTGGTCAGCGTCGACCCGTCGGCGAACTTGACCGTCGGCACGACGTGGTTGCCACCGTTCACCGAACCGACGAACTCGGCGGCTGCCGGATCGGCCTCGATGTCGACCTCGGTCCACGCGATGCCTTCGGCCTTCAGCGCGGTCTTGAGCCGGGCACAGTAGCCGCACCATGTCGTGGTGTACATGGTCAGCGCGGTCGATGTAGCACTCATAGTCTCCACAACGTAGCTCAGCGTTCGGATATGCCGGTACCGCGGTCAACCCGTCTCGCGTGCCGACCAAAGGCGTTCGCCGTCCTGCAGGATCGCGGCCAGTTCGTCGCGACGTGCGGAAATCTCCTCGTGCGTGGAGATGATGCCGACGGCGGCCACCGTCTTGTCCTTTTCGCGCACGGCGATGGAAATGCCGTCCCCGCGTTCGGAGGCGTTGGGGGCGGCGCAGATTCCGCTCTGTTGGATGTGGGGCAGGTCGGCGAAGAATCGGTCGATCAACGGGCGTTCGTCGTCCTCGACACCGCGCAGGTAGGCCCACTGGTCGCGTTGGTCCATGCCGGCCAACAGCACCCAGCCTGCCGAGGTGCGGATCAGTGAGCGCTGCACGTAGTTCTCTGCCAGGTATGCGAACCGGGGATCCGCCGAGCAGTAGTCCACGTAGAAGATGTTGGGCCCCACGGCAATCGACAGAACGGTCGTCAGCCCCGACTGTTCGTGGATGGCCTGGAGATCAGCATGGGTGACGGTGGAGGCCGGCTGACGGCCCGCCAGGCGGTTGAGCAGGTACGGCGCGCTACCCAGCACGTAGCGGCGGTTGTGCTCATCGAGATAACCCGTGGCGACCAGGCCGTTCACCAGGCCCTGTACCGAACTGACCGGCGCATCAAGCTCTTTGGCGATCTCGCTGAGGGTTGTGCCGTCATGCGAGCGGGCGATGAACTCCAGGATCTGCGCGATGCGGTCGACGGTGCGGTGCCGGGCGCGCGGTTTGGCGTTTGACGGCGGTGTCACGGCGGACCTCTCGCAGCTCGGTCGTATACAGATATACGTAAAACTATCCGTTATTGCGTAAACTGGCAACAGCTGCCATAGTCGATCCGCTGCCCGCGCGACACATTCAGAGGAGGCGTCGATGCACATCACACCGGGTGCTCTTGCCGGTCTGGGTGTGATCGATCTGGCGACGGTGATCATGGGTCCCTTCGCGACCGCGACGCTGGCCGACGGCTGGATCTGCATCATGCCGTACTCCGCGC
Organism: Mycolicibacterium sp. XJ870; assembly: GCF_053483975.1. NCBI lineage: Bacteria > Bacillati > Actinomycetota > Actinomycetes > Mycobacteriales > Mycobacteriaceae > Mycobacterium > Mycolicibacterium sp. XJ870. The sequence continues at coordinate 939,263 of NZ_JBEFTI010000001.1, forward strand.
AGAACTGGCGGGACTTCTTCGCGGCGGCCGGCCGCCCCGAACTGGTCGACAATCCGCGCTACGCCACCGTCGACTACCGGCATCGGCACATGGGCGAGCTTCTGACAGCGGTTCGCGAGGCGCCGCCGCAGCGCACCACCGCGGAATGGCTGAAACTATGTGAGTCGCACAGTATTCCGGCATCCGACCTGCTGGATCTCGCCGACGGGCTCAACAACGACTACGTGGCAGGCCAGGAACTGCTAGCCAAGCGGACCCACCCCACTGAGGGGGAGTATTACGCCACCCGGACGCCGTTCACGATGTCGCGCCCCCCGGTGTCCCTGCATCGTCATGCCCCGCTGTTGGGGCAGGACACCGCTGAAGTGCTTGCCGGCCTGGGTTATCCGGACGACGACATCGCCGTGTTGGCTGAATCCGGTGTCACGAGAGCTACGTCGATGGCGACTCGGTGAACGGAGTGGATATGACGAGGCTGGTGCCGGCGGTAGCCGGAGATCCGCATGATATGGACGCATTACGTTTGGAAGTACGGCAATTCGTTGCCGAACAGCAACAGGCGGGCAGGATCGGGCGTTCCGCCGACAGCTGGCTGACCGGCTGGGACGAGGATTTCAGTCGCGCCCTTGCCGCCCGCGGCTGGCTGGGCATGACCGTGCCGGTGGAGTACGGGGGACACGGCCGCAGCCATCAGGAACGCTTCGTGGTCACCGAAGAACTGCTCGCAGCAGGCGCACCTGTGGGGGCGCACTGGATCGCCGATCGGCAGATCGTGCCGTCGCTGCTGAAGTACGGCACCGAGGTGCAGAAGCGAAAGTTCCTGCCCGCCATCGCCAACGGCGAGTGTTACTTCGGAATCGGAATGAGTGAGCCGGACTCCGGCTCGGACCTGGCCAGCGTGCGTACTCGAGCGGAACGGGTCGACGGCGGCTGGAAGGTGACCGGCACCAAGGTATGGACCTCGGGTGCCCACCTTGCGCACGCCTTCATCTGTCTGGCCCGCACTGCGCCTGTCGATCCGGCCCATCGGCACGAGGGGTTGAGCCAGTTCATCGTGGACCTGCGCGCCGAGGGCGTCGACATCAGGCCCATCATCTCGATGAACGGCAAACATCACTTCAACGAGGTCATCCTCGACGAGGTGATGGTGCCCGACGACATGGTGTTCGGCACCATCGGCGGTGGCTGGCAGCAGGTGACCTCGGAGCTGAGCTTCGAACGCAGTGGCCCCGAACGCTTTTTGTCCACCTTCCCGCTATTGGCCGACGTCGCCGAACACATGCGGGCCTGCGCGCTGCCGCGACACACCGACCTCGGCCGCTATGTCGCCCGCATCACCGGCCTGCACCTCATGTCGGCCGCGGTCGCCGGTGCACTTCAGCGGCACGAACCAGCCGACACCGCGGCCGCTGTCGTCAAAGTGCTCGGTACCTCCACCGAGGGCGACATCGCTGATTTCGCTGACCTTCTCGGCGAGGTGGACGACGACGAGGAGTACAGGGCGATGCTCGCCGATGCCGTCGTGCAACGCCCCGGGTTCACGCTGCGCGGCGGCACCAACGAGGTTCTGCGTGGTGTGGTTGCGCGGGGATTGGGGTTGCGCTGATGGCTATTCGGACCGTCGACGCTGAACTGGCCAACATGATGTCTGCGGTGTTCGCCGCGCACCGCGAACACCACGAGCCGGGTGAAGGACTGGACGAATTATGGTCCCAGCTGGGCGAACTCGGCCTGGTGCGACTCACCGGATCCGAGGAGTCCGGCGGCAGCGGCGCGGGTTGGGCCGAGGCCGCTGAACTGATTCGAGCGGCGGCCTGGCACGGTGTGAGCGTGCCGCTGGCCGAACACGATCTGTTGGCCTGCTGGCTGCTGGAGGTCGCCGGTCTGCCCGTGGACGAGGCACGGCGGACCGCCTGCCTGATCGGCAGCGACGGGGTGGCCCGCGGAGTGCCTTGGGCGACAACATCGCAACGTGTCGTGGTCATCTGGCGCGACGACACCACCTACCGGGTAGCTGATGTCGAGACCGCGACGCTGTCGGTCACCGCGGGCAGCAATGGTGCGGGCGAACCTCGCAGCAGGGTTTCTGTCGATGTCTCCATGCTGGACGGATCCCCGGTGCCCGACGCGGTGATCGGGCAGTGGCAATTGCGTGCGGCACTGGTGCGGGCAATCCAGGTGTGCGCCGTGCTCGACCGGATACTCGCCATGTCGGTGGCGCACACGACCGAGCGCACCCAGTTCGGCAGGCCGTTGGGCAAGTTCCAGGCCGTGCAGAACCTGGTCGCCGACATTGCCGCCGAGTCGGCGCTGGCGCGTGCCGCCACCGACGGCGCATTGGCCGAGGCGCTGCGCAGCGACTGGGCTTCGGAACCAGTGGATTTCCTTGTGGCCGCGGCCCGGTCGTGCGTAGGGCATGCTGCGTCGGTCGTGGTGCGTAACGCCCACCAGGTGCACGGTGCCATCGGCACCACCCGCGAACACCGCCTGCACGAGTACACCAAGCCGGCACTGTCCTGGCGTTCGGAGTACGGATCGGTCCAGCACTGGGACGACAAGCTCACCGGGTACGCCACCGCTGCGGGTGCCGACGGGTTGTGGTCCTTGGTCACCGCGACCACCGACTAGTTTCGAGGGTGACAGCGAGGAGGACGCCATGAAGTTGACGGCCGAAGAAGAGACCATCGTCCAAACCGTCCGCGACTTCGTGGATAAGCAGGTCAAGCCGGTCGTTCGGGACCTCGAGCACGCCAACACCTATCCCGAAGAGCTGATCGACACCATGAAGGAGATCGGTATCTTCGGGCTGGCCATCCCCGAGCCCTATGGGTTCGGGGCCGTGTCGATGCCGTGCTATGTGCAGGTCGCCGAGGAACTGGCCCGCGGCTGGATGAGCCTGGCCGGCGCAATGGGCGGGCACACCGTGGTGTCCAAGCTGCTCCTTCTGTTCGGGACCGACGAGCAGAAGCAGAAGTACCTGCCGCGCATGGCTACCGGTGAATTGCGGGCGACGATGGCCCTCACCGAACCCGGCGGTGGATCGGATCTGCAGGCCATGCGCACGGTCGCCCACAATGCCGGTGATGAGTACGTGATCAACGGCAGCAAGACGTGGATCTCCAATGCCCGGCGCTCGGATGTCGTTGCGCTGCTGTGCAAGACGGATGCAGCCGCCGAGCCTCCATACAAGGGGGTGTCGATCCTGCTGGTCGAGAAGGTGCCAGGTTTCGAGGTCTCCAAGGATCTGCCCAAGCTGGGCTACAAGGGTGTGGAGAGCTGCGAGCTCAATTTCGTCGACTGCCGTGTGCCCTCGGATGCGTTGTTGGGCACAGAGGAGGGTCGCGGCTTCGCGCAGATGATGAAAGGCCTTGAGGTGGGCCGGTTGCAGGTGGCCGCCCGGGCTACCGGGGTGGCACGCGCGGCGTTCGAGGACGCCCTGCGGTATGCGCAGGACCGAGAGAGCTTCGGCAAGCCCATCTGGCAGCACCAGTCGGTGGGAAACATGTTGGCGGACATGGGAACCAAGTTGTATGCGGCTCGCTCACTGCTGCTCAGCGCGGCCGAGAAGTTCGACGCGGGGGAGCGCTGCGACATGGAGGCCGGCATGGCCAAGCTGTTCGCCTCCGAGACCGCGATGCAGATCGCCCTGGACGCGGTGCGGGTGCACGGGGGCTATGGCTACTCCACCGAGTACGACGTCGAGCGCTATTTCCGTGACGCCCCGCTGATGATCGTGGGGGAGGGCACCAACGAGATCCAGCGCAACGTCATCGCCAAACAACTCGTGGCGCGCGGCGGGCTGGACATCTGACCTAACGCCTGCCCAGTAGTGACTGAGTGCGCGCCGGAGCCTTGGCGGGCAGATCAGCGAGGATGTCGGCGAGGGTGACGCTCTCCAGGCTGGCCCGCCACGCCTCGTGGGCGTCGGCCATCTTCACCGCGAGGATGCACTCGTGTCTGCACCAGCTCGCCGGTAGCGCGCCACGGCCCTGCTGCCGGATCTCGCGGCATTCGTACGGCGGGGAAGCTCCGTCGACGGCTTCGACGATCTGCAACAGCGTGATCTCGGCGGGTGCCCGGCCGAGCCGGAAACCGCCACGCGGGCCGGTAGTCGCGGCCAGCACCCCCGCCCGGGTCAGCGCCTGCAACTGCTTGGCGAGATAGGCCGCCGGAAGGTCGAAGTACTCGGCGAGATCTGCCGCCGACGCCGTGGCACCGGGTTCCAGTTGGGCCAGCGACGTCGCGCAGTGCAGCGCCCATTCGGTGGCAACGGGAAGTTTCACAGCCTCGATTGTATTACAGATATTACGGACCTATATAGTCCGAGATACACAGACAACGGAACGGAGACATCATGCGAATCGCAGTTGCGGGCGCCACCGGGAATATCGGGGCGCGGCAGGTGGCCGCTTTGGAGCAGTCCGGACACGAGGTCGTGCCCATCAGCCGCTCACGCGGCGTGAACCTGGCCACCGGGGAAGGGCTCGATGCTGCGCTGGCCGAGGTGCAGGCGGTCGTCGACGTGACCAGCGCCCCACCCGCCGACCGGAACGCGACGGTGGATTACCTCGGCACGGGCACCCGTAACCTGCTCGCCGCCGAGCAGCGCGCCGGCGTCGGCCACCACGTACTGCTCTCGATCGTCGGAATCCACGGCGTCGAGGGCAACCCGCACTACGCCGGAAAGCGCGAGCAGGAGCGCCTGATCGAGGCAGGAGGCGTGCCGTGGACGATCGTGCCCGCCACGCAGTTCCACGATTTCGCGGAGATGGTGGTCGGCTGGACAGAACAGGACGGCCCTGCAGGTCTGACTGCGCCCGTCGCCCCACTTCTCGTCCAGCCGATCGATCCCGACGACGTCGCCGGCATTCTCGCCGAGGTCGCCGTCGGTGCGCCGCAGGGCCGGTACGCCGATGTCGCGGGTCCGCAGACCCAGGACCTGGTGGACATGGCGCGCCGGACGCTTGCAGTGCGCGGACGTGACGTGACATTGGTGCCGACATGGTCGGCGGTGTTCGGCGTGGAGATGGCCGGCAATGCACTGTTGCCCGGAGACGGCGCACGCATCGCGCCGACGACGTTCGAGGAGTGGCTCGACCGACAGCGGTAGGTCGGCATGTCGGCTGCCCCTGCCATGATGGACGCCATGCCGCTAGAGGCTCCCACCCCAACCATGGGCGATCTGGACGACGAGCAGCGCGAAGCGGTGCTCGCCGCCCGCGGCCCGGTGTGCGTGCTGGCCGGCGCAGGCACCGGCAAGACCCGCACCATCACGCGCCGGATCGCGCACCTGGTGGCGGCCGGGCATGTCGCGGCCAGCCAGGTGCTGGCGGTGACGTTCACCGCGCGGGCGGCCGGCGAGATGCGGGGCCGGCTTCGGACGCTCGGCCACGAGTCGGGGGTGGGCACCGGGTCGGTGCAGGCGGTGACGTTTCACGCCGCCGCCCGTCGGCAGCTGCAGTACTTCTGGCCGCGGCTGGTCGGTGACACCGGGTGGGAATTGTTGGACAGCAAGTTCTCCGTGGTGGCCCAGGCCGCGAGCCGGTCCGGCATGCAGACGAGCACCGACGACGTGCGCGACCTCGCTGGTGAAATCGAATGGGCCAAGGCATCTTTGATCACCCCGGAGGCGTACGGCGCAGCGGTCGCGAAGGTCGGCCGCGATATTCCGTTCGACGCGGAGAAGGTGGCCGCCGTCTACGCCGGATACGAGGCGGTCAAGGCCCGCCGGGACGGTTCGGCCCTGCTGGACTTCGACGATCTGCTGCTGCACACCGCAGCCGCGATCGAGAACGATGCCGCGGTGGCCCAGGAATTCCGGGACCGCTACCGCTGTTTCGTGGTCGACGAGTACCAGGACGTCACACCGTTGCAGCAGCGGGTGCTCGATGCCTGGCTTGGCGATCGGGATGATCTGACCGTGGTCGGTGACGCCAACCAGACCATCTACTCCTTCACCGGCGCCACCCCGCGGTACCTGCTGGATTTCTCCCGGCGGTTCCCCGACGCCGCGGTGGTGCGCCTGGAACGTGACTACCGGTCCACGCCGCAAGTGGTGTCACTGGCCAACCGGGTCATCGCCGCCGCGCGCGGCCGGATGGCGGGCAGCAAGCTACACCTGGTGGGCCAGCGCGACCCGGGCCCGGTGCCGACGTTCTCCGAGTATTCCGACGAGGTCGCCGAGGCCAATGCGGTCGCCAAGTCGATCAAGAAGCTGATCGAATCGGGAACGGCCCCAGCCGAAATCGCGGTGCTGTACCGGATCAACGCCCAGTCGGAGGTCTACGAGGAGGCGCTCACCGAGGCGGGTGTCGCGTTCCAGGTGCGCGGCGGGGAGGGGTTCTTCAGTCGCCAGGAGATCCGCCAGGCCTTGGTGGCCTTGCAGCGCAGCGCCCAGCGGGAGGTCACGCAGGACGATCTGCCTGCGCTCGTGCGCGAATTGCTCGAGCCGCTGGGGTTGACGGCCCAACCTCCGACGGGCACCCGGGCGCGGGAGCGTTGGGAGGCGCTGAACGCGCTCGCCGAACTGGTCGACGAAGAGGTCGCGCTGCGGCCCGAGCTCGACCTGCGAGCGCTGGTCACCGAACTGCGCCAGCGCGCCGACGCGCGCCACCCACCGGTGGTGCAGGGCGTGACTCTGGCCTCGCTACACGCGGCCAAGGGCTTGGAGTGGGACGCGGTGTTCCTGGTCGGCCTGGCCGACGGCACCCTCCCGATCTCCCATGCGCTCGCTCATGGCCCGGACAGTGAGCCGGTGGAGGAGGAACGCAGGCTGCTCTATGTCGGGGTCACCCGCGCAAGGGTGCACCTCGCGCTGAGCTGGGCCCTGGCGCGCACCCCAGGCGGACGGCAGGGGCGCCGGCCGTCGCGATTCCTCAATGGCATTGCGCCGCAGACTCAGGGCAGCAAGTCCACCGGGCCCGACCGGCCCCGACGCCAGCGTGGCCCCGCGCCGCGCTGTCGGGTGTGCAACGCCGCCCTCACCACGCCCTCGGCGATCATGTTGCGGCGCTGTGAAACCTGCCCTGCCAACCTTGACGAGGAGTTGCTCGCCGAGCTCAAGGAGTGGCGGCTGCGCGTCTCCAAGGAGATGAAGGTGCCTGCGTACGTGGTGTTCACCGACAACACCCTGATCGCCATAGCCGAGGCGCTGCCGGCCGACGAGGCTGCACTGGTGGCGATCCCCGGCATCGGTGCCCGCAAGCTCGAGCAGTACGGGCCGGACGTCCTCGAGCTGGTGAAGGACCGTCAAGGTTCGTAAAAATCATGCCAAAACCGCAGGTAGAAAATAGGTTGTGCGATCCGGCTGTTAGGCTTTAGCCTCAAGATCACAACTCGTGCGGCGAGACGGAAGGAGGGTGCCCGCAATGGATAGCAACACAATGTTCAGTGGTGTAGCGGTTGCAGGCACGCCGAGGTCCTTCCATGCTGTCGAAGCCGTTGCGAAAGCGGCATACCTCGTGCCGCAAGAGCCTGCCGCACATCACGCCGGCGCCGGATGGCCGGCCGCCGCTGCCATTGCACCGCAGCGCAAGCGCCCCATCGCCGCCGCGAACTGCGTGTCCGTGGATCGGAGTCCTTTCTAGGTAGCTCCATCACAAGCCGAATGGCCACGGACCCGCACTCAACCGGATCCGTGGCCAATTTTTTCGGAGTTGTTCTCCACACCCCCGAAACCTGGTCGCAGATCCCGCAGACAGATCGCCGACAAACAACGACCAGGAAGCAGGGGGACAAGCACATGTCCATTGCGATGAGCGCTCCAGGAATGAGCGTCGCGCCGGTGACATGCGAACAGCGGCTGCCGGCGGTGCCGTGCCACATCGGTGATCCCGATCTGTGGTTCGCCGAAAGCCCCGTCGAGCTCGAGCGGGCGAAGGCGCTGTGCACGGATTGCCCGATCCGTCGCGAATGCCTTTCTGCCGCGCTGGAACGGCAAGAGCCGTGGGGTGTTTGGGGCGGTGAGATCATCGACCGCGGAACCATCGTGGCACGCAAGCGGCCGCGTGGGCGTCCGCGCAAGGCCGCCTGAAACGATTTGTCACGCTGGAGTGACGCCCGAGACTGAGCGCCACTCCAGCGTGACAACGACCAGCGGGTCTGAGGTCGCGCCCTACGCGGCCTTTTCGGCGAATCCTGGAACCAGTTCGGTGGCAATCGATTTGACGGGCACATGCGCGTCGAGCTGGCTGCAGATGGCGGTGGTCGACGCGATCACCCGCAACGGGATCGCCAGTTTCGCCGGCAGGTCGAGTTGGCGTGCCATCTTGATCAGGGCCACTGAATTGTCCAACTGGCCCGCCGCCATCCGCTGGATCCACCGCCGGGTGTAGTGGAAGACCTCGACCTCGACCGGTTCGACGTACTGGCGCAACATGTCGTCGACTTCTTGGATTGAAACCTGTTGGCCCTGCTGGATGAAGCCGGCACTCTCCATCGCGGGCAGCAGGTCTTCGTAGTTCTTGTCCCGGGCGAGTCGGATCGTTTCGCCGAGGGAGACCGGGAAACCGCCCGGCATCGGTGCCACCGCGCCGAAGTCGATGACGCCCATCCGGCCGTCGGGCAGCAGCATGAAGTTCCCGGGATGGGCGTCGCCGTGCATCATTTCCAGCCGCCCGGGGGCGCCGAACGTCAGCTCCGTGAGCCGGGTGCCCATCAAGTCGCGTTGCTCGGGCGTGCCGTCGCGAATGATCACCGACATCGGGATGCCGTCCATCCATTCGGAGATCACGACCTTCGGCGCGCTGGCGATCACGGCCGGCACGGCGAAATGCGGATCATCGCGGTAAGCCTTGGCGAACGCACGCTGATTGTCGGCCTCCAGCCGATAATCGAGTTCCATGTCGGTGCGTTCGATCAGTTCGTCGACGATGCCCTGGATATCGGCACCGGGAGCCAGCTGCTTGAAGACGCCCACGAGCCGCTGGATGGACTTCAGGTCCGCCCGCAGCGCCTCGTCCGCACCCGGGTATTGGATCTTGACCGCGACCTCGCGGCCGTCGGACCAGACACCCTTGTGCACCTGGCCGATGCTGGCCGAGGCGACCGGGGTGTCGTCGAAGGAGGTGAACCGATCGCGCCACTTGGTGCCGAGCTGCGCGTCGAGTACGCGGTGCACCTTGGCTACCGGCAGCGGCGGGGCATCCTTCTGCAGCTTGGTCAACGCCTCGCGATACGGTTTGCCGTACTGCTCGGGGATCGCGGCTTCCATCACCGACAGCGCTTGGCCCACCTTCATCGCGCCGCCCTTGAGCTCGCCCAGCACGGTGAACAATTGCTGCGCGGCCTTGTCCATCAACTCGGCAGTGACCTCATCCTTGGACCTGCCGGTCAGCCGTTTGCCCAAGCCCAGCGCGGCCCGTCCGGCGATGCCCACAGGCAGGCTTGCCAGTTTCGCATTCCGGGCGACGCTTCCGCGTTTCATGTCAGACACCAGACCATCATCCATGACTCTGCTGAACGTGCCTCAACCAACTGGCAACAATCGTTTTCAACACGGACAGTCGGGGTGCCGTGACCAGCGGCGCGTCACGATCGAATACCCGTCGGCGTCGAGCTCGAGGGTGGTGTCAAGCGTCGGCGGCGGTTCTGGCACCCGATCGCCGGCCTCGCTGATCGCCCGGATCACCAGGTCGACCTGACGTAGTGCCACCGCCGCGGTGGCCAGAATGGTGGCCCGGCCGGCCGTGCCGACAGCGCCGCGCAACTGGGCGGCCACCGCGGGCCAGGCCGCGTCTCTCTCGCTGCGGTGCAAGTCCGCGCACTGCAGGCAGCTGGTCACCCCGGGGATGACGAGCGGGCCCACCAGCCCGGCGCCGTCGCGAACCCGCACCGGTAGGTGCGCAACACCGGACCGATGCAGTTCGCGCAGCACGCGGGGTTCGGCCACCAGGTAGTCGGCGAGCACCACGAGGTCGGTCGGGCCGGGCAGCGCCGAGGCGTGGGGTTTGGCGCTGCGTGTGACGCGGGCGCCCGAGCAGCGCAGGGCGCCGGCCAGCAGCTCCGACAGTGGGCCGCGGCCGTGGATGCGGATAGCCGCCGTCCGTGCGGGCCGTTGTGGGACGGTCAGCACGCCGGCTTCGGTGAGTGCGGCGAGCACCTCGTCGACGGCCGCGTTGTCGAATTGGGTTGCCTCAGCGAGCAACTCATCGTGCGTGACGCCGCCCTGCAGGGTGCGCAGGAGTGCGCTCAGCTGGATCTGGGTCATTCCGGCGGGGGGACGCACCAGCACGGCGCGCCGCGGATCCCATCCCACCTGTACTGCGCCGTCGGGCCGGAGCAACACCGGTTTGCCTGCCGCGAGGACATACCGCGCCGTCATGCGACGACTCTGCCATGCGGCGCGCCTGCGGCGAATCAGTTATCCACAGGGCTCAGGAGTCGCGACGTCCTTCGGGCTCGTCGCCCTGGTCGTCCTGCCCCTTCTCGAGATCGCGCGCCTGGTCGAGAGCTTGTTCGATAGCGCTGTCGATGCCGCTGGTGTCCCCGCCGACCATCCGGTCGATGAACCCGGCCGGTTCGTCAAGATCGGTCGAGTTCGGCAACAGGTCCGGGTGCTGCCACACGCCGTCGCGGGCATCTGCGCCGACCGCCTCGGTCAGCCGCTCCCACAGCGCCGCCGCTTCCCGCATCTTGCGGGGACGCAGTTCCAGGCCGACGAGGGTGGCGAAGGTCTGTTCGGCCGGGCCACCGGTCGCCCGGCGTCGACGCAGGGTTTCGGACAGTGCCGAGGTGCCGGGGATGCGATCGCCCAACGCGGCGGTGACGACGGTCTGTACCCAGCCCTCGATCAGGGCGAGCAGAGTCTCCAGCCGCTCCAGCGCAGCCTCCTGCTCGGGTGTGGCCTTCGGCTCGAAAATGCCTTGATTGAGCAGTCGTTCCATCTCCGACGGATCGCTCAGCGACGCCGGGTTGAAGCCTTGGGCGAAGTCCTCGATGCCGGACATGTCGACTTTCATGCCTTTCGCGAATGCCTCGACCGCGCCCATCAGCTGGCTCGTCAGCCACGGCACGTGGCTGAACAGCCGGTGATGTGCGGCTTCGCGGGCCGCCAGGAAGGTCAGGATCTCACTGCGCGGGCGTTCCAGTCCCTCGGCCAGCGATTCGATCGCCTCGGGCATCAGCGCGGCCACGCCTTTGGGCCCCAGCGGCAGCCCGGTGTCGGTGGAGGTCAGCACTTCTCGGGACAGCTTGCCAAGCGCCTGGCCCAGCTGCGATCCGAAGGCCATGCCGCCCATCTGCGACATCATCGCCAGTAGTGGTCCGGCCATGCTCTTGGCCTCTTCCGGCAGCGCCGAGGCCCACACCGTGGAGATCTGCTCGGCCACCGGATCACACAACCGCTTCCAGGCCGCCAGGGTGTGGTCGAGCCAGTCGCTGGGAGTCCATGCCACAGCTCTGGTGGTTCCGGCGGGCAGCGGCGTCACGCCGTCGAGCCAGGTGTCGGCCAGATGCACCGCGTCGGCGACCGCGGCGCTGGTCTTCTCCGGAACCGGGGCCACGAATCCGATCGAGCTGTTGGCCAATTGGCGGGCCAGGTCGTAGTTGACCGGCCCGGACTGGGCGCCGCCGGCCATCGCACCGCCGGCACCGCTGAACATCTCGCCCAGTTTGGTGAAGATCTGCCCGAGATCGCCCATGTCGAAGTTGGATCCGCCCATGCCCAATCCGAACGGATCCGACCCCGGACCAGGTCCGGAGCCGCCGGAACCGGACCCCGGGTTTGGGTCTTTTCTGGGCTTGTCTCGGTCGGGGTCGTCCCCGGCGGAGAAGCCGAAGGGCAGGTCAGCCATAGCCTCAACGGTACTCATGACGGGGTATCTGCGTATCCGTGCGGGTCACGCTGTGAGTGAACTCGACACCGCAGGCTTTACTGTGGGCGGCGTGAACAGGCGGATTTTGACGCTGCTGGTTGCGCTGGTGCCTATCGTGGCGTTCGGCGTGCTGCTCTCGGTGGTGAAGGTGCCCTTCGTGTCTCTGGGGCCCGGTCCGACGTTCGACACCCTCGGCGAGGTGGAGGGCAAGCAGGTCGTGGACATAAAGAGCACCGAGGGTGCAGACGTCACGCTGCATCCCACCTCCGGACACCTGAACATGACCACGGTGTCCCAGCGTGACGGCCTGACGCTGGGCCAGGCGCTCACGCTGTGGATGTCGGGCCGCGAGCAGCTGGTTCCGCGCGACCTGGTGTACCCGCCGGACAAGTCCAAGGACGAGATCGACGAGGCGAACAGCGCCGACTTCAAGAACTCCGAGGACAGCGCCGAGTACGCCGCATTGTCCTTTCTGAAGTTCCCGAAGTCCGTGACGGTGCAGGGCGTGACCGATCCCGGTCCGTCGGTGGGGAAGCTGCAGGATGGCGACGCCATCGACGGGGTCAACGGCAAGCCGGTCGCCAACCTCGACGAGTTCCAGGCACTCCTGAAGACGACCAAGCCGGGCGACTCGCTCGTCATCGACTACCGCCGCAAGAATGCCCCGGCCGGGACCGCGACGGTCACCCTCGGGGACAACCCCGACCGGGATTACGGCTACCTGGGCATCGGTGTGCTCGACGCGCCGTGGGCGCCGTTCGACATCGACTTCAACCTCGCCAACATCGGCGGTCCGTCGGCCGGTCTGATGTTCAGCCTGGCCGTCGTCGACAAGCTGACCACCGGTGACCTCAACGACGGCAAGTTCATCGCCGGCACCGGGACCATCACCGGCGAGGGCGAGGTCGGCTCCATCGGCGGGATAACTCACAAGATGCTCGCGGCAAGGGAAGCCGGCGCCTCGGTGTTCCTGGTGCCTGCCGACAACTGCATCGAGGCCCGCTCCGCACCGCAGGACGGCCTCGAGTTGGTGAAGGTGGAAACGCTCACCCAGGCCGTCGATGCACTGCACGCACTTTCCGCTGGTGGCGAACCTCCGCGCTGCTGACCCGCCCAGTGGCGGCAGGTGACTAGAGTGGCAAGAAATCGGTCGGGCCGCATCAGGGCTCGTCGCGTTCTTTCGGAACCTGAGACTGGAGTTGACGAGTGGGTATGCGGCCCGCGGCGAGGATGCCGAAGCTGACACGACGTAACCGGGGTCTGATCGGACTGGCACTGGTCGCGGTGCTCCTGTTGTTGATCGGCCCTAGGTTCATCGACACCTACGTCGATTGGCTGTGGTTCGGCGAGCTGGGTTACCGCTCGGTGTTCACCACCGTTTTGGCCACCCGGATCATCGTGTTCCTCGTGGTGGCGCTGTTGATCGGGACCATCGTGTTCGCCGGGCTGGCGCTGGCTTACCGGACCCGTCCGGTGTTCGTGCCGACCGTCGGTCCCAACGATCCGGTGGCCAAGTACCGCACCACGGTGATGTCGCGGCTGCGGTTGTTCGGCATCGGCATTCCGCTCGCCATCGGGCTGCTCGCCGGGCTCATCGCGCAGAGCTACTGGGTGCGGGTGCAGCTGTTCCTGCACGGCGGCGACTTCGGCACCACCGATCCGCAGTTCGGCCTCGATCTCGGGTTCTATGCCTTCGATCTGCCGTTCTACCGACTGGTTCTGACCTATCTGTTCGTCGCGACGTTCCTGGCTCTGGTGGCGAATCTGCTCGGCCACTACCTGTTCGGTGGCATCCGTCTGTCGGGCCGTACCGGAGCGGTGAGCCGCGCCGCCCGCATTCAACTGATCAGTCTGGTCGGTGCCCTCATCCTGCTCAAGGCGTTCGCCTACTGGCTGGACCGGTACGAGCTGCTGAGCAACACCCGGGCCGCCAAACCGTTCACCGGTGCCGGCTACACCGACATCAACGCGGTTTTGCCGGCCAAACTGATCCTGCTGGCCATCGCGGTCATCTGTGCGGTCGCGGTGTTCTCCGCGATCGTGCTGCGGGATTTGCGGATTCCGGCCATCGGTGTGGCGCTGCTGCTGCTGAGCTCGGTGGTGGTCGGTGCGGGCTGGCCGCTGATCGTCGAGCAGTTCAGCGTCAAACCCAATGCGGCGCAGAAGGAAAGCGAATACATCAGTCGCAGCATCGCCGCGACCAGGCAGGCTTACGGGCTGACCAATGAAACGGTGACCTACCGCAACTACGAGGCCAACACCCAGACGACGGCGGCGCAGGTCGCCGCCGACCGGGCGACCACGTCGAACATCCGGTTGCTCGACCCGGCGATCGTCAGCCCGGCATTCACGCAGTTCCAGCAGGGCAAGAACTTCTTCTACTTCCCGGATCACCTGGCCATCGACCGCTACGTCGGCCCCGACGGCAATCTGCGTGACTACGTGGTGGCGGCCCGCGAGCTCAACCCGGACCGGTTGATCGACAACCAGCGCGACTGGATCAACCGGCACACCGTGTACACCCACGGCAACGGATTCATCGCCTCCCCGGCCAACACGGTGCGCGGTATCGCCAACGATCCCAACCAGAACGGCGGCTATCCGGAGTTCCTCACCAGCGTTGTCGGGGCCAACGGCAGCGTGGTCTCACCCGGCCCCGCTCCGCTGGACCAGCCCCGCATCTACTTCGGCCCGGTGATCGCCAACACCGCCGCCGACTACGCGATCGTGGGTAAGAACGGCGACGCCGACCGCGAGTACGACTACGAGACCAACACCGAAACCAAGAACTACACCTACTCCGGCAGCGGTGGCGTTCCCGTCGGCAACTGGATGGCGCGGGCCGTGTTCGCGGCGAAGTTCGCCGAACGGAACTTCCTGCTTTCCAATGTGATCGGCGAGAACAGCAAGATCCTGTTCAACCGTGATCCGGCCGAGCGGGTGGAGGCGGTTGCCCCGTGGCTGACCACCGACACCAGCGTGTACCCCGCGATCGTCAACAAGCGGATGGTCTGGATCGTCGACGGCTACACCACGCTGGACCACTACCCGTATTCGGAGTTGACGACGCTGTCGAGTGCGACCGCCGATTCCAACGAGGTGGCGGTCAACCGGTTGGCGCCGGACAAGCAGGTGTCCTACATCCGTAACTCGGTGAAGGCCACCGTCGACGCCTATGACGGCAAAGTCACGCTGTATGCACAGGACGAGCAGGACCCGGTGCTGCAGGCCTGGATGAAGGTTTTCCCCGACACCATCAAGCCCAAGAGCGACATCACTCCCGAACTGCAGGAGCACCTGCGGTACCCGGAGGATCTGTTCAAGGTGCAGCGGGCCCTGCTGGCCAAGTACCACGTCGACGACCCGGTGAAATTCTTCACCAACGCCGACTTCTGGGATGTCCCGCTGGATCCGAACCCGACTGCCAGCAGCTTCCAGCCGCCGTATTACATTGTCGCCAAAGACATTGCCAACAACGACAATTCGGCGTCGTTCCAGCTGACCAGTGCGATGAACTGGATCCGGCGCGACTTCCTGGCCGCCTACATCAGCGCCAGCTCCGACCCGTCGAACTACGGCAAGCTCACGGTGCTGACCATTCCGGGTCAGGTCAACGGTCCCAAGCTGGCCTTCAACGCCATCAGTACCGACACCGCGGTGAGCCAGGACCTCGGCGTCATCGGCCGCGACAACACGAACCGGATCCGGTGGGGCAACCTCCTGACCCTTCCGGTGGCTGACGGTGGCCTGCTCTACGTGGCACCCGTGTATGCCTCGCCAGGGGCCAGCGATGCGGCGTCGTCGTATCCGCGCCTCATCCGCGTGGCGATGATGTACAACGACCGCGTCGGCTACGGCCCGACGGTCAGCGATGCACTCACCGAGTTGTTCGGTCCGGGTGCCGGTGCCACGGCGACCAACGTCGCGCCTACTGACGGTCGGCCACAAGCCGCGCCTGCACCCATCGGCGAGCAGCCGTCCGCCGCTGCACCGCCCGTCAACCAGGCTGACGGTGCGCCGCAAGCGCCCGCCCCCGCGGCAGCAATTCCACCGGGTGGGCCGGTGCAGCTCTCGGGAGCCAAAGCGGCGGCGCTGCAGGATATTCAGACGGCCATGACGGGACTGCGTGATGCGCAGCGCAGCGGTGACTTCGCGAAGTACGGCGAGGCGTTGCAGCGCCTCAACGACGCGATGGCGAAGTACGACAGCGCCAGGTAAGACAGCGCCAAGTAGCTAGCCCCTAGCCTTGCCCCGCGAGCGTGCGGGTCTGCTGGTCGACACGCCGCTCGCGGGCAGCATTTTGAGCACGCTCGCCGCTGGTCGGTGCGACGTTTAAGATGCCCCGGTGCGCTATCGCTTGCTGGGGCCGTTGCAGGTGGTGCGCGCCGGTCATGGGGCTAGCGAAGCGACGGGGCAGGGTATGCCGGTCGACATCGGCGCACCCAAACAGCGGACGGTCCTGGCGATGCTGCTGCTTGCGCAGGGCCGCGTCGTCTCGGTCGATCGCCTGATCGATGCGGTCTGGGGCGACGATCCGCCGGCCAGTGCCACAGCCAGTCTGCAGGCCTACATATCGAACCTGCGCCGTGTGTTGCGGGACGGTTCGGCCGCATCGCCGATCGTGCGTCAGCCGCCCGGGTACTACCTCGACGTGCCCGCCGATGCGGTCGATCTGAAGGTCTTCGAGGCAGCGTGTGTTCATGCCGCCACAGCAGTGGAACAGGCCCGCTGGGCTGACGCGCTGACCGCCGCCGACGCGGCACTGGAATTGTGGCGCGGTCCGTTTCTCGATGACCTGCGCGACCAGGACTGGGCCACGCCGGACGCCGCCCGCGCCGGGGAACTGCAATCGGAATGCGTCGATCACCGAATCACGGCGCTGCTGGCGCTGGGACGGATGTCCGCAGCCCTGGCCGGGGTGTCGCAACTACGTTCTGCCGAGCCACTTTCCGACCGCGGCTGCTGGTTGCACATGCTGACGCTGTACCGGGTGGGGCGTGCCTCGGAAGCGCTGGAAACCTACGTCCGGCATGCCCGGTTGCTCGACGACGAGCTGGGGTTGGTGCCCGGCACCGAGCTGCGCGAGTTGCAGACCGCGATCCTGCGCCAAGCCCCCGAACTGGCGGCTTGGCCCAGGCCCCCGGAGTGGACGGGGGCGGGGGAGGTGCCCGCCCCGGCGGCGCCGACGGCCCCGGCCACGGCACCAAAGTCGGGGCGTCCGGAACTGATCGGGCGTGATCGTGAATTGATTGTTGCCGCAGATCTTCTCGCCGCGGTAAGGGCAGGGGAGGCGCGGTGGCTGGTGCTGTCCGGTCCGCCCGGTATCGGCAAGACCCGTCTGGCCGAGGAGGTTGACGACCGGTTCGATGCCGAGGCTGTCTGGGTGACCTGCCCGGACGAACCCAACACGCCGCCGTGGTGGCCGATGCGACAGCTGGTGCGAGCGTTGGGCGGCGATGCCGATGAAGTCCTGGAGGTGCCGGCGCACGCAGACCCCGATACTGCACGCTTCCGCGTGTACGAGCGGGTGCAGACGCTGTTGGAGTCGGCGCGACGGCCGCTCGTGGTCGTGATCGACGATGTGCAGTGGGCGGATTCGACCTCGGCGAGCTGCCTGGCCTACATCGCCGGTGCGCTGTGGGGCCATCCCGTCGCGGTGCTGCTCACTGTCCGCGACGGCGAGCACTCCGCCGAGGTTTCGCGCCTGTTGGAGACGGTGGCCCGCGGAGAGGGAAACAGGCACCTCGCGCTCAGCGCGTTGTCGTCGAAAGATGTTGCAGTACTTGCCAACCAGGTATCCGAGGATGTCGTCGACGACGACGAGGCCGTTGTTCTCGCCGAGCGGACCGGCGGCAATCCCTTCTTCGTCTCCGAATACGCGCGGTTGCCGCCGGGCGAGCGCGGCCAGATTCCGGTAGCGGTCAAGTCGGTGCTGGAGCGACGACTCGCTGGGCTGGCTCCCGACGTGCTGGGTGTGTTGCGTGTGGCGGCCGTCATCGGTGACGCGATCGATGCCGACGCTGTATCGGTGCTCGGAAACGTTGCAGGACTCGACTTCGACGGGCTGGCCGATCACCTCGATGCCGCCGCCGACGAGCGCATCGTGGTCACTGCGCACTCTGGCGACGGCTATGCGTTCGCCCACGGCCTGTTACGTGAACACCTCGTCGCCGGGCTGCCGGCGTTGCGCCGCCAACGACTGCACGCACAGATCGCAAAGGCGCTGGCGGACAGCACATCCGAAGATGCGGTAACGCGCCGGGCCCAGCACCTTGTGGCCGCGCAACCGCTGGCCGATCCGCAGGAGGTGGTCTCGGCCTGCCGGCTGGCCGCTGAACAGGCCACGCAGCGGTGGAGCTCGGACATCGCGGCCCGTTGGTGGCAGGAGGCACTGGACGCCTACGACAGCTTGCCGGCGGCCGCGCGCAGCAACGCCGAGCGCGACGCGCTGACAGTGTCGATGTTGGAAGCACATTCGCGAGCCGGCCGCGGCCGGTTGGTACTCGATACCGTCGAGCGGTACCTCGCCGACGCATTGCGTAGCGAACGTGCTGATACGGCGGGCCGGGTCGCCAGTGCGCTGCTGCGGGCAAGCGGGGGATGGCCATGGCTCGGGCCCGGCGACGATCCCGGTGCGCTGCTTGCGCTGTTGGGGCGGGCGGCTGCCATGGCTAACGCGTCCCCAGCCGCCGGCGCGCGGGTACTGGCGGCGCTGGCCGTCGGACACTGTTACCACCTGGACCCCACACTGGCTGCCGGCTACCTCGACCATGCCGAGGAACTGGCCGACAGTACAGGTGATTCCGACGTCATCGCCGATGTGCTGATGGGCCGACTCATCACCTACTCCGGTGTGGCGTCGTTCAGCCGGCGGACGTTCGACTGGATTACCCGGTTGAACTCGCTGGGGCACAGCAGGTCCCGTGAAGATTCGGTGATCGCCCATTCGGTTGCCACCATGGCTGCGATGACACTGGCCGACGTCTCGCTGGCCGAACACCACCTACGGGCAGGTATCGAGGGCAGTGAAGAACTCCGGCTTCCGGTGCTACGTGCCCAATTGCGTTGGATGGAAGCGGTGTTGGCGATGTGGCGTGGCGACTTCGCCGAGGCACAACGGCATCACTCGATCGCGGCGCACGTGCACGAGCAGACTGAACTCTATGTCGCGGGCAGCGGTCTGGTGGCCGCGGTGACGTTGTTGCGTGAACGGGGTGGACCGATCGGGCCCGGCTGGTCCGGCCTGCAGGGCGGCGACGAGACCGGCGGACAGGGCATGGAAGCCCTGGTGCACACCGCGCTGTTGACGATCGACACGGGCACCCGGGCCGAGGCCGCTGAGCGACTGAACGAGTGGACGGCAGATGAAGGCCGCGGCGAGGTGTGGACAACGCTGGGCCACCTCACCTGGCTGGCCCATCTGGCGGCCGACCAGGAAATGGTCGAGTATGCGAGGCCACTCTTGGCAGCGCTGCAACCATTCGTCGACTACATCGCGGTGATCGGCCAGGTCGGGCTGGCCGGACCGGTGGCGCTGGCGACGGCCCGGTTGCATGCGGTGCGCGGCGACCGGCTGCGGGCACTGCAAGATCTGGGCCGTGCCGCGGACATCGGACACCGCCTCGGTGGTAGGCCGACGCTGCTGCGGTGTGCGCTGCTGGCCTGTCAGCTCGACGACGACGGACCGGCGCGGCGTGCGACGGCGCGAGCCCTGGCCGCCGAAGCGGAGGCGCTGGGGATGCGCGGCATCGCGGCGCGCGCGTCCCTCCTGGCTTGACTTGCCAGTTTCTTGAGCTGGTCACCAAGGGAACGCCAAGCGGGTCGGGTGATGCTCGACGCGCTTCGCCTGGACATCCTTGGAGGACACCCCATGACCCTGACCGACCTTCCGCATGACGGACTTTCCGACGCGCTCGACGGACTACGCGCCCATGTTGTGGCCCCCGTCGCGTTGCCCGGTGAAGCCGGCTACGAGCGAGCCTCCCCCTGGAATTTGGCTGCTGCCGTCGAGCCGGCCGCGGTTGTCCTGGCGACCTCGGCCTACGACATCGCCAACACCGTGCGCTTCGCCGCCGCCCGCGGCCTGCGGGTGGCTGTGCAGGCAACCGGCCACGGCGCCCTGGCTGTCACCCGCGACACCATCCTTGTCGTTACATCCGGAATGATCAGCTGCACAGTCGATCCGCCTACCCGCACCGCGCGAGTGGCGGCCGGCGCCAAGTGGCAGCACGTGCTCGACGCTGCCGCGCCGCACGGTCTGGCCGCGCTGTGCGGGTCGTCGCCCAACGTCGGGGTGGTCGGATTTCTCACGGGATGCGGGATCGGGCCTCTGGTTCGTACGGTGGGGTTGTCGTCGGACTACGTGCGGTCGTTCGAGTTGGTCACCGGGGCAGGGGAATTGCTACGCGCGACGCCCGAGGAGAACGCGGAGTTGTACTGGGGTCTGCGGGGCGGTAAGTCGACGCTCGGCATTGTGACTGCCGTCGAGATCGATCTGTTGCCGATTCCGGAATTCTTTGGCGGAGCAGTGTATTTCGACGGCGCCGAGGCCGAGGCGGTGCTCAGCGTGTGGAGTCAGTGGTCGGCCGGTCTGCCGGACTCGGTCAACACGTCGATCGCCCTGCAGCAGTTGCCGCCGTTGCCGGGCGTGCCCAAGCCGCTGGCCGGGCGGTTGACGGTCGCGGTGCGTTACACCGCCACTGGTGATTTCGCGCGAGCCACGCGGCTCCTGGAGCCCATGCGCGCGGCAGCAGCGCCGATCCTGGACACCGTTGCCGTGCAGCCCTATGCCGCCATCGGTTCAGTGCACGCCGACCCAGTGGAACCCATGCCGATCCACGAACACCAGACTCTGCTGCGCGAGTTTCCACCCGGCGCCGTAGAGGCCCTCCTCGACGTGGCAGGGCCGGATTCGGGATCAGTGCAGACCATCGTGGAAGTGAGAATGCTCGGTGGCGCCCTTACACGTGAGCCACGTCACCGCAGTGCTTTCTGCCACCGCGAGGCCGCCTATGCGGTCACCATCCTCGGGGTCCCCGCGCCACCCGTGGCCGACGCGGTTCGCGGCCAGGCCGCGGCGCTCATCGACGCCCTGGCGCCCTGGTCCACCGGCGGGCAGCTGCCCAACTTCGCGCCGTCGGATGACGCGGGCCGCGCCGCGCGCCTCTACGACGAGGACACCCGCCACTGGCTGGCCGCGCTCGCCGACCGCTACGACCCGGCCGGGGTGTTCCGGTGCGGCCAGGTGGTGCGGTTTATGGGGTGATTTCTGGGTAAAAACCAGCTCTGAGCACCCGATTTGGAGCAGTACACCCGCCCCGGTAACCTTGTATTTACCAACGCGGGGTGGAGCAGCTCGGTAGCTCGCTGGGCTCATAACCCAGAGGTCGCAGGTTCGAATCCTGTCCCCGCTACTAACGAAAATGGCTCTCGGAGATTCTCTCCGGGGGCCATTTTCTATGGCGCAGTGAACAGGGTCGGGGAACGTCGGGCCCGGAGAAATTGATTTTCTGCCCTAAGGTTTCACACCTACCCTGGAGGGCTGCACGAACGACGTCGGGGGAGACATAGGAGAGGCAATGACCACGGGCCCGACCACGGGGGAGACCGCGACGCTTCAGCGTCCCCAGGCCAGCGCCAATGTGATCATCGCGCTGTTGGTCGGCTCGGCGTTCGTGATGATCCTCAACGAGACGATCATGAGCGTCGCGCTGCCTGCTCTGATCGTCGACCTCGACATCGCCGCGAGTACGGCGCAATGGCTCACCAGTGGCTTCCTGCTGACGATGGCCGTGGTGATCCCGATGTCCGGCTCTCTGTTGCAGCGCTTTCCGGTGCGCAGCATCTACCTGGCGTCGATGGGATTCTTCTGCGTGGGCACGCTGGTGGCCGCACTGGCGCCGGGCTTCGCTGTCCTGCTGGCCGGCCGGATCGTGCAGGCGTGCGGTACCGCCGTCATGGTGCCGTTGCTGATGACGACGGTGATGAGGTTGGTCCCGGCCGAGCGGCGCGGGCAGATGATGGGCACCATTTCGATCGTCATCGCCGTCGCCCCGGCGATCGGGCCGACGCTGTCGGGTTTCATCCTGGGCTCGCTCAATTGGCGGTGGATGTTCTGGATCGTGCTGCCCATTGCGCTCGTTGCGCTGGCGGCCGGCCTCCGGTGGCTGCACGTCGATGACGAACGGCAGGAGCCGACGCCGATCGATTCCGTCTCGGTGCCGCTGTCGGCGATCGCGTTCGCGGGCTTGGTGTTCGGGCTCACACGGCTGGGTGAGTCAAGTCACGGCGGACAGGGCGTACCCGCATGGGTGCCGATGATTGTCGGCGCGGTGGCGATGGTTCTGTTCGGTGCGCGGCAGGTGCAGTTGCAGCGACGCGACCGCGCGTTCCTGGACCTGCGGCCGTTCGCCTATCGACGGTTCTCGGTGTCGCTGACCCTCGTGGTGGTCGGCTTCATGGGACTGTTCGGCGCGATCATCATGGTGCCGCTGTATGTCCAGGACGTGCTGGGGCAGAGCGCGTTGGCCGCCGGATTGACAAGCTTGCCAGGCGGTGTACTGATGGGGCTGGCCGGCCCGATCGTCGGGCGCGCCTATGACCGACACGGTGCCCGGCGGCTCGTTGTGCCGGGATCGGTGATGCTCTGCGCGTCGCTGTGGGGCTTCACGCTGCTGTCGGCGGCGTCCCCCATCTGGGAACTTGTTGTCCTGCAGACGATTATGATGGTGGGGCTGTCAATGATGTTCACGCCGTTGATGACCGACGCGCTCGCCGTCCTGCCTGACCGGCTCTACTCGCATGGCAGCGCCATCATGACGACGCTGCAACAGGTCGCGGGAGCGGCGGGTACCGCGTTGTTCGTGATGGTCATGACCAAGGCGTCCCAGTCGGGCGGGGCCCCGGATCTGCCCGGCGTGCATGCCGCCTTCATGGTCGCGGCGGTGATCGGCGTGGCCGCCGTCGTCGTGTCGTTCTTCACCGCGCCCCGGCCGTGCCCCGCGGGTGGTACGCCGACGCACTGAGGGTCTCCAAGCCGGGCAGCAAAAGTACTTGACCTCATGCCTGTCGCAGTGCGAGTCTGGTCGACTTGCCTCGCCCACGAACAAACCACGAACTGATGACTCTCACCGACACCGACATGACCGCGACGACCGCCGGACGCACCGGCGGCGTTGACGCACACCGGAACCCGATCACGGACCTGACCGGATGGCTGGATGGCCTGGACGGTGGCGTCCGGCCGGCGCTGCGTGCCCTCGGCGAACTGCTGGTCGGTGTCGCCGAGAGCGAAAGCGGTGAAACCGCAGAGCGATTCACTGCCCGGTGCCTGGGTGTTGCAGACTGCGGGCACCTGCTCGACGAGGAACGCCCGCTGAACCCGGTGTCACGCTTGACCATTGCGGTCGCGTTGGCGCAGTGGATCGACGAGTACGCAGATGACTGCGAGATCGGTCCGGGTGAGTACACCAACCCGCCGAAGTGGACCCAGACCGATATCGGCGGTCAACGCTTCCGTCATCCGATGTGCCTGCGTGTGTACTTCCCTACCGGGACTCTGCTCGACGACGCTGGATGTGTCATCTACATCGAGGCCCGCGAGAGCGTCATGCAATACGCCGAGGTGAGCGCCTACGTAACACCGGACCATCAAGGACATGCCCGCACCGTGCTGGATCGGCTGGCCGAGCGGGCCAACACGCTCAACCCGTACCGGGGCCGGGCGGTGCGCGCCACCTACAACCAGGGATTGAGCCTTTCCGTCATCGATCTGCCGTCCACGGCGACCCGTGAGAATGTCATCGTGTCCGACGACGTGTGGAACGAGGTGGATCTCGGGATCACTGCGGTGCGCGACCGTTACGACATGCTCAACGCACACGGCCTCGGCGCGAGGCGCGGTGTGCTGCTGTGCGGTCCGCCCGGCACGGGCAAGTCGGCAGTGAGCGCGGTGGTGGCCCGGGCCGTCGTCGGTGAATTCACCGTGATCTACGTCGAAGCCAAGGCCGGGGCGGCCCTGCTCACCGCCGTCGTCGAAGAGGCCCAGCGACTGGGCGGTCCGGTGTTACTCGTGTTGGAGGACGTCGACCTGTGGTGCCAGGACCGCGCCACCGGAGATTCGGGTCTGTCGGAACTGTTGCAGGCCATGGATATCCAGCCGGAAGCCCGCATCCTCACGCTCGCCTCCACCAATGATGCCGCGACTTTGGACAAGGCAGCGATCCGCACCGGGCGCTTTGATTCCATCGTCGAAGTCGGTTACCCGAACCACGTCTCGGCGGTCCGCATCTTGGCCGCACTCATCGCAGGCCTGCCCGGTGGGGAGAATGTCGACGCGGCCGCGGTGGTTGCCGCGCTGCCGGAGAACACCAGCGGCAGTGACATTCGCGAAGTTGTGCGCCGGGCCGTCCTCGCCGGCGACGACGGAAACATCAGCACTGCGACCCTGCTGGCCGAGGTGGGCAGCGGGCGCTACCGGGCCACGGTTCCGGCAGGGATGTATCTGTAGTCCAGGTTCAGGCGTCGAACGTGAACTTGATGGCTACATGAGGCAGGAATCTCGCCAAAATGTTCACTCTCGGCGTGGAACTGCATGAGCTGCCACCTGTTCCAACAACACTCGTTTCTCCGGGCAGTAGTAGTTGATCGCCGCGCCCAGGAACTGCCAGTCCTGCGCGGTGCTGTTGTCCCGGTCCAGCTGATCGGACACGAACTTCGCCGACTCCTGCGCGCTGGTGTCCACACCCTGATACATCCGCTTGCACGCCAGCTTGCCGATCCAGGCGTTGTAATCCTTCGGGCCGTAGATCCCGTAGGTGTGTAGCTCCCTGACGAAGTCGGTGTCCGGATCGGCGTATGCCGGCGCCGCGACGGCCAGACTGCTTGCCGTGCAGAACATCAGAGCGATCAGTGCACGCTTCATCAGACCAGCGCCTCCTGGGGGTCCCGCTGGATCGGCTTCGGCCAGGGTTGGGGGACCGGTCGTGGACGCACGCGCTGTGGCCACCAGAACCAGCGTCCGAGCAACGCGGCCAACGACGGTGTCATGAGCGACCGCACCACCAGGGTGTCGAACAACAACCCGAGGCCGATCGTGGTGCCGACCTGGCCGATGACGATCAGGTCGCTGACCGACATGGCGATCATCGTGAACGCGAAAACCAGTCCGGCGGCGGTGACGACGGATCCCGTACCGGCCATCGACCGGATGATCCCGGTATTGAGCCCGGCGTGGATCTCCTCCTTCATCCGGGAAACCAGGAGCAGGTTGTAGTCGGCGCCCACGGCGAGCAACACGATGACCGACATCGGCAACACCATCCAGTGCAGCGGAATCCCGATGAGGTGCTGCCACAGCAGGACCGAAAGGCCGAAGGACGCACCGAGACTCAGCACCACGGTCCCGACGATGACTGCCGCGGCCGCGATGGCGCGGGTGAGCACCACCATGATCAGGAAGATCAGGATCAGCGCGGCGACCGCGGCGATCAGAAGGTCGTAATCCGCGCCCTGCTGCATGTCCTTGTACATCGCGGCACTGCCACCGATGTAGACCGTCGAGCCCTCCAGCGGCGTGCCTTTGATCGCGTCGACCGCCGCGATACGAAGCGGGTCGATGTGTGCGGTGCCTTGCTCACTCAGGGGATCGCCCTGATGAAACACGGTGAACCGGACGGCACGACCGTCAGGCGACATGAACAGTTTCAGGCCTCGCTGGAAGTCGGCGGTCCCGAACGCCTCGGGCGGCAGATAGAACAACTCGTCGTTGCGGGCCGCATCGAACGCCTGCCCCATCGCCATGGAGTTCTCCTGCAGCGCCATGTTCTGGTCCTGCTGGGCCTTCTGCGCCTGATACTGGTTGAGCAGCATCTGTTTCTGGTTCTTCATCGTCTGGATCTGTGCCGGCAACACGGCCGCCATCTGGGGCGTCAGCTCTGCCATGCGATGCAGATCCGGGACGATCTCCGCGAAATCGTCGGACATCGTGCCGATGCCGTCCAGCGCGTCGAAGATCGACCGCAGCGAATGGCACATCGGGATGTCGAAGCAGTGCGGTTCCCAATAGAAGTAATTGCGCAGCGGGCGGAACTGATCGTCGAAATCGGCGAGATGATCACGTACCTCGTCGAGATTCTGTGACGTCGAATCCATCTTGTCGGCCATCCGTCTCGTGACGTCGGCCAGTTCCAGCGTGATGCTGTGCATCTTCTCCATCGAGTCGATGCTGATCTGTATGTCGTCGGCCTGCTTGAGTGTGTTCTCCAGGACGGTCTGCTGGTAATCGTTGTTCATGAGTTGGCCTGCGCCGCTTTGACTGAGCGTGTAGGCCAGGGACGCGTGCTCGATGGGCTTGCCGTCGGGTCGCGTGATCGTGTTCACCGACGCGATGCCGTGCACGCGGGCCATCGCCTTGGCGATCTTGTCGATCACCAGGAAGTCGGCCGAGTTGCGCAGGTCGTGATCCGACTCCACCATCACCAGTTCGGGATTCATCTTGGCGTCGGAGAAGTGCCGGTCGGCGGCCGCGTAGCCGACATTGGCCGCCACGTCATCCGGCAGATAGATGCGGTCGTTGTAGGTCGTGTGGTAACCGGGCAGGGTCAACAGGCCGACCAGCGCCGCCACGATGGCCCCGATCAGCACCGCACCTGGCCAGCGCACGGTTGCCGCACCGACACGGCGCCAGCCGCGTGAGCGGTCCATGCGCTTGGGCTCCAGCACCCGGCCGAAGCGGGTGACCAGTGAGATGACCGCGGGCCCGAGGGTGAGGGCTGCGGCGACGACGATCGTCATCCCCACGGCCAGCGGGATTCCCATGGTCTGGAAGTACGGGAGGCGCGTGAAGTGCAGGCAGAGTGTCGCGCCGGCAATGGTGAGGCCCGAGGCCAGCACGACATGTGCCGTGCCGTGGAACATGGTGTAGTAAGCGGACTCTCGGTCTTCGCCGGAACGTCGTGCTTCCTGGTAGCGGCCTATCAGGAAGATCGCGTAGTCCGTGGCGGCAGCGATCGCCAGCGTCACCACCATGTTGGTCGAGAACGTCGTGAGCCCGAATACGTTGTTGTAGCCGAGGAATGCGACGATGCCGCGGGCCGAGAGCAGGCCGATCACCACCATGCCGAGCGTGATCAGCACTGTGACGACAGATCGGTAGACCACGAGCAGCATCACGGTGATGACCGCGAACGTGAGCCCCTCGATCAACTTCATGCTGGCGTCGCCGACCTCGTTCTGGTCCGTCGTCGTCGCGGCGGGCCCCGTCACGTACGCCTTGACGCCGGCCGGTGCCGGGGTTCCGCCCGCGATCTCGCGCACCGCCTCGACCGATTCGTTGGCCAGCGTCTCACCCTGGTCGCCGGCGATGTACACCTGCACGTAAGAGGCTTTGCCGTCGGCACTTTGGGCGCCCGCCGCGGTCAAGGTGTCGCCCCAGAAGTCCTGGACGTGCTGCACGTGTGTGGTGTCGGCGCGCAGCTTTCGGACGATCTCGTCATAGAACGCGTGGGCTTCGGCGCCCAACGGATTGTCGCCCTCAAGCACGATCATCACCGAGCTGCTGGTGTCGTACTCACCGAACACCTTGCCGACGTGCTTCGTTGCGATCAATGACGGCGCATCGTTCGGACTCATCGACACCGCGCGCATCTTGCCCACGTCTTCGAGCTGCGGCACGGTCGTGTTGAGGATTGCGACGATGGCTATCCACGCCAGCACGATCGGTATGGCGAAGGCCCGGATAAATCGTGGCAGGCGAGCACGTTTGATGTGTCGGGCCGGCGGGATGGCGTCGGTCGGAGCGTCGTCAACGATTGTCATGCGGCCTTCACCAAGCAATACGTCGCGGGATTCACGCCCTCGGCCGTCCTTTCGTCCTTCACCTCGTCATCGACGGTGACTCGGCAGCTGATGGATTGGCCGTCGCCCTGTGCGAGGAGGTTCGGCATGACGGACGGGATCGTCGTCTCCAGCCGCAGCGACCACGGCAGGCTGACCTCGCCCGTCCGCTGCGGCAGGCCGTCGAGATCGGTGTAGTTGATGACCGCGGTGGACCCTGTTCCGAAGACCTCGTAGACCACGACCTTGGGATTGAACTTCTCTGCAGTGTCGGAGTCCACGGATGTCACCACTGCCCCTTGGGAGCCGAACACCGAGCGCAGGTGGGCCACGCTGAGCACACCGACCGCTACCGCGACGACCATCAGGACGGGCAACCAGACGCGTTTGAGCATCGAGATCACGGCTGTCAAGCCTTTCCATATGAGTCCGCGGCCGGCCGGAACGGGACGTGTTAGCTAGGCAACCTAAACGGAATAAGTGGATGAAGTCAATCCACTTATGACGCTCATCACCTAAACTGGCAGTCATGACCGCCGACGAACCCCGCCGCGGATTGCGCAAGGACGCAGAGCGGAACCGGCAGCGCGTGCTCGACGCCGCGCGGGAACTGTTCGCCGAGAAAGGGCTCGAGGCGACGCTCAATGATGTGGCGCATCACGCCAACGTCGGTGTGGGCACGGTGTACCGGCGATTCGCCACGAAGGAGGAGCTGCTCGACGCGATCTTCGAAGACGGCATCGATCAGGTCGTCGCGCTCGCGGAATCCGCGCTGCAGAACGAGGATTCGTGGAATGGGTTCGTGTGGTTCGTCGAGCAGCTCTGCGAACTGACCGCGACCGACCGGGGTCTGCGGGAGATGGTCTACAGCAAGGCCTATGGCGGATGCGGGGTCGAGTCTTCGCGGTTGCGTCTCGTTCCGTCGATCTCGAAACTTGTTGAGCGGGCGCGCGATGACGGGTACCTGAGGCCTGACGTTGAACACACGGACATGCCGATCTTGGGTCTGTTGGCAGGCACCGTCAGCGAATGGGCCGGACATGTCAAGCCTGAACTGTGGCGCCGCTACGTCGCACTTCTGCTGGAAGGCATGCGTCATCACGAGGGGCAGGAGCGCCTGCAGGTCGACGCACTCGAAGAAGGACAAATGGACGCGGCGATGCATGGGTGGCACCCCGCAGGTTGTCCCACCACGTAACGGGAGGGCGTCCGCCCTCGAACAAGCGAAATCAGCCCCAGGAGAACCTCTCCTGGGGCTGATTTCTACGCGTCGTGGCTAGAACCAGACTTTTCGACCGCCGACGGGGCGGCCGACTGCGCCAAGCACCCACAGCACAATGCCGATCACCACGAGGATTCCGCCGATGGTGTAGAGGATCGACATACCGGTGAAGTAGCCGATCAACAGGAGGATGATGCCGAGCACGATCATGGTCTATCCGATCCGTAGGTTGGACTTACAGAACTGGCGCCAGGAAGAATTCCCACATCCGTAAATTCCAAACGCGCTGCCACGCTCGCAGTCCGGGTAGGACAATCGGTTCGTGCAAAAAGTCGTGGTCATCACCGGAGCCGGTAGTGGCATAGGCCGTGCGACGGCGCGAGTTCTGTTGGAGGCCGGCCACCACGTGGTGATGGCCGGACGCAGGTCTGAACCTCTGGCTGAGACGGCGGACAACCGACCGAATGCCCGCGTCGTGGCGACCGACGTCACTGATGTCGACTCGGTGCGCGCTCTGTTCACCGACGCAGTATCGACGTTCGGCCGCGTCGACGTACTTTTCAACAACGCAGGCGTGTTCGGGCCGTCTGCGTCGGTCGCCGAGATCGATGACGAGCAGTGGCACAACACCTGGCGTACGAATGTCGACGGAGCAGTGTTCTGTGCCCGTGAGGCCACCCGAATCATGGCCTCCCAGGTGCCGAGGGGCGGTCGGATCATCAACAACGGTTCGCTGTCGGCGCACCGTCCCCGTCCCAACAGCCTGGCCTACACCGTCACAAAGCATGCGATCAGCGGATTGACTGCGTCAATGTTGTTGGATCTGCGCGACATTGACATCTGCGTGACGCAGATCGACATCGGCAACGCCGCCACCAGTATGACGGCGGGCTTCAGTCATCAGACGCTGCAAGCTGACGGAAGTCTCGCCGCTGAGCCGACTTTCGACGTCGGGCATGTCGCGCGGGCCGTGGCGCATCTGGTCGATCTGCCGCTCGACGTGTCGGTCCCGTCGCTGACCGTGATGGCCCGGGAAATGCCGTACTTCGGTCGCGGCTGACGCGGAGGGCAACATGACTGAGCGCTACGTCGTCAACTGCTCGATGTTGTTCACCGAACTGCCGGTGTTGCAGCGTCCTCAAGCAGCGCGTGACGCCGGCTTCGAAGCGATCGAGTTCTGGAGACATGGCCGCAGGTGAGCGAGGGCTGCTATCGGATCCGACCCGGCGCCAAATGTTCTGCGAGAACGTCGATGTCGCGGTCGCGATCGCAGAGCGGTTGGGCACCAAGGCATTCAACGCGCTGTACGGCAACCGTCCCGAAGGTCTCGACCCACACCGCCAAGACGACGTCGCAGTCGAGAACCTCGCGCACGCCGGCCGCTCGGCCGACCACCTCGGCGCGACGATCCTCATCGAACCGCTCAGTGGCATCGCCGCTCACCCGTTGAAACGGCTGCTGATGCAATCGCGGTGATCGATCGCGTGCAAGACGAGACGGGTGTGGCCTGCCTACGGCTGCTCGCCGACCTCCACCACCTTTACGTCAACGGCGAGGACCTCGCTGCGATGATCGACCGCATTGACCAGATCGGGCATGTTCAGAATGCAGATGCTGCGGGCCGCGGCGAACCTGGCACAGGCAGTATTGATTTCGCTGGACATCTCGGACTTTTGAAAAGCCGTGGCTATCGCGGTCATGTCGGCCTGGAGTACTTTGCCGGCAGCTCAGATCCGTTCAGCTGGTTGCCGCAGTCGCGGCGCGGCGATAGTCCCTGGAGCTGAAACAGCCTCTTGAATGCATATGTGCATTCCGTACGGTCGGACACATGGATGTCTACGCATTGGCTTTCGAATGGACCGATACCAACCGGCACTGGCTCGTCGAGGTACCTGTGCGGATCGCCGCGTACATCGTGGTCGCCCTGGTGGCGCGGTACGTGCTGCACCGGATGATCGACCGGGCCACCACTGGTCGACCTCGCAAGGTGCCCAAGGACAACGACCAGAAGACGCAGGCGAAGTCCAAGCCGCCGTTGTTGCGCCACCTTCGGGACCGGGTGCCGACCGCAGCAAGCAGTCAGCAGATCGCGGTACGACGCCAGCAGCGGGCCCAGACCATCGGATCGGTCCTCAAGTCGACGGTGTCGATCGTCCTGCTGGTGTGGGTCGTCTTGACCGTCCTCAGTGTGCTGGGAGTCAACATTGCGCCGTTCATCGCCTCTGCGGGGGTGGTCGGGCTCGCCATCGGCTTCGGCGCGCAGAACTTGGTGCGTGATTTCGTCACCGGAGTGTTCATGCTGCTGGAGGACCAATACGGGGTGGGAGACAACGTCGACCTCGGTGACGCGGTCGGTGAGGTGCAGAGCGTGGGCTTGCGGATCACGACGGTCCGGGATATCGACGGCACACTCTGGTACGTCCGCAACGGCGAGATCGCCCGTGTCGGCAACATGAGTCAGGAATACGCCGTCGCGCGGATCGAGGTGCCTGTCGCGTTGACCGCTGACATCGATCGTGCCGAGGAGGTCGCGCTCGAGGCAGCTGAAGCCGCCATCGCCGAACCGCCGTTGGCGGACAAGGTGCTGGGTGAACCCGAGATGCTCGGCGTTCAGGAGTTGTCGCCGGACCTTCTCAAGTTGCGGATGACTTTGAAGACGAAGCCCAATGCGCAATGGGCGGTGCAGCGCAAGCTCCGGCGCGAGGTTCTGCGTGCCTATGACGAGCACGGCATCGACCTGCCGTACCCCAACGGACGCATCCACGCCGTCGTCGGTAGCTGACCCACAGCGCATCTCGAGAAATGGCCCCGGAGCGCACTCCGGGGCCATTCTCATTCGCGGACGTGATGCGGCCTAGCCCGTCGGCACCTTCTTCGCCTCCGCCTGCTGCGGAACCGCGTCGCTGTAGGGGGCGGTGCTGCGGTCGTGCAGGGGGTGAATCGCCATGTATACCAATCCGATTCCCACGACGACGGCGGCCGACAATGCGACGATCCAGTTGTCGAACCACGCGGCATCAGGGGTGCGTGGCCAGGCCATGTTGATCATCGCGATGACGCCGTAGACCAGC
Source organism: Mycolicibacterium sp. XJ870 (assembly GCF_053483975.1). Classification (NCBI taxonomy): domain Bacteria; kingdom Bacillati; phylum Actinomycetota; class Actinomycetes; order Mycobacteriales; family Mycobacteriaceae; genus Mycobacterium; species Mycolicibacterium sp. XJ870. The sequence goes on from NZ_JBEFTI010000001.1 coordinate 971,203, forward strand.
GCCGCGATGTTCACGCCCATGCCCCACTTGCCAAGGGAGTACTTGCCGCTGGGCACCCAGCCCTTGAGTCGTGCCCGCAGTGCCGCGAGGACGACCATCTGGAATCCGAGGTAGATGCCGAAGGAAGCGAAGCTGATGATCTTGGTGATGGCGTCGGTGGACACCTTGGATCCGATGACGATCACAGCTGGCACCAGTGCCGCCAGCAGCAGCGCATACGGCGGGACGTGGCGGGTGGGCGAGAACTTCTTGAGCAGCGAGCTGCCCATGATCATCCCGTCGCGGCCGTAGGAGTAGGCCAGCCGGCTCGCCGCAGCCTGCAGGCTCATGGCACAGGACAGGAACGAGATCAGGACGATGACCAGGATGACCTTGGATCCAACCGGACCGAAGGCCTCGTTGAGGACGGTGCTCACCGGATCGGTGTCCTCGCCGGCGATGACGGCGGGGATGTCGGCCACCGCAAGCACGAGGGCCAGGCACACGAAGGTCGCCGCGGCGCCGCCGATGTAGATCGTGCGGCGCATGGCCTTGGGGATGAGGCGGCCCGGATCGCGAACCTCCTCGGCAACGTCGCCGCATGCCTCGAAGCCGTAGTACTGAAAGACACCGATCAGTGCGGCGGCGGCGAAGGCCCACATGTAGGTACCGTCGCCGCCCGCGCCGAAGCTGTCGAACAACACCCCGAGGTTGTGGTGGCGGTGTGCGACCAGCAGCCAGATCCCGACCACGAGTGCGCCGATGATCTCGGCGGTGAAGCCGATAATGGCAGCCTTGGCAAGGACTTTCGTGCCCATGAAGTTGATGGCAGTGGCGAGCGCGAGCAGTGCGAGGGCGAAGGCGATCGTGTTGTTCACCGTCGCGTCGAATCCGAATGTCGCCGCGATGAACGGGCCGGCGCCGTAGACCACGGAGGCGATGGTGACCAGCAATGCGACCAGATACACCCAGCCGGTCATCCAGGCGTATCGACGACCCCAGAGTCGCCGCGCCCACGGATACACACCGCCGGCGACTGGGAACTGCGCCACGACCTCACTGAAGACCAGTGCGACGAGCAACTGCCCCACGCCGACGATGAGGAAGCTCCAGATCATCGGTGGGCCGCCCGTGGCCAGCGCGAACGCAAACAGTGTGTAGACGCCGACGACCGGCGACAGATAGGTGAAGCCGAGCGAGAAGTTCGCCCACGGGCTCATGTCGCGCTTGAACTCCGACTTGTAGCCGAGTGCGTGCAGATGCGCGTCGTCTGATTGGTCAGAGAGGTCATGACGCGCCGAATCGGGGCGTTCTGGGCTGGAGGTTGTCATCGCCCTGCTTTCCTGGGTGATCAAGGTCACTGATAGTGAAGTAGTGCGAAAAACTACAGTCCTATTGTTTAACCGGCAACCGGAACGGCAGAATTCGTTCGGATTGGGGTAGATTGCCGACGAGGAAACCATCCCACGGGCAAAGGAGGCGCGGGTGTCGCTGTCGCCTCTTGTCGCACCGGAAGGCCCGATGGGCCGTGCCGACGAGATTGTGCAGCGAATCACAGAGGCGATCCACCTGGGATTGCTCGAGGACAACGAGCGCTTGCCGGTCGAGGTCGACCTCGCAGCGCAGTTCGGTGTGGCGCCGATGACGGTGCGGGAGGCGCTGGCCACCCTGCGCGAACAAGAGTTGGTCGAGACTCGCCGGGGGCGCAGCGGCGGTTCGTTCGTCCGACGGCCCGCAGGTCCGCCCGTCGACCAGCTGGCCGCGCGGCTGTCCGCGATGAGCGCTTCTGACCTGCGCGATCTGTTCGACGAACACACCGCGATTGCCGGCCAGGCGGCGCGACTGGCCGCCGAGCGGGCCGCGCCCTACGTAGTGCGGCGGTTGTTCGCCCTGACCGATCAACTCGACTCGGCGCCGACCTTGGGTGACCGGATCCGCGCGGACAGCCGGTTCCACATCGAAGTCGCCGTCGCGTCTCAATCAGCGCGGTTGGCCCGTCGCGAGGCCAATCTGCAAGCCGAGGTCGCCGGTCTCATCTGGCTGCCCATCGGCCCGCCGGTGGAGGTCGCGGCCTACGTCGAACAGTTGCACGCCATCGCTGCGGCGGTGGCTGCCGAGAATCCGCAGGAAGCTCGTCGGCTCGCCGAAGATCATGTGATGGGCCAACTTCCGCGCCTGACCCAGGTTCACCTGGACCTTTCAACTCAGGAATCCGACGCATGACCGATGACACGCTGGCACACCGCCTCGCCGAGCAGGCCTCGCAGCCCTTGGAGCCGATCTATGAGCTCCTCGGCCGCATTGCCGAAGTGGTGCTTCGCAGCAGGCCGCCCCGCGCCGCACTCACCGAGGCCCACTTCAGTGGACTCCAGCGCATGCTCGCCGAACTGCTCCAACTCGAGCGCGGCGTGTGGGGGATGGGTTTCATCGCGGCTCCGTTCGTCGTCGAAGGCAGGGAACGCTATCTGGCCTGGTGGCAGCGTCGCGACGATCGAGTGGCCCGCCTACGCCTGAACTTCGACCCGACAAGCGTCGACGTCTACGACTACCTCCAGATGGACTGGTATCAGCTGGCGCTGCGCGGTCAGGCTCGGGTGGCCTACGGCCCCTACGTGGACTACAGCGGGTCGGACATGTACACGATCACCGCCACGATCCCGATCGTTTCCGATGACGGAACCTTCCTCGGCGTGGCGGGTGCCGATCTGGTGGTCGGCGACGTCGAACGCAAGCTGCTCGAAGTGCTGCGCCAGACCGGCGAGGACGCCGTCGTCGTCAGCACCGAGCGCAGGGTCATCGCCGCGAACACGCCGCGATGGATTGTGGGCTCGCGGCTTCCCGCCATGCCCGCCCCCGGCCCGGCCACCGATCCCGCGGTATTCCGCGAGGTCGCCGAGATGCCGCTGGGTATCGGCTGGGTGCTGGCGATCGCCTGGCCGGATCGCGCCTGAAACCGACGGTGAACTCTTCGTAACGGGCAATTAACAGCCAACTCGCGATCACCTATTGACATTAAGAATCTACTTCTAGAGTATTTAGTGACCATTCGGTCCCGAGATCTCGGAGGTTGTCACCGATGTCGTCCACCACCCTCGGCCCGGTCCCCGTGTTCGACGTCGCCGACCCGGCGTTCTCGATCACCTCCGCCGAGGTACACGAGGCCCGCGAGCGCAACTGGTACGCCACCACCCCGTATGGCATCGCCGTGCTGCGCTACGAGCAGGTCAGCCGGCTGCTCAAGCACCCGAAGCTGAGGCAGGGCAGCGTCGCCTGGCCGGCCCACAACGGTGTGACCGAGGGGCCGTTCGCCGACTGGTTCGCGAGCTGGATCCTCAACAAAGAGGGTGAACAGCACCACCGGCTGCGCCGGCTCATGAACCCCGCCTTTTCACCCAAGCTCATCGGCGGACTGGTGCCGCGGTTTCAGGCCCTGGCCAACGAGCTCATCGACAACTTCGCCGAGCGGGACCGCTGCGAATTCGTCGGCGAGTTCGCCGAACCGTATGCCGCGCGGGTCATCGCCATCATGCTCGGCATCCCCGAAGACGAGTGGCGGATCATCGCAGGCGAATCGGTGACGATCGGGCTGGCCCTCGGCGTGACGCTGCGCGAGGATCTGCCCAAGATCGAGGCCGCGCTGCAGCGGCTCTACACCTACTGCGACGACCTCATCGCCGATCGCCAGAAGAACCCGCGCGACGACTTCGTCACCGCATTGGTCAACGCCTCGCGTCCCGAAGACGGCAGGCTGAGTGATACCGAGCTGCGAGATGCGATGGTGCTGTTGATCTTCGGCGGATTCGACACCACCCGCAACCAGCTCGGCCTGGCGATGCAGACCTTCATGGCCAACCTCGACCAATGGCGGCTGCTGGCGCAGCGACCCGACCTCGGCGGCAAGGCCGTCGAGGAGGTCATGCGGGTCAACCCGACCGTGCGGTGGGTGACCCGCGAAGTGCTGGAGGACTTCGAGTACGAAGGCGTCATGCTCACGGCCGGCACCACGGTCCACCTCTACAGCGAGTCGGCAGGCACGGATCCGCGGGTGTTCGAGCCGGGATTCGACATCACCGCTGAGCGCAAGCCGCACTTCGGTTTCGGCGGCGGCGCGCACCACTGCCTCGGTCACTTCGTGGCCCGCTCGGACATGAGTGAGGCCCTGCCCCTGCTGGCCCGCCGGTTGCGCGAGCCTTACGAACTGCCTGGTTCGACATGGCTGCCCGACTCGGGCAACACCGGCCCGATCCGCCTTCCCATCGGCTTCACGCCGGCCCCCTGACCGAACTGCATGAAAGGACTTCCCATGCGTGTCACCGTCGATCTCTCGCTCTGCCAGGACCATGGTCAGTGCGCCATCGCCGCCCCCGCCGTTTTCACCATGAACGACGACGGAAAGCTCGAATTCAACGGCAGTCCTGATGAATCGGAGCGAGACTACGTCGAAGAAGCCGCGGATGTCTGCCCGGCCCAGGCCATCCTCATCGAGGACTGATGTCCACCCCGCGGCACGTCGCCGTCGTAGGCGGCTCGCTGGCGGGCCTGCGGTCGGCCGAGCAACTGCGCGCACAAGGCCACACCGGGGCGATCACGGTGTTCTCCGCCGAACGGCACTTCCCGTACAACCGCCCGCCGCTCTCGAAAGAGGCGCTCTCCAATCCTGATTCGGCCGGGCCGGCGAATCTGGCCGGACGGCTTGCCTTCCGGCGCCGGGCGAGCGTGGCCGACGTCGACTTCCGCTTCGGCACGTATGTCCGGGCCGTCGATCTCGACGCCCACACTGTCACCGTTGATTCCGGTGCGACGGTGTCCTACGACGGGCTCGTCGTCGCCACCGGTCTGCGGCCGCGCCGTCTCACGGTGTCCGGCCCTGAGCGGGGCCGCCACGTGCTGCGCACCGTCGAAGACTGCCTCGGGCTGCGCAACGCGCTGCAGCCCCACAGCTGCGTGGTCGTGGTCGGCGGCGGCTTCATCGGCTGTGAGGTGGCCGGGACGTTGAGGGCACTGGGACACCACGTCACTGTCGTCGAACCGGCCGGTCCGCCGATGCAGCGCGTTCTCGGCACCGACCTGGCCACCGCGATCCAGCGCCACCACACCGCCAAGGGCATCGACTTCGTCATCGGCACCGGGGTCGCCGCGTTCACCGGGGACGACGCCGTCACCGGCGTGGTGCTCGGCACGGGGAACGATCTGGCTGCCGATGTAGTGGTCGAAGCCGTCGGATCCGTGTGCAACGTCGAATGGCTTGACGGCCAGGGGCTCGACCTGTCCGACGGGGTACTGACCGACAATGACCTGACCGTCGTCGGCGCGCTCGATGCCGTCGCGGTCGGCGACCTCGCGCGCTTTCCCAATCCACTTTTCGACGACGTTGCGCGCCGTGTCGAACACTGGTCGATACCGAGCGACACCGCGAAACGGGCCGCGGCAACACTGTCGCGACGGCTTGCCGGCGAGCCCGGCGGCACCACGCCCTTCGCGCCGGTTCCGGCGTTCTGGAGCGACCAGCTCGACCTGCGTCTGCAGAGTTACGGCTCACCCGGCCTCGCCGACGAAATCCGGTTCGCAGAAGGCACTCTCGACCACCTGACTGACGGCGTCCTCGCGACGTACCACCGTGACGATCGGCACGTCGGGACGGTCGCCGTCAACCTCAGCCCCGCACGGTGCCGCGTGCTCCGTGAAGCTTTCACCGCCGTCGACGTGACGGCATAACACTCCAACAAAGAGGTGACCTGATGACTACGACACCACTGGACTCGCATCGTCAAGCGAACTCCACCAGTCCTGACCTCGCCACGGCCTTGGAGACAATCGCCGACCGCGGTGTGGAATTCGTGTATTTCCAAGCGATCACCATCACCGGCCGCGTCGTCGGCAAGGTGGCACCGGCCCGGCACTTCGAACGCCTGGCCGTCAAAGGGGTGCAACAGCACCAGACCGCCGTCGCCAATCTGCAGGGCACTCGCGAGGGTGTGCTGCTGGCCGGCGGGGTGAATGCCCCCGAGTACACCGCCGTCCCGGATCTGGAGACCTTCGCGGTTCTCCCGTGGGACACCAGCTTCGCCCGGGTGTTCTGCCGGCTCTACGAACCGGACCACCTCACCGAGGGTGCCGGTGCGGAATTCGCTTGCGACACCCGAGGGTTGTTGCGGCGCATGCACACCGCGTTCATCGACCGGACCGGCCTGGAATTGCGCACCGGCTGTGAGCCGGAAATGACCTGGCAGGGTGAGGGTCTGGAAGCAAGCTTCCGGCCCGGATCGAGCCCGGCCTACCACATCGAGCACCTCGAACGGAACCGGCCGATCGTCAAGAAGGTGATCGAGTACGCGCAGGCGCTCGGGCTGGACATGATCGAAGGCGACTACGAGGACGAGTTCCAGGTCGAGCTCAACTTCATGTACGACCGCGCCGATCTCACCGCCGACCGGCTCACCACCTACCGCCAGATCTGCAAGCAGGTGGCGCGCGAACTCGGCATCCACGCGAGCTTCATGCCCAAACCGGCCACCGGGATGATGGGCAACGGCTGCCACCACAACCTCAGCTTGTGGCGCGACGACGACGTGAACGTCCTCGTCGACCCGGGAATCACCGAACTGCACCTGTCCGAGGTCGGGCAGCACGCACTCGGTGGGCTGCTGGCACATACGGCCGGGGCCATGCTCGTCAATGGCTCTACCGTCAACTCCTACAAGCGGTATTGGGACGCAGGACAATTCGCGCCGTCGCGGATCAACTGGGGTTTGGACAACAAGACCTGCACGGTCCGGCTGTCGGCCAACGGGCGCCTCGAGTACAAGCTGCCCGACGCGAGCGTGAACCCCTACTTGTCGCACGCGGTGATCCTCGCGGCGTGCGAGGACGGCATGAAGAACGCGATCGACCCGGGGCAGCCGACACAGGGCTCGTCCTACGACACCCCGCAGGACACGCGATTCCCGGCATTGCCGTTGACGCTGGGCGAGGCGATTGACGCGTTCCGTGCGGACGAGGTGCTGACGCAAGCGTTCGGACCGAAGTTGTCGGAACTGCTCATCGACTTCCATGCCGATGAGTGGGCTCGATTCTGTGGATACGTCACTGATTGGGAGCGCGATATGTACTGGGATGACACGCCGTGAGGGCCACACTGAGGCTCGCCTGCCTCGACGCCGAAGCGCCGCCGCTGTTTTCGCTGTGGACACCTGAGGAAGGCCGCAAGGGCTACGAACCCGGCGTGGCCGAGGCTCTGGGTGCCGAACTCGGCCGACCGGTCGAGTGGGTCCGAGTGCCGTGGGTCGACATGATCCCCGCAGTGCAGCGCGGCGATGCCGACGCGGTGCTGTGCGGACAGGGCATCACCGCCGACCGGTTGGCCCAGGTCGACTTCACCCGGCCCTACGCCATCTTCCACGAGGGTGTGCTCGTTCGGCGCGGCGCCGGCATCCATGGCCCCGATGACCTGGTGGGCCGTAAGGTTGCCGCGATCGAGAACAGCACGAACATGGCGCTCGTCGAAACCTTCAGCGGCGCAGTGCCGGTGGCTTTCGGACCGGGTTCCGACGACGTGTATGCCGACATGCTGGCCGCGTTGCTCGCCAAAGACGTCGACGCCGTTGTCGATGATGACGTCGTATTCGTCCCGCTCGGCGCCACGCACCCCGACTACGAACTCGCCTTCACCGTGCAGACCGCCAACAAGTGGGGGATCGCGGTGGCCAAGGACCGGCCCGACACGCTGTCCGAGCTCGATGCCGCGCTCCTCCGCCTCATCGAGTCGGGCCGTCTGCGCGATGTGTGGAAGGAATGGCTGCCGACGCTCGACTACCCGTTCGGGGATTGAGGTGAGCAGACCGCTCGTGGCCGTGGTCGGCCGCCGGGCCGCTCAAGTGCCGATCCTGCGCTTCTCGGCAACCCTGGCCGCCGAAGCCATCTGCGAAGCTGTGTGGTCGGCAGGCGGCGAGCCGGTCGTCCTGCACGGCCCCGCTGCCGATCCGGTGGCCGAATTGCCGGACCGCTTGGTGGGTTTCGACGGCGTGCTACTTCCGGGCGGTGCTGACATCGAACCCTGCCGCTACGGACAGGCATCCGCACCGCAGACGCGCGACACGGTGGCGTTTCAAGACGAATTCGACCTCGGCGTCACCCGAGCGGTCATCGAACTCGACATGCCGACCCTCGCGATCTGCCGGGGTATGCAGGTGCTCAACGTCGCGCTCGGCGGCACCCTCACTCAACATGTGTACGAGACGAACATCCCGCACCACAACGCGATTCACGATGTCACGGTGGTGAGCGGCTCGCGGCTGCACGCCATTGTGGGCCGCGAGAGCATCGCGGTGTCGTCCTATCATCATCAAGCTCTCGACCGGCTCGCCGCCGGCTTGACGGTCACCGCCGTCGCCACCGACGGCATCATCGAGGCCGCCGAGCATCGGCGCTCCGACATCGTCGCCGTCCAGTGGCACCCGGAGGACCGGCACGCCACATCGGACACCGACGCCGCACTGTTCGCCGATCTGGTGGATCGAGCCCGTAAACGAAAGGAATCTCAGTGACGATCGTCGAGCCCGCCGAAGACCGGGTGCGCCGCGAGGACGTGATCCCGGATCTGTCGATGCCGGAAACGCCCCGGGCGCATGTCTGTGTCCTGGCCTCGCTCAACTTTCCGGACATCAGTGCTGCGGACGTCGCACTGATCAGGCGGTTCACCCGGGTCGCGTTGACCACGTTGAATGGACTCGGTGCATCGTACGAACTGTGGGATACCACAGATGCACTCGATAAGCCCTCTGCCGCAGGCGAGTTCGACGGGTTGCTGTTGCTCGGGGGTGGTGACATCGACGGCTCCTGCTACGGCGTGAGCACGCCCAACCCGAAGGCCTACGGTGTCGACGCGCGCGCCGACCGCGACGCGTTCATCGCCATCGCCGCCGCCGAAGCCGCCGATCGGCCGGTCTTCGGCATCTGCCGGGGCTCGCAGCTTCTCAACGTGGCCCGAGGCGGCAGCATCATTCCCGACATCGTCGACTACAAGCTGCACCACGGCGCGCCTGGGGAACCGGAGTTCGTCGACGAACCGATCGACATCATGCCGGGCACCCGGCTCGCGTCGATTCTGGACACCGAGCGGGTCGTCGGCCGATCCGGCCATCACCAGGCGGTCGACCGCGTCGGTGACGGGCTTGTGGTCGCTGCCCGGGCGTTGGATGGCATCGTCGAAGGCATCGAGGACCCGGAGCGCTTCTACCTCGGCGTGCAATGGCACCCCGAGGACGAATACGGGCCGGAGGCTGACCGAATGCGATTGTTCGGTGCGTTTGTCGCGGCCGCGGAGCAGGCCCGCCGGCAGAATGTGGCCACGGCGGCACTGCGCGAGTAAGACTGCTCCTGTGGCGATCACTGCGCGGGGCTTGGCTCAGGTGGAGAGTTTGGGCCTGTCGTTGGTGGCTGGAGTGCAGGCCGCCGACCGCGAAATCGCCTGGGCGCACGCCATCGAGCTCGCCGACCCCACCCCGTATCTGGCCGGGGGCGAGCTCGTGATGACGACAGGCATCAACATCGGTGCCGACGCCGCGGCGCAATCCACGTACATCGGCCGGCTGGCGGTGGCGGGTACGGCTGCACTGGCCGTCGACACCGGCACCACATTCGCCGACGTGCCAGCCGGCGTCCGTGCCGCCGGCGATGAAACCGGGATGCCGGTGCTGAAGGTGCCTGCCTCGACGCCGTTCATCGCGATTGCACGGGTGGTGGTCGATGCCCTCAAGGCCGACGAACTCCGATCGGTGCAGCGCGTGGTCGATCAACAGGAGGTCCTGGCCAGGGCGACGCTGCGGGGCGGTATCCCTGGTGTCGTGAGTGCACTCGCCGACTGCTTGTCGGCGTCCGTCGTCGTTGTCGATACCGACAACACCGTGTTGGCGACGGGTGGCCCCGAACGGGACCGGCTGATCGGGGTGTTGTCGGACTCGGTTGCACCAGGCCGTCGGCACGGCGGTTACGTGACCGCCGACGGCGACGCCTTTGTGACGATCCAGAACCTGCGGGCCGCCCAGCCGGTCCGTGGCCGGCTTGTGGTGCGGACGGTTGGGCCGATGTCCAACTCGGACCGCCTGCTCGTCGCGCATGCGGTGTCCCTGATCTCGATCGCCATCGAGAAGCCGGAGCGGGTCAGCGACGCCGAGCAGTTGTTGCGCACCGCGGTGACACGTGAAATATTGTGCGGCTCCGGCACAGTGGACAGCGCGGTGTTGCGCTACTTCGGCTTTGAACCCGAGAGCGAAGTCGTCGTGGTGGTGTTCAACAACGTGGGCCCGGTATTGGCGGCTGAACAAGCCATCGGTCGTCTGCTGAGCACCTTCCTGATGGCGCCGATCGGCGACGAACTCGTGATCGTCCTGCCGGAGGCTGGAAGCCGGAGTCGACTTCTCGCCGTGATCTCTGAGTACGAGCTCAAGCCGGGCGGCGGAGCCAGCCTCCCCATCCGGATCGGAGATATCGCGGTGGGCCTGGAACAGGCCCGTCTCGCGGCACGGTCCAGTGGGGGATTCACCGAGTTCAGCGAATTAGGCGCCTACGGAGTACTTCTCGGCGGCCGAAGTAGCGCCGAACTCAGGGTCCTCGCCGACCCGGTCGATCCCTTGGTGGACGACGAATCGGTCGACACTCTCGAGGCATTTCTGCGGCGCAATGGTCAGGTCGAAGCCGCTGCAGCTGATCTGGGGGTTCACCGCCACACGATGCGCAACCGCTTGCGTCGTATCAGCGAGGTGTTGGGCGACGACCTGCAGTCAGCAGACAGCCGGACGCAACTGTGGCTGGCACTCAAAGCCCGAAGACTACTGTCGGGCCGACGACCTGGATAGGGCTACCCGAGCTGAGGCGGCCCACTTCGATAGGTGACCGGGGTTGCCGACATTGTCACCGGATTCGCCACTTGCGGGGTGGGCGACCCGGGCACTGACACCTCCGCCTCGATCCCGAGCCGGCGCGCGAATGCGAATGCCTCGGCCAGATCGTTGATCGGGCCGGCAGGCACACCGACCGCCGTGAGTGCGGTGTACCAGTGGTCGGCACCGTCGGTCTTCAGCTCGGTTTCGAGCACAGCGCACAGTGCATCCCGGTTGGCCACCCGCTGTGGATTCGATGCGAACCGTGGATCGTCGGCTAGCTCCGGCTTGCCCAGAGCGTTGACGAAAGCGCGGAACTGCTTGTCGTTTCCGACCGCGATCGCGATGGGACGGTCGGCGGTGTCGAAGGTCTGGTAGGGCGCGATGCTGGGGTGACGGTTGCCCATGATCTGCGGCACCGCGCCGGCTCCCAGGTAGCCCGATGCCTGATTCACCATGGACGACAACAGGACCGACAGGAGGTTGGTATCGACGCGTTGTCCCTCGCCGGTACGGGTTCGGTGGTTCAGTGCGGCGAGGATTCCGCTCGATGCATGAAGACCGGCCAGCACATCGACCAGTGCCACACCGGCTTTGGTGGGATCGCCCGGTTCGGTGCCGGTCACGCTCATCAAGCCACCGACGGCCTGCACCAGCAGATCATATCCGGGCAGGTCAGCGCCGCCGTCGCGGCCGAAGCCGGTGATCGAGCAATAGATGATGTCGGGACGGATCGCGCGCAGGTCGTCGTACCCGAGCCCGAGCTTCTCCATGGTGCCCGGCCGGAAGTTCTCCACCACGATGTCGGCCCCGCGGACCAGCTCGCGGGCGCGCTGCGTGTCGGTGGGATCGGTCAGATCCAGCACGACGGAGCGCTTGTTGCGGTTGACCGCGTTGAAATATGTTGCCACGCCGGCGGAATCGTAGGGCGGTCCCCACTGCCGGGTGTCATCGCCAGTGCCGGGGCGCTCGACTTTGATGACCTCGGCGCCGAAGTCGCCGAGCATCATGGTCGCGTACGGCCCGGCGAGCACCCGGCTGAAATCCACCACGACGATGCCGTCCAGTGCGGCCCCGTTCATGCGCGATCCCGCTTCGTTCGGATCTGTGCGCTCATCAGTGCGCTCTCTTCTTCGCGCAAGCGCTCATCAGTGCGTTCTGTTCTTCGCGCAAGCGCTCATCAGTGCGTTCTGTTCTTCGCGCAAGCGCTCATCAGCGGAACGCGGCCTGACCGGTCAGCGCCTTGCCGATGGACAGCAGATGCATCTCGGACGTGCCCTCATAGGTCAGCACGGATTCCAGGTTGTTGGCGTGGCGCAGGGGCGAGTACTCCAACGTGATTCCACTGCCACCCAACATGGTTCTGCATTCGCGGGCGATCGCGATGGCCTCGCGGACATTGTTGAGTTTGCCCAACGAAACCTGCTCGGGGCGCACACCCTCGGCGTCCTTGATGCGGCCCAGGTGGATCGCCAGCAGCATGCCCTTGCCTAGCTCGACGGTCATGTTGGCCAGCTTCTCCTGGGAGAGCTGGAAACTCGACAGAGGCCGGTCGAACACCTCGCGCGACTGCGCGTACGCGATCGTCGTCTCCAGGCTGTCGCGAGCAGCGCCGAGCGAACCGAACACGATGCCGAACCGAGCCTCGTTGAGGCAGGACAGCGGTGCGCCCAGGCCCTCAGCCAGTGGCAACTGCGCCGAGGCGGGCAGCCGGACATTGTCGAGCACCAGTTCGGAGGTCACCGAAGCCCGCAGCGAGAGCTTGCGGTGAATCTCGTTGGCGGTGAAGCCCGGTGTGTCGGTCGGCACCAGGAAGCCGCGGATGCCGTCGTCGGTCTGCGCCCAGACGGTCGCCACGTCGGCGAAGTTGCCGTTGGTGATCCACATCTTGGTGCCGTTGAGCACCCAGTCTGCGTTTTCTCCGGCGCCGGAGCGCTTTGCGCGGGTGCGCATGCCGGCGGGGTTGGAGCCGAAGTCGGGTTCGGTCAGGCCGAAGCAGCCGATCGCGTCGCCGGTCGCCAGTCGCGGCAGCCATTCGTTCTTCTGCTCCTCGGATCCGTAGCGGTGGATCGAGAACATCGACAGCGAGCCCTGCACCGACACGAAACTGCGGAACCCGCTGTCACCGGCTTCGAGTTCCATACAGGCCAGGCCGTAGCTGACGGCGTTGGTGCCCGCGCAGCCGTAGCCGTCCAGATGCATGCCGAGGACGCCGAGCTTGCCGAACTCCCTGCCGAGTTCTTTTGGCAGCGTCGCTGATTCGAACCACTGCTCGACGTTCGGCTTGAGTTGGGTGTCGACGAATTTGCGTACTGTGGCGGCAATGTCGCGTTCGTCGTCGTCGAGCAGCCGGTCGGTGTCGAACAACTCCAGCGGCGCGTAGGTGTCCTTCTTGGCCGGTGTGGTCGGTGCTGTTGTTGCGGTCATGGTCAACTCCTTGTCAGAGATTCGCAAAGCCGCCGCGTACGACCTCGAAGGCCTCGGCGAGCAGGTCGTCGGAGATGGTCAGCGGCGGCAGGAAGCGTAGGACATTGCCGAAAGTTCCTGCCGTCAAGGTCAATACGCCGTTGTTCTGGCAGTGGCGCGTGAGTGCTGCGACGGCGTCGCGGTTGGGTTCGCGGGTGCCGGGTGCCACCAGCTCGGCGGCAATCATGGCGCCTCGGCCCCGGATTTCGCCGATGACGTCGGTGGTCGTGGCGATGTCGCGCAGCTGTTCCACCATCAGGTCACCGATCGCGCGGGCGCGCGCGATCAGCCCGCCGGTCTCGATCTCCTCGAACACTCCGAGGGCGGCGGCGCACGCCACCGGGTTACCGCTGTAGGTGCCGCCGATGCCGCCTGAGTGCGCGGCGTCCATGACGTCGGCGCGGCCGGTGACGGCGGCCAGCGGCATGCCGCCGGCCAAACCCTTTGCGGTGGTGATTAGGTCGGGCACCAGGCCTTCGTGCTCGCAGGCGAACCAGGCGCCGGTGCGCGCAATGCCGGTCTGTACCTCATCGGCGACGAGCAGGATGCCGCGGTCGCGGCAGAACTCGGCCACCTTGGCGAGGAAGCCTGGGGCGGGCTCGATGAATCCACCCTCACCCTGGATGGGTTCGACCACGACGCACGCCACGGCGTCGGCGCCGAGCTGGGCGTCGATCAATTGCGCGAACTGGCTGAACGCTTCGTCGGCGCAGTTCTCGGGACCAGACGGCCACCGGTAGGGATAGGCCATCGGTGCCCGGTACACCTCCGGCGCGAACGGGCCGAAGCCGTGCTTGTACGGCTGGTTCTTGGCCGTCATGGTCATGGTGAGCAGTGAGCGGCCGTGGAACGCATGGTCGAACACGACGACCGCGGAGCGTCCGGTGGCGGCGCGCGCGTATTTGACGGCGTTCTCGACGGCCTCGCTGCCGGTGTTGAACAGCGCGGTCCGCTTGTCGTGATCGCCGGGCGTGAGCCGGTTCAACGCCTCGGCGACCTCGATGTACGGCTCGTACGGGGTGGCCAGGAAACACGTGTGGATGTAGCGCTCGAGCTGGGCGGCCGCTTTGGAGACGACGGCGGGCGCCGCGTTGCCGACGGTGGTGACTGCGATTCCGCTGCCGAGGTCGATGAACGAGTTGTCGTCCACGTCCACCACGACACCACCGCCGGCCGCGGCCACGTACACGCCGGCCGCGCTTGCCAGCCCGGCCGGTAGAGCCGCGGCCCGGCGCGCGGCCAGCTCGAGCGAGCGGGGGCCGGGAATGTCGGTGCGGACACGGCGCACTTGCTGCAGTGCAGGCCCGCCCACCAGAGAGGCAGTCATAGGTCCAGGCTAGGCCTGCCGTCCCGATCGACCGATGGCCGATCTGTACAAGCGAACGTCGAACAATGTCCGATTCGGTGGTTACCGGGCAGCCGGTCGGCGGCACGCGTCTACCGGGAAACTTCGAACGCTCAGTGACCGCAAGCCTGCGGGCTTGTTTATATTGTGGGCCTGTGCTCATAATGTGAGTGAGCCGTAGATCACACAGGGTGTCGTCTGTGATGTAACCCCGCGGCTGACAAGAGCCGTTCGAGGAGTTTGCGCATGTCAGACACTGCAGTGCTGATCAATACCGCGGTAGCGATCCTCGCCGTCGTGGTGATGATTGTGAGGTTCAAGTTCAACCCCGTCGTATCCCTGGTGATCGGCTCCGCCTACCTCGGGTTGGTGGTCGGCCTGGGGGTTGAGAAGACCATCGAAGCCATCACCGGCGGCTTCGGAGAGATCATGGCCGAGGTGGGCCTGCTGATCGCCTTCGGTGTGCTGATGGGCGCAATCCTGCAGCAGACCGGCGCGATACAGCGACTGGTCGAATTATTGCTTCGGGTGTTCGGGCCGAAGCGGATGCCGTATGCGATGTCGCTGACGATCGCTACGGCGCTGCAGTCCATCTTCCTCGACGTGCTGCTGGTCATTTCCGCACCACTGGCCCGCGATCTCGCCAAGCGGATCGGCAAGAACGGCACCGCTCGGATGGCGGTGGCGATGGCTATCGGTCTGGAATGCGGAATCGTGCTGACGGTCCCGGGTGTCGGCGCACTGGCCCTCGCCGGACTGCTTGAAGTGCCGCTGGGCAAGATGCTGCTCTTCGGTGTGTGCCTCGTGATCCCGACCGTGGCGATCTCGGTGGCCATCATGTCCTTCCTGTTCAACCACGGCTGGTGGGACGCCGACCGCGACGAACAGCCCTTCCTCGGCGAAGAACCCGAAAACTTCGGGCCGACCGACCACGACTCCGACGGCGCCGGCGGCATCGCTCTGAAGACCGCGACCCAGTCGCGTACCCAGACACCTCTGCTCGTGCTGTTCGCCCCGATGTTGACCGCTCTGGTTCTCATCGCTACCGGCGCCATCCTCGACGCGGTCGACATCCACAATCCCATCGTGGCATTCGTGTCCTCACCGGTGATCGCGTTGCTGATCGGCCTCGTCGGCACCAGCTTCGTCGGCCGTTACGCGTTGGGCGCCGAGGCGATTCAGAAAGCGATCGCGACGGGCTTCAAGGAGAGCGGCCAGATCCTGATCCTCACCGGCGTGGGCGGATCGCTCGCCGCCACGATCAAGGCCGCCGGCCTCGGGGACATCCTCGGTGACTACTTCACCGCCAGCACTGCGGCACCGCTGTTGGTGGTGTGGGCCATTGCCGCCGTCCTGCACGTCGCGGTCGGCTCGGTGACGATCTCCGCGATCACCTCGGCGGGCATCCTGGCCCCGGTCGCCCCGATCATCGGCTTGGATCCGGTGCTCATCGCCCTCGCGGCTGGTGCGGGATCGCTGTTCGCAGTGCACGTCACGAGCAACACCTTCTGGTTGTTGCAGTCCCTGCTGGGCCAGTCCACGCGGGGCGCCCTGAAGACGGTGACGGTCGGTGTGTCTGTGGCCTCTGTCGTCGCGATCTTGCTCATCATGCCCGCCAGCCTGCTGTTCTAACCCAACGATCACGGAAATGCCATGACTGACAATGATATTCGCCCGCTGGCCGGCGTGCGTGTGCTCGAACTCGGCAACTACATCGCCGCGCCCACCGCCGGCCGCATGCTTGCCGATTTCGGTGCCGAGGTGATCAAGGTCGAGCGGCCGGTCACCGGCGACGAACTGCGCAACTGGCGGCTGTACTCGGGTACCACCTCCATGCTGTACCGGACCATCAACCGGAACAAGAAGTCCATCGTGCTCGACCTGAAAACCGAGCAGGGCCGGACCATTGTGCTGGACCTGCTCCGGCATTGCGACGTTCTGCTGGAGAACTTCCGGCCCGGAACACTCGAGAAATGGGGCCTGGGACCGGAACGACTCAACGAGGCCAATCCCAACCTCGTCATCACCCGCATCTCGGCGTTCGGGCAGACCGGCCCGCTGGCGGAGCGCCCCGGTTTCGCCGCCGTAGCCGAGGCATACGGCGGGCTACGCGAACTGGTCGGTGATCCCGACCGCCCGCCGGTGCGCACCGGGGTGTCGATCGGTGACTCAATTGCCGGCATCTACGCCGCGTTCGGCACCGTGATGGCGCTGTTCCAGCGGGAGCGGACGAATGTGCCTCTGGAGCAACGGATCATCGACGTCGCGCTCAACGAGTCCATCCTGTCGGTGATGGAGTCTCTGGTTCCCGACTACCTCGCCTACGGCGTCAAGCGCGAACGGGTAGGTGGCCGGATGGAAGGCATCGCGCCCAGTAACGCCTACCCGTGCGCGGACGGGAACAGCATCATCATTGCCGGCAACGGCGACGCCATCTACCAGCGATACATGACCACCATCGGGCGACCCGATCTCGCGGAAGACCCGGAGCTGCAGACCAATGCGGGACGCTGGCAGCGCCGCGACGAACTCGACGCTGCGATCGCGCAGTGGTCGAGCCGCCTGGACCGCGACGAAGCGCTCAAGCTGCTCGATGAGGCCGGTGTGCCCTCTGGGCCGATCTACACCGCCGTCGACATCTGTGGCGATGAACAGTACGAGGCACGAAACATGATCCAGCACTTCGACGTCGACACCGGTGATGCCCAACCGCAGTCGGTCGGCTTCCCCGGCATCGTGCCCGTCATCGGGGGAGCGTCGCTGCCCATTCGCAACGTCGGGCCGGACCTCGGCGAGCACACCGATGAGGTGCTGTCGAGCCTGCTGGGCCTCAGCGATCAGGAAATCGGAGCTCTCGCATGACCGTTCCACAACCGCGTCCGTACACCCCCCGCGCTGAGCTGCGCGACGTCACGCTGCGTGACGGCCTGCAACTCACGGCCAAGATGCTGCCCACCGAGACCAAAGTCGAGCTCATCCGGGAACTGCTGGCGCTCGGTGTACCGGCACTTGAGATCGGGTCGATGGCGCGGCCGGACCTGGTCCCGCCGCTGGCCGACACCCTCGACGTCGTCGCCGCACTGACTCCCGAGGAGCTGGAGAAGTGCTGGATCTGGGTGGCCACCCCGCGGCACATGGAAAAGGCGGCGGCGGCCGGAGCGCGCCACTTCCAATACTGCTTGTCTGCTTCGGATTCCCACAACAAGGCCAACATCGGCCGGGACACCGAAACCAGTGTGGCCGCGATGCCCGACGCGATCCGCATCGCCCACGAGGCCGGCGGGTCGATCCAACTGTGTATCGCCACCGCGTTCACCTGCCCCTTCGAAGGACTCATCGACCCGCGACGGGTGTGGGGCATCGCGGCGGACGAACGAACCCTCGGCGCCGTGGACGTCGTGGTGTGCGACACCATCGGGCAGGCCATTCCCACCCAGGTCCACGACCTGGTCGAAGGCCTCCGGACCTCAACGCCCCAGCGCCGCATCGTATTTCACGGCCACGACACCTGGGGCCTGGGTGTGGCCAACAGCCTCGCGGCGATCGATGCCGGGGCGACCATGGTCGACGGATCACTCGGCGGCTTGGGCGGCTGCCCGTTCGCTCCCGGCGCCAGCGGCAACACATCCACCGAGGACCTGCTGTTCGCGCTGCGCCCGGACTGGCTCACTCCCACCGAATTGTCCGCGGTAGTGGCGCTTTCGGAGAAGACACTCGCTGGAATCGGTGAGCCGAACCGATCGAAGGCGGCTCAGGGTGCGCGCTCGAGCGCGACCGCATTCCCGTGGGTGATCGGGCACTGAACGCAGGGTAGGTTCGCGACATGGCAACGGGAGACGTGGATTCGTCGGCAAAACAGCAAACCCTGCTGGTGCTGACGAAGATCACCGAGATCCTCAACGCGTTCACCTTGGCCCGTCCGGCGATGACGCTCGGCGAGATCCAGCAAGCCACCGGGCTCCCGACCTCGACCGTGCAACGGCTCGTCAGCAACATGGTCGCCCAAGGCATGTTGGACCGCGTCGGCGATCAGATCCGCATCGGCATTCGGATGTCGTACTGGGCGGCCACGGCGCGCAAGGACGTCGACGTCCTGGCGGTGGTCAACCCGGTGCTCAAGGAAGTCCGCGACAAGACCGGCGAGACCGCGTGCTTCTTCACCGTGGAACAGAACTTCCGCGTCTGTGTCGCCGTCGCGGAAACCCACCATGCATTGCGCCGGGACATGTACGTCGGCAAGGTGATTCCGCTGCACGTCGGTTCGGCGTCACGGGTACTGCTGGCTTGGCATCCCGATCTGGCGGAGAAAATTCTCAGTGCACCGCTGGAGCAGATGGCCGAAGGCACGGTCACCAGCGCCGAGGAACTTGCCGGTCTCATCTCGCGCGCCCGCTCCGACGGTTATGCCATCACCACGGGCGAGCGCGAAGACTCCGCCTCCGGGTTGTCCGCACCCGTATTCGACTCGGCCGGCGACATTCTCGGCGCGCTCACAATCAGCGGACCCACGGTCCGCATGCCGCGCAAGCAATGCGAAGAATGGGTCGACCTCGCCGTCGGCTACGCCGAACAGATCACCCGAACCCTGGGTGGGCGGCCGCCGCAGTAGCTACTCGACCACGAACACCGGGATCAACCGGTCGGTCTTGGTCTGGTATTCGGCGTAGGGCGGGTAGGCCTCGACGGCCAGCTTCCACCAGTGTTCGCGCTCCTCGCCTTCGAGTTCCCGCGCGGTCAGGTCCTTGGCGACCTTGTCGCCGTCCTGCACGGTCACGGCCGGGTTGGCCTTGACGTTGAAGTACCACGACGGGTGCTGAGGGTCGCCACCCTTCGACGCGACCATGGCGTAGCGTCCGTTTTCTTCCACCCGCATGAGTGGGACGTAGCGCTTCTTGCCGGACTTCGCGCCCGTGGTGGTGAACAGGACGATGGGTCGGTCCAGGACCTCGACTCCGTCGGTGGTGCCCTGCTCCAAAATGCGTTCGGTCTGTTCGCGAACCCAATCGGTGGGGCTCAACTCGGCTTGTTCAGTCACGTCGGCCCCAACACCGTGGGATCGGTGAATATTCCCTCGCCTGGCGAGCGTGCGTGTCTGTTGGTCGACATGCCGTGTGGGAGCGGCATTTTGCGCACGCTCGCGAGGTCCCGCGCATTCTGTCGGGGGTTCGAACTAGTGTTCGATGCATGGATTCCACGGTGGTCTCCGACCGGCTGGCCGCGTTGAGCGCGGCGGTCGAGGGCGTGCGTGGCGTGTCGTGGGGGTCGTTGTCGGCGGCCGATCTGCTCGACGTGTGTGCCGGGGTTCAGGATGTGCGCAATGTGGTGCCGGTGGTCGAGCATGCGGCGATCGCGGCGTTGGCCGAGCAGACCACCCCGGCGGTGATCGGGGCGAAGTCCTGGCCGGAGGTGATGCGGATCCGGTTGCGGATTTCCGGGGATGAGGCGCGGCGGCGGTGTCGTGATGCGATCAACCTGGGCCCTCGGACGTCGGTGACTGGTGAGGTGTTGGCGCCGCGGCGTGCGGCGACTGCGGCGGCGCAGGCGGGGGGTTGGGTGACCCCCGATCATGTGGAGGAGTTGGAGAAGTTTTTCACCAAATGCCCGGACTGGGTCGACCAGCAACGCCGGGAGCGGTTTGAGGAGAAGTTGGTGGCGGTCGCCGCCCGGGAGACCCCGGAGACGCTGGGTCAGACGGTCAATGAGGCGTTGTATTTGTTGGATCAGGATGGCGACAAGCCTGTTGATGTTCCGGTTGAGCGTAAGCGGGGCTTGACGTTTCATCCGCAGCAGGCCGATGGGTTGTCGAAGGTGTCGGGGTGGGTGACCCCGGAGTTTCGTGCGACGTGGGAACCGGCCCGCGCCAAGTACGCCGCGCCGGGGATGTGCAACCCTGACGATGAAACCCCCTGCATCAGTGGGGTGCCGTCCGAGGAGGCCATCCAGGCCGATACCCGCAGCATCGCGCAACGCACTCATGATGCGTTTCTGGCGGTGGGGCGTCATGCGTTGATGTCGGGGGAGTTGGGTCAGCACAACGGGTTGCCGGTGTCGATCATCGTCACCACCACCCTGCAGGAACTGGAAGCGGGGGCGGGGATCGCGGTGACCGCCGGCGGATCGAAACTGCCGATCCCCGATGTCATCAAGCTGGCCGCCCACGCCTGGCATTATCTGGCGGTGTTCGATGCGGCGTCGAATGTGCCGTTGTATTTCGGTCGGACCAAACGCATCGCCACCCCTGGGCAGCGGTTGTTGTTGTTCGCGCGGGATCGGGGGTGTACGCGGCCGGGGTGTACTGCGGGTGGTTATCAGTGCCAAGCCCATCATGCCGATACCGACTTCGCCAAGGGTGGGCTGACCGATATCACTGAACTTGCCCTGGGGTGTGGGCCGGATCAGCGTCTGGTCGGGCCCGGCAAGTGGACCACCCGCATCACCCACAACGGGCGCTGTGAATGGATCCCGCCGCCCCTGCTGGACATCGGCCAATCCCGCATCAACAACTACCACCACCCCCAGACCTACCTCACCGAACCCAACGAGAACCAGGACGACGGCGAAACAGACTGTCAACCAACCTGATACGACGCTCTCAGCTGCGGTTGTACGTGCCGAGTGCAATCGTCAGTGCCGCATGGCCGCACTTCTGGTCCGTCAACGGCAGATCGCCGCATCGCGGGCTGAGCTAATAATAGTTACCGGCCGACAAGTAATGACTCGCAACTGGGAGGCAAGCGGATGAGCGCGGCACCACTACCTGAAGCCCTGGCCGGTGCGCCGCTGACCGCTGTCGGCGTCGCCGTGATCCGGGCAAGAGAAACCGACCGCGATGACCGGTTGTACGACGATCCGTATGCGCGCTTGTTTGTCGAGGCGGCCGAGCGTGCCTATCTGAGTCCGACGGCACCTGCCGGCGCGGCCGAGACGTGGGAGTCGGTACTGCGACTGGCCGACGTCATGTATGAGACCCGCACGCTGGGGGTGCGCATGGCCGACGATGATCTCGTTCGGGCGGCGGCCGAAGGTCGCACGCAGATCGTGCTGCTCGGCGCCGGATTGGACACGCACGCATTTCGCTTGGACTGGCCGCAACCGGTTCAACTCTTTGAAATCGATTTTCCGCCACTGTTCGAATTCAAGGAGCGGGTACTCGCGGACGCGGCCGCACAGCCGGTGTGCGGCCGCCACGTCATACCCATAGATCTGGCCGGCTCCGATTGGCCGAATGCACTTCGTGACAGTGGATTTGAACCCGACGTTCCCACCCACTGGGTGGACCACGCGCTCATGACCCTGCCCATCGAGGTGGCCCGCGCGGGTGTGCGCTGTCTGACCGACCTTTCGGCGCCCGGCAGCCAGTACGGATTCCCGGTCATCGCCAGTGATGCCTTCCGAAGCACTTTGCGGGCGGCCGAAGCCGAGGGCCTCTATCGGAACATGCCGAACACCGAGCGAGGGCTGGGGGAGGACAGCCGCGAGTGGCTTGAAAGTATCGGCTGGACAACGTCCTTCCGACCCATGGCCGAGCTCATCGCCGGCTATCCACGCCAACTGGCGACAGAGCCCACCGGAGGCACCGTGATCGCCACCCGGCGTGCCTAACAGGTCGGGCTTCGCCGCGAATCGGAGGAGAATCGTCGTCATGACCGGTAGCGACACGACCGCATATCCGGCGGCACGCACCGTCGCCGACTTCACCCGCAACCTCCGCGACGTCGGCACGCGGATCGACGCGGCCCTGCAGCGGGCCGGACGTGCGCCCGGGGAAGTGCGGTTGTTGCCCGTGAGCAAGACGGTCGACGAGGATCGGCTGCGGCTCGCGGCGGCCGCGGGCTGCACGATGTTCGGCGAGAACAAGGTTCAGGAAGCGAAACGCAAGTGGCGCAATCTATCCGACCTTGACGTGAAATGGTCGGTGATCGGTCATCTCCAGACCAACAAGGCCAAGGATGTCGCCGAGTTCGCGGCGGAGTTCCAGGCGCTCGACAATGCGCGAACAGCAGAGGCGCTTGACAGGCGGCTGCAATCTCTGGGCCGCCACCTCGACGTCTATGTCCAGGTCAATACGTCGGGCGAGGATTCGAAGTACGGCTTGGCGCCCGAAGAGGTGATCGCGTTCCTGAGGACCCTGCCGCAGTACAGCGCACTACGACTCCGTGGGCTCATGACCATCGCCGTCTTGAGTTCCGACGTCGAACGCGTGCGGCCCTGCTTCACACTCCTGCGCAATGTGCGCAACCAGGCACGTGACCTCGACCTCGTCGGCCCGGGCGAACTGTCAATGGGCATGTCCGGCGACTACGAGGTTGCGATCGAGGAAGGCGCCACGTGCGTGCGGGTGGGGCAGGCGATCTTCGGTGCCAGGGCGACGCCGGACAGCCACTACTGGCCCGCAGGCCAGTAACAGTCACCGCAGCCGTAGCACAACCTTGCCCTTGGCGGTCCGATTCTCCAGTGACGCAATGGCTTCGGCGGCTTGCTCCAAGGGATAAACCTCGGGCTTGGGCGCGGGAACCGCGCCGGATGCCAGCAGGGGCGACAGTTCCGCCCATTGCTCGGCCAGATAGCCCGGGTGAGAGAATGTCCACGCGCCCCATCCGGCGCCGATCACGTCGACATTGTTGAGCAGCAGTCGGTTCACCTTCACCGTGGGGATCTCGCCGCCGGTGAACCCGACCACCAGCACGCGCCCACCGACGGCCAGCGAGCGCAGTGAGTCGGTGAACCGGTCGCCACCGACGGGGTCGACAACGATATCGACCCCGCGGCCGCCGGTGAGTTCTTTGACCGCGTCGCGGAACCCGTCGGCCAGTACAACCTCGGATGCACCTGCCGCCCTGGCGATTTCGGCCTTTTCATCGGTGGACACCACGGCGATCGTGCGCGACGCGCCCAGCGCCGGCGCCAGACGCAGCGCCGAGGTGCCGATGCCGCCCGCCGCGCCGTGCACCAACACTGTCTCGCCCTGGGCCAACCTGCCGCGGGTGCGCAGCGTGAAATGCACGGTCATGTCGTTGAACAGGATGCCCGCGCCGGCTTCGAACGACACCGCGTCGGGCAGCTTGAACACCCGATCGGCCGGCAGCGCGACGACTTCGGCCATCCCACCGGACAGCATCGTCAACCCCAACACCCTGTCGCCGGCAGAAACATGGGCGCCAGAAGGTGCGCTGCGCACCACGCCGGCGACCTCGGCACCCGGGGTGAACGGCAGGTCGGGCTTGTACTGGTAGAGGCCGCGGGTGAGTAGCGCATCAGGAAACGCCACACCGGCGGCATGGACGTCGATCACCACCGCGTCATCGCTGGACGGCTCGTCGACCTCGGCCACCCGAACCGATGAAGGACCGTCGAGTTGGGCAATCTGTGCTGCACGCATGGTGGCCTTTCCGTTGTTGTCGTGCCACATTCTGCCCGGAGCGGTTGTGACAGGTGTCAAGTTTTTCGCTTACGATCGCCGGATGCTCAACGCCCGCGCCGCGGTACTTCTCGAAGCCGGTGCCGATCCGCAACTGACCGACGTGCAGGTTCGGCGACCCGTCGGTGACGAAGTACTGGTCAGGATCGACGCCGTTGGCATCTGCCACACCGATGTGAGCATTGCCTCGTGGTTCCGCAAACTGCCGATGGTGTTCGGACACGAGGGCGCCGGGACCATTGTCGAGGCCGGTCCCGACAGTGAGCGTCGCGTGGGTGAGCAAGTCGTTCTCACGTTCGCCAGCTGCGGCAGGTGCGCGAACTGCGCCGGCGATCATCCGGCCTACTGCGACCATGCAACCGACCTCAACATGCGGGGCAGCCGCCGTGACGAAACCAGCGCATATCGCCTGAACGGCGAACCGATCACCGGCGGCTTCTTCGGCCAGTCCAGCTTCGCCACCCACGCCATCGCCACGACCCGTAACGCTGTCGTCCTACCCGGCAACATCGATCCCGCACTGGCCGCCCCGCTGGGCTGCAGCGTGCAGACCGGCGTCGGTGCGATGCTCAATGTGCTCGACCCGCAGCCGCAGGACGCAGTCGTCGTCTTCGGTGCCGGCGCGGTGGGGTTGTCGGCGGTCATGGGTGCCCGCATCGCTGGTTGCCGCATCATCGTCGCGGTCGATCCCATCGAGCAACGCCGCACGCTGGCAACGGAATTGGGTGCCACCACCACCGTGGACCCAGCCGATGCCGATACCTCCGCACACATTCTGGAGCTGACCGGGGGAGCGTCGGCCGCCATCGACACCACCGCACGGCCCGACGTCATCGCGTCGGCGGTCGGTGTGCTCAAGACCCGAGGCACACTGGCGCTCCTGGGCCTCGGTGCGATGACGGCCGACTTGCCGGTCGCGGTCATCATGGCCAAGGGTCTGACGGTGCGCGGCGTCGTGGAGGGGGACAGCGAGCCGCACACGTTCATCCCGCGGTTGGTCGAGTTGTACAAAGCCGGCGATCTGCCGCTCGACAAGTTGGTCACGACGTATCCGTTCGACGACTTCGGCCGGGTCTGGTCGGCAGCAAAGTCAGCCGAGGTGGTCAAACCCGTCCTGGTTACCGCGCGGTAAGATGCCGTCAACAGCACAATCTCAGGCGACGACGCCGACGATCGGAGTACCCATGGCCCTTCCACCGCTACCACCGGGACGCCCGGTCGAGGTCCGCGCCGTCGACGGGACGAGGCTGCATGCCGAGGAGTTCGGACCTGCGGACGGCTACCCGATCGTGCTGGCACACGGCATCACCTGCGCCATCGAGGTGTGGGCACACCAGATCGCCGACCTCGCCGCCGACTACCGCGTCATCGCCTACGACCATCGCGGCCACGGCCGCAGCGAAGCCCCGCGGCATCGCCGCGGCTACAGCCTCAATCACCTGGCCGCGGACCTGGACGCGGTGCTGGACGCCACGCTCAAACCCGGCGAGCGTGCCGTCATCGCCGGGCACTCGATGGGCGGCATAGCGATCACCTCGTGGTCGCAGCGCTACCCCAACCGGGTGCGGGCGTGCGCGGATGCGGTGGCGCTGATCAACACGAGCACCGGTGACCTGCTGCGCGACGTGCAGTTGGCCCGGGTGCCTGCACGCCTGTCGGCGACCCGGATCCGGGCTGCGGGGACAGTGCTCAAGACCTTCGGTGCCACGCCGGTGCCTCGGCTCGCCGATCGATCCAACAAGCGTTTCGTCGCGCATCTGGCGGTGGGCCGTGACGCCGATCCGTGGGTCGCGGAGTTCGTCCACCAACTGTTCGCGTCGACACCACCGGCCGGTCGCGGCGGCTGGGCGCGTGCGCTGGTCGACAACTTGGGGCCCACGCATATCTCGGTGCGAAACCTTGTGGTTCCGACGCTCGTGATCGGCAGCGAGAAGGACCGTCTGTTGCCGATCAACGCGTCCCGGCGCATCGCGGCCGACGTGCCCAACCTCACGGCGCTCGTCGAGCTGCCGGGCGGGCACTGCGCAATCTTGGAGCGCCCGGCCGAGGTCAACGCCCAGTTGCGGGCGCTCGCCCAGTCCACGGTGCGTGAGCGCCAGATCAGCTAGGGTGCCGCAGAGCCAGATCAGCTGAGCAGGCCGGCCACCTCAGCGGCCGCCCGCTGCCCGGAACGCACTGCGCCGTCAAGGAATCCGGTCCAGTCATCGGCGGTTTCGGTACCCGCCCAGTGAATGCCGTCGACCGGCGCGCGTAAGCAGGATCCGTACGTCGTCCACGCCAACGGCGGCACTGCCGCCGTGGGCCCACCTGGTGCGAATTCGTCTGTGCCCCAACAATGGTCGACATAGTCGATCGGATGCAGCGCGGCGTCGCCGAACAATTTGGCGAAGCCGGCCAGTGCCTGGTTGCGGCGCTGCTCGGGCGGCAGCGAATCGAACTCGCGGGCATCGGTGAACCCGAGAAGGATCCCGGGGCCGTCGTCGCTCGGGCTGACGTCGAAGGTGACGAACACCGGGCCTTCGTCGGACAACGCCTCGCCCGAGCAGCCGCCCGCCCGCCAGAACGGGCGGTCGTACGCGGCATAGGCCTTGCTCAGGCTGCCGAGCGGCCAGTGCTCGGCCAGCTCCTGGTACTCCTTGGGTAGCGGCGGGTCGAACTCGATGTCGGCCCGGTGCTGAGGTGCGATCGCCACAATGACCACGCGGGCGCTGACGTGGCCCTCAGGGCAGCTGATCGCGACGGTCCCGTCGGCGAGTCGTTCGATCCGCTCCACCGGGGCCCCCAGCACCACCCGGCTTCCCAGTTCGTCGGCGATCCGGACGGCGATCTGCTGGGTGCCGCCTGCGAATCGGTCCTGCTGGGCACCGCCTTTGACGTCGAGCATGCGGCCCAGACCACCGGCGGCTTTCACGTAGCGCACGGCATGCAGCATCGACACCGAATCCGGTTCGGCACCCCAGGTGACCCTGGACATGATCGCCATGAGGTTGCGCGTCGACGCGCTCGCGTGCACCGAGCGCAGCCAGCTTTCGAGGCTCCGCTGGTCGAGGCGGGGTGCAGCCGGTGCCGCCCATGGATCCGACACCGGAATCAGCCGGCTGAGCCGTTCGAAACGCCACTGGATGCGAGACACGTCGACCAGCTCGATGACTGACAATTTCGGGATTGTGCTGCGGTAGGAGCGCACCTTCCCGTGCCACCGGATCAGGTTCTTTCCGCGGCTGTACGTCGGGACGGTTTCGCAGCCGAGCTCAGCGGCCAGCTTCAGGACCGCGTCCTGGGTGGGTCCGACGAAGGTGCCGCCGAGGTCAACCGGTATGCCGGCGAGTGTCGTGGTCGACGAACGCCCGCCGACGCGGTCGCGCCCTTCGAGCACCACCACGTCGTGCCCGAGCCGGACTAGTTCGCGGGCGGCGGTGAGTCCGGCGAAACCGGCTCCCACTACGACGACGTCGGCGCTCGCTGGGATGCTCACCTGACTAGGCTCTCACGTCGTGAAGGTCATGACAGCGTTGTTCGGTCCGACAGATGCGATCGAGCGGGCGCGGGCGTTGCGGGAAGCCGGGGCGACCGGCGTGTTCACGTTCGAGGGGCCGCACGACGTTTTCGCACCGTTGACCCTGGCATCGACGGTCGGTGGCCTCGACTTGATGACGAACGTGGCAATCGCATTTCCGCGCAATCCGATTCACCTGGCACACCAGGCGATCGACCATCAGCTGCTCTCCGGTGGCCGGTTCACCCTGGGGCTCGGCACGCAGATCCGTACCCAGATCGAAAAGCGGTTCGGTGCGGACTTCGACCGGCCGGTGGCCAGGATGAGCGAGCTCATCGGGGCACTGCGGGCCATCTTCGAGGCCTGGCAGACCGGTGAGCGGCTGAACTTTAGAGGCGAGTTCTACCGGCACACGCTGATGACACCCACGTTCAGTCCGGGCGCCAACCCGTTCGGCCCGCCGCCGATCTATGTCGGTGCACTGGGGCCGAGGCTGACCCGCGCCACCGCGGAGCTGGCCGACGGTCTGCTGGTGATGCCGTTCGGGTCGAAGCGGTTTCTGCATGAGGTGACGATGCCTGCGGTGCGTGACGGCCTCGCGACGGCCGGGCGCGAGGCGAGCGAATTCGCCATCGTCCCCGAGGTGATCGTGTCCGCCGGAGACAATCACGACGCCGCGCGACGACTGTTGGCCTTCTACGGCTCCACTCCGGCATACCGGCCCGTGCTCGAGGTGCACGGCTGGGGCGAGTTGCAGCCCGAACTGAACGCGCTGTCCAAGCAGGGGCGTTGGCAGGAAATGGGTTCGCTGATCGACGACGACGTGCTGCACACCATCGCGGCCTGCGGTAGTCCGGCCGAGATCGCCGCGCACATCAAAGACCGCGTCGACGGGGTGTCCGACCGGATCTGCCTGTATCAGCCTGGTCCGATCCCGGTGGAATCGCTGGCTCAGATCGTTGACGCACTACACACCTGAGCACCTACTGTGGTGGTACGCAGCGGGACCAAGGGAGGTTCGCACATGGGTGCCACGGAGCCGGAGTTTTCGGACGTCCTGATCATCGGAGCCGGTATTTCCGGAATCGGTGCGGCCTACCGCATTCACGAGAAGAACCCGGGGCTGACCTACACCATCCTGGAGCGCCGTGAGCGGATCGGCGGAACGTGGGACCTGTTCCGCTATCCCGGTATCCGGTCCGACAGCGACATCTTCACGCTGAGCTTCCCGTACGAGCCGTGGACCCGGCCGGAGAACGTGGCCGACGGCGAGGACATCCGGGAATACCTCACCCACACGGCCCGCAAGTACGGCATCGACCGCCATATCCGGTTCAACACTCGGGTGCTGTCGGCGGATTGGGATTCGGCCACCGACACGTGGACGGTGCAGGCCGAGCAGGACTGTCAGGTCAAGGCATATCGGGCCCGGTTCGTGTTCTTCGGCACCGGCTACTACAACTACGACGCGCCCTATGCCCCGGAGTTTCCCGGCGTCGAGAACTTCCGCGGCGACGTGGTGCACCCGCAGTTCTGGCCCGAATCACTGGACTACGCCGGCAAACGCATCGTCGTGATCGGCAGCGGCGCCACCGCGATCAGTCTCATCCCGGCGTTGGCCCGGCAGGCCGGGCACGTGACGATGCTGCAGCGTTCGCCGACGTACATGATGTCGATGGCCCGGATCGACCGCATGGTGCAGGCAATTCGAAAGGTACTGCCGCGCAGGATTGCTCACCAGGTTGTGCGATTCCGCAACGCCATGATCCATGTGTCCATGTACTTCTTCTTCCGCAAGGCGCCCAAGGCCGGGCGGTGGCTGATCCGCAACCGCACGATGGCCGCGCTGCCCGACGGCTATCCCGTCGACGTGCATTTCAAGCCGCGGTACAACCCGTGGGACCAGCGCATGTGCCTGGTCCTGGATCGTGACCTGTTCGAGCACATCAGTGAGGGCCGCGTCGAGGTGGTCACCGATCACCTCGACCACGTCGACGCCGACGGGATCGTGCTGAAATCCGGGGACCGGATCGATGCCGACGTCATCGTCTCCGCCACGGGTCTGCAGTTGCAGGCATTGGGCGGCATCGCACTGAGCATCGACGGCGCCGAGGTCAAGCCGACCGAGCGGTTCGTCTACAAGGAGTTCCTGCTCGAGGACGTCCCGAACATGGCCTGGTGCATCGGCTACACCAACGCATCGTGGACATTGCGTGCCGATATGACCGCCCGCGCGGTGGCGAAACTATTGGCGTACATGGAGTCCCGCGGCTATACACACGCCTACCCGCATAAGGGGCCCGCTCCCATGCGGGAGAAGCCGGCCTTCGATCTTGAGGCAGGCTACATCCAACGCGCCCCGCACGCGTTGCCGCGCTCCGGTACGAAACGGCCGTGGCATGTCCGGCACAACTACGTGCTGGACGCCATCGACCACCGATTCGACCGGATCGAGGAGTCGATGGTGTTCGGCCGCGCACCCGCCGCCGCAGAAGAAGACGTCGTCGCCTAGTTTTGGCGAGCGTGCGGGTCTGTTGGTCGACACGCCGTAATTCGCCGACATTTTGCGCACCCTCGCGGACATCACGGAATGCGGACGGTCACGCCCGTCGCGAGGAGTTGCGTCGCAGAAAGCCCGAACGTGGACTTGAACCGGTCGGCCAGGTGTGACGGGCTGGTGAAGCCGGCTTCAGCGGCGGCGGTGGTGAGGTTCTGCCCGGCGGCGATCTCGGCGCCGGCCCGCAGTAGCCGACTCCACAGCCGGTAGCGACGCAGGCTCGAACCGATCTCCTGCCGGAACAGATGCAAGAACCGCGATTCGGACAGGCCGATCGAGGCCGCCAACTCGCTCGCAGACACCGTAGCGGCAGGGTCGTCCCGAATCTGCTTGGCCGCCAACTCGATCCGAGGATCGATAACCTGCACGGCCGACGGCGCAGCGGTGTCCAGCCAGCGCAGGGCCGCGATGTCGTCGTCCGGCGCGATCAGCAGCAGGTCTTCGGCATCGTGGCCCACGCCGATACCGTGGCGAAACTCGGCGAATTGCCCGCGGCACGAGGCGGTCCGATGCGACGCCGGATCCAGGTAGCACGACACCAACGGTCCTGTCATGGACAGATGATGGGTCAGCCGCGGCGGAATCAGCACCGTGCGGGCAACGATGCGGTGCCCGTCGACGTCCACGGTCAATGAGCCGTCAATTCCCACAGCCAGACACCACACCGAACCGGAGTGCGGTTGCAGGCCAAGGCTCGGACCGGAGTAGAGCACCTGTCCCGGCCACAGCCACACCGCCGGATAGCAGGTTTGTGGAAGCGGTGCGCGGTTCCGGGACGGCATGCTGGTCTCCTCGTCAAACGTGATCAGGAGGCTACCGTGGTCGTTGCAGTGATCGCCGTCGTTGGGGTGTTCTTTCTCGGCATGGGCGTTTATGCATTGGCAGCACCGCAGGCGATCCTGCGTCCGTTCGACTACACCCTCCGATCGGCCGCGGCACGCGCGGAAGTGCGTGGGGTGTACGGCGGTTTCGGGTTGGCCATCGCTGGGGTACTGGCCTATGCGGCCATCACTCCGGGAGAGATCCGCACAGGTGTGCTGATCACGGTCGGTGCCGCGCTCGCCGGTATGGCGGTCGGCCGCGCCGCCTCAGCACTGTTCGACGCCCCAACGGGGTTCTACCCCAACTGGTTTTACTTCCTAGTCGAGGTTGCGGGTGCGGCCGCGCTGTTCTGGGCCGCTTAGTTTGTCGCGCAGGGAAATTACGGCGCGACGGTCAACCAGTCGGCGAAGCCCGACGGATCGTGACGGCCCAGCGCGCCATGCTCGAACAGGCCCCAGCCCTCGGCAGGTGCCGCGTCGCCTTCGGTGCACACCGCTCGGCCCACATGGTCGATGACGCCGAACCCGGCTCGGCCCACGATCGCCGGATCATTCATGTCGTACGTGAGCCGTTCAGTGAACTTCTCGCCCTTCCAGACGCCGTGAATCCAGTCCGAATCGCCGCCGTAGCCGCCGCCGACGTGAATCGGCACGGGCAGTTTGGATTCCACGTCGAACCGCAGATCGGAGCCAGTGGCTGTGCTGGCCAAGATGGTGGCGCCGGTCGGGATGCGGGTGCCTGAGCGGTAGTGGATCTTGACGCGCGGCCAACCCAATTGCTCGATGCGGCCGTCCTTCCAGATTCGAGTGCAGTCGTTGAGCGAGCGGAAACCGTCCGGTTCTTCCTGGATGATGATGACGATCGAGAACTCGTCGAACGCCATCGGCACGTAGAGCCACCACATACCTTCGAACGGCGGATCGGCCGGCCGGCCCGCAGGTTCGGCTTCACCGATCGGGCGGATACCCCAGGACCGGTCCCGTGACCCGATCCAGGTGGCCGGGTCGACAGCGATCTGCTCCCCGTCGATCGTGAGATGCCCACTCCACGAACCTAATTGGGCGAAGCGCTGGGCATTCAAGGTTACCCGGTTGCCCGCGCGCAAGATGTGCGGCTGTTCCTGTACAACGTCGAACAAGCCGTTCCAGGTCAGGTCCGCGGCGATGCCGTCCGTTTCGTCGAGCGTGATCCGCAGCTTGTGCAGCGGATCCTCGACATCGACGCGATAGCCCATGACATGCTGGTTCAACCGGTCCTGGTCGATGGCATCGGACAGATGCACCGCGGTCTGGATATCGCCACGCCTCACCAGCATGAAGGCATCCTTCACCCCGAGGTTGGGGTAATAGCCGATCCCGGTGACGACCATGATGTCGCCGCTGCGGTCGTGGGCGTTGAAATACGAACGGTCGTAAAAGTTTCGGTCCGACGAACCCGGCCACGCGATGGGCTGTGGAATCTGGTGTACCGGAAACTCATCCATCGGTCCGAGCATTTAAGACTCCTCCTTGTTTTCCCCAGTCGCTTCGCTCATACCCTCCGGAGCGATCAGTCGGCGCAACAACGACGCATGGTAGAACAGCGATTCCACGTCATCGGGCTGATCCATCTCGCCGAATCGCACCCGGCGGGCACCTGTACGCATGAACACGCAACACCAGATCACCCCGGAGTAGATGTAGAACCACCGCAGGTCGCCCAGCTGCGTGCCGGTCAGGTTCTGGTAGGTGGCTCGCACGTCCTCCTCGCGCATCACGTCGGGCAGTCCGGGTAAACCGGCCAGGCCGGATAGCTCCTGGAACACCATGTGCGCGAAGATGATCCACGACACGTCGAGTTCGCGTGGGCCGACAGTGGCCATCTCCCAGTCGAGCACTGCGACGGGCTGGAAGTCCTCGTACAGCACGTTGCCGATCCGCGAATCACCCCACGCCAACACCGTTTCGGAGGCAGCCACATCCTTCGGGAAGTGGTCTTCGAGCCAGGCGAGCGCCTGCTCGACCAGCGGTGAACGTCCGATGTCGGGTACTGAGAATTCGTACCAGTCCTTGAGCCAACCGAAGTGTCTGCGCAGCGGGGTGTCACCGGGCGGGTCGATCTCGGTGAGGAACCCGAACCGGTTCTCGGCGTCGGGAATTGAGTGCAGCTTGGCCAGCACCGCGACCGTGCTGTCCTGCAGTGCCCGACGCTTTTCGCCGGGGGCGTCGAAGAACCAGTTGTCGCCGAACGTGTAGGGCATCACGTCGGGCGGAACAACGCCGTCAACGCGGTCCATGAGGAAGAACGGCGTGCCGAGCACCGAGCCCGTGGGCTCGAGCCAGCGCACCCGGGGGACTGGTACATCGGTGAGTTCGCCGACCTGCCGCATCAGTTCGAACTGGTGATCCAGCCGGTACGACGAGAACACCGGAACATCTTCTTCGGTGGGTGCGACGCGGGCGACGAGATGCTGCTCGACGCGCGTTCCGTCCTCATCCCAGGCGGCTGTCAGCAGGATGGTCTCCGAGGACATGCCGTTGGAATCCACCCCGCTTTCCACGGTGACCTGTGGATTGGCTCCGGGCGGTAGGACCGTCGACAGCCACTCCGAGAGGGCGACAGGCAGGGTGCTGACGTCGCGACTCGAATGCTGTAGGCGGCTGACATCTTCGACAGCCGGTTCATGTGCCATGCGAACTCTTCCTAACGACAGTAATTACGATACTGTTAGTAGCGATATGAAAGCAGAGCCATCATCAGTTGGCAAGACCGCCGGCGCAGGACGTCCACGCGATCCGCGTATCGACGCTGCCATATTGCGCGCCACGGCGGATCTGCTTGTGGAAATCGGGTATTCGAACGTCACCATGGCCGCGGTAGCCGACCGGGCCCAGACCACGAAGACCGCGCTGTACCGCCGTTGGTCCAGCAAGGCCGAGCTGGTGCATGAAGCTGTCTTCCCTGCCGCCCCGAGCGCCCTTGCCAGCCCCGCGGGCGATATCGCCGCGGACGTGCGGGCGATGATCGGCGCTGCCCGCGACGTGTTCACCAGCCCCGTCGTACGGGCAGCGCTGCCGGGCTTGGTGGCCGACGTGGCCGCAGACGCGGAACTCAATGAGCGGGTGATGGGCCGGTTCACCGGGATGTTCGCCGCGGTGCGTGCGCGGATCGTCGACGGGGTCGCCCGCGGCGAGGTGCACGCCGATGTGGATCCGGACCGACTGGTCGAGATCATCGGCGGGGCGACCATGCTGCGGATGCTGCTGTGGCCCGACCGCGAGCTCGATGACGACTGGGTGGCCCAGACCGCCGCGATCGTCGTGCATGGCGTGAAGGGTTGACCTCAACCACAGTTTCGGTTCGACACTGATGTCGTGGATGCGAACGACGAACGAGACATCAAGGCCGTCATGGCGACAACCACCGATTTGTGGATCGCCCACGATATGGACGGTTGGGGTCAAAACTTCACCGAGGACGCCGACTTCGTGACGCATACCGGGCTGTGGTGGACCTCGCGGCTCGACAACGTGGAGGGGCATAAGGATGTACCGGAAACCGTTGTCGGGCAGAAACACAACTACAACCAGCAGGTGAAGTCCATTGCCGAGATCGCGCCGGGAGTGGCCCTGGTGCACACTCACTGGGGTTGGCCCGATCACATTCAGCCCGGTGCGCAGGCTCAGGACCGGGCTGGCATCATCACTTATGTGATGGTCAAGCGAAATGGTCGTTGGCTGATCCGCGCCGCTCACAACACCCGGGTGAACTGATCATGGAGATTCAACCGTTTCCCACCGACTGGCGCACCGCGCTGGTCCTGGTGCCACACCCGGATGATCCTGAATACGGCATCGGTGCGGCAGTCGCGAAGTGGACGGCCGAGGGCAAAACCGTGCACTACGCGCTCGCGTCCCGTGGCGAAGCGGGCATTGCCGGGATGGCGCCCGAGCAGGCCGGTCCGCTGCGCGAGGGTGAACAACGGCGCTCAGCGGCGATCGTCGGCGTGAACGACGTCCAGTTCTGGGACTTTCCGGACAGCAACATCCGTGATACCACCGAACTGCGCGCCAAGATCGTCGAAACCATCACGGCATTGGCGCCCGATGTCGTCGTCACCATCTACAGCGGTCCGAGTTGGGCGCCCGACGCACCGAATCAGAGCGACCACATCGAGTTCGCGCACGCCGTCGCGGCGGCCTTCGATAGTTTGGCCGACCCGCCAAAATGGCTGTTCGAAAACGGGCCCGAACCCACCCACGGCGAGGTCATCGACGGCTACGTCGACATCGCGATGGATTCGCTTGCCGCTCATAAGGTTTACCTCGAAGTGCTCGACCCGGACACACCCGTCGTCGAACAAGCCCGCCAGCAGGTCGAGATGGCGACGCCGGTCCGGCCCGAACTGGGCGGGCGGATAGCGGAATTCATCCTGAAGCGGCGCCGCTGAATACACTCAACCTGTGCGCGCTGTCGTCTATCCCGAGGTCGGCGTACTGCCGACGGTTGTCGATGTGCCAGAACCCGAGTGCCCCGCCGACGGGGTGACCGTGGAGGTGGCGGCCACCGGGGTGTGCCGGTCGGACTGGCACGCCTGGCGCGGTCATGATCCCGTTGCGCTGCCTAACATTCCCGGGCACGAATTCGCCGGTGTGATCACGACGGTCGGCGCCGGCGTGTCCGGGTGGCAGGTGGGGGACCGGGTGACGGCACCGTTCGCGCTCGGTTGCGGTCAGTGCGAGTTCTGCCTTGCCGGTGATGCGCAGGTGTGCCCGAACCAGCTGCAACCTGGATTCACCCTTTTGGGCAGCTTCGCCGAGCGGGTGGCGGTACCGCGGGCACAGTTCAACCTGGTCCGGTTGCCCGATGCGGCCTCGTTCGTCGCCGCAGCGTCGCTCGGATGCCGGTTCGCCACCTCGTTCCGGGCTGTGGTCACTCATGGCGGGGTGCAGCCCGGGCAGTGGGTGGCGGTCCACGGCTGCGGCGGAGTGGGGTTATCTGCGGTGATGATTGCAAAAGCATTCGGCGCCAAGGTCATCGCCGTGGATGTCAGCTCCGATGCGCTGGCGACGGCGGGCCGCCTCGGTGCCGACGAGCTGGTCAACGGTAGCGAAACATCCGACGTCGCAACCGAAGTCGTCGCGCACACCCGTGGTGGCGCGCACATCAGTGTCGACGCGGTCGGCCATCCCGCGATCGCGGTCGCCTCGGTCTCATCGCTGCGCCGCCGCGGCCGCCATGTTCAGGTCGGCCTCCTACTCGGCGACGCGGCGCAGACCGCATTCCCGATGGATCGGGTGGTCGCCGAGGAGCTCGCGATACTCGGATCGCATGGAATGCCTGCCGTGGACTATCCCGCGTTGCTCAACCTCGTCGCAAGCGGGACACTGGAGCCCGAGCGGTTGGTGACCCGTCGGGTAGCGCTCGACGACGCAGGTGCCGCGCTGGCGGCTATGGATGAGCCCACCGGCCCGGGGATGACGGTCATCGAGCCGGGAACTTAGCGCTCGAGTTGGTTCTTGTTTCGCTCTGCGACGGCGCGGTATTGGTCACCGAGCGTCTCGAAGTCGCGCGTCTGTGCTCCGGCGATGTCCTGTTCGGCGGCCAGTGCGGGGCCGATGACGGGATCGTTGCCGCGGATGTAGATCTCCTTGAGCCCGGCCATGATCGGGCCGGGCACCTCGGCGATTTGTCCGGCCAACTCCAGAGCCCGTTCCAGTAGACGTTCGTGGGCCACCACCTCGGTCACCAAGCCGAGGCGTTCGGCGCGCTGCGCGTCGAACACCTCGCCCGTCATCGACAACCGGCGGGCCATCGCCGCGCCGACGACGTGGGGCAGCCGTGCTGTCATCCCGCCGCCCGGCAGTATCCCGACACGCGCGTGGGTGTCGGCGAATACCGCCCGCTCCGAGGCGATCAAGAAGTCACAACCCAGAGCCATCTCAAGGCCGCCGGTGAACGTTGCGCCATTGATCGCCCCGATGATCGGGGTCCTCATCTGCCCGGTCTTGGTGATGCAGTTGTGCGTCTGGAACCGCTCGAAGTACTCCATGCCGAGCGCTTGCGCCTGCTTGAGGTCGACGCCCGCACAGAACGCGGGGTCGGTGCCCGTCAACACCACCGCCCGAACCGACTCGTCGTCGTCAGCATCGTCCAGTGCGAAGTACAGGGCCTCGATGAGCTCGCGGCCCAAGGCATTACGTGCCTCTGGCCGGTTGAGGGTCAGCACGCGGACGGGGCCGTGGTCGGTGGTGAGCAGGATGGCCATGGGATCAATCTAGCCTGCACGAGCAGACGCGGAATCGCATGAAACCGCACCCGGTAATGCGATTCTCTGTCTGCTCGCGCAAGGAAAAGTCAGCGCAAGAACGTGTCGGCATTGTTGGCCAGATCCAGTAGGGGCTGCGGTAGGGCGCCGAGGGCGAAGGTGACTGCCGCGGTGATGGTGACGACGGCGGTGGTCAGCCCGCTGGGCACCACCACCTCAGGTGCATCTTCGGGTGGCTCGGTGAAGAACATCAACACGATCACCCGCACGTAGAAGTAGGCTGCGACGGCACTGGCGATCACGCCGACGATCACCAGCGGGATCGCCCCGCCTTCACCGGCGGCCTTGAACACCGCGAACTTGCCGACGAATCCACTGGTCAACGGGATGCCGGCGAACGCAAGCAGGAACAGGGAAAACACCACGCCGACAATCGGATAGCGCCGTCCCAGCCCGGCCCACTGAGCCATGGCCGTCTCCTCGTCGCCGGCCGCATTGCGGACCAGTCCGACGACCGCGAACGCGCCAAGGGTGCTGAACCCGTACGCGAACAGGTAGAACAGGGTCGAGGAGACACCGGCCGGGTTCGCGGCGATCACACCGGTGAGGATGAACCCCGTATGTGCCACCGCCGAATAGGCCAGCATCCGCTTGACGTCGCTCTGGGTGACCGCGGTGACGGTGCCGACCACCATCGTCAGGATCGCGATCGCCCACAGCACCGGTCGC
The DNA here is from genome assembly GCF_053483975.1 of Mycolicibacterium sp. XJ870. Taxonomy (NCBI): domain Bacteria; kingdom Bacillati; phylum Actinomycetota; class Actinomycetes; order Mycobacteriales; family Mycobacteriaceae; genus Mycobacterium; species Mycolicibacterium sp. XJ870. The sequence continues at coordinate 1,009,139 of NZ_JBEFTI010000001.1, forward strand.
CAGTCGTCCCGCAACTGCGGCAGCGCGACGTAGAAGATGCGCAACATGGCGCCGAACGCGGCGATCTTGGTGGCCGCGGCCATGAACGCGGTGATCGCGGTGGGTGCACCCTGATAGACGTCGGGAATCCATGAATGGAACGGCACCGCACCGACTTTGAACAGCACCCCGACCAGCAGTAGGCCAACACCGATCAACGCCAGCGGGGTGTTTCCCGCGCTGGATGCGACCGCGTCGGCGATGCCGGCGAGGCCCAACGTGCCCGAGTAGCCGTACAGGAGCGCGGCGCCGTAAAGGAAGAATGCCGACGAGAATGCGCCCAGCAGGAAGTATTTCAGCGCCGCTTCCTGCGAAAGCATCCGCCGCCGACGGGCGAGCCCGCACAACAGGTACAGCGGAAGTGACAGCACTTCCAAGGCGATGAACATGGTCAGCAGGTCGTCGGCCGCGCCGAACAGCAGCATCCCGCCGATCGCGAACATGGTCAGCGGGAAGACCTCGGTCTGCATCACGCCGGTCTTCGTCGCCAACTGCTCGGTGACGCTTCCGGCCACGGCGGAGGCTTGCGGCGTGAAACCGTCCAAACCGCGTGCACCGTCGACCGGTTCGTCAACCTTCTGCCGTTCGGCGATCAGCATGATGCCCAGAATCCCGATCAGCGCGATGGTGCCTTGCAGAAACAGCGCAGGCGCGTCGAGCACGACCGCGCCAAGCACCGCGGTCCGGCCGGGCGTGCCGTGCAGGTCGCGGGCGAGCAGAACGACGGCCACCACGGCGGCGATCAGACCACCGAGCGCGATGGTCACCTGGGCGGCGTAGCGGCTCTTCCGTGGCGCGAACGCCTCGATCAGCACGCCGAGGACCGCCACCCCGAACACGATCAGCATGGGGGAGAGCAGGCCGTATTCGATGCTGGGTGTGACCATCAGCGGGCCCCCTCTGCGATGGTCGGCGGCACACTGGGCTCCGGATCGGTCTGGCCGATGGTGGTAAGGGTGTGCTCGACGGCGGGATTGATCACGTCGAGCGCAGGTTTGGGATAGATGCCCAACACCAGCAGCAGCGCGATCAACGGGGCCACCACCGCGAGTTCACGAGGCCGCAGATCACGCAGGGGGCCCACACCGTCGGGGTCTTCGCGCGCCGGGCCGGTCATCATGCGCTGGTAGGTCCACAGGATGTAGACCGCCGAGAGCACCAAAGCCGTTGCGGCGAACACCGCCAGCACCGGATAGCGGGTGAATGTGCCGATGAGGACCAGGAATTCGCTGATGAACGGTGCCAGACCCGGTAGCGACAAGGTGGCCAGGCCGGCGACCAGGAAGGTGCCGGCCAGTACCGGGGCGACCTTCTGTACGCCGCCATAGGCATCGATCAGCCTGGTGCCGCGCTGCGACACCAGGAATCCGGCGATGAGGAACAGCGCCGCCGTGGAGATTCCGTGGTTGATCATGTACAGCGTCGACCCCGACTGCCCCTGGCTGGTCATCACGAAGATGCCCAGGATGATGAACCCGAAGTGCGATATCGAGGTGTAGGCGATCAGCCGCATCACATCGGTCTGCCCGATCGCCAGGACGGCGCCGTACACGATGCCGATGACGGCCAGCGTGACGATCACCGGCCGGAAATACGTTGACGCGTCAGGGAACAGCTGCAGGCAGTAACGCAGCATGCCGAAGGTGCCGACCTTGTCCATGATTGCCATCATCAGCACCGCGCTGGCCGGGGTGGCCTCCACGGCGGCGCCGGGCAACCAGCTGTGAAACGGCCACAGAGGTGCCTTGACGGCAAACGCGAACATGAAGCCGAGGAACAGGAAGTTCACCACCGCGGGGTTGATCACCAGTTCGCCCGACGACACCGCGGCGACAATCGCGCGGAAATCGAACGTGCCACCGTCGAATGCGTCGCTGCTTGCGGTCACCACGTAGAGCCCGATCACCGCGGCCAGCATGACCAGCCCGCCGAACAGGTTGTACAGCAGGAACTTCACGGCCGCTCTAGACCGATTCGCACCGCCGAATCCGCCGATGAGGAAGTACATCGGGATGAGCATCGCCTCGAAGAACACGTAGAACAGCAACACGTCCAGTGCCACGAGCGACATGAACACCATGCCCTCGACGGCCAGCGTGAGGGCCAGATACGCCTGCACCGACCGGCCGGCCAACCCGGACTGGCGGGCCGCGTCGTTCCAGCCGGCGACGATCAGCAGCGGTACGAGAACCGCGGTGAGCGCGATCAGAGCCAGGGCGATGCCGTCGACCCCGAGGATGTACCCGGTGCCGAAAGACGGGATCCAGCGGTGGGATTCGACGAACTGGTACGGCTCGCCGGCCGGGTCGAACGCGACGATGATCACCGCCGTCAGCCCCAACGCGGCCACCGACACGGCGAGCGCCAGCCATTTCGCCAGCACGCGTTGTGCGGCGGGCAGCAGCATCACCACGACGGCGCCCAAGGTCGGTGTCGCCCACAGTGCCGTCAACCACGGGAACGAACTCACCACAGTCGCACCGCCAGGATTGCCGCGACCACCAGCGCCGTCCCGGCGAGCATGGACAGCGCATACGACCGGGCGAAGCCGGTCTGCAACTGCCGCAATCCGTCTGACGTTCGGCTCACCAGCGCGGCCAGCCCGCTGGCGGTACCGTCCACGCCCTTGTCGTCGACCGTCACCAACGCCGCGGTCAAAGTCTGGCCACCCCGCATGAACACCGCCTCGTTGAACGCGTCACCGTAGAGATCCCTCCGCGCCGCATCCGTCAATGCCGACCCGTCCGGAACGTCGACCGGTACGGCCCGCTGCGCATACATCCGGTAGGCCAACGCGATGCCGACTGCGACCACCGAGAGCACCACGATGGTGACCACCCAGACCGGCACCGCATGATGCGCCTCGTGGGTGCCGACGACCGGTTCGAGCCAGTGCGACAGCGTGCCGCCGATCGCCAGCGCACCGCCCGACACCACCGAGCCGATGGCCAGCAGTATCATCGGCCAGGTCATCACGGCCGGTGCCTCGTGGGGGTGAGAGTCTGGGTCCCAGCGTTTTTCGCCGAAGAACGTCATCAACATCACCCGCGTCATATAGAACGCGGTGATTCCGGCCCCCAGAATCGCTGCGCCACCGAGGATCACGCCGCGCACCCCACCTGCGCCCAACGCCGCCTCGATGATGCCGTCCTTGGAGAAGAACCCGGCCAGTGGCGGCACGCCGATGATCGCGAGATAGCCCAGGCCGAAGGTGGCGAAGGTGATCGGCAGCGCCTTGCGCAGACCGCCGTAGCGGCGCATGTTGACCTCGTCGTCCATGGCATGCATGACCGACCCGGCGCCTAGGAACAGGCCCGCCTTGAAGAAGCCGTGGGTCAGCAGGTGCATGATCGCGAAGGCGTACCCGGCCGGCCCCAGCCCGGCGGCCAACACCATGTACCCGATCTGGCTCATGGTCGACGCGGCGAGGGCCTTCTTGATGTCGTCCTTGGCGCAACCGATGATCGCGCCGAACAGCAGCGTCACCGCCCCGACGATCACCACACCGGTCTGAGCGGTAGGGGCCAGATCGAAGATCGGTCCCGACCGCACGATGAGGTAGACGCCTGCGGTCACCATGGTGGCGGCGTGGATGAGTGCCGACACCGGTGTCGGACCCTCCATGGCGTCGCCCAGCCAGGATTGCAGCGGCACCTGAGCTGACTTGCCGCACGCCCCGAGCAGCAGGAGCAGGCCGATGGCGGTCAGCGTGCCTTCGCTGAGCCCGGGGGCGGCGGAGAAGACGCCCGCGAACGAGATCGAACCGATGGTGGCGAACATGATCATCAGCGCGATGGCCAAACCCATATCACCGACGCGGTTGACGATGAACGCCTTTTTGGCTGCGGTGGCCGCCGAGGGTTTGTGCGACCAGAAGCCAATGAGCAGATACGACGCCAGGCCGACGCCCTCCCACCCTGCGTACAGGCCGAGGTAGTTGTCGGCGAGCACCAGCAGCAGCATCGCTGCCAGAAACAAATTGAGGTACGCGAAGAACTTTCGTCGTTCCGGGTCTTCGGCCATGTACCCGACCGAGTAGATGTGGATCAGCGAGCCGACCCCGGTGATCAACAGGACGAAGCACATCGACAGTTGGTCGAGTTGCAGACCGAAGTCGACCTGCAGTCCACCCACCGGCACCCAGGAGAACAAGTTCTCGTGGATCGCCCGGTCCTCGCCGGGGCGGCCCAGCATGTCGACGAACAACAACGCGCCGACGACGAACGACGCGAGCGACGCCGCGCAGCCCAGCAGGTGCCCCCACCGGTCGGCCCGTCGCCCGGCCAGCAGCAGTATCGCCGCACCCGTGACCGGCAGGTCGATCAGCAACCATATTGGAAGTGACATGGCGCCCTTAATGTTTCAGCAGGCTGGCGTCGTCGACCGAGGCCGAACGGCGGGTGCGGAAGATGGTCATGATGATGGCCAGGCCGACAACCACCTCGCAAGCAGCCACCACCATGGTGAAGAAGGCCACCACCTGACCGTCGAGATGGCCGTGCATGCGGGAGAACGTGACAAAGGCGAGGTTGCAGGCGTTGAGCATCAACTCGACGCACATGAACATGACGATGGCGTTGCGCCGCAACAACACTCCAGCCGCACCGATGGTGAACAGCAGTGCCGAAAGGTAGAGGTAATTGTCGGGGTTCACTCCTCGTCTCCCTCCGTCCTCCCGTTGGCCCCGACCGTGCGCTGCGGCAGGATTGCGCTCACCGACAGTACGGAGTCCGAACCGTCGGGCAGCCGGGCCGGGATGTCGACGGCGTTATGTCGGGCATACACACCGGGGCTGGGCAGCGGTGTCGGATGGCCGCCCTGCTGGAACCGTTCGACCGCCAGCTCGCGTTGGGTTTTGCGGCGCTCGAATCGTTCCCGGTGTGCCAGAACCATCGCCCCGAGCGCGGCCGTGATCAGCAGCGTGCTGGTCAACTCGAACGCCCACAGGTAGCGCGTGAAGATCAGCGCCGCCAAACCTTCCACGTTGCCCCCGCTGTTGGCTTCGGCCAGCCCGGTGAATCCGGCGACCGAGACATTGCCGATTCCGGCGATCAGCAACACTCCGAAGCCGACACCGGCGGCCAGCGTGGCGATGCGTTGCCCCCGAATCGTTTCCACCAACGACTCGGACAGGTCGACACCGATGAGCATCAACACGAAGAGGAACAACATCATCACCGCACCGGTGTAGACCACCACCTGCACCACTCCCAGGAACACCGCGTCCTGGGCGATGTAGAGCACCGCGAGTGCGATCATCGTATTGGCCAGAAACACCGCCGAGTAGACGGCTTTCTGTGCGGCCACCACGCCGATGGCGCCGACCACCGCGACCGTCCCGAGAATCCAGAACAACACCGCTTCGGATGTCGACGTGCGGGCCAGACCTTCAGCGGCCAGCAGTACCGGTTCCGAAGTCACGGGACATCCTCGGTGATCGGGGAAATTTTGCCCAGGTAGTAATCATCGTCAGTGCTGCCCGGTGCCATCTCGTGCGGCGGCGCCTGCATGCCCGGTTGCATTGGGGCCAACAGTTTGTCCTTGCCCCAGATCAGATCGGCACGGTTGTCGTCGGCCATCTCGTAGTCGTTTGTCATCGTGAGCGCGCGGGTCGGGCAGGCCTCGATGCACAAGCCGCAGCCGATGCAGCGTAGGTAGTTGATCTGGTACACCCGGCCGTACCGTTCCCCGGGCGAAAAGCGTTCTCCAGGACGGTTGTCATCGCCCTCGACGTAGATCGCGTCGGCGGGGCAGGCCCAGGCGCACAGCTCACAGCCGATGCATTTCTCCAGCCCGTCGGGATAGCGGTTGAGTTGGTGTCGGCCGTGGTAGCGCGGCGCGACCGGTCCCGGCTTTTCTGGATACCCTTCGGTGATCGGCTTTTTGAACATCGAGCCCAAGGTGACGGTGAATCCGGCCAGCGCCTCGAGGAACTTAGGCATCTTAGACATCGATAGTCTCCTTTCCCGCATTCGGCAGCGGCGGTATCGGATACGCTCCGGTACTCTGCTCCGGCGCCGGTTGAACGGTTCTGCCTTTGAAGGCTTTCCACAATGCCCAGGCGAGCACGAAGACCACGATGGCGGCCGTCGTCACCAGGGCGGTCGCCCAGTGGTGGAAGCCGTGCTCGCGCAGGCTGTGTGTGGTGGCGACGACCATGATCCAGGCCAGCGACACCGGGATGAGGACCTTCCATCCCAGCGCCATGAACTGGTCGTAACGCAGCCGTGGCAGTGTCGCGCGCAGCCAGATGTAGAGGAACATGAATCCCCACACCTTGGCGGTGAACCACAACAGCGGCCACCATCCGCTGTTGGCGCCCTCGATCAGGTTGAACGGGAACGGTGCATGCCATCCGCCGAGGAACATCGTGGTGGCCAGCGCCGAGACCGTGGTCATGTTGACGTATTCGGCGAGCATGAACATCGCGAACTTCAGTGACGAGTACTCGGTGTGGAAGCCGCCGACGAGCTCACCTTCGGCCTCGGGCAGATCGAAAGGCGCACGGTTGGTTTCACCCACCATCGAGATCACGTACACCACAAATGACGGCAGCAGCAGAAAGATGAACCATGTGCTGTCCTGGGCCGCGACGATGCCCGAGGTGGACATGGTGCCCGCGTACAGGAATACCGCGGCGAACGACAACGCCATCGCGACCTCGTAGGAGATCACCTGTGCGCTGGACCGCAGCCCGCCGAGCAGGGGATAGGTGGACCCCGACGCCCAGCCGGCAAGCACGATGCCGTACACGCCGATCGAGGTGACCGCCAGGATGTACAGCACGGCCACGGAGAGATCCGTCAACTGCAGCGGGGTGCGATGTCCGAACACCGACACCGCGCCGCCCATCGGGATCACCGCGAACGCCATGAACGCCGGGATCACTGCGATGATCGGGGCCAGCAGGTAAATGGGCTTGTCCACCCCGACGGGGGTGAGGCCTTCTTTGAGAGCCAGTTTGACGCCGTCGGCCAGCGACTGCAGCAGGCCCCAGGGGCCGACGCGGTTGGGGCCGGGCCGCATCTGCATGCGTCCCAACACCTTACGTTCGATCAGGATCGCCGCCAGCACGGTCAACAGCAGGAACACGAAGATCGCGAGCGCCTTGGCCAGGATCAGCCACCACGGGTCGTGGCCGAACAGCGTCGGGTCGGGGTGCGTCACGAGGACACCCCGATCGACACCAGCGCGCCGGCGGTCACACCGAGTTGGCGATGCACCGCCGAGCCGGGAGAGTTCATCGGCAGCCACACCAGCCGGTCGGCCATGTCGGTGACGGCCAGCGGCAGGGTGATCGCCCCGCGCTCCGTGCGGACCGTCACCGGATCACCGGCGGCCGCACCGATTTCGGCGGCGGTGCCGGCCGACAGTCGCGCCACCGGTGACTGGGCGGTGCCCGCCAGATATGGTTCACCGTCCTGAAGCCGACCGGCGTCGAGAAGCATGCGCCAGCTGGCGAGCACAGCTTGACCGGGGCCGGGGTCTGCCTGCGGGGCTGGGCCCACCGCCGGTTCGGGGGCACGCGTCCCGGTCCACGTACCGAGCCGCGCGAGCTCGGCGTCGGCGGCTTCGGCGGTCGGCAGGCCGAGATCGATGCCGATCTCATCGGCCAGATAGTGCAGGACCCGCAGGTCCGGTATGGCGTTGGTCTGCAGTGCGGCCTTGAATGGCCGGAACCTGCTCTCCCAGTTGAGGAATGCGCCGGACTTCTCCACGACCGGCGCGACCGGGAAGACCACGTCGGCCAGTTCGGTGACCGCGCTCTCGCGCAACTCCAAGCTGACCACGAACGGTGCCGTGCGTAGTGCAGCCACGGCGAGATCCGGGTCGGGCAGGTCGGCGACATCGACCCCGCCGACGAGCAGCGCGGCCAGCGCACCGTCGGCGGCCGCGCCCAGGATTGCGGCGGTGCCGCGGCCGGGTGACTCGGGTAGTTCGCCGACGTTCCACAGCTGGGCGATCTGCGCGCGGGCCGCCGCGTCGCCGGCCGGCCGGCCACCGGGCAGCAGATTCGGCAGGGTGCCGGCCTCCAGAGCTCCGCGCTCGCCGGCTCGACGCGGAATCCACGACAACCGGGCGCCGGTCGCGGCGGCCAGCCGGATGGCCGCTGAGAGCCCACCGACAGACGTGGCCAGCCGTTCACCGACGAGGATCACAGCGCCGGGTCGGCGCAGCCGTTCATCGTCGCCCAACCCGTCGAGCACGGCGGCTTCCGAACCGGGGGCCGCAGGGATCAGGGTTCCGGCCATCTTCGTCAGACCGCGACTGGCGAACGGTGCCACCGAAAGAACCTGCACGCCGTTCTTGCGGGCGCTCTTGCGCAATCGCAGGAACACGATCGGGGATTCCTCTTCGGGTTCGAACCCGACCAGCAGCACAGTCGGCGCGTGTTCGAGCTCGGCGTAGCGCAGCGTCATCGATTGTCCGGCGATATGAGCGGCGAGGAAGTCCGCTTCCTCCGCCGAGTGCGGGCGGGCGCGGAAGTCGATGTCGTTGGTGTTCAGCACCATTCGGGAGAACTTCGAGTACGCGTAGGCGTCCTGCACGGTGCACCGGCCGCCGACCAACACCCCGGTGTTGCCGGCTGCGGCCAGCAGACCGGCGCCGGCCATGCCCAGTGCCTCGGACCACGAGGCCGGGCGCAGCGAGCCGTCGTCGTCGTCGCGCAGCAGCGGGGTGGTGATCCGGTCGCCGACGGTCGCGTAGGTGAAGGCCCAGCGGCCCTTGTCGCAGTTCCACTCCTCGTTGACCTCGGGGTCGTCACCGGCCAACCGTCGCATGACTTTTCCGCGACGGTGGTCGGTGCGCTGTGCGCATCCGGACGCGCAGTGCTCGCAGACGCTGGGGCTGGACACCAGGTCGAACGGGCGGGCCCGGAACCGGTAGGCCGTACCGGTCAGTGCCCCGACGGGACAGATCTGAACGGTGTTGCCGGAAAAGTAGGACTGGAACGGCTCGCCCGGCGCGATGCCGACCTGTTGCAGCGCACCGCGTTCCAGCAGCTCGATGAACGGGTCGCCGGCGATCTGCGCGGAGAACCGGGTGCATCGCGCGCACAGCACACAGCGTTCGCGATCCAGAAGCACCTGGGTGGAGATGTTGATCGGTTTGGGAAACGTCCGTTTGACGTCCTCGAACCGAGTTTCCGGGCGCCCGTTGGACATTGCCTGATTCTGCAGTGGGCATTCGCCGCCCTTGTCGCAGACCGGGCAGTCCAGTGGATGATTGATCAGCAGCAGCTCCATCACACCGCGCTGCGCCTTGTCGGCGGCTTCGGAGCTGAACTGCGTGCGCACCACCATGTCCGGCGTGACCGTGGTGGTACACGAGGCCATCGGCTTGCGCTGACCCTCGACCTCGACCAGGCACTGCCGGCACGCGCCGACCGGGTCCAGCAGCGGATGGTCGCAGAACCGGGGAATCTGAACGCCCATCAGTTCAGCGGCGCGGATCACCAATGTGCCTTTGGGCACGGCGATCTGGTCGCCGTCGATGGTGAGCGACACCATCTCCACCGGCGGGGTGTCCTTGGTCGGTTCGGCCAGCGTCATCGACGTGCCCCCTTTCCCGCAATGAACATCTACACACCAGCCCCTTCGGCTGCCATCAGCGTCGAAGCGTGCGGGTCGAATGGACACCCGCCCTCCAGGTGCGCCACGTACTCGTCGCGGAAGTACTTGATGGAAGATATGATCGGGCTGGCGGCGCCGTCGCCCAACGCGCAGAACGACTTACCGAAGATGGTGTCGGAGATATCAAGCAGCTTGTCGATGTCCGCCTCACTGGCTCCACCGATTCCCCGGTCGCTGCGCTCCTGCCCGCCGTAGCCCGTTTCCAGGCGGGCGTAGATCTGGGCCAGCCAGTACGTGCCCTCCCGGCACGGTGTGCACTTGCCGCAGGACTCGTGCGCGTAGAACTGCGTCCAGCGCCGCACCGCCCGCACCACACAGGTGGTTTCGTCGAAGATCTGCAGCGCCTTGGTTCCCAGCATGGAGCCGACCGAGGCCATGCCCTCGTAATCCAGTGGCACATCGAGGTGTTCGCCGGTCAGCAGCGGGGTCGACGACCCGCCTGGTGTCCAGAACTTCAGCGTGTGGCCGGTGCGTACCCCGCCTGCGTAGCCGAGGAGTTCGCGCAGCGTGATGCCGAGCGGCGCCTCGTACTGGCCAGGCCGGTTGACATGCCCGGACAACGAATACAACGTGAAACCAGGGGATTTCTCCGACCCCATCGACCGGAACCAGTCGACCCCGTTGAGCAGGATCGGCGGGACGCTGGCGATCGATTCGACGTTGTTGACCACGGTCGGGCACGCATACAGGCCTGCGACGGCCGGAAACGGCGGGCGCAGCCGAGGCTGACCGCGCCTGCCTTCGAGCGAATCCAGCAGCGCGGTCTCCTCGCCGCAGATGTAGGCGCCCGCACCCGCATGCACGGTCAACTCCAAATCCAGTCCCGAGTTCATGATGTTCGAACCCAGATACCCGGCCTGGTAGGCCTCGGCGACCGCGGCTTGCAGCCGCCGCAGCACCGGTACCACCTCGCCACGGACATAGATGAACGCGTGCTTGGCGCGAATTGCGTAGGCGGCGATGATCACCCCCTCGATGAGGAAGTGCGGTGTGGTCAACATCAGCGGAATGTCTTTGCAGGTACCCGGTTCGGACTCATCGGCGTTAACCACCAGATAATGCGGCTTGGCGCCGGCACCCTCGTCACCCTGCGGGATGAACGACCACTTGGTGCCCGTGGGGAAGCCTGCGCCACCACGACCCCGCAGGCCCGAATCCTTCACCAGCGCAATCACGTCGTCCGGGGGCATCGTCAGCGCCCGCTGCAGGGCCCGATATCCGTCGTGGCGGCGGTAGGTGTCCAGCGACCACGGTTCCGGTTCGTCCCAGAACCGGCTCAGTACCGGTGTCAGTGGCGTCATGAGCGCGAATCCGTTGCATCCGGGTCGGTTTCGACGGTGTTCGGTTTCGGTGGCACCGTCGCCGAAGGCCCGGGAGCCGGGGCGTTCTGCGTCGACTCCGCCGCGGCCTGTGTGTCCGTGAGCGCTTCCCCGGAAGGGTGCTCGCGTCCGCGGTCGGGACCTCCCATGCCCCGCTCGCGCGCCACCCGCAGTCCCGCGAGCGTGGCGTCGCCGGGAACGCCGCCCGGCGCGCGCGGATCACCCAACCCTGCCAGGGTGCGCGCGGTCTCCCGGAAGGTGCACAACGGCGCCCCGCGGGTGGGCGCCGGGAGATCGCCCGTGCGCAGGCCATCGACCAGATCCCGTGCCGACGACGGCGTTTGGTTGTCGTAGAACTCCCAGTTGACCATCACCACCGGGGCGTAGTCACATGCCGCGTTGCACTCGATGTGTTCGAGCGTGACGCGCGCCTCCCCATGGTCGGAGTCGGTGGTCTGGCCCGCACGAATACCCAGATGATCCTGCAATCCCTCCAGAATCGCGTCGCCACCCATCACCGCGCACAGCGTATTGGTGCACACCCCGACGAGATAATCCCCCGTCGGGGTACGCCGGTACATCGAATAGAAGGTGGCCACCGCAGTCACCTCAGCCTCGGCCAAATCCAGTTGTGTTGCACAGAAGCTGATTCCAGCTGGAGTCAGACACCCGCTCTCGGACTGCACCAGGTGCAGCAACGACAGCAGCGCCGAGCGGGCGTCCGGGTAGCGCGCGATGATCTGCGCGGCATCCGCACGCAGACGGGCCGTCACCTCCGCGGGATATGCCGCGGGCCCGTTGATCGGCGGGCCCGCTTCGTCGGGGCGTTGCCCCAGTTCCAGGAAAACTTCCGTCACCGTGGCTGTCTCCTCTTCGCGCGAGCGCTCATCAGCCGTCTCTTCTTCGCGCGAGCGCTCATCAGCGATCAACACCGCCCATGACCGGGTCAATCGACGCCACCGCCGCAATCGCGTCGGCAACCATGCCGCCTTCGCACATCGCCGCCACCGCTTGCAGATTGGTGAACGACGGATCCCGGTAGTGCACCCGGTAGGGCCGGGTGCCGCCGTCGGACACCATGTGTACCCCGAGTTCGCCGCGCGGTGATTCCACCGCCACGTACACCTGCCCGGCTGGCACCCGGATGCCCTCGGTGACGAGTTTGAAGTGGTGGATCAACCCCTCCATCGAGCGGCCCATGATCTTGGCGATGTGCTCGGGCGAGTTGCCCAGACCGTCCGGACCCAGCTTGAGGTCGGCCGGCCAGGCAAGTTTCTTGTCGCTGATCATCACCGGGCCCGGCTCGAGCCTGTCGACGCACTGTTCGACGATCTTCAGTGACTCCCGCATCTCTTTGACCCGGATCAGGTACCGGCCGTAAGAGTCGCAGCGGTCATCGGTGATCACGTCGAATTCGTAGTTCTCATAACCACAGTAGGGCTCGGACTTGCGCAGATCGTGGGGGAGGCCGGTGGATCGCAGTATTGGTCCCGTGAGACCCAGCGCGATGCAGCCGGTGAGATCCAGGTAGCCGACGCCGACCGTGCGGGCCTTCCAGATGTAGTTCTCGTTGAGCAGATTCTCCAAGTCGCGCAACCGTTTCGGAAGCAGCTCGAGCAGGGCGCGGAGTTGCGGGACCGCATCGTCGGGCAGATCGGCGGCCAACCCACCCGGGCGGATGTAGGCGTGGTTCATCCGCAGCCCGGTGATCGACTCGAAAACCCGCAGGATTTCCTCGCGTTCGCGGAACCCATAGAACATGGCCGACATCGCACCCAGTTCCATCCCACCGGTGGCCAGGGCCACCAGATGCGATGAGATCCGGTTGAGCTCCATCAGCATCACCCGGATGACGCTGGCGCGCTCAGGGATGTCGTCGGTGATCCCGAGCAGCTTCTCCACCCCGAGGCAGTACGCGGTCTCGTTGAAAAACGGTGACAGATAATCCATTCGGGTGACGAACGTGACACCCTGGGTCCAGTTGCGGTATTCCAGGTTCTTCTCGATGCCGGTGTGCAGATAGCCGATGCCACAACGAGCTTCGGTGATGATCTCGCCTTCGATCTCCAGGATCAGCCGCAGCACGCCGTGGGTCGACGGGTGTTGCGGGCCCATGTTGACCACGATTCGTTCGCCGGCCTGGGCGGCGGCAGTGGACCGCGCCGCCGCCACCACCTCGTCCCAGTCCGCACCGCCGACGACGACGACGCGTTCACCGCCGTCGGGCGGGATGGTCGATGCGCTCATCAGTTGTAGGACCTCCGCTGATCGGGCGGTGGGATCTGGGCGCCGTGGTACTCCACCGGAATACCGCCCAGCGGATAGTCTTTGCGCTGCGGATGGCCCACCCAGTCGTCGGGCATCTCGATGCGGGTCAACGCGGGGTGCCCGTCGAACACGATGCCGAAGAAGTCGTAGGTCTCCCGTTCGTGCCAGTCGGTGGTCGGATAGATCGCATACAGCGAGGGGATGTGTGGATCAGCGTCGGATGCGGCGACCTCCAGCTGGATCCGACGATTGTGGGTGATCGACATCAGCGGGTACACCGCGTGCAGTTCACGGTCGGTGTCGTCGGGGTAGTGCACGCCGCTCACCCCGAGACACAGCTCGAAACGCAGCTCGGGATCGTCGCGCAGCACGCTGGCCACCGCGGGCAGTTGTACGCGGCTCACCTCCAGGGTGAGCTGGTCGCGGTAGACGATCACGCGCTCGATGGAAACGGCGTAGCGTTCCTCGCCCAGGACCTCGGCGAGCCGGTCGACCACCTCGTCGAAATACTTGCCATAGGGGCGAGGTGAGCTGCCCGGCAATGCCACCGGGTGCACCAGGCGGCCATAGCCGGAGGTGTCGCCGGTACCTGCCGCGCCGAACATGCCGCGGCGCACCCCGATCACCTCGGGCGTCTCCCCGATGCCGTTCGCGGTCCCGTTGGATTCGCTCACCGCAGCAGCCCCTTGAGCTCGATGGTCGGGGTGACGGACAGTGCGGCTTGTTCGGCTTCGCGGACGGCCTCCTCGCGGTTCACCCCGAGCGGCATCTGCTGAATCTTGTCGTGCAGCTTGAGGATTGCGTGCAACAGCATCTCCGGGCGGGGCGGGCATCCCGGCAGGTAGATGTCAACAGGGACGACATGGTCGACCCCCTGGACCACCGCATAGTTGTTGAACATGCCGCCCGAGGATGCACAGACACCCATCGCCAGCACCCACTTCGGTTCGGCCATCTGGTCGTAGATCTGTCGCAGCACCGGCGCCATCTTCTGGCTGACCCGGCCGGCGACGATCATCAGATCGGCCTGCCGCGGAGTGGCCGAGAACCGCTCCATGCCGAATCGGGCGATGTCGAAGCGTGGGCCGGCCGTCGACATCATCTCGATTGCGCAGCAGGCCAGGCCGAACGTTGCGGGCCACAAAGAGCCCTTACGCACGTATCCGGCGACCGTCTCCACCGTCGACAGCAGGATCCCGCCCGGCAGACGTTCCTCTAGTCCCAATTCAAGCCCCCTCGCCGCCAGACATACGCGTACGCCACGAACACCGCGAGCATGAACAGCAGCATCTCCACCAGTGCGAACAAGCCCAGGCTGTCGAATGCCACCGCCCACGGGTAAAGGAAGACGATCTCGATGTCGAAGACGATGAACAACATCGCCGTCAGGTAGTACCGCATCGGCATGCGCTGGCCGGTGGCGCCGGCGGCCGATGGCGGCATGGGTTCGATACCGCATTCGTACGCTTCGAGTTTGGCGCGGTTGTAGCGCCTCGGGCCGATGACGAGGGCGATCCCCACCGATACCACGGCGAAGGCGGCCGCGATCGCCCCGAGAACAAGAATGGGCGTGTACAAATCCATACCGCGCGGCGCTCCCTCGCTGGGCTGTCGATGTGAGCTAACCCACAGCCTAGCGAGCTTTGCGGTCTGCGCCACTCGTTTTGGTTAGTATCGTTTCGTAACGGGGCAGCGCGCGGCTGCGGCTACAGCCGTGCCAGAACGATCAACGGCTGCAGGACAATTCGCGGCAGGCTACCGGACCGGCGTGCGCAGCAGCGACACCACGGCGTCGCCCAGCCGGATCGGATCGATCGGGTGCGGAACGGCGGCCTCGGCACGCGACCACTTGGCCAGCCAGGCATCGTCTGGGCGCCCGGTGAGGACCAGGATCGGCGGGCAATCGTCGATCTCGTCCTTGAGTTGCTTGGCGATACCCATGCCGCCGGCCGGCGCGGCCTCGCCGTCGAGGATCGCCAGGTCGAATCCACCGGCGTCCATCAGGGAAATGACCATCGGCGCGGTGGCCACCTCGACGTAGGTGAGGTCCGGCAAATCGGGGTGGATACGTTTGCCCAGCGCGAATCGCACCTGCTCGCGGGTGCGCGGATTGTCGCTGTACACCAGGATGCGCAACGGCGCGGGGCCGGCCATGCCGCCGATGCTACTGCGTGAACCCTGAGCGCTCGGTTAACTCGCCGAATTCTGTTGCGCGTCAGGCGCGGACGAATACCAGATCGGCCGACAGGGCAGCCGAAGGCCCCACCATGCCGAGCATGTTGCCCGATACGCCGAATTCGCCCCGGTCGACGGTGCACCGGCCGGACACCTGCAGGGCCCCGTCGTCGAGAACTTGCACGCTGACCGGCAATTCGACGGGCCGGGTGACGCCGCGGACGGTCACAGTGGTCCGCAATCGAGCCTCGGGGTCTCCGGCGGGCTCAGCGCCATTGACGTCCACGACGATTTCGGGGTGATTGTCGATGTCGAAGAAGTCCGCGGATCGCAGGTGTTCGTCGCGCTTGCGGATCCCGGTCTGCAGCGACGCCGCACGGATGACCAGCCGACCCGTCACCCCGCCGTCCACCGTGCCTTGACCGCCGAACTCGGTGAACCGGCCGGTCACCGTCGCCAACCCCCACATCGTCTTGTTCCGGAAGGTCACCGAGGACCGGTCGGGGGCCAGGGTCCAGTTGCCTGCGCTTGCGCTCAGGACGTCCTGCAGCGTCGTCATGTTGCCTCCGTATTCATCTCAGCTGAGCAGCGGTGCGATGTCCTTCGGGTCGAAGTACTCGTCGATACGGGTGATCAGGCCGTCGGCGCCCACCTTGATGACGATGCATACCCGCAGTGCGATCGATGCTCCGTCGCTGCCGGTCGCGTGCACGACATGCTGCTGCACGAAACCGCCGTCGAACACCTGTCGGTCCAGCACCTGGTAGCGGCGCTCGGTGGTGGCGCTGATGAACCAGTCGATGACCCGCAGCGCGCGGGCCCGTTCGTTGTCCTTGGGGTCCCCGGAATGCCAGACCGTGACGTCGTCGGCCCACAGCGCAGCCACCGTCGCGCCGTCGCTGCGCTCGATCGCGTCGAACAATCGGTCGGCCAGCGTGTCGATGACTTCAGCGTCGGCAACGGGCATCGGTTCGCCTTCCTCGGGTTGACCTCAAGTGTGCTTGAGGATGAAGGCTGGGTGCATGGACACCACACCAGCTCTCTCCCTGTTCGATGAAGCCTACGAGTCCCGCACCGCGCCGTGGGTGATCGGCGAGCCTCAACCGGCGATCGTCGACCTGGAACGCGGCGGTTCGATCCACGGCAAGGTGCTCGACGTCGGCTGCGGCACCGGAGAACACACCATGCTGTTGACCCGGCTCGGCTATGACGTGCTCGGCATCGATTTCTCGCCGCATGCCATCGCCCAGGCCCGCGAGAACGCAGCTCAGCGCGGGATCGACGCTCGATTCGCCGTCGCGGACGCGATGGCACTCGGCGCGGGCGCGCGCTACGACGCCATCGTCGACAGTGCGCTGTTCCACATCTTCGACGATGCCGACCGGGGCAGGTATGTCGCAAGCCTGCACGCCGCGTGTGCACCCGGCGGGATCGTGCACGTGCTGGCCCTCTCGGACGCCGGGCGCGGGTTCGGACCGGAGGTCAGCGAGGACGACATACGGCAGGCCTTCGCCGACGGCTGGGTGCTGGAGGCGCTGGACACCACCACCTACCGCGGTGTGGTCGGGCCGGCGCAGGCCGAGGCGGTCGGCTTGCCGGTCGGTTCCCGCGTCGACGAGCCGGCCTGGCTGGCGCGCGCCCGCCGGCGTTGACCTACGGCTGGTCATAGCCGGGATGGGCGGCCGCCAAGCGCCGACGTACCAGCGCCCGCAGACACGCCGTCACGGCGTCGGGGCGGTCGTCGAGCTCGCCGGCGCGGATGGCCTGCGCAAGCGCGGCTTCGTCGTCGTAGCCGAGGTCAGCCAAGGCGGCGGTGGCTGTGGCCGGGGAGTCGGCCGTCAGCTCCCGCTCGACCATGCGCAGCGCGTTGGCCGCCACCCGGGCATGGAAGTTGACGGCCCCGCCGGTGTTGTCGCGGACTTCGGTGTCGAGGAACTCGGCGACTGCCGCGACCAGCTCCGCCGCCGTCGGCCGACCGTAGAGACTGTTCACGACGGGCTCCCCTCCAGCAGGTCGAGCAGATCCCACTCCGTTTCGCAGACCCGTCGTCCGATCGTCGCCAATTCCACCGACCTGGTCTGCCCGCTCAGGTGACGCTGTGCCTGGTAACGGCAGATGACGCCCCAGCGCAGCGTCGCGAGCGCCAGCCACCAGCGGATCGCGGCGCGGTCGAGCCTCATCCCACCGGCGTCTTCATAGGCGGTCAGGAAGGTCTCGATACTGCCCAGCCCGCCCGCGCCCAGGTTCTGCGGTGCGCCGAACCGCCACGCGCGGATGCAGAACCACGCCAGGTCCTCGTACACCTCGCCGATGTGCACCAGTTCCCAGTCCAGCACCGCGGCCAGCTCGGAGCCGTCGACGATGAGGTTGCCCATCCGGAAGTCGCCGTGTACCAACCGATGCGGGGAAGGGGGTGGGCGGTTCGCGGCCAGCCACCGAAATGTCCACTCGAAAGTTGCTGTGGTGTCGCCCATCTCATCGAGCTGGCTGCGCCACTGGCTCAGCTGGTCCTGCTCACCCAGGTCAGGGTGATCGGGCGGGTCCGCGCGGTGGATGGCGGCCAGAGCCTGTGCGCATTGGGTGAGCAGGTTCGCCCGGCCGGCGTCGTCGAGTTGGCGCTGGATGCGCCGCACGATGGTCTCGCCGCTGATGAAGTCGCACACCAAGAACGGATTGCCCAGTGCGGCGGGCGAATTGTCGGCGACGAGGACGTGGGGGACAGGCGCACCGGCGGCGGCGGCGGCACGCTGCGCGCCGGCCTCCAACTCCATCCCCGCATGCACCTCGTCGGGCGGCCCGGTGCGCAGGATCAGCTTGCGCGTGCGCGAGTCCGTGTGTGCATCGAACGACCACGTCGTGCGGCTGGCGCCGCCGGTCAGTTCCCGCAGGTTCTCGACGACCACATCGGCGCCCAGGACCGGAGCCAGCACATTCGCCAACGCCGCGGCGTCGGTCACTTCGTGGCCTTGCCGAAACCGAACAGCCGCTGTGCAACCCGGCGCATCTGGATCTCTTCGGCACCTTCGGTGATGCGGTAGCGGCGATGGTGGCGGTAGATGTGTTCGAACGGCTCATGCCGGCTGTAGCCGATGCCGCCGTGCACCTGCATCGCGCGGTCGGCGGCCTCGCACACCAGACGGTTGGCGCGGTAGTTGGCCATCGATACCTTGTCGGACACCTCCATGTGGTGGTTGCGGTCGAGTTCGGAGGCGGCGAAACGCACCAGCAGCCGGACCATCTGAGCCTCGGTCTGTAGCTCCACCAGCGGCCACTGGACGGCCTGGTTGACCGCCAACGGCTTGCCGAACACCACACGCTCTCGGGCGTAGTCAACGGCGCGGTCGATACAGTACTGCGCAGCGCCCAGACTGCTGGCGGCCTGCCGAATCCGGTTCTCGTGCAGGAAGGTTTGACCCACCTCCAGCCCCCGGTCCACCTCACCGAGCACCGCGTCGGTGGGCACCCGGACATCCGTGAGCTCGACCTCGCCGTGGTCGGTGGGCATGTTGAAGGTCCACCAGTAGAACGGGACATTGAAGCCGGGGGCGTCGGTGGGCACCAGGAACGCGGTGATTCCGCGGGCCTGACCGGGCTCGCCGGACGTGCGGGCGAAGATCAGATCGTGGGTGGCGCGGTGCACCCCGGTGTTCCATCGCTTGGTGCCGTTGATGATCCAGCCATCACCGTCGGCGACGGCCGTGGTTTCCAGCCAGGTGGCGTCCGATCCGTGCCCGGGCTCGGTGAGCCCGAATGCCATCGAGCGCTCACCGGTGAGCATCGCCTCGACCCAGTCCTTCTTCTGGGCCTCGGTGCCGAACCGGTCCATCATGATGACCTGAGGGAAATTTCCGACGATCGACGACTCGTCCTGCAGATCGTTGTGCAGGCCAAGGCCCCTGTGCGCCAAGTGTTCGCGGATGACCGCCATATCCAGGTTGCTGCCGTCGCGGCCGCCGAACCGGGCGGGCAGCCCGTACCGCAGCCAACCTGCTGCGTCGGCGCGTCGGCGCATCTCGTCGAGCAGATCCTCCCACGCCCGGGCCGGGATGCCGTCGTTCTCCCAGTCGGTGCGGGCATACTCGCGGCGCTGGTCGAAATACTGCATGTGTTCGCGTTCCAGCGGCTTGATCTCGGCTTCGATGAACGCGTCCATCTCGGCCAGCAATCCTGGGAGGTGTTCTGGCAAAGCGAAATCCACGATGATCTCTCTTTCTGCGGCTAGAAGCCGTACAGGGTTTTCTTCCAGATTGTCGACAGTGTGGTGATGGCGTCGCGGTCGCTGAGCTCAATACCGAGGCCGGAGTTACCCACGAACACCGTGGTGAAGTTCTCGAACAGCAACGCAATGGCCGCCGCTACGGGCTGCGGGTCCAAGTCCTGGGCATGGCCCTGCTCCTGTGCGCGGTGCACCGAGGCGGTGACGATATCCATGCCGAACCGGCGAAATTGGTTCTGCACGTCGGCGAACCGCTGCTGGGTGGCCGCCAGTTGCGCGACCGCGATCATGATGCCGATGTTCTGCTTGAAGATGTTCCAATAGCCCGTGACCACGGAGGTGAAGAACTCGGTGTCCGCCGGCGATTCGGGCAGGTGCAGATTCAGCCCCGACGGCGCGACGACATCGTGGAGGAACGATTCGGCCAGCGCCGCGAGCAGATCCTCTTTGTCGTCGAAATAGCGGTAGAACACCGCCGGGCTCTTACCCGCTGCCGAGGTGATGTCTGCGAGCGTGGTCCCGTGAAAGCCGCGTTCGGCGAACAGCTTTCGCGCGGCGAGCTCGATGGCCGACCGGGTCTGCCGGCCTTTCGAGCTCAGTTCAGCCATCGTCGACTCAGCTCAGGATCCGGTCGCCGGCCCGCAACAACGCGCTGGGCAGGTCATGGCCGACTGCCTGTCGCGCAACCTGGGCGGCGGCGATCGCCGCGGTAAGGTCGACATCGATGTGGATATCGCTGTCGCGCAGCAGATAAACAAGATCTTCGGTGGCGATGTTGCCGCTGGCGCCGGGTGCGAACGGGCAACCGCCCAGGCCGCCGATCGAGGCGTCGAGCCGGGTGATCCCGGCCTGTACCGCGGCGTACGCACTGGCCAAACCGGCGCCGCGGGTGTTGTGGAAGTGCGCGCCCAGCGGCAGGTCACCGATCAGTGGGCGTACCTGCTCGATCAGCGCCGTCACCCGGCGCGGTGTGGTGGTGCCGATCGTGTCGGCGATGGCCAGCCGATCGACACCGGATCGTACTGCGGCCGAGACGATGTCGAGAACCCGCTGTGGGTTCGTGGGTCCGTCGAACGGGCAGTCCCAGGCGGTGGCGATGATGACTTCGACGGAGGTGTTGCTGTCATGGGCGATGGCCACGATCTCGGAGATCTGCGCGGTGGCTTCGGCGCTGGAACGCCCCACGTTGGCACGGCTGTGGCGCTCCGATGCCGAGACCACGTACTCGATGGATCCCAACCCCGCTGCGATGGCTCGTTTGGCGCCGTTCGGGCTGGCCACCAGAGCGGAGAACTCCACGTCGGGAAACGAGGCCAAGGCTGCCGCAAGTTCGGGCGCGTCGGCGAGCGCCGGAACCTTCGACGGCGACACGAACGCCGTAGCCTCCACCTCCCGCACTCCGGTGGCGACGATGGCCGCAAGGATTTCGAGCTTGGCAGACAACGGGATCGGGTCCTCGATCTGCAGTCCGTCGCGCAGGCAAACCTCGCGGATGTCGACGTGGGCAGGCAGGTTCATCTCACACCACTCCCTCGGCGCGCAGCGTCTCGAGCTCCTCGGCGGTGCGGCCGAGAAGCCCGACGTACACCTCGCCATTGTGCTGGCCCGGCCGGGCCGACCCGGCGCTGCGGATAGTGCCGGGGGATTCGGAGAGGACGGGAACGATGCCCGGACCCTTGACGTTTCGCTCGATCCGCTCGTCCCAGTGATCGGCGATCATGCCGCGGGCCTGCAACTGTGGGTCGTTGACCACCTCTGCCACGGTGTTGATCGGCCCGCTGATCACCCCGGCCCGCGACAGCGTCGCCACGATCTCGGCGGGCTGACGTTCAGCGGCCCAGTCGCCGATGATCTTGTCCAGCTCATCCTGATTGCGGCCCCTGGCAACGTGGTTGACGAATCGCTCGTCGGTGGCGAGCTCAGGGCGACCCATTGCTTCGCACAGCCGGCGGAACACGGTGTCCTGGTTGGCGGCGATCACGACCCAGCTGCCGTCGGCGCTCTGGTAGATGTTCGACGGCGCGATACCCTCCAGCCGGGTTCCCGACGGGCCTCGCACCACACCGCCGACGTCGTAATCCGGAATGGTGGATTCCTGGATGGCCAAACATGATTCGGTGAGCGCGGTGTCGACGATCTGGCCCTCGCCGGTGACGCTGCGACGGTACAACGCGGCCAGCGCGCCCTGCGCGGCGAACATCCCGGCAAGGCTGTCACCCAGGGACAGCGCCAGCCGCGGCGGCGGGCCGCCCGGGAACCCGTTCATGTGGCGCAGCCCGCTGGCGGCCTCGGCCACCGAGGCATAGCCGGCCTTGCCGGCGTCTGGGCCGGTCTGCCCGTATCCGGACACCCGCACCAGGATGATGCCCTTATTGCGTGCGCGCAGAACGTCGTAGCCCAGATTCCACTTCTCCAGCGTGCCTGGCCGGAAGTTCTCCACGATCACGTCGGAGTGATCGACCAATTCCAGGAAGAGTTCCCGGCCTTCCGGCTTGCGCAGGTCCAGCGTGACGGCCTTCTTGTTGCGGGCGTGCACGGTCCAGAAGAAGTGGTGCCCGTCGCGTTCGGCCTGCCCCCAGGTGCGCAGCGGGTCCGGGCTGCTCGGTAGCTCGATCTTGATGACCTCGGCGCCCATGTCGCCGAGCAACCGCCCGGCGAACGGGCCCGAGATCAGGGTGCCGAGCTCGAGAACCCGGACGCCGTCCAGCGCACCGGTCATGAGGGATCCAGCGAAAACCCGTGGCGGTGCAGCCAATCCGTGCAGACCCCGACGGCTTGACGCAGTTTGTCCCGTTGATCCGGGCCGGAGTAGTAGTGGTTGGCCCCGGGGATCTCGTGCATCTCCTTGTCGGGATGCCCGATCGCCTCGTACAGCCTGCGGGTGTGACTCGGCGTGCAAGCGTCGTCGGCGAGGTTGCCGATGACCAGCGCCGGCACCGCGATGTCCGGTCCGGCCTTGACCGCGTCACCGTTGGCGTCGTCGTAGCTCCACTGCGACAGCCAACTGCGCAAGGTGCAGAACCGGGCCAGGCCGACGGGGCTCATGTTCACCACCTGAGGATCGCCCAGATAACAGGTGCCGGGGGTGCGTTCGTTCGGATCGACGGTGGGATCGAGCCACCGCGGGTCGGCCATGGTGCCGTGTACGACGAAGGCGAACTCGTCTTCGGGCCGCCCGGTCGCCTTGAGCTCTGCCAGTTTCTCTTTGACCCACTTGGTGATTCGCCGGTTGCGGGCGATCTGAGCCTGGTGATAGCGCTCCAGGAACTCCGGGGTGTACGGCGGCTGGTTGGGGTTGTCGGGGTTGTAGAGATCCAGCTCGGGGTCACGCTTGGTGGGGTCGTTCTCGTCGAGGATCGACGCGTCCATCCACTCGGTCATGGTGCCGTGGCGGCTGATGTGGGCGGCCAGCAGCATGATGCCGTCAGCCGGGATCAGCCCGAGCTTGGTCAGGTCCGGCCCGTCGCCGGACGGGCTCGCCGTCACCGTCGGGTGTTGCGCCTGCTGCTGGTAGAACACCGACAGCGAACCGCCGCCGCTCCAGCCGGCCAGCACGACCTTCTCGTAGCCCAGCCGGTTTTTGGCATCCTTGATGCACTCCCCGAGATCCTCGACCACCTTCTCCATCAAAAGTGCGGAGTCGGTACCGCGGAACCGGCTGTTGCAGTAGATGACGTGATGCCCGGCGCGGGCCAGCGCGTTGATCATCGGCAGATACGCACCGCCGCCGATCGGGTGCATGAACACCAGGACGGTATCGCTCGGCTTCTCTTTCGGCTTGAGCAGATAACTCTCCAGCACCACGAGCTCGGCGACACCGCCGTAGACATCGCGGACGCTCGAGGTGTTCTGGTAAGCAACGAGATACGGGATACGGTCGTAGGCGTACTTCACAGGGACGTCAGTGGTGGTCATGCTGAAGCTCTCTCTTCTTCGCGCAAGCGCTCATCAGTGCTGCCCCAAGTCATTGGCCAGAATCTCAGCGGACGGGACGAGTCGACGCCTGGTGTCGATGGCGATCACCGACCAGTCGACCCGGTCATAGTCGTCGAACTTGCGGCGGGCCCGTTCCCGCGCCTTCTCGGGTGCGCCATGGTGAACCCCTTGTGGCGCATGGGAAACCAGCCCGGGAGGCATCGGGATGCCATAGAGCGAGCCGGCGTGGAAGAACGCGATCTCGTCGTAGTCGACATTGCGGTGATACCACGGGGTGCGTTCGGTACCCGGCACGCTCTCGGCGGGCTTGGGCAGAAAGTTCATCACGTACACGCCCGTCGCCTGCATGAACAGGTGCACCGTCGGCGGTAGGTGCACGCTTTCGGAGGTGATGACGGTGTAGTCCTCGATATTGAACGTGAACGGGAAGTTGTCCCCGCGCCAGCCTTCCACATCGAGTGGATGATGTTGGTAGAACAGCGATGTCGGGCCGCCTTCATGGATCAGGCGAACCTCGTAAGCTCCGTCTTTTTGCGGTCCGTCGCCGGTTTCGATCGGTGCCGGCTCGGGGATGGTGGTCTGGGCCGGGTCGAAGGGGAAGTGCCGCCCGAGGGTTCCGGCCGGGGGGACGCGGAAGTCGTCGGTCGCCTGGATCATGAGCCACGTCGACTGGTCATCGGGGACCTGTCGCCACGTGCACGCCTTCGGGATGTACACCCAGTCGCCCTCGCGGTAACGCAGTGGCCCGAACTCGGTCTCCAACAGCCCGGAGCCCTTGTGGACGAACGTCAGTAGATCCCCGTCCACGTACCGGACGAAGAACGGCATCTCCTCGGTGCGTCGGCTCAGCAGCACCTGGCAGTCGGCGTTGGAGAACATCAGCAGCGGACCGCCCTGCGCGTCGGTACTGTCGCTGGGCTTCAGCTCGCTGGACAGGACGTCGGTGGGCCGCAGGGGCCCGACGGTGCGGTAGGCGGTCGGATCGTTGCGGCGGTACATGTTCGCGGTGCGGCCGACGAAGCCGCCGCGGCCGAGTTCGTCGTCCTTCAGACCGTCGAGATCGGCGTGTATCCGTTTCGGGGTCTTGCCTTTACGCAGGTGGACGAAGGATTCCATGGATGCGGCTCCGATCGGCGTCACGGGGGGATCAGGCTCAAAACTGAAACTGACGTTACTTTCATTTCAATGCGCCCGCAAGGTTTGGCCCTACGAGCTTGCCGAATCCGCTGGTGACTACAGCATTCCCGCGGCGCGGAACATCCGGTCGTAGATATCCCGGATCACGGGTTGCTTGCGGGCGTTGTAGTCCATCACGTGCCCACCGCCGGGGACCGCGGACCGTTTGGCCGCCTCGTAGCGGGCCACGTCCTCGGGGTGGATGCGCAGCCAATCGCGAAACATCCGGTGCCGTATGGTTTCTGGGCAATCAGGGCCGAACACGTGCAGGTTGACCCGCGGATCGTCGTGGCGCAGGCAGCGGTGCTGGTGCCAGTTCGGTTCGCGGATGGTCAGCCGATAGCCGATGCCCTGTAAGAGGGGAACGTATGCCTGTTCATCACGAGGGTCGGCAACGGTGAGGTCGATGTCGATCACGTCCTTGGCGGCGAGGCCCGGCACCGCCGTCGACCCCACGTGGTCAAGGCCCAAGACGACCGAGCCCAGTGCTGCGCGGATATCGGCCGCCAGGGTGCGGTAGCGCGCCGGCCACTGCGGGTTGTAGGGCACGAGTTCGACGACTTCGGGCGGGGGAGGTCCGTCGACCCACGGGGTCACGTCGGGATCGGGGGCATGGTGCCGGGTGATCTCGTGCGGGCTCGGCATTCCACCCAGGTTAGAAGTCAGACCATGGCAATGGGAGAGATCTTCATCCCGATCGAGAGCGCTCCGGCGAGTTCGCGGCTGGTGTCGTAGTCGAAGATCACGTGTCCGGAGAGCACACCGACATCGCGGCTGATGCGCTGCAGCGGATTGTCCAGGAAGTGGGCGCTGGCCCCCGAGGAGCCCAGTAGCAGCGCGATCACGGCCTGCGATTCGTGGACGATGTGAGCGGCGGCGAGCCGGGCCTGGCCGCGGACGTCGCGGGACACCGGGTCACCGACTGCCAGCATGTCCTCGATCTGCCCGACGGTGTCGGCCAACAACCCGCGCAGGGCACGCAGCCGGACGCGAGCCTCACCGAGATGGGCTTGGGCGGCCGGCTTGTCCTTCTGTTTGACGCCCTCATAGGCGATCACCCGCTCAGAGAGTCGCGCGGCATAGATGTCGGCGGCGCGTTCGGCGCTGCCCAACGCCGGCATCGCCGCCAACAGCGCCAATGCCGGCACCATCGGCCACCGGTAGGTGGCCGCCGAGTGAACCTTCGCGCCGGGTGCGGTACCGGAGTAGATGTCGAGGACGCGCACGAGTCGATGCTGCGGCACGAAGGCGTCGGTGATGACGACGTCGTTGGAGCCGGTCGCCCGCATGCCGTCGGTGTGCCAGACGTCCTCGACGTGGATCTCGGACGCGGGCAGCAGGGCCAAGGCGGGGTAGATCGCGTCGTCCGGACCGCACAGCGCGCCGACCATGATCCAGTTCGCGTCCATCACGCCGGTCGCCCACGACCACCGGCCGCTCAACCGCACCCCGCCGTCTGCGGGGACCCCACGGCCGGTCGGAGCCAGCGGCGCGGGCGCCAGAAACGGCCGGGTCGCATACGCCTCGGCCTGGGCCTGCTCGTCGAACAGCGCCAGCATCCAGTTGTGCAACGTATAGAAGCCGATCGTCCACGCGCTGGATGCGCAGCCGTGGGCCATCCGGCGCACCGGATCCAGGATCGCCGGAAAATCGGCCTGCTGGCCGCCGTATCGCGCAGGCACCAACAGGTCGGTGAACCCAGACGCGGTGAGCTCGGCGATCGTCGCGTCGGGCAGTCGGCGCAGTTCTTCGGCTTCACGAGCGCGTTCGGCGAGTCGAGTGACGAAGTCGGCGGTGATCGCCGACTCCACGGTGGTGGAGGACATGGCCGGAAGTTACCATACTTTTTTGTATGGACGCATTGCGTGTGTTTCCGCGGCGGCGGGTAAAGCGTGTTTGGCGACCGGTTGGCGACGATCGGATAACCCTCTGGACACCGGTTGCGTACGGATCAGCGCCGGCCATCGGTGACCGGCACCGGCGTGAACGGCGGATTCCCGGTATTTCCCCAGGTAACGGGCCTGGAATGGGGTTTCTGATAAAGGCGAATTCACCTTTTGTTTGACACAGATGCGCAGCTCGCCGACGCGCCGCGGGTTTTCGCTTAAAGCGGCCCCATGATTTACTCATGGCGCAACAACTGAATTCTCTCGGTCCGCTCTTCGGGACATCAGCTCAGTCGAGCGGGCGCGACAACGCAGCGAAACTCTCGCTGTGGTGCCGCTGGGTGATCTCTGGATCGCGCAGTACTGGGCGTAATTGACCGAAAGACGGATGGATTCGCAGTATGACCTTCATTGACAAGATTCGTGGCCATTGGGCCCGCCGGGTAGCGGTGGCTGCCATGGCAGCGCTGCTGCTGCCTGGCTTGATCGGCGTTGTCGGCGGATCGGCGACCGCGGGAGCGTTCTCCCGACCCGGTCTGCCGGTTGAGTACCTGATGGTCCCGTCGCCGTCGATGGGCCGCGACATCAAGATTCAGTTCCAGAGCGGTGGTCCGGGTTCGCACGCGGTGTACCTGCTTGACGGCCTGCGCGCCCAGGAAGACTTCAACGGCTGGGACATCAACACCAACGCGTTCGAGATGTTCCTCGACTCCGGCCTGTCGGTGGTCATGCCCGTCGGCGGCCAGTCGAGCTTCTACGCCGACTGGTACAACCAGGCCTGCGGTAAGGCCGGTTGCGTCACCTACAAGTGGGAGACGTTCCTGACCAACGAGCTGCCGCAGTGGCTGGCGGCCAACCGCGACGTCTCACCGACCGGCAACGCCGCCATCGGCTTGTCGATGGCCGGATCCGCCTCGATGATCCTGGCGGCCTACCACCCTGACCGCTTCATCTACGCCGGCTCGATGTCGGGCTTCCTGAACCCGTCCGAGGGCTGGTGGCCGTTCCTGATCAACATCTCGATGGGCGACGCCGGTGGCTTCAAGGCGAACGACATGTGGGGCAGGACGGAAGACCCGAACAGCGCCTGGAAGCGGAACGACCCGATGCTGCAGATCCCAACGCTGGTGGCCAACAACACCCGCCTGTGGGTCTACTGCGGTAACGGCCAGCCCAACGAGCTCGGCGGCGGCGACCTGCCCGCTACCTTCCTGGAGGGCCTGACCATCCGTACCAACCGCACGTTCCAGGACAACTACCTGGCTGCGGGCGGAACGAACGGTGTGTTCAACTTCCCGGACAACGGCACGCACAACTGGGCCTACTGGGCCCGGGAACTGCAGGCCATGGTTCCGGACCTGCAGCGCGTGCTGGGCTAAGCCCTCCCGCGAACAGACGCAAACTGCCCCAAATCCACGGATTTGGGGCAGTTTGCGTTTGCCGGCCCGGGTTGGTTCTAGAAGCCGCCGGCCACCTTCACCACAGCTCGCCCGGCGTACCGGCCGGCGCGGACCTCGTCGAGCACGCTGACCACGTCCTTGACGTCCACCTCGTGGGTGATGTCGCCCAGGTGACGGGGTTTGAGCGGGCCGGCAAGCTGTTCCCACAGAGCACGGCGCGCCTCGATCGGCATCATGACTGAGTCGATGCCCAACAGAGCCACTCCACGCAGGATGAACGGCATCACCGTGGTGTTCAGTGCCACGCCACCGGTGAGCCCGCTGGCAGCCACCGCACCGCCGTATCGCACGGTGCTGAGCAGGTCGGCCAGCGTCGCGCCTCCCACACAGTCCACGGCGCCGGCCCACACGGCCTTGCCCAGTGGCCGGGGCTTCGCGTCGGGATCGGCAGGAAGGCGTCCGATCACGTCGGCCGCGCCCAGCGCGCGCAACTCGTCGGCGCGATCGGACTTGCCCGTCGAGGCGACCACCTGATAACCCGCGGCGGCCAGCAGGTCGACGCTCACCGATCCGACCCCGCCCGTCGCGCCGGTCACCACGATCGGACCGTCATCCGGTGCGACGCCGCGATCCCGCAGTGCCTGCACACTCATCGCCGCGGTGAACCCCGCGGTGCCGATCGCCGCGCCCTCGCGCGGTGTCAGAGCACCCAGCGCAACCACCTGATCGGCGGGCAGACGGGCGTACTCGGCATACCCGCCGTGGTGACCGGTGCCGATTTGATAGCCGTGCCCCAACACGAGGTCACCGGCGGCGAAGTCGGGTGACTGCGAGCTGACCACCTCGCCGGTGAGGTCGATGCCGGGCACGATCGGATAGTCCCGCACCACACCACCTTTGGGTGTGAGCGCGAGGGCGTCCTTGAAGTTGACGCTGGAGAACAGCACGCGGATGGTGACCTCGCCAGGAGGCAGGTCGGCCGCGCTGACGGTCTCGACAGCCGCTGCGATGCGGTCATCGTGTTGCCGCGCGATGAGCGCCTGAAATGTGTCCATGGCGTCACCCTATTGGCCGAGCAGACGCAGAATCGCACGAATCCCCGCCGCGGAGTGCGATTCTGTGTCTGCTCGCGAGGTTACTTCAGTTCGGCCGACGACAGCCCGAGCAACCGGCGGGCCACCACCAGTTGCTGGATCTGCTGCGTGCCCTCGAAGATGTCGAGGATCTTGGAATCGCGGGCCCACTTCTCCAGCAGAGTCTGCTCGGAATAGCCGGTCGTACCGGCCATTTCGACAGCCTTGAGGGTGATGTCG
Source organism: Mycolicibacterium sp. XJ870 (assembly GCF_053483975.1). Lineage (NCBI taxonomy): Bacteria > Bacillati > Actinomycetota > Actinomycetes > Mycobacteriales > Mycobacteriaceae > Mycobacterium > Mycolicibacterium sp. XJ870. Next base: position 1,038,502 of record NZ_JBEFTI010000001.1, read on the forward strand.
CTGGCCACCCTGGCTGCCTTGGCCTTGCCCATCGAGGCTTCCTTGGAGTTGGGGATGCTGTTGTCGGCCTGCCACGCCGAGCGCACCGTCAACAGGTAGCCGGCCTCCCAGTCGGCCTCCATCCGCAGGAACTCCGCGGCTGCGGCGCTCTGCGCGTGTGCGGGCTTGTCGTACGAGATCTCCACACCGGCATCGGTGAGGATGGCCCGCAGATCCTCCAGCGCGGCGCGGGCGATGCCGACGGCCATCGCGGCCACGATCGGCCTGGTGTTGTCGAAGGTCTCCATGACCCCGGCAAAACCCTTGTCCACGTGGACCTCTGGATCTCCCAGCAGGTTTTTCTTGGGGATGCGGACGTTGTCGAAGCGGATCACCGCGGTGTCGGAGGCCTTGATGCCGAGCTTGTGCTCGAGACGCTCGACGGTGACGCCGGGGTGTTCGCGCGGCACGATGAACGACTTGATCGCCGCGCGTCCCAAGGACTTGTCCAGGGTCGCCCACACCACGATGTGGGTGGCCCGCGAGCCGGCGGTGACGAAGATCTTCTCGCCGTTGATCACGTACTCGTCCCCGTCGAGCACCGCCGTGGTGGACACGGCCGCCGAGTCGCTCCCGAAGCCGGGCTCGGTGATCGCCATCGCGGCCCATACGTCCTTGCCGAGACTTTCCAGCTGCTCGGGAGTGGCCACCGAGGAGATGGCGGCGTTGCCCAGACCCTGGCGCGGCACCGAGAGCAGCAGGGCGACGTCACCCCAGCTGATCTCCACCGCGTTGACCAGGGCGGACATGTTGGCGCCGTTGACGGTGGTCTTGTTGCCGTCGCCGTTCGCGTCGTCGCGGAACGCCTCGGCACCTGCGAACGAGATGGTCTTGGCGCTCGAGATTCCCTCGAAGAGGGTTGCCAGCGTGTCGAGTTCGACGGGGTAGGCGTGCTCGGCGAGGTCGTACTTGCGCGATATCGGGCGAAGCATCTCGGCGGCGCCCTGATGGCCCTTCTCGATGACGGCCTGCAGCTTGCGGGGCATTTCCAGATTGATTGCCATGATTCGTCTTTCGCTTAGAGGACGATGCAGTTAAAGAACGACGACACCTTCGGCGACACCGATGGCCCGCAGATCGCGGTACCAACGTTCGACCGGGTGTTCCTTGGTGTAGCCGTGACCGCCCAGCAGCTGAACGCCGTCCAGGCCGATCTGCATGCCCTTGTCGGTGCCGAGCTTGCGCGCCAGGGCGGCCTCGCGGGCGAACGGCAGGCCCTGTTCGGCGCGCGCGGCGCCGCGCCAGGTGATCAGTCGCAGGCCGTCGAGCTCGATCGCGATGTTGGCCGTCATGAACGCCACCGACTGGCGGTGCGCGATCGGCTCCCCGAAGGCCTGGCGTTCCTTGATGTAGGGGATCACGTAGTCCAGCACGGCATGTGAGGTGCCGACGGCCAGCGCGGCCCAGCCGAGCCGGGACAGGGCGATCGCCTCGGAGTAATCCTGATCCGTTGCGCCGTCCTCACCGAGCCGCGCGTGCAGCGGCACGGCCACATTGTCGAGTTCGACGCGGCCCAACGCGGCGGCACGGATACCCATGCTCGGATCGGGCGTGACGGTCAGCCCTGCCGACGAAGCTTCGACGATGAACAGTGCCGGCTTGCCGTTGAATTGCGCGGCGACGATGAACAACTCGGCGTCCGCGGCGGCCGGCACCAGCGACTTGACCCCGGACAACCGGTATCCGCTCGGGGTGCGTACCGCGGTGGTCTTCAGCGCGGTGGGGTCGAACAGGGCGTGCGGCTCGGCGATCGCCACACACGCCTGCGGAACGTTCTCGCCGGCGAATTCCTTGAGGTAGGTCGCCTGTTGGTCCGCACTGCCCCAGTGGGTGAGTGCCGACGCGACGCCGCCCGGGGACAGGATCGGCAGCGCCAGACCCATGTCGCCGTACGCCAGCGCCTCGGCGACCAGTGCGTTGGTGACGGTGCTGCGATGCTCGGCGATGCCGTCGAAGTCCTCGGGAACATTGACCGCGGTGATGCCCAGCTCGGCGGCTTTGGCGATGAGATCGGCCGGGTAGGCCGCGGCCGCGTCGGCGTCATAGGCGGCCGGCCGCAGAATCTCCTCGGCGAACTCGTTGACCGTCTCGACGATCATCTTCTGATCGTCGTTGGGCGTCAGATCGAAGTAATCCGATCCCTTTTCGGACCGATGGCCCGCGAGCCGGGTGGGCTCCTTGCCGATGCCCTGGATCCGCTTGAACTGCCGGGTCGATGCGCCTGCGACCGAAAATACGTGCTTCACACCGTATTTCAGTCCGCGATTGAGCGGGTCACGCAGGCCGTAGCGATCCAGGAACTCCTGGCCGACGATGGGAGTGATCAGCGCCAACCCGATGTCGGTCGCTGTCCGCTTGTGCTTTTGCAAGCCCACGGCACTTTGCCGGCCGGAGCGTGCGGGACGGATTGCAGAGCCGTTCTTGGACGGCAAGGTGTTGGTCATGTCAGCTGCCTCTGGTGGTAGTGGCGACGCTCTGACCGTATCTTACTCTGGAGTAAGGTACGCCGGGGCTGTTACCAACGTCACAGCACCGGCGGAAGAGTTCAGCGGGCCGACAGCCTGCTCAGCACCGCTTCGTGAAGCAGTCCATTGGTCGCCAGCGCACTGCCGCCATGTGGCCCATCGGCACCGTCGATGCTGGTGAACGCCCCACCCGCCTCGCGGATCAGAATGTCGAGCGGCGCGATGTCCCACAGCTTCACCTCGGGCTCGCAGGCGATGTCGACTGCGCCCTCGGCGACCATGCAGTAGGACCAGAAATCCCCGTAGGCCCGGACGCGCCACACCGCATCGGTCAGCTCGACAAAGCGCTCCCGACGGTCGTCCCAACCGGTCGTCAGGTCCGAGTACGACAGGCTTGCTGACGCCAGGTCCTTGACTCCGGACACGGCCAGCGTGCGCGTCACCCCGCCGAACGAGCCGAAGGCACCCTGGCCCTGGGCAGCCCACCAGCGGCGAGCCAGCGCCGGCGCGCTCACCACGCCGACGACGGGCACTCCGTCGGTCAGCAACGCGATCAGCGTGCACCACACCGGCACCCCGCGAACGAAGTTCTTGGTACCGTCGATCGGGTCGATGACCCACTGCCTGCCGGTCAAAGTGGTTGTGCCACCGAATTCTTCGCCGAACACGGTGTCGCCGGGGCGGGCATCGGCCAACGAGGCGCGCAACGCTTCCTCGGCGCCGCGGTCGGCATCGGTGACCGGGGTCAGGTCGGGTTTCGTCTCGACGCGCAGATCCATTGCGCCGAACCGATCCATGGTCAGCTTGTCCGCCTGATCGGCCAGTGCCAGTGCCAGTGTCATGTCATCCGCGACGGTGCTCATGCCTGGGCTCCTACTCGCTCCGGTCCTCGCTCGTGCCTCGCTGCGATCCTCACTCGTTCTCGCCTTCGGGTGCTCATGCCAGCAGTCCTACCATGACGGGATGTGGGAATTCGGCATCCTCTTGTTGCTCATCGGTGCGCTGGTCTTGCTGCTGGCACCGCGGATCATGCGGCGCCGCGGCATCGGGGGTGAACTGGCGCAGGGCACACTGCTGGTCACAGGGGTGAGCCCACGGCCGGATGGCCCAGATATCACGGGGCAGCAGTTCGTCACCATCACCGGCGTCATCAACGGGCCGACGGTCAACGAACACGTGGTGTATCAGCGGATGGCTGTCGACGTGAACGAGTGGCCCACCATGGGTGCGTTGTTCCCGGTGGTCTACTCGCCGAAAAACCCCGACAAATGGGCGTTCGCCCCTGCAGAGCCGCCGGCGCCGCAAGAGCCGCCGTTCGCCTAGCGCATCGTCAGGCGTGCCCGATCCGCAACAACTCAGCCACACTCGCCAGCTTGACCCGCGGCCTGCCCGACGGTTCCCCGGCAGCGCGCTCGTGAGAGTCGATCAGCTTCCAGTGGTCGCCGGTCACCAGTTTCGGTTGGCGGTCCAATAGCCAGGCGGCCAGCTGCTCGCTGTGATCGGGCGCGAAGTCGTGAAGTTCGCCGGAGTGCAGGTCTTCCAGCATCGTGTTGACGGTGTCCTGCGAGTCCTTCTTGTTGCTGCCGATCACGCCGGATGGCCCACGCTTGATCCAGCCCACCACATATTCGTTGCGGCTGCCGTCGACGCGCCCGTCGGTGTGCGGGATCGTGCCGGAGCGTTCTTCGAACGGCAGCCCTGGTGTCGGCACGCCGCGGTATCCGACCGCGCGGACCACGAGCTGTGCGGGCAACTCTTCGCGGTCCCCGGTGTCCTTGGCGACCACCCGTCCGTCGGCGCCTCGGACAAGCTCGTTGCGGCCCAACACGATCGACGAGACCCGGTCGTCGCCCCGCAGCTCGATCGGCGAAGTGCAGAACCGGAACACGATGCGCCGCTTGGCTCCTCGCGGTTCCTGTTCGGCGTACCCGCGCAGCACCTTGATGTTCTGCTTGACCGTTTTGCCGGCCGCCTCGAGATCCTCGTCGGTGATATCGGCGAAGTCGGCCGGATCGAGGATGATGTCGACGTCGCCGAGCGCTTCCAGATCGTGCAGTTCGCGTAGCTCCAGCGTCGTGAATGTCGCCTGCAACGGTCCGCGCCGGCCGATGATGAGCACCTCCTCCACCCCGCGGTTGCCCAGCGAGGCCAGCGCGTGATCGGCGATATCGGTGTTGGCCAGCGCCTGCGGATCGCTGACCAGGATGCGCGCCACGTCCAGCGCCACATTGCCGTTGCCGACCACCACCGCCCGGCTGCCGGACAGGTTCGGTGCGATCTCGCCGAAATGCGGGTGCGCGTTGTACCAGCCGACGAAGTCAACGGCCGCCACACTGCCGGCCAACTCCTCGCCGGGGATGTTCAGTGACCGGTCGGACTGCGCTCCGACGGCGTAGACCACCGCGTCGTACTGCTCGGCCAGCTCCGCCGGCTGCACATGGTCGCCCACGGCGATGTTGCCGAAGAACCGGAACCGGGGGTCGGCCGAGACCTTCTCGAACTGGGCGCTGATCGACTTGATCTTGGGATGGTCGGGTGCCACCCCGGACCGCACCAGCCCCCACGGGGTGGGCAGCATTTCCAGCATGTCGACGCGCACATCGCGGTCGGTATCGGCGGAATCGGCAAACTTCAGCAGTGATGCGGCGGCAAAGAAACCCGAGGGTCCTGAGCCGACGATCGCCACGTGATATGGACGCATTTTGGGCATTCAGTGCCTTACTCATCGACGTTTGTCACTCGCTCCACCGTGCGCAAGGGGCTGTCGCGATGCAGTAGAGCCGGGTACCACCCGATGCTAAACGCGGATGTCCCGCGCTGCCGCCGGTCGGGAAGAATGCCATTGCGATCCCGGCAGGTACCCTGAACTTTCGTGGATCCAGACCGTCAAGCCGATATCGCCGCACTCGACACCACTCTGACAACAGTGGAGCGAGTGCTCGACGTGGACGGTCTGCGCGACCGGATCAACAAGCTCGAGGCCGAAGCGTCCGATCCGAACCTGTGGGACGACCAGACGCGGGCCCAGAAAGTCACCAGCGAGCTGTCTCACGCCCAGGGCGAGTTGCGCCGGGTCGAGGAACTCCGTCAGCGCGTCGACGACTTGCCGGTGCTGTACGAACTCGCCACCGAAGAAGGTGGTCCGGACGAGATCGCCGAGGCCGACGCCGAGCGCAAGAAGCTGCGCGAGGACATCGAGGCGATGGAAGTCCGCACCCTGCTGTCGGGGGAGTACGACGAACGCGAGGCCGTTGTCACCATCCGCTCCGGTGCGGGCGGTGTCGACGCTGCGGATTGGGCCGAGATGCTGATGCGGATGTATGTCCGCTGGGCCGAACAGCACAACTACGGGGTCGAGGTCTTCGACACGTCCTACGCCGAAGAAGCGGGCATCAAGAGCGCGACGTTCGCCGTGCACGCGCCCTATGCGTACGGCACGCTGTCGGTCGAGCAGGGCACCCACCGGCTGGTGCGGATCAGCCCGTTCGACAACCAGAGCCGGCGTCAGACCTCGTTCGCGGACGTCGAGGTGCTGCCGGTGGTGGAGACCACCGACCACATCGACATTCCTGAAAGCGATTTGCGGGTCGACGTGTACCGGTCGTCAGGTCCGGGCGGGCAGTCGGTCAACACCACCGATTCCGCGGTTCGACTCACCCACGTCCCGACCGGTATCGTTGTGACCTGCCAGAACGAGAAGTCGCAGCTGCAGAACAAGGTCTCCGCGATGCGCGTTCTCCAGGCAAAGTTGTTGGAACGCAAGCGGTTAGAAGAACGTGCAGAGCTCGACGCACTGAAGGGCGACGGCGGCAGTTCATGGGGCAACCAGATGCGCTCCTATGTGTTGCACCCCTACCAGATGGTGAAGGACTTGCGCACCGAGTTCGAGGTCGGCAACCCGGCATCGGTACTCGACGGAGACATCGACGGGTTCCTGGAGGCGGGAATCAGATGGCGCAACAGAAAAGATGACGATTAATACTCTGGCCTCCGAGGTGGCCACCACAGTGCTCGCCTTTCCGATGGCCGAACGCTGGCACGACTTCTGGCACGGTGAAATCGGCGTTTGGATCCTGACCAAGGGCTTGCGGATCGCGCTGTTGCTGATCGGCGCCCTGCTCGCCGCGCGCTTCATCAACTGGGCGGCCCAGCGTGTCGTGCGGCGGATCGACGCCGAATACCAGGAAAGCGATCAACTGGTGCGCTCCGAGAGCGCCAAACACCGGCAGGCCGTCGCGTCGGTGATCTCCTGGGTGTCGGTGGCGCTGTTGTTTGTCATCGTGCTCGTCGAAGTCACAGATGTCCTGGCCATCCCGATCGCCTCACTGGTCGCGCCCGCCGCCGTGCTCGGTGCCGCGCTGGGTTTCGGTGCGCAGCGCATCGTCCAGGATCTCCTCGCCGGCTTCTTCATCATCACCGAGAAGCAGTACGGCTTCGGTGACCTGGTCCGGCTGACGATGGGCGCGAGCAATGACGCGGAGGGCACGGTCGAGGATGTGACGCTGCGGGTGACCAAGCTGCGTTCCGCCGAGGGCGAGATGTACACCGTCCCCAACGGCCAGATCGTCAAATCACTCAACCTCTCCAAAGACTGGGCACGCTCGGTCGTCGACATCCCGGTGCCGGCGAGTGCCGATCTCAACCTGGTCAACGACGTCCTGAACGAGGTGGCCGAGAAGGCTGCCGAGGACAGTGACCTGTCCAAGCTGATGCTCGACAAACCGCAGCTCATGGGCGTCGAGAGCATTGGGGTCGACACCATGAACCTGCAAATGGTCGCGCGCACGCTGCCCGGCAAGCAGTTCGAGGTGGGCCGCCGCCTGCGCGTGCGGGTCGTGCGTGCGCTGCGCCGTGCCGGCGTCGCGACGTCGTCGGACGGTTCTGTCGCCGCCGCAGGCGACATCGTGCACCCGGTCACCCTCCCTGAGGTCACACATTCTGCTCCGCAGGGCTCGCCCGAGGAGCAGAAGAAGTGAAACTCGACTTCACGGCCGTGAAGGACGCCGCTGTGCGCCTGTGGCCGAAACGTCTCGGCCGACTTCGGACGTCCACAGTCGTGCTCATCGGGGTGTTCATCGCGCTGTCCTGGGTGCACCAGGCCTATGCGCCGGAGCCGGCCCGCACCCAGACGCCAGGGCAGCAGGTGGTGCCGCCAGGGTTCGTGCCCGACCCGGACTACACATGGGTGCCGCGCACCAACGTGCAGACGCCGCGAACCACCACACCCACCACCACGCCACCGACGACGACGGTGCCCACCACCACCAGTCCGACGGAGACGACCGCGCCCACCAGTCCCGAGGAGTCGACGAGCCCGACCGGTCCGACGACTCCGAGCCCGCCTGCGCCGCGAACCACCGTCATCGATCCGGACGGGCCCGGTCTGCTGCCGCCGATCACCCTGCCGGTGCTGCCCGGCGCTGCCCCGGAACCACCGGCCGACCAGTCGCAACCCGTCCCGGAGCCGGTGGCTCCGGCGGCGGCGCGATAGCTGGACCCGGCGTATGTGTCCGCACCGCTACACTGGCGTGCCGTGATGATCACCCTCGACCACGTGACGAAGCACTACAAGTCTTCGGCGCGCCCCGCACTCGACGACATCTCGTTGAACATCGACAAGGGTGAGTTCGTCTTCCTCATCGGTCCGTCGGGGTCGGGCAAGTCCACCTTCATGCGGCTGCTGCTGGCCGCCGAGCATCCCACCACGGGCGACATCCGGGTCTCCAAGTTCCATGTGAACAAGCTGCGCGACCGTCACATCCCGAGCCTGCGGCAGGTCATCGGCTGCGTGTTCCAGGATTTCCGGCTGTTGCAGCAGAAGACCGTCTTCGAGAACGTGGCCTTCGCGCTGGAGGTGATCGGCAAGCGGGCTGACGTGATCAACCGGGTCGTGCCCGACGTGCTGGAGATGGTCGGGCTGTCGGGGAAGGCCAACCGGTTGCCGAGCGAACTCTCCGGTGGAGAGCAGCAGCGGGTAGCGATCGCCCGCGCGTTCGTCAACCGTCCGTTGGTGCTGATCGCCGACGAACCCACCGGCAACCTGGATCCGGAGACCAGCAAGGACATCATGGATCTGCTCGAGCGGATCAACCGCACCGGGACCACGGTGCTGATGGCCACCCACGACCATCACATCGTCGACTCCATGCGGCAGCGGGTCGTCGAACTCGAACTCGGCCGGCTGATTCGTGATGAACAGCGCGGCGTCTACGGAATGGATCGCTAAGTGCGCTTCGGCTTTCTTATCAATGAAGTTCTGACCGGGCTTCGTCGCAACGTCACCATGACTGTTGCGATGATCCTGACCACCGCTATCTCCATCGGCCTGTTCGGTGGCGGTCTGCTGGTGGTGCGGCTGGCCGACCAGTCGCGGGACATCTACCTCGACCGGGTGGAAAGCCAGGTGTTCCTGACCGACGATGTGTCGGCGAACGATCCCACCTGCGATTCGGACCCGTGCAAGGCGCTGTACCGGCAGATCGACGATCGTGACGACGTCCGGTCACTGCGGTTCCTCAACCGGGACCAGGCCTACGACGATGCGATCAGGAAGTTTCCGCAGTACAAGGACGTCGCGGGCAAGGAGGCATTCCCGGCTTCGTTCGTCGTCAAGCTCGTCGACCCCGAGCAGCACGAGGAATTCGACAAAGCCCTGGCAGGTCAGCCGGGTGTGCTCAACGTGCTCAACCAGAAGGATCTGATCGACCGGCTGTTCGCGGTGCTCGACGGACTCAGCAACGCGGCGTTCGCCGTCGCCCTGGTGCAGGCGATCGGCGCGGTCCTGTTGATAGCCAACATGGTCCAAGTCGCGGCGTACACGCGGCGAACCGAGATCGGCATCATGCGACTGGTCGGCGCGACCCGGTGGTACACGCAGTTGCCATTCCTGGTCGAAGCGATGCTGGCGGCCCTGCTAGGTGTGATCATCTCGATCATCGGACTGATCGTGGTGCGGGCAGTGTTCTTGGAGAAGGCGCTCGACCAGTTCTATCAAGCCAACCTGATCGCCAGGATCGACTACGCCGACATCCTCTACATCTCGCCCATCCTGTTGTTCGTGGGTGTGGCGATGGCCGGTGTCACTGCGTACGTCACCCTGCGGCTCTACGTACGAAGGTAGTTGTGAGGCAGCCGTGACCAAGAAGTCCAGTCCCGCCGGCAACAAGCAGATTGTGGCGAGCAATCGGAAGGCGCGGCACAACTACGCGATCCTCGACACCTACGAGGCCGGGATCGCCTTGATGGGCACGGAGGTCAAAAGCCTGCGTGAGGGCCAGGCATCGCTGGCCGATGCGTTCGCCACCGTCGACGACGGGGAGATCTGGCTGCGCAACGTGCACATCGCCGAGTACCACCACGGCACCTGGACCAACCACGCGCCGCGGCGCAACCGGAAACTGCTGCTGCATCGCAGCCAGATCGACAACCTGATCGGCAAGATCCGGGACGGCAATCTGACTCTGGTGCCGCTGTCGATGTACTTCTCCGAGGGCAAGGTCAAGGTCGAGCTGGCGTTGGCCCGCGGTAAACAGGCCCACGACAAGCGTCAGGACCTCGCCAAACGCGACGCCGACCGCGAGATCACCCGCGAGCTGGGCCGCCGCGCCAAGGGGATGTAGCGCCGCACCCCTTGCACCGCGAGCGTGCATGTCTGCTGGCCGACACGCGGTAATTCGTCAGCATTTCGCGCACCCTCGCGGTCTGCGAGCGCTACGGTCTGCCGGTGAGCAGCCCCTCGCGTCCGGTCACTCGGCTGGACAAATCCGACGTCCTCGATGGCCTCTTCGGTGAATGGGATGAGCTTGCCACTCTCGTCGACGGATTGACCGACGAGCAGTGGCTGGCGCAGACCTCGCTGCCGGGATGGACTGTCCGCGACGTTCTCGCGCACATCGTCGGCACCGAATCGATGCTGCAGGGCGTCGCCAGCCCGGATGCCGACATCGACGTGTCGACGCTCAAGCACGTCCGCAACGACATCGGCGTCATGAACGAACTGTGGGTGCGAGGGCTGAGCGCACTCGCTCCGGACGAGCTGGTGCACAAGTACCGCGAGGTCACGGCCGCGCGCCGGGACCAGCTGGACGCGATAGGAGCCGCCGACTGGAACGCCATCACCGCTACACCTGCCGGCCCCGACACCTACGGGCGGTTCATGCGCGTGCGGACCTTCGACTGCTGGATGCATGAACACGACATCCGCGACGCGCTGGACCTGCCGGCGGTTGAGCCGACTGGGCCGCCCGCACGGTTGGCCCTCGACGAGCTCACGTCGAGCATGGGGTTCGTCGTCGGCAAGCTGGGTGGCGCACCCGACGGATCCCGGGTGCGCCTGGAACTGACCGGGCCGCTGCGGCGCACGATCAATATCGCCGTCGAGGGCAAGGGTCGGGTGGTCGACGAATTCGATGCGGAGCCGACGGTGACGATCACTCTGGACGGTCTGCTGTTCACCCGGCTCGCGGGCGGGCGCACCCGGCACGCCGGCGCGGTGAAATACCGTGGTGACGAGGCCGTCGGCGAGCGGATCGTCGAAAATCTCAACTTTGTGATCTGAGCGGCGCACCCGGGGCATAAACACTTGGCGTTCGGTGTTAAAACTGACGTAGTATGGAATGTCCTGCCGAAAGTCGGCAGGGGTGCGAGGGGCTGATCGGTTTCGACTTCGCGCATCGAATCAAGGGAAGCGTGCCGGTGCAGGCAAGAGACCACCGTAAGCGTCGTTGCAACCAATTAAGCGCCGATTCCAATCAGCGCGACTACGCACTCGCTGCCTAAGCGACTGCGTGTCTGTCAGACCGGGAGCGCCCTCGGCCCGGACCCTGGCATCAGCTAGAGGGACCCACCTTCAGGTCCGGTCGCGGGACCTGAAGGGACATCAAACAGCGACTGGGATCGTCATCTCGGCTTGTTCGCGTGACCGGGAGATCCGAGTAGAGGCATAGCGAACTGCGCACGGAGAAGCCTCGAGGACATGCCGTAGGACCCGGGTTCAATTCCCGGCAGCTCCACCACAGAAGGCCCAGGTCAGGATGAAAATCCGGACCTGGGCCTTTTTCGCGTCAGCGTCCCCGTCACAGCAGAGCGCCTGAGATGGAGCAACACTTCCCGGTTACGGGTTAGGTTTAGGAATGTTTTCTCGCCGCACACGTACCCCTCGGACGGGCAGCGCGCGGTCAAGTGGTCGCTGGGTCGGGCTTGGCGCTACTGCACTCTTCGCCGCGGGCGTCCTGCTCGCCGCCCCAAGCGCGCCGCCGGTGGCGTCAGCCGCCGACTGCCCGGACGCCGAAGTCGTCTTCGCGCGCGGCACCGATGAGCCACCCGGCCTTGGCCGCGTCGGTGATGCCTTCGTCGCTTCGCTCCGCAAGCAGGCCGGCGGCATGGACATCGACACCTACGCCGTGGACTACAAGGCCGGCAAGCTGCAGCTGAAGGGTGGCGACGGCGCCAAAGACGCGATTTCCCACATCAAATCCACGTTGTCGTCGTGCCCCACCACGAAGATCGTTTTGGGCGGCTACTCGCAAGGTGCGAGCGTGATCAACATCGTGGCCGGCAATCCTCTCGGCGGCATCATGTGGGGCGATTCGCTACCGCCTGAGTATGCGGACAACGTCGCGGCAATCACCACCTTCGGCGACGTGGGCACCCGCACCAAGCAATCGATATCAATCCAGAGCGCACTGTTCGGTTCCAAGGCGATTGACCTGTGTAACCCCAATGACCCGATCTGTCACGAGGGTCAGGGCAACGATTGGAGTGGGCACACCGACGGCTATGTCCCCGTGTACACCACCCAGGCAGCGGCTTTCGCTGCATCGAAGCTGCTGGCCGGGACGGGTCAGACGGTGCCTGGGTATGGGCCGGCGACGCCGGATTACAGCCCGCTGTCGCCGGGGTATGGGCAGGTACCCGGGTACGGGCCGCCGGACTATTACGGACCGGGGACGCCCGGTTACGACCCGGAGACGTCGGTGCACGGTCCGCCACCGGGGTACGGCTCGGGGACGCCAGATTATGGTCTGCAGCCACCTGGGTCTGTCCCGTCGACATCGGCGCCTGCCTCGCCGTCCCCTGAAGTCGGGTTGATTTCGGCGGTCCGCTGACGGCGGCGACCTATGCTGATGCCCTGAGGCAGCGCTGAACGCGACACTGTCGCATGCTCTTTCGACGCACGAGGTGACCCATGCCAGCATCAACGCGCACGGTCGTTGCTGTTGGAACCGTCGTGCTCACCCTCGCGGTGAGCGCGTGTGGCCCTGCCGCGCATCCCGAAGTACGCCAAAGCGTGCAGGCGCCGCCGACGCCGGTTGCGGTTCCCAGCCCGGCACGGGTTCCGACCCCGATTGCGGCTCCGACACCTGATATTCCGACCGTCTCCAAACTGATGAACGACGCGATTGCGGCCAATCGTCTGCCGGGCGGTGTGGTGGTGATCGGGCACGGCGGCAAGGTCGTCTTTCACCAGGCTTATGGCTCGCGCAAGCATCCCGGCGAAGTGGGGTTGGACGGATCGCCTACCCCGGCCGAGCCGATGACCGAAGACACCATCTTCGACATGGCGTCCCTGACGAAGCCCCTTGCCACGGCGACAGCCGTCATGCAGCTGTACGAACAGGGCGAGATCGAGTTCGACGATCCAGTGCAGAAGTATTTGCCGGACTTCAACCCGGCGAACGATCCGCAGCGCGCCAAGGTGACGGTCCGAATGTTGCTCACCCACACGTCCGGAGAAGTGGGGGAGGTCGACCTGCGAGATCCGTGGGGTCTCGACGGAGGCGATCATGCCGACGGCCTTCGCCGTGCGCTGACCGCACCGCTGCAGTCGCGTCCCGGTGAAGTGTTCCGCTACTCCGACATCAACTTCATTCTGGTCGGCGCATTGATCGAGAAAGTCACAGGCGAAGCAGAAGACGTCTACGTTCAGCGCACCGTGTTTGCACCGCTCGGCATGGACGACACCCGCTGGCTTCCACCAGCCAAAGCATGTGGCCCCCACAAGGTCCGAGGATCTGCGATCGTGTGGGCACCAGAAGCACGCGAGCGGGCCCCTTGCCCGGCGGGCACCTGGAGCACCAATCTGCTCGAGCGCGTCGCACCAACAGCACTCGACGACGAGGGCAGGGCCGAGCCGAGCACGAACCCCAACTTTCGTCACTTGCTTCGAGGCACCGTGCATGACCCGGCGACCCGGCGCATGGGTGGAGTGGCCGGGCATGCCGGTCTGTTCTCGACGGCGCGCGATGTGAGCATCTATGCGCAGTCCCTGCTCGATCGAATTGCCGGTCGCCCGAGCAAGTTTCCGGTGACGCAAGCGACTCTCGAGTTGATGACGACGCCGCAGCAGCCCGGGCGTGCCGCTCAACAAATCGATGCAGCCAACGACGCCACACGAAAAGCCGTTGCAGAGACACCCAATACGAGAGATCCGCTGCTTGCTCCGCACTATCCGGCGATCAGGGGACAGAACCTGCGCGGCTTTGGCTGGGATATCGATACGGCCTTTTCTCAAGCACGGGGCATGGTCTTTCCCATCGGCGGCATCGGCCACACCGGCTTCACCGGAACATCGCTTTGGATCGACCCAGCCTCGGATACCTACGTCATACTGCTCACGAATTGCATTCACACACGAGGCAGTACGCCGATCTCGGATGTGCGCGGCGAAATAGCTACGGCCGCAGCCCAAGCCCTGCATCTCTACAACAGTTAGCCATCAGCGGTCGAGGTCCCACTGCCCGAAATCGGCTGCGAGGACATCGTTCACATCCACGTGTGTACCGCCGAGGGCCACACCTGGGCTCGCTGCGGTATGAACCACCCGCTGGTAGAGCACGGCCCTGGGTTCGCGCTCACCACCCGACCATGCCCTGGTCTGCCACGCCCACCAATGCCCGTCCGTGGTCGAGCGTCCGATCACACCGTCTGAGATCCCCCACGCACACGTTCGCGAATGCCCATACGCGCCGGTGCGATCCGCGCCCAGTACCGAGTTGATCCCTCGAAACCATTCGACCGCAACGCTGTTCCAGGTGTCGAGATCGATATCCTCGTCAACACTGAAGAAGATCGGCGCCGCGTCCGGACCGCCGGCCGCGGCGTGCAGCCGCAGAGCTGTCTGAGCGTCGGCCACGCCGCCGTCGTACCCGCGGGTGTAGTCCGACGGGGTGGGCCAACCGGGTTTGCCGTACTGATAGCAGCTGACGACATGAAGCCCGGTCGCGCGCAGCCCGTCCGCGTACTCGCGCGTGACGGGCTTGAAGTCGAAGGTTGCGCCCGGCCGTAACTCGGACACGTAGACGAGCGCGCCGTCATAGCCCGCCGATTTGATCTGATCCGGCGCGACCTGTCGCTCCGCAAAATCGAGCAGCCTCAGGTTGGCGGCTGATGCGTGTGGCGCGGCGATTGTCGCAGCCACCGCCGGAACGCTCACTAGAACCGGTGCGGCAACCGCATATTTGAGTACTTCGCGTCGTGAAACGGTTCGCGGAACGTCCACGGCGCCATGGTAACCACATCGAAGCAACATCCTGCCGAAAGTCGGCCAACAGACGCCCCGGCATGGAACCATCGCGAAGGTGACAGTGGTTCTCGCAATACGCTGCGCCGACGGGTTGGTCATGGGATCCGATTCGCAGATCACCGACCCGGGCCGGGGCCTGAGCTATCCCGCGCAGAAGCTACACCCGTTGGGTACGCGAGCAGCATGGGGCGGCAGCGGGTCGCGGGCGGTCCTCTACGACCTGGAGCAGATTTTCAGCGCCGAACCCGAGGCCATTTTGGACGTCGACGACGTCGGCCGCGCCTTACAGCAGCGCACCGTTCCGGTGCTCAAGCACCACTATGAGAACTTCATCGAGGACGTTCCTGCCGCGAAGTCCGGTGGCGCGACCCCGGCCACCTATGTGCTGGCGGCGGGTTTCGCGGGGGTCCGGCCGTTCATCGTCGACATCGACCCGCACGGATTGATCGGGCATCACGAGGAGATCGGCTTTCAAGCTGTCGGCAGCGGTGCGCCGATGGCGCAGCAGGCGTATGCACTGCTCGCGAACTTCCGGATGACTGAACGTGGCGTCGACTACGGGCTGGTCGCCGCCCTGCGGGTGCTCGACGCGCTGGATGCGTCGTCGCCCAGTGTCGGTGGTCCGATGGACCTTTGCCGGATCACCGCAGACGGGGCCGATCATCTCGACGCGGAAGCAGTTGACGGGATCCGGGAGCAGGTTGGCCGCTGGCTCAAGCTTGAGGACCGCGCACTCGACGAGCTGCTCGGCGGATAGTCGATTTGCGCCTGCGCGGCGTGGGTATGACTGCAGCGTGCGGGCCTCGCCGCACTCTGCGGTGGAGTTCATCATGGTGGGTTGGCTCGATCGGCTACAGCGACGAAGCCGCGTCGCCGGCTTCCTCATTGCCGTCGTCTACAAGTATGTGGATGACCAGGGCAGCTTTCTCGCGGCGCACATCACCTATTACGCATTCGTGTCCTTGTTTCCCGCCTTGCTGCTGCTGACAACCGTATTGGGAGTGGTTCTGGCGGGCCGCCCGGATCTGCAGGAGCAAATCCTGCAGTCGGCCGTCGCGCAATTTCCCGTCATAGGAGCGCAACTCGGACAACCCGAAAGTCTCAGCGGTGGCACGGTCGGAGTAGTCGTGGGTATCGCCGGTGCGCTGTATGGAGGTCTCGGCGTTGGCCAGGCGGTGCAGAACGCCATGGATACTCTCTGGGCGGTGCCGCGCAACGACAGACGCGATCCCATCCGGACGCGTTTTCGCAGTTTCCTGTTGCTGCTGGTCCTCGGCACAGCGTTGATGGCGACAACCATCCTGGCGGCTGTGGGGCGTGCGTCGGAATCGTTCGGCATCGTCGGGTACGGGGCGATAGTGGTGGCGTCGGTGCTGACGAATGCGGGCGTGTGCCTGATTGTTTTCCGTTTCGCCACGGCGAGGGCCGTGAGCTGGCGTCAGGCTGCGCCCGGTGCGCTCGCGGCGGCGCTCATCTGGCAACTCATTCAGTGGTTCGGCGCGATCTTCGTAACGCAGGTGATCAAAACTTCGAGCGCCACGAACAGCGTATTCGCCCTTGTGATCGGGTTATTGGCATTCCTGTACTTGATCGCCACGACGTTACTTCTGTGTGCTGAAGCCAACGTGGTGGCTGCTGATCGTCTGTTCCCGCGCGCCCTACTGACTCCCTTCACCGACAACGTGAGACTCACGCGCGGCGACCGCCGAACCTATGCCGGGCAGGCGAAAGCGCAACGCGCCAAAGGTTTTCAGCGTATCGACGTCAGCTTCGATGATGGTCGTAAAGACCACTGAGCCTAGTTCTGCGGACGGCGAGCGCGGGCACGACGTTTGCCTTCGTGCATGGCAGCCACCCGAGCCACGGGGATGGTGTGTCCTTGGTCGACAAGATCGCTTGGCAGGCGTTGCGGGGCGGGCATCGAGTCGCTCCAGGAGCGCCGACCGGCTAATGCGTCGATGGCCGTGTGCAGCGTGAAATCAGCTGGTACCACTTGATCTATCTCGGACCACATCAACGGGAATGACACCGGCACTCCGGGGCGCAGGCGCGGACTGTAGGCGGCGGCGACAGTCGCGCCGCCCGACCGGGTCGAGTCCACGAACACTTTTCCATGGCGGTCCTCGACGATGAACGCGGTGGTCGCGATGGACGGATCGAGTGCCTCAGCCCGGGCAGCCAGCGCGCGGGTAGCTGCCGCAACGTCTTCGACCGGAGCACTGTCATCGATGGGCACGAACACGTGCAGACCGCGTGCACCAACTGGTCTTGACTGCGCCGGCCAGACCAGAGTCCGTGAGGGCTCTGTGCACCAGGTGAGCGACTGCCACCACCGCGGCAAAGTCGCTGTCGTTGGGCGGATCAAGATCGAGCACGAGATGCGTCGGTCGGTAAATGTTGTCAGCGAGCCCGAGCGCTGGGTGATATTCGACGGCACGCTGATTGGCCAGCCACAGCAATGTGCGTCGATCGTCGCAGATGACGTAGTGGATTTCGCGCTTCGATGCCTCCGCCCAAATGGGTACCGTGTGAACCCAGTCGGGGGTGTACTTGGGAATGTTCTTCTGTATGAAGGGTTTACGCCCGCGTAGTGTCCTCAGCACGGTGAGCGGGCGGCCGGCGACAGCGGGTAGTAGGTGGTCCGCGACGGCGTCGAGGTAGTCCACGAGATCACGTTTGGTGGCGCCGGTATCGGGACCCAACGGTTGGTCGAGATTGGTCAGATCGACCCCGGCTCGCTGCTCTCCGGCGCTCATTCAGCCACCCTACGGTGAACGCCGGACAGTCTCATGCGCGCAATCGAACCCGCAACCTGGTCGGCGTCAGGAATGCCAGGCCAGGATGCGCAAAGCGTCCCGCGCCGGCCTACTTGTCTTTGCGACCAGGCCGCGGGGGTGGTGGCGGCTGGGCCTTGGTGGTCGGGGCGAACTTGCCGCCCTTCTTGGGATCGTATGTGCCCTTCTGAGCCATGGTGATACCTCTCACTTGTCCCTGACACCCACGGTAACGGGAAACGGCCGACCAGGTGCAGCAACTAGATGAACGGTTGGTTAGTCCGCAGACATACCCGATTGCGACACGGTCACGGATGCATATCTATCAATGCATCACTGGACACAACAGTCACACCGATCACTATCGTCACATCTGCAAACTGTTGACGTCGGTGCGACGTCCCCTTTGGGAAGGTGTGACATGTCGCGACGTCCTCGAATCACCTCGATTTCGGTGGCGTCGGCGGCCGCAGTCATCGGCCTTACCGCGGCAATCGGTATTCCGATCGGTACTGCGCCACCGGCCGCTGCCGAGCCGTGCACAGGAGCCGCTGCGGCGATTCAACCTCCTGCATCTCCGAACACCGGAGCAACTCCAGCGCTGCCCGGCGGCCCTCCGCGGGGCCACCGGCCTGCGGGTGCGAATGAGAATGCGCCGTTACCGAGGTTGGGACAGTTGTCGAGGGCCCTCATCAACGCATTCAATCCACGCTCTGCGACCGTTCGGGAGCAAGCTCGGGTGGTGCCTCAGCCGAATCCCCAACCGCAGCAACCCGTGCCCGCAAACCAACCGGCTCCGGCTGCCGCACAGCCGGCTCCAGCCCCGGCCCCGCCGACGCCGCCGGGAACGACGTTGGTCGGATGGGTGACCGGTCCGGACAGCCCCAATGACACGGCCAAACGTTTCGCGATCACCGGCACCGATCTCGGAATCATGTGGGACAACGGCGATCCGGCCGCGCGTCAGGTGTTGATGGCGTTCGGCGACACGTATGGCTACTGCAGTGTCCGCGGCCAGCAGTGGCGCTACAACACCTTGTTCCGCACCCAGGACGGTGCGCTGTCAAAGACCATCAGCGTGCCCAACGGCGTTGTCGCCAACCGGTATTCCGGGTCGCCGTTGTGGGCCCCGGGTCTTTCCAAGCAGATCGTGAACAGCATCAAGCGAGCGCCGACGGAGAAGGGCATCATTCCGACCGCAGGTATCGCCGTCGGGAAAACGCAATACCTCAATTTCATGTCGATCAGAAACTGGGACAGCGACGGTCGATGGTCGACCAACTTCTCGGCGATCGCCATGTCTCCCGACAACGGTGAGAACTGGGGGGTCTACCCAGGGACCATCCGCCCGCCCCAGGCGGGCCACGAGAACTTCCAACAGGGCGCGTTCCTGCGGCCGGGGCCCGGCGACCCGTACCTGTACTCGTTCGGAACTCCTTCCGGGCGTGGCGGTTCGGCGTTCATCGCGCGCGTTCCGCAGGCGTTCGTGCCGGACCTGAACAGGTACGAATACTGGAATGCCGCCTCGAACACCTGGGTCCCCCGAAATCCGGCAGCGGCGACACCGGTGATCCCGGGCCCGGTGAGCGAGATGTCCGCGCAGTACAACACGTACCTGAAGCAATACGTCGTGCTCTACGGCAACGGTGCCAACGACGTCGTGATGAGGACTGCCCCCGCCCCGCAAGGCCCCTGGAGCCCTGAGCAACTGCTCGTTCCGTCGTCGCAGTATCCGGGCGGCATCTATGCGCCGTTCCTGCATCCCTGGTCGACGGGTAAGGAGCTGTACTACAACCTGTCCCTGTGGTCGGCGTACAACGTCATGTTGATGAAGACCGTGCTGCCATAGCCAGCCGCAGTGGTGCCAGTAACGCGTCGAGTGCGTACTCGAACACCGCGTCGTAATCGGTGGGGGACTGAAGCGCTTCGACGAGCGCCTGGTCGGGCCAGTCGGTCGTCCACAGCGATGGGTCCTCCTCCTGGTGTTCAGGACCACGGACCGCGGAAAACTGCATCACCGCAGAGGAAATGACGTGAACCTGCACCGCGCGCAGTGCCAGCGCCGCATCGGTTCCCGTCACTCCCAGTTCGGCCAACTGCGCCGCCAAGCGCTGTTGGATCGGCAGGAACAAGGTCGGCGTACTGTCGCGCTCGTGTGCGATCGCCAGAAGGTGCTGTCGTTCGATCAGTAGCGTGCGCTGGTTGCGGGCCAGGGATGCGATCCGGTCGACGGGGCTGCCGCCGGCCATGGGCAGATTCGCCATCTCCCCGAGCAGTCGGTCGACCAGGCTGTCGAAGAGCTTGTCGCGTCCACCGATATGCCAGTAGATCGAGGTGACTGCCACCCCGACCCGCTCGGCGAGTGCGCGCATCGAAAAAGCTGCCACCCCATCATGTTCGATGAGATAGGCCGCGGTATCGAGAATGAGCTCGGCGTCAACGGCTCCGGGCCCGGCCTTCGGCTTCGCGCTCATGGCCTCACTCTGCCATCTGGGGCATGGCGGCCATGCGCTCGCTCTCGGGGAGTCCGAGGTAGCGCTCCAGGTTGCGATGCATGTTGATGATTCTGCGCTCTTCGCTGGACAGCACCAGGTGAGTCACGCCAGGCTGGTGGACACCCCGCTGGAGTCCAGCCAGCACTGTGATGTCCTGGGTCATGACGAGGCCGGGGTGCGCCTCCTCGGCAGTCATCCGCACGTCGGCGGGTCGAGTGCGCGGTGTGCCCGCGGGCATGCGCGTCATCAGCGTCATCACCAGAAGGCCGTGATCGGGATCGGACCCCGGAAGTGCGGTCATCACGGTGAGATGGTCGGCGCTGGCCAGCAACGTCATGTTCGGGAAGACGTTGTACTGGTGCAGGCGCATCATCTGATCGGTGTCAGCCCAATTCAGGTCGACGCCTCGGCCTGCGGCGAATTCTCGTATCCGGTCGGCGATCACGTCGGCGACCGATTGGCCGGGCTGCCTCTCGCCGTGCGGAAACGGTGCACTTTCCGCGAGGCCCATCAACGGGCCTTGCGTGCTTACGTACGCGGACCACACCTCCTCGTCGCTCAGTGCGCCCTTGAGCTGCGGGCTCGGCACCCCATACATGGATTCGGATTTGCCTGTGTGTCCCCAGACCGTTTGTGGGGCAAAGACATCGTCCATGCACCGATGTAGTTCGGGATGCAGGGTCTGGACGTGATAAGTCTCGCTGTACCCGTCGGCAATCGTCTTCCAGTTGGCGTCGACTTCGATGGTCATCGTTGCGTAACACCGGAAATCGCCGAGCCCGCACCATGCGATGTCCTGCGGTACCGCTTCGAGGTAGTCGGCGAGCGGGATCGCGTCAACGTCGAGGTTGACGAACACCAACCGTTCCCACGCCTCAACTTTCACTGGCAGGAGTGGAAACTCGGACATGTGGACTGCTCCGAATCCTTTGCGGTTCGGAATCCTCTTGAGCATCCCCGCCAGGTCCCAGGTCCACCCGTGGTAGCCACATTTCACCTCACGGAGCTCCGAACCGGAGCCGGTGCACAGTGCATTGCCCCGGTGGCGGCACGCGTTCTGAAAGGCGCGCAGGATTTCGTCTTCACCGCGGATGATCAGTACAGAGTATGGGCCGCAGCGATATTCGAAGTAGTCGCCGGGCTCGGCGACGTGGTCGACCGTGCATGCGACCTGCCATACTCTCGGCCACATCCGCTCGACCTCGAGCTGCGCGAACGCGGGGGAGTAGTACCGGTCAGCCGACACCAGCGTGGGCCGTTGCGGCGGGGCACCGATCGCGTCCTGCGGCCGGACGCCTGCCTGACCATCGACGGTGCTGTTGGTGTTCGCTGCGCTGCTGGCCATTGAATGCGCCTCCTCGAAAAGGGTCGAAACTCCGCATGGCCGTTCTGTAACGGTGTTACATTGCCACCGTAGCGGCAGGCAGGCGTCAAAGGGAGTGAAACGTGTTCGATCTGAAGATCACGGGCGGCACCGTCATCGACGGGACGGGGGCGGACAGATTCACCGCCGATGTGGCGATCAAAGACGGGAAGATCGTCGAGGTGCGCCGCCGCAGTCCGGGTGACCCGACCCTGCAAGGTGATGCCGCCGAGACGATCGATGCGACCGGCAAGATCGTCGCGCCCGGCTTCGTCGACATCCACACCCACTACGACGGCCAGGTCAGTTGGGATGATCTGCTCGAACCGTCCAGCAATCATGGCGTGACCACCGTCGTCACCGGCAACTGCGGGGTGGGATTCGCACCCGTGCGGCCGGGCCAGGAGCAATGGCTCATCGAACTGATGGAAGGCGTCGAGGACATCCCCGGCACCGCGCTGACCGAGGGCATCACCTGGGGTTGGGAGAGCTACGCCGAGTACCTCGACGTGATCGGCAAGCGGGAGCTCGCCGTCGATGTCGGCAGTCAGATCGCGCACGGAACCGTACGCGCCTACGCGATGGGACAACGCGGCGCCCGCAACGAGCCGGCGACGCCGGAGGACATCGCGGCGATGAGCCGACTGGTCCGGGAGGCGGCGGAGGTTGGTGCACTGGGGTTCTCGTCGTCGCGAACCCTGGCCCATCGCGCGATGGACGGCGAGCCGGTGCCGGGAACATTCGCGGCCGAAGACGAACTCTTCGCCCTCGGGCGGGCTATGGCTGCGGGCGGCGGGGCGGTTTTCGAGCTGGCTCCGCAGGGTGCCGCGGGTGAGGACATCGTGGCGCCGAAGAAAGAACTGGAGTGGATGCGGCGTCTCGGCGGCGAGATCGACGGTGCGTTGAGTTTCGCGCTGATCCAGGTCGACGCGGACCCAAATCTGTGGCGCGAACAACTGGACATGTCGGCGGCGGCCCACGAAGCGGGTAGTCGCCTGCACCCGCAGGTCGCGGCGCGCCCGTTCGGGATGTTGCTCGGTTTCCCCGGCCATCACGCCTTCACCCACCGGCCCACCTACCGCAGGCTCAAGGCGGAGTGCAGCCGGGAGGAACTTGCCGCCCGGCTCACGGAACCCGCTGTGCGCGCGGCGATTCTGTCCGAGGACGACCTGCCTCTCGATCCGAACGTGTTGTTCGACGGGATGTTCGCCCTGGCGCAGTACTCGGCGGACCGGCTCTATGCCCTGGGCGAGCCGCCCGACTACGAGCCGACCCCCGATCGCACCGTCGCGTCGATCGCCCGCGAGCGCGGTGAAGATGTCTTGACGACGATGTACGACCTGATGCTGGAAGCCGATGCCGGTTCGATGTTGATGCTGCCGATGTTCAACTACGCAGACGGCAACCATGACGCGATCCGCGAGATGATGACCCACCCGGCCGCGGTACTCGGACTGTCTGACGGCGGCGCGCATTGCAGCATGATCTGTGACGCCTCGTATCCCACGTTCCTGCTTACGCATTGGGCACGGGACCGGCATCGGGGCGCCGGTCTTCCGCTGGAGTACGTGATCCGCAAACAGTCGTACGACACCGCACAGCTGTTCGGGCTGACCGACCGCGGTGTGATTGCGGTCGGGAAAAAAGCGGACGTCAATGTGATCGATATGGACGCACTGACGTTGCATGCCCCGCGGATGGCCTACGACCTGCCCGCGGGCGGGCACCGCCTCGTCCAGGGGGCATCCGGCTACACCGCCACGATCGTCAACGGAGTCGCCACCCGCCATAACGGTGTCGACACCGGCGCGCGTCCAGGGCGGTTGGTGCGCGGGGCTCGCTGACTCCGCAGCCCTCAGCTCGGGCGGCCGCGGGGCTGGGCCAGGATCGCACCGCCGAGCCAGCGTCTGATGAAGCGCCGCAACTCATCTCGGCTTCTGGTCGGTTCGTTGGGGGCGACGAAGAACGACAACATCGTCCGCAGGGTGAACTCGACCAGTTCACGCTGTGCCGGCTCGTCGTAACCGTACTTGTCCCAGTCGACGTCGAACCGTTTGAGCATGCGCCTTCCGAAGGCTTGCGCCTCATCGGATGCCAGGGTTCCGGAGTGGGCGTGCAGATATGGCTCGGAGAGCATGATGCCGAGGTGGGGTGTGCGCACGATTTCCTCCAGCGTGAACAGCACGCCCTCGGTCATCGCTTCGGCAGGATCGGTGATTCCCTGTACCGTCTCGGCGAGCCGGTCGAGGAACCCGTCGACTGAGGCGAGTGCGGCCGCGCGCATCAGTGCCTCCGCGGTCGGGAAGTACCGGTAAACCGTCTGTCGGATCACACCGAGTTCGGCCGCGACCTCGGCGATGCTGACGTCGGTTCCCGACTGGGCGATCAGGTTGACCGCGGTGGCGACGATCCGGCGCGCGGCTTCCTCGTCATTGCTGGGTGGGTCGCCGTCCCACCCGCGTCTACGCGCCACCGGTGAACTCTTTGGCCGACGACATTGCTGCAGGATATCGCCGCGCGCTGGACCGGCGTGGGCCGACGTCCGAGTCGTTGACCTTTCACAGCGGTTGCTGTAATCATACAGACACACAGTGTGATGTCTTATCGTATGTTTAAAGGCGGCCGGGATGCGGATTGCCGCCCGAGTAGCGAGGTGTCCTCATGACGGACCTGATAGTGCGCAAGATGCGGTTCGCGTTCGCGGATCATCACGTTCCCTTCCTGTGGAACGAGACCAATCCCGCATTCTCGAGCATGGCCAACGCAGTTTCGTTCCTGGCGATCGCGTTCGAGAAGATGATCGGCCAGATGATCCCCGAGGCCATGCCATTGATCACCGATCCCGAGATCGCCGAGGAGGCACAGGCGTTCGTGCGGCAGGAGGGCCAGCACTCCATGGCTCACCGCCAGCACGCGAAGGGCCTGATCAAGAGCTACCCGGCTCTCAAGGAGACCCTCGACGAGGTGATGGCCGCGTTCGACGAGCTGACAGCCAGCACTCCGTTGAAGTACCGATTGGCCTACACCGCCGATCTGGAGGCGACGTTCACTCCGGTGTTCAAGCTGATGCTCGACCATGACGACACGTTGTTCGCGCCGGGCGACGATAGGGTGGCCTCGCTGTTCCTGTGGCATTTCGTCGAGGAGGTCGAGCACCGCAGCTCGGCATTGATCATCTACGACGCGGTGGTCGACGACCCCTGGTACCGCATGCGCGTGGCGCCGTCGATCTTCAAGCACGTCTGGGGTGTGCTGCGAATTGCCTGCGAGGGTTTCAACAAGCACGTGCCGCTGGCCGAGCGCCAGATCGACGCCTTGTCGATGTTCGGCATGCAGGCGAAGAAAAAGGCGCTGATGCAACGCCTTCCGTTCTTTCACGTGCGCGACGACGGACCGTTTGCGAACGCGTTCAGCCATCTTCCCGTTCGAGAGCAGATCACCGCGCTGACCGGCGTTGTGCGCAGCCAGATTCCGGGCCATAATCCCGAGCACGAGAAGCTGCCGGCGCTGGCCGACGAGTGGTTCGCCCGCTATGAGGCCGGCTACGACGTCACCCAGTGGTACACAGCCGATACCTTGGTGAGAGGGGCCGCAGATGTCTGATCTGTGTACGCCGACGTTCGCGGATCTTGCGGCACGGTTGGGCTTTTCGTGCGAGACCGCTGGTGGCCTCATCGAGTTCCGTAATCCGTTCGGCCTGGAGAACTGGACGTTGCCGGTCCTGGAGATCACGGTGATCGTCGGCGCGGTGCTGGCACTGGTGTACGCGATTGTGCGCCTGCGTCGCCACAACGATCCGACCAACCTCGTGCTGTGGTTCGGCGCCATCGCCTATCTGCTGATCATCGAGCCGCCGCTGTACTTCCCGGGGCCGTTCGGGATCAGTGAGCACGTCGACACGATGTTCGCTCACAACGTGTTCACCGTGGACTTCCTGTGGGGCCGGTTGCCGCTCTACATCGTCGCGATCTATCCGATGATGGCGACGGTGGCGTTCGAAATCGTCCGCAGGCTCGGCGTTTTCCGCCGATATGGTGTCCTGGTCGGGGCGATCTGCGTCGGATTCGTCCATCATGCGTTCTATGAGATCTTCGACCATCTCGGCCCGCAGTTGCGTTGGTGGGAATGGACTTTGGACCATCCGATGAATCAGCCCTTCTTCGACTCGGTGCCACTCCCCAGTGTCGTGGTGTTCGCTGCGCTGTGGCCGATGTCGCTGGCGTTCTGCGTGCAACTGTTCGTCGGCAGGCACGTCGACGAGGGTCGGGACTTCTCCGGGGTCGAGCTTGTGTGGCGCACGATCGTGGTCGGAGTGCTGGCCTCGATCGGCACGGCGGTGCTTCCCCTGCCCGCCACTGTCGGAGGCATGATCTCCGGTAGCACCGCGGTCGCGGGTCTCATCTACGCCGCCGAACTCGTCATCCTCTGCATCGTCGCGATTCCGGTGCTTATCCGGCAATGGGTGAGCGTTCGTCGTAGCGAACCGAGCGCCGTCGGAAACCACACCAATACCGTCATCCTTGGCTATGCCGCGGTGTACCTGGCCGTCATGACAGTGCTGTGGGTGACCGCCTTGCCGGCCTACTTCGGCGCGGCCGACGGCGTCACCGCCAACGGTGACCCGATCGGCAGCCTCTGGTACACCGTGGTCTGCCTGGTGATCGCAGCGTTGTCCATCGCCGCGGCCGCAACGGTCAGGCCCGTCGCGCCGCGACAGTCCGACGTGCTCGCACCCAGCGGGGCTGAACCGCAGGGGTAGGCAGACCGCGCTTTCCCGCCTCGCGGCTCTGACCAGCTCCGCGCTGCTCGCAAGGGAAATTGACGTTTGTGCAGGCAGCCCACGGGTACTCCTCCCTGCGAGGAGGTTGGGAAATGCCTACATGGAGTTGGATCGTCATTGCAGTAGTCGCTGTGTTCATCGTGCTGGCGGTGGTTGTGGTCGCATCGATGATGCGTCACAAGCGCAGCGAACGGCTGAAGAGCCAGTTCGGACCGGAGTACGAGCGGGCCGTTGACACAGCCGGTGGTCAGCGTGCTGCGGAGAAGGAACTGATTGGGCGCGAACGGAAGCGGCACAAGCTCGACATCAGTGAGTTGACACCGGAATCGCGGGCGCAATACACCAAGGCGTGGAGCGCCACCCAGGCCGGGTTCGTCGACAATCCGACCAGGGCGGTCAGCGAGGCCGATCGACTGGTCACCGAGGTAATGCGTGAACGCGGTTATCCGGTAGATGATTTCGAGCAGCGTGCGGCAGACATCTCGGTAGATCACCCCAAGGTGGTCGAGCACTACCGGGCCGCGCACATCCTTCATCTCGCGCAAGAGCAGGGTGACATCGGCACCGAAGCGCAACGTGAGGCGTTCGTGCACTACCGCGCGCTGTTCGAGCAATTGCTCGGGACCGGTCAGACCGATCATGAGGCCGGCAAGCATTCACCACAGCAGACCGGCAAGCATTCGCCGAAGGAGGCGCCGGCGTGACCAGCACGGCAGCCACCCGCCCGCCTCAGATGTCGACTACAAGCTGTCGATGATCGCGTTCTTGATCGCCTCGGAATTCGTCCCGAAGATGGCTTGCACGCTGTTGCCGACCTCGATGACGCCCGCGGCGCCGAGGGCCTTGAGCCGGTCCTGATCGACCTTGTCCTTGTCGGCGACCTCCATGCGCAGGCGGGTGATGCAAGCGTCGACATTCACCAGGTTCTCCCGGCCGCCGAATGCGGCGATGATGTGTTCGGCTTGCGTGTCCGCGCGGGCGGGGGCAGCCAGCGTGGCGGTGCCGCCGGTAGCGACGGCCGTGGCTGAATCGCCGCCTTCGCCGAGGTTCGCGGCTTCGTCGGCCTCGAACTCGGATTCGGGTTCCCGGCCGGGTGTGCGCATGTTCCACCTCGTGATCGCAAACCGGAACAGCACGTAGTAGACGACGGAAAACGCCACACCCATGGCGATGAGCAGCGGAATGTTCTTCGCGGCGGGTGCGGTGCCGTAGAGCAGCAGGTCGATGAGCCCCGCGGAGAATGAGAAGCCGAGGTGGATGTCGAGCAGGTAGGCGATCGCCAGAGACAACCCGGTCAGGACCGCGTGAATCACGTAGAGCGGGAACGCGACGAACATGAACGCGAACTCCAGCGGCTCGGTCACGCCGGTGAGGAACGCGGTTAGCGCCGCCGCCGACAGGATGCCGACCGCGAGCTTGCGCTGCTTTTTGTTGGCGACGTGGATCATGGCCAGCGCCGCGGCGGGCAACCCGAACATCAGGATCGGGTAGAAGCCCGAGGTGAGGATGCCCGCGGTCGGATCGCCGGCAGCGAACCGGGTGAGCTCACCGGTGGCTACCGTCCCGTCGGGGGTCTGGTAGTCGCCGTAGAGGAACCACACATATGAGTTCGGGATGTGGTGCAGACCGAACGGGATGAGCATGCGGTTGGCGAACCCGTACACGAAGGCGCCGAATGCACCTGCCCCGCCGATGAACTGGCCCAGACTGGTCAGCCCGGCATCGAAGATCGGATAGAAGTAGCTCATCGCGAACGCGAGGAACAGCGACGCCAGCGACACCACGATCGGCACGAACCGGCGGCCTCCGAAGAAGCCGAGATAGGACGGCAATTGGATCGTGTGATAGCGGTCGAACAACCAAGCCGTGAGCAGGCCGACCACGATGCCGGCGAACACGCTGTAGTTGATCAGAGCCTGATCGCCGTTCTTGTCCACCTCCCCGGCGAGCACGATCGGCGACATCGTCTTGAACACCGCCTCGACCACCAGATAGCCGACCACCGCGGCCAGTGCGGTGGAACCGTCGGCTTTACGCGCGAACCCGATCGCCACACCAACCGCGAACAGCAGCGGAAGGTTGGCGAAAACCGCGTCGCCCGCCGCGCTCATCGCTTTGAAGAACGCCCCGATGACCGGGGCGTCGATCCGGCCCAGCAGGTCTGGCTGGCCCAACCGCAGCAGGATGCCCGCCGCGGGCAGCACCGCGATCGGCAGCATGAGGCTCTTGCCGAGCCGCTGCAACTGGGCGAACCCGGGAATGTTCAGCCTCGACTTAGGCTGTGCACCTTCGGGTTTCGTCTTACCGCTCATTGCCTCATCGCCCTTCTGGCCGCGCGACGCGACCCACCGCCGGAGCTGTGCGGAAGCTTAGACGAGAATCTGGCAGTAGAGGCGAACTCGAGTCCATCGGTCAACCACGCTCGTATTGTTGGTGCACGAGCAAAGGAGTCACGACAGTGAGCAAGACTCGAGTACTCGCCCCGGTCAGCGGCCGGGCCGTTGCGCTCCAGGATGTTCCGGACCCGGTCTTCTCGGCGGGCATGGTGGGTTATGGAGCTGCCGTGGACCCGCCGCGCGGGGTGATCGACGCCGTCGCCCCGGTCAGCGGCAAGATCCTGAAACTGATGCCGCACGCCTATGTGGTGATGACTCCGGACAATGTCGGGGTGCTCGTCCACCTCGGACTGGACACCGTCCAGCTGAACGGCGCGGGCTTCACCACGCATGTCAGCCAGGGTGACGAGGTCACCGCCGGTCAGGTCGTCATCACCTATGACGTTCCCGCGATCGAGGCGAAGGGCCTCAACCCCGTTGTTCCCGTGGTGGTGATGGACGAGCGGGAATCCGCCAACGTGATTGCGTCCGAGGCCGTGACGGCAGGTGCGGATATCGACTCGGGCGCCGACCTTTTCATCGTGAACAAGTAGATGGAAGTTGTCATCCTGGCCGACGCCAAGCAGATCGGTGCCCTCGCCGCCGACGCGATCGGCGCGCTGCTGCGCCACAAACCGGGCGCGGTCCTTGGCCTGGCCACCGGATCCTCGCCGGTGGTGATCTACGACGAGCTCGCCTCGCGCTGCGACGCCGGGCGGATCTCATTCCGGCAGGCCCGCGGGTTCACGCTCGACGAGTATGTCGGTCTGCCTGCCGACCATCCCGAGCGGTACCGCAACGTCATCGACGCCGTGTTCGTCTCGCGCGTCGACTTCGCCCCCGGCGCGGTCCAGGGCCCCGACGGCCTGGCCGAAGACATTCCGGCCGCCTGCGCGGCCTATGAGAACGCCATTCGCGAGGCGGGTGGTGTCGATCTGCAGATTCTCGGGATCGGCACCGACGGCCACATCGCATTCAATGAGCCCGGGTCCTCGCTGGCATCGCGTACCCGCATCAAGACGCTGACCAGGCAAACCCGGATCGACAACGCCCGATTCTTCGACGGCGATCTCGACGCGGTGCCGACCCATTGCCTGACTCAGGGCTTGGCGACCATCATGGCGGCCCGACATCTGGTCCTGGTGGCGACCGGCCGCAGCAAGGCCGAAGCCGTGCACCACCTGGTCGAGGGCGCGGTGAGCGCCATGTGGCCGGCGACCGTCCTGCAGCATCACCCCCATGTGACGGTGCTGCTCGACGACGCTGCGGCGCAACGTCTGCAGCTCGTCGACTACTACCGCGAGACCTACCGCTCCAAACCGGAATGGCAGGGCATCTGAGTGCTGCTGACGGCCGACACCGTGCTGACGGGCGCAGAACTGTTGCGGCCCGGGTGGATCGACGTCTCGTCAGGGACGGTGGCCGGAATCGGTGCGGGGCCACCGCCCCGGACCGCTGATCACGACCTCGGCGCGGTGACGGTGGTGCCGGGCTTCGTCGACACCCACACGCACGGCGGCGGAGGGGCCAACTTCTCGACCGCATCGACCGCCGACACCTCGATCGCGGCGGCGCTGCACCGTGGTCGCGGCACGACCACACTGATCGCCTCGCTGGTGACAGCCGGGCCGGCCGAGTTGCTGCGTCAGGTCACCGGTTTGGCCGACGACGTCGGTGCCGGACTGATCGACGGAATCCACCTGGAAGGTCCGTGGCTGTCCACCAAACGCTGCGGAGCGCACCAACCCTCGCTCATGCGCGACCCGGACCCGGACGAGGTCGAGCGCGTGCTCGACGCGGGTGCCGGGACCATCCGCATGGTCACCATCGCGCCTGAACGCGAAGGCGCTTTGGCTGCGATCGGACAGATTGCCGCCGCCGGTGTGGTGGCAGCCGTCGGCCACACCGAGGCGACCTACGAACAGACACTGCGAGCGATCGCGGCAGGCGCAACGGTCGGCACCCACCTGTTCAACGCGATGCGTCCGATCGACCGCCGTGAGCCCGGGCCGGTCATCGCACTCATGGAGGATCGGCGGGTGACTGTCGAACTCATCGCCGACGGCGTGCACGTCGACCCGGCGATCTACCGGCATGTCACGCAAAGCGTTGGAGCACAACGGGTGTCGCTGATCACCGACGCCATGGCCGCCACGGGCATGTCCGACGGGTCGTATCACCTGGGCCCACTGGCGGTGGACGTCGTGGCCGGTGTCGCACGAGTCGCCGGCACGGACACCATCGCAGGCGGCACCGCGACGATGGACCGAGTGTTCAGATTCGCCGTATCCCACTGCGGTCTCCCGCGAGATGAGGCGCTGATGCTGGCGGTGCGCCAGGCCTCGATCAACCCCGCGCGGGCGTTGGGGTTGCCCGGTGGAGAGCTCATGCCCGGGGCGGCGGCCGACCTGGTGGTGCTCGACGCCGATCTCGCCGTGGCGGGGGTGTTGCGGCGTGGAGATTGGATCGTGCGCCCGGCGACCTGATCATCCGAGCTGTTCGCGCACCTCCGCGGCACCGTCTGCGGACAGCGCGACCTCGGCCACCTGCGCGGCCCGCCGCCGGTCGACGGCCCGCACGGCCTCCTTGGTCGCGGGAATCGCTGGGGGAGTGACACTCAACGCGTTGACCCCCAACCCGATGAGGAGCGCGGCGGCACGCTCGTCGGCGGCGAACTCCCCGCACACCGAGACCGAGGCCTGCCCGGCCGCACCGCGGCAGGTGGCCGCGATCAGGTGCAGCAGACCGGGATCGAAGGTGTCACCGATGGTGGCTACGGCTTCGTTGTTGCGGTCGGCGGCCAGTGCGTACTGGGTCAGGTCGTTGGTGCCGATGGACAGGAAGTCGACATGACGGGCGAAGGCCGCTGACTTCAATGCCGCGGCAGGCACTTCGACCATCATGCCCACCTGCAGCCCGGTCGGCGGCCGGGGCCCGGCACGTCCGATCGCCTCATCGAGCAGTCGGCGTGCGGCGAACAACTCGTCGAGCGTGCTGATCATCGGGAACATCACGCTCACTGGCGTATGGTGTGCGAGCCGGGCCACCGCGAGCAGTTGGTCTCTCAACAGCTCGGGGTGTGCCAACGACAACCGGATGCCGCGCACCCCCAGGTAGGGGTTCAGTTCGGCCGGGGTGGGCAGGAACTCCAACGGCTTGTCGCCGCCCACATCGAGAGTTCGCACTGTGATGCGCTTTCCGTCAAGTGATTCAGCGATCTTGCGGTAAACGGCGAGCTGCTCGTCGACGTCGGGCGCCTGCAGACGGCCCATGAACAGAAACTCGGTCCGGATCAAGCCGGCGAAGTCAGCACCCTGTGATGCGGCGGTCCGCGCGTCGTCGACGGAGGCGATGTTGGCGCCGACGCCGATGGTGACGCCGTCGCGAGTGACGGCCGGTTCGGTTGCCCGCTTGCGAGCTTCGCGCCGGCGCTGCGCTGACACCGCGATCCTGGTTTCGAAATCCGTTCGGACGTCGGCGGATGGGTCGACGATGAATACGCCCCGGTTTCCGTCGACGGCGACGGTCGTGCCGTCCGGGATTGCCAGCACGGCCGGGCCGGCGCCGACAACCACGGGAATACCCTTGGCGCGCAGCAGGATCACATTGTGGGCGTGCGGGCTTCCGAAGGCCAGCAGTACCGCGGCCACCCGCTGCGGGTCGAGTTCAGCGGCCTCGGCGGGGGTGAGGTCGGCCGCCACGAGCACGCCGCTGGCGGCCTCCGAGCCGCCGGTGCTGCCCAGCATGGCGCGCAGCACCTGATCGCCGACCGCCCTGACATCCTCGGCCCTGGCCTGCAGATACGGGTCCGGCAGCGCCTCGAACTCCGCGGTCAGACCGGACACCGCAGCCGCCCACGCCGCTGCCGCGTTGGCGCCCTGGTCAATTCGTGCTTTCGCGGCGCCGAGCAGTGCATCGTCGTCGAGCAGTAGCTGGTGTGCGTCGAAGATCGACGCCTCGGTTTCGCCGACGTCGCGGGCGGTCCTGGCCCGCAGCGCGGTGATGGCACGCCGCACCTCGGCGATTGCCGTGCCGAGTTTGCGCCATTCGGCGACCGCATCTTCGGCCGGGGTGTCCGGTATCGCAATGGTGCCATGGCTTGCCGAATGTGCCGGTCCCATACCGAGACCGGGTCCGGCACCGATCGGTGCGTGCGATGTGACGGGCACCGGATCGGGCGGTACCTCGGTCATGGACTCGTCGAAGTTGCGGGCAGCCAGGGCGACGATGTGCTCGAGGGCTTCGGCCGCCTGACTGCCCGATACCCGTACCTCGACCTCGTCGCCGCAGCGCACGCCGAGGGTGGCGATCTTGGACAGGCTGGCGGCGTCGGTCCACGGTGAATCGGTGCGGCGGTTGCGGATCCGGACGCGAGCATCCCGGCGTCGGACCTCGCCCACCAGTCGTGCGGCGGGCCGGGCGTGCAGCCCGTGCGGATTGGCGACGACGAAGCTGCCCGCGAGTTCGTCGGAACCCGGCTCCATTTCGGATGCCGGAGCCTGTTCCGTCGAACCGAGATGGGCGACCTTGCCGGCAAGGGCACCGGATGCCTCGGCGGCGACCTCGTCGGTCGGCGCTCCACCTGCCGCCGCCACCGCGGCCACCACCAGGCCCTCCACCAGCGGAGCGGGACACAGCACGGTACGCGTGCGGGTTTCGTCGTCGAGCAGTTCCAGTGCGAGCTCGGCCGAGAGCACCGCGCTGCCCAGGTCCATCAACACCACCACGCCGTCACCCGAATCGGCGGCGGTGACGGCGTCGAGGATTTCTGCGGCGTCGGTGCCGAACGTGGCCTCGTCCAGCCCAGCTGCGATACCGATACGAATCTGTTTGCCGTGCAACATCTCCTGGGCGAGCGCCACCGCGGCTCGGGCCAGCGGACGGCTGTGGGAAACGACGACAAGGCCGACGGTCACGTGCGCACCACCGTTGCCGCTGCGGCAATCAAGAGTGCCGCTGACGTCGCACCCGGATCGATGTGCCCGACGCTGCGCTGCCCCAGATAACTGGCGCGTCCTTTGCGGGCGAGCATCGATTCGGTGGCATCCCTGCCTTTTTCGGCGGCAGTCGTGGCTGCGGCCAGACCGGCCGCCAGGTCCGCGTCGGAGGACAGCGCGGTGTCCAGCGCGTCGAGGGCCGGCGCCAATGCGTCGAACATGGTCTTGTCTCCGGCCTCGGCGCGGCCGCGTTGCACCACGCCGTCCACCCCGGCACGTAACGCCTTGGCGAAGTCGGTTGCGCTCGCGGCGTCACCGGATCCCAGCGCGGGCGCCATTCGCAGGAAGAACGTGCCGTACAGCGGACCGCTGGCGCCGCCGACCGACTTCACCAGCGTCATACCCACCTGCTTACACAGGCCGGCCATGTCACCAGGGGTGGACTCGTCGAGCGCCGCGACGACCGCGCTCATGCCGCGGTCCATGTTGATGCCGTGGTCGGCATCACCGATCGCGGCATCCAGATCACTGAGATGCTGGGCGTTTTCGCCGATCACCCGGGCGTACTCGCGAATCCAGGCGGTGAGTTGTGTCAGGTCCATAATTCAGCATCCCCTCCGCAGCGCGGGCGTATTGACCGGGTGGTCCCACAACCGGATCACGTCGTCGTCGGCGCGCAGCAGGGTCACCGAGCAGCCCGCCATGTCCAAGCTCGTGATGTAGGGACCCACCAGGGAGCGGGCGATCCGCACCCCGGCCTTGTCCAGAATCGCCGCGAATTCCGAGTACATGACGTACAACTCGATCAGTGGCGTGGCGCCCATGCTGTTGACGAACAGGATCACCCCGTCATCGCCGGTGAAGTCGAGGTCGGCCAGGATCGGCTCGGCGAGGAGTTCGGCCACTGCGCGGGCCGGCTGCATCGGAACCCGCTGGCGGCCGGGCTCGCCGTGAATGCCGATACCGACTTCGATCTCGGTGTCGGGGAGGTCGAAGGTGGGATGACCGACGGCGGGCACTGTGCACGACGTCAGGGCGACCCCCATGCTGCGGGCGGCGGCGTTGACGCGTCGTGCCACGTCGGCGACCTCGGTCAGTGACCGGCCCTGGTCGGCCGCCGCACCGGCGATCTTCTCGACCAGGACGGTGGCGCCCACGCCGCGCCGCCCGGCCGTGAACGTGCTGTCCTGGACCGCGACGTCGTCGTCGACAATCACCGACTCAACGGTGACGCCCTCAGCCGCAGCAAGTTCCGCGGCCATCTCGAAGTTCATCACGTCGCCGGTGTAGTTCTTCACGATGTGCAGCACCCCGGCTCCGCTGTCGACATTCTTGGTGGCCTCCAGCATCTGGTCGGGCACCGGCGAGGTGAAAACCTCACCGGCGCATGCGGCGTCGAGCATGCCGGCGCCGACGAATCCGCCGTGTAAGGGTTCGTGCCCCGATCCGCCGCCGGAGATCAGGCCGACCTTGCCGGCCACCGGCGCGTCCGCGCGGTAGATGATGCGGTTGGTCTGGTCGACACGCAGTTCCGGGTGCGCAACGGCCATGCCGCGCAACGCTTCACTGATCACATCGGCGGGGTCGTTGATGAGCTTCTTCATGTGGGGCTTCCTCAGGCTGCGGTGGTGGTCTGGGCGGGTACGGCGGTACGGGCCGGCGGGGTGTCGGCGCGAGTACGGGAGATGGCGACGTAGGCGAGCGCGGCCAGCACGCCGGCCAGCAGTTCGGCGCTCAGGTACACCGGGAGCTGACTCCAGGACACCGAGCCGCCGGCGATCTGCTGTACGAGCATGGGGCCGAAGGTGCGCGCCGGATTGATGGAGGCGCCGGTGGTGGGTGCCACCGGGATGATCGCCGCGAAGACCACGAGGCCGATCGCGACACCGGCGAATCCCACGGTGGCCTTGCGGTGTATCACGCCGAAAACGGTGAACACGAGAATGAACGTACCCACGAACTCGGCGAAAAACGCCTGTACCGCACTGACATCAGCGGTATAGGTGGCGATGCCGAGCCCGGCGTCACGGGCCGCGGTGCCCAGTACGCCGAGGATGGCGGCGGCTCCGACCACCGCCCCCAGGACCTGGGCGCCGATGTAGGCGGGCACGCGCGACCACGGGAACTGGCCGGTGACGGCGAGGCCGAGGGTGACGGCGGGGTTGATGTGATTGCCCGAGATGTGTCCGAGCGCGTAAATGGTCGCGACCACCACCGTGGCGAAGGCGAACGAAATCATGCCCAGGTCTGCCATCGTGAAGGGCGCGTCCCCGTTGACGATGATCGTCGCGGGTACCGAACCCACGCCGACGAAGACCAGAAAGGCGGTTCCGAACGCCTCCGCGGCCAACTTCTGAATAATCGACGGCTCGTCCATTGACACTCTCCTCGGAGTGGTAATCGGCTATATCGGATAGCATTCGACAATGTCGAATGTGATCTGGACCATACGCTTATGCTTCGGACACCACAAGAGGCGAATAGGTAGAAGGAGGCCGCGATGATCCAGGCCGTGGATCGTGCCCTCCGCATCCTCACCGTGCTGCAGGGCGGGCGCCGGATGAGCCTGGGAGAGATCGCGTCGGCGATCGAACTCGCGCCTTCGACGGTGCACGGACTGGTGCGCACGCTGCTTGCCCACGGCATGGTGCAGCAGGAGCTGGACTCCGGCCGCTACCGGCTCGGCCCGGCAACGCTGAGGCTCGGCAACGTCTACCTCGACACTCTCGAGCTGCGCTCCCGCGTCACGATCTGGGCCGAGAGCCTGGCCCGGCGGACCGGCTGCGCGGTGCGCACCGGGGTGCTGCTGTTCGACGAAGTCGTCGTCGTCGCCCATGAACCCCGGCCGGACGGCACCCGGCAGATGCCCGAAGTCGGAATCGTCATACCGGCTCACGCAAGTGCGCTCGGCAAGGCGCTGCTGGCGTTCGTGTCGGACTATCGGCCTGCGGTATTGCGCAGCATGACCGGTGAGACGGTCACCGATGCGGCGGCATTGGCCGATGAGCTTACGCAGGTGCGCGCGACGGGTATCGCGTCCGAGGCCGAGGAAGCTGTCTTGGGCGAATGCTCCGCCGCCGCAGCGGTTTTCGACACCACTGCGGAGGCGGTCGGGGCGATCAGCCTGGTCGTTCCGGCGGCCAGGTGGCCGTTGGAGTCAGACGCGATCGACGCGTTGCGCGATACTGCCCGCGCCATCTCGCGTGAACTCGGCGCGCCGGCGTGGCCGCCGCGGGCGAACCCGGCCTGACGTCTTCCACCCAGATCGACGCAATGGTCGTTTCGCCCCGCTGGCAGCCGCCATTGCGTCAGTCTGGGGAATCTTCGCTGCTGGAGCGGGCGCCGACGAAGTCGAGCAGCCGCGGATCGACGGAAGTGAACCGGTCGACCTCCTCGCCGCCGTCGCAGCGCAGCAGCGCGATGGTGAGGCCATCCCGGGTCCGCGCGATGACCTGCCAGTGGCCACCGGAGTCCTGCCAGCGCTGCAGATCTGCGACGCGATCTTCCGCCATGCTCATAGGATTGCACGCGATGGCCGTCTCCAAACCGCGGGTGCAGTTGGCCCGGGTCTACGACCAGCCCGAATCCGACGAAGGCAATCGCGTGCTGGTCGACCGGTTGTGGCCGCGAGGCCTTCGCAAAACTGATCCGCGGGTCGGCCGCTGGATGCCCGACGTCGCCCCGTCCACCGAGCTGCGCCGCTGGTACGGCCACAAGCCTGAGCGGTTCGACGAATTCGCCGACCGCTACACGGCCGAACTGGAGACACCGGCGGGCGTGGCTGCTCTCAAGGAGTTGCGGGCGGTGCAACGTGACGGCCCGATCACCTTGGTGACGGCGACCCGGGAGATCGAACTGAGCCACCTGACGGTGTTGGCCAAGCTGCTCACCTGAGCCCATCGGTCATCCGGAGGAAGGTAAACCTACCCTTCTCTGGCTACGGTAGGCTCGGCGGTCAAATGACCGAGATCGATGAGGCGCTCGAGCCTGTTCTCAAGCGCGAGCTGACGGAGACAACCGATGCGGTGCGTGCTGTCGCGGCACCGCCCACCCCGGTTCTGGCGGAACCGTATGACATCCGACTGGTCGACGCGGACGCCGACGCAGAGCTGGTGTCGGAGTGGATGAACCGGCCGCACCTGGTCGAAGCGTGGGAATACGACTGGCCGCCGGAACGCTGGCGGCGCTACCTGCAGGCCCAGCTGGACGGTGAATATTCCCGGCCGTTCATCATGAGTTTCCGCGGCAAACCTGCGGGCTACGTGGAGTTGTACCGGGCGGCAAAGGATTCGATCGCACCGACCTATGCCGCAGACCCGCACGACGTCGGCATGCACGCGGCGATCGCCGACCTGAGATTCGTCAACCGCGGCATCGCACCGATCCTGTTGCCGCGCATCGTGGCAAGCGTGTTCGAACTCGAACCCGACTGCCGTCGCATCATGTTCGACCCCGATCACCGCAACACCGGTGCGCGCCGGTTGTGCGAATGGGCCGGATGCACGTTCTTGGGCGAGCACGACATGTCCAATCGGCGCATGGCCCTGTACGAGCTGTCACGCACGCCGGGTTAGTTCCTCGGCCAGCAGACGCGGAGGTATCCGCGTCGGCTGCTCGCGGTGAGGAGAGTTAGTCCTGGCCGAACTCGGCGTAGCCGTCGTAGTCGGGTTTCATGGCCGCAGCCACCAGTTCCCAGAGCACCTCATCGGTGCCGCCGCCCACGCGGGCCAGTTTCATGTCCCGCCACCACTTGCCCAGCGGTGTCTCGTCGACGAGATAGCCGGAGCCACCGAAGATGTGCATGCACTCCGAGAGCACCTCTTCGCCCAGCCGCGCCGCCGTCACCTTGATCGCGGCGGCGGCGCGCAGGTCGAGCTTGCCGCCGGCGGCAATCCCGGCAAGCCCGTAGCGCAGTAGGTCCACCCGGGCCTGCAGATCGGCAATCCGCATCCGCAGCGCCTGATGTTCGTAGAGGGTGTGGCCGAACTGGCGGCGCTTCATCATGCGGGCCAAGGTGATTCCGAGGACGCGCTGGGATCCGGCGGCAACCTGACCGGCGATCGACATCCGCTCGTGGGCGAGCCCCCACGAGATCGCGGCCAACCCGGTGCCGGCCCGCGCGACCAATGCGTCGGCGGGCACCCAGGTGTCGATGTGCACCGCGGCGGTGTCCAGTGGTCCGGCGCCGACCTTGCGGTAGGGCGTCTGCACCTCGACCTGCGCGGTGGGAACAGCGATGACAACAACATTGCCGTGCCTGCTGGTCGGGTCATGGTCGACGTTGCGCGCCACCACCATGATGTGGTCGGCGATCGGCGACAGGGACACGAACTTCTTGATGCCCTTGATCGCGAAACCGTCGCGGGCCGTACGTACTTCGGTCTCCACGATCTGCAGATCGGATCCGCCAGACTCCTCGGAGGCGCCGATGCACAGCACTGCCTCCCCGCGGATGGCCTGCTCGCAGATGGTGCGCAGGTAGTCGTTCTTGCCGAAGCGGCGCAGGATGGAGATCGCCGAATCATGCAGGCTGACACCGACGCCGATGCCGGCGGAACCGGTCCGGCCCAGGGAGAACGCCAATTCGATCAGCTTGGCGACGTCGGGCTGCTGACCGTCGCCCCATTTCTCGGTGAACACGCCATTGCGCCCGAGGTGCTCGATGAGCTGGCGCGGAAACCGTTCCGTCTCTTCGGCTTCGGCTGTCCACGTCTTGACCTGATCATCGAACACCCGCTCGAGCAGGTCACGGTACTCGTCGATGGTGGTACTGGCCGGCGTCATCGCCGGTGTTGTCGTGGTCATGCCTTGACGCCCTCCAGATGTTGCTTGACCTCCAGTCGCCGGAGCTTGCCCGAGGAGGTGCGTGGTAGGGAACCAGGTGCCAGGAACACCACATCCGACGGCACCACACCGCATTCGGACGCGACTCTTTGCACCACTTCACTGCGAGCCCCGGACTCGTCGGCGCCGCGGAACTCTGCCGCGATCACCAGTCCGGGCCGCACGGCCCCCTCATTGGTGCCGACGGCCACGACCGCACCTTCGCGGACGCCCTTGACCTGGGCGGCGATTCGTTCGATCTCGGTGGGGAAGATGTTCCGACCCGCCACCGTGATGAGCTCCTTGGCCCGGCCGCAAATCACCAGTCCGCCATCGACGAAATAGCCGAGGTCGCCGGTCGGGAACCAGTCGCCGCTCTTGTGTGGAGCTTCGCCGCGATATCCCGACATCATCGAAGTTCCGTGGATCTCGATCTCGCCCACCTCGCGGTCGGAGATCCCGGCGTTGTCCTCGCTGGGGCGCAGCCGCATCTCCATCCCCGGGATGGCTTCACCAAGGACGGCGAACTGCTGAACGTTGGCGCCGGAGGAGGTCTCGACCTTGATCTCGTCGATCTGCAGACCGACACCGGGAACTGGAATGGTTACCGCGCAGGATGATTCGGCAAGCCCGTACGACGGGCACAGCGCGCCGGGATCGAAGCCGAAGCGGGTCAGCTCGGTGCCGAACCGGGCAGTGGCCTCACAGTCGACCGGTTCGCCGCCATTGAGCGCGAACCGCAGCGTCGAGAGATCGACGTCGGCGAGCCGTCGCGTGTACTTGCCGATGAGGCCGTAGGCCATGTTCGGTGCGGCGGTCAGGGTCGCCTTGCTCTGGGTCAGCCAGTGCACCCAACTGAACGGTGAAGACGCGAACGCAGTGGTCGGCGCCTGCCACACCTCGGTACCGCCGATCGCGCCGGTGAGGAGGAAGGTCAGGCCCATGTCGTGGTAGAGCGGCAGCCACGAGCATCCGACATCGTTGCGGGACAAGCTGATTCGCTCTCCGACCCCGCGGAGGTTAGCGAGCACGGCGGCCGGCCCGAGCTGTGCGGTGCGCGGGGTGCCGGTGGATCCCGCGGTGCCCTGCAGGACCGCGAATTCGCCGCCGGCGCCGAGGCGCAGTGTGGACGAGCGCTTGTCGTGCGCCACCTCGGTGTCATCGTGGATCACCAGTGGAGTGTCGGCGCCGCGCAACTGTTCGAGGTAGCTGCCGTGGCTGAACACGGTCCCGACTCCGATGCCGGCTAAGCGGTTCAGCGTCGACTGCGCCCACTGGGCGGGGTCGGAGCCGCGCACCGGTCCAGGAAGAATCGAGAGGGCCGAACCGGACACCAACGTGCCGATGATGGCCGCGATGGCTTCCACGGTCGGTTCAGCGACCACGCCTACAGCCGAGGAGCCGTCCTGTCCGATCCGCTCGGCGACATTCTCGGCGCGCGCGTACACCTGTCCCCATGGATGACGGTTCCAGGTGCGGGTTTCGGTGTCGAACACCACGAGGTCGGCGCTGGTGGTTGTCAGGGACTTCGTCAGCGCTGTCGCCAGCGGGTTCACTTTGCGCTCTGCGCCGCGGGAATCTTCGCCAGGATCGCGGCCTCCAGGTCGCCCACGGTGTCGCAGCTCAGCAGGTCTTCCTCGGTGAGCGCGACGTCGAGCTTGTCCTCGATCGCCACCATGCCGACGGCGAAAGCCACCGAGTCGAGGCCGACGTCGTCAACGAGCCGGGAGTCCCGGGTCACCCTGCGGATATCGACGTTCATGTCGTCGCGCAAGATCTCGGTGAGGGCGGCGCTGACCGCTTCAGGGGAAGTTGACTGCATGGGCTGGGACGCTACCACCGGCAAGTTAAGGTAGGCTAGGCTTACCAGCCTGGCTGTGAGTTCAGTAACTGTGCCGGGCGAGATTAGTACTGCCGTATCGGTAACCGCCGTCAACGATGGTCGCTGACGGGACCATCTCCGCGGTGACCAGACCGTGGTCGTTGGTGAGCTCGTTCACGATATCGAAAGCGGCGGCGATCCGGTCCGGGGCGTCCACCACGATGGTCGTCACCGGCACCTGCCGTCCCAGCTGAATCAGCTTGTCGCCGTGCGGTTCTCCAGCGCCGATGAATCCCCAGACGCCGCGGAGCACAGTCGCGCCGCCGACCACGCCGGTTTGCAGCAGCCGTCGCACGACGGCCCGGTGAACGGGCGCGCCGTCGTGCAAGGCCGTCTCGGAGGTGTGGATCATCAGCTTCTGCCACAGTGCGCGGCCTTGGTCATCGGTTTGCGGGAGCGCAGACGGGCGGGTCAGCAACTCGCCGCCCCGCTTGCACAGCTGTGCACGTTCTACGGTCACCAGGGGGCGGTCCAGCAGCGCGTCCAGCTCACGCCGGACGGAGTTGACCTGATCACCGGTGCCCACGGCGACGATCATGACCGGAACGTCGGCATTGCGGCTGAAGAACCGGGCACGACGCCGCCGGCCGTGGACAGTGCCGTCGACGCCGAGGAACACCGTGGCCCCGGCGAAGCCATGGCGGTGCAGCGCGGCACAGACCGCGCGGTACGCCGGGGTGCCGGCAACGCGGCTATGGCGGCCCACGTAGACGGTCAGCTTGGTGGTCTCGTGGACCGTAGGCGGGAGATAGTCCGGGCCGACCAGCTGTGCGCGTTCGAGGGTGATCAACCCACGCGGGATCATCGGGACTGCTTGTTCGGCCAGCGTCGAGATCTTGTCGGCCGCATCCACCGCCGCGATCGTCACGGGCGGGTCCTCGGACATGCTCAGTGTCTCGTCGCTGCGCATCTGACGCCGGGGGCCGAAGCTCGCGATGCCCCGCAGCATCACGCTGGTGGCAATGTCGTTGGTGCCGTACAGCTCGAGCAGCGCGTCGGCGGCGAACCGGCGCTCATGCCGCTGGCGCTCGCCGAAATAGGCGGTGAGCTTCAGGTAGTCGGTGCTCATACCCGGCCTCCCAGCCACACGCCCAGCCACGCCGCCACTAGTCCGAGTACGACGCTGACGACGATATTGGCCACCCCCGGCCAGAGCTGACGTTCCTCGCCCAGTCGCTGGGTTTCCAGCATCCACGTGGAGAACGTGGTGTACGACCCGACGAAGCCGGTGCCGACTATCAGCGCGGTGTGCGGGCTCAGCGCCAGGCCCCCGAGGAAACCCAACAGCAGCGCGCCAGTGAGGTTTACCGCCAACGTGCCGAACGGGAACCCGCGCTTGACCCGAGCCGATACAGCTCGGTCGAGCAGGAACCGGCACACCGCTCCGGCTCCGCCCAATACGGCCACGCCCGTCCACACCAAGGCCGTCACGTCAACACCCGCACCCGGCGTACCAGCGCGGTCGCCGCCGCGGCTGCAGCGAGCCCGCCGCCGATGCTGGCCGCGGTGTAACCCGCGGCCAGCCCCCAGTGCCCGTGGTCGAGCATGGTGATCGTTTCGACCTGCATGGTCGAGAACGTCGTCAGCCCGCCGCAGAAGCCGGTGCCCAGGAGCGGTCGGCGGTAACTGGACACCGGCAGTCGTTCCAGCAGCCGCGTGGTGAAGTAACCCAACAGGAACGCGCCGACGATGTTGACCGCAAAGGTCGGCCACGGCCACCGGCCGGGATCGGGGGCCACGAGCGTTTCCAGGCCGGCCCGCGCCAAGGTGCCGAGCGCTCCGCCGACGAAGACTGCGGCCAACTCTCGGAAGTCGTGGCCGCGCATGTCGAACATGAAGTAAAAGTATGGCGGCAACTCGGCAGACCGCAGGCATCGACATTCGTCGGGGAGCAGAATCGGGACCATGGCTGCCAACCCGCGTGCCGGACAACCGGCGCAACCCGAGGATCTCATCGACGTCGCACAGGTGGTGACCGCGTACTACACCCAGCGACCCGACCCCGACGACGTGGCGCAGCAGGTGGTGTTCGGTACCTCCGGGCACCGCGGTTCGAGCCTGGACGCGGCGTTCAACGAGGCTCATATCCTGGCGACGACGCAGGCGATCGTCGAGTACCGCGCGGCGCAGGGCACCACCGGTCCGCTGTTCATCGGGCGCGACACGCACGCATTGTCGGAGCCGGCGTGGGCCTCGGCGCTGGAGGTGTTGGCTGCCAATGACGTTGTGGCGATGATTGATTCGGCTGATCGTTACACGCCGACGCCTGCGGTCAGCCACGCCATCCTGACGTTCAACCGGGGCCGGGAGGGTGACCTGGCCGATGGCATCGTCGTCACGCCGTCCCACAACCCGCCGCGGGACGGCGGGTTCAAGTACAACCCGCCCAACGGCGGTCCGGCCGATACCGATGCCACCGGCGCAATCGCCAAGCGCGCCAACGAAATTCTGCGCGACGGGTTGAAAGCGGTGAAGCGCATTCCGTTGGCCCGCGCCGTGCAGACCGCGCAACGCCACGACTATCTCGACGCCTATGTATCGGATCTGCCGAATGTCGTGGACGTGCACGCGATCCGTGCGGAGGGC
The DNA here is from genome assembly GCF_053483975.1 of Mycolicibacterium sp. XJ870. Classification (NCBI taxonomy): domain Bacteria; kingdom Bacillati; phylum Actinomycetota; class Actinomycetes; order Mycobacteriales; family Mycobacteriaceae; genus Mycobacterium; species Mycolicibacterium sp. XJ870. The sequence continues at coordinate 1,082,544 of NZ_JBEFTI010000001.1, forward strand.
ATCCGGATCGGAGCCGACCCGCTGGGCGGGGCGAGTGTCGACTACTGGGGTGCGATCGCCGAACGGCACAACCTCGACCTGACCGTGGTGAACCCGCTTGTCGATGCGACCTGGCGGTTCATGACCCTCGACACCGACGGCAAGATACGGATGGACTGCAGCTCGCCGAACGCGATGGCGTCCCTGATCGCCAACCGCGAGAAATACCAGATCGCCACGGGCAATGACGCCGACTCCGACCGGCACGGCATCGTCACCCCCGATGGCGGGCTGCTCAACCCGAACCACTACCTCGCGGTCGCCATCGACTATCTCTACACGCACCGGCCGAACTGGCCGGGCAGTACCGCGGTGGGCAAGACGGCGGTCAGCAGCTCGATCATCGACCGGGTGGTCGGCGGGCTGGAACGCAAGCTGGTGGAGGTGCCGGTCGGGTTCAAATGGTTCGTGGACGGGCTGATCGGCGGCAGCATCGGCTTCGGCGGCGAGGAGAGCGCCGGGGCGTCGTTCCTGCGCACCGACGGCTCAACCTGGACCACCGACAAGGACGGCATCATCCTGGCGTTGCTGGCCTCGGAGATCCTCGCGGTGACCGGGTCGACGCCGTCGCAGCGTTATGCCGAGCTCGCCGAGCGCTACGGCGCGCCCACCTACGCGCGTATCGATGCGCCTGCCGATCGGGAGCAGAAGGCGCGTCTGGCGAAGCTGTCGCCCGAGCAGGTCACCGCGACCGAGCTGGCCGGTGAGCCGATCACCGCGAAGCTGACCGCCGCACCCGGCAACGGCGCCGCGCTGGGTGGGCTGAAGGTGACGACGGAGAACGCGTGGTTCGCCGCACGGCCGTCGGGAACTGAGGATGTCTACAAGATCTACGCCGAGTCGTTCCTCGGTGCCGAGCATCTCGCGGAGGTGCAGCAGGCCGCCAAAGACTTGGTGAATACAGTCATTGGGTGAGCTCTACTGCGGAGGGTGACTGTTCGGGCTCGGAGGGCAGGAGCGAAGCGACCCGGGAATCGGCCCAGACGAAGCCGAAGTTGCCCGGTGAAGTCTGGGTCCTGATCGTCGCCAATGCGGTCATCGCGCTCGGCTATGGCGTGGTGGCGCCGGTTCTGCCGGCCTACGCCCGTCACTTCGGGGTCAGCATCAGTGCCGCGACCTTCGTCATCACTGCGTTCGCGCTGATGAGGCTGTGTTTCGCACCGGCAACCGGTGCGCTGATCCAGCGGCTGGGGGAGCGGCGGATCTACGTCAACGGCCTGGTCATCGTGGCGTTGTCCACTGGGGCGTGCGCCTTCGCGCAGACATATTGGCAGCTGCTGCTGTTCCGATCGCTGGGCGGGATCGGCTCAACCATGTTCTTCGTGTCGGCACTCGGGCTGATGATCCGGATCAGCCCGGAGGGCGCCCGTGGCCGCGTGGCGGGAATGTTCTCCTCGGCGTTTCTGGTCGGCTCGGTCGGCGGGCCCGTGCTCGGCAGTCTCACCGCGGGCCTGGGCCTCAGCGCGCCGTTCCTCATTTACGGCGCTGCTCTGCTGGTCGCGGCTGCCGTCGTGTTCATCAGCCTGCGCCACTCGTCGCTCGCCGCGCCGGCGCCGGAAGACGGAGGCAAGGTGACCGTGCGTACGGCGCTGCGCAACCGTGCCTACCGTGCGGCGCTGCTGTCGAACTTCGCGACCGGGTGGTCGGCCTTCGGTCTGCGGATTGCGCTGGTGCCGTTGTTCATCACCGAGGTGTTCCATCGTGGGGCCGGTACCGCCGGCCTGGCGTTGGCGACGTTCGCGATCGGCAACGTCTCAGCGGTGATCCCGAGTGGTTACCTGTCAGACCGCGTCGGCCGGCGCCTGCTGTTGATCTTCGGCCTCGCTGCCGCGGGCATCTCGACGGCGCTGGTGGGTTTCACCGACGGGCTGACGCTGTTTCTGGTGAGCGCCTACGTCGCGGGGTTCGCGACCGGGATCTTCACCGCACCCCAGCAGGCCGCGGTGGCCGACATCATCGGCAACAAGGCCCGCGGCGGCACCGCGGTCGCGACGTTCCAGATGATGGCCGACCTCGGGTCGATCGGGGGCTCGCTTCTGGTGGGTTTGATCGCCCAGTACTTCTCGTTCTCCTGGGCGTTCGTGGTCAGCGGCGCGATTCTGCTGCTAGCGGCGTTGGGCTGGACATTTGCGCACGAGACTCGCGGCCGCCCGCCTGCCGAGCACACCCCGGCTCGCGCACTCGGCCCAGAGGCCGGCGGCGAAGTGCCCTGACCTGCGATTTTGAAGGACGGGTAGCCGTGGTGTAACTTCGATGAGCACGACATCAGGGGCTATGGCGCAGTTGGTAGCGCACCACACTGGCAGTGTGGGGGTCAGGGGTTCGAATCCCCTTAGCTCCACTTTTGAAAGCCCGCCTTGAGCGGGCTTTCTTTTGTTGGTCGGTCTGGATCTTTGCGCCGCTCCGTCAAACCACATGCGTCACAGTGGTGTCGGGAAGGCAACCGTGAGTGCCTTCAGAAATGCGGTACCACGGGCGGTACCACTGTTGGACGGGTCAGATGTCGCCGAAAGCTGCGGCGTAGCGGATGATGCCCGCGGGGATATCGGACCCGTTGAGGGCGAGCACCATGAGCGCATCGTCGGGCACCTCGGTTTTCATTGTGACCCCGTGCGCGGAGGCCGAGCTGAATCCGAATCGCGGGTAGTAGCTCGGGTGCCCGAGCACGGTGACGAAACGCTCGCCCTGACCTCGCGCAGCGCCGAAAGCCGCCCGGATCGCTGCCGATCCCGCGCCGGTTCGCTGATACTCGGGCAGCACCGCGCACGGACCCAGGCACAGCGCCGGCGTGTCATCGATGTGGCAGCGGGTCAGTAGCGCATAAGCCACTGGCTCGCCGGTCTCGGTGACAGCCAGCGTCGCCAGCCCGTCGATCCATGAGGGGTCAGTGCGGAGAGCCTCGACGAGACCGGCTTCCTCGGCAGTGTCGAAGGCAGCCAGATTGATTTGGCGGACGGCGGCGACGTCGGCTTCGGTTTCCGTCCGCGTATGCCAGTGCGGGTGAGTAGCCATGGCGCCTTCTGATCTCCAATCCGACCTGTATCAGAACGGGTTTCGTCATTACATTCTGTCTATCCAGAGATGCATCATATGGCCAGCGAAACCTGTTGTGACCCAGCTGCAGTCGGGGTCGAGAGCTAGCGCAGGGCGCCACCGTCCACTATCCGGTCAGCCACCTGCAGACCACCGGGTTTTGATTACAAGCGGCGTTGATATCGGCCAGGGAACCCGAGCACGGCATGCCGTTTTCGTGGACGCAGCCCGGTGGCATAGCTGGACAGGGCGACCCGTCGGGCCTCACACACGCCTGGTCTCCTGGATTGGCGTACGCAGGTGTCGCGAAGGTAAACGCCATTCCCACGGCAATAATGGCCGCGCTGCGCAGTAGTCGGCTGCACCTCATCGGTAGTGCCTTTCTCGGCGAAACTGGTCATCGCTATGACTAGCCGGGAGCCGCTGACGTCACGGTCGCGCTGAGATTATCTTGCGATAACGCCGGTTCGAGCCAGTTCGCCAAACTCGACCAGAGGTCCAAGCCGATTGGGCTTCCAGGATCTCAGTCCAAGTCGGCGAGGGCCCTTCGGGCGGCTTCCAATTCGGCTTCAAGGGCGGCGACCCTGGCGGCCTGCTGGGACCGCGCCTCTTCGATCACCTCGTCGATCGGACCGGAGAGGTCCTCATGCAATTCCTTGGCCGCGCGGGAGACAGCGGCCGCCGCGACCGCGAGGTTGCGGGCCAGGTAGGCGGTGCCCTGCTTGAGCTCGGCGCGCCATTCGCCGTCGGCGGTTCCGGTGACTGTGAGGGTCAGCTCGAGTGTCTTGGTCTTCTTACCGGCTGCCTTCTTGGCCGGTGCCTTCTTGGGCTTTTCTTCGACAGAAGCAGCAGCGTCGGGCACCGGCAGCCTTTCAGACGAGGTGCTCTCGACCGGAGAAATCAACACATCGGGAGTGTCGGAGTCGGTGGACGGCGCTTGCGCTGCCAGAGTGTCTACAGTCATCGTTGCGGCGAACTCCTTCTGAACGTGGCTCGCAGTGAGCGGGCTGACTATCACATTTATTAGAACACACGTTCGACATTCGCGGTCAACTTGCCGCCATGCACTCCTACGAACTTTCAGTGCTTGGCCATGGCGCAGTAGCAAATGGTCCGCGAGCTCCTGGCAAAGTCTTGGCGTGCGCAGAACATCTTCTCAGCACACCCTCAGTCGGTAAAGGCACAGTAGGGGCAACCGCGGCTCCGCCGTGCAATCTTTGTTGATTCCAGAGGAAGAAGAACGTACGTCATGACGCATCGACCAGAGTACCCGCCATCTCCCGACAGCAATGCGCCGATACCGGGACAGCCTGTGGGCCAGCGGTATCCGAACCCGTGGTCCCGTGAGGGCTACCAGCACGATGGCAGTGCGAGTGCCTACTCGCATCAGCCGTACCCCACGGCTTCTCCGGATGGGAATGAGAATCAACGGTTTCAGCCGTCGCCGATGCAGAATCAGCAGCCGCAGAAGCGGTCCCGCGGGCGGGCAGGTGTCCTCGTGGCCGGCATGGCCGCTGTTGCGGTGACGTCCGGCGCGGTGGCAGGCGTCGCGGTGGTTAACCATGTCGATCGATCCACGGCAAATGCTCAGGCGACGGTTGCGGAGGCGCAGAATCCTGCACCGGCCCGGGGTCCCAATCTTCCCGCGGCGGCAGCGCCTGCAGGTTCGGTCGAGCAGGTATCGGCCAAGGTGCTGCCCAGTGTGGTGAAGTTGCAGGTCGATACGGGGCAGGGAAGTGCCGAGGGGTCGGGGATCGTCATCAGCCCGGACGGAATGATCCTGACGAATAATCACGTCGTCGAGGCAGCCAAAGAGGTTGCCGCTGGACAAGACTCGCTCCCGAGCTTGGGCGGGCCGATGAGCCCGCAGGATCCGTTCGGCGGCCTGTTCGGTCCCGGATCGGACACTCCGGCGGCTCGCTCGGGCTCGGACATGAAAGCCACGGTGACTTTCTCCGACGGCCGCACTGCGCCGTTCACCGTGGTCGGCACCGACCCGGCCGATGACCTCGCGGTGGTTCGCGCCGAAGGTGTTTCGGGGCTCACCCCGATCGCGATGGGGTCGTCGAAGGACGTGAAGGTGGGTCAGAACGTCGTGGCGATCGGATCTCCGCTCGGACTCCAGGGCACCGTGACGACGGGCATCGTCAGCGCCCTGGATCGTCCGGTCGCCACCGGGGATGAGACGACCGGCCAGGCGTCGGTGATGAGTGCGATCCAGACCGATGCCGCGATCAACCCGGGCAACTCCGGCGGTGCGCTGGTCAACATGAACGGTGAGCTGATCGGGGTGAACTCTGCGATCGCCTCTCTCGGCGGGCAGGGTTCCGGCGGGGCGCAAAGCGGTTCGATCGGGTTGGGATTCGCGATCCCCGTCGACCAGGCCAAGCGCATCGCCGACGAGTTGATCTCGACGGGCACGGTCCAACACGCCTCGTTGGGAGTGCAGCTCGGCACTGACGCGCGTGCGAACGGTGCCGCGATCGCCGGCGTCGCCAATGGGGGCCCGGCCGCCGACGCAGGATTGCGCAGCGGGATGGTCATCACCAAGGTCGACGACCGCGTGATCGACGGGCCAGAAGCTCTGATTGCGACCGTCCGGTCGAAGGCCCCGGGCGATCAGGTGACAGTGACGTACCAGGACCCCTCGGGCGACTCGCAGACCGCCGAGGTCACACTCGGCACAATGCAGGCCTGATCGTCCTCACCCCATCTCCTCTTTGTCACGGTCGGAACAACAGCCACCGGGCTTTCGTTGACTAACGGTCGCAGCCACCCGGGCCCGGGGGCACGGCAAGGCCGGCGGGGAGCGACGGGATAGCGAGGGCACGTGTCAGGTCGAGAGTATGCAGACGAATTGGAAGCCGAGCGGGGCTATGTAGCCGGGCTCTACAAGCGGGTCGATGCGGACCGCGTTCGAGCGAAGCGCCGGTACCGGGACGCTCTGCGGGGTGACGTCGACGCGCAGAACGGCGGGACACTCGTCGAACGTGACGCCGAGGTCCGTGCGCTTGCCAAAGAGATACAGCGGCTGGATATCGCGGACAACGGACTCTGCTTCGGCCGGCTGGAGTCCGTCGACGACGAGCATCTGTATATCGGCCGGATGGGGATATTCGATCGGGACGACGACTTCGAACCGTTGTTGCTCGATTGGCGTGCACCGATGGCCCGCCCGTTCTACACCGCGACTGCCGCCAATCCCGAGAACATGCGACGGCGCCGCCAGTTTCACACGCTGGGGCGCAAAGTGGTCGATTTCACCGACGAGGTGTTGGGCCGGCCCACCGGCGCCGAGTTGGGTGAGGACCGCGACGGCGCTGGGGACGCCGCCCTGCTCGCGGCGGTGAACGCCCCGCGCGGCGACGGTATGCGCGACATCGTCGCGACGATCCAGGCCGAACAGGACGAGATCATCCGGCATCCGCATTCCGGGGTGTTGGTGATCGAGGGCGGCCCCGGCACCGGCAAGACGGTCGTGGCCTTGCACCGCGTCGCCTATCTCCTCTACACCCAACGCCAGCAGCTGCAAAGTCACGGAGCGCTCGTCGTCGGGCCCAGCCCGTCGTTCCTCAATCACATCGGCCGGGTGTTGCCGTCGCTGGGCGAGACGGATGTGGTGTTCATGACCCCCGGCGACCTCGTGCCGGGGTTGCACGTCACTGCCGAGGACGCCCCGGAGGCGGCACGACTCAAGGGTTCGCTGAAGATTTTGGACGTCCTCGCCGCGGCGGTCGCCGATCGGCAGGAGCTGCCGCAGGATCCGATTCCGATCACGCTGTCGGACGTCACGGTACGCATCGATGCCGAGACGGCGGCGTGGGCGAGGGACGAGGCGCGCAAAACCGGCCTGCCGCACAACGAAGCGCGCGCCGAGTTCGTCGACGTCGTCACGTACGTGGTGATCGAACGGGCAGTCGCCCGCATCGGCCGGGGCTGGCTGACCCGCGAGGACAAGCACGCCTGGGAGCAGATGCGTGCCGACGTGCTCAACGAGCTTGAGGACCACGAGCAGTTCGCCGCTGCACTCGATGAACTGTGGCCGACACTGACGCCGGAAAACGTCCTGGCACAGCTGTATACGTCGCATGATCGGCTGCGTGCCGCGGGCGCGGACGAGGCGCTGTACCGTGCCGACGGCGAGGCCTGGACGGTGTCGGATGTGCCGCTGCTCGACGAACTGGTCGACCTGCTCGGCGGCATCAAACCCGATCTCGCCGCCGAACGGGAACGGCGGGAGGAGGCCGCCTACGCGGCCGGGGTGCTGGATCTCATGGTCGACCGTGAGGATCTCATGGACGACGAAGATCGTCTGCTCGCCCAGGACCTTCTCGACGCCGAGGATCTGGCGGAACGTTTCACGGAACGCGACAACCGGGAACTCGTGGAACGCGCCGCCGCGGACCGGGATTGGACCTATGGGCATGTGGTGGTCGATGAGGCTCAGGAACTCTCTGAGATGGACTGGCGGGTCCTCATGCGGCGCTGTCCGCGCCGATCCTTCACGGTGGTGGGCGATCTCGCGCAGCGCCGGTCCGCCGCCGGGGCCAGGACGTGGGACACGATGCTGGCGCCGTACACCGCCGCGAGGACCAAGGACGGCCCAGCGCGCTGGGTCTACAAGACACTGTCGGTGAATTACCGCACGCCGTCTGAGATCATGACTGTTGCCGCCGCGCTTCTCGCGGAGTTCGCGCCCGGGGTGCAGCCGCCGGAGTCGGTCCGCGCCTGTGGTGTGGCGCCATGGTCCAAGCAGGTTACCGAGGACCAATTGCCCGCTGCCATTGACGAATTCGTCCGGGACGAAGCCGGCCGCGAAGGCACCAGCGTGGTGATCGGGCCACCGGGGACACCGGGCACGGTGCCGGCGTCGGAGACCAAGGGCCTGGAGTTCGACGCGGTCCTGGTGGTGGAGCCGGAACGGATCCTCGCCGACGGGCCACGTGGCGCGGCCGAACTTTACGTCGCTCTCACCCGCGCCACCCAACGCCTCGGCGTGCTGCACCTGGGCCCTTTGCCGCAGGCCCTGGCCGGACTGGTTGATGTGGGCACCCCCGCACTGGCCTGAGCCACCTGCGGGCGGCTCTACCCTCGTCGTATGGATGGTTCGGAGAAGCGGTTGGTCATCAGGGTCAACTCGAATGCGAAGATGTCGCGGGGAAAGACCGCGGCACACGCGGTCCACGCTGCGCTCAAGCTCTACGGCATCGACTACGACCACCCCGTTATCGTCATCGGCGGCAAGCCCGACGAGATCCTGGCGCAGGCGGTGCACATCCGCGATGCCGGCCGGACCGAACTCGAACCCGGAACCCTCACCGCGGGCGCGAGTTGGGAGTGGAAGGATCCGGACCCGTCGGAACCGCAGACATAGGGCTTCCGAGGGTTGCTTCGAAATAGTCGCGGAGCCCGTGGATGTCACTGCCGAGCAGCGCAATGTAGCCATCGGGGCGGACGAGCACCAGCCCACCGCCGGAGATCTGCGTGTGTTCAGGCACGTCGATCAGGTCCGCATATTCGTTGACGACGGCACGCAGTCCCGTCGGCTCAAGACTGGGCGACAGCAGCGTGTACTTCGACGGGTGGAGCACATCGGTGGTCGGAAAGCGGTCACCGACCGCGAGCCTGGTGTCGTTGGTCCCGCCGGCGCCGTCGCGGTAGGACACGTCGAGCTGGGTCAGGGCTCTCGTCAGGATGCGCTGGACGCCTGCCCGCGCGGTGATGTGCGGCGCCAGGTGACGGCGGGCGGCCGCGGCAACAGGACTGCGCAGCAACGTCATTCGGGTGGCACGGCGGGTTCCCTTGACCAGTCGCTGTGCCACCGGGGATCGTTCGGCCGCATAACTGTCGAGTAGATCCGGCCGCGCTTGACCGTGTACGACAGCTGCGAGTTTCCAACCGAGGTTGAACGCATCCTGAATACCGGTGTTCATGCCCTGCCCGCCGACCACGGAGTGGACGTGCGCGGCGTCGCCGGCGAGGAACACCCGACCGACGGAATGCCGTGCGACCTTGCGTTGGTTGATGCGGAACCTCCCGGCATAGGTGATCTCTGAGACGCGGGAACCAGCTGGTGCACAACGGGTTACGGCGGCTTGCAGTTCATCGAATGTCACCTCGCCGGCGGGGGCCTGGCCGGGCCGGTAGGCGATGGTGAGGCGATGCAGGCCGCCGGGCATCGGGAAGTACGCGACGAAGCGTCCCCGGTGGAGGAACGAGTAGAAGACGTCGTGCGGCAACGGCCAGTCCATCCGGACGTCCGCGACGGCGAAGTTCTCCTCGAAGGCGGCGCCGACGAACGGCACGTCGAGCTGATGACGCACGGTGCTGTGCGCGCCGTCGCACCCGATCACCCACGGCAGCCGGGCCTGTTCCAGCCGCCCGTCGCCGTGCCGAAGCCCGACCTGGACCTCGCCAGGTGACTGGTCCAGTGTGGACAGCTCGACGCCGCGTTCCACCTCGACACCGAGGTCGTTGAGACGGGTCGCGAGCAGCGCTTCCACCTGCGGTTGGGGCAGCATCAGCAGATAGGGGTGCGGTGTGTTCAGTGCGTGAATGTCAAGGTGCAGGAACCGCTTTCCCTCACTGAAGACATTGAACTCCGTCACTGGCACACCGCCGGCAACGGTTGCATCGGCAAGGTCCAACCGGTCGAACAGCTCGAGCGTTCTCGGCTGGACACCGAGCGCCCTGGTCTCGGTCGTCGGTGCCGCGGCGGTGTCGATGACGCGGACGGCGACTCCGCGTCGGGCCAGTTCGATACCCATGGTGAGACCCGTCGGACCTGCGCCGACGACGAGCACCTCTGTGGTCATTGCGCTTCCACCCTGTGGCTAGGAGTTCGCGCCCGCGCGATCGGGCACCCACGGTGTCATGCGGGGAATCCATCGCGGCACGTGGCGGCGGAACGCGTCGTACTCGGTGCCGAACCGTTTGCGGAGATGCGGTTCCTCGAAGACCGGGATCGCGATCGCGACGACGGTGCAGAACAGTGCGAACCAGCCGTACAGCCAGGGCGACGTCGTCGCGACAGCTGTGCCGAGTTGGATGCTGAACACCGCGGTCATCATCGGGTTGCGGACGTGGCGGTACGGACCCTCCACCACAAGGTTGACCGGTGAGCCGATCGCCAGGGCGCCCTTGCCGATGCGGTCGAACAGGATCATCGTCCACACCAGATACCACAGTCCGAACGCGACCAGCGCGCCGCCGGTGATGGCGAGTAGGACGCCCGAGACGGTACTGAGGTCGGGGGCGTTGACGCCGGTCACCGCGATGATCACGGCCGGTATGAACACCGTCATCGTTGCCGGGGCGATCAGCACCGAGATCGTGTGCCGCCACCAGAGCCGTCGTTGTGCCATGTCGATTCCTCCTTCTTCAACGGTTGTTGAACTTTGACGGTACGCCGCGGCGCAGCCATTGGTCAACGCTTGTTGAAGTAAACTTTTGTACATGTCGGAGACGCGGCGAAGCGGCCGCTGGCGAACGGGCCAGGAGAGCAAGCAGCGCATCGTGGAGGCGGCACGCGAGCATTTCACGCGCGACGGCTACGAGCGGGCCACGGTGCGCCGGATCGCCGCCGACGCCGGCGTGGACGTGGCGATGGTCTACTACTTCTTCGGCAACAAGGAAGGGCTGTTCAACGCTGCGGTGATCGATGTCCCGGAGCACCCGTTGCACCAACTGGCCATCCTGCTCGACGAGGGGAGTGACCAGATCGGCCCGCGCCTGGTTCGGGACTTCATCCAACGCTGGGACGAGGGTGCCACCTTCGATCCGCTTTTGACGATATTCCGGTCAGCGGCGATTCAGCCGTTGGCGCGCAAGCTATTACATGATTCTTTGGCCGGCCCGGTGGCCGAGCGGGTCGAGGCTCAATTCGGAGTGACCAATGCTGTGCTGCGCGTCGAGTTGGTGACGACCCATCTCGTGGGCCTGGCCTTCGCGCGCTACCAGCTCAAGATCGAACCCATGGCCTCGGCCGGTGTCGATGAGCTGGTCGACTGGGTTGGCCCGACCGTGCAGCGCTACCTGACCGATCCGAATCCGTAGCGTCGGCTCAGTCGTGTCGCAGACAATGTCGCAGCACTGCCAGGAAGGGTCGCGGATCGGCCAGGCCATCACGCCGGAACGGCATGGAATCCCGTGAGGCGGTGATCCAGTCCTCGCGGGTGAAGCGGTCCAAACACAGCCGCTGACCCGCGCGGGCAGCCAACACATGCAGCAATAACGTGCCGGTACGCCCGTTGCCTTCACGAAAAGGGTGAATCTGGTTGTAGTCGGCATAAATTCGGGCCAGTCGGTAGGCGAGCTCACCGCCGTCCAAGGAAGCGCCCCCGACGGCCACCGAGGTTATCTCGACTCCCAGCGTCTCCAATGCGCCGGGGATCCGCTCGCAGGAGCCGAATGCGGCCTCACCGCGCCGCAGTTCGACGATGCGCGGTTCACCGGCCCACGCGTACACGTCACCGAATACATGTTGATGCAACCGACGGACGTCGAGGCCGTAGCTTTCCGGGTCCATATGCACCTGCAGGATCCGGCCTGCCGTCGCCACGAACTCCAGCCGCGTCAGCGTCGCCACATCGTGCACACCGAAGTTGTTGCGCAGCACCGTCGTCCCCGGGATCAGATACGGTTTGCGCCGTGCCAGAACCGGACGCCGAAGGCGTCGGCGGTCCGTCGGCAGATGCCGCCCCAGATACTCCCCGAATGTCACTGCGCCGGTGAGTAGCTCGGTCAAACCGGCGACCTGCTCGGTGCTGGGGCGCCATCCTTCGAGGCGCTCGGCGGCGATGGTCTGTGCGAGCGCGTGACGCTCGTCTTCGCGGAGCCCGGCTACCACACCGAGAAACTCGACGTCGAGGCCAGGTAGTCCAGTTTGCGTCGCAGGCCGGTGAGTTCGCGGCCGATGCTGCGCAGTGCGGTGCGGTCCTGGGGTGACAGCGCCGACAGTTCCACGCGTTCGTCGACCTGCTCTCCGGCGTTCCACCGCGCCGTGCGCACTCGCCAACGGATGCTCGATCCGATGGTGTGGCATTTCGCGAGTACTCGCGCATCTTCGCTGTCGAGGTAACGGGTGCCCGCGGCGTCACTGATCCGGTCACGCGTGGGCAGTGCATCGGATCCGCAACTGAGTGCCGCCCACCGCGCGATCCGCACGACAGGATCGACGGCGGCGTGTTTGATGTCGACGCCACCGTCGCCGGAGGTCAGCGCGCGCAGCCGGGACGGAACGTAGGCGCGGATGTAGGTGGCATCCTGCAGCATGGCGGCCAGCGAAGCCGGGTGGGCGCGTGCCGCAATACCGGCCTCTTCACGCAGGTCGACGCCCTTGGCGACCGGCACGGCGTCGGCCAGTAGGCCGATCATCACGACCCCGCGGTCGGCCGCCGGGTCGCGGGCCCACCGGCCGATACCGTCGGCCCATTCCCGAGCCGAACGGTTGAACCTTGCCCTCGCGGCGATCGCGCCGTTGTCATCGCCTCGGAGGCCGCACTGCGCGAGCACATCGTGCACGTCGGCGGCATGGGCCAGCGCGGCCTCAGGCTCGGCGTTCGGACGCCGCACGAACAATGTCTCGAGGTCAGATCCGGGCAGCGCATCGCCGCGGCCGACGCTGCCGGAGGCATACCAGAATCCGATGTCGGTGGACACCAGTCGTGCGGCGCTCGCGAGAGCCGCCCGGACAAGAGCCGACCAGGCGTGTGCGACTGTCGCCGCGCCTGCGCGGGTGTCGATCAGCTCCTGGACCGCAGCATGCGCCTGCCGGGCGGCGGCTACCAGGGCCGTCTCGCTGTCTGCTGATTCCACGCGAAGGTGTGCGCGTTCCAGCGGACTGTCGGGCATACCGGCGATTCTGGCAGGTGCAGGGGCTGTGAGCATTCGGCAACCAAACCCTTACCGACGGCTACATGACCGAAACATTCGGGTGACACCCGGGACACGCGAAGGCAGTTATCTGTCACTCGACAGTTATAGAGCTGGCCCCACCGCCCCGAGCCCGAGAGAAACGCCTATGACCAGCAGCGCGACCGCGCCAGGCAGAGATGCGTCAAACGACCATAGCGACCTGGCCGAGTTTGGTTATGACCAGCAGTTGCATCGCCGGCTCGGCCGGTTTGAATCCTTCGCCGCCGGCTTCTCGTTCGTGTCGATCCTGACGACCATCTTCCAGCTGTTCGGCCTCGGGTTCGGCTTCGGCGGGCCGGCCTTCTTCTGGACGTGGCCCGCGGTCTTCCTTGGCCAGTTCCTGGTAGCGCTCTGCTTCGCCGAACTGGCGGCGCATTACCCGATCTCGGGCGCCATCTATCAGTGGTCTCGGCGAATGGGTGGTGAGGTGATCGGCTGGTTCGGCGGTTGGTTCATGATCCTGGCCCAGATCGTCACCGCAGCGGCCGCCGCAATCGCGCTACAGGTGGTGCTGCCGGCGATCTGGTCCGGGTTCCAGATCATCGGGGACGATCCGGCGCTCACTTCACCGAGCGGGGCAACCAACGCGGTGCTGCTCGGCACCGTGCTGCTGGTGGTGACGACGACCATCAATTGTCTTGGCGTCAAACTGATGTCGCGGGTGAACAGCGCAGGGGTGATCTGCGAGATCGTCGGCGTCGTCGCCGTCATCGGGGTCTTCTTCACCCACGCGCAGCGCGGTCCCCAGGTGGTGTTCGACACCGGCCACGCGGGCGGACAGCCCGGCTACATCTGGGCGTGGATCATGTCGGGGTTGATGGCCGCCTACGTCATGGTGGGCTTCGGCTCGGCCGGTGAGCTCGCCGAAGAGACCCGCAACCCGCGCCGGGTCGCGCCCCGCACCATTCGGTTGGCCCTTTCTGTCTCCGCACTGGGCGGTGGCCTGATGATTCTCGGCGCGCTGATGGCCGCACCGAGCCTCACCGACGGCCGGTTGGCCACCGAGGGCCTGCCGTACGTGCTCGACACCGTGCTGTCCTCACCGTGGGGCACGGTGCTGCTGATCGACGTGTGTATCGCAATCACCATCTGCACCTTGGCGATTCAGACCGCGGCCTCCAGGCTGATGTTCTCGATGGCTCGCGACAACCGGTTGCCGGCGTCGACGATCCTGGCCCGGGTTAACGGCCGCACGGGTACTCCGATCTGGCCGTCGGTACTGATCGGCGTGCTGTGCATCGCGGTCCTGGTGGTCAACGTCGGCAACTCGGCGATCTTCGCGACGCTGGCAAGCGTCTGCATCATCCTGATCTACCTGGCGTACCTGATGGTCACCGCGCCGCTGCTGTACCGCAGGCTCAAAGGTTGGCCCACCGGACGCAATCAGGTTGACGCCGAAGGGCTACCGCTGTTCTCGCTGGGCCGGTTCGGCGTCGTCATCAACGTGCTCGCCGTGGTCTACGGGGCGGTGATGATCGTCAACCTGGGCTGGCCGCGAGCCGAAATCTTCAACCCCACCGGGGAACTGCCGATCCTGCAGTGGGCCGGCCCGCTCAGCATCGCCGTCGCAGTCCTGCTCGGTGCGGTGTGTTTCCCGCGCGGCAAGACCCATCCGAAACCAGTCACGATTGGAGCCTGAGAATGTCGACCGCCACAGATCCATCAACGACGACCGCCACAACCGCAGGCGCACGCCAACATGCGCGCGCCCAGGCGGGAACCATCACCGACTCGATGCCGGTCATCCCCGCGTCGCGGTGGCCGGCGCCGCCCGACGGTGTGGCGGCGGACAAGCTGACCTGGGCCGAAACGGTTCCGGGCGGCCGCTACACCAGCAAGGTGCTGGCCCGCGGCACTCGGCTGCGGTTGCGCGACGTCGCCGGCAGCGCGTGTGCACACCTGCTGCTGTGGCGCGCCGACGCCCCGTGGGAGCGGCTCAACGTCGCCGACACCGTGAAAGTACCGTGGCAGGCCTACCTTTCGAGTGGACATCCACTGCTCAGTGATCAAGGTCGGGTGCTCGCGACCATCGTGTCCGACACCTCGAGCCACCACGATGCGCTGTGCGGCACCACCACACTGTCCGGCAATACCGCGAAATATGGTGCGGGAAGCCCCGAATCGGCCAGCCCGGCCGGGCGTGAACTGCTCGCGCTGGCCGCGCTGAAGAACGGCTTGACCCGACGTGACGTAGCGCCGAGTGTGTCGTTCTTCCATGGGGTGCGGGTGGACGCCGATGGCGCGTTGTTGTCAACCGGGTCGGCCGGTGCCGACAAGGTGGTCGAACTCATCGTGCACCTGCCGCTCATCGTCGCCATCGCCAACACCGCTCACCCGCTCGATCCGGCCCCGGTGTTCGACGTCGGATCGCTGGAGGTACTGGCCTGGTCGGCACCGGAAGACCTCGCCGAGATCAGTGCACAGATCGATGCGCGCGATCCCGAATACCAACGCGCCTACCTGAATTCCGAAGACGTCTGGAGTGCCCGATGACCGAGACCCTCGTCGATGAGACAGTGGCCCCGCGGGGTCCCTGGTCGAAGATCGTGCGGGCGGGAGACGTCCTCACCATCATCGACCTGCACGGGAACCAGGCCGTCGACACCCTGTTCTACGGAGCCGACGACCACAGCGTGCGCTACAGTGCGCCGGCCACGATTGCTGCGCAGGGCAATATCTTCCTGACCACCGGATCGGTGCTGCGGGACAGTGACGGCGAACCGATGCTGACGATCGTCGAGGACGAGGTCGGCAATCATGACACCCTCGGCGGCGCCTGCTCGCAGGAATCGAACATGTTGCGCTACGGACATCACACGAAACATCAACACGCATGCGTGGAGAACTTCATCGGGGAGGGTGCACGGTGGGGCCTGACCAAGGCCGACATCGTGAGCAACATCAACTTCTTCATGAACGTGCCCGTGGACCCCGACGGCGCGCTCGGCATCGTGGACGGTCTGTCAGCACCGGGCAAGAAGCTGTCACTGCGGGCTGAAATCGACACCTTGGTGCTGGTGTCGAACTGCCCGCAGATCAACAACCCCTGCAACGGTTTCGACCCGACCGCTGTGCGGATGGTTGTGACGCGCTCATGACGGCACTGGAAATCCTCCGGCCCGGCATGGCCACCACCGTCCAGGACTGGCCGGGTCGCATCGGGTACTGGCAGATCGGGGTTCCACCGTCCGGCCCGATGGACGACGTGTCGTTCCGGCTCGCCAACATCGCGGTCGGCAACCCGGAGGGCGCGGCCGGACTGGAAGCGACCATGGGTGGGCCGGCCCTGCGTCTCGACACCGACACCTGGGTCTGCGTGACGGGTGCGCCCGTGCCGGTGACGGTCGACGGCGTGCGGGTTCCGCAGTGGGAACCGGTGCTCGTCGAAGCTGGACAGGTGCTCGACGTCGGCATGGTCGACGGTCCGGGCCTGCGGATGTACATCGCGGTCGCGGGCGGGCTCAGCGCTGACGAATACCTCGGCAGCGCATCGACATTCACCCTGGGTCGGTTCGGCGGACACGAGGGGCGAGTACTGAGTGCCGGCGACAAGCTGGAAACCGCCGACGCCGCAACAGGTCGGCGCAGGCGCATCCTGTTCGACGAGCAGCCCGCCATCGGCAAGCAATGGCACATCGCGGTGACGGTCGGACCGCATTCGGCACCGGAGTTCTTCACCCGCAATGACATCGACACCCTGCTCCACCACGACTACGAGGTCCACTTCAACTCCGACCGCACCGGTGTGCGATTGATCGGCCCGCAGCCGGAGTGGGCGCGGCCCGATGGTGGCGAGGCCGGATTGCACCCGTCGAACATCCATGACAACGCCTACTCCGTGGGTTCGCTCGACTTCACCGGTGACACCCCGATCTTGCTCGGCCCCGACGGCCCCAGCCTGGGCGGCTTCGTCTGCCCGGTCACCGTTACCTCCGCCGACCGCTGGAAGCTGGGCCAACTCGCTCCAGGTGCCACCGTGCGGTTCATTCCCGTCAAGGCCGACGCGGCGCCGCCGGCGGCGACGGTGGGCCGGGCTCGACGCGCATTCCTGCCGGCTGTGTTCTCGACAGGCGGCGACGAGGACGACGGAATCATCGCGCGGACAACATCATCGGACGGCACCACCGGCGTCACCTATCGACGCATCGGCGACGACAACGTCCTCGTCGAGTACGGGGAGATGCGGTTGGACCTCGCGTTGCGGGCCCGCGTGCACGCGTTGCACCATGCGCTGGAACAGGATCGACCCGCAGGTTTGATCGACCTCACCCCCGGGGTGCGGTCGCTACAGGTGAAGGTGGATTCTGCTCGTCTGCCGTTGTCGGTGCTAGTGCCGCTGCTGACTGAGCTCGAGGCCGCGCTGCCGGCCGCCCAGGAGCTGGTCGTGCCGAGTCGCACTGTGCGGCTGCCGTTGAGTTGGGACGATCCGGCGACCCGCGAGGCGATCGAACGCTATATGCACGGGGTGCGTTCCGACGCGCCATGGTGCCCGTGGAACATCGAGTTCATCCGACGGATGAACGGCCTCGGCTCCACGGACGACGTGCACCGAATCGTTTACGACGCCGAGTATCTGGTTCTCGGCCTCGGTGACGTGTACCTCGGCGCACCCGTGGCGACGCCACTGGATCCCCGGCACCGGTTGGTCACCACCAAGTACAACCCGGCCCGCACCTGGACCCCGGAGAACGCGGTCGGCATCGGCGGGGCGTACCTGTGTGTCTATGGCATGGAAGGCCCGGGCGGTTACCAGTTCGTCGGGCGCACAACGCAGATCTGGAACCACCGCCATCCACTCACCGCTCAGGGGTTCGACCCGCAGCATCCGTGGCTGCTGCGGTTCTTCGACCGGATTCAGTGGTATCCGGTCTCAGCCGACGAACTGTTGGACCTGCGCGCTGATATGGCCGCCGGTCGGGGTCGCGTCGAGATCGCCGACGGCACGTTTTCCCTTGCCGAGCACGAGGCCTTCCTGGCCGCCAATGCCGACGACATCGCCGCCACCCGCGCGACGATGGAGGCCGCGCGTGCTGAGGAACGTCAACGTTGGGCCGCTGCAGGAGAATTTGCGAAGAAGGAGTCGGCATGAGTGAGCTTGCAAGCGAATCATCAACCATGAGTCGGATGGCCGAGATCTACCGCAAGATCGAGCAGAGCGGGCGCACCGAGGTGTTCATCCACCTGCGCCCGCAGGCCGAGGTCGAGTCCGAGCACCGTGCAGCGTTGGCCGCGGAACGCCCGCTGGCCGGCCTTGTCCTGGCGGTCAAGGACAACACCGACGTCGCAGGTCTTCCCACGACCGCGGCGTGCCCGAGCTTCAGTTACCTTCCCGATGCCGACGCACCGGCGGTCGCCGCTCTCAAGGCCGCCGGTGCCGTCGTCATCGGGAAGACCAACCTCGACCAGTTCGCCACCGGTCTGGTCGGCACCCGTAGTCCCTATGGCGCGGTGCGGGATTCGCGCCGACCCGAATACATCTCCGGCGGATCCAGCTCGGGATCTGCGGTCGCGGTGGCGTTGGGCTTCGCCGATATCGCGATCGGCACCGACACCGCGGGATCGGGCCGCGTGCCGGCCGGTTTGCAGGGCATCGTCGGCATCAAACCCACGATCGGTGTGGTGTCCGCCGACGGTGTCGTCCCAGCCTGCGCGAGTTATGACTGCGTGACGATCTTCGCGGATGACCTGCCCACTGCTCAGGCCGCCATGGCGGTTATGAGTGCCGGTGCACCACAACGACAATGGCCGACGGACATCCCGCTCGCGGCATCGGCGGCCCCCCGTGTCGCGGTGCCCGACCAGCTGCCTGACCTCGCCCCCGACTGGCGGACGGCGTTCGCGGTGGCGATACGGCGGGCCAATGCGGCCGGAATCGAGACCGTGCCGATTGCGATGGACGCGTTCTTCGCCGCGGCGGACCTGCTGTACAACGGCGCGCTGGTCGCCGAAAGATGGGATGCGGTGGGCGAGTTCGTGATCAATGCCCGCGCGGACGCTGGATTGGACCCGACGGTGGCCGCAATCATCACCGCCGGCGCTGCCCACTCGGCGGCGGACTTGTTGCGCGATCGGCGGCGGGTCGCTGAACTGCGGCTCGAGGCATTCGAGCTACTGGCCGGGTGCGATGCACTTTTGGTGCCGACAGCTCCTGCGCACCCGAAGATCTCCGAGGTCGTGGCCGACCCGGTCTTGGTGAACACCCGGATGGGTCGGTATACCAACTTCTGCAACCTTTTCGACATGTGCGCCATCGCGATTCCGGCGGGAACGGTGGCCGATGGCGCACAGTTCGGCGTCACCTTCGTCGCGCCCGCTTTCCACGACGGTGTCATCGCCGAACTTTCAGCACGCTTCCTCGCGGAACCGGCGGGCGCTTCGTGGCCGGAAAATGCGGGAGCACCGGTGACCGAACTCGCGGTGTTCGGAGCACACCTGCGCGGCCAGCCGCTGGAGCATCAACTCACCGAACGGGGTGCGCGCTGGGCCGGGCCGATCGCCACCGCGCCGCAATACCGGTTGTTCGCACTCGACACGGTTCCGCCCAAGCCGGGATTGGTACGCGCCGAAGATGGTGCAGCGATCGTGGGGGAGCGGTGGGTGTTGTCCCTGGCAGCGCTCGGCGCGTTCCTTGCTGAACTGCCCGCGCCGATGCAGTTGGGTCAGGTGGAACTCGACGACGGCAGCTGGATCACCGGGTTCGGTTGCGACCACGCCGCTCCCGCGCAGGGGCGTGACATCACCGAGTACGGCGGTTGGTTGGCGGCACAGTCGATGGTGTGACGCTCGCGCGAGGTAGGGAGTACGCCCTTGGAACGCCGAGACTGCGCCCAGGGACAGAATCGGCACCGATTCTGTCCCTGGCTTCAATCTCGGTGTGGCCGGCGAGATTCAGGGTCGGGTCAGCTCCGCGTAGCGGGTGATGTGGTAATCGGTCGACCCGAATTCGTACTGCATCGCGGTGAGCCGCTTGAAATAGTGTCCGATCGCCAGTTCCTCGGTCATGCCCATGCCGCCGTGCAGCTGCACGGCGTTCTGGCCGACGAATCGGGCGGCCCGGCCCACTGTCGCCTTGGCTGCCGAGACGGCCTTGGCCCGCGCGGTCGGTTCCGAATCCAGGTTCAGCACCGCCAAATAGACTGCTGCGGCCGCCTGTTCGACCTCCATGTGCATGTCGACCATCCGGTGCTGCAGCGCCTGGAAGCTGCCGATCGGCTGACCGAACTGCTGGCGCTGCTTGCAGTACTCGACCGTATCGGCAAGGACTTTCCGCATACCGCCGACGGCCTCGGCGCACACCGCGGCAGCACCCTCGTCGCGGGCCAGGTCCAGCGACGGCCAAGCCTGCCCCTCTTCACCGAGCAACACCGCACCCCGCAGGCCGTCGAACGTCAGATCCGAAGCCTGACGGTCGTCGACCGTGCGGTAGTGGTGGGTCGTGAAACCTGTTGTCGCCGCAACCACCTCGACCAGAAACAGCGAGATCCCGTCGGCGTCGGCGCGTTCCCCCGCGGTGCGGGCCGTGACCAGCAGGTGCGTCGCCAGCGGCGCACTCACCGCCATGATCTTCGAACCATGCAAAACCCATTCGTCGCCGTCGCCGTCGCGCTTCGCGGTCGTGTCGACGTGGCGCCAGTTGTCCCCGGACGACGGTTCGGTGGCCGCCACCACGACGACGGCCGCGCCGGCGACGACATCTTCCAGTAGAGCCTCGGCGACCTCGCCGCCCGCACGCTCCAGCAGGCCGCCGGCAACCACGACGGTGTCCACGAAGGGTTCGACCACCAAGGCGTGGCCCAACGCTTCGGCGATCACCATCGTCTCGACCGGTCCGCCGCCGATACCGCCGGCTTCCTCGGGCAGGGTGGCGCCGAGAATGCCGAGTTCTTCGGCGAACCCGCGCCAGATCTCGGGCTGCCAGCCTTCACCCAGTTTGGCAGCGGTCCGGCTCGACTGCAGGTCATAGCGGCTCGACAGGAACTTGGTCAGCCCGTCGCGCAGCAGTTCCTGTTCCTTGGTCAGGTTGAAGTCCATCGATGGTTCCTTCTCAGAGTCCCAGGGCTGCTTTGGCGAGGATGTTTCGCTGAATCTCATTGCTGCCGGCGTAAATCGAGCCGGCTCGATCGTTGAAGTAGCGCAGGGACGCCACGGCCTGCCACGGCTCGCCGCTGACGTAACCGTCGGCCGGTGGCTCGTATTCGGCGACCGGACCGCCAGGGCAGGTCGCGTGCGGTTGATAGGCGCGGCCGCGGGGCCCGGCGGCCTCCATCGACAGCTCGGTCAGCGTCTGGCTCAACTCGGTGGCCAAGACCTTCAGCATGGACGAAGCCGTGCCGGGGTTACGTCCCTCGGCCACCGCCGCAAGCACCTGGTACTCCAGGATCTCCAACACGTCGGTGCGGATCCGCGCGTCGGCGAGCTTGCGGCTGAACGCCGGATCGTCGATCAACCGGCCGCCGCCGGGGCCCGGTTCATTGGACGCAACCGCAGCAATGTCCTGGGCGAGCACCTGCAGGGCCGGGGCGGACGCGCCGCCGCCACGCTCGAACTCCAGGAGGTACTTGGCAACGGTCCAGCCGTCGTCGATCGTGCCGATCACGTTGGACGTGGGCACTCGCACCTCGTCGAAGAAGACCTGGTTCTGCACCTCCTCGCCGGACGTCATCACCAGCGGTCTGATCTCGATTCCGGGCGAGGACATGTCGATCAAGACGAACGTGATGCCCTGTTGCTTCTTGCCCGTGCGGGAGGTCCGCACCAGGGCGAACATCCAGTTCGCTTCGCGCGCATGGGTAGTCCAGATCTTGCTGCCAGTACACACCAGATCGTCGCCGTCCTGCACGGCTGCCATGGACAGCGCGGCAAGGTCCGATCCGGCCTCGGGTTCGGAGTAACCCTGGCAGAAGAACACCTCGCCGGTCAGGATGCGGGGCAGGAAGAACTCCTTCTGAGCATCCGTCCCGAACGCGATGATCGCGTGCGCGACCATCCGAATGCCCATGGGGGACAGCGACGGGGCGCCGGCGAGGGTGGATTCCCGGCTGAAGATGTAGTGCTGGGTCAGGCTCCAATCGCAGCCGCCGTAGGAGACCGGCCAGGCCGGTGCCGCCCAGCCACGCTCATGCAGGGTCTTCTGCCAGGCCAGGCTGGCGTCGTGGTCGGCGTAGACGCTTGTCATCAGCCGCCCGGCCCGTCGTAGTTCGGGCGTCAGCTTCTGCGCGAGAAAGTCGCGTACCTCATCGCGGAACTCCTGGTCGGTTTTCGACCACTTCAGGTCCATGGCTGCCCCTGTCTGCCGGTATCGCCATCACAGAGTAAACCTAGTTAGTCAAGTGGCGTACGCCACCCCGGGCAAGTCCACTCCGCGATGTTGCTCGCCAGTGGTGCGAGGCAGGGCGATAATCGAACGCGTGGAGCGGCGACATGACAACAAGGCGGCGCAATCTCCGATGACGCTGTTGGAGCAGTTGCCTGCCCTAGTGGTGTTGGAGCGGTTTCCGGTTCCGGTGCTGGCGATCGCCGAAGATGGGCAAATCCTCTTCGCCAACACTG
This sequence comes from Mycolicibacterium sp. XJ870, assembly GCF_053483975.1. Lineage (NCBI taxonomy): Bacteria > Bacillati > Actinomycetota > Actinomycetes > Mycobacteriales > Mycobacteriaceae > Mycobacterium > Mycolicibacterium sp. XJ870. The sequence goes on from NZ_JBEFTI010000001.1 coordinate 1,105,080, forward strand.
CATTCGCCGAGATGGTCGGCCACGACACCGAGACGGTGAAGGCGTTGAAATTTGCTGACATCTTCTATTCGGTACCCGCCGACGAGTCCGCGGTATCGGTGGTGCGGGCGCATGCCGACCTCGTCGTCGGCCTCGCGCATCGGGACGGCTCGACCGTCCGGGCCAGGATGAGCAAGTCGGCGCTGCTGCGGGGCGACGATCCGGTGGCGCTTGCGACGTTCCAGGACCTCACCGAACGGTTGTGGGCGGAAGAACTGTAGGCAGTATCTGCTAGTCGGCTGCGGGGGATCGGCGCAACGATTCCCGTGCCAGGAACTCGCGGAAGTAATCCAATGACTCGCCGTTGACAACGGCGGGCAGCAGCAGCTCCCACATCCTCGCCAGCAATTGACGCAGATCGGTGCCACCGGCGCGCGACAGCGCTTCGGCGCCGAGCATGGACCCGAGGATCACCTCTGCGGCTGACTTGACATCCACGTCTTCACGGAGGTCGCCCTCGGCGGCGGCCTGGCCAACCTGTTCGGTGAGTTCGTCCTGCCAGCTCCGATAGACGTTTCCAGCGACATCGTTGATCCCGGTGAATGTCCGAAGCAGCTGCATTCCAATTTCGGCGACTTTGTCGGCGTGCGTGAAATCGGACACCACGAACAGTCCGTGAATGAGGTTCTCCAGAGCGGGCGACGCCGACTCGGTGATCGTGCGGAAGGTGGCCAGCAGGCTGGCACCTGTCTCGTCGATGATCGCCTCGGCGATCGACTGCTTGGAGTCGAAGTGGTAGTAAAGCGCGCCTTTCGTCATCTCGGCACGGTCGATGATGTCGCCCAACCCGGTCGCCGGATAGCCGACCTCACTGAACAGGTCGACGGCGGCCGTGATGATCTTTCGTCTGGTGACCGCGGAGCGGGCTTGGCGTGGCATAGCGGGCGTGGGCTCGTCAGGCTGACCCGGTGCGCGGGCTCGCGTCTAACGCGGACTCGGCGGGGCGCAGCGGGGTGGCCTTCTTGATCGCCAACGCCGTGCGGCGGCGGATGAACTGGGTGAGATAGCCGAGCCGGTCGGGGTTGGCGAATCCCGGCAGTACGATTTTCCAGCTGCGTTCCAGGTCGGTGAGTAAACGCTGGGGGTCATCGAGGTCGCTGGTCTGGCGAATGCCCAGGTACATCGACACCAGCAGTCTGGCAACCGGCTCCGGGTCGCAGTCGCCGGCGAAGTCGCCCTCGGCCAGCGCGCGCCCGCCGATGTCGGCATAGCCGAGTACCCATTCATCCAGCATGCGCTGTCCCAGGCCGTCGGTCCGGCCGATGGATTCGATGAGGTTGAGGCCTGCGCGGGCCATGGTCTCGCCGATGTCTTCAGCAGCCACCAGGTATGAGATGTCGATCAGTGTCTCCAGGCCGCAAAGATTGCGGGCCAGGACTTCCTTGAGAGTGATGCGGGCCTGTTGGGCACGGTGGTCGACGATCGAGGACGCCAGCGCGTGCTTGGACCGGAAGTGGAAGTACAGCGCACCCTTGGTGACCGCTGCGTCGGCCAGGATGTCGTCGAGGCTTACCAGGCTGTACGGCTTGTGGGCGAACTGCAGCGATGCGGCTCGGAGGATCTGCAGCCGGGTGAGATCTGCGCGCCGGTCGAGTTGCTCAGGCACCACGGAACCTCGGCATCTTCTGGCTGTGTCGCCGGACGGAAACGGGTTCGAGTTTTTCACGGGCACGGCAATTCTCACATCCGGGTCTTTCTGACACAGGTTCGCCACTGTCGCTCTGGGATACTCGAAGTCTTCACTGTACGTGCAGAACATTCTAAAGGTATGTATGGTGCGTAACGTGATAACTCTCGGTTCGTTGCGCTCCGGCCGTGCAGCATTTGCGCACGTCGCCGCCGCAAGCGCAGCGACCGACCGCGCGCCATCGCCTTCCGCGGTCCCGCAGAGCTATCCTGGAAGCGTTGCCATGGCCTGCACCGGCAATCCCCCTCGAATCCCGGTGCGGGCTGTGGCAACTTCAAGTGCGCGATATTGGAGCACGTCACAGCAGACAGACAGTGCACGGCTGGCCATACCAACCCTGAGGTACCGCTAGATGATGTGGGACGACGAAGTCGACGTCATTTGCTGTGGAGCCGGCTTCGGTGCGTTGGCCGGTGCCATCGCCGCCGATGACGCTGGGCTTGACGTTTTCGTTGCTCGGGACAGCGGCCCTGCGCCAGCCGGCCCTGCCGCGGCGCGGATGGGTCCCGGTATCGAGGATCTCCAGACCCGCGACTATTTCGACGCGCTGTCGGCCGACCTGGGACCGCTGAGCCCCGACACGCATGACGCGGGCATGCCGATACGCGTGTTGGGCGAATCCACCCCGGCCAAGCGTGGCGTTCCCATCGAGACCTTCTACGGAGCCCGGCTCCGGGACTGGACGGCGGGGTGCCTCGCATCGCCCTACGGCATGCTCTACACCCGGCTGGCGGATCGCGGAGCCACCCCGATGAAGACCTGCAGTGGGGAAGAGATCGAGGTCAACGTCCTCGGTGAGTTGGAGCCCGAGAACGGGGTCAGCGCCGCCTCGGCGGTCAACGAGTGGCTGGCGGCCCAGATCCGGGAACGCGACATTCACATCTCGGCCGGCAGCACGTTGGAGCGCATCGTTTTCGAGGAGGGGCAGGTCGTCGGTGCGGTGATCACCACTGCCGAAGGTCCATTCGCGTTGCGGGCCCGCCATGGTGTGGCCGTGTCCACCGGCAACCAGGATGCCGTTCCGGACGCGGCGGGTCATCGGTTCGCGGAGCAGGGACAGCCGCTGCAGGTATGCCTCGTCGGACACAGTGCGAGCAGGTTCGTCCGGGTCGAGTTGGTGGCGATCGAAGGCAAACCAGAATCTCGATCGCAGTACTGCCAGTCCAACCGCGTGCGCGAGGGGCTGCGCGAGTCGAGCCGCTCACATTCGCGGCGCAGCTGAGAAGTGCACCGGCACCCGCCCCTTGGCCAGTAGCGTCTGCATCTCGCTGCCCAGGATGGGCTTGGACAGCAGGAAGCCCTGCGCGCGATAACACCCATGCCGCAACAGGGTGAGCGCGGCGCGTTCGGTCTCCACTCCTTCGGCCACCAGCTGTAGACCGAACGCCCCCGCCAGGGCTATCACTGCCCGCACGATCGGTAGGTCGCCGGGATCCGAGCCGAGTTCGGCGACAAAGCTCCGGTCGATCTTGAGGGTGTCGACCGGCAGTGACTTCAGCAACGACAGCGCGCTGTAGCCGGTGCCGAAATCATCGATGGCGACTTGCACGCCGACGTTGTGCAGACCGGTGAGGGTTATGCGGGTGGTCTCGATGTCTTGCACGACAACGCTTTCGGTGATCTCCAGACAGACCGACCCGCGGGGCAGTCCGAACTCGGCCATGATGCCGGCCACCGACTCGACGAACCCATCGGTCACCAGCTGGACCGGAGAGACGTTGATCCGCAGCACGATGTTGCGCCCGACGCCGTTGGATCGCCACCGGGAGAACTCGGCACACGCGGTCCGCAGCACCCAGCGCCCCAATTCGCCGGCCAGGTTGATGGACTCGGCCACCCCGATGAACGAATCGGGCGCCAGTAGACCGCGAGTCGGATGCTGCCAGCGGACCAGGGCCTCGGCGGCGAGGACCTCGCCGGTGCGCATGTCGATCTCGGGTAGATAATGCAGGACGAGCGCGCCACTCTCGATCACACTCTGCAGGTGGAGTTCGATGTCGTTGCGGAAATCGATGTCCATCGCCATCGTGTCGGAGAACACCGCGACCTTGTTGCCGCCGGAGCTCTTGGCGGTCAGGACCGCGTGGTCGGCGCGGTTGAGCAGATCCGAGGTGGAGTCTTTACCCGGAATCCCTTCCGCCAGGCCGATACTGACCGTGCGGGTGAGCATCTCGCCATCGACGGTGACCCGTTCGCGCAGCACCGACTGCAACCGGTAGGCCAGTGCGGTGGCCGCCTCGGTGGACATCGGTGACGCGGGGACGACGACGAACTCGTCACCGCCCAGTCGGGCGATCAGCTTTGGTGCCGCGTCGCCGCGCTGTAGCCGCTGTGCCAGGATGCTGATGAAGGCGTCTCCCGCGGTATGGCCCAGGTAGTCGTTGATCGCCTTCAACCGGTCAAGGTCGAAGAACAACACCGACACCGGACCCGGCTGTCCGGGAGCCAGCCGCGACTCCAGGTGGGCCATCAACGCCCGGCGGTTGTGCAGCCCGGTGAGATGGTCGTGGTCCGCCAGGTAACGGAGCTGCTCCTCGGCTTCGATGCGGGCCTGCACTTGGGCGAACAGCGAGGCAATTGCCTTGAGCGCGTTGAGTTCCGCGGGAAGCCATTCGCGGTCGCCGAACTTGACGAAGCCGAGCACGCCGGTGGTGACGTCGCCCGACAGTAACGGGACACACGCCATCGACGTGCTGGGGATGTGCCGCCCGGCCTCGATGGTGCGTTGGTAGTCGTCGGTGGCCGGTTCGGGCCGGAACACCGCAGGTTCCTTGAGATGTTCGGCCATCGCGAAAACCGGGTCGGCGTCGGCGAAGTGGACGACGGCGATCGGATCGGTCGGGGAGTCCAGCGGTCGAGGCGGCCACTCGGCGACCAGCCTCGTGGCGTGGGCACGGTGGTCGTTGTGCCGCAGAAAGCTCACGTCGACGTCGAAGAAGGAAACCAGGTCGGCCAGGACCCGCTGACTGACGGTCACCGACGTCGCGGCGTCGACGGCCATGAGTTGCGTGGCGACGGACGTTACGAGCAGTTCGAGGCTGCCTGGCACCACACGCCTCCCGTCTATTCTCACCCGTACTGCGACGCCTGGCCCGGCAGGTGGGCCCTGCGCCGACTACGTTCGGATGGACGCGGTGCGAAGGACAACCTGAGCACCAACGCCTGTGACTCATCACGCTCGGTCGCGGTCAACCTGCGGAAAGAATACTGCAGGTCGGAAAGCGCGTCGGCATGCCCGAAGGAGAGTTCTGCGCGGTCCGAGTCGTCATGCGCGTAGAGGAACACCGGCGACACAGGTTGAACGGCGAGGCCGTGCTGCTGCGCGGCCACCCAAACCGCCTCGGTCGCGGACCCTCCCTGCGCGTAGTCGGTCAGCCTTCGGCCACGCACCGAAATGACCGCGAGCGCCGAACTCGACGTCACCCGCTCGTAGGTGTCGTCGCCGAGCGCTGCCCCGGCATTCCAGTCCGATAGCTTGGCCATCACATCAGGACGGCGCAGGATGTCCAGCAGCACCAGGTCGGCCGGATCCAGGCCGAGTGTCGTCACGTCGATACCGGAGTCCTGATCCGGATCACCGGGCCAGCGGAGTTCGGAAATCATCTCCCGGTGCAGGATCGGCGTGAGATAGCGGAGGCGGTCGGTCTTGGCGAGAATCTGTGCCGCGGTTTCGATCTCCGCGTCGGTGTCGAGGATCGCCAGCCGGGCGCCCTCCCGAAGCGCCGCGGCCCGCAGCGTCTCCAGCACCTCTGCCTCTATCGGAGCCGAGGTTCCGCGGAGTCGATTGGTCTCGCGTTGCAGCATCGGCTCATACAGCGTCGCCAATTCGGGTGCCGCGCCGGGGGACAACTGCATCGTCCCGTACAGGGGTGTCCCTTCATCGCCGCGCGACCACTGGATCTGCCCGGTCAGCCCGTGCGCGGCCGCGGCGACCCGGGCGTTGAACGCCGCCGCACCCAACGCCACCGCGCTGCCGCGGTAACCCACGTCCATGGTGGTGGAGTACTTCGTTGCCAGGCGCAGGTTCACCCGGTTGTCGGTCGACTCGATGTGCCACGGTTGGACGTTGCCTCCGGACGGCGCGCGTGCGGCGGCCATCGCGATGATCTCCGCCACGCCCGTCGGCTCGGGCAACTGCGGCTCGTCGCCGGACCGGGCCGGCTCTTTGGGCGCGCTGAGCGGGTCGCCGATACGGTCGAGCGAGTCGGCGATGTCAACGCGTACCCGGCCGGACCGCATGGGCTCACCCAGCCCGATGCGCCGGACGGCGTCCGCGACGACGGTGGCACCGAGCACGACTTCCGCCGCCAGCTGTGGCCAGGTGGTCAGCGTCCTACCGACCTCTACCAATGATGCGGCCATCCTCGCGGACAACTGCGGTGCGTCGAGTAACCGAAGCACGTGCGGCACCTTGTCCTTACTGGTCAGTCCGGCCAGCTGGGCGGTCTCGATATCGCCCAGCAGCCCGTGCAATATCGGGCGCGCGGGTTCCAGGTCGAAGCGCTCCACGTCGAGCAGTCCGCGGTCGGCGGTGGCCATCAGTACCGGCAGGCGCCGAGCCCGTGCTGACTCGCGGACAAGGACTTTCGCATCCAGGGAGTCGCATTCCTCGACCACGATGTCCAGATTGCGGAGGAACTCGTCGATCGAGTCCGGCTGCGCGCCGCCGAGGTCGACCCGGACCGGAAGATAGGGGTCGATCTCGGCGATTCGGCGGGCGGTCACCACGGCCTTGTTGACGCCGAGATCGAACACCGTGCCAGGCACCCTGTTCAGGTTGGGCAACTCCAGCTCATCGAAGTCGGTGAGTCGCAACTCGCCGCAAAGGCCTTCTGCGGCAAGGTTGTATGCGATGGCGTGGCCCACGCTCAACCCGATGACCCCGACCCGCACCTTCGATAAGCGCCGCTGTTCCTCAGCGCTGATGAGGTTGCGGTTGCGGTCCAGGCGCAGCCGGTGAAACGCCCGGGGGCCGACGATGTGCACAACGCAGCGGCGCCACGGGTAGTACACCCACCGGGTCGGCTCATCGAGGATGTCGGCTTCCGCCGCAGGCACGAGGTCGGCCAACGCGTCCTGTTGCTTATGGCAGTCGTCGATCACGCTGACTCGCGGATCCGCACGCAGCTTCTCCAGAGTGCCGCGCCCCGTTGCGCTGGTGGCGTCGATGACGACGGCATTGCACTGCGCTGTGCCATCGATGTCGTTGAAGTCGTCGATCATTGCCCCGCCGCGGTAGAGGTGTCGTCGTCGTGGCCGTCGGCTGCCGCCAATTGCGGAGCGATTCGCGACGCTTCGGCAAAGTACCTTGAAAGTTGTCTCGGATCAGCGTGTGTGGCGAAGGTCCGACGGTCCCACCACATCATCTTGGTCTGGTACCTCTGGTCGGGATACGGGGTCGCCGGGATTTTGGCGGCCAGCACGCCGCCCGACGACAGCCACCGTTTGAGCACATAAGCTGCCGCGGTCGCCACTGCGAACTGAATGTTGAGCAGCGTCATGGAATGCAGCGGCATACGGGCCAGTGTGTCGGTGAGGGCTCGGCTCTGGTCCGGGTCGTCGCACACCCACGCGGTCTTCATCTCGACGACTCCGAACGGCAGGCGGTCGGCGACCATTTTGCGCACCGCGTCCAACCCCGGCTGTCCACTCCATTCGACGACGGCATGGCAATCGTCGCTGCGCCGGTAGGGTCCCTTGGCCCGTAGACCGCCGACGACGCGTCCGGCATCGTTGACTCCCACGCAGAACAATGCGGTATCGGTACCTGGGTACAGCGACTCCATGTCGAGGGCGCGCTCAACCCCGTGCTTGCGGTAATTGAGTTCCGCGCCGCGAACGTACTCATCCCATAGTTCGTGTTCGGCGGCCGGCTCCGCCACCACGATTGTGCATTCGCTTCCCGGATCCAACCAGCTGTGGCTTTTCGTCAGGGTGATGGGGGAGAGGCCTGCGACATCGTGTTGAGCAGCGGTCATGTGGGGTTCCATTTCGTCAGTCAGCCGCATTCCCGACCCGATGCGGATGATTTTCGGTACGTAGCACGGTTGCGCCAATACGCGAATCTGAGTATCTCGCCGCACTGCGCGGTAATTCCAGCGAGCAGACAAATCTTGTCCGGCGGCGTGTTGAATGGCGTCGCGCCGGAAGGAAAATCCGCACCGGGGTCTGCAAATATGGCAAATTAGCGCGCCTGAATAAAGGGTGCATAACCTCCTAATGGGTGAGTATGGCAAATATTTCAACTTTCACACCGGTTGGCCTATCGTCTTCAACGTCAATTTTGGTCGGCTTTGCTGTCCGGTCACCAGCCAGCTCTGTCGGCGTCTGAACGAACAATGAACGCGCAGGTTTCCGCTGCCTGACCAGTCGCCGGGTGAGAATCTGATGGTGATGACGCAGGAGTACCCGAAAGCAAACGCCCTACCGCTGCGCGACGTGGGTCGGTTACTGCTGCGCTGCGCGGACCGCCCGGGACTGGTGGCGGCTATCAGCAGTTTCCTCACCGGGGCCGGCGCGAACATCGTGTCGCTCGACCAGCATTCCACCGAGCAGTCCGGCGGCACATTCATTCAACGCACGATCTTCCATCTGCCCGGACTCACTGCGGTGCGCGACAACCTGGAGCGCGACTTTTCCGAACAGGTGGCGGGGCCGTTCGAGATGGATTTCCGGTTGACCGAGGCCTCCAAACCCAAACGTGTCGCGCTGATGGCATCGCTCGAGGATCACTGTCTGCTGGATCTGCTGTGGCGTAACAGGCGCGGAGAGCTGGACATGTCGGTGGTAATGGTGATTTCGAATCATCCCGACCTCGCCGATCGGGTGCGGGCATTCGGCGTCCCGTTCTTGTACGTTCCGGCTGCCAAAGAGAACCGCGCTGAGGCCGAGCAACGACTGCTCGAGCTGTTGCGCGGCAACGTCGACCTCGTGGTGCTGGCCCGTTACATGCAGATCCTCACCCCGGAGTTTCTCGACGCTGTGGGATGCCCGTTGATCAACATCCATCATTCGTTCCTGCCGGCGTTCATCGGGGCGGCACCGTATCGCAGGGCGAAGGAGCGTGGCGTCAAACTCGTCGGCGCGACAGCACATTACGTAACCGGCGAACTCGACGAGGGGCCGATCATCGAGCAGGACGTGGTCCGGGTGGACCACCGGCACACCATCGATGATCTGAGGCGCCTCGGTGCCGATGTGGAACGGCTGGTGTTGTCGCGTGCGGTGCTGTGGCACTGTGAGGACCGCGTAATCCGGTTCGGGAACCAGACCGTGGTCTTCTGACCACGGTTCGAGAGGAGTGACGGTGAAAGTCTTCAATGGTCTGGACGAGTTGGCCGCTGCGACAGGCAGCGAGCTGGGGCCGACCGACTGGATGGAGATCTCCCAGGAGCGGGTGAACCTGTTCGCCGATGCCACCGACGACCATCAGTGGATTCACGTCGACCCCGACAAGGCGGCCGGCGGACCGTTCGGCGGGACCATCGCACACGGACTGCTCACCTTGTCGCTGTTGCCGCATTTCACCCATCAGCTGTATCGCGTCGACAACATCACGATGGCGATCAACTACGGATACAACAAGGTTCGGTTCATCACGCCGGTGCGGGTGGGCGCGAAGGTGCGGGCCCGTGCGCAGATCGCCGACGTCGCCAAGCTCGACGGCGCGGTGCAGGCGACGATGACGGTGACGGTCGAGATCGACGGATCCGACAAGCCTGCCGCCGTCGCCGAGTCGATCATTCGTTTCATCGGCTGACCTTTCTCCCGCGATCAGACACAGAATCGCACTAGGACCCATGTTTTGGTGCGATTCTGCGTCTGCTCGCGGAGTTACTGACAGTTGTCAGAAATCATTGACCTTCGTCAAACCGCGCTGCTAGTGTGCTGCATCACAACGTGAGGAGCTCGGGTTGCCGCATTCACCGCCGCGTACCGCGATCATCGGGGCAGGCATCAGCGGGCTGACTGCCGGCAAGATGCTCAAGGACTACCGGGTGCCCTACACCACGTTCGAGATGTCGGACCGGATCGGCGGTAACTGGGCCTTCGGAAACCCAAACGGGCACAGCAGCGCGTACCGGTCACTACATATCGACACGAGCAAGCATCGGTTGTCGTTCAAGGACTTTCCGATGCCGCAGCACTTCCCGTCGTTCCCGCATCATTCCGATATCAAGGCTTATCTGGACGCCTACGCGGACACGTTCGGGCTACTCGACGGCATCGAGTTCAACAACGGGGTGGTGCGCGCGTCCCGTACCGACGACGGCGGCTGGGAGATCGAGGACCAGGCCGGTGCCCGACGCGAGTTCGACCTACTCGTCGTCGCCAACGGGCACCACTGGGATCCGCGGCTACCAGATTTCCCCGGCGCCTTCACCGGCCAGGAGATCCACTCGCACCACTACATCGACCCGAACACTCCGCTGGACCTGACCGGCAAGCGGATCCTCGTGGTGGGCATCGGCAACAGCGCGGCCGACATCACCGTGGAGCTGTCATCCAAGTCGCTGCAGAATCAGGTCACCCTGTCGACCCGGTCGAGCGCCTGGATCGTCCCGAAATTCATTGCCGGACAACCGGGTGACAAGTTCTTCCGCACAAGCCCCTACCTGCCGCTGTCATGGCAGCGCAAGGCGGCGCAACTACTCGCACCGATGCTGGGCACCGATCCGACGGCCTACGGCCTGCCCGCGCCGAATCACAAGCTGTTCGAGGCCCACCCGACGCAATCGGTGGAATTGCCGCTGCGGCTGGGATCCGGTGATGTTGTTCCCAAGCCGAACGTGACCCGACTTGACGGCGACACCGTGCACTTCGAGGACGGCACCAGTGACGTCTTCGACGCCATCGTCTATGCGACGGGCTACAACATCACCTTCCCGTTCTTCGACCGCGAGTTCATCAGTGCCCCCGACAATCACATCCGGTTGTACAAGCGGATGTTCAAGCCGGGCTTCGATGATCTGGTGTTCATCGGTTTCGCACAGGCGATTCCGACGCTGTTCCCGTTCGTGGAATGTCAGGCCCGGCTGCTCGCCGCCTACGCGGTGGGCCGGTACGCGCTGCCATCGGTTCAGGAGATGGAGCGGGTGATCGACGCGGACCAGCAGCTGCACGCAGGCCATTGCACCGACCGGCCGCGACACACCCAACAGGTGGATTACTTCTACTACGAGCATGACATTCGCGCCCGTGAGTTGCCTGCCGGTGCGAAACGGGCCAAGGTCGCATGACTCCCGACGATGTCGGCTTCTACGCCGACGGCGAACAGTGCAGTGCGTGGCACTTCCCCGCGGTAGGAGACGGTTTCGCGGGCCCGGCGGGCCGTCCGGTGGTGGTGATGGCGCACGGTTTCGGTGGCACAAAGGACTCCGGGTTGCAGCCGTTCGCGGAGCGCTTCAGTGCAGCCGGCTTGGATGTGCTCGCTTTCGACTACCGCGGTTTCGGCGCGTCTGAAGGTCAACCGCGGCAGAGCGTTTCGGTGGACCGCCAGCTCGCCGACTACGCCGCGGCGGTCGGTGCGGCCCAGCGCTTGCCGGGCGTTGATGCCGGCCGGGTGGCGCTGTGGGGTTCCTCGTTCTCGGGTAGTCATGTGTTGCGGACGGCCGCGCGCTTCCCAGATGTGGCAGCCGTTATCGCGATGACCCCGTTGACCAGTGGGCTGGCCGCCAGCCGCGCTGCGGTGGCGCACCGTGACGTCGCGTCGGCGTTGCACTGGACGCTGGTGGGGCTCAAGAGTCGGTTGGCCGTTGCCGCCGGTGGAGCGCCGACGTTGATGCCGTTGGCTGCGCGCCCGGGCGAGGCGGGTGCGCTGGCGCTCGACGGGGCATACGACAGCTACGTGTCCATCGCGGGCCCCACCTGGCGCAACGAGGTCGACGCCGGCATCGGCATGGAATTGGTGCGCATCCGCACCGCTGCGGCAGCGAAGACCCTGAAATGCCCTGTGCTGGTTCAGATCGCCGATTTCGACCGGTTCGTCCCGGCGAACTCGGTGGTCAAGACCGCCGTGCAGGCCAGGGCCCAGGTACACCACTATCCGTGTGACCACTTCGACGTCTGGCCCGGACACGACTGGTTCGAGACCGCCGTCGAGCATCAGTTGGCGTTCCTGTCCCGGACGTTCCGCCCCGCCTGACCTCTGCTCGCGGGAGATAAGTTACGCGCGGTACAGCGCGGCAACGTCACCCGGCCGCACCTTCATCGCGGCATTGCGGGGGAGGACGTCGACGATCGCCACGGCGACGGGCACATGGTGACTCGGCAGCGCTTGGCGGACCAGACCTTTCAGATCGTGCTCAGCTGGGGTCGGCGCACCGCGTCGGAGTTCGACCGCTGCGAAAGGCACCTCACCGAGCCGGCGATCGGGCACCGCAACCACACAGGCGTCGAGCACCGAGGGATGTGAGAGCAGCACCCGGCGAACGGTTTCCGGCAGGATCTTGAACCCGCCCCGGTTGATGGCACCGTCACCGCGGCCATGCAGAGTGAGGAAGCCGTCCTCATCGATCGACGCCATATCGGTGGTGCGCACCCAGTCCGGACCGATGACTTCCACCCTGGCCTCCAGTAGCCCGACCACACCAGTGGGTACTTCGGTGCCGGTATCGGGATCCACGATGCGAACCCGGACGCCGGGCAATGGCCTGCCGACTGTGCCGGGCTTGTCCGCGCCATAGCGGCGATGCAGATCCGGCGTCCAGGCGCTCACCGACCCGGCGAACTCCGTTGCCCCATATGCCCATAACAGCGGTATGCCGTACCGCTTTTCGAACTCCGCGCGCAACTCGGGCTCCAGCGGGCCGGATCCGCCCGGCAGATACTCCAGGGACGCCAGATCTTCTCGAGGTACGCCAGCCTCCAACAGCATCCGGATGATGGCGGGCTGAACGCCGGTCCGTTTGATCCGAAAGGTTTTGACCGCCCGCACCCACTCGTCGACGGTGAACTTCTCCAACAGCACCATGCGTTTCCCGCTGTACGGAGCCGCCAGCAGCTGGCACACCCCGATGCTGCCGAACGGCCAGTACACCAGTTCGGGGGGATCGCTCGGATCGTTCGTCCCGCCGATCGTCATGCTGAGAACAGTGTGCGCCAGCACATGTGTGGCGACCGCGATGCGCTTCGGCGGCCCGGTGGTGCCGCTGGTCAGAATGTGCAGTCCTGCGTCGGCGATCACCGGATCGGTACGGGCGCCCCCGCGGGCCGCGGCCACGGTGACGTCGAGCGGATCGCCCGACAGGGCAAGGCCGGCCGATCCCGTTCGCTGGACCGCCGCCCGCAGTTCGGTTGTCCAGTCCTGGGGGTCGGCGAGAACCGCTGGTAATCGGAGATTCTCGACGTCGTGGGCGATCGCTGCCGTCGACTGGTACGAGTAGATCATCACCACTGGACGCCGTGCGGCGACGAAGCCAAGGATCGCCGCGGCGTGTGGCACGCGGTTGCGCACCACGATGCCGACCGGCTCGTCATCGGCGACGCCGGCGTCGCGCAGGGCGGCCGTTATCCGGGCGATGCAGCCCGTTATCTCGTTGCCGGAGAACCACTTCCGTTCGAACTCCAGGAACGGCCGGTCACCGTATCCGGCGAGTCCCGCCGCGAGGGTCTCGGCGAAGTCGGCCATGCTGCGCTAGAACTGCGTCGCGCCCAGGTCGACGGCGACCCGGCTGGCGGTGACGAACCGCGACTCGTCGCTGGCCAGCCAAACCGCCGCGTCGGCGATGTCCTCGGGTTCGGCGATGAAGTCGGGCAGGAACGGCGTGACCATGTTCATCAGCCCGGGATTGGTTTCATTGGCCCGGTTCAGTGCGGCCATCATGTCGCCGGTGCCCATCGGGGTGTTCACCGCGCCCGGGTGGAGGCTGTTCACCCGAATCTTGTGCTTTCCCAGCTCGGCGGCGAAGGCCCGGGCCATCCCGGTGACCCCGTGCTTGCTTGCGGTGTAGTGCACCATGAACGGCTGCATCTTGATGCCGGCGGCGGAGCTGATCAGGATGATCGACCCGCCACGGCCGCCGTCGATGATGTGCTGGGCGCCCGCCATCACGGTGTTCCAGGTGCCGGTGAGGTTGATGTCGATGACATCGCGGAACGACTCCGGGGTGGTTTCGTTCCACGCCTCGGGCACGGTGATGCCCGCGTTGGCGATGATGATATCGAGCCGGCCGAACTCGGCCACGCCCTTGTCGACCATGGTCCGCAGCGAGTCGAGGTCGCGGGTGTCGGCGGTCGAAGCGAGGATTCGCCCGCCGGTGGCCTCGACCAGGCGGACCGTTTCAGCCAGGTCTTCCTGCGTCGCAGAGTCGTACGGCACGCTCGGCGGCAGCGGTCCGGCCAGATCGATCGCGATGACGTCAGCGCCTTCTTTGGCCATCCGGACCGCATGCGCGCGGCCTTGGCCGCGAGCCGCCCCGGTGATGAAGGCGACTTTTCCAGTGAGCCGGTCGCTCATCGATTCTCCTTGATGTTGGTGTTTCGCTGGGCAGCCTTGACCAAACCGCCGCCGATGATGAGGCGCTGAATCTCGCTGGTGCCCTCGTAGAGGCGCAGCAGCCGGACTTCCCGGTAGATCCGCTCGACCGGAACCTCGCGCATGTACCCGGTGCCGCCGTGGATCTGGACCGCGAGATCGGCGACGTTGCCTGCCATTTCGGTGCAGAACAGCTTCGCCGCCGACGGGGCGATACGTCGGTCTTCGCCGGACACCCACTTCTGTGCGGCGTCGCGGACCAACGCCCGCCCGGCCAGGACCCCGGTCTGCTGGTCGGCGATCATCGCCTGCACCAGTTGGAAACTGCCGATCGGTTGACCGCCCTGAGTCGCGGCGGCGGCGTATGCCACCGATTCGTCTAGCGCCCGCTGCGCAGATCCGACGGCGAGCGCGGCGATGTGAACGCGGCCGCGAGCCAGCGATGTCATCGCTGCCCGATACCCCACGTCCTCGTTGCCACCCACCAGTGCGCCGTCCGGAACGCGGACGTCGGTGAAGCTGACGTCGGCGGTCCAAGCGCCCTCCTGGCCCATCTTGGCATCCTTGGTCCCGACCTCGACGCCGGCGGCGTCCGCCGGTACGAGAAACACCGCGATGCCCGGGCCGGCATCGTCGGCCGGGCGGGTCCGGGCGAAGACGACGAACAGATCCGCAGTGGGTGCGTTGGTGATGAAGCGCTTCTGCCCGGTGATGACCCAGCTGTCACCGGTGTTGATTCCCTGGTCGCTGCGCTCCTGCCCGCCGGTGTTGATTCCCCGGTCGCTGCGCTCCTGCCCGCCGATGCGAACGGCCTTGGTGCGCAGTCCTGCCGGGTTGGAACCGGCGCCAGGCTCGGTGAGTGCGAACGATGCGACGACGTCGCCGGACGCGATCCCCTCCAGCCACTGGGTCTTCTGCTCGTCGGTGCCGAAGCCGACCAGCACCTGGCCGGCAATGCCGTTGTTGGTACCGAACATCGAGCGCAGCGCCAGTGACGTGTAGCCGAATTCCATTGCCAGTTCGACATCTTGAGCAAGGTTGAGCCCAAGGCCGCCCCACTGCGCAGGGATGGCGTAGCCGAACAGGCCCATGTTCTTGGCGTGCTCCCGCAGGTCGTCGGGCACCGTGTCGGTCGCGAGGATCTCGTTCTCGCGAGGCACCACAGCAGTGCGGATGAAGCTGCGGGTCTGCGCCAAGATTTCCTGGAAATCGTCGTCGCCGACTTCGGCAGTTGCCACAGACAGAACTCCTTCGCCTCACTTGGCCCGCGGATCGCCAATATCGTATATGAAATATGATGACGGCTTAACGTGCCCCCGACGATCGAAGGACAGGTGATCAGGTGTCGTTGCTGACCGGTCAAACCGCGGTGGTGACAGGCGGTGCCCAGGGTCTGGGCCTTGCCATCGCGCAGCGCTTCATCGCCGAGGGGGCCAGGGTGGTGCTCGGCGACCTCAACCTCGAAGCCACCGAGGCCGCGGCCGGGCAACTGGGTGGCGCGGATGTCGCGGCGGCAGTGCGCTGTGACGTCACATCGGCCGCCGACGTCGAGGGTCTGGTCTCCGCGGCCGTGGAGCGCTTCGGCGGGCTTGACATCATGGTGAACAACGCAGGCATCACGCGCGACGCGACCATTCGCAAGATGACCGAAGAGCAGTTCGACCAGGTGATCGCGGTACATATGAAGGGCACCTGGAACGGCATCAAATCCGCCGCGGCCGTCATGCGGGAAAACAAGCGCGGCGCGATCGTGAACATGTCGTCGATCTCCGGCAAGGTCGGCCTGATCGGCCAGACGAACTACTCGGCCGCCAAGGCCGGCATCGTCGGGATGACCAAGGCCGCTGCCAAGGAACTCGCGCACCTCGGGGTGCGCGTCAATGCGATCCAGCCGGGTCTGATTCGCTCGGCCATGACCGAGGCTATGCCGCAACACATTTGGGATCAGAAGTTGGCCGAGGTGCCGATGGGCCGGGCCGGTGAGCCCGACGAGGTGGCCAAGGTCGCCCTGTTCCTCGCAAGCGATCTCTCGTCGTACATGACCGGCACCGTTCTCGAGGTCACCGGCGGTCGGCACGTATGAGCATCCGCGAAGCAGTCATCTGCGAACCGGTCCGAACCCCGATCGGTCGCTACGGCGGGATGTTCCAGTCGTTGACCGCCGTCGATCTCGGTGTCGCGGCGCTCAAAGGCCTGCTGGAGCGCACGGGTGTCTCGCCCGACCAGGTGCAGGATGTCATTCTCGGGCACTGCTATCCCAACAGCGAGGCCCCCGCGATCGGCCGGGTGGTCGCACTTGACGCCGGCCTGCCGGTGACGGTCCCCGGCATGCAGGTGGACCGCCGCTGCGGCTCCGGACTGCAGGCGGTGATCCAGGCCTGCCTGCAGGTGCGCAGCGGCGACAACGATCTCGTCGTCGCCGGCGGTACGGAGAGCATGAGCAACGTCGCCTTCTACTCCACCGACATGCGCTGGGGCGCAGCACGACACGGCGTGCGCATGCACGACGGGCTCGCACGGGGCCGAACCACCGCGGGCGGGCGGGATTACCCGGTGCCGGGCGGGATGCTGGAGACCGCCGAGAATCTTCGCCGCCAGTACGGCATTTCGCGCCGCGAGCAGGACGAGCTCGCAGTGCGTTCACATCAAAGCGCCGTGGCCGCCCAACAGTCAGGGGTATTGGCCGAGGAGATCATTCCGGTGACCGTGCCCACCCGCAAGGGCGACCAGACGTTCAACACCGACGAGCACCCACGCGCCGACACCACTGTCGAATCGCTGGCCAAGCTCAAACCCGTCCTGCTGAAACAGGATCCGGACGCCACCGTGACGGCGGGCAATTCGAGCGGCCAGAACGATGCCGCGTCGATGTGCATCGTGGCCACCGCGGAGAAGGCTGCGGAGCTTGGTCTGACCCCACTGGTGCGCCTGGTGTCATGGGGCTCGGCCGGCGTCGCGCCCAACATCATGGGCATCGGCCCGGTACCTGCCACGGAGGTGGCGTTGGCCAAAGCCGGCCTGCAGTTCACCGATATCGACCTGATCGAACTCAACGAGGCGTTCGCGGCTCAGGCGCTCGCGGTGACTAAGGAATGGAAGTTCGGGGCGGCTGATTTCAAACGCACGAATGTCCGTGGCTCCGGAATCTCGTTGGGCCATCCGGTAGGCGCCACCGGCGGGCGCATGCTCGCGACGCTCGCGCGGGAACTGCAACAGCGCGAGGCCCGGTACGGGCTGGAGACCATGTGCATCGGCGGTGGCCAGGGGCTGGCCGCGGTGTTCGAACGGTGTTCAGAAAGGGGTACAGCATCGTGACCAGACTCGCGCAGACGCTGGGGCTCACCGAGTTCCAGACCGAGATTGTCTCAACGGTAAGGCAATTCGTCGACAAGGAGATCATCCCGGCAGCCCAGGGGCTGGAGCACTCCGACACCTACCCACAGGCCATCGTCGACCAGATGAAAGAGATGGGCCTGTTCGGGTTGATGATTCCCGAGGAGTACGGCGGCCTGGGTGAATCGTTGCTCACCTACGCGCTGTGCGTCGAGGAACTGGCCCGCGGCTGGATGAGCGTCTCCGGTGTGATCAACACGCATTTCATCGTGGCCTACATGATTCGCCAGCACGGTACCGACGCTCAGAAGCAGAAGTTCCTGCCGCGCATGGCCACCGGTGAGACGCGCGGTGCGTTCTCGATGTCGGAGCCCGAGCTCGGATCCGATGTCGCGGCGATCCGCACGCGTGCCACCAAGCAACCCGACGGCGGGTACGTCATTGACGGCCAGAAGATGTGGCTCACCAACGGCGGCAGCTCCACATTGGTGGCCGCGCTGGTGCGCACCGACGAAGGTGCCGACAAGCCGCACCGCAACCTGACTGCGTTCCTTGTGGAAAAGCCCACGGGGTTCGGCGAAGTGCTTCCCGGGCTGGTGATTCCGGGCAAGCTCGACAAGCTCGGTTACAAGGGCATCGACACCACCGAACTGATCTTCGACGGCTACCGCGCCGGTGCTGACGACGTTCTGGGCGGGGTCACCGGGCAGGGCTTCTTCCAGATGATGGACGGCGTCGAGGTCGGCCGGGTGAATGTGTCTGCGCGCGCCTGCGGAGTGGGCATCCGCGCCTTCGAACTCGCGGTGCGCTATGCGCAGCAGCGCCAGACCTTCGGCAAGCCGATCGCCGAACACCAGGCCGTGGCATTCCAATTGGCCGAGATGGCAACCAAAGTCGAAGCGGCTCATCTCATGATGGTCAACGCCGCTCGGCTGAAGGATTCCGGTGAACGCAACGACGTCGCGGCGGGGATGGCCAAGTACCTGGCCAGTGAATTCTGCTCCGAGGTCACCCAGCAGAGCTTCCGGATCCACGGCGGTTACGGATACTCCAAGGAGTATGAGATCGAGCGGTTGATGCGCGATGCCCCATTCCTGCTCATCGGCGAGGGCACCAGCGAGATTCAGAAGAACATCATCAGCAAGCGGCTGCTGGCCGACTATCGGATCTGACCAGTGACCGTCCCGGATTTCACCGCGCGCCCACAGCTCGCCGAAGATGTGGCGCGGCTGATCAGGCGGCGGATCTTCGACGGTACTTACCCCGCCGGCAATTACATTCGGCTCGAACAGCTCGCGGCCGAGTTGGGTATCAGCGTGACGCCGGTGCGGGAAGCGCTGTTCGGGCTGCGGGCCGAGGGTCTGCTGACCCAGCAACCCAGGCGGGGCTTCGTGGTTCTGCCGGTCACCCGGCGTGACATCGACGATGTGGCAGGCGTGCAGGCGCACATCGGCGGCGAACTGGCGTCCCGCGCTGCCGGGCACATCACCGACACTCAGGTGATCGAGCTGGAACGTATCCAGCGCCAGCTCGAGGAGGCCTACGCGCAGGACGATCACGAGCGCGCCGTCAGGCTCAACCACGAGTTCCACCGCGGGGTGAACATCGCGGCGCAGTCCCCGAAGTTGGCGCAGGTGATGTCTCAAATCACCCGGTACGCATTGGAATCGGTGTTCCCGACGGTCGAGGGTTGGCCGGAGCAATCCACCCACGACCACCGTCGCGTGCTGGCCGCGCTCAAGGTGCGCGACGGGGAGAGGGCCCGCGCCGCCATGGCCGAACATCTGTGCGCCGCGTCGAAACCGTTGGTCGAGCACCTGGCCAAGCTGGGCGTGCTCGAGTAGGGGTGAGTAAGACCCGCGAGCAGACGCAGACTCGCACATTTCGGCACGAAAATGTGCGAGTCTGCGTCTGCTCGCCGAGAGAAAAGGGTGGGCAATGCCAGGAGTTCTCGACGGCATCCGGGTGCTCGACTACGGCCGGTTCATCGCCGCGCCGTGGTGCAGCGCGATCCTGGCGGATATGGGTGCCGACGTGTTGCGGGTCGAGAAACGCGAAGGCGGCGAGGACCGCTGGGTGCAGGCCGTCACCGAAGGCGGGGAAGGCGGCACCTTCCTGCAGTGCAATCGCAACAAGCGGTCGCTGACCCTGGATTCCACCACGCCGGAGGGCGCCGAGATCACCCGGCGCTTGGTGGCCCGCTCCGACATCGTCGTCGCCAATATGCCGGCCGCGGGAATGCGGGCCAGCGGGCTGGACTACGCAACGCTGAAAGCGGTTAAGCCCGACATCATCCTGGCCAGCGCCACGGCATACGGCGAAGGCGGCCCGTACAGCGATCGGATCGGCTTCGACGGGGCGGGTCAGGTGATGTCGGGTGCGGTGTACCGGCAGGGATTGCCCGAGCAGCCGATCCGAACGGTGGTGCCCTACGCGGATTTCGGTACCGCGCTGACGCTGACGATCGGCGTGATGATGGCGCTCTACCACCGGGACCGGACCGGGCAGGGCCAACATGTCGAGGGCGCGCTGCTGCCCACCGCGCTGATGTTGTCGAACGCGTTTTTGATCGAACGCGAGCTGTTGCAGGTCGACAAACCCAGGATGGGCAACCAGGGTGCCTCGGTGGCGCCATGCGATCTGTACCGCACGTCCGACGACGAGTGGGTGTTGCTGCAGGTGGCCGGGCAGCCGATGTTCAAGCGTTGGTGCCGCCTGGTCGGTCGGGAAGAACTTTTCGACGATCCGCGGTTCGCGGACGACGATCTGCGTTGGCAGCACGGCGACTTCCTCAACGACATCATGGGCACGTGGTGTGCGGACAAGACCAAGGCCGAGGTGCTTGAGCTGCTGGAGAAGGCGAGAATGCCTGCTGCTCCTCTACATTCGCCCCAAGATGTGCTTGACGACCCGCATGTGCAGGCGATGGGTTACCTCCAGCCGGTGGCGTTCCCCGGGGCATCGCGGGACGTGCCGATCATCGAAACACCCTTCCGGATGTCGGCGACGCCGGGCAGCATCCGGCGGCGGCCACCGCTACTGGGCGAGCACACCGATGAGGTGCTGGCCGAGGTCGGCTATAGCTCAGGTGAGATCGCGGGCCTACGGGACAGCAAGATCGTCTAGCACCGGGTTGAGATTGCACACAGGGTCGTCAAGTTCGTGAAACCACAGCCCTGAGCGCAATCTCAACGAGTCATCAGGATGGTGCGGAGCGCACGGACGTCGACCTTGCCGGTCGGCCCACGCGGGACGGCGTCCTCATTGTCGAGGAGCACCCACACCGTGGGCACTTTGAAGGAACTGATCGCGTCGCGAGCCGCGGCGCGCAGTACCTCGACCGAGGCCCCGTCACACACCACCGCCGCACCGACTCGATTGCCCTGGCTGTCGGGGACATTGGTGACGAATGCCGCGCGCACCCCGTCGATTCCGCGCAGCGCTCGCTGCACCTCGCTGGGATACACAGTGGCGCCGCGCACCTTGAACATGTCGTCGGACCTGCCGTGGTAGAACAGGAACCCGTCCGCGTCGAGACGGCCGAGGTCGCCCGTGGGGTAATACCCGTCGGCGGTGAAAACTTCCTCGCGGCTGCGCCGGCAGATCCCGCGCATGACATGTGGGCCCCGGATCTGGATCTCGCCGACCGAGCCGTCACCTACGATCCGCACCTCCATGCCAGGGAACGGCTTACCGCAACTGCCCCAGGCCGATCGGGGCATATCGGTATCGGCCCGATATCCGCAGTACGGTCCGAACGATTCGGTCATCCCGAAAAGCGAAGCCCGCGCACCGGGCCCCGACCGCAGGTGCGGTGGTAGCAGGGCCTCGAGGCTGCCCGGCTGCAGCGCTGAAAGGTCGGCGCCGCCAGCGTGGCGGGCCAACGCCTCGGCTTGGTCTGGCCAGCCTCGAAACAGTGTGACGCGTTCACGTTCCACCAATTTCAGGGTGGACTCCGGTGTAGGAATGGGCTCGGTCACCAACGTGGCACCGGCCAGCAGCGCCGACAGGATGCCTGCGCCGAATCCGCCCACCCAGAAGAACGGCATCGGTAGGTAAAGCCGGGTGTCGGCGGTGATACACCGCGCGTCCAGTCCGGATCGCACTGCGCCCAACGCATTTCCGTGGGAATGCACGACGGCCTTGGGCCGTCCGCTGCTTCCTGACGTGAAGATGATGACCAGCGGATCACTCGGCCGCACCCGGTCCGCGAGTGCGTCGATCGGATGCGATCCGCGCAGTGCCAATGCCTGCTCGGTGGTCCAGACCTGACGCAGCGCAGGTATGCCGGCCGGCGCGGGGTAGCGCCGCCCGCGGAACTCCTGGACTGAGATCAACACCTGCACCGAAGCGGTGTGAAGCTGCGAGGCCAACTCGTCGGGGGACAGCAGGGTGCTAAGCGGCACCAGGACGGCGCCGATCCGCGTGAGCGCGACGGCGATCCTGACCCAGTCGGCACAGTTCGGCATGATGAGACCGACCCGCGTGCCCTTGTTGACACCGGCTTCGACAAATCCTGCCGCGAGATCGCGGGTGCTGGAATCGAGTTCGGCGTAGGTGACCCGGTGATCGGGGTCGATCACCATAGGTTTCGGAGACGACGCATGCGCCCGGACCAGCGCATCGATGGTGTCAGGCACTGAACAGTCCGCGTAAGGCCGGCATGTCGATCTTGCCGCTCGACATCATCGGCAACTCGCCCGGACCAATCACCGCGAACCGTCTGGGTACCTTGTATGACGACAGTCGTTCCCGTAGCGCACGACGTACCGCGTCCTCGTCGAACGTGCCTGGATCGTCCGACACGATCACAGCAGCGACCACCTGTCCTCGGTCTTCATCGGGAAGACCAAGGACATGTGCGACAAGTCCCACTGCAGCCAGAGCCTTCTCAACCTCGCCGGGTGTGACGTTGGCGCCCGAGGTCTTGATCATGGCCCCGGCGCGGCCCAGAAAGTAGTAGAAGCCGTCGTCGTCGACGCGCACCAGATCGCCGGTGTGGAACCAGCCGTCGGCGTCGAAGCACTCCTCGCGGCTACGCCCGTAGTAGCCCTGCATGAGATACGGACCCCGGATACACAGTTCACCTGAGTCCAGAATTCTCGTCTCGAAGCCGGGGGCGGGCCTGCCGTACGACCCTCGCCGATGTTCCGGCTGATCGCCGTCGTCGCCGTCGATCAGCACGACACTGCCCGCTTCGGTCATGCCCAGCATGTTGTGCCGAAGTTCGGGGTCGGCGGGCCGGGTATCGGCGGCCATGATCGGGTACAGGTTGCCGCGGCGGGCCGAGAACTCCCGGCTGCGGTAGCTGGGATGACGGGACAGATGGGCGACGCCTGCCGCGAAACCATTGGTCACTGTGGGCTTCTCGGCATCCAGTAGGTCGAGAACGGCTCCGGCGTCGGTGGCGTTCGAGCAGATCAGGGTGGCGCCGGCGGTGAGCGTGGCCAGCAGCCCGAAGGCGAACCCACCGACCCAGAAGAACGGCGAGTTGCAGAACAATCTGTCAGCTGCGGTCAGCCCGCGGATCCTGTTGAGGTTGCACTGATGGGCCAGCAACGCGGCATGGGTGTGCACCACGCCTTTCGGTGCCCCGGTGGATCCCGAGGTGTAGATGATCGCCAACACGTCGCAGCCGTCGACATCGGCTTCGAGCCCCGACACGTTCGGCTCGTCGGCGCCGGGCAGGTCGAACAGCACGTGGCGCAAGCACGGAGCGTCGCCGACATCCGCTAGCCGGTTCATGTAGTCGTGGTTGCGAAAGTGCCGTGCCGACAACATGATCCCGACATCACCGGCGAGCAGCTGAGTCCGCATCTCGGAAGCGGTGAGGAACGTCGAGAACGGCACCACCACGGCGCCGATCCGGGCGGCCGCCAGCATGGCCACGACGAAGTCCACCCCATTGGGATAGAGCAGGCCGACGTGCGTACCTTTGCCCGCGCCGAGGGCAACCAGCGCGCGGGCTACCCTGGCCGAGCGCGCCTCGGCATCGGCGTAGCTGATCCGCTGGTCGTCACAGATCAGCAGTGGGTGATCTCCTCGGCTGCGGAGATCATCGAGCAATCCGGCCAGCGACTCAGCCACCAGTTGCGAAGTGCTCTCGGACGGCGCCGAGATCCGCCTTGCCCGAAGGGGTTCGGGGGATTGTCTCGACAATGGCGATCTGGGTGGGGATTTCGTAGCGGGCCAATCGCCCCCGCAGGTATTCGGTCAGGTCGCCCGGGGAGGTCTGCGTTCGTAACTCGACCATGGCCACAGGCGTCTCGCCCAGACGCTCGTCGGGCATTCCGACCACGGCCGCACCGCCTACCGCGGGATGGCTCTCGAGCGCAGTGCGGACATCGTCGGGCATCACCTTGAACCCGCCGCGGATGATCGCCTGGTCGGCGCGCCCGAGAATCCACACGAACCCGTCGGCGTCGATGCGGGCAAGGTCGGTGGTGCGTACCCAATCTGCGTCGGCATCGAATTGCGCAGGCTTCACCTGCAACAACCCTTGCTCGTCAGGGCCGAGCGGGTTGCCGCCGTCGTCGACCACCCGCAGTTGCGCGCCGGGATTGGCCCGGCCCACGCTGCCGCGCTTGTCTTTCCAGTACTCCTTGTGATCGGCCAATGTCCAACCGGCCACGCCGCCGCCGAATTCCGTCGCGGCATAAGAGGTCAGCACCGGAATGCCGAACTTCTCGGTGAACGCGTCAGCGTCGTCGGCCGAAAGCGGCGCGGTGCCGGAGGTGACCGCGCGGACACTGGCCAGATCCGCCCGGGTGAGGTCGGAATGAAGCACCATCCGCAACGCGGCCGGCACCAACGACACCGCGCGCGGTTGGTGTTCGCGCACCGCATCGGCCCAGCGGCGCAGGTCGAATTTCGGCAGCAGCACGAACGGCCGCGCCTCGGCGATGCACAACAGCACCCGGAACACCCCGCCGACGTGCACCAGCGGCGAGTTGACGATCGCAACTCCGCGGCGCAGTTCGGTAGGGGCAGGGGACTTCTCGGGATCACGGCCGATGACGCTGCGCGCCAGCATGTCGTAGGTGAGGTCGACCCGTTTCGGCGGGCCGGTGGTGCCGCTGGTCAGCATCCACACCGCGACCCCCGGCCGGCCTGCGTCGGGCACGGGCGCTTCGGCGGCGTCGACCACCGGTGCTGTGTCGAGATCGCCGATGGTGACGGTTGTGGTCGAATCCGATGGCGTGGCCAGAGTGGCGATATCCTCGGCGAGGCCGATGATGATGGGCAAGGCCAGCGCCTCGATATCGGCCCGGGTGCGGTCGTCCCCGCGGGACGGGTTGATGACGACGACGGTGCCGCCGGCCTCCAGCACACCCAGTAGCGCGGCAACGTGCGCCGGCTGGTTCCGCAGCATGATCCCGACGCGCGCGGTGCCGGCCACTTTGCCGACCTGGCGGGCCAGCCCGGCGAGCTGCCCCCAGGTGGACCACTGGCCGTCGTACTGGATTGCCCGCGCGGCGGCGTCGAGAGCCAGCACGTCACCGATGCGCTGTGAAAGGGGGTGGAGCATCAGCGGATCCGTGGTGGGTTCTTGCGAATGTCCAGCGTGGCGAGTTCGGCCTTGGCGATCGGATTGCCCAGCCGGGTGTAGATCAGCCCCTGATCCATCGCGGCCCGGTAGGGCTTGTCGAGGGATTCCCAGATCGCCTTGACAGTGCCCTGGGTGGCGGTCGGCGGCTTGGCGGCGATGATCGCCGCGATCTCCTGCGCGCGGGCCCACAACTCGTCACGGGCCACCACTTCGGTAACCAGGCCGATCCGGAGGGCGGTGTGTGCGCCGACCCGTTCGTCATTGCCCATCAACGCCATTCGCAGCGTGTCGCCGAGACCGACCCGGCGCATCAAACCGATCGGCTCCAGCGCGGACACCAGTCCGGCACTGACGTGCGAGTCGAAGAACGTCGCCTCCTGTGAGCAGATCACCACGTCGGCCTCGTTGACGAAGTACAGCGCACCCGCAGTGCACATGCCCTGCACGGCGCAGACCACCGGCTTCCACATCTTCTGCCACTTCGGGCTGAGCAGCTCACCCGGATCCTCGTGATTCCAAACGATATTGGGCTGCCCGTAGCGGGACTTGACGTCGAGCCCCGCGCTGAATGCCCGGTCACCCGCTGCGCGCAGCACCACGGCATTGATGCCCTCGTCGGCCTTGATGGCGTGCCAGACGTCGCGCATCTCCTCGCACATCGTGCGGTTGAACGAGTTGAGCGCCTCGGGCCGGTTCAGCGTGACCGTGGCGACGTGGATGTCGTGGTCGAGGTCGAGCAGGACCGTTTCGAAAGTCATTTGCATTTCCAATCGGGTGCCCGCTTCTCCACAAACGCCAGCGGACCTTCCTGGGCGTCCTCGGTGCGGACCACCCGCTCGCGGAACGTCTCGGCCAGGATCTCACCCTCCAGCAGCGGCAGGTCGAGGGTCTTGTGAATCGCCAACCGTGTTCCCCGAACTGCCAGGGGCGCATTGGAATTGACGATGTCGGCGATCTCGTGGGCCCGTTGAAGAAGGTTGTCGTGTTCGATGACCTCGGTGATCATGCCCAGTTCGTAGGCCCGCTCCGCGCTCATCCGTTCGTGTTTACCCATCAACGCCATGCGCAGCGCGACCGAACGCGGCAGCGCGCGAGCCAGACGCACCATCTCGCGCGCCGCGACCAGGCCGATGCTGACGTGCGGGTCGAAGAACGTCGCCTTGTCGGAGGCGATCACGATGTCGCCGGTGGTCACCCAGTCCAGTCCCGCGCCGCAGCAGATGCCGTTGATGGCCGCCAATACAGGTTTGGCCATCCGGCGAAATGGCGGAGTGCCCTCCTGCGGCGCCTCCCACTGGTCGTAGGTGGACAGGTAGGGCCGTTCGTAGATGACCCGGCCGTCCTCAGGGATCTCCTTGACATCGGCGCCCGTACAGAACGCGCGGCCGGTGCCGGTGACGATCATCAACCAGATGTTGTCGTCGTTCTCTGCTTCGTCGTAGGCGGTCCGCAGTTCGTTGACCATGTGCGGGGACAGCGCATTGAGCGCCTCAGGGCGGTTCAGCGTGATGGTCGCCTTGTGCCCGTCCACCTCGTATTTGATGGTGTCGTACCTGGATGTTCCGGCAGGAGCAGTCATGTTTTCCTTTGCTTATCGGCCTTGGAAGTCCGGATCGCGGCGTTCTCGGAATGCCGCCAGGCCCTCTTTGAAATCACCGGTACGGCAGGAGAGTTCGAGGTTCGACAGTTCTTGGTTCATCGACTGGGGCAGGGTGGCGTGCTGGCCGTAGGCGATGGCCTGTTTGGCCAAGCCGATCGCGACGGTGGGTCCATGGGCGAGGCGGGCCAACACGTCCGCTGAGGCGGCGTCGACTTCGTCGGCCGGCACCGCACTGTGGATCAGCCCCCAGTCGGCGGCCTGTTCTCCGGTGACCTTTTCGCCGAGCAGCAGCATGCGTTTGGCCCTCGCGATCCCGGCCAGCCGGGGCAGCAGCCACGTGGCGCCCGAGTCCGGGCTGAAGCCACGGGATATGAACGGCTCCCAGAATGTCGCGCCGTCCTCGGCGATGGTGAAGTCGGCGGCCAGCGCGATATTGCAGCCCAGGCCCACGGCCCAGCCCCGAACCGAGCACACCACCGGCAGCTGGATCGAAGCGATCAGTTCGATCACCCGGTGTGCGGTGTGCGGTATGCGCCGCAGCAGATCACCGGTACGGGGCCGCTGTCCGGTGCTGTTGGTGGCCACCCAGTCTGCCCCGGTGCAGAAATCCGCGCCCGCTCCCGCGATCGCGATCGCGCGCAGTGAGTCGTCGGTGGCGGCGGCCGTGAGAATCTCGACAAAGCTGTCGATCATGTTGTGACTCAGTGAATTCCGTCGACCAGGACGGTCCAGGACAACACGCAGAATCGCACCGTCGCGGGTCGCGGATACCGCCTCTTCGCTCTCCATCAACCCGCCTCCAGATCCATACAGTTGCCCATACAGTAGACGATGCGATTACTATCCTGTACAAGTTAGCAAGGAAAGGCCGTCGACGGAACAGGGGAGGCCAGGTGCCGGCACAACGGATACGGCAACCTCGGGTCGCCGACATCGTCGCGTCGAAGCTGCGTGACGACATCCTTTCCGGTCGGCTGCGCGAAGGTGACATCCTGCCCACGCAGGAAAGCCTGTTCCAGGAGTTCGGCGTCAGCCCACCGGCGTTGCGCGAAGCCATCCATCTGCTAGAGAGCGACGGGTTGATCTCGGTACGCCGCGGCAACATGGGCGGGGCGGTGGTGCGGCAACCGTCGGCGGAACGTACCGCTCACATGATCAGCATGGTGCTGCAGGCCCGCGCGGCCACCCCGGCTGATGTCAGCGAGGCGCTGCTGCACCTCGAGCCGATCTGCGCGGGGATGTGTGCGGCCCGAGCCGACCGCGTCACCGAGGTGATGCCGTACCTGCAGGCCGAAATCGAGATCCAGACAGCGCAGTTCGACGACACATCGCAGTACGTGCCGAATGCGCGCAGGTTTCACGAGGCGCTGGTGTCCCGGTGCGGCAATGAACCGATGATTCTGTTGATCGGCTCGCTGGAGTTGATCTGGTCGACGCACGAGTCCTCGGTGTGGACCGGAGAGGACGGCGCCGGGATGACCGCCAAGACGATGCGCGCAGCGTTGGCCGACCACCAGCGGCTGCTCGACGCGATCACCGCGGGCGATTCGGCCCGGGCGGTCAAGCTGGCCGCCGACCATCTCACCGCGGCACGACGCTCCACACTGGCCGCCGGATCCGACAAAACCATTGAAGCGAGGCTGATTTCGAATGACCGATGACCGAGTGCTATTTCAGGTTGACCAAGACAACCGCATAGCCACCATCACGCTCAACAACCCGAAACAGCGCAACTCGTACGACGCCGCGATGCGTGACGAGATCGCCCGGTACCTGGACATCGTCGCCGACGACGACGATCTGACCGTGGTGCTACTGCGCGGTGCCGAGGGGGTGTTCAGCACCGGGGCTGACATGAACAATGCCTACGGCTGGTACGGCGATGAGCGCTTGCGCGAAGAGCAGAGGGCTGGAGGAGAGAAGGAAGCCGCGCAACAGAAATCCCGCCCCAGCCAGCGGCGTCGGCTCACGGTGGATCGTAAATCGTTCAGCTTCTACCACAACTTCATGGGTTTTCCGAAGGTCACCGTCGGTGAGATCAGCGGGTACGCGCTCGGCGGCGGATTCGAAATGGCTTTGATGACAGACATTTCCGTGATCGCGCGGGATGCCAAGATCGGGATGCCCGCGACCCGGTTCCTCGGGCCGGCGCTCGGCAGCCTGCACATGTTCTTCCACCGGTTGGGGCCGGTCCTGGCCCGGCGGATGCTGCTGACCGGTGACATCATCGAGGCCGGTTCGATCGAGCACCTCGGGATCTTCACCGACACCTGCGACGCCGCACAGGTGCAGGCCCGCGCGCAGTACTGGGCGCAGAAGGCCGCGAAGATGCCCGCCGACGGAGTGGTCATCGCCAAGGAGGCCTTCCGGCTCGTCGAGCAGAGCCAGGCCTATCAGGGCGAAGAGGTGGCGAGCTACATCTTCCATGCCTACGGCACGAACCTGCAGTTCTCGCCCGGGGAGTTCAACTTCGTCAAGACCCGTGCCCAGCACGGGACAAAGGAGGCGTTCCGGCTGCGTGACGAGCACTTCCACGTACCGGAGCCGCAGTAGCGGGCCCGCTACCGGCAGGCATACAGTAGCTGGTAGCGTTTACACAAACCACGAATAACGTAAAGGTGGAGACATGCCAACACCAGTCATCGTCGGTGCCGTCAGGACGGCGATCGGTCGTTCCTTCAAGGGGACGCTGGTCAACACGCCACCGGAGACGCTGATCACCGCGGTGCTGCCGGAGGTGGTGCGCCGCTCAGGCATCGACCCCGCGGTCATCGACGACATCATCTTCGCCGAATCACATTACGGTGGCGGCGATCTCGCGCGCTACGCGGCAACCGCGACAGGCCTCGAGCACGTGCCCGGTCAGTCGGTCAACCGGCACTGCGCGGGCAGCCTCACCGCGATCGGCAACGCGTCGGCACAGATCGGCTCCGGTATGGAGCGCGCCCTGATCGCCGGCGGCGTGCAATCGCTGTCGATGACGCCGCTGACCAACTGGCGCATCCCGGGTCCCGAGCTGAAGTTCGAGGAGCGCTGGATGCCGCCTACGCACGTCGAGACGCCGGACGCGCCGGCCAAGGACATGTCGATCACAGTCGGCTGGAACACCGCCCAGGCCGCGGGCATCAGCCGCGAGGAGATGGACGCCTGGGCCGCTCGGAGCCATCACCGGGCCGTCGCGGCCCAGGATGCGGGCAAGTTCCTCGATGAGATCCTCCCGCTGAAGATCACCCAGTTCGACGGGACGGTCACCGAGTTCGCCGTCGACGAGCACCCGCGCCGCGACACCACCGTCGAGAAGCTGGCCGGGCTCAAGGTCCTGCACCCGGAGATCGAAGGATTCTCCATCACCGCGGGCAACAGCAGTGGTACCAACGACGCTGCCGCTGCTGTCGCGCTCGTCGAGGCTGATTACGCGGCTGCGGAGAACCTCGACGTGCTGGCCAAGGTGAAGGCCTGGGCCGCGGTCGGCGTGGCTCCGCGCGACACCGGACTGGGTGGCGTCAAGGTGATCGGCAAAGTACTGGACCGGGCCGGTCTCAAGCCGTCCGATGTGGCGCTGTGGGAGGTCAACGAGGCGTTCGCTTCGGTGCCGATTGCGGCCTGCAAGGAGTACGGCCTTGACGAGGAACTGGTGAACTTCTCCGGAAGCGGGTGCAGCCTCGGCCATCCCATCGCGGCTTCGGGGGCCCGCATGGTCACCACGCTCGTCTACGAGCTGCGTCGTCGGGGCGGTGGCATCGGTGTGGCCGCGATGTGTGCCGGCGGCGGCCAGGGCGGCGCGGTCGTCATCGAGGTTTAGACCTCAGGTGCCGAACGTTGGCTTGTGTTCGAAAGTTCAGCGATTTCTCGAACACAAACCGACGTTCGGCGCTGGAGTCAGCTGACGGAGGCCTTGCGGCGGGCGGGTGCCTTCTTGGCCGACTTGCCGCCGGTCGCATCGATGAGGCGCTCGGCGTGGTCGAGGATGCACTCCAGGCCGTATTCGAAGTTCTTCTCGTCGGCGGCGCCGATGCGATGGCCCTCGTTGGTCACCTGCGCCAGAAGTGGCGTGACCTCCGGATCGATCACCAGAGTTTCTTCGAAATCACCCGGCGCATTGTCGTTCGCGCGGTTTTTCTCATAGAGGCGGTGCAGGACCACCGATCCGCGAACGTGCACCGACACCGCGGAATAGGTGTCGAACGCGTCCTCCACCGAGAGTCCCGCCTCGACCAGGCCGGCGATCGCGGTCTCCATTTCCTGCACACCGAGGCGGGCGGCCCGCGGGCTCAGCGCCGACCGGATCAGGATGAGGTCGCACAAAATAGGGTTGCCCATGAAGGCTTTTCGCATGGTCCTGGCGTGGTTGGCCAGCGACTCGCGCCAATCCTTGGCCTCTACGTACGGGGTGGCGACGACGAACTCGCGCAGCGCACGGTCGGTCATCGAGTTGAGCAGATCGTCCTTCTTGCGGAAGTACCAGTAGATGCTGGTGACGCCAACGCCGAGATGCTTACCTAGCAACGGCATGCTCAGGTTGTCGATCGACACCTGCTCGGCCAGTTCGAATGCCCCCTTGATGATGTCGTCGGGGTTGATGGAACCGCGTTCGCGCCGTTGGCGTTTCTCAGCGGTCGGTTGCTTTGCCACTGCGGGCACCTCCATCGAAGTCGATCTGCACAAGCAGTCCCCGCCCCGCGGGCCGAACTGAGGCGAATTTACCGCCGGCTGCCGCCTGAACTGCGCCTACACACGCGTGTCGCTGGGTGTTGTCACCGTCAACCTTACCGGTAGCCATCCCGTCGCTCCGCCCTATCGTCGTTCGCGACCCGTCGCTAGGCTCCTGAGGACGGGGTTCAGCCGTTCTACTGTAATACCTATAGTAGGCTTTTCCGGGTTGTCGGATGCGAGCGAAGGGCGCGAATAGTGTCGGATGTTGTTCTGCTGGAGCGTCGAGGTCGGACGCTCGTTATCACGATGAATCGGCCGGAAGCGCGCAATGCGTTCAACCTGGCGGTGGCCCAGGGTCTTGCCGACGCGATGGACGAACTCGATGCCACCCCTGAGCTTTCCGTGGCGATCATCACAGGCGCCGGCGGCAACTTCTGCGCGGGCATGGACCTCAAGGCGTTCGCCAAGGGCGAGGTGCCGCATGTGCCCGGACGCGGGATCGGGTTCACCGAACAGCCGCCGCGCAAACCGGTCATCGCGGCTGTCGAAGGCTATGCGCTGGCCGGCGGAACCGAGATCGTGCTCGCGACCGATCTGGTGGTGGCCGCCAAGGGCGCCAAGTTCGGCATCCCCGAAGTGAAGCGCGGTCTGGTCGCCGCGGGTGGCGGCCTGCTGCGGTTGCCGCACCGCATCCCATACCAGAAGGCACTCGAGCTGGCCCTCACCGGTGAGAACTTCACCGCGGAGCAGGCCGCCGAATGGGGCTTCGTCAACAAGCTGACCGAACCGGGCCAGGCCCTCGACGGCGCGCTCGAACTGGCCGACCGCATCACCGCCAACGGCCCGTTGGCGGTGGCGGTGACCAAAGAGATCATCGTCAAGTCGGCTGAGTGGACCGAAGCCGAGATGTGGAAGAAGCAGAGCGAACTGATCATGCCGGTCTTCTCGTCCAAGGATGCGATCGAGGGCGCGACGGCGTTCGCCGAGAAGCGCGCCCCCAACTGGACCGGTTCCTGACCGCGCCACGATGGATCTCGGATTCCAGGACGCGGCCACCGTCGTCGTCGGTGGTGGCCGCGGGATGGGCTTCGCGACGGCGCAATGTCTGGCCGACGACGGCGCGAAGGTGGCGGTCGTCGGGCGGTCCAAGGATGTACTCGACGCTGCTGCAGCGGATCTGACCCGCAGAGGCAGCCCGGATGCGGTGGCGATCGTGGCCGACGCCGGCGACGCCGCTCAAGTCGAGCGGGCGTTCGCCGAGATCGGTGAGCGGTGGGGAGGCGAGCTCAACGCCCTCATCAACACCATTGGGCCCAGCGCCGCAGGCAATTTCGAACAACTGACCGACGAGCAGTGGCACGAGACGTTCGACGCCGGGCTGATGGGCATGGTGCGTTGTGTACGAGCCGCACTACCGTTGCTGCGCAACGCGCAATGGGCACGGATCGTCAACTTCTCGGCGCATTCCACCCAACGACAGAGCACCCGCCTGCCGGCCTACACCGCAGCCAAAGCGGCGGTGAACAGCGTGTCGAAGAACCTCTCGCTGCTGCTGGCGCCCGACGAGATCATGGTCAACGTGGTCTCGCCGGGCAGCATCTCGTCGGAAGCACTGTTGGCGTGGGCTGATTCAGTCGGCGTGGACGGCGGCGATCCCTACAAACTGATGGCCGCGATCGACGAGCACTTCGGACATCCGGCGCATCTGCCCCGTGCCGGACTGCCCACCGAGATCGGGCCCGTGGCGGCTTTTCTGGCCTCCAAACGCAACTCGTACATGACGGGCGCGAACGTCAACGTAGACGGCGGTTCCGACTACATCTAAAGGGGTGCGCGATGGCGACAGCCGATGAAGCACGGGATTGGGCGCGCGACGCCCTGCGCGGCATCGGGGACTCGCTCTACACCCCGTTCCGCGGGACCGACGGCGATGACATCGACTGGGACGCCTACCGCGCGCTGGTGCGCTACTGCGTTGCCGACCTTGGCCATCCGCTGTTGTGGTGTACCAGCGGTCTGGCAGAGTTCTGGGCTCTGACCATCGATGAACGCAAACGGTTGCTCGAAGTGGCGATCGAAGAGGGGCGCAAGGCGAACCCCCACGTCGTGATACAGGCATGTACGGCGGCGACGTCGGCCAAGGATTGTCTGGAATTGACCCAGCACGCCCAGGAGGCCGGCGCCGACATCGTCTACATCCAGACCCCGATGATGGAGACCCACGGCGGCGAAGGGGTGCTGCGGTTCTTTTCCTACATCGCCCGACGCACGAATATTGCGCTGGGCATGTTCAATTCGCCGTCATCGGGGTACGTGCTGACGCCGGCCGAGGGGGGCGTGCATCTACGCCGAGATTCCCGCCGTGTGTGCCACCAAGGAGGGTGCGTTCCGGCCCACCGCCAGCCGGATGCTGCATGAACTGGCGCCGGAACTGGTTGTCTGGGAATGCGACAAGACTGTGTACCGGGCGGGCTGGCTGCGCGACGGGATCGTCTGCCCGGCGCAATTGGGCACAGCCGGCTATCTCTATGAGACGCCCGCGCGACCGATCTTCACCCAGTACTGGGATCTGGTGTACGCCGACAAGTTGATCGAGGCCATGGACTTCGCGCGTGACTCGGGCCTGGACCGGTTCGACCTCGACATGGGTTCGGTGTTCACCAGTTATCCGGGTCGCCCCGACTACTTCACGCATTGGGCCGGGGCCTTCAAGTACGCCGCATCGGTGCTGGGTCTTCCCGTCGGTGATTATCCGCATTCGCGCCCGCCGCAGGCGATGCTGTCCGAGGCCGCGAAGGCCCAGATAACCGCCGCCTACGACACGCTCGGGCTGATCCCGTAATAACGCTGCTTTGCCCAGGTCGCGGGCCCGTTGAAGGATCGCGTCGAGGCTTGCGGAATGCTCTACCGATAGGTATACAGTATGTGTGCCTGAACGAGAGGTGGCCCGGGTATGACGCTCGCCGATGACAGTGTTGCCACCGAGCCGGTGCTTTACGACGTCAACGACGTCGGCGTCGCGATCATCACGCTCAACCGGCCGGACCGGCTGAACTCCTGGGGCGCGGACATCTCCGCCGGCGTTTATGCGAGCTTCGATCGCGCGGAGGCGGATCCGGCGGTACGGGTGATCGTTCTGACCGGTTCCGGGCGAGGCTTCTGCGCCGGCGCTTATATGGGTGATATGGCGTCGCTCGGCGGATCGATCAGCCCAGACACCGATGTCAGCAAGCTCGTCGGCGAACGCCACCCGCACTTCCTCACCACGCTGAGCAAGCCCGTCATCGCAGCCATCAACGGGGCTTGCGTCGGTATCGGGCTCACGCATGCGTTGATGTGCGATGTCCGGTTCGCCGCGGCCGGCGCGAAGTTCGCCACGGCTTTTCCGCGCCGAGGCCTGATCGCCGAGTACGGCATCTCCTGGATCCTGCCGCGGCTGGCCGGTTGGGGTGCCTCGGCCGATCTGCTGTTGAGTGGCCGGACATTCTTGGCGGAGGAAGCGGCACAGCTCGGGCTGGTGAAAGAGGTTGTGGCGCCAGAGGATCTGCTGGCACGGGCACTGGAGTACGCCGTGGATCTGGCCCGCAACTGCTCACCCGCTTCGATGGCGGTGATCAAGCGTCAACTGTATGGCGACGCCCACGACGATGTGCGCGACGTCAGTGCCCGCGCCGAGGCCCTGATGCACGAATCCATGGTGCGGCCCGACCTCATCGAGGGCATCACCGCATTCTTCGAGAAGCGGTCCCCGAACTTCCCGCCTCTGGAAAGCGCGCAACATCTTGGAAAGGTACAGAAATGACCGACACACCAGTGCGTCTGCCCTACCTGGCCGTCGATGTCGACAACCACTACTACGAGCCGGTGGACGCCTTCACCCGGCACCTACCGAAAGAATTCAAGCGCCGCGGCGTCCAGATGGTCGCCGATGGCAAGCGCACGCTTGCGATGATGGGGGAGAAGGTCAATCACTTCATCCCGAACCCCACCTTCGACCCGATTATCGAACCCGGTTGTCTGGACCTGTTGTTCCGCGGCGAGATCCCGGAAGGCGTAGATCCCGCGTCGCTTATGAAGGTCGACCGGCTGGCCGATCACCCGGAGTACCAGAACCGTGACGCCCGGGTGAAGGTCCTCGACCGACAGCGCTTGGAAACGGTGTTCATGCTGCCGACGTTCGCCTGCGGGGTTGAGGAGGGGCTGAAACACGATATCGACGCCACCATGGCCTCGGTGCACGCGTTCAATCTGTGGCTCGACGAGGACTGGGGCTTCGATCGGCCCGACGGCCGGATCGTGTCAGCTCCGATCATCTCCCTGGCTGATCCCGAAAAGGCTGTCGAGGAAGTGGAATTCGTGCTCGACAGGGGAGCCAAGTTGGTGTTGGTGCGGCCCGCGCCGGTTCCCGGTGTGGTCAAGCCGCGCTCGCTGGGCGACCCGTCGCACGACCCGGTGTGGGCCCGGCTGGCCGAGGCCGGCGTCCCGGTGGGCTTTCATCTGTCCGACAGCGGCTACCTGGCGATTGCGGCGCAATGGGGTGGCAAGGCCACCTTCGAGGGCTTCGGTAAGAAGGATCCGCTCGATCAGGTGTTGCTCGACGATCGGGCCATCCACGACACCATGGCCTCGATGATCGTCCACCAGGTGTTCACCCGGCATCCCAAGCTCAAGGTTGTCAGCATCGAGAACGGCGCCTACTTCGTCTACCGTCTGATCAAACGCTTGAAGAAGTCCGCCAACAATGCGCCCTACCACTACAAAGAGGATCCGGTGGAGCAGTTGCGCAACAACGTCTGGATCGCACCGTACTACGAGGACGACGTGAAGTTGCTCGCCGACGCCATCGGCGTCGACAAGATCCTGTTCGGGTCGGACTGGCCGCACGGCGAGGGCCTCGCGGACCCGACGACATTCACCGCCGACATCCCGCAGTTCCCCGAGTTCAGTGCCGAGGACACCCGAAAGGTGATGCGCGACAACGCACTTACGCTGCTCGGTGACCCGGAGCGGACCGCCCCGGGCGCGGCGCATCTGACGGCTTCGGTCTAGTCGCCGATATGGCCGAATGGACCATCGGTGCCGTCGTTGATGCCATCGCCGACACCGTTCCCGACCGCGAGATGACGGTATGCGGCACCCGCCGTACGACATTCGCCCAGGGGGCCGAGAAGGCACGGCGGCTGGCCACCTTCCTGGCCGGCCATGGCTTGGGTGCGCACCGCGAGCGCAGCGACCTGAATCGCTGGGAATGCGGGCAGGACCGGGTCGCGCTCATCATGCACAACGATCAGTACCCCGACATGGTCATCGGGTGCCTGAAAGCGCGCACAGTGCCGGTGAATGTCAACTACTACTACTCGCCCCGTGAGGTCGCCGAACTGCTCGCCTATCTGCGGCCACGCGCGGTGATCTATCACCGGTCGCTGGGAGCGAAGTTCGCCGATGTGTTGGATGCCGAACTGCTGATATCGGTCGACGACGGTGCGGGTCCCGACCTGCCCGGCGCGGTCGCTCTGGACGATGCACTGGCGCAAGGTGATTCGGACTGCGTGATACCGGCCGCTTCGCCGGATGACCTGTTGATGATCTGTACCGGGGGCACCACCGGACGGCCCAAGGGTGTGATGTGGCGCCAGGGCGACATCTACGTGTCGTCGATGAACGGGGCTGACCACATCGAGGTGTCCGAGATTCACGACAAGGTCGCCAACGCCGGTCCGCCGTGGTTCGCGGTGTCGCCGCTGATGCATGCCGCCGGAATGTGGACTGCGTTCTCGGGGTTGCTGTCCGGGCAGACGATCGTGCTGCACGACACCAAACCGAAGTTTGACCCGCGCGCGGTGCTGGAAACCGCCGAGCGCGAGAAGGTCGGGCTGATGACCATGGTCGGCGACGCGTACGCGGCGCCGATCGTCGAGGAGCTCGGCCGCCGGAATTACGACCTGTCATCGATGTTCGCCATCGGTACCGGAGGTGCGGCGACCAATCCGAAACACCAACGCGCACTGCTGGAATACATTCCACAGATCACGCTCATCAACGGGTTCGGATCCTCCGAGACCGGAAACATGGGCTTCGGGCACACCCAGCGCGGCGGTGCCCAGGCCGAGACATTCCAGCTGCGGGCAGGCGGTCTGGTGCTCGCAGAGGACTACTCGCGCTTCCTCGAACCGGGCGACCCCGAGGTGGGCTGGGCGGCGCGCAACGGCCGCATCCCGCTCGGCTACTTCAACGACGCCGAGGCCACCGCCAAGACCTTCCCCGAAGTAGCCGGACAGCGGGTGGTCATCTCCGGTGACCGGGCGGCGTTGGAGGCCGACGGCTCCCTGCGGTTGTACGGCCGCGACTCGCTCGTGGTGAACACCGGCGGCGAAAAGGTTTTCGTCGAGGAGGTCGAAGAAGTCCTACGGGCGCATTCCCAGGTTGTGGATGCGCTCGTGGTCGGCCGGCCCAGCGCGCGGTGGGGCCAGGAACTTGTCGCGATCGTCGCGGTCCGTGCCGAGGTTGGCGCCGATGCGTTGCGCGAACACTGTTCCGCATATTTGGCGCGGTTCAAGACGCCCAAGGACGTGCTGTTCGTCGACCAGGTTCGCCGGCTGGGCAACGGAAAGGCCGACTACCGATGGGCACAGGCCCAGGCGACCGTAAGAGTGGAGATGTCTTGACGCACAAGGTTATCGACTGTCTGGCCAACGTGCATTTCGGCGAGACCGAGAATCAGCCGACCTTCATGAAGAAGGTACGCGACGATTACTTCAAGGGTCCCAAGACACTCTACGACCCGATCGACCTTTCGGAACTGCTCGGCGAGATGGACACCCACGGGGTGCAGAAGGCCATCCTGATGGACTCGCTGGTCAAACCGTCGGTGACGGCCCGCAAGTTCGTCGAGGCGCACCCGGATCGCTTCGCGCTGGCGATGGGCGGCGTGAATCTGCTGCGCCCGATCCCGGCGTTGCGCGAACTCGCCGCCGTCGCCAAGGATCTGCCGGTGGCGTATGCCGTTGTCGGACCCAGCTTCTGGGGTGACGGACAATACCCACCGAGCGACGCGGTGTACTACCCGCTCTACACCAAATGCGCGGAACTCGAGCTGCCGTTGTGCGTCAACACCGGACTGCCGGGCCCACCTATTCCCGGTGAGGTGCAGAACCCGATCCACTTGGACCGGGTCTGTGTGCGATTCCCCGAACTGAAACTGTGCATGATTCACGGTGCGGATCCGTGGTGGGACATTGCCATTCGGATGTTGCTCAAATACCAGAACCTACGGCTGATGACGTCGGCGTGGTCACCGAAGCGGTTGCCGGACAGCCTGCTCCATTACATGCGGACCCGCGGTCCGAACAAGATCATCTTCGCCTCGGATTTCCCGGTGCTGCGGATGCAGCGGGTGGTGCCGGAGGCTCTCGCGCTGGATCTGCCGCCTGACGTGCTGGACAACTATCTGTACAACAACGCCGCCGAATTCTTCTTCGGCGAACCCAAGGAGAGCTGACGCATGGATCGCTTTGAACTGCGCAGGCTGGACTACAGCCTGACCGAGGACCACGTCGATCTGCAGACCGCGTACAAGCAGTTCTTCAAGTCGCACTGCTCGATCGAGGTGGTCCGGGCCGCCGAGCCCACCGGATTCGACAAGAGCCTCTGGGAACGGTTGTGCGCCATGGGCGCCACCACGATGGCCCTGCCGGAATCCGTTGGCGGGGACGGGGCGACACTGGTCGATCTGACCTTGGTGGCCGAGGAGATCGGGCGGTCGCTCGCCCCGGTTCCGTGGATCGACCACGTGGTCGCGGCGCGGCTGCTGGCAACGCTGGGAACGCTCGATTCCGAAGACGTCCTCAACGGAACCCAACTCTTGGCCATCGATCCCCAACAGGTCGCGTCCACCGGCACCCGCCTGATCCCGGCCGCGTCTATCGCCGACCACATCATCGTCCGCGACGGTGCCGACGTCGTGAAGCTCAGCTTCTCCACCCGCCCGGCCAAGGTGGACAACATCGGCAAGCTGCCGATGGCCTGGGTGGATCCGGCGACAGCCGACAGTCGCGTGGTCCTCGGCAGCGGTCCCGACGCGCTGGCGGCCTACCAGCGGGCACTCGACGAATGGCGCCTGCTCACCGCGTCGGCCCTGGTCGGTCTGGTCGAGGAGACCATGATGATCGCCGCCGAGTTTGCGAAATCCCGTTATACGCTTGGGGTTCCGATCTCGACGTTGCAAGCGATCTCGCATCCGCTGGCGAACATGGCGATCACCGTCCAGGGCGGGCGTGGATTGAGCCGTCGCGCCGCGTGGTTCCTCGACAACGAACCCGACGCGCGTCCCGAACTTGCCCCCTCGGCATTCGTGTTCATGGCCGATGAGGCCGCCAAAACCGCCACCATGGCAGTGCACATTCAGGGCGGGCTCGGCGTATCGGCGGAAGCCGCCGCGACTGCGTACCTTGTGCGGGCTCGTGGGTGGCCGTTGGCCGGCGGGGATCCCGGTGCCACCGCCATCCACATCGCCGAGATCGTCGCCGCGCGGGAAAGCAAGGTTTAGACATGGATTTCTCACGGGTTGAACTGGGCGACGACGACGCGGCCTTCCAGCAGGAAGTGCGCGCCTTCCTGGCCTCCCACGTCACCGAGGACGTCATCCGGCGCGACCGCGAAACTGGCGACAACTTCGATGAAGGCGTGCACCTCGCCCTCGGTGCGGCCGGTTATCTGGAGAAGGAATGGAAGGCTGAGGCCGACGGCGGATTCAGCCGGGTGCGCCGCCGGATCTGGGAGCTCGAGAAGCGTCGGGCCGAAGTTCCTTGGGTGACTTGGGGAACCACTTCGATGGTGGCCCGGTCGGTGGCGAAGTTCGGGTCACCGGAGCTGCAGGACGAGGTTATGCCCCGGGTATTCGACGGCAGGGCCCGGCTGTGCCTGGGCTACACCGAACCCGAGGGCGGGTCCGACGTCGCCACCTGCAAGACCCGCGCGGTCCGCGACGGCGATCAGTGGGTAGTAAACGGTTCCAAGATGTTCACCACCGGCGCACACAACTGCCAATACGTCTTCCTGATCACCAACACCGATCCGGACGCGCCGAAACACAAGAGCCTCACCATGTTTCTGGTTCCGCTGGATTCACCCGGCATCGAGATCCAGGGCATCCGGACCGTCGACGGGGACCGCACCAACATCGTCTACTACAGCGATGTTCGGGTTGACGACAAGTACCGCCTGGGGGATGTCAACGGTGGCTGGGCCGTTGTGCGCGAGCCCCTGGACGCGGAGCACGGCGCGGTTGCCGCTGCGGACGACGGCCTGGCCGACGTGTCGATCATGATGCACCAGGCCATGTTCATGGCCGAGGCGGCTGACAACGTCGCCGCACTCGTGGCACAGCCGGACCCGAGCGGCCGTCGCGGAATCGACGACGCGTCGGTGGCATACCGGTTGGGCCGCAGCCACGCCCGCATGGAAGTCGCGCTGTCCAGCCCGAGCATCTTCGGTCGCGTCGCCATCGCACAGACCATGCGTGACATCGCCCCGGACCTGATGGACATCGCGGGATCGGTGGCGGCACTGCCGATCGGGGCCGAAGGGGGAGCCGATGACCGCAGCGAATACGTATATCGCTTTGCGCCGCTGGTCGGTATCTACGGCGGCACCCTCGAAGTGTTCCGGAACATGATCGGGCAGTATGCGCTCGGCCTCGGAAAGCCGAACTATTCGCCACCGAAGTCGTAGCCGGGGGTCAGGAGTACGGCTGGTTGTTCACCGCACCCCGATCGGTTCGCGGTCTGCAGCCGCCAGTCGACGGTTGAGTTGGTCGCCTTCGATGTCGAGGTTGGGCAGAACGCGCTCCAGGCGCTTGGGCAGCCACCAGGCTCGGTCGCCGAGCATCGACATCACGGCGGGCACCACGGTCATCCGTACCACGAAGGCGTCGATCAGCACACCGAACGCGAGCGCGAAGCCGATCTGCTTGATCATCGGGTCGGCGTTGAACACGAACCCGGCGAACACCGACATCATGATGACAGCTGCGGCGACGACGACACGGCTGGCCTGGGCGAAGCCGTGGGTCACTGCGTCGTCGCCGCGGTGCCCGTGCACGTGCGCTTCCTTCATCGACGAGACCAGGAACACCTCGTAATCCATTGCCAGGCCGTACAGGACACCGACCACCATGATCGGCAACATACTCAGGATCGGCCCCGTCGCGCTCATTCCGAACAACTGCTGGAACCAGCCCCACTGGAACAGCGCCGTGGTGGCACCGAACGTGGCCAGCACACTCAGCAGGAACCCGAGGGTTGCCTTCACCGGCACGGCGATCGACCGGAACACGACCAACAGGACGAGTAACGAGAGTCCAACCACGACACCGATGTAGAGCGGCACTGCCTCGGCGAGCCGGTCGGTGGTGTCGACGCCCATCGCGGTGATGCCGGTGACGCCGAGGTCGACATTGTGCAACTCGGCCAGCGGACCGGCGTGTGCCCGGATGTCTCGAACCAGTTGTGCGGTCGCATCGTCGGTCGGACCGTCGGCCGGCACAACCGAGAACATCGCGAATTCCTCGTTGTCGCTGACCTTTTGCAGGCTCACCGATTCGACGCCCGGCAGGCGTTGCAGATCGTTGTTGGTGCTGACGAGGTCGGCGGTGGACAGTTTCGTGTTGCCCGCTGTCGGCTCGGCAACGACGACCAGCGGGCCGTTGTAGCCGTCGCCGTAGTGCGTGGCGACCAGGTCGTAGCTTTCGCGCTGCGGGGTGCCCTCGTTGTAGCTGGCGCCCGCGGGCAGTCCGAGCGACATGTTCATGGCCGGCAACGCAAGCAGCGCGGCGATCACCACACCGCCGATGGCGACGGGCACACGGTGACGCAACACCGCGCCGACCCATGCAGTTGCGAAGCGGTGGTTCGAATTGCCTTCTGCGGACTGGGCGTTTCGGGCCTTCTCCGAACAGATCCGCTCACCGACGAGTCCGAGGAGCGCGGGTAGCAGGGTGAGTGACGCGATGACCGCTATGACGACCGTGCCTGCGGCAGCGAGAGCCATGGGGGTCAAAAGCGAGATCCCCACCACGGTCAGCGCGACAAGCGCGATCACGACGGTCGTCCCCGCGAAAACCACTGCGCTGCCGGCGGTTCCCAGCGCGCGACCGGCGGCTTCGCCGGCGCTGAGTCCCTGGTCGAGGATCAGGCGACGTTGGCGGTTCACGATGAACATCGCGTAGTCGATGCCGACCGCAAGGCCCAGCATCAACGCCAGGACCGCTGTCATCGACTGCATGTTGACCAGTTGCGAGAACAGGAAGGTCCCGCCCACACCGACCGCGACCGAACTCAGCGCGGTTGCCAGTGGCAGCCCTGCGGCGACGAGTGAACCGAGCGTCACGATCAGAACGAGCGCGGCAATCGCCAGGCCGATGACCTCGCCGGCTCCGACGATCTCAGGCATCTCGACCATGCTTGCCGAGGGCAGCACGTCGATGTCGGTTTGAGAAACCGCGTTCCGTGCGGCGTCGACCGTGTTCTCAATGGTGCCTGCGGGCAGTTCAGCAGTCTGCTTGTCGAACTGGAACTGATACAGCGCGGCC
The DNA here is from genome assembly GCF_053483975.1 of Mycolicibacterium sp. XJ870. Classification (NCBI taxonomy): domain Bacteria; kingdom Bacillati; phylum Actinomycetota; class Actinomycetes; order Mycobacteriales; family Mycobacteriaceae; genus Mycobacterium; species Mycolicibacterium sp. XJ870. Next base: position 1,148,003 of record NZ_JBEFTI010000001.1, read on the forward strand.
GCGCCGTCCGCGGAGACCAGGACGCCGGGCACCGGTTGGCCATCCATCGTCAGCGGTTGGGGTCCCTCGGCGGCGGGCGTTGGCACCTGGGCTTTGGCGATGGCAGCCGAGGCTGCCAGGGTCGGACTTGCCGGGCCCTTCGCCATCTCGGCCTGCGCCAGCGCGCGGGGATCCAGGACATGGTCGGTCTGCGAGACCGCCTCGACTCCGCGCAGCAGTGCGTTCCGGTTGTCGCCCTGGTCCATGCGCTGACCGTCCGGGGCGGCGAACGCGATCAAGCCCTGGCCGCCGGACGATTCGGGCATGCGCTGTGCCAGGTCGTCGATCACCTGTTGAGCGGGTGTGCCGTTGATACGCATCTCATTCGAGATCTTCGGCGGGTTCACCGCGAGCATCCCCGCCACGACGGCGATCAGCGCAAGCCAGCTGCCGATGACAAGCCAGGGGCGGCCGAACGCCAGGCGGCCCAGCCGGTACAGGAAAGTCGACATATAAATGAGAGTAGGCTCCCAATATGGGAGTAAGCTATCGTTTGTTGCGAACCCCACCCCCGGCGTACGGGCATGACCTGCGCCACGTGTCCCCGGATTGGATATGCCTGCACCCACTGATCGGCGCCGTTCCGACGCCTATGCCAACGAGAGCCGAATCATCGCTGCGGCCCGCGAGATCTTCGCCACCGAAGGTGCCGCGGCGACGCTTACGCAGGTGGCCAAGCGCGCGGGCGTGGGCAATGCGACGCTGTACCGTCATTTCCCCAATCGGCAAGCGCTGGCGGCCGCGGTGTACGAGGACGTCTTCGCCACCGACATCGAGCCGGTGATCCTGGCTCTCGTCGACAGCGATGCGCCCCGCGAGGCGTTCATCGACGTCATCGAACGGATGGCCGAACTCATGTACGCGCAGCGGCCGCTGCTGCCGTCACTGGATCACCTCACCGCACTGACCTCCCGGCTGTTCGGCCGCAAGCGTGAGTTGCTGGATGCGCTGGTCACCCATGGCCAGGCCGCCGGCGACTTGCGCGCCGACCTGACCGTCGACGACGTGCCCACCTTCGTCGCGATGGTGACGGCTGCGTCGGTGGCGCTCGAACAGCCGCCCGAACTGCGGCGACGCTATCTGAGCCTCATGCTCGACGCGCTCAACCCCGCCGACGCGCAGCCGCTTCCGCCGCTGGCAGCCGAACAGACTCGGCGTTAGAAAGTTGCCAGTGCCGGCGGTTTGACGGCTTCCGGATCCGGGTTGGCGAGCGGCAGGCCCATGAAGCGTCGTGCGTTGTCGCCCATGAAGTCGTAGGTGCGCCGCACATCCATGCCTTCGGCGTATTTCCAGAACCCCTTCGGCTCGGCCAGACCCTCCGGGTGCGGATAGTCCGAACCGAACAGCACCTTGTCCCAGCCGACGGTATCGACGACATCCGAGACGCAGCCCTCCCAGAACGGACTGACCCAGATGTTGCGCCGGAACACGTCGTGCGGGTGCTCCGGGAAGTTCTGCGGCATTTTCTTGTACAGGTCGGCGAAATCGTGGAACAGCGGGAAGATCCAGCTGCTGCCGTTCTCGACGCTGGCGATTCGTAGCTTGGGGAACCGGGTCAGGGTGCCGTGGCAGATCAGGGCGGTGAGCATGTCGGCGATTTCTCGATGCCCGAGCACCATCCAGCGGAAAGCGCTCTGCGCCATGAAGTTCTGGGTGTACGGCGGCTCCCACTTGTTGACGTAATCATCGAGCGGCGGGTAGCTGGCGTGCAACACGATCGGCAGGCCGGCGGCCTCGACGTCGCGCCAGAACGGGTCGAACTCCGGCAGTGCGGGGGAGCGCCAACCGTGCAGGCCGTTGACCGGTCCGGGCTTGATGAGCGCGGCCTTGGCGCCGTGGGCCAGGAGGTACTCCAGTTCGCGCTGCGCGGCATCGACTTCGGAGAGGTTGATGATCGGCGTGGAGAACACCCGGTTGTCGTAGTTGTAGGTCCAGTGTTCGAGGATCCACTCATTGAGGGCGTGGATGATCGCCAGGGTCAGCTGTGGGTCGTCGGCGCTGGAATGTTCGACCAGGCTGCCCAGGGTCGGATAGTTCAGTGCCTCGTGAACTCCTTGGCGGTCAAGCTCTTTGACGCGGTCGTCGGGGTTGCGGGTGGCTGCGGGCGCCGCGATGGCCTTACCCTGCATCTCGCGAAGCGTGAGACCTTCCGTGTTCTCGCCGGCGAAGAACTTCTCGTGCGCGCCGGGGGCGGCGACCCGCTCGAACGTCGGGTTCGGGATGAAGTCGGTGACGCGGTTGTTGATCACGATCCGGGTCTGCTTGCCGAACTGCGCGTACTGCACGGCGCGCTTGTACTGCTCGGGAAGGAACTTCGTCAACGCATCGCCGGTCTCGTACATGTGTTGGTCGGCATCGAAAATCGGTGCGTCCCGGAACTGTTCAGTCATGTTGGTGCGTTCCCTTTCTCCCGCGCGCCATGGAGATCAGCGCGTCAGGACGGTGGCGCCCGCGGTTCCCGGTGCACCGTAGAGCTGAGCGAAGCCGACCTTGGGCTCACCTGGCACCTGCCGGTCGCCGGCTTCGCCACGCAGTTGGCGGACCAGTTCGTGGATCTGCCGCAACCCGGATGCGCCGATCGGTTCGCCGTTGGCGATCAGGCCGCCGTCGGTGTTGACCGGCAGGGATCCGCCGATCTCGGTGGCGCCGTCGGCCAGCAGCTTCTCCTGGTCGCCGTCCGCGCAGAACCCGCACTCGGCCATGTGGATGATCTCCGCACCCGCGTCGGTGTCCTGTAGCTGTACGACGTCGACGTCTTCAGGTGCCACACCGGCCTTCTCGAACGCCGCACGCGCGGCGTACACGGTTGGCGCCACATCCTCTTCGACCGGTGCGCAGGTCGTGTTGACCTCGTAGGCGCCGTACCGCCTGGTCCGCACCTCTACCGCCTTCAGGTACACCGGCTTGTCGGTGTAGCGGTGCGCGATGTCGGCGCGGCACATCACCACCGCGGCCGCGCCTTCGTCCGGTGCACAGAACATGTACTGGGTGAGCGGGTAATTGAGCATCGTGGAGTTGAGGATGTCATCCTCACCGATCGGCTTGCGCCGGAAGGCATTCGGGTTCAGCGCACCGTTGCGGAAGTTCTTGGCGGCCACCTTGGCCAGCGTGCGCTGGGAGATGTTGTGGTCGTGCAGGTAGCGGTTGGCCTTCATGCCGAAGAACTGCGTGGTCAGGTACTGGCCATTCTCGGCGTACCACGCAGGCATTCCGACCAGAGCGGGATCTTCGGTGAATGCACCCCGCGGATGCTTGTCGAGCCCGACGGCGATGCCGATGTCGTAGTCGCCGAGACGGATACCGTCCGCACACACTTTGGTCGCGCTCGCCGCGGTGGCGCAGGCATTGAACACGTTGGTGAACGGGATGCCTGACAATCCGACCATGCCGACGATGGCGTCCGGATTGGCCACCGTCCAGCTGCCGCCGGTCGCGGCGCCGATGTCCTTCCACTCCACACCGGCGTCGGCGACAGCGGCGAAGATCGCGTCGACACCCATCTGCATCGCGGACTTGCCTTCGAATCGGCCGAACGGATGCAGGCCGACGCCGATGATCGCAACCTCGTTGGTCATTTGTCAGAACCTTTCGGCGCGAAGGCGAACGTGACAATTTCGTCGCCGTCGGAATCGGTGGTGAACGGGATCATGGTGAGTTCGAGGTTCATGCCGAATTGCAGTTTGGCCGGGTCGTTCTCGGTGAGCCGGCCTTCCACCCGGATCGCCGGGCCATCTTCGTCGCAAGCTGTACCAGCCCGACGCCGAACGGCACGAAGTCTGTCCCGTGGGGGCCTCTGTAGGGGGCGCCGGGTGGGAAGCCCTGGGTGGTCCAGGCGACGAGGGTGCCGCGGCGGGGGAGTAGAACCTCGGACGTGCTGGCACTACTGCACCGGGGGCATCGGGCCTGCGCGGGGAAGGTGGTGGCCGAGCAGTCGGCACAACGGCTGCCGATCAGCTGCGGATCAGCGTCGGGCCAGGTGGAGATCTCCGGCGCCAGAGCCTTCTGCATACGTTCGAACCTCCGTGTTCAGACCAAAAGGGCATAGCAACTGTAACTCTTACAGTAACCTAGCCCCGGTGATCGAGTACAAGCCGACGTTCTGCCGTATCTGCGAACCGTTGTGCGGCATGATCGCCACGGTCGAGGACGGTCGGCTGACCGCGTTGCGCCCGGACAAGGACCATCCGCTGTCGGCGGGTTTCGCGTGCCAGAAGGGCATTGCTTTTGCCGAGGTGGTCAACGACCCGGACCGCGTCACCACCCCGCTGAAACGCACCCCGGGAACGGATTCTCTTCGCGCAAGCGGCTCATCGCCAGGCTTCGAACCGGTCAGCTGGGACGAAGCGCTCGACGACATCGCCGCCCGGCTCAGCGAGATTCACCGCAGGCACGGATCCGGCGCCGTCGCCTGGTACATGGGCAATCCGGCTGCCTTCAGCTACTCGCACCTGTTCGCGGCGATGGCGTTCACCAAGGGCATCGGGCGCCACAGTCATTTCTTCAGTTCCTCGACCCAGGACACCAGTAGCAGGCTGCTCGCCAACCAGTTCCTCTACGGGGCGCCGTTCCCGGTGCCGATACCCGACTTGCTGCGTACCGACCTGCTGGTCATGCTCGGCGCGAATCCGGTGGTCTCCCACGGCAGCTTCCTGACCGCGCCACGCATCAAGGAGCGGATGCACGACATCGTCAAGCGGGGAGGGCGGGTTGTCGTGGTCGATCCGCGCCGCAGCGAGACGGCCGCGCAGTTCGAATGGCTCGGCATCACCCCTGACACCGACGCGTACCTGCTGATGTCCTTGCTGCAAGTGCTCTTTGATGAGGGGCTCGTTGCCGCGCAGGCCAGATCCCAGGCCGACGGTCTGGACTGGTTGCGGCAACAGTGCGCACCGTTCACCCCCGAAATCACCGAGCAGCACACCGGGATTGCCCCGGATGCGGTTCGCGCGCTCGCCCACGAGCTCGCAGCGACCCCACGCGCGGCCGTCTACGGCCGGCTCGGCACGTGCGTCGGCCGCAACGGCACGTTGACGACGTACCTGATCGACGCGGTCAACCTTGTCGCGGGAAATCTCGACGTTCCTGGCGGCAGTGTGTTCAGCACACTCGGGATCCCCGGCCAGAAGTGGGGGTCGATGGCCATGGGCGCTTCGTTGCGCCGTAGCTACCGCACCAAGCGGACGCGGATCGGCGGGTTCCGGTCGGTGATCGGTGCCGAGCCTGCGGCGTTTATGGCCAAGGAGATCACGACGCACGGGCAGCGCCAGGTCAGAGCGATGTTCATCGGCGCGGGTAATCCGGTGTTGTCGGTTCCGAACGGCAATGAGCTTGCGGAGGCGCTCGACGGAGCCGACCTGTCTGTCGGGCTGGACCTCTACGTCAACGAGACCACCGCCCATTGCGATTACGTGCTGCCCGTCACCACGATGTACGAGCGCGACGATTTCGCGGTCACCTTCCAGATGTTTCAGGCCACTCCGTTCCGGCAGGCCACCGACGCTGTTGTCCCGCCGGTCGGTCAGGTGCGCACCGAGTGGGACATCATGACCGATCTGATCAGCAGGATGTCTGTGCGCACACCGGTTTTCGCCGCACTGCGCCTCGCCAAGAAAGTGGCGGGCCAGAGGGGGCGCGGGTTCAGCCCGCGACCGATCATCGACATGATGATCCGGATGGCCGACGGTGGAGACAGGTTCGGCCTGCGGCGCGGCGGGCTGAACTTCCGCCGACTGGCCGAAGATCATCCGCACGGCGTGGTGGTGGCGCCCGATATCCGTACCGGGGTGCTCCCGGAGGTGGTGGTGTACCCGAAAGGCCGGGTTCGGTTGACGCACGCGGATATCGCCGCTGAGATCACCGCGCTGGCGCAGCGCACCCAGCCCGCCGGTTACCCGCTGCGGATGATCGGCATGCGGGAGCCGCGCTCGGAGAACTCCTGGATGCACAACTCGCCGCTGCTGATGCGAGGCAACCGAATTCACCGCGCGGTCATGCACATCGACGATGCGGCGGCTCGTCGATTGTCTGACGGCGACGCGGTGCGGGTGCGATCGCCGTACGGTCAGATCAACCTCGCGGTCGCGCTGACCGCCGACATCGTGCCGGGTACCGTCGCCATCCCGCACGGCTGGGGTCACAACGGTAGCGGCGGCTGGCGGATCGCCAACCGGGCGGGCGGGGCCAACGTCAACCAACTGATGTCCAGTGACCCCGCTGATATCGAGGCCTTGGCCGGGATGTCTTGGCTGACGGGGGTGCCCGTTCAGGTCGAACGCGCCGGTCTCTAATACTGTAAGTGTTACAGTTGCAGCCGTGAGTGAAGTCGTGGACGTGGCCACCAGTGTGGAAATCGGTGTTCGCGCGGGTTCGCGCGCCGAGAGCAGGATGCTTGTCGACGGCGAACTGATCGCCGCTGCGTCCGGCGCGGAGTTTGAGAATGTCAGTCCCGCAACCGGTCTGGTGCTCGGTACCACAGCGGCTGCCGGCGCTGAGGAGATGGACGCCGCGATCGGCGCAGCCCGCCGGGCGTTCGACGAATCCGACTGGTCCACCAATCACGGGCTGCGACAGCGTTCGTTGCTTGCGCTGCAGGCCGCTTTGGAAGCTGAAAAAGAAGATCTGCGTGAGGAATTGATCGCCGAGGTGGGTTGCCCGGTGATGACGACGCAGAACGCCCAACTGGACTGGCCGCTGGTCGACGCGCTGCGCTACCCGGCCCTGCTCATCGACGAGTTCGAGTGGGAACGCCGCCTCGATGGCGGCGGCTTGTTCGGTGAGCGCAACGCCCGCACGGTCGTCAAGGAACCCGTCGGCGTGGTCGCAGCGATCACACCGTCCAACTTCCCGATCGAGGTCATCCTCAACAAGCTCGGACCCGCACTGGCGGCCGGCAATACCGTCGTCCTCAAGCCGGACCCGAACACGCCGTGGAATGCCACCCGGATCGGCAGGCTGATCGCCGAGCACACCGACATCCCGCCAGGCGTGGTGAACGTGGTGCCGACACCGTCCAACGAGGTGGCCGGTCAACTCGGCACCGATCCGCGCGTGGACATGGTGTCGTTCACCGGTTCGACGTCGGTGGGCAAGCATCTGATGCGGGTGGGTGCGGACACCATGAAGCGCATGTTCCTCGAACTCGGCGGCAAGTCGGCGATGATCGTGCTCGATGACGCCAAACCGGCACACATCATTCCCAGCGCGATCGGGGCGTGCGTGCACGCCGGGCAGGCCTGCGCGGCCAACACCCGGATGCTCGTGCACCGTTCGCTCTTCGACGAGGCTGTCGCCAATGTGACGATGGCGTTCGGCGGGGTGCCGGTCGGCGATCCGGCGCTGCCGACAACCCTCGTCGGCCCCGTGATCAGTGCGGCGCAGAAGCAGCGTGTGCTCGGCGCCATTGACCGTGCCCGTAGCGACGGTGCCGAAATCGTCGTGGGCGGTGAGGCTTCCGCGAAGCTGCCAGCGCACTTGGCGCAGGGCCATTTCGTGGCGCCCACGGTGATCGTGGGTGCGGATCCGCGCTCGGCCATCGCGCAGGACGAGGTGTTCGGCCCGGTGCTGGTGATGATTCCGTTCGACGACGACGACGAGGCAGTGCGGCTGGCCAACGACAGCGCCTTCGGTCTGGCTGGTGCGGTGCTCTCGGCGTCATCGGAGCGGGCGATGGGCATCGCCCGTCGTATCCGCACCGGCGCCATCGGCGTCAACGGCGGTATGTACTACGGAGCCGACGCACCGTTCGGCGGGTACAAGAACAGCGGTGTCGGCCGGCAATGCGGCATCGAAGGTTTTGCGCAGTACACCGAAACCAAGACAATCGGCTGGCGACTGCCCCGGCAGTAGCGCGAGAGGTAACTTTTCAGCAGAGGGTCTCAGCCCGGTCAAGGATGCTGTTGAGGATGTGGTCGAAGTTGCTGTCGTCGGGCATCCCGATCCGGTAACCGTGCCCGGAGATCGAGGCGATCATGGGCATGGACTCGGGGTCGATGACTTGCTCCCAGTATTCCCGCGGCAGTTCGATTTTCGTCGTCCTGGTCGCCAGCCGATGTAGCACCGCCGAACTCCGCACCAGGACGGATATGGCCGTATAGGTCTCGAATGCCTGCTGCGGGCTCAGGCCGGCCTGCACCAGTGCAGCGACGGGTTGTTCGATCTTCTCCAGGGCGTGGCGCGCCGCGGGCGTGCTGCCGCTGCCGCGGATGAGGATCAGATCGCACAGAATGGGATTGTGCTGGAACGTTTCCCGCATCCGATGGGCATGCGCATGCAGCGATTGGCGCCACGAATCGGCATCGATGGACAGGACGCTGAAGTCATACTCGCGCAGGGCCCGTTCGGTCATGGCGTCGAGCAGGTCGTCCTTGCGGCGGAAGTACCAGTAGATGCTGGTGACTCCGACGTCGAGATGCTTGGCGAGCTGCGGCATGCTCAGATTGTCGACCGATACCTCGCGGGCGAGTTCGAAAGCACCGCCGAGGATTTCGTCGACGCTGATCGACCCGCGTTCGCGGCGCGGACGTCCGCCGTTGCTCGCGGGTCTGACCATGGGAACGCCTCTCAGATGATCGGGTCGAACGTGACCGGTATCGCGGTCGGCGACCGGAACGGCTGGCCGAAGATGTGTGGATCTCCGTCGGTGACCAGTCGGAGATCGGTGACCCTGTTGAGCAGGCATTCCATCGCCACCCGGGTCTCCATCCTGGCCAGATGCAGGCCCATACAGGTGTGCTCGCCGGCGGCAAAGGTGATGTGCGGCAGCCGCTTGCGGAAGATGTCGAACTCCTCGGGCCGATCCCAGCGCTTCTCGTCGCGGTTGGCCGATCCGATGCAGACGTCGACGACGGCACCCTCGGGAAGCTGCACCCCCTCGAGTTCGGTGTCCTGGCTCGCCGAGCGCTGCACCGTTGTCAGTGGGGTTTCGTAGCGCAGACCCTCCTCGATCGCCTGGCCGATGAGCTCGTAATCGCTTTGCACCGCGGCGAACTGGTCGGGATGGGTCAGCAACAGGTAGAGCAGGTTGCCCGACGATCGGTAGGTGGTCTCCAGCCCGGCGGGCAGCAACAGCCGCAGGAACGAATAGATGGCCTCGTCGGTGAGTTTCTCGCCGTCGATCTCGGCGGTGACCAAGTCGCCGATGATGTCATCAGTGGGCTTGGACCGGCGCTGTTCGATCTGGGCCAGGAAGTAGTCCTTCAACGCCGCAGACGCCTCGAATGCGCGCTTGAATTTGACGGTGTAACTGATCAGTTCGACCGCACGCTGGCGGAACCAGGGCAAGTCCTCCTCCGGCAGGCCGAGCAGCTTGGAGATCACCCGGGTGGGGAACTCGAAGGTGTAATCACGGACCAGGTCGGCGCTTCCGGCCTCGATGAACTCGTCGACGAGGGCCTCGCAGATCGGCCGGACGATCTCGGGTTCCCAGCGTTGCAGCGACCGCGACTTGAATGCCGCCGACACCAGATTGCGGTGCTCGCGATGGGTCTTGCCTTCCATGGCCAGGATGGTGGGGCCGATGAACAATCCGATGGTGCTGTCGTAGATCTTGGAGTTGAACGCCTTGCTGTCGCGGAACACCGTGTTGACGGCGTCGAACGACACCGCTGCGAACTGATGCTCGGGGAGCATTGACGCGGGCGTCTTCGACCAATCCATCACCGAGCCGCGAAACACCCCTGCCTGTGCACGGTGTCGCGCGAAGATCGGGTACGGGTCGCGCAGCAGGCCGGCCGTGTCATCGGCAGATTCGCCTGCTGCGAAGGCCTGCACCTTGCTCTCCACAATTCACCCCTCGGAACGGACCAACCTCGCTGAGGCATATTACTGTAAATATTACAGTAACGGTAATAGCCGCGTGATGGGATCAGAGTGCGATCGGGGCGCCGCTGGTCATCGCCGAGATGAAACCGGCGTCCACCTGAATGTCCTGGCCGTTGATCCACCGCGACTCCGGCGAGGCCAGGAACGAGATCAACGGCACCACGTCGTCGACGGTGGCGTGCCTGCCCACCGTCGAACGGACCATGTCGAGAACGTCTTTGCCCATGGTCTGTTCGAAGTCGGCCAGGATAGGGGTTTCGACCGGGCCGGGGCTCACCGTGTTGACACGCACGCCGTACTTGCTCCATGCCGGGCCGGCGACTCGCTTGGCGAACAGGATCGCCGCCTGCTTGGACGTCGTGTACACCGGGAAGTCCGGATCCTGGCCGGCCTGCCAGCGTTCCACCGCGTCGCCGTCGGTGAGCTCGAGCAGTCCACTCAGAACCTCCACCCGCTGCTCCCAGCCGAGCGCAGCCGTCGATGCCACCGCGACCACCGACCCACCCCGGCGCAGCAGTGGCAGCACGCCCTCGGTCATGAGCCGCACGCCGAGGTAGTTGACCCGCAACACGTCGCCCGCCGGCGCGGTGCCGGGAACACCCGCCACATGGGCCAGCATGTCCCAGCCGTCGCCGATCTCACCCAGCACGGCGCTGATCGAAGCTGCATCGCGCAGGTCGCAGGTGAGGTGTTGAGAGGCCGGAGTGTCGCCTGCCCGCAGGTCGACTGCCAGCACATGGTCGCCCCGGTCGTGGAAGTGCGCCGCGGTTGCCGCGCCGATTCCGGAGCCGGCTCCGACGACGACGATCCTGCGTGCGTTTTCCGGCATCTGGAGCCTCCCACTGAAGTGACGACAGTAAGCATGACTGTAAACAATTCCGGTGCTGCGGACAATCGGCTTCGCGCCGCGGGGGAGTGCTACCGTGAGCCTTACCGGACGGCTCTACAGAAGACGGTATCCATGAGCGCAGTTGACGAACGTGCGGTGGCGCACCCGCAGCAGGGTCGATCTGCTGCTGTTCTGACGGTCCAGCGCGAAGCATTCATCGCGGACGGGCCGCCTGATATCGCACTGCGGCGCAATCGGATTGACCGATTGCTGGCCATGGTCCTCGACAATGCCGAGGACTTCGTCACCGCCACCGCGTCCGACTACGGTTCGAGGTCGCGGTCGGCGGCATTCTTCGCCGAGATCCTGGGCATGATCTCGGTGATCGAGCACACGAGATCGAATCTCCCGCGCTGGATGCGCGCCACCAAGCTGATGCGCGCAGCCCGGATAGCCGGTTTGCGCGCCGAGGTGGTGCCCTCCCCGCTCGGCGTGGTCGGGATCATCGGGCCGTGGAACTTCCCGATCCAGCTCACCGTGCTGCCCGCTGCCGCGGCCTTCGCCGCAGGCAACCGCGTGATGATCAAGATGTCGGAGGTCACTCCGCGAACGGCCGAACTGATGGCGAGCACCGCGCCGCGCTACTTCGATCCGGCTGAACTGCACGTCGTCACCGGCGGGGCGGACGTGGCAGCCGAGTTCGCCGGGCTGCCATTCGACCATCTGTTCTTCACCGGCTCACCGGCGGTTGGTGCGCTGGTGGCGCGGGCGGCGTCCCACAACCTGGTCCCGGTGACGCTGGAACTCGGTGGCAAGAATCCGGTCGTCGTGGCCCCCGGCGCCGACATCACGCGCGCCGCAAACCGAATTGCGCAGGGCCGCATGGTCAACGGGGGTCAGGTGTGCGTCTGTCCCGACTATGTCTTCGTCCCCGACGCCCAGGTGGACCGATTTGTCGAGGTGGTGCGCCAGACGCTGACGACCATGTTCCCGACCATCGTCGAGAACCCCGACTACTGCTCGTCGGTCAACGAGGCCAATTTCGACCGAGTGGTCGGGCTGATCGCCGATGCTCGCGCGCACGGCGCCCGCGTCGACTGCGTCGTGCCCGATGGGGAGGTGCTCCCCGATCCTGCGTCTCGCAAGGTTGCCCCGACGATCATCCGCGATGTCGATGACCGCATGCGCATCGCCAAGGAGGAGGTGTTCGGACCCGTACTGGCGGTGCGCGGGTACTCCGCACTCGCCGACGCCATCGACTACATCAACGTGAACCCGTCGCCGTTGGTGGCGTACTGGTTCGGCCCGGACGACGACGCCTTCCGCTACTTCGTCGATAACACCCGCAGTGGCGGCGTAGCCCGCAATGACTTTGCCGCACACATGATTCCGTCGTCGGCACCATTCGGGGGAGTGGGACGCAGCGGAATGGGTGCCTATCACGGCAAGGCCGGGTTCGACGCCTTCAGTCATCACCGCACCGTGGTGGGCAGCGACTTGCCGTTCAGCATCACCGGACGGGCCGCGCAGCCGTTCACCGGTTCGATGCGGGTCAGCGCGGACCTCGCGCTGCGGCGGGCCCGCAGCCGAACCAGCGGACGGCTCAAGAGGTTTCGCTGACCGCCTGCTCACGGGCCCACCGGTAGTCGGCCTTGCCGGCCGGGCTGCGCTCGATCACCGGACGGAACACCACCGCCTTGGGCAACTTGTAGCGGGCGATCGAGGTCTCGGCGTGCCGGATGAGGTCGGCGGCGTCGACCGTGCCGCCGGTCAATGCGTCCTCGCTCAATGCGACAATGGCGACCACCTCCTGTCCCCACCGCTCACTCGGCCGACCGGCCACCACCACGTCGCGCACCGCAGGGTGTGAGGCGATGGCCGCTTCGACCTCTTCGGCGAAGATCTTCTCCCCACCCGAGTTGATGGTGACCGAATCCCGACCCAGCAGTTCGATGACGCCGCCGTCGAGATGGCGCGCCCGGTCACCGGGCACCGCGTAGCGCACCCCGTCGATGACCGGGAATGTCGCCGTGGTTTTGGCGGCGTCCCCCTTGTAGCCCAGCGGCACGAATCCGCGCTGCGCCAACCAGCCCAGCCCGTCGTGGGCGGGGGCCAGCACAGCGGTGAAATCCTCGGCGACGACACAGGTGTCGGGGCCGGCGTTGAACGTGCCGGTCGAGACGGCGCCGGGAGCTGACATATGGCTCATCTGGGCACCGGTTTCCGACGAGCCGACACCGTCCACGACGATCAGGTTGGGCTTGGAATCGATCAGTTGCTGCTTGACGTAGGGGGTCAACTGCGCGCCGCCGTTGGCGACGACGGAAAGAGATGACACGTCGGCGATACCACTTTGGATGGCTTCCACAAGCGGACGAGCCATGGCGTCGCCCACCACCGTCGCCACCAGGACCTGCTCGCGCTCGATGGTGCGCACGATGTCTTCGGCGTCGAAATGGTCGACCACGCTGGGGAATACGAGTGACTGCCCGGTAGCCACCGCGGTCATCGCTGCCCACTGCGCGGCGCCGTGGATCAGCGGGGGCAGGATCATCAGCTTGGTGCCCGGATTCTCGGTGGCTCTTCCGACGATCTCCTCGACAGAGGCGGCCTTCTCGCCGGTCATCATGTTGCGTCCGCCGAATGCTGTCATGAAGATGTCGTGCTGGCGCCACAGCACACCCTTGGGCATCCCGGTGGTGCCGCCGGTATAGAGCACATAGAGATCGTCGGGGGACGGTTCGACGGGAGGAGTCGGGCGGTCTTTTCCGACGATGGTCTCGTAGTCGACGGCCCCGTAGAGCAGTTCGTTGCCGGAGTCGTCTGCGATCTGGATCAGCACACGAAGCGCCGGCAACTCCGGGAGGATCTCGGCGACCCGGGGTGCGAACACCGCGTGGTAGACCAGCGCCGTCGCCCCGGAATCGGCGAGGAGATACTGCAATTCGTTCTTGACGTAGCGGTAGTTGACATTGAACGGCGCCACCCGGGCCCGGAACGAGCCGAGCATGGATTCGACGTATTCGGGTCCGTTGCAGGCGTAGATGCCGAGCAGGTCCTGGCCGACTTCGTGCCCGGCCAGCGCGTCACGCTCCGTGTGGGCACCGAGCCCGCGGGAATGCAGGTAGGCGGCCAGCCGGTTCGACCGGTCGACGATCTGGCGGTACGTGAGGCGACGGTCGCCCTGGGTGACCAACGGGCGATCGGGCAACGCGGCCGCGACGGCCTCGGCTACGGCGGGGACAGTGAACAGCACGTGGTCTCCTTACAGTCGGTCAATGCTGCCAAGCCCGCAGCAGATCGTCGGTCGTGGTGACGGTGGCCAGTAGCGACAAAGTGTTGTCGATGACCGCATCGGCGTATGCGGTTGGGATACCGGCGACCGCATCGCGCGGCAGCACCACACGGTAACCGGCGTTGACCGCGTCCATCACCAAATTGATGATCGCGACGTTCACCGAAACGCCCACCGCGACGATCGTCGTCACGCCGAGGTTGCGGAGAATGGGGTCCAGGTCGGTGCCGCCCATCGGACCCAGCCCGTGCCACCGGGAGAGTACGAGATCGGTTGGCTCGGGTCCTAATTCGGGAAGCAGAGAGGCGCCGGGACTCCCGGGGGCGATGCCGACCTCACTGCGCCCGATCGCGAAGATCTTGGCATTGTGATTGGAACCCAGCCCGTCTGCGCGTCGCTGGACCAGGCAGTGCACGACGTGAGCGCCGGCGGCCCGGGCAGCGGGCAGTAGCCGTTTGATGTTGGGCAACGCCACCCGCTGCGCTTCATCGGCGAGTGCAGCCAAACCTGCGTCGGGACCCACCACCGCGCCTTGACATTCCTGAGTGACGATCGCCGTATGCCCGGGGGCTGTCAGCTGAAGCAGGTTGGGCTTCACGCGGGCACTTCGTAAAACTGAGTAGCCCACTTGCGCATGGCCATATACGGTTTGGCATCGATCTTGGCCAGCGGCGGATGCTCGACGTACTTCTGATACCGCCAGATGTCGCAGTCCTCCCACACCGTCTTGAGGAACTGCTTCTCGACCTGGTTGCGCACCTGTTCGGGCGGGATGTCGGAGGTTTCGCCGGCAATCTTCGGCCACCAGATCGAATAGAACATGTCGGAGACTTCGTCGTCGACGGGCGTACACGCGAAGATCAGGCGGTGGTTCGACGAGCCCTCGAATGCGCTCATCGCAAATCCGAGGCCGGAGAAATGGCTGTGGATGCGCAGCGCCATCTTGTTCGGGTCGTCGCTGCGAGCGTCGGGCCAGCCGGTCAGGAACCGCCACTCCTCGTCGACATGCTCCCAGTGCAGGCACACCGGAGTTACCGTGGCGCCGTGCACGTAACGGAAATGTGAACTGTCAGGGCCGTTCTCAGCCACGATCTGCGGATGTACCGGGATGGCATCGGCGCGGCTGGAGAACTCGGGGTAGGGCCGGTAGTAGGCATCCGGGTCGGTCTCGAACTGGGGAAACTTCAGGAAGATGTCGGGCAGTTCCCACTGCGGTTCCTTGCCCTCGGGCTGGTACCACATGAAGATGCAGCCGTACTGCTCCTTGACGGGGTAGGACCGCAGCCGCAGACCGCGGTTCGGCCTGTCGGGCTGATAGGGGATGTAGCGGTTGCTGCCGTCGGGGGCCCAGCGCCAACCGTGGAACGGGCACTCGACGCAATCGCCGACGACCTTGCCGCCGTGACCGATGTGGGCGCCCAGATGCTTGCAATGGGCCTCCAGGACGTGCAGGTCACCGGACTCGTCCCGATACGCCGCGAGATCCTCACCAAAGTACTTGAGCGCTTTGACATCGCCGATCTGGTACTCGGCGGACCAGCCGATCATGAACCAGCCGGTGACCTTCCAGGTGAACGGCACTTTCATGCCAGCTTCCCTCCTGCTTTGAGCGCATTCCGATCAATACGGAAGACATTACAGTATAGGTTTCTAGAGAGGGAAGAAGGCGGTTTCACATGTGATGGGATGTGGACGCCGCGAGGCTGCCCAGTAGCGAGAGCCGATCAGCGTCGGCGGTGCCGGGCGCGGCGGTGTAGACGAGTAAGAGCTGATCGGGTTGGCCGGCAACGGTCAGTGTCTGATGGCGCAGTGTGAGTTCTCCGACGAGCGGGTGGCGAAAACGCCTCGTTCCACTGTGTTTTGCGTACACGTGGTGTTCGGACCACCATGCGCGAAAGGCGGTGCTGCGGCGCGACAAGTCGTCGACCAGCGTGGCCAGATCTGTGTCGTCCGGACGCCTGCCCGCTTCGCAACGCAACGTACCCACGGTGTCGCGAGCGACGTCTTCCCAATCGGGGAACAGGGCACGGGTGGCGTCGTTGCTGAAGAGCAGGTGAGCCATGCTGCGCTGCTCGGCGGCAAGATCGATCAACTCGGGGTGTAGCGCGACCCCGAGGGTGTTCCAGGCCAGCACTTCGGTGCAGCGTCCCAGCAGTAACGCCGGCGCCTGGTGCAGTGCATCGAGGACCGCGCGAGTGGCAGGCTCGATCTCTTGTCGGCGCGGCGGCGCTGTGTTGCGTCGCGGGGTCGTCGAGCCTGGTGCGGCGAGTCGGTGCAGATGCGCCCGGTGTGTGGGGTCGAGGCGCAGCGCACGGGCCAATGCGTCGAGGACCTGCGCGGACGGCTGGCCTGCACGGTTCTGCTCGAGCCGGGCCAGGTACGGCAGGCTGATCCCGGCCAGCGCGGCCAACTCTTCACGCCGCAGCCCTGGCGTGCGTCGGCGTGTCCCGCCGGTGAATCCGAGCCCGACGTCAGTGGGCTGCACATGTTCGCGGCGGGCCCGCACGAACTCCCCGAGCGTGATGTAGAGGCCAGGAGAAGTCATCGCTTCATTGTGCCTTTTCCCTCGGCGGTGAGGGTGACCCTGCGCGGGTGACTCTAACCGCTGCGTGCCGCGGCATAGTCGAAGTAACCGACTCGGCCCCTCCCGGCTGGCACTAATCACCAAGGAGTGCAGTGCAATACAACGATGTGAACCCTGCTCCCGCATTCGCCCCGGTCGTTCTGGTTACCGGCGCCAGCAGCGGTATCGGCCGGGCGACTGCCGAAGGCTTCGCCCGCACGGGCGCCACAGTGGTGGTCACCGCACGCCGTGAGGCTCAACTCCTCGAGACCGTCAGTGCCGTCGACCACCTCGGCGGCAGCGGTGCGGCAGTGGTCGCTGACCTCACCCGTCCGGGTGCCGTCGACCACCTCATCGATGAGGTCATCGGGCGCTACGGCCGCCTCGACGTGGCGGTCAACAACGCCGGCACACTGGGAAGCTTTGCGGCACTGCTCGACCAGACCGAAGAAGATTTCGACCAGACTGTCGCGTTGAACCTCAAGGCGGTGTGGCTGCTCGTCCGCAGGCAAGCCCGACACATGGTCAGCCAGGGCGGCGGATCCATCGTCAACGTGTCATCGTGGCTGGCGACTGGGGCACTGCCCGGGTCGGCGACCTACTCTGCCACCAAAGCTGCGCTCGACGGGTTCACGCGGGCCTGCGCCGTCGAGTTCGCTCCGCAGGGCGTGCGCATCAATAACGTCAACCCCGGCGGTATCGACACCGAGATGACACGCACCGCCTTCGACCACGACGCCGGCGTGCTGGAACGGTTCGGGCAGGCGCACCCTGCGGGCCGGCTCGGCACCCCCGCCGAGGTCGCAGACCTCATCGTGTATCTGGCGTCGACGTCGGCTTCGTTCATCCACGGCCAGGCCATTCACGTCGACGCGGGCTACACGATCGGCGGACAACGATGAGCGGTTCGCCGTCTGTTGCCGGATGGCGACCGACTGCCCACCACCACCACCAACAACAGGAGCCCACACCATGATTCGCCCACTGCTGACACTTCTGGTGACCATCATCGCGCTGGCGGCGTCGTCCTGCGCGGCACCGGCACGTGCCACCGACCGTGAGAGACCGTCCGTC
Organism: Mycolicibacterium sp. XJ870; assembly: GCF_053483975.1. Classification (NCBI taxonomy): domain Bacteria; kingdom Bacillati; phylum Actinomycetota; class Actinomycetes; order Mycobacteriales; family Mycobacteriaceae; genus Mycobacterium; species Mycolicibacterium sp. XJ870. Next base: position 1,165,622 of record NZ_JBEFTI010000001.1, read on the forward strand.
GTGCTGCCCGCCGAAATGGCTTATCCGAACGGGGTGGCCGTCGCCTCGGACGGCACGCTCTATGTTGGGCAGATCACGGCGGGCAGCATCCATCGACGCTCACCAGGCGGCGACTGGTCCACCGTCCATCCCGGCTCGCCGGGCGTCTTCGCCGCGACGACGCTGCGCCTCGACGAGCCACGCGCACTGCTGTGGGGTGCCTCGCCCGACTTCCTGCCTCAGGGTGAGCCTCGCACGCCCAACATCTTCGCGATCGACACCACGTCGAACCGCGTGGTGCATACCGTCCCGCTGGCGTCAGGGTTCCCCAATGACATCGCGGTGGAGCCGCAGGGCAGTGTCCTGATCACCGACAGCACGAACGGCCGGGTCCTGCGCTATCGGCCCGACAACGGGACTTTCGCGACCGTCGTGCAGGACCCGAGGCTGACCCACGACAGCGGTATCGGCGTGGGGGGCATCGCCCGCTCGTCGGGCGGCGACATCGTCGTCGGCAACTACTCGTCAGGGCTCCTGTACGTGCTGTCCCCCACAGGACTTCGCAAAATCGCATTGCCCCGGCCCTTGGAGAACCCCGACGGGATCGCGTTCACCGCTGACGGCTCCTTGATCGCCCTGGAGGGCGCCGTACACAGTGGTGCTGGCACCGTGCTGCAGATTCGCGAACCCCTGCAGCTGGGACCGCGCGAAATCACCACTCTTGCTGAAGGTTTGGAGAGTCCGGTCAACCTGTCCATTGCCGTCGACGGCAACGCATACGTCAGCGAGTCACGCATCAGACATCGGCTCGTCGATGACCTTGCCAGTCAACCTGCTCCGGACGACTTCCGGCTGATGGTCATCAAAACGAACTGATGCGCTGCGCGGTGGGATCGGTGATGAGTGGCTCAGCGACCGCGCGCCAGGCTGAACTGCGCCATCATCACGTCGAGCACCTCAGGGGTCATCATGGCGCCCGCGTATTCCACCCAGCACCAGCTGCGAGCCGGGAGGTCGCCCGACGAAGTGCCTGTCACCCGGCCGAAGAAATGGATGTAGCTGCCCGCTGTGTCGAAGGTGAATTCGTACGAGTCCGACCCGATCGTGGTGTGCAGGGCAGTCAGTTGGCCTGCGTCGTTGAAGGTCGGCTTGGCGATGACGTCGTCGTGGGCCGTGGTGATGCCGTCCTTCACCCGATATCCGGGCCCGAACTCCAATCCGTTGCGGCCTTGCCAGAAGCAGCCTCCGCCCCAGTGTCCGTCGTCGTCCTGGTGCAGCCACGACACCCACATCCCTTGGAGCTGACGAATGATCGGCAGCTCCGCGTACACCATTCCCGGTGGGCCGTAGGCATAATCCTGGTGCAGGTAACCCGACACCGGGACACCTTCGATCGTTCCGCTCGCTGCCATGAGTTCGTGCCGGTAGTACGCCTGCTGCTCGATCTCGCCTTGGGCGGGAACATACACGGTGAAAACGTCGGTGACGTTGCGGCCGTGCATCTCCCAGCGCCCACTGGCGTCGTGCCAATGGAATCCGTCGGCATCGCGCTCGATCCGTCCACTGCCGTAGCTCATCTGCACTTTGTCGCCGCTGTCGGCATACTGCATCGGTTCGAACCAGTCGATGGTCGAGTACTCGGCGAACAGGTGTGGCGGCTCGGGATTCATGGACCGGGGAAGTTTCTTGAAACCGGTGATCGGTGACACCACGTGTGTCATTCCGGTCAGGAAGTCGTCGGCTCCGCGCAAGCCCCAGAACGTTTCTCCCGAGGCGTCGCTGACGATGGCGCCGATCCACATCCCGGCAGGCGCGACGTCGGGTGCCGGGGTCCAGTCACGGCGGTAGTGATCCAGCGTGGGAGGCTGAGTTGCCACGTGGAAACTGGTCTGGTTCGACATGACGATCTCCTTAACCTACGGGTCCGTTGGGGAATTTCAGCAGCGCGCCGGCATCGACGCGGATCTGCTGACCGGTGATGTAGCGGGATTCGTCGCTGGCCAAGAACACCGCCAGGTTGGCGATGTCCTCGGGCTCGACATAGGGGATGGGCATCGCCTGGAAGTAACTGAACGCCGGTTCGGCATCTTCGCGGGTCGGCTTCTGCTTCTTCATGTCCGGCCGGAAAACGCCGTACATGCCGTCGTTGTGCAGCAGGTGGGTGTTGCAATTGGTGGGGTGCATGGCGTTGACCCGAATCATTTGAGGAGCCAGGACCATCGCCATCTGTTCGACGTAGCCGATCAGAGTGCTCTTGGCCCAGGCGTATCCGGATCCACCGGGGCCCATGAACGAGTTCGACGTGGTGTTGGGCATCATGCCCGCGGTGGAGCCGGTGACGATGATCGATCCGCCGTCGGGAATGTGTGGGAGCGCAACGGCGACGGCGTTCATCACGCCAAGCAGGTCGACGTCGGTGGCGTCGACGAAATCTGACGGTTTGGGATCGCCCATCGCCATGGGGAGGATGCCGGCGTTGGCGACGACGATGTCGAGGTGGCCGAAGGCTGCGAGACCGGCTGTGATCGCCGACCGTAGTTGATCACGTTCGCGCACATCGGCTTTGGCAATGACACACCGCTGCCCTGTCTTCTCGACCAGGCGCGCGGTCTCTTCGAGGTCCTCGATAGTCGACAACGGGTACTTGTTCGATTCGATCTGCGCGCAGATGTCGATGCCGATGATGTCGGCGCCTTGCTCGGCCATCAAGACTGCATGCGCACGGCCCTGACCGCGCGCGGCGCCGGTGATGAAGGCGACCTTGCCGCTCAGTCGTGTGCTCATTGGACTCCGATCATGTTGGGGGACAGGTCGATGACGCCGCGGATATTGCTGCCCTCGCGCAGGTGCTTCATGGCGTCGTTGATCTCGTCGAGGCGGTAGCGGCGGGTGATGAGTTCGTCGAGTTTGAGGTTTCCCTCCGTGTACATCGACAGGAGCATCGGCATGCTCGCCCGGGCGTTCATCTCCCCGTAGAGGGATCCTTTGAGCGACTTGCACGAGTTGACGAGGTCGGACAGGACCAGCGGCACAGACATTTCAGCCAACGGCGTCATGGCTGTGACCACACAGGTGCCGCCCTTGCGAGTCATCATGAGAGCCAGCGGGATCAGATCGGTGTGCAGCACGCCGACGGTCAGGATGACAGCGTCGGCCATCACACCCCAGGTGAGTTCTTTGACCAACTTGAGTGCCGCGCCGGGGTCCGCCACCGTGTGGGTGGCGCCGAACGACGGAGCGATGTCCCGTTTGAAGGCGACGGGATCGACGGCGATCACGTGCGTTGCACCGGCCGCTTTGGCGCCCTGCACGGCGTTCATGCCGACGCCGCCGGTGCCGATGACCACCACGGTGTCTCCTGGCTTGGTGTTCGCGGAGACACTGCCGGATCCGAAACCCGTTGTCACGCCGCATGAGACGAGGGCTGCCGCATCCAGGGGGATCCAATCGTGGATCTTGATGAAGGACTTCTCGGATGCGACGACGTACTCGGAGAATGTGCCGACCTGCATGAGTGCCGTGAGGTGCTGGTCGCCTAGGTGGCGTCGGGCAGTCCCATCGGTGACCATCTTGGTGCTGAAAAGGTCGGCGCCGACGTCGCACAGGTAGGTGGCGCCGGTGGCGCACCAGCGGCAGGTGCCGCAGCTCGGGATGAAGGAGACCGCCACGTGATCGCCCGGCTGAAGCGAGGTCACGCCGGGTCCGACCTGCTCGACGATGCCCGCGCCTTCGTGGCCGCCGAGCAGCGGGAACCATTTGGGCATGGGCATGCCCGCTGCTTCGATGACGGCACGGAGGTCGTCGTCGGGGACGCTGTCTCCGGTGGCGAAGTGGTCGTCGGAATGGCAGACGCCGGCGACGACCATCTTCACCAACACTTCACCGGCGCGCGGCGGATCCAGATCGATGGTTTCGATCTGCCAGTCCTGGCCGACGCCGTGCAGCACTGCGGCTTGGCATTTCATGGTTGTTCTCCCGATGCTCAGACGGTGACGGGCAGTTTGGCCCAGCCGCGCACGCTGGTGGTGTGGGCGCGCTTGGCGCCGGCGTAGTCGACCTGCCAATCCGGCCAGCGTTTGAGCACTTCTTCGAGTGCGACGCGGCCCTCCATACGTGCCAGCGCGGCGCCCAGACAGAAGTGCAGGCCGTGACCGAAGCCGAGGTGGCCGGCGCCGCGGTGGATATCGAAGCGGTCGGGGTCGTGGTAGCGGCGTTCGTCGCGATTGGCCGCACCGTTGACGAGCAGCATGATCGCTCCCTCGTTCACCGTGTGTCCGTAGTGCACGGTGTCGGCGGCGACGTAGCGCGCCTGCACGGGCGAAGGCGCTTCATAGCGCAGCACTTCCTCGATCGCTCCGGGGATCAATGAGGGGTCTGCAGCCAGTTCGCGGCGTTGATCAGGGTGCTCGGCGAGCAACTGACCGGCGAATCCGATGAGCCGCGTGGTGGTTTCGCTCCCTGCGCCCATGATGGTGCTGATGTAGGTGAGGATCTCGCCGCGTTCGAGGGGCCGGGTACTGCCATCCGGTTCTTCGACCTCTGCGTGGATGAGATCGGTCATCAGGTCTTCGGCGGGATTCTTCGCGCGCCAGTCGACGTACTCGGCGATCAGGTCGACATTGGGCGCCCGGTATGTGCGTTTGTGGCGGGAGTCTTTGGTGCTCAACGCTCTTTGTGGAGGCTCACCGTCTTCGAGCGCGATGACCTTGTCGGTGTTGTCGCGCAGCGTCGACTGGTCCTCTTCGGGGATGCCCAGAAGTGCACCGATGGTGCGCATCGGCATCCATGCGCCGAGGTCGTCGATGAGGTCGAAGCGTTCGGTGCCGATCAGCGGGTCCAGCGCCTCGGTGGTGAATCGACGTGCGATGGGTTCGACCGCGGCCATCCGGCGTGGGGTGAACACCCGAGACAGCAGTTTGCGATGCAGGTCGTGGATCGGGGGATCCTCCCAGAGCACCAGGCCGGAGGGAATTTCCATGCCGCTGGAGATGATTTCGAGGATCGTGCCCCTACCTGAACGGAAGGTGTCCCAATCGTAGAGGCCGGCAGCAACGTCGTCGTAGCGGCTCAGTGCATAGAAGCCGTGTTTGTCGTTGTAGTACAGCGGCTTTTCGTCGCGCATCCGTTTCCAGATCGGATAGGGGTCGTCGTCGATGACGAAGTCGAAGGGGTCGTAGTACACCTCATCGAGCCCGGTGGTCTCACTCATCCGATCGATCTAAACCTCTAGAGGTATCTTTTGTAAAGTGCGGATGCCCGCTCGTCTGACGATCCCTGGCGACCATCGCCGTTGGCGCCGACCGGTGCGAATGTCAGATACTTTTGGTAGATGCGTTGCCCGTCCGGTCGGGCGGTTGGGAGAGAGAAGTGGTCAAGAGTACTGCGGCGAACGCCGACGCGACCCCCGGAACTGGCGCAGGCAAGCCGAAGCAGATTGCCGACGAACTGCGCGGATTGATCATCGCCGGCGATCTCGACGAGGGCGATCTGTTGGGTACCGAAGCAGAACTGCTCGACCGGTTTGGGGTGTCGCGGCCGTCGTTGCGGGAGTCGCTGCGCATCCTGGAGGCCGAAGGCCTGATCTCGGTGGTGCGTGGCGCGCTCGGCGGCGTCGTCGTGCACCGGCCCGATCAGCGCAACACGGCACGGGCTGCGGCATTGGTACTGCAGTCCCGCAGTGTGTCATTGGCAGATGTTTTCGATGCCAGTGCGGTGATCGAACCCGCTGCAGTGCGGATGGTGGCTTCGTCGCGCGGCCATGAACGCGCCGCCGAGCACTTGCGCGAGATCGTCATCGACATGAAGCGCACAATGCAAGACCCGGTTGCCTGCAGCACCGCCATGGTCCGGTTCCACAGCGACATCGTTCAGTTGGCCGGCAATCAGACGCTCATCCTCATCTGCGAAATGATCAACGAGGTCATCGCCCGTGCGGTCGCCGATGTGCTGACCAGAAGTCAGCGCGAGCCGGTTGCGTCGCGGCGCCGGTCAATTCGCTCGTTCGAGCAGCTTGTCGACTTGATCGCCGCCGGTGACGGAGACGGTGCGCAGGCACACTGTGCCGCTCACATGGCGCGGCTGCGCCGATCGCTGCTGGGCGAGCGGGCCAGCTCGTTGATCGACTTGAACCACCACCGCTGACGTTGTGGGTGTTTCGCACCCAAGCTGATACATCTACAGGTATCTCTGGACGAGTCTCATCTCGTGCGGTAGCTTCTGCTCATCTGAATTGTCAGATGTTTCGTGCGAAGTTGCCGTTCTGGCACCTGAGTTCTGTGGAGGTCCGGTGAAGGCCGAGGAAATGATCCTGGTGAGTGTGGATGACCACTTGGTCGAACCACCGCATCTGTTCCAGGGCCTACTGCCCGCCAAGTTCGTCGATCAGGCTCCGAAGGTGATCACCACCGACGAGGGAGCAGATGTCTGGACTTTCAACGGAACCGTCATTCCCAACATCGGTCTCAACGCCGTAGCCGGCCGGCCCCGCGACGAGTACGGCGCTGAACCGACGAGCTTCGAGGAGATGCGGCCCGGCTGTTTCGACATCGACGAGCGCGTCAAGGACATGAGCGCCGGCGGGATGCTTGCCTCGATGTGCTTTCCGTCGTTCCCCGGTTTTGCCGGGAGGCTGTTCGCCGCGGCCGACGACAAGGAACTCGCGTTGGCTGTCACACGCGCCTACAACGACTGGCACATCGACGAATGGTGCGGTAGCTACCCGGGTCGGTTCATTCCGATGGCCCTACCGATCATCTGGGACGCCGAGCTGTGTGCCGCGGAGATCCGGCGGGTGGCCGCAAAAGGATGCCACTCACTGACTTTCACCGAGAATCCTGCGACCTTGGGATGCCCCAGCTTTCACGACGAGTTCTGGGATCCGGTCTGGCGGGCCTTGTCTGACACCGGAACGGTCATGTCGGTCCATTTGGGGTCCTCAGGGCGGTTGTCGGTGACCGCGGCCGACGCCCCGGTCGATGTGATGATCACGCTGCAGCCGATGAACATCTGTCAAGCGGCCGCCGATCTCCTGTGGTCGCGCGTGATCAAGCAGTTCCCCGACGTGCGGTTCGCGCTGTCGGAAGGCGGCACGGGCTGGATCCCATACTTCCTGGACCGCATCGACCGCACCTATGAGATGCATCGACTGTGGACCGGACAGGACTTCGGCGGCAAGCAGCCCAGCGAGGTGTTTCGCGAGCGGTTCCTCACCTGCTTCATCGCAGACCCGATCGGCATGAAACTGCGTCACGACATCGGCATCGACAACATCGCGTGGGAGTGCGACTACCCCCACAGTGATTCATCGTGGCCGAATGCGGCAGAGGAACTCCAAGCGGTCACTGCCGGCGTCCCCGACGACGAGGTCAACAAGATCACTTATGAAAATGCCTGCCGCTGGTACTCGTTCGACCCGTTCAAGCACAGGCCGGAGCAACTATGCACCGTCGGCGCCCTGCGGGATGAGGTGGCCGGCCATGACGTGTCCGTCAGGAGTTTCGATCAGGGGCGGTTCGACAAGAAGCTCGGATTGAACATGGGAGAGCTCACCAGCACGGTCAAGGCATGACGACATCCCCCACATTCAAAGGAGAAAAGGCATGGGCGCAGAAATAGCGCCGGCACGTATCGGCGTCCTCATCGACTACCTCGACGAGAACGACAGCTACGACCAGAACGTCCTGCCGACACTGCAACTCGTCGCCGACGATTACGTGCAGCGCGGAATCCTGGAGCGTCCTGTCGAGTTCATCGTCCGCGCCGTGCAGGGATTGCCAAACGGGTCGTTCCGCCGGGTGCGCGATGCGTTCCATGAACTGGTCGACGAAGACGTCCTGGTGATCTTCGGGCCGTGGGTCTCGGAGAACGGCGTGGCGCTGCGCCCCTACGTCGAGAAGCTCGCGCAGGTACCGATCATCACCATGGGTGCTTCGGAAAGCATGTTGGGGGAGTGGGTGTTCGGGTTGCCTGCCGGGTCGATGGAGGAAGAGCCCATCATCATGGCCACCGTCGCGGCGCTCGACGGGTGTCGCAGCGTGGGGCTGGCTTTCGAAGACAGCCTGATCGGGCGGGAGTATCTGCGCACCACCAGGGAGGCGTGCCGTGACGCTGGGCTGACCATCACCGCCGAAGTGCCGATCCCGCAGGTTGCGTCCGACAAGCTGCAGGCGATGTCCGCATTGGCCGCAGACAAGCCCGATGCACTCATGCATGTCGGTTTCGGGTTGGGTCTCATCGGTATGAACGAGGCGTTGCAAGCCATCGGCTGGATGCCTCCCCGGTACACGACGACGGCGTTCGAGTTTGCGGCCACCCGTCCGTGGTGGCGCCAGCAGCTCGCCGGCTGGATCGGATTGGACCAGTACGACGAACGCAATCGAACCGCACACCACTTTCTTGACCAGTTCGAGCAGACCTATGGGCACCGCCCCGAGTACTTCTTCCCTCTCTACGCCTACGACGTCGGGCGGCTGATGATGTCAGCGTTGGCCACCGCGCGGCCTCTCACCGGTCCGGCCGTCAAAGATGCCTTGGAGCGGATCAAGATGATGCCCGCGGCAACCGGCGCTCCGGGCACCCGGCTGAGGTTCGGCAAATACATCCGGCATGGCTGGATGGGAAGCGAGTTCCTCGTCGCGCGCAAAGTACTTCCCGATGCGAGCAGGTCGGTCCTGTACGCCACCATCGAGGGCCATGTTCAGCCGTGAGAAGGGAGTGATTGTGCAGAGCCGCAATCTCTTCGACCTGACCGGACGAGTTGCCGTCGTCACGGGATCGACCCGCGGTATCGGGCGCGCCATCCTGGAGGGCTACTGCCAAGCGGGCGCATCGGTGGTGGTGTCCAGTCGCAAACAGGACCGGTGCGACGAGGTGGCCGCGCAGGTGCGCGCCGGTGGCGGAAAAGCGGTCGGCATCGCCTGCCATGTCGGAGACTGGGACGCCATACCCGAATTCGTCGACGCGGTTGTGGGCGAGTTCGGGCGTATCGACGTGCTGGTCAACAACGCCGGCATCAACCCGGCCGTCACCGACCTCAATGAGGTGTCACTTGAGCTGTGGCGCAAGGTGTTCAACGTCAACCTCGAAGGCGCCTTACGTATGAGCCAATGCGTGGCGCCGGTGATGCGCGACAACGGAGGCGGAAGCGTCATCAACATCGGATCCATGGAGTCCTACTATCCGTCGAGTCCGTTGTCCGTCGTCTACAGCGCATCGAAAGCCGCGCTGCGCAACCTGACCGTTTCGATGGCCAACCTCTGGGCGCCGTGGGCGGTGCGGGTCAACATTCTCTGCCCCGGACCGTTCGGCACCGAGTTGCTCACCCAGGCCGAACGAGTCGCACCGGGTGCGCTGGCGATGCTGGCTGAGATGAACCCGCAGAAACGCATCGCCGACCTGTCCGAGATCGTCGGGCCTGCAGTCTATCTGGCCAGCGACGCATCATCGTTCGTCACCGGCGACGACATCGCCGTGTGTGGCGGCATGCGCAAGTAGCCAGGACAATACGGGGAGGGGCTGTGGAGCACACCATCCTGCGGCCGATCATGGGGATGATCACCGTGACGGCGATCGGTGTCGTCATCGCGTTGGTAGCAGTCTTATTCCGCGGCGGCCTGACCCCGACGGCCTCGGTGACCGTACTGTCGCCACGCGCCGGGCTGGTCATGGATCCCGACGCCAAGGTGAAACTGCGCGGTGTTCAAGTCGGCAAGGTCAAATCGCTGGCCGCGCTGCCGGACGGCCGGGCGGCGCTATACCTTGCGATGGATCCGGCCCAGTTGCAGAACATTCCGGCGAACGTAAGCGTCAACATCGCCTCCACAACGGTGTTCGGCGCCAAGTTCGTTCAGCTTGTCGACCCTGCCGAGCCGTCACCGCAACCACTGCGCCCCGGCCAAGTGCTGGACGCAAGCCGGGTAACGGTCGAGATCAACACCGTGTTCGAACAGCTTAATTCCATACTGGCGCAGATCGATCCGGTCAAACTCAACCAGACCCTGGGCGCGATCGCTGCCGCCTTCAACGGCCGCGGCCAGGAGATCGGCCAGATGCTGGTGGACCTGGACTCTTACCTGGCGGCGCTGGAGCCCGGCCTACCCGCGCTGAGTCACGTCTTGGCCACCGCACCGACGGTATTGAACGCCTACGCCGACGCGGCCCCCGACCTCATCAGCACTGCGGGCAACGCCGGCCGCATCAGCGGCACCATCGTCGAGGAGCAACACAACCTCGACGCCCTGCTGCTCAGCACGATTGGGCTGGCGGACGTCGGAAACGACGTACTATCCACCAACCGGGTGGCCTTGTCCGATGTCACGCACCTGTTGGCGCCGACCACCGACCTCACCAACCAGTATCACCCGGCTTTGTTCTGTTTGATGGGCGGGCTGATACAAGGTGCTTACGTCAAACAACCGCAGGTTCCCGGAGCAATGGTCAATGCCGGCCTCGTGCTCGGCAAGGAACGATTCCGCTATCCGGGCGATCTGCCGAAAGTGGCCGCGACCGGGGGCCCGCAGTGTGTGGCGGGCCTGCCGAACGTGCCGTACCAAGCCCGTCCGCCCTATGTCATCGCAGACGTCGGTTGGAATCCTGCGAAGTACGGCAACCAGGGCATCCTGCTCAACTCCGACGGTCTCAAGCAGTGGTTGTTCGGACCTCTCGACGGGCCACCGCGCAACACCGCCCAGATCGGCCAGCCCGGATGAGGGGCTCAATAGTGGGGCCGCTGGTCAAGTTCGGCGTATTCGCTGTGGTGATGGCGGTGCTGACGGCCTTTCTCTTCCTCATCTTCGGCCAGTACCGCGCGGGTTCGACCGATGAATATTCCGCGATCTTCAATGACGCATCACGGTTGAAAGCCGGCGATTCGGTGCGAGTGGCCGGCATCCGCGTGGGCACTGTCAACAGCGTGAGGCTGCGCCCAGACAAAACCGTTCTCGTCGCATTCGAAGCCGACCGCACCGCGGTGTTCACCACCGGAACCAAGGCGATGGTGCGCTACCTCAATCTTGTCGGAGATCGCTATCTTGAGCTTGCCGACGCTCCAGGGCCGACCACGATCCTGCCGGGAGGCTCCCAGATCCCCATCGAACGCACGGCGCCGGCGCTCGATCTCGACCTGCTGCTTGGTGGGCTTCGCCCGGTGACACATGGATTGAATCCCGACGACATCAACGCGCTCACCCAATCGCTGCTTCAGGTGCTCCAAGGACAGGGTGGGGCCCTGAGATCACTGCTGTCCCAAACCTCGTCGTTCACCACCGAGCTGGCCAACAACGGCCAACTCGTGCAACAACTCATCGACAACCTCAACACAGCCGTAGATACGCTCGCCAGGAACGGGGGTGCCTTCTCCGACACGGTGGATCGCCTGCAGCAGTTCGTCAGTCAAGTCGCGGCGGACCGGGACACCGTCGGCGAGGCGATCGCCGCCCTCGACAGCGGGACAGCGTCGCTGGCCGACCTTCTCACACAGGCACGCCCGCCGTTGACCGGCACGATAAACGAGCTGAACCGGTTGGCGCCCAACCTTGCCGAGAGCAAAGACCACCTCGACGTCGGGCTCCAGAAGGCGCCGCAGAATTACCGCAAGCTCGCGCGACTGGGCGCCTACGGCAGCTTCTTCAACTACTACCTCTGCGGTGTTGCCCTTCGGGTCAGTGATTTGCAAGGCCGCACCGCCGTCTTCCCCTGGATCAAGCAGGAAACGGGGAGGTGCTCGGACAACTGATGCTGAAATACCGTGGGACCAAGCTCATCCGGTGGGGCTTTCTCGGAGTCGTGGTCATCATTCTCGTCATCGCCGTCGGATTGCGCCCTCAACAGCTGGCCTCCTGGGCCACCGAGACGAAATATCAGGCCCTGTTTTCCCAAGCCGGCGGCCTGGCGCCCGGAAACGAAGTGACGATGTCGGGCATCAAGGTCGGAACAGTGTCGGCAGTGACCCTGCACGACGGACAAGCATTGGTCGGCTTCTCGCTGGACAGCACCATCGCGCTGGGATCCGACACGACTGCTCACATCCGTACCGGCTCACTGCTGGGACAGCGTGTCATGACTGTGGACGCGGCCGGCCCCGACCGGCTGCCTCCCGGCGCAGTCATCCCGGCGGCGAGGACATCGTCGCCATACTCGTTGACAGAAGCCGTCGGCGACCTCACCACCAACATTGCCGGCACCGATACTGATTCGCTCAACCAATCCCTGGATGCACTGTCGACGACTATCGACGCCGTCGCCCCGGAACTGGGATCCACCTTCGACGGACTGACCCGACTGTCGCAGGCGCTCAACGCCCGCAACCAAACACTCGGTGAGCTGTTCACCAATGTCCGTGACGTCAGCTCGATCCTGTCGGCGCGCAGCCAACAGGTCAACATGCTGATCCTCAACGCCAACGATCTACTCGATGTCCTGGTGCAGCAACGCCAGGCGATCGTCGAGCTGCTCGGTAACACCTCGGCCGTGGCCAATCAGCTTTCGCGACTGGTCCACGAAAACAAGGCTCAACTCGCTCCCACCCTGGACAAGCTCAACGCGGTGACCGAGGTACTTCAGAAGAACCGCGACAACATCGCCAAGGCGCTACCCGGGCTGGCCGAATACGAACTCATCAGCGGTGAACTCGTCGCGAGCGGACCCTACTACCAAGCGATGATCGCCAACCTGGCTCCAGCCCAGATCCTGCAGCCCTTCCTGGACTACGCGTTCGGGTTCCGCCGAGGCGCCGATGGCGGACAACCTCCCGACGGCATGGGGCCGAGAGCCGAGATCCCGCTGCCGCGCAACGGTATTCCGCAATCTCAAGAGCAGGGGGGACCACCATGAGCCGACCCCGACTCGTCACCGCCTTGGCCACCGCATTGGCCGCCCTCATCGTCGCAGGTAGCGCAGTACTGGTACACGACGCCTACTTCAGCCCGCAAACGTTCACCGCCTACTTCACCTCCGCGACAGCGATCTACCCGGGTGACGAGGTGCGTGTCGCCGGAGTCAAAGTGGGCACCATCGCCGCCGTCGATCCCGACGGCGTCCATGTGAAGATGACGCTGAACGTCGACCGCGCCGTGCCCGTCCCTGCGAACGCCAAGGCAGTCATCGTCGCGGCCAACCTACTAGCTGCCCGCTACGTCGAACTCACTCCCGCCTATCGGTCCAGTGACCCAAACAGCAACGGGCCCAAGATGGCTGACGGGGCAACCATCCCCATCGACCGCACCGCAGTACCCGTCGAGTGGGACGAAGTCAAAGACCAGCTGATGCGGCTGGCCACCGAACTGGGGCCCAACAGCCACGTCTCCACTCCGGCGATCGCCCGGTTCATCGACAGTACCGCCAACGCGCTCAACGGCAATGGGGACAAACTCCGCCAGACCCTGACGCAGCTGTCGGGCGTCGGCCGAATCTTGGCCGATGGCAGCGGCAATATCGCCGAAACCATCAAGAATCTGCAGACCTTGGTCACCGCGCTTCGTGACAGCAGTCCCCAGATCGTGGAATTCCAAGGCCGATTCGCAACGCTGACCAGCGTGCTCGACGACAATCGGACCGACCTCGACGCGGCGCTGAAAAACCTGTCCTCAGCTATCGGCGACGTCCGTGGATTCATCGCCGACACCCGCGACAAGACCAGCGAGCAGGTTCAGCGATTGGCCGACGTCACCTCCAACCTCGTCGAACATCGAAACGACCTCGAACAACTGCTGCACGTGACACCGAACGCCATCGCCAACGGTTACGCCGACTACAACCCCGACACCGGCACGATCCTGGGCTCGGTCTCGTTCAACAACTTCTCCAATCCCTTGCAGTTCTTCTGCGCCTCGATCGGTGCGGTGAAGAACGCCACTTCGGCCGAAACCGCGAAGATCTGCGCCGAATACCTCGGCCCGGCAATGAAACTGCTGAACTTCAACAACCTTCCGTTCCCGCTCAACCCCGTGCTGGGTCCGGCACCCAAAAACGTCATCTACACCGACCCGGCGCTTGCACCAGGTGGCGCGGGACCCACGTCCGGTCCGCCCGAACAGCCACCGGCCGTCTCGGCGTTCACCGGTGCCAACGGCGACGTACCGCCGCCGCCCGGCTGGAATCAACCTGCACCGCCGCCGGCGCCGAGCGTGGAGAACCTGTTGCTGCCCGCCCCAGCAGCACCACCCCCACCACCGGAGGCGACACCAACCCCATGACCGGAAATCGTCCACTTCGCACATGCCTTGCGGTCTGCACCGTCACCTTCACTCTGTCGGGATGTGCATTCGGCGGCGTCAACTCGCTTGCGCTACCCGGTACCGTGGGGCACGGACCCGGCTCGACTTCTTACGTCGTCGAGATCGCCAATGTAGGTACGCTGGAATCCAATTCGCCGGTCATGATCAACGATGTCGTGGTCGGCAGCGTCGGCGAAATGACATTGCACGGCCAACACGCCGACGTCGAAGTCAGCGTTCAGGCCGGCACCGTGGTGCCCACCAATGTCGTGGCCACCGTCGGGCAGACCAGCCTTCTCGGATCGATGCACCTGGCACTCGACCCACCGCCCGGGCAAGCCCCGATGGGGCGCGTCGCACCAGGCACCACCGTATCGCTCAACCAATCCTCAACCTACCCGTCGACCGAACAGACCCTGTCGTCATTGTCAGCAGTGGTCAATGCCGGCGGATTGGGCCAAATCGGCGACATCATCCACAACTTCAACACTGCACTGTCGGGCCGACAGGACTCAGTGCGCAATCTCATCTCGCGCCTGGACAGTTTTGTCGGTGTCCTCGATCGCCAGCGCACCGATGTCCTCGCCTCAATCGACGCACTCAACCGCCTCGCAGGCACCCTGGCCGGCGGGGATCACGTCATCGAAGAGACGCTGCGCCGCCTTCCGGCCGCGCTCGACGTGCTGATTGCGCAGACGCCACGCATCATCACCGCACTCGACAAACTTCGCGTCTTCAGCGACACCGCCACCGCAGTCGTCAACGACACCCAGGCCGATCTGGTGAGAAATCTGCAGAACCTGCAGCCGACTATCCGCGCGCTCGCTGATGCCGGGCCGGGCATTATCGACGGCCTCATCTACGCAACGGTGTTTCCCTACGGCCAGAACGTCATCGACCGCGGCCTCAAAGGCGACTATATGAATCTGTTTGCCGTCGCTGATATCACAGTCCCTCGCCTCAAACGGGGTGCATTGCTGGGTACCCGCTGGGGTGTAGATGGCGCCGAACTCGTACCGGCGCCCGGCGATCCGGGTTACGACTGGTATTACACCAAGAATCCGCTCGGTGTCCTCACCTCGGTACCGCCGGAAGGCAGCCAGGTACCGCCGCCGCCGCCACCGGCGGGGCCTCCGGTGATTCTGCCTGGCGTGGGAGGGTGACGAATGCTGACGCGGTTTGTCCGGATTCAGCTGGCGATCTTCGCGATCGCCTCCATCATCGGCCTTGTGGTCATGGCCGTCGTCTACTTGCAAGCACCAACCCTGCTCGGGGTCGGCCGCCTCACCGTCACCGTGGAACTGCCCGCCACCGGCGGCCTGTACAGATTCTCCAATGTCACCTACCGCGGAGTGCAGGTCGGCAAGGTCACCGAGATCACCTTGATGCCTCAGCGCGGCGCGAAAGCGACACTCTCCCTGAGCGACTCACCGAAGATACCGGCAGCCCTCAACGCTGAGGTGCGCAGCATCTCGGCGGTCGGCGAGCAATACTTGGACCTACAGCCAGACTCGGATGCCCCGCCCTATCTGCACGACGGCTCGGTTATCAGCTCAGCCGACGTCACCGTCCCGCAGGAAGTTGGGCCGGTGCTCGACCAGACCAGCGCACTGATCAACAGTATTCCCAAGGACAAGCTGGGTCTGCTGCTCGACGAGTCCTTTCAGGCGTTCAATGGTGCCGGCCATGACCTCGGGTCGCTCATCGATTCCACGAGCAAAGTGACCGGCGATCTCCATGCTGTGCGGGAGCAGTCGCGGTCTCTGGTCGTCGACAGCGCCCCGCTGCTCGATGCGCAAGCCGGGACAGCCGATGATCTCCGCACGTGGGCACGTAGCTTGGCCGGCATCACCGACCAGCTCGTCGACGACGACCCGCAATTGCGCACGATCTTGAAGGACGGGCCAGGCGCGGCAGACGAGGCGTCACGTCTGCTCACGCAACTCAAGCCCACACTGCCGGTGTTGCTGGCCAACATGACATCGGTGGGCCAACTCCTGGTCACCTACCGGCCCGGCCTCGAACAGATCTTGGTGCTGTTCCCGCCCTTCGTCGCGAACATCTTGTCGGCGGCTCCCGACCACAACCCAACGGGGTTGGGGCAAGGCGATTTCGCGCTCACGGAGGGCGATCCGCCTTCGTGCACCGTCGGTTTCCTTCCCCCGAACCAATGGCGGTCGCCGGAGGACACCAGCGAAGTCGACACACCCGAAGGTCTCTACTGCAAACTGCCCCATGATTCACCGCTCGCGGTACGGGGCGCACGAAATTACCCCTGCATGGGCAAGCCAGGCAAGCGGGCGCCAACAGTTGAGATCTGTAACAGTGACCGGTCGTACCAACCGCTGGCGATGCGCGAGCATATGACCGGTCCGTACCCCCTGGATCCGAATCTCATCGCCCAGGGCGTCCCTCCCGATGATCGGGTGAACGCTGATGAGAACCTTTACGGTCCAACAGAACCGGTGCCGGCGCCGGTGCCGCCCGTCCCCGAGAATCCGGGACAAGCCACGCCGAGCGCATTCACCACCAACAACGCCCGGCATGGTCCCACGCTGGCGTTCGCACAATACGACCCCAATTCGGGACGTTATGTCGGATCCGACGGTCAGACCTACCAACAGGCCGACCTCGTGCCATCCGCAAGCCCGACAACCTGGAAGGACCTTATCTTGGCGGAGCACACATGATGGAGCGATGGACATGACGCGCGGGCCGGCGGCGCGGACACTCTCAGCGGTCATACTCGCGTCTGTAGGCATCGCCGCCACCTTCTGCGCGGCTCCGAAGGCCGGGGCGGCCTATTGCGATCCGCTCCTCAACGGCACCTTCGCGGCAGTCTCTGATGGGGCCTTGGCCAAGACCAACGAGGTCAACGACGACCAGGCGACGGTCACGAGCGAATGGACGATCGCCACATCATGTTCAGCACAATCGGATTGCGCAGGTCACGTCCTCAGCAGCCAGGGGTGGAACGCTCCCATCAACTGTGAATCTGCCGGACTTTGGCACGTGCGCCGACACCTCGACAGCTGGGTGCCGTGCGCCGACGGAACGGCCGCGCCCGCCGTGCAACTGCTCTACTTCTCGCCAGACCTTTCCGGGTCACCGAGCTTCGAGGCAGTGAGGACGTTCTCCGGCTGGGACCGCACCGTCGGTGTCAGCGGTGGATGCGGCGTCAACCGCCCCCTCGTCATCGAGATGCCCTTCCGGCTAACGCGATTGCCATGATAGCCCGACGTGCCTGCCCGGCCGAGATCGTTACTGTATATATTTCGGTGACGACTGAGGAGGTGTCGGCATGGCCGACGACATCGAGGCAATACGACAGCTGAAGGCCCGCTACTGCCGGTTCCTGGACACCAAGGACATCGACGCGTGGCGGGCGCTCTTCGCCGAGGATGTTGTCGTCACCCTGGACATGGCGGTGTCGACCGGCGGCGCGGACCCGCAGACCGCACCACCCCTGAACGGCTTCGACGAGTTTTTCCCCGTGGTGTGGGGCGGGGTCGAGCATGCGGCGACCGTGCACCACTGTCACACGCCCGAGATCGAGCTGACATCCGACACCACGGCGACGGGCATCTGGGCCATGGAGGACATGCTGTTCTTTGGCGACGGCAACGAGCTGCATGGCGCCGGGCACTACCACGAGACCTACGAAAAGCGCGATGGCACCTGGAAGATCACCAGCCTGCACCTGACGCGGACGCTGTTGAAATTCACAACCGCTTAACCGATCATGATCTCGCCGAATGCCTTGACATAGTCGAGTGCGGCCTGCGGGCTGGTGCCGTCCACATGCACGACGGCCCAGGTGGCGCCGAGGCCTGCCAGTTCCGCCAGCACGTCGCGAGCATGGTGTAGCGATGCATCGTCATCAAGGTCGACGTGCGGGCACACCACCTGGATGTCGACCGTGGACGGGTCGCGCCCGGCGTCGGTAAGGCGGCTGCGTAGCCGCTGCACAGCCCTACCGAACTGCTCGGCGTTCTCGATGGCCGCGGTGCGGATCACCGACGCCATTGCGGCGGGCGCGACGATGGGCATCCACCCTTGGCCGTAGTCGACGACACGCCGCATCGCGGCTGGACCATTGCCGCCGATCCAGAGAGGCGGGTGTGGCTGTTGTGCCGGCCGTTGCAGCCAGACCGGGCTTACCGCTGCGAAGTCGCTTCCGGCAAATGGTGTTTCAGGGTCTGCCCAGATCGTGTGCAGGGCCAGTAGCGCCTGGTCCAGGAGTTCGGCGCGGCGATCGATGTCGACGCCCACTGCGGCGAACTCGGACTTCAGGTAACCGGCGCCGACCCCGGCGATGAGCCGCCCACCGGAAATCAGGTCAAGACTGCCCAGCGCCTTGGCTGACAGGTACGGGTTCCGAAAGGGCAGCACGTACAGGTTGGTCATCAGCCGGATCTGCGACGTGGCTGCCGCCATGAAGCTCAGCGCGGCGATCGGGTCGAGGGTGTTGTGTCCGCCGTTGTTCCGCCACTTGACCGAGGGGGCCGGGTGTTCGCTGAGCGCCACCGCGGCGAAGCCCACAGCCTCGGCCTCGGTGGCGACCGCGCGGATCACCTCAGGTTGCAGGAAATCATCGGGCGCCGTGGGGAGTTCGCTGGGATACTCCAGGGTGTACTTCAATCGGTTTCCCCGATTCTTGTGGTGCTACTGTAATCATTACCGTAACATCGATCGCTGACCACTCAACAGATGGAGCAGCGATGGCACGCAAGGTCCTCGTCATGGGCGCGAGCGGCAACGTGGGTGCATGCGTCACCCGCCAGCTCGTCGAACGCGGGGACGACGTGCGCGTCCTGCTGCGCCGGAGCAGTTCGACCAAGGGCATCGACGGTGTCGAGGTCGAGCGGTGCTACGGCGACATCTTCGACACCGAGGCGGTAGCGACAGCGATGTCCGATCGCGATGTGGTGTTCTACTGTGTCGTCGACACCCGGGCGCACCTGGCCGATCCCGCGCCGCTGTTCGCGACCAATGTCGAGGGCCTGCGGAATGTGCTCGATGTCGCGTTGAAGGCCGATCTCCAGCGCTTCGTGTTCCTCAGCACCATCGGCACGATCGCCGTCGGGCGCAACGGGACCATGGTCGATGAAGACACTCCGTTCAACTGGGTTGGCAAAGGCGGGCCGTACATCGAATCCCGCCGCCAGGCCGAGGATCTCGTATTGTCCTACGCGTCGGAGCGCGGGCTGCCCGCCGTGGCGATGTGCGTGTCGAATCCGTACGGGCCGCCGGACTGGGAGCCCAAGCAGGGCGCCCTGATCGCGCTGGCGGCGTTCGGCAAGACACCGGTCTATATCCGGGGTGTCGGCGCCGAAGTGGTGGGTATCGACGACGCCGCAGAAGCACTGGTGCTCGCCGCCGAGCACGGCCGCGTCGGCGAGCGCTACATCGTCTCGGAAAGCTATCTGACCCAGCGGGAGATGTTCACCGCGGCGGCCGAGGCGGTGGGGGCCCGACCACCCCGGTTCGGGGTGCCGATGGCAGTGGTATACGCGTTCGGTTGGCTGGCCGGCATGTCAAATCGCCTCTTCCGCACGGAAATCCCGATGACCCTCACCACGGCGCGGCTGCTGTGGATGACCTCGCCCGCCGACCACAGCAAGGCGACGCGGGACCTGGGCTGGAAACCCGCACCGACCGCCGAGTCGATCGGCCGGGCCGCACAGTTCTACGTCGACCGCAGAAATCGCCAAGAGAAGGTCATCAACCTGTGACCGGAAGTCCTGACTACGACGTCGTCGTCATCGGCGCCGGATTCTCCGGTCTCTATGCGTTGCACCGGCTCAGGGGGCTCGGCCTACGTGTATGCGTGCTCGAGAAGGCCGAGAGCGTCGGCGGAACATGGCTGTTCAACCGGTATCCTGGCGCCCGGTGCGACATCGAGAGCATCGAGTACTCCTACAGCTTCTCCGACGAGATCCAACAGGAGTGGGTGTGGACGGAGACTATGCCGGCCCAGCCCGAGATCGAGGCGTACCTGAACTTCGTCGCCGACCGGCTCGGACTGCGGCGCGATATCGCGTTCGGCACCGAGGTCGTCGCGATGACTTTCGACGAGGCCGATGCGCAATGGGAGCTGAAAACCACTGCGGGGCAATCGCTGACCACTGCGTTCGTGGTAGCTGCAACCGGCATCCTGTCGGTGCCGTTGGAACCGGACATCCCCGGGATGGCTGACTTCACCGGAACGTCTCTGTTCACGAGCCGGTGGCCGCGCGAGGGTTTCGATTTGAGCGGAAAGCGCGTCGGCGTCATCGGTACCGGATCCACCGGTGTGCAGCTCATCCCCGTGGTGGCCGAGCAGGCCGCGCAGCTGACGGTGTTCCAGCGCTCCCCGGCATTCACCCTGCCGTGGAAGGTGCGCCCGTTCGAGCCCGGTGAACTCGACGAACTCAAGGCGAACTACGACCAGATCCGCGCTGCACAGCTGGAGCATCCGGTAGGGGCGGCGCGGCTGAGCGCCTTCTCGGTGCTGCTCGACATGCTCGGTCGGCCGCCGGTGAAATCCGCTACACGCGAAGAGCAATCGCGTGCCGTCGACGACCATGGCGTGATGGGCGCACTGAATTGGGGCGACGTCTTCTTCGACATCGAGGCCAACCGCATGGCCACCCGATTGTACGGGGAGGCGGTGGCCCGGATCGTCAAAGATCCCGAGGTCGCGATCTCGCTGACGCCGAGCCATCCGTTCGCCTGTAAGCGACCGATCATCGATCACGGGTACTACGAGACCTTCAACCGGGACAACGTCAGGTTGGTCGATCTGCGCAAGGGGCCGATCCGTGCGGTGACGGCCGACGGCATCGCCACCGAGCAGGGCGACTTCGACCTTGACGTGATCGTCTACGCGACCGGGTTCGACGCCATGACCGGCGCACTGAGCCGTATCGACGTGCGCGGCCGGGACGGCGTGCTGCTGGGAGACTTCTGGGCGAACGAAGGACCGCTGTCGTATCTGGGATTGGCCGTGGCGGGTTTCCCCAACCTGTTCACCGTGCAAGGTCCGGGAAGCCCGTCGGCGGCAAGCAATTTCGTCACGGCGTTAGAGCAGCACGTGGAGTGGATCGCCGACTGCATCAGTTACCTGCGCGACGGTGGCTACCGCACGATCGATGCGACGGCCGAGGCGCAGAACGAGTGGATCGAGCACACGACGGCCCTGGTGGCGCCCACCGTCCTGGTACATCCGAGTTGCAACTCGTGGTACAACGGCGGCAACGTGCCCGGGAAGAAACGGATGTACATGGGTTATACCGCAGGCATTCCTGAGTACCGTCGCCGCTGCGACGAGATCGCGGCGGCGGGATACACAGGCTTCAAACTTGCGTAGGGTTGCCCAGATCGCCTGGGAGCTCGGCGGAGTGCTGCCACGTTCGGTGGGTGCGTTGCTCCGTTCGGGCGATTGGAACGCACTGTCGGTCTGCGGGCTGCGCCAACTCGGAGAGGTCGCACTCGACGAGTTGGTGGTCACCGGGATGACGCTGACCGGCCCACCGCCGCAGTTGCCGCGACCGTTGGCCGCCTACGAAGCCGCGGCCGGCGAGCTCGGTGCGCTAGGTATCGCCGGGGCGCATCGATGCCCGGAATCATTGCAGATCAGAGAGATTCAGCGCCATAAGTTCGGGTCGTTGAAATTCGAGGAGCTGTCCTTCGAGCATGAACCGGAACTGCCGGAGTCGGTGCTTGCAGACGGGCATGGCGGACCGGCTACCGCCAATGTTCGGATCTACCGCTCCGGAGACAACGCGCGGCCCTGGCTGATCTGGATACATGGTGCCGGGCAGGGCGACCCGATGGATCTGATGGTGGCGCGGGCGCGACGATTGCACGAACTCGGTTTCAATGTCGCTCTGCCTGTGCAACCGGGTCATGGAACTCGCCGCCGCGCCTGGCCGGAATATCCCGCGCGCGACCCGCTGGCCAACGTCGCAGGCATGATTCGCGCGGTGTCGGAGGTGCGTGCTCTGATCGGCTGGCTCACACCGCAATCGACGACGATCGCGGTGGGCGGACTGTCATTGGGCAGCGCGGTCGCCGCGCTGGTTTCCCATCTTGACGACCGGGTCGGTGCGGTGGCGGTGTACACACCGATCCTGGGGCTGAACACCATGATCGGTATGCATCTGGGTCGGTGGGGGAGTGCGGGCCGGGAGGCCGGATCGCTGTTGCGGTCGGACACGGTGACGGCATTGACGTCGGTGGTCGATCCCCTCGGCACAGTGCCACGGGCCGAGCGCCGGCTCATCGTCGGAGCCTGGCATGACCGCATGGCGATGCGTGAGTCCGCGCTGGCATTGCACGAGCGGTGGGGTGGCGAATTGCATTGGCACGACGGCAGTCACGTCGGGCATCTATTCTCCGGCGGAGTGCACAAGGCTACGGTGCGGTTCCTCGGCGGACTATCGGCCGTAGGTTGACATGATCCGCCCCCGAACACGGTTGAGTTCACTATCGAGATCGTGCTCTTCGGGTAGGACCACCCACTGGAACGCGATGCCGAACACTGCAGCGGTGATGTCCTGCAGTGCCGACGCGACGTCGATATCGGGCCGGATCGATCCATCCTCGATTCCAGCGCGCAAACCCGCATCGATCTTGACGGCAGCGCCACTCAGCTGGGTCCGGACCGCGTCGCGCAGTGGCGACGTTGTCTTGACCGCTTCGAATGCCGAGACGAACATGGCACGCATCAGGGCCGCGTCCTCGGCGTGAATCTCCTGAATGCGGTCGAAGTGCGCGAGCACCTGCTGCAGTCCGGTGGCGCCCGGTTCGGCATCGGGGTTCAGTCGCGTGACGTAGGTCTGTTGGAAGGCTGCCAGGATTGCGTCCTTGCTGCCGTAACGGGCGTGGACCATGGCCCGGCTGTACCCGGCGCGGCGGCCGATCTCGGCGGCTGTGGTTGCCTCCCAGCCCTTTTCAACGATCAACTCCGCCGCGGCTTGCAGCAGGCGGCGCGATGAAAGCTCGACACGTTCCGGTTGCGTCATGCGGGCAGGCACCCTTGCATATTAGACGCTCGACAACTAACTTAGTTGTTCAGCGTCAAATTTCTGTTCCGGAGGTCGAGGATGATTTCAGCTACGGTGCCAGTCCCGGGGATGATCCCGTCCGGCATCGACGAGGTCACGCCGGCGTGGCTGACAGACGCACTTCCCGGACCGGTGACTGTGACGGCGGTGCACGCCGAGCGGATCGCCGAGGACAGTGGATTCTCCTCGTTGCTCTACCGGATACATCTCACCGGAAGTGCCGGCGTTCCTTCGAGTTTGATCGTCAAACTGCCTGCCGAATCCGAGGCCCGCGGCGCGATGGAACTGCTGGGTGGCTACCGCAGGGAACTGGAGTTCTATCGGCACATCGCCCCGGTCGCCCCTATCTCCACCGCGCGTTGTTACGTCGCGCGGATCGCTGACGGCTCAGCTGATTTCGTGCTGGTGCTCGAAGACCTGCGGGACTGGGACAACGCCGATCATCTCGCCGGGTTGTCCGTAGACCGGGCCAGGCTGTGTATCGACCAATTGGCAGCGCTGCACGCCTGGTCGGTGCGCAGCGCGGACGATGCGGTCCTGCAGGCGTATCCGGTTCTTGACAACCCCATCGCCCGAGAGCTGTTCCTACCGGTATTTGCGCAGGCGTGGCAGGTTTACCTCGACCACACCACGCAGCCGGTGCCACCCGCGGTGGCGCGCTTCTCCGGTCGTTTCGCCGAACTGGCGCCACAGGCGTTGGAGGCGCTGTCGGAGCGCAAGATGTTGCTGCACGGTGATATCCGTGCCGACAACATGTTCTTCAGCGGAACCGAGCTCAAGATTGTCGATTTCCAGATGGCTGTCATAGGCTCCGGCGTCTCCGACATCGCGTATCTGCTGAGCCAGGGGCTGCCCACCGAGGCGCGGCGGGGCAAAGACGAGGCATTGGTGCAGGAGTACCTTGCGCGCCTCTCAGAACGCGGAGTGGCGGATTACTCGTTCGACGAGGCGTGGCGCCACTATCGGTTCGGGGTGGCGTATCAGATGATCCTGCCGGTCATCACGCTGATCGGCTGGGACGGGTTGCCCGAACGATCCCGGCAACTGTGCCTCACGCTGGTGGACCGTGCAGTGGCGACCATCGACGACATCAATGCGATAGAGGTGTTTGCGTGACCCGTACAGCCCGCGAAGTCGTCGAGCTCTACAACCTGGTGGTCTGGAACAAGCGGGACTTTGGGCTGGCAGAAGAACTCATGGGTGACACCGTCATCCGCCACGACGTCGGCGAGGCACAGACCCTGACCCATGACCAGGCCGTGCAGCGCATCGTCGACAACTGGGCGATGTTCGAATCGATCCGGTTCGACCTCAACCTGGTGGTCGCCGGCGACGACGGCGAGCACGTCGTCATCGTGTATGAATCACCGATGACCATGAAGGACGGCACCGAACTCACCATCAGCAGCATGGAGATCTTTCGGGTGGTCGACGGCCGGATCACCGAAGTGTGGAACTGTGGCTATAAGCAAGGAGTTTGGGCATGAGCAACCACGTACTCGATGAACTGGGCTACTACCTGTTGGCCGGAGCCGGTGGCGAAGGCCCGGCCACCCTGATGGACGAGGCCCGCCGCGGTGAGGAGTTGGGATTCGGCACCGCATTCATCTCCGAGCGGTGGAACGTCAAAGAGGCCTCATCGCTCGTCGGCGCGGCATGTGCGGTGACCAACCGGATGCAGATCGCCACCGCCGCAACCAATCACAACACCCGTCATCCGCTGATCACGGGGTCGTGGGCGACCACGATGCACCGGCTGTCGCGCGGTCGGTTCACACTCGGTATCGGCCGGGGCATCGCCGCGATGTACAACGCATTCGGCGTGCCCCCCGTAACCACGGCTCAGATGGAGGATTTCGCGCAGGTGATGCGAAAACTCTGGCACGGCGAGGTGATCTTCAACCACGACGGGCCGCTCGGCAAATACCAGGTGCTGTTCCTCGACCCGGATTTCAACGAGGACATCCGCTTGGCGATCGTGGCTTTCGGCCCGCAGACTCTCGCACTGGGCGGGCGCGAATTCGACGACGTCATCCTGCACACCTACTTCACGCCGGAGACCCTGCAGCGGGCGGTCAAGACGGTCAAGGACGCCGCGGAGAAGGCTGGTCGTGATCCCGCCAGTGTGCGGGTGTGGTCCTGTTTTGCGACGGTCGGTGACCACCTGCCGGAAGAGTTGCGCCTGAAGAAGACCGTGGCCCGCCTTGCGACATATCTGCAGGGGTACGGAGACCTCTTGGTGAGCACCAACAACTGGGATCCGACTGTGCTGCAACGCTTCCGGGAGGACAAGGTGGTGACGTCGATCCTCGGGGGCATCGACCACAAGGCCACGGCCGAGCAGATCGAGCACATCGCGACGCTGATTCCCGACGAATGGCTGGAACCGTCGGCAACAGGGTCGGCGCAGCAGTGCGTCGATCGCATCCGTAAGGAGTTCGATTACGGCGCCGACGCGGTGATCATGCACGGGGCGACGCCGGACGAGCTTGAGCCGATCGTGCGGGAGTACCGGGCTACTCAGGGGTGAACCGCGGCGAGCGTCTTCTATAACACCGAGATTCACGCCAGGGACAAGAACTCACCGAGATTTGTCCCTGGTGTGAATCTCGATGTGGCGCCTAGCGTTATGCGACGCGAGCGTGCGCAAAATGCCGGCATTTGACGGCGTGTCGGCCAGCAGACCCGCACGCTCGCGGTGCTGGGTTACGGCATGATCAGGGTGCGGGACACCGGCTCGGCGACCGCCTGGCGACTGAAGATGCCGTGCTGCAGGGTCACCAGAAGCGCGTTGCGGGTTTCCTCCGGCGAGATGAGCTCGTCGAAGCCGAGGTGACCTGCCGACCGGTAGGACGCCTCGAGTTCCATCCGCTTGAGCACCTCGGTGTAATCCTCGCCGGCGTGGGTGGCGGCGCTCAGCGCGGCAGCCCCCATGGCGCCCATGGTGGCACCCGGATAGGCGAAAGTGGCCACCTGGTCGTCAAATCCCAGCAATGACATGACCATTGAGCCGAATCCGAAGGCCTTGCGCAAAGTCACGTGCAGCTTGAGTGTCGTGGCGCCCGTCTGCGCCGCGAACATCCGCGCCCCACTGCGCAGTACACCGCTGCGCTCGGACCGGCTGCCCGGCAGCATTCCGGGATTGTCGGCGAGGAAGATGATCGGAAGGTGGAACGAGTCGGCGACAGTGATGAAATGGGCGGCCTTGTCGGCGGCATCGGCATCGATCGAACCTGCCAGCATCTGCGGTTGATTGGCCACCACCGCCACCGGATAGCCGCCGAGATGGGCCAGCGCACAGATGACGGCCCGACCGAATTTGGGTTGCACCTCGAACCAGTCCGGCCGGTCGAAGATTTCGTCGAGCACCGTGCGCATGTCGTAGATCTGCCTGTTGTCGCGCGACACGATGTCGAGAATCTCGGGGGTCGGGCGCGGTTCGGCAGTGTCATCGGCAAGCCGGGTCGGCGGATACGACCATGCGCTGGAGGGGAAGTAGGACAGATAGCGACGGATGTCGTCGATCACCGTCTCGTCGTCCTCGGCGTAGTTGTGGATCACCCCGCTGGCGAGCGCGACGTCCGGCCCGCCGAGGTCCTCTTTTGAGATGTCTTCTCCGGTCGACTCTTTCACCACCGGGGGTCCGGCAGTGAAGATCGCACCGTGACGGCTCATGATGGTGAAGTCGCACACCGGGGCCACCAGGGCACCGTGGCCGGCTGACGGCCCGAGCACAGCTGAAACGGTCGGGACCTTTCCCGAGCACTTCGCCTGCGCGATGAGATCAGTGGGTGTGCGTCCGTAGTGCTCGCCGCTGGGCCGAAAACCCGCGCCCTCCAACAGCATCACCAATGGAATCTTGTTGCGTAACGCCAACTCGGCGAGTCGGTACCGTTTGGCATTGCCTCCGGGGCCGATGCTGCCTGCCAACGTGGTGAAATCCTCGGCGCCCACCATCACCGGTGTGCCGTCGATGCGGCCCGAACCGGCGATGAGGCCGTCTGCGGCGATGTCCCCGCCAACCAGAGTGCCGAACTCCTGGAACGTATCCGCGTCGAGCAGCCGCGCAATCCGCGCCCTGGCATCCAGCTTGCCCTTCGCGTGGTGCTTGGCGAGCCGTTCCGGGCCGCCCATGCCGTAGGAGTTCTGTCGGCGGCGATCGAGGTCTTCCAACGACTCCTTCCACTCGTGGGCGTGTGTCATCGTGTCTCCACTTCTCGTGCCGGCATTGCCTTGTAGCCTATCCTCGTTGACCATACTGAATTGCTTACTGTAGCGTCGAACAGGTGGGTGTCTTGGGCATGACCGGACGTGTTGGCAAAGGCTTACGCCGGGGATGACGGGCGCCGAAATCCGCGCTGTCAAGGTTGACCGCGGCATATCCAGTCAACTCGCCGGCGTTCCCGAAACCGCGCGTGAGCTGGAACTGGCGGGTTACGACGGGTGTTGGACCGGCGAGATCAACCACGATCCGTTCCTGCCGCTTGTGCTGGCGGCCGAGCACACCAGCCGAATCGAGGTCGGCACCAGCATCGCCGTCGCCTTCGCGCGTAATCCGATGAGCGTCGCGCACCTCGGGTGGGACCTGCAGGCGTACTCGGGGGGCCGGTTCATCCTCGGGCTCGGCACCCAGATCCAGCCGCACATCGAGAAGCGATTCAGCATGCCGTGGAGCCATCCCGCCCGGCGGATGCGGGAATACATTCAGGCGCTGCAATCGATCTGGTCGTGCTGGCGCGACGGCACGAAACTGCGCTTCGAGGGTGAGTTCTACACGCACAAGATCATGACGCCGATGTTCACCCCGGAACCCTCGGCAGTGCCGTTCCCGAAGGTGTTCGTTGCCGCTGTCGGCGAATTGATGACCGAGATGTGCGGTGAGGTCGCCGACGGCCTGCTGGCCCACGCGTTCACCACCCGGCGCTACCTCGACGAGGTCACGTTGCCCGCCCTGCAGCGGGGGATGGCCCGTTCGGGGCGTAGCCGCAACGACTTCCAGTTGTCGTGCCCGGTGTTTCTGGTGACCGGCGCCGACGAGCGGGAGATGGCCGCGGCGTCGGTCGCGACCCGCAAACAACTCGCCTTCTACGGCTCGACCCCGGCCTACCGCAAAGTGCTCGAGCTGCACGGCTGGGGCGATCTGCAGACCGAGCTGCATCGATTGTCGCTGGCGGGGGAGTGGGACGCGATGGGCGCACTGATCGACGACGAGGTGCTCGACGCCTTCGCCGTCGTCGCGCCGATCCCCGAGCTGGCCGGCGCGCTGCGACGCCGCTGCGACGGAGCGATCGACCGCGTGCTGCCGGGCTTTCCCGCCGTCGTATCGCCAGCCACCGTGAACGCCGTTCTGCAGGAATTTCGTGAATGCCCGCCCGTGAGGAGCAGCCCGTGAGTATCAGGACCATCGACGACGTCGCGAAGGTGTTCGCCACCGCTTCGGCCTATGCCGACGAGACGAATTTCCATGCGGCGCTGACGCATCTGCGGGCCAATGCGCCGGTGTCATGGGTGGAGGTGCCGTCGTACAAGCCGTTCTGGGCGATCACCAAACACTCCGACGTCATGGCCATCGAACGGGCCAACGACGTGTTCACCAACTCGCCGCGCCCGGTCCTGTTGACCACGGAGAACGACGACAACCAGGCCGCGGTCGGAGTGCGGACCCTGATCCACATGGATGATCCGGAACACCGCGTCATGCGTGCGGTCGGGGCGGACTGGTTTCGCCCGAAAGCCATGCGCGCGTTGAAAGTACGTACCGATGAGCTGGCCAGGATCCACGTCGACAAGATGGTCGAAGCGGGAGGGGAGTGCGACTTCGTCCAAGAGGTCGCCGTCAACTACCCGCTGTACGTGATCATGTCGCTGCTCGGCGTGCCCGAGGCCGACTTCCCGTTGATGCTGCGCCTCACCCAGGAACTGTTCGGCAACGAGGACGACGAGTACAAGCGCGACACCGACGACGCCGACACCATGACCGCGCTACTGGAGATGTTCCAGTACTTCAGCGAATTGACCGCCGCGCGGCGGGAGAACCCCACCGATGACCTCGCGTCGGCGATCGCGAATGCCCGCGTCAACGGTGAACCGCTCAACGACATCGAGACGGTGTCCTATTACGCGATCGTCGCGGCAGCCGGACACGACACCACGAGCGCCACCATCTCGGGCGGCATGCTCGCGCTGCTCGAAAACCTCTCGCAGCTGGAGAGATTACGCGCTGACCCGTCGCTGATGGGCACCGCGACCGAGGAGATGATCCGGTGGGTGACCCCGGTGAAGGCGTTCATGCGGACCGCCGCGGTAGATACCGTAGTGCGCGACATGCCCATCGCCGCAGGAGAATCGGTGCTGCTGTCCTACCCGTCGGCCAATCGCGACGAGGAGATCTTCACCGACCCATTCCGATTCGACGTCGGCCGGGACCCCAACAAACACGTGGCATTCGGGTACGGCGTGCACTTCTGTCTGGGCGCGGCGTTGGCGCGCATGGAGATCAACAGCTTCTTCAGCGAATTGATCCCGCGGCTGGATTCGATCGAATTGACCGGGGCACCCGCACATACCGCCACGACGTTCGTCGGCGGGCTCAAGCACCTGCCGGTGCGGTACTCGCTGCGCTAGGAGTTCGCCGAGCAGACGCAGAATCGCCTAAAACAGAGGTGATTTGGGCGAGTCTGCGTCTGCTCGCGGTGGAAAAGGGGCTTATTCGCCCGAGTTGCCTCGCGCCGCTGCATGCAGCGCGTCCCCGCGGCTGCCCTGCTCGTGATGGCTCAGCGCGCGGATCGCAACATCGTGACCCTCGGCTGCCTTACGCAACGCGCCAACGGTCGCCTGGTCACGGGCGATATGAGTGAACGGGTCGAACGAGTACCACCGCATGGCGTTCTCGTGCGTCATCTTGTTGATGTCATCGTCGGGAACATTGTTCTCCATCAACACTTCCCACAGCTCCTCGGGCGCGCCTGGCCACATCGAGTCGCTGTGCGGATAGTCGGCTTCCCAGCAGATGTTGTCGATACCGATCTTGTTGCGCAGCGTCACGCCGACCGGATCGGAGATGAAGCAGGTCAGGAAGTGCTCGCGGAACACCTCGCTGGGGACCTTGCCGCCGAAGTTCTGCTTCGTCCAGGTGGAGTGCATTTCGAAAGTGCGGTCGACCCGCTCGAGGAAGTACGGAATCCACCCGGTGCCGCCCTCACTCAAGCCGATCTTCAGATCCGGATAGTCCTTGATGGGTTTGGACCACAACAGATCTGCGGCGGCCTGCACGATGTTCATGGGCTGCAATGTGATCATCACGTCCAGCGGGGCATCCGGGGCGGTGATCGCGAGCTTGCCAGACGATCCGATATGTACGTTGAGCACGGTGTTGGTGTCGCACAACGCCTTCCACAGCGGTGTCCAATAATCGTCGTGGAAACTGGGATAGCCCATAGCAGCGGGGTTCTCGCTGAAGGTCAGCGCGTGCACGCCCTTCTTGGACACCCGCCGAACCTCGTCGGCGCACGCCTCGGCGTCCCAGATCACCGGCAGTGCCATCGGGATGAACCGGGCGGGGTAGGCCCCGCACCACTCATCGATGTGCCAGTCGTTGTAGGCCTGCACCAGCGCCAGGGAGAACTCCGGATCCTCGGTGGCGAACAGTCGTCCGGCGAAACCGGGGAAGGACGGGAAGCAGATCGAGCCGAGGATGCCGCCCGCGTTCATGTCTTTGACCCGCTCGTCGACGTTGTAGCAGCCCTTGCGGATCTCGTCGAGACCCTGCGGTTCCAGGCCGTACTCCTCCTTCGGGCGGCCGGCCACGGCGTTGAGCGCCACGTTGGGGATCACGATGTCGCGGAACTGCCAGGTGTCCGAACCGTCGGCGTTGTGCACCAGGCGCGGTGCCTCGTCGATGTATTTCTTCGGCAGGTGGTTCTTGAACATGTCAGGCGGCTCGACGATGTGATCGTCAACGCTGATCAGGATCATGTCGTCTTTGTTCACGAGCGCGCTCCATTCACGACTGCCTTACTGTATGACCGACAGTTTAGCCGGACGTGCACCGTCAGGGCCAGGCGATCGGGAGATTCTTCGTCAGCAGCAGCGCGCGCCAGGATTCGCCTCGGTGTGGCGATGGCGCATCTTCCAGTAGTCGCGCTCGGAGAGCACCGCCTCGCCCGGATGGTTACGGGCGCGATGCTCGACGTAGCGGCGGTAGTGGTTATCGCCCATCAATGTCCCGCAGTACCAGCTGATTTGGCGTGCGGCCGTTCGTGCGCGCCAGGCAAAGCCTCCCATTGTTTCTGCACCTCCTTTTCGGCGGATGTGGGGATCAGACCCGACGGTGCGAATATGCGTGAGGGCACCGGCTCGTCCTCGGTCAACGGTTTACCCGTGCCCCGGATCGACCTCATCGCCACGATGACACCGGCCACGAACACGATGACCACCAACAACGCGAACACGATCGACAGCGTGCCCTGGATGAATGTGTTGCGGACGACGTCGGCGATCTCATCGGGGGTCTTGGCCGCGCCGAACGTCGTCGCACCCGCGTCCTGTGCCTCCCGATACCGGAAGTGCTGCGTCCAGTAGCCGACGCGCGGATCGCCGGAGAAGATCTTCTGCCAGGACGCGGTGAGCGTGACGATCAGATCCCATATCAACGGAATCGCCGGTATCCAGGCCCATTTCAGTAGGCCCTTCTTGATCACCACTACCGTGACCACGGTCAGCGCGATTGCGGCCAGCAGCTGGTTGGCGATGCCGAACAAGGGGAACAGCGTGTTGATGCCGCCGAGGGGGTCCGTGACACCCATCAGCAGGATGCTGCCCCAGCCGGCGACCACCAGCAGGCTGCAGACCCACGCCCCGACCCGCCAGCTCGGGTCCTTCAGCTTGCGCAGCGGCCCACCGAGGTTGCTCAGACCGTCGGACAGCATGAACCGGGCCACCCGGGTGCCTGCGTCCACCGTGGTGAGGATGAACAGGGCCTCGAACATGATCGCGAAGTGATACCAGAATGCCTTGAGGCCTTCACCCCCGAAGACCTGGTGCAGCACCTCGGATATGCCGATCGCCAGAGTGGGAGCGCCGCCGGTGCGGGAGACGATCGACTCCTCGCCGACATCTTCGGCGGCCTGCGTTATCTGCTCAGGAGTGATGTCCGGTCCGGACAACCCAAGACTGTTGGCATACGCGGCCGCGGTTTCCGCGGTTCCGCCGGTCTGTGCGGTGGGTGCGTTGAGGGTGAAGTACAGGTGCTGATTGAGGATGGCCGCGGTGATCAGCGCCATGATCGCGACGAACGACTCGGTGAGCATGCCGCCGTAGCCGATCAGCCGCATCTGGCTTTCCTTCTCGACCAGCTTCGGCGTGGTCCCCGACGAGATCAGCGCATGGAATCCCGACAGGGCGCCGCAGGCAATGGTGATGAACAGGAACGGGAACAGTGAACCCGCGAACACCGGACCGTCGCCCCGGGTGGCGAAGTCCGAAATCGCGGGGGCCTGCATCACGGGTTGGGCGATGAGGATGCCGATCGCCAGCAGCGCGATGGTGCCCACCTTCATGAACGTGGACAGGTAGTCGCGGGGAGCGAGCAGGAGCCAGACTGGCAGCACCGAGGCGGCGAAGCCGTAGATGATCAGGCACCAGGACAACGCCACCTTCGACAGCGTGAACCAGTCTGCACCCCACGAGGTTTCGGCTACCCAGCCGCCGGAGACGACCGCGAGCAGCAGTAGTGCGACACCGATCAGCGACACCTCCGATACCCGGCCCGGACGCAGGAAGCGCAGATAGACGCCCATGAACAGGGCGATGGGGATGGTCATGGCAATGGAGAACACACCCCAGGGGCTTTCGGCGAGGGCGCCGACGACCACGAGCGCCAACACCGCCAGCAGAATCACCATGATGGCCAGCACGCCGACGATCGCGGCCACCCCGCCGATCGTGCCCAACTCGTCGCGCGCCATCTGTCCAAGGGACCGCCCGCGGCGCCGGGTGGAGATCGCCAGCACCAGGTAGTCCTGCACGCAGCCGGCGACCACCGCGCCGATGATGATCCAGATCGTGCCCGGCAGAAAGCCCATCTGCATGGCCAGCACCGGCCCGACGAGCGGGCCTGCGCCTGCGATCGCGGCGAAGTGATGGCCGAACAGCACCCGACGGTCGGTCGGCATGTAGTCGGTTGCGTTCTCGAAAAGCTCTGCCGGCGTGGCATTGTCGTCGCGGGGTTTGACGATCTTCATCTCGATCAGCCGGGCATAG
Organism: Mycolicibacterium sp. XJ870; assembly: GCF_053483975.1. NCBI lineage: Bacteria > Bacillati > Actinomycetota > Actinomycetes > Mycobacteriales > Mycobacteriaceae > Mycobacterium > Mycolicibacterium sp. XJ870. Next base: position 1,199,121 of record NZ_JBEFTI010000001.1, read on the forward strand.
AACCGGAAGCCGATTACGTAGGTGCAGATCGCTGCGACGACGAACCACACCGAATTCACCGTCTCACCACGGAAGAACGCGATGATGGCCCACGCGATCGCGCCCAGCAGCGCAATGATCGCGAAGACGATCCTGTGCTTGGTGGTGATCGGTGACCGGTCGATGATCGCCACCGGCGGGAGATCTTTGTCGGTGCGGATATAGGTGATATCGCCGTCGTGTTCTTCGATGCGTTCGGCGGCGGTGGGTGAAGCCACGGTTTCTCCCTCGCTTACGCGACAGTGTCGGTGTACTCCCGCTGATCCTTCCATCCGCTCGATCGAACGTGACGGGGATTCCCGGATTCCCGGTTTCGGTGTCAACCGCCGCGTTCGTAGATGGCGCGGACGGCGTCAACCGTGTCGGCCTCGGCGGGCGACTTGTCGTCGCGGTAGCGCAAGACCCTGGCGAAACGTAGTGCCATTCCGCCGGGGTAGCGCGTGGAGGTTTGCACTCCGTCGAAGGCGATCTCGACGACCTGCTCGGGCCGCAGGGTGACTACGTAACTGTCGGTCGGACCATTGGCGAGCTCGGTGAATCTCTGCGTCTGCCAATCCAGCATGGCGTCGGTCATGCCTTTGAACGTCTTGCCCAGCATCACGAACCCGCCGGTGGCCGGATCGCGCGCGCCCAGATGGATATTGGACAGTTTGCCGGTGCGCCGGCCGGAGCCCCACTCGACGGCGAGCACCACCAGGTCAAGGGTGTGCACCGGCTTGACCTTGAGCCAGCCGGCCCCGCGGCGGCCGGCCTCGTACGGTGCCGTCGGCGACTTCGCCATCACACCCTCGTGTCCGGCGGCCAGGGTGCGGTCCAGGAATCGTTGCGCTGCGTCGGCGTCGGCGGTAGTCAGCCGGTCGACCCGCTGGTCGGCCGGGACGATCACATCGAGGGCGGCGAGTCGCTCCTCGGTGGGCAGATCGAGCAGGTCCCGGCCGTCGACGTGCAGCAGGTCGAAGAAGCGCACCGACAACGGTTCGAGATCACCCGGCTTTTTCCGGACGAACCGGGCCGCGGTCACCTGGAAGCGGTGCGGACGCCCGTCGGGCCGCAGGGCGATGGCCTCGGCGTCGGCGATCAGCTCAGTCGCAGGCAGTGCCAGGGTGGCCTCGACCACCTCGGGCAGCCGGGAAGTGACGTCGTCGAGGCTGCGGGTGTAGACGGAGACGTCGTTGCCGGCACGGTGGATCTGAACCCGGGCGCCGTCGAGTTTGGCCTCGAAAATCGCTGTGCCACCGAGACGCTCGAGTGCCTCGGCGATGCCTGTCGCGGTTTGCGCCAGCATCGGCCCGACCGGCCGTCCCACCCGCAACCGGAATTCGTCCAGTGCCGGCCGTCCACCGGTGAGTGCCGCCGCCGCGACGGCTGGCAGATCTCCGGCGAGCATCGCTGCGCGCCGCACTTCCTTGTTGGGGATTTCGGCGGCCTTGGCCACGGCGTCGGCCATCACCCCTGCCAGGGCGCCCTGGCGCAACTCGCCGCTGAGCAACCGGCGCAGGAACGTCTGCTCGGTTTCGGTTGCTGTGCTGAACAGATCCCGCACCAATTCGGCGCGACGGGCCTGCGATCCTTTGCCCGACACCGATCCGATCTGCGTGAACCGCGTGTCGACCTCGGCGACGGTCAGTGTGGGGGTGGCCGCCGGTGCGGGGAGCGAACGCAAAGCCGCCCAGCCCACACCGATCTGGCGTTGCGGCAGCTCACCGGACAGCCAGGACACCGTGACCGCGACCGGTCGCGCATCGCTGTCGGCAGCGACCCGGGTGAGCAGGGTCGCGATGCGGTCGATCTTCGCCAGCCGCGCCGATGCCGCCGCGACGTCAGCGGACGCGGCAGCGACTTCGGCGAGCAACATCACCTCAGGGTGCCACGGTGCTCAGACATCCCGAAGGGTATGAGCGAGCGCATCAGCTTGCGCTCGCAGATCCGCTGCCCGCGCGTGATGCCCGCCTGCGACGTATTCTGTTGCCGCAGCGATGCTTTCGGCGATCTCAGCCTGGATCAGGTTGCGTATCTCCGCCTCGGAGAGCACCCGGCGGGCCGTCTCGGTCGAACCCACACCGGACCCCGCACCCGCGATCGGGCCGCCTGCGTGGGTGTCGGATTCGACGGCGTCCGGTGTCTCGGCATTGTCGATGGCGCTCAACGCTGAGCGCAGCGCCGCGACGCGCGCGGTGTCGCGGGCTTTGCGCGCCGAGAGCAACTCCTGGCGGAGCTTGTCACGCCACTGATGTGCCGGTGTCATGGCACGCCAACCTATTTGCGCAGTGGCGCGCTGTCGAACGAATTCCGCACACTCGGCGGCGGCGAGGGTGCGCGAAGTGCTGGAAATTTGCGGCGTGTCGGGGGACAGACCCGCACGCTCGCGGTGCTAGGTGACCTCGAAGGACACGGTGTGCCAGCCGGTTGCGCCGTCGGGCACGGGATCGGCCAGGTCCGAGGTCTGCACCGCTCCGGTGTTGTCGGTGGCGCGCACCGTGATCGTGTGCTCGCCTGCGTCTGCGGCCGTCCAGTCGAAGCTCCACAATCGCCAGGTCTCACCTGAGTAGGCGGCGCCCAACTGGGCCGTTTCCCACTCTCCGTCGTCGATGCGCACCTCGACACTGCGCACCCCACGGTTCTGCGCCCATGCGACACCGCCGAACCGGACGGGGCCGGGGCCGACCCCCTGGCCGTCGCGGGGGACATCGATCCGTGAGTGGGTCTTGATCGGGCCATGCGCCGACCAACCGAGCTTGGTCCAGTACGCCTGGGCCCGGTCGAACCGCGTCAGCTCCAGATCCACCACCCATTTGGTGGCCGACACGTAGCCGTACAGCCCGGGCACCACCAGGCGCGCCGGATATCCGTGATCCGGCGGCAGCGGTTCGCCGTTCATGCCGATCGCCAGTAGTGCGTCGCGGCCGTCGGTGAGCGCCTGCACCGGTGTGCCCGCGGTGAAGCCGTCGATCGACGTCGACAACACCATGTCGGCGTCGGGCGCCACGCCGGCCTCGGCAAGCAGGTCGCGGACGCGGTACCCGGTCCAGGTGGCATTGGAAATCAGGTCGCCGCCCACCGGGTTGGACACACACGTCAAGGTGACGACTTTCTCCACCACCTCGAAGCGCTCCAGGTCATCGAAGCCGTACGTGATTTCACGGTCGGTCATCCCGTGGATGCGCAGCTTCCAATCCGCGCGGCTGAGCTGCGGCACGGTCAATGCGGTGTCGATCCGGTAGAACTGCGGGTTGGGCGTGATGAACGACGGCAGCGCCACATTCGCCGGCTGCACGGCAGCTGGAACCGGCGGCGCGTCAACCGCGGGGCGCGGCAGTGCGAACGCGTTGCGGTCCTCGGCGACGGACGAGGCCAACCGGGACAACACCGCGCCGGCGACGCCGGTGGCCGCCCCCGCAGCCAACAAGCCGAGAGTGATCAGCGAGAGCCGGCGGCCCGGATCGACGCCGTCGTCGGCATCGGACGGCGCGTCATTGATGCGGCCCGAGGTGAGCAGGCGCATGACCGCGATTCCGCACAGGGTTCCGGCCACGGTCGGCAGGATTGCCCACCAGGTGGCGCCGGCGCGCGAGAGCACCGCCGCGCAGCCGAGCAAGCCGCCCAACGCGATCGCGATGCTGCCGACCGGAAGCCTGCGCCTCTCCCAGGAGGCTGCCACGGTGGCGATCACCGCGATGACGGCGATCACCAGGACTGTCAGCACGAGTTTGTCGGCGGTGCCGAACATCGTGATGGCCCATTCCTTCACCGGGCCGGGCGTCAGGTCGATGACCGCGGACCCCACGGCGGTGCGCGCGTCAGCCGCAGGCCCGAACGGGACTGCAAGTAGCTCGGTGACTCCGAGTGCGACGGCTGCCGCCGCGACACCGGCCAGCGCCGGTATGCGACGGACGCGATCCGACATGTGTCAAAGCTACCTGCGAAGCGAACCCGAAAGGCTTACCGGAAGGCTTCATGGGTTAGGTTACTTTACGATTTCGGTCACTTTTGGAAAGGAACCTAGATGGAGATCGAAGGCAAGAAGGCGATCGTTGTCGGCGGCGCGTCGGGCTTTGGCCGGGCGACCGCCGAGGCGCTGGCCAAGCGCGGAGCCAGCGTCGCGGTACTGGACCGGCCGCAATCGAAGGGCCAAGAGGTGGCCGACCAGATCGGCGGCTCGTTCTTCGAGGTCGACGTCACCGACTTCGACGGCACCGAGGAAGTGTTGCAGCGCGCCGTGGAGAGTTTGGGTGCGCTTCATATCGCGGTGACCACCGCGGGCGGCGGTATCGGCGAACGCACCATCAAGAAAGACGGCCCGCACAGCCTGGACTCCTTCCGGGCCAGCATTGACCTCAACCTCATCGGCACGTTCAACATCAGCCGGTTGTCGGCCTGGCACATGAGCAAGAACGAACCCGTCGACGCCGAGGCCGAGGAACGCGGCGTCATCATCAACACCGCCTCGATCGCCGCGTTCGAGGGCCAGATCGGCCAGATCGCCTACACCGCATCGAAGGCCGCGATCGCCGGCATGTGCCTGACCATGGCGCGCGATCTGGGCAGCCTGGGAATCCGGGCATTGGCCATCGCGCCGAGTCTGTTCGCCACCGGGCTCACCGAAGGCATTCCCGACGAGTTCGCGGCAGTGCTGACCAAGGACGCGGCCTTCCCGAAGCGGCTGGGCCGCCCGGAGGAGTACGCCAAGCTCGCCGTCGCGATCGTGGAGAACGCGATGCTCAACGGCCAGTGCATCCGCTTGGACGCCGGGCAGCGGTTCGCCCCCAAGTAGGAGCGGCAGCGCTACGCTTCGGCCATGGCGACCGTCGCTGATCATGTCATTTCCGCACTGGGGGTCAGCGGCGTTCGCCGGGTCTACGGCCTGCCCGGCGACAGCCTCAACGGTTTCACCGACGCCATCCGGCGCAGCGGCGACATCACTTGGGAGCACGTGCGCCACGAGGAGACCGCGGCGTTCGCGGCCACCGCCGATGCCGCGCTGACCGGTCAGCTCGCAGTGTGCGCGGGCAGCTGCGGTCCCGGCAATCTGCACCTGATCAACGGCTTGTTCGACGCGAACCGCAGTCGCGTGCCGGTGCTGGCGATCGCTGCACACATCCCCCGTACCGAGATCGGTTCGGAATACTTCCAGGAGACCCACCCACAGGACCTGTTCCGGGAATGCAGTGTCTACTGCGAACTGATCAGCACTGCCGAGATGGCGCCGCGCATCCTCGAGATGGCCATGCGCGCCGCGATCGAGGAGAACGGCGTGGCCGTCGTCGTCATCCCCGGTGAGATCTTCCTGCAATCCACGCCGGATGCTGGCTGGACGGCACGGCCGGTACATCCGACCCGTTCGATCCTGCGGCCCGACGACGAATCGGTGCGCCGGGCCGCCGATCTCCTCAACGCCGCCGAACGCGTCACCATCCTCGGCGGCGCGGGCGTCGCCGGATCGCACGACGCACTGATCGAACTCGCGACGACGCTGCAGTCGCCGATCGTGCATGCGTTGCGCGGCAAGGAATTCGTCGAATACGACAATCCGTTCGACGTCGGGATGACCGGGTTGCTCGGGTTCGCCTCCGGCTACAAGGCCATCAAGGAGGCCGACACCCTGTTGATGCTGGGCACCGACTTCCCGTATCAGCAGTTCTATCCCGAAGGGGCCGCGGTCATTCAGGTCGATATCCGCGGCCGCAACCTCGGCAGGCGCACCTCGATCGATCTGGGCCTGCGCGGCACCGTCAAAGACACCCTGGCCGCGCTGCAACCGCTGCTGCGGCCCAAGCAGGACCGCGACCATCTCGACCGGTCGCTACGGCACTACCGCAAGACCCGCGCTTCCATGGACGCGCTCGCCGTCAATGACCGCGACCGCACCCCGATCCGGCCGGAATACGTTGCGGGACTAGCCAACCGGTTGGCGTCTGACGACGCCGTGTTCACCTGCGATGTCGGATCACCGGTGGTGTGGGCGGCGCGGTACGTGACCATGAACGGCAGGCGCCGGCTGATCGGCTCGTTCAACCACGGCACGATGGCCTGCGCACTGCCGCACGCGATCGGTGCCCAGACCGCATTCCCCGGCCGGCAGGTGGTTGCCCTGGCCGGAGACGGCGGCCTGACGATGTTGTTCGGTGAACTGGTCACGCTGATCCAGAACCGGTTGCCGGTCAAGGTGATCGTGTTCAACAACTCGTCGCTCAACTTCGTGGAACTGGAGATGAAGGCCGCGGGCATCGTGACGTTCGGGACCGATTTGGTCAACCCGGACTTCGCCGCGGTCGCCCAGTCGATGGGAGTGTTCGGCAGACGGGTCACCGAGCCGGGGGAGTTGGAATCTGCGCTGACCGACGCCTTCGCCCATGACGGCCCGGCCGTCGTCGACGTCGTCACCGCGCGCCAGGAGCTGTCGATACCACCGGCGATCACCGTTGAACAGGCAAAAGGCTTCTCGCTCTACGCAATTCGGACGATTCTGGCCGGCCGCGCCGACGAACTTCTCGACCTCGTCAGCACCAACGTCGCGCGCCGTCTCCTGGATTGAGCGCTTCGGCCCGGACCCACCGGGGAAACGCTGTGCACCAGCCACCGGTGCATATGTGTGAACTGGATGTATTTGGTGGCCGGCGTGACGATAATCCCTCTGAGAGGAGGCATCCATGAACGCCGTCAACACCGAACTTGCGGCCAAACACCGCGCCATGTGGGCGTCCGGCGACTACGCGAGACTCGCCGCCGAACTGGTATCACCACTTGGCCCGGTGCTCGTGGAAGCCTGTGGCATAGGCCCCGGCGACCGAGTGCTCGACGTGGCCGCAGGAACCGGGAACGCGGCGCTCCCCGCCGCGCAGACCGGCGCCGACGTCATCGCCAGTGACCTGTGCCCGGAGCTACTCGAACAGGGCCGCGCGCTGGCCGCCGAGCGCGGCGTCGACCTCGAATGGCAAGAAGCCAACGCCCACCAATTGCCGTTCGGCGACAATGAATTCGACGTTGTCATGTCATGCATCGGCGTGATGTTCGCGCCGTTCCATCAGCAGGCCGCCGATGAGTTGGTCCGCGTCTGCAAATCTGGTGGCCGGATCGGTCTGCTCAGCTGGACACCCGAGGGCCACATCGGGCGGCTGTTCGCGACGATGAAGCCGTACGTTGCCCCGCCACCGCCCGGGGCGCAGCCGCCGCCACTGTGGGGTCGAGAGGAACACGTCCGCGCGCTGCTCGGTGACCGGGTCGGCGACGTCGTCACCGAGTCCCGCACGCTGACCGTGGACCATTTCCCCGACGGCGCCGCCTTCCGCGACTATTTCAAAACCGTCTACGGACCGACGATCGCGGCGTACCGCAACATCGAGGGTGATCCGGAGCGTGTCGCGGCGCTGGATGCCGACATCGCGCGGATCGGCGACGAGTTCCTGCGGGGCGGCTCAACCATGGAATGGGAGTACTTGCTCCTGACTGCCCGCAAGTCCTGACAGCATGTCTGCATGCCTGGTGATGTGCAGCAGCTGCCGACGTTGAGTGAGCCCGATCAAGCCGCGTTGCAGCGGTGGGTGCGGGCGCAGGGGCTCGGTTCGACCGTGACCGACATTGCTCCGCTGACCGGCGGCACCCAGAACATCGTGGTGCGCCTGCTCGTCGACGGACGCCCGATGGTGCTGCGGCGTCCGCCCGTGCATCCGCGACCCACGAGCGACATGACGATGATGCGCGAGATCGCGGTATTGCGAACGTTGGCGGGGTCGGGTGTCCCGCATCCCGGCTTCATCGCCGGGTGCACCGACCTCGACGTGCTCGGGGTGGTCTTCTACCTGATGGAAGAGGTTGACGGGTTCAATCCGGGCACCGAGGTCGCGCCGGCCTACCAGGACGCCGACATGCGGCACCGGGTAGGCCTGTCATATGCGGGCAGCCTGGCCCGGCTCGGCAACGCGCCGTGGGAGAACAGTGAACTGGCCGCCATCCGGCCGCCGGGATCCTTTCTGGCGCGCCAGGTTCCGCAGTTTCTGAAGTTGTTGGAGAGCTACCGGCATGAGAGGTACGCACCCGAGTCGCTGGCTGTCGGCGGCCTGGCCGGGTGGCTGGAAACCAACCGCCCGCCCGACGCCGAGCCCGGCATCATGCACGGCGACGCGCACCTCAACAATGTGATGCTGCGCCGCGAGGTGCCCGAGTTGGCCGCGTTCATCGACTGGGAGATGTGCACGATCGGCGATCCGTTGCTCGATCTGGGATGGATGTTGGTGTGCTGGCCCGACGATCCGAACCCGATCAACGCGGGTTCGGCTTTGGCCGCGCTGGGCGGGCTGGCCAGTCGCGGCGAGCTGCTCGACGTGTACCGGGCCGCCGGGGGCCGCGAAACTTCAAGGCTGGACTGGTATGTGGCGCTGGCCTGTTTCAAGCTCGGCATCGTCATCGAGGGGACGTGGTCGCGATACCTGGCCGGGCAAGCCAGTCGGGAAGCGGGCGAACAGCTGCACTCCTCGGCCGAGAATCTCATCACCCTGGGCACTCGGGTCGCCAAGGGCGACAGCCCTTTCGACTGACGGGCGGAACTCAGTAGGCGTCGAGGGCGAGCTTGACCGCGAGCGCCACGCCGACTGCGCCGATCAGCACGCGCAGCGGGGTGGCCGGCGCGCGCCGCACCACGATCGGCCCGAGCCGGGACCCGATCAGACAGCCGATGCCGAGCGGAACGACGGCGGGCCAGTACACCGGTGCGAAGACCACGAACACCGCCGCTGCCACGGAGTTCGCGACGCCCAGGATGACGTTCTTTCCCGCGTTGGCGTGGGCGAGCGTCGCGCCGCCGGCGCGCAGCAACAACGCCAACAGCAGCACCCCCGCGGCGGCGCCGAAGTACCCGCCGTAGATGGTGATCAGAAAGATCGCGCCGGCCTCGACCATGACCTTGATCATGTGGTCGCGGTGGTTGGCGACCCTGGCCTCGCGGTGTTCCTTGCGGGGCAGCAGGATCGCGACCGACGCGAACGCGAGCAGGAACGGAACCACCTTTTCGAAGCCCTCGGCCGGGGTGCACAGCAGCAGCGCCGCGCCGGCCGCGCCACCCAGGGCGGCCATCGGAATGATGCGTTTGATCCACTCGCCCTGCCCGGCCAGTTCAGGTCGCGATCCCCACACCGATCCGACGCCGTTGAACACGACGGCCACGGTGTTGGTCACGTTGGCCGTAACCGGCGGCAGCCCGATCAGCAGCAGCGCGGGATAGGTGGCCACCGACGCCAGCCCGGCGATGCTGCCGGTGAGGCCGCCGGCGATCCCGGCGACGAATAGGAGCGCGATGTCCCAGAAGGTCATGCGGCGCCCACTGCGCAGAGGTTACTGAGAGAAAGTGTTTGCGTGGTCGCCGGGGGAACGTCTAGCATCGCCAACGTGCCGAGGCGACTCGTAGTAGCAACCCGCAGCGGGGTCTGATCTGGACCGACCCCTCGCTGTGGGTCGTCGCTACTCGTCGGTCAATTCCTCTGAGCAAGAGAAGACCGGCACATGTATCCCTCTCCAGCAGCTCAAGCCGCACCGTCGTCGTTCGCGGCGAACTTCACCGCCCCGTTGCCGCGCGGTCTGCGCGACGCGGGTGCCACGGAGTCCTGGGACTCGTTCCTTGCCGAATTCGCGGCGAGCGCCGGGCCGTTGCGGCTGGGGCACTGGGCCTGCACCGACCCCAAACGGACGGCAGGGCCGCAGGCGCGCCACTATCAGGCCACGCTCGCCATCGGCGACGCCATCAGCACGTCCACGGCGGCAGCCAGCGGGCCGGTGGCGGCGTTGACCGAGATGCTCTACGAGCGGGGCATCACCGTCGAGACCACGTCATTTCACCAACTGCCGACCGGCGGGCAGACGGCCACGTTCATCAAGGGCTGCGACGGGGTGCGCAGCCAGTGGGCGATGGGGCTCGCCGACGATCCGGTGCAGTCGGCGCTGCGTGCGGTCATCGCGTGTGCCAACCGGCTGATTGCCGCGGCCTGACTTCCGCGGAAAACGTCAGCGACAGAGCGTCAGCGCAGCGGGCGCAGGACGATCGGCATACCGTCGATCGGGATGGGCATGCCGCCGTAGTCCCAGTGCGCCTTGTAGCCGGGGCCGGCCAACTCGAGGCGGTACTTGCGCAGCAGTCGGTGCATCACCGTCTTGATCTCGAGCTGGCCGAACACCATGCCGATGCACTTGTGCGCACCGCCGCCGAACGGCGCGAACGCGTACCGATGCTGCTTGTGCTCATTGCGGGGCTCGGCGAACCGGGCCGGGTCGAACTTCTCGGGGTCGGTCCACAACTCCGGAAGGTGATGGTTCATCGACGGCCACGTCACGACCGTGGTGTTCGCGGGCACGTGGTACCCGCACAGGTCGGTGTCGCGCACCGTGGAGCGCACGTTGAAGGGCAGCGGCGTGACGAGGCGCAGCGCCTCATTGATCACGAGGTCCAGTGTCTCGAGCTTGTCGAGGGCCCCGATGTCGAGCGGTGCGTCGCCGAGGCGATCGGACTCGTCGCGGACCCGGTCCTGCCACTCCGGGTTGGCGGCCAGGTGGTAGGCCATCGTCGTCAGCGTCGACGTCGACGTGTCGTGCGCGGCCATCATCAGGAAGATCATGTGGTTGACGATGTCCTGATCGGAGAAGCTGTTGCCCTCCTCGTCCTCGGTCTGACAGAGCACCGTCAGCATGTCGGTGCCCGCCGAGCCACGCTTCTCCTTGACGCGGGCGGTGAAGTACTCATCCAGCACCTTGCGGGCCTGCAGCCCCCGCCACCACTTGAACGGCGGCACCGCCGTGCGGATGATCGCCCCGCCGGCCCGAGTGGTCATGGTGAATGCGTCGTTGACCTTGGTCACCAGTTCCTTGTCGCCGCCGTGCTCGTGGCCCATGAACACCACCGAGGCGATGTCGAGGGTGAGTTCCTTGACCGCCGGATAGAACAGGAAGCGGGCGTCGTTGGCGACCCAGTCTTTGGCGATGACGTCGGAGGCCACCCGGTCGATGTGCTCGACGTAGCCGGTCAGGCGGGTCCGGGTGAACGCCTCCTGCATGATCCGTCGGTGGTACATGTGCTCGTCGAAGTCCAGGAGCATCAGGCCGCGGTTGAAGAACGGGCCGATGACCGGCTGCCAGCCGCCCTGGCTGTAGTCCTTGTTGCGGTTGGAGAACACCGTCTGGGTGGCGTCCGGACCCAGTGCCAGCACCGACGGAAGGGCTGGGGAGTGGGCGTAGTGCACCGGGCCGTGCTTGCGGTAGACCTCGAGCACGTACTCGGGGCCACCGCGGAACGTCTCGATCATGTGCCCGAGCACCGGCAGGCCTGCGTCGCCCATCACGGGCTTGAGGCCGCTGCCCGCGGGCGGCTTGGAGAGCTCGAACTGCTGCCACTCACGCCGGCGGAGGCGCTTCTCGACGGCACCCATCCCAGGGAAGTTGTTGATCGACGGCGTGAGGCGTCGCTTCGCCTCGCCGAGGAGATACTCCGGGGTGCTGATCGTGGCCATATGCCGCTCCTGACGCTGCTGAGGCTGCAAAGCTGTGGTGGACGTCACCTGTTAACCCCATCCTGAATGGGAGACTTGACGCATGTCAAGTTTTGATCTGGAGTGCCGCGGTGCAAAGGTCTAATGGCATGACCGCCGAATCGATACCGGAGGGCAGCAACGGCTCCACCAGCGCAGGTTCCGCTGCGCCGGTCCGTCGCAGCCGGGGCGACCGGCAGCGCGACGCCATCGTGAAGGCCGTGCGGGAACTGGTGGAGGAAGAGTCGTTCGCCGACTTGTCGGTCAGCACGATCAGTGAACGCGCCGGGGTGGCCCGATCGGGCTTCTACTTCTACTTCGATTCGAAGTACGCGGTGCTGGCGGTGATCCTCGCCGACGCGATGGAGGAACTCGCCGCTCTCACGCACGACTACGCGCCCCGCGAGGCCGGCGAGACGCCTGCCGCATTCGCCAAGCGGATGGTCGGCAGTGCGGCAACCGTGTTCGCCACCAACGATCCGATCATGTCGGCCTGTACGGTCGCGCAGAACACCGACGCCCAGATCCGCGAACTCATGAACGACTTCGAGGACGCTGTCATCGGCAAGATCGTCGGCCTGGTCGAACAGGACGAGGGCGCGCGCCCGATCTCCGAGGACATTCCCGCACTGGTACGCACCCTGACCGCCACCACGGCGATGACGTTGTCGCACGACTCGGGCTTCGTCGGTCGCGATACCGACCCGGCCCGTGCGCTCGACATCGTGGAGCGGCTGTGGCTCAACGCGCTGTGGGGCGGGCTCCCGGAATAGCGCCGCGGGTAAGGTCACCGCTATGGCGCAGGGGAGCGACGATTTTCGGGGAAAACGCTGTTTCATCACCGGCGCGGCCAGTGGTATCGGACGCGCCACTACGCTTGCGCTGGCGGCTCAGGGTGCCGTGCTGTACCTGACCGACCGCGACGAGGCCGGCCTGGTGCAAACCGTCGCCGACGCGCGTGCGTTGGGGGCCGAGGTGCACGAGCATCGGGCTTTCGATATCTCCGACTACGACCAGGTGGCGGCGTTCGCCAAGGACATCCACGCCGCGCACGCCCCGATGGACCTGGTGATGAACATCGCCGGGGTGTCGGCATGGGGGACGGTTGACCAGCTCACCCACGAGCAGTGGCGCTCGATGATCGACATCAACCTGATGGGCCCGATCCACGTGATCGAGACGTTCTTGCCTGCGATGGTCGAGGCGCGCCGGGGCGGTCACCTGGTCAACGTGTCCTCGGCGGCCGGGCTGGTGGCGCTGCCGTGGCACAGCGCTTACAGCGCCAGCAAGTACGGGCTGCGCGGGTTGAGCGAAGTGCTGCGCTTCGATCTGGCCCGCCATCGCATAGGGGTGTCGGTGGTGGTACCCGGCGCGGTGAAAACCGGTCTGGTGCAATCGGTTCAGATCGCCGGCGTGGACCGGGAAGATCCGAACGTGCAGAAGTGGGTGGACCGGTTCGCCGGCCACGCCATCTCCCCCGAGAAAGCGGCCGACAAGATTCTCGCGGGTGTGCGCCGCAACCGTTTCCTGATCTACACCTCGGCCGACATCCGCGCGCTGTACACGTTCAAGCGGGTCGCGTGGTGGCCCTACAGCGTCGCGATGCGTCAGGTCAACGTGCTGTTCAGCCGGGCGCTGCGGCCAAAGGCCGTGCAGCGCTAGCGTTTTCCCCAATGCCAGGCGGGCGTTGTGAGCATGCCGAGTCCGGTCACGTTCGTCGCGCCCCACTGTTTGTAGAGTTCGATCTCCACCGCCGTGCCGTGGTCCTCGTCGGAAACCGGTGTGGTGTCCAGGAACTCCAGCAGGGCACGCGAATGCGTGACCACCACGACCTGGGTCTGGGTTGCGGCGGTGGCGATCAGGGCCGCCAGCGGCCGGACGAGGTCGGGGTGAAGTGACGTCTCAGGTTCGTTCAGGACCATCAACGACGGCGGTCGCGGGCTGAGCAGCGCGGCGGCCCACAGTAGGAAACGCAATGTACCGTCGGACAATTCAGCGGCCCGCAACGGCCGTAACATGCCGCGCTGACGCAGCTGCAGATCGAACAGCCCGTCATTGACCGTGACCGAGACGCTGGCGCCGTCGAAGGCGTCGGCCACCGCCCGCTCCAGATCGTCGAGCCCCGCCTCGATGATGGTCTGCACGGCCGCGGCCAGATCGGAGCCGTCGTCGGCGAGCACCGGGGTGCGGGTGCCGACGTGAGGTGCTCGGGCGGGGGCGGCCGCGTCGACGCGGAATCCGTCGTAGAACCGCCAGTCCCGTAACCGGTCGGAGACCGCCGACAGCTCCGGAAGCGCCTGCGGGTGCGCGTACTCGGCGAGCACACTGCGGTACGACGGCAGCGATCGGCTCAACTCGTCGAACCCGCGTCCGGACTGCGCGGCGGCCTCGGCGAACTCTCTGGTCCGGCGTACCAGCGTCGAGCTGGGCCGCAGCACCGGACCGGCGAACACCACTTCCCGCTTGATCTCCGGATCCTGGGCGAATGCCGTTGGCCCGGTGCCCGCCATCTGGGGTAGTCCGAGGTCGACGAGGTAGCCGAAATCGTCGGCGGCGAAACCGAGTTCGAGGGATACCGGACGCATCCGGGTAGTGCCCTGAGCCTCGTCGGCGGGTTGTTCGGGCCCCGCCCACAGCACCGACTGCAGCCCGCCCTCGCGCGCGAGAGATCCGATGACCTGTCCACGCCCGCAGTCGGCCAACAGTCGCAGCGCCCGGTAGATCGAGGACTTCCCGGTGCCGTTGGCGCCCGTGATGACCGTGAGGTCGGTCAGCGGCAGGATCACCTCGCGCAGTGAGCGGTACCCGCGAATGGCGACGGTCTGCAGCATGGGTCGAGGTTATTGCCCGGCGGTGACAAGCGGGGCAGCTGGATCCATCGCCAGCTCCAGTCGCACGCCCAACAGGCGGATCGGCCGGTCGAGTTCGAACTGATGCAGCACGGCAAGCGCGGTGTCGGTGATCAGGCCCGCGTCGGTGCTCGGTGCCGGCAGCTTGCGGATCTTGGTGCGGGTGTAGAACGTGTTCGTCCGGACCGTGACCGCCACTCGGGTCACGATGCGGTCCTGCTCGAGGACCTCGGTCAGCGTCCGTTGAGCCAGTTCGCGTACCGCCGCGTCGATCTCGTCACGACGGGTCAGGTCCTCGGCGAACGTGATGACGTGACTGCGGGAGCGCGGCACCCAGGGCTCTGAACTGACCTCGGTATCGCCACCGCCTTTGGCCAGCAACAGGATCCACAGACCGGTGCTCGGGCCGAACGTGGCGGTCAGCAGGGTGGCGTCGGTTGCGGCGAGGTCGGCCACCGTGGTGATCCCCAGCGTGGCAAGCTTTTTGGTGGTCTTTGGACCCACACCCCAGAGCGCATCGGGCGGTCGGTCACCCATCACCGCCATCCAGTTGGCTTCGGTGAGGACGTAGATACCCGGCGCTTCGTCTGCTCCTCGCGTGCGCGTCGGCTTGGCCAGGCCGGTGGCCACTTTGGCGCGTTGTTTGTTGTCGCTGATGCCGACCGAGCAGGACAACCCCGTCTCTGCGGCCACCACGGTGCGGATGCGCTCTGCCAACTCGACCGGATCGACGTCGGCCCCGGCGCCGAGATACGCCTCGTCCCAGCCCCACACCTCCAGCGGGTACCCGAGGTCGCGCAGCAGACCCATCACCTGTTCGGACGCTTCGTCGTAAGCGGCCGGGTCCGACGGCAGGAAGGTGGCGTCGGGGCAGCGGCGCGCCGCGGTGCGCAGCGGCATGCCGGCATGCACACCGAACTCCCGGGCCTGATAGGACGCGCAGGTGACGACCTTGCGCGGTTCGGTGGGGTCGCCGCTGCCACCGACGATGACCGGCAGGCCGTCGAGTTCGGGGTGACGCCGCAGTTCCACCGAAGCCAGGAACTGGTCCAGGTCGACATGCAGCACCCAGCCGGTCATCGGACTACTGGCCGCTCAGCTTGCGGGCCACGCTTGCCCAGGCGTCGTCGAGCGACTCGAGGGTGCGACCCCGTTCGGTGAGTTGATGCTCGATGTAGTCGGCGTCCAGCAGTGACAGCAGGGCGTCGGCCTGCGCGTCGAGATCGCCTGTGCTGCCTGCGCTCTCCAGGAGCATTCGCAGATGGGACTGGTGCAGGGTGAACGGCGCACCGAACCGGGTCTGCGGATCGAGCGCCGCGTCCGACATCAGGGCATGGTGGACACGGACGAACCGCAGTCGGTGGCGGCCGTAGGCCAACAGTCGTTCCAGAGGCGGGGCGCCGGGGCCCAGTGGCGGTGGCCCGAACATGAACGCTTCCTGCGAAGCCCGCTCGTCTTCGTCCAACAGCACCATCATCAGACCCGCGCGGCTGCCGAACCGGCGGAACAATGTGCCCTTCCCGACGCCGGCCGCTGTCGCGATATCGTCGGTGCTGACCGCGTCGGGTCCACGCTCGGCGATCAACCGGCGCGCGGCATCCATGAGCAGGGCGCGATTACGGGCGGCATCACCACGTTCTTGTGGCACCGCGTCGGTGACCGCGAGCCGGGTCGGGCGGTCGGAGGCAACCACCCCTGTACTTTAACTCAGCTGGAATCAATCGGACCGTGGTCCGGTTGATCTCTGTGACGATCAGGTTTGACGAAGGGACTGGGAAATATGGCTGACATCAAGGTGCTGGTGCTCGTAGGTAGCTTGCGCGCGGCGTCGATCAACCGACAGCTCGCCGAGCTCGCGGTGGAATCGGCGCCCGGCGGCGTGGAGCTGCAGGTCTTTGACCGGCTGGGTGAACTGCCGTTCTACAACGAAGACTTCGACACCGCGGATGTGGCTGAACCGGTGGTCGCCCTGCGGGAGACCGCGGCCGGAGCCGACGCGGCGCTCGTCGTCACGCCTGAATACAACGGCTCGATTCCGGCCGTGCTGAAGAACGCCATCGACTGGCTGTCGCGGCCGTTCGGCAACAGCGCTCTCAAAGACAAGCCGGTTGCGGTGATCGGCGCCGCGCTGGGGCAGTACGGCGGCGTCTGGGCGCACGACGAGACCCGCAAGTCGTTCGGCATCGCCGGGCCGCGGGTGGTCGAGGACCTCAAGCTCTCGATCCCGGCCAAGGCGCTGGACGGCAAGCATCCGCGGGAGAACGCCGAGGTGGTGACCAACCTGCGCGACATCGTCGGCAAGCTGGCCGCTGAGGTTGGCTGAACAACGCATCACGGCTGCCGGCCAGGGTCCCAACCGACCCGGCCGGCGGCTTTGCTGTTCAGGGAATGTGATCTTCGCCGCCGGCGGACTTGTCGGTGGTTGCTGGTAGACCTAGGGGTGGAGTGTGACAAGTGCCGTTGTGTGACGCACGACACGCCGGGCGCGGGGCGTTCGGCAAGCTTACGACCTGGGAATTTCAGAAATGTTATTCAGAACATCTTGTATGGCTTCAACTGCCGGGACACTAGGTGTAGTGTCTTGGAGACCGACAGGCCACCACGGTTCGGGAGCCCGCCGGAGCGCAGCGAATCCGGCGGAGTCGGTTTCAGGGCCGGCCGGAGAGTGGCCTCGGGGGTCAGGAATTTTGGCGGTCCGAGGGTCGCTGATGTATAGCGAGATGCAGTACACGATCAGTTGCCAGTCACTGTCTAGATTTCTTCACTTACCGCAAGAGGAGCCGTACCGAAGATGACCGTCACCGTGTACACCAAGCCCGCGTGCGTGCAGTGCAATGCCACCTACAAGGCACTGGACAAGCAGGGCATCGCCTACGAGAAGGTCGACATCAGCTTGGACAGCGAAGCCCGCGACTACGTCATGGCGCTGGGCTACCTGCAGGCGCCGGTCGTCGTGGCCGGCAACGACCACTGGTCGGGTTTCCGTCCCGACCGGATCAAGGCGCTCAGCGAGGTCTCGGTCAGCGCGTAACGGAGGCAGTCAAGCCGGATTGGGGGCCAGGGATGGGCAATCTCGTCTACTTCTCCAGTGTCTCGGAGAACACCCACCGCTTCGTCGAGAAATTGAAGTGGCCCGCTAGCCGTGTCATACGCATCCCGCTGCACGGCCGTATCGAGGTCGACGAGCCTTACGTGCTGGTCCTGCCCACCTACGGCGGCGGCCGTGCCACCCCGGACATCAATGACGGCGGGTATGTCCCCAAGCAGGTCATCGCGTTCCTCAACAATGAACACAATCGGTCGTTGATCCGCGGCGTCATCGCCGCGGGCAACAACAACTTCGGTGCGGAGTTCGCCTACGCGGGCGATGTGGTCTCGCGCAAGTGCGGCGTGCCGTATCTGTATCGCTTCGAACTCATGGGAACCCCCGACGACGTTGAAGCCGTCCGCGCGGGCCTGGAAGACTTTTGGAAGGACAAGACGTGCCACCAACCGTCACAGCTGCAGAGCCTGTAACCACCGGCGCGCACCCGCAGTCTGGGGGCGACACGGAACTGGATTACCACGCGCTCAACGCGATGCTGAATCTGTATGACGCCGACGGCAAGATTCAGTTCGACAAGGATGTACTGGCTGCGCGCGAGTACTTCCTGCAGCACGTCAACCAGAACACGGTCTTCTTCCACAGCCAGGACGAGAAGCTCGACTACCTGATCGAGAAGAACTACTACGAGCGCGAGGTGCTCGACCAGTACTCGCGTAACTTCGTCAAGTCGCTGCTGGATCGCGCATATGCCAAGAAGTTCCGGTTCCCGACGTTCCTCGGCGCGTTCAAGTACTACACCTCGTACACACTCAAGACCTTCGACGGCAAGCGCTACCTGGAGCGGTTCGAGGACCGCGTCGTCATGGTGGCCCTGACGCTGGCTTCCGGTGACACCGTACTGGCGGAGAAGCTGGTCGACGAGATCATCGACGGCCGGTTCCAGCCGGCCACGCCGACGTTCCTCAATTCAGGGAAAAAGCAACGGGGAGAGCCGGTTTCGTGCTTCCTCCTTCGCATCGAAGACAACATGGAGTCCATCGGGCGCTCCATCAACTCGGCGTTGCAGCTGTCCAAGCGTGGCGGCGGTGTTGCGTTGTTGCTGAGCAACATTCGTGAGCACGGCGCGCCCATCAAGAACATCGAGAACCAGAGCTCGGGTGTCATCCCGATCATGAAGCTGCTGGAGGATTCGTTCTCCTACGCCAACCAGCTCGGCGCGCGGCAGGGTGCCGGTGCGGTGTACCTGCACGCGCATCACCCCGACATCTACCGGTTCCTGGACACCAAGCGCGAGAACGCCGACGAGAAGATCCGGATCAAGACGCTCTCGCTGGGCGTGGTGATCCCGGACATCACCTTCGAGCTGGCGAAGAAGAACGAGGACATGTACCTGTTCTCGCCGTACGACGTCGAGCGCGTCTACGGGGTTCCGTTCGCCGACATCTCGGTGACCGAGAAGTACCACGAGATGGTCAACGACGGACGGATCCGCAAGACCAAGATCAAGGCGCGCGAGTTCTTCCAGACGTTGGCCGAGCTGCAGTTCGAGTCGGGATACCCGTACATCATGTACGAGGACACGGTGAACCGGGCCAACCCGATCGCCGGCAAGATCACCCACTCCAACCTGTGCTCGGAGATCCTGCAGGTCTCGACGCCGTCGGTGTTCAACGAGGATCTGTCGTATGCCCAAGTGGGCAAGGACATCTCATGCAACCTCGGGTCGCTGAACATCGCCAAGGCCATGGACTCGCCGGACTTCGCGCAGACCATCGAGGTGTCGATTCGCGCGCTGACCGCAGTGAGCGATCAGACCCACATCTGGTCGGTCCCGTCGATCGAGCAGGGCAACAACAGCTCGCATGCGATCGGGCTGGGGCAGATGAACCTGCACGGTTACCTGGCCCGCGAGCGGATCCACTACGGCTCCGAAGAGGGCATCGACTTCACCAACATCTACTTCTACACCGTGCTGTTTCACGCCCTGCGCGCGTCGAATCTGCTTGCCATCGAACGTGATACCAGCTTCGGCGGGTTCGAGAAGTCGAAGTACGCCTCGGGCGAGTTCTTCGACAAGTACACCGACGAGGTCTGGGAACCCAAGACCGACAAGGTGCGGCAGATCTTCGCCGATGCCGGCATTCACATTCCGACGCAGGACGATTGGAAGCAGTTGAAGGAGTCGGTGCAGACGCACGGCATCTACAACCAGAACCTGCAGGCGGTGCCGCCGACCGGATCGATCTCCTACATCAACCACTCGACGTCGTCGATCCACCCGGTCGCCAGCAAGATCGAGATCCGCAAAGAAGGCAAGATCGGGCGCGTCTATTACCCGGCGCCGTATCTGACGAACGACAACCTGGAGTACTACCAGGACGCGTACGAGATCGGCTACGAGAAGATCATCGACACCTACGCCGCGGCCACCCAGCACGTGGATCAGGGGTTGAGCCTGACGCTGTTCTTCAAGGACACCGCCACGACTCGGGACGTCAACAAGGCCCAGATCTACGCCTGGCGCAAGGGAATCAAGACGCTGTACTACATCCGGCTACGCCAAATGGCTTTGGAGGGCACGGAAGTAGAAAATTGCGTCAGCTGCATGTTGTAGGGCATTGACGTTTGATGATGCGGTTTCATCCGTGGCGCGTGACGCGCGGCGGATGGGACCGCACTTTCAGTTTCATCGGACGCCGGCGTGACTGAGGATGGGGGAGAACTACTCTCCGACAACGCGATCGACGAACGCTGGCACGCATGGACTCCGACAGAAGTAGCCCAGCGGCTCGCGGCCGTTCGCGCGCCGTGGTGCGTGGCCGCTGGGTGGGCGTTGGATCTCTTCGTCGGCGAGATCACCCGCGAACATGGCGACATCGAAATCGCTGTGCCGGCAGTGTGTTTCGACGACGACGTCGTGGCGGCGCTGCCGGACCATGAGTGGGATGTCGTGGGGGATGGCCGGGTGTGGCCGTACCCCGAGCAGCTGGCGAAGCATTTTCAAACCTGGCTGCGGGAACCCGCAACTGGAATCTACCGTCTGGACGCTTTTCGCGAATCGCATGTCAATGACCGCTGGGTGTGCCGGCGGGACCGTTCGATAACCCTGCCTTATGGCGAGCTGATCCGGCGCAACGGTGACGGCATCCCGTACGTCATCCCCGAGGTGGCACTGCTGTTCAAGGCCAAACACTTGCGTGCCAAGGACGAGGCCGACTTCACGCGAGTGCTGCCGGAACTGGACTCTGCGCGCCGATCGCGATTGCGCGCATGGCTGTCGCGCGTGCACCCCGGGCATCGCTGGGTCGCCGCGCTCTGACGCTTCGAGTGCGCCGTCTCATACGGCAGGCACGGCGAGTTGCGTACGAAACCGCACGGTCGGGCAGTTCGGCGTCAGCTCTCGCGAGCCTGCTCCGCACGCAGCGCCTTGAGGCGTCGCTCCTCGCGCAGCACATTCTGGTAGCTCTCGCGTTCCGCAACCAGCCACTCAGGCTTCTCCTCGAGCAGCTGCTCGATCTCCTCGGTGGTGAGCGCATCGCCCGCGCCGCCACGCGCGAGACCGGCGATCGAGATACCCAGCTTGGCCGCCACGAGGTTCTTCGGGTGCGGCCCGTTCTTGCGGAGATCCTTGAGCCACTGCGGCGGATCCGCCTGCAGCGCGGCAAGCTCGTCGCGGGTGATCGGGTTTTCCTGGAACTCCGCAGGCGTCGCGGGCAAATACACGTCCAGCTTCTTCGCCGCCGTGGCGGGTTTCATGGACTGCGCGTTCGGCCTGCTCATGGGACAAGCGTATCGGTAACCTGAGGCGGTGACCCTGACACTCGGGTTCGTCCCCGGCGGGACGCCCGCGAAGTGGGCTCGGACCTGGTCGGAACGCCACCCCGAGGTGCCGCTGCAGTTGTGCACCGTCGCCGCGGCAGACGCGGCCGCCGCAGTGCGGGCCGGCACCGTCGACGTGGCGTTGTTGCGGCTGCCCGCCGACACGTCTGGGCTGGCCGTCATCCCCCTCTACGAGGAGACAACGGTGGTCGTGGTGCCGACCGATCATCTTCTCACTGCCGTGGACACGATCACGGCCGCAGACCTCGACGGTGTGCCGATCCTGATCCCACTCGACAACGTCCTGCCGTGGGCGGCCGATGCCGGCACCGCGGTCGATCACCGGCCCGAGACCACCAAGGACGCAATAGAACTCGTCGCCGCAGGAACAGGCGCGCTCATCGTTCCACAGTCGCTGGCGCGGCTGTATCACCGCAAGGACCTCACGTACCGCCCGATCACCGACGCGCCCACCTGCCCCGTGGCGCTCGGGTTGCCGGAAGGGCCGCAGCAGGCACTGGTCGAGGAGTTCATCGGGATTGTGCGCGGCCGCAAACCCGGTTCGGCGCGGGGGCAGGCCGAGCCCGCCCCGAAGCGCACCGCACGGGAGAAGACTCTCGCAAAGCAGGCCGCCCGTGCCGCCGCGGGCAAGGTCGCCCGCAAGCCTGGCCCGGCCAAGCGTGGTCGACGCTGATCCGTCGGACGGTTTCGGGAATCGCGGGCCGGTGCGCAGGGTTCGTGCACATATGACAACTAACGGTGATCTTGCGTCGTTCGGCCCCAACGCGCCTGGATACGTATGGAAGTCGGCTGCAGACGTCGCACCGATCGAAGTCTTTCCCGGAATCACGGTCCAACCGCTTTGGCAGGGTGCCAACGGCGCCAAAGCTGCTGTCACAACCATCGCGCCGGGCGCGACCTGGGTCGGTGAAGACCTTCACGACCCGGGCCCCGAAGAGGTCTTTGTCGTCTCCGGTGTCCTCAACGACGGCGTCAACGACTACGTCGCAGGCACATTCCTGCACGCCCCGGCCGGGTCGTGGCACGTACCACAATCCGCGGAGGGCTGTGTGCTGTTCCTTTTCTATCCAGAAGGCTAGAGATTGTCGCGCGCACGTTTTCGAAACCGCTTGCTTTGTCAATTTCCGTGAAACGTTTCAAATCGCTATCCATTTCGCCTAGGGTCCAGCGAGGAATCGCTTCACGTGTCCCGACCACCGCTCGGGAGTGACGCTCGCGGTGGCAGCACGAGCGTCGTCAGGCAACGAAAGGCCAAGGATGACACCACGGTCCACCGCTTTGACCGCCGCGCCCTTCTTCAGTCGCGAACGCATCATCGCGCCACCTGGCTGGAGCCGATGGCTGGTACCGCCGGCAGCGCTGTCGATCCATCTCTCCGTCGGCGCGGCTTATTCGTGGAGCGTGTTCAAGAAGCCTCTCGAGGGCGCTCTCGACATCTCTGGCACGCTCAGCGCCCTGCCGTTCACCATCGGCATCGTCGTGCTCGGCCTGTCGGCGGCGATCTTCGGCACCTGGGTGGACCGCAACGGGCCCCGGATGGCGATGTTCGCGGCGATGTGCTGTTTCTGCGGCGGATGGCTGGTGGGTGCGGCCGGGTTGGCCACAGGCCAGTACTGGCTGGTGCTCTTGGGCTACGGGGTCCTGGGTGGGATCGGCTGGGGGATCGGCTACATATCCCCGGTGTCCACGCTGATCAAGTGGTTCCCCGACAAGCCCGGAATGGCAACCGGATTGGCGATCATGGGCTTCGGCGGCGGCGCGTTGATCGCATCACCGTGGTCGACAGCGATGCTCAACGCCTTCGGCACCGACAACACCGGCATCGCGAAGACCTTCCTCGTGCACGGGCTGGTGTACGCGGTGTTCATGTCGTTGGGCTGGTTACTCGTGCGGGTGCCCCGGCCCGACTGGAAGCCGCATGGCTGGACGCCGGCTCCGGTGCAGGAAGGTTCGATCATCACCGGCGGGCAGGTGTCGGCCGGGAATGCGATCAAGACCCCGCAGTTCTGGCTGTTGTGGGTGGTCTTGTGCTTCAACGTGACTGCCGGCATCGGCATCCTGGAGAAGGCTTCGCCCATCTACCAGGACTATTTCCCGACGGCGGGAGTGGCGGCAGGCGCATTGGCCGCTGCGGCGGCCGGATACGTGGCGATGCTGTCGTTGGCCAATATGCTCGGCCGGATCGGGTGGTCCAGCCTGTCCGACGTGATCGGACGCAAGAACGCCTACCGGCTCTACCTCGGCGTCGGCGCACTGCTCTATCTGACGATCACCTTGATGGAGAACTCCAACAAGGTGGTGTTCTTGATCGCGACGCTCGTGATCCTGTCGTTCTACGGAGCCGGGTTCGCCACCGTGCCTGCCTATCTGCGTGATCTGTTCGGCACCTTCCAGGTGGGTGCCATCCACGGGCGGCTGCTCACCGCGTGGTCGGCTGCTGGAATCCTCGGACCGATCATCGTCAACTCGATCGCCGACAGCCAGGCCGCGGCGGGTAAGGACGGCCCGGCGCTTTACACGCTGTCGTTCTCGATCATGATCGTCCTGTTGGTGATCGCGCTGGTGTGCAACGAGCTGATCCGGCCGGTGTCGTCGAAATGGCATGAGCCCGAGTTCATTCCAGCCAAGCCCGTCGTAGAGGAGGCCAACCGATGACCGAGCCGGCTGTCGACTACCACGAGTACGCGCCGACTGTCCCGAAGGTCTACATCGCGCTCGCGTGGTTGTGGGTCGTCGCGCCGTTCGCGTACGGCTTCTATCAGCTGCTACTCAAGGTCGGCCAGCTGTTCGGCTAGCGGCCGGTACGCTGCGTGCAATGGCAACTGTTGCGATTCTGCGCATCTCGCGGCTGCGAGCCCTGATAGATCACCCGCGTACCGGTGACGCTGAGCGTGCGGCGGCACAACGAATGCTCAGCCGAATTCTGCGCAACTCCGTCCGCGACGTGTCCGGCGAGCGGGACTACGGCGCCCGTTATGGCCGAGGCGGTCGCCACGCGAGCCTGTCACGTATTGCCGAGATGGTCCGTGACGATATAGCGCTGGCTAGGTCTGCCTTCGCCGCGCCCGGCCTGCGGGGCGATGTCGCGGAGTGCGATCCCATCGCTGATGCTCCCGCTGAAATCATCTATTCAGTCGCCACGCCGCACGACTGCAGCATCGTCATATCGATCGACAACATCCCTCGGAGCTGGGGATGGGTGAGCGGCGACGGCGTCGAGACGATCAGCCCGGCCTTGCGGGCGCTCGGCGACGCACTGGCCGACATCCTGGACAGTTACAACCACGACGGCCCGGACATCGGCAAGCGGTTCTTCGGACAGGTTCGCGCGCAAGGCGAAACGCTGCGGTGGTAGCCGAGACACAACGGCCCGAAATCGAGGGCTTCACGGCGCCGGGATCGGATATGTGATGAACCACATCACTGCAGACGCCGCGTCCGATCAACGAGCGCGACGGCTCATCGAAGCGTCCCGTAGGTGTGTTGACCAGGTGATCTGAGCCCGACGATGCGCCGAGTGGCCAGTTATGACACGCGAAAGGCGAAAAGGCTTGTCATAACTGGCCACTCGGCGATAAACCTACTTGGTGATGTGCTGCGGGCCCTGGGCCTTCTTGTACAGCGCCTTGAGCATGCGGTCACGGAATGCGGCGTTGTCGAGCAGCTTGATGCCCGCGTCCGCCACCTTCGGGTAGCCGATCAACTTGTGCATGTAGCGGCCGCGCCGGTACTCCCGGCCCCACGCCGCTTCCATGCGCTGCGCGTAGTTGGTGAAGTCGTCGGGTCCGCCGTTCTGCAGGGCCGCGATTGCGCACTCGCCCGCAGTCAGCCCGGACTCCAGCGCCTTGGAAATGCCTGCGCCGGAGGCAGGCTTGCCCGCGCCCAGCGAGTCGCCGGCGAACAGCACGCCGGGCCGCCACGGCGGCCAGGCCGTGAAGCCCATCGGCAATCGCCAGGCTCGCACGCTCTTGTTCTTCTTGAGTTCCTCGATCGGTGGCAGCTCCCAGTCGGCGGGCAGGGTCCGCAGGAAATCGCCGAGGAACTGGGTGGCGTTGATGGACTGCCAATTCTTGTAGCTGTTGACGTAGCCCAGGCCGATGTTGAAGACCCCGTTGCCCATCGGGAACACCCAGCCGTAGCCGGGCAGTTGGTCGCCCTGGAACACCAGTTTGAGATAGATGTCCAACGAGTCGGAGTCGGGCCGGTTGGCGTGCATCTCGGACCGGATGGCGATCGCAGAGTAGCCGTTGTACTGGGAGTCGATTTTCAGCGCGCGTTTGATGGGGGAGTATGCGCCGTCGGCGGCGATGACGGCGTCGCCGTAGACCTTCTCGCCGCTCTTGAGCACCACTCCGACCACGCGGCCGTTGGCGTCGAACTCGGGTCCGGCCACTTCGGCGCCCTGCCGGACTTCGGCGCCTGCCGATTCAGCGTGCTTGAGCAACACCGTGTCGAGATGGGTTCTGCTGACGGTATGGCCGTGATCGGGCATACCCGGGCGCCGTGGGAACGACAACTCCCACTGGCTGGGGCTGAACACCGTCACGCGGTTGACCCGGTGATAGGTGGCGACCTCCTCGGCCAGCCCCATCTTCTGCAGATAACTCACCGCACGTGCGGTGAGTCCATCGCCGCACGGTTTGTCGCGGGGAAAGTCTGCTTTGTCCAGGACCAGCACCTTGGCGCCGGTCTGAGCGGCCTGCCACGCGGCGGCCGACCCCGATGGGCCGCCACCGGCAATGACCAGGTCGTATCGCTGCGTCATGAGCCTCGTCTCGTCGGTTGGCTATCGCCGAAATAATACCGAAGTCGGATGCAGCCGGCCGGTCGTGGGAATCCGCCGGCAATCGGCCCGATCGCGTGTTGGGGCGCGGTCTGGGCAGGTCAGCGCCACCAGTGCGGGTACAGTGATCGCGTGCGGCGAGGGTCGAGATCACACTCCAGCGGTGAGCCGGGCGTCAAGGTTGACGCCCGCAGCGAGCGCTGGCGTGAGCACCGCAAGAAGGTGCGGTCGGAAATCGTCGACGCCGCCTTCCGTGCCATCGACCGGCTGGGGCCCGAGCTGAGTCTGCGGGAAATCGCCGAAGAAGCAGGCACCGCCAAACCCAAGATCTACCGTCATTTCGCCGACAAGTCGGACCTGTTCCAGGCGATCGGGGAGCGCCTGCGCGACATGCTGTGGACGGCGATCTTCCCGTCGATCAACCTCGCCGCCGACCCGGCCCGCGAAGTCATTCGCCGCAGCGTGCAGCAGTATGTCCAGCTGGTCGACGAGCACCCCAACGTGCTTCGGTTCCTGATCCAGGGCCGGTTCGCCGAGCAGAGCGAGTCGACCATGCGGGCGCTCAACGAGGGCCGTGGGATCACGCTCGCGATGGCCGACATGTTCTCCAACGAGCTGCGCGAAATGGAACTCGACGGCGCCGCGATCGAACTGGCCGCGTTCGTCACGTTCGGGGCGGCGGCCTCGGCCACCGACTGGTGGCTGGGCGCCAAGGAGGACAGCCCGCGACGGATGCCGATCGACGAGTTCGTCGCGCACCTGACCACCATCATGCTCGGGTCCATCGACGGCACCTGTGAGCTGCTCGGTATCCGGATAGACCCGGATCTTCCGCTGCACGAGGGTGTGCAGCGCCGCGAACACGTGGGCTGAGTCGGCTGGCTCACCGCTCGTTGACAGCCGCAACCCGGGTCCGGAGACTGGAAGTTATCCGGTACCGGCGTTCCCAGAAAAGGACCTGACACCATGACGGCTGCCCAACAGCCCGCTGCCAGCCAGCAACCCATCCAGACCCGTGCGCTCATCATCGGCACCGGGTTCTCCGGCCTGGGGATGGCCATCGAGCTGCAACAGCGCGGAGTCGACTTCCTGATCCTGGAGAAAGCCGACGAGATCGGCGGCACCTGGCGCGACAACACCTACCCCGGTTGCGCCTGCGACATCCCGTCGCACATGTACTCGTTCTCGTTCGAGCCGAAGGCCGACTGGCGGCACATGTGGTCGTTCCAGCCCGAGATCCAGGGTTATCTGCTGGGGGTGACGCAGAAGTACGGGTTGCGTCGCTACATCACTTTCGGTGTCCACGTCGACCGCGCGCACTGGGACGACGACGAACTGCGTTGGCACGTCTTCACCGACACCGGCCAGGAGTACGTTGCCCAGTTCCTGGTCTCCGGCGCCGGCGGCCTGCACATCCCTCTCATCCCGGATATCGAGGGGCGCGACGAATTCACCGGGGCCGCATTCCATTCCGCCGAGTGGGACCACAGCGTCGACATCACCGGCAAGCGGGTCGCAGTCATCGGCACCGGCGCCAGCGCGATCCAGATCGTGCCGGAGATCGCCAAGGACGTCGCGGAGCTGCACCTCTATCAGCGCACTCCGGCCTGGGTGATGCCGAGGCCGAACAACGCATTCCCGCAGTGGATGCGGCGGGTGTTCAGCTATGTGCCTGGCACCCGGGCGCTGATGCGCGCCGGCATCTACTGGATCCACGAAGCCGTCGGCTTCGCCATGACCCAGCAGCCGCGCCTGCTCAAGATCGGCGAGCTGATGGGCAAGTGGAACATCAACCGCAGCATCAAAGATCCCGAACTGCGGCGCAAACTCACGCCGAACTACCGCGCCGGGTGTAAACGAATCCTCAACTCCGACACCTACTATCGCGGCATCGCCAACCCCAAGACGCAGGTGATCACCGACCCGATCGCCCGCATGACGGCCGAGGGCATCGTCACCGCCGACGGCGTCGAGCATCCGGTCGACGTGGTGGTGTTCGCGACCGGCTTCCACGTCACCGACTCCTACACCTACGTCGACATCAAGGGCGCCGGCGGCGAGGACCTGGTGGACCGCTGGAACCGGGAGGGCATCCAGGCGCACCGCGGCATCGCCGTCGCGGGCATGCCCAATCTGTTCTTCCTGCTCGGGCCGAACACCGCGCTCGGGCACAACTCGGTGGTGTTCATGATCGAACAGCAGATCCGGTATGTGGGCCAGGCGATCGCCGCGGTCGACAAGGCCGGCGCCGCCGCGCTGGCGCCCAGCCGCCGCGCGCAGGACGAGTTCAACGCCGAACTGCAAGACGATCTGGCCGGCACGGTGTGGAACACCGGAGGTTGCCGGAGTTGGTACATGGATACCCACGGCGTCAACCGCACGTTGTGGAGCGGGATGACCTGGCAGTACTGGTTGGCGACCCGCAATCTGGACCCCGCGGAGTTCGATTTCTGGGGCACGCAACGCGACACGAAAACACAAGGTGTTGCGGTCACCGTGGGTGGTTAACCCCAGGGGTAGTGTCGGATACGAAGTCCGGCAAACACGACGACCTGGTGAAGTGGGGTTCTGGTGAGCGAAGGTATGAAGTTGATCGATCGCGTCTCGGCGATCAACTGGAACCGGCTTCAAGATGAGAAGGACGCCGAGGTCTGGGACCGGTTGACCGGCAACTTCTGGTTGCCGGAGAAGGTACCGGTGTCCAACGACATCCCGTCGTGGGGAACGCTGACCGCGCACGAGAAGCAGCTCACCATGCGGGTCTTCACGGGTCTGACCCTGCTGGACACCATCCAGGGAACCGTCGGCGCGGTGAGCCTGATCCCCGACGCGCTCACCCCGCACGAGGAAGCCGTCTACACCAACATCGCGTTCATGGAGTCGGTGCACGCGCGCAGCTACAGCAACATCTTCTCCACGTTGTGCTCGACCGCGGAGATCGACGACGCGTTCCGCTGGTCGGAGGAGAATCCGAACCTACAGCGCAAGGCCGAGATCGTCATGCAGTACTACAAGGGCGACGAGCCGCTCAAGCGCAAGGTGGCCTCGACGCTGCTGGAGAGCTTCCTGTTCTACTCGGGCTTTTACCTGCCGATGTACTGGAGCAGCCGGGCCAAGCTGACCAACACCGCGGACATGATCCGGCTGATCATCCGTGACGAAGCCGTGCACGGGTACTACATCGGCTACAAGTATCAGCGCGGTCTGGCGTTGCAAGACGAGGCGACCAAGCAGACGCTCAAGGACTACACCTACGAATTGCTCTTCGAGCTCTACGACAACGAGGTGGAATACACCCAGGACCTCTACGACGAGGTCGGGCTCACCGAGGACGTCAAGAAGTTCCTGCGCTACAACGCCAACAAGGCGCTGATGAACCTCGGCTACGAGGCGCTGTTCCCGCGCGACGAGACCGACGTGAACCCGGCGATCATGTCGGCGCTGAGCCCGAACGCCGACGAGAACCACGACTTCTTCTCCGGGTCAGGTAGCTCCTACGTGATCGGCAAGGCCGTCAACACCACCGACGAGGACTGGGACTTCTAAGTTTCAGCGCGAGCAGACGCAAAAGTCCCCGAAATCCCTTGATTCCGGGTACTTTTGCGTCTGCTCGCCGAACTAGGTGCGCTCGTGGGCGTCCTCCATCACGGTGCGCCCGATCTCCGCGTACACCGCAGGCCGCGAGTAGCGCAGCCACACCGCGTAGGCCAAGCCGATAAGGAACACCGCGAGGATCAGGTACGGCCCGGTCTTGAACACCAGCGAGTTGGATGCGTAACCGGCGGCGAACGCCCGGTTGTCCCACAACAGCCACACCACATACAGCATCGCGATGCCGCCGATGAGCGGGCAGATCAGCGTGGTGATCACATTGCCGCGGTGAGTCTTTCGCACCCAGAAGTACCAGATCACCGCCGCCGAGCAGATGGCCTGCACCAAAAGGATTGCCGCCGTGCCGATCAGGGCAAGCAGCCCGTAGATATTGGTGTAGGGCACCAGCGCTGGGGTGTCGACCGGGTTGCCACCGGCGTCAGGCACCTGGACCGCGGTGAAGACGGCGAACAGCACGACGGTCACCAGGGTGATGGTGCTCTGCACCGCCGACGCGATGAAGGGCGATCCGTGCTTGGCATGTGCGGCGCCGATGGTCTTCTGTACTGCGGGAGAAGGGATTTCGCGACCGAGAGCGAACAAGTAGCGCGAGGCGGCATTGTGGAACGCCAGCGCGCACGCGAAGGAGCCGATCACCAGCAGGATCTTGTAGATGTCGAGCAGGAAGCCGCCGAGGTTGGCCTGCACCAGGCCGAAGAAGAGGTCGAGCGGCGATGCGCTGATCGACGCCTCGACCGAGGCCCTGGCGCCATTGCCGGCCAGCACCATCGCCGAGATGAACGTGTAGAACAGGCCGAGTCCGATGACCGCGATGAGCGTGGCCCGCGGGATGATCTTCTTCGGGTTGCGGGATTCCTCGCCGTAGACCGCGGTGGTTTCAAATCCGACCCAGGACCAGAAGGCGAAGAACAGGCCGATGGCCATCGAACCCGTGACCGCGGCGGTGCCGAAGGCGCCTGCAGGCAGGCTTTCGAAGGCGTTGTTCAACAGGACGGTTTGGTTGAGCATGAAGCCGTCGGGACCGCCGCCGGAGAAGATCACCGAGAACGCGAGAGCGAGCAGGATCACCACCTCAGCCACCAGCGTGACGCCGAGGATCGCGGCGGCCAGGCTGATGTGGAAGTGGGAGAGCAACGCAATGACGACGATCGCGCCGATCCCGAATGCCAGCCACGGGATGTTCACGTCGAGGATCGTGTTGACGGCGTCATTGGCGAAGTACGCGAAGGCACCGATCAACGAACCCTCGAACACCACGTAGGCGAACGTCGCGAGCAGACCGCTGGCCATACCCCAAACCTGGCCGAGGCCATGGGAGATGAAACCGTAGAACGCACCTGTGGTGGTGATGTGCTTGGCCATCGCCACATACCCCAACGCGAACAGCGTCAGGATGATGGTGGCGAACAAGAAGCCTGCCGGGGCGCCGAGCCCATTGCCGAAGCCCACTGCGATCGGGGTGTTTCCGGTCATCGCCGTGATCGGCGCGGCGTTGGCGACGGCCATGAAGATGACGGCGACCATCCCGATCGCGCCCTTCTTCAGCCCAGCGGGGGCCGGCGGCGCCCCCGCGTTGTCGATGGCTGCGGAATCAGTGGTCACCGCGGGCCTCCTGGTTCGGAATCATGTGCTGGGACGGTCTGCAGCTGTGCAGTCCGCACAAGAGCGTCGCACCTGGGTGTCATTCCGACAACCGATGAAACAGGGTTGTAACACGAGGATTCAGGAGGGGGCCCAGTGTTGTTCGTTGGCGTCGCGCCGCTGCTTTTCCTCATCGCGCTCGGCGGCCCAGAACTCCTCGAATCGCTCACCGGGGTGCACGTTGGGCACGCGGTTCATGATGCCGCTCAGCCACTTCGGCGGCTGGGACGGCGTCCACTGGGGTAGTGCGAAACTCAACGACGACAGGGTTTTGAGGACGACGAAAACTCCGAAGAAGGTATCGGGCGCACCGGTGACCGCGATCCCGACGAAACCGATGAGGAGCGTGAGATGGATGACCATGACGCGGCCGATCGCGTGATTGGTTGTCTGCTCGAGTTGCCAGAACGGCCAGCGGCCCAAGCTGATGAGGTCCACGAGGAAGTCGATGGCCAGAAACAGCAGCACGTAAAGGCAGCCGAAACCGGCACTGCGCCAATCTATTTCGGCTAGATGGCCAACGCCGTTATGGTTGAGCAGCATCAGGATGACCCCGAGGAACACGCCGTGTGCGGCGCAGAAACTCAGGCTGACGACGGCAAAAGATGCCATGAACGAGGACTGCTGCGCCCCTCGGCGGCGGACCCCTTTGACCGTGGACATGAGCTGCGTTCCGCCGTCGGGACCCGGTGCGTTGTACCGGAAATGTCCGCGGCGTGGAGACCGCCGCTGATGAATGGCGATGCGCGCCAGGATGAACAGACACGCAGCGGCGGTCTCGAACCAGTAGACCGCAAGCGTGGTGCCTCCAGACCAGTCCTGGGCGAACCATCCGAAAACCGGCACCGTGATGACCGCCAGCGTGGTCAGTGCATGAACAATTCGCGTCGCGGTAACCGGACCGGGCGGGCGCACCGCATGATCGTCGCACCTCGGAACGCCGATTATTCGCCCTCAGCGGTACATGGACGACATCGGGCGGCCGCTTGATCGCGGCCGCCCGATGTTGCGTATGTGGTTGTGTGGTTAGGCCCGCAGGGAGGCGGTGTCGATCACGAACCGGTACCGCACGTCGCTGGCAAGCACGCGCTCGTACGCCTCGTTGATGTAATCGGGCTGGATGACCTCGATCTCAGGGGTCACGTTGTGCTCGGCGCAGAAGTCGAGCATCTCCTGAGTCTCGGGGATGCCACCGATCATCGATCCGGACAGGCTGCGTCGATAGGCGCCCAGCGGGAAGAACGGCACTACCAGCGGCTTCTCTGGCGCACCCAGTTCGACGAGCGTCCCGTCGGTGGCGAGCAGACCCAGGTAGGCGCCCATATCGAGGTTCGCCGAAACGGTGTTGAGGATCAGATCGAACGATCCGGCCAGCTGACGGAAGGTGTCGGGGTCGGAGGTCGCGTAGTAGTGGCTGGCACCCAGGCGCAGCCCGTCTTCCATCTTCTTCAGCGACTGGCTCAACACGGTCACCTCGGCGCCCATCGCCTTGGCGAGCTTGACCGCCACGTGGCCGAGGCCGCCGAGACCGATCACGGCGACCTTCTTGCCGGGCCCGGCATTCCAGTGCCGCAGCGGGGAGTAGGTGGTGATGCCGGCGCACAGCAGGGGAGCGGCGGCGTCGAGCGGAATGCTGTCGGGGATGCGCAGCACGTAGTTCTCGTCGACGACGATGGCGCCGCTGTAACCACCTTGCGAGGCGGTGCCGTCCCGTTCGGTCGAGTTGTAGGTGGCGATCATGCCGCCGCCGGTGCAGTACTGCTGCAGGCCGGCCTTGCAGTTGTCGCATTCGCGGCAGGAGTCGACGAAACAGCCGACGCCCACGTGGTCGCCGACCTTGTACTTGGTGACATCCGAGCCCACCTCGGTCACCACGCCGGCGATCTCATGGCCGGGGACAACCGGGTAATTGGGGCGGCCCCACTCACCCTTGACGGTGTGGATGTCCGAGTGGCAGATCCCGGCGAAATGGATGTCGAAGGCTACGTCGTGCGGCCCGACCTCGCGGCGGGTGATGGTGGTCTTGGTCAGCGGCTCGGTTGCCGAGGTCGCGGCATATGCGGAAACAGTGCTCATTACAGCCTCTTTTATCGTCGTCAGTACATGCTTCTGGGGAGATTAGCCCAGGTAATCGGGGTATGCCGCGCAGAGCGGCCCGAGAAGTGCAACCGGCTTTCCCCGGGCGGTAATCCCGATATCTACTGTGACGCTGATCCCTGGGAAGTCCCTGGGGGTCACAACCCGGGTGCGCGGATGGACCCGTTGAAGGACACTCGCTCGACGCTGACCAGACCGGCCAGGGTGTAAGGGTCGCGTTCGATGATGTCCTGGACGTCCTCGATGCTGATGTCGCCGGTGATCAGAACGGCGCCGGTCGGCGATTCCTGGCGGCCGGCCAACAGGATGCGACCGGCGGCCACCTCCTCGTTGAGCCACGCGATATGCGCGGGGCGCGTCTGATCGACGACCTCGAGGGGCTGGGTGTAGGTGGTGGTGAGTACGTGGAACACCCGGTGAGATTAGTTGATCGGGGCGTTGACCCACCGCAGGTCGTCCAGGATGCCGCGGGCGGCCACGATGTTCTGGCCGGTCTGCCACACCTCGTTGTTGACCACGAACACCCGGTCGTCTCTGGCGGCTGACAGCGCCCGCCACGCGCCGCTGTCGAGGATCGTCGTGGCCTTGTCCCTGGCGGCGGCCGACGCGAAGGAGACATAGACGATGTCTGCGTCGGCGATTGAGAAGTCGGCGCTCCCGGCCGCGATCTCCTCGTATGGCTTGTCGGAAAACCGTTGTGCCGCAGGGCGGTCCAGCCCGACGGTGGCCAGCACGCTTGCCGGGAAGTTGTCGGTGCCATAGACCCGCACGGTGTTCTCGGTCAGCTGCACCACCGATGCCTGGAAGTGCGCGGCGTCGTTCTCGGCGCCGGTCTTGCGGGCGTCGTCGTCGAATCGCGCGATCAGATCTGCCGCCGCATCGTCCCGTCCGGTCGCCGCGCCAACCGTGCGCAGCGTGTCCCGCCAGGCGGCGCCAGGCGCCGCGGTGAACACCGTCGGAGCGATTCCCGACAAGTCCCCGAAAGACGCCGGCGTCAGGGCCTGCGATCCCAGGATCAGATCCGGTTTCGCGGTCTCGATCGCGGTCACGTCCGGTGCGCCCCGGGTGCCGGCCGGCGCCACCTCGTGCACGACCGTGCCCAAGTAGGACGGCTGCTGATCCGACCCGTCCGGCAGGGCAGCGGCGACGATTCTCGTTTGCAGGCCCAGCGCACACAATGCGTCGAGTTGATCGCCGGAGAGCACCACGATCCGTTGCGGGTCGCCGCGCACCTCGGTGGTTTCGGCGATGTCATCCCCACCGGTGCCGCCCCGGGCGTTGCGGACCTCCCGCGGCGCAGGGTCGGCCCGCGCAGGCTCCGGCGCACATGATTCGTCGGGTCTGCGCTGATTGCCGAGCACGCCCGCGTCGGCGATCCTGGTGACACTGGTGGTCATCGACGGCTGCGCTTGCGGACTGCTATCCGAGGATCCGCAACCACTGACCAGTGTCGCGGCAGCGGTGATGAGCACGGCCGCGGCCAGCGGACGGTTGGTCAGCACCGGGCGACCGTAACATTCAGCGGGTAGCGGCTGGTCAGGGCACCGCTCGTCCAAGCCCCCGGCTCAATACGACAGTTTGTAGGACCCAGGGGCGCGTAGGCCCCCGGGGGCGATAGGATTCACTCGATAAGCGGGATTTCCCGACGAATTCTTGGAGGACCTCTTGGTAGCCGAAGCGCCCCCAATCGGAGAACTCGAGGCACGTCGTCCGTTTCCGGAACGCATGGGCCCCAAGGGGAACCTTGTCTACAACCTGATCACCACCACCGATCACAAGCTGATCGGCATCATGTACTGCGTCGCCTGCTTCGCGTTCTTCGCGATCGGCGGGCTGATGGCGCTGTTCATGCGTACCGAGCTGGCGATGCCGGGCCTGCAGTTCCTGAGCAACGAGCAGTTCAATCAGCTGTTCACCATGCACGGCACGGTGATGCTGCTTTTCTACGCGACGCCGATCGTGTTCGGGTTCGCCAACCTGGTGCTGCCGTTGCAGATCGGGGCGCCTGACGTGGCGTTCCCGCGGCTCAACGCCTTCTCGTTCTGGCTGTTCCTGTTCGGTGCGCTGATCGCGCTTGCCGGCTTCATCACCCCCGGTGGTGCGGCCGACTTCGGCTGGACGGCGTACTCGCCGCTGACCGACGCGATCCACTCGCCCGGCGCGGGCGGTGACCTGTGGATCATGGGCCTGGCCGTCGGTGGTCTTGGCACCATCCTCGGTGGCGTCAACATGGTCACCACCGTGGTGTGCATGCGTGCACCGGGCATGACGATGTTCCGGATGCCGGTGTTCACCTGGAACATCCTGGTGACCTCGATCCTGGTGCTGCTGGCGTTCCCGCTGCTGACCGCCGCGCTGTTCGGGCTGGCCGCCGACCGTCACCTGGGCGCGCACATCTATGACCCCGCCAACGGCGGTGTGTTGTTGTGGCAGCACCTGTTCTGGTTCTTCGGCCACCCCGAGGTGTACATCATCGCTCTGCCGTTCTTCGGCATCGTCAGTGAGATTTTCCCGGTGTTCAGCCGTAAGC
This sequence comes from Mycolicibacterium sp. XJ870, assembly GCF_053483975.1. Classification (NCBI taxonomy): domain Bacteria; kingdom Bacillati; phylum Actinomycetota; class Actinomycetes; order Mycobacteriales; family Mycobacteriaceae; genus Mycobacterium; species Mycolicibacterium sp. XJ870. The sequence goes on from NZ_JBEFTI010000001.1 coordinate 1,235,062, forward strand.
CGATCTTCGGTTACACCACGCTGATCTACGCCACGATCAGCATCGCGGCGCTCTCGGTCGCCGTGTGGGCGCACCACATGTACGCCACCGGTGCCGTGCTGCTGCCGTTCTTCTCCTTCATGACGTTCCTGATCGCGGTGCCGACGGGTATCAAGTTCTTCAACTGGATCGGCACGATGTGGAAGGGCCAGTTGACGTTCGAGACACCCATGTTGTTCTCGGTCGGCTTCCTGATCACCTTCCTGCTCGGTGGCCTGTCCGGCGTGCTGCTGGCCAGCCCGCCGCTGGACTTCCACGTCACCGACAGCTACTTCGTCATCGCGCACTTCCACTACGTGCTCTTCGGCACCATCGTGTTCGCCACCTACGCGGGCATCTACTTCTGGTTCCCGAAGATGACCGGCCGGCTGCTCGACGAGCGACTCGGAAAGCTCCACTTCTGGCTGACGTTCATCGGCTTCCACACCACGTTCCTGGTGCAGCACTGGGTCGGTGACGAGGGCATGCCGCGCCGCTACGCCGACTACCTGCCCAGCGACGGATTCACCACGCTGAACGTGATCTCCACCATCGGCGCGTTCATCCTGGGCATCTCGACGCTGCCGTTCGTGTGGAACATCTTCAAGAGCTGGCGCTACGGCGAGCCGGTGACGGTCGACGATCCGTGGGGCTATGGCAACTCGCTGGAGTGGGCGACCAGTTGCCCGCCGCCGCGGCACAACTTCACCGAGCTGCCGCGGATCCGGTCCGAGCGCCCGGCGTTCGAGCTGCACTACCCGCACATGGTCGAGCGGATGCGCGCAGAAGCCCATGTGGGCCGCGATCATCACAAAGAGCTCGAACCCGTCGATCAGTCCAGTTGACGGTAGGCGGCATCCAGGGGACATGAGTCGAAAGGTGACATCTCCTATCGGCTCTTCGCGCGAGCGCTCATCGGTGCTGATCACCGTCACCGGAGTAGATCAGCCGGGCGTCACCTCGGCGCTGTTCGAGGTGTTGTCCCGCCACAAGGTGGAACTGCGCAACGTCGAGCAGGTCGTCATCCGTGGCCGGCTCACGCTCGGTGTGCTGGTGGCGGCGCCGGCCGAGGTCGCCGACGCTGACGGGTTGCGCAGTGACGTCGAGGCCGCGATTCACCGGGTCGGTCTCGACGTGACGATCGAGCGCAGCGACGACCTTCCGGTGATGCGGGAGCCCTCGACGCACACGATCGTGGTGCTGGGCCGCCCGATCACTGCCGAGTCGTTCGGTGTGGTGGCCCGGGCAGTGGCGGCTCTCGGCGTCAACATCGACACCATCCGCGGGGTCTCCGACTATCCGGTGACCGGCCTGGAGCTTCGGGTCTCGGTCCCGTCGGGGGCCGCCTACGGCCAACTGCAGGCCGCACTGGCGCAGGTGGCGGTCGACGAGGCCGTGGATATCGCGCTGGAGGATTACAGCCTGTCGCGGCGGGCCAAGCGGCTCATCGTCTTCGACGTCGATTCGACGCTGATCCAGGGCGAGGTGATCGAGATGCTGGCCGCACGGGTTGGTGCCGAAGCGGCGGTCGCCGAGGTCACCGAGGCCGCGATGCGGGGCGAGCTTGATTTCGCCGAGTCGCTGCACCGGCGCGTCGCGACCCTCGCGGGGTTGCCGGCCGAAGTGCTCGACGAAGTCGCCGATCAGCTGGAGTTGACGCCCGGTGCCCGCACCACGATTCGGACCCTGCGCCGCCTCGGCTACCACTGCGGCGTGGTGTCCGGCGGATTCCGCCAAGTCATTCAGCCGCTGGCCGAGGAACTCATGCTCGACTTCGTGGCGGCCAATCATCTTGAGGTTGTCGACGGCAAGCTCACCGGCCGGGTGATCGGCCCCGTCATCGACCGGCCCGGAAAAGCCAAGGCGCTGCGCGATTTCGCCAGCCAGGCAGGCGTACCGATGGAACAGACCGTGGCCGTCGGCGACGGCGCGAACGACATCGACATGCTCGCCGCCGCCGGTCTGGGCGTGGCGTTCAACGCCAAACCGGCGCTGCGTGAGGTGGCCGACGCCTCGCTGAGCCACCCGTACCTGGACACCGTGCTGTTCATCCTCGGCATCACTCGCGGCGAGATCGAGGCCGCCGACGCCGTGGACGGCATGGTGCGACGCGTCGACATTCCCGACGACTGACGGGGATTCTGCTTTCGTGGCGGTGCCGTAGGCTGAGGTCGTGATGACGGTCAAGCACGCGGTAGTCGTCGGCGCCTTTGCAGCCGCAGCGGTCTTCGGTCTTTCGGCCGGCCAATTGGCGGTCGCGGCACCGGCCGATGCCAAGCGATGCCCGTCGGGCACCGTCCAGTCGAAGTTCGAAGGCGTGTGCGTCAAAGGTTCGTCGGGCGGCGCGCTTGTTCCGGTGCTGCCGCCGAGCGGCGGGGGCCCGGTGATCGGAGGACAGCCCGGTGGGCTGACGACGGTGAACGGCATCCCGTGCACCAGGGAGCATTACGGCACCTGCCTGGCGATGACCCAACAGCCGTAGCGGTTGCCCCGGAACTTTTTAGACCACCAACGTCTGACGCTGTGGTTCGACCGTGCCGGTGACGCTGTGCCACGCTCGCACCAGCAGTTCGACGGCCTCCTCAAGCCGGGGTTCGGGCAGCGAGTAGGGCAGTCGCACGAACCGCTCCAGCGTGCCGTCCACGCCGAACCTGGGGCCGGCGGGTAGATCCACACCCAGCCGCGACGCCGCGGCCGCCAACGCCGTGCTCATCGGCGCGGGCAGTTTGATCCACAGCGACATCCCGCCGCGGCCCGGACCCGGTTGCCAGTCCGGCAGTTCGCGTTCCAGCAGCGATACCAGGTACGCCCGGCGGGTGCGGAGCAGCTCTCGGCGTTCGGGCAGAATGTCGTCGCGCATCGCGAGAAGCCTTGCTGCAGCGAGCTGTTCGAGGATCGGCGTGCCCAGATCCACCGAAGGGCGAATGGCGGCGATGGTGGCCAGCGTGCTGCGCTCGGCGCGTATCCAGCCCACCCGAAGACCGCCCCAGAACGATTTCGACATCGACCCGATGGTGAGTACCAGGTCGTGCCGTCCCACCGACCCGGCCAGTGGCTCCGGCGGCGCCTGATCCATCCACATGTCGCTGATCGACTCGTCGACGATGGTGCGGGTCCGGGTCTCGGAGATGATCTTCCCCAACTGCTTTCGCTCGGCAGCAGGCATGGTGAACCCGGTCGGGTTGTGATTGTCGGGGATCAGGTAGGCCAAGCTCGGTGCCAGTTGGCGTAGCGCCGCGTGCACTGCACCCAGCTCCCAGCCGTCGTCGGTGAGCGCAACCGGAACCGCGCGGGCGCCGGCGGTCGAGATCGCCGACAACGCACCGTGATACGTGGGTTGTTCGACCAGTACCCGATCGCCGGGCTGAGTGTGTGACGTCAGGATCAGGCCAATCGCGTGCTGGGCGCCGCTGGTCACCATGATCTGGCTGGGATCAGTGGGAAGGCCCCGCGCACAGTATCTTTCGGCGATGACCTCGCGAAGCGAGCTGACGCCCATCAACTCGTGACCTGGTGCGCGCAGATACGGCGTGAGGTCCTTGGCCGCCTCGCCGAACGCCTCGATGACGGCCGCGCTGGGGGCGGACAGGGCAGCCGCGGCGAGATTGATCGTCGGTGTGCCTGCCTCGACTGTGGCCGCGGGGCGCGCGGGCAGGGCGGCGGTGCTACGGGCCCCGCGACGGGCGTTGAGGTAGCCGTCGTCGCGCAGTTGTGTGAACGCCGCGGTGACAGTGGTGCGGGACACCCGCAGCGCGTCGGCCAGGGCACGCTCGCTCGGTAGCCGCGATCCGACTGGAACCCGCCCGTCCACGATGAGCAGCCGGATCGCGTCAGCAAGGCCAAGGTAGGCGGGCCCGCTCAGACTGGATGTACGCCAGTTGCCTAACTCGCGTGCCAAAAGGTCCACATCGAGCGCTCGTGCCGCCATTTCAGTGCTCATATTGATGCCAGTGTCCTCTAACTGGCTATTGAATGGCAAGCCAGATCGCCGGGATTATCGGCTCATGCACATAAATTGGCTATCACGACTCGCTGATTCACTGACCCGGGTGTTCAACTGGCCTTCGCCCGATCCACTGGATCGCGACGAGGAACGGATTCGGCATGACCTGGAGATGATCCGGCTGCGCTTCCAGCACCATTCATGAGAGCCGCGTTCTCTCGCGGAGCGCTGCTGGTCGTCGGTCTGGTCGGCTATGGCTTCTCGATGGGAATGATGGTGCGCGCCGGCCTCGGGCTGGACCCCTGGGACGTGTTCCATCAGGGCCTGACCCGGCACACCCCGATGACCATCGGCATGGCTACGGCGGTGGTCGGCGTGGTTGTGCTGCTGGCGTGGATCCCGCTGCGAAACCGGCCCGGCATCGGCACGGTCGCCAACGTCATCGTCATCGCCGTCACCGTGGACGCCACCCTGGCGGTGCTGCCCGCGCCGTCGGCGATGCCGGTACGCATCGCGATGATGGTGGGCGCAGTGATCCTCAACGCCATCAGCACGGTCCTCTATATCGGCGCCGGTCTCGGGCCGGGTCCGCGCGACGGTCTGATGACCGGTCTGGTCGCCCGCACCGGTTTGTCGGTCCGACTGGTACGCACCGGCATCGAGGCGACCGTGTTGGTCATCGGCTGGCTGCTCGGTGGCAGCGTCGGCGTCGGCACCGTCCTCTATGCCTTCGGAATCGGGCCGCTCGTGCAGCTGTTCCTGCGACTTACCCCACGTCGCATGCTTTTCCACGATTTCGGCGGTGGCAGCCGGGCACGCCGGGAACGCGACACTACGATGAGCGAGTGCCCGCAACCGGAGAAGACGGAGAAGACGGCGCCGGCGGTACAGCCGACGGTGCCGACCGGGACGACCTGCTGATCGACTTCGCCAGGGTCACCCTGCGCCGGGGCGGGAGCACTCTCGTCGGGCCCATCACCTGGGCCGTCGAACTCGACGAGCGCTGGGTGATCATCGGACCGAACGGCGCGGGCAAGACCTCGCTGCTGCGGATCGCCGCGGCGAACGAGCATCCGTCGTCGGGAACCGCTTACGTGCTGGGTGAACGGCTCGGCCGCACCGACATGTCCGAACTGCGATCCCGGGTCGGGCTGAGCAGCTCGGCACTGTCTGAGCGGATCCCCGACGACGAAGTGGTACGCGATCTCGTGGTATCGGCCGGGTACGCCGTGCTGGGGCGGTGGCGCGAGAGTTACGAGGACGTCGACTACGTGCAGGCAGTGGACATGCTCGAAAGTGTCGGCGCCGAACATCTCGCTGAACGCACCTACGGCACGTTGTCCGAAGGTGAACGCAAGCGGGTGCTGATCGCCCGCTCGTTGATGACCGACCCGGAACTGTTGCTGCTCGACGAACCCGCTGCCGGACTGGATCTGGGTGGCCGCGAGGATCTCGTGGCGCGCCTGACCGACCTGGCGGCCGACCCGGATTCACCGGCGATGGTGCTGGTCACCCATCACGTTGAGGAGATTCCACTGGGTTTCAGCCACGGCATGATCCTGTCCGAGGGCAAGGTGGTTGCTTCGGGGCTACTGACCGACGTGTTGACTGCAGAGAACCTGTCCAAGGCGTTCGGCCAGTCCATAGCCCTGGATGTGATGGACGGGCGGTACTTCGCCCGTCGGGTCAGAAGCCGGGCAGCGCACAGGAGGCGAGATTGAGTAGCTTGCGCGAGGAGCCGACCGAAAAAGACCCACTGGTGCCGCGGCCTGCCGCGACGGTGATGTTGGTCCGCGACACACGCCGAGGGACTTCGCCGGAAATCGAGGTGTTCCTGATGCGTCGGCATGCGGCGATGGAGTTCGTCGCCGGTGTCATGGTGTTCCCGGGCGGCGGTGTCGACGACCGCGACCGCAACGCCGATATCGCGTGGTTCGGGCCTGAGCCTTCGTGGTGGGCGCAACGGCTTGGCGTGGACACCGGTCTGGCCGAGGCGCTCGTCTGCGCCGCGGCACGGGAGACTTTCGAGGAGTCCGGAGTGCTTTTCGCCGGCCCCCAGAATGGCTCAGGCGACCCGGGCATCATCTCCGACGCGTCGGTGTACGGCGACGCCCGTGCTGCGCTGGCCAACAACTCGCTCTCGTTCGCGGACTTCCTGCGCGACGAGAAACTGGTGCTCCGCGCTGATCTCCTACGGCCGTGGGCCAACTGGGTGACCCCCAAGGAGGAACGCACCCGCCGCTACGACACCTACTTCTTCGTTGGGGCATTGCCGGAAGGGCAGCGGGCCGACGGCGAGAACACCGAGAGCGACCGGGCGTTCTGGGCCACCCCCCAGGCCGGGCTCGACGATTTCGCCGAGGGCCGGACATTCCTGCTGCCGCCTACCTGGACCCAGTTGGACTCGCTCAACGGCCGCACCGTGGCCGAGGTGCTGGCGGTGGAGCGCAAGATCGTCGCGGTCGAACCGAGCCTGGCTGTCGGAGGCGGCAATTGGGAGATCGAGTTCTTCGACGGCGACCGTTATAACGCGGCGCGGAATCACCGGTCACCGGTGGGCAGGAGCGGAGCGACCGGGGAATCGGCTCAGTGAACGAATTCGTCAGCGTCGTCATCGGGGCCGCACCCGAGCAGGAGGGCGTCGCGACCCTATTGCTGTCGCGACCCCCGACCAATGCCCTGACTCGGCAGATGTACCGGGAGATCTCCACGGCCGCCGCCGACCTTGCCGAGCGCACCGAGGTGGCTGCGGTGATCCTTTTCGGCGGGCACGAGAGCTTCTGTGCGGGCGACGACGTCCCCGAGCTGCGCACGCTGAACAGCGAGGAAGCCGCCGCGGCCGACAAAGCGCTGCGACGCTGCATGGAGGCCGTGGCCGCCATCCCCAAACCGACGGTCGCGGCGATCACCGGTTACGCGTTGGGCAGCGGGTTGAGCCTGGCGCTGGCCGCGGACTGGCGGGTCAGCGGGGACAACGTCAAGCTCGGGTCGACTGAGATCTTGGGCGGCCTGGCACCCCGCGGTGGCGGGGGCGCGCGCCTCGCTGCGGCAATCGGGGCCAGCAAGGCCAAGGAGCTGGTGTTCAGCGGACGGTTCGTGGGCGCCCAGGAAGCTGTCGAGTTGGGTCTGATCGACGAGATGGTGGCCCCCGACCACGTCTACGACGCCGCACTGGCCTGGGCGCGGCGCTTGGTCGAGCATCCGGTGGAAGTTCTGGCGGCCGCCAAGGCTTCCGTCGACGGGCCGGTCGATCGGGTGGCCGACCGGCCCTGACGATGGCCTGACGGCGGCCGTTAGGCTGCCCTGCATGACGGAAACCAAGGATGCCACCGAACCGGCTCCCAACCCGCACGCCACGGCCGAACAGGTCGAGGCCGCCAGGCATGACACCAAGCTGGCCCAGGTCCTCTACCACGACTGGGAAGCCGAGTCTTACGACGACAAGTGGTCGATCTCCTACGACCAGCGCTGCATCGACTACGCTCGCGGCCGCTTCGACGCCATCGTCCCCGAATCCGAGCAGCGTGAGCTGCCCTACGACCGGGCTCTGGAGTTGGGCTGTGGCACGGGGTTCTTCCTTCTCAACCTGGTGCAGTCCGGGGTGGCGCGGCGCGGTTCGGTTACCGATCTGTCGCCGGGCATGGTGAAGGTGGCCACTCGTAACGGGCAGTCGCTCGGCCTGGACATCGATGGCCGGGTCGCCGATGCCGAGGGCATCCCGTACGACGACAACACCTTCGACCTGGTTGTCGGGCATGCCGTGCTGCACCACATCCCGGACGTCGAGCTGTCCTTGCGTGAGGTGGTCCGGGTGCTCAAGCCGGGCGGCCGGTTCGTGTTCGCCGGTGAGCCCACCAAGGTGGGTAACACCTATGCCCGCGCACTGGCCGACCTGACGTGGAAGACAACCGTTCAGGCGATGAAGCTTCCCGGCCTGAGCAGCTGGCGCCGGCCCCAGGAGGAGCTGGACGAGAATTCGCGGGCCGCTGCGCTGGAGTGGATCGTCGACCTGCACACCTTCGACCCAGCCGACCTGGAGAAGATGGCGTCGAACGCAGGTGCTGTCGACGTACGCACCGCGAGCGAGGAGTTCACTGCCGCGATGCTGGGCTGGCCGGTGCGCACGTTCGAGTCGACTGTGCCCCCCGGCAAGCTCGGCTGGGGCTGGGCAAAGTTCGCGTTCGGCAGCTGGACCACACTGAGCTGGGTGGACGCCAATGTGTGGCGCCGGGTGGTGCCCAAGGGCTGGTTCTACAACGTGATGGTGACCGGAGTCAAGCCCTGAGAGGTGGGGTGGTTTTCGACCTCTCCCACGTCGCGTACCTGCGATCGGAAGCAGGTCGGCAGGCGCTTCGTGAGGCTGCGGGGTTTGCGCTGTCGGGCAGCACGCTCGTCAACGACATCGGCGCTCTGCGAAAGCAATTCGGTGACCGCGCGGCTGTGCTGATCGAGACCGTACAGCTGCGCCGGCGGGCAGCCGCCAAATTCGGCGACCCGTCGCGCTGGCTGTTCACCGACGAGGCGCTGCAGCAGGCCACGGCTGCCCCGGTCGCCGCGCACCGGGCAGCACGCCTGGCCGGCGCGCGGGTGCACGACGCCACCTGCTCCATCGGCAGTGAGCTTGCCGCACTGCGTGATTCGGCTGCCCAACTGGTGGGCAGCGACCTGGACCCGGTGCGGTTGGCGATGGCCGCCAACAATCTTGACGACGGCGGGCCCGCCGTCCCGCTGTGCCGCGCCGACGCGTTGCGCCCCATCACCACCGACACGGTGGTGATCGTGGACCCCGCGCGGCGGCAGGGGGGTCGGCGCAGATTCGATCCGCGCGCCTACACCCCGGCGCTCGATGCCGTGCTGGACGCCTACCGTGACCGAGACCTCGTCGTAAAGTGTGCTCCGGGAATCGATTTCGATGCACTCGAGCGGATGGGGTTCGTTGGTGAGATCGAGGTGACCTCCGTTTCCGGTGGTGTCCGAGAGGCGTGTCTCTGGTCGCCCGGTCTGGCCGGTGCCGGGGTGCGCAGACGGGCCACCGTGCTGGACCGTGACGAGCAGATCACCGACGCCGACCCCGATGACTGCCCGGTGGCACCGGCCGGTCGATGGATCGTCGACCCTGACGGCGCCATCGTGCGGGCCGGACTGGTCCGCCACTACGCGGCGCGGCACGGACTGTGGCAGCTGGACCCCGATATCGCCTACCTGTCCGGTGATCACCTGCCGGAAGGCGTGCGCGGGTTCGAGGTGCTCGAAGTACTCGGCTACCACGAGCGGCGGTTACGGGCTGCGCTGGCCGCGCGCTCGGTGGGGGCGGTCGAGATTCTCGTTCGCGGCGTCGACGTGGACCCCGATGTCCTGCGGGCGCGGTTGCGGCTGCGCGGGACGGAGCATCTGGCGGTGGTGATCGCCCGGTTGGGATCCGGGGCGGCCAGTCGAGCATCGGCATTCATTTGTCGGCCGTCGCGGTGAGCCGCCAGTACGCTTGGCCGCAAGCGCCGGAATCTCCCCGGCGCCGTTGATCGCCGCCGACAAGGACGACTGACGATGCGAATTCCCACGATGGCGGCGCTGCTGACGGCCGGTGTGCTTGTCGGCTGCGCAGGCGTGCCGGTGGCCACTGCGCAGACGGTGTGCGCCCAACTCGGCGGCACCGTCGACCGCGACCAGGTGTGCCAGGTGCACACCGCCAACGCCGCCTACACCCTGGACTACACGTTCCCGGTGGGGTACCCCGACCAACTGGCGCTGGGGGGTTATCTGACCCAGACCCGGGACGGCTTCATCAATGTCTCGGATATGCCGGGGTCACGAGATCAGCCGTATGTGTTGGACGCCAAGGGGACTGCCTACACCTCAGGCATACCGCCACGCACCCGGAGCATGGTGTTCGAGGTCTACCAGAACGTCGGCGGTGCTTATCCGCAGACTTGGTACAAGTCGTTCAATTACGACGAGGCCACCCGGCAGCCCATCACGTTCGACACGTTGTTCAAACCGGGAACCAAGCCGCTCGAAGTGATCTTCCCGATCGTGCAGCGCGAACTGCAGAAGCAGTCGGGTGTCGAGCAGGCGATACCGCCGGGTGTCGGACAAGACCCCGCGCACTACCAGAACTTCGCGATCACCGACGAATCGGTGATTTTCTTCTTCGGCCAGGGCGAACTATTGGCCGAGACTGCCGGTGCAACCCAGGCCGCCGTGCCGCGGGCTGCTGTGGCGCCGATGCTGGCCTGAGGAGCCTGAGTACGCCGCAGGCGGCTGTCATATCACCGTCGACGCACGGTGTTTCTCGCCGGTGGGGTCGTAGGATTCCCAGAACTTCGCGCCGGCGATTCCCAGAGTGAGCGGATCGAAAACGGGGTCCAGTCCGGCCTTCTGCTGCTTCTCGTAATCCCACAGCGCAGCGAGTGCCGGTCGCTGCAAGATGATGATGCCGATGATGTTCAGCCAGGCCATCAAGCCGACTCCGATGTCGCCGAGCGTCCAGGCCTCCGTGGCCGTCGAGGTTGCGCCGATCATCACCGACACCAGAATCAAGGCCTGTAGCAGCATCGTGGCGTTCGACCCCACGCTGCCGCGGATCAGTGGAACTTGGATCGATGCCGCCTTGCCGAGGATGAACCGAAGGTTCGTCTCGGCCATGTAGTAGTAGGCGACCATCGTGGTGAAGCAGAAGAACGCCAACGAGACTGCGATGAACGAAGCTCCGGCCCCATTCCACAGCGAGTCGAAGCCGACCTGTGCGAAGGCCGGTCCCACCGCGGCGTCCGACGGCAGCAGGCCGCCGTCGGCGAGCACCGCGCCTGTCTCGCTCTCTCCTTCGAAGACGCGATAGGCGCCCGTCGACAGGATGAGGAAGCCGGTAGCCGAACAGATGAACAGCGTGTCGACGTACACCGCGAACGCCTGAACCAGACCCTGCTTGGCCGGGTGGGAGACCTCGGCCGCCGCGGCGGCGTGCGGGCCGGTGCCCTGGCCCGCCTCGTTGGAGTAGATGCCGCGCTTGACCCCCCACATCACGGCAGATCCGATGATCGCGCCGAACGCGGAGTCCAGTCCGAACGCGCTGGCGAAGATCATCCGCAGAATCTCAGGCACCTCGGCGGCATTCACCGCGACGATCACCAGAGCAAGCACGATGTAGACGACCGCCATGAACGGCACCACGATCGACGCGAAGGCCGCGATGCGCTTGACGCCGCCGATGATGACGAAGGCAAGCACGATCACCGTACCGACCCCCACCCACCAGGTGGAGAAACCCCAGGCCGAACTCATCGCGGCGGCCATCGAATTGGACTGCACGCTGGGCAGGAGCAGACCGCAGGCCAGAATCGTGACGGCCGCGAAGACGAACCCGTACACCTTGAAGAATCCGGCGCCACGCGTATGCGCAAGCGCCCGGCTGAGGTAGTAGGCCGGCCCGCCCCGGTACTCGCCGGTCAGCTGGTCGCGGGTCTTGTAGATCTGGCCAAGCGTGCATTCGACGAACGATGTCGACGCGCCGAGGAAGGCGACTGCCCACATCCAGAACAGCGCGCCGGGGCCGCCGAACGCGATCGCGGTCGCCACGCCTGCGATGTTGCCGGTGCCGACCCGCCCCGCGAGCGACATGGTCAGCGCCTGGAATGACGACACCCCCGACGGCGACTTCTCGCCTTTGAGCATCAGCCGGATCATCTCCGGCACCTGGCGTACCTGGACGAGTCGCGTGCGGATCGAGAAGTACACGCCGGCAGCCAGGCACAGATACACCAGTGCGCTGCTCCAGACGTAGCCATTTACGTAGTCAAGGAAATCCGACACGTTCGGATCCTGGCACGTCGTTGACTTGTTTCCGTTAAGAATCTGTCAATTCGCGGTTAGCTCTCAGCATCCTCAGGCGGGCGCGAAGCCGTACACCTGTCCGTCGCTGGTTGCGGTGACGACGCGGCCGTCGTGGCCGATGGAGACTCCGACGGGCCAGCCGGTCGCCTCGGGCAGGGGATAGGTGTTGAGGGTGTGCCCGTCGCCGCTGTCGAATACCAGCAGCGCCTGACCATGCCCGCCCTGGCGGGCCACGGTGTATCCCGTCGAGCCGGACCGGCTGGTGGCGGACAGCGGTGCGACGTCGTCGCGGGTCCAGGCCACCTCGCCGCGGTCTCCGGCGTCACGTACCGCGACCAGCTTGGCCTCGGGGCCACCACCGGTCACGATCAGGCCGTCCGGGGACACCGACGGCGGAGTTTGGGCCAGATAGTCCAGTGGCACCGACCATTTCGCTGAGCCGTCGGCGGTGTTGATCGCCCACAGCCGTTCATCGCGGCCGTTGACGTAGGCCGTTGCGCCGTCCGCCGACAGCACCGGGCTGGCCAGTGGTCCGCGGCCTGCCGCGTCGCTGGTCCACTCCCGCGTCAGCAGCGGCTGCTGGCCGGGTCGGTACCGCAGGCCGACCAGAACAGGCGCCTCTGTCCCGGGCTCCCACAAGCTGAGCACCACGATGTTGGTGGCAGCGGAGAACGCGGGCGCGGCCGCCACGGGGCACCGCGACCGGGCCAACGGGCAGTCGGGAAGGCCGCGCTGCGAGTCGGTCGGGTCGACGCCCGAGATGAGGTCCAGCGGTGTCCCCTCGACCGTGCCGCGGTGGGCGTCGAACAGCAGCACCTGACCCAAGTGGGTGATCACGAGCAGCTGGCCGTCGGCGAGGATCCGCGGGGTGGTCGGCATCCCGATCACCGGCTGGCGCCACCGGATCCACTGAGTCGACGGGAAGGACATCATGGTGCCGGGCTGGCCCACGTACACGTTGTCGAACCCGTCGAAAAGCGGGCCCGACCAGCCACCGCCCTGCACGAGCCGGGTGCACCAGCGTTGGCGCGCGTTGTTGTCCGCCTCCCAGACCATCAGCGAGCAGCCGCCCGCTGTCTGGGCATTGACCGCGAGATAGCTGCCTGAGGCGAGGGCGACCTGGGCGCCCACGTCGCCCTTGACGGACCGGCTCCACTCCAGCCGCAGGGCCTCGGCCCCGGAAGAGTCCTGATAACTGCTGTTGGCAGCGTCGCCGTATTGGGCGGGCCAGCCCGACGCCGGATGCGCCTCTACCCAGGAATCAGTGTTCTGACAACCGGCGAGAAGGCCCGTGAGCAGCGCAGTTACCGCCAGCGCGAGGTATCGCCGGAACACGGTGTCCTTTCGTCGGAAAGCGGGGCTGGTCCGTATGGATGGACCAGGTGAGGGTAACCCGGCGCCCCCCACGCGCTCGCGTAGGCTTTCCGGCCATGACGACGATGTGGGGCGCGCCGATTCACAAGCGGTGGCGGGGGTCCCGATTGCGCGATCCGCGCCAGGCCGACTTTCTCACGATGGCATCGCTGAAGTGGGTCATCGCCAACCGCGCGTTCGGCCCGTGGTACCTGGTGCGGTACTGGCGGCTGCTGAAGTTCAAGTTGGCCAACCCGCACATCATCACCCGGGGGATGGTGTTCCTGGGTAAGGGCGTGGAGATCCAGTGCACCCCCGAACTCGCTCAGATGGAGATCGGCCGCTGGGTGCACATCGGTGACAAGAACACCATTCGCTGCCATGAGGGCTCGTTGCGCATCGGCGACAAGGTGGTGCTCGGGCGTGACAACGTCATCAACACCTACCTCGACATCGAACTCGGTGACTCCGCGCTGATGGCCGACTGGTGCTATGTGTGCGACTTCGACCACAAGATGGACAACATCGACGTCCCGATCAAGGATCAAGGCATCGTCAAGAGCCCGGTGCGGATCGGGCCCGACACCTGGATCGCCGCCAAGGTGACCATTCTGCGCGGCACCACGATCGGCCGCGGCTGTGTGCTGGGCGCCCACGCCGTGGTCAAAGGCGACGTCCCCGACTTCTCGATCGCTGTAGGTTCGCCCGCCAAAGTGGTGAAGAACCGAAAGCTGGCGTGGGAGACTTCGGCTGCTCAAAGGGCCGAAATGGCTGCGGCGCTAGCCGATATCGAACGCAAGAAGGCCGCGAGCAACTAAGCTCACAGCGGTGCAGCAGTCCGGCCAGACCCCGCAGCCCGACGAGGAGCCGGACTACCGATTCACGCTCGCCAACGAGCGGACATTTCTTGCGTGGCAGCGGACCTCCCTGGGGCTGTTGGCCGCCGCGGTCGCGGTCATCCAATTCGTTCCAGAACTGGGCCTGCCCGGCGCCCGCCACGTCCTGGGGGTGGTGCTGACGTTGTTGGCGACGGCGACCGCCGGTGTGGGGCTGTGGCGCTGGCGCCAAGTCGACCGCGCCATGCGGGCCGGCACGGCGCTGCCACGCCATCCCACCCCGGGCTATCTCGCGGTCGGACTGTGTGTGATCGGCCTGCTGGTCTTGGCCGGCGCCGTGGTGAAGCTGGTCACCGGTTGAGAACTTTCGAACAGACCCTGCCCGCGCAGCGAACGGCACTGTCCTGGACACGGACCTCGTTCGCGGTGCTGGGCACCGGGGCGCTGCACATGCTGCACGACCTGCAGGACCATCGGGCCGGGTTCGGGTTGGTGGCGGCGGGCGTCGCGGTGGTGATCTCGCTGCTCACCTACCTGGTCGGGGTGCGTCGACAGCGCCAGCTTGCCCGTGAGCCGCTGCCGACGCGACTGGCACCCACCGTCGAAGTCCATGTGGTGACGGTGGGCGTGCTCATTCTCATTGCCGTGTCGGTACTTTCGCTACCGTTCTAGGAGTCTGATCGTTCGGGCAGTGGCCGTTCCACAATCGTGCGACGGGCGTGCGGTTCGCGTTCGGCGCGTTTGGCTGCCAGGTACACCTGCGATGTCTCGGCGGCAACGGTGTGCCAGTCGAAGTCCGAGGTGAGCCGGTCCCGGGCGGCGATCGCGCGACGTTGCGCGGCGTCGGGCTCGTCGAGCACGGCGCGCACCGCGGCGGCCAGGCCGGCGACATCGCGTGGTGCGAAAGACATCCCGGTCTGACCGTCGATCACGGCCTCGCCGAGTCCGCCGACATTGGAGGTCACCAGCGGCGTGCCGGTCGCCGCGGCTTCCAACGCCACGATTCCGAACGGCTCGTAGTGGCTGGGCAGCACGGCGGCGTCGGCGGCCTGTAGTGCGCGCACCAAATCCTCGTGACCGAGCCGTCCGACGAACCGGGTGGCCTTGAGCACCTTGTGCTTTCGGGCTTGCTCGATGAGCCACTGCTGCTGTGTGCCGTCGCCGGCGATGATCAGTGTGGTGCCGGGATGCGCGCGCCGGATGCGGGGCAGGGCCGCGATCGCGTCGTGGATGCCCTTTTCGTATTCGAGGCGCCCGACATAGAGCAACTGCGCGGGGCCCTGCCGCGGCCGCCGCCGGGCGAACGGCCACAGCGCTGCGTCGATGCCGTTGCGGATCACGCGGATTTCGGACAACTCCGGCCCGAACAGTTCGGTGATCTCGTCGCTCATCGACGCCGAACAGGTTATGAGCGAATCGGACTCGCGTACCAGCCATGATTCGACGGCATGCACCTGTCGGCTGATCGGACCCGACACCCAGCCGGAGTGCCTGCCGGCCTCGGTGGCATGGATGGTGGAAACCAGTGGTACATCGAAGAATTCGGCCAGTGCGATAGCGGGGTGGGCCACCAGCCAGTCGTGCGCATGCACCACATCGGGTATCCACGGGCCGCCCGTGCTGTCCTTCACCGCCAGCCCAGTGCGGACCATGGCGTGGCCCATTGCCAGCGTCCAGGCCATCATGTCGGTGCCGAAGTCGAATTCGTGCGGGTCCTGGGCGGCGGCGACGACGCGGACCCCCTCGCTGACCTCGTCGGTGGAGGGGTGGGTGCTCGGATCGGTGCCTGACGGCCGACGGCTGAGCACCACGACCTCGTGACCGGCGTCGGCCAGTGCGGTGGCCAGGTGATGCACGTGCCGGCCCAGGCCGCCGACGACCACCGGCGGATACTCCCACGACACCATCAGGATCTTCACTGTTTTATGCCTTCTGGTTTCGGCGAGCGTGCGCAAAATGCTGTTGTTTTGCGGCGTGTCGGGCAACAGACCCGCACGCTCGTCGGGTGGGGGGTGGGAGAGGATCCCGGGTGGGGGGTGGGAGAGGATCCCGGGTGGGGGAGGTCATCTCGGGAGCCGCCGGGCGTCGAGGGCGCCGAACAGGCCGTCGGCCTTGTTCCAGCCGTCGGCGAGTCGCTCGGCCTGCTCGCGACGGCCCGCCGCCAGTGCATCGGATATCTCGCGGGTGGCGTGCGCGTGCAGGTGCGCGCGGTAGCGCGCGTATTCGGCGGCCGAATCCTTGCTGACCATGAACGGCCAGTCGCTGGACACCGTCAGCAGTGTTTCGCGCAGAATCTGATCGGCCACCCGGTCGCGCGGTGTGGGGGAGCCGATTGCCGCGTGCTGGGTCAGAGCCTTGTCCACGGTGCTCAGCGCGTTGTCGACGACCTCGTTGTTGAGCTGCACCAGATCGCTCACCACCGCGCCATTCCATACCTGCCAGTCCTTGCCCGAACCCCACGAGCTTGGCGGCAATTCAACTGGGGCGCCGACAAATCCGTCAGACCTGGCGTCGGCCAGCGTGCCGACCCGCACCCCGGCCTCCGGCAGCGCCCGCAGCACGCGCTCCAGCCAGACGGGTCCCTCGTACCACCAGTGGCCGAACAGTTCGGTGTCGAAGGCGGCCACCACGTGGGCCGGCCTGCCGATCCGTTCGCTCTCGCCGATGAGCCGTTGCCGGACCACCTCGACAAAGTCGGCGACGTGATCGTCGACGGCGCGGTCGGCGCGTTGCGCGTCGTACGGCGCCTTCTCGTCGGACGGGACGTTGCGCCCGGTGACGCGTGCCGGTTTCAGGCCGGTGGTGTGGTCGTAGGTGTGGAAGTCGCGGTAGGCGGCGTGGCCCGGGTAGCCGGACTTGGGCGACCACACCCGGTAGCTGACCTGCAGGTCGCGGCCGAACGCGACGACGTCGGAATCACCGACAGGTCGGCCCAACGCGGTGTCGCCGTGCAGAGACGGTCCGTCGACCATGAAGTGGCTGACACCTGCTGCGGCGTAACCGGTTTCCATGCCGGGCGCGTAGGCGCACTCCGGCGCCCAGATGCCTGCCGGGGTGTGGGCGAAGCGCGCCTGGGCGTCGGCCAGACCCTCGCGCAGCGCGAACTCGCGAAGCCGCGGATTCAGCAGCGGCTGGAACGGATGCGACAGCGGCCCGCCGAGCAACTCGATGGTTTCGGCGTCGATCAGCTCGCGCAGCAGCGGGCTCGCACCGTGGCGCCAGTGGGCGGTGAAATCCTCGATCGCCGAGCCGGCCTCGGCGTATTCGCGAGACCCGAACTCCCGCAAGGTTTCCGGATCACGCAATGTGGTGGCTTCCAACGCCCGCAGGTGCCAGTTGGCCAGCCAGTGGTGCATGCCCGTCAAGCAGTACGGATCGTCGAGTTGCGCGGTCACCACCGGGGTCATCCCCAGCGTGATCAGGTGCCGGCGATCCTCGGCGGCCAGCGTGCGCAGAACTCGCAGCAGCGGCAGATAGGCCGCCGCCCACGACTGATAGAGCCACTCCTCGCCCACCGGCCAGCGACCATGGTGCGCAAGCCAGGGCAGATGCGTGTGCAGTACGAGGGTGAAAAGCCCCGGTACGTCGCCGTCGGATTGGACAGTCACGGCCGTACCGCGATCGCTACCAGATCGAGGCTGTCATCGATGTCGCGGTCGCCGGCTGCGGTGAGGTCGAAGTCGTCGGTGGTCACCGCGGCGACGTCGGCGAGAAGGTGCTCGGGCCATGGTGCGTCGGCAACCGCACGCTGTACCTGGGCCTCGATGATCGATCCGCCGTGCCGGGCATCCAGTTCGGCCAGCCCGGCGCCGTGAAAGACCCCGTACACGCCTTCGACATCGAAGCCGGCCGTTTCCAGCAGTTCGGTCAGCTCGGCGGCGTTGAGTTCCCGGGTGTGGAACGGGTTGAGCGGGGTGTCGCGGCCCGGGGAGAAGGTGATGCGGTTGGGGGTCGAGATGAGGATCCGGCCACCAGGTCTCAATACCCGGAAACACTCGCCAACGAATTGTGCCTGGTCCCACAGGTGTTCGATGACCTGGAAATTCACGACGACGTCCACGGAGCCGTCGGGTAGGGGCAGCTCGGCGAGGTTGCCGTGGCGGATGTCCACCCGCGGATACCGGGCCCGGACATGGGCGACGGTGGCCTCGTCGTAATCCAGTCCGATGACCTGACGTGCCACGTCGGCGATCAGGTCGGCGCCATATCCCTCACCGCAGCCGGCCTCCAGGACGTCGCGCCCCGCGCAGCGATCGGCCAGTCGTTGGTAGACCACCTCGTGGCGGCGGAACCAGTAGTTTTCCTCAGCCAGGCCGGGGATCGTCCGCTCGCCGGTCAGGGGTAGGGCCTGGGGCCCGGCACTGTCCGGGCCGCCCACGATTGCGCTCATTGGAAGGCAGGCTAACCCAGGCTTACCCAGGGTGAAGGTGTTGGTAGCGGATCAACCAACACTTGCCGATGTCTCGGGTGTGATAGGGGAGGCCGGAATGCGAACTTCGACCAGCTATGGTGTTCGTGCGAACCACCGCAAGTTACCGACGGGTAACATGGTGCTAGTGGCTTAGAACGTGATATGGCAGGCCGACCACCGGCCCCATCGAGGAGGACGAACCAGAGTCATGACGAACATCGTGGTCCTGATCAAACAGGTCCCAGACACTTGGTCGGAGCGGAAGCTGTCCGACGGCGATTTCACCCTCGACCGTGAGGCCGCCGATGCCGTGCTCGACGAGATCAACGAGCGTGCTGTCGAAGAGGCACTGTTGATCAAGGAGCGGGAGGGTGGAGACAGCACTGTCACCCTGCTGACCGCCGGTCCGGAGCGCGCTACCGAGGCGATCCGCAAGGCCCTGTCCATGGGCGCCGACAAGGCCGTGCACCTCAAGGACGACGGGCTGCACGGTTCCGACGTCATCCAGACCGCGTGGGCGCTGGCCCGCGCACTGGGCACCATCGAGGGCACCGAGCTGGTCATCGCAGGCAACGAGGCCACCGACGGTGTCGGCGGCGCGGTCCCGGCGGTCATCGCCGAGTACCTGGGCCTGCCCCAGCTCACCCACGTGCGCAAGCTGACTGTCGAGGGCGGAAAGGTCACCGCCGAGCGCGAGACCGACGACGGTGTGTTCACCCTCGAGGCCTCGTTGCCGGCCGTGGTCAGCGTCAACGAGAAGATCAACGAGCCGCGCTTCCCGTCCTTCAAGGGCATCATGGCCGCGAAGAAGAAGGAAGTCACCGTGCTCACCCTGGCCGAGATCGGGGTGGAGGCCGACGAGGTCGGCGTGGCCAATGCCGGATCCAAGGTGCTGTCCTCGACCCCGAAGCCGCCCAAGACGGCCGGCGAGAAGGTCACCGACGAAGGCGACGGCGGAACCAAGGTCGCCGAGTACCTCGTGGCCCAAAAGCTTATCTAGCCCATCCACCAGACGCGAAAGACATAACGAGATCCCATGGCTGAAGTACTTGTGCTCGTTGAGCACGCCGATGGCGCGCTGAAAAAGGTTAGCGCCGAATTGATTACCGCCGCCCGGGTGCTGGGTGAGCCTGCCGCTGTTGTGGTGGGCAAGCCGGGCTCCGCGGCACCGCTGGTCGACGGATTGAAGGCCGCCGGTGCGGCCAAGATTTACGTCGCCGAGTCCGATGACGTCGAGAACTATCTGATCACCCCCGTGGTCGACGTGCTGGCCGGGCTCGCCGAGTCGGCTGCGCCGGCCGGCGTGCTGGTTGCCGCCAGCGCCGACGGCAAGGAGATCGCCGGCCGGTTGGCGGCCCGCATCGGGTCGGGCCTGCTGGTCGATGTCGTCGACGTCAAGGAGGGTGCGGTGGGCGTCCACAGCATCTTCGGTGGCGCGTTCACCGTCGAGGCCCAGGTCACCAGCGAGACCCCGGTGATCACTGTGCGTCCGGGTTCGATCGAGGCCACCCCGGCCGACGGTGCCGGCGAGGTCGTCAACGTCGAGGTGCCGGCTCAGGCCGAGACTGCGACCAAGATCACCAAGCGTGAGCCCGCAGTGGCCGGCGACCGTCCCGAGCTCGCCGAGGCCAGCGTTGTGGTCGCCGGTGGCCGCGGTGTCGGCAGCGCGGACAACTTCTCCATTGTCGAGGCGCTGGCAGACTCGCTCGGTGCTGCCGTCGGCGCCTCGCGTGCCGCGGTCGACTCCGGCTACTACCCGGGCCAGTTCCAGGTGGGTCAGACCGGCAAGACCGTGTCGCCGCAGCTGTACATCGCGCTGGGCATCTCCGGCGCGATCCAGCACCGCGCCGGCATGCAGACGTCGAAGACGATCATCGCGGTCAACAAGGACGAAGAGGCGCCGATCTTCGAGATCGCCGACCTCGGCATCGTTGGCGACCTGTTCAAGGTCAGCCCGCAGCTGACCGAGGCCGTCAACGCTCGCAAGGGCTAGTCCCGCCGAACAGGCGCAAAGGCACCCCAAGACTGAAGTCTTGGGGTGCCTTTCTGTCTGCTTGCGGTGCGCAAGACTACGGACTTTCAGGGGTTCGCCGCGGGCCTCTCGAGTGCCAGGGTGATCACAGGTCACCGACACACGAGAAGGGTATTCGCACCATGAAGATCACAGTTTTCGGCGCCACCGGTCAGATCGGCTCCAAGGTGGTGGAACTGCTCACCGAAGCCGGCCACGGCGTCGTCGCCGCATCGCGGGCCTCCGGTGCCGACGTGCTGACGGGGGCTGGGCTGGAGGAGGCGCTCAACGGCGCCGACGTGCTTGTCGATGTGGTCAATTCGCCGTCATTCGCCGATGACGCGGTCTTGGAGTTCTTCACCACGTCGACCCGGAATCTCGTGGACGCCGCCAAGTCCAGCGGGGTGCAGCATTACGTCGCACTGTCCATCGTGGGCGCGGACGGCCTGCCGGAAAGCGGATACATGCGCGCCAAGGTCGCCCAGGAAAAGGTGATCGTCTCCGCAGGCCTGCCGTACACGATCGTGCGCGCCACGCAGTTCCACGAGTTCGCCGAAGCGATCACGGGAACGCTGGTGGTCGGAGATGAAGTGCGCGTCCCCGACGGGCGAATCCAGCTGATCGCCGCTGACGAGGTGGCCGCGGAGGTGGCGCGGGCCGCGCGGTCGGCGCCCGCCGACGGAGTTGTCAACATCGGTGGGCCGGAAAAGCTTTCGTTCGCCGAGATGGCGCAGGCGGTCCTGGCAAAACAAGGCGATGACAAGCCTGTGGTGGTCGACCCGGAGGCCACGTACTTCGGCACACCGGTCGACGACGACAACCTGGTCACCGGCGACGACGGCAAGCTCGCCGAAATCCGCTTCACCGACTGGATCGCGGGTCGCTGACGGATTCACCGGCGAGCAGACACAGAGTCGCACCGAAACGCGGGTTTTGGGACGACTCTGCGTCTGCTCGTGCTGTTCACTGAGCGCTCACAGACATGTCACGCGGGCGATGCCATCCGGAGACCCGGAGGGGCGACCGTGCTGGCTATGAGGACTGCATCTGTACTCATCGCCGCTGATCACACTGAGGGCGCCGCGCCCGACGCGCCGCGCTACACCCTCCTCCTCTCCACCGACCCGGACCTGATCGAGACAGCTCAGCGCCTGCGCTATGACGTCTTCACGTCCGAACCCGGGTTCGCGCTGACCGGGCCCGGCCCGGAATTCGCAGCCGGGCGGGACGCCGACCGGTTCGACGAGCATTGCGACCACCTGCTGGTGCGTGAGGACGGATCCGGCGAGCTGGTGGGCTGTTACCGGATGCTGCCGCCGCCGGGTGCCATCGCCGCAGGTGGTCTGTACACCGCCACCGAGTTCGACGTCCGAGGGCTCGACTCGCTGCGGCCCTCGTTGGTCGAGATGGGTCGGGCGGTGGTGCGGGCCGATCACCGCAACGGCGGCGTGGTGCTGTTGATGTGGGCCGGGATCCTGGCCTACCTGGACCGCTGCGGGTACGACTACGTGACGGGCTGCGTGTCGGTACCGGTTGCCGGCAACGCCGACGGGCCGCCGGGCACCCAGATCCGCGGGGTTCGGGACTTCGTCCGGCGCCGGCACTCCGCACCCGCGGAGTACATGGTTTTCCCGTACCGGCCGGTGGTGCTGGACGGCAAGGGGCTCGACGACATCGACCCGCCATCGCGGACCACAGTGCCTCCGCTGATGCGCGGCTACCTGCGGCTCGGAGCCAAGGTGTGCGGTGAACCCGCCCACGATCCCGACTTCGGCGTCGGCGACTTCCCGGCTCTGCTGGACAAGCGCCAGGCCGACGTCCGCTACCTCAAACGCCTGCGCTCGGTCTCGGCGGCAGCCGACATGGCCGACGGGATGAGCGGAGGAATGCAGTGACCACCTGCCGGAACGACCACTCCTGGCTGCCAAGGGCGTCATGTGACACCAGCTGCATACACGCCGGCCTCGCGGAGGCCGGGCGGCGGCCGGTGGTCTGGATCCGCACCACGGTTCGGGTAGTCATGGCGATCCTGCTGGCCCCCGGGGTGCCGCTGCTGGCGGTGCCGCTGCCGGGCCGATCGCACATCCAACGGTTCTACTGCCGGCTGATGCTGCGGTGTTTCGGTGTGCGGATCAAGCTGTCCGGCGGGCCGATTCGCAACCTGCAGGGCGTGCTGGTGGTCAGCGGGCACGTATCTTGGCTGGACATTTTCACCATCGGGGCGGTGCTGCCCGGCTCGTTCGTGGCCCGCGCCGATCTGGTGGAATGGCCGGCCGTGGGCCGGTTGGCCCGGATCATGAAGGTCATCCCGATCGACCGGGGCAGCCTGCGTCGCCTCCCCGCGGTCGTGCACATGGTCGCCGAACGCCTGCGCGCCGGCCACACCGTGGTGGCCTTCCCGGAGGGCACCACATGGTGCGGGCTGGCGTACGGGCCGTTCCGGCCGGCGATGTTCCAGGCGGCGATCGACGCGGCCAGGCCGGTGCAGCCGTTGCGGCTGACCTACCGCCACCGCGACGGCAGGCCGTCGACCACGCCGGCGTTCGTGGGGGACGACACCCTGTTGCACTCGATCAAGCGCGTCATCACCGCACGTCGCACCGTGTGCCACGTGCACGTGGGATCGCTACAGCTGCCAGGCGAGGACCGCCGCGCGCTCGCAGCACGCTGCGAGGCGGCGGTGCGCAGCGAGCAATTGCTGCCCAGTGCGCCCGCACATGCCCTGGTGGCCTGAGCGGGCCGTCAGGCCAGTCGCCGAACGGCGGTTATCCTGGAGAGGTTATGACCTCTACCTCGACCGCGTCCTCCGGCCGGCAGGTCTACCTTGATCACGCCGCGACGACGCCGATGCATCCCGCTGCCATCGAGGCGATGACGGCTGTCCTGGCGAGCGTGGGCAACGCCTCCTCGCTGCACGGCTCGGGCCGGCTGGCCCGGCGCAGCATGGAAGAGGCGCGCGAGACGCTGGCTCAGTTGCTGGGTGCGCGACCGTCCGAGGTCGTGTTCACCGCGGGCGGCACCGAGAGCGACAATCTCGCCGTCAAGGGGATCTTCTGGGCACGCCGCGACGCCGAACCGCAGCGCCGGCGGATCATCACCACCGCCGTCGAGCACCACGCTGTGCTCGACGCAGTGCAGTGGCTCGCCGAGCACGAAGACGCCGAGGTGACCTGGCTACCGGTCGATGCCGACGGCGCGGTCGCGCCGGCCGCATTGCGTGAGGCGCTGCAGGACGGCGCCGGACCTGACGATGTCGCACTCGTCTCGGTCATGTGGGCCAACAACGAGGTCGGCACCATTATGCCGATCGCCGAACTCGCGGCCGTCGCCGCCGAGTTCGATATTCCGATGCACAGTGACGCCATCCAGGCGATCGGACAGATCCCGGTTGACTGCGCCGCGAGTGGACTCTCGGCGATGAGCATTGCCGCCCATAAGTTCGGCGGGCCGACGGGTGCCGGTGCGCTGCTCTTGCGTCGGAACACCGCATGCGTGCCGTTGCTCCACGGTGGCGGACAGGAACGCGACGTGCGTTCGGGCACACCGGATGTGGCCGGCGCGGTAGCGATGGCGACGGCGGCCAAGGTTGCCATCGACGGCTTGGCGGAAAACAGTGCCCGGGTACAGGCGTTGCGAGACCGCTTGATCGACGGTGTGCTTGCGACGGTTGACGACGCCTACCTCAACGGTGCCCGTGGCAGCGCCAGGCTTCCCGGCAACACCCACTTCACTTTCCGTGGCTGCGAGGGTGACTCGCTGCTGATGCTCCTCGACGCCAGGGGCGTGGAGTGCTCGACCGGGTCGGCCTGCACCGCCGGGGTGGCGCAGCCGTCGCACGTCCTGATCGCCATGGGCGCCGACGCCGCCAACGCTCGCGGATCGCTGCGACTTTCATTGGGGCACACCAGCACCGAGGCCGACGTCGATGCCGCGCTTGAGGTGCTGCCCGCAGCCGTCGAGCGGGCCCGGCAGGCGGCCCTGGCCAGCGCTGGGACGGTGCAGTCATGAGGGTGCTGGTCGCGATGAGCGGTGGGGTGGATTCCTCGGTGGCCGCCGCGCGGATGGTGGACGCCGGCTATGACGTGGTCGGTGTGCATCTGGCGCTGTCGTCGGCACCGGGAACGTTGCGCACCGGATCCCGCGGTTGCTGCTCCAAGGAGGACGCGGGGGACGCCCGCCGCGTCGCCGATATACTCGAAATACCGTTCTACGTATGGGATTTCGCCGACCGCTTCAAGGACGACGTGATCGACGACTTCGTCGAGTCCTACGCCCGCGGCGAGACCCCGAACCCATGCGTGCGGTGCAACGAGCGGATCAAGTTCTCCGCACTGGCCGCCAGAGCGCTTGCGCTGGGCTTCGACGCCGTGGCCACCGGCCACTACGCGCGGCTCTCGGATGGCCGCCTGCGTCGCGCGGTAGACGCCGACAAGGACCAGTCCTACGTGCTGGCAGTGTTGACAGCCGAGCAGTTGCGGCACGCGATCTTCCCGATCGGAGACACGCCCAAGCCGCAGATCCGGGCCGAAGCTGCCCAGCGCGGATTGGCGGTCGCGCAGAAGCCCGACAGTCACGACATCTGCTTCATTCCGTCCGGGGATACCCAGGCCTTCCTCGGTGCCCGCATCGGGGTGCGCCGCGGTGCGGTCGTGGACAGCGGCGGGACGGTGCTCGCCGAGCATGACGGGGTCCATGGTTTCACGATCGGACAGCGCAAGGGCCTCGGTATCGCCGGGCCGGGCGCCGACGGCCGACCGCGTTACGTCACGGGCATCGACGCCGAGACCGGCACGGTCCGGGTGGGATCCGCGGAGGATCTCGAGGTGTGGGAGTTGGTCGGCGAGAAGCCGATCTTCACCAGCGGTTCGGCGCCGAGCGGCCCGATGGAATGCCAGGTCCAGGTCCGCGCGCACGGCGGTATCACCGATGCCGTCGCCGGCCTGCGCGACGGCCGGTTGGCCGTGAGCCTGCGAGCGCCGCTACGCGGGGTGGCCCCGGGCCAGACTCTGGTGCTCTACCGAACCGACCCCGCCGGTGACGAGGTCATCGCCAGCGCGACCATCGCCCGCACGTGAGTGTTTTCGCCGGTGCCACCGGCGTTGGATCCTGGCCGGGTACTGCGGCGAGGCAGGCTGCCGATGTGGTGGTCGGTGAGCTGCACACGCTGTCGCACCTCGTGGAGTTGCCGGCCCGAGGCGTCGGTGCCGACATGATCGGCCGTGCCGGTGCCTTGCTGGTCGACATCGGCATCGACACGGTGCCGCGCGGGTACCGCATCGCATCGGGTCGCCATGCCGCACAGCGGCGCGCGGTCAGCCTGCTCGGAGAGGACATCGACGCCCTGGAGGAAGCCTGGGAGCGGGCGGGGCTGCGCGGCAGCGGGCGCGCGGTCAAGGTGCAGGCGCCCGGCCCGATCACGCTGGCCGCGCAGCTGGAGCTGCCCGGTGGCCATCGGGCCATCACCGACCGCGGTGCCGTGCGGGATCTGGCGGCCTCACTGGCGGAGGGCCTGGCGGTGCACCGCGCCGAGCTGGGCCGCAGGCTGGACACCCCGGTGGTGGTCCAGCTCGACGAACCGTCCCTGCCGGCGGCGTTGCAGGGCCGGCTGACCGGCGTGACGGCCCTGACGCCGGTGCATCCGGTCGACGAGCCGTTTGGCATGAGCCTGCTCGACGGGTGTGCCGCTCAAGCCGGCGCCGAAGTCGCGGTGCACAGCTGTGCGGCAGGGCTGCCGTGGAAAGCGCTGTTGCGCAGCGATATTCATGCTGTTTCCGTCGATGTGTCGACGCTGGGCCCAGAGGATCTGGACGGGATCGGCGAGTTCGTCGACTCCGGCCGTACGGTGCTGCTCGGAGTGGTGCCGACCACCGCACCAGAACGCCCGCCATCGGTCAAGGAGATCGCCGAGGCCGTGGTGGCGTTGACCGACCGGCTGGGATTCGCCCGCGCCGTGCTGCGTGACCGGATCGGGATCACTCCGGTGTGTGGGCTGGCCGGCGCCACACCGGAATGGGCGCGCACGGCGATCGAACTGGCGCAGAAGGCCGCCGACGCCTTCTCCGACGACCCCGACGCAATCTGACAAAAAAGCAACCAAAAGGTTGCGCATAACGCGATACGGTCATATCCTGAGAAGCAACTGAAAGGTTGCATATGATGTCTGATCGCATTGAGAAAGAAGTTCTGCTGCGAGCTCCGCTGGATCGGGTGTGGCGGGCCATCAGTGACGCGGACGAGTTCGGCCGATGGTTTGGAATCCGGTTCGACGGCCCGTTTGTGGCGGGAACGTCAGTCAGCGGGGTGATCACCCCGACCGAGGTCGACGCGGCCGTCGCCGCAATGCAGGAGCCGTACAGCGGCCAGCCCGACACGTGGCAGATCGTGGCTGTCGAGGCACCGCATCGGCTGGCGTTCCGCTGGCATCCGTATGCCGTCGAACCGGATGCCGACTACTCGGCCGAACCCACCACGCTGGTGGAGTTCACGCTGACCGAGAACGCCGACGGGGTGCTGCTGCGCATCGTCGAATCGGGATTCGATGCCATCCCTGCCGCACGGCGGATCTCGGCGTTCGAGGCGAACAGCGAGGGTTGGGCACACCAGGCCGAGCTGGTGCGCAAGTACCTCGCGCTGCATGAGTCGGTGTGAAGGCTCCAGTCGACGAGCGCGCACCGCTGTTCGACGCACTGGGTGACCCGAACCGGCTACGGATCGTCACCCGGCTGTGCGACGACGGGCCATGCTCGACAGTGCAACTGACACAGGCGATTTCGGTATCCCGCCAGGCGGCGACCAAGCATCTGCTGTTGATGGAGGAGGTGGGTCTGGTGAGTAGTCAGCGGCACGGCCGGGAACGAATCTGGCGGATCGAGCCGGAACCGCTGGCCGAAGCCAGTGACTACCTGAGTGCACTGTCGCGTCGCTGGGACCGCGCCATCGACCGGTTGCGCACCTACGTCGAGCGCACGTGAGGAGCAAACAAGGTCGAGGACTAATGGCCCTTGGCGCTGGCATTGTCACGCCAGAGTGGCGCTCGGCTTCTTGTGCCACTCTGGCGTGACAAACTGACTAGGTGTCGCGCAACTCCCGGCGCAGGATCTTGCCCGCCGCGGATTTCGGCACGGCGTCGATGAACGCGACCTGACGCACCTTCTTGTAGGGCGCCACCTGGCCGGCGACGAACGTCATCACCTCGTCGGCACTGAGATCCGCCGAGGGCTGTTGCATCACGAACGCCTTGGGCACTTCCTCGCCGGATTCGCTGTCGTGCACACCGATCACGGCCGCGTCGGCGATACCCGGATGGGTCAGCAGGACCGCCTCCAATTCGGCGGGCGGCACCTGATAGCCCTTGTACTTGATCAGCTCCTTGAGCCGGTCGACGATGTACACGCAGCCGGTCGCGTCCACCTTGGCCAGGTCGCCGGTGTGCAGGAAACCGTCGGCGTCGATGGTCTCGCGGGTGGCCTTGTCATTGCCGAGATAGCCGGCCATCACGTTGGGACCCTTGAACCACAGCTCGCCGGTCTCACTCAAACCCTCTGCAGGAACATCGATTTCGACACGCGTCTCGGGATCCACCAGCTTGCTGACGGCATTGGGTACCGTCCAGCCGCACGAGTCGAGCGGTGCCACGGCCCCGAGCGAGGCGAGGCCGCCGTCATGCGGTGTGATGTGGCTGACCGGGCTCAGCTCGCTCATGCCGTATCCCTGTACGACGCTGCACCCCAACCGGTTGGCGACGGCATGCCCGAGTTCGGCGTCCAGCGAAGCCGCACCGGACATGATGCCCCGCAGCGAGGACAGGTCGAAGGAATCGATCAGTGGATGTTTGGCCAGTGCGACGGCGACCGGCGGAGCGATGTAGGCGTAGGTGCACCGGTAGTTGGCGATATTGCCGAGGAACTCACCGAGATCGAAGGCGCTCATGATGATCAGCCGGGCGCGCGCATGCAGTGCGGCGTTGAGCAACACCGTCATCCCGTAGATGTGAAAGAACGGGAGCACAGCCAACAATCGGTCGTCGGCAGTCATGCCCTGTAGCGGCCGGATCTGCGCGACGTTCGCAGTCAGGTTCCCATGAGTGAGCATGACGCCCTTGGGATTTGCCGTCGTGCCCGAGCTGTAGGGCAGCACGGCCAGATGGGTCGTCGGGTCGAAACTCACTTCGGGGGCAGGCCCGTCGGGTAGTCCGGCACCATCGAGCACCACTACGTGATCGTCGGGCAAGCCGACCGCCGCTGCTCCTTCGCGGGCTTGCGGCAGGAGCGCCTTCACCGTGACCAAAAGCTGGGCCTTCGAGTCGGTCAGCTGTTTGGCGATGTCTTTGGCGGTGAACAGTGCGTTCACCGTGGTCGCCGTGGCACCGGAGCGCAGGATGCCGTGGAACGCAATCGCGAAGGCCGTACTGTTCGGGGACAGCAGGGCCACCACATCGCCGGTGCCGATCCCGCGCGCAGCCAGGCCGCCGGCGAACGCGTCGATACGGTTCACCAGCTCGCCGTAGGTGGTCTCGGCGCCGCTCTTGGCGTCAACGAGGGCCACCCGCCCGACGTCGGTGTCGGAGAGATCGGCGAACAGATAGTCGTAGACGCTGACCGTCGGAATCTCCACGTCGGGAAAAGGGCTCGCGAAACTCATGTTGCCTCCGTCAGTCTTCGTCGAGTTGTCTGATGAGCTTTTTGGGCGCGACCAGTCGGAACGATGCGTCGACAAGCTCGCGCACCTCGTCCCAATCCACCTTGGCTGCAGTGAAATCCAGCCCCAGCCAGCCGAACGGCCCCATATAGGCAGGGAAGAAGAAGCGGCTGTCTTGTTCCAGTGCCTTGCGGTCACTGTCGTCGACCTTGATCAGCAGGGCGTGTGGGAAGGGAAGCATCTCGCCGCGGGTCTCGGTCTTCGCGTTGCCGCCGTACATGGCGAACATCTTCGGCGCGCAGAACACCGGCCGGCCCCACGACACCTTCTCGAACGCGGCCGGGAAGCCCAGCGCGATCGCGCGTAGTTCGGCCAGGCCCGGGTCGTCGTCTCCGAACATGATCGGGTGCGGCATGTGGTCAGGGTAGCGACAACGTGGGGTTGCGTCGTCAGCCGCTACCGGGAGCTGTCGGCCGGCTCCGCTAGCCTGCCAGAGTGAGCGCCAAGTCAGCCGGAGATCCCGAAGCGGTGCTGCCTGAGCAGCCCGATGCCGACGAGCGTCGACGTTGGCAGCAACTCGCCGACGAGGTGCGTGAACATCAGTTCCGGTACTACGTCCGGGACGCGCCGATCGTCTCCGACGCAGAGTTCGACAAGCTCCTGCGGGAATTGCAGGCGCTGGAGGAAGCCCATCCCGAGCTGCGCACTCCTGACTCGCCGACCCAGCTGGTCGGCGGTGCCGGCTTCGCCACCGACTTCGCCGCGGCCGAACATCTCGAGCGGATGTTGTCGCTGGACAACGTGTTCGACTCCGATGAGCTGACCGCCTGGGCGGCGCGCATCAAGGGCGAAACCGGCGACACCGCGCACTATCTCTGCGAGCTCAAGATCGACGGGGTCGCGCTGGCCCTCGTCTACCGGCAGGGCCGCCTGGTGCGCGCGGCCACCCGCGGCGACGGCCGTATCGGCGAGGACGTCACCCTCAACGCCCGCACCATCGACGACATCCCCGGGCAACTCACCGCGTCCGAGGAGTTTCCGCTTCCCGAGGTGCTCGAGGTGCGCGGCGAAGTCTTCTTCCGGGTGGCCGATTTCGAGGACCTCAACGCCGGCCTGGTCGCCGAGGGCAAGCCGCCGTTCGCCAACCCACGCAACAGCGCGGCCGGCTCACTGCGGCAGAAGAACCCGGCGGTCACCGCGCGGCGCAAACTCCGGATGATCTGTCACGGGCTCGGCCGGATAGAAGGTTGCACGTTCGCATCGCTGCATGACGCGTACCGGGCACTGGGGGCGTGGGGGCTGCCGGTGTCCGAGCACACCGTCAAGGTGTCCGGAGTCAGCGACGTCGCCGAGCAGATCGCCTACTGGGGTGAACACCGCCACGACGTCGAGCATGAAATCGACGGCCTGGTGGTCAAAGTCGACGAGGTCGCGCTGCAGCGCCGGCTGGGGTCGACATCTCGGGCGCCGCGGTGGGCGGTGGCATACAAGTACCCACCCGAAGAGGCCACCACCAAGCTGCTCGATATCCGGGTCAGTGTGGGGCGTACCGGCCGGGTCACCCCATTCGCCTATATGGAGCCGGTCAAGGTCGCCGGTTCCACCGTCGGGTTGGCCACCCTGCACAACGCCACCGAGGTCAAGCGCAAGGGCGTGTTCATCGGCGACACCGTGGTGATCCGCAAGGCCGGCGACGTCATCCCGGAGGTGCTGGGTCCGGTGGTCGACCTGCGCGACGGATCCGAACGCGAATTCGTCATGCCCACAGCATGTCCCGAATGCGGCACGGTGCTGGCTCCGGCTAAGGAAGGCGATGCCGACATCCGCTGCCCGAACACCCGCAGCTGTCCGGCGCAGTTGCGTGAGCGGGTATTCCACGTCGCCGGGCGCGGTGCGTTCGACATCGAGGGCTTGGGCTACGAGGCCGGGATCGCGCTGTTGCAGGCCGGGGTGATCGCCGACGAGGGCGACCTTTTCACTCTTACGGCCGATGACCTGCTGCGGACCGAGCTGTTCACCACCAAGGCCGGCGAGCTCTCCGCCAACGGCAAGCGGCTGCTTGCCAATCTCGACAAGGCCAAGGCGCAACCGCTGTGGCGGGTACTCGTGGCGTTGTCCATCCGCCATGTCGGGCCGACCGCCGCGCGGGCGCTGGCCACCGAGTTCGCCAGCCTCGACGCGATCGTCGAGGCTTCCGAAGAACAGCTCGCGGCGGTCGAGGGGGTGGGCCCGACCATTGCCGCGGCGGTCGTCGACTGGTTCGGCGTCGACTGGCACCGGGCGATCGTCGACAAGTGGCGTGAGGCCGGGGTCCGGATGGCCGACGAGCGCGATGCCAGCGTCGCGCGCACGCTCGAAGGGCTCTCCATCGTGGTCACCGGGTCGCTGCCGGGGTACTCCCGGGACGAGGCCAAAGAGGCGATCATCAGTCGCGGCGGCAAGGCGGCCAGTTCGGTGTCGAAGAAGACGGCATATGTGGTGGCCGGGGATGCCCCCGGATCGAAGTACGACAAAGCCGTTGAACTCGGGGTGCCGATTCTCGACGAGGACGGGTTCCGGCAACTGCTGGCCGAAGGGCCACCGGCCGAGCCGGCTTAGCGATAACCGCGCCGCATGTCCGCGACGATGCGCGGATGCTCCAGTGTCGAGGGCTCCAAGGGTCGGCGCGCGATGTCGGCGGAGAACACCGTGGCAGCGTCGAGCACCGGCTGACTGAGGAACCGCAGCGGGGGAGCGTCAGCGGGGACGGTGGGGGTCGGCGGTGTGTCCCCGGGACGGGCAAGCACAAAGCCCCAGTCGCCGAACGTCGGCACGTGCACGTGGTAGGGCGTCGTCGCGAACCCGGCCGATTCGATCGTGGAAACGGTGCGCCAGAACGCAATTGGTGTCGAAAACGGGCTGCTCGCCTGCACTGCCATCAGCCCGTCGGGTGCGAGCGCACGGTTCACCAATGCGTAGAACTCGGTGGAATACAGTCGGCCGAGGGCCGGTGTGTCAGGGTCGGGCAGGTCGACGATCACGGCATCGAACGGCGCATGGCCCGACGACCGCAACCATTTCATGGCGTCGTCGATCACGACGTCGACACGTGGGTCGAAGAGCGCGTCATCGTTGGCGTCGCGAAGCGTCGTGCGGCCAAGCTCGGTTACCGCTGGGTCGAGTTCCACCTGGACGATTTTCTCGACGCCGGGCCGGCGCAGCAGTTCGCGGGCAGCCATCCCGTCGCCGCCGCCCAAAACGAGTACCGACCGCGCGCCTCCGCCAAGGGCCGGGTAGACGAGGCTTTCGGTGTAGCGGTATTCGTCGCGCGTGGAGAACTGCAACCCGCCGTCGAGGTACAGGCGCATATCGTCGCCGCGGCGGGTCACCACGATCTCCTGATACGCCGAGCGCTCGAACGTCACGATCGGATCGGCGTAGAGCCGTTGGCGGGTCGTCGTCTCGATGTCCTGAGCTCGGACCAGCAGTGTCACAAGTAGTCCGAGCGCTGCGAGCAGAACGCACAGCGCGGCCACCAACTGTTGACGGCTGACGATATGGCGCAACAGAAACAGCGCCACGACAGCGGCCGCCGCCAGGTTGACGACCCCGGTTGCCGCGGCGCCGCGGATCATGCCGAGCTGAGGCAGGAGCAGGAACGGCCACACCAGCCCGCCGATGAGTGCGCCGAGGTAGTCGGCCGCATTGAGGTTGGCCAGCACCCGTCCGGCGTCGGTCGCGCCGGTCATCCGGCCCCGCTGCAGCAATGTCATCAGCAGCGGCACCTCGGCGCCGACCAGGCAGCCGATCAGCGCGGTGCCCACCATCAGCAGCCACAACGAACTGCCGAAGAACGCGAAGCTCACGTACAGCGCGGCCGCCGACAGGCCGCCGACGACGCCCAACAGTGTCTCCACCGCGATGAAGGCGATGGCCGCGTGCCCCAGCAACGGCTTGACCAGCAGCGCACCGGCACCCAATGCCGCGACGAAACCGGCGACGATCAGCGACGTTGCGACGATGCCGCCGCCGTGCACGCTGACCGCGAGGGTGAGCAACGCGAGTTCGTAGATGAGGCCGCACGCCGCGCATGCCGCGACGGCGGCCAACAGCAGCGCCCGCCAGCGTGCCGGGGACCGGACCGCGTCGGCGGACACCCTGGTGGTCATGACAACGCGGCGGCGTTGACCCCTCCCACGGCCACCAGGATCACTGCTGTGGCGACCGACGCGGGGTGCAGGCGCTCAGCGGTGATCAGGTCCCGGAACCGCCCCGGCACCACAAACTCCAACACGATCAGTGCGATGCCCTGCAGGGCGACGCCGACGATGCCGTAGACCGCGGCGTCGACCAGCCCCTGACCGAGCTCGTTCGAGCTGGCGATGATCGCGGTACTCACCACGAGCGCCAGCGCCGCGTACATCCCCGACGCGACGGCGACCGCATTTGGTCTGTGCTCGACGAAAACCAGGTGACGAAGATTGCCGGGCGTCAGCAGGTCCACCATTCCGAAGCCCGCCACGAGGACGACGACGCCGACCACGAAATAAAGGATCGCCGCGACCACGTTCTGGGCCAGGCTTTCACCACTGATGGTGCCGAACTCGACAGCGGCCAGGAACATCGGTTTCTCCCTTGGTGTGTACTCCGGTTTACGTCATTTCGTGCCGCCGGGGCCGCCGGAGCTACCCCCGGCGCCGCCCGCAGGCGATCCCGGGTAGAAGCCCGGCCCCAGAAAGATGAATCCACCGTGGCTGTAGCGGGCGTCGACGTCCTCGACCCGGATGCTGCACGGATGGCCGTCCTCGGGGCCGACGGCGACGATGTCGTCGTCGTAGCGCAGGTAGGTGGTGGGCCCATCGGTGGCCCGCGCCTCGGGTGATTGATACTCGGCGAGTTGGTCGGCCACCGCCGCGGGCGATCCCTGGCAGTCGTAGTTCGTGCCGTTGGCATCGGTGCGGTAGATCGGATACTGCTCGGCCACGTGGGTACGGATGTTCGGCAGCATCGATATGCCCAGGATCAGGCAGAAGATGCCGGCGGCGAGCAGGGCGCCGGCCGTCACGAAAAGGCCGGTGCGGCTCACGGGTGCCACCGGCTCGTGGTGTAGACCACCGTGCCGCCGGAGCGGTTCGGGTACAGATGCCAGGTCCGCCACCGCCAGCCGGCGCCGTCGGGCTCGGCTGCCAGCGCCGTCAGCGCCGCGTCGTCGCCGGGAAAGCTGCCGCCCAACCACCCGGCGTCACGGGCGCAACTGCCGCGCAACTGCCGCGCAACGGCACGAAACGTCGCGTCGTCGTGTTCGGCACTTTCGGAATCCAGACGGTAACCCGGCGCATCGGCGCGACCGGGAAGGTCACCACCGTGGATATGTGCGGTACACGAAACCTGCTCGGAGAACTGGTGTTTCGGATGTTCTACGGTGATCACGTGCGAGGCGCCGAGCACACCGAGCAGCAGCGTCCCGCCGTCCGGGTGGGCGAGCCGACAACTGGCCAGCGGTTGCGGCGCGGGCGCATTGAGAGCAAGACCCAGGTCGGTACCGGTGACGTCCGCCGGTGCGACGGTGAGTTGGTGCAGTGGCACGACTGTCCTACGTGGTGGGGGGCGGGGCGGGGTAGACCTTCAGTTCGCCCGGCCTAACTGGTTTCCCATGGGAAACCTCCCACGGCATATCCGGCGCCCACCGCTCGAAGCCGAGGAATTCGCTTGCGTCGGCGTTGGCGTAGTCCACGAAGTCCATCTCACCGCCTGCAGGCAGACCCGTCGCTCCCTCTGTGGTGTAGGAGGCATGGCCGCGCTCGGTTTCGTGGAACGTCACGCCATCCACGACGGCGTCACCGTCGGGTTGTAGTTGTAAGTCTTTGCGGCGCAACCACATCACCAACTCGAGGCGACCCTCGTCTTCTTCGACGCTGAACCAGATGGGTTCGCCTGCCCCGCCCTCTAACAAGTGCTCCCACCACACGAACGGCCCCTGACGTAGCGTCACTGACCCTCGCACGATGTGGTCGACACCGCCGTGGCCGACGATCGCGCCAGGCCCGAGCTGCCGGGGGCCGAAGGTGTGCGCGTTGGCGAACTTGAGTGGGTCCTCGCGGGCGGAGGGCTGTTTTGGTTTCTTGGCGCGCCTCAACGCCATGACGAATACGACGATTGCCGCGATGAGCAGCAAGATCGCGAGCACAATCAGAAAGGTGTCCACCCAATCCCTTTCGTGGGGCGTGTGCGGTCGATGATTCAACCGTAACAGTCGAGCGCGCCCCGACTCCGCGCCGAAAGCCAGAGGTCAAAAACCCGGCGCGCCCTCAGCGCAGGATGGTCGCCACGATGCCGGCCAGATAACCCAGCCGGGCAACCTCGGACGGCCGGAACCCCGGACCACCCGGCCGGCCCAGCACCACCGCGGTGTCGTGACCGCCCAGCGGCGCTGCAGCCAGCGTCGTGTCCATATCCCGCCACACCTGCGGCACCCACGCGGCGGCGCCGTCCAACGCCGTCGCGGCCTCCAGCGGCAGCCACGGCGCCGTTTCCGCCTTGGTTTCAGGTGCGCCATGACTGCCGGCCAGCCGCTCAACCCCGTTTCCGGTCGATCGGACCACCGTGCACCAGCCGACCCGGAGCACCCGCGGCGCTTCCTCCGCGAGCACCTGCAGCCGGACGGCTCTGGTACCCGCGGCTGCGATGTGGTCGATCAGCTCGAGTTCACGGTGCGCCTCGAGCAGCCCGATATGCGGACGGATGCTGTCGACGTAGACACCGGACAGGTTCTCGGCCGCCGTGATCAAGGTGTCGGGCATGGATCCGGCCGGCAGTTCGACGACAAGATCGTCGATCGCGTAACCCACGCCGCGCTCGACGACATCGAGCGACAGGATGTCGGCCCCCACCGAGCCGAGCGCCACCGCCAGAGAGCCGAGGCTGCCCGGCCGATCCTCCAGCTGGACCCGCAGCAGATACGAAGGCACGCGCAACACTGTTGCACAGGGTGCGGCCGCGGGCATTCCGGGAGTACCGCCGGCTGGATCGATTCCCCGGTCGCTTCGCTCCTGCCCGCCGACACGATTCCCCGGTCGCTTCGCTCCTGCCCGCCGACACGATTCCCCGGTCGCTTCGCTCCTGCCCGCCGGAACCCACCCACACGGCTTGACTAGGCTGCTTTGTCGTGTCGCAGATCTCCCGAGACGAGGTCGCCCACCTGGCGCGTCTAGCCAGGTTGGCGTTGACCGATAACGAGCTGGACGGTTTCGTCGGCCAGCTGGATGCCATCCTGGGCCACGTCGGCCAGATCCAGTCCGTCGACGTCACCGGCGTCGAACCGACGGACAACCCATTGAAGGACGTCAATGTGAGCCGGCCCGACGCCGTTGAGCCGTGCTTGACCCAGGACGAAGCGCTGGCCGCCGCGCCCAACGCGGTGGATGGCCGGTTCGCCGTGCCGCGGATTCTGGGGGAGCCGGAATGAACCAGCGAGTAGCGAAGGCGGATCGCGCATGAGTACCGAGCTGATCCGTCGGGACGCGGCCACGCTGGGCGCGCAGATCGCGGCCAAGGAAGTGTCGTCGACCGAGGTCACCCAGGCCCACCTGGACCAGATCGCGGCGACCGACGACCGGTTCAACGCATTCCTGCACGTTGCTGCCGACTCTGCGCTGGCCGAGGCGGCCCGCATCGACGCTGCCGTCGCCGCCGGGGAGCAGCTGCCGTCGCCGCTGGCGGGGGTGCCGCTGGCGCTCAAGGACGTTTTCACCACCACGGAAATGCCGACCACCTGCGGGTCGAAGATCCTGGAGGGCTGGCGCTCGCCGTACGACTCGACCGTCACCGTTCGACTCCGCGCGGCCGGCATCCCGATCCTCGGCAAGACCAACATGGACGAGTTCGCCATGGGGTCCTCGACGGAGAACTCCGCCTACGGCCCGACGCGCAACCCGTGGAACACCGAGCGCGTGCCGGGCGGGTCCGGCGGCGGCAGTGCCGCGGCGCTCGCCGCGTACCAGGCGCCCCTGGCGATGGGTTCGGACACCGGTGGATCGATCCGTCAGCCAGCCGCGCTCACTGCGACGGTCGGGGTCAAACCGACCTACGGCACGGTGTCGCGCTATGGCCTGATCGCCTGCGCGTCGTCGCTGGATCAGGGCGGGCCGTGTGCCCGTACGGTGCTTGACACGGCGCTGCTGCACCAGGTGATCGCGGGGCATGACCCGCGCGACTCCACCTCGGTACAGGCCGCGGTGCCCGACGTGATCGCGGCGGCCCGCGCCGGCGCCAACGGCGACCTCAAGGGCGTGCGGGTCGGTGTGGTCAAGCAGCTGCGCGGCGAGGGTTACCAACGCGGTGTACTGGAATCGTTCAATGCCGCCGTCGACCAGCTCACTGCGCTCGGTGCCGACGTCACCGAGGTTGATTGCCCGAACTTCGACCATGCGATGGCTGCCTACTACCTGATCCTGCCTTCGGAGGTGTCGAGCAACCTGGCCCGGTTCGATGCGATGCGGTTCGGGCTCCGCGTCGGCGACGACGGCACGCACAGCGCCGAAGAAGTGATGGCGCTGACGCGGGCGGCCGGTTTCGGCCCAGAAGTCAAGCGCCGCATCATGATCGGCACGTACGCGTTGTCCGCCGGCTACTACGACGCCTACTACAACCAGGCACAAAAGGTGCGTACGCTGATCGCGCGCGATCTCGACCGCGCCTACGAGAACGTCGACGTGCTGGTGTCGCCCGCGACGCCGACCACCGCATTCAGGTTGGGCGAGAAGGTCGACGACCCGCTGGCCATGTACCTGTTCGACCTGTGCACGCTGCCGCTGAACCTGGCCGGGCACTGTGGCATGTCGGTTCCGTCGGGCCTGTCACCCGATGACGGCCTGCCGGTCGGACTACAGATCATGGCGCCGGCACTGGCTGACGATCGGCTCTACCGCGTGGGCGCTGCCTACGAAGCGGCCCGTGGCCCGCTGCCCAGCGCGTTGTGAGGTTGCGTATAGCTCTGTCGAGCTAGACGACAAATGGCCCCGTGGGGGGAGTGCTGCGCGACTGATCCGCCCTAGCATTTGATCCGTGGACAAACCCGGTGGATTCAAGAGTTGGTTGCGCAGTGACCGCAGGAAGACCGAGGTGCTTGTCCTCGTCACCGGGGTCATGTACGCGGTGGCCTGGCCGACGCTGTTCCTGACGCACCAGGTGCCGGCCGAGCTGGCCCCTATCGTCGCGGCGTTCGCCGCCTGGCCGCTGTTGCTGTTGCTGTTCAATCCCGTTCTGGGATGGTCGATCTCAGCGGGCGCGGCGGTGGCGATTCCACTGTTCTTCGATCGGCTGCCGACGTGGAACTACCCGTGGCAGGTCGTGCATCTCATCGAGCTGCTGGTGCTGACCGTCGCGGTCGCCTGGACCCGTCCGCTGCCCACGGTGCTCAAGGTGTGGCTGGCGTCGACGGTGTTGTTCCTCATCGCGATGCCGGCTCACGCCGACGCCGGCTGGGCCTTCGGTATCACCGCCATCGTGTTCGCCGTACTGCTGGTGCGCTGGTTGGTGCTGTCACGACGTCAGGTCGCCGAACTCGAGGAGGTCAGCGAACTGGAGCGGGCCCGGCGCACAGTGCTGCAGGAACGCACCAGGATTGCGCGCGATCTGCACGACGTCGTCGCCCATCACATGTCGATGGTGGTGGTGTCGGCGCAGACCGCGCCGTACCGCCACGCCGATGTGCCGTCGAGCCTGCAGGCCGAGTTCGAGACGATCGCCGCCACCGGTCGTCAGGCGCTCAATGAGATCCGTGGTCTGCTCGGGGTGCTGCGCAGCGACGCCGAGTTGGCCTCGCTTGCACCCGCGCCGACGATCGCCGACCTTCCCGAGCTGTTCGCCTCGACGCAGCGGGCGGGTGTTCCGCTGACCTGGCAGATGGACGGTTCGCCGGCGCTGGTGGGGGAGTTGGTCGGGGCGGCGGCATACCGGATCGTGCAAGAGTGCCTGGCGAATGCCTCGCGGCACGCGCCGGGATCGCCGGTGGCCGCCGATGTGAGCATCACCGTCGACGGCGTGGGTATCGAGATCCGTAACAGGCGCCTGCCCGAGTCCTCGGAGCCGGTCGTGCCCGGTCTCGGTATTGCCGGCATGCGGGAACGGGCGACGGCGGTCGGCGGCATGGTCGCCGTCCACGACGACTATGACGATGGCGAGTTCGTGGTCTGGTCGTATCTGCCGTCCGTCCCGGCTAGCGTGACTGGGTGCCCGGCCTGATCGACTTCATTCGACCGGCGCGCTGATGATCACCACCTTTATCGCCGACGACCAGGCGATGGTTCGTCAGGGGTTCGGTGCACTGCTGAGCGCGCAACCCGATATCCGGGTGCTCGGTGACGCGGCGAACGGCCGCGATGCGGTGACCGGTGTGCGCGCACTGACGCCCGACGTGGTCTTGATGGACGTGCGGATGCCCGAAATGAACGGGTTGGATGCCGCACGCGAGATCCTGGCGGCGACCTCCTCGAAGGTGCTCATGCTGACGACTTTCGACATCGACGACTACGTGTACGCGGCATTGCGCGCGGGCGCCAGCGGCTTCCTGCTCAAGGACGCGCCTGCGGATGAACTGATCCGCGCCGTGCGTGTCATTCACGCGGGGGATGCGCTGCTGGCCCCTTCGGTCACCCGGCGGGTGATCGCCAACCTCGTGAGTCGCAATGCCGTGCCGCGCCGCTCGGCCGACGAGCTTGCGCGGCTGACGCCACGGGAGACCGAGGTTCTTCGACTACTGGCTCGCGGACTGTCCAACGCAGAGATCGCGGCCGAGTTGTCCGTATCCGAGGAAACCGTGAAAACCCATGTCGGCAAGGTGTTTTCGAAGCTCGGCCTGCGGGACCGGGCGCAGGCGGTGGTGATCGCGTACGAATCCGGCCTGGTGTCCCCGTTTGCCCGTTGAGCGGGTGGCGCGCCGCGAGCGGGCGATACTGGCAAGATTGGGAGGTGACGCGCACGCGAGGAGCGATATAGATCATGAGGATCGGAGTTCTCACCGGCGGTGGTGACTGTCCTGGGCTGAACGCGGTGATCCGGGCGGTGGTGCGCACCTGCGACCAGCGGTACGGATCGTCGGTGGTCGGATTCCTCGACGGCTGGCGCGGGCTGTTGGAGGACCGCCGGATCCAACTGGCCAACGACGACCGCAACGACCGCCTGCTCGCCAAGGGCGGCACGGTGTTGGGCACCGCGCGGGTCAATCCGGACAAGCTGCGCGCCGGGCTGGATCAGATCAAGCAGACGCTCGAGGACAACGGCATCGACGTGCTCATCCCGATCGGTGGCGAGGGCACGCTGACCGCGGCGCATTGGCTCTCGGAAGAGAACGTCCCGGTGGTCGGGGTGCCCAAGACAATTGACAACGACATCGATTGCACCGACGTCACATTCGGCCATGACACTGCATTGCAGATTGCGACGGAGGCCATCGACCGGCTGCACAGCACCGCCGAGTCGCATCAGCGCGTCATGCTCGTCGAGGTGATGGGCCGGCACGCCGGATGGATCGCGCTGAATGCCGGGTTGGCCTCGGGCGCGCACATGACGTTGATCCCTGAGCAGCCGTTCGACGTCGAGGAAGTGTGCCGGCTGGTCAAGAAGCGCTTCCAGCACGGCTCGTCGCATTTCATCTGCGTGGTCGCCGAGGGCGCCAAGCCGGCTGAGGGCACCATGCAACTGCGGCAGGGTGGCATGGACGAATTCGGCCATGAGAGGTTCACCGGCGTCGCCCAGCAGTTGGCCTTCGAAGTGGAGAAGCGGATCAAGAAGGACGTTCGGGTCACCGTGCTCGGCCATGTGCAGCGTGGCGGTACGCCGACGGCCTATGACCGGGTGCTGGCCACTCGTTTCGGGGTGAACGCCGCCGATGCCGCCCATGCCGGCGAATTCGGGATGATGGTCTCGCTGCGGGGGCAGGATGTCGGGCGGGTGTCACTCGCGGATGCGACCCGTCAGCTCAAGCTGGTGCCGCAGAGCCGCTACGACGACGCCATGGAATTCTTCGGCTGAGCCCCTAGGCGAGCAGCCGCGAAGTTACCCGCATTCAAGGGTTTTCGGGTACCTTCGCGTCTGCTCGCGCATTGGACTTACGCGCTCTTGAAGGCCTCACGGCGAATCATCTGCCATATCGTCGGGGTGTCGGAAACCGTTGAGATGGTCACGGTGTCGCGCCGGCCGGGGCGAGCCGCCAATGCCAGCAGATAATGCGCCAGATCGGTGCGGGAAGTGAACGCGCCGACCGGATCAACCGCTCCGGCAACATAATCGGTGACATGAGGCAGGTCGAACAACCCGGATGGTCGCACGATGGTCCAGTCGAGATCGCTGCCTCGCACGATCTCCTCCATCCGGCGTTGATCGTCGTAGGTGGTCTTGCCGAGGGTGTTCTTGATCACCGGTTCGAAGAGCCGCAACGCGAACGATGCGCCTGTGCGGCCCGGGTAGTGGTCGACTGCGGTGGAGCTGACCACTGCCAGGCGTCGCACTCCCGCCTGTTTCATCGCCCCGACGATGTTCGCCACACCCGTCGAATACGTGTCGATCGGCTGTCTGCTGAACGGCACGCCCAGCGTGGAGAGCACCGCGTCCGCTCCATCGATCACCGGCCGCACCGACGCCGCATCAAGGACGTCGGCGCCGGCGACCGTGAGTTGTGGATGCGACAGCGGAAATTCCTGAGGTTTCCGGGTGACCGCCACAACGGAGTGGCCAGCTTCGACCGCTTGATGGGTCAGCAACCGCCCGGTCTGTCCGTTGGCGCCGAAGATGACGATGTTCATGGACACTCCTCAATAGTCACGTTTGATGATTATCACGCTACGTGACTATCATGGGTGAGGCTAGGGTCTAGCCATGGCCGCCGAGACCGCCGGAATTGCCGAACTGCATCAGCGCATCCCGTTTCTGTTGTCCCAGCTGGGCGTTTACCTCGCCGAGGATTTCGTCGCCAGGTTGCGCCCGCACGGCGTCGGACCGCGCACGTACGCCGTGTTGATGGCCCTGCATGCCCAGGACGGGCAATCTCAGCGGCAGCTCTCGGACCGATTGGGCATCCATCGCAACGCGATGGTCACCGTGGTGGACAAGCTGGAGCACCAGGGATTGGTGGTGCGCAGGGCGCATCCTGACGATCGGCGCGCGTTCGCGGTGACCCTGACCGACAAGGCGCGCGAGCTTCTGCCCGCAGTCGACCTGCACGGCCGGGCCCAGGAAGCGCAGATCACCGCGGTGCTGACGGAGCAGGAGCGGGCCTGTCTCCTGGATCTATTGCAACGGGTCTCGACGGGGCTGGGGTTGAGCCCGGGTGTGCATCCGAAGCTGGCCGAGGGCTGAGACTAAAATCGCGGCGTGACTGTTGCCTCCGCTGCTGACCTCGTTGACTACGACGATGTGATTGCGCGCTATGAACCCGTAATGGGCATGGAGGTGCACGTCGAGCTCTCGACAGCCACCAAGATGTTCTGTGGCTGCGCCAACCGGTTCGGAGCCGAGCCCAACACCTTGGTGTGCCCGGTCTGTCTTGGACTACCCGGAGCTCTGCCGGTGCTCAACCAGGCGGCGGTGGAGTCGGCGATTCGCATCGGCCTGGCGCTGCACTGCCAGATCGCGCCGTGGGGCCGGTTCGCCCGCAAGAACTATTTCTACCCTGACCAGCCGAAGAACTATCAGATCTCCCAGTACGACGAACCGATCGCGGTCAACGGCTACCTCGACGTCCCACTCGATGACGGCACCACCTTCAGGGTGGAGATCGAGCGTGCCCATATGGAGGAGGACACCGGCAAACTGACCCACCTGGGCAGCGACACCGGCCGCATCGCCGGAGCCACGACCTCACTGGCCGACTACAACCGCGCCGGAGTGCCGCTGATCGAGATCGTTACCAAACCGATCGAGGGAACCGGCGAGCGCGCCCCAGAGATCGCCCGTGCGTACGTCACCGCGCTGCGAGACCTGTTGCGGGCGTTGGGGGTATCCGATGTGCGGATGGACCAGGGATCGATGCGCTGCGACTCCAACCTGTCGCTGAAGGCCGCCGGTGCCACCGAATTCGGCACCCGCACCGAGACCAAGAACGTGAACTCCCTCAAAAGCGTCGAGGTGGCGGTGCGCTACGAGATGCGCCGTCAGGCAGCGATTCTCGACGCCGGCGGCACGGTCACGCAGGAGACCCGGCACTTTCACGAGGACGGTTACACCTCGCCGGGCCGCAGCAAGGAGACCGCGCAGGACTACCGCTATTTTCCCGAGCCGGATCTGGAGCCCGTCGCGCCCAGCGCCGAGCTCGTCGAGAAGCTGCGCGAGACGATCCCCGAGCTGCCGTGGTTGTCGCGCAAGAGGATTCAGGACGATTGGGGTATCTCCGACGAGGTGATGCGCGATCTGGTCAACAACGGCGCCATCGATCTCGTCGCGGCCACGGTCTCTCATGGCGCGTCCAGTGAGTCGGCCCGCGCGTGGTGGGGCAACTTCCTGGTGCAGAAGGCCAACGAATCCGGGGTGGAGCTCGATGCGCTGGCTATCACCCCGGCGCAGGTTGCGACCGTGGTCAAGCTCGTCGACGAAGGCAAGCTGTCCAACAAGCTGGCCCGCCAGGTCGTCGAAGGCGTGCTGGCCGGTGAGGGCGAACCTGAACGGGTGATGGCCGACCGCGGGCTGGCACTGGTCCGCGACGACTCGGTGATCCAGGCCGCCGTCGATGAGGCGCTGGCCGCCAATCCCGATGTGGCAGAGAAGATCCGCGGTGGCAAGGTGGCTGCGGCAGGCGCGATCGTCGGTGCGGTCATGAAGGCCACCAAGGGGTCGGCTGACGCGGCCCGGGTCCGGGAGTTGGTGCTGGCCGCTTGC
Organism: Mycolicibacterium sp. XJ870; assembly: GCF_053483975.1. Taxonomy (NCBI): domain Bacteria; kingdom Bacillati; phylum Actinomycetota; class Actinomycetes; order Mycobacteriales; family Mycobacteriaceae; genus Mycobacterium; species Mycolicibacterium sp. XJ870. Next base: position 1,278,945 of record NZ_JBEFTI010000001.1, read on the forward strand.
GGCCAGGGCGGTTAGGACGGTAGGCGGGATCGGCCGGCGAACATCGCCATGGTGACGGTGGCGTACTCCTCGAGCCGGTCGCGCGGATAGCGTTCCGGATCGTTGACGGCGAGCCTGCCCAGCATCTCGGCGAAAGACAGCACGGTGTGGCCGAGCAGTACGGGATCGAGCTCGGCGAGGTTGGGATCCAGCGCTGTACCGACTTTCGCGATTTCCTCGGCCTGGCTGATGATTCTGGAGCGGGCTTTACGCACCGCGGCACGATAGTCGCGCGGTGCGCTGTCGGGCATCGTCAGGATGAGCCGCCAGCGCGTCGGGTTCTCCAGAACCGCTCGCAGGAATGCCGACACGGCGGCGGTGTACGCGCCGGTGGGCCCGAGGACGCCCAGATCCTCGGGCATGGCGCCGCGCACCTGCTCCAGACCCTCCTGGTGCTCGCGAGTGAGTAGTGCGGTGACGAGTTCCGCCCTGGTCCGAAACGCGGTGTAGAGAACCGGCTTGCCGACACCGCCCGCCTCGGCGACTGCTTCCATGCTCAATTCCTGCAAGGGGCAATCGGCCAGCACGGTCAATGCTGCGTCGAGCAGTTGCTGGCGCCGTTGTTCACGCGGTAGCCGCGGCGCATATCTGCGACGTTGGCGGTCAGGCACCCGGGTAATGGTACGTCATGACCATTTTTCCGACTGTGTAGTACCGAAATGTGTTGTGCGTCAGGTCTTGTCGGCGTCGCCACGCGGGAAGCCGCCGCCCTGCGGGAAGAGCGGGAAGACGACATCGTCAAGCTTCTCGGCATCCCCGGCAGTTCTGTTCACCGTCGCACCCCACACGTTTCCGTCGGGGGAGAGCTGCAGCGCCCAGGCGTGGCCACGGACGTTCTCGCGGATCACCTCTGGGTCACCGGTGACCGCGCCGGTGTCCGGCGCCAGCCGCACCGCGACCGTCTTCTTGGCGTCGACGAGATTGACCAGCACGGTGCCGTCGAGCGCGGCGCAGCCGGCCACGCCAGGACGGTCCGGCCACGTCCACACGGTCGACACCTTCGAATCCTTGGTCATCCGTTGCAGGCGATCGGCGGTCGGTGTGCGATCGGTGACGTACAGCGAGCCGTCGGACGGATCGACGCACATGCCGCCCCCGGCGCCCATGCCGCTCAGGGCAGTGGTGATCGGGGCCTGATTGACCGTGGTGGGCTGCTCGATGCGCAGCACCTTGCCCGCCATCGAGGCGGGATCGCCGGACTGGGCCGGATTGCCGGCATCACCGGTCTGCACCAGAAGCGTTGTCGGGCTGGTGAAGATCAGTGAACCGGTGTTGCCGGTCGCACCCTTCGGGATGCCGGTCAGGATCGGCTTGGGCACATCGCCGTCGGCGATCCGGACCACCCGGTTGTCGGTCGGCGTGCTGATGTAGGCGTACATCAGCCGGTCCTGCGAATAGGTCGGCGACCGCACGATGTCCATCAGCCCGCCGTCACCGGACGGATCAACCGGGATCACCATCTTGACTTTAGGTTCGGCGCGTACCGACACCTCTTTGACCGCGCCCGTCAATCGTTCGGCGACCAGCGCGGACTGGCTGTCGGGACCCATGATCAATCCGCTGGTGCTGTCCAGGCAGCCCTGCATCACCCCGGGTGCCGGGCATTCCTTGGGAAAGGGTTTGGCCGGCAGTGGCGGCGGGGGCGGCGGCGTCGACGTCGGCCCCGGTTGCATCTCGGGTTCGGTGGTGAACGGCTCGGACTGGGCAGCATCGAACCGGGCGCAGCCCGAACCCACCAGCATCGCGGCGCACAGTACGGCGGCCACCCTCGTTATCCGCCGACGCGATTTCATGTTCGCCAGATTACGGATTGTCCCGGAGTGCGCGCCACGCCGGGATCCGACGGGGCGCCGGTGGCGGTCCAATACCAGGCAGAAGCGCCGTCGTAAATACCCGGATCACGACGAACTAGCACTTACCCTGGCAAGCGTGACCAGTCACTCGCAGGATCCGCTCGCTTGGCAGAGACCCGGTTATTCGGGGCCCAACGATTCGGCCAGGCCTGCTGCGGCAAGCCTGGTCGATCCCGAAGACGATCTGCCGTCGTCCTCGTACGGCGGCGACTTCGAAACCACCGCCATCCCCCGCTACGACTCCGGCAAGACCGCTGACCAGTCCGCATTCAGCATGGCCGGGGACCCCGAGCCGCTGCCGTATGTACAGCCCGGAGTGCACCAGCCCCTCGGCCCGTATCCGGCCGAACCGGCCGAGATCGAACGAGACGAGATCGTCGACGACCGCGTCCGGGCGGCAGGCAGGAGGGGCACGCAGGATCTGGGTCTGCTCATCCTCCGTCTGGCGGTCGGCGGGTTGCTCATCATCCACGGTCTGCAGAAGGCGTTCGGATGGTGGGGCGGCCCCGGACTCGACGGGTTCAACACCGCACTGGGTGAAATGGGCTTCAAGTACGCCGACATCCTGACCTACGTGGCCACCGGCGGGCAGATCGCGGCCGGGGTGCTGCTCGTGCTGGGTCTTTTCACGCCGATCGCCGCGGCCGGGGCGCTGGCCTATCTGATCAACGGGGTGTTGGCGGAGGCGATGGCCGCGCACCAGGAAGCCCGACTGTCGGAGTTCTTCACCGATGGCCACGAATACCGCCTCATCGTGGTGGTCGCCACGGCGGCGATCATCCTGACCGGTCCAGGTCGCTACGGGTTCGATGCCGGACGCGGATGGGCCCGGCGGCCGTTCGTCGGCTCGTTCGTGGCTCTGCTGCTCGGAGTCGGGGCCGGCATCGGGATCTGGGTGCTGCTCAACGGCGGCAACCCGTTGGGCTGAACGGTCACGCGTAGGGGTTCGGCACCCGCCCGCCGCTGACCTCGGACAGCAGCGGCAGGGTGGAGAAGGTCACAGCGGGCAGCCGCAGGTCAGAACCGTCGGTGCGATGAGCCAGGGCCCACGAGGCCCGGTCGAAACGCAGCCCTTCGATCTCATTCCACGGCACCGTTTCGCTGCCCAGCAGCGAGCGCGCGGTCACGGTGTCCTGATCGGCGACCGTCCGGTAGCGGACGATCGCCAGGGCCAGCACGATCGGGATGACCAGCAACGGGGCGAGCCACGCCGGGTTGGTGAACACGACCGTCAACAGGCCGAATGCGAAGAATCCGACCGCGAGGTGCGCCATGGGGGATATCCGGATGACAACAGGTCCGGTAGCGGATCGTGCACTCACGTGTTCCATCGTTGCACCGGCCGGAATTTGACCAGCGGGGCGGTGCCCCGAATTTGACCGATGACCAGTACGGCAGCTACCGTCAACGATCATGCAGACCCGGGGATTGCTCGTAGTAATTGGTTGGCGCGTTGATGCCGCGCTGGCCCTTTGCCGGGCATAGCCAACAGCATCAACGCGCCACCCTCGTACAGCAGCCTGCTGACGGGGGTTTTTTGTTGCCCCAAGCACGCCAGCCATCATCGATAACCGAGTTCCGCGAAGAGGAAACGTAGAGGGACGGGAAGAGAACACCGTGAGCGCACCGACAACGCGACCGCCGGAACGGCCGGCCACTGTGCCGGCCGGCGGCGCAGCCGCAGGCAAGTCCGCATCGAATTCAGATCAGCCCGGGCGGGTTGCACCGCACCAGCTCACCGGGGCGCAAGCGGTAATCCGGTCGCTGGAGGAGCTCGGCGTCGACGTCATCTTCGGTATCCCGGGCGGAGCCGTGCTCCCCGTCTACGACCCGCTGTTCGACTCGCAGAAGCTGCGTCACGTGCTGGTCCGCCACGAGCAGGGTGCCGGTCACGCGGCCAGCGGTTACGCGCACGCCACCGGCAAGGTCGGGGTGTGCATGGCCACGTCCGGGCCCGGCGCCACCAACCTGGTGACTCCGCTCGCCGATGCCCACATGGATTCGATCCCGATGGTCGCGATCACCGGACAGGTGGGCCGGGGCCTGATCGGCACGGACGCCTTCCAGGAAGCCGACATCACCGGCATGACGATGCCCATCACCAAGCACAACTTCCTGGTGCGCAACGGCGATGACATCCCACAGGCGCTGGCCGAGGCGTTCTACATCGCCTCGTCCGGCCGGCCGGGTCCGGTGCTCGTCGACATCCCGAAGGACATCCTGCAGGGCCAGTGCATGTTCAGCTGGCCGCCGCGGATCGACCTGCCCGGCTACAAGCCGAACACCAAGCCGCACAACCGGCAGATCCGTGAGGCCGCCAAGCTCATCGCCGAGGCCCGCAAGCCGGTGCTCTACGTCGGCGGCGGCGTGATCCGCGGCGATGCCAGCGCAGAACTGCTGGATCTGGCAGAGCTGACCGGCATCCCGGTGGTGACCACGCTGATGGCGCGCGGCGCCTTCCCGGATAGCCACCAGCAGAACCTGGGCATGCCGGGCATGCACGGCACGGTGGCGGCGGTGGCCGCGCTGCAGCGCAGCGACCTGCTGGTCGCGCTGGGCACCCGATTCGACGACCGCGTCACCGGCAAGCTCGATTCGTTCGCGCCCGACGCCAAGGTGATCCACGCCGACATCGACCCCGCCGAGATCGGCAAGAACCGGCATGCCGACGTGCCGATCGTCGGCGACGTGAAGGCCGTGATCACCGAGCTGGCCGAATCGCTGCGCAAGACCGGAACCAATGCGGGCACGCTCAAGCTGGACAGCTGGTGGGCGTATTTGTCCAACATCAAGACGACCTACCCGCTGAGTTACGGGCCGCAGAGCGACGGCAGCCTGTCCCCGGAGTTCGTCATCGAGAAGCTCGGGCAGATCGCCGGGCCGGAGGCGATCTACGTCGCGGGTGTGGGCCAGCATCAGATGTGGGCCGCGCAGTTCGTCAAGTACGAGAACCCGCGCACCTGGCTGAACTCGGGTGGTCTCGGCACGATGGGCTTCGCCGTGCCTGCGGCCATGGGAGCCAAGTTCGCCCGGCCCGAGGCCGAGGTGTGGGCCATCGACGGTGACGGCTGCTTCCAGATGACCAATCAGGAGCTCGCCACCTGTGCCGTCGAGGGTGCACCGATCAAGGTGGCGCTCATCAACAACGGCAACCTGGGCATGGTTCGGCAGTGGCAGACGCTGTTCTATGACCAGCGCTACAGCCAGACCGACCTGGCCACGCACTCACGGCGGATCCCGGACTTCGTCAAGCTGGCCGAGGCGCTGGGCTGTGTCGGATTGCGTTGTGAGAGAGCTGAAGACGTCGAGGACGTGATCAATCAGGCCCGCGCCATCAACGACCGCCCGGTGGTGATCGACTTCACCGTCGGGGCCGATGCCCAGGTGTGGCCGATGGTCGCCGCGGGCACCAGCAACGACGAGATCATGGCCGCCCGCGACATCCGACCGCTGTTCGACGACGAGTCCGAGGGGCATGCCTGATGAGTAACGGAACCCCCACACACACGTTGTCGGTTCTCGTCGAAGACAAACCGGGCGTCCTCGCCCGGGTGGCGTCCCTGTTCTCCCGCCGTGGCTTCAACATCCAGTCACTGGCGGTCGGCGCGACCGAACAGAAAGACATGTCGCGGATGACGATCGTGGTCAGCGTCGAGGACTCGCCGCTGGAGCAGATCACCAAGCAGCTCAACAAGCTGATCAACGTGATCAAGATCGTCGAGCAGGAAGAGGACAACGCGGTCGCCCGGGAACTCGCGCTGATCAAGGTGCGAGCCGATGCGAACACCCGAAGCCAGGTCATCGAAGCGGTGAACCTGTTCCGCGCCAAAGTCGTTGATGTCTCGACGGAGTCGTTGACGGTCGAGGCCACCGGAACGCCGGAGAAGTTGGAGGCCCTGCTGCGGGTCCTGGAGCCGTACGGTATTCGGGAACTTGCGCAGTCCGGTGTTGTGTCGGTGTCCCGCGGTCCGCGCGGCATCGGCACCGTCAAGTAGCGTCAAACGGCTGTAAAAGCTAGAAAGAGAAGGAAATTCACGTGGCAGTTGAGATGTTTTACGACGACGACGCAGATCTGTCGATCATCCAGGGTCGCAAAGTCGCGGTCATCGGCTATGGCAGCCAGGGGCACGCGCATTCACTTTCGCTGCGCGACTCCGGCGTGCAGGTGAAGGTCGGCCTCAAGGAGGGCTCGAAGTCCCGCGAGAAGGTCACCGAGCAGGGCCTGGAGGTCGGTACGCCGGCCGAGGTCGCCAAGTGGGCCGATGTGATCATGGTGCTCGCGCCGGACACCGCTCAGGCCGAGATCTTCGCAGGCGACATCGAGCCGAATCTGGAGGACGGCAACGCGTTGTTCTTCGGGCACGGCCTGAACATCCACTTCGGTCTGATCAAGCCGCCGGCCAACGTCACCGTCGGCATGGTCGCGCCGAAGGGCCCCGGCCACCTGGTGCGTCGTCAGTTCGTCGACGGCAAGGGTGTGCCGTGCCTGATCGCCATCGATCAGGACCCCAAGGGCGAGGGCCAGGCCCTGGCGCTGTCCTACGCCGCCGCGATCGGTGGTGCCCGTGCCGGCGTCATCAAGACCACCTTCAAGGAAGAGACCGAGACTGACCTGTTCGGTGAGCAGGCCGTGTTGTGCGGTGGCACCGAGGAACTGGTCAAGACCGGTTTCGAGGTCATGGTCGAGGCGGGCTACGCCCCAGAGATGGCCTACTTCGAGGTGCTGCACGAGCTCAAGCTCATCGTCGACCTGATGTACGAGGGTGGCATCGCCCGGATGAACTACTCGGTGTCCGACACCGCGGAGTTCGGTGGCTACCTGTCCGGCCCGCGTGTCATCGATGCCGGCACCAAAGAGCGCATGAAGGACATCCTCAAGGACATCCAGGACGGCACGTTCGTCAAGCGCCTGGTCGCCAACGTCGAGGGCGGCAACAAGGAGCTCGAGGGTCTGCGCAAGGAGAACGCCGAGCATCCGATCGAGGTCACCGGCAAGAAGCTGCGCGACCTGATGAGCTGGGTCGACCGGCCGATCACCGAAACGGCTTGATTTCTTTGTGATTTGTGGAGTTTCAGCCGTTTCCGTTGCGGCTGAAACTCCACAAATCGCTACGTGGTGAGCCGATCCGCCACGCTCACGACCCGCCGGGCCAGGTGGTCGAGTGCCGCGGTGGTCGTATCGTCGATTTTGCTGACGTTCTCGCGGTTGGCGGTCAACCCGACGCCGTAGGGATTGCCGTCGTTGAACTTCACCTCGTCGGTGTAGCCGGGTGGCACGATGATGCCGCCGAAATGCATCAACGACACGTACAGGTTGAGCAGGGTGGTTTCCTGGCCACCGTGGGCGGTTTGGGCCGACGTGAACGCGGCGTACACCTTGTCGGCCAGCTTGCCCTGCGACCACAACCCGCCCAGCGAGTCGATGAAAGCGCGGAATTGCGCTGTCGGGGAACCGAATCTGGTGGGTGAGCCGAAGATCACCGCGTCCGCCCACACGATGTCCTCGCCGGTGGCTGCCGGAAGGCCCTTGGTCGCATCGTAATTGGCAGTCCAGGCCGGATTGTGGGCGAACGTCTCCGGATCCTGGGTTTCGGCGATGTGGCGCAACCGCACTTCGGCGCCTGCCGACTCCGCTGTGGCGGCCACCCGCTGCGCCATGGTGGTGCCGTGCCCAGTTGCCGAGTAGTAGATGACTGAGAGTTTGGTCACGGCTTCAGTTTAGGGAGATCCTTGATGCCGAACTCGCGTTTGAGAACCGTGCGGGCGGCGTAGAAGCCGGCCATGCCGTGGACGCCACCACCGGGCGGAGCGGCCGACGAGCACAGGTACGCCTTCGGTATCGGCGTGGACCATGGATTGAACCGCGGTGTCGGCCCGGCAATCGCGCTGACCATGTTGTTGCCGCCGACCCCGATGTCTCCGCCGACCAGGTTGGCGTTGTGTTCGGTCATCCGGGATGCCGGCACGCTCCGCACGCCGACCACGACATCCCGGAATCCGGGCGCGAAGCGTTCGAAGATCGTGGTCACGGTCTCGGCCATGTCCACGGTCGAGCCGGCGGGCACATGGGCGTACGCCCAAAGCGGTCGCCGGCCCTGCGCGTCGATACGTGCGGGGTCGGCGATGTGGGGGAGTGCGGCAAGGACCATCGGCCATGCGGCGTGGCGACCCGCGGCTATCTCCGATTCGGCCAACACCATCTGGGCCCGGCTGCCACCGAGGTGCAGCGTCGGCGCCTCAGCCAACCGTGGGTCACGCCAGGGGATTTCGTCGGATAGTACGAAGTCCACCTTGGCCACCCCCGGGCCATAGGTGTAGCGCTGCAACGCTTTCGCATAGCGAGCCGGCATCGCATCGCCGTAGATCGACAGCAGCGCGGTAGGGGCGGTGTCGTAGAGCACCACGCCGGACGGCGGTTCGGTGACCTCCTCGCCGGTCACCAGCTGGCCGCCGTGTGCGCTCAGATCGGCGATCAGGGCATCGGGAATTGCTTGCGATCCGCCCACTGGGATCGGCCAGCCCACCGCATGTCCGAGGGTGGCGAGCATCAGGCCGGCTCCTGAGGACACCAGGGAGGGCATCGTCGAAATCGTGTGGGCGGCAACGCCGCTGAACAATGCGCGGGCGTCCTCGCCCTTCAGCGACCGCCACAGGCCGGTGCCTTGGGCGAGTAAGCGGGGCGCCACCTTCAGCGCCGCTGGAAGCGACGGCGGGATGGAACGCTTGTCGCCCAACAGTAGGCCGACAACGCCGTCGCAATCCTCGACCAGCGGGCCGAGCAGCCGCCGCCACGAATCGCCGGACTCCAACTCGGCGCACGTGCGGTCGATGTCGCGGTAGCCGATGGCCGCCGGGCGTCCGGGCAGTGGGCTGGCGTACGAGATATCAGGGACGGCCAGTTTCACGCCGCGGGCCGGCAAGTCGTAGGCGGCGAAGAACGGCGACGCCAGGGCGAGTGGGTGCACCGCCGAACAGATGTCATGGCTGACTCCCGAGAACTCCGGATCGACGAGCGTGCGGGCACCGCCACCGGGGGTGGGCTGGGCTTCGATGACGCGTACTGACAATCCGGCCCGCGCGCAGATGACCGCGGCCGTCAGACCGTTGGGGCCGCTGCCGACAATCGTGACGTCCACCCGTCCAGTAGACCGCATGCCTGGACGCCCGTGGTAGTGGCCGTCCAGCGGCGCATAGCCACACATTAGGCTGTCCGGGTGAGTCTTCCCGTTGTACTGATTGCCGACAAGCTCGCGGAATCGACCGTTGCCGCCCTCGGTGACCAGGTAGAGGTCAGGTGGGTCGACGGTCCGGACCGCGAGAAGCTTCTCGCCGCCGTGCCCGACGCCGACGCGCTGCTGGTGCGTTCGGCAACCACCGTCGACGCCGAGGTCATCGCCGCCGCACCCAAGCTCAAGATCGTCGCCCGCGCCGGCGTCGGCCTGGACAACGTCGACGTCGACGCTGCCACCGCCCGCGGCGTATTGGTGGTCAACGCGCCGACGTCGAACATCCACAGTGCCGCCGAACACGCGCTGGCGTTGCTGCTGTCCGCCGCCCGGCAGATCCCGGCAGCTGACGCGACGTTGCGGGACCGCACCTGGAAGCGCTCGTCGTTCTCCGGCACCGAAATCTTCGGCAAGACCGTCGGCGTGGTCGGCCTCGGCCGCATCGGGCAGCTGGTCGCGGCGCGGCTGGCCGCCTTCGGAGCGCACATCGTGGCCTACGACCCCTACGTGTCCCAGGCCCGCGCCGCCCAACTGGGCATCGAACTGCTGAGCCTCGACGAACTGCTCGGCCGCGCCGACTTCATCTCGGTGCACCTGCCCAAGACCAAAGAGACCGCGGGTCTGATCGGCAAGGAAGCGCTGGCCAAGACCAAGCCGGGTGTGATCATCGTCAACGCCGCGCGCGGTGGCCTGATCGACGAGCAGGCGCTGGCCGACGCCATCAACAGTGGGCATGTGCGGGGCGCCGGGCTCGATGTGTTCGCCACCGAGCCGTGCACCGACAGCCCGCTGTTCGCGCTGCCTCAGGTCGTCGTCACCCCGCACCTGGGTGCCTCGACCGCCGAGGCGCAGGACCGGGCCGGCACCGATGTGGCTGCCAGCGTGAAACTGGCGCTGGCCGGCGAGTTCGTGCCCGACGCGGTCAACGTCGGTGGTGGCGTGGTCGGTGAAGAGGTGGCGCCGTGGCTGGATCTTGTGCGCAAGCTCGGCGTGCTGGTGGGTGCGCTTTCCGACGCACCGCCGGTGTCGCTGTCCGTGCAGGTACGCGGCGAGCTTGCCAGCGGCGGTCCAGGAGACGTTGACATACTGAAACTTTCGGCGCTTCGCGGGTTGTTCTCCGCTGTCGTCGACGAGCAGGTGACGTTCGTCAATGCGCCTGCGCTGGCCGCCGACCGCGGCGTGGCCGCCGAGATCAGCACCGCCACCGAGAGCCCGAACCACCGCAGCGTCGTCGACGTCCGTGCGGTGCATGCCGACGGCTCGGCGCTCAATGTGGCGGGCACCCTGTCCGGCCCGCAGCTGGTGGAGAAGATCGTCCAGATCAACGGCCGCAACTTCGATCTGCGCGCTGAGGGCTTCAACCTGATCGTCAACTACAGCGATCAGCCGGGCGCGCTCGGCAAGATCGGCACCCTGCTCGGCGGCGCGAACGTGAACATTCTGGCCGCACAGATGAGCCAGGACGCCAGCGGTGACAGCGCCACCGTGATGCTGCGCCTGGATACCGATGTCCCCGACGATGTGCGTGCCGCGATCGCCTCCGCGGTCGGCGCCAGCACGCTGGAAGTGGTCGACCTGTCATGAGACTCGCTGTAATCGCCGGTGACGGCATCGGCCCCGAGGTCATCGCCGAGGCCCTCAAAGTGCTCGACGCCGTACTGCCCGGGATCGAGAAAACCGAATACGACCTCGGTGCGCGGCGTTACCACGCGACCGGGGAACTGCTGACCGAAGCCACCATCGAGGAGCTGCGCGGCTTCGACGCGATCCTGCTCGGCGCGATCGGCGACCCATCCGTGCCCAGCGGCGTGCTGGAACGCGGCCTGCTGCTCAAACTGAGGTTCGCCCTGGACCATCACGTGAACCTGCGGCCGGGCCGGCTGTATCCCGGTGTGAGCAGCCCGCTCTCGGATGTCTCGGCCATCGATTTCGTCGTGGTGCGTGAGGGCACCGAGGGGCCCTACACCGGCAACGGGGGTGCGCTGCGGGTCGGCACCCCGCAGGAGGTGGCCACCGAGGTCAGCGTGAACACCGCATTCGGTGTCGAGCGGGTGGTGCGTGACGCGTTCACCCGTGCGCAGGGCCGGCGTAGGCATCTGACTCTGGTGCACAAGACGAATGTGCTGGCTTTCGCCGGCGGCCTGTGGTCGCGGGTGGTGTCCGAGGTCGGGGCCGAATTCCCCGATGTCGAGGTCGCCTACCAGCACATCGACGCCGCGACCATCCACATGGTCACCGACCCCGGCCGCTTCGACGTGATCGTCACCGACAACCTGTTCGGCGACATCATCACCGATCTGGCGGCTGCGGTGTGCGGCGGAATCGGCCTGGCCGCCAGCGGGAATATCGATGCCACGCGGACCAATCCGTCGATGTTCGAGCCGGTACACGGCAGCGCTCCCGACATCGCGGGGCAGGGGATCGCCGATCCGACCGCCGCGGTGATGAGTGTCGCGCTGCTGCTCGCCCATGTCGGTGAAACCGACGCGGCGGGCAGGGTCGACAAGGCGGTGTCGGAACATCTGGCCACCCGCGGCGACGCCAAGCTGTCCACCAGCGAGGTCGGCGAGCGGATCCTGTCGCTGCTCTGAACGTCGAGTGTGCGGCCAGAGCGTGGTTTCTCGGGATTCGACGCTCTGACTGCACGGTCGACGACGGCTAGGCGGATATGCGCTCATCGGGCGGCACGAGCGGTACCGCCAACAACGGCAGCAACGCGCACGCCGCGAACGCGAGCGGGTATCCGGCGGCGCCGATCAGTGCACCGAACAGCGGCGCCGAAGTCGCTGTCGCCAGGTGTTGGGCGGTGTTCTGAGTGCCCAGGGCGCGACCACTCCAGAACGGTCCGGAGATCTCGGCAATGGCCGTGAACGCCAAACCGTTGTCCGACACCGTGATCACCGACGCGATCACGATCAACGCGACGCTGATCGGTGAATCCAGCCAGTCGGTGAACGCCAACAGTGCCATCGTCGCCGCCGCCGCCAGGGCGATCGTGCGGATGGGGCGCAATCGTTGGCCGATCACATCCGACCACCGGCCCGCGGCGATTCGCCCAGCGGCGCCCAGGAGTTGAGACACGGTGACCAGCGCGCCCGCCGACGCCGCTGACCAGCCGCGGTCGCTCATGAGCCACACCAGCGTGAATGTCCACACCATGCCTTGGGGCACCACCAACAACACCGATACGGCGTGGATGCGCCACAGCACCGACGAGCCGCGGTACGGGTTGGCCAGGTGCTCGGCGGGTGCCTCGTGGCGCGGCGGCCTCGGCGGGTCGAGCACGCCGACCGCGCAGATGAGCGCGGCGATGACGCACACCACGGCCGGAAACAGCAGCGCCGTCGACACGCCGTGACTCTCGGCGACTCGCGGGATCACCAAGGCGCCCAAGCCAACTCCCAGCGGAGTCGCCGTTTGCCGGATGCCCATCGCGAGCCCGCGCTGTTCGGCAGGGAACCAGCCGACCACCACCCGACCGCTGGCCGCATTGCTGCTCGCCGCTGCCATGCCGCCCAGCAACAGGAAAGCACCGACGAGCACCAGAGAGTCGGCGGAGGCCGCCGCGAACGCCGCAGCGGCGGTCAGTGCCGAGCCGACGGTCAGCACGATCCGTTCGCCGACCCGGTCGACCAGATACCCCCAGGCGATCAGGGTGACAACCAGGCCGAAGCTCGGCATCGAGGACAGCAGACCGGCTGTGGCCAGATCCAGGCCCCGCTCGCTGTGCAGGGTGGGGATGAGGAACGCGGCGCCGTTGATGAACACGTTGGCGCAGGTGGTCGCGGTCAGGGCGATGCCGAGCATCGACCAGCGGCGAAATGTGCTGATCGACGAAACAGACATGACCGCATCGTTTCACACCTATCTCAGCATCCCGAATTTACTTCTCACTATTTGAGACAGCGGCGGAAGGGCAAGGTGTTCCCTCCGAACACCTTCCGCGGCGTACCAATACCCTGGAGCCGTGAAATGGTTGGCGGCTGTGGCGTTGCTCGTGGTTGGAATCTTTGGACCGGCCCCGGTGGCGACCGCGGCGGCGCCGAATTGGTCCGGCCTCGATGCTCGGTACTTCGACGGTCCGATTCCACCGGCAGGCACACTCATCGAGTCGGTGCCACTGAATGCAGCCCTGTCCGTGCCAGGCGCGGGGCGGGCCTATCGGATCCTGTATTCGACTACCGATCAACATGATTCACCGGCCGTCAGCACGGCAGCGGTGTTCATTCCGCATGGCGATACGCCTGACGGCGGCTGGCCGACGATCGCATGGGCACACGGCACCGTCGGTCTCGGTGACGATTGCGCGCCCTCGGCCCAGCCGCGCAGTCAACGGGACAACGAGTATCTGACGCATTGGCTCGACCAGGGCTACGCGGTGGTCGGCTCGGACTACGCGGGTCTGGGTACGCCGGGCTTGATGAGCTATCTGAACACCATCGCCACCGCGCACAGCGTCGTCGACTCGGTGATCGCCATGCACCAGATGGACCTGCCGTTGTCGCCCAAATGGGCTCTCGTCGGCCAGTCCCAGGGTGGCGGGGCCGCGGTCAACAGTGCGCGCTGGGCCACCGAATTCAGCCGCGGGAGCGGGCTGGACTACCGCGGTGTGGTGGCGACCGGAACTCCCTTCAACGTCGAGAGCATCGTCAAGCAGGCCGGCCCGGATATGGCACTGCCGCCGAACCTGGGGCCTGCCGCCAACAGCTACACCGGCTACATCCTGGCCGGGTTCCGTGAGGCCCGGCCTGACATCGACGTCAACAGCGTGCTCACGACCGCCGGGGTTGACGCGGTCGACAAAGCCGAGACGTTCTGCAAGCCGCAACTCGATGAGGCGCTTACCGGCATGACGCCGACCGGGTTCTTCCGTGCCCCGCTGGCCACCCTGCCCGGTGTTTCTGAAGCTCTCGACGCCTACCTGGGCACGCCGACCAGTGGCTACGACCGGCCGATCTTCCTGGGGGTCGGCTTGCTCGATCAGGATGTCCCGCCGACCATGTCGATGCGTCTCAACGAGCAGCTGTTGGCCAACGGGCAGAACGTCACACTCAAGATCTACCCCGACGAAGATCACTCCGGCACGGTGCTGGCCTCCCTGCCGGACTCCACACCATTTCTTCGCGCGGCGTTCGACCGACGCTGAGCGACCCGTCCCTGGCCGACCGCAACGCCCCGCGCACTACGCTGGCAAAAATGCGCTTAGGTCGAATCGCCAGTCCAGACGGGGTCGCTTTTGTGAGCATCGAGGGCGACGGGTCAGATGCCGTCTGCAAAGAGATTGCCGAGCATCCGTTCGGGAACCCCACCTTCACGGGACGAACCTGGCCGCTGGCCGACGTGCGCCTACTCGCACCGATCCTGGCCAGCAAGGTGATCTGCATGGGCAAGAACTACGCCGCGCACGCCGAGGAGATGGGTGCTGTCGCACCCGAAGATCCGGTGATCTTCCTCAAACCCAACACCGCGATCGTCGGGCCGGGCGTGCCCATCCAACTGCCCGCCGATGCCGATCCCGTCCACCACGAGGGCGAGCTGGCCGTCGTCATCGGCCGGCCGTGCAAGGACGTGCCCGCGTCGCGTGCCGCGGAGAACATCCTGGGCTACACGATCGCCAACGACGTCTCCGCGCGCGACCAGCAGAAGAAGGATGGGCAGTGGATGCGGGCGAAAGGCCATGACACCTTCTGCCCGGTCGGCCCGTGGATCGTCACCGATCTGGACCCTTCGGACTTGGAACTGCGCACCGAGGTGATCCGTGGGATTGCCGGCGGAAGAGAACTGCGTCAGCGCAGCCGAACCTCGTTGATGATTCACGACATCGGCGCGATCGTGGAATGGGCCTCTGCGGTGATGACATTGCTACCGGGGGACCTCATCCTGACCGGAACCCCCGAAGGCGTCGGGCCCATCGAACACGGCGACACCGTGAGCATCACCGTCGAAGGTATCGGCACTCTCACCAATCCTGTTGTGCGCAAAGGAAAGTCATGACGACTAGAGTTCGGTTCTGTCCGTCCCCAACCGGTACTCCGCACGTCGGGCTGGTTCGTACCGCGCTGTTCAATTGGGCGTATGCCCGGCACACCGGCGGGACGTTCGTCTTCCGCATCGAGGACACAGACGCCGCGCGCGACAGCGACGAAAGCTACGCCGCCCTCCTCGACGCGCTGCGCTGGCTCGGGCTGGACTGGGACGAGGGGCCCGAGGTCGGCGGTCCGTACGCGCCGTACCGGCAGTCTCAGCGCAGTGACATCTATCGCGACGTCATCGCACGGCTGCTCGAAGCCGGCGAGGTTTACGAGGCGTACTCGACGCCTGAAGAAGTGGAGGCCCGGCATCACGCGGCGGGACGTAATCCCAAGCTGGGCTACGACAATTTCGATCGAACCCTCACCGATGAGCAGCGGGCGCGATTCGCAGCCGAGGGACGTCAGCCGGTGCTGCGGCTGCGGATGCCCGACGAGGACCTGTCGTGGAACGATCTGGTGCGCGGACCGACGACTTTCGCGGCGGGCGTGGTACCCGATTTCGCGATCACCCGCGCCAGTGGGGATCCGTTGTACACCTTGGTCAATCCCGTAGACGACGCGCTGATGAAGGTCACCCATGTGCTGCGCGGCGAGGACCTGTTGCCGTCCACGCCACGTCAGTTGGCCCTGTACCAGGCGCTCATCCGGATCGGGGTTGCCGATGCGATCCCCGAATTCGCCCATCTGCCAAGCGTTCTCGGTGACGGCAACAAGAAGTTGTCCAAGCGCGACCCGCAGTCGAACCTGTTCCTGCACCGCGACCGGGGGTTCATCCCGGAGGGGCTGCTGAACTATCTGGCACTGCTGGGCTGGGGAATCGCCGACGACCATGACGTGTTCAGCCTCGACGAGATGGTGGCCGCGTTCGACGTGGTGAACGTCAACTCGAACCCGGCTCGCTTCGACCAGAAGAAGGCCGACGCGATCAATGCCGAGCACATCCGGCTGCTGACCCCTGAGGATTTCACCACCCGGCTGCGGGACTATTTCGTCACACATGGGTACGACACCGGGCTGGATGACGCAGGATTCGCCGAAGCCGCCGCGCTGGTGCAGACCAGGATCGTGGTGCTCGGTGACGCGTGGGGCCTGCTGAAGTTCTTCAACGACGCCGCCTATGAGATCGACGAGAAGTCCGCGGCGAAGGAGCTCAAGCCCGAGGCCACACCGGTTCTCGACGCCGCGCTGAGCGCACTGGAGCCGGTCGCGCAGTGGTCCACCGCCAACATCGAGGCTGCGCTCAAGGCGGCGCTGCTTGACGGGTTGGAGCTCAAGCCGCGTAAGGCGTTCGGCCCGATCCGGGTCGCGGTCACCGGAGCATCGGTCAGCCCGCCACTGTTCGAGTCGATGGAACTGCTCGGCCGTGAGCGAAGTCTGGCGCGGCTGCGGGCCGCGAAGGACCGTGTGTAAAAGTGGGCGCGAATCTTTGGTAGTCTGCTCGTCGGCCCGGAAAGCGCAAGCGGGGACGCCCCCGCCAGGCGATTCGGCCCGAAAATGGCCATGACCAGCGGTGATGGCCATTAAATGGGGTATGGTGTAATTGGCAACACAGCGGTTTCTGGTACCGCCATTCTAGGTTCGAGTCCTGGTACCCCAGCCATCAAGTCTTGCGCGAGGCGCCACGTGGCGCCGTTTCAATCTCCGATCAGAGCCTCGACCCCCGTGTCGGCACCGCGCCGGAATTCCGCATCGAATGTCGCGTCACCCATGGTCGCTCGCAGCGTGCCTGCGATTCGGTCGACGTCGTCGCGCTGACCGTGCGGCAGCGGGCGGCCGACGGACTCACGCAACCGGGAGGCCGCCCCGAGCAGGCGCGCCGCGGCATCAGGCGACCCGTCCAGGCGATGTGCGCCGGCCAGCCCCTCCAGCGCGAGTGCGACCGCACGCGGATCGCCGCTGACACGGGCGATGTCGTAGCCCTCCTCGTGCAGCCGTAACGCGGTTGCGCCGTCACCGCGCGCTTCTGCGATGAAGCCCAGTTCGGCCAGCGCGAACGCGGTGCCGGCCTGGAATCGCTGCGCGCGATGCCAGTCCAACACGTCACGCATGTGCTTCTCTGCGACATCGAATTGCCCCGTCCGGCGGGCCCCGAGGCCAAGGCCCGTTTCGGCGTACATCTCGGCAGCCTTGAACCCCTGCTCGGCGCCGAGCCGTCTGGCCTTCTCGTGCAGGTCCCACGCCCGCTGATGGTCGCCTCGCAACATCGCGATCCGGCCCAGCCACGACAGCTGGAACGATATCTCCGGGGCCAGTCCGAGTTCCTCGGCCATGGTCAGGCCGTTTCGGTGCATCCGTTCGGCCCGGTCGTAGTCGCCGGCGATCTCGGCAAGACTGCCGGTGATGTAGCTGGCCTGCAACTGGCCCCAGCGCTCGCCCAATCCTTCGAGCATCGCGGTGCCGCGGGCGGCATCCCGCTCGGCGGCGACGAAGTCAGCGGCCGACAGGTGGTGGGTCACGAGGTCGATCAGCGCGACCGCGACGCCCCACGTGTCGCCTAGCTGCTCGAACTCGCGCAACGCCCGCGTGGTGAGCCGGCGGGACTGCGGCATGCCTGCCGAGGTGGTGACGTAGCCGAGGAACCAGAACGCCGTCGCACGGTCGGCGGGGTCGATGATCCGCTGGGCGATGTCGAACTCTTCTTCGTCGACCGCCTCGCCTGCCGCAATGGCCAGACCCGTGCCCCAGCACCGGGCGACGTGTCGCAGCGGCTCCGCGTCGCCGGGCAGCGCAAGAGCCTGACGGATCGACCGGCGGGCCTCACCGATTCGGCCGCGCAGGAACCAGGACCACGCCATCGCATTGACGAAGCGCAGCGCCAACTCGGTATCGCCGGCGTCGACGGCGGTTTCCATGGCGCGTCGCAGGTTCGGCGTCTCCAGCCGGCTCCATTCCAACCACGCGCACTGTTCGCTGGTGCGCAAGCCAACGGCCGCTCGTTCAGCCAGCTGCACGTAGTACTCGGCATGTTTGCGACGCATGGCGTCCAGTTCGTCGTTCTCCCGCAGCCGCTCCAGGCCATATGCCACCACGGTTTCCAGTAGGCGATAGCGCGGGCCGGCGGCGCTGACCACCAACGACCGGTCCACCAGGTCGGTCAGCAGACCGACGACATCATGGCAGGGCACGCCGTCGCCTCCGCACAACGCCTCAACCGCAGCAAGATCCGAACCCTCGGCGAACACCGCCATGCGCCGAAGCACGGCCTGGGTGGGCCGGTTCAGCAATTGCCAGCTCCAATCCAGCACCGCACGCAGTGTGCGGTGTCGCTGTGGCGCCCCGCGATTGGCGTTGCCGAGCAGCCGGAATCGATCGTCAAGGCGCTCGAGCAGCTCGTCCGGTCCCAGCGCACGGATGCGGGTGGCTGCCAGCTCCAATGCCAGCGGCACGCCGTCCAGCCGACGGCAGATCGCGGCCACCGCGGCGGCGTTGTCCTCGTCGAGCGAAAAGCCCGGAGCGGTGGCCGCGGCACGGGCCACGAACAGCTGAACCGCACTGAACGCTCGAACGTCCTTGGCGGCAACCGATCCTGGGCCGGGGACCGTCAAGGGTGGGACGTTCCACACCAATTCGCCCGCCACGCCGAGCGCCTGCTGGCTGGTGGCCAGGATCCGCAGATCCGGCACCGATTCCAGCAACGCGGTGGCCAGCGCCGCGGCCGGTTCGATCACCCCTTCGCAGTTGTCGAGCACCAGCACCATGTCCCTGCCCCGCAGGTACTGCGCCAATCGTCTGACGTCGCAGCCGTGCTCGTCGCGGATGTTCAGTGTGCTCGCCATCACGTCGACCACCAGTTCGTCCGGCGGGCGGTGTGCTGCGTCGTCGTGGCGGTCAAGGCCGCTGAGTTCCACCAGCCACGCATTCGGCAGATTTCGCGCCGTCTGCAGTGCCAGCCGGGTCTTGCCGACACCACCTGGTCCGGTCAGCGTGACCAGTCGCGTGGCGCTCAACAGTGACGCCACGGATTGCACCGCCTCGTCCCGGCCGATCAGCTCGGTCAACGGCGCGGGCAGGTTGGTCCGGGGCGGCGACGGTATCGCCAGCGCTGGATCCTGTTCCAGGATGGCCTGATGCAGGGCGACGATGTCGGGTCCGGGTGCCAGCCCCAAGTCGTCGGCCAGCAGCCTGCGCAGCTGCCGATAGCTCTCCAGGGCCTCGCTCTGCCTGCCCGCGCGGTACAACGCGAGCATGTGTAGCTCGCGTATCCGTTCGCGCAGTGGATGCGCGGCGGTCAGCTCGCCGAGCTCGTCGGTCAATCCGTCCTGGTCGCCGACTTCCAGCCGAGCCGCCGCCCAATCTTCCTGTGCGGCCACCCGTTCTCCGTCCAGCCGCGCGATCATGGGGGCGGCGAACGGCTCGTCGGCGAACTCGGCCAGCACCGGACCACGCCACAGCGCGAGCGCGTCGGCCATCAATTCAGCCCGGAGGCGGGCATCGTCGGTGGCGCGCGCACGCTCCGTCAGCTTCCGGAACTGCGTGGTGTCCACATCGACCGGCATGAGGTAACCGCTGGATTGGTGGGCCACCAGCCCGCCAGTTCCCGCCTCGGCCCGCTCCAGCGTTCTGCGCAGCTGGGAAACCTTGGTCTGCAGGGTGTTGCGGGGGTCTCCCGGCGGCCGATCGCCCCACAGATGATCTACGAGTCGATCCACGGACACCGGGCGGCCCTCGTGTAGCAGCAAATCGGCGAGCAGCAGCCGGACCTTGGCCTCGGGCACCCGGACCTCCCGGCCGTCATCGGTCCACACCATCAGCGGGCCCAGCACCCCGAATCGCACGATATCGACGGTATCCGGTTGGGGTGACAACGTCGTGCGCCGGCCGTGCGTGAACCGTGCGCGGCCGGTTGCACAGTGGCGGCATGACAGATTTCAGCAAGCCATCAGTCACCGTGATCGGGCTCGGAGCAATGGGATCGGCGCTGGCGGCGGCCGTCGTCGGCGCCGGTTACCCGACCACGGTGTGGAACCGCACGCCGGCGCGGACCGAGCCGCTGGTTGCCAGTGGGGCGGTCGCGGCAACCAGCGTGGTCGAGGCGATCGAGGCCAGCCGGCTGGTGATCGTCTGCCTGATGGACGCCGCGTCGGTGACCGACGTCCTCGACCCCGCCAAGGACGTGCTGGCCGGCCGCGTCCTGGTGAACCTCACCAACGGCACCCCGGCACAGGCGCGCGACCTGGCCGGCCGCTACGACGCCGACTATCTCGACGGCGGCATCATGGCGGTACCGCCGATGATCGGCGGCCCGGGCGCATTCGTCTTCTACAGCGGATCGCGCAGCGCGTTCGACACCAATCGCGCCGTGCTGGACCTGTTCGGGGAGAGCCGCTACGTCGGTGACGACGCCGGCATGGCGGCGCTGCAGGACATCGCGCTGCTGTCCGGCATGTACGGGATGTTCATCGGCAGCATGCATGCGCTCGCGCTCGTCAGATCCGCGGGCATCCCCGCCACGACGTTCGCGCCGCTGGTCAAGCGGTACATCGAAGCCATGCTCGGCTTCGTCGACGGTGCTGCCGAGCAGATCGACAAACAGGACTACACGATCGGCGTGGTCTCCAACATCGGGATGCAGTCGGCCGCTTACGTCAATCTGCTTGAAACCGCCCGCGATCAGGGCATCAGTCCAGAACTCATCGCGCCATTGGGGCCACTGATGGCGCGTCGTGTTGCAGCAGGCCACGGTCACGAAGACCTGGCCGGTGTCATCGAATTACTCAAGGAGGTCAAGTGATTACGTTCATTGGTTTGGGTCCGATGGGTCAATCGATGGTGCGTGCGTTGGTGAAGGCCGGGCACGACGTGACGGTGTGGAACAGGACGCCGTCGAGAGCCGAGGGGCTGGGTGCGACGGTTGCGCCGACGGTCGCCGACGCGCTCACGGCCGGCGACGTCGTTTTCCTGAGCCTGACCGACTACCAAGTGATGTTCGATCTACTCGACGGGCAGAGCATCGACGGCAAGACGATCATCAACCTCAGCTCGGACACTCCGGTGACCACGCGGCGGGCTGCGGAGTGGGCGGCGCAGCGCGGCGCGACCCTGATCGCCGGGGGAGTGATGGTGCCCGAGGAGCTGATCGCGACCGACGCCTCTTATGTCTTCTATAGTGGTCCGGAATCCGTTGTACGGCAACATGAATCATTGTTCGCCGCGATCGGCCGCGTCGACTATGTCGGCGAAGACCCGGCATTGGCGCAGCTGTTCTATCAAGCGCAGCTGACCATATTCCTGACGTCGTTGTCCGCGTATCTGCACGCCACCGCACTGGTCGGCTCGGCGGGAATCGCGCCCGAGAAGTACGTCCCATGGGCCGCCGAAGTCTTCGACAACCTGTCCTACTACCTGCCGGATGCCGCCAAGAACATCGCCGGTCGCGAACATCCGGGCGAGGGCGCCAACATCGTCATGATGGGCGCGACGGCCGACCACATCGTCGGCGCGAGCACTGAAGCCAAGCTGGATCTGGCGGTGCCGCAGGCGGTCAAGTCGCTCTACGACCGCGCAATCGCTGCGGGGCACGGCGGGGACACCTGGACCAGCCTTTACGAAGTGATCGCGCCCTGAAGGTGGCGGGGCCGGGCCTAGGCCCGATGGGCGCAGCCACCGTCACCGGGCCGGCCCGGCCACCGCGGCCGGCTCGGTGACGCCCTCGGGTGGCGCTGCCGATTTGTAGTACGCCTACGGCGGTGGGCTATGCTGTTACACCGGCGCGCCGATGCGTGCCACAGGAAGTTCTAGCCCCCGTCGTCTAGCGGCCTAGGACGCCGCCCTCTCACGGCGGTAGCGTGGGTTCGAATCCCATCGGGGGTACATCGCAAGGCACTCAGTCCACCAGGACTGGGTGCCTTTGCTTTTGTGCCGCCTCGCTCGCGGCGATTGAGATAGGCGTCACAGTCGGCGGGCCAAGGCGTCCGCGGCTGCGAGCAGGTCGGCCGCCCAGCGCGCTCCTGGGCGGCGCCCCATCCGGTCGATAGGCCCAGACACCGATACCGCGGCGATGACCGCTCCGCGGCCGTCGCGGACGGGAGCCGAGACACTGGCAACCCCAGGCTCGCGCTCGGCGGCGCTTTGTGCCCACCCTCGTTTGCGTACTTCGGCGAGCGTGCGATCGGTGAACTTGGCGCCGGGCAGAACCGCCTGCTGGGTGGCCGCGTCCGCGTAGGCCAGCAGCACCTTGGCGCCCGAGCCCGCCGTCATGGGCAGCTGAGTCCCGACGGGCACGGTGTCGCGTAGCCCGGCTGGGGGTTCCAGCGCGACCACACAAACCCGGAACAGCCCCTCGCGGCGGTACAACTGCACGCTCTCGCCGGTGATCTCACGCAGCCGCGGAAGCACGGCGGCGCCGGCTGCCAGGAGCGGATCGTTGACGTGGGCGGCCAATTCGGTCAGTGCGGGGCCCAGTCGCCAGCGGCCGTCGCCATCGCGGGCGAGCAGCCGGTGTGTTTCCAGGCCGGCGGCCAGCCGGTGCGCCGTCGCCCGTGGGAGTCCGGTCCGTTCGCAGAGTTCGGCCAGCCCGCAGGGTGACTCGGCCACCGTGTGCAGCACCCCCACCGCTTTGTCGAGCACGCCGATGCCGCTATCATTTCTCACAGAGAGATACTAGCGTCTCGCATAGTGAGATTGCACGGTAGCTCCCAGCCCTTTAACGCAAGCCCGCAGTGCCCTGAATCGAAATGAGTAGTAGCGATGGACCAATCGACACCGACACCCGCGAAGCCGCGCACCCTGGCCGAAAAGGTCTGGGACGACCACGTCGTGGCGCTCGGCGACGGTGAGGGCGCGTCCAAAGAGCCCGATCTGATCTACATCGACCTGCACCTCCTGCACGAGGTCACCAGCCCCCAGGCGTTCGACGGGCTGCGGTTGGCCGGGCGGCCGTTTCGGCGGCCCGACCTGACGATCGCCACCGAGGACCACAACGTGCCCACCATCGACATCGACAAGCCGATCGCTGATCCGGTCTCGCGCACGCAGGTTGAGACACTGCGGCGCAACTGCGAGGAATTCGGCATCCGGCTGCACCCTATGGGCGATGTCGAGCAGGGCATCGTGCACATCATCGGGCCGCAACTCGGCCTCACCCAGCCCGGTATGACGGTGGTGTGTGGAGACAGTCACACCTCCACCCACGGCGCCTTCGGCGCCATTGCCATGGGCATCGGCACTTCTGAGGTCGAGCATGTGATGGCGACGCAGACGCTGCCGCTCAAGCCCTTCAAGACCATGGCGGTCAACGTCGACGGCGTGCTGCCGCCCGGGGTCAGCGCCAAGGACATCATCCTGGCCGTCATCGCGAAGATCGGCACGGGCGGCGGGCAGGGCCACGTCATCGAATATCGCGGCAGTGCCATCGAGGCGTTGTCGATGGAAGGCCGGATGACGATCTGCAACATGAGCATCGAGGCGGGGGCGCGCGCCGGCATGGTCGCCCCCGACGAGACCACATTTGAATTCCTCAAGGGTCGTCCGCACGCCCCGAAGGGAGCCGATTGGGATGCGGCGGTGGCGGCATGGAGCCAGTTGCGTACTGATGACGGCGCGGAATTCGACACCGAGATCTACCTGGATGCCGCGACACTGAGTCCGTTTGTGACATGGGGTACCAACCCGGGCCAGGGCGTTCCGCTGTCGGCCTCGGTGCCGGACCCGGAGTTGATCGGGGACGACGGCGAGCGGCAGTCCGCCGAAAAGGCGTTGACCTATATGGATCTTCGCCCCGGCACGGCGATGCGGGACATCGCCGTGGACACCGTGTTCGTCGGGTCCTGCACCAACGGCCGCATCGAGGATCTGCGCGTGGTGGCCGACGTGCTGCGTGACCGAAAGGTCGCCGACGGGGTGCGCATGCTGGTCGTGCCGGGCTCGATGCGGGTCCGTGCGCAGGCCGAATCGGAAGGCCTCGACCGGATATTCATCGACGCGGGGGCCCAGTGGCGCCAGGCCGGCTGCTCGATGTGCCTGGGGATGAACCCCGATCAGCTTTCGCCGGGGCAGCGCTGCGCCTCGACGTCCAACAGGAATTTCGAGGGCCGCCAGGGCAAGGGCGGCCGCACCCACCTGGTGTCGCCTGCGGTCGCGGCGGCCACCGCCGTCCGCGGAACATTGGCGTCCCCTGCCGATCTGCCCGCCGCGACCCGCTAGAGGAGACCAAAAATGGATGCGTTCAATACACACACCGGAATCGGCGTACCGCTGCGGCGGTCCAACGTCGACACCGACCAGATCATCCCCGCCGTCTATCTGAAGCGCGTAACCCGAACGGGTTTCGAGGACGGACTATTCGCCGCATGGCGCAATGATCCGTCTTTCGTGCTGAATCTCCCGCCATTCGACAAAGGCTCGGTGCTTGTCGCCGGCCCCGATTTCGGGACGGGATCCTCTCGCGAACATGCCGTCTGGGCGCTGATGGACTACGGCTTCCGGGTGGTTATCTCCTCTCGCTTCGCCGACATTTTCCGCGGCAATGCGGGCAAGGCAGGGCTATTGGCGGCCGAAGTCGCTCAGGACGATGTCGAGCTGCTTTGGAAGCTCATCGAGCAGAATCCCGGCCTGGAAATCACTGTGAATCTTCAAGATCGAAATGTCACCGCGGGAACGGTTGTGGTGCCGTTCAGGATTGACGATTACACCGCCTGGCGACTGCTCTCCGGACTCGACGATATAGGCCTTACGCTGCGCAAACTCGATAAAATCGAGGCTTATGAGCAGCGCAGGGCGCAGTGGAAGCCGCGCACCCTGCCGGCCTGATTCGCCGGTCTCGGCGGCCTGAATTCGCCGCCTTCCAAACCGGTTCTGAACCCCCCGGACAGGAGTCCAAGTGGGGCAAGCGGATTGCCGGAATGTTCGCCAGCTACGCCTGAAATTGCGCGTGGCTCTTGGAAATCAGTGGTCAAAGGGTTTACCGTGTCCACTAGTCGGTCCAAGGAGGACCACTGGTTTCGGAGGTTTTGGATGAACAAAGCGGAGCTCATCGACGTACTCACAACCAAACTGGGCACCGATCGTCGGCAGGCTACCGCCGCGGTGGAGAACGTTGTCGACACCATCGTGCGTGCGGTGCATAAGGGCGACAGCGTCACGATTACCGGTTTCGGTGTTTTCGAGCAGCGCCGTCGCGCTGCCCGAGTGGCGCGCAACCCACGCACCGGCGAAACGGTAAAGGTCAAGCCCACCTCGGTGCCGGCGTTCCGACCCGGCGCGCAGTTCAAGGCGGTTGTCTCTGGGGCGCAGCGTCTCCCGTCAGACGGACCTGCGGTCAAGCGTGGCGTTACCGCGGGCCCGGCGAAGCGGACCGCCGCCAAGAAGACGGCTTCGAAGGCTACGGCCAGAAAGGCTGCCACGAAGGCTCCGGCCAAGAAGGCTGCCACGAAGGCTCCGGCCAAGAAGGCTGCGACCAAGGCTCCGGCCAAGAAGGCTGCGACCAAGGCTCCGGCCAAGAAGGCTGCGACCAAGGCTCCGGCCAAGAAGGCTGCCGTCAAGAAGGCCCCGGCCAAGAAGGCTGCCACGAAGGCTCCGGCCAAGAAGGCTGCGACCAAGGCTCCGGCCAAGAAGGCTGCCGCCAAGAAGGCCCCGGCCAAGAAGGGCCGCAAGTAGATTCCCGTAAGGCACGCCGTGGGCCGAATCAGCTCACGGCGTGCCTTTCTGCATGGAAGCTATTTCTTTTTGGGCAGCGGACTGCACATGTGATCGGCGGCCACGAGTTCGCCGTCGGACAATGACAGCACCCAGGTACTGCCCTTCCGGTTTCCGGTCGTCTCCGGTTGGACGTTCGCACGCTGGCACCACCACGCGATGAGGTCGGGAATCACCTTGCCCTGCGTGCAGATCACCGGTGTGCCCGCGCGCCCGGCGATATCGAGCACCCGGCTGCGTGCCCCCTTGTGATCGGCGGAATAGGCTTCCTCGGTCAACATCGGCTCGTTGTGCACGTCGACGCCCAGCTCCTCGGCCAAGGGCTCCAGCGTCTGGTGGCAGCGCAGCCGGTCGGCGGCGTACAGCGTTGTGGCACCGAATGCCAGTAGTTGTTCGACCAATGATTCGGCCTGCGCCCGGCCGTGCTTGTCCAACGGGCGCTTGCGATCCTCGCCCTTGAACCGCGACCTGCTGCCTGCAGTTGCGTGCCGGACGATCAGGACGGACTTCGTGTCAGGCGGGTGTTTCGCAAAGCGGCACAAGACTTTTCGGTCGTGCGGATAGCCGAGCTGATCCATCGCCGCGTCGACCGGCAACCAGATCAGCTTGTCGACTTCCTCATTGGGAGCGAAGTCGCCGCCGGTCGCCCTGGCGGCCCAGTACCAAACCCGCTTGGTGCCCTGTGGGATCGGATAGGTGACGGCGCCCAGTCGGCGGCCCAGTTGCGCCGCGTAGCCGGTCTCCTCATGGATTTCCCGCACCGCGGTGACCGGTTCGGTCTCACCGTGGTCGAGTTTGCCCTTCGGCAGTGACCAGTCGTCATAGCGTGGGCGGTGAATGACTGCCACCTCGGTCGCCGCCGGCTGGTCCGCGGCGGGATCGCCGACACTGCGCCACAGCACCGCACCCGCGGCGGGCACGATCCCGTCGGCCGACTTCGCGGCTGTCGTGCTGTCTTTTGACACCTCTACTCCTGCAGGTCATTCGCCGACGTCGGCCACCGGCCGCTATCCGACCCGGTTCAGGGATGCCGGTGACGCTCCATCAGCGACACCTGGTGGTCTCGGACCGTTTGGCCTTCTTGCGGCAGGGCTGTCCAGTGACTGTCGTGCCGCAGTTCCCAGCACCGGGTCGCCGGATCCATGGCGGAATCGAATACATCGTTGAGTTGTGCGGCCAGCCTCGGATCCTTGACTTGAGCCATGACCTCGACGCGACGGTCGAGATTACGATGCATCATGTCGGCGCTGCCGATCCAGAACTCGTCGATGGCGCGGAAGTGAATAATCCGCGAGTGTTCCAGGAACCGGCCGAGGATCGAGCGGACGGTGATGTTGTCGGAATAGCCCGGCACACCAGGACGCAACGCGCAGATGCCCCGAACGACGACCTCGACGGGAACCCCGGCTTGCGAGGCCCGGTACAGCGCGTCGATCACCTGCTCGTCAACCAGCGCGTTGGCTTTCACCCGGATCCCCGTCCGGGCACCCTCCCGTTGAGCCGCGATCTCGCGGTCGATCCGCTCGATGATGCCCTTGCGCACTCCGCGAGGCGCCACCAGCAGATTGCGGTAGGAGTCTTTGCGGGAGTAGCCGGTCAGCGAGTTGAACAGATCGGTGAGATCGGCACCGAGATCCGGATCCGCGGTGAGCAGCCCCACATCTTCGTAGAGCCGCGCGGTTTTCGGGTTGTAGTTGCCTGTTCCGATATGGCAGTAGCGCCGGATGGTCGAGCCCTCGCGCCGGACCACCAGACACGTCTTGCAGTGCGTCTTGAGTCCGATCAAGCCGTACACCACGTGCACGCCCGCCTGCTCCAGCTTGCGCGCCCACTTGATGTTCGCCTGTTCGTCGAAGCGCGCCTTGATCTCAACCAGTGCGACAACCTGCTTGCCGGCCTCGGCGGCGTCGATCAGGGCGTTGACGATCGGCGAGTCACCGGAGGTGCGGTAGAGGGTCTGCTTGATCGCCAGCACGTTGGGATCCGCGGCAGCCTGCTCGATGAACCGCTGCACCGTCGTGGAGAACGAGTCGTACGGGTGATGGACCAGCACGTCGCCGTCGCGCAGGGTGGAGAAGATGCTCTTGGGCGTCTCGCGTTCGCCGAATGCCGGTGGGGTTGCGGGGACGAACGGCGGATCCTTGAGATCGGGCCGATCGACGCTGTAGACCTGCCAGAGCGCGGACAGGTCGAGTAGCCCGGGTACCTCGATGACATCGCCGGGAGCCACGTCGAGCTCACGCAGCAAAAGCTCCAGCATGCTCTCGGTCATGTCGTCGGACACTTCGAGCCGGACCGGGGAACCGAACCGCCGACGCGCCAATTCCCGTTCCAGTGCCTGCAACAGGTCTTCGTCGCGGTCCTCTTCGACCTCGAAGTCGGCGTTGCGGGTGATCCGGAACGCGTGGTGCTCCACCACTTCCAGCCCCGGGAACAGCACCGGCAGGAAAGCCGCGATCAGTTCCTCCATAGGCAGGAATCGCACAAGCCGAGATCCGTCGGCCGGCCGGTCGAGTTGGACGAACCGGTCGACGTTGTCAGGCACCTTGATTCGGGCGAAATGCTGGCCGCCGTCGTCGGGATGCTTGACCGTGATCGCGAGGTTGAGGCTCAGCCCGCTCACGAAGGGGAACGGGTGGGCCGGGTCCACCGCGAGTGGGGTCAGGACCGGGAACACCTGTTCGTGGAAGTAACTCGAGAGCTTCCCGCGTTCGAAATCATCGAGTTCGGCCCAGTTGACGATGAGGATGCCCTCGTCGGCCAGCGACGGGCGCACCGCATCCAGGAACACCCCGGCATGACGATTGGCTATCTGCTGGGTGCGTTCGCTGATCCGGCGTAGCTGTTCGCGCGGTGACAATCCATCGGCGGACCGCACCGACAGGCCCATTTCGTCGCGCCGTTTGAGGCCGGCCACGCGCACCATGTAGAACTCGTCGAGGTTGGAGGAGAAGATCGCCAGGAACTTGGCACGTTCGAGCAGCGGCAGGGACTGGTCAGCGGCCAGCGCCAGAACCCGTGCGTTGAAGTCCAGCCAGCTCAGCTCACGGTTGAGATAACGATCTTCCGGCAGCGCGTTGTCTACCGCCGGGGATGTCGCCGCGGGCGGTGCCTCTGGTGTTGCGACAGCCTGCGCTGCAAACCCCGATCGTGCTGAACCGTCGTCCAGCTGGGTATCGTCGGCCCGGGTCGCGGGCTCCGCTTCGGTGGCTTCGCTCACGTGTCCGATCATTCCCTATGGAGAAGCGTTCCTGCTACCTGCCCGCTATCTGTGCTGGGCGAACGCCCGCGAGGTGGCCACCCCCACACCCAGCCGCCGCGCCGCCAGGAGATCGTCGGGTGTGTCGATATCGCAGCGCAGGCCCGGCCACGCTCCGGTCAGCTCGATCGCACCGGAGTTTCGGTGGTGCGCAGCCGAATCGGCGCCGAACCGGGGTTCGAGCGGGACTCCGAACGCAAACAACGCCGAGGTGCCGGTGCCGTGCCGGTCGCCGACGAAACTGCGCCGGTGACTACGGGCCCACGCGAGTGCCTCCGACAGCTCCTGCGACTGCAGCGCCGGAAGATCACCTTGCAGGACAACGATATTCGGCGTGGCGGCCCGCAGCTCGGTTTCAGCCGCGGTGATCGCGTTGTTCAGCGGGTTGTGGTGGCCGGCCGGAGTGGGATCCGCAAGTACACCGGCGCCGAGCTGTCGTGCGGCGTCGGCAGCGACCTCGTCTGGGGTCACCACGGTGACCGGGGCGATCGCAGATGCCGCGGTGATGGTGTCGACCAGCATGGCCAGCACGACAGCCTCGCGGGTCGGTGCCGAAAAGATGGGCGCCAGCCGGGTCTTGGCGGCGGTGAGGCGTTTGACCGCAATGATCAACGCAACGTCAGCGCCGGACTGTGCCGCCGTTGCGGCGCCGGCTGTTCTCGTGCCGCTCATATGGCCATCCTGCCAGCCGGTGTCGTGGGGCCGCGCGGTGCGGGAGATAGGGTGAAGCAGTGGTGGAGGCTGCAGTCATGGGTGCCGGTGCGTGGGGAACGGCGCTGGCCAAGGTCCTGGCGGACGCGGGCAATCCGGTCACGATTTGGGCCCGCAGGCCCGAGGTGGCCGACGAGATCAACAGTGAACGCCGCAACAGCGAGTACCTCGGCGAGGTCAAGTTGCCCCCGGCAATCCGCGCCACCAGCGATCCGGCAGAGGCCCTGGGGAGTGCATGCACGGTGCTGCTCGCCGTCCCGGCGCAACAGCTGCGGGCCAACCTCGAAGGGTGGAAGCACCTCATCGCCGAGGATGCCACGCTGGTGAGTCTGGCCAAGGGGATCGAGCTCGGCTCGCTCATGCGCATGAGCCAGGTCATCGTGCAGGTCACCGGAGCCGATCCAGCGCGGGTCGGCGTGGTGACCGGTCCGAATCTGGCCAGCGAGATCGCCGACGAGCAACCGGCGGCAACGGTCGTGGCCTGCAGCGATTCCGGGCGTGCCGTGACTCTGCAGCGCGCCATGGCCACCGGCTACTTCCGGCCCTATACGAACGCCGACGTGGTGGGCGCGGAGGTCGGCGGCGCCTGTAAGAACGTCATCGCACTGGCGTGCGGGATGGCCGTCGGCGTCGGGTTGGGGGAGAACACGGTTGCGGCGATCATCACGCGCGGCCTGGCGGAGATCATGCGGCTGGGCATCGCATTGGGCGCCACGCCCGCCACGCTGGCCGGGCTGGCAGGCGTCGGCGATCTCGTTGCCACCTGCACCTCACCGCACTCACGTAACCGAACGTTCGGTCAGCGGCTGGGCAAGGGCGGCACGATGGAAACCGCGCTGGCCGCTGCCGGCGGACACGTGGCCGAAGGGGTGGCGTCGTGTGAATCGGTGTTGGCGCTGGCGTCCAGCTACGGAGTCGAGATGCCTCTGACCGATGCCGTTCACCGGGTGTGTCACAAAGGATTGTCGGTTCATGAGGCGGTCGCGCTGCTGCTGGGCCGCAGCACCAAACCGGAGTAGGGGTTCACCGGACGCGAGGAGGAGAAAGCGGTATGGACGGCACCTACGGCGATTCCACCCGCAGCCTCAAAGCCGTTGGTTTGGAATCGATTCCGGGTAACCCAGTCGCGCCGATGCCGGTGCCCGCGTCGACGTTCCACCTTTCGCCCGACGAGACCGAACAGTTGGACAGCTACGGGCGCAGCTCCAATCCCTCGTGGCGGCAGCTCGAAGCGGCGCTGGCCGAGCTGGAGGGCGCTGCCACGGCGCTCACCTTCGGATCGGGAATGGCGGCCATCACCTCGGTGCTGCGAGTGTTGACCAAACCGGGTTCGACGCTTGTCGTCCCGGCCGACGGCTACTATCAGGTCCGCCGTTATGCCGCAGAATACCTTGCGCTACAAGGAATCACAGTCGTCGAAGCGGATGTCAGTCAAATGTGCGATGCCGCTTCGGTCGCCGACGTGGTGCTGGCCGAGACGCCGGCCAACCCGGGGCTCGATGTCGTCGACCTGCATCGGCTGGCGATGACCTGTCGAGGCAGAGCCGCCACGCTCGTGGTCGACAACACCACCGCCACTCCGCTGGGTCAGCAGCCGCTCTCGTTGGGGGCCGACCTGGTGGTGGCCAGCGCCACCAAATCGCTGTCCGGGCACAGTGATCTGGTCGCCGGGTATGTGGCGGGCAGTCAACCAGAGCTGATGGCCGCGGTGGAGCGCGAGCGGCTGCTGGCCGGGCCGATCCTGGGAGCGTTCGAGGCCTGGCTGGTGCTGCGCAGCGTCGGCAGTGCCGGATTGCGATTCGAACGGCAGTGTCAGAACGCGGGGGCGCTGGCGGTGATGTTGCGCAGCCATCCGGCAGTGGTCTCGGTGCGCTATCCCGGGTTGCCGGAGGATCCGGCCCACGAGGTGGCCTCGGCTCAGATGAAGCGGTTCGGCGGGCTGGTGGCCGTGGAGCTGGCCGATGCCGCCGCGGTACACGCCCTCGTCGAACACAGCGCCCTGCTGATCGCGTCGACGAGCTTCGGCGGCATCCACACCTCGGTCGACCGCCGGGCCCGCTGGGGCGACCCGGTGCCCGCCGGATTCGCCCGGATCTCCGCAGGCATCGAGGACACTGACGACCTGCTCGCCGACGTGGAACAGGCGTTGCGGTAAAACCACAGGTCAGCATGCGCCGAAGCGCACCGTCGGCCCGGGGCGGTAGCCTCTCTAGGTTGTGACTGTCCGCAATCAGCCCGGATCCCGTACCCGCGTTGCCGTCGTGTACGGCGGGCGCAGCTCCGAGCACGCGATCTCCTGTGTGTCGGCCGGCAGCATCCTGCGCAACCTCGATCCCGAACGTTTCGAGGTGGTGGCGGTCGGCATCACGCCCGACGGATCCTGGATGCTCACCGACGGTAGCCCCGAGACGCTGGCGATCACCGACGGTCAACTACCGGAGGTCACCGAGGCTTCGGGCACGGAACTGGCATTACCCGCCGCCCCCAGCCGCAGCGGCCAGCTGCTGTCACTGGGCAGCGGGCCCGGGGAGATCCTGACCGCCGTCGATGTGGTGTTCCCGGTGCTGCACGGCCCCTACGGCGAGGACGGCACCATTCAGGGGCTGCTCGAGCTGGCCGGTATTCCCTACGTCGGCTCCGGTGTGCTGTCCAGCGCTGCCGGTATGGACAAGGAATTCACCAAGAAGCTGCTGGCCGCCGAAGGACTGCCGATCGGCGATCACGAGGTCCTGCGCCCGAAGGACGCCGCGCTTGATTTCGAGCACCGTGAGCGGCTCGGCCTGCCGGTGTTCGTCAAACCCGCGCGGGGCGGGTCGTCCATCGGCGTCAGCCGGGTGACTGCCTGGGATGAGCTGCCCGCGGCTATCGAACTGGCCCGCAGGCACGACCCGAAGGTCATCGTCGAGGCCGCCGTGCCGGGCCGGGAACTCGAATGCGGTGTGCTCGAATTGCCCGACGGCAGAATCGAAGCCAGCACGGTAGGGGAGATCCGGGTGGCCGGCGTGCGGGGCCGCGAGGACGGCTTCTACGACTTCGCCACCAAGTACCTCGTCGACGCCGCTGAACTGGACGTGCCCGCCAAGATCGACGACGACGTCGCCGAGGAGGTCCGCCGCCTGGCGGTGCGCGCTTTCACCGCGATCGATTGTCAGGGCCTGGCCCGGGTCGACTTCTTCCTCACCGACGACGGACCGGTGATCAACGAGATCAACACCATGCCCGGGTTCACCACGATCTCGATGTTCCCGCGGATGTGGGCGGCGAGCGGCGTGGACTATCCGACACTGCTGGCCGCCATGGTCGATACGGCGCTGGCTCGGGGGACGGGCCTGCGCTGAGTTTTCAACGTGCGGGGGCCGGATCGATCGGCTGGGCCGCCATGGTGCGGGCGATCTGGCCGGAAATCTGCTGAATCGGCGTCGGCCCCGATCCGCTGGGCAGGGTGAGGGCGACATAGACCGGACGGTCCACCGCATACCACGTACTGCGCGTGTCGTCGGTGGCCTTGCCGACGGTGCCAGGATCGGTGATGCGGAACCACTGCACCGCGTCCACCACCTGCAGCGGTACGCCCACCACAAAGTCACCCGGTCGGTCCAGACCACACCGCAGAATGACCGGCTCGGTGTCGGATCCCGCCCGCCACGCCGCGGTGCCCGCCGGGGTCGGCTCGACCGTGGGGGCTCGGCGGTAATCGCCGAGTTGCTCGGGCAGCGCGCCCAGCAGGGCATGGCATTCGGCGCTGTCGGCTTGCGGGGCGGGAATCGAGGAGATCGCCACCGGTTGTTGCTCGGTTGACCGCTGGTGCGACGCCGCGATTCCCAGAACGGTGATCAACGCCGACACCGCCACCACGACCGCGGCGATCAGGAGAGCGCGCGGTGGTCCGTCGGTGGACTGCGGATCGGTCACACCAACAACCCTATGGCTGTGCTCCGTTGGCGATCGGACAGGTCAGGGTCCGCGTGATGCCGGTGACTTGCTGGACGGTCGGCACCACGTCGGATTGCAGGGCGGCCAGCGTGTCGGCACCGATGCGCACCACGACGTCGTAGGGACCGGTCACATACTCGGCCGACAACACTCCTGGCAAAGCGGCGAGCTGTTTGGCGACGACTTCGGCGCGACCGACCTCGGTCTGGATCAGCACGTAAGCCTCCACCACCCGCTGTCTCCTCTGCCT
The DNA here is from genome assembly GCF_053483975.1 of Mycolicibacterium sp. XJ870. Taxonomy (NCBI): domain Bacteria; kingdom Bacillati; phylum Actinomycetota; class Actinomycetes; order Mycobacteriales; family Mycobacteriaceae; genus Mycobacterium; species Mycolicibacterium sp. XJ870. Next base: position 1,312,880 of record NZ_JBEFTI010000001.1, read on the forward strand.
CGCTGCATAGACTCCTCGCCGCAGGGACCAAACGTACCGCAGGTCTGGCCAGTGTTCATGGCACCGCGGCAACCGGCAGGAGGGGTAATGGCCGGCAGGGAAAGCTCCGACAACTCCGCAAGCGGCGCCGGCTTCACTCAAGACACTCTCGCCTCGGTTGGCGAGTTCGCGGTCATCGACCGGTTGCTTGCCGGTCGCGAGCAGCCCGCAGCGGTCACACTGGGGCCCGGCGACGACGCCGCAGTGGTCGCTGCCGGCGACGGCCGGACCGCGGTGTCCACCGACATGCTGGTGCAGGGGCGCCATTTCCGGCTGGACTGGTCAACCCCACACGATGTCGGGCGCAAGGCGATCGCGCAGAACGCCGCCGACATCGAAGCGATGGGCGGTCGGGCCGCGGCGTTCGTGGTGTCCTTCGGCGCGCCCGCGGAGACCTCCACGGCCGCCGCGGTCGACCTGGCCGACGGAATGTGGCACGAGGCGCGACGGCTCGGAGCCGGCATCGCGGGCGGTGATCTGGTGCGCGCACCGCTGTGGGTGATCTCGGTGACGGTACTGGGTGATCTCGGTGGCCGCGCGCCGGTGCGGCGAAGTGGGGCACAGGCTGGTGACACCCTTGCGGTGGCTGGCGAGCTGGGCTGGTCTGCTGCTGGATATGCGTTGTGGGACAAAGGTATTGATGCACATCCCGAGCTGCGGCAGCGACACCTGACGCCGGAACCACCATATGGTCAGGGCGCGGCGGCAGCCGAGGGAGGCGCGACCGCGATGACCGATGTCTCCGATGGACTGCTCGCCGATCTCGGCCATCTCGCTGCCGCCTCCGAAGTCGGTATCGATGTGTCCACCGAAGGTCTGGCCCACGATCACTCGGCGGTCACCGCGGCGGCCGCAGCGGTGGGCGTCGATCCGTGGCAGTGGGTACTCGGCGGCGGCGAGGATCACGCCCTCGTCGCGACGTTCTCCGGGGTGCCACCCGATGGTTGGCGGGTGATCGGCCGGGTCGTCGATGGTCCGGCGCAGGTGCTGGTCGACGGCTCGAAGTGGAGCGGAAGCACGGGATGGCAGTCGTTCGACTAGCCGCGCACGCTAAGTTGGCTTTTCGTGAGCAATTCAACAGGGGTGGACGCGAGGAGCAATTCAACAGGTGCACTACCCCTGAGTGAACTCGTCGAGGACGGCTGGGCCCGAGCTCTGGAGCCCGTCGCCGGCCAAGTGGCGCGGATGGGGGAGTTTCTGCGCGAGGAACTGTCATCCGGGCATCGTTATCTGCCTGCCGGACAGAACGTTCTGCGTGCCTTCACCTTTCCGTTCGATCAGGTGCGGGTGCTGATCGTCGGGCAGGATCCCTATCCGACACCGGGCCATGCGGTCGGGTTGAGCTTCTCGGTCGCTGCCGATGTGCGCCCGCTGCCCCGGAGCCTGTCCAACATCTTCACCGAATACGCCGAGGACCTGGGCTATCCACAGCCCAGCAGCGGTGACTTGACGCCGTGGGCGCAGCGCGGAGTGTTGCTGCTCAACAGGGTCCTCACCGTTCGGCCGGGAACCCCGGCCTCGCACCGCGGCAAGGGTTGGGAAGCGGTGACGGAGTGCGCGATCCGGGCGTTGGTGGCCCGCAGGCAGCCGTTGGTGGCAGTGCTGTGGGGACGCGACGCGTGCACGCTCAAACCGATGCTGGCCGAGGGTGACTGCGCGACCATCGAATCCGCGCACCCCTCGCCCCTTTCGGCGTCGCGCGGATTCTTCGGGTCACGGCCATTCAGCCGCGCCAACGAGCTTCTACAGCAGCGGGGTGCAAGCCCGATCGACTGGCGCCTGCCGTGAGGTCACGGCACGGGGATCGCTGGGATCGGCGGCGGCGACGGGATGGCAGGCGGCGAAGGAATCGCCGGCGGTGACGGGATCGCCGGAGGTGACGGAATCTCGACGGTCGCGTCACCACCGTCATCGGGGGTCACCGTCGGCCCTCCGGCTGGAGGCGACGTGGCTGGTGGAGCCTCCGTGGTCTCGACCGTCGTCTCCACGGTCGTCTCAACGACCGAGGTTTCGGTGGTTGTGGTGTCCGAGTCATCGCCGGCCTCGTCGCCCGCGCACGCAGTCAGCAGTGAGCCGACTGCGATTGCCGAGGCAAAGGCGTACAGCGGTGAGTGTGATGTGCGACGAGTGGTCATGACCGCAGGACGTACCCCGCCGACCTCTCGGTCAAACAACAGCGAAGCGCTCAGCCGTGCTGGTCTTCGTCTTCGCGCAAGCGCTCAGCCCTGCTGGTCTTCGTCTTCGCGCAAGCGCTCAGCCGCGCGAAACCTTGCCCGCCTTGATGCACGACGTGCACGCGTTCACGCGCTGCTTGTTGCCACCCGGACGCGACACGGTGCGTACGGACTGGATGTTCGGATCCCAGCGCCGGCTGGTCCGCCGATGCGAATGGGACACCGACTTGCCGAAGCCGGGCGCCTTCCCGCAGATATCGCACACGGCAGCCATATCAACAACTCCTCGAAATCAGTACTTGGGGTCTGGGGCCTGTCCGCCGCAGACCGGCGCGGCTCAACCCGACAACCTGAACAGAATACCGGCCGGGCAGGTTATCGCCAAAACCGCCCCTGAACTCCACATCAGGTTGTGCACAGGCGGCCGTGGTCTGATCGGGTTTGTCGCCGTGACTGGTTAGGCTGGCGCCCACATCGCGCTATGGGGATTCGGGTGAAATTTGGAGGTCCGATGCTTGCTCGGCGGCTCGACGCCTCCGCCTTGCGGGATTGGGCCCACGCCGCTGTCGACGATCTGATCACCCACACCGACGAGATCAATCGGCTCAACGTGTTCCCGGTCGCCGATGCCGATACCGGCACAAACATGCTGTTCACCATGCGTTCGGCATGGGCTCAGGTCGACTCCGAGCGGGACGCCGACGTCGCTCAGGTGGCGAGCGCGCTGGCCGCCGGTGCGCTGCAGGGGGCGCGGGGTAACTCCGGGGTGATCTTGTCGCAGATCCTGCTGGGTCTCGCGGAGGTTGTCACGTCGGCCGCGGCGCAGCGTGACGGCGATCTGGCCGAGGTGACCGGAACCTTGTACGCAGCGGCGCTGCGGCATGCCGTCGCGTTGGTCGCCACATCGATGGGCGAGCCGGTGTCCGGAACCATCGTGTCGGTGCTGCAGGCCGCGGCCGTCGCCGCCGAGAACTGCGCGTCCGGTGGGGCCGATCTCGCCGAGGTCGCCGCACGCGCCGCCGATGCCGCAGCCGAAGCCCTAGATGAGACGCCGCACCAGCTCGAGGTCCTGGCCGAGCACGGGGTGGTCGATTCCGGTGGTCGCGGACTCCTTGTCCTTCTCGACGCGATGACCGCCACGATTGTCGGTGACGCCCCACGCCGGCCGGCCTACACACCGTCACCGCCGCAGGCGTCATCGACGGCAACCCGGCACACGACCCGGCCGGTGCCCCCGCAGTTCGAGGTCATGTATCTGCTGAGCGGGTGTGGGGCCGACGCCGTGGAGCAGCTGCGGGCCGGTCTTGAGCAGTTGGGTGAGTCGGTCGCGATCGCCGCGTCGGGCAGTGACCAGTACTCCGTGCACGTGCACGTCGACGATGCCGGCGCAGCGGTCGAGGCGGGCCTGGCGACCGGCACGCTGCGGCGTATTCAGATCACTGCGCTGATCGGTGCGCCCGGCGCACGACCGGTCGGCGGATGGGCGCGGGAGCGGGCGGTGCTGGCAGTCGTGGACGGCGACGGCGGCGCCGAGTTGTTCGCCGGCGAGGGTGCGCATGTGCTGCGTCCCGAGGATGGCGAGCCGGTCAGTGCAAAGCACCTGCTGCGTGCCCTGGTGGACGTCGGCGCCGCGCAAGTCATGGTGTTGCCCAATGGATACGTGGCAGCCGAGGAACTCGTGGCCGGATGCACGGCGGCGATCGGCTGGGGCATCGACGTGGTGCCGGTTCCTGCCGGGTCGATGGTGCAGGGCTTGGCGGCGTTGGCCGTGCACGACGAAGGCCGTCAGGCGGTCGATGACGGATACACGATGGCGCGCGCTGCAGCCGGGGCACGGCACGGTTCGGTGCGGCTGGCCACCGAGGAGGCACTGACGTGGGCCGGCACCTGCAAACCCGGTGACGGCCTGGGCATCGCCGGAGACGAGGTCCTCATCGTCGGGTCCGATATCACCGCCGCTGCCGCTGGGCTCATCGATCTGCTGCTGGTGGCCGGCGGCGAGCTGATCACGGTGTTGACCGGAGACGGCGTCGACCCGAAGGTGGGGGAGGCGCTGCGGGACCACGTACACCGGGAACACCTGGGCGCGGAACTGGTGACGTATCACACCGGCCACCGTGGCGACGCACTGCTGATCGGGGTGGAGTAGTGGTCGGTCTTTCCGAGCGGCTCGACATGGTGATCGGGGCCAAGGCGGCCCGTCCGCTCGATGAGCACTTCGGCATCCGCACCGTCAACGATCTGCTGCGGCACTACCCCCGCAAATACAGCGACGGAATGACGGTGCGCGGCGAGGGCGAGACGCTCGATCTCGAAGAGGGTGAACACGTCACGTTCATCGACGTGATCACCGACGCCGAAGCCAAGCCCATGCGCAGCCAGCCCGGCAAGCGCCAACGCAAGTACTTGCGGGTGACGCTCGGCGACCGCCGGCCCGAGGTGACGGCGACCTTCTTCAACGCCGACTACCTGATCGGCAAGTTGGTCAAGGACACCCGGTTGATGATCTCCGGCGAAGTCAAGTACTTCCGCAACACGCTACAGCTGAACCATCCGGCATTCCTGGTGCTCAATGCACCCGCCGGAAAGCAGATCGGCACCAAGTCGCTGACGAGCATCGCGACGGCGTCCGGTGCCACCGGCGAGGACATGTTGGCCGAATTCGAGAAGGAGTTCTTCCCGATCTATCCGGCCTCGGCGAAGGTGCAGAGTTGGGACATCTACACGTGCGTGCGGCAGGTGCTCGACGTCCTCGACCCAGTAGCTGATCCGCTACCGGAAGCCTTTGTCCGCCAACATAATCTGATGTCGGAAGACGAGGCGTTGCGGGCGATCCATCTGGCCGAGAACTCGGTGCAGCGCGACCGGGCCGCCGAACGCCTCACCTACGACGAGGCTATGGGCCTCCAGTGGGGGCTGGTCGCCCGCCGGTACGGCGAGCTCAGCGAGTCGGGCCCGTCGGCACCGCGCACCGATGACGGCCTGGCCGCCGCGATGGAGCACCGGTTACCGTTCGAGCTGACCGCGGGTCAGCGCGAGGTGCTCGACGTGATCTCCACCGAACTCGCCTCGACGCGGCCGATGAACCGGATGCTGCAGGGTGAGGTCGGTTCCGGTAAGACCATCGTCTCGGTGCTGGCCATGTTGCAGATGGTTGACGCCGGTTACCAGTGCGCGCTGTTGGCGCCCACGGAAGTGCTTGCTGCCCAACATGCCCGATCGGTGCGCGACGTCCTTGGTCCGCTGGCCATGGCCGGGCAACTCGGCGGAGCCGAGCATGGCACACGGATCGCACTGCTGACCGGTTCCATGACACCGCAGCAGAAGCGGCAGGTGCGTGACGAGGTGGCCTCCGGTGAGGCGGGCATCGTGATCGGCACCCACGCGCTGCTGCAGGAAGCCGTGGAGTTTCACAACCTGGGCATGGTGGTGGTCGACGAGCAGCACCGATTCGGTGTCGAGCAGCGAGATACGCTGCGCGCCAAGGCCCGCGGCGGGTTGACGCCACATCTGCTGGTGATGACGGCCACGCCGATTCCGCGCACCGTCGCGCTCACGGTCTTCGGCGATCTGGAGACCTCGACGCTGCGTGAGCTGCCCCGCGGCCGTCAACCCATCACCACGAACACCATTTTCGTGACGCAGAAACCCGCCTGGCTGGACCGAGCCTGGACCCGCGTGCGTGAGGAGGTCGCAGCAGGCCGGCAGGCTTACGTCGTGGCGTCGCGGATCGACGAAGACGACAAGAAAGACAGCAACGGCAAGCAGCAGGGTGGTCCGCCGCCCGTCACGGTTCTCGAACTGTTCGACCGGTTGAATGGCGGCCCGTTGTCGGGGCTGCGGCTCGGCCTCATGCACGGCCGGTTGTCCGGGGACGAGAAGGACACGGTGATGACCGCGTTTCGGGCCGGCGAGATCGATGTCCTGGTGTGCACCACGGTGATCGAGGTCGGTGTGGACGTGCCCAACGCGACCGTGATGGTGGTGATGGACGCCGACCGGTTCGGCATCAGCCAGTTGCATCAGCTCCGTGGCCGGATCGGCCGCGGCCAGCATCCCAGCCTGTGCCTGCTGGCCACCCGGCTGCCCGAGACCTCCAAGGCGGGGGAGCGCATCAAGGCCGTCGCTGCCACGCTGGACGGCTTCGCCCTCGCCGACCTCGACCTCCAGGAACGGCGTGAGGGGGATGTGTTGGGCCTCAACCAATCCGGCCGCACCATCAATCTGCGCTTCCTTTCGCTGGCCGAGCATCTGGACGTGATCACCGAGGCGCGCGCGTACTGTGAGTCGATGTACGAGCAGAACCAGCACCATCCCGGGATGGCCCTGCTGGCAGCGCAATTCGTCGAAACCGATCGCGTCGAGTACCTGGACAAGGCATGACCCGCCGTACGGTGTGGTGGATGGCTGTCGTCGTCGTCCTGGCCGTTGTGGTGGCCGTCCAGGTGACGATGTCCAGTCAGCGCACCGCGCGGTTCGCCGCTCAAGCCCAAACTCCCACGGTGGCACCGGGTATCGATCCGCTGGCCGGGCTGGCCGAGATTCCGGTCCGGTTGCGTGGCGGTGATTATCGCCGCGCGGCGTTCGGCGACTCCTGGGATGACGACAATGGCGCACCCGGCGGCCACAACGGTTGCGACACCCGCAACGACATCCTCAACCGGGACCTTGTCGACAAGACCATCGTGGCGATCAAGCGTTGCCCCAACGCCGTTGCCACCGGCAAGCTGCACGACCCGTACACGAACGCCGTCGTTGCGTTCGTGCGTGGCAATCAGACCGGCGCGGCAGTCCAGATCGACCACATCGTGCCGCTGGCGCTCGCCTGGGATCTGGGCGCGCGCAGCTGGCCCGACGATCTGCGGTTGCGGTTCGCCAACGATCCCGCCAATCTGCTCGCGGTTCAGGGTAAAGCCAACCAGGACAAGGGCGATCAAGAGCCCGCCCACTGGATGCCGCCCAACCGGGCGTTCTGGTGTCAGTACGCGGTGCAGTTCGTCGAGGTGCTGCGGGGCTACGCGCTCCCGGTCGACGCGCCGTCCGCAGCGGTGCTGCGTGAAGCCACCGGGACGTGCCCGACGGGTTGAGTCCCTCGAAAATAGACCGAATGCCCTGGACACACGCTGATGCGCGAGGCGGTCACCGCGAGTGTGCGGTTTCATACGCGCGCATCGGCGAGTCACGTATGAAACCGCACACTCGACACGATTTTCATTCCCCACCACGGGGCGCAGCCCCCGGATAGCTGGTTGCGGGGCGTAGGCCAGGCGTCAGCTGAAGACGAGATCCAGTTCGGCGAGCAGATCGGGGTCGGCGAGTAAATCGATCGCTGCAACGACTCCATCGCGGACTGTGAAATCGAATGCCACACGTACTTGCCCGCCGACCGACCATGCCAAGCCCGGCAGGCCGTCGATTGTGGCCAGCCGCGCGCCCTGTGCCCGCCCGGTGAAGGTTTCGGCGACAGCCGCGGGGCCGTGAGCAACGACGGTGGCGCCCATCCGCACTGCGGCAGCGTCCGCGCGCAGCACCACGTCCGGGTCCAATAGCGCCAACAGTGCGGCGAAGTCGCCGGTCCGCGACGCGGCGAGAAATGCCTCGACGATCTCGTGCTGACGTTCGGCGGGTCCCGCGGGCGCCGAAACACCCTGGACGCGGCGCCGGGCCCGGCTGGCCAATTGACGGGCCGCCGCGGGTGAACGCCCGACGACAGTCGCGATGTCGTCGAACGGCACCGCGAACATGTCGTGGAGTACAAATGCCAGTCGCTCCGCTGGATCGAGGGTGTCGAGCACCACGAGCAGCGCCGGCCCGATCGCATCAGCCACAAGCGCTTCATGTTCGGGGTCGCCGCCGCCTTCGACGGGCGCCGGATGGTCGAGGCCGGCATCGTCGTAGGACAGTTCGGGACGAGATCGGCGGGACTGCAAGATATTCAGGCACAGCCGTGCGACTACCGTCGTTAGCCATCCACCGAGGTTCTCGACCGCGCCGGAGTCGGTACGGGACAGCCGAAACCACGCCTCCTGCACGGCGTCCTCGGCCTCCTCTGCAGAGCCGAGCATCCGATACGCCAAAGAGCGCAGGTGTGGGCGGTTGTCTTCGAACCGCGCCGCCAGCCAGTCGTGATCGTCCATTGGTCACATTCTCTCGTCGGTCTCTGTCATATCAATGACCGATAGATTCCGGTTGGTGTGTCCGCCCTATCGGCGCAAGGGGTCTGAGTGCGCGGTCATGGGGGCGCATGGCCCAGGACGCGATCGTGCAGGCGGCGAAGATTCCTGGTACTACGGCGTGGTTGACGGGCGAGCCTGATATCAGGTGGGAGGTGCACGCGCCGGCGAAGTCGTAGAACGCCCCAGCGTAGGCCCACTCTTTCAGGCGTGGAAACCGTGGCGCCAGGATTGCTATGGCGCCCAACAGTTTCCAAGTGCCCAGGAGGGACACGAAGTACAACGGGTATCCGAGCTGCTGCATACCATCGGCCGTTTCTGGCCGTCGTAGTACGTCGGCGAGGCCTCCGGCCAACAGCACGACCGCGATGACCCCCGTCGTCGCCCAGTACCCGACGACAACGGCCTTGCTTCTCGTGGTGCCAATGATCCAGCTGGAGATGGTCGAGAGGCTCGCCGTGACCTCCCGGCGCGCGTCTGGCCGCAGGGCCCAAGACGTCATGGTGATGACGGTGAGTCCGCCCGGCCCGATGGCGCCCTCCACGTCGCCAACCGCGAGGTGGGAGATGATCGCGCCGCTATAGATGAAGAACACTCCGGCGTAGGCCCACTCCTTGAGCCGTGGAACTTTCGGTATCAGCAGGATGATCGCGCCAGCAATCTTGCATACGCCGATGATCATCAACAGATGGCCCGGGTATCCAAGCTGCTGTTCCACGACATCGCGGACGTAATCGATCCGCACGATGTCCCACACCCCGCCCACTGCGGATTCCGTGACGATGATCAACGTCGTCAACGAGTAGATGGTCGATCTCAACCGGAGGTTGCCGGCGGAACGCAGAAGTAGTGGCATGGTTGTCCGTCCCAGTCACATGAGTGCGGTTGATATGTCACGGATATGACCGAACCCGACAGCGGAATGTGACCGGCGGTCACATTTTCACGTCGCGATCAGTCATAGGTATGCACCCGACTCAGGAGGACAGCGGCATGAGTAAGAAAACGATGTTGGTCAGACAGTCCGGAAGAGGGGTGGATACGACCGGCAGGCTCGCGCACCGTTGGCAACGTCGGCTGCTCACCAGCCTGTGCTGGCTGCTGGCCGTAGCGTTCGTGTTTGGCGCCGTCACCAAATTTCTGCCGGGCGAAACATTCTTCGGCCCACCACATTCAGAGAAATTTGTGGACTGGGGCTATCCGGCCTGGTTCCGTTTTCTTGTTGGGAGCGGTGAGTTGGTGGGCGCCGCTCTGCTGCTCACCCCGCATCGGCGGTTCCTCGGCGCCACACTGCTGGCAACCATCCTGATCGGAGCGGTCGCGACGCATCTGATCAATCAGGATCCGTTCCGCGAGAGCGTGATGGCTCCCGTCAACCTCGCGTTGATCATGGCCATCGCCTGGTTCTCGCGGCCTGCGACCCGGAACGAACTGCGGCTGCGGCGGCAGCATGACGCTTGAGAAGCCGTTCGTCGATACGCGGCGACTATGGCCTGTGGCAACGGTTTTCGCCAGAGTGGCGCTGGCTACGGGCTTCTTGTCCGCCGTGGCCGATCGTTTTGGCTTCTGGGGCGCCGCCGGTACCGGCAATGTGTCCTGGGGTGGTTTCGACGCCTTTCTGGAGTACCTGAACGACCTCGCCCCCTATCTGTCGGGCAGTCTCGTCGATGTCGCGGGCTGGGCTGCCACAGCGGTCGAACTGATACTGGGCCTTACACTGCTGCTTGGAGTCGCCCTGCGATGGTCGGCCGTGGCGAGCGCCGTACTGCTCACGATCTTCGGAGTGTCGATGTTCGTCTTCTCCGGTTTCGAGGCACCGTTGAGCGCGTCCGTGTTCAGTGCCGCCGCCGCAGCGTTGCTGCTGTCGCAGTCTCCGGAGCGCGGATATGTCCTGAGCCTGGACCGGCTGTGCGCCCGCGGAGGCCCCAAGGTGTCAGCCCGTGAACCCTGACGCCCCGGGCCGCAGGATTGACCTCCGCGTGTCCAAGAGCGCACGGTGGTAGACGCGGGTCGCGATTGCCGCGCCGAAACGTGATTCGCGGAGGTGCTCACTGTGTCCCATCACTTCGACACACCGACGGCGCGCGAAGATCCCCGGCTGAACCTGTGCGATTTCTATCTGTTCGCCGGCACACCCGACACAACGGTGATGGCGATGACTGTCAATCCGACAGCCACAAGCGACACCGCCGCGCCGTTCCGCGATGAAGCCTTGTCCGCGTTCCGCTTCGACACCGACGGGGACAACCGAGAGGACGTGTGCCTCAAAGTTCGATTCGGTGAGCTGGTCCACGTTCCGAGTGGCAATGGGCATGCGCAGCGCTTCGATGTTCGGCATGCCACCGGCGACGACACTGTCACCGGCGCGTCCGGGCACGTGATCGCGCAATGAACGACGGACGCGGCGGTGTTGGGACCGTCACCGCCGTGAGTTCCCTCGGCGAGCAGACGCTAAAGCCCCCGAAAACCGTTGATTTCGGGGGCTTTGGCGTCTGCTCGCGGGTCTAGGTGCCCGTGTAGGTGGCGGGGTCCGGCCGGAACCGGGTGCCCTCGTCGAGGCTGTTGAGGGTGGCCATCTCGTCGTCGGTGAGCTCGAAGCCGAATACGTCGAGGTTCGAGGCGATCCGCTCCGGGTTGGCCGACCGTGAGATCACGATGTTGCCCAGTTGGATGCTCCACCGGATCAGCACCTGCGCCGGGGTCCTGTCGTGCGCAGCGGCAATGCCGGTGATGGCCGCGTTTTCCAGCAGGCGGCCGACGCCCAGCGGGCTGTAGGCCTCGGTGGCGACGTTGTGTTCGGCGTTGGCGGCGCGCAGTTCGGCTTGATTGAGCAGTGGGTGCAGTTCGATCTGATTGATCGCGGGGGTGAAGAAGGTGAGGTGGACGATGGTCGACAGGTCGTCGGGACTGAAGTTGGAGACGCCGATCGAGCGTGCGACGCCGTCCTCCTTGACCTTCATCAGACCGCCCCAGCTGTCGACGTATTTGCTGGAGTCGCCACCGGGCCAGTGAATGAGGTACAGGTCGACGTAATCGAGACCGAGGCGTTCCACGCTGGCCCGTGCTGCGTCTTGCGAGGCCTGGAATCCCTGGTTGCTGGTGGCCAGCTTGGTGGTGACGAAAATCTCGTCGCGCGGGATGCCGGAGGCGGCGATCGCGCGCCCGACCCCGGCCTCGTTGCCGTAGGTGGCGGCAGTGTCGATCAACCGGTAGCCGGCCTCCAACGCCGCCGAAACCGCCCGCTCGGCCTCGTTGTCGGAGAGTTCTCCGACGCCGAGACCGACGACCGGAATCGCATGGTCGTCGTTGAGCGTGACGGTCGGAACCGCCGCCCCGTGCGATGGGGTCATGTCACCTACCCTGTGAAATTGAAGGTTCGAGGATCGGGACCCAATCGTGTTCCCGACTCCAGCGATGCGATGGACGCCATGTCCTGCTCGCTGAGATCGAAATCGAACACGTCGAAATTGCTCACAATCCGCTCAGGGTTCACCGACTTGGGGATGACGATATTACCCAGGTGTATATGCCACCTAATCAGTACCTGGGCGGGGGTTTTTCCATGTTGGTCGGCGATGCCGGTGACAATTGGATCCGATAGCAGCGAGCCCTGCCCCAACGGGCTCCACGCTTCGGTGGCGATACCCAATTTGGCGTGCACCTCTCGCAGTTCCCGCTGGGGCAGCAGCGGATGCAGTTCGATCTGGTTGACGGCCGGGACGATGCCCGTCGCGTCGATCAACATTTTCAGGTGCTCGGGTTCGAAATTGCTGACGCCGATGGACCGGATGCGTTGCTGATCGTGCAAGTGCGCGAATGCCTTGAAGGTGTCGATGAAGGTGTTGTTCGCCGGCATCGGCCAGTGGATGAGGTAGAGGTCCAGGTAGTCGACCCCGAGCCGGTCGAGGCTGGCGTCGAATGCGGCCAGGGTGGAGTCGTACCCCTGATCGCTGTTCCACAGCTTGGTCACGAGGAAGACGTCTTCACGCGGCACACCAGAGTTTGTCAGGGCCCGGCCCGTCTCGACTTCGTTGCGGTACGCGGCGGCGGTGTCGATGTGCCGATAGCCTGCCTGCAGTGCGGCAGTGACGGCCCGTTCGGTGTCTTCGGCAGGCGTCTGCCAAACACCCAACCCGACTTGCGGTACCGAATTACCGTCGTTCAGCGTGACGCGAGGATTCACTGAGGGAGCTGCCATGACCGAAAGTCTGCCAGGCTTGCCAGCCACCGGCGGCCCACCCGGTATCAGCCAGGCGACTTTCCGGGACGCGTTACTCATTCGCGCGACGAAGTTCACCCTGGGCGCCATTCCCCGAATTCCTGACAGCCGCAAACGCGTCCTGCTGGGCGGGCGATCGGTGACCGTCGACGGCAACACCCTGGACACCACGCTGCAGTTCATGCTGGCTGCCCAACGCGCCGCAGGCATGCCCGGTCTGGTCGCCGACTTCAGCCCGGTTTCGGGTGTGGCGGCGTCGCGGGCGCGCTTGCGCGAAACCGCGGCGATGATTCCGGGCCGTATCCACGTGGACGTGAGCGAGATCTCGATTCCCGGGCCGGCCGGGCCCATGGCCGCGCGGCGGTATGTGCCGGTCGAGACGGGTGCGGTGAGCACCCTGCTGCTGTATTTCCACGGCGGCGGCTTCGTGATCGGCGACCTCGACACCCACGACAAGCTGTGTCGGCTGATCTGCCGCGACGCCGAGGTCCAGGTGGTGTCGGTCGATTACCGGTTGGCTCCCGAGCACAAGGCGCCGGCAGCGGCCGAAGACGCCTACGCCGCCTACCAGTGGGCGCTCGACCACGCGTCAGGGTTGGGCGCGACCCGGATCGTGGTCGGCGGCGACAGCGCGGGCGGCAATATGGCCGCGGTGGTGTCGCAGTGGGCGCGTGACGACGAACTGCCGTTGCCCGCACTGCAGTTGCTGCTCTACCCGGTCACCGACTGGTCCAGCGACACGCGATCGCGGACGTTGTTCTCCGACGGCTACTTCCTGACCAAACGCGATATGGACTGGTTCGCCGGGCACTACCTCGACGGTGCGGATGTCACCGCAGCGGATCCGACGGTGTCACCCATGCTGGCCGAAGACCTGTCCGGGTTGCCACCGGCTCTTGTGGTCACCGCCGGATTCGATCCGCTGCGCGACGAGGGCAACCGCTACGCACGCGCCATGCAGGACGCCGGTGTCCTTGTCGATCTGCGCGAGGAGCGGTCGATGATCCATGCGTTCGCCAATTTCTTCGGACTCGGCGGTGGCAGCGCGACAGCCACCACGGCGATGATCTCCGCGCTGCGGGCACATCTGCGCCACAGCTGAGGTGGCCCGGATCGTCGCCGGTACGCTGGATCCGTGGCCAAACCGAAGAAGACCGCCAAGTACGACCTGAAGGCAGCCGATCGTCGACGCAACCTGATGATCCAGATCGGCCTGACCTCCGTGGTGGTGGTGTTCGCCGTCGCGCTGGTGGCGTACATCGTCATGAACGGCAGCAGTAAACCCGGCAGTGGTGAAGGCAAGGCGGTCCGGGTGGCCTCGAGCGAGGTCATCACCAACGAAGGCACATCGGATCCCAAGGCGGTGCTCGCACTGCACGAGGACTTCCTGTGCCCGGCCTGCGGGGACTTCGAACGCAACTACGGCCCCACCATCCGCAAGCTGATCGACACCGGCGCGGTGGCCGCCGACTACTACATGGTTTCCATCCTCGACAGGGTCGGCAACGGCTACTCGTCGCGCGCCGGTGCAGCGGCGTACTGCGTGGCCGACGAGTCCAACGACGCCTTCCGCCGCTTCCACGAGGCGCTGTTCTCCAAGGAGTTGCAGCCTGCGGAAGGCAGCGGGATCTACCCCGACAACGCCCGGTTGATCGAGCTCGCCCGGCAGGCGGGCGCCGCCGGTGGGGTGCCGGAGTGCATCAACAGTGACCGCTACGTCGAAATGGTGCAGGGCATGGCCGAAGCGACGAACATCAACTCCACGCCCACGGTCCGGATCAACGGTGAGGATTACGAGGCGACCACGCCGCAGGCGCTGGTCGACAAGATCAAGGAGATCGTCGGCGATGTGCCCGGTCTCGAAGCCGTGGCCCCCGGCGCACCCGCAACCGGGCCCGCGCCCGGCGCACCTGCCCCCGCACCGGCTGCACCCGCTCCCGCTCCCGCACCTGCGCCATGACCGTCACCACACCGGCTGAGGCCACTGAACCGGCGACCGAACAGTCAGCCGGCCCAGCGGTGGGCAGGCCGAGCGCGGTGTGGGTGCTGATCGCCGGGATCGTGGGCCTTGCGGCGTCCTTGACGCTGACCTACGAGAAGATCGAAATCCTGATCAACCCGGATTACGTGCCGTCCTGCAGTCTCAATCCGGTGTTGTCGTGCGGTTCAGTGATGGTCACCCCGCAGGCTTCGGCGTTCGGATTCCCGAACCCGATGATCGGCATCGTCGCGTTCACGCTCGTCGTCGTCACCGGTGTACTCGCGGTCGCCGATGTCCGCCTGCCCAGGTGGTACTGGTCGGGGCTCGCAGTCGGCAGCCTGCTGGGTGCTGCATTCGTGCACTGGCTGATCTTCCAGAGCCTGTACCGCATCGGCGCGCTCTGCCCGTACTGCATGGGCGTCTGGGCCGTCATCATCCCGCTGCTGGTGGTGGTGAGTTCGATCGCGCTGCGCCCGCTGGGGGCCAACCCGGTCGCGCGAGTCATCTATCAATGGCGGTGGTCGCTGGTGACGCTGTGGTTTACCGCGCTGGTCCTGCTGATCCTGGTCCGCTTCTGGGACTACTGGTCAACACTGTTGTAACACTCAGGAAACAAGCTGGCGGTTAGGGTTACGCGTGATCTCGAAGGTGCTTGTAGCCAATCGTGGCGAAATTGCGATCCGTGCGTTTCGTGCTGCATACGAGATGGGCATCGCGACGGTGGCGGTGTATCCGTATGAGGATCGGAATTCGCTGCATCGTCTGAAGGCTGATGAGTCGTATCAGATCGGCGAGGTCGGTCATCCGGTGCGGGCGTATTTGTCTGTGGACGAGATCATCCGGGTGGCTGCGCACGCCGGGGCGGATGCGGTGTATCCGGGCTATGGATTTCTCTCGGAGAATCCGGAGTTGGCTGCTGCGTGTGCGGCCGCGGGTATCACGTTCGTGGGGCCGTCGGCGCAGGTGTTGGAGCTGACCGGCAACAAGTCGCGGGCGATCGCGGCGGCCCGTGGTGCGGGTCTGCCGGTGTTGGCGTCGTCTGAGCCGTCGTCCTCGGTTGAGGAGTTGATTGCGGCGGCGGCCGACATGGAGTTCCCGTTGTTCGTCAAGGCGGTGTCGGGTGGCGGGGGTCGCGGGATGCGCCGCGTCACCGATCGGGACGGGTTGCCTGAGGCGGTCGAGGCGGCTTCGCGCGAGGCGGAGTCGGCGTTCGGTGATGCGTCGGTGTATCTGGAGCAGGCGGTGCTCAACCCGCGCCATATCGAGGTGCAGATCCTGGCTGACGGTGCGGGCAACGTGATGCACCTGTTTGAGCGGGATTGCAGTGTGCAGCGGCGTCATCAGAAGGTCATCGAGCTTGCGCCGGCCCCGAATTTGCCTGAGGAGTTGCGCGAGAAGATCTGCGCGGATGCGGTGGCGTTCGCCCGCCAGATCGGTTATTCGTGTGCCGGCACGGTGGAGTTCCTGCTCGACGAGCGTGGTCACCATGTGTTCATCGAGTGCAATCCGCGCATCCAGGTCGAGCACACGGTGACCGAGGAGATCACCGATGTGGATCTGGTGTCGAGCCAGTTGCGGATCGCTGCGGGGGAGACGCTGGCCGATCTGGGGCTCAGCCAGGACACGCTGGTGTTGCGGGGCGCGGCGATGCAGTGCCGGATCACCACGGAGGATCCGGCCAACGGGTTCCGGCCCGACACCGGCCGGATCACGGTTTACCGGTCACCGGGTGGGGCGGGTATCCGGCTGGACGGTGGTACGAATCTGGGCGCGGAGATTTCCGCGCATTTCGATTCGATGTTGGTGAAGCTGACCTGTCGGGGGCGCGACTTTTCGGCGGCGGCTTCGCGGGCGCGTCGGGCGTTGGCGGAGTTCCGCATTCGCGGGGTGTCGACGAACATTCCGTTCCTGCAGGCGGTGATCGACGATCCGGATTTCCGGGCCGGTCGGGTGACGACGTCGTTCATCGATGACCGGCCGCAGTTGCTGACCTCGCGGTCGCCGGCGGATCGGGGAACCAAGATCCTCAACTACCTGGCCGATGTCACGGTGAACAAGCCGAACGGGGAGCGGCCGTCGACGGTTTATCCGCAGGACAAGCTGCCTGCGCTGGATTTGGCGGCGCCGCCGCCGGCGGGGTCCAAGCAGCGTCTGGTGGAGCTGGGTCCGGAGGGCTTTGCGCGGTGGTTGCGTGACAGTCCGGCGGTCGGGGTCACCGATACGACGTTCCGCGATGCGCACCAGTCGTTGTTGGCGACGAGGTTGCGCACGACGGGTCTGCTCAAGGTGGCGCCGTATGTGGCGCGGATGATGCCGCAGTTGCTGTCGATCGAGTGTTGGGGCGGGGCCACTTACGATGTGGCGCTGCGGTTTTTGAAGGAGGATCCGTGGGAGCGGCTGGCCGCGCTGCGTGAGGCGATGCCCAACATCTGCCTGCAGATGTTGTTGCGGGGCCGCAACACGGTGGGGTACACGCCGTATCCGCAGATCGTGACGTCGGCGTTCGTGGAGGAGGCGGCGGCCACGGGCATCGACATCTTCCGGATTTTCGACGCGCTCAACAATGTGGAGTCGATGCGCCCGGCGATCGACGCGGTGCGTGAAACCGGTTCGGCGGTGGCCGAAGTCGCGATGTCCTACACCGGCGACGTGAGTGATCCGGCCGAGAATCTTTACACGCTGGACTATTACCTGAAGTTGGCCGACCAGATCGTCGAGGCGGGCGCGCATGTGCTCGCGATCAAGGACATGGCCGGGTTGCTGCGTCCGCACGCTGCTCATCTGTTGGTGAGCGCGTTGCGCAGCCGGTTCGATCTGCCGGTGCATGTCCACACCCATGACACCCCGGGTGGACAGTTGGCGACGTATCTGGCGGCGTGGCAGGCCGGTGCGTCGGCGGTCGATGGTGCGGCCGCCCCGCTGGCGGGGACCACCAGTCAGCCCGCGCTGTCCTCGATCGTGGCCGCGGCCGCACACACCGAGCGTGATACCGGGTTGTCGCTGGCTGTGGTATGTGACCTGGAGCCCTATTGGGAGGCGTTGCGAAAGGTGTACGCGCCGTTCGAATCTGGGTTGCCGGCACCGACGGGGCGGGTGTACTCCCACGAGATTCCCGGCGGGCAGCTCTCGAACCTGCGCCAGCAGGCGATCGCGCTGGGACTGGGGGACCAGTTCGAGGAGATCGAGGCCAATTACGCAGCGGCCGACCGCGTGCTGGGGCGTCTGGTGAAGGTGACCCCGTCGAGCAAGGTGGTGGGGGATCTCGCGCTGGCCCTGGTCGGTGCGGGGATCACCGCTGACGAGTTCGCCGCTGACCCGGCCCGGTTCGACATCCCCGACAGTGTCATCGGCTTCCTGCGCGGCGAGCTGGGAGATCCGCCGGGCGGCTGGCCTGAACCGTTGCGCACCAAGGCTCTTGAGGGTCGCGGTCCGGCCAAGCCGACCCAAGACCTCTCGGCCGAAGACGAGGCGTTGCTGGCCGCACCTGGTGTCAAGCGCCAAGCTGCGCTCAACCGGTTGCTGTTCCCCGGCCCGACCGCGGAGTTCGACGCCCACCGTGAAACCTACGGCGACACTTCGTCTTTGAGCGCCAACCAGTTCTTCTATGGACTGCGGCACGGCGACGAACACCGGGTGGCGCTGGAACGCGGGGTGGAGTTGCTGATCGGGCTGGAAGCGATCTCGGATGCCGACGAGCGGGGCATGCGTACGGTGATGTGCATCCTCAACGGGCAGTTGCGCCCAGTGCTGGTGCGTGACCGCAGCATCGCCAGTGAGGTCCCGGCCGCCGAGAAGGCCGACCGCACCAATCCCGATCACGTCGCCGCACCATTCGCCGGGGTGGTCACCGTAAGCGTCAGCGCCGGCGACGCTGTGGAAGCGGGTGCGACCATCGCCACGATCGAGGCGATGAAGATGGAGGCCGCCATCACCGCGCCCAAGGCCGGGACCGTCGACCGAGTCGCGGTCGCCGCCACCGCCCAGGTCGAGGGCGGAGACCTCCTGGTGGTGGTCGGTTCGGCGGGTAGGAGCGCAGCGACCGGGGGATCAATCTGACCCGGATCATCGCCGGGACGCTTGGTGGCCGCAGGATCTCGGTTCCCCGCACCGGAACTCGGCCGACGTCGGATCGAGTGCGTGAGGCCGTGTTCAACGCGCTGGCGTCGCGACTGGAGTTCAGCGGGTTGGCCGTGCTGGATCTCTATGCCGGATCGGGAGCCCTTGGCCTGGAAGCACTTTCCCGCGGCGCGGCGTCGGCACTCTTTGTCGAGGCCGATCAGCGGGCGGCGGCCGTCGTCACCAAGAACATCGCGGCGCTCGGTGTCGCAGGCGCCACGGTGCGGCGGGGCAGCGTCGCATCGGTGCTGGCCGCCGGCGCCGGTCGCGCGGTGGATCTGGTGTTGGCGGATCCGCCGTACGACCTCGACGCCGCCGCGGTCGACGCGATGCTGACCGCGCTGGCCGACGGTGGTTGGGTGCGCGCCGGTGCGGTGATCATGGTGGAGCGGCGCGCGACGAGTGAGCCGGTGACCTGGCCTGCGGGCTGGGCCGCGCTGAGCGCACGCCGCTATGGCGACACCCGGGTCGAACTCGCCGAGGTTGGGTAGCCGCGTCGACTGCACGCCCCTGTACCGTCGTCACCCATGAGTGGCGCGGTATGCCCCGGTTCCTTCGACCCGGTCACCCTCGGTCATGTCGACGTTTTCGAGCGCGCGGCCGCGCAGTTCGACGAAGTCGTCGTGGCAGTTCTGGTGAATCCCAACAAGAAGGGCATGTTCGACCTCGACGAGCGGATCTCGATGATCGTCGAATCGACCACGCACCTGCCGAACCTGCGGGTGGAATCAGGTCAGGGCCTGGTGGTCGATTTCGTCAAGTCCCGTGGGCTGACCGCGATCGTCAAAGGTCTCCGCACCGGCACCGACTTCGAATACGAACTGCAGATGGCGCAGATGAACAAGCATGTGGCTGGTGTGGACACGTTCTTCGTGGCCACCAGGCCGCAGTATTCGTTCGTGTCGTCGTCGCTGGCAAAAGAAGTCGCCACCCTCGGCGGGGACGTCTCGGCTCTGCTGCCCGAGGCGGTCAACATGCGGCTGCAGGCCAAGCTCAACGATTAGCTGGGGCCGCCGACGGGTAGTCAGCGGATGGCGCACAGCCCATAGCGCTCATTCGTAGAACCCGGATTCAATCGGAGGTTTCTCATGCCGAGCACATTCGTCCAGTCCACCGACGACGTGGTCAAGTTCCTAAGGGACCAGCACAATCTCATCAAGGACCTGTTCGAGGAGGTGTTCTCCGCGTCCAGCACCGAGGCCCGCGAGAAGGCTTTCGTCGAACTGCGTCAGCTCCTGGCGGTACACGAGACCGCCGAGGAAATGGTGGTGCACCCGCGGGCCCGCCGCGACGTGTCCGACGGTGACGAAATCGTCGAAGCCCGGTTGCACGAGGAGCACGCGGCCAAGGAACAGCTGTCCCAGCTGGAGAACATGGACATCGACTCCAAGGAGTTCATCACCGAGCTCACGAAGTTCCGCGAGGCCATCATCGACCACGCCGAGCACGAGGAGCACGAGGAGTTCAACAAGCTGCAACGCAAGCTCGACGCCGGCGACCTGGAGCGGATGGCCAAGGCTGTGCAGGCGGCAGAGGCCATCGCACCCACCCGCCCGCACGCGGGAGTGGAGTCCGCGAAGATGAACTTCGCGGTCGGGCCATTCGCCTCGATGCTGGACCGCGCCCGCGACATGATCGGTGCAGCCGTCAAGTAGCAGCGTCGAACGTTGGCTTGTGTGCGGGTTTTCGCCGGGATCTCGCACACAAGCCAACGCTGGGCGGCTGACATAATGGCGGCGAGGCGAATGTGCTGGATGTGGCCCTGCAGCGACACACCGATCGTGCTCCGCAGTCACAGGCGTAACACCAGGCACACTAGTCACTAACAACGACGCCTGGAGGGTATTGCCGTGTACCGAGTTTTTGAAGCGCTCGACGAGCTCGGCGCGATCGTCGAAGAAGCGCGCGGCGTGCCGATGACCGCTGGGTGTGTGGTACCCCGCGGTGACGTGCTCGAACTGATCGACGACATCAAGGACGCCATCCCCGGCGAACTCGACGACGCTCAGGACGTGCTGGACGCTCGCGATTCGCTACTGCGTGATGCAAAAGAGCACTCCGAGTCGGTGATGTCGAAGGTCAACGCCGACGCCGACGGCATGCTCAACCACGCCAGGGGCGAGGCGGACCGGCTGCTGGCCGATGCCAAGGCGCAGGCCGACCGCATGGTGGCCGAGGCCCGTCAGCACACCGAGCGCATGGTGGGCGAGGCGCGGGAAGAAGCTGCGCGGGTGGCGGCCGCAGCAAAGCGCGAGTACGAGGCGGCCACGGGCAGGGCCAAGGCCGAAGCGGATCGGCTCATCGAGAACGGCAACATCTCCTACGAGAAGGCGATCCAGGAAGGCATCAAGGAACAGCAACGACTGGTATCGCAGACCGAGATCGTCGCCACGGCCAACGCCGAGGCCACCCGTCTCGTCGATGCGGCCCATGCCGAGGCCGATCGGTTGCGCGGGGAATGCGACATCTACGTCGACAGCAAACTCTCTGAATTCGAGGACCTCCTGAACGGAACGCTGCGGTCGGTCGGACGAGGACGGCATCAGCTACGCACTACCGCGGGCACGCACGACTACGCCACGCGCTGACATCGGCGCCGCACCGCCGCCGTAGGATTGCTGCATGGCGACGCATGCGAGCGGGAGAAGACACCGCGAGTCACGATCGCCGCTGGTGATCGATGTCTCCCGACTTGGCCGGCGGCCGGGTTCGATGTTGACCCACCGCGAGACGGTGCCCAGCCCCACGCGAATCGGGCTGGAACTCGTCGCAATCGAGGCGGGTGCCCCGCTCGACCTCGACCTGCGTCTGGAATCGGTGTCCGAAGGGGTCCTGGTCACCGGGACGATGTCGGCGCCGACGGCGGGTGAATGCGCGCGGTGTCTGACCCCGATCACCGGCGAAGTCGAGATCGACCTGACCGAACTGTTCGCCTATCCGGATAGTGCGACCGACGAGACCAGCGAGTCCGACGAAATCGCACGCGTCGGCATCGGCCGTCGTGCCGACACCGTCGACCTTGAGCAACCCATCGTCGACGCCGTCGTGCTTGCGCTGCCGTTTTCCCCGCTGTGCCGGCCGGACTGCGCCGGGCTGTGTCCGGATTGCGGCATCCCACTGGCCACCGCGGAACCCGGGCATCACCACGACAAGATCGATCCGCGCTGGGCGAAGCTGACTGCCATGCTGCCGACCGATGAAGATCGGACCGGGGGCGACGAGTGACGGATTCGCATGCAGCGCTGTTGGCTGCGCTGGGAATCACGTTGTCCGACGAGTTGCTGACCATGGCGTTGACCCACCGTAGCTATTCCTATGAGAACGGCGGTCTGCCCACCAACGAGCGCCTGGAGTTCCTGGGCGACGCAGTCCTGGGGTTGACCATCACCGAGGAGCTGTACCACCGTCACCCGGACCGCTCCGAAGGCGATCTGGCGAAACTGCGGGCGAGCATCGTCAATACCCAGGCGCTGGCCGATGTCGGTCGCGGACTCAGTGATGGCGGGCTCGGCGCGCACCTTTTCCTCGGTAAGGGCGAGGAGACTTCGGGCGGCGCCGACAAGTCGAGCATCCTCGCCGACGGTGTCGAATCTTTGCTCGGAGCCATCTATGTGGAGCACGGGCTCAGTGTCGCCCGCGAGGTGATCCTGCGGCTGTTCGGTGAGCTGCTGGACACCGCGCCGACGCTCGGGGCGGGGCTGGACTGGAAGAGCAGCCTGCAGGAGCTGACCGCGGCACGTGGCCTGGGCGCGCCCTCGTATGTGGTGACGTCGACCGGTCCCGACCACGACAAGGAGTTCTCGGCCGCGGTGGTGGTCGGCGATGTCGAATACGGTCGCGGCGTCGGCCGGACGAAGAAAGAGGCCGAGCTCAAAGCGGCGGCCAGCGCCTGGACCTCGCTCGACAATGCTTGATCGGGCTGCGTGACCGGTTATGCCTGAGCTACCCGAGGTAGAGGTCGTCCGCCGAGGGCTGCAGGAGCATGTCGCGGGCAGGTCTATCACCGCCGTGCGCGTGCACCACCCGCGGGCGGTACGCAGGCACGAGGCCGGCCCGGCAGATCTGACCGCCCGGTTGTTGGACGCGCACATCACCGGAACCGGCCGCCGGGGCAAGTACCTGTGGTTGACGATCGACGAAACCGACGCTCTCGTGGTGCATCTGGGGATGAGTGGCCAGATGCTGTTGGGACCGATTCGCGATGACCGGCATCTGCGGATCGCCGCGGTGCTCGACGACGGCACCGCGATGAGTTTCGTCGACCAGCGCACTTTCGGCGGGTGGCAGTTGGCGGAGATGGTCACCGTGGACGGCACCGATGTTCCGCAGCCGGTGGCGCACCTGGCGCGGGATCCGCTCGACCCCCGCTTCGACCTGGACAGCGTCGTGACGGTCTTGCGGCACAAGCAATCTGAGATCAAGCGTCAACTGCTTGATCAGACCGTGGTCTCGGGCATCGGCAACATCTACGCCGACGAGGCGCTGTGGCGGGCGCAGGTCAACGGGGCCCGGATTGCCGCAGCACTGCCGCGCCGGCGGCTGGGGGAGGTGCTCGACGCGGCCGCCGAGGTGATGGCCGAAGCGCTGGACCAGGGTGGCACCTCGTTCGATTCGCTCTACGTCAACGTCAACGGCGAATCCGGTTACTTCGAACGGTCATTGGATGCCTACGGGCGCGACGGCGAACCGTGCCGGCGGTGCGGCGCGGTGATGCGCCGCGAGAAGTTCATGAACCGATCGTCGTTCTATTGTCCGAGGTGCCAACCCCGTCCGCGGTTGCGCGGTTAGTCAGGGCAGCCCGGGCAGATTGGGCGAGTCGGACATGCAGATCTTCCAGTCGCCGCTTTCCTTACGGAAATGCATTGTGCCGGTTCCTGTTTCGCTTTCGATGCGGGCGGTGGCGGTGTCACCGTCGACTTCGATGTCACTGATGGTCGCCGAGGTGTCCGGCTTGTCCATCGCCAGGTCGTCGAGGTTCGACGGGTCGATCCCGAGCTCTTCGAGAGCCGAGAGGTCGAACAACTTCTGGTCGCCCGCACAGAAATACTGATCCAACGCCTCGGAGAAGTCAGTGGTGGAGTTGGCGTCCTTCAACAACTGACCGATTGCCCGTTCGTCGCTCGACGGCATCATGACGACGAATACGATGCCGACGATCACCATCAGCGCCAACACGGCCGCCACCACGCCGCCGATGATGAGGCCCTTGTGATTCCCGCCGCCCGGGGGCTGCGGTGGCGGGTATCCATAGCCCTGCTGCGGGGCGCCATAACCGTAAGGCTGTTGCGGCATCCCGTATGGCTGCTGGGGTGCGCCGTATTGCTGTCCGTACGGCTGCTGCGGCGCGCCGTATTGCTGTCCGTAAGGCTGTTCCGGTGCGCCATATGGCGGCTGTTGCGGGTTCGGGTACTGCTGCGGGGCGCCGTGCTGCTGCGGGTATGGCTGCTGCCACGGCCCGTTGGGACCCGTCGGTGGGATCGGGGGATAGGTCACGGTGCTCCTCAAACGACGTCAGATGGCGCCGAGTCTATCCCCAGCACCCCCGAAGAACCGGTCCAGCGGCGCTGGCCTGCTGTTTCAGGTAACTGGAGTGGTCAGCGTCCGGGCCCGTCGGACGTGCACATCTTCCACGCGCCGTCCTCCTTGCGGAAGTGCAACTCGATGAGCTTGTCGCGTTCACGGCCGCGCACAACAGCGGCGTTGCCGGTGACCGCGACATCGATGATGTCGAGGGGATCCTCCTCCGCGGCCCGACCGGGTAGAGGCAGATCGTCGTCGTACGCGGGCAGGGATTTGACGCGCTCTTCGTCCGCGCGGCAGACGAGCCCAGCCATGTCTCGGAAGGTTTCCGGGGGATTCGCTTCGAAGTCCTCGATGTACTGCCGAATCTCACTTTCGGCGTCGTCCGCCGTGTCCCCGGTCGACGACGCCGACGAATCTGAGGCGTTCGATGTGTCGCTCGAGGATTCCGAGTCGCGGGTGAAGGCGAATATGGCAATGCCGGCGACCAGAACCACGGCCAGGATCGCGCCGCCGACTGCCAGCCATTTGCCGTTCCCGCCGCCCGGTTGTGGCTGCTGGTACGGCGGGGGTGCGCCGTAACTGTAAGGCTGCTGGGGTGCACCGTATGGCGGCTGTGGAGGCGGCCCGTATTGCGGTGGCCCGTACGGCTGGTGATATTGCTGCGGAGCGCCGTGCTGTTGCGGGTATGGCTGCTGCCAAGGGCCGTTGGGTCCCGTCGGCGGGCTGGGCGGGTAGGTCACGGAGCTCCTCGAAGTCGGCTTCGCCGAGTCTATCGTCGGGCCAACGGGATCCGGTGCGGCAAATCCGTGCACCACCACGGCTCAAGGGGCTGTCAGGATCCGCATGAACGGCTCTGGTGCAGGAATATCGGTCCGCTGGGGCGTGTAGAAATAGCCCATGACCGAACTTTGGGTTGAGCGCACCGGTGTGCGCCGCTACACCGGACGCAGTGCCCGGGGGGCCGAGGTGCTCGTCGGCAGTGAGGACGTCGAGGGCGTGTTCACCCCGGGTGAGCTCATGAAGATCGCGTTGGCGGCGTGCAGCGGGATGTCCAGCGATCAGCCGCTGCGTCGGCGGCTCGGCGACGACTATTCGGCGACGATCCGGGTCTCCGGTCTGGCCGACCGCGACCAGGAGCGGTACCCGCTGCTGGAGGAAAAGCTCGAGGTCGATCTGTCCGGGCTTTCCGAAGCCGAGGTGGCAAGGCTGCTGACCGTCGTCGAACGCGCCATCGACCAGGTGTGCACGGTGGGGCGCACGCTCAAGTCGGGCACGGA
Source organism: Mycolicibacterium sp. XJ870 (assembly GCF_053483975.1). NCBI lineage: Bacteria > Bacillati > Actinomycetota > Actinomycetes > Mycobacteriales > Mycobacteriaceae > Mycobacterium > Mycolicibacterium sp. XJ870. Next base: position 1,338,382 of record NZ_JBEFTI010000001.1, read on the forward strand.
GGTGAAGTTCGAGGTCACGCCCAAATGACCGGGCCGGAACCCCCGAACGACCAGGTGCGCCTCAGTGCCTGGGTGCACGGACACGTCCAAGGCGTGGGGTTCCGGTGGTGGACCAGGTCGCGTGCCCTCGAGCTGGGCCTGGCCGGGTTTGCTTCGAACCGGCCCGACGGCCGCGTGCACGTCGTGGCCCAGGGCTCCCGCGAGAACTGTCAGCGATTGCTTGACCTGCTACAGAGCGGTAAAACCCCAGGTTCGGTGGACAACGTCGTCGCCGATTGGTCAGAACCCGACGCCCCGATGGCGGGGTTTAGCGAAAGGTAGCCGACTCGGCGGTAGGGTTTGACGTCGTGCACCTCAAGAGTCTGACGCTGAAGGGCTTCAAGTCCTTCGCTGCGCCGACGACTCTGCGGTTCGAGCCGGGCATCACCTGCGTCGTCGGGCCGAACGGGTCCGGCAAATCCAATGTGGTCGACGCGCTGACCTGGGTGATGGGCGAGCACAGCGCCAAGTCACTGCGCGGCGGCAAGATGGAAGACGTCATCTTCGCCGGCACATCGTCGCGGGCGCCGTTGGGCCGCGCCGAGGTCACGGTGACCATCGACAATTCCGACAACGCGCTCCCGATCGAGTACTCCGAGGTGTCGATCACCCGGCGGATGTTCCGCGACGGCGGCAGCGAGTACGAGATCAATGGCAGCAGTTGCCGGTTGATGGACGTGCAGGAGTTGCTCTCCGATTCGGGCATCGGCCGGGAAATGCACGTGATCGTCGGGCAGGGCAAGCTCTCGGAGATCCTGGAATCGCGACCGGAGGACCGCCGCGCCTTCATCGAGGAAGCGGCCGGGGTGCTCAAACACCGCAAGCGCAAGGAAAAGGCGGTCCGCAAGCTCGACTCGATGGCGGCCAACCTGGCCCGGCTCAACGATCTGACCACCGAACTGCGCCGCCAGCTCAAGCCGCTGGGCCGGCAGGCGGAGATGGCCCGGCGAGCCCAGACCATCCAGGCAGACCTGCGCGACGCGCGGCTGCGCCTGGCCGCCGACGATCTGGTGACCCGGCAGGCCGAGTTCGAGAACACCAACCACGCCGAAACCACGCTCCGTCGCGAGCATGACGAGGTGACCACCAGGCTGGAGACCGCGACGCTCGAACTGGGCGCGCACGAGGCCGCAGTCGCGGAGTTGTCCGAACGCGCCGAGGCCGCACAGCAGACCTGGTTCCGGGCCTCGGCGCTGGCCGAGCGGGTCAGCGCGACCGTCCGCATCGCCACCGACCGGGCCCAGATGCTCGACTCCGAGCCGGAGGTTTCCAGCGGGCGCGACCCCGAGGCCCTGGAGGCCGAAGCCGAGGAAGTCGCCGAGCTCGAAATGGAGCTACTCGGCGAACTGGAAGAGTCGCGCATCGCTCTGGAGACCGCCCGCGCCGAGCTTGCCGAGCGGGAACGGGTGGCAGCCGAGGCCGAGCGGGCACACACGGCAGCGGCCCGCGCCGAGGCAGACCGGCGGGAAGGGCTGGCCCGGCTGGCCGGTCAGGTCGACACCATGCGCACCCGCGTCGAGTCGATCGACGAAGGAGTGCTGCGGCTGTCGGTCGGCATCGAGGAAGCTGCCACCAAAGCCGAACGGGCGCAAGCAGAATTCGAAACCGTGGAGGGCCAGGTCGGCGAGCTCGACGCCGGCGAAGTGGGGCTTGACGACCACCATGACCGTACGGTGGCCGCATTGCGGCTCGCCGACGAACGTGTCGCCGAACTGCAGGCGGCGGAACGTGCCGCCGAACGCCAGGTTGCTTCGCTGCTCGCGCGCATCGAAGCGCTGTCGGTCGGCCTGGACCGCCGCGACGGTGCTTCCTGGCTGCAGAAGAACCACAGTGGCGGCGGGCTTTTCGGGACGATCGGCGAATTCCTCAAGGTGCGCCCCGGGCACGAGGTCGCGGTGGCCGCGGTGCTCGGCGCGGCCGCCGACGCCTTGGCTGCCGAGAACTTCGGTGCCGCCGCCTCGGCTGTTGCCGCCCTGAAGGAATCCGATGGTGGCCGGGCGGCCATCGTGCTGGGCGACTGGCGCACGAACGGATCGTCGCCTGCCGTCACACTTCCGGACGGCGCGACGTGGGCGACCGAACTGGTCTCGGTTCCCGACCGGCTGCGCGGTGCGATCACCGCGATGCTGTCCGGTGTCGCGGTGGTGCCCGATATGTCCGCGGGATTGCGGCTGGTGTCGGCGCGGCCCGAGCTGCGTGCCGTCACCGCCGAAGGCGACCTGGTCGGTCCCGGCTGGGTCAGCGGCGGCTCCGACCGCAAGCCCAGCACCCTGGAAATCTCCTCCGAGATCGACAAGGCCCGCACGGAATTGCAGGCCACCGAGAAACAGGCCGGTGAACTCGGCGCGGCGCTCTCGGGTGCGCTGGCCGAACAGTCCGCTCGTCAGGACGCGGCCGAACAAGCCCTGGCCGCACTCAACGAGTCCGACGCGGCGATCTCGGCGATCTACGAACAGCTGGGCCGGCTCGGCCTTGCCGCGCGCGGCGCCAAGGACGAGTGGCAGCGCCTGATCAAGCAGCGTGCTGAGCTGGAAACCGGCCGCACCAAGACCGTCGAGGAGCTCGTCGAACTCGAGAACCGCTTGCGCAACGCCGAGCAGGCCCCACTGTTCGAAACCGATCCGGTCGACCGGCAGGCGTCGGTGTCGGCCGCTGAAGCGGCCCGCTCCGTCGAGGTGGAGGCGCGGCTGACCGTGCGCACCGCCGAAGAACGGGCGAATGCCGTTCGTGGACGGGCGGATTCACTCCGCCGAGCGGCCGCGGCCGAGCGGGAGGCCCGGGTTCGCGCCCAGCGGGCCAAACAGGCCCGCGAGCATGCCGCGAAAGTCGCCGCCGCCGTTGTCGAGTCGGGACGCCTTGTCGCCCAACGCTTGAGCGCCGTCGTAGCGGTGGCAGGACGGACCCGCGACGAGCTGGCCACCGAACGTCAGATGCGGGTCGCCGCTCTGGCGAAGGCGCGCGAGGAGGTCAACGAACTCGGTGCGCGGATCAATGCACTGACCGATGCGCTGCATCGCGACGAGATGGCCAAAGCGCAAGCGTCACTGCGGATCGAGCAGCTCGAAGCCCAGGTGCTCGAGCAGTTCGGGATGCCTGCTGCCGACCTGATCGCCGAGTACGGGCCGCAGGTCTCGCTGCCGCCCACCGAACTGGAGATGGCCGAGTACGAGCAGGCCCGCGATCGCGGCGAGCAGGTCACCGCGCCGGCCCCGATGCCATTCGACCGGCCCACCCAGGAGCGCCGTGCCAAGAAGGCCGAGCGAGAGCTGGCCGAGTTGGGCCGGGTGAATCCGTTGGCGCTGGAGGAGTTCGCGGCGCTGGAGGAGCGGTACAACTTCCTGTCCACTCAACTCGAGGACGTGAAGGCTGCCCGCAACGATCTGCTCGACGTCATCGCCGACGTCGACGCCCGCATCCTGCAGGTCTTCGCCGAGGCGTATGTGGATGTGGAGCGCGAGTTCGAGCAGGTGTTCGCCACGCTGTTCCCGGGCGGCGAGGGTCGACTGCTGCTGACCAACCCCGATGACATGCTGACCACCGGCATCGAGGTCGAGGCGCGCCCGCCGGGCAAGAAGATCAAGCGGCTCTCGCTGTTGTCCGGCGGCGAGAAGTCGTTGACCGCGGTGGCGATGCTGGTGGCCATTTTCCGTGCCCGCCCGTCGCCGTTCTACGTCATGGACGAAGTCGAAGCAGCACTCGACGACGTCAACCTGCGCAGGCTCATCAGCCTCTTCGAGCAGCTGCGGGAACGGTCACAGCTGATCGTCATCACCCACCAGAAGGCAACCATGGAGGTCGCCGACGCGCTCTACGGCGTCACCATGCGCGGCGACGGCATCACCACGGTGATCTCGCAGCGGATGCGCGGTCAGGAACTCGTGTCGTAGGGGCAGCGGCCTACGATTCCGACCGGTAGATCGACGGCGCTCCCCAGCCGGGGCCGGTGAAGCAGTTCTCGATGGATTGCGTACTGCAGCCATCTTGCGGCCCGGGCGGCGGTGGCGCTGGTGACGGCGGTGGGACCAGCCGGAACGTGAGGCCGGACGCCTTCGTAATACCGCTGGCGGTGGCAGTCCGCTCCTTGTACGCCGCCATGATGCCGAATGGCTCCGGGATCTGAAGGTCGCTGATGGCGACCAAGCTCCATTTGCCATCGGAGACATCCGTGATCTCCGTAGAGATCGGTTTCTTTGTCGTCGGTTCGAAGATGACCACCCCCACGGCGTCGACGAAGGGGTTCGCCGAGCCCGAGAGAGCGACTGCGGTGCGGGAATCACTGAGTGTCACGTTGTCTACGGAACCGAGGTCAGAGCTCTGAACCAAGCTGAAAGGTACGGTCTCCGCGTCATCGCTGTCTTGATTCACCGCGATGAGGGTGGCGGGAACAGCCGCGATGATCGCTGCCGCGATGGTGCCGAACATGGTCATTTTGGCCACCGACATCGTGTCATGCGCTGTGGGTTTCTCGATCGCGACATCGGTATTACGGCGCCACGTGCGGTATCTACGCGGTGTCGTGCTGACGGGTTGTGATTGCGTGGTCATGGCTCTGCCCCGTGCCTGGTGTTCGTTCTGTTGAGAGTTGCCTGCCGGCGGATTGTCGGCCCCGGTAGAGAAATGATCACGCCGGGACCGCGGGGTGCGCATGCGTAGTGGACTACTCGAATATCGTGCCGTGTCCTAGTCTTCCCGGGCCCGCCCGTCGCCGTCGCTGTCAGCGGGTTCGGGCGAGGGTTGGGATTCCCGGGCGACGCCGGGACGGTCCGGGCGGTGCCTATGGCGCGGTTGAGGTTGGACGCCTGCGGATTTCGTGCGATCGGGAGCCTGCGACGCAGGCGTGCTTGCGTCATCGGGCTCGTCGGGCTCGGGGCTCGTGACGGCCGGTGGTTTCGTGGCAGAGGCTTCTGTATCGGTGTCGCGGGTATCGATGGACGGCGCCGGCCGCGCCGTGTCGGGATCCGCCTCCGCTGAAGGGGTTTTGGCGGTGATGTGCCTGTTCGATGTGCCGGCAGCCGTCTCCACCTGCCGCGACGGCCGGGTTGTATCGATGCCGAGGCCGTCGAGTGTGTCGTGCACGCCCTGGCGCAGCGCGGCCGTCAAATCCGACGCGAGCTTGTCGGCGTCGATGTCGGGCAGGAGGCCTGCGCGCGTCGGAACGCCCATGTTCTCGGGGGTGCGGTCATACGCGAGTTCGATCATCACCCGCAGCGCGGGTTCGACGAGATCCAGCGCAGGTTCGGGAAACCCGATGTCGCGCAACGGTTGCAGCAGTGGCAGGTTTTCGGTGTGTACCAGGTAATACGTGGTATTGCCTGCGGTGTGGGACTGGTAGGTGGATGGATCGGTGAGGTCGACGACCGCTGATCCGTAGTTCGGATGCAGGTAGAAGTAGCCCATCAGGGCGTTGAGATCGGCCAGCAGATTGAGTGGGTACTTCGGGAAGTCGGCGACCAGATCGTATTGGCGGGCCACGTCGATCGCCGGATAGCCGTCGTCGGGTGTCGCCCCGTCGAAGCTCACACCCAGGATCGGGATGTACAGTCCCTCGAACCTGGCCAGGATCCCGCCGTTCGGACGGTTGGGATTGGCAATGAACACGAAGGACAGTTCGTCTGGAAGCGGCACGCCCACAGTGCCGTTCGCCCGCAGCTCTTCGAGATGACGTTTCTCTCTGGTCGCGATGTTCGCGCTCTGTGAGTATCCGACGACGATTTTGGACCCCGGCGTTGCCCTGATCGCCCCGTCCAGAGCCAGCACACCCCGCATCACCGAGGTGTCGAAGCTGACATCGGTGAGCCCCGTGGCCGGCCAGAAGTGCTCGGGCGTCGCCACCCACTGCAGAGCTGCCGGATCCAGGTCCAGGTAGGTGTCGTTCACCTGGTCCAGGTAGGTCCCCGAACCCCATTGGTGCGGGCCGCCCACCACTTTCATACCGGTGCCGCCCATGATGAGCGCCGTCGTCGCCAGTGTGACGAGCGTCGTCATCGTCGACGCCACCGCCACCACGACCGTGCCGGCCAAGGCCGCCAGGGCAACCCCAAAACTCCGAAGCGCGTGCATGTGCAGGCGAATCCTTCCTTCGCAAATTTCCAGAGGAAGGTCCCGCACCCCGACTGCGGCCCAGGCCATCCCCGACCTTTTTGGATCGTTGACCAAAGAAGCCAGCAATGTGAGCGATTTCACAATTTTGATCAGAAAATCGCTAAACGCCTAGTTGGAGAGTTGAAGAAATGTGGTCGGTGGCGACGCCAGCAACGCCGTGAACGATTGTCCACGGCTACCTGTCGCGTGGGGCGCGGAAGTGTGCTACTCGGCAAAATACCTGCCGGTACATCTCTGTACCGGAGTTTCGGGCAAATTGCCGAAGGTGCGCCGGCTGCGGGGCCGGTCGGCGGCGGGCGTTACCCCTGAGACAATGGCGTCGTGTCTGAAGGTGCCCTGATAGGTCTATGGATCGCGATAGCGGTCGTCGCAGTTCTGCTCATCGTCGCGCTGGTCCTCGGGCTGATGCGCTACCGCCGTCGGCGGATCAGCCTGTCCCAATCCGACAAGCCTGCTTCGATCGACCGTTCCGGCGGGTATACGGCGTCATCGGGGATCACGTTCAGCCAGTCGTCGACGCCGACCATCGAGCGCATCGACACCAGCGGCCTGCCTACTGTCGGTGACGACGCCACCATCCCGCGTGATGCACCCAAACGGCCCATCGCGGATGTGCAGTTGCCCGAACCCACTGTCGAGCCCGTCGCGCCGGACGTGCCGGCGGCTCCGGCCCCACCCGAGGCGCCTGCCGAACCGGAGGCCCCCGCCGAACCCGAACCACCGGCGGCCCCCGGTATCGAGGAGATCGCACCCGCGGAGGGTCGGCTGGATCGGCTGCGCGGCCGGCTCTCCAAGTCCCAGAACGCCCTTGGCCGTAGCATGCTGGGCCTACTCGGCGGTGGCGATCTCGACGAGGACTCCTGGGAGGCCGTCGAGGACACGCTGCTGATCGCCGACCTCGGACCGGTGGTCACCGAGTCCGTCGTCGCCGCGCTGCGCGAGAAGATGGCCACTAAAGGCGTGCGCTCCGAGGCCGACGCCCGCGCGGTGTTGCGGGAAGTGCTGATGTCGGAATTGCGGCCGGACCTGGACCGCTCGATCAAGGCGCTACCGCATGCCGACAAGCCGTCGGTGCTGCTCGTGGTCGGTGTGAACGGCACGGGTAAGACCACCACCGTCGGAAAACTGGCGCGGGTTCTCGTCGCCGATGGCCGTCGTGTGGTGCTGGGTGCCGCCGACACGTTCCGCGCCGCGGCCGCTGACCAGCTCCAGACGTGGGCGGCCCGCGTCGGTGCCGACGTGGTGCGCGGAGCCGAGGGCGCCGATCCGGCGTCGGTGGCGTTCGACGCCGTGGACGAAGGCATCAGCGTCGGCGCTGACGTCGTCGTCATCGACACCGCCGGCCGCCTGCACACCAAGACCGGGCTGATGGACGAACTCGGCAAGGTCAAGCGGGTGGTGGAGAAACGTGCCACGGTCGACGAGGTGCTGCTGGTGCTCGATGCGACCATCGGCCAGAACAGCTTGCCGCAGGCCAAGGTGTTCGCTGAAGTCGTCGACATCACCGGTGTGGTGCTGACCAAGCTCGACGGCACCGCCAAAGGCGGCATCGTGTTCCGCGTCCAGCAGGAACTCGGCGTCCCGGTCAAGCTCGTCGGACTCGGCGAGGGCCCCGACGATCTCGCGCCCTTCGAGCCAGGAGCTTTCGTCGACGCACTGCTCGGCTGACCCGAGCGCGCCAAAAACGCGCGGTGTAACACCGGCGAAACGCAGCCCGGCTATCCGTTCACACGAGCGAAACGCATTGGCGTCTTAGCCGAAACATCCACTCAGCATTGTCATGAACCAGGTCAACGGTCGTAAAACCTTGCGGCGGTGGCGTGGTGAAGGAGGAAACTGCGAGTGGACCAATTCCCGACGATGGGTATCCCGGACACCGGTGATACGGCGTGGATGCTCATCAGCGCCGCCCTGGTGCTCTTGATGACACCCGGCCTGGCGTTCTTCTACGGCGGCATGGTTCGAGCCAAGAGCGTGCTCAACATGATCATGATGAGCATCAGCGCCATGGGCGTCGTGACAGTGCTGTGGGTGCTGTACGGCTACTCGATGGCGTTCGGCAACGATGTGGGGAACCTGTTCGGTGATCCGACGCAGTTCTTCGGCCTCAAGGGGCTCATCGGCGGCAATGCCGCGGCCGAGGTGATCGCCGATCCGGCCACCGGTGTGGAGGCGGCCGAAGCAGTCAACATCCCGCTCGTCTTCACCTTCCCGGCGACGGTCTTCGTCGCGTTCCAGTTGATGTTCGCGATCATCACCGTGGCGCTGATCTCGGGTGCCGTCGCCGATCGCATCAAGTTCGGCGGCTGGCTGCTGTTCGTGGCGCTGTGGGTCACCGTCGTCTACTTCCCGGTGGCGCACTGGGTGTTCTCGTTCGACGGCGGTACCGCCGAGACGGGTGGCTGGATCGCCAACAAGCTGGCAGCCATCGACTTCGCCGGTGGCACCGCGGTGCACATCAACGCCGGTATCGCCGGTCTCGTGCTCGCCGTCATCTTGGGTAAGCGTCGCGGCTGGCCGGGATCGCCGATGCGGCCGCACAATCTGCCGTTCGTGATGCTGGGCGCAGGCCTCCTCTGGTTCGGCTGGTACGGGTTCAACGCCGGTTCGGCGACCGCATCGGGCGGCCTGGCCGGATCGACATTCGTGACCACCACGATCGCCACCGCAGCGGCAATGCTGGCGTGGCTGCTCACCGAGCGCATCCGGGACGGCAAGGCCACCTCGCTGGGCGCGGCGTCGGGCATCGTGGCCGGCCTGGTGGCCATCACGCCGTCGTGCTCCTCGGTCAATGTGCTCGGCGCGCTGGTGATCGGTATCTGTGCCGGTGTGTTGTGTGCGCTCGCGGTCGGGCTGAAATACAAACTGGGATACGATGACTCGCTCGACGTGGTGGGTGTCCACCTGGTCGGCGGTTTGGTCGGAACCCTGCTGATCGGTCTCGTGGCCGCACCCGAGACCGGTGCCGGCGTCGCCGGCCTGTTCTACGGCGGCGGAGTCGACCAACTGTGGCGACAGGCCGTCGGGGCCGGCGCGGTTCTGCTCTACAGCGCCATCGGTACCGCTATCTTGGCTCTGATCGTGAAATACACGGTTGGCCTGCGGCTTAGCGACGAAGATGAGGCCAGGGGTGCTGATGAAGCCGAACATGCGGAGAGCGGTTACGACTTCGCGGCAGTCGGCAGCAGCTCGGTACTCGGTCGTCACGGCGGGGAGGAATAAAGGAATATGAAGCTCATAACTGCGATCGTCAAGCCGTTCACGTTGGAAGACGTCAAGACCGGTCTGGAGCAGACGGGCATTCTCGGGATGACCGTCAGCGAGGTGCAAGGTTACGGTCGCCAGAAGGGCCACACCGAGGTGTACCGCGGCGCTGAGTACTCGGTCGACTTCGTGCCCAAGGTTCGGGTTGAGGTCGTCGTCGACGACTCCGCGGTGGACAAGGTCGTCGATGTCATCGTGCAGGCCGCACGCACCGGCAAGATCGGCGACGGCAAGGTGTGGGTGAGCCCCGTCGACACCGTCGTCCGCGTTCGCACGGGGGAGCGGGGCGCCGACGCCCTGTAGTCGAAGTCAGTCAGTCGAGACGTCGTCTCCCGGCCGAACACCGTGTGAGCGTTTGTAGGTAATTGGCCGGGGGAGGAGTCGAAATGACAGAGCAGAACCCACCGAGCACCGGAGCCTCCCGTCGGGAGGCTCCGGTGAGCTCGTCGCGGCCCGCGACCGATCTGACGGCGGCGACCCGACAGTTACTTTCCGGCGGTTCTCGTCAACTGGATTCCGCAGCGCTGCGCGACGCTCTGCTCGATCTGCACGAATTCTGGCTCACCACAAAGGCGACCGAGATCGGCGTGACGGCCACCAGCGGTTTCGCCATCGTCGCCACCGGGGGGCTGGGGCGCGGCGAGATGCTGCCGTACTCCGACCTGGATCTGATGCTGTTGCACGACAACATGCCTGCCGATGTGGTCAGCGAGGTTGCGGAGAAGCTGTGGTACCCGTTGTGGGACGCCAACATCCGCATCGACCACAGCGTGCGAACCGTGCCCGAGGCACTTCAGGTGGCCGGCGACGACGTCGCGGTGGGTCTGGCGATGCTCGAGGTGCGGCATATCGCCGGGGATGCCGATCTGTCGGCGCTTCTGGTCGGTGGTGCGCGCCGGCAGTGGCGCATCGGGATCGCTTCTCGGTTCGACGAACTCGTCGAACATGCACAGGCACGCTGGCAGCGCAGCGGTCAGATCGCGCATCGGGCGGAGCCTGACCTGAAATCCGGCCGCGGTGGCCTGCGCGATGTTCAACTTCTCAACGCACTGGCGATCGCCCAACTCGCCGACGTCTATCCGAGCCGGGCGCTGGCGTCGCCCACCGGCACGCTGGGGGGCGCACACCTCGCGCTGCTCGACGTGCGCACCGAATTGCACCGCGCTTCCGGCCGCGGCCGCGATCTGCTGCTGGCCCAGCATGCCGACGAGATCGGTGCGGCGCTGCGCATCGGAGACCGGTTCGACCTGGCCCGCATGCTGTCCGACGCGGCCCGCACGGTGAGTTACTACGTCGACTCGGGCATCCGTACTGCGGCGAATGCCTTGCCGCGCCGCGGGTTTGCGGCACTACGTCGCCCCGTGCGCCGGCCACTGGATGAGGGTGTCATCGAATTCGCCGGTGAGGTGATCCTGGCCAGAGACGCCCGCCCAGAACGCGACCCCGGGCTGATCCTGCGGGTTGCGGCGGCCTCGGCGAGCACCGGGTTGCCGATGGCCGTGTCGACGTTGAGCCGCCTGGCCGAGAACGCGCCGGAACTGCGGACCCCGTGGCCCCGCCAGGCGCTCAAGGACCTGCTGGTGCTGTTGGCGGCCGGCCCGGCCGCGGTCGCCACCATCGAGGCGCTCGACCGTACCGGTCTGTGGGGCCGGCTCTTTCCCGAATGGGGTGCGGTGCGCGACCTGCCGCCCCGCGACGTCGTCCATATCTGGACAGTCGATCGGCACCTCGTCGAAACAGTTTCGCGGGCAAGCGCTTTCACCACCAAAGTGTCGCGGCCCGACCTGCTTCTGCTGGGGTCACTGTGCCATGACATCGGCAAGGGCCGCGGTGGCGATCACAGCGTCATCGGGGCGGAGCTGGCCAACCAGATCGGCACCCGGCTCGGCCTGTGGCCGTCGGACATCGACACGCTGTCCAAGATGGTGCGCTACCACCTGTTGTTGCCCGAGACGGCGACCCGGCGAGATCTGCAGGACCCCAAGACCATTGACGCGGTAGCCGATGCGCTCGGTGGAGACATGGTGCTGCTGGAGCTGCTCGACGTACTCGCCGAAGCCGACTCGCTGGCCACCGGTCCCGGGGTATGGGGTGACTGGAAGGCCTCCCTGATCGGCGACCTGGTGCGCCGCTGCCGACTCGTCATGGCAGGGGAGCCGCTGCCCCAGCCCGATCCGATCGAACCGCGGTTCCTCGCGCTGGCCGCCGAGGTCGGAGTCCACGTCGAGCTGACCCAGGGCGACGGCCCGCATATTTACAACGTCACGATGATCGCCGAGGACCGGCGCGGCCTGCTGTCCAAAGCCGCCGGTGTGCTGGCGCTGAACTCACTGCGCGTGCATTCGGCATCGGTGAACAGCCACCAGGGGTCGGCGATCAACACGTTCGTGGTGTCCCCCCATTTCGGTACGCCACCGGCCGCCGAACTGCTGCGCCAGCAGTTCATCCTTGCGCTGGACGGCGAGCTCGATGTGATCAGCACGCTGGAGCGACGCGAGGATGAGGCCGCGAAGTACCCGACCGCCCGAGCCGGGGAGATTCTCGCGGCGGTACCGGTCAACCACGTCCCGGCGCCACCGCGCATCCTGTGGTCCGACGGCAGTGCGCCGGGAGAGATGATCGTGCAGATCCGCACCATCGACCGGGCTGGACTACTGGCCCGGTTGACCGCGGTGTTCGAACGCGACGGCGTGGACGTCGCTTGGGCCAAGGTCACCACGCTCGGGTCATCGGTGGTGGACGTGTTCTGTATCACGACCTCCGGTGATGCGCGCCAGAGCGACGTGCGTGACGAGTTGCGGCGCGATCTGTACGCCGTGCTGCCCACGCCGCCGCCCGTCAAACCCGCGGAGCAGGCCAGCTGATGGCCGGACAATTCCCGGCAGGAGGCGGGCTGACCACCGCACCATCAGCGGACCGTTAGGCTTACGTCGTGTTTGAAAGCCTGTCTGACCGGTTGACCGGTGCCCTGCAGGGCCTGCGTGGCAAGGGTCGGTTGACCGATGCCGATATCGACGCCACGACGCGTGAGATCCGGTTGGCGCTGCTTGAGGCGGACGTCTCGCTGCCGGTGGTGCGTGCCTTCGTGGCCCGCATCAAGGATCGGGCCAAGGGCGCTGAGGTGTCCGCGGCCCTGAACCCGGCTCAGCAGGTGGTCAAGATCGTCAACGACGAGCTGATCGGCATCCTCGGCGGTGAGACCCGCAATCTCGCGTACGCCAAGACCCCGCCCACCGTGATCATGCTGGCCGGCCTGCAAGGTGCCGGTAAGACCACGCTGGCCGGCAAGTTGGCGAAATGGCTTAAGGGACAAGGGCACACCCCTCTCCTCGTGGCGTGCGACCTGCAGCGGCCCGGCGCAGTCAGTCAGCTGCAGATCGTCGGTGAGCGTGCCGGGGTCGCGGTCTTCGCCCCGCACCCGGGCACTGCGCCCGGATCCGCCGAGACCGAGGGTTCCGGTCCGGGCGACCCCGTCGCGGTCGCCGCCGCCGGTCTGGCAGAAGCCAAGGCCAAGCACTACGACGTCGTGGTGGTCGACACCGCGGGCCGGCTCGGCATCGACGATGTACTGATGGCGCAGGCCGCGGGGATCCGCGACGCCGTGCAGCCCGACGAAACCCTGTTCGTATTGGACGCGATGATCGGCCAGGACGCGGTCGCCACCGCCGAGGCGTTCCGTGAGGGGGTCGGATTCACCGGCGTCGTGCTCACCAAGCTTGACGGTGACGCCCGCGGCGGTGCGGCCCTGTCGGTCCGCGAGGTCACCGGCGTGCCGATCCTGTTCGCGTCGGCCGGCGAGAAGCTCGAAGACTTCGACGTCTTCCATCCCGACCGGATGGCCAGCCGAATCCTGGGCATGGGCGATGTGCTCACCCTGATCGAGCAGGCCGAGCAGGTTTTCGATCAGCAGAAGGCCGAGGAGGCCGCGGCCAAGATCGGCTCCGGCGAGCTGACCCTGGAGGACTTCCTCGAGCAGATGCTGGCGATCCGCAAGATGGGCCCGATCGGCAACCTGCTGGGCATGCTGCCAGGCGCCGGCCAGATGAAGGACGCGCTGGCCGCGGTCGACGACAAGCAATTGGACCGCGTGCAGGCGATCATCCGCGGTATGACGCCTGCTGAGCGGTCCGACCCGAAGATGATCAACGCCTCGCGCCGGTTGCGGATCGCCAACGGTTCCGGGGTCACCGTGTCGGAGGTCAATCAGCTGGTCGACCGGTTCTTCGAGGCTCGCAAGATGATGTCGTCGATGGCCGGGCAGATGGGCATGGGACTCGGGCGCAAGAGCGCGACCCGCAAGGCCGCCAAGGGCAAGAACAAGCAGAAGGGCAAGAAAGGCCGGGGCCCCACGCCGCCGAAGGCGCGCAACCCGTTGGCTGCGCCCGGCATGCCTGCCGGTTTCCCGGACCTGTCCAACATGCCGAAGGGGCTCGACGAATTGCCGCCCGGCCTGGCCGATTTCGACCTGTCGAAGCTGAAGTTCCCGGGTCAGAACTAGAGCAGATGGCGGCGATGAGCGCTCGCGCGAAGAGCAGATGACACTGCACGTTCGTGGCCGGGGGTTGCCGGACGGCGAGCCGGTGCAGTGGTGGATTGTCAATGACAGCCTGTCGGCCGAGCCGGCCGGCGATGCGCAGACGATATTCGACGGGGGCTGGATCATCCCGGGCCTGGTCGACGCGCACTGTCACGTCGGGCTGGGTCCCGGTGGGGCCGTCACCCTGGATGAGGCCGTCGGACAGGCCGAGACCGAACGTGACGCCGGTGCGCTGCTGTTGCGCGACGCGGGCTCGCCGGTGGACACCCGCAGTTTCGACGCCCGTGAGGACCTGCCACGGATCATCCGTGCGGGCCGGCATCTGGCCCGGCCAAAGCGCTACACACCTGGCCTGCCGATCGACATCGAGGACGAGTCGCAACTGCCCGACGCCGTCGCCGAACAGGCCCGCTTCGGTGACGGCTGGGTCAAGCTCGTCGGCGACTGGATCGACCGCAGTATCGGGGATCTCGCACCGTTGTGGTCCGACGACATCCTGAAGGCCGCCATCGACGCCGCACACGCCAACGGCGCCCGCGTGACTGCGCACGTCTTCGGCGAAGACGCCTTGCCGGGCCTGATCAATGCCGGCATCGACTGCATCGAGCACGGCACCGGGCTCACCGACGACACCATCGAGCTGATGGTCGAACACGGCACCGCGCTGGTGCCGACGCTGATCAACATCGAGAACTTCCCGGGCATCGCCGCGGCGGCCACCAAATACCCGACGTACGCCGCCCACATGCGGGACCTCTATGCGTCTTGCCACCGCCGGGTCGGAGCCGCATATGAGGCCGGGGTGCCGATTTTCGCCGGCACCGACGCGGGCGGGATGGTCGCCCACGGCCGGATCGGCGACGAGATCGACGCCCTCAAGCGGGTGGGCCTGAGCCCGACGGCTGCGTTGGGCGCGGCGAGTTGGGATGCCCGCAGCTGGCTGGGGCGGCCCGCGCTGGAACACGGAGCGCCGGCCGATCTGTTGTGCTTCGCCGATGACCCACGCGAGGTCGGCGTGAACCACCCGGACCTGGTGATTCTGCGCGGCCGCGTGTTCTGAATCATCGGCGAGCAGACACAAACTCGCACATTTCAGGCCCGAAATGTGCGAGTTTGCGTCTGCTCGCGCAACCTCTAGTACACGTCGCGGACGTAGCGGTGATTCTTGATGAGGTCGTTGACGTAGGCATGCGCGGCGTCGGCGTCCATCCCGCCGCAGCGGGCGACGATGTCGTGCAACGTCGCATCGACATCTTTGGCCATCCGGTCGGCGTCACCGCACACGTACACGTGCGCGCCGTCCTGCAGCCAGCCGAAGAACTCGTCCGCGTTCTCCAACATCCGCTGCTGCACATACACTTTCGCGTCTTGGTCACGCGAGAAGGCCAGGTCCAGGCGTGTCAGCGTGCCGGATTCGGCGAACCCCTCGAGCTCGTCGCCGTAGAGGAAGTCGGTGGTCCGACGGCGGTCCCCGAAGAACAGCCAAGACCGTCCCGGTGCCCCTCCGGCCTGCCGCTCCTGCAGGAACGCGCGGAACGGCGCGATGCCGGTGCCCGGGCCGATCATGATGATCGGAACGTCGGCGGCAGGCAGCCGGAAGTGCTGGTTCGGGCGAAGGTGCACCATCACCGTCTCGCAACGGTCCGCCAGGAACGTCGAGGCCACGCCACCGTGACGGCGCTCGCCATGGGCGTAGCGCACGCTCGCGACCGTGAGGTGGACGTGGTCGGGATGCACTGCCGGGCTTGACGCGATCGAGTAATCGCGGAACTGCAACGGACGCAACGTGTCGACGACCTCGTCGATAGTGAGCTCCGCCAGCCTGACCAGGTCGAGCACGTCCTTGCCGTACGCCCACGAGCCAGCTGCCGCACCGCCCTGGGTAGCGCCTTCGGTGAGCGCGGCGGCGGCCCGCTCATCGCGGGTGCGGTCGGCCACCAGTGTCTGGAGCGCCCGGGAGGGTGTGCGGATCTCGAGGTGTTCGGCCAGCAGCACGCCGAGTGGTGCGTCGTGATCGGCCACCACGTGGTCCGGCCCCACCCCGAAATGGGCGAGGATCGCGTGGACGAGCGCGGGGTCGTTGGTTGCGTGCACCGCGATGGAATCGCCTGCGTGATAGGCGATTCCGCAACCGGTGAGGTCCACCTCGTAGTGGCGCACCTCCTTGTCGGATTCGGGTGCGTTGAGCAGTCGGTTGACGGCCAGTCGGGCCTCGACGGGGTGATGGCGCTCTCGGGTTGGTTGCTCACTGCGTTCGGAGGCGACGGGTACAACCGCAGCCGCAGCCGTCGCCGGGCCGGCATGCTCGGCCGCCAAAACCTTGACCAGGTCGGTGGTCCACGCCTTGGCGGGTTGTTCATAGAAGCCGTCGACGTCGACACGCTCCAGCAACCGGATGGCGCCCAACTCCTCGAGCCGCTCGTCGAGGAGTTTGCCTGCGTGGCAGAACAATTCGTAGGAGCTGTCGCCGAGCGCGAGCACCGCGAAGCTCATGTGATCGAGCCGGTCGGTATCGGCGCTGATCGCCTCCCAGAACAACGCGGCGTTGTCGGGGAACTCACCCTCGCCGAATGTCGACGTGATCACGATGAAGTGTGTCGTCTGCTGCAGCTCCACCACTTCGATCTGATTGAGTTCGCGCGCTTCGGCGTCGATACCGAGCGCTTCGGAGGCTGCCTCGGCGAACGTCATGGCGGCGTCTTCGGCGTTGCCCATATCGGTGCCGAAGGCGACGATCAGCGAGAACTCGCGTTGGTCGGTCACATGGCTCCCCTCAAATCGCGCGCACGACCGGCGCTGAATTAGGGTGACCTTACTTTGGAGTGACCGGTTGCGGGGCCCTCCCTTTGGGCCCCGGTGTCACTGACCGAAGCCGAAGTCGAACAATCTCATCGCCTGACCGTAAAGGTCGCCGTCTCCGTACATCTGGACGACGACCAACCGACGGTTACCGCGCTGGGCGGCAGCGACGTAGGTATTCCGGGCGAGGTTCGTGTACCCGGTCTTGCCGGCGATGGTGCCGGGATACCGGGTGAGAAGCTCGTTCTGGTTGGTGATGGTCTTGCCGGGAAACTGCGCCGAGGGCTGTCGCATGATGTGCGCGATCAGCGGATACTTCAACGCCGCCCGGTAGATGACGGCCAGGTCGTGCGGTGTGGTGACCGACTCCCACCCCGGCCCGTCGAGACCCGAGGGGGAGGAAGCGCGCGTGTTCCGGGCGCCGACACCTGCGGCCTTGCGATTCATCGCCGCGACCGTGGCGCGCTGCCCACCCAGCATGTCGGCCAGCATGTTCGCGGCGTCGTTGCCAGACACCATGAGCAGCGCCTCGAGCAGTTGGCGAGTCGTGTAGGGCCGGCCTTGGGCGAGGCCGACGCACGAGCACTCGACCTTGGTGTGGGACTGGTTGGCTCGCGCGAAGTTGTCGGGCCTGAGGTTGTCGAGCACGACCATGGCGAGCAGTGGCTTGATCGTGCTCGCGGGGGCATAAGCGCCGGTGGGGTCCTTGGCGGCCAGCACTCGGCCGCTGTCCAGATCGGCGACCAACCACGCCTTCGCAGGACCGTCGGCGATCGCCTGCGCGCCAGCCGGTTCCACATTGGGCTGTGCGCTCACAGCGGGCGCCGGCACCATCGTGCCGAGGGCGAGCACGGCCGCCGCGAACAGTCTTCGCACGAGCGCCGAGGCTACGGAGCTCAGGACTCTTTCAGCGCGCGATCAGGTGTCTGTACGGTTTCGACGCGTCAGAGTGCCCCGATGCTGGCCGAACGCTCCTGGGCGAAGCCCCAGTCCAGCAGGGTGGCGGCCTGGTCCCAGTACGTCGGCCCGCCTTCTTTGACCAGCCCGTACATCATCGCGATCACCAACCGGCGGCCGTCACGCTGCGCGGCGCCGACGAAGGTCTTGCGGGCGATGTCGGTGAAGCCCGTCTTTCCGCCGATGGCGCCCGGATAGCGGTGCAGCAGCTCATCCTGGTTGACCAGCACGCGGTCGCCGGTCTTGGACGGGAACACCGTCGAAGGCATGCTCGTGATCTGGGCGAAGACCGGATTGGCCATCGCGGCACGGAAAATCACCGCCAGGTCATGCGGAGTGGACCAGAACGGCATTCCCGGAGCGTCCAGTCCGGACGGCGTCACGACGTTGGTGCCCAAGGCGCCCAGCGATGCGGCCTTGGCGTTCATCTTGGCCACCGCTGTCTCGGTGCCACCGAGCATCCGCGCCAACGTGTTGGCGGCGTCGTTGCCGGAGGCCAGCAGTGCGGCCTCAAGAAGCTGACGCGCGGTATAGGTCTGGCCGGGTGCGACACCGGCGCAGTTGCATTCGACTCGGGTATCGGCCTCGTCGGCGACGATCGTGGCATCCAGCGGTATCTCGTCGAGCACCACGTGGGCCAGCAGCGCCTTGATCGTGCTCGCGGGTGCATAGCGGGTGTTCTCGTTGCGGGCCGCCAGCACTTGCCCGGTGTCCATGTCGGCCACAACCCACCCCTGAGCGGGACCGTCCGGGATGGGTGCAGAGCCGATCTGCTGCACTTCTATGTCGGCTCTGGCGATGGGAACCGAGACAGTGGTCAAGGCGGCGAACACGACTACCAGCGCACAGACGAACCTCCCCATGGCGGGCCAGCCTAATCGTGTTGAATCGAGACATGTTGAGCCTGGCTGAGATTTCGGACCGACTGGAGATTCAGCAACTCCTCGTCGACTACTCCACGGCAATCGATCGGCGGCAGTTCGACGACCTCGACGCGGTCTTCACCGGCGACGCCTACATCGACTACCGGGCGATGGGTGGCATCGACGGCCGTTACCCGGAGGTCAAGGCGTGGCTTTCGGAGGTGCTGCCGAATTTCCCGGCCTACGCCCACATGCTCGGAAATTTCGACGTGCGGATCACCGGCGACACCGCCTCGTCGCGCACGATCTGTTTCAACCCGATGGTGCTCGGCGGCGACGCGGAGCAGGTGTTGTTCTGCGGACTCTGGTACGAGGACGAGTTCGTGCGTACGGCCGACGGCTGGCGTATGACCCGGCGCGTCGAGACGAAATGCTTCGACCGGGTGATCTGAGAACCCGCAATTTTGGGGTGCACCACCTGCTCTGGCACAATGAACGGCTGTCCGCCGCGCGACTCGTTCGATGCGCTGCGCGTCGGTCATACACGCGAGGCAAAACCGGATCGGGCAAGTCCGCCCGCATCGCTGAATTGCAGCGTGACATCACAGGAGAAGTTGCTTAACCATGGCTGTCAAAATCAAGCTCACCCGGCTTGGCAAGATCCGCAATCCCCAGTACCGCATCGCTGTCGCCGACTCGCGCACCCGCCGCGACGGCCGCTCCATCGAGGTCATCGGCCGCTACCACCCCAAGGAAGAGCCGAGCCTGATCCAGATCGATTCGGAGCGCGCCCAGTACTGGCTCGGCGTCGGCGCCCAGCCCACCGAACCGGTGCTGGCTCTGCTGAAGATCACCGGTGACTGGCAGAAGTTCAAGGGTCTGCCGGGCGCCGAGGGCACGCTGAAGGTCAAGGAGCCCAAGCCGTCCAAGCTGGACCTGTTCAACGCCGCGCTCGCCGAGGCTGAGAGCGGCGCGACCGCCGAGGCCACCACGCCCAAGAAGAAGAAGGCGCCGGCCAAGAAAGATGCGGCCAAGGACGAGGCCGCTGCTGAGGCTCCTGCCGAGACCCCGGCCAGCGGCGAGACCGCAGCCGACGCGGCAAGCGAGAGCTGAGCACCGCAGTGAGTTCTGTCGTGGTCGACGCCGTCGAGCACCTGGTCCGCGGCATCGTGGACAACCCTGACGACGTGCGCGTCGACTTGGTCACCAACCGCCGGGGACGGACCGTCGAGGTGCATGTGCACCCCGACGACCTCGGTAAGGTCATCGGCCGCGGTGGCCGCACCGCCACCGCGCTGCGCACCCTGGTCGCGGGCATCGGTGGGCGCGGCATCCGCGTCGACGTGGTGGACACCGACCAATAGCGACCATGGACCTGGTAGTCGGGCGGGTCGTCAAAGCTCACGGGGTCACCGGTGAGATCGCCGTCGACGTCCGCACTGACGATCCGGACGCCCGGTTCGCGGCGGGTAGCACGCTGCGCGGCCGCTCCAAGGGCGGCGGCGAGCGGTCGTTCACCGTCGAATCCGTCCGTGAACACAGCGGTCGGCTGCTGATCCGGCTGGCCGGTGTCGCCGACCGCAACGCCGCCGACGAGCTGCGCGGCACGCTGTTCCTGGTGGATACCGCAGAGCTTCCCGCGATCGAAGATCCCGACGAGTTCTACGACCATGAGCTCGAAGGCCTGCGCGTGGCGACCGTCGATGGCACGCCCGTCGGCGCGGTCACCGAGGTGCTTCACACCCCGGCCGGTGAACTGCTTGCGGTGAAGGCCGACGATGACGGTCGTGAGGTACTGGTGCCGTTCGTCAGCGCGATCGTCACATCGGTGTCCCGGGACACCGGGATCGTCATCGATCCACCCGACGGTCTGCTGGACCTGAGCTGAGGGCGCGACACCGTGCGCATTGACGTCGTCACGATCTTCCCCGCCTATCTGGATCCCATTCGGCAGTCGTTGCCCGGCAAGGCCATTGACGCCGGAATCGTCGCGCTGGAGGTGCACGACCTGCGTTCGTGGACCCACGATGTGCACCGCTCTGTCGACGATTCCCCCTACGGGGGCGGCCCCGGCATGGTGATGAAGGCACCGGTGTGGGGCGCGGCACTTGACGAACTATGTTCCGACGAAACACTTCTGGTAGTTCCCACGCCCGCCGGCCGGCCGTTCACCCAGGCCGTTGCCCAACGCTGGAGCACTGAGCGGCACCTGGTGTTCGCGTGCGGGCGTTACGAAGGCATCGACCAGCGGGTCGTCGACGATGCGGCGCGGCGGATGCGGGTGGAAGAAGTGTCGATCGGCGACTACGTGCTCACCGGAGGTGAGTCGGCGGCACTGGTGATGATCGAGGCCGTGGTCCGGCTGATGCCTGAAGTGCTCGGCAATCCCGAGTCGCATCAACAGGATTCACATTCCGACGGCCTGCTGGAAGGGCCGAGTTACACGCGTCCGCCGAGTTGGCGCGGGCTCGATGTGCCCGAGGTGCTGTTGTCGGGCAACCACGCGAAGGTCCAGGCGTGGCGTCACGAGCAGTCCCTGCAGCGCACCCGGGAACGTCGCCCCGATCTGCTGGACTGACTCCGCCGAGCAGACGCAGAGTCGCACAAATGGGCGCCGGGTAACGCGATTCTCTGTCTGCTCGCGGAAGGGAAGTGAGTTAGATCCGGCCGCCGGGGAACATCGTTTTGACGGCCTCGGTGATGGTTGTGCGTGCCGTGTCGGAATTGGTGGGCTGAAGCGAACCGATCACCATGACGAAGCGACGATCGGGGCCGATCACCCCAGTCGACAGGTGCATCCAGTCCGAGCCGATGCAGCACATCCAGCCCTGCTTGACCGCGACGGGTTCGGCGTACAAACCGTCGGGGATGCCGAACCGTTGCGGGTAAATGCCACCCGGCTGGGTTCCGTCGATCGCTACCGGGGTGGATTGCGAGAGGTTGGACAAGATGACGTTGGCCTGTTCTGGCGGAAGCCCACCGCTGCCGTTCATCAGCATGTCGTAGTAGCGCACGAGATCGGCCGCCGTGCTGATGGTGTTCCACCACCTGCCGTTGTTCGGCGGCCGCGTCGAGCCCAGGCCGTAGCGTGCTGCCACGCGAGTGACGATGGAGGTACCGCCGCTGCGGTTCCAGAAAACTTCGGCCGCGCTGTCGTCGGAGGACCGCAGCATCACGTCGAGCGACTTGCGGTCATCGGGGCTGAGGACGGTCTCGCCCTTGGCCTCCTGCAGTAGCAGGTCGTCGGCGATGAACAACTTCACCACCGAGGCGATCGCGATGGTTGTCCCGTTGCCGTTGGAGACCTGTTGGCCGGTGTTGCGGTCGAGCACAAGCACGGTGATGTCGGCTCCGGCGTCGGCGGCGGTCGCGGTGGCCTGCGTGGCCCGCTCCTGCAGTCCGTCGAAGGTCGCGGCCGGCTCGTCGGGTGCGGCCTCGGGCAATGGGGCCATGCTGCCCTGCGGCGCGACCACGGTGAGCTGCGGGGCGTCGGGCGCAGCGGGGGATGTGCCGTACACGGGGGCCTCGCAGCCGGTCGCGACCAACATTGCGATCACACTGGCTGCGGTCGCCGACATAAACTTCGACGGCCGCCGTTGCATTGCCCTCCTCGAACCGTCACGAAATCCCGATGTGCACATGAGCGCCCATCCGGTAGGTGCAGCCTAACTGTTACCGGTCCGGTCGGCACCGCTAGCCGCGCGCTGCAATTCGGGTGATCGGAGGCGCCGCTCTCGTCGCGAATGTCGCCGGATTTCACTGGATGGGGGCCCGTCTGGCACAATTGAGCAGTTGTCTGTTGCAGGACCGGGCCGGGTAACTCCCGCCCGCTGCGAGATGCACCCGATACACCCGAAAAGATTGCTCCGGCTGCGCACCTGTGTGCAACCCGTTCGGAGCCGCGAACAACAAGGAAGTGTCACCGATGAACACGCTGGACTTCGTCGATCAGACGTCGCTGCGCGACGACATCCCGACCTTCAGCCCCGGCGACACCGTCAACGTGCACGTGAAGGTGATCGAGGGCTCCAAGGAGCGCATCCAGGTCTTCAAGGGCGTCGTGATCCGTCGCCAGGGTGGCGGCATCCGGGAGACCTTCACGGTCCGTAAGGAGAGCTACGGCGTGGGCGTCGAGCGAACCTTCCCGGTGCACTCGCCCAACATCGATCACCTCGACGTCGTCACCCGTGGTGACGTGCGTCGCGCCAAGCTCTACTACCTGCGCGAACTGCGTGGCAAGAAGGCGAAGATCAAGGAAAAGCGCTGAGCGCTTCGCCGCGCATGGTGCAGCCGTCGTCCCAAGTCTGTTCGCGACGCTCGCTACTGTGGATCCCGTGACCGGATCCGCCGACTCTGCCGACGCGTCGTCGGAGGACACACTCAACACCGAGCCGCCGTCGCAGGCGGACAACGAACAAGACGAGCCCCCGAAGCGTAAGCACTCCGCACTGCGCGAGGGCGTAATCCTGGTGACCATTGCGGTCGTCCTGTATTACGTGATGTTGACGTTCGTCGCGCGGCCCTACCTGATTCCGTCGGAATCCATGGAGCCGACGCTGCACGGCTGCAACGGCTGTGTGGGCGATCGCATCATGGTCGACAAGCTCACCTACCGGTTTTCCGAACCGGAGCCCGGCGATGTGGTGGTGTTCAAGGGCCCGCCGTCGTGGAACATCGGGTATGAGTCCATTCGCTCGGACAACACCGCGATCCGGTGGGTGCAGAATGCGCTGTCATTCGTGGGCTTCGTCCCGCCCGACGAGAATGACCTCGTCAAACGCATCATCGCGGTAGGCGGACAAACTGTTGAGTGCCGCGCCGCCACCGGTCTCACGGTCAACGGTAAGCCCCTCAACGAGCCATATCTGGATCCGACCACGATGATGGCCGATCCGGCGATCTACCCGTGCCTGGGCAATGAGTTCGGTCCAGTCACCGTGCCGCCTGACCGGGTGTGGGTGATGGGGGACAACCGGACCCACTCGGCCGATTCCCGGGTGCACTGCAGCAATCTGCCCGCCGATGCACAAAAGGGTCTGTTGTGCACGGGGGACCCGACGGCCGGCACGGTTCCGGTGGAGAATGTGATCGGTAAGGCACGATTCATCGCATGGCCACCATCCCGATGGGGTGGTATCAGCAGCGTGAATCCGCAGACCAACTCCTAGGAGTAGCCCCCGTGCCCTCCGAGCTGAGGATGTCGTGGCCGCCTCGAACGGTGATCCGGAAGTCGTCCGGTCTGCGAACCCTGGAGTCTGCGCTCTATCGCAACGGTCTCGGACCGGTGGCGGGTGTCGACGAGGTTGGCCGGGGTGCGTGCGCCGGGCCGCTGGTGGTCGCAGCCTGCGTGCTGGGTCCGAATCGATTGGAGAGCCTGGCGGCGCTCGACGATTCCAAGAAGCTGGGCGAGAAGGAGCGGGAACGCCTGTTCCCGCTGATCCGTCGCTACGCGGTCGCCTATCACGTGGTGTTCATCCCGTCGACTGAGGTAGACCGCCGCGGTGTGCACGTCGCCAATATCGAGGGGATGCGCCGCGCGGTGGCGGGGTTGTCGGTGCGGCCCGGCTATGTCCTGTGCGACGGATTCCGGGTCCCGGGACTGGCCGCACCGTCATTGCCGGTGATCGGGGGCGATGCGGCCGCGGCGTGCATCGCTGCGGCGAGCGTGTTGGCGAAGGTCAGTCGGGACCGGCTGATGGTCAAGATGGAGAAGGAGCATCCCGGCTATGGGTTCGCCGAGCACAAGGGCTACAGCACGCCGGGGCATACCGCCGCGTTGGCGGAGTTGGGTCCGTGTGCGCAGCATCGCTACTCGTATGTGAACGTGCGGCGAGCCGCAGAGACGGGTGATGTGCGGCGAGCCGCAGAGACGGATGATGTGCGGTCGGTTACGGCACTCCTACGGCATCGCGATGGGCCGTACGCAAAGATGGAGACTGACTGGTTGTGCGAAGAGCAGACAATGTGATGAGGAAGCAGAGCAGATGAGCGCCGAGGATCTCGAGAAGTATGAAACCGAGATGGAGCTCTCGCTGTACCGCGAATACAAGGACATCGTCGGTCAGTTCAGCTACGTCGTGGAGACCGAGCGCCGGTTTTACCTCGCGAACAGTGTGGAACTCATTCCGCGCAACTCCGAGGGTGAGGTGTATTTCGAGCTGCGGTTGGCCGACGCCTGGGTGTGGGACATGTATCGGCCGGCCCGCTTCGTCAAGCAGGTGCGTGTCATCACGTTCAAGGACGTGAACATCGAAGAGGTCGAGAAGCCCGAGTTGCGGCTGCCGGAGTAGGCGGCCGACATGAGCGACCGGGTCGACGCGGTGTTGGCGGGCTTGCCCGAGGTGCGCGCCTGGCAGGAACCGCTCTACCGGGATCTGCACGAGCATCCGGAGCTTTCGCATCAGGAGCATCGCACCGCGGGCCTGATCGCGTCTCGGCTGACCGAGGCCGGCCTGGAAGTACACGACGGAATCGGCGGCACCGGTGTAGTCGGCATCCTGCGCAACGGTGACGGGCCGACCGTGTTGTTGCGTGCCGATATGGACGCATTGCCGGTAAGTGAGACGACGGGCCTGCCCTACGCAAGCACCCAAACCGGGGTGATGCACGCGTGCGGCCATGACGTACATGTGACGTGTCTGTTGGGGGCGGCCGAATTGCTCGCCCGCGCAACGCAACACTGGCGCGGGACTGTGATCGCTCTGTTCCAGCCGGCCGAGGAAGTGGGCGACGGCGCCCGCGGGATGGTCGAGGACGGGCTCACCGACCTGATCGGTCCGATCGACGTCGCGCTTGCCCAGCATGTGATGCCGACACCCGCCGGAACCGTCGGTGTCCAGAGCGGACCGTGCCTCTCGGCGGCCGACAGCATGCGCATCACCGTGTACGGCCGCGGCGGTCACGGTTCGATGCCGCAGGCCACCGTCGATCCCGTGGTGCTCGCAGCCATGATCGTCATCCGGTTGCAGACGATCGTGTCACGCGAGGTCAGCCCGACGGACACCGTGGTGTTGACGGTCGGGAGTATCCACTCCGGCACGAAAAGCAACGTCATCGGTGATCACGCGGTTCTCGAACTCAATCTGCGCACGTTCGACACGTCGGTGCGGGCCGCCGTGCTCGACGCGATCCGGCGCGTCGTGGTTGCCGAATGCCAGGCCTCGGACTCGCCGAAGGAGCCCGAATTCGCGTTGTACGATAGCTTTCCGTTGACGGTCAACGATCAAGAGGTGACCGAGCGGGTGCAGTCGGCATTCGTCGAGTTCTTCGGTCCGCGGGTGTCGACGATGGGGCGGGGAGCTGCCAGTGAGGATTTCAGCGACATTCCGGCGGCATTCGGTGTGCCGTATACGTACTGGGGATTCGGTGGGATCGATGAACAGGTTTACCGGGCGGCGGCCGACGCGGGTCGCGTGGCCGCCGATATCCCGGTGAATCACTCGCCGGGATTCTCGCCGGTGATTCAGCCGACGCTGGACACCGGCACGCAGGCACTTGTGGTGGCGGCGCTCAGTTGGCTTTAGCGTGCAGATGTTCGCCGAAGAATGCGAATACCCGCGACCAGGCGTCGGTGGTGGCGGCCTCGTTGTAGCCGAAACCGGTGGCTCTCAGCAGCGGCTGGCCGGGTAGTTGATTGGCGAAGCTGTGTCCGGCGTCGGGATAGACCTTCATGTCGGCCGGAATGCTCTTGGCCTGGACGATTTTGCGCAACTTGGCGGGTGCGCCGATGCCCATGGGGTCGCGGCGGCCGAAGCTCGCGACGATTGGGCAGGACGTATCAAGCGTCTCGTCGAGATGACGGGGGAGTGGCGTCCCGTAGAACGGCGCCGACGCCGCGAAACCCTTGGGCCCCAAGATGAGTGCGAACTGCCCGCCCATGCAGAAGCCGACGACGCCGACCCTTCCGGTGCATTGCGGCAGAGACTGCAGGTGTTCGCGCGCGGCCAGGATGTCGTCGAGCGCCCGGCCACGCTGGGTCAGTAGTTCGCGGAACACCCTGGTGATGCACCGGGCCCGGCCGCCGCGTGCATACAGGTCCGGGGTGATCGCCAGATAGCCGGCGGCAGCGATCCGCTCGGAGATCGCCTCGTTGTCGGGGCCGTACCCGATCGCGTCGTGGATGACCACGACACCGGGCCATGGTCCAGCGCCGTCAGGAGTACCGAGTAGCGCATCGATCGGACCGGCCGGAGTCGCGAGGGAGATCGTCGTCACCTCATCGAATGTAGCGGCTCAGGTCCCGCAGAAGGTGCGGTAGGCGCCGAACTCCGCCGGTGCGGGGGCGGCATATCGGTCCAGGCCAGGACGTTCGTCGTAGGGTGCGGCGAGGGCTTCCATGAGTCGGTTGAACGGTTCGAGATCGCCCGCTGTCGCCGCGCTCAGCGCTTCCTCCACCAGGTGATTGCGCGGGATGTACACCGGGTTGACGCGGACCATCGTCTCCGCGTCGGGACCAAGTGCGCTCCACCGCGCCAGCCATTCGTCGAATGCCGCGGGTTGCCGAGCCTGGTCGGTCTCGCCACCCGCGGCAGTGCCGAGCGCACGGAAGAACGACGTGTAATCGATTCCGTTCTGCTGCAGCAACACAAGCATGTCATCGGTCAAGGCCCGGGCCACCTCGTCATCAACGGTTCCGGGCAGCCCCAGCTTGGACCGCATCCCGGTCGACCACGCGGCGTCGAACTGCGTACGGAATCCAGTGAGCGACTCGGTCGCCAGCGCCACCGCTTCTTCGGTGTCCTCGGCGATCAGGGGCAGGAGCGTCTCGGCGAATCGGGCGAGATTCCATTCGGCCACCGCGGGTTGGTTGCCGTAGGCGTAGCGCCCGCCGGTGTCGATCGAGCTGAAAACCGTTGCCGGGTCGAATGCCTCCATGAATGCGCATGGTCCGTAGTCGATCGTCTCGCCGGAGATCGTCATGTTGTCGGTGTTCATCACGCCGTGCACGAACCCGACGAGCAGCCACCGGGCCAGCAGCGACGCCTGGGCGGAGAGCACCGCGTCGAACAACGCGAGGTAACGATTCGCGGCATCCGCGGCGCCGGGGTGGTGGCGGGCGATCGCATGGTCGGCAAGCCTGCGTAGCAAGTCGAGATCGCCTGCCGCCCTGCAGTATTGGATTGCATACTGGAAACTGCCCACCCGCAGGTGGCTGCTCGCGATCCGGGCCAGCACCGCTCCGGGTAACCGAGTCTCGCGCCAGACGTCGCGTCCGGTCGCCGTGACCGCCAGAGAACGAGTCGTCGGGATGCCCATCGCGTGCATCGCCTCGCTGACGATGTACTCGCGCAGCATCGGGCCGACGACGGCCAACCCGTCGCCCCCGCGTGCGAACGGTGTGGCTCCCGATCCTTTGAGATGCAGATCGCGAACGCGGCCGTCGGCGTCGGTCAATTCACCCAGCAAGAGCGCCCGACCATCACCGAGGCGCGGGACGAACCCGCCGAACTGATCTCCCGAGTAGGCCTGCGCGACAGGGGCGGCACCGCTGGGAACGACGGTACCGAGCAGCAGGCCGAGTCCTTCGGGCCCGCGCAGCCGCGCCGGGTCGAGTCCCAGTTCGGTGGCCAGCGGTTCGTTGAGCACGAGTATGCGCGGATCCGGAGCAGCCTCAGCCCGCCATGGGATCGCCATTTCCGGCAGTTCGCGGGCAAAGCGGTTGTCCAGGACGACGGTGGTATCCGGTGTCACACTCACTCTCCCGAGCCTACGGAGAATCCGGACCGACTCACACCGATGAGTTTGTGGAGCGTGCGGTGTCTGCATACCGAGAAGAGCAGAACGGAAAGGGTGGGACGGCTATGAAAACCCCTCCGATCGTGTCCCACGCGGAGTGGGAGAAGGCGCATCAGGAGCTGTTGGTCAAGGAGAAGCAGTTGACCCGGGCGCGCGACGAGTTGGTCGCGGCGCGCCGACGCATGCCGTGGCTGGAGATCGAGACGGCCTACGAGTTCGACGGACCCGATGGGCGGGCGAGCTTGCCGGACCTGTTCCACGGCCGCCGGCAGCTGATCGTCTACCGGGCGTTCTTCGAGCCCGGTGTGCACGGCTGGCCCGACCATGCCTGCCCGGGGTGCTCGATGCTGGCCGATCAGGTCGCTCACCTGGCGCATCTCAATGCTCGCGATACCACCTTGGTATTCGCTTCCCGCGCACCGCAATCAGCGATCGAGCGGCTGAAGGAGCGGATGGGCTGGGCGATGCCGTGGTACACGATCACCGACAGTTTCGACGCCGATTTCGATGTCGACGAATGGCACGGCACGAACGCGTTCATCCGGGAAGGTGACCGGATTTTCCGCACCTACTTCGTCAACAACCGCGGCGACGAGGCGATGGGCAGCACGTGGAGCTACCTCGACATCACGGCCCTCGGACGTCAGGAGAATTGGGAGGATTCGCCGCCGGGCTATCCGCAGACCGCGCCGTACGAGTGGTGGAACTGGCATGACGCATACCCGCGGTGACCGCGCTCAGATGTCGGTCAGGTCGTCGGGAACGTCGACGGCGTACCTCTGAAGCACGTCGAGCGGCACCGTATCCAGCGTTCGCTCGTGGGTGGCGGCCAGCACTACCGGGGCGGCGTACCCGTCCTGGTGGGCCCGCAGCCAGTTCGCCGCGGTGACGCACCAGCGGTCGCCGGCGACCAGGCCGGGGAATCGGAACTGGGGTGCCGGTGTGGACAGGTCGTTGCCGATCGATCGTTGGTGCGCGAGGAATTCGCTGGTCACGACGGCACAGATGGTGTGCCGGCCCAGATCCGCATCTCCCGTCGAGCAGCAGCCGTCGCGGTAGAAGCCGGTGAGCGGGTCGGTGCCGCACTCCTCGAGCGGCCCGCCCAGGACGTTGCGATCTGCCATCGCATCAGTATTGCCCGGTGTCAGCCCAGCGGGGAACACGTCGGCGTGGATGCCGACGTCAGCCCGCGGCGCTCCACGACACGGTGAGCTCGTCACGCTCGCCGAACCGCACCAGGTGGCTGCCCACGACGTCCTGCAGCCGTGGCAGTTCGTCGGCTGGTCCGGACACGACCAGATCGAGTTCACCGTCGCCCGCAGTCACCGTCGCGCGGCCGCTGCCCAGGTCGATCCAGCCGGCGCGCTCCTCGGGCGACCATTCACCGCCGTTGCGCCGGCCGAGGTGCGATACGAGTTGTTTGCCGTAGCGGTCAGGCCGGTCGGTGTGCACAGTTGCCCGCGCGAAGGCGGAATCGTCTGTCATATCGGTCCTTCCGGTCGGCATAACCGCTCGGCCGACCCTAACCCGCCGCGGTGTGCCGGGCGTCGAGGATGAGCAACGCAACATGTAGCGACGTCATCGATTCGCCGTCGTCGAGGTCGACCCCGAGTCGCCGCTGGATCGAGGCCAACCTGCTGTAGAGCGCGGGTCTGCTCAGGTGCAACCTTTTGGCCACTGCCGACTTGTTGCCTGCGAGCTCCAGGTATCCGCGCAGCACGGCCATGTCGTTCTCGCCGTGATCGGCGTCGTGAATGAGCAGTGCCCGCAGTTCGGTCTCGGCGAACTTCT
The DNA here is from genome assembly GCF_053483975.1 of Mycolicibacterium sp. XJ870. Classification (NCBI taxonomy): domain Bacteria; kingdom Bacillati; phylum Actinomycetota; class Actinomycetes; order Mycobacteriales; family Mycobacteriaceae; genus Mycobacterium; species Mycolicibacterium sp. XJ870. Next base: position 1,368,469 of record NZ_JBEFTI010000001.1, read on the forward strand.
GTACCCGCGGGTCGTCCTGCAGGAGGGTGATCAACCCTCGCAGCCGCACGTCGGAGGCGCGCACGAACGGGCGCGCGTCGCCCGACATCGACAACGCCACCTCCGCGACATGGGAGGCCTCCCGCAGGCCGTGCACGGCGTCGGCGAATCCGCCGGTGCTGCTGCCGATGGCGACGACGGTCTTGGCGGTCACCCGGTCGCCTTCACCCCCGCGACCGATCGTCTCGCGTAGGCCCTCGGCGAGGCGGGTGAGTGCGGCGTCGTCGGTCATTCCCCGTCGGGCGGTGAGGGCGAGGACCAGGCCCACCTCCCCGTCACGGCGCGTCGAGCATATTGCGCTGTGGCCCTGTGATTTAACGCTGTGGGTGACCGCGTCGAGAATGCGAATGTTGCGGCGCTGCACGGCCACCGGGTCGAGCCGGTCGGCCGGTGCGCTCACCCGCACCGTGACCGGCAGGTAGGGCCCGCCGGAGCGCAGCCCGAGCGCGACGGCGCGCGCGTCGGCCTCCTGGTCGTCGCCGATACGGCCGCTCAGCACGTCGTCGATCAACCCGCTTTGGGCTTGGTGCTCCAGGCCGGAACGGCCCCGCTCGGCCATCCGGTGCAGCGCCAACGCTTGGGCCGCTCGCTCCAGCACCATCTTCGCTCTGGCGGGTGCGGTCGGGGCGTGCGGAATGATGAGCCGTCCCCACTCTTCGGCACGCGGGCCGACGGCCGTGGTGGCCCATGGTTCGGCCATGGCCCGAGACCGTCGCTGCCAGTCGGTGAGTACCGCCGTGGCTGGTTCGCGGCGCGGCGAGATGGCCAAAACCTGGTGGGACAGGTCTTCCAACACGACCGACTCGTTGGTCATATCGGCCGCGGCGCGGACGATATCGGCGAGCGATGCGCGTTTCATGCTCAATTCGGTGAATGTCTGGTGGGTGCGGTGGGCGAACGCCAGTTCCTCGTACTGGTCGGCGACGATCAGCCGGTGCACCGCCTCGGTGACCTCGACGAATTTGATCTGGCGGTGCAGCAGCACCAGGGACAGGCCAAGGGCCGCGGCGATGCGGCCGACGGTGTCCGAGAGGGATTCGATGCGGGTGCCCAGTTCCACTACGACGCCCACGGCTCCGGCACGACGCATCCGCTCCAGGTAGTCCTGCGGCGCGTCGCGCAGTGCGGCGCCGGTGGTGAGCACGAGTTCGCCACCCTGCAGCAGGCCGGAGAGGTCGGGCATATCGCTGACGTGCACCCAGCGCACCGGACGGTCCAGGTGTTCGGCGCTGACGACTTCGGGGCCGCCCGCCTGCACGACCGGCAGGGCGATCACATCGCGGACGGTCGGGATCATTTACAGAGTGTAATAAACGTGGTGTCACCCATTACAAGATGACGGCCAATGCCGGGCCGGTTGTGGCCCAAGGTTGTAGCCATCAGTCATCCAGCACACGGAGGTCCCCGCACATGAGCAACGTCATCCAGCACTGGCGCGACGGCAAGTCGTTTGCCGGCACCTCGACCGAAACGGCCCAGGTGACCAACCCGGCGACGGGCGCGGTGACCGGTGAGCTGCGGCTGGCCAGTGTCTCCGACGCCCAAGCGGTGATCGATGCCGCGGTGGCGGCGTTCCCGGCGTGGCGGGATACCTCGTTGGCCAAGCGCGCCCAGGTGCTGTTCGCGTTTCGTGAGTTGCTCAACAATCGGAAGGGCGAACTCGCCGAGATTATTACCTCCGAGCACGGCAAGGTGCTCTCCGATGCCCTCGGTGAGGTGTCGCGCGGGCTCGAGGTTGTCGAATTCGCTTGTGGTATACCGCATCTGCTCAAGGGCGGCTACACCGAGAACGCCTCGACCAAGGTCGACGTGTACTCGATCCGGCAGCCGCTGGGCCCGGTCGCCGTGATCTCGCCGTTCAACTTCCCGGCCATGGTGCCGATGTGGTTCTTCCCGATCGCCATCGCCGCGGGCAACACGGTGGTCCTCAAGCCGTCGGAGAAGGATCCGTCCGCGGCGATCTGGATGGCCGAACTGTGGGCCGAGGCCGGCCTGCCTGCCGGCGTGTTCAACGTCCTGCAGGGCGATAAGACGGCCGTGGACGAGCTGCTGACCAACCCGAAGATCAAGGGCGTCTCCTTCGTCGGCTCAACCCCGATCGCGCAGTACGTATATGCCACCGGTACCGCCGCAGGCAAGCGCGTGCAGGCACTGGGCGGGGCCAAGAACCACGCGGTGATCCTGCCCGACGCCGATCTCGATCTGGCCGCCGATGCGATGGTCAATGCGGGCTTCGGTTCGGCAGGCGAGCGCTGCATGGCCATCTCGGCTGCTGTCGCGGTGGGTCCCATCGCCGACGACCTCGTCGCCAAGATCGCCGAGCGGACCGCCACACTCAAGACCGGTGACGGCACCAAGGATTCCGACATGGGCCCGTTGGTCACCAAGGCGCACCGCGACAAGGTGGCCTCCTACATCGACGCCGGCGAGGCCGACGGCGCAAAGGTTGTGGTGGATGGCCGGACCGTCCTGGACGGGGCGGGCCAACGCGATTCGGGTGGATTCTGGCTCGGCCCGACCCTGCTGGACAACGTCACTCCCGAGATGAGCGTCTACACCGACGAGATCTTCGGCCCGGTGCTCTCCGTGATCCGTGTCGAAACCTACGACGAGGCACTGGAACTCATCAACAACAACCCGTACGGCAACGGCACCGCGATCTTCACCAACGACGGTGGTGCGGCGCGTCGGTTCCAGAACGAGGTCGAGGTCGGCATGGTCGGCATCAACGTGCCGATCCCGGTTCCCATGGCCTACTACAGCTTTGGCGGCTGGAAAGCCTCGCTGTTCGGCGACAGCCACGCCCACGGCACCGAGGGAGTCAACTTCTTCACCCGCGCCAAGGCCATCACGAGCCGCTGGCTGGATCCGAGCCACGGCGGCATCAACCTCGGCTTCCCCGAGAACAAGTGAGAGACTGCGACCATGACTGTGATTGAAGAGTCGAGCGTGCTACCCAACGGATTGACCGTCGACGCCGCCCGCGCTGAGGCCGCCCGCGCTTACGAATTGGACCGCGCCCATGTGTTCCATTCGTGGTCGGCGCAGGACGAGATTTCCCCGATGACCATCACCGCGGCAGAGGGCTCGTATGTGTGGGACGGTGACGGCAACCGGCTGCTGGATTTCTCCTGTCAGCTGGTCAACACCAACATCGGGCATCAGCACCCGAAAGTTGTTGCGGCCATAGCCGAACAGGCGGCCAAGCTGTGCACGGTCGCTCCGCAGTATGCCAATGCGGCGCGCTCGGAGGCCGCCCGCCTCATCGCCGAGCGCACCCCCGGTGACTTGAACAAGATCTTCTTCACCAACGGCGGCGCCGACGCGGTCGAGCATGCGGTGCGGATGGCTCGCCTGCACACCGGCCGCTACAAGGTGCTCTCGCGGTACCGCGCCTATCACGGCGGCACCGAGACCGCGATCAACCTGACCGGTGATCCGCGCCGCTGGCCCAATGATCACGGCAACGCCGGGGTGGTCCACTTCTTCGGACCGTTCCTGTACCGCTCCCAGTTCCACGCCACCACCGAGGCCGAGGAGACCGAGCGGGCGCTGGCCTACCTCGACCAGCTGATTCAGCTGGAGGGCCCGTCGACCATCGCGGCGATCATCCTGGAGTCCATCCCCGGCACCGCCGGCATCATGGTTCCGCCGCCGGGATACATCGCCGGGGTGCGTGAGATCTGTGACCGCTACGGCATCATGTTCATCGCCGACGAGGTGATGGCGGGCTTCGGCCGCAGCGGAAAGTGGTTCTCGATCAACCACTTCGACGTCGTGCCGGACCTCCTGACGTTCGCCAAGGGCGTGAACTCCGGTTACGTTCCGCTCGGCGGTGTGGCCATCAGCCCGGCCATCTACGAGACCTTCGCGCATCGCGCCTATCCCGGCGGGCTGACCTACTCAGGTCATCCGCTGGCGACCGCTGCCGCCGTGGCCACCATCAACGCGATGGAGGACGAAGGCATGGTCGAGAACGCCGCGCGGATCGGTGCAGAGGTCATCGGCCCCGGCCTGGCGGAGTTGGCCGCCAAACACCGCAGCGTCGGTGAGGTGCGAGGCGCCGGCGTCTTCTGGGCCGTGGAGCTGGTCGCCGATCAGCAGACCCGGGAACCGTTGGCGCCCTACGGTGGCTCCAGCCCGGCGATGAACGCGGTGGTCGGTGCCTGCAAGGCCGCCGGCATGCTGCCATTCGCCAACTTCAACCGGATCCACGTCGTGCCGCCGTGCAACGTATCGGCCGACGAGGTGCGCGAGGGTCTGGCGATCCTGGACTCCGCGCTCGACGTCGCCGATCAGCACGCGCGCTGAGGTTCAGCGGCTGACTCACCGAGACTGCACTCAGGGACAAAAATCGCGAAAAATCTGTCCCTGAGTTCAGTTTCGGTGAAGGCCTCAGCGTCCGTTGTTCCGGTCGATGATGAGGTCTTTGATTTCGGAGAGGTGTTCGTCGATCGAGCTGAAGCGAGCGCGCGTCTCCTGACGGAAGTCGGCCAACTCGGTTTCCACTGAGCTGAGCCGGCCCTCGACCGAGGTGAGGCGTCCATCCACGCCGCCAAGGCGAAGCGCATGCTCGCGCTGGTTAGCGCCCAACGCGTTGACCGCCGCAAGCACCGCGCCGTAGTCGGCCTGGGAGGCCTCCAGGGCGGCCACCCGTGCTTCGAGGTCCTCCAGCATCGCCATCGCCCCATCGTAAGGATGGATGGGGCGATGGCGACAGCTGTGATCGCGACACCTGTGGATAACCCCTGAACTCGCGCCCGGCTTGAGACACTGAACCGGTGCGTTCACATGCCCAGTGCTGGCTTACCGACATGGACGGCGTCCTGGTGCGCGAGGAACACGCGCTGCCTGGTGCCGGCGAATTCCTGCAGACGCTGGCCGACAAGGAACGGCCCTTCCTGGTTCTCACCAACAACTCGATCTTCACACCGCGTGATCTGGCCGCCCGGCTGACACGTTCCGGGCTGACCGTGCCCGAAGCGTCGATCTGGACTTCCGCGCTCGCGACGGCAGCGTTCCTGGATGGTCAGCTGCCCCGCGGCTCGGCATATGTGATCGGTGAGGCCGGGCTGACCACCGCGCTGCATGAAGTCGGCTACACCCTGACCGACATCGAGCCTGATTTCGTCGTCCTCGGTGAAACCCGTACGTATTCGTTCGAGGCGATCACCAAGGCAGTCCGGCTGATCCTCGGGGGAGCCCGGTTCATCGCCACCAACCCCGACGTCACGGGCCCGTCGGCCGAGGGACCCTTGCCCGCGACCGGGTCGGTGGCCGCGATGATCACCAGGGCGACCGGTCGGGACCCCTACTTCGTGGGCAAGCCCAACCCGATGATGTTCCGCAGCGCGCTCAACCGCATCGAGGCCCATTCGGAGAACACCGTCATGGTGGGGGATCGAATGGACACCGATGTGGTGGCCGGGATCGAGGCGGGCCTCGACACCATCCTGGTACTCACCGGGTCCACGTCCGTCGAGGACATCGAGCGTTACCCGTTCCGGCCCAGCCGGGTGCTGCCGTCAATCGCCGAAGCGATCGAATTGATCTGAGGTACCCGATGAATCCGATCGAGCTCATGGGGGTGCCGTTCGACGGGCGGTCGTCGGGCCATGCAGAACCTCACGCGTCGGGCGCGCGGTTGGTGGCTGCACATCGACCTCGACGTGTTGGACCCGGTGGAGTTCGCCGCGCAGGGATTGCCCGACGTGCCCGACGAACCGGGCGGCCTCACCTGGAATCAACTCACCGACCTGGTGCTGAGCATGCGCGACGCCGCCGCGCGATGCGTCGGTTGCAGCATCGCGATCTACGATCCCGAGCAGGATCCGTCCCTGGCCGACGCCGGGCGGGTCGTCGAGTACGCCGGGACGGTGTTGGGTCCGTAGATGAATGACTCCACGCTGCAGGCCTGGCAGTCGGCCCAAAACGCGCGCCAGGAGATGGCGCAGCGACCAGGTGATCGCATAGAGTATCCAATATCAGCGAAAGCGAGATCCGATGCCACCGCGAACAGCCACCCGACGCACAGCGTCTGAACCAGCCTCCGGAAACGGCAAGGGGCCGCAGTCAGACTTCGTCAGGCCCAAAACCGCGCAGCAGGCGGTAGCCGAGGCGCTGCGCCGTGACATCACCAGCGGCAAGCTCGCGCCGGGCAGCTGGATCGTGCAGGAGACTCTGGCCGAACACTTCGGCATGTCGCGTATCCCGGTCCGCGAGGCGCTGAAAACGCTTGAGGCCGAGGAGTACATCACCTACGTACCGCACAGCGGATACCGGGTGGCCAAGCTCGGGCTCGACGAGCTGCTAGAGGTGTTCCGGTTGCGCGACATACTGGAAGCCGAGCTCATTCGTGACGCCATGCCTGCCGTCACCGACCAGATCGTTGACCGTATGCGCGAACAGATGGCGGAAATGGACCGTGCCGCCGCAGAGGGCGATCTGATCGCGGTCGGTCTGGCCAACCGTGAGTTCCACTTCCTGTCGTTCGAGGCGAGCCGGATGGCGCGCACCAAGCGAATTGTCAACCAGCTATGGAACACCGCCGACGCGTACCGTCCGCTCTACGCCCATTTGATGGATCTCCAGAAGGTCAACGGCGAGCACGTTCTGCTGGTCGACGCGATGGCGGCGCGCGACGTCGATCGGGTGTTGGCGCTCAACCACGAACACCGTATGCATGCGATCGATCATCTGCACATCGTCTTCGGTCGCGAGGAATCTGAAGCGGACTCGTGACACCACGGGATCGTTTGGCGGCCTTAGGGTTTGAGGTCCCCGCTCCGGCGGCACCCAAAGGCGCCTATTTCCCGAGCCGGCGGTCCGGGGACCAGCTCTGGATATCCGGGACAACCGCACGCCGCCCGGAGGATCCGGGTGCGGTGGGTGTTGTGGGTGACGACGTGACCGTCGACCAGGCGCAGACCCAGGCTCGGTTTGCGGCGCTCAATCTGGTGGCCGCCCTCGACGCCGCCGTCGGCCTGGAGGCCGTCACTGCACTGTTGCATGTGCGCGGATATGTACGGGCGGTGCCGGATTTTGATGCGCACCCCGCCGTGATCGACGGTGCCTCGAAGCTCCTCATTGAGGTGTTCGGCGAGGCGATCGGGGCGCACGCCCGCACCGCCATCGGGGTCGCGTCGCTGCCCGGTGGTGCGTGCGTGGAGCTCGAACTCGTCGCGACAGTCGGCTGAATCAGGCCAGGCGCTGGGCCGTGCGCCCGATGGCAAGGCCGAGTGCCACGCCTGCCAGTGCGGTCAATGCAATGGTGAGCCAATCGTTTTCGTCAACCTGGCGCGGTTCCGCCGTCGCCACCGGTTGGGCTGTGGCAGGCGCTGCAGCGCCGGGAGAAGTGATCAGTGCGTTGAGCCTACGGACGAATTGGCCGAGGATGCGGTTGCTCACCTGCGAGATGACGCCACTGCCGAATTGGGCGATGCGGCCGCCGAGTTCGAGATCCGTCCGTACCGTCACCTCGGCGCGGCCGGCGTGCTCGCGTGCGGACATCGTGACGGTAGCCTCCGCCGAGCCGTTGCCCTTCCGATCACGCGCTTGGCCGCGCACCACCATTTCGTGTGCGGTGTCGTCACGGCTGACAACGGTCGCTGTGCCGGAGAGGGTGAGGCCCACGGGCCCGACCTTCACGGCAACCTTCGCACGGTAGTCGTCACCGTCGTGCCCTTCGAGCTCCGCACCGGGAATGCACTCAACTACTCGTGGGATATCGGTCAGGGTCGACCAGGCGATGTCGAGCGGAGCGTCGACGGAGAACTCATTGACCAGTTGCATGACGCTGCATTCCTCTACTCGGCCGACTCGATGGCCGCTACCGGTTGTGTGACCGGGGCCATCCCCTTACGATTGGATACGATATCCAACGTCGCCCAGGAGGTCGATAGTGCTGAGTAAAGGTGTCGGTCTTTTCCCGACTGAACCGGTGGGCGCCATGTGCGAATACGTCCGGCTGAGTGAGTCGCTCGGGTACGACAATGTGTGGTTCGGGGACTCGCAGAACATTTGGCGTGAGTCGTCGACCGTCATGGGCGCAGCGGCCGTCGGGACCGAGCGCATCGTTTTCGGCACCGGGGTCACCAATTCGGTGACACGGCATCCGTCGCTGCTCGCCTCGACCTGGGCGACGCTGTCGGAGTTCACCGGCGGACGGGTGGCCCTGGGTATCGGAACCGGCGATTCCTCGTTGCGCACCATGGGCCTCAAGCCGCTCAAGCTCGCGGAACTGGAAGCATCGATCCGCGACCTCCGGGAGCTGTTCAAAGGCGAGAAGGTGTTGGAGCCGACCAGCGGCGCCGAGTATCACCTCAATTACCTGACTGAACCGCTGAACATTCCGATCTACATCGCCGCCTCTGCCCCGAAGATCCTGCGGATGTCCGGGCGTATCGCCGATGGCGTGATCGTTCTCGTCGGTACCGCGCCACACTTCATCGAGGCGGCGTTGAAAACGATTGAGGCCGGTGCCGCCGAGAGCGGGCGGACCCTCGACGATCTTCACATCGTGCTGTGGACGCCGACCGCGATCGATGAGGATCGCACCCACGCCCGAGATCTGGTGCGCGCGCACGTGTCCCGGGTGGCGATCCGCCCGCTTCCGGCCAAGGTGGATCCGGCGCTCGAGAAGGCGATCGATCGCATTCGGGAGTCGTACAACTACTACGAGCACATGAACACCGAGGCCTCGCACGCAGATCTGGTGCCCGACGAGCTCGTGGATCTGTTCGCGCTCGCCGGAACGCCCGCCGAATGCACACAGCGGCTCAAAGAGATCGAGTCGCTGGGTGTTGACCAGGTGTCGATCATTCCCTTTGTCCGGCCCGGTGAGAGCCGTGCGCCGACTATCCGCACATTCGCAGAGATCGTCAGCAGTCTTGGCTGAGCCGTCGACGACGCCTTCCTTTCCCGCTCCCGGAAGTGCGGTCCCGGGCGCTCCGCCACCGCTCAAGCGCCGGCTCACCGTCGCCGACGGAGTGGCCGGGCCGATGGCGGAACCAACCGGAGCCAACGCAGCGGATGCGCCGGGAGCGGGTAGCGCGACGATGGGCAGGCCCCCCGTGCGGGACAGGTCGCGGTTTACCGCCGCGGCGGCGATGATCGGTGTTGCTGTCGGGCTCGAACTGGCCGGCCTGTTGTCCAGGAGATTGGCCACATCACAGCGGCCGAGAACGTTGACCTAGATCACAGTCATTCGTATAGTGTATCCAATATTCACTACCCGGAGGTTGCACCGCATGTCCTGGTTTCCCAAAGTTCTGGTCGCGGCGGGTGCCGCCGTTGCCCTTCTCGCCGGATCCACGGCATGCGCCGACGAATCTGCCGGTCCCGACGGCGGCGGAACGGATGCGCTGAGCATCTCTGCGACCGGCGTCGACAGCCTGCCGTTCATGGCGATCCTGCAGGTGGGCATCGACAAGGGTTGGTTCAAGGAACAGGGGCTCAACGTCGATCTGTATTCCGGCGGTGGCGGTGGCAATACGCTGCGAGTCGTCACCAGCGGTGACGCCGACATGGCGATTGCAGGCAACAGTTCGGTGATCTTGGCTGCGCAGCAGCAGAATTCGAATCTCAAAGTGGTGGCGCCGTGGTTCCAGATCAACGACTTCTCGTGGATCTCACCGCCGGGGCGCAGCGTGGAGAACGCCACGCTGGGGTTCAGCTCCGCGGGTTCGTCCACGGAACTGATCGTCAAGGGGTTGGAGCGCAAACTCGGGGTCAAGTCCCAGGCTGTCGGTCCGATGGGCGACAACTGGACCGCGGCGAAGGCCGGGCAGATCACCGCCGGCTGGGCGATGCAGCCGTTTATCGCTGACAAGCAGGCGTCGGATCAAGCCGAGGTGCTGGTCGATTCGCGCGATGTGGTCGGCGACCTGCCCGCTGACTTGGTCGCCGTCAACGCAGACTATGCCGATCAGAACCCGGACAACGTGCGGGCCTTCTTCACGGTGGCGGACCGGCTCAACGAGTGGCTGGTGGCCAATCCCGACGAGGCGGCAACCGAGATCGCTCCGCTCGTCGGCGTGACACCCGAGGTGATGAAGTCCGCTTTCGCGGCCAACCCCGACCTCGCCAAGGGGTACTCGCTGAAGGTCGATGCGGACGGTCTCAAGAACCTCTCGGAACTGATGGTCGCCGCCGGGCAGCTCTCCGAGCCCATCGACTGGTCCACCGTGCTCGACCAGCAGTACCTGCCCGAGGACGACCGGACAGACTTCTGAGCCAGCGCATCAATCTCTGAGAGGCATACCCATGGATCGAGATGGCATTCAGATCGAGGACGTATCGGTGGTCTTTGATGCACCGGCGGCCAAGGTGACCGCGGTAACCGGCATCTCTCAGCACGTGCCCCATTCCAGCTTTGTGTCCATCGTCGGCCCCAGTGGATGTGGCAAGTCAACGCTACTGGCAGTGATCGCCGGTCTGCAGAAGGCGACGACCGGCCAGGTGCGGGTCGCCGGGAAAATCGTGTCCGGTCCGGACCCCTCGATCGGCGTGGTTTTTCAGGAGGATTCGACCCTTCCGTGGCGCACGGTCGAGGAGAACGTCGCGTTCGCGATGGAGATGATCGGCACCGCCAAGGATGTCCGACGCCAGCGGGCCAAAGAAACGATCGAACTCGTCGGCCTCGGTGGATTCGAAAAGTCCTACCCCTCCATGCTTTCCGGCGGTATGCGGCAGCGCGTCGCGTTGGCCCGCACACTGGCCGTGCAGCCCGAGGTGGTGCTGATGGACGAGCCGTTCGCCGCGCTGGACCAACAGACTCGCCTGTTCCTCGGCGCGGAGGTGCGACAGATCTGGGCCAGCACCCAACAGACCATCGTGTTCGTCACCCACGACATCTCCGAGGCCATCCTGCTGTCCCAGCAGGTGTGGGTGATGTCCTACCGCCCCGGCTCGATCATCGACGTCGTCGACATCGACCTGCCCGACGAACGCGACGCGAGCATGGTGTCCACACCGCGGTTCAACGAGTTGCAGAACCGCATCTGGACGTCGCTGCAGGCTGAATCCATGCGCGGATTCAAACAGCAGGAAGCTGCCGCCACGTGACGACCTCCTATGTAGCAGAGGACGACCTGCCCACCGAGACGATGCCGCCAACAGCTGGTCAACCCGAAACCGCCCGTCGGAAAAGGGGATTGAGTAACTTCGCCCTGAGTGGTCTGTCGACCATCGGGCTGATCCTCGGCTTCCTGGTGTTCGCCGAGATCGGCGCGCGGACGGGCCTGTGGAGCGACCGGGTTCTGCCGGCACCGTCGGTGATCCTCGCTGAACTCGGCCGCCTGCTGGGGGAGCCGCAGTTCTGGGACGACGCCGCACGCACCGGCGTCGAGGTGGCATTCTCGATCGTCTTCGGCGCGCTGCTGGGATTCGCCGCCGGATTGACCTTCTGGAAATTGCCCGCGGTGGGGCGGATCTTCGAGCCGTATCTGGTCTCGTTCTATGCCGTGCCGCTGGTGTTGTTCTATCCGGTGATGATCGTGCTGGTCGGCATCAACGCCACGTCGGTGATCATCCTGGCGACCATCATGGCGGCGATCCCCATGGCACTCAACACCGCAGTCGGACTCAACTCGATGCCGCCGGTGTACATGAAACTGGCTCGCTCGCTGAAAGCCTCACCGCGTCAGACCCTGTTCGCCATCGCGATTCCGGCAGCAGGACCGTTCATCGTGGCAGGCCTGCGGCTGGCCGTGGTGTACGCGCTGATCGGCACGATCGCCATGGAGTTCACCACCGCGCAGGCCGGGCTCGGATACCGCATCCGCTATCTCTACGAGATCTTCAACAACAACGAGATGTTCGCCTACATCGCTGTGGTGCTGGTGCTGTCATGCATTCTCACGATGCTGCTCGCGGTCGTCGAACGCATCCTGCTGCGGGGGAGGAACCGATGACCTCGACTGTGGAGCGCACTGCGTCACCCGTGGGCGTACCGCTGGCCCAGCGGATTCGTTCGATCCTGGGCAATCAGGCTGTCGGCGCGACGCTGCTTGCGTTGGTGGTGGTCCTGGTCTGGGAGATCTTCTCCGACCTGACCTTCGTGATCCCCTCGCCCGTGGAGACCCTGGGCGTCCTGATCCAGAACCTCGGTGACCCGGCGTACCTGTTCGATCTACGCGTGACTGCTCAAGCGGTGTTCCTCGCCTTCGTCATCGGTACCGCGATCGGCGGAGGTCTGGGGCTGGTGCTGGGCTTGTCCGAGCGGTTGCGACTGATATTTGAGCCAATGCTCATCGTGCTCAACGGGATTCCGAAGATCGTGCTCTATCCCGTGCTCCTGCCGATCTTCACCCTGTCCGGCTCGAAGATCGTCATGGGCGTGTTGTTCGCGCTGTTCCCGGTGCTGATCAACGTGTCCACCGGTGTGCAGGAGATCCCGCGCGTCTACTGGAAGCTGGCGCGCTCGGTACGTGCCAATTCGTGGCAGATGCTGATCCACATCATCATTCCGGCGATTCGCAGACCGCTGCTGACCGGGATCCGGCTTGCAGTCAGCCTTGCGGTGGTAGGCGTGGTGCTCTCGGAGTTCTTCGCCACCAGGCGGGGTCTGGGGCGGGTGGTGCTGCAGGCCTACAGCCATGGCGACTACCCGTCAATGGTCGCCACGATCATGCTGCTCATCACAATCTCCTTCGCGATATCGATCGCGTTGTGGCAGTGGGAGAAACGACTCCATTGATTTCGAACGCACCTACGCTGGGCCACATCGGCAGCTCGGTGCGGCGCCGCGAGGACGAGCGCATGCTCGCCGGCCGTGGGCAGTTCGTGGCGGACCAGGCCGCCGGAGCGCACCACGTGGTGTTCCTGCGGTCGGCCGAACCGCACGCCACGATCACCCGGATCGATACCTCGGCCGCCGCGCAGATGCCGGGTGTGATCGGCGTGTTCACGGCCGAGGACCTGGGCCTGACGGGGGTGCCGATCCCCACCCTCACCACTCCGGATCCGGAGTTCACCGCGGCGACGTCGTGTGTCCTGGCCGAGCAGCGGTTGCCGATCCTGGCCGGCGACCGCGTGCATTACGCGGGTCAGCCGATCGCGATCGTCATTGCCGAGGACCGCTATCGCGCCGAAGATGCGGCCGAAGCCATCGAGGTCGACTACCAGAGCCTGCCGGCGCTGACCGACCCGGCCGCGGCGCTCGATGACGCCGCTCCGGTGCTGTTCGATCATCTGAACAGTAATGAGGCTGCGCGCCTGGACTATTCGTTCGGCGATCCAGACGAGGCGTTCGACGCGGCGGCCACCGTCGTCACTGGGACCTACCGGATGAACCGGCACGGCGCGGTGCCGCTGGAATGCCGTGGCGTGCTTGCCCAGTACGACGCGCGTCGACGACGAGTCGAGGTGACCACCTCCACTCAGGTGCCGCATATGGTCCGCAATACCATCTGCGCGGTGACCGGTTGGTCCCACCAGGAGATCACGGTCGCGGTGCCCGACGTCGGCGGCGGCTTCGGCACGAAAGCCAACGTCTACGGCGAGGAGATCCTGCTCGCGATGCTCGCCCGCCACACCGGACGGCGACTGATCTGGGTGGAGGACCGGCAGGAACATCTCGTGGCCAGCGCCCAGGGGCGCGATCAGGTGCACCGCACCCGGCTGGCGGTCGACGACGAAGGCTACATCCTGGCCTGGGCCGACGATTTCATCGTCGACATCGGTGCCGGAAGTCTGTGGGTGGCGGGCATCATCGCCAATACCGCGATTCATCTGCTCGGCCCGTACCGGATCCCTGCAGCACAGATCGCCGGTCGCGCAGCGCTGACCAACAAGACGCTGGTGGCGCAGTACCGCGGTGCGGGCCGGCCCGAGGCGACATTCGCGCTGGAGCGCAGTCTCGACGCGGCAGCCCGCGAACTCGGCATGAGCACCGACGAGATCCGCAGGCGCAACCTGCTCACCGACGCCGACATGCCGTATCCGCGGCCCATCCCATATCGCGACGGCGTGCCGATCCGCTACGACGGCCGCGACTACCGGGCATGTCTGGAATCGGTACTACGAGCGTTGCCGCGTGAAGAAGTGATCCGTTGCGCAGCAAGCCACCCGCAGTACCGAATCGGCTACGGTCTGTCGTCGTACCTGGAGGCCACCGGACGTGGTCCGCACGAGACGGCCCGGATCCGACTGCTCGGTGACGGACGTTTCGAGGTGACGGCCGGGGCGGCATCGGCCGGCCAAGGACACGAAACGGTGTTCGCCCAAGTGGCCGCCGAGGCGCTGGCGATCGGGCTGGACCAGGTTTCCTACGTGCCCGGTGACACCGAGCGGCTGCCTGACGGGGTCGGCACGTTCGCCAGCCGGTCGGCCATTCTCGCGGGCTCCGCAGTGCACGAGGCTGCGCACGATCTCATCGACCTGGCCCGCGATCGGGCCGCGGCACTGTCGGGCGCGGACCGTGCGGACGTGCAATACGCCGACGGCCGTTTTCACATCTCCGCAGACCATTCCGTCGGTTGGGCCGACCTGGCCGCCGCCTCGGCCGTCGGTGGCGACCAGGAGGGCGGCGGTGCGCTCGATGTGACCGCGGTGTACCGCGTGCAGACGGTGACGTGGACGATGGGCGTGCATGCGGCGATCGTGGGTGTGCATCGGCGGACCGGCATCGTGAAGGTGTTGCGCTACGCGGTTTCCCACGAAGGCGGCCGCGAGATCAACCCGAAAATCGTTGAAGGACAGATCATCGGCGGGGTGGCCCAGGGCGTCGGCGGGGCCCTGTTCGAGCAATGGCGGTACTCCGACACCGGGCAACCGCAGTCCACCACATTCGCCGCCTACCACCTGCCGCTGTCGACCGATATGCCGCGGGTGACAGTGAACCACCTCCATGTCGATACCCCGGCCAACCCGATCGGTGTCCGCGGTGCGGGGGAGAGCGGCACAATCGCCGTCTATTCGGCGCTCGCCGGTGCTGTCGACGACGCCTTCGACGGCCGGTTCCATGTCGACAGCACGCCGATTTCCACGGGTGACCTCTGCCGGGCCTTGGCCGGCGTCGCGGCTGAGGTGGCATCGTGAAACCTGCGCCGTTCCAGTACTTCCGTCCCGACTCGGTCGTCGAGACCCTGGAGATCCTGGCAGCACATCCGGAAGCCAAGCTCATGGCGGGTGGGCAATCCCTGATGGCCCTGATGAACCTCCGGCTGGCCCGACCGACAATCATCATCGACATCGGCAGGCTCGACGAACTCAGGCGCATCTTCGACGACACCGACGACCTCGTCATCGGCGCGCTGGTTACCCATCGGACGGTCGAGGTCGATCCGTTGATTGCCGCTCGGGCCCCGCTGCTTGCCGACGCTGCGCGCTACATCGGTCATATCGGCATCCGTAATCGCGGAACCATCGGGGGATCGGTTGCCCACGCGGATCCGGCGGCCGAGATGCCGCTGGCCACACTGGTGCTCGGGGCGACGTTCCACGTGGAGTCGGCATCGGGCGGGCGTAGGCAGGTCGGCGCCGAGGACATGTTCGTGTCGTTCTACACCAGTGCCCTGGAGTCAGACGAGATCATCACCTGGGTCTCGGTACCTGCGATCCGGCACGGGCAGGGCTGGGGTTTCGTCGAATACGCCCACCAACACGGGGATTACGGGCTCGCCGGCGCAGGGTGTCTACTCACGCTCGGTACCGACGGCCGGATCGAATCGGTGCGCGCCGCGGTGCTCAGTGCGGCCGATCGCCCGCTGCTGTTCGTCGGTGCCGAGGCGGTCGGCGATCGCCCGTCGGCGCGGCTGTGGGAGGAGCTGGCCGCCGGTTGGTCCGACGCCACCCAGCCCGCCTCCGATGACCCCGACTACTCGCGGCGGCTGTGCCGGGCTGCGTTGGTTCAGGCGCTCACCGAGGCCCAGTCGCGAGTCGCAGAACGACAGGAGAGCGTCGATGCACGCAGCTGAAGTATCCGATTCTGCTGTAGGAGTGCAGGTATCGGCCACCATAAACGGCAGGCAGGTGCAGCGCACGGTGCCGCCGCGACTGACCCTGGCGGACTTCCTTCGGGACGAACTGGGGCTGACCGGCACCCACCTGGGTTGTGAGCACGGCGTGTGCGGGGCGTGTTCAGTGTTCGTCGACGGCCGAAGTGTGCGGGCCTGTCTGATGTTCGCCGTCCAGGTCGACGGCATGCGGGTCACCACGGTGGAGGGTCTCGACGAGTTCGAGGAAACCAAGCGGCTGCGCGAGGCGTTCTCTGAGCGTGGCGGCCTGCAATGCGGATTCTGCACACCGGGATTCCTAGTCACGGCCGTCGAGTTACTCCGCGATCCCAACACCGAAAAGCCGTTGACCGAGGATTCGGTGCGCGAGGCGCTGTCCGGAAACATGTGCCGCTGCACCGGATATCAGGGCATTGTGGCCGCGGTGTTGGACGCGTCCGACCCGGCCGGCTGATGCCGGCTCGGCCGGGGGCGCCGAGCGACACCAGACCCAGCAGTGCCGCGCGGATCCGCACACCCGAATTGTTGCGGCCGGTCGGTCGCAGCCGCTGGGGTATGGCTGCGGCACTGGCGATTGCGCTTGGCACCATCCTGCTGGCCGCAGCGCTCGCCGGCCGGGCAGAACTCGGCTCGGCGATCGGACTCGGTTTTGTTCTGACCGCGGTGCCCGAGCTCCCCGGCACACTGCGGGGTGCGATGGTGACAATCTGCGTGCGCGCGCTGACCGTGGTCTGCTGCGGTGCGGTTGTCCTGCTGAGCGCGCATCATGCGGCGGTACTGGCCGTTGTCACGGTCGCGGCAGCCATCTTCGGCGCGCTGGTCAGCAGGGTCGGCGCCACCGCAGGCCTGGCAGTGGTGCTGATGTCCACCGATGTAGAAGACGTCGACACGGGTGCCGCCGGCGTTGCCGTGTTGTGGCCGTACGCGACCGGCGCGGCGGTCGTGATGCTGGTATGGCTGGCGTGGTGCGGCGTCAGGCGTCTGGCATGTGGCTCGCCGAACGAGGACTCCGACCCGCGCCACAGCCCCGCGGACCGGTCACATGCGCTGCGCGTCGGTGTCGCGGTTGGCCTGGCGGTGTCAGCGGCAGCACTGCTGCCCGCGGACATGGTCGGCGGTCACTGGCTGGTCACCAGCGTGCTGCTGACCATTCAGCCGAGCCAGGCGCAAACGGGAATGCGTATGGCTCAACGGCTTTCGGGAAATACCGTCGGCGCCGTGATAGCCGCAGCGCTGCTGGGTGCGCAACCTCCGGCGCCGGTGATGATCGGTATGACGGTCGTGCTGTTTGTGCTCGCGATCGCCCTGCGGCCGGTCAACTACACGTGGTGGGCCATCACCGGACCGCCGGTGCTGCTGGTGATCAGCGAGTACCCGGACCTGTTTCCCTGGTACGAGGGTGGGGTGCGGCTGGCAATGAACTTCGCCGGGGCGGCGATTGTGGTGCTGATCGTTTTCGTCATGCCGATGCTGGGCAGGCTGGCCCGATCTCGATGACCCCGATTTCGGCCGCGACGCGGCACGGGTGGCTCTATACCGCGCCGCGATTATCGGATAGTGTATACAAAATCCAACGGCTTCAGGGGGATATGTGACCACACTGCTCGTGGAGGACATCGGTCTCCTGCTGCAGGGCGATGCCGCGGTGGCGCCGCTGCGAGATACCACGTTGCTGATCGAAGATGGGCAGATCGCCGGCATCGGCGTCGACTGCCCGCACCCCGACCGCGTGCTCTCGGCGGGCGGGCTGACCGTGATGCCAGGCCTGGTCGACGGTCACGTCCACCCGACTTTCGGGGAATGGACGCCCGCGCAGAACTCGATCGGGTGGATCGGGAATTATCTGCACGGCGGCACCACGTCGATGGTGTCGGCGGGCGAACTGCACATTCCCGGCCTGGATTTCACCGCGCTGACCCCCGAACTCGTGCTGAGCATCGCGATCACGTCCAAGCACACCACCGGCCGGTCCCGGCCGTCCGGCGTGAAATTGAACGCAGGCACCGTACTGCTCGTTCCGGGGATGACCGAGGAACACTTCGACCGCGCGCAACGCGAAGGCATCGAGCACCTCAAGTTCATCTTCTACGACTGGAACCTGTTGGGCGACGGCGAGGCTCAGCGTTACGTCAGGTGGGCCCACGAACGTGGCATGACCGTCAAGATGCATTCGGGCGGGGTGTCGCGCTCCGGATCCAGCCGCGTCGCCGGCAGCGACGTCGTCGCCGCCGTGAAACCTGACATCGTCGGCCACATCTCCGGTGGTCCGATACCGCCGCCCGACGAGGACATCATCGCGATCATCGCCGATCTGCCTGCCGCCAGTGTTGAGGTGTGCAGCTCGATGAACTACCGGGCGACAAAGCTGGTCGTCGATCAGCTGACCGCACGCGGCGAGCTGGGGCGGCTCACCCTCGGCACCGACACCCCCGGCGGCACCGGTGTCATTCCGCGGGGGATGCTGCGCAACATCTGCTTCCTGGCGTCGATCTGCGGTGTCGACCCCCTGGTTGCCGTCGCCGCTGCGACCGGGCAGACCGCCACCGCGCACGGGCTCGACACCGGCATCCTGGCCGAGGGGAGACCGGCCGATCTGCTGGTGCTGGGACCGATAACCGGTTCGACGGCCGGTGACGCGCTGGAGTGCTTCGCGCTCGGGGATCTGCCCGGGATCGCGGCGGTCCTGGTCGACGGTGTACCGCTGGTCAAGACCCGAAGTGAACAGACCCCGCCCCCGAGCCGCGCAGTGACCTGGCGCGGCGAGGCGGTGCCATCGGTGTCGGCGGGTGCGCGCGGCACTGGATGCTGCTGAACCGAAACCCTTCTTCAATGGCAGGAGATACTGTGCCCCAACGAGTTTCCGAATCCGTCAGCGCTGACGAACTGGTTGGCGTCGACGCATTACTGAGCGTCGAGGAGCGGGAGATTCGCGATGCTGTGCGGTCCGTCGTGCAGCGCAGGATCAGCCCGCACATCGCCGACTGGTACGAGAACGGCGAACTGCCGGCGCGCGAGCTGGCCGTCGAGTTGGGCGAACTCGGTCTGCTCGGTATGCATCTGCACGGCTACGGCTGCGCGGGCACCTCGGCAGTCGCCTACGGCCTGGCCTGTCTGGAGCTGGAGGCCGGCGACTCGGGTATCCGGTCGTTGGTGAGCGTGCAGGGGTCCTTGGCGATGTTCGCGATCCACGCGTTCGGCAGCGAAGAGCAGAAGAATCGGTGGCTGCCGGAGATGGCAGGCGGCCGAGCCATCGGCTGCTTCGGGCTCACGGAACCAGACCACGGCTCCGACCCCGCCGGGATGCGCACCCGGGCGACACGCGCGGGTGGCGATTGGGTGCTCGCGGGCACCAAGATGTGGATCACCAATGGTTCGGTCGCTGATGTCGCGGTCGTCTGGGCGCGTACAGACGACGGTATCCGCGGTTTCGTGGTCCCCACCGACACACCGGGTTTCACCACTCACACCATCAAGTCGAAGATGTCGCTGCGTGCCTCGGTGACCAGCGAACTGGTGCTGGACAACGTCCGCCTTCCCGACAGTGCACGTCTGCCGGGGGCGACAAGCTTGGGGGCACCGCTGCGCTGCCTGAACGAGGCTCGGTTCGGCATCGTGTTCGGCGCTCTCGGGGCGGCCAGGGACTGCCTGGAAACGGCACTGGACTACGCCCGGTCGCGGGAACAGTTCGGCCGTCCCATCGGCGGATTCCAGCTCACTCAGCAGAAGCTCGCGGACATGACCCTGGAGTACGGCAAGGGGTACCTGCTTGCCATGCATTTGGGCCGCCGCAAGGACGCCGGTGAGCTGGCCCCTGACCAAGTCAGCCTCGGCAAGCTCAACAATGTCCGCGAAGCCCTGGAGATTGCACGAACATCGCGCACCATTTTGGGCGCGAGCGGGATCACCGCCGAGTATCCGGTCATGAGGCATGCCAACAATCTCGAATCGGTATTGACCTACGAGGGCACCAGCGAAATGCATAGTCTGGTTGTGGGGCAGGCACTCACCGGAATCGGCGCGTTCCGCTGACGGCATAGGCATCACATCGTCAACCAGCCGCGAACTCAGGAGGCCACGTGGCCGAATCGATCGACGAATACTTCACCACGACCGTCTCGGCATTGGCCGGGCCAGGCACCGAGCCCTGGCCGGCCGAATCGTCGCCGACAGTCCGGAATGCGTTGGCGCTCTTCGACGCCCAGTTGGCCAGCCGTCATCTCGACCTGGCCGCGCGCTGGCTGCGCTCGCAGGGCAAGGGTTTCTACACGATCGGCTCATCCGGGCACGAGGGCAACGCCGCGGTCGCCGGGGCCCTGCGGCCCACCGATCCCGCCTTGCTGCATTACCGTTCGGGCGGCTTCTATCTGGCCCGCGCGGCTCAAGTCGACGGGTCCGATCCGGTGCGCGATGTGCTGCTCGGTCTCGTCGCCGCCACCACAGAACCGATTTCGGGTGGGCGGCACAAGGTATTCGGCCGCCACGACCTCAACATCATTCCGCAGACCTCCACCATCGCGTCGCACCTGCCGCGGGCCCTCGGCGTGGCCTTCTCGATCGCCCGCGCACGCAAGCTCGATGTGGAATGCCCGTGGCCGGACGACGCGGTGACGGTGTGCAGCTTCGGCGATGCCTCGGCCAACCACTCGACAGCCGTCGGCGCGATCAACGCGGCATTGCACGCGGCCTACCAAGGCCTGCCCATGCCGCTTCTGTTCGTGTGCGAGGACAACGGCATCGGCATCAGCACCAAGACCCCGCGCGGATGGGTGGCCCGCACCTACGCGCGCCGTGAAGGGCTCGAGTACTTCGCCGCCGACGGCTGCGACCTGACCGATGCCTTCGACACCGCGCTGGCGGCCGCAAACTGGGTGCGCAGTCATCGCAAGCCCGCGTTCCTGCATCTGAGCACGGTCCGGCTGATGGGGCACGCCGGATCCGACTATGAGCCCGGCTATCGCAAACCCGGCGAGATTCTCGCCGACTTCGACCGGGACCCGGTGTTGAACACCGCGAGAATGCTTGTGGCGCACGGTGTCCTGACTCCGGATCAGGCGGTCGAATGCTATGAGGCCAAACGGGCCGAGGTGATCGACCTGGCGCGTGAGGTGAGTGCTGCGCCGCAGCTCGAGAGCGGGGCGGCCGTGACCAAACCGCTGCGCGACACGCTGGACGACGTCAAGGCCGTCTCGGTCACCGCCGGCGGTCCGACCGGCGACGCACTGACCCTCGCCCTCGCCATCAACCGGGCGCTCAAGGACATCCTTGCCCGGTACCCGGAGGTGCTCGTCTTCGGCGAGGACATCGCCCGCAAGGGTGGCGTGTACGGGGTGACCCGCGGGCTGCAGAGCACCGCCGGTCCGGCGCGGGTATTCGACACGCTCCTCGACGAACAGACGATCCTCGGCCTGGCGTTGGGCGCAGGCATCTCGGGACTGCTGCCGATTCCCGAGATCCAGTACCTGGCCTACCTGCACAACGCCGCCGATCAGATTCGCGGAGAAGGCGCAACCCTGCAGTTTTTCTCCAACCGCCAGTACCGCAACCCGATGGTGGTACGCATTGCCGGGTACGGCTATCAGAAGGGTTTCGGCGGGCACTTCCACAACGACAATTCGATTGCCGCCATCCGGGATATCCCCGGGGTGGTGATCGCCTCCCCGGCCCGGCCCGACGATGCGGCGGCGATGCTGCAGACCTGCGTTGCTGCGGCGAAAACCACTGGCGCGGTGTGCATTTACCTCGAACCCATCGCGCTTTACCACACCAAGGACCTCTACGAAGACGGTGATCAGGAGTGGCTGGCGACGTATCCGGCCCAGCCTGTTCAGGTCGGCCGTGCCCGCACGTACGGCGACGGCGTCGACCTGACGATCCTGACCTTCGGAAACGGCCTGTGGATGAGCCTGCGGGTGGCGCGTCGCCTCGAACAGATGGAGATCAGGGCGCGGGTGGTCGATCTGCGCTGGCTGGCTCCGCTGCCGGTCGACGACATGGTGCGCGAGGCCGCTGCCACCGGGCGGGTTCTGATCGTCGACGAGACCCGCGAGACCGGCGGTGTCGGCGAGGGCATCCTGGCCGAGTTGTTGTCACACGGGTACGGCGGCCGGGTGGAGCGGGTGGCCGGCAGCGACAGTTTCATCCCGCTCGGCGATGCCGCACTGCACGTGCTGCTCTCCGAGGACACCATCGAGGCCGCCGCGGTGAAGCTCGTCGGACAGCGGCCTTGATAGCTTGACCGGATGGCGGAACCTGCATCTTCGACCCGGCCGCTGGCCGGAGTGCGGATCATCGAGATCTCCAGCTTCGTCGCGGTGCCGCTTGCCGGCATGACGCTGGCCCAACTGGGCGCCGAGGTGATCCGGGTCGATCCCATCGGCGGGGCCGCCGACTATCGACGCTGGCCGCTCACCGACAACGGCGAGAGCATCTACTGGGCCGGGCTGAACAAGGGCAAACGGTCGGTGGCCGCCGACCTGCGATCGCCTGCAGGGCAGCAGTTGGTGCAGCGGCTGATCGCCGAGGCGGGGGTGCTGATCACCAATGTTGCCGGGCGACAATGGCATTCGTACGACACGTTGGCGGAGTTGCGGCCCGATCTCATTCATGTCGAGGTGGCCGGGCGAGCAGACGGCGGCACCGGGGTCGACTACACCGTCAACGCGGGGCTGGGTTTCCCGCTCGTCACCGGGCCCGCCCAATTGTCTACGCCGGTCAACCACGTGCTGCCGGCCTGGGACGTGAGCTGCGGGCTGTATGTCGCGCTGGCGGTGAGCGCCGCGCTGCGGCACCGCGACTCGATTGGGGAGGGCGCCCGCATCGGCATCCCGCTGGAGAACGTTGCGCTGGCCACGGCGGGCAATCTCGGGTTCCTCACCGAGGTGATGATCAACGGGACGACACGCGAGCGGCTGGGCAACACGCTGTACGGCACCTACGGACAGAACTTCACCAGCAGTGACGGCGTCGGGTTCATGCTCGTCGCACTGACCGGCAGGCATTTCCGGGATCTCACCGAGGTCACCGGGACCACCAAAGCCGTTGCCGCCCTAGCCGAGGCGCTCGCCGCGGACTTCGGCGACGAGGGCCAGCGGTTCATCCACCGCGACGCGCTGACCGGCCTGTTCACGCTGTGGTTCAGTGAGCACACGGCTGAGGAGATCACCACCGCCCTGTCGGAGACCTCGGTGCTGTGGGAGCGATACCGCACCTTCGGCGAGGTTGCCGTCGACGACCGTGTCACCGCCAACCCACTGTTCACCCGGCTGGACCAGCCGCGTATCGGGCAGTACCTGGCGCCCGGTCTGCCGGTGTCCATCGGCGGTGTGTACCCACCAGCAGCGGCGGCACCCGCGCTGGGCGACGACACCGCAGCGGTGCTCGCCGAACGCCTCGGGCTGGACGCCGACGAGATCGCGAGCCTGACCGAATCAGGCACTGTGGCAATGGGTTCCACCGACCAGTGAGCACATTGCAGCGGCTGCTGGACGTGCAGGCCGAGGGGGACGGGTGGACGGGTCAGGCCAGCGGACCCGCGGGCAAGCGGGCCTACGGTGGGCTGCTGGCGGCGCAGAGCCTGGCAGCGGCGTGCCGCACCATCACCGAAGACCGGACGCCGACCAACATTCACCTGCAGTTCCTGCGCGGTGCGGAGGCAGGCGATCCCGTGGACTACCGGGTGAACCGGGTCTATGACGGCCGGACCGCGGCTGCCCGTCGGGTCGATTCCCATCAGAACGGCCGGCTCCTGACGACGGCAACGGTCTCCTTCGCGACGGCGCTCGCCGGGCCCGAACACGGCCAGATCGCCGTCCCACACGACCCCGAGATGCTGCCGCGCACCGGGCCACCCGGCCCCGCACCGTCCCTGCCGCTGGACGAACTCGACATCCGAATCGCCGATGACACGTCGACGGGCGAGTTCGTGCGGCGGTTCTGGTGGCGGGCGACAGTCGCGCTGCCCGATGATCCATTGCTGCACACACTGATTGCGGTATATGTCACTGATCTGTACGGGATCGATCCCGCCCTGGCCGTACATGGCTATTCCATGCGGTCCCGCAGCCACCGCAGCGGCACGACGGATTCGTCGATCTGGTTTCACCGCCCACTGCGCGCCGACGAGTGGAATCTGTTGGAGTCGTCCTCACCGGCCGCGGCGCGTGGTCGCGGGGTCATCACCTCGAGCCTCATCCGCGCCGACGGCGCCATCGCCGCGACCCTGGTGCAGGAAGGGCTGATGGCCGACCGCACGCCGCAGTGACAGCCACTTCCGTGCCCTCGTCACCAGGTATGTGAATGCCACGCCGACGAGTAGTGACGCCGGCACGCCGATGGCCGGATGGCCCTCGAACAGCGGGTACACCTGATAGTGCGTGAGATAGATGTAGAGCGACGCTTCGGCGAGCACACCGCAACCGATCGCCACGACTGCCGGGCACCGCAGCGACGGCAGCCAGATCAGCAGTGCAAAGCCTGCCAGCACCAACGCTTCCCGGTGACTGTTGCCGAAGTAGCCGTGCAGCCCGACAGCGAGTGCCGCCGTGACGAGAACGCGCTGCCACGCGTGAGTTGCCTTGGCCGCCGCCCAACCTGCCGCGAAGAACCAGAACGCCAGCACCGTGAACCAGGCCTCACGGCCCAGCTCGAACCCGGCGAGGTCATACCGCAAGGTCAGTCCGAGAGCCAGGAACGCCATAGCGAAGCCGAACGGACGTGTCCGTTCGGCGCGGTCGGCGGCAGGCAGCCAGCACACCACCGCCAGGCCCAGCAGAATCCAGACCAGTACCTCGATGAACCACAACCGGCCGGCGGTCATGCTGTCCGGCGGACCGAGGATCTTATTGGCCAGCAACAGGTTCGACGGGTGGTAGTCGTCGGTCAGCACCAAGGCGATCGCGATCCACGCGATCGAGGGCACCGCGATCCACGCAATCGCGGTGCGCAGATGTCGCAACCGCTGCCTCCTCGGCGCCGGTGTCAGACAGAACCGGGCGAAGTTGTATCCGGCGACCCCGAGCAACAGGTGAGCCCCGCCCCACAGCGTGAAAAGACCGGCGTGGGAGCCGACGATCATGATGATCGCCGCGGCTCGCAGCGCCACGCTCGTCTCGACGGTCGCGCCCCAGCGTCGCTTTGGGACCCGCAGCTGTTCCAGCTGGGACAGTGTCATGCGGTGCCAGTCGGTCGGGAGTCGGCCCAGCGCGCGTTCGAGCCGCACCGACGTCGCCACATAGGTCATCGAATTGCCGCCGAGGTCGACGAAGCTGGCGTCGGCATCGATGCCGGTGGAGTCGATCTTCAACGCATCGGCGAACAGTTCGCGCAGATCCGAGCAGTCGGGACCGGCGGGGTCAGGACGGGCCAGTGTGCGTACGGCCTGATAGTCCGGCTTACCGGACGTGAGCATCGGCAGTTCGTCGACGACAGCGCCGCGTACCGCCGAGACCGGGATGCCTGCCACGCGAGCCGTGAGCTGCCGGACCTGATGTATGTGGTGGGGCCGGGTTGCGGCGACGGCGATCGCGTCGTCATCATCGGTGCACAGAGCCGTCATCCCATGATCGGCGATGGCAGATTCGACACGCTGCAGGTCGATCCGCAATCCGTACAGTTTCACGAAACGACTGCTCCGCCCGACGATCTCGTAGAGTCCGTCGGGCCCGCGGCGCCCGATATCGCCTGTGCGTAGTTCCGACACGGTGGCACCGAGGGCGAGGTCTTCGGGGCCCCGGGCGTAGCCGAGCATCACGTTCGGGCCGCGGTAAACCAGTTCGCCGGTACCGTCGGGCCAGTCGTCGCGCGATTCGATCGAGAACTCGCCGCCCGGTATCGCCCGGCCGATGGCTCCCGGCCGCGACAGGGCCAATTCCGGTGGTAGATAAGCCATCCGGGCGGTGGCTTCGGTTGCCCCGTACATCACGAAAAGCTGCCAGCCCCGGCGCTGCCCGAGGGTTGCCAGGTGATGGACCCGTTCGGGGACCATGCGTCCACCGGCCTGCGTGATGTACCGCAGGTGGGGGAGCGGCATCGCGTCGAACCCGATGTGGTCGAGCAACTCGAAGGTATGCGGCACGCCGGCGAAGCTGGTGGCCCGGTGTTCGGTGAACAGCTGCCAGAACTCGTCGTCGACGACGGAGTGGCCGGTGAGGATCAGGCCCGCGCCGCTCAGCAGGTGGCTGTTGATGACCGATAGTCCGTAACAGTAGGACATCGGCAACGTCGTTGCGGCCCGGTCTGTTTCGCGGATGTCCAGGTACTCGGCGATGGCACAGGCATTGCTGAGCAGGTTCGTGCGCGACAACCGCACCAGCTTCGGCGAGCCGGTGCTGCCCGACGTGGACATCAGCAGCGCGAGATCGTCGTGTAGCAGATGGGCACTGTCGCGTCGGCGGTGCTGGATCCCGGCTGCATCGATGACGGTGTCCGGGGAGTAGGTACGCATGATTGCCGAGTGGTCGGCGCCGGCGGGCACCGGCAATGCCACGTGGCCGCCGGCCACCGCGCCGAGGTAATGAACCAGGGTGGCGAGATCGTTGTGTGTTTCGAGCAGTACCAGCCGTCGCCCGGCACCGATGGCAGCCGCGGCCGCGGACACCCGGTAGGCCAGCTGACGGTAGGTCACTTGTTGGGTTGCGGTGATCACCGCGATGCGGTCACCGTGGGCACGTAGCGCGTCGGGAAGGGAGTTCGAGGCCGCGTCCATCACATCGGGCAAACCCTTCCGTGCCAGTTGTGGGTACCGACGATAGCGGGCGGGCACGCCCGGTGAGGAGTGTTCCCCCGTGCTGGAAGTCCGTACGGTAGTAAGCACTGCTAGGCACCCAGACACCACGGCCATCCAGCACAGGAGAAACACATGGTGGAATTCCGCGGCACGGCTGCAGAGGACATCCGGGAGTCGGTACCCGACTGGGCGCCGTATCGGGGCGCCACTGCGCCCGACGGCGCGCCCAACGTGCTGTACCTGCTGTGGGACGACGTCGGCTTCGCCACGTGGGATTGCTACGGCGGCTTGGTGGAGATGCCCAACATCAACCGCATCGCCGACCGCGGGATGCGGTTGACACAGTTCCACACCACGGCACTGTGTTCGCCGACCCGAGCAGCCCTGCTCACTGGCCGAAACCCGACCTCCGTCGGCATGGCGTCGGTGGTGAATCTCGCGAACGGCTTCCCGGGGCACCACGGTCGGATACCTGCAGAAACCGCGCTGATGTCGGAGGTACTGGCCGAACGGGGATGGTCGACATATGCCGTCGGCAAATGGCACCTGGCTCCTATGGAGGACTGCCACGCCGCAGGGTCACGCCGGTACTGGCCGCTGAGCCGAGGATTCGACCGCTTCTACGGATTCCTCGACGGGATGACCGATCAGTGGTATCCGAGCCTGGTCCGCGACAATCAGCCGATCGACCCGCCTGCGACCCCCGAGCAGGGGTATCACCTGTCGAAAGACCTCGCCGACAACGCAATCGGCTTCCTGCGTGATCATCGCGCGGCAGCACCCGACAAGCCGTGGTTCATGTACCTGTGTCCAGGAGCCGGACATTCACCGCATCAGGTCGCCGCTGAATGGGCCGACCGGTACCGCGGCCGCTTCGACATGGGTTACGAGCGCTACCGCGACATCGTCCTGGCCAACCAGAAAGCACTGGGCGTGCTGCCCGCCGACACCGAACTTTCCGATATGAATCCGTACGCGGATTGCACGAGTCCGGACGGTGTTGGATGGCCCGAGAAAGACAACGTCCTGCCGTGGGATTCGCTCTCCGACGACGACAAGCGGGTGTCGTGCCGGATGGCCGAGGTGTTCGCCGGATTCTGCAGTTACACCGACGCTCAGATCGGCCGGATCCTTGACCACCTCGAGGAAACCGGGCAGCTGGACAACACGATCGTCGTCATCATGTCCGACAACGGGGCAAGTGGTGAGGGTGGCCCGACGGGTGCGCTCGATGAATCGGTGCCGATGTTCGGCAGCGCCGACACCACCGCGGCCGCGCTGCGATGCTTCGACGAGCTCGGCGGGCCCGCCACGCAGATGAACTACTCGACCGGTTGGGCGATGGCATTCAATACTCCCTACAAGCTGTTCAAGCGCTATGCGTCGCACGAAGGCGGCATCGCCGACCCCTGTGTGATCTCCTGGCCGGCGGGACTCTCGTCGTCGCACGGTGCGGTGCGTGACCACTATGTGCACGTCAGCGATGTCACCCCGACGGTGTACGACTTGCTGGGGATCGCCGACATCGACGTCGTCAAAGGCGTCGCTCAGCGGCCGATGGAGGGTGTGAGTTTCGCTGCGGCGCTGCAGGATCCAGGGACCGCGACCGGCAAGGGCACCCAGTTCTATTCGATGATGGGAACCCGGGGAATCTGGCACGACGGCTGGTTCGCCGGCACCGTGCACGCCGCGACGGCGTCAGGACCGCGGGGATGGTCGCAGTTCGGTCAGGATCGCTGGGAGCTGTACCACATCGACACCGACCGCAGTCAGCTCCGCGATCTCGCCGCCGAACATCCCGACAAGCTCGACGAACTCAAAGCGCTATGGCACGCCAAGGCAATGGAATACCGGGCCTATCCGCTCGACGATCGGAGTATGGCCGAGCTGATGGCCCGTAGCGCCGGACAAGCCGCCGCACCGCCGCAGCGAGCGGTGTACTACCCGAACGCCCCTGCCGGCCACACGTCGCTGCGTGGGCTGACCCGCGGCCGTTCGTTCACATTGCATGTTGGAGTTTCGGTTGAGCGTCCCGACGCCGAAGGCGTGGTCTTTTCGCAAGGGAATCGGTGCGGCGGCCAGGTGCTGTTCCTGCAGGACGGCCGGCTGCGGTATGTGTGCAATTACGGTGGGAACGAGCAGGTTGTGGTGGCTGATGAGCCGATTACGGTGGGGCAGCACGCTTTCCGTGTGACGTTCACTCGGACGGGGGCGATCGAGGGCACGTTCGACGCGCTGGGTGAGATGGAACTGCTCGTCGATGACGCTGTGGTGGGCAGGCTGGCCGACGTCCGGATGAACGGCCTGGACATCATGCAAACCGTGTCGGTCGGCAGAAGTGTCGTCTACTCGGTGTCCTCTTCGTTCGCTTCGCCATACGCCTTTTCCGGTGGCGGGCTCGGGGAGGTCATCCTCGACTTCGCCGGTGACGGTCGCGATGAGCGTGCCGCCGGTGCGGTGCTTGACGCGGCCTTTGCGCGCGATTGAGGCGTACGCCGTACGAGCGTGTCACTAAGTCACAGTCGGCGGCTACGGTTGAGTTTGAAGGCCCATCAGGTCGGCCAGGCCTGCGGCGTAGGCCGCGGGGGTGAGGTCTTCGAAGACCAGTCGCTGCACCATGAAGCCCGGGATCAGTCCGATCAACGTGTGAGCGGTCCGCACCGGGTCGGCGTCGCGCGGCAGGTGTCCAGCGGCGATCGCGCGCTCGACATAGGTGGCCCACGCCGCACGGCCGAGGCTGCCCTGGCGCCGGTAGATTGCCATGATCTCGGGGGCCCGAGCGGCCTCGGCCCACGCCTGGAGTGCCACGCGATGTAGTTCGACCCCGCGCTCCTCGCCTAATGCGAGGACCCGCTCCAGCACAGCCGCTAGCACCTGATGTGGCGGCGGGACCTCGTCGGCCGCGCCGTCCAGTACGACAGATAGTCCCTCGCCGGCGACGAGCTCCGCAATCGCCCGGATCAGGTCGTCTTTGCTCTTGAAATAGAGGTACACCGCGCCCGCTGACAGGCCGGACTCGGCGACCACGGTCGCCATGGTCGTCTTGTGAAAGCCCTCTCGAGCGACACATCGCAACATCGCGTCGATGATCTGCTCCCGGCGTGCTGTCCGATGCTCCTGGCTGACCTTCGGCATGCCTGCAGCATGCCACAAAATGAACGTCCGTTCTTGACATGCCCGTTTCGACAACGGAGTATGGCCATACTGAATGATTATTCGTTTTAGGAGATTCCAATGCCCGCATACGTTGACCGGCTCTGGCATTACCCCGTCAAGTCGATGGCGGGCGAGGAAGTTGGGGAAGTGCGGATCGGCCCGGGCGGGGTGGTGGGCGACCGTGCGTATGGGTTCCTGGACGTCGAGACGGGCAAAGTGGTGAGTGCCAAGCGTCCCAAGCGCTTCGGCGCGCTGATGGAGTGCCGTGCGCGATTCCTGTCGCCGCCGCGGCCGGACACGCCGTCCCCGTCGATAGAGGTCACTTTTCCCGACGGCGCGGTGGTGCGGGATGACCCCTCCGAGCTCGCGCGCCGCGTGTCGGAACTGGTGGGTCGCGACGTGCGCATGCTCAACAGCGCGCCGAACGGCGCCTCAGCGGAGTTGGCCTCGCAGGGCATCGAGGATGTCGGGGCAGCAGATGCGGTCATGGCCCAGTTCCGCGATGAAGAAGGCGAGCGGGTTAAGGACTTCATCGTCGGAATGGCAGCACCCGGCACCCTGCTCGACATCGGCGCGCTACATGTCTTGGCCGCGAGCACGTTACGTGGGTTTGCGGCCGAATACCCGGCCGGCGACTGGGATCCGCGGCGGTTGCGACCGAACATCCTCATCGATGACGGAGGCGAACTGGGTGAGGAAGACGATTGGGTGGGCTGTCACCTACACATCGGCACTGAGGTGATAGTCCACGTCGTCCTGCCCGTGCCGCGTTGCGTGATGACGACGCTCGCGCAACCTGGTTTGCCGAGGGACCTGGGTGTGCTGAAGACGATCGCTCGAGTCGGTCGTAAGCAAGTGTTTTCGTTGGGCCAAGCCGTCTGTGCCGGAAGTTATGCAGAGGTCGTCAGGGCCGGAGTGGTGCGCACCGGCGATCCGGTTGGCCTCCAACGCGTGGAGCCTCGAGAGGACGCGCTGGCGGCGATGATCAAGAAGATGTCTGCGGGAAGAGCGGAATGACGTTGAGATGCCGACAATCGATGTCAACGCGACCACGCTCTACTACGAGATCAGGGGAGCTGGACCACCCATCTTGTTGATCATGGGCGCGACCGGAGACGGCGGCCATTTCGACGCACTCGCTGACCGGTTGGCCGATGAGTTCATGGTCGTCAGCTATGACCGGCGCGGCAACGGGCGTAGTCCTGTGCCCGACAATTGGCAGACGACATCGCCGGAGGAGCAGGCCGACGACGCGGCGGCCCTGTTGAACGCACTCGGGACCGGTCCTGCGGCGATCTTCGGTACAAGCGGCGGCGGGACTTTCGCGCTCTGCCTGATGATCCGTCATCCCGGCTCGGTGCGCGGCGCAATCCTCCACGAGCCGATGTTGTACGCCTTGGTCGACAATGTCGACGCCGTTCCAGCCCCTGTGCGGGCGTCGATCCAGAAGGCGATGGAAATCGGTGGGCCGCGGAGTGCGGTGGAGCGGTTCTGGTGTTACGTGGCCGGGGACGACGGCTGGACCCGGCTCGCACCTTCGCTTCGTAAGCGTCTGCGCGACTCCGCCAGTACATTGTTCGGGGTCGAGCTTGGTACCTACGACCTGTACATGCCCGACGATGAGACGTTGGCCGCCATCACCGTCCCGGTCCGCTTGCTCGTGAGCGAGGACAGCCTTCCCGTCTTCGCGCAAATGGCCAGGCGTTTCGGCAAGCGTCTTGGCGTGGATGTGGCCACCGTCCCGGGCACGCACGCGACCTATCACGAGCACCCTCAGGAACTCGCGGAGGCCGTACGCCGATTTTTTCGTGGGGTCAGTGGGCTGAGCCATGAGTCTTAGAGCCGTCAGCATTGTTGACGCCCAGACTGTGGTTTGGGAGTGACCGCCTGTGGATGAAGTCAGGGTTGGGGATAACCCCGTGAACTGAGCGGGTTCTGTCGGTCCGTGGTTGCACGGTGTGGTCATGACTTCAATGACACGGGCCGAGATCGGGGCGCTCGGCGAACAGTTGGCCGTCGAGTATCTGACGGCGCACGGATTGCAGACGCTGATGCGCAACTGGCGGTGCCGGTACGGCGAACTCGACGTGATCGCCGTGGACGCGGATTCTCGCACCGTGGTGTTCGTCGAGGTGAAAACCCGCACCGGGGACGGCTTCGGTGGGCTTGCCGAGGCCGTGACGCCGGTGAAGGTGCGACGGCTCCGCCGGTTGGCCGCGCTGTGGTTGGCCCAGCAGGACACGCGGTGGGCTGGGGTGCGTATCGACGTGATCGGCGTGCGGATCGGGCGTCGCCGAGAACCATCGGACGGGCCGGGGTGGGAGATGTTGAAGCTCACTCATCTGAAGGGGGTGGGTTGAGATGGGTTTGGGGAGGGCATATTCGGTCGCGGTCCGTGGGCTCGACGGGGTGATCGTGGAGATCGAGGCCGACATCACCTCGGGCCTGCCCAGCGTGAACCTCGTGGGATTGCCCGACGCTGCGCTGCAGGAGTCGCGCGACCGGGTCCGCGCGGCGATCACGAATTGTGGGAACGATTGGCCGATGTCGCGCCTGACGCTCGCCCTGTCGCCGGCGACGTTGCGCAAGGTCGGGTCCGCATACGATCTCGCGCTCGCCTCGGCGGTGCTGTCGGCGCACACCAAGACCGCCTGGGCCCGCCTGGAGAAGACCGTTCTTCTCGGTGAGCTGGCACTCGACGGACGGGTGCGCGCTATCCACGGTGTCCTGCCCGCGGTGCTGGCCGCCAAGAACGAGGGGCGGCCGGCGGTTGTCGTGCCCGTCGACAACCTGGCGGAGGCAAGTCTCGTCGAGGGCATCGAGGTATGGGGGGTACGAACATTCGCTCAGTTGCAGGCCTGGTTCGAGGGTAAAGCCGAACTGCAAGGCCGGATCGCCGCGCCGTCGCGTACTCCCGAGGCGACGGCTGACCTCGCCGATGTCGTTGGTCAAACCCATGCCCGCTACGCCGTCGAAGTCGCCGCCGCGGGGGCGCACCATCTGATGCTCACGGGTCCGCCCGGCATCGGGAAAACCATGCTGGCTCAACGCCTTCCCGGTCTTCTGCCGCCACTGTCGCACAGTGAGTCGCTTGAGGTGACGGCGATCCATTCGGTCGCAGGACTGCTGGCGGGCGACACCCCGCTGATCACCCGGCCGACTTTCGTCGCGCCCCATCACACCTCGAGTGTGGCGGCGCTGGTCGGGGGAGGAAGCGGGTGGGCCAGACCTGGCGCAGTCAGCCGGGCCCATCGGGGTGTGCTCTTCCTGGACGAATTCGCGGAGATGGGGGCCAGCGCACTCGAGGCGCTGCGAACGCCTTTGGAGGATGGGGAGATCCGGCTGGCCCGCCGGGACGGGGTGGCCTGCTATCCGGCCCGGTTCCAACTGGTCCTTGCCGCCAACCCGTGCCCGTGCGCGCCACCCAATTCGGCCGATTGCGTCTGTTCGGCCCAGGCGAGGCTGCGCTATCGGGGCAAGTTGTCCGGGCCGCTGGTGGACCGAGTGGACCTGCGCGTCGAGTTGCATCCGGTCACGGCCGGCGCGTTCACGCTGCAAGCCGGGGAATCCACCGCGACGGTGCGGGGTCGGGTCGCGGCCGCCCGCCTCGCCGCCGAGGAGCGCTGGAGACCGTACGGTATCCGCACCAACGCCGAGGTCAGCGGGTCGCTGCTGCGGCGCAAGTTCAGGCTGCCCAACACGGCGATGGAGCCGTTGCGGACGGCGCTGGACCGCGGCAGCGTGAGCATGCGGGGTTCGGATCGGTGCTTGCGGGTCGCGTGGACCTTGGCTGATCTCGCGGGCCGCACCACGCCCACGCTGGCCGATGTGACCGCCGCGTTGAGCTTCCGTCAGGCCGGAGGTGTGTCGTGACTGACGAGGTACGGCTGGCATGGGCTTATCTGTCGAGGGTGGCCGAACAGCCATGCCAAGAGCTGAGCTTGCTGGTGGAGCGGGTCGGTCCGGTCGAGGCCGCCGCGAAGGTCAAGGCCGGTCACATCGCATCGGACCTGATGCGTTGGGTCGAGGCGCGGCGGGAGTTTGATTGTGCTGCTAAGGATCTCGATACGCTGGATCGGCTGGGCGGGAGGTTGATCACCCCGGCCGATGACGAATGGCCGCTACTGGCTTTCAGGGCGTTCGGGGCGTTGAGCAAGACACCCAATCGACCGAACGGTCATGCGCCGCTGGCGTTGTGGGCGATCGGTCCGGCCCGTCTCGACGAGGTCGCCTATCGCGCCGCCGCCATCGTCGGTACTCGCGCGGCGACCGCCTACGGTGAGCACGTCGCCGCCGAACTGGCCGCAGGACTGGCGGAGCGGGATGTGACCGTGATTTCCGGCGGGGCCTACGGAATTGACGGCGCAGCCCATCGCGCCGCGCTGGCATGCGAGGGCATCACCGTGGCTGTGGTGGCCGGCGGCATCGACAATCCGTACCCGGCCGGCCACAGCGCACTGTTCCGCCGCATCCGCGAGGAGTGTCTACTGATCAGCGAGTATCCGCCTGGAACCGCGCCCGGGCGCTTGCGGTTTCTCACCCGCAACCGCCTCGTGGCGGCGCTGTCGGGAGCCACCGTGGTGGTCGAGGCCGGCCTGCGCAGTGGTGCGGCCAACACCGCGGCATGGGCCAAGGCACTCGGCAAGCAGGTGTGTGCCGTGCCCGGACCGGTGACCTCGGCCGCATCCGCGGGCTGCCACGTACTGCTGCGCGACGGCGGTGCCGCTCTGGTCGGCCGGGCGGCTGAGGTGGTCGAACGGGTGGGCCGGATCGGGGAACTGGCATCGGAACAGCCTCACCCGTCGACGCCGCTGGATCAGCTCACCCCGACCGAGAAACGGGTCTATGACGCCTTGCCGGCCCGTGGTGCGCAGACCGTGGACGAGGTCGCATTCGCGGCAGGTGTTCCACCTCACGAGGTACTCGGTCCGCTGACGATGCTCGAGATCGCCGGGCTTGTGGTTGCCGAGGCCGGCTGCTGGCGGCGGGTGAGCAGGCGCCGGTAGACCTCGTGCGGGACGGCCGTCTCCGTATAGTCGGTGAGGTCGGCCAACGAGCGGTCGGTGGAGGAGTTTTGGAGGCGGTATGGCAGGACGGCCCGTGCATACGTTTCAGGTTCTGCGAAGCGAGCAGTTGACCCCGCACATGGTGCGGGTGGTCCTTGGTGGAAACGGCCAGAACGGCGCCGGCTTCGGCACGTTCAAGCCCGGGGAGTTCACGGACTCCTACGTCAAGCTCGTCATCGTTCCCGACGGAGTCGACGTCGCGGCGCTGCCACAACCGCTGACCATGGACAGCTTCAACGAACTTGCGGCCGAACAACGGCCGACAGTGCGGACCTACACCGTCCGGGATGTCGATGAGGAACGCGGGGAAATCGCCATCGACTTCGTCGTACACGGTGACCACGGTGTCGCGGCGCCGTGGGCGGCCGCGGCCGCACCGGGACAGCCCGCGTACCTGATGGGGCCCAGCGGTGCGTACTCGCCGGACCCGGCAGCGGACTGGCACCTGTTGGCCGGTGACGAAGCCGCACTTCCGGCGATCAGCGTGGCGTTGGAAGCGTTGCCGGACGACGCTGTCGGCAGGGTCTTCATCGAGGTGGCCGGCCCTGACGACGAGGTCGCGCTCAAAGCACCCTCCGGTGTCCAGGTGAATTGGATTTACCGCGGCGGTCGAGCTGATCTGGTGGGTGACGACAGGGCGGGCGACAATGCGCCGCTGATTGCCGCGGTCAAGGAAGCGCAGTGGCTGCCCGGCCAGGTGCAGGTGTTCATCCATGGTGAGGCCCAGGCCGTCATGCACAACCTGCGGCCCTACATCCGCAAGGAACGCGGTGTGGACAAGAAATGGGCGTCGTCGATCTCGGGTTACTGGCGCCGGGGGCGCACCGAGGAGACGTTCCGGCAGTGGAAGGCCGAACTGGCCAAAGCCGAGGCCGACACCGTCGGCTAAAGGCAGCTGGCGCGCCGGCATGGAAAGGTAGCCGCTATGGCATACGGCGACTACCAGCTCGAGATCTACCTTCAGGGCCTGTCCGGCGTGCTGCCGACCATGCCGATGGATTACGCGGCACTGGAGGCCAAAGCGCAGGCCGCGATGCCGCCGTCCATCTGGTCCTACGTCGCAGGCGGGGCGGGTGACGAACGCACCCAGCGGGTCAACCGCACCGCATTCGACCGGTGGGGCCTGATGCCACGCATGCTCAATGCTCAACGGGAACGCGACCTTTCAGTCGATCTGTTCGGGCTGAACCTGCCCTCGCCGTTGTTCATGGCGCCGATTGGTGTCCTCGGCATCTGCGGCCAGGACGGCCACGGTGACTTGGCCGGGGCCCGGGCGGCCGCGCGAACTGGTGTCCCCATGGTGGTCTCGACCTTGACCGAGGATCCATTGGAGGACGTCGCCGCTGAATTCGGTGACACCCCAGGCTTTTTCCAGCTGTACACGCCGACCGACCGGGAGCTGGCCGCCAGTCTCGTCCAGCGCGCCGAAGCCGCCGGGTTCAAGGGCATCATCGTCACGCTGGATACCTGGGTGCCGGGCTGGCGACCGCGCGACCTGGCCACCTCGAACTTTCCGCAGCTGCGCGGCAAGTGTCTGGCCAACTACACGAGCGACCCGGTGTTCTGCGCCGGGCTGCAGCAGCCGCCGCACGAGAACCCACAAGCCACTGTGCTGCGTTGGGTGAGCCTGTTCGGCAACCCGCTGACGTGGGACGACCTGCCCTGGCTGCGGTCGCTGACCACGTTGCCGCTCATCGTCAAGGGCATCTGCCATCCCGACGATGCCCGCCGCGCAAAAGACGGCGGCGTCGACGGCATCTACTGCTCGAATCACGGTGGGCGGCAGGCCAACGGGGGTCTGCCCGCGATCGACTGCCTACCGGGTGTGGTCGAGGCCGCCGACGGGCTGCCGGTGCTGTTCGACTCGGGCATCCGCAGTGGCGCCGACATCGTCAAAGCGCTCGCGCTGGGGGCCACCGCGGTCGGGGTCGGCCGACCATACGCATTCGGCCTGGCTTTGGGCGGCACCGACGGCATCGTGCACGTGCTGCGCGCGCTGCTGGCCGAAGCGGACCTGATCATGGCCGTCGACGGCTATCCCACGCTGGCCGACCTGACCCCCGACACGTTGCGCCGGGTGGACTGAACCGATCACTCCGGGAATCTGTCCCGGATGGCGTCGACAAGGCTCTTCACATTGTCGTAAGTCGCAGTCCCACAGACCTTGACATCGACGACCACGTTGGATTTCGCGCCGACCCCATGCAGGCACTTGTCGGGCGAGGTGATCTCGGTGACGACGAGGCCGGTCTCATCGGTGACCTTCCCGATCCTGTACTGCTCGTCGTTTCCATTGCGGTTGATCGGCACGTCCGAATCGCCGCAACCGAGCCACGCCGACTTCGTACTCTCCGCGAATTCGCCTGCGCGGCGCGGGGTGTCGAACTCGATGACGCTCTCCTGCACCCACAGCGGTGACTCCCGGCCTCGCCCGGACAGTTCGCGCCCGTATCGCTTCTTGTAGCCCGTCTCGCTGGACACCGCCTGCAACGTGGAATCCACTGCGTCAACGCAGTTCTGGGTGGTTATCCCGTCGGCGGAGGGATCCTTGTAGAACTCGTTCGACACGGAGAGATCGGCGGCCCCGAGTATCCGGCTGACCTCGGCAGCAGGAAGAAGGTGCGTCTGCACCTCGGGTCCGTTGACGGTGCGTACGAGTTCCGGGCACGGCCAGTATTCGCGGACGTTGGCTTCCCCACCCATTCGGTCAGGTGCGCCTTTGATGGTGCGCAGCGTGATCCGGTGCACCGGGTCCGTTCTCACGAGCACCGCATACCCGAACTCCGGACGCCAGTTGGCGGGCAGCAGGACCCACAGATCACCACGGACGGCGTATCCGCGGAAGCACTCGTAGCGGAACGTTTCGCCCTGTGGTGACGCGGCGTCGGTCAGCTGACTGGTCTTTATCAGCTCTTCGGGGAGGAACAGTCGGTCGCTGGTGTCGAGGATGACCGTGGTTTCGTTCGACCACAGGCTTCCGGCGGCATTGTTGCCGTCGACTTCGCCGGCCTTGGTGGCGAAGATGTTGGTGGTCCAGAACGCCGCCAGAACCACGACGGCGACAGCCACCGCGAACAATGCCCGTTCGACAGCGGTAGGCGGTGGTCGGCCGGCTTCCGGTCTGACGATGCGAAATATCCAGGCGCCCAAGAGCAGCAGGCCTGCGCCGACACCCAGTGCCACAGGTGTCAGCCACAGTTGGCGGTCACGAGCCTGCGATGTCCACATGACCCCGACGACGCCACGGACCATGGCCACCACCCCGAGCACTACGAGCGACCACGCGAAAATACGCAGCATCCGGATACGTTGCCCGGAGTCAGCCACCCGCCGCAGATACGCACACAATCCCAGCAGGGCCGTGCACACCAGCAACGAGGCCAAGGCTGTCACGAAAAGTACGCCGGTACTCTTCGTCACGTAGTCGTTGGTGGTGAATCCGACCGCATCGGAGTCAATGCCGAGGTATGCCAAGGTTTTTCGGGTCGCGGTGTACCCGAAGTAATAGCACAGGCCCGTCACCAGGGTGGTCGGCGCGACGACCAACCCGATGACACCGATCCACTTGTGTACCGACGGCGGGATCGGACCCTCCTCCTCGCTCATTCCCGTCAGCCCTCCGGGGGAGTGGGACCCGGGCCCGTTGCCGGGGGCTCGGTCATCGGGGTCGTCGGCGTTGTGGTTGCCGGGGGTGTGGTGGTCGGTGTGCCGATGAACGTGGTGGTCGTCGGGGTCGGTCCAGACGTAGTCGGTGGTGGGGTGTAGGTCGCCACACCTGTCGTTCGCGACGACGTGGTCTCCGTCTGCAGCGTCGTCGTTTCGGTTCGGTCCGTCACCGTGATCGTTCTGGTGGTCTCGGGTTCCGGCTCACTTCCACAGGCCGTCAGCGTCGACGAGGCAAGCACGAGCCCAACCGCTGTCGCAGCGAGACTCACCGGTAGCACCCGCATCGCCAACTCCCGTCGTCGGCCACTCCCGACTCAGTGTGATCCCGGCGATATCGGTCGGCACGAGTATTGCGATACCTCATTTTCGCGGCGCGTCGGATGGACAGTGGCGAGCCATCTGACACGGTGGGGGAATGGAGTCCCTGCTCGACGAGTTCGACGAGTATCTCGGGCTGGAGCGTGGCTACTCGGCGCACACCCGGCGGGCCTATCGCGGTGACCTGACGGCGCTGTTCGATTTCGTCGCGCAGCGCACCGGCGCCGCCACTCAGTCGGACCTCACCCTGCCTCTGCTGCGGGCCTGGTTGGCGGACCAGGCCGCCGCGGGTGCGGCCCGCACCACGCTGGCCCGCCGCACGTCTTCGGTGAAGACCTTCACCGCATGGGCGGTGCGGCGGGGTCAGATGTCCACCGACCCGGCCAGCAGGCTGCAGGTCCCCAAGGCGCGGCGGACGCTGCCCGCTGTGCTGCGGCAAGACCAGGCCTTGGACGCCATGGCCGCGCTGAATTCAGGTGCACAGCAAGGAGATCCGCTGGCTGTGCGGGACAGGCTGATCGTTGAGATGCTCTACGCCACCGGCATCCGGGTGAGCGAGCTGTGCGGGCTGGACATCGACGACGTCGACACCGCGCGTCGCGTGCTGCGAGTGCTGGGCAAGGGCAACAAACAGCGCACCGTCCCGTTCGGGGAACCGGCGCAGGTGGCGCTGAATTCCTGGTTGTCCGAAGGCCGGCCGACGCTGGCTACGTCCGAATCCGGGCCAGCGCTGCTGCTCGGTGCGCGCGGCCGCCGCCTCGACCAGCGGCAGGCCCGCACCGTCGTGCACCAGACGATGTCCGCGGTGGACGGTGCGCCTGACATCGGCCCGCACGGGCTGCGCCACAGTGCGGCAACTCACCTGCTGGAGGGCGGCGCCGATCTGCGGATCGTGCAGGAACTCCTCGGCCATACCACGCTGGCCACCACCCAGCTGTACACGCATGTCACCGTGGCGCGGCTACGTGCCGTGCACGATCAGGCCCACCCGCGGGCCTGACGAGGACGAGTCGTTCGTTTAACGAGAAGGGCGCCGTGACCCGATCAACCATCGATTTGCCGTCGGGAGCAGTCTCATACCTCACCTGGGAGGCAGAGAATCCGACCCGGACAGTCCTGTTATTGCACGGCGGTGGCGTGGACAGTGCGTCCTTGTCGTGGGGTGGGATCGGGCCGCGGCTTGCGCCGGCCGGTTATCGCGTGATCGCCCCGGACCACCCCGGCTACGGTCACAGCCCGCCCGCACAGCTGCCGATGACCCAGGAACGCCTGGTCGCCTACGTGGCGGAGTTGGCCGACGCGCTCGACCTCGACGGCTATGCGATCGGCGGGTTGTCGCTCGGCGGGGCATTGACCATCGGCCACGTACTGGATCGTCCAGACCGTGTTGTCGGCGCGATGCTGCTGGGTAGCTACGGCATCATGCCCCGGCTCTCGGACGGTCCGATGTCGGCTGTCCGACAACTGCTCACCTGGGCCAGTGTTCGAACCGGCCTGCTGGGTGCGGTCACACAATGGGTCGGCACCAACAGGGCGGCGATGGCGAAAAGCATGCAAGCCCTCATCAGAGATCCGGCACAACTGACCGACGAGTTGATGGACGAGATCATGGCGGCAGCAGGCCGGCCGAGCGGGTTCAAGGCGTTCGAGCAATGGCAGCGTGACCAGGTTTTGTGGAACAAGCTGCGCACTGACTACAGCCCGCGGCTGACGTCGTTTCCGCGGCCCGCGCTGATCGTGCACGGTGACAGGGACAGCGGCGTCCCGGTCGCACACGCGCGTACCGCGGCCCGGTTGATCCCGACGGCCAGCCTGGAAATCGTTGTGGGCGCAGGGCATTGGGTGCAGCGCGATGCGCCCGAAGCCGTCGTCCGTGCGACGGCCGATTTTCTCGACAGTCTCTAACGCAACAGTTTGATCACCTCGGCGAGGTGCGGCATCGCCGATTCGCGCCCCGGCCATTCGTCGAACACCGTCCAGTAGCTCACGCCGAACCGGCGTTGCCGTTCGGACAACGCCTCGGCCATCTGCTCATACGTGCCCAGAAGCACGAACGGGGATTGCAGGAGCAGTTCTGGGTCGGCACCGAAGGGTGCGGCCAGCTCGGCCGCAGCCGCGGCCCGGTCATCGGTGCGCACCACGAACTGGATGAGCGCATTGAGCTCGATCGCGTCGAAGCGGTCACCGGCGGCCTCCCGCACCACGGCAATCCGGTCCTGCAGACCTGCGGGGTCGAAGTGGGTGAATCGAACCTCGGTCGCATCGTGGTTGTGGCTGAAACCCGCCAGCCCAGCGATATCGGCGAGCCGGCCCGCCAACTGCAGAACTCGCGTGCCGTTGCCACCGATGAGCAGCGGCACCGCGACGCCCGGCGCAGCGACGAGCACGCCGGCGTCGGCGCGCACACAGTAGTGCGCGCCGTCGACATCGACGGGCTCACCGGCCAGCAGCGGCGCGATCACCTCGACGGATTCGATCAGCCGGTCCACTCGGATAGCCCCTGGATCGAACTTGAGCCCCGCGGCGTCGTACTCGGATTTCATGTGGCCGGCGCCGAGACCCAACTCGAACCGGCCACCGGACAGGGCCGCCAAGCTGACAGCCTCGCGCGCAGTGTCGACCGGGTGGCGCAGGTCGTTGTTGAGCACCAGGGAGCCGGTGTGCATGCCGGACGTCGCCGCGCATGCGGTGGCGGCGCCGGCGAACGGGGACAGCGACGCCATCAGATGGTCGGGGATGGTCAGCACGTCGAAGCCCGCCTTCTCGACGGAAACCGCGAAGTCGGCGAAGTCGACGCCCCTGGGCAGCGCGGTGTGCAGGCCGAAGCGCGTGGGCCGATCGCGATGAGCCGCAGTGGTCATAACTCGAGGGTAGGGCGATCAGCGGCCTTCGACGTCGTGCAACGGCTTGAGCCGGAGCGGCGTTTCGGCCAGCAGTCCGAGCGGGTCGACGTAGTCGGCCCGTGCCGCGGGGCCCCACATCGCACCCCAATGCAGGCATGCCGCCACCGGGCAGCCGGGATGGCCGGCCACGAGTTCGCCGATCGCCGTTCCGGCCGCCACGAGTTGCCCTGCCCGCACCGAGGCGCGCACGGGTTCGTAGCTCGTGCGCAGTCCGCCGGGGTGAGCGAGGGAGACCA
Source organism: Mycolicibacterium sp. XJ870 (assembly GCF_053483975.1). Classification (NCBI taxonomy): domain Bacteria; kingdom Bacillati; phylum Actinomycetota; class Actinomycetes; order Mycobacteriales; family Mycobacteriaceae; genus Mycobacterium; species Mycolicibacterium sp. XJ870. The sequence continues at coordinate 1,410,532 of NZ_JBEFTI010000001.1, forward strand.
CCGGGCGGCCGGCCAGCACACCCGCGAACACCACAGTTGCCGGGCCTGCGGCGTAGACGGCCTGTGCGGGCGCGGCGGCCAGGTCGACGCCGCGATGGCCGCGGTTCCAGTTGGGGAAGGGTGCATCGAATGCCCGCGTCACCGCGGGCCGGGGCGTGATGGGCCACTGCAGCCGTCCGTTGTCGGCCTCGGCCGGGGCCGCCGAGATCAGAGCTAGCACCAGCGCGGCCGCGAGGAATCTCACCGGTCCAGTTCACCGCGGCCAAGTGCGGCGCCGGTAGTCCCAATCGGGCCGGCTGTGGATGATGTCAGCGCCATCTGCCGCGTGGCAAAAGCACCCCTGTCCAGCGTGTAAACTTCTATCCGCAGCTCGCCGAGCGGGCTGACTTCGCGTGTCTGCGCCACGACCGCCCAATTGGGGTCGTACTCGGATGCCGGCGGTCCTGACCTGGAAGTTCCCGGGCGGGTCCGGCAACCAGCGGGCACCAGGGCTTGGCATCACCCGACGCCGGGCGACAACCGACACAAAAGGAACCATGCACTCATGGCTGTAGTAACCATGAAACAGCTGCTGGACAGCGGCACCCACTTCGGGCACCAGACCCGTCGCTGGAATCCCAAGATGAAGCGGTTCATCTTCACCGACCGCAACGGCATCTACATCATCGACCTGCAGCAGACGCTGACCTACATCGACAAGGCGTACGAGTTCGTCAAGGAAACCGTCGCCCACGGTGGCAGCGTCATGTTCGTCGGCACCAAGAAGCAGGCGCAGGAGTCGATCGCTGACGAGGCGACCCGCGTCGGCATGCCGTACGTGAACCAGCGCTGGCTCGGTGGCATGCTCACCAACTTCTCCACCGTGCACAAGCGGCTGCAGCGCCTCAAGGAGCTGGAAGCCATGGAGCAGACCGGTGGGTTCGAAGGTCGCACCAAGAAGGAAATCCTCATGCTCACGCGTGAGAAGAACAAGCTGGAGCGGTCCCTGGGTGGAATTAGGGACATGCAGAAGGTGCCTTCGGCGATCTGGGTCGTCGACACCAACAAGGAACACCTCGCGGTCGCGGAAGCGCGCAAGTTGAACATCCCGGTGATCGCCATCCTGGACACCAACTGCGATCCCGATGTGGTCGACTACCCGATCCCGGGTAACGACGACGCGATCCGCTCCGCCGCACTGCTCACCAAGGTTGTCGCCTCCGCGGTGGCCGAGGGTCTGCAGGCTCGGGCCGGTCAGGGTGGCGGCGAGAAGTCGGCCGCCGAGGCCGCTGAGCCGCTGGCCGAGTGGGAGCAGGAGCTGCTGGCCGGTGCGACCGCCGGTCCTGCCGCCGGTGCTGCCGACGGCGAGACCACCACCGAATCATCCACTGACGCTTCGTAATTATTCAGGGGAAGGCTTACATGGCTAACTACACCGCTGCCGACGTCAAGCGGCTTCGGGAGCTGACCGGGGCCGGCATGATGGCCTCGAAAAACGCGCTCGTCGAGTCCGACGGCGACTTCGACAAAGCTGTCGAGTTGCTGCGGATCAAGGGCGCCAAGGACGTCGGCAAGCGCGCTGAGCGTGCGACCGCCGAGGGTCTTGTCGCGGCCAAGGACGGCGCGCTGATCGAGCTCAACTCCGAGACCGACTTCGTCGCCAAGAACGCCGAGTTCCAGGCACTGGCCGAGCAGGTGGTGGCCGCGGCCGCCGCCTCCAAGGCCGCCGATGTCGAGGCGCTCAAAGCCGCGAAGACCGGGGACTCCACCGTCGAGCAGGCGATCGCAGATCTGTCCGCCAAGATCGGCGAGAAGCTCGAGCTGCGTCGCGTCGCCTACTTCGACGGCAAGGTCGAGACTTACCTGCACAAGCGCGCCGCGGATCTGCCGCCGGCCGTGGGTGTGCTGGTCGAGTACACCGGTGGCGACGAAAGTGCTGCGCATGCCGTCGCACTGCAAATCGCTGCGCTCAAGGCGAAGTACCTCACCCGTGAGGACGTGCCCGAGGACATCGTCGCCAACGAGCGGCGTATCGCCGAAGAGACTGCGCGCAACGAGGGCAAGCCCGAGCAGGCGCTGTCGAAGATCGTCGAGGGCCGCGTGACGGGCTACTACAAGGACGTCGTGCTGCTGGACCAGCCGTCGGTGTCCGACAACAAGAAGACCGTCAAGGCCCTGCTGGACGAGGCAGGCGTGACCGTCACCCGGTTCGTCCGCTTCGAGGTCGGACAGGCCTGAGACGATGCGGGCCCCCAGGGCCCGAGGAGGAACAGGCCAGTCGGGCCCAGGCCTAGGCACAAGCCTGAGCGGCGCACCAGCCGCTCACACGTAAAACCCCGCGTCAGATCCGGCGATCCCGGAGACGCGGGGTTTTGCTTGTGCGGGACGGGAAGCCGTCGCTGCGGCAATTGGTACCGTCGGCGCATGAGTCCCGATGAGCGCCCCGCGCGAAGAGCCGACAACAGATGCTCCGCCTTCAGCGACGACGCGCTGGGCGAGCATGATGCCGTCGGGCTGGTCGAGGAACTCCGGGCCGGCAGCGTATCGGCGGCAGACCTCATCGAGGCGGCCGTGGCCCGCGCCGAGGCCGTCAATCCCACGTTGAACGGTCTGGCGTTCGAGGCATTCGACCAGGCCCACGCCCGGGGGGCCGCGCCGAGCCCGTACGGCGGGTTCTTCGACGGGGTGCCGACCTTCGTCAAAGACAACGTGGCCGTGGCGGGGATGCCGACCATGCGGGGCACCGACGCATGGGATCCCACGCCCGACGAGGCAGACGGCGATTTCGCCCGCGCCTACCGTGCCACCGGTCTGGTGCCGCTCGGCAAAACCCGGCTCTCCGAGTTCGGCTTCAGCGCCTCTTGCGAACACCCCCGGCTGGGGCCGGTGCGAAATCCATGGAACCCCGAATACACCGCGGGCGCATCGTCGTCGGGCTCCGGCGCCTTCGTGGCCGCCGGCGTTGTTCCCATCGCGCACGCCAACGACGGCGGCGGGTCGATCCGGATTCCGGCCTCCTGCAACGGGCTGGTGGGGCTGAAGCCGTCGCGCGGCCGGCTGCCGCAGGATCTGCACCTGCGCATGATGCCCCTGCGTATCGTCGCCGACGGAGTGCTCACCCGGTCGGTACGCGACACCGCGGCCTTCTACCGGGAGATGGAGCGGGTCTACCGCAATCCCAAGTTGCCGCCGATCGGCGATGTCACCCGTCCCGGCAAGCAGCGACTCCGCATCGCCGTGTGCACCCAGTCCATCACGCGCGACGCGAGCCCGGAGATGCGTGAACTGACCCTCAAGACGGCGGCATTGCTCGAGGAGCTGGGGCATCGAGTCACCCCGATCGGCAACCCCGTGCCTGCCCGGTTCAAGGACGACTTCCTGGTCTACTGGGCGTTTCTGGCGTATGCGACGGTGCGCGGCGGGACCCGGTCCTTCGGCCCGAGTTTCGACCGAACCCGGCTCGACAACCTGACGCTGGGGCTTGACCGCATGGCCAGCCGCAACCTGCACCGGCTCCCACTGGCCATCACGCGGCTCGCCCGGTCGCGCCGTGTCACCGAGCGGCTGTCGAACAGTTATGACGTGGTTCTCATGCCCACCTTGGCCGAGCCCACGCTGCGTATCGGCGAACTCGATCCCTCCGCCGATTATGATCACATCATCGACCGCCTGATCGACTGGGTGGCGTTCACGCCACTGCAGAACGCCACCGGTGATCCGGCCATCTCGCTGCCGCTGGCAGAGACGGAGGCCGGATTGCCGGTCGGCATGATGTTGTCCGCGACGGTGGGCCGCGAGGCTCGACTGCTGGAGTTGGCCTATGAGCTCGAAGAGGCACGGCCGTGGCGCCGCATTCAAGATCCGGTTCCGCCGAGCAGACGCAAAGGTGCCCGAAAAGCCGTGAAATAGGGGACTTCGGCGTATGTTCGCGGGTGGGGACATCGCGTCGTAACGCCGACTCGGCTCTGTTAACCCGCGGGACACCGAGAACTGCTGTGGGTGAAACAAGCGGCTCGCAACATCGCTCCTTGTGCAATCCGCTACTTCGGCATCGACGCCTCACGCGTCCACAGCCCGCCGATCGCCGCCGATCGCCACAACGACCGGGAACACCTTCGGCTGTCTGATCCGGTTCGCACTGGCGAACATTCGCCGAAGGCCGGAACGGTTTGTGCTGTCGGTGCTCGGCATCGCCCTGGCGATCGCGTGCGTGACGATCGTGCGCACGATCGCGTCGAGCTTCGCCATCACCGGCGCCGATTCGGTCACCGACGTCCTCGCTGGAGCGCAGTTGTGGGCGGTACCCGCGGCCGGCGTGCACTACGACAACGACGTGCAAGCTCTGGTGGCCGACGGCCCGGCGCCTGTGATCACCGTTCCTGACGGTTGGCGCGCAGTACAGACCCTGTCCGGTGTGACGACGATCGGCGATACCAGCGTCTCTCTGCGGGGCAATGACGAAACACCTTCGGGCCAAGCAGTTTTGGGTGCCGCACTGGCTGATCGATTAGGTGCCGCGCCTGGGGGCACGATCGACGTCGGCGCTACGCCTCTGACTGTTGCCGTGTCGGGGGACGGCGAGTCGATGACGGTGTCTGCGGAACTGGCCCGGTCGTTGATCGGCGACCACGGCTGGTGGACGATCCATGCGCCGTCCGGCGAGGAGAGGAGCCGCGACCTTGCCCAGACGTTCGGCGCCGCAGTCGGTCTGCCGTCGACCCCTGATCCGTCGGTGCCGCCCGATCCCGGTGGCTCCGGCCTGATCTACGACACGGTCGGTGGTTCCGGTCCGCTGACCTTCGAGCAGAAGTTCTCGGCGTTGTTCTCCGGGAAGGTGACAAGTTCCACCCTCGGTCTGATCTCGACCATCGGGCTCGTTCTGGGATTCGTCATCGCGGTGTCGTCGTTCCTGGCGGCGGTGGCCGAACGCAAACGTGAATTCGGCATCATGAGCAGCATCGGTCTGGCCGACGAGGTGTTGTACTTCTTCCTGGTCGAGTCGGCGATCGTCTTCGTCGTCGCCTACGTGGTCGGCATCGTCGGTGCGGGTGCTGCTGTGGCCCTCGTCATTCCGGGGATTGCGACGCCGACGGCATGGGCTCAGGCCGCAAGCATGGTCGCCGCATTCCTGCCTGCGATGGCCATCGTCGGCGCACTGGTGCCCGTGCACCGGTTGCTGCAACAGCGTCCAGTCGACCTCCTGGGGGCCAGGTGATGATCGCCAAAGGTCTTGCCTACGGTTGTTTGTCCGCCCGCCGGCGGATCCGGGAGATGGTGCTGCCGGTGGTCACCACCGCCACCGGGGCGTTCCTGGTGGTGTTGGTTTTCGGGATGTCCTCGGGAATCCGATTACAGTCCGCGTCGCTGGGGCACGCCGACGAAATCAACCGCGCGGTGGTCCTCATCGCCGTCACCGTCCTACTGGTCGGCGTGGTCGAGGTGGCCGTGGCGACCACCCGCACCGTGGCGCAGCGCACCCGAGAACTCGGCGTACTCGGCGCCAACGGTATTCCCCGCGGTCCCGTGGTGGCCGCGCTGCTCGTCGAACCGGTCGTCGCAGCAGTGTTGGGAGCCTTGCTTGGCGCCGTTCTCGCTGCTGTCACTGCAACCGGGGTGGTAGCAGCAGGTTTTGCGCCCACGGGTGTGTCGTTCGGCGGGCTCGCGGTGGGTGCTCTGATCGCCCTCGGAGTCAGCATCGTCGCCGCCGTCGCCACCAGCATCGTGCCCACGTGGGCTGCCGCGTCACGTCCGCCCATCCGATCCCTGACCGCGGGAGGTTAACCGCAATGACTGCACTCGACGACACCGCAACGGTCACACCCGACATCGAGGTGGCCCAGAAGCCCGTCATCGAGATCAGCGATGTCTGGAAACTGCACAAGCTCGGCGATGAGGTGGTCAAGGCGCTCGTCGCCGCCGAACTCCAGGTCATGTCAGGCGAATTCGTCTGCCTGATGGGGCCGAGTGGAAGCGGCAAGTCCACCCTGCTCAACATCATCGGCGGGCTGGACCGCCCTACGAAGGGCGTGGTGAAGATCAGCGGCCGCGATACCGCGCAACTGACCGAGAGTCAGTTCGCCGCGTTGCGGCACGACACCATCGGATTCATCTTCCAGAGCTACAACCTGATTCCGTTCCTGTCGGCCGTCGAGAACGTCGAGCTGCCGCTGATGTTCGAGCCGTATGACCGAAAGGCGCTGCGCCAGCGTGCAACTGAACTGCTGGAAATGGTCGGCCTGAGTCACCGGGTGCATCATCAGCCCACCAAGATGTCGGGTGGAGAACAACAGCGCACCGCGATCGCCCGGTCGCTGATCAGCAATCCGGCCCTCGTCCTCGCCGACGAGCCGACGGCCAACCTCGACCACCGCACGGGGGAGACGGTGGTGCGCATGCTGCGCGACCTGTGCTCGACGCTGGGCGTCACGGTCGTCGCCAGCACCCACGACCCCACGGTGGCCGACGAAGCGAGCCGTGTCGTCCGGATGCGAGACGGACAGATCATCCACTGAACCAACGGTATTGGGAGACTGAATGACCCAAGAATTAGAGGCCGCACAGCCATCCGAGCGGGACAAACTCATGACGACGGAGCTTGTCCCGGAACAAATTCTGCCGAAGGTGATGAGCACGTTCGGCCTGACCGCGGCCTATGTGTTCATCATCTGCTGGGTCACCGGATCGTCGGTGATGGCAGGCGGTGGCTGGACCGCTATTCCGATGTGGGTGCTCGGCATCCTCACCTTCCTTGTCCCGGCCGGCATGGCCGTGGTGGAACTCGGAAATCTCTGGCCGGGGCAGGGTGGGGTCTACATCTGGGCCACTCGCACGATGGGTGAAACCTGGGGCTTCATCGGCGGTTACCTGTCCTGGGTGCCGGTGATCCTCAACGCCGCATCCTCACCCGCGGTGGTGCTGCAATTCCTGCTGCTGGCGTTCCACGCCGAACTCGGCTTGACGACGAGCATCATCCTGCAGTTGGTGATTCTGTGGACGGTGATCGGGTTGGCGCTGGCGAAACTTGCTGCCAACCAGAAGATCATGAACGTCGTCTTCGTCGTCTACGGCGTCCTGACGCTGACGATTTTCATCTGCGGCCTGCTCTTCGCCGTCGAGAACGGCTCGGCCACTCCGTTCAGTTGGGCAGAGGCGACGATGCCCAACTTCGCCGCTGCGGGTTTCCTGTACGGCACCGTGCTGCTGTATCTGCTCGGCGTCGAGACCCCGTACAACATGGGTGCGGAGTTCCTGTCGGTGCGTAAGAGCGGGCCGAGGATGATCCTGTGGGGTTCAACGGCGCTCGTCGCCATCTACCTGCTCAGCACTCTGGGCACCATGATGGCGCTTCCCGGCGACGAGATCGACCCGGTGACCGGCATCATCGGCATGCTGGATGTGGCGGGCTTCCCGGGTCTGATGGAGGTCTGCGCGGTCGTGTTGGCCGGCATCATCATCGTGGCGCTGATGACCTATCAGGTGGCGTACTCGCGGTTGATCTTCGTGTCCGGTTTGGAACGGCACCTTCCGCGGATCTTCACCCACCTCAACCCGCGGACCCGCAATCCGGTGACGGCGATCCTGATCCAGGGCGTCATCAGCTCGCTGATCCTGGTGGGGCTGTACTCGCAGAGCAGTATGGCCAATGTCACGATCTATCTGCAGGGCGGGCTCTCGACAGTCTGGCTGCTGTCCGGGTTCTTCTTCCTGATCCCGGTGATCGTCGCCCGCAAGAAGTACGCGGATCGCTATGCCAGCGAGGAGTTCTGGCGTATCCCGGGCGGCATGGTGGGGGTGTGGATCACCGTCGTCGTGGGCACGTTGGGCACCATCGGCGGCATCTACTACTCGTTCGTGACGCCGTGGCTCGACGTGCCCTCCGCCACCTGGATGACGTGGGTCGGCGGCATCAGCCTCGGGATGTTCGCGCTCGGCCTGGTGGTGTACGTCTTCGGCCGGCGCTCGGCACGCAAGGTGTCGCAAGAGGATTCGCTCGCCCATCTCGCAGTGTTCGACCTCGACAAGTCTGAAACCAAGGAGGTTTAGCTCGATGACCATGGACAGCACAGTGCTGCGCGGCGAGTCCACCGCGGATGCCACCCGGTATCCGCTCGATCCCCTGACCGGTGCAGAGATTGAGGCGGCAGCGGCTGTCATCACCGGATCTGACTACGCCACACCAACGTTGAAGTTCGTGATGATTCAGCTGGCCGAGCCCGCCAAGACGGCCCAGCTGACGTTCGACGGCGTGGAGGACATTCCGCGCCAGGCGCTCGTGACGATGTACGACGGCGCCGCCAAGCTGATCTACGAGGCGATCGTCGATCTCGATGCCAGGGTGATCGACTCCTGGACTCCGATTCCCGGTCGCTTCCCGTCCTATCTCGTCGAGCACATGACCGGGGTGGAGGAGAAGGTCCTGGAGGACCCCCGGTGGCAGGAGGCCATGCGCAAGCGTGGCGTGACGGATTTCGGCCTCGCGATGATCGATCCTTGGCCGGCAGGCTATTTCGGTCCACAGGATCATTACGCCAACTCACCGCTGATCTGTCGCCCGCTGACGTTCATGCGGGCCGCACCATCGGAGAACGGCTACGCGCGTCCGGTCGAGGGGCTGATCGTCACATTCGACCTGGACGAGATGGTGGTCGTCGACGTCGAAGACCACGGCGTGGTGGAGTTGCCGTCGAAGGGTGGTAACTACGCCGAGAAGTTCATGTTCGACCCGGAGAACCGGCCCGCGTTCACCGAATTCCGTGACGACGTCAAGACCATCGAGATCACCCAGCCCGACGGGCCCAGCTTCACCGTCGACGGGTGGAACGTCACATGGCAGAAGTGGTCGCTGCGCGTTGGGTTCAACCCCCGTGAGGGCCTGGTCCTGCACGAGGTCACCTACACCGACCGCGGCACCGTGCGTCCCATCATGTACCGGGCCGCACTGTCGGAAATGGTGGTGCCCTACGGTGATTCGTCGCCGACGCACTGGAACAAGAACGTTTTCGACATGGGCGAGGTGGGCATGGGTTTCTCGGCCAACCCGCTGACCCTTGGCTGTGACTGTCTGGGCGAGATCTTCTACTTCGACGGGACGGTGAACGACTCCGACGGCAATGCCGTCACCATCCCGAACGCCATCTGCATGCACGAGGAGGACTTCGGGATCTCCTGGAAGCACACGGATTTCCGCACCGGCGAAGTCGAGGTCAGGCGATCGCGGCGACTGGTCATCTCGATGATCTGCACCGTCGGGAACTATGAGTACGGCTTCTTCTGGTACCTCTACAACGATGCGTCCATCGAAATGGAGGTCAAACTCACTGGTGTGCTGACCACCGGCGCGATCGCCGAGGGTGAGACTCCACGGTGGGGCAAGATGGTGGCCCCTGGCATGTACGGCCCAAACCACCAGCACTTCTTCAACTTCCGGATGGACATGAGCATCGACGGACCGGGTAACACTGTGTACGAGGTGGATTCGATCCCGGAGCCCGATCCGGCGCTCAACCCGCACCACAACGCCTGGATAACGCAGGACACCGTGGTGGCCTCGGAGGCCGAGGGGGCGCGGGACTGGGAGCACGCGACGGGTCGGTACTGGAAAGTGGTAAACCCCTCCAAGCTCAACGAGTTCGGCGCTCCGGTCGCCTACAAACTGATGCCGAAGGACATCGTGCCGGTGATGGTGCAGGAGGGATCGGTGATCTACGATCGAGCCAGGTTTGTCCAGCACAACCTGTGGGTCACCCGGTACGACCCGAAGGAGCTGTACGCCGCGGGCGATTACATGTACCAGTGCGCCGAGGCGCAAGGACTGCCGCAGTATGTGGCCGACGACGCTCCGCTGGAGAACACCGACCTCGTGCTCTGGTACACCGTGGGCGCCCACCACGTCGTGTGCCCGGAGGACTGGCCGGTGATGCCCTGCCACTACACCGGTTTCAAACTCAAGCCGGTCGGCTTCTTCGACGGCAACCCGGCGCTGGACCTGCCTCCGTCACCGCCGGCGGCCTGCCACCATCACTGACGCGCGAGCAGTCGCGTCGGTACGCAAAGCCGGCACAGCCGGGTACCGACGCGTCTGCCTGGCCAGGAACCACCCTATGATGAGGCGCGAGGTGGCCGAGCGATTTGCCGCCCTCCAAGAGCAGAAGGCTGAACAGCGGGCCGCGACCGGTGAGCAGACGCGTTGGGAAACTAGACCGCGATGGTGCGGCACACGTCGGCGGCGGCCCGGGCCAACGACGCCGGCCCTTCGCGCAGCGCCTGCTCGATGGGCGTTCCCGGCACGGTGATCGCGACCAACCGGTCCACGCCGTTGTCCAGCAGCACGTCGGCATCGGGCGCAACCCGGCCGGCGAAGATCACCACACGGCTGCCCGTCCGCCCGGCCACCTGAGCCACCCCGAACGGCGTCTTGCCCAGCATGGTCTGGGCGTCGACGCTGCCCTCGCCGGTGAACACCCAGTCCGCACCTGCCAGCGACTGTTCGAGCCCCACGGTCTCGGCGATCACCTCGACGCCGGGCTTGCATTCGGCCCCAAGGAATTCCAGTAGCGCAAAGCCGAGGCCGCCCGCGGCGCCGGCGCCGGGGAGCTCAGGCCTGGCCCGGCCCAGCGTGGACTCGGTCACCGCGACGAACCGGGTCAGCGCGGCTTCCAATGCCTCGACGTCAGCCGGGGTTGCACCCTTCTGCGGGCCGAAAACCGCGCTGGCGCCGCCGGTTCCGAGCAGCGGTGCCGTCACGTCCGAGGCGATCCTGACCCGGACATCAGCCAGGCGGGAGTCCAGCCCGGACAGGTCGATGAGCTCCAACCGGGCCAGCGCCGCGCCGCCGGGGGGCAGAGGCGTGCCGTCCGCGTCGGCGAGGGTGGCGCCGAGTGCGGCGAGCATGCCGGCGCCGCCGTCGTTGGTGGCCGAGCCGCCCAGCCCGATCAGCAGTTCCGTCGCACCGTGATCAAGTGCGTTCGCAATGAGCTGGCCGACACCGAAGGTGCTGGCGCGCAGCACGTCCCGATCTGCAGGCGCCACCATTTCCAGGCCGGAAGCGGTCGCCATCTCGACGACTGCGAGCTTGCGGTCCGCGATGTAACCGTATTTCGCGGCCACCGGCCGGCCCAGTGGATCGGCCACCTCGACCGTGATGCGTTCGCCGTCGAGCGCGTCGACGACAGCGTCGACCGCGCCTTCGCCACCGTCGGCCATCGGCACGCCGACGCACTCGGCGTCGGGGAGCACGGAGCGCACGCCGTCGCGCATCGCTGCCACCGCCTGCGACGCGGTCATCGACTCCTTGAAGGAGTCGGGGGCGAGAACAATTTTCATCCGGTGCTATCGAACAGGGGTCAGCGCCGGTTTCCCGGCGAGAACCGCGGCGGCATTGTCGATTGCGAGGATACCCATTGCGTCGCGGGTGGCCTCGCCTGCACTGGCGATGTGCGGGGTGAGCACAAGATTCGGGGTGTCCAGCAGCTCCGGATTGACGTCGGGCTCGTTCTCGAAAACGTCGAGTGCAGCGCCGCGCAGCCGCCCGGCATGCAGGGCGGCCATCAGCGCAGCCTCGTCGACGACCCCGCCGCGCGCGGTGTTGACCAGGTATGCGGTCGATTTCATCTTCGCAAGGGCCGAGGCGTCGATCAGATGGTGAGTCTGCGGGGTGAGCGGGGTGAGGACACTGAGCACGTCGCTTTCGGCGAGAAGCGCGTCGTGGTCGACGAACCGCACCCCGTCCTCCTCGGTGCCGGGCTTGCGGCTGCGCGCGTTGGCCAGCACCGTCATATCGAAGGCCTGGGCCCGGCGGGCGACGGCCTTGCCGATCCGGCCGTAACCCAGGATGCCCAGGGTCGCGCCGGCACTGACATCGAGTCCGACGAGCATCCGCGGACCCCACTGCCACTGCTGGCGCGACCGCAGGAACCGGTCGCCGTCGAGCACCCGGCGCGTCGCGGCCAGAATGAGGGCGAAGGTGTGGTCGGCGGTGGCCCGGTCGAGCACCCCGGGGGTGTTGGTGACGGTGACGCCGGCCGCGGTCGCGGCGGGTACGTCGATGTTGTCGTACCCGACAGCGACGTTGGCGACGACTTTGAGCTGATCGCCCGCTGCGGCAAGCAATGGGGCGTCGACACGTTCGGTCAGCGTGACGACGGCGGCGGTGGCACCCGCGATGCCGGCTTCCAGATCCGCTCTGGTCGGGGGACCTTCGTCACCGACTCGCACCGGGAGCCCCAGCGATTCCAGATGGGCCATTGCGTGGTCGGTCAGCAGTCTGGACACGTAGATCGTCAACAGAGGTTCCTTCTCATGGCTTCGTCGAGGGTTCCGAGCGGTGCGACGTCCGTGACTTCGGACCATACGGTTCGGTACCGGTCCCAGCGCCCGGCCACGGCCTCGCGCCATTCGCGGCGGGGTGAGACCCGGCGCGCCTCGGGTGGCGCAATCACCTGGCCGGCAAGCACTTCGCTGCACATGGCGGCGGCTCCGAGCGCCGGAAGGTGACTTTCGTCGACCACCAGAATGACGCGGTCCAGCACGTCGGCCAGCAACTGCGGCAGCGCGGGCTCGTCACCGAACGCGCCGCTGACGTACAGGGTGCGCTGGTCGGCGCCGACGCAGGATTCGATGATCATCCGATCGGCGAACAACACCCCTTCGACGACACCGCGGGCTGCGACCGGCGTCGGGGTGCCGGCGTCGATACCGAGCAGTGCGGTGCGCGGACCGTCGAACCACAGCGGCCCGCGCTCCGGGCGGGTGTGCGGGATGAACACCGGGGGACTGGCATCGGTGGGGCCGGCGGCGAACGCGGCGGCGACCAGATCGGCGACCGCGGCATCACCGTCGCCGAGGCCGAGCCGAGCCGCCCCGTGCGCGAGTGCGTCACCGCCGTTGATGACTCCGTTGATCAGCCATTGTCCGGCGCGGACGTCGGACCGCTGCAAGGCCAGTGCTCTCGGGTCGGGCTCGGCCAGCGCGTTGGATACCACATGCGTGGTGCCCATGATGAACAGCGGCCGGCCGCCCGGCGTCGACCCAAGCGCATAGGACGCGGCGGGAGTGTCGCCCGAGCCCACGAGCACGGGGATGCCTTCGGGCAGGCCGAGAATACCGGCGGTGCCCGGGTCCAGCGGGCCCAGCACACTGAGCGACGGCGCCACCGGCGGCAGCTTGTCGGCCGGTATGCCGAACCGGGTCAGGACCTCGGTCAGCCACTGGCAGCTGCCGTCGGTGCTGGCCATCAGTGCGGTGTAGGACGCCTGCGTCGGGTCGATGGCGCGGCGGCCGGTCAGCCATTGCCCCAGCCATGTCCCGGCGAGGCCGAAAGTGGTTGCAGCGCTCAGTGCTTCGGGCTCGATGTCCTGCAACAGCCGATACGCTGCGCCCATCGCGGTGGCCGGCATCAGATGGTTGCCCACCAGCGCGATCTCCTCGACGCTGAGCATGTTGATCAGCTCGTCGGTGGGTCCTGCCAGTCCGGGATGGTCCCAGGTGATCCCGGCGGTCAAGGGCGCTCCGGTCGCATCGAGCAGTAATGCGGTGGGGCAGTGGGTATCCAGACCTACGCCGGTCACGGCGGCGGTGTGCGGCCCCAGCGCGCTGACCGCCGCGGTGACACTGCTGCGCCACGCCGCGGGGTCAGCCCGGCCCGGGCCGCACCCACGCGCTGAAGGGTGAGGAACCCGGGACCGGGCGAGAACCGTTCCATCCGAGTCGATTACCACGGCCTTGGTGGCCGAGGTACCGACATCGATTCCGAGGTAGGTCACGGTCTGGTCAGTCCAGCAGCTTGGCCGCGACCTCGGGGGTGTCCCCACCGTGGATGACGGCCTTGAGCGCGTTGACCATCTTGGCCGGATCGGGTGCCTGCCAGATGTTGCGGCCCGCGGTCATGCCGTGGGCACCTGCCTCGACGACCGACGCGGCCTGCTTGAGCACGTCCAGCGGGCTGGGTGCCGGTGCGCCGCCCGCGGCGACGACGATGGCCGGCGTTCCCTCCACGACCTTGGCGAACTCGGCGGTCGAGCCGGTGTACCAGGTCTTGACGATGTCGGTACCCAGCTCCGCGGCGGCCCGGGAGGCATACAGCACCGATTCGGTGGAACCCTTACGGTCACCCCACATCTCACCGGACGGGTAGGCGTGGCACACCACCGGCAGGCCCCAGCTGTGGGCTTCCTCGACGACCTTGGTGAGCATTTCGAACATCGCCACCTGATTGGACGATCCGGCCGAGATCCCGACGGCTACGGCGTCGGCGCCCAAGCGGATCGCGTCGTGGACGGTTCCGATGGTGGCGTCATAGGTGGGGTGGAATTCAACGGAGAACATCGAGGCCTTCAGGATCCACGGCAGCGGGGTCTCGCGGCCGCCGAACAGCGGGCCTGCGAGTCCCTTGGTGATGGTGACGGCGTCGGGCTCACCGGAGGCGATGCTGTCGAAGGTCGATCCGATGGTGGCCAGGCGCGGGGCGACGCCGCGCGGTACCGCCTGGTCGAGCGCGACCGTCACGGTCCGGCCGTCGGCTGCGAACAGCCGGCGGAGCCGCAGCTCGCGGCCCAGCGCAGGGGTGGTCCCCGAGCGGTTGATATCGAATGCGGGGACGAATGTGGTTGTCATTGCGGGGTTCTCCTTGTGTGGGGGTCTTGGGGCGGGTCGTTCAGGCCCAGGGGTCGACGCCGACCCGCATGTCGGCGCCCGAACCGGCGAGCTGGATCGCCTCGGCCGCCCGGTCCAGCGGAAGCTGGGTGCCGATCAGTTCGGCAACCGGGAGTTGGCCGGAGGCGACCATCGGTGCGACGGCGTGGAAGCCGTCCAGCCGGCACGACGAGGCGCCGACGATGGTCCATTCGTTGTAGTGCACATCGTTGGCCGAGACCGCGAGGTCGGCGTCGGCCCCGAAGCCGGCGAACACCGACACCCGGGCGCCGGGTGCGAGGCTCCCCAAATACGGTGTGAGGGCATCGATCCGGCCGATGGCCATGACCAGCACATCGATGCCGCCGTCGGTGAAATCATCCAGTGCGGCCGCGGTGTCCGGACCAGGTTCGAGTACCAGGTCAGCGCCGAACCTGGTGGCCATCTCGCGGCGCCCGGCGATCGGATCGACCGCGGCGACCTTCTCCACGCCGAGACTCTTCGCCAGGCCGGCGTGGATCAGTCCGAGTGGCCCACATCCGACGATCAGCGCGGTTTGGGCCCTGGACATCCCGGCGAGCTTCTGGCCGTTGTATGCACACGCGACGGGTTCGATGATGGCCGCCTGCGTCGCCGCCACCCCGGGCACCGGCACCAGGTTCTGCCGCGCCACCGCGGGCACGTGAACGTACTGGGACAGACCGCCCGTCAACTGATAGCCGAATGCCCTGCGGTTCTTGCATATGTTTTCGTGCCCGCGGCGGCAGGCCGTGCATGCACCGCAGGTGACCAACGGATAGACGGCGACCTGGTCACCCATCTGCACGCCCTCGGGGAGCGGCCCGTTGGCGTCGACGACGGTGCCGGCGAACTCATGCCCGAGCACGGTGGGGAAGGTGACGTTCTTCTGCTTACGGCCCTCGTAGATGCGAACGTCGGTGCCGCACAACAGCGCTGCATCGACTCGCAGCAGCACATCGCCGGGCTGAAGCACCGGCATCGCGGAGGTTTCGATGCGCAGGTCGTTGGGCTGGTACAGCACCGCCTGCTGGAAGCTTTGGGCATCGGATCCGGTTGCGGTGTCACGTGATTGCGACATGGTGGTCGTCACGACTGGGTGCCTCTCTGTTCTGCGGTGTCGGTCAGCGCGCGCAAGGGCTGCGCAAGGTCGATCTGTGCGCCGATCTGGCGCAGTTCGTCGAGGGCGGTCGGGGGGGCTTCAGATTCGGCTCTGTCGTCGGTGACGAACCGCCACTGCGCCGGGAGCGGGGACCAGTAACTGAACTGGTCGGTGTCGAGCTTGCGGTGGTCGGCCACCACGATCGTCTGCCTGGCGCGCTGCATCATCAGCGTCTTGAGCCGGCTCTGTTCGAGCGTGCGGGACGCGACGCCGTAGTGCGGGTGGACCGCGTCGGCGCCGATGAACGCGAAGTCGGCGACCACGGAGCGCAACATGTTCTCGGCCTCGGCTCCGCTGATCGTTTCGTTGACCCGGCGCAGCCGGCCGCCCAGTACGACCAGCGACACGTCTTCTTTGCGCATCAGGATGTTGATCGCGCCGATGCCGTTGGTGAACACGGTGATGTCCTCGGCATCGAGGTACCGCGCGACGAACTCGGTGGTGGTGCCGGCGTCGACGATCACCACCGCGCCATCGGTGACGGCTTCGGCGGCGGCGCGGCCGATCGCGTCTTTCTCGCGGGTGAACTCCAGATGGCGCTGGTGGATGGACAGTTCGGTGGGAACCGTCAACGCCACGCCGCCGTACGTGCGGGTGATGTGGCGATCCTGGTGCAACCGGCTCAGATCCCGGCGGACGGTCGCGAAAGAGATATCGAACCGTTGGGCGATCTCTTCGACGCTCAGCGATCCGGATTCGACGGTCTGCAGCAGGTTCAGGATCTGCTCACGGCGCCGTGCGCCACGGACATCACGGCGACGGACGACGGTGTCGTCGTCATGGTCGGTGTCGTCTGTGGGCTTGGTCACGGGCTAGACGCTACATGCGCGATGTGCGCAAGTCAACGTTAGATGATCGATTCGCGCATACAAGTTCAACTCGACAACGTTGTGTGCGTGTAACACGCGCGAACTGCGATAGCGCATCGGCTATTGACAATTCGAATGATTGGTTCGATCATATTGAACTTGTGAACTGATTGTGTCGCGCAACACAGTGAAGCGTTCTGTGACTTCCTCTCACTTGCAATGCGCGAAACGATCACCAAGGTCTGATCCTGGAGGCTCGACAATGACCAGCACACCGGCAATGACGCACGGGGCACCCCACGGAGAGCCCAGCCCTGATCCGGCACCGCCCGGCGGTAGCCGAGCGTCCCGTATCCGGTGGGCCGTCGCGGTGTTCTGTGCGGTCGGTCTGGCCATCAACTACATCGACCGCTCCGCGGTGTCGGTGAGCCTGCCGTTCATGACCGAGGACTTCCACCTCACTCCGACCGAGAAGGGCCTCATTCTGAGTGCTTTCTCGTGGAGTTATGCCCTCATGCAGATCCCCGCGGGCCGGCTCATCGACCGGTTCGGCGAACGGGTGATGTTCGGTGCTTCGGTGCTCGTGTGGTCGCTGTTCACCGCGGGAACCGGTGCGGTGAACAGCTTCGGTGCGCTCCTGGGACTGCGGCTTGGCCTCGGCGTCGGTGAGGCCGGTGCCTACCCGGCCGCCGCGAAGACCGTCTCGCACTGGTTCCCGCTGCGTCTGCGCAGCCGTGCCACTTCGGTTTACGACAGCGGCGCCCGCATCGGCAGCGCCGCCGCGACACCGATCATCGCGCTGGTGATCGGATTGTGGGGCTGGCGTGCGGCATTCCTGTTCGCCGGTGCGCTCGGTGTGCTGTGGGCGATCGGCTGGTGGGCCTGGTACCGCCGCCCCGAGGTGATGTCTGCGGTCAACGAGGCCGAGCTGGCCATCATCCGCGAAACTCACAAGGAGCAGCAGGCCCGCAATGTAGATCCGGACGCCAAGCCCATGCGGCTCGCTGAACTGTTCGCGCGCCGCACCGTCTGGGGCATGATGCTCGGGTTCTTCTGCCTGAACTTCATGATCACGTTCTTCCTCACCTGGTTCCCTTCGTACCTGGTGGAGGAGCGCGGCTTCAACCTGCTCAAGCTGGGCGTCTTCGGGATGATCCCGCCGCTGGCGGCAATCCTGGGCAGCTGGGCCGGTGGCCTGGTGGGTGACTACCTGCTGGCGCGCGGTTGGTCGCTGAACCGCGTTCGCAAGACCTGCCTGGTGGGCGGCATGCTGGTGTGCTCGGTGATCGCGTTGGCGGCCGTGGCGCCGGAGGCGTGGCAGGCCCTGACCCTGATGTCGATCTCATACGCGGCCTCGGCGTTCACCATCGTCACCATCTGGTGCCTGCCCGCCGATGTCGTCGACTCCAGCACGGTCGGCAGCCTGGGTGCCACCCAGAACTTCTTCTCCAACATCGGCAGTGCGCTGAGCCCGATCGTGATCGGCGCGCTGTACGGCGCGACCGGTTCGTTCGAGGTTCCGCTGGTGCTGACCGGTGTGGTCGTGGTGGCCGGTGCGTTGTGCTTCGGGCTGCTCATCAAGCGGGTGGAGCCCATCCGCTAACTGCCGAGCAGACACAGAATCGCCCTTTTCCCAACGGAATTGGGCGATTCTGTGTCTGTTCGCGCGGCTTAGTCCACCGCATGCGCCAGCAAGCGTTTGAGTTCGTGTCGCTGGGCAGCGGTGAGCCGTGCCAGTGCCTGTTCGTCGGCGGTGTGCACAGCGGCTTCCGCGCGTTTCAGCAACTCCGCGCCGTCCGCGCTTAGTTGAGCCGGGAGAGCGCGACCGGAGCTGACCGTGTCCGGCCGATGCACGACCCCCCTGTCCTGCAGTCCGCGCAGCACATTGTTCATCGCCTGTGGCGAAACGTTGACGTGGCGGGCGAGTTCCGCGTTGGACTGCCCAGGTGCCATCGAGAGGATGCGCAGGCAGACGAACTCGGGGAGCGTCAGGCCCAGCGGCTGCAACTGTGCAGCGACCTTGGGCTGCAGCACCGCCACGACGCGGTACATCAGGAAACCCAGCGGCTGGTCCTCGAGAATGTCGCTCATATCAAGCATATTGACACATATCAACCAGGTTGATATACCGAGAACATGACCACACCACAGGATATTTTCGAATCGGCGTACCGCGGCGAGGCTCCCGAGTTCGCGGGCGTCCGTCCACCTTGGAGCATCGGCGAGCCGCAGCCAGAGATCGCGAAACTGATCGAAGCGGGGAAGTTCCACGGCGAGGTGCTCGACGCCGGCTGCGGCGAAGCCGCCACAGCGCTCTATCTGGCCGAGAAGGGCTTCGCCACCGTGGGCCTGGACCAGTCGCCGACCGCCATCGAGCTGGCCCGTGCCGAGGCCGCCAAGCGCGGTTTGGCGAACGCCAGTTTCGACGTCGCCGACATCAGCGCCTTTAGCGGCTACGACGGCCGGTTCGGCACCATCGTCGACTCGACGTTGTTTCACTCGATGCCGGTGGAACTCCGCGAGGGTTATCAGCAGTCGATAGTGCGGTCCGCCGCCCCGGGCGCTTCGTACTTCGTGCTGGTCTTCGACAAGGCGACCATGGGTGACCTCGGGCCGGCCAATCCGGTGAGTGACGACGAACTGCGTGAAATCGTCGGCAAATACTGGGTGATCGACGACATCAGCCCGGCCCGCATCCACGCAAACGTGCCCGCCGAGTTCGAGAATTTCGCCGATTTCGCCGGCCGTGACATCCGCGACGAAGGCAATGGCCGCAAGTCGGTCGCTGCCTGGTTGCTGCAGGCACACCTGGGCTGAACAGGCAGGCCGGCGACACTCGCCACCCCGTGCATCCATCCTGCCTGCAATAGGGCAGGATGGAATGGCCGTCTTGGGCGATCGCCGGGATGGCTCTCTAATGCGAGGAGTGCCGAGGAGAGCGATGGCGGATCCGAGTATCGCCGGCCAGGCCGCAGCCCCTATTCGTCCCCTCTATTCGCGAGTGCTGCTGAAGCTCGGTGGTGAGATGTTCGGCGGCGGCCAAGTCGGCCTCGACCCCGATGTCGTACACCAGGTCGCACGGCAGATCGCCGAGGTGGTCCGTAGCGGAGCTCAGGTAGCCGTGGTCATCGGCGGCGGCAATTTCTTCCGCGGGGCCCAGCTGCAACAGCGCGGTATGGAGCGCACGCGTTCGGACTACATGGGCATGCTCGGCACCGTGATGAACAGCCTTGCGCTGCAAGACTTCCTGGAGAAGGAAGGCATCGACACGCGCGTCCAGACAGCGATCACCATGGGTCAGGTCGCCGAGCCCTACATTCCGTTGCGGGCCGTGCGTCACCTGGAGAAGGGCCGCGTGGTGATCTTCGGGGCAGGCATGGGGCTGCCGTACTTCTCCACCGACACCACCGCGGCGCAGCGCGCCCTGGAGATCGGTGCCGAGGTGGTGCTGATGGCCAAGGCCGTCGAAGGCGTCTACACCGCCGATCCCAGGACGCACCCCGACGCCGAACTGCTCACGGCGATCACCCACCGCGAGGTCATCGACCGCGGCCTGCAGGTGGCCGACGCGACCGCGTTCAGCCTGTGCATGGACAATCGGATGCCGATTCTTGTGTTCAACCTCCTGACCGACGGCAATATCGCTCGCGCGGTGGCAGGTGAGAAGATCGGAACACTGGTCACCACCTGACGGGACAACGTCAGGTGCGAGCGTTAGCGACGGGAGAAACGGAAGTGATCGACGAGACTCTCTTCGACGCCGAAGAGAAGATGGAAAAGGCCGTGACTGTGGCCCGCGACGATCTGGCGTCGATCCGTACCGGTCGCGCGAATCCGGGCATGTTCTCCCGCATCAACATCGACTACTACGGCTCGATGACGCCGATCACCCAGCTGTCGAGCATCAACGTGCCCGAGGCGCGGATGGTGGTCATCAAGCCGTATGAGGCGTCCCAGCTCAGGGCGATCGAGGACGCGATCCGTAACTCCGACCTCGGCGTCAACCCGAGCAACGACGGCAGCATCATCCGGGTGGCGATCCCGCAGCTGACCGAGGAGCGCCGTCGCGATCTGGTCAAGCAGGCCAAGTCCAAGGGCGAGGATGCCAAGGTGTCGGTGCGCAACATCCGCCGCAAGGCGATGGAAGAGCTGGGCCGCATCAAGAAGGACGGCGAAGCCGGCGAGGACGAAGTGAGCCGCGCCGAGAAGGATCTCGACAAGTCGACCCACACCTACACCACGCAGATCGACGAACTGGTCAAACACAAAGAAGGCGAGCTGCTGGAGGTCTAGTGACCGATCAGCAAGCAAGTTCCGTGGCAAACACACCGGTCGGAGAACCGCCCAAGAAGCAGTCCCGCGCCGGTCGAAACCTGCCTGCGGCCATCGCCGTCGGCGCGGGTCTCGGCGGATCGGTCATCGCCATTCTGCTGTTCGCGCCGCGTTGGTGGCTGCTTGTGCTGGCCGTGGCCGTACCGATCGCCACCCATGAGGTGACACGGCGGCTCCGTGAGGCCGGCTACGCGATCCCGATCATCCCGCTGCTCATCGGTGGCCAGGCGATGCTGTGGCTCACCTGGCCTTTCGGTGCCGCGGGTGCGATCGGTGGATACGCGGGCACCGTCGTCGTCTGCATGATCTGGCGACTGGTCGGCCAGGGGTTGCATAACGCTCCGCAGAACTATCTGCGGGATATCTCCGCGACGGTGTTCCTGGCCACCTGGGTACCGCTGTTCATGAGCTTCGCGGCGCTGCTGGTCTATCCGGACGACGGCGGCGCGCGGGTGCTCTGCTTCATGCTCGGCGTGGCGTTCTCCGACATCGGCGGCTATGTGGCGGGCGTGTTGTTCGGCAAACACCCGATGGTGCCTGCCATCAGCCCCAAGAAGTCGTGGGAGGGTCTCGGCGGGTCGCTGGTATTCGGCATGACCGCGTCGATACTCGCGGTGGTGTTCCTGCTGGACAAGCCGTGGTGGGCCGGTGCGGCTCTGGGTCTGATGCTCGTCATCACCGGCACGCTGGGCGATCTGGTCGAGTCCCAGTTCAAACGCGACCTCGGCATCAAGGACATGGGCACGCTGCTCCCCGGCCACGGCGGGTTGATGGACCGCATCGACGCCATGCTGCCCTCGGCCGTGGCCACCTGGATCGTGCTGTCGCTGCTCGCGTGAGTGGGGTTCGCCGCAACAGGTGAGATACTGGGGTCTCACCATGGCCGTTTCCCTACCTCTGGTTTTCGACGCGCCGCGACGGGCCCTGCCGCCGCGGCATCTCGCGGACCTCGATGAAGCCGGCCGCGTTTCCGCGGTCGCCGAATTGGGGCTGCCCAAGTTCCGGGCCAAACAGCTGGCCAACCAGTACTACGGCAGGCTCATCGCCGACCCGCAACAGATGACCGACCTGCCTGCCGCCGTTCGTGATCAGGTGGCCGAAGCGTTGTTCCCGAACCTGATCGAACCGACGCGCGAGATTCAATGCGACGCGGGGGAGACCCGAAAGACGTTGTGGCGTGCGGTTGACGGGACGACGTTCGAGTCAGTGCTGATGCGTTACCCGCAGCGCAACACCGTGTGCATCTCATCACAGGCCGGCTGTGGCATGGCCTGCCCGTTCTGCGCGACGGGCCAGGGCGGGCTCAAGCGCAACCTGTCCACCGCCGAGATTCTGGAACAAGTCCGTGCCGCGTCGTCGGTCATGCGCTCTGAACATGACGGCCGGCTCTCCAACATCGTGTTCATGGGCATGGGCGAGCCGCTGGCCAACTACAACCGGGTGCTGTCCGCCGTCAAGCGCATCATCGCGCCGCCTCCCGAAGGTTTCGGGATCAGCGCGCGCTCGGTGACCGTGTCCACGGTCGGGCTTGCACCGGCCATCCGCAAACTCGCTGACGAACGTCTCGGTGTCACCCTCGCGGTATCCCTGCACACTCCCGACGACGAATTGCGCGACACCCTGGTCCCCGTGAACAACCGGTGGAAGGTTGACGAGGTCCTTGACGCCGCGCGCTACTACGCCGATGTGACGGGCCGGCGGGTTTCGATCGAGTACGCATTGATTCGCGACGTCAACGATCAGCCCTGGCGGGCCGACCTGCTCGGCAAGAAGCTGCGCAGCGCGCTGGGGCCGCTGGTGCACGTCAATCTCATCCCGCTCAACCCCACACCGGGCAGCGAATGGGACGCCAGTCCCAAACCGGTCGAGCGGGAGTTCGTTCGCCGGGTGCGCGAGAAGGGCGTCTCCTGCACGGTGCGTGACACCCGTGGGCGCGAGATCGCCGCCGCCTGTGGACAATTGGCCGCCGAGGGCTGAGCCTTCCGCGCCGACGGTGCACACAGATCGCCGGTTCGCCAGGAATTGCGATCTGTGTGCACGCTCGATGAGTTAGGCCCGTGCCGGCGCGTTGGTGAACCAGATGTTCTCTTCCCGCAGGCTGCGGCTGCGCCAGCCGTCGCCCGTTCGCACCAGCTCGTGGTGGTAGTAGCCGCCGCACGCGCTCATCTCCGGCATCTCCGGCAACTGCATCGGGTTGTAGAACATCGCCCGCACCGTGGCGGTATCCCCGTCGATCTGCGTGTCGATGTTGGTGATGTAGTGCATCGTCCACGGAATCGCGGAGAAACCTGAGGCCAGCCAGTCGGTGACCTCGTCGCGGCTGCCCGCGATGGCGCCCGCCGACGAGTAGTCGATCACCGCGTCCTCGGTGAACACCGACCGGTAGAGATCCCAGTCCTTGCCGTCGACGCCACGCGCGTAGCGGGTGAGCAGGGCCGAGATCTCCAGCTCGTCGGCGATGCGCTGGGCGTCCACTAGTCGGGCATCCCGATGGTCTTGGACTCGAAGTACTCCTTGAAGCCTTCCTCGCCGTTACGCCGGCCCAGTCCGCTCTGCTTGGTCCCACCGAACGGGCTGTTGATGCCGAAATGCGAGCGCGCGTTGATGGTGACATTGCCGGTACGCATACGGCGGGCGACCGCGAACGCCCGGTCGGTATCGGTGGACGACACTTCGCCGGACAGGCCGTAAATGGAGTTGTTGGCGATCGCGACGGCGTCGTCGTCGGTGTCATACGGGGTCACCGTGAGGACCGGGCCGAAGATCTCCTCCTGGGCGACCCGGGCGTCGGGGTCCACATCCGCGAGCAACGTGGGGGCGACGTAGTAGCCGGTGGGCAGGTTCTCCGGCACCCCGCCGCCGGTGACCAACCGCGCCCCGGAATCGATGCCGGAGGCGATGAGCCCGAGCACCTTCTCCCGCTGCGTGGCACTGATCTGCGGGCCCTGCATGATGCCCGGTGTCCACGGGTCGCCGACCGGGAAGTTCTCCATCGCGCCCTTGAGCATCTCGAGACCCTCCTCGTAGCGGCTGCGGGGGAGCAGAATGCGGCTGGGCAGGATGCAGGATTGCCCGCTCATCACGCAGGCCATCATCGCCGCGATCGGTAGCGCGGAGTTGAAGTCCGCATCGTCGAGCACGATGTGGGCGGACTTGCCGCCGAGCTCCAGCAGGGTCTTCTTGACCGTGGCGGCCCCGGCGGCGAGAATCGCGCGCCCGGTCGCGGTCGACCCGGTGAAGGTGATCATGTCGACCCGCGGATCCGCCGACAGTGCGGCGCCCACTTCGTTGGCATTGGAGACGACGACGTTGAACACCCCGGGCGGGATGTCCGTGTGCTCGGCGACGATACGGCCCAACTCGGTGCCCGACCACGGGGTGAGCTGGGCGGGCTTGAGCACCACGGTGTTGCCGGCCATCAACGCCGGGACGGTCTCGGCGATGTTGAGGTAGAACGGAACATTCCACGGGGTGATCGCACCGACCACACCGACCGGCTCATAGGCGATCTTGCGCCGCGCCGGGCCCAGCTGGGTCTCGTGCACCCCGGTGTCGACGATGTAGTCGAAGTTCTTGCCGTGCTCGGCCCAGTGCTTGACCTCGCCGATCGGATCCTCGATCTGCGAGCCGGTCACGGTGACCGGACAGCCCACCTCGGTCACCAACACGCGGCGCAGCCGCTCCTTCTCGGCATCCAGCGCGTTGTGCAGCTGCATCAGGCAGTGGTAGCGGAACTCCACGTCCCGGCTCCAGTCGCTTTCGTCGAAGGCGCGTCGCGCGGCGCCGACAGCTCGCTCGACGTCGGCCACCGTCCCATCGGTGGCCTGCCCGGCAACCTCTTCGGTGGCCGGATGGATCACGTCGAATTTCGCACCGCTGCCGCTGTATTGGAGTTCGCCGTCGATGAGCATCCGCTCATCACCGGCGAGCACGCCGCTGTCACTCTGCACCTGGGTCATGCCGACTAGCTTTACAAAAATTGCTTGCCGTGTCACCCCTTTGGCGGAAGTGTTGATCGATCGATCAACCGCGAGACTCCGCCTCACCGGGGCTGCGGCCGGTTCAGTCCGGCTGTCTGATACCCACGGCATGCCGCAGTTGCGCCAGGAATTGGTCGGCGTCGTCGCTGCGCACGATGTAGTGCGATACCGCGACCCGGATCGCGGTGGCTGCCTTGACCGGCGCATTGGAGCCGGACAGCAACTTCAGCAGACGGGCCCGCATGAGCGGGATGACGTGGGCCAACTGGGCGATCACCACTTCGGGCTCGATATCGACCAGGCGCACGCCCGAATACGACTGCTGGTATTCGACGATGAACCGCAAAGCGGCGTCGAGCTTTTCCGTCCCGCGCAGACCCTGCGTGGCACGGCCGATGCCGCTGTCGAACATCTCGCGTTCGTGGAGCCCGAAGGCGTCCAGCAATTCCTGCTTGTCGGCGAACCAGCGGTACAACGTCGGGCGCGAGACGCCCGCCTGCAGCGCGACCTCCGACAGGCTCAGCTTGGTCTGTCCGCTGCGGGCCAGCACCTCGGCCGTCGCCACCAGAATCCGATGACGGGTCGAGGTGTCTTCGACCGGCGCGTCCCGCTGGGCGGGCAGGGGTTCATTCATTCCAAGCCTCAATGATCGGGGGTTCCCCAAATGGTAGGGCCATCACAGCGACTTCTTCAGTAATGCCACAGTCTCGAGGTCGTCGAGCGCCGCTACTCCGCGCCGGGCGCCCTCCAGGGCGATGCCCTCGGTCTGCATACCGCCCATCCCCGCGGTGATCACCGGCGCGGCGTAGGCGTACAGCGCGCCCATCCGGTAGCGGTCCCATAGCTCGTCGCGGTCCAGCTCGGGGCCGCCGGCCGCCGCGAGGGCTCCTCGATACTCGTCGAGTAGGTCGCGCTCGGCGGCCTGCCGATCTGTCGTGGTCATGCTGGTGATGAGGGTGTACGCGAGCTCACGGCCCGGATGGCCGCGCCGCACCGCCTGCCAGTCCAGCAGGCCGGCCTGGTCGCCCCGGAAGTACAGATTCCCGGGGTGGGCGTCGCCGTGCATCACGGTGTGCGGCGGCTGATCGAGCAGCTGGGCGGCGGCGCGGTAGTTCTCGTCGATGAACCGCCCGTTGCCCACCGGGATGTCGGTGTTCTCGGCCAGCCGCCGGGTCGACAACTTGAGCAGCGATCCGGTCAGCATCGAGGTGTGGTCGCCGGACGCCGAGTACAGCCAGCCCAACGGGCCGGTTCCACTGCGTTGCGGCAGCCGGCCCCAGAAAGCGGCGTGCACGCGTGCCAGAAGTTCCACGGTGAGGCCCGCGCGATCCTTGTCCAATGGGTGCAGGGTGTCGGGAAACTCGCAGGACTGCACGGCCAGATCCTCCAGCACGAGCACGAACCGGCCGGTGAGCGGATCGAACGCCGAGCCGTAGGGCCGCGGCACCCCGGGCAGGCCGGCCGCGAGCTGCTCGTAGAACCGCACCTCGGTGTGTGCGAGCCGGCCGAGTTCGCCCATCAGGCGCGTCGCGGCGGTCTCGGCGGGCATCTTGACGAAGACCGATTCAGGGACGTCGTCGCCGGTGAGCGCCAACCTGGCCCGCGATGAGGTACCGGCGTCGCCGTCGATGACCGCGACTGCGCGCACCCGGCGTCCCATGAGCTGCGACAGGTATCCGGCGTCGAGGTCGGCGATTCGGCGGGGCATCGCGCGCATGCGCCCGACGGCTGCGTCGGTTGCGATACGTTGCACGCCATGGCCGAGATGCGCAGCCAAGCCGAGGGCGGGTGTGACGTGCGCTGTAAGCATCCGCCAAGTTTACAAATTTAGAGCGAATTGTAAATGTGTATCGGAAAGGGCGTCGATGGCAGGTCCGATGGAGGGGTTCAGGGTCGTCGAGTTGGGCGTCTGGGTAGCCGCCCCGGCGGCCGGGGGAATCCTCGCCGACTGGGGCGCCGACGTCATCAAGATCGAACCGCCCGCGGGCGATCCGGCGCGCACGTTCGGTCGGATGCTCGGCCTGGACACCGATGTCAATCCGCCCTTTGAGATGGACAACCGCTCCAAGCGCAGCATCGTCGTCGATCTGGCCACCGACGCGGGCCGCAATACCGCACTCGAATTGCTCCGCACCGCAGATGTTTTCGTGACAAACGTGCGGCCTGCCGCGTTGCACCGGTTGGGCCTGGACTTCCAGACCGTGGCCGAGCACAACCCAAAGCTGGTGTACGGACTGATCACCGGTTACGGCTTGGATGGCCCCGACGCCGACCGCGCGGCCTACGACGTGGCCGCGTTCTGGGCGCGCGCCGGACTGGCCGACCTGCTGACCCGGCCGGGAGAGACGCCGCCGTTTCAGCGCGGCGGCATGGGCGACCACTCCGCGGGAATGACGCTTGCCGCCGCGGTCTGCGCTGCGCTGCTGGCCCGAAATCGCACGGGCACGGGGCAATTGGTGAGCACCTCGCTCTACCGCCAGGGTGCCTACACCGTGAGCTTCGACCTCAACACGCTGCTGATGACGGGGCAGCAGGTGGCGATCGGTCAGCGCGAGACGATGGCCAACCCGTGCATGAACAACTACTCGGCCGGCGACGGCAAGCGCTTCTGGATCGTCGGGCTGCAGGGCGACCGGCATTGGCCCGCGCTGTGCCGGGTGGTAGAACGCACCGACTGGCTCGCCGATGACCGATTCGCCACGGCGCGTGACCGTTTCGGCAACGCCCGGGAGCTGATCGCCGAACTGGACGCGATCTTCGCCACCCGTCCACTGGCGCAATGGGCCGAGGTGTTCGCCGCGGAGCCCGACTTCTTCTGGTCGCCGATCAACACCCTGGACGACGTGGTGGCCGACGAGCAGTTTCACGCCGCCGGGGGCATCGTGTATGTGCCGGACGAGGATTCGAGCATGCCGATGGTCGCCAGCCCGGCCGACTTCTCGGCGACGCCTGCCACGCCACGCCGGGTGGCGCCGGCGCTCGGCGAACATACCGAGGAGATCCTCGACGAGCTGCGCGGCGTCAGGACCGCCGAGAATTGATCGTGGCCAGCAGGTCATCGAGTTGTTCGCGGGTGACCTGGCCACCTGAGAACCCGACCATCCGCTCGATCGGAATCGACTCGAGCATCCGCAACAAATCGGTGCCCAGCGCAGCATCACCCATGTCTGATGGGACGGCTTTGCCCAATGCCTCCATGGCCACCGGCGCCGCAACCGGGTCGGCCAGGATCTCGCCGAGCGTGGATTCGCCGGTGAACGGCGAGCTGGTCTCGTCGCCGGTCAGGGTAACGGTCGTGTGCAGGCGCAGATCCCGGCTCGAGGCGCCCACCGACACGGTGTAGTCACCGCCTTCCAATGCCCAGCGCCCGGCGCGGGTGTCCCAGTAGGCGAGATCGGTTCGGCTGACCGGGATTTCAATCGTGCGACGCTCCCCGGACTGTAGCGTCACGCCGGTGAATCCGACCAGCCACCGGGGTGGTCTGCTCAGCCGCGACCCGGGCAGCCCGGCATAGACCTGCACCACCTCCCGGCCGGCGCGCGGTCCCGCGTTGGTCACCACGAGGCGAACGGTCAGCCCGTCCGACCGATCGGCGAGCCCGAGCTCGGAGTAGTCGAATCGGGTGTAGGACAGGCCGTGGCCGAATGGGAAGGTCACCTCCAGGTCGCGGGCGTCAAACCCCCGGTAGCCGACGAAAATCCGCTCGCCGTAGATGCTGTGACCGTTCTCGGAGGGAAAGTTCAGATAGGCGGGGCTGTCCTCCAGGCGCACCGGCACGGTTTCGGCCAGCCGCCCCGACGGGTTGACCACGCCGAACAGCACGTCGGCGATGGCACCTCCACCGGCCTGCCCCAGCAGGGCGCCGTCGAGGATCGCCGGTGCCACATCCGCGACGGGTCCCAGCCGCACCACGCCACCGTGCGACAGGACGACGACGGTGCGTGGCTGGACCTCGACGACGGCGCGCAGCAGTTGCACCTGGTCAGCAGGCAACTCGATGTGCTCGCGGTCGTACCCCTCGGACTCCTCGCCTGCGGTCAGCCCGAGAAACACGACGGCCGTGTCGGCCACGGCCGCAGCAGCGACGGCGCTGGACGCATCGGGCGAATAGGTAACCTCGTAATCACCTGCGAGCGCACGGATCTCGTCGAGAGGGATGTCCACCTTGGTCGGGTTCACGTGCGAGCTACCGCCACCCTGATAGCGCGGTGTCTGTGCGAACGGCCCGATCACCGCCAGTCGTGACGGGCTCAACGGCAGCAGATCGCCTTCGTTTTTGAGCAGCACGATTGCGCATCCGGCTGCCTCGCGGGCCAACAGATGATGCGCATCGCCATCGAACGAACCAGCGCCGACGGCGTTTTCGCTGGCGCGGTCCGCCAGGCGGGCCACCCGTTCGGCTGCCCGCGTCACGGCCGCCTCGTCGAGCGTCCCGTCGGCCACCGCGGCCACCACCTCGGCGTCGGTCACGCCCCCGGTGGACGGCATCTCCAGATCCAGCCCCGCTGCCACTGCCGCGACCCGGTCGCGCACCGCGCCCCAGTCGCTGACCACCACACCGTCGAAGCCCCACTCGTCGCGCAGCACGGTGGTGAGCAGCCAGGCGTTCTCAGCGGCGTGGACGCCGTTGATGCGGTTGTACGAGCACATCACCGTCCACGGCGCTGCCTCGCGGACCACCCGTTCGAAAGCCCGCAGATAGATCTCGCGCATTGTCCGGGCATCGACATCGGCGCTTGCCCGCATGCGGTCGTGCTCAAAGTTGTTGACCGCGAAATGCTTCACCGAGGCGCCTACCCCGCGGCTCTGCAAACCGCGCACCCAGGCCGCACCGAGTACGCCGGAGAGCAACGGGTCCTCCGAGTAGTACTCGAAGTTTCGCCCGCACCGCGGATCGCGTTTGATGTTGATCCCCGGGCCGAGCAGCACGTGCACGTCCATTGACCGGCACTCGTCGCCCAGCGCCGCGCCGATCCGTTCCACCAGGTCCGGGTCCCAGGCCTGGCTGAGCCCGGCCGCTGGCGGAAAGCAGGTGGCAGGTTTGCTGTCGCCTATACCCAAATGGTCTGTGGCCGTGCCGGATTGCCGTCGGACGCCGTGCGGTCCGTCGGTGAGCACGAGCGCGGGCACCGCACCGACCGCCTTGGTGGTCCAGAAGCTGGCGCCGCTGCCCAGCGCTGCTCGTTCGGCCAGGTTGAGCGCGGCGATGTCGGTCGGTGAGTCGGTCACCCTTCCCGAGGGTAGCCGCGCGGGTCAGTCGCTGGCTTTGACCCGCGCCGCGTGGCGTAGTTGGGCCAGGAAGTCGTCCGCGTCGTCGCCACGCACCAGGTAGTGCGAGATTGCGACCCGCACCGCCGTCGCCGCCGCCAGAGAGGCATCCGGCCCCGAGGACAGCCGCTCCAACCGATCCCGCATGAGCGGGATGATCTGCGCCAATCGCTTGATCACATGCTCGGGCTCGATGTCGACCATGCGCAGCCCCGGATAGGACTGCTGATACGCGGCGATGATGCGCAGTGTCGCGTCAAGTCGTTGGGCGCCGGGCAGGCCGACGGAAGCCTCGGCAACCGCATGCTCGTAACACGAGCGTTCCCACACCACGAACGCGTCGAGCAGATCCTGCTTGGAGGCGAACCAGCGGTACAGCGTCGGGCGGGACACCCCGGCGTGCACCGCCACCTCGGACAGGCTGAGCTTCGTCATCCCATTGCTGCCGAGCACTTCGGCGGTTGCGGCCAGAATCCGCTCGCGCGTAGTGCTCTCGTCAGCGGTGGACGACACGTCAGGCATACCCACAGCTTTACAAACTATTGCCGAACTGTCACGCTAAAACCTGGCGCGTCAACGTCGCGCGCCCTGCAGGAGGGAACTACACGTGACAGTTGCCAGCTCACCGCAGGCACGCGAATACAGCCCGTTCGACATCACGTCGCACGACTTCTGGAGCCGGCCGTTCGCCGAACGTGACGAGACATTCGCACAATTGCGCGCCGCTGACGGCCTGAGCTGGCATCAGCCGCTGTCGACCATGTTCGACGTCGAAGAGCCCGGCTTCTGGGCGCTGACCCGCCGCGCGGACATCCAGTTCGTCAGCCAGCACCCTGAGTTGTTCACCTCGACCCAGGGCGTTGCGTTGGATCCGATGCCGGCCGACGTACAGAAGTTCGCGACGTTCTTCCTGATGATGGATCCGCCCGAGCACACCACCTACCGACGCTTGATCAGTTCGGCATTCACTCCGCGCAATGTGCGCCGGATCGAGGAACAGATCCACGCCAACGCGGTCGCCGTCGTTGACGACCTCATCGGTGCCGGGGACGTCGACTTCGTCGCGGCTTGCTCGGCGCAGCTACCGATGATGACAATCTCAGACATGCTGGGCGTGCCCAAAGCCGATCAGCCCGCCCTGGCCAAGGCCGCCGAAAAGTTGTTTTCCATGAGCGACGACGAGTACTCGAACCTCGAAGAACGCGCCATGGCCACCATCAACGAGATCATGCTGATCTCCAGCACCGGTGTGGAGTTGGCGAAGTTCCGGCGCGCCAATCCTGGTGACGACCTGATGACCAGCATCGTCAACGCCGAGGTCGACGGGCAGAAGCTGACCGACGAGGAGATCGGGGCGTTCCTGATCCTGCTCGCCTCGGCCGGTAACGACACCACCAAACAGACCACTACCCACGCGATGATGGCGTTGGTGGCCAACCCGGACCAAAGGGATTGGCTGCTGGAGGACTTCGACAACCGGATCGGTCTGGCCACCGAGGAATTCGTGCGCTGGGCCACCCCGGTGATCCAGTTCGCGCGGCACGCCACCCAGGATGTCGAGGTCGGCGGTCAGCTGATCAGCGCGGGCGACAAGGTGGGCCTGTTCTACTGTTCGGCCAACCGGGACGAGTCTGTGTTCACCGACCCGCAGCGGTTCGACCTGAGCCGTTCGCCCAACCCGCAGGTCGGGTTCGGCGGTGGTGGTCCGCACTTCTGCCTGGGCAGCCAGTTGGCCAAGACCGAGTTGCGACACTTGTTCCGGGAGTTGCTGACTCGACTGAAGACCATCGAGTTCGGTGATCCGGAGCTGCTGTACAGCAGCTTTGTGCACGGCATCAAGCGCGTTCCGGCGCATATCCGGTAGCGCCTCACCCTTTCACCGCGGAACAGCATTCCCGGTCGCTAAAGCCGCGTGGTAGCGACCGGGAATGCTGTTCCGCTGGGTTCAACGGGGCGGGCGCGGGCGCACCAGCACCGACTGCTGGATGGCGCCCACCGCACCGGACTGGTCGAACAGCGTTCCCACCGTGGTGCCGATACCGTCCGGACCGTAATTGGTGTCGGCCCGGATGCCGATCCACTCGCCGTCGGGCAGGCGGTGGATGTGCACGACCAGATCGGTGTTGAGAAACGTCCACTTGCGGATGTCGATCTTCGAGCCGATGCCGTTCGCGTCGTCGGCGACGGCGAACAACCGCTGCAAGGGCGTCATCGCCTCACCTTTGACCAGATCGACGGTCGGCTTGAGCCACGACTCACCCGGCCCGGGCGCCTGTGGCACGGTCAGCCACCGCCAATCCAGGCTGTGCACGTAGTTGGGTTCCCAATCCTTGGCCATATCGCGGCTGCGGGCCTGTTCCAGGGGCGGTAACGGCGCGGCCGCGGCATGTTGGAGCTGCGTGGTGTCCAGAGTCAACATGCGCCAGCCACTCGCGCGGGCGACGGTGCGCGGCGAGCCGTCCGGTCCGGTCGCCAACATCTCGGCGCTGAGCAACTCGATCTGCTTGCCGGGCCGATCCAGCTTGGTGCGCACCCACAGGTCACCTTCGGACGGCACTCCGCCCATCAGGTCGATCGCGACGCGGGCCAGCCGGGTGTCGGCGCGGTGCTCGCAGCGTTCCAGGGCGCGCACCAGCAGCGACGAGACGGGAGCCGCGTGCTGGATGGCGGCCGACCAGGTGCCGCGCACCATGTCGGTGGCCGCAAATTTTTCGCCGAGTGGATCGGCTTCGTCGGTCAGCTCGTAATAGGAATCGGACATGTCAGTGGAGATGTTCGTGTTCGCCCGGCGCGGGTACGTCGACCAGCACGGCCTCGACCCGGGACAACTTGGTGCCGACCAGGCGTTCCGGATAGGCATCGGTGGTGGTGACCAGAAACAAGGTGCGGCCTTCGGGCCCGCCCAGTGCGCAGGCGATTGCGGTGCGCCCCCCGGTGTCGATGCGAGCGGTCACGGCCCCACCCTGGACGATCCGCTCGAATTCATGAGCCAGTGTCATGGCCGCCCAGACACCGCCCTCGGCGTCGATCGCGATGCCGTCGGGTGGGCCGTCGAGACCCTCGGCGAATGTCCGGCGGTCGGTCAGCCCACCCTCGCCGTCGATGGTGAACGCGGTCAACCGCCGTCCGGTCGATTCCGCGACGATCAGCGTGGCGCCGTCGGGGCTGATCGCCATACCGTTGGGGAAGTCGAGGCCCTCGGCCACGACACGCGCCGTGTCGTCCGGGTCGACGCGCACGATCACGCCGCTTGTCCGGGCCTGAGATCCGACGTAGGCCCGGCCCTGCCCGTCGATCACCATGTCGCCAAGCGCGGCCGGGACCAGTCCGCTCAGGTCGGCCAGCAGCTCGACCGTGTCACCGTCGTATCGCAGCACCTGGCGACGCTCGGTGGACACGATCAGCAGGCTGCCGTCGGGCCGAAAACCCAAGCCGGACGGGGCATGTCCGGGTAGCGGCAAAGTTGTCATGGCACCGGCAAGGTTGACCGTGTGCACGGCCTCGCCCAGCATGTCGGAGAACCACAGCAGCCCCTCGAACCAGCGCGGGCCCTCCCCGAAACAGAATCCGTTGGCCAGTTCGATTGTTCGCACCAGTTCGGCTCCGACCGTCACGAGAACACACCTTTACAAAACACGCCTCAAGTGTCACGCTCGCAGGGTGCCACTGTCAACCACCGGAGCGTTGTGATGAAGAAGTTCTACGGCCACACGCTGCTGTATCTACACGAGACGATCGACCTCGGGTCGGGCCGGACCGACCAATTCACCACCGTGTTCAACGACGTCTACCAGCCGATGATGACCGACCTCGGTGCCCGGTTGTTCGCGATCTGGGAGACCACGCCCTACAACGGCCACTGGCCGCAGGTGACGATCGTGTGGGAGATCGACGCTTTCGCAGACTATGCGCGCATCGGTAAGGCGCAGGCCGCCGGCGGCAGCCACGAGAAGCCCGCGCTGCAGTGGGCGACGTACCTGTCGGAGATCGGCGCCCGTGGCGAGGGTCGGATCATGTACGCAGGCAAGTACAACAAGACCCTGGCGCAGCTCAAAGAGGCCAACTTCGGCGCAGGTCTGGTCATCCAGGAAATCATGCAAACCAAACCCGGCCGTCAGGACGATTACATCCGGGAACTCGAACGGCTGTACGTGCCGTGGTCGGAGCGCACCGGCAAACGCTGGCTGGGATCGTTCATCACCACGTTCCGGTTCAACGAGGTGATCCACTACTGGGCACTCGACGATGACTGGGATGTCTTCGAAAACCACTATCCATCCTGGAAGGACAGCCCGCCGGCCGAGATCGTCACCTGGATGAGCGTGGCTCCCGCACTGCGCGACGGCTGGGAGGATTCCATCCTGGCCGCCCTGCCCCCGTCACCACTACGGTGACCGAGTCGACGAAAAGCTCTGTGATGGACGACTTTTCATACGACCCGTTCGATCCGGACGTGATGGCCAACCCGCTGCCGTACTACCGGACCCTGCGCGACGAGTATCCGGTGTATTACATCGACAAGTGGGACACCTACGCGCTGTCCCGATTCGACGACATCTGGGACGTGCTCGGCAGTACCGACGGCACCTTCGTCGCATCCGAGGGAACGCTGCCCGCCGCGAACGTGCTGGCTGAGCACAACGACGGCCCGGTGCCCGATCCGCCACTGCATCCCATGCCTTTTCACGCCAACTTCGATTCGCCGATCTACGAGAACGTCCGCCGGCGTACCTCCGCGCAGTTCCGGCCGCGCTCGGCGGCCAAGCTGGCGGACCGGATCCGCACCCTGGCCAACGAGCGACTCGACGAGCTGCTGCCGCGTGGCCGGTTCGACCTGACGCAGGATTATGGTGGCATCGTCGCAGCGGCGATGGTCTGCGAATTCGTTGGGTTGCCAGTCGATCTCGCGCCTGACGTGCTGGCCACCGTGAACGCCGGCAGCCTCGCCCAACCGGGCGAGGGCGTCGAGGTCGGCAACGCCCGCCCCGGCTATCTGACCTATCTCACTCCGATCATCGAGCGTCGGCGCGCCGAAGGGCCCGACGGTAGCGTGCCGATCGCCGACAGCCTGATCGATTTCCGGCTGCCCGACGGTTCGGCGCTCAGCGATATGGAGGCCGCCGTTCAGATGCTCGGTGTATTCATCGGTGGAACCGAGACGGTGCCGAAAATCACCGCGACCGGCCTGTGGCAGCTGCTCCGGCATCCCGACCAGTTGGCAGCGGTACGTTCCGATGTCGACGTGAACGTGCCCGTCGCCCGCGAGGAGATCATCCGGCACAGCGCACCCGCGCAGTGGTTCGCCCGAACGGTGCGGCGGCCCTTCACCATTCACGGCACCACCATCGAACCCGGCCAACGCATCATCACGCTGCTGGCTTCCGCCGCCCGGGACGAGCGGGAGTACGACAACCCCGACATGTTCATCTGGAACCGGCGGATCGAACGCCTGTTGTCGTTCGGCCGCGGGCAACACTTCTGCCTCGGTGTGCACGTGGCCCGCCTGGAGATCACGATCATGATCCAGGAATGGCTCAAACGGGTGCCGCACTATCACATCGACGACGCCGCCGCCTCGCGACCGCCGTCCAGCTTCCAGTGGGGCTGGAACAACATCCCCGTGGAGGTGTGAGGTGTGGTCGTATCGACTTGTTGCGCCGTACACGTTCGAACGCAACGACTTACCGGAACCCTCACCCGAGTCCCTGACCGACGGGCAGGTGCTGCTGAGCTTCCTGGCGGCCGGGGTATGCGGTAGCGACCTGCCCGGATTCCGCGGGACCCAAGGGAAGTTGCCCGGCGACACCGGACATTGCGCGGCAGAGATGCACGGGTTCCCGATCCACGAGATCGCCGGCGAGGTGCTTGCCAGCCGTCACCCCGACCACCAGCCGGGTGACCGGGTGGTGGGCTGGGCCTCGGGATTCGACGGTTTGATGGAACAGGTCGTTGCCGACGGCAACGGGCTGGTTCCCTACGATCCGGCACTGGCGCCGGAGTTGGCTGTGGGGCTCCAACCGCTGGCCTGTGTGCTCTACGCGATGGAACAATTGCCAGACCTGTCCGGCGCTCACGTCGCAGTGCTCGGCCAGGGCTCGATCGGACTCCTGTTCTCCTATGCCGCAAAGGCATTGGGCGCATCCCGCGTCACCGGAGTAGATCCGGTGGACCGGTCGCAGATCGCAGCAAGGTTTGGTGTCGACATCGCGGTCCGGGCGACGAGCGATCGTTGGGTAACCCACCTGGGGGAGACCGACCGACCGAACGTGGTGATCGAGGCGATCGGCCATCAGGTCGCCACGCTCAACCACGCCCTGGCGGCGGCGGCGTTCGGCGGCACCGTCTTCTACTTCGGTGTCCCCGACGACGACAGCTACCCGATCAGCATGCGCACCATGCTGCGCAACAACCTGACCCTGAAATCCGGTGTGACGCTGGACCGTCGGCGCGTGCTGGGGCGTGCCGACGACTTCGCGCGCGAGCATCCCGATCTGTTGGGAAACTACGTCACGCACACCTTCGGCACCGGTGAGGTGCAGGCGGCGTTCGAGTTGGCCTGCCGGCCCGTGCCGGACCGGGTCAAGATCGCGATCGCCGGATGAGCACCAGCAGACTGCAGGAGGCGCTCGCAGCCAACGAGAAGATCTGGGGCGGTTGGGTGGTCGGCCCCACGATCATCGGGCCAGAAGAGTTCGCCCAGGCCGGGTACCACTATGTCGGATTCGACGTCCAGCACGGGTTTCTCGACGACGCCGACGTCGCATTGCTGTTGCGCCGCCTGGAACACGTACCGATCGCCACCGCGGTTCGCCTGCCCACAGCCGATCCCGCGCCGATCGGCCGGGTGCTCGACGCCGGTGCCGACGCGGTCATCATCGCCATGGTGGAAACCTCCGAGCAGGCGGCCGCGGCAGTGGCCGCCACTCGGTACGCCCCGGCCGGCGTCCGCAGCTTCGGGCCACTGCGGGGCAGCCTGGGCCACGACACCGCCGCGCTCGAAGACCGGGCCAGCGTGTTCGCGATGATCGAGACGGCACAGGGTCTTTCGGTAGTCGACGAGATCTGCGCGGTACCCGGCCTGACCGGGGTATACGTCGGACCGGCCGACCTGTCCATCTCGATGGGCTACCAACCCGGTGAGGCCTGCACGCATCCCGATGTCCTCGCCGCCATGACCACCATCCAGGCGGCCGCCGCCTCGGTCGGGCTGGTCAGCGGCATTCACGCCGGTGCGGGAAAGCTCGGAAAAGTATTGGCCGGGTTGGGGTTCCGGATGATCACCCTGGCTTCGGAATCCCAGGCGCTGCGCCGGGGCGCGGCCGAACATCTCACCGAGGCTGCCGGCCATACCCATGACGAATCACAAGGGGGATATCAGTGACCGTAACCGACCGCGTGGCGCTTGTGACCGGCGCGGCGCGCGGACAGGGCGCGGCGATCGTCAAGAAGTTGGTCACCGATGGATTCCGGGTTGCCGCCGCCGATCTGCTCGCCGACGAATTGCATTCCAGCACTGCGCAGCTGGGTGAGCGCGTGCTCCCGGTTTGCCTCGACGTCACCTCGGCCGAGCAGTGGCAGGTCGCCGTCGACACGACGGTGCAGCGGTTCGGATCGCTGTCCACCCTGGTCAACAACGCCGGTGTGCTGCACCGGGCGCCGCTGGCCGACGAGACACCTGACGGATTCGAAGGCAGTTGGCGGGTCAACTGTCTGGGCCCCTTCCTGGGAATCCGCGCCGCACTGGAGCACCTGCGCCGAGCAGAGGGCGCCGCCGTCGTCAACACCTGCAGCACCGGCGCGATCCGGCCGTTTCCCAACCACGCGGCGTACAGCTCGTCGAAATGGGCGCTGCGCGGGCTCACCCAGGTCGCCGCTGCCGAACTCGGCCCGGCGGGGATTCGGGTCAACGCGGTGTTTCCCGGCCCCGTCGAGACACCGATGCTCGACGAGACCACGCAGAGCCGGCTGGCAGCCAGAGCGGTGGCCGGCCGGTTGGGAAAGCCGGCCGAGATCGCCGACGCCGTCGCGTTTCTGGTGTCCGACCACGCATCGTTCATCACCGGCTCCGAGCTCCTCGTCGACGGTGGGCAATGTCTGCAGATCGGTTGAGCATGCCCAAGTCGCTCTCGGTTGGCATCATCGGGGCCGGTCCCGGCGGTCTGGCACTGGGAATCTTCCTGAAGAAGGCCGGCTTTCGAGATTTCACCATCTTCGATCGGGAGGACGGGGTGGGCGGCACGTGGCGGATCAACACCTATCCGGGGTTGGCCTGCGATGTGAAGTCACACCTGTACTCGTACTCGTTCGATCTCAACGCCGACTGGTCGCGGCTGTGGTCCGGGCAGCCGGAAATCCTGGCGTATTTCGAACGCTGCGCGCAGCGGCACCAGCTGGCACCGCATCTGAGGCTGCACACCGAGATCACCGCGGCGCGCTGGGAGCCCGACTCCGAGCACTGGCTGCTGACCACCGGAGCCGGTGACGAGCACCGGTTCGACATCGTGGTGTCAGCGGTGGGATTGTTCACGCAACCGGTGCAGCCCGATCTTGTTGAGGAGGAACCGTTCTCCGGGACGGTGATGCACTCGGCACGCTGGGACCACTCAGTGGCACTCGAAGGCCGTCGGGTCGCGGTGCTCGGAACGGGTTCGACCGCTTCGCAGGTGGTGCCCGAGTTGGCGAAGGTCGCCGACAAGGTGTATTCGGTGCAGCGGTCGCCGACGTGGATCCTGCCGAAGCCGGACCGGCCGTACACCGAACGGGAACGTTGGCTGTTCGCGCATGTCCCGCTGGCCAAGAAGATCTACCGGACGCGGCTGTGGTTACGCAGCGAATCGAACATCTCCGTCATCGAGAACGGCAGCGACAAGACCCAGGAATTCAAGGGCATCGCGCTCAAGATGCTGGAATCGGCCGTCGCCGACGATGCGTTACGGACGACGCTCACCCCGGACCATCCGCTTGGCTGCAAGCGCCTGGTGTTCTCCTCGGATTTCATCCCGACCCTGACGCGACCCAACGTTGAAGTGGTCTCCAGCCCCGCCCGGGTTTTGCGGGCCCGCTCATTGGTCACCGAAGACGGTCGGGAACTCGACGTGGACGTCGTGGTCTGCGCGACCGGGTATGCCGCTGCCGATTATCTGGGCCAGATCGATGTGGTCGGTGAGGGCGGGACGACGTTGCACGACACCTGGCGCGACGGCGCCTACGCCTATCTCGGGATGGCGGTGCCGGGCTTCCCGAATTTCTTCATGTTGTACGGGCCGAACACCAACGTCGGCTCCAACAGCGTCATCTTCATTCTGGAGGCCCAGGCCCGGTATGTGGTGCGGGCGCTGAAGTATCTGCGGCGCAGGCGAAGAACGTATGTGGCAGTGCGGCCGGATGCGATGGCGCGGTTCATCGCCGACATCGACAAATGGATGCAGGGCACGGTGTGGTTGACCCGGTGCAGCAGCTACTTCCGGTCGCCGAGCGGTCGAGTGGTCACCCAGTGGCCGCGTAGTGCCCGGGCATTCTGGTCGATGACGCGCCGTTTCCGCGCCGCGGACTACACGTTCGAACCGCCGACAGAACGGCTGGTGCCTGCCGCGCACACAAGGGCGGCCGATGACGGCTAGCCGCGGGCACTGGCGGGACCGGCTGGACCCCGCGCTGCGGCCGTTCGCCGAGGCTCGTACCGATCTGTCGGTCGAGGTCCTCGGCGTGGTGCGCACGTCGATTGATCAGCGGCGCCGGGAGAGAGCTCAGATGCTGGACACCCCCGGCGTCGAGGTGGCGGGTGCCCGCGTGACGCTCGGGCGGCGGACCATTCCGGTGCGCATCTACCGCGGCGGCCCTTCGCCGGCACCGGCCGTCGTCTACTGCCACTCCGGTGCCTTCGTGCTGGGCAATCTCGACATCGACCAGATCCAGTGTGTGGAGCTGGCCAGGCGTGCCCGGTGCACGGTGATCTCGGTGGACTACCGGTTGGCCCCGGAATACCCGTACCCGGCCGGGCTCGATGATGCGATGACGGTGCTCAACTGGGTGGCCGCGGCCGCCGGCGAACTCGACGTCGACGCCGCCCGGGTCGCGGTCGCGGGCAGCAGCGCCGGTGGCGCGCTGGCCGCCTTGCTGGCCCAGCGGGCGGCCGCCGGTTCCGCGCCGCCGATCGTGTTTCAGCTGCTGCACCAACCGGTGCTCGACGACCGGCCGACCGGTTCGAAGGCCGAGTTCACCGATACGCCCGGATTTGACGGGCCGGCGACCGTGGCGATGTGGCGGCACTATGTGCAGGCCCGCGACGTCCCCGCGCGTGCAGGGGGAGTCGGTCCCGTGCCGGCCCTGGTCTCGGAAATGGTCGGGCTCGCACCGGCTTTCATCACCTGCTCCGAGTTGGATCCGCTGCGCGACGAAGCGCTTGAATACGCGCGTCGGTTGATGGCGGCCGGTGTCGCCACCGAGCTGCACGTCTTTCCCGGCACCTGTCACGGGTTCGATTCGCTGCTTCCCGAGTGGGAGATCAGCCAACAGTTGTTCGCCCTGCAAGGCTCGGCGCTTCGACGTGCGTTGCACTGAGGAGGCCGTAGCTGGCACCCTCGGCGGAGCACAGGTTCACCGATATAGGCGATAATGCTTGTCCACCTCACAAAATCTCGCGCGGACAATCGGTAAGACCGGTGCGACGATGACTGAGAGGTCCAGGTGTGACGGGGACATCTGAGGGACGTCTGTACGGGTCCGTCAGATGCAGGTCAGCGATTGAGAGGTAGCTATGTCGGCCGACAACGACCGGCTCACGTACTCCAGGGACCCCAAGCACGCGAAGGACCGGCTTGAGTACGGCGAGCACGACCTCCTGCTGGGCGGACCCATCGCCGCCCTACCTGCCGGCAGGTCGCGACACAGTGACGACCGGCAGCTTCCACCGGCAGTCCTGACATCCAATTTCGGCTCGCCGCGTCGACCCAGCGAGGCCGAGACCACCGTCAAGCTTCCCCCGGTCACCCGGACCAACTGGGAGCCATCGAACGGGTCGTCGGTGGCAGGCGAGAATTGGATACTCCAGACGCCGGTGACCACCGGCGCGGTCGGCGAGCACCGCGCGATCGACAACCTCGCCCATGTCGGAGTGAAGTCCGCGGTAAAGATGCACTCGCGTCGCGGCTGGCGGCGCGTGCTCTATCGCGCCACTCGCATCAACCTGGGTCTCTCACCGGACGAGCTCTACGAATTGGAGCTCTATGCGCGGGTTCGTCGCAATGCGCGCGAGTCGTATCAGATCGGCGTTTTCGGCCTGAAAGGCGGCGTCGGGAAAACGGCCGTGACGGTGGCACTC
The DNA here is from genome assembly GCF_053483975.1 of Mycolicibacterium sp. XJ870. Lineage (NCBI taxonomy): Bacteria > Bacillati > Actinomycetota > Actinomycetes > Mycobacteriales > Mycobacteriaceae > Mycobacterium > Mycolicibacterium sp. XJ870. The sequence continues at coordinate 1,452,028 of NZ_JBEFTI010000001.1, forward strand.
GGATCGACGTTGAGCAAGGTGCGCGGTGACCGGATCTTGGCGATCGACGCCGATCCGGCCAGCGGTAACCTGGCCGACCGCGTCGGCCGCAAATCGCCGGCGACCGTGGCCGATCTGCTCGCCGCCAAAGACCTCTCGCGCTACAACGATGTGCGTGCCTTCACCAGCATGAACGAGTCGAAGCTCGAAGTGCTGTCCAGCGCGGAGTACAGCGGCGCGACCCGCTCCTTCGACGACGCCGACTGGATCGCATCGACCGGGGTGGTCTCGCGGCACTACAACCTGGTGCTGGCCGATTGCGCCGCGGACATGTTTCAGCCGGCGGCGCGCGGTGTGCTGGAGACCGTCTGCGGTGGCGTGATCGTGGCCAGCGCCTCGATCGACGGGGCCCGTCAGGCCGCGGTGACCATGGACTGGATGCGCCAGAACGGCCACCAGGACCTGTTGAACCGATCGTGCGTGGTGGTCAACCACGTCGGCCCAGGCAAGACCAACGTCGACATCGGTGACCTTGTGCATCAGTTCCAGAAGCACGTGCCGCCCGGGCGCGTGTTCGTGCTGCCCTGGGACAAGCACATCGCCGCAGGCACCGACATTCACCTCGACCTGCTTCGGCCCAAGTTCCAACGGCGGATCCTCGAACTCGCCGCCGCGCTGTCCGAAGACTTCGAGAACCCGCTGATCAGCTGATCGCGGCGAGCTCCCGCGCCACAGCGGCGTGGTACTTGTCGATGTTGGCAGGATTCACCACGCGGAAAAGCGCATCCGGTAGGGGAGCGTCCTTGTACGCCTCGATGGTCATCGTGCGGCTGAACAACGTGATGTCGGCGCCCGGCCGGGTGAACTGGTACTGCACGGTGATCCTGCCCTCCATGCCGCCGGTGCCGTCGCGGTCGTGGCCAAGCCGGCCCACCGAGTTGAACACCCACATCCGGGGACGCATGGCGATCGCCAGGTGCCAGGTGTAGATCTGGGCGCCGTCCGGTCCGGCCTCTGCCCAGGTGTCGCCGACCTGCAGCGGTAGCCGCTCCGGTAGACCCTCGATGTGGGCACTGCCCGGATAGGTCTTCGTCCAGTTCACCGGATTGGTGACGAAATCATAGACAGTCTCGGCGGATTGGGTGAAAGCCGTCTCCGAGCTCGTGGTCACGATGCCCAATTGGGTTTGCCCTTCTAGTCACACGTCGCAGCCGCATGCCGGGGCGGTCCCGGACACGGGTAGTTCGGCGAGCACGTCCACGCGTGCCGCGTCGAAGCTCAAGTACCCCCTGATGGGTAGCGCCTCCGGTGGGGGATCCGGATAACTCCATGCCACGTCGCTGATCACAGTGTCACCGACGACCGCCGACCAGTACGTCGCGGTGCCCTTGTAGTTGCAGTAGGTGGTGGTGTCGGTGCGGTGCAGCAGGTCGGTACGGATCAGGGCGGGGTTGACGTAGAGCCGGGGTTCCAGCGAGGTCTCGAACACGATCACCGTCTCGTCGGTGTCCACGATCACGGTGTCGGCCGCCGTGACCCGCAGCGAGCGCTGAGTCGGTCTGCAGTCGATGCGGTGATACGGGTTCGGCGGGTAGTGCACGAGGCGCCGGCCCTCCTCCAGCCAGACATCGACGGCATCCCACGGCACCGAGACGTAGCCGGGAGCCTCGACCACCGGCCGGCTGGGCAACTCACCAACTTCGTCATCGGGAAACGCATAGCTCAGCGGGTGACCCGCACGGTGCACCATCAGCGCGCGCTCGGTATCCAGTTTGGTGGCCTCGCCGACAAAAGCCTGGATGCGCCGGGGGTGCGGCTCGATGTAGACCACCGGACCAGCGATTGGGGGCGTGAACCAACCGGCCGGTTGTGTACTGAACGGTCCACGTCCTGCGACGAGACTCATTGCGACACCTCCTCTTTCATCGCACCGGTCTGGCGCTCATGCCCGGCCGGCATCACCGCGCCCGCAACCAGGACGGCGAGGCGCGCAATCGCCACGTCAAGATAGGAGCTTTACAGATTCTTCGAGAAATGTCACGCTGTTCGGTAAGCGGGCCCATGCCGAGTAGACAGCCCACTGAACCGGATTGGATCCATATGTCGCCACAGACCTCCATCTCCGCAACCAGCACGGTTCCCTTCGCCCGGTCCCGCCCACGCAGCAACCAGGTGCTGCAGTACGAATTGAACGTCGTCGCATCCAGCGCCGCCGACGTGGTGCGCGAGATCGGTGGATGGTTGTTCGACCGGCGGATGGCCGGCTGGCATGTCAGCGTCGCACTCACCGATCCGGCCGACGAGCGCGCGCTGCGCATCCTCGGTTTGAAAGCCGTTGAATTGACCGGACTTTGGCAGTCGGCGGGTGATCCTGAGTACGTGGCGATGACGGCGATCGCGACTGATCGATTCGATTCCGACAACGATGTGCGGTTGCGCGGGCTCAGCGAACTACGCGACGGGCCTGGCGGGCTCGCGTTCTGGGGCGCGGACTGTCCCGAACAACTCGGCGGCCAGGTGCACCGTGCGCGGTATCGGTTGAGCGCAGCCGCTCGCGCATTCAAGGCGCAGGCCCTCGTCGCGTCGGGGGAGACCCCGGCGCGGGTCGGCGCGGTCGAGACCATGTTCCGCTGCGGTCACGGTGTGCTGGACGCCGAACTGGCTCCGTACTGATGTCTGCGGTGGCCTCGGTCGCCGGGCTGCTCGAGGTGCTCGACGTCACCCCTGACGGGCCGGACCGCTATATCGGTACGACCGGCCCGACGGGCGCTGACGGCCGCCAGGTGGCCAAAGGAGCGCAGGCGCTTGGACAGGCGATCGTCGCGACTGCTAAACAGTTCCCGGACAAGGTAATTCGGTCAGCGCACGCGGTGTTCGCCCGGCCCATCAGTGTCGGCTCCACCGTGGAACTGGTGGTGGATGTGGTGCACAACGGACGGTCGACCGCGACCGCCGTCGTCAACGTCAATCATGACTCACGACGCTGTGCCACCGTGACGGTGCTGGCCGACGTGCCTACCGAGGACGTGATTGCCCATCAAGCCCTGCTGCCCGACGTCGCCACCCCTGACGACGCCCACCCCGCCGAGCGGGCCATGGCGGGTCACGAGCTGCGGTTGGTCGACATAGTCGACGTCAACAGCCCGGATGAAATCGGACCGCCGGAGCTGTACGCGTGGTTGCACTGCGACCCGATACCGGACCGCGACGACCTGGCCAAAGCGCTGCTCGCCTACTTCACCGGAGGACTCGGAATCTCCACCTCGATGCGCGCGCACCGCGGCATCGGTACCGCCCAGGCCCACACGACGGTGTCGACAGCGTTGATATCGACATTCATCAGTTTTCACGAGAGCGTGCAGTGGGACGGCTGGCTGCTGTACAGCCATGAAAGCACCCAGGCCGGTGCCGGGATGTCCTACGTGCGCGGGCAGGTCCACACCGATGACGGTGACCTGCTGGCCTCATTCGCGCAGGACGGGCTGATCCGCCCGCTGCGCTCCACGGACTCGGCCATCGACCAGCCGGCCCGGTTGTAGGCCGCGGGTGTATTGCTACCTGATCCAGCCGCGGCGGCGCAGCCACCAGTCGCGCACCACAGCGATGACGATGGTCACGGCGAAGCCGATGAGGAACCAGTCCTCGACATGGCCGACGTGGTTGCCGTGCATCATCACCAGCAGAAAAGCCGCCGACAGCAGGCCGCCGACGTGGATGAGCGTCATGTTCTGCTTGGACCAGCCCCATTCCGCGGACGGCACGTCCTCGACGTCGACGCCGGTGTGTCGTTCCACCTCGGTGTTGGCCACGGGTTGCTCCTCGAGATCGGGCTGGCTTCGGGCTGGCACTGCCCACATTCTGACATACGACGCTGCGTCGTATGCCGGCTGCTTGACCGGCGGAGCGTCGGGGTCGGGCAGCACGGTGCCCAACGTGAAGGAGATCGCGAGATTTCCAAGACGTGTCGCGATTTTCTTCACACTCGACGCAAAGCGTGGGCATGTCGCCCAGGCTGCCCCAAACGGACAATTCGCCTGTTCAGGAAGGTTCACCGATGCAGTTCTGGAGCGGTACCGCGTTCATGGAGACCAGCGACGCCCTGGTGGTGGCGCCGTTACTCGACGAAGCCGGTTTCGACGGAATCGTGTGCTCCGATCACATGATCTATCCGCGCGAGCTGTCCTCGCCTTATCCGGATTCGTCGACCGGTAAGCCCGGCTGGGCACCGGAGACCGCCTGGCCGGACTCCTGGGTGCTGATCGGCGCGATGGCGGCGCTGACCCGGCGGCTGCGGTTCTCCAACGCCGTGTACGTCGCTCCGGCCCGCCCGTTGCTGGAGGTCGTGAAGCAGGTGGCGACCGCGTCGGTGGTGTCGAACGGGCGCGTCGCGCTCGGCGTCGGCGTCGGCTGGATGCGGGAGGAGTTCGAGCTGATGGGCCAGGATTTCGACACCCGTGGCAAGCGTCTCAACGAGATGATCCCGGCGCTGCGCGAGCTGTGGCGCGGCGGGTGGGTGTCGTTCGACGGGCAGTACTACCAGGTGCCCGAGATGATGATCGAACCCCATCCGGTGGCTCCGGTGCCCATTCTGTGCGGCGGTGAATCGGAAGCTGCGCTGCGCCGGGCCGCCCGCTTGTGCGACGGCTGGATCGGCTACGCCTACACCCTCGACCAGGCGGCCCGCTACACCGAGCGCCTTGATGTGCTGCGCCGCGAGAACGGGCGCGACCGGGAGCCTTTCGAGATCCTGCTGGCGCTGCTCGACCCGCCGTCGCCGGATCTCTACAAGCGAGCCGAGGACCTCGGCATCACCGCGGTGATGTGCGCGCCCTGGATGGGTCAGCCCAACGGTTCGGGCGCCAACCGGTTCCGTGAACCGATCGAGCGGTTCGCCGAGACGATCATTGAAAAGGTGAAATAGCCCGACGTGGCTGAATTAACGTGAACGGGTGGGACGTTCGCTTGAGATAGCAATGGCGCAGTACGCGCCCATCACCGGGCCCGATCCCGTCGGGCAGTTGCGCAGCCAGTCGAAGTCGATCCGCGAGGGTACGCCGAGGCCGGACATGATCGTGTTCCCCGAGATTCATCTGTGCGGCGACGCCGACACCGCCGGCGACAGCAACGCCTGGCTGCAGGCCGCTGCGGAGCCGCTCGACGGGCCGCGCCTGGCGGAGCTGGCGCGCATCGCGGCTGACCTCGCAGTTTGGCTGATCCCGGGCTCGGTGCCCGAACTCGGCGACGGCAAGGTGTACAACACCGCGGTGGTGTTCAACCCGGCTGGTGAGTTGGTGGCCGGCTATCGCAAGGTCTTTCCGTGGCGGCCCTACGAAACATGGTCGTGTGGAAGCGAATTCGTGGTGTTCGAGGTCCCCGGAATCGGCCGGGGCGGATTGTCGATCTGCTATGACGCATGGTTTCCCGAGTCGACCCGCAGCCTGGCGTGGATGGGCGCGGAGTTCGTCGTCAACGTCGTGAAGACCATCGGATCGGACCGCAAACAGGAGCGAGTGTTGGCACGTGCCAACGCAATCGTGAACCAGGTGTTCATGCTCAGCGTGAATGCGGCCGGCCCTGTCGGAGCCGGCGGATCGATCGTCAGCGATCCCGAGGGCGAAGTGGTCACCGACCTTCCTGGGACCGAGCCCGGCTTGCTGACCATGCGTATCGATCTCGACGAGGTAACCCGGGTTCGGCAGGTCGGCACCGAGGGCTTCAATCGCATGTGGTCGCAGATGGCACCCGACGACCCACTCATCGACCTGCCGATCTATGGCGGGCGGATCGACCCCGCCCGTTGGACGCCGGACACCAGGGGAGGTACTTGATGGCAACCGAACATCACGCGACGCTCGAGAAGACCATCGGCCTGCGATCAGTCGTGTTGTTCGGCCTGGCCTACATGACGCCGATCATCGTGCTCGGCATTTTCGGGGTGATCGCCGAGACCTCCGGCGGCGGCAGCGCCGGGTCGTATCTCGTTGCCACCGTGGCGATGTTGTTCACCGCGCTCAGCTACGGGGTGATGGCGCGGCACTATCCGGTCGCGGGCTCCGCCTACACCTACGTCCGCAAGGCGCTGGACTCCCGGCTCGGATTTCTGGTCGGCTGGGCGATTCTCCTCGACTATCTGTTCCTTCCGTTGGTCATCTGGCTGATCGGCGGTGCGTACCTGAACGGGCAGTTTCCCGGTGTGCCGTTCTGGGTTTGGATCGTCGGGTTCATTCTCATCACGTCTGCGCTCAACGTCATCGGACTCAAGGTGGCTGACCGGACGAACTTCGTCCTCATGTCGTTTCAGCTGCTGATCCTGGCGCTGTTCGTGGTGCTGACGATCACCCATCTGGTCGGTGACTCGCAATCGCTGGTGTCGGCCACGCCCTTCACCGGTGAGATCGGCTTTTCCGCGATCGCGGCCGGAGCGGCGATCGCGGCGTATTCCTTCCTGGGCTTCGACGCGGTCAGCACGCTTACCGAGGAAACCCGCGACGCTCAACGCACCATCCCGCGGGCGATCGTCCTGGTGGCGCTGATCGGTGGCGGCATCTACGTGCTGGTGGCCTACGTCGTCACGCTGGTGTCACCCGGCGGATCGTTCGAGAACGCCGACTCACTGGCCGCCGACATCGCAAAGACCATCGGCGGCAGTGTGTTCGGCGCAGTCTTCCTCGCCGCGCTGATCATCGGCCAGTTCACCTCAGGGCTGGCCGCCCAGGCCGCAGTCTCCCGGCTCCTTTACGCCATGGGCCGTGACGGCGTGTTGCCGAAACGGGTGTTCGGCTGGGTCTCCGAGCGGTTCCACACCCCGGTGTTCAACATCGCCCTGGCGGGCGTGATCGGGTTGGCTGCGATCTTCCTTGACATCTCGACGTCGACATCGTTCATCAACTTCGGCGCCTTCACCGCCTTCACCCTGGTGAACCTGGCCGTCATCGGATACTTCCTGCGGCATCGCGGCGAGCGGCTCAGCCCGTGGCGTTACATCCTGCTGCCGGTCATCGGTGCGGTCGTCGACATCTACCTGCTGACCAAACTGGACCCGCACGCCCTGATCCTCGGGCTGTCCTGGCTGGGCATCGGCGTGGTTTACCTGTTGGTGCTGACCCGCGGGCTCACCCGGGAGCCGCCGGAGATGTCCGGCCTCACCGAGGAGTCGTCCGCATCGACCAGTTGACCCGCGCACCAGGCTGACCTTGTGCTGACGTCATAATGGTGTCACTATGACGTCATGGACTTGCAGCCGTACGTTGACGCCGTTCGCCATGAGCTCGGGGTGGCGGCCGCTGCCGGCGGCCCGGACGCCGAGGCACTCGCGGAGCGCCTGACCGCCCCGTTGGAATCGGCGTTGCGGCTCACGCTGCTGGAAGCGCTGAGCGAGAGCGCCGAACTCATCACCAGCGAGCTCGCCCCGGCATCCGTGGACGTCCGGTTACGCGGCCGCGACCCCGAGTTCCTCGTCACGCGGGCACCGGCGCCTGAGGCACCGGTGCGCTCTGCCGGCGAGGTGGCCGACGACGGCGGCGGCACCTGGCGCGTGACGCTGCGCCTGCCGGACAGCCTGCGCGGCAGTGTCGACGCGGCCGCCCGCCGCGATGGTCTCTCGGTCAACGCGTGGCTGGTGCGGGCGGTAAGCGCGGCCCTGGGCGGCTCGGCCCAGCATTCCTTTGCAACCGACAAGACGTTCAGCGGTTGGGTCCGCTGAACCCACCCATAGGAGAGATCGATGACGACATTTCAGACACCAGAACCGATCACCGCTGTCGTGGAGGTGGTCGCCGGCGCAGTGCGCCTGGTTGCCTCCGACCGTGACGACACGATCGTCGAGGTCCGGCCAAGAGATCCCAACCGCGCCTCGGATGTGCGGGTGGCCGAACAGGCCCGCGTCGAGTGCCATAACGGCACGCTGAAGGTGACGGCCGGTCGCAAAGTGCTGTCGCTCGGGCGTGGCGGTGCCGTCCACATCGACATCGAGCTGCCCGCGAAATCCCGGCTGAAGGCATCCTCGGCATCGGCAGACGTCGAGGCCGACGGCGCCTACTCCGAGTGCCGGTTCGCGTCGGCCAGCGGAAACGTGCGGATCGGCACCGTGATCGGAAACATCAAGGCGGACACTGCTTCCGGTGACGTGACGGTAGACGACGTCACGGGCAATGCCTCGATATCGACGGCTTCGGGTGCGGCGGCCATCGGTCGGCTCGATGGTGACGTGAAATTCCAGGCTGCCAGTGGCGGCATCACCGTCGGGGTGTTGCGCGGGAATGTCAACGTCCAGACGGCGTCCGGCTCGGTAGCTGTCGCCACCGCCGTCACCGGCGGGCTCAGCGCACAGACCGCCAGCGGCGAGGTCGAGGTCGGCATCCCCGAGGGCACAGCCGCACGCCTTGAACTGGCATCCAAGTCCGGATCGGTCAGCAACGGGCTGCAGACCACAGACGGTCCGGCCGAGGGTGACGACACCGTGACGGTGCGGGCGCGCACCGGTTCCGGCGACATCACGGTGCGCCGCGCCGCCGGACCGGCCGCTGCCTAGATCTCGCAGCCGTCATTAAGATCACGCAGAACCGGCCAACCACGTGCCCGCCTGCCGCGAGCACCCGGCGGAACAGGGGGGCGCTCGATGAAACGGACGGCGCTGCGTGTCGGCCAGGCCGGCGTGGCCGGTGTTCTCGTCGCCGTCGGCATCGGCCTCGGCGCCTACAACGCCTGGTGGGTTGCGCTGCTCGGGATTCCGCTAATCCTCGTGGGACTTTCGATGGTGCCCCGGCCTACCCGTACTTCAGAACTGGCGCTGTTCGAGCACGCGACGGGCGGACAGCAGGTGCCGGTCCGTGTCGACGCACTCACCCGCAGCAGCCAGACCAACGACGACCTGCAGCCGACGTTGGTGACCGCGACGATCAGCCCGCCGCACGACACCGAATATCAGGCACGGTGGATCGCGTCGATGTCACACACCGATTTCGAGTCGCTCACCGACAATCCGGACACCCTGCTCGCGCCAGATCGGTTGCCGCCACGCGAGGCGGCCCGCACACCCGAATTCGGCGATCACCCCGGCAAGCGGGTGGTGATCTATCCAGTGGTCACCATCCTGGTGACGCTGATGGTGCTCGTCGGCGTCGGCGACGCCTGGCGCATCTCCTTCGATCGGCCCGCACCGGCGCACGCGCCACGCGCTGACTCTGGCCCAAGGTCGAAGAACTTGAACCTCAACGCGCGCCGGGACGGCATGATCCAGGCGATCACCGAGCAGTTCGGGCCCGCCGCGGCCAACAATCTCCTCGAACTCCGTTTCACCGGCAGCGGCTCCGACTACGGCACGGTTCTGAACCCGACCAACGGCGACACCACTATCGTCTACGTCAACAACGGTGGAGACGCATTCACCACACCCTCGGCGCAGGTCCTGCGCAAGGACAGCACATTCCTCGCCGGCGATATCGCAGGCACCGATCTGACCGCGGTCACCGACAAGATGGCACAGCAGCTCGATGCCGCGGGCAGACTGAGTGACCTTGAGACCCTGGAAATCGAACGCTCGGGCCCCGGGGCTCCGCTGATCCTGAGCGGCAGATTCGGAAGCAAGACCGTCAACGCTCTCCCGGACGGCACGGTGGGCGAGATCTTCGATCCGGCCGATTTCGCGGTGTCGTTCCAGCGGGCACGAGATGCGCTGGCGCTGGCGGGAATCGCTCCATCGGACCCGGTGCTGACCAACTTCGAGATCCGGGGCACGCATCGGGCCACGCCGACTGCGCACGCGAGTGAACTCCAGAGCAGCGGTGGTGTGCTGCTCGAGTTCCAGACCGGTGATCGGTCCGGCCAGATCATCGTCGTACCGGGGGAGCTGCCTGAGGTGACCGACCGGGCCTACCACTCGAACTCGCAGGCTTTCGCCTTCGACGACATTTCCTTGGAAGCTTTCGAATCCGTTCGCGCACAGGCGATGCAACGGGGAGCCCTGGAACCCTATGAACGTGAAGCCGTTCAAGTCTGGATGACGGACCGGGAGATCGATCAGTACCGGTTGGCGATCCGGATCACACTCGCGGGGGTGGAGGCGGCGACGGGGACGTATTCGGTCACTGGCGAGTTCCTCGCCGCGGGCGCTACCTGACGCCTCAGTTCGACTTGGCCGCCTCGATGGCTCGGCGGGTGACGCCTTCCAGTTGTGCGAGTTGAACTTTGGGGGGATGCAGGATGCCTCGATCGGTGAGTCGGGTGACGATCTCGCGGACCCGTCCGTAGTAGGTCGCCTGCTCGGCCGGGGTGGTGCTCGATGCGGCGTGGTTGTAGAGCTTGAGTGCGGTGTCCAGTTCGGTCCGGTCCGCCGGTTCGAGGTAACCGGTGCCCATTTTCTTCCCGTGCGATTCACACGCGATCCAGGCCCGGCGCAGCGTCACCACCGATTGTTGGTAGGCGTCGGCCAAGCCCCGGTTGCCCGGATAGGCTTCGGTGCGCAATGCGGACGCTTCGTCGAGCGCGAGGTGGAACGTCTGCGTCTGTTCGACGGTCACATCGGTGATGGCGGGGTAGCGCAACAACATTGCCGGGTCGAGTTCGTAGGCGCCGTACGCGCCGAGGACGTCGTCGTGGCGCCGGGTGGCCTCCTCCCACAGCCGTTTCGCCGCCTCGTCGGTACCGGCGTCGGCGATGCGCGCGCCTGACACGGGTGCGCCGAGCTCAGGTTCGGCGTCGGGCAGCGCCGCCTCGAGGCGGCGCAGTATCTCTGCTGCAGCGGGATCCGATTCCACGACGGCCACCCGCCACTCGTCGCTGCCGGTGTCCGTGGAGAAGATCATTGTCAGGTACTTCTGGCCACGGACTGTCGGGCAACGCTCCTCCGGTCTTGTTTCAGCGGCCGGACCGGCCTTTTGCACGGCGATCAGCGAGGACAGCGGGTAGCTGACGATGTCACGATGTTCGTCGCCCAGGTGGACGGTGTCGCCGTCGACCGTGATCAGTACCGCGCCGGGCCTCCCCAGCCGTCCGTAGGCCGCGACTCCTACCGCGGCGGTGACGAGCGCTGCCGCGACGACCGCGGTGACCAATCCGGACGCCCCGGCGTAGTTGAGTCCCACGAGCGCGAGCATGGCCGCCGCCAGGACCGTGACCGATGCGACGGCAGACATGCGATGACGGCTGGTCAGATACTCGGTCCGAGCGGTCACCGGGACCACCGGGGCGTGCTCGGCTGAGGTCATCGAGCTCAGCATACGGGCAGCTCGGAGCGGATGTTCAGCTCCTGGCGGGAGCGCGAGTTGTTGCAGAGTTTCGCAATCTTGTTCAACGTTGCTGGGCGGGAAGCGCCATTTTTTGTCGGTGGTCGAATGTATGTTCGAAACATGCAGGCGGGTGCGGGTGAGGCGGTGGCGGGGTTGCGGGCCGCCTTCGACGCGTTCGCCTCCTGCGATTTCGCGTCGTTGTCCCGGGACGAGTTGCTCGCGGTGCTCGATGAGTACGAGACGCTGACCTGTCAGATGCCGGCGGTGTGGCATCGGCTGCTGGCCCAGTTGCAGGCTGGCGCCACGGCCAAGGAGCTGGGCGCCAAGTCGTGGAACGAGGTGCTACGGATTCGGTGGCGGCTGTCCACCGCCGAGGCCGGTCGGCGCTTGGCTGAGGCTGGCGAGCTGGGGCCGCGCCGAGCCCTCACCGGTGAGGTGCTGCCGGCGGTGCTGCCGGCGGTGGCCGCCGCCCAACGCGCCGCCGGGCTGATCAACACCGATCACGTCAAGGTCCTGCGCGACGCAGTCCATCACCTACCGGAGTGGGTGGACACCACGACGCGTGAACAGTTCGAACTCGACCTGGTCCGGGTCGCCGTCGGGGTGGGCCCCAAGGAACTCAAGGAAACCGCTGAGCTGCGGTTGTTCCTGCTCGATCAGGACGGACCCGAACCCGACGACACCGAACGCGCCCGCAAACGCGGCGTCAACATGGCCAAACAGGGCCGCGACGCGATGACCGGTCTGACCGCCGACCTGACCCCCGAAGCCGCCGCCGTCTGGGAGGTACTGCTCGCCAAATTCGCCGCGCCCGGCATGTGCAACCCCGACGACGACGAACCCTGCACCACCGGCACCCCCACCCAGGCCCAGATCGACAACGATCACCGCACCCTGGCCCAACGCCAACACGACGCCCTGCTGGTCATCGGACGCATCGCGTTGATGAGCGGGGACCTCGGGCAACTCAACGGCCTACCGGTGTCGGTGATCATCCGCACCACGCTGCAAGATTTGGAATCGCGCGCCGGGATCGGGGTCACCGGCGGCGGAAGGAAGCTTCCCATCACAGATGTCATCCGGATGGGCGGGCACGCCAACCACCACCTGGCGATCTTCGACCATGCCACCGGAGCGGCCCTGGACTACTACCGGGCCCGGCGCACCGCCAGCGCGGCCCAGCGGATCATGCTCATCGCCCGCGACGGCGGCTGCACCAAACCGGGCTGCACCGTCGGCGCCTACGGCTGCCAGGTGCATCACGCCGCCGCCGATTGGTCCGACGGCGGCAACACCAACGTCGACGAGATGACCCTGGCCTGCGGCCCCGACAACCGCCTCGTCAACAGCGATAACGGCTACACCACCACCATCAACGAACGCGGCGACGTCGAATGGCACCCACCACCCGACTTGGACCACAGCCAACAGCGCATCAACTACCACCACCGCCCCGAACTGCTCCTCACCCCACCCGACGAGGAACCCGAACCCGACCACACGCCCGACCCTGAACCGGAATGGGTCGTCACGCCGGAACCGGGGTGCGAATTGGCGCCCGACGCCGAGCAGGCACCGCAGCCCGCGCGGGTTCCAGAGCTGATCCCCGAGCCGGAGCCTGACGTCAAGCAGCACCCGGAATGGGTCGTCACGCCGGAACCGGGGTGCGAGTTGGCGCCCGACGCCGAGCACGACTCGCAATGGCACCCGGAGCCAGACCCGCAGTGGGATCTGGACTGGGACACCGATTTCGACCCACCCGCACCCACCCCACCCAACGTCGAACACCTCTGGGACGCCGAGCTATTCGCCCCAGAACCGTCCGCCCCGCAACCCGTCGACCCCGGACTCCCAACCGGCTGGACACTGCTCGACCCCAGCCCACGGCTGTCCATCAACGACCACGCCCTCAGCGGCAAAGCAGCACGCGGTCCGTGACGAGCTAGGCAAGCACGGCGCTTGCCCGACCCGTCGCTTCCCACCAGCCGTCGATGCGGCTGCCGAGGTCAAGATCGGCAGCCACTTCGATGAGTCCGGCGGCCACGACGACGCGGGCGCACAGTCGAGCGCTACCAGTCCGATCGCCGGCAGCGATGGTCGCGCGAACGGCTTCGTCATCGAGATAGGCCAACCCGGCGTCGAGATCGAAATCGCCTAACCGGTATCGAGCCGGAACACCGTCAATAGCCCTGCGAGAGCTTCGAATTCATCGGGTGTGCCATCGATCACCATGCCGGAGCGCTTGGCAAAGCCGACACCGACAGGCACCTTCACCGCGAAGCTGCGCAGCACCGGGCGGGCCTCGTCGGGCGCGAGCTCGACGATCGTGACGGGACGCGACCTGCGGCCCTGCGACAACGTGCCGGCCCCGGCGGCACGGGCGTTGGCCGCCCAGTCGGCGCGCGGATAGCCCGCGACCGTGTACAGGTCGCCGTCGTGGACGAACGGTGTCATGGGAGTGCTGCGCGGCAGCCCGGTCTTACGGCCCGGCACGGTCAGCACCATCGCCGGCCCGGTGGGGATGCCGAGCCGCTGGACCGCCATCATCACCTTGTTGATGGGTCTGAGCCAGCGCGGCGGGCTCGGTTCCAGTCTGGATGTGGACATGCGACTCTCCTAGTCGGTGAAGCGGTCACGGTGGGTGGCAACCCATTCGGCGAACGTCGTGGCCGGGCGGCCGAGAATTTTCTGCACCTCGTGGGTCACCAGCGCGGGCGTTCCGACGGCGTCGGATAGTAGCGCCAGATATCCGTCGGCGAACTCGGCGGGGAAGCCCATGGCGACAAAGTGTTCGCGCACGGCATCGGCCGGCACCTCCTGGTACCGCAGTGGTCGGCCCAGTGTCTGGCCGATGGTCTGCACCAGTTGGGAATTCGTGAGTGCCTCTGGTCCGGTGAGCGGAATCCGCTGTCCCACAAGGTCATCGGTGAGTAGTGCGGCCGCGGCCACCGCGGAGATGTCGGCGTCGGCGATGGGCGCGAGTGATGCGTCGGCGTAGGGGCAGTTCACGACGTCGCCGACGAGGACCTGCGCCGACCACATCCCGGCGAAGTTGGAGGCGAAGTACGTCGGCCGCAAACTGACCCATTCCAGGCCCGATGCGATGGCCAGTTGCTCGACCTCGCGGTTGCGGTCGCCCCGCGCACGTGAGGGTTGGAGCGAATCGTCCTCGTCGGCGTTGATCGCCGAGAGTGCCACCAGCCGCTGCACGCCCGAGGCGCGGGCGAGGTCCACTGTCGCTTCCAGTTCGGAACCCAGCGCGCGCGAATTGAGGAAAACCGCTGACGCGCCGCGGATTCCCGCGCCGGCGGTCGGCACTACTTCGACGCCGGGCGGCAGGCCCGCGGTATCCGGGTGGCGGGTGACGGCGCGGACTCGCGCGCCGGCGTTGACGAGTTCGGTGACCAGTGGGCGTCCGACGTTTCCGGTCGCGCCCGTGATGAGGATTGTGTTCATGCATTCAAGGACGGCCGGCCGCCGGCAATAGTTACAAGCGTGCGGCGGTAACTTTCTGCCTCGCTGATTCGTCCTTATTGCATGAGCGATTCCGCGTTGGTCGAGCAGGCGTGGCGCGACCACCGCCCGTACCTGGTCAACCTCGCCTACCAGATGCTCGGTGATATCGGGGAAGCCGAAGATGCCGCGCAGGAGACCTTTCTACGGCTGTCCAAGGCCGAGGCGCAGCACATCGACGACGTGCGGGCCTGGTTGACGGTGGTCACCGGGAGGTTGTGCCTAGATCAGGTCCGGTCGGCCCGTGCCCGGCTGGAGCAGCCGGATGCCGACGCCGCAGTCCAGACGACGCCGGCCCACGATGCCGACCCGGCCGATCGGATCACCCTCGACGATCAGGTCCGCGCCGCGCTGCTGACGGTGCTGAATCGGCTCAGCCCCGCCGAGCGGGTGGCATTCGTCCTGCACGACGTGTTCGCGGTGCCGTTCGACGAGATCGCCGAGACGGTGGGCAGGCCGGTCGGCACCTGCCGCCAGTTGGCGCGCCGCGCCCGTACGAAGTTCGCCGAGACCGCACCCCGGTCGGCCCAGGCCGAAACGACCCAGCATCAACTTGTCGTCGAGAAGTTCATCACCGCGTGTACAAATGGCGACCTTCAGGCGTTGACCGAGGCGCTCGATCCGACCGTGTGGGGTGTCGCCACCTTCCTCGGTGATCCGGCCCCTCCGCCCCAGATCAATCACGGACGCGAACTAGTGGCGGCCAATCTGCTGCGCTTCCTCGGGGGCGGCACATTGGTCGGGGGATCGGTCGGCGAACCGGGAGTGCTTGCGTTTACACACCGACGGCTGGTGGCCGTCCTGGTTTTCACGGTGCGCGACGGGCTGATTGTGAAGATCGAGGCGACCGTCGACCCCTCGGCCCGGACGCGTTAATTGGGTCGAGGACCGCCGGCGCGGCACAATGGATCAGTGAGTGGAACCGGTGGGCAGGAGCGTAGCGACTCGGGTATTGAGCACCGTCAGCGCGTGCTGGTCCTCGGCAGTACCGGTTCGATCGGCACGCAGGCGCTCGAGGTCATCGCCGCCAACCCCGATCGCTTCGAAGTGGTCGGACTGGCTGCCGGTGGCGGCAATCCGGAGCTGCTGGCTGCTCAGCGCGCCCAGACCGGCGTGGGCAACATCGCCGTCGCCGATCCCGCTGCCGCCGCCAAGGTCGGTGACGTCACCTACGCCGGCGAAGACGCAGTCACCCGCCTGGTCGAGGACACCGAAGCCGATGTGGTGCTCAACGCGCTCGTCGGCGCACTCGGGCTCAAGCCGACGCTGGCCGCGCTGGCCACCGGCGCACGCCTGGCCCTTGCCAACAAGGAATCCCTGGTGGCAGGCGGGCCACTGGTGCTCAAGGCCGCGGCTCCCGGACAGATCGTCCCCGTGGACTCCGAACATTCGGCCATGGCGCAATGCCTGCGCGGCGGCACCGCCGAGGAGGTCGCCAAGATTGTGCTCACCGCCTCGGGCGGGCCGTTCTTGGGCTGGTCGGCCGCTGACCTCGGGTCGGTCACCCCGGAACAGGCCGGTAAGCATCCGACCTGGTCGATGGGGCCGATGAACACGCTCAACTCGGCGACCTTGGTGAACAAAGGCCTGGAGCTGATCGAAACCCACCTGTTGTTCGGCATCGATTACGACCGCATCGAGGTGGTGGTGCACCCGCAGTCGATCGTGCACTCGATGGCCACCTTCACCGACGGATCGACACTGGCCCAGGCCAGCCCGCCGGATATGAAACTGCCCATCGCGTTGGCGCTCGGCTGGCCGGCTCGCGTGCCCGGTGCGGCGCTGGCCTGCGATTTCACCCAGGCGGCCACCTGGGAATTTCTTCCGCTGGACAACGAGGTCTTTCCCGCAGTGGACCTGGCGCGGTCCGCAGGCAAGCGCGGCGGCTGCCTGACCGCGGTGTACAACGCGGCTAATGAGGAAGCCGCCGAGGCTTTCTTGACGGGCCGGATCGGATTTCCTGCGATTGTGGAAACCGTCGGTGACGTGTTGCACGCTGCCGACCAGTGGGCCGCTGAACCAGCTACCGTGGATGACGTACTCGACGCGCAGCGCTGGGCCAGGGAACAGGCCAAGCGGGCCGTCGAAAAGAATGCTTTGCAGAAAACCACTAAAAAAGGGCTCGTCACCAAATGATGTTCGTAACCGGCATCGTGCTGTTCGCACTGGCCATCCTGGTTTCCGTGGCCCTGCACGAATGTGGGCACATGTGGGTGGCGCGGGCCACCGGCATGAAGGTCCGCCGCTACTTCGTCGGGTTCGGCCCGACGCTGTGGTCGACGCGCCGCCCCAACCGCCTGGGGGAGACCGAGTACGGCATCAAGGCCGTCCCGCTGGGCGGGTTCTGCGATATCGCAGGCATGACGTCGGTAGAAGAGCTCAAGCCAGAAGATCGGCCATACGCGATGTATCGGCAGAAGGTCTGGAAGCGGGTTGCGGTGCTGTTCGCCGGGCCCGCGATGAACTTCATCATCGGCCTCGTGCTCGTCTACGGCATCGCGATCGTCTGGGGCCTACCCAATCTCAACCAGCCGACGACCGCCATCGTCGGTGAGACCGGTTGCGTCGCATCACAACTGACCATCGACGAGATGGCCGAATGCAACGGCCCGGGACCCGCGGCGCTCGCGGGCATCCAGGCCGGCGACGAGATCGTGAAGGTCGGCGATACCGAGGTCTCCGACTTTCCCTCGATGGCCGCCGCGGTCCGCAAACTCAACGGTCCGGTTCCGATCGAGCTCAAGCGCGACGGCCAGACCATCACGACCGTCGTCGACGTGACCCAGACGCAGCGGTTCACCAGTGCCGACGCGAAGGAACCGACCACGGTGGGCGCGATCGGCGTGGCCGCGCCCGATGCGCAGCCGCCGACGCCGTACAACCCGGTCACGGCAGTGCCCGCGACGTTCACCTTCACCGGCGACCTGGCGGTCGAACTGGGCAAGGCCCTGGCCAAGATTCCCACCAAGATCGGCGCCCTCGTGGAAGCGATCGGTGGTGGAGAGCGCGACAAGGAAACCCCCATCAGCGTCGTGGGCGCCAGCATCATCGGCGGCGAGACTGTCGACGCCGGACTGTGGGTGATGTTCTGGTTCTTCCTGGCCCAGCTGAACTTCGTGCTCGGCGCGGTGAACCTGGTACCACTGCTGCCGTTCGACGGCGGGCATATCGCGGTCGCCACCTACGAGAAAATCCGCAACATGATTCGAGCGGCGCGCGGCAAAGTGGCTGCCGGGCCGGTCGACTACCTCAAACTCATGCCAGCCACGTACGTGGTGTTGGTGGTCGTGGTCGGTTACATGCTGCTGACCGTGACCGCAGACCTGGTCAACCCGCTCAGCATCTTCCAATAGGAGACCCCTATGACCACGTCCATCGGTCTGGGAATGCCGGCCCCGCCGGCGCCCACGCTGGCCCCCCGGCGTAAGACCCGACAGCTCATGGTGGGCGACGTCGGCATCGGCAGTGACCATCCGATCGCTGTGCAGTCGATGTGCACCACCAAGACCCACGATGTGAACTCGACCCTGCAGCAGATCGCCGAGCTGACCGCCTCGGGATGCGACATCGTCCGAGTGGCCTGCCCCCGGCAGGAGGACGCCGACGCACTGGCCGAGATCGCCCGGCACAGCCAGATCCCGGTGATCGCCGACATCCATTTCCAACCCAAGTACATTTTCGCCGCCATCGACGCCGGCTGTGCTGCCGTGCGCGTGAATCCCGGCAACATCAAGGAATTCGACGGGCGGGTCAAGGAGGTGGCCAAGGCTGCCGGTGCGGCCGGCATCCCGATCCGCATCGGCGTCAACGCCGGCTCCCTCGACAAGCGGTTCATGGACAAGTACGGCAAGGCAACCCCCGAGGCCCTGGTCGAGTCGGCGCTGTGGGAAGCCTCGCTGTTCGAAGATCACGGCTTCGGCGACATCAAGATCAGCGTCAAGCACAACGATCCGGTGATCATGGTGGCCGCGTACGAGTTGCTGGCGTCGAAATGCGACTACCCGCTACACCTCGGCGTCACCGAGGCCGGCCCGGCGTTCCAGGGGACGATCAAGTCGGCCGTCGCGTTCGGTGCGCTGCTGTCCAAGGGCATCGGCGACACCATCCGCGTGTCCTTGTCGGCCCCGCCGGTCGAGGAGATCAAGGTCGGCAACCAGATCCTGGAGTCACTCAACCTGCGGCCGCGCGGACTGGAGATCGTGTCCTGCCCGTCGTGCGGGCGCGCTCAGGTGGATGTCTACACGCTGGCCAACGCGGTCAGTGCCGGTCTGGACGGGCTCGACGTGCCGCTGCGGGTTGCGGTCATGGGATGTGTGGTCAACGGACCGGGCGAGGCGCGCGAAGCCGATCTCGGGGTGGCCTCCGGTAACGGCAAGGGGCAGATCTTCGTCAAGGGCGAGGTGATCAAGACCGTCCCCGAGTCGCAGATCGTCGAGACATTGATCGAAGAGGCGATGAGGCTCGCCGAACAGCATGGTTCAGCTGATGCAAGCGGTACGCCCGTCGTCACCGTAAGCTGAACACGGCCCTGTGAGCGGGGTCACCACCGCCTCGGGTTGAGCAGAGGGAATCTGGATGTCGGCTCCGCCACTTTTCCGCCTAGTCGATGAGCGACGGGTATCTGTGGCGCGCGACGCCGCGGCCGTTCAACGAGTTCTCGACGAGGATCCCGTCGGCTCCTGCATGGTGGCGTCCCGGGTCGCCGAGTACGGGTTGGAGCCCGGCGCGATCGGCGGGGAACTGTGGACACGCCGCCGAGCCGACGAATCGTTGTGTTACGCCGGGCCGAACCTGATTCCGTTGCGCGGCGAAGGTGACGACCTGAAGGCGTTCGCCGACAAGGCGATGAGCACTGCGCGACGGTGCTCCTCCCTGGTGGGCCACGCCGAACTGGTCTTGCCGATGTGGCAGCGCCTGGAGACGGTGTGGGGAACGGCCCGCGACGTTCGTGAGCAACAGCCGTTGATGGCCCTGAACTCCATGCCGCAATGTTCGATCGACGCGGCCGTCAGACCCGTCCGCATCGATGAGCTCGACGCCTACCTGGTGGCGGCGGTCGACATGTTCATCGGCGAGGTCGGCGTCGATCCGCGACTCGGCGACGGCGGACGTGGATACCGTCGGCGGATTGCAGGACTCATCGCTGCGGGACGGGCATGGGCCCGGTTCGAGCGCGGCGAGGTGGTGTTCAAAGCCGAGGTCGGGTCGCAGTCACCGGCTGTCGGACAGATACAGGGCGTTTGGGTACATCCCGACTGGCGCGGGCACGGCCTGGGCACGGCTGGGACGGCGGCGCTTGCGGCCGCGGTGGTCGGCATGGGCCGCACCGCAAGCCTGTACGTCAACGACTACAACACGGTGGCGCGGGCCACCTACGACCGCATCGGTTTCGAGCAGGTCGGAACCTTCGCCACCGTGCTGTTGGACTGATTACTTATTCGCCGCCTCGTATTCCGCCGCGTACTGTTCGGCGATGTCGACGATCGCCTTGCCGATCTGTTCGTACTGGGCGTCGCGAAGGTTCGCTAGTGACACTCGAATCGACCACTCCGGTCCCTCGAAACCGCCGCCGTTCAACAGCACCACACCGGTCTGCTCGGCCAGCCGGAACAGGATGTCGGTCGGCTCGTAGTTCGCTTTGACAAACTCGATGAACTCGGCGTCGTAGCGTTCGGCAGCCCACACCAGGAAGTCCAGTTCGACGTAGTACGCAACCCGATTGGGGTCCTCCTCGATGTCGATCTGCATGCCGCGCTGCAGCGACTCGAACCTGTTGGCGATCAGGGCTTGCGCCGCGTGCTTGTAGTGGTCCTGCTTGTCCAGAATGCAGTACGCGCTGAAAAGCAACATCTGGCACTGTTGCGGAAGGGACAGGCCCGCAGTGTGATTGAGCGCGACGTTGCGGCTGTCGGCGACGAGTCGGTCGATGAAACTGATGGCCCTCGGAGTCAACGTCAGCGGTGCGTAGCGCTTGTCGAGTGCCTCCTTGTCCTCTTCGGGAAGGTTCGCGATCATCTCGTCGAAGACGTTGTCCCGCGCAATGCCGATGGTGCCCAGCCGCCACCCCGTCGCACCGAAGTACTTCGAGAACGAGTACACGGTGATCGTGTTGCGCGGAGCAGCACCCATCAGCGACTGAAACCCGTCGATGAACGTGCTGTACACGTCGTCGGTGATGACGATGAGATCCTGCCGCTTGGTGTTGACGATGTCGGCGATCCGGTCCAGCGTCTCGGCCGCGATCCGAACCGACGGCGGATTCGTCGGGTTCACGCAGTACAGGATCTTGATGTCGGGGTCGAGCAACTTGTCGATCTCAGAGTCCGGGAACTGCCAGGAGTGCCTGCCGTCCGGGTAGGTTGCCGAGGCCTGGACGTATACGTGCTCGAAGTTGAACTCGTCGAGTTCGGTGATCTCCAGGTACGGGGTGAAGATCGGCGTCATCAGCGCCACCTTGTCGCCCCGGTGCACCAACCGGTTGAGCATGAGGGAGTTGAAGATGTAGCACATTGCGGCGGTGCCGCCCTCGACCGCGAACAGGTCGTACTCGCCGAGATCCTTGCCCGGCGCCAACTCCTGCATGAGATACCGCTTGGTGATCTCGTGGTTGTGCACGAGCATCCGGTCCGGTGACGGGTAATGGTCACCGATGATCGAGTCTGCGAGTTCCCAGACGAATGAGTCGGGGTTGAAGCCGCATTCGCCGACACCGTAATCGAGCACCTTGGTAAGCAATTCGACGCCGGGCTGGCCGTCATGCTTGGTCAGCCAGGCCCGGAAGCGGTCGGCGATGCCGTTCTTTTGCGGTACCCCAACGAGTTCGGGATCCCATTCGCGATCGGCACGGGATTCCTCCAGCGCGAATCCGCCCAGGGCGAAGAACGCTTCCCGGGGGGTTGGCGCGATGAAGTTGGGGTTGCCCCGGCCCGCGTTGAGCATCTGGAACGCGGTGCGTTCCTCATGCTCGCCGGCCAGTTCGATCAGCTTGGACTTGAGTTCGAACGGCGACAACTGTTGTAGTTCAACGATTTCCTCGCGCGAGATGTGCTCGACGGTCACTTCGGATCCTTTCCGATCAGTTCGGGAACGCGCTCACTCTGGTGGTGCTAGGCCATGAAGCCGACGACGATCGCTCCTCCGATGGAGAGGAAGATATTGCCGATGGCGTAGGGGACTGTGAACCCGAGCAGCGGAACGCTGGACTGGGACGCTTCACGGACCGAGCCGACTGCTGCGGTCGTCGTCTGGGCGCCCGTCAGCATCCCGAGCGTCAACACGGGGTCGAACTTGAACACGTATCTGGCCAGGAATGTCATCACGATCAGCGGAACCATCGTGACGACCACTCCGGCGACAAATAGCGACACCCCGTAGTTCTGCAGGCCTTTGATGAAGCCCGGGCCGGACGTGATTCCGACGACCGCGATGAACGCGGTGAGGCCGACGCCCTCGAAGAACCACTGGGCACCGGGAGGGATGCGGCCGAATGTGGGTGACTTGGACCGACGCCAGCCGATGAGCAGACCCATCAGCAGCGCGCCCACGCTGGTGGTCAGTTCCAACGGGACGTTGCCCAACATGATGCTCGGCAAGCCGATAAGGGCACCGATGGCAATGCCGAGACTCACCGTGACCATGTCGGTCTGGGGGGTGGACCGCTCCGGGTAGCCGATCGTGGCGACGGCCTTCTCGACAAGCGCTTGTTCGCCCACGAGTCGGACTTCGTCGCCGCGTTGCAGCGTGACCTCCGGGGCGTTCGGGATCTCTTGGCCGGCACGAAGAATGCGCTTGAGGTACACGCCGCGGAAATCCGGGTCGACGGCGGCCTCCCGCAGGGTCATGCCGCCGACGCGTTCCTTGGTGACAACGACGTCGATCTGCTCCATCGGATACGAAAGGAGCTCCCGGTCATCGGTTTCGACGCAGATGTCGGCGATCGGTCCGGCGATCACCCATTCGCGACGCCCGCTGACCGCGACGTGGTCGCCGGGGGCGATCCGCTGGTCGGGATGGGCGGGCAACATCGTTTCGCCACTTCGGATTTGGGTGATGACCACTCTGCCGCCAGTCGCTTCGGCCATCCGCTGCTCGGCCTCGGACACGGTCCAGCCTTCTGGCCTGCCGCCGGAAATCTGATACGACCGACGCACGATCTGGTCGTAGGCCGGCGTGACGTCGGCAACCTTTTCCTCAAAGCCCAACCGCCGCTCGAGATCACGTGCCGCGGCAGGCAAGTCCTTGATGCCGAGTAGGCGTGGCGCGATGTTCGCGCAGTAGATCGCCGCGCCGATGGTGCCGAAGATGTAGGTCACCGCGTAGCCGACCGACACGAGATCCTGCCACTGCTGGATTGTCTCGGCGCTTTCGCTCAGGCCCGCGATCGAGGTCTGCGCCACGCCGATGATCGCCGACTGTGTGAGCGCGCCGGCCGCCAGACCCGCTGAAAGCCCTGGGTCGTAGTCGAGCAGCTTGGCGAGGATGATCACGGCCGCCAGTCCGACGACGATGAGGACGATGGTGAATATCGCCTGCGGTAGGCCGTCGCCCTTCAACCCTGAGAAGAACTGGGGGCCAAGCTTGTAACCCAAGGCGAACAGAAACAGCAGGAAGAAGACCTGCTTGACGACGCCGTCGATCTGGATGGTCGCGTCGTCGGTCTGGAATACCGCGCCGAGGATGACGCCACAGAGCAGCGTGGCCGTGACGGCACCGAGGCCCAGGCCCTTGTACTGGAACTTTCCGAAGTAATAGCCACCGGCCAGGGCCAGGAAGATCGGAATTTCGGGATGATCGATGAAAGCTTGCGCGATGATTTGCAACGCGGCATCTCCTACTAGCTGTGGGGCTGGGGGAGCATCGTCAGGCTGATCTTGGCACAAACGGCGTCGCGATGTGGGAGCACTCGGCACTTGTCGGGCGGCAGGGCGCGCGGCAACTGTCTCAGTTTGTAAACGGTTCGGTCTCGGTGCGCCTCCGACGAAACCGAACGCAACGTTCTTACCATCAGCCTCAATGGCAACTAGAACATCATCAGTCACACGGTCGGTCGGACTTATCGCACTGGTCGCGATGCTGGGGGCCTCCGCGCTGAGCGCTTGCACGCCGCGGCCGGACGGGCCCGAGCCGGCAGCCGAGAAGTTTTTCGCGGCACTGGCCGCCGGCGACACCGCCGGTGCCGCGGAACTGTCCGACCGTCCGGCCGATGCCAAGACCGCCCTCGGGGAGGCATGGAACGGTCTGCAGGCGACCGGGCTCGACGCCCAGATACTGGGTTCGAAGTACTCCGTGGACACCGGGAGTGTCACGTACCGCTACACGTGGCACCTACCGGAGAACCGGACCTGGACCTACGACGGTCAGTTGAACATGATCCGCGACGAAGGCGGCTGGGAGGTGCGGTGGAGCGCCACCGGACTGCACCCGCGGCTGGGTGAGAACCAGACCTTTGCGCTGCGTGCTGATCCACCACCCCGCGCATCGGTGAACGAGCGCGGCGGTACCGACGTGCTGGTGCCTGGCCGGCTGTACCACTATTCCCTCGACGCCAGGACTGCCGGTTATGGGCTGATGACGACCGCACGGGTGGTGGCCGATGCCCTGCGTCCGTTTGATCCCGCGATGGACGCCCAGCGCCTGGCCGAACAGGCGAGCTCGTCAGCGCAGCCGCTGAGCCTGATCACGCTGCGGCAGTCCGACCACGACCGGGTGGCGCCCGCCATCGCCCGACTCACTGGTGTCGTCGTCACTCCGCAGGCCGAATTGTTGCCCACCGACGACACTTTCGCGCCTGCGATCATCAACGAGGTCAAAAAGTCAGTGCGCGACGAACTCGACGGCCAAGCCGGCTGGCGGGTGGTCACGGTCAACCAGAACGGCGTCGACGTCGACGTGCTCAACGAGGTCCCGGGTGAGCCCGCGCCGTCGATCACCATCAGCCTGGACCGGTCGGTGCAGACCGCCGCACAGAATGCCGTCGGCATCACCGGCAAGAAGGCAATGATCGTCGCGATCAAGCCGTCCACCGGTGAGATCCTCGCTGTCGCGCAGAACGCCGCGGCAAACGCTGACGGACCGGTCGCCACGATGGGCCTGTACCCGCCCGGGTCGACCTTCAAGATCGTCACCGCGGGTGCGGCCATCGAACGTGACATGGCCACGCCCAACACCCTGCTGGGCTGCCCCGGCACACTCGACATCGGACACCGAACCGTCCCCAACTACGGCGGATTCGACCTCGGCACCGTGCCGATGTCGCGAGCGTTCGCCAGTTCGTGCAACACCACGTTCGCCGAACTCGCCAGCCGGATGCCGCCGCGCGGCCTGACGCAGGCCGCGGCCCAGTACGGCATCGGCCCCGACTATCAAGTGGAGGGCATAACCACCGTGTCCGGTTCGGTGCCTCCGACGGTGAACCTCGCCGAGCGCACCGAAGACGGCTTCGGTCAGGGCAAGGTTCTGGTCAGCCCGTTCGGGATGGCGTTGGCTGCCGCGACGGTGGCCGCCGGCAAAACCCCTGTGCCACATCTCATCGAGGGCCATGAGACCGTCGTCGATGGGGCGGGTGCGCCGATCAGCCAGAAAATGGTGGACGGGCTGCGCCCGATGATGCAGTTGGTGGTGACCAACGGCACCGCCGACGTGCTCAAAGGGGTTGGCGATGTACGCGGGAAGACCGGCGAGGCCGAATTCGAGGGCGGGTCGCACTCGTGGTTCGCGGGCTACCGCGGCGATCTGGCATTCGCTGCGCTGATTGTCGGTGGCGGTAGTTCGGAATACGCGGTTCGGATGTGCAAGACCATGTTCGACAGCCTGCCCGCCGACTACCTCGCATAATTTCGTCTGCTAGCAGCGCCATCTGGGGGCAGCGGTAACCTGGGACTCGCCATGACGGGGACCAATGAGCAATCCGTGGAGATGCGGGTATCCGATGCCGACCGCAACGGCACACTGCGGCGGCTGCACAACGCTGTCGCGTTGGGCCTGATCGACATTGCGGAGTTCGAGGAACGCTCGGCAATGGTGTCGCAGGCCCGCCTGCATGCCGATCTCGACACGCTGGTCGGCGATCTGCCCGGGCCCGGAGCCATCGTCACCACTGCCGCCGACCGGGTCGAATTGCGCGGAGTGCTCGGCTCGCTGAAACGCCATGGCGAGTGGACTGTGCCGACCCGGCTGGCGCTGGTGCGGCGGATGGGAT
Organism: Mycolicibacterium sp. XJ870; assembly: GCF_053483975.1. Taxonomy (NCBI): domain Bacteria; kingdom Bacillati; phylum Actinomycetota; class Actinomycetes; order Mycobacteriales; family Mycobacteriaceae; genus Mycobacterium; species Mycolicibacterium sp. XJ870. The sequence goes on from NZ_JBEFTI010000001.1 coordinate 1,477,942, forward strand.
CGGTCGAACTGGATCTCACCCGGGCCCGCTTCGCCGGTCCGATGGTCGTCGTCGAGATCGACATGAAGTTCGGGTCCCTCGAGATGCGGTTGCCCGAGGGGGCCAGCGCCTCGATCGACGATGTGGAGGTGATCGTCGGCAGCGCCGTCGACCGCCGTCGTGACGCTCCTGCCGAAGGCACTCCGCACGTCATCCTGACCGGCCGGGTGGTGTGCGGCTCAGTCGATATCCGTGGCCCCCGCAAGGGCTGGTTCGGCCGTCCGCCCAAACCTTGAGCCGTCTAACGCGGGTCCAGGACGGCGAAGCTCAGCGTGGCGCGTGCGGCCAGTCGGTCGCGGCCGACGTCGGTGACATCGACAGATGTGACGATCAGCCGCCGGCCGGCCCGCACGATCGTGGCCACCGCCCGTGCCGGCCCCGAGATGATCGGCGCGAGGTAGTGCACGTTCATATCGGCAGTGGTCACGTCCTGCCCGGGGCCGACATTGCGGCCGGCCAGCCGGCCCGCGGCGATGTCGATCAGCGTCGCGACCAGCCCGCCCTGTAGTGCGCCGCGGATGTTGGCGAGATCCGGGCGGTTGTCCATCTCGACGATCAGCCGCTCGTCGGTTTCCTCGATATCGCGAAAGCCCATCTGATTGAGCAGATGAGCGGGCGCAGGCTCGGTGAGCATGGCGCAACGTTAGCATCATTCTCCAAAACCGAGAGTCTCGTTCTCGTCGGCTCCGTCAAGTCAGTCGGATGCCTACCGAAACGGCGGCGCTCGGTACCCTGACCGGTATGTCCGTTCGTACCGCCCTGCGCCCCGGCGTGCTCTCACCCACCCTTCCGGTGCCCAAGTCGATACCCCGCCCGGAGTATGCGTGGCAGCCGACCGTGCAGGAGGGCAGCGAACCCTGGGTACAGAACCCCGAGGTCATCGACAAGATGCGCGTGGCCGGGCGCATCGCGGCCGGGGCGCTGGCCGAAGCCGGCAAAGCCGTCGCACCGGGCGTGACCACCGACGAACTGGACCGCATCGCCCACGAGTACATGATCGACCACGGTGCGTATCCGTCGACGTTGGGCTACAAGGGTTTTCCCAAGTCCTGCTGCACATCGCTGAACGAGGTCATCTGCCACGGGATTCCGGATTCCACCGTGGTGGCGGACGGCGACATCGTCAACATCGACGTCACCGCCTATATCGACGGTGTGCATGGCGACACCAACGCCACCTTCCTGGCCGGTGACGTTTCCGAGGAGCACCGACTGCTTGTCGAACGCACCTACGAGGCGACGATGCGCGCCATCAAGGCCGTCAAACCCGGGCGGGCGCTGTCGGTGGTCGGCCGGGTGATCGAGGCCTACGCAAACCGGTTCGGCTACAACGTAGTTCGTGATTTCACCGGTCACGGAATCGGTACCACGTTCCACAACGGGCTCGTCGTGCTGCACTACGATCAACCCGCGGTCGAGACGGTGCTGGAGCCCGGCATGACCTTCACCATCGAGCCGATGATCAACCTGGGGTCACTGGACTACGAGATCTGGGACGACGACTGGACCGTCGCCACCAAGGACGGCAAGTGGACCGCGCAGTTCGAACACACCCTGGTGGTCACCGAGGACGGCGCCGACATCCTCACCCTGCCGTGACACGTCTGCTCGCGGAACAAAGGTGAGCGGCGCACTACTGGTCGCCGGCACCACCTCTGACGCGGGCAAGTCGATGGTGGTTGCGGGACTGTGCCGAATGCTGGCCCGGAAAGGGCTGTCCGTTGCGCCGTTCAAGGCGCAGAACATGTCCAACAACTCGGCGGTCACTGTCGAGGGCGGGGAGATCGGCCGCGCACAGGCGATGCAGGCCCGTGCCGCCGGGCTCGCACCCAGCGTGCGGTTCAACCCGATCCTGCTCAAGCCCGGCGGCGACCGGACCTCACAGTTGGTGATCCGGGGCCGGGTGAGCGGGTCGGTCGCGGCGGCCGATTACATCAATCACCGGGAACACCTCGCCGCGGTGGTGGCCGACGAATTGGCCGGACTGAGATCCGAATTCGACGCTGTGATCTGCGAGGGCGCAGGCTCACCCGCTGAGATCAACCTGCGCGCCACCGACCTGGCGAACATGGGGCTGGCGCGCGCGGCAGGACTTCCGGTGATCGTTGTCGGCGACATCGACCGCGGGGGACTGCTGGCGCATCTGCAGGGCACCGTGGCCGTCCTCGACCCCGCCGACCAAGCGCTGATATCCGGTTTCATCGTGAACAAGTTCCGCGGTGACCCGGCCCTGCTCGAACCCGGCCTGCGCCAGTTGCAGGCACTCACCGGGCGGCCGACTTACGGGGTGATCCCGTTCGACGACGGAATCTGGCTCGACACCGAGGATTCCCTCTCGGTGCGCGTCGGCGGTGTGGTCGGCGTACCGCAGCCGCCGCGGGGCGAGCAGTCGCTCACCGTGGCCGCCATCCGGCTCCCCCGAATCTCGAACTCGACCGATATCGAGGCACTGGCGTGCGAACCGGGTGTGGTGGTCCGCTGGATTGCCGATGCCGCCGACCTGCCCGGTGCCGACGTGATCGTGATCCCCGGCAGCAAGGCCACGGTGTCCGACCTGGCCTGGCTACGGGAACGAGGCCTGGCCGACGCCATCGCCGCCCATGCCGCGGCGGGCCGGGCCGTACTCGGGGTATGCGGCGGGTTCCAGATGCTGTGCCGCACAATCGACGATCCCGTAGAGTCCGGAGCGCCCGGGTCCGACACGGTCGACGGTCTCGGTCTCCTGGATGCCGATATCGTCTTCGCATCCCAGAAAACATTGCGGCACTGGGAAACTCCGTTGCGGGGCTACGAGATCCACCACGGTCAGGTGGTGCGATCCACCGAAGACGACTGGTTCGGAATCGGACTGCGCCGCGCGGCGGTATACGGCACGCACTGGCATGGCCTGCTCGACAACGACCAGGTGCGGCGGGCGTGGCTCAGCGAAGTTGCCGACGCGGCAGGGCGCACGGGATTCGTCGTTGCCGACGACGTCGACGTGACCGTCCGCCGGGACGCGCAATTGGACCTGATGGCCGACCTGCTCAGCGCCCACCTCGATGTGAACGCCGTGCTGGACCTGCTCGAGCACGGCCCGCCGGCCCGGCCCACGATGACGACGACGCTGCACGCGCCATGATCTTCGGCCGGGATTCTCGGTAGCCTGGGGCAATGAGGGGCCTGCGCAGGGCAAAGGTGTCCCTGGCTGCTGCGTTCACCGCGCTCGCGATCACCGGCTGCGCCACGGTTGTCGCTGGAACCCCGACCTGGCCGGGCGCCACCTTGGAGAAGGTGATGCTCACCGAGGCCGACTTTCCGCGCGGCGTGCAGTACGACCTGATCGTCGAGGATTCCGGGCCGCCCGATCCGACCGGCGGGCCGCCGGCCATGCTGTCCTCGCCGGAAGGCTGCTCCGACGGGCTCACCCGGGTGATCGCCGGCTCCGCCGAACGCGGGCCGGGTAGCGCGGGCAAGTTCGTCGCCGCGTACGACGGTGCTCGCATGGTGCTGACGGTGCTCTCCTCACCACTGCCGCTGGATCGGCTCGCCGCGACCGCCGAGCGGTGCGCACAGTTCCACACCTACTTCGATCCGTCGGACGAGGGCATCCCGATCAGCACCACGAAGCTGCCCGCGCAGAGCCCGTCGGCGTTGGTCTATCAGCAGACGATGCGGTTGAACGGGGCCGACGAAAGCGTCTACTTCGCGTTCGAGAACATCGGCTCATGGGCGGTGTTCGGCATCGCCTTTCCCACGCAGAATCCGGCCATTACCGTCAAAGGCACTTTGCCACAGACGTTTCTGGACACTTTCGGCAAACAGGTCGAACGTGTGCACGCCCGCTGACAGGGCCTTGACGTAGGCGTCGGTACCCGCCGATTCCGGCCCGCGGGTCCAACCGGGACGGTAGGTTGGCCGAATGCTCACCACCGTCGCGACGGTCGATGGCTTTTCCATTGCCGTCGACGTGGCCGGACCCGACAAGGGGTCCACAGTGGTGCTGCTCAGTGCCGGCCATCACGGTCCGGCGGCATACGAAGCGGTGTGTCAGCGCCTGCACACCGCGTCGCTACGGACCGTCGTCATCGGACCCGACCCACGCCTGACCGCCAAGTCGGTCGTCGGGATCCTCGATTCGCTCGACATCAAATGGGCGCTGCTGGTGGGTGACCGGCTCGGCGGCGAGCTGGCGTGGCAACTGGCCGCCACCCGGCTGGACAAGTTCATCGGCCTGGTGGTGGTCGACCGCGGTCATCCACGCGTCGCCGACCCGACCGGGACGATCCGTGACGAAGGCTGCCCGCCGGTGGAGATGAATACCACCGCGCTGGTCAGCAACCCGGCGGCACGGGCCGTCGCCAAGGCCAGTCAGCGGTATGTGTACGGCGACTTCCGCCTGGTCGAGATGCTGGGCCGGCGCAACGCTCAGGAATCCACCGCGCAGCTGGCCGCGGAGATCGTGCTCCGCACCAGCAATTGGTGAGCGCGCTCAGTCGGACGCTTCGGTGTTGGATACTCGCGTCCTGCCTTCGCGCAAGCGCTCAGTCGGACGCTTCGGTGTTGGATACTCGCGTCCTGCCTTCGCGCAAGCGCTCAGTCAGACGCTTCGGAAGGTGTCCAGGCTTGCGGCAAACCCGGCTGCTGGGGGAACAGGAAATCGACGAAAGCCGCTGCTGTGGGCTGTGGTTCGTGATTGGCCAGCCCGGGCCGCTCGTTGGCCTCGATGAACACGTACTCGGTTCCCTCGACTTCGGGCACCAACAGGTCGATCCCGGTTACCGGGATGCCGATCGCCTCGGCCGCGGTCACGGCCACCCGGCACAGTTCGGGATTCACGTCGGCGGTGACATCGTGAATAGTGCCGCCCTGGTGAAGATTCGCGGTGCGCCGCACCCGCAGCCGTTCTCCCTCGGGCAGGACGTCATCGAATGACCAGCCCGCCTCGGTGACGGTGGCGGCGGTGACGTCGTCCATCGGGATGTGGGATTCGCCGCCGGTCGCGGCGGCCCGTCGGCGGCTCTGCGTTTCGATCAGCTCACGCACGGTATGCGCGCCCGTTCCGATCACCTCCGCCGGCCTGCGGATCGCGGCAGCCACCACTTTGCCGTCGATCACGACGAGTCGCAGGTCGTCGCCGGTGGCGCGCTGTTCGATCAATACCTCGGGGTGCTGCTCGCGGGCACGGGTCAGCGCGGCGTCGAGTTCGTCGCGACCGTCGACCCCGACGGTGATGCCCTTGCCCTGCTCGCCGCGCGTCGGCTTCACCACGACATCGCCGACCTCGGCCAAAAATGCGTGGTCGTCGTCGTCGAAGGTGGCGAGGCGACCCTTGGGCACCGTGATGCCGGCCTCGGAGACGATGCGCCGGGTCTGGCGCTTGTCGTCGCACCGGCTCATCGCCACCGCGGAGGTGAACTCGGACAGCGACTCCCGGGTGATGACGGTGCGCCCACCGTGGGACAGCCGCATCTCGCCCGCGCCCGCATCGAGCACCTCGACCCAGATGCCGCGGCGAATGGCTTCGTCGGCGATGATCCGCGCGTACGGGTTGAGGTCATCGACGGTTTCCGGTGGATGGGTGAACAGCGGCTCGTTGATCGCGTTCTTGCGCTTGACCGCCAGCACCGGAACCCGGTGAAAGCCGAGCTTTTCGTACAGCCCGATCGCCGCGGTGTTGTCGTGGGCAACCGACAGATCGAGGTAGGCCCGGCCCCGCTTGCGGAAGATCTCGGCCAAGGTCCGGGTCAACGCGTCGCCCACGCCGGGCAGACCGGCCGCCGGGTCCACCGCGAGGCTCCACAGGCTCGAGCCGTCCTCGGGGTCGGAGAACAACAGCTTGTGGTCGACGCCGGTCACCGTCCCCATCACGGTGCCGTCGTCGTCGCGCACCGCGACCAGATAATCGACCGCCGGGGTTTGGGTGTGGTTGCGCCAGATGACGTCGACGGGCGCGGGCACCATTCCGCAGCGCACGTACACCCGGTTCATCGCGTCGGCGTCCTCGACTGTCTGCAGGCTCCGCACCGTGAAGCCGATCGGCTCGGCGGATCCCAGATCCTCGGTGAAGCGCAACCGGTAGGTGTGGCTCGGATCGATGAACAGCTCGGCGGGGGAGCGGGCGATCAGCACATGGGACTCACGGGCGTAGATGCAGATGTCCCGCCGACCCGGCCCCTCCTGCTGCAGCACCTCGGCGAGCTTCTCGGGATCGGCGAAGGTCTGACCGAAAATCAGTCGGCCCCAACCGAGCTCGAGTTCGACGTCGTCCGCCATCGCATCGACCAGATGCTGAGGCGAGGCATCGTGCAGGCTCAGGGTGATGGCTTCGGTGTGATCCTCACCCAGATCCTGCTGGGCGCCAGCGGGATCGGCGGCAGTCATGCCGCGGACCCGGTCACCCCGTGGCGCTGCAGCCACAGTTCCAGCAGAGCGATCTGCCACAGTTCGTTGCCCCGCAGCGGCGTCAGCCTGCCGTTCGGGTCGGCCAGCAGTCGGTCGACGGCTTCGGGCCGGAACAGCCCGCGCTCCTTGGCTTCCGGCGCGTACAGGGCGTCGCGGACCAACTCGAGATACGGGCCCTCGAGATGGGTCAGCGCAGGCACCGGGAAGTACCCTTTAGGCCGGTCGATAACCCCGGCCGGAATCACCCGGCGCGCAGCCTCTTTGAGCACGCCCTTACCGCCGTGCGCGGTTTTCAGGCCTGGCGGGCAGGTCGCGGCCAATTCCACGAGCTCGTGATCGAGGAATGGAACGCGGCCCTCAAGGCCCCACGCCATCGTCATGTTGTCGACACGTTTCACCGGATCGTCGACGAGCATCACCGTGGTGTCCAGGCGCAGCGCCCGGTCCACGCCCGTCTGAGCGCCCGGTGCGGCGAAGTGCTCGGTGACGAAGGCGCCGCTGGGGTCACCGTCGACGCGGTATGCGTCGCTGATGAGGCCGCCGACACCGGCGCTGTCGCGGTCGAAGAACGCGCCCCGGTAGCTGCCCACCGCACCGTCCAGCGACGACGCCGACGGGTCGGCCATCGGTGGATACCAGTGGTACCCGGCGAACACCTCGTCGGCGCCCTGCCCGGACTGCACCACCTTGACGTGTTTGGCCACTTCCTGGCTCAGGAGATAGAAAGCCACGCAGTCGTGGCTGACCATCGGTTCGCTCATCGCGGCGATGGCGCCATCCAGGGCGGGAAGCATGCGGTCGGTGCCGATGCGGATCTGGTGATGATCGGTGTCGAAGTGCTTGGCGATCAGGTCGGAGTACTTGAACTCGTCTCCGGCGACGCCACCGACGGATTCGAACCCGATCGAGAAGGTGGCCAGGCCGTGTTGGCCGGCCTCGGCGAGCAGACCCACGATCAGGCTGGAATCCACCCCGCCCGACAGCAGGCAGCCGACCGGGACATCGGCGACCAGGCGGCGTTCGACGGCGAGCCGCAGCGACTCCAGTACCGCGTCCTCCCAGTCCCGTTCGGACCAGTCGGCCCGGTCGGCGTGCCGGGTGAAATCCGGTGACCAGTAGACGGTGGTGCGCCGGGTGCCGTCGGGTTCGATCGCGACGATCGATGCGGGGGGCACCTTCTTGATGCCGCGCAGAATCGTCAGCGGGGGCGGCACCACGGAGTGGAACGTGAGGTAGTGGTGCAGGGCGACCGGATCGATGTGGGTATCGACCCCGCCACCGGCCAGCAGCGCTGGAAGCGACGAGGCGAACCGGATTCGGCTCGCGTCCTCCGTCAGGTAGAGCGGCTTGATACCCAGCCGGTCGCGGCCGAGCAGCACCCGGCCGCTGTCGCGCTCGGCGATCGCGAACGCGAACATGCCCTTGAGGTGCTCGACGAAGCGATCGCCCCAGTGGTGGTACGCCTTGAGCAGCACCTCGGTGTCACTGTGCGAGAAGAAGCGGTACCCGTGCGAGACGAGCTCGGCGCGCAGTTGCTTGTAGTTGTAGATGCAGCCGTTCCAGCAGATGGTCAGCCCGAGCTCGGAGTCGATCATCGGCTGGGCGCCGGCTTCGGTCAGGTCAATGATCTTCAGGCGTCGGTGCCCCAGGGCAACCCGACCTTGCGACCACACGCCGGCCGCATCGGGGCCCCTGGGCGCCATCGTCTCAGCCATGGCCGACACCGCGAAAACGTCAGGTGTCCGGCCATCGAGACGCACCTCTCCGGCGGCTCCACACATCAGTTCGACCCTACAAGGGTCGGGCTCCGATGTCTCATCGGTGGTCTGACCGGCCCCTCCTCATATCTTCGGATCAAACCTGAGTAATAGAGTGTTATTGGTCGGCTGTCCTACCTTTGGGCGTGACAATCATGTGTATTCGAGGGACGATCGTCGGGTCTTCGTGGATGCAGATGAACGCAATGGTCGGCTTCTCGTCATGTTGGTTGCCGACAGGAAGGTGCGCAATGAGCCCTAACCCCGGCATGCTGTCGCAGTCCGAGCTGGAGCAAATGGTGGCGGCGGGCGAGATCGACACGGTGATTGTCGCCTTCTGCGATATGCAGGGCCGGCTGACAGGCAAGCGCGTCGGTGCGCGACTGTTCGTCGAAGAGGTGGCGGCCCACGGGGCGGAGTGCTGCAACTATCTGCTCGCCGTCGACGTCGACATGAACACAGTCGACGGATACGCGATATCGAGTTGGGAGACCGGCTACGGCGACATGGTGATGACGCCGGACTTCTCGACGCTGCGGGTGTTGCCGTGGCTGCCGGGCACCGCACTGGTGATGGCCGATCTTTCTTGGACGGATGGCCGACCGGTGCGACAGGCGCCGCGCAGCATCCTCAACCGGCAGATCGACCGGCTGACAGAGCAGGGCCTGGTGCCATTCGTCGGAACCGAACTCGAGTTCATGGTCTTCGACAACACCTTCCGCGAAGCGTGGAGCGCCGGCTACCGCGAGCTGACACCGGCCACTGATTACAACGTCGACTATGCGATGCACGCCTCGACCCGCATGGAACCGCTGCTGCGCGACATCCGCCTTGGCATGGAGGGCGCAGGCATGTACTGCGAGGGCGTCAAAGGCGAGTGCAACCGCGGCCAGCAGGAGATCGCCTTCCGCTTCGATCACGCCCGCGTCACCTGCGACAACCACACGATCTACCGCAACGGCGCCAAGGAGATCGCCGACCAGCACGGCAAGAGTCTGACGTTCATGGCGAAATTCGATGAGCGCGAAGGCAACAGCTGCCACATCCACATCTCGTTGCGCGGCGACGACGGCAGCGCGGTGTTCGCTGACGAGTCCGACCCGCTCGGCATGTCACCGATGTTCCGCAGTTTCATCGCCGGTCAATTGGCCACCCTCCGTGAGCTGACCCTCTTCTATGCACCGAACATCAACTCCTACAAGAGATTTGTCGACGGAAGCTTCGCCCCGACCGCGGTGGCCTGGGGTCTGGACAACCGGACCTGCGCATTGCGGGTGGTCGGCCACGGCGACGGTATGCGGGTCGAATGCCGGGCACCCGGTGGGGATGTGAATCAGTATCTGGCCGTTGCGGCGCTGATCGCAGGCGGCCTCTACGGCATCGAGCGGGAGCTGGAGTTGCCGGAAGCGTTGCCGGGCAACGCATATACCAGCGGCGCCGAGCGGCTGCCGACGACGCTGGCGGAAGCGGCTGAGTTGTTCGGGAAGTCCGAGGTGGCACGTGCGGCGTTCGGTGACGACGTCGTCGAGCACTACCTCAACAATGCGCGGGTGGAACTGACGGCTTTCAATGCCGCAGTCACCGATTGGGAAAGGGTGCGCGGTTTTGAACGGCTCTAGTCCGAGCGCGAGCAGACACGCAGGTAACTCAAATGCCGGCGTGTCGGGTACTTTCGCGTCTGCTCGTGCAGGGAACGCACGCCCGGTTATCGGCATGACGACATATCTGCAACAGGCGCAGACCGGCGTCTGGGACGTGCGGGCCAGCTTTCTGCCTCAGATCTACTTCAACGCCGTCAACCTCGCCGGCGGCATCGCGATGTTGCTGCCGCCGCAACCGGTCGACGACGACATCGCGAATCGGGTTCTGGACCGGCTGGACGGCGTCGTGATCACCGGCGGCCCCGACGTCGACCCGGCCCGGTACGGCCAGACGCCCCATCCGAGCACCAACGAACCCGCGCGCGAACGTGACGAATGGGAGTTCGCACTCCTGTCCGGTGCACTGCGCCGGGGTATTCCGGTGCTGGGCGTGTGCCGAGGCGCTCAGGTGCTCAACACCGCGCTCGGCGGCACGCTGCACCAGCATCTGCCAGACGTCATCGGGCACACCCACCACCAGAAGGGCGACGCCGTCTTCGGAACGTCCGCGGTGCGCACCGTGCCCGGCACCCGGCTGGCGGATCTTATCGGCGAGACATCGGATGCCCAGTGCTACCACCATCAGGCCATCGACCGGCTCGGCGATGGCCTGGTGGTCAGTGCCCGTGACGCCGACGGGGTCATCGAAGCGGTGGAAGTACCGGGCGAGGGATTCGTGCTCGCGGTGCAGTGGCATCCAGAAGAACGCCTCGACGACGTCCGACTGTTCACTGCGGTGGTGGAAGCTGCCAGAAGCTATGCGACAGAGAGGGTCTCATGACAGCCAGCCAGGTGATCAACCCGGCGACCGAGCAGGTGCTGGCCAACGTCGAACTGCTCGATGAGGCAGCCGTCGACGACGCGGTGGCGCGGGCCAAGGCGGCGCAACGGCGCTGGGCCAGAATCGCTCCGGCGGAGCGGGCCGCAGCACTGCGGGCATTCGCGGCCGCCGTCGACGCGCGCGTCGACGAACTCGCCGCGCTGGAGGTGGCCAACTCGGGTCATCCGATCGGGCAGGCCGAATGGGAGGCCGGCCACGTCCGCGACGTGCTTCAGTACTACTCGGCAACCCCGGAGCGGTTGTGTGGCAAGCAGATTCCGGTGGCGGGCGGGCTCGATGTCACGTTCAACGAACCGCTCGGCGTGGTGGGTGTGATCACCCCGTGGAACTTCCCGATGACGATTGCGGCCTGGGGCTTCGCACCTGCCCTTGCCGCCGGTAACGCGGTAGTGGTCAAACCCGCCGAGTGGACGCCCCTGACGACGATCCGGCTGGCCGAAATCGCTGCCGAGTCCGGGCTTCCCGCGGACGTGTTCCAGGTATTGCCCGGGAAGGGCACGGTGGTAGGGGAGCGGTTCGTCAGCCATCCCGATATCCGCAAGGTGGTGTTCACCGGGTCCACCGAAGTGGGTAAGAAGGTGATGGCCGGGGCCGCGGCGCAGATCAAGCGGGTCACCCTGGAGTTGGGTGGTAAGAGCGCCAACATCGTGTTCGACGACTGTGACCTGGCGAAGGCCGCGGCCACCGCGCCGTACGGGGTGTTCGACAATGCCGGTCAGGATTGCTGTGCCCGCAGCCGGATCCTGGTGCAGCGCAACGTCTACGACCGCTTCATGGAGCTGCTCGAGCCGGCCGTAAAGGGCGTGGTCGTCGGAGACCCGACGGTGCGGACCACCGAGATGGGGCCACTGGTATCGCGGCCGCACTGGGATTCTGTGCGCGCCTACGTGCCCGACGATGCGCCGGTGGCGTTCCGCGGTTCGGCGCCGGACGGTCCCGGATTCTGGTTCCCGCCCACCGTGTTGACACCGCAGCGCACCGACCGCACCGTCACCGAGGAGATCTTCGGGCCGGTGGTGACGGTGCTCGCGTTCGAGGACGAGGCCGACGCCATCGCACTGGCCAACGACACCGCCTACGGGCTGTCGGGTTCGATCTGGACGGACAACACCTCACGGGCACTTCGGGTGTCGCGCGCCGTGGAAGCGGGCAATCTCAGCGTCAATTCGCATTCCTCGGTGCGTTACAACACCCCGTTCGGCGGATTCAAGCAGTCCGGCCTGGGACGCGAGTTGGGGCCCGACGCGCCATTGTCGTTCACCGAAACCAAGAATGTCTTTATCGCTGTAGAGGAGTTGTAGATGGATCTGACCCAACGTCTCGCCGGTAAGGTCGCCGTGATCACCGGCGGCGCAAGCGGTATCGGCCTGGCAACCGGCCGGCGGTTACACGCTGAAGGCGCCACGATCGTGGTCGGCGACATCGAGCCCACCACCGGCAAGGCCGCCGCCGACGAACTCGACGGGCTGTTCGTGCCGGTCGACGTATCCGATCAGGCCGCCGTCGACAACCTCTTCGACACGGCCGCAGCGACATTCGGCAGCGTCGACATCGCGTTCAACAACGCCGGGATCTCCCCGCCCGAGGACGATCTGATCGAGAACACCGAGCTGCCCGCTTGGGAGCGGGTGCAGGACATCAACCTGAAGTCGGTGTACCTGTCGTGCCGTGCGGCACTGCGGCACATGGTTCCGGCAGGCAAGGGCTCGATCATCAACACCGCGTCGTTCGTGGCGGTGATGGGCTCGGCGACCTCCCAGATCTCCTACACCGCGTCCAAGGGCGGGGTGCTGGCGATGTCGCGTGAGCTGGGCGTGCAGTATGCGCGCCAAGGCATCCGGGTCAACGCGCTGTGCCCCGGCCCGGTCAACACCCCGCTGCTGCAGGAGCTGTTCGCGAAGGACCCGGAGCGTGCCGCGCGCCGGCTCGTGCACATCCCGCTCGGCCGGTTCGCCGAACCTGAGGAACTCGCGGCCGCAGTCGCCTTCCTGGCCAGCGACGACGCGTCGTTCATCACGGGTTCGACATTCATGGTGGACGGCGGCATCAGTTCTGCCTACGTCACACCGCTTTAGGCCACGATGACCGCCGAACCCGACCCGCAGCCCGCCGCCGAGGCGGCCGATGCGCTGCTGCGTCCGGTAAGGCTGGGCAACGCGTTCGAGGACACCGTCGGCCGGCTCTTGGAGACCATCCGGCTCGGGGTGCTCGGCCCCGGTGAATCGCTGCCTCCCGAACGGGAACTGGCCGCTCGGCTCGGGGTCAGCCGGGACACCGTCCGCGAGGCGATCAAGTCGCTGTCCGACGCCGGCTACCTGGTGTCGCGGCGCGGTCGCTACGGTGGCACGTTTCTGGCCTTGGAGTTGCCTGCACTGCCTGCGACCAGTCATCGGGTGACCCGGGAGGAGATCGACGACGCGTTGCGGCTGCGGGAGATCCTCGAGGTCGGCGCGGCCCGCATGGCGGCGGGCCGCACGCTGAGTGCGGCCGAGCGCGACGGCCTGTGGTCTCGGCTGGCCGACGTACGCGACGCCGAACCCCACGACTATCGGCGGCTGGATTCCCGGTTGCACCTGGCTATCGCCGAGGCCGCTGGATCCCCGTCACTGGTGCCGCTGGTGGCCGAAAACCGGATGCGGCTCAATGCCCTGCTCGACCAGATCCCCCTGTTGGCCCGCAATATCGCGCACTCCGACGAACAACACGAGGCCATCGTCATCGCGATCCTCGCCGGCGATGCCGACGGCGCAGCGGCGGCGATGCTGGCCCACGTCGCGGGCTCGGCCGTGCTCCTGCACGGCTTTCTGGATTAGCGCGCCCCCCTTGCACCGCGAGCACCTTGCACCGCGAGCGTGCGGGTCTGTTGGTCGACACGCCGCAAAACAGCAGCACTTTGCGCACGCTCGTCGCGGCGGGCTACCCGCGGTCGGCCATCCAACTACGGTGGCGCATCGCAGATTTACGTGCCGCCTTGGCGATTTTTCGGTCCGGATGATGCCGCCCAAGCGCGTCCAGGACCGCCGCGGTGTGCGCAGCGGGATGCCGCCACATCTGCTCCAACGCCGCGTACTGGTCAGCTGCATGCGGTGCCTCGGAGAACATTTCGCACAGCTCATCAGGACGGTCGAGCGAGCCCGCCAGCACGTCGACGAACACCCCGATGTCGATGAGATCGCCGACCTCGGCCTCGTCGGCCAACCCGCGGGACATCAGATACAGCGCGGCGTGGCCGGCGGCAGGACCGTCGAGCAGTGCGCGTAGCGCCGGCCCGACGACAGCGGAGTCGAACAACTCCAGAGCCGCGAATCCCTTGAGCCGCAATGCCGGATCGTCGGCCGACCCGACAACGTCGACGATCGCCTGGACGCGCTCAGCGACGTCGGCGGTCGGCCGCCACGCGTCGACCACGGACTGCCGCTGCTCGTCGGCTACCTCGTCCAGTACATCGAGGAGGGCCTCCGCGGAAGAGTCGGCGATCTCGTCGGCACTTCGCAGAAGGTAGCCGGCCTCTTCGAGGTGGATGGGTACCATATGGCGGCCGAGCGCGGTGAGGCGGATGAGTCCGCCGGTCGGATAGGAGCGCAGGGCGCTGATTTCCTCGCGCCAGTGTGTCCATTTGACGACGCCGGCGGTCTCGAGGGTCTGAAAGATGTGGCTGACGTCGTAGCGCGCCATTGTCTCGATATTGTCCGACCACATCGGCCAGTCGGATTCGATCTCGCCGCGCAGCACCGGCCCGATCAGTTCGACCAGTTCGTCGACGTTGCCGACACCGCCGGGGTGGAGGATCCGGGCGAGCCAGTGCACCACCCAGGAGTCGAGTAGCTCAGCGACCCTGGCGAAGATTTCGTAGGCCGGATCGCGAGAGCCGAGTGGTCCGAGCCTGACGATCGCGTCGTAGACCGCCGTGGCCCGATCGGTCGCCGACTTGCGCGCCCAACTTTTCACCGGCACCAGGTGGCGTTGGTGAATGCGAACGGCGCCGGCCTTTTTCGCGATGTTGACGATCGAGCTGAGCCCGGGCAGCTCCTGCGTCGTGCTCGTCCGAAAGGTGCGGTCGCCGATCTGGGGGTCCATCTCGTCGCCGGTGTCGAGGAGCTCGACCAGCGCCTTGCCGTCGGCCCGTTTGATGTTGCCACGTTCGGTCAGCGGCTTGCCGGCCTCACCGAGGTATCCACGCAGCGCCTCGATCTTTCCCAGCAGCGGTGCGGCGGCGGCGGCAGACTCGACCTCGGCGGCCGGTGGCGGCACATACACGAACGGAAGCTCAACCGGTTCCGGTTCCTCGTCAAGGTCCCGGTCCATCGCCGCCGCGCGGTCGTCAGCGGGCAATGCCTCGTATTCGGCCATTCGGGCCAGCAGTTCCGTTTCCAGCTTGTCGTTGGGCATCTGGTCGGGTTGTGCGAGCAACTCGATGTAGCGCGGCTTGCCCGGCGGATTGAACCCCGGGTGGTACAAGGCGGATCTCGGATCAAATCCCGGATTGGTCATCATTTTGTGAAGTGGGGACGCCAGACTCACTGTCAGTTGATTCAACCCAACTCCGCGATCGTGTCCACCGTCCAACCGTCCGGCGTCGCCCAGGAACTCGAAGAACGCCCCGACCGACCGGCAGAATACTGACGACTCCTCATCCGACATCGGCTGTGCTCTGGCGGCAACCCAACCGAACAAGAACTCCACGATGTCGTCCTCGTCGACCGTGGTGACATCGCGTGCGGAATGCGTCCGGTGCCAATCAACGAAGACAGCGACGTTCGACCTGGTATCGGCGGGGTATGGGTCGCCAGCCGAGGCCATGAATGCAGCGAACTCGTCGAGCAGTCCGGTATCGGCGTTGTCGTGGTGTTCCAAGAGCTTCCTGTTCGGCGGTCGGCCTACGGTCGAGCCCTAACGTACGCCCCACCGGTTCACGCAGGTGCACTTCCCTGCTAACCGGTTCCCACCAGGTTCTGCGCCCAGCCGGCATACCCGCCGATCAGGTCGGTGGTCTGGGAATGTCCTTGGGCCCGTAGCAAGCTGGCGGCAACGCTGGACCGCCAGCCGCCGGCGCAGTGCACCACGACGGGCTTGTGCCGGTCGATCTCGGTGTGGCGGGTGAGCAGTTCGGCCAACGGGATGTGCACGGAGCCGGGGATGTGGCCGTTCTCGCGCTCGGCCGCATTGCGCACGTCGAGCACCGTCACTGTGTCATGCGCGAGCAATCCGGCCAGCTTCACCGGGTCGAGCCGGTCGATGTGCACGACGAGATCGCCGAGGGTATCCGGGAATCCGTCGTCGGTGGTGTTGAGATAGCCGACCACGTTGTCGTAACCGATGCGCGCCAGGCGCAGCGTCGCCTCGTGTTCGGCCCCGGGCGCCGTGACCACCACGATGTCGTCGTCGACGCGCGCGACCATCCCACAGGTTTCGGCGAACCGGCCGGCCAAACCCACATTGATCGTGCCCGCCAGATGCGCGGTGGCGAATTCCTCGGGGGAGCGGGTGTCGATCACCACGGTGCCCTCGGTGGCGAGGAGGCTCCGCAATTGCTCGGGTGTGAGTTCGGGCACCGAGCGTGCCTCGTCGAAGACGGCGTGGTCGCGCCGGTTCAGGTCCGCATCGGTGGAGAAGTAGCCGGGAACGGCCGGTTGTCCGGCGGTGATGAGGCGCACGAACTCGTCTTCACTCATCGGCTGAAGTGCCGGATTGGTTTGGCGCTGTTCGCCGATCGTCGACACGAGGTCGGTGGACAGGTTCTTGCCGCACGCCGATCCGGCGCCGTGCGCGGGCATGACAGCGACGCCGTCCGGCAGCTGCAGCAGAGTCTGATGAACCGTCCGGTACATCGCCCGAGCCAGGTCGGTGCTGGTGCCGCCGTCCAGGTTGGCCAGGTCCGGCCGTCCGACGTCGCCGATGAACAGCGAGTCGCCGGTCAGTACCGCCGTGGGAGATGAGTCGGCGCCGTCGCGGACCAGCAGGCTGATCGACTCCCAGGTGTGCCCGGGAGTGGACAGGATCTCGATGTCGACCCGGCCGAGCGAGATGTGTTCGCCGTGGTGCAGCCGGCGGATGGGGTAGTCGGTCTCGGCGGCCGCGCCGAACCCGATCCACGCGCCGGTGGCGTCGACCAGTTCGAGATGCCCGGAGACGAAGTCGGCATGGAAGTGTGTGTTGATCACGCCCTCGATGTGCAGGTCGTCACGCCGCGCCTGATCGAGGTATTCGGTGATGTCACGTCGCGGATCGACGATGATGGCGCGCTTCGTCGTCTCGTCGGCGATGAGATACGAGGCGTGGGACAGACAGCCGAGATAGAACTGTTTGAGGATCATTGGACGCTCCTTGTTCAGAGTTGGATGAGAGTTTTTGCGCCGACGTACCACGCCACTGCCACCAGCGCGACGGCGAACGAGCGAGTGAGTAGCCGCTCTGAAAGTCGCTGCGTCACATACTTTCCCGCGATCGCACCGAGTATCGCGGCGATCGTGACCGGCAACACCACCGACCAGTCGAGCGCAACGTGCCCGGCCCGCGCGAGCAGCGCGACCGCGGCGTTGATGGTGATCACCAGCAGCGAGGTGCCCACCGCGACCGGCATCGAGTACCCGAGGATGGCCACCAATACCGGCACGATGATGAAACCACCTCCGACGCCGAAGAATCCGGTCAGTACGCCGATCAGTACACCGGCGACCACCACTTTGACGGCGACGGCGACGAAGCTGGGATGCGTTGGCGGGGAAGCCGGTTCGGTTTCTGACGGCAGGGGCGCACCGGCGCCGACCAGTACCCGCGGGGCCGCCGGCCTCCGGTTGCGATTGCGCGACCGGTAGAACAGTGCGGCCGCGACCACGATCATCAGCCCGGCAAAAGCGGCCATGGCAACATCTGCCGGGACCAGGTGTCCGAGCGCGGTACCCGCCCAGGCGGCGACTCCGCCGACCGCGCCGAGCGCGAGCCCCGCACGCCACCGGACTTGCCCGTGCCGGGCGTGGACAACAGCCGCGGTGGCCGACGAAATGCCCACGATCACAAGACTTTGCGTGATCGCACCGGACAGCGGTTGGTGGAGCAGATAGACCAGGGCCGGGACGGTGATGATCGATCCGCCGCCACCGAGGGCGCCGAGGCACAACCCGATGCACAGACCGAGGAGCACGGCGATGGTCATCGATGCTCGCCAGCCGAGCCGGACAGACTCATGGTGTAGCCGGCCCGGGCCGAGAAGTCGGCGAGAACGCTGAACCGGTCACCGCGAATCACCGTGGTGCGCCACTCGACCGGCGTGCCGTCTGCGGTGCCGGTCCGCTCCACCCGCATGACGGCGGTCTCGGGTCCGATATCGAGCAGTCGGCGTTGCGCCGCGGTGGGGATCGCCGCCCTGATCTGTTCGTGGCCACCGGTCAGCCGTACGCCGCAACGGGTCGCGAGTTCGTCGTACAGGCCGGTATGGGTGAAATCCGCGGTCAACAACGGCGCGGCGACGGCCGCCGGCAGCCAGGCGTAATCGACGGCCAGGGGTTCGTCGTCGGCCAACCGCAGCCGTTCGAGGTACACGAGCGGTGTCGACTCCTCGAGTCCCAGGCGCACGGCGGCATACGCGTCGGCTCGGGCATCGAGCGTGCGCACCACGCTGCATTGGCGCAGATTCGCCGCCTCCACCGACTCGAACAGGCTGTACAAGGCGCCGAGGGGCTGGTTGATCTCCGACGGTCGGCCGAGCCTCGGGGGACGACCGCGTGCGGCGGTGACCAGGCCTTCTTCGCGCAGCGCTCGCAGCGCCTCGCGCACGGTATGCCGGCTGACCCCGTACTCGTGGCGAAGTTCCAGTTCCCCCGGGAACGATGTGGCGAACTCGCCGTCGCGCAACCGTCGCTGCAGGTCGGCCCGCAGCTGCTGCCACAGCGGGAGGCCTGCATCCCGGCGCAGTCGTCGTGCGGGCGCGTTGCCTTCGTCTCCGGCCGACACTGGAACCTCCTTGCTTTCGGACTCACGATCCACGATAATGTACGTACATTAAATATCGCAATGTCCGGACAATAAATTCCCGTGAAAGGCGCGCCCATGCCTCCAGGAACCACACACCACGAGATCGTGATCGTCGGCGGCGGCACGGCCGGGATCACCGTCGCATCGCGGCTACGCCGGAAGGGCAAGAACGTCTGTGTCATCGACCCCGCGGTCACGCACTACTACCAGCCGTTGTGGACGCTGGTCGGTGGTGGCCGCGCCGGCATGGCGGAAAGTGGACGCCCGGAAGCCTCGGTGATGCCGAAGAACGCCACCTGGGTGCGCCGGGCCGCGGAGTCGATCGACCCGGTTGAGAAGGTCGTCACCACCGACGACGGCTCTCTCATCGAGTACGACCGACTGGTGGTGTGTCCCGGTCTGCAGAGCGACTGGGACGCGATTCCCGGTGCGCGCGAGGCAGTGATCACGCCCCACGCATCGACCAACTACGACGCCGCGCTCGCCCCCAAGACGTGGGAACTTATTCGGAACATGCGCAAGGGGACCGCAGTTTTCACCATGCCGGTCGGGCCGATCAAATGTGGCGGCGCTCCCCAGAAGATCGCTTACCTGGCGTGCGACTACTGGCGGCAACAAGGTGTGCTCGACGACATTCGCGTGGTCCTGGTGTTGGCGACGCCCGCCATGTTCAGCGTGAAGGTGTTCTCGGATCAGCTCGAACGTGTCGCAGCCGGTTACGGCATCGAGGTACACACCAACAGTGAGCTCACCGATGTCGATCCAGACGGCCTGCAGGCCACCATCGTGCACAACGGAACGGGCGGCACCGAAACCATCGGGTACGACATGATGCATCTGGTGGTGCCGCAGTCGGCGCCGGACTGGATCAAGAAGTCGCCGATCTCGGACCCCGAGATGCCCGGAGGCTGGGTTGACGTGGATCAATTCACGCTGCAGCACAAGCGATTCGACGATGTCTTCGCGCTCGGCGACGTGGCGTCCCTGCCGACGTCCAAGACCGGTGCCGCCGTGCGCAAACAGGCTCCTGTCCTGGTCGACAACCTGCTCGCCGCCTCGGCCGGCAAGCCGCTCACGGGCAAGTACGACGGATACACCTCGTGTCCGCTGACGACCTCGCGGAACAAGATGCTGCTCGCCGAATTCGACTACGACCTGACACCCACGCCGAGTTTTCCGTTCATCGACACCACCAAACCGCGTCGCGACATGTGGTACGTGAAGCGTTACGGGTTGCCCTTCATGTACTGGAATCTGATGCTCAAGGGGATTGCCTGACCACGCGGCGCCGCCTGGATTAGATTCGGACCGTGCAGCAGCACGCGAATCAAGGCCAGGTCGCTCGCGCGTCGTCGGCGTTGGCCGACGTCGACACTCCCGGTTGGGCGCAGCGTTTCGATCTGCTCTCAGATCCGCACCGGCTGGAGATCCTGCTCGGGCTGCACCGTGCGCCGGGTATCTGCGTCAGCGATCTCGCGGCTGCCTTAGGACGTTCGGAAAACGCCGTCTCGCAGGCGCTTCGCGTGCTGCGCCGGCAAGGCTGGGTGAGCTCGACCCGCGTCGGGCGCACGGTCAACTACCGGCTCGAGGACGAGACCGTACATGACCTGCTGCACTGGATCGGGGCGCGGCACGGCTGAGACGCCTTGTCATCTGTTCAGGTAGACAGATAACGGCAGCGGTTTTACGCTCGCCCGATGACCGCCGTCGCGCCGACCGAAACGATCGCGCCAGCCCGATTCGACCGCACCGACTGGATGTCGATCGCCGTGGTCGGCGGCGTTGTGCTGCTGCTGCACGTATTCGGTTGGGGTGTACTGATGTTGGGCGTAGCGCCGCAACACATCACCCTCGGATCGGCAGGCGTGTTCGGGGTCGGCCTGGGCGTAACCGCCTACCTGCTGGGCGTGCGACACGCCTTCGACGCCGACCACATCGCCGTCATCGACAACACCACCCGCAAGCTCGTGGGCGAGGGTACCCGCTCGCTGTCAGCCGGTTTCTGGTTCTCACTCGGGCATTCCAGTGTCGTCTTCGGTCTTGCCTTCCTGCTGGCGCTCGGGGTCCGATCACTGGCTGGTCCGGTGCAGGATGAGAGCTCGCCGATGCTGCAGACGCTGGGCCTGGTCGGCTCGGTGGTGGCCGGCACGTTCCTCATCCTGATCGGTCTGACGAATCTGTTCGCCGCAGTGGGCATCGCCAAGGTTTTCCGAGCCATGCGCAGCGGCGAACTCGACGAGGCCGAGCTGGAACGCCAACTCCAACAGCGCGGTTTCCTCGCCCGGTTGCTCGGCCGGGTCATGCGACGGGTGAGCAAGCCCTGGCACCTCTACCCGGTCGGGTTCCTGATGGGGCTGGGCTTCGACACCGCCACCCAGGTGGCGCTGTTGGTCCTGGCGGCAGGCACGGCGGCATTCACCTTGCCGTGGTACGCGATGCTCGTCTTGCCGGTGCTTTTCGCGGCGGGCATGAGCCTGTTCGACAGCCTGGACGGGATTTTCATGTCCAGGGCCTACGGGTGGGCCTTCCTGAAGCCCGTCCGCAAGGTCTACTACAACCTGACCGTCACGGTGCTCTCGGTCATCGTCGCGCTGGTGATCGGGGTGATCGTCCTGACCGGACTCCTGGCCGAGCGTCTCGGTGTCACCTCCGGGCCGCTCGCGCTCATCGCTTCCGCCGACCTGGAGTTCGTCGGGTTCGCGATCGTCGGGCTGTTTGTCGTGAGCTGGATTGTCGCGCTGGGGATCTGGCGGTTCGGCCGGATCGAGGAGCGCTGGAGCGCCCAGACGTAACGGCCCGAAACCTAGTCGGTCAGTCCGAGCAACGCATTCTCGATCACCTCGGACAGCGCGGGGTGAATCCAGTATTGGCCGCGCGCAACCTCCTGGGCCGTCTGTCCCAGGCTCATGGCCTGGATCAACGGCTGGATGATCGACGACGCCTGATACCCCATGATGTGCGCGCCCAGGAGCTTGCCGGTCGCCCGGTCGCCGATCACCTTGGCAATACCCGTGGTGTCCTCCATCGCCCAGCCATACGCGGTGTCCCCGTAGTTCTGGACCTTCGTCACGACGTCATAGCCGGCCTCGCGAGCCTCCACTTCGCTGAGCCCTACCATCGCGATCTGCGGTTCGGTGAACACCGCCGAGGGGACGAATCGGTGATCGCTGCGCGCCAGCGACTCGGTGTCGTCCCAATCGCGCAACAGGTTCTCCCTGACCACCCGAGATTCGTGGTTGGCAACATGCTTGAGCTGATAGTCCGACGACACATCACCGAGCGCGAAAATTCCACGCGCAGTGGTCCGTTGGTGCTCGTCGACGATCACCCGGCCGTCCTCGTCGACCTCGACGCCGGCCAGTTCGGCGTCGAGTTGGTCACCGTTGGGTATCCGGCCGGTGGCCACCAGCAGCATGTCGGCGGGCAGCATCTTTCCGTCGTCGAGTTCCAGCACGATGCCATCGCCGTCCTGGCGTGACCCGATGACGTTCTCGTGGGTGCGCAGGTCCCACTTCTCAGCGCCCAGCGCGCTGAACCGGTGGCAGATGGTTTCATCGCAGTGCGTCAGCAGACCCGAGCCGCGCACCACGATGGTGACCCGGACCCCGAGTGCGGAAAACACGTGGGCGAACTCGGCCGCCACGAATCCGCCACCGACGATCACGAGATGCTCGGGCAACTCGGCGATCCGCATGACGTCGTCACTGGTGTAGTACTTGACGCCGCAATCCCTGATGGCCGGCGGGATGTTGACCCGCGAGCCCGCGGCGATCACCACCTGGTCGGTGCTGAACTCGTCGCCGTCCTCGGTACGCAGGGTGTAGCTGCCGTCGGGGTTGGTCGGACCGAAGCGGGTGTGGCTGGAGTACACCGTGATGTTCGGGTTGGACCGGCGGTAGTCCTCGCCGCCGGCCGCGATCGGGTCGATACGACCGAACACCCGCGACACGATGTCGGGCCAGCGCACCTTGTCGATGTGGGAGTCGATGCCGTACTTCGCGCTGTCGCGGATGCTG
Organism: Mycolicibacterium sp. XJ870; assembly: GCF_053483975.1. Classification (NCBI taxonomy): domain Bacteria; kingdom Bacillati; phylum Actinomycetota; class Actinomycetes; order Mycobacteriales; family Mycobacteriaceae; genus Mycobacterium; species Mycolicibacterium sp. XJ870. The sequence continues at coordinate 1,500,590 of NZ_JBEFTI010000001.1, forward strand.
TGGGCGACCTCGGCGGCGTAGACGAACATCTTGGTGGGGATGCAGCCCACGTTGAGGCAGGTGCCGCCGAAGGTGCCCTGCTCGCAGATCGCCACCTTCTTGTCGGCGTAGCGGTCGTCGAGGACGCTGTTGCCCGAGCCGGTGCCGATGATCGTCAGATCGTAGTGCTCCACGCGTTGTCCCTATCCGGAATGTGTTGTGCTCGAAGATGATCGCAAACTGAGGTAATGATCCAGCCACCGGCTCAGTTCGTGGTACGCGGCCGCTCTGGGCTCGGCGAGGGACAGGAAGACGTCGTGCTTGGCGTCCACGATAGGGGTGATCGTGCTGTGGTTGCCCACGCAGCCCGCCCACCGGGCGATCAGTCTGACGTCGAGCACCGCGTCCCCGCGCTGGATCGCCGCTGGATCCGGTGATTCCGCGACACTGTGGTCGGAGCGCAAGATCAAGTTGGGCACCCCGACGTCGAGGCCGCGGTGCAGCCGGGCCTGCCCGCGTCGGATGGCGTTGATCCACCCGAACGTGACGGGGAACCCGCCCAACGGTTTCCAGTCGAGGTTGTAGTCGAACTCGCCGCCGTAGTCGCGGTGCAGACTGGTGCCGTACCCGCCTTCGGTGGGTTTGCGGACCACGTACAGCTTGCGTAGCCGGGCCAGCGCGAGCAGGGCCGCCGAGGTAGGTGCGGTGCGCAGGACCGCCGGGCCGTGCAGATCGAAGAACGGGCTGTTGAGCACCAGTCCGCCGACATTGTGGGTCGCCAAGCCGCCGCGTTGCCGTAGCCGGTCGGCAAACAGGGTGACGATCAGTCCGCCCGCCGAGTGGCCGTACAGACAGACGCGGGCACCGCCGGTGTCGGCGGCGATGACGCCCAGTGCCCGGTCCAGTTCTTTGTCGTAGCGCGCCAGGTCGGTGGTGAAGTGCGGGGTCTGGCCCTCGCGTCGAGACCGACCACATTTGTGCAGGTCGATGGCATAGAACGCGAAACCGCGATCGGCGAACCGGTCGGCGAGTTCGGTATGGAAGAAGTAGTCGGTGTAACCGTGCAGCGCCAGGACGGCATGCGCGCTCGGGCTTGCATCGCCGCGCCGCACAAGCGTCGCAGCCAACTCGCCCTCCCCGTCGGGATCCGGGCCGAGCTCGATGGTCCGCTGCCAGAAGCCAGGCAGCACATCCGGCTCCCAGGCGGGCTCCCGTGACGTCACAATCCCACCCTAGCTGCGGGTCGGGGCGAATGATCGGGGTGACGGATCGCACTGGTATGCCCGGCCGACGGCGAATCCGCGCGCGATAACCTGGGCATCAGGAACAAGCCGTCAACGTGACGGGCCGTGCGATGACGAAGGACGAGCGATCAGGGTGTCTGAGGCAAACGTAGGTACGACCGCAAAGACTGACGTCGTGCTGGTGGGTGCCGGCATCATGAGTGCCACCCTGGGCGCGCTGATCCGGCTGCTGGAGCCGACTTGGTCGATCACGCTGATCGAACGGCTCGACGGCGCCGCGGCCGAAAGCAGTGATCCGTGGAACAACGCCGGCACGGGGCACTCGGCGCTGTGCGAGCTCAACTACACCCCCGAGCGCGGTGACGGCTCCATCGACATCACCAAGGCCGTCACCGTCAATGAGCAGTTCCAGGTGTCGCGGCAATTCTGGGCCTACGCCGTGGAGAACGGCGTCCTGCCCGACGTCCGCAGCTTCCTCAACCCGATTCCGCACGTGAGTTTCGTGCACGGTGCCCACAACGTCGACTACCTCAAGCGCCGGTACGACGCCCTGGTGGGCAACCCGCTGTTCGCGTCGATGGAGTTCATCGACGACAAGGACGAATTCACCCGACGGTTGCCGCTGATGGCCGCCAAGCGGGACTTCTCCGACCCGGTGGGCCTGAACTGGGCGCAGGACGGCACCGACGTCGACTTCGGCTCGCTGTCACGTCAGCTGATCGGCTACACCGCGCAGCGCGGCATGACGACGCTGTTCGGGCACGACGTGCGCAACCTCCACAAGAACTCCGACGGCAGCTGGACGGTCAAGGTGCAGAACCGCCGGACGGGCGACAAGCGCAAGATCAATGCGAAGTTCGTGTTCGTCGGCGCAGGCGGCGGCGCCCTGCCGCTACTGCAGAAGGCCGGCATCGCCGAGGCCAAGGGATTCGGCGGTTTTCCCGTGGGCGGGCAGTTCCTGCGCACCGGCAACCGGGCGCTGACCGCAGCTCACCAGGCCAAGGTGTACGGGCTGCCGCCGCTGGGCGCCCCGCCCATGTCGGTGCCGCACCTGGACACCCGGGTGATCAACGGCAAGTCCTGGCTGTTGTTCGGGCCGTTCGCCGGCTGGACACCGAAGTTCCTGAAGCAAGGCAAGTTCACCGACCTGCCGTTGTCGGTCAAGCCCAACAATCTGGCGTCCATGCTCGGCGTCGGGCTGACCGAGGTGGGATTGGTCAAATATCTCGTCGGCCAGCTGATGCTCAGTGAGGCCGACCGCGTCGACACCTTGCGCGAATTCGCCCCCGCCGCAGTCGATTCCGACTGGGACCTGGTCATCGCCGGGCAGCGTGTCCAGGTCATTCGGCGCAAGGGTGCCGGCGGCGTGCTGGAGTTCGGTACCACAGTGCTGACGGCTGCCGACGGCAGCATGGCCGGGCTGCTCGGCGCCTCGCCGGGCGCCTCGACCGCGGTGCCGGCCATGCTCGACATCCTGGAGCGTTGCTTCTCCGACCGCTACCAGAGCTGGCGGCCCAAACTCAAGGAGATGGTGCCGTCGCTCGGCACGAAGCTCTCCGACGAGCCCGGCTTGTTCGAAGAAGTGTGGTCGTGGGGCAGCAAGGTGCTCAAACTGGACCTCAAGCCGGACACCGCCGACGCCCCCGCGACCGTGTGACGGCGTGCTCATGACGGTCGCATTGCGTCGCAGCTGGGCCAAAGATCTCGATGTGGCAACCCTTTACGAGTTGCTCAAGCTGCGCATCGAGGTGTTCGTCGTCGAACAGGCCACCCCGTATCCGGAACTGGACGGCCGTGATCTGCTCGCCGAGACGCGGCACTTCTGGCTCGAGGGGACCGATGGTGAGGTGATCTCGACGTTGCGGCTGATGGAGGAACACCCCGGTGGTGAGAAGGCGTTCCGGATCGGGCGGGTGTGCACCAAGCGTGATGCGAGGGGCAATGGACACACAGCCCGGCTGATGCAGGCCGCACTGGCCGAAGTCGGTGACTATCCGTGCCACATCAACGCCCAGACGTATCTGGTGGACATGTACGCCAACCACGGCTTCGTCCGCGACGGCGACGAGTTCCTCGATGACGGCATCCCGCATGTGCCGATGGTGCGCCCCGGCTCACGTGTGGAAGCCGAGCAATCGTGATTCATACCTACCCCTTCAGCGCACTCGTGGGGCAGGACAGGCTGCGGTTGGCGTTGGTGTTGTGCGCGGTGCGGCCCGAGATCGGCGGTGTGCTGATCCGCGGCGAGAAGGGGACTGCGAAGTCGACGGCGGTGCGTGGCCTGGCCGCGGTGCTGACCGCGGTCGACGACGACGCCAGGCTCGTCGAATTGCCTATCGGCGCAACAGAAGACCGGGTGGTCGGGTCGCTGGATCTGCAGAAGGTACTGCGCGACGGCGAGCATGCGTTCTCCCCGGGGCTGCTGGCGCGCGCCCACGGTGGCGTGCTCTATGTCGACGAGGTCAACCTGCTGCACGACCATCTGGTCGACGTGCTGCTCGACGCCGCCGCCATGGGCCGTGTGCACGTCGAGCGGGACGGCATCTCGCATTCGCACGAGGCCCGGTTCGTGCTGATCGGCACCATGAATCCCGAAGAGGGCGAACTGCGGCCGCAGCTGCTGGACCGGTTCGGGCTGACCGTCGACGTGGCGGCCTCGCGCGATGTCGACGTGCGGGTGGACGTGATCCGGGCCCGGATGGGTTTCGAAGCTGACCCCGCGGAATTCGTCCGCCGCTACGCCGACGCCGACACAGAATTGGCCCGGCGCATCGCCGCTGCGAGGGCAGCGCTGGGATCGGTGGTGTTGCCGGACAGCGAGTTGCGCCGCATCGCGGCGCTGTGTGCGGCCTTCGACGTCGACGGCATGCGCGCCGATCTGGTGGTGGCGCGTACCGCTGTCGCGCATGCAGCCTGGCGCGGCAGTGTCGTTGTCGAGGAGGAGGACATCCGGGTGGCCGCCGAACTGGCGTTGCCGCACCGCCGCCGCCGTGACCCCTTCGACGATCCGGGGTTGGATCCTGATCGCCTGGACGAGGCGATGCAGCAAGCGGGGGAGTCCGCATCCGAGTCGGAACCGGAGCTCGACCCTGACCCTGACTCTGACCCGCCGGGTGGCGGTGGCGGCTCCGATATCTCCACCGAAGGTCAACCAGCACAAGGAAATTCGAAGACCTCGTCGACCCGCCAGAGTGCACCGCCTGCGGCGGTGTTCCGGACCAAGGCGCTGGTGGTGCCCGGCGTCGGGGAGGGCGCGCCGGGGCGGCGGTCGCGGGCCCGCAACCGCACCGGCACTCCGATCGCGGCGACCGCAGAACCCGGCGCCGGGCACGGCGTACATGTCTTCGGCACGCTGCTGGCCACTGCGGGGCGCCAGCGCGAGGCCGGCAGGCCGCGACCGGTGCCCGACGACGTCCGCCGCGCGGTTCGCGAGGGCCGGGAAGGCAATCTGGTGATCTTCGTCGTGGACGCCTCGGGTTCGATGGCCGCGCGGGACCGGATGTCGGCGGTGAGCGGAGCGACGCTGTCCCTGCTACGCGATGCCTATCAGCGCCGCGACAAGGTCGCCGTCATCACCTTCCGGCAGCAGGACGCCCGGGTGATATTGCCGCCGACATCGTCGGTGCACATTGCCGGCCGTCGCCTGGAGCGCTTCGATACCGGCGGGAAAACCCCACTGGCGCAGGGCTTGCTCGCCGCGCGCGATGTGGTGGTGCGGGAGAAGGCCCGCGACCGGGCGCGGCGCAGCCTGGTGGTGCTGCTCACCGATGGCCGGGCGACCGGCGGCCCAGATCCGTTGGGGCGCACCCGCCAAGCCGCGACCCTGCTGCTCGCCGAAGGCGCTGCCGCGGTGGTCGTCGACTGTGAAACATCTTTTGTACGACTGGGTTTGGCGCAGCAGCTCGCGCAACAGCTGGGTGCTACCGCAGTGCGGCTGGAACAGTTGCACGCGGACGCACTGACCCGGCTGGTCAAGACCCAAGCCGACGCTGCCTAGAGAGGACTGCCGATGCCACAGGGACAACCGGTTGCCGTTCCCGACGACGGGCTGACCACCCGGGCCCGCCGCAACGCGCCGCTGCTGGCCGTGCACACCGGTCCGGGCAAGGGAAAGTCCACTGCCGCATTCGGTATGGCGCTGCGGGCCTGGAATCAGGGCTTCCGGATCGCCGTGTTCCAGTTCGTCAAGAGCGCAAAGTGGAAGGTCGGCGAGGAAGCGGTGTTCCACGAACTCGGCCGGCTGCACGACGAGCATGGTGCGGGCGGACCGGTCGAGTGGCACAAGATGGGCTCGGGCTGGTCGTGGACGCGTAAGCACGGCAGCGATGTCGACCACGCCGCGGCGGCCGCCGACGGCTGGGCCGAGATCACCCGCAGGCTGGCCGAGGAGCAGCACGATTTCTATGTGCTCGACGAGTTCACCTATCCACTGAAGTGGGGTTGGGTGGATGTGGCGGATGTGGTCGAGGTGCTCCGTTCGCGTCCCGGTACCCAGCACGTGGTGATCACGGGCAGGGACGCTCCGCAGGCGTTGATCGACGCTGCCGATCTGGTCACCGTGATGACCAAGGTCAAGCACCCGATGGATGCCGGCCGCAAGGGTCAGAAGGGCATCGAATGGTAGGGCGAGCATGGTGAGCGTGCGCAAAATGCTGTCGTTCCGCGGCCTGTCGGGCAACAGACGCGCACGCTTGCGGTGCTGAGGTGAGCACCACTCCGGCGGTGGTGATCGCCGCGCCGGCCTCGGGCAGCGGAAAGACCACGGTGGCAACGGGTCTGATCGGTGCGCTGCGGCGGGCCGGCCACGCCGTGGCCCCGTTCAAGGTCGGCCCGGATTTCATCGATCCCGGCTACCACGCCTTGGCCGCGGACCGCCCTGGACGCAACCTCGACCCGGTGCTGGTCGGTGATGAGCTGATCGGTCCGCTGTACCGGCATGGCAGTGCCGGCACCGACATCGCCGTCGTCGAAGGAGTCATGGGACTGTTCGACGGCCGGATCGAAGACCAGATGACCGGCACCCCACGCGGGTCGGCCGCCCACGTCGCCGGTCTGCTCGGCGCACCGGTGGTGCTGGTGGTCGACGCCCGCGGCCAGAGCCACAGCATCGCGGCACTGCTGCACGGATTCCTGACGTTCGATCCGGCGGTGCGCATCGCCGGGGTCATCCTGAACCGCGTCGGTTCGCCGCGGCACGAGACGGTGTTGCGTCAGGCCTGTGACCATGCTGGTGTCGAGGTCTTGGGGGCGATCCCGCGAGCCGACGCATTATCGGTTCCATCAAGACATCTCGGGCTCGTCACGGCCATCGAGCACGGCAGGCAGGCGCGCGCCGCGGTGGCGGCGATGACCGAACTCGTCGCCCGCCACGTCGACCTGCCGGCCGTCAAGGCCAGTGCCGACGCCCGCGTCGGTTCCCAGCCGTGGAACCCTGCTGCGGCCCAGCCGGTCACCGGCGTCACCGTTGCACTGGCGGCGGGCAAGGCGTTCAGCTTCGGCTACGTCGAACACGGGGAGCTTCTGCGCGGCACCGGGGCGCACGTCGCCGAGTTCGATCCCTTGGTCGATCCGCTGCCGCCGGGCGCCGACGCACTGGTGCTGCCGGGTGGCTTCCCCGAGCAATTCACCGCCGAACTGTCCGCCAATGCTGTTGTGCGCGAGCAGATCAGAGAATTGGCCGCCGGCGGCGCACCGGTTCATGCGGAGTGCGCCGGGCTCACCTACCTGGTCGACGACCTCGACGGATCGCCGATGTGTGGCGTGCTGGCCGGCTCCGCGCGGTTCACCGAACGTCTCACCCTCGGCTACCGCGATGCCGTCGCAGTCGTGGATTCGTCGCTGCACGCTGCAGGCGAGCGCGTCACAGGCCACGAATTCCACCGAACCGCAGTGACATTCGCCGACGAGCTTCCACCGGCCTGGGCATTCACCGATCGACGGCGTGATGGCGCGGTGCACCGCGGTGTGCATGCCGGCTACCTGCACACCCATCCTGCCGCGCACCCGCAGGCCATCACCCGGTTCGTGACGGCAGCGGCACGCACTAAGCTCGGCGCGTGACGCGCACGCGAGGAGCAATGTGAATTCAGATAATGCCTACCTCGTCGGCCTGCGCCTTTCGGGCCGGAAGGTCGTCGTCGTCGGCGGCGGAACCGTCGCGCAGCGTCGACTACCGCTGCTGATCGCCAACGGTGCCGACGTACATGTCATCGCGCGTGCCGCGAGCCCGGCCGTCGAGGCGCTGTCAAAAGACGAGCCGGGGATCAGCCTGCAACTGCGGGATTTCCGGCCCGGCGATCTCGAGGGCGCCTGGTATGTGATCGCGGCCACCGACGATTCCGACGTGAACGCCGAGATCGCCGCCGAGGCCGAGCAGCTCCGCATTTTCTGCGTGCGTGCCGACATCGCCCGCGAAGGCTCGGCGGTGACTCCGGCGACCTTCGACTACGACGGGCTGTCGGTTGGCGTGCTCGCAGGCGGCGAACACCGCCGGTCGGCAGCCATCCGGTCGGCGATCCACGAGGCGTTGCAGCAGGGTGTCATCACGGCCGAGGTTCCGGGCGAGGCGGCAGGCGGCGTGGCCCTGGTAGGTGGCGGGCCGGGGGACCCTGAGCTGATCACCGTGCGCGGGCGGCGGTTGCTGGCTCGGGCCGACGTCGTGGTCGCCGATCGGTTGGCGCCGCAGGACCTGCTTGCCGAACTCGGGCCGCACGTCGAGGTGATCGACGCCGCCAAGATCCCGTACGGCCGGGCGATGGCGCAGGATGCCATCAACCACGTGTTGGTCGACCGGGCCAGGCAAGGCAAGTTCGTGGTGCGCCTCAAAGGCGGCGACCCGTTCGTGTTCGCCCGCGGTTATGAAGAGGTGCTGGCGTGTGCCGACGCAGGGATCCCGGTGACCGTGGTTCCCGGTGTGACGAGCGCCATAGCGGTTCCGGCGTTGGCCGGGGTTCCGGTCACCCACCGGGGCATGACGCATGAGTTCGTGGTGGTCAGCGGCCATGTGGCCCCGGGACATCCGGAATCGTTAGTGAATTGGAATGCGCTGGCCGCGATGAGCGGCACCATCGTGCTGCTGATGGCCGTCGAGCGCATCGAGTTGTTCACCAAGATCCTGCTCGACGGAGGACGACCTGCGGATACGCCCGTGCTCGTGGTGCAGCATGGAACGACCATGGCGCAGCGCACGCTGCGTGCCACCCTGGGCGACGCGCCCGAAAGGATTCGCGAAGAAGGCATTCGACCTCCGGCGATCATCGTGATCGGTCCGGTGGCCGCCTTCGGCGGTTAAAGGATTCTTAAGAGTACTGTAAGGTAACCCGGTATGACGGCTCTCAATGACGCAGAGCGCGCAGCAGCTATCGAGCGTGATGGCGGGGCAGACCGGGCGCTTCCGGTTTACCTGCCCGCGGACGGCGAAAACTCCGGGCGGCGCGAGGGACTGGCCGCCAGGCTCCCGTCCTGGTTCCCGTCGTGGGCGTTCCTCTCCGCTGTCATCGCCATCGGCGGTATGCAGCTGCTCGCCACCATGGACAGCACCGTCGCGATCGTGGCACTGCCTCAGATCCAGGACGAGCTGGGCCTCTCCGACGCCGGCCGCAGCTGGGTCATCACCGCCTATGTGCTGACCTTCGGCGGGCTGATGCTGCTGGGCGGACGGCTCGGCGACACCATCGGCCGCAAGCGCACCTTCATCGTCGGTGTCTCGCTGTTCATCATCGCCTCGGTCCTGTGCGGCATCGCCTGGAACGAAACCACCCTTGTCACCGCCCGGCTGCTGCAGGGCGTGGGCGCGGCCATCGCGTCTCCGACTGGTCTGGCCCTGGTGGCCACCACCTTCTCCAAGGGGCCGGCGCGTAACGCCGCCACCGCGGTATTCGGTGCCATGACCGCCATCGGCTCGGTGATGGGCCTGGTCGTCGGCGGCGCGCTGACTGAGGTGTCCTGGCGGTGGGCCTTCCTGGTCAACGTGCCGATCGGCCTGGTGATGCTCTATCTGGCCCGCACCTCACTGACCGAAACCCACCGTGAGCGGATGAAGCTCGACGCCGCCGGGGCGGTACTGGCGACGTTGACCTGTACGGCTGCCGTCTTCGCCTTCACCCAGGGGCCCGAGGCCGGCTGGCAGTCCCCGGTCACGCTCGCCGCCGGCGCCGCCGCGGTGGTCTTCGGCATCGCGTTCCTCATCGCCGAACGCTACGCGGAGAACCCGGTGGTGCCGTTCGACCTGTTCCACGAGCGCAACCGGGTGGCCACCTTCGTGGCGATCTTCATGGCCGGCGGCGTGCTGTTCACGTTGACCGTGCTGATCGGCCTGTACGTGCAGGACATCCTGGGCTACAGCGCGCTGCGCGCCGGCATCGGCTTCATCCCGTTCGTGATCGGGATGGGGATCGGTCTCGGTGTGTCGTCACAAGTCGTGCGATTCTTCCAGCCTCGCTTGGTGGTCATTTCCGGCGGAATTCTCGTGCTGGGCTCCATGATCTACGGCTCGACCCTGCACGAGGGCATCCCGTACTTCCCGAACCTGGTGTTGCCGATCACCGTGGGCGGCATCGGCATCGGCATGATCGTGGTGCCCTTGACCCTGTCGGCTATCGCCGGCGTCGGCATGGACCGGATCGGCCCGGCCTCGGCGATCGCGCTGATGCTGCAGAACCTGGGCGGCCCACTGGTACTGGCCGTGATCCAGGCCGTCATCACCTCGCGCACGCTGTTCCTGGGCGGCACCAACGGCCCGGTCAAGGACATGAACGATGCCCAACTGGCCGCACTGGACGCCGGCTACACCTACGGTCTGCTGTGGGTGGCCGCGGTGGCGGTCCTGGTCGGTGGGGCGGCGCTGTTCATCGGATACACCTCCCAACAGGTCGCGCACGCCCAGGACGTCAAGGACGCGATCGACGCCGGAGATCTCGAAGTCGAGTGATCCCTCGGGATTAACCTGAGGCTGTGGGCCAGACCGGACTTACCCGTCAACAGATCTCCGACGCCGTCGGACCGCTGGGCTGGCGCCTGGTGCTGGGCGCCGTCTACGCCGAAGTGCTGGTGCCCTCGATCGCCGACGCTGTCACCGCCGCATCCCATGCGGTCGCCGCGGCGGGTGCGGACGCGGCCCGGCATCTGACCGTCGATATCCGCGCCGACCGGGCGGTGCTGCGGCTGAGGTCGGCGGAGGCCGGCGCGGTGACCGAGCGTGACGTGCAGTTGGCTCGCGAGGTGTCGCACACTCTGGCCGGCCGAGGTTTCGAGATGGCGGTCGGCCGCGAGGCTATCCAGGCCGTCGAGATCGCGATCGACGCGCTCGACATCGCGGCTGTGCGTCCGTTCTGGAAAGCGATCACCGGATACGAGGACGAGCAGGCGTCATCCGATCTCGACCACGGGCTCGTCGACCCGTTCGGACGCGGCCCGGCGATCTGGTTCCAGCAGATGGACACGGCACGCACACAACGCAACCGGATCCATCTCGACATCGACGTGCCGCACGACGCGGCACTCTCGCGCATCGACGCAGCGCTGGCCGCCGGCGGCACACTGCTCAGCGACCGGGCGGCGCCGGCCTTCTGGGTACTGGCCGATGCAGAGGGCAACGAGGCCTGTATCTGCACCTGGCAGGGACGGGGCTGAGGACCACGCTTTAAGGTTGTCGCCTGTGATCACCCGTATGTCCGAGCTGTTCCTGCGAACCCTGCGCGACGACCCCGCTGATGCCGAGGTGCCCAGCCACAAGCTGCTGCTCCGGGCCGGTTACGTCCGCGCGGTGGGCCCGGGCATCTACAGTTGGCTGCCGCTGGGCCTGCGGGTGCTGCGCAAGATCGAGAACATCGTCCGCAGCGAGATGAATGCGATTGGCGGCCAGGAGATTCTGCTTCCCGCCCTGCTGCCGCGCGGGCCTTACGAGACCACCAACCGCTGGACCGAGTACGGCGACACCTTGTTCCGCCTGCAGGACCGTCGCCGCAATGACTACCTGCTCGGGCCGACGCACGAGGAGATCTTCACGCTCACCGTCAAGGGCGAGTACTCGTCCTACAAGGACTTCCCGCTGCGGCTATATCAAATCCAGACCAAGTACCGCGACGAGGCGCGGCCTCGCGCGGGCATCCTGCGCGGCCGCGAGTTCGTCATGAAGGATTCCTACTCGTTCGACGTCGACGAAGACGGGCTCAAGACGGCCTATCACGCGCACCGTGAGGCATATCAACGCATCTTCGCCAGGCTGGGTCTGCGTTACGTCATCGTCTCGGCGGTGTCCGGGGCGATGGGCGGCAGCGCGTCGGAGGAGTTCCTGGCCGAAAGCGAGGTCGGTGAGGACACCTTCGTGCGCTGCCTGGAGTCGGGTTATGCAGCCAACGTCGAAGCGGTGATCACCCGGGCGCCCGAACAGCTGCCCATCGAGGGCCAGCCCGAGGCGAAGGTGTACGACACTCCTGATACCCCGACCATCGCGACGCTCGTCGGGTGGGCCAACTCGGTCGACCTGGGACGGGAGATCACCGCCGCCGACACCCTCAAGAACGTCCTGCTCAAGACCCGCCAGCCGGGCGGTGAGTGGGAGCTGCTCGGGGTGGGCGTGCCGGGGGACCGCGACGTCGACGAGAAGCGTCTCGCCGCGGCACTCGAGCCGGCTGAGTTCGCGCTGCTCGACGACGCCGATTTCGCCAAGAATCCGTTCCTGGTCAAGGGTTATGTGGGTCCGAAAGCCTTGCAGGACAATGGTGTTCGCTATCTTGTCGATCCGCGGGTGGTGTCCGGGACGTCCTGGATCACCGGTGCCGATGCGCCCAACAAGCATGTCGTCGGGCTGGTCGCCGGACGCGACTTCACTCCCGACGGCACCATCGAGGCGGCCGAGGTGCGCGACGGCGACCTCTCGCCGGACGGCGCCGGTGTGTTGACCTCGGCCCGCGGGATCGAGATCGGTCACATCTTCCAACTGGGCCGCAAGTACGCCGATGCGTTCAGCGCCGATGTGCTCGGTGAGGACGGCAAACCGGTGCGGCTGACCATGGGCTCGTACGGTGTCGGCGTGTCCCGGCTCGTCGCGGTGATCGCCGAACAGCAACATGACGAGATCGGGCTGCGGTGGCCATCGTCTGTCGCGCCCTTTGACGTGCACGTAGTCGTGGCCAACAAAGACGATGCGGCCCGCGCAGGCGCCGCCGAACTTGTCGCAGACCTGGACCGTCTCGGCCACGAGGTGCTGTTCGACGATCGCAAGGCGTCACCCGGCGTGAAGTTCAAGGACGCCGAGCTTCTCGGGATGCCGTGGATAGTGGTCGTGGGCCGTGGCTGGGCCGACGGGACCGTGGAGCTGCGCAACCGGTTCTCCGGCGAAACCCGTGAGATTGCGGTGGACGCTGCCGCCGCCGAGATCTCGGCCGCACTTTCTTAGCGCGGGTTATTCGGCGCCGCCGGGGAACGCGACGGTCACCGGCCAGACGTCGAGGGCCTGGCTCCACTTGGCTGCCGTGACCGCGGCCTGCGTCAGCGCGGTCACGGCGAAGGCGCGATCCTCGCCGGTGGTGGCCTGTTCGAGCACCGCGCGCCAGGCGACTGCGGCGTCCTGCTCCATGCGCACCGCCAGGTTGGCGGCGTCGTTCGGATTGGCCACGGTCGACGGCAATTGGTAGCCGGCGGCGGGCAGTGGCGGGGTCACCGAGCGCCCGTTGAGCATCGCGATGCCGGCCTCGCGGCGCGCTCGGTGCTCAGCCATCGCGGCAGCCACCAGGGCGTTGTCCTCGGGCGTCGCGTGTGCCGACACGAGTCCGTAGGCGTAGATGATGCCGTGCTCGGTGGCCACCGCGTCGTAGAGCGCGGCGTCGGCCGGGTTCGACGGTCGGGACGGCGACTGTTCGGGTGAGGTCATAGCGCACCTCCAAGGGCCACCGTGTAAGCGGCAGTGCAGGAAGCCGCGATGGATCCGAGCAGCCCCGCGCGGTATCCCGAGACCCGGGCGGCCAGGTCCGAGGCGTCCTGCGCGGACTGCTCCAGCGCGCTGACCACCTCGTCGACGGTGGGTGCGGTGGCCGTAGCTCCAGGGGGCGGGGTGGTAGCCGGGGCCGGGGAGGACACGGGAGTGCTTCCGGTTATCCGGGTCAGCTCCTCAGAGAGCGCCTGGGCATGCGCAGAGCGTTCGGCAGCCACCCCGGTCAGCGCCCGCGCAGCAGGCGACTGCGGCGGCCGGCCGGCGGCGGCATCGGCAGCGAGCTTGCTGTCGGCGCGCGCCCGGTCGAGTTGTGCGGTCAGGTCGGGGAGTTCAGGCGGCGGCGGCGTCGTCCCGCAGGCGGCTGCGGCGGCGCCCAGGAGGGCCAGGGCCGCGCCAGACAACAACGCGCGCCGCCGGCTGATAGTCACACACGCGCTCGGCACGTGAACATCCTGCCATTGCTTTCTGCCGGTGCCGCGCGACGCCGACCTCAGCAGCGGTCGAGCCCACAACATTTGTCCGCTCGAACTCTGATTGGCGCTTGCTACGGCGGGCCTGGCGTATCGTGGAGAGTCGATTCAACGGGTTCAGGGGGAACCACCCGCCGAATCGTGTCCGGACAACTCAAGATGAGGAGCTCGCCGTGGCACCGGATCCTAAGTTGCGGTCTGCGGGTTTACCGTCGCAGAAGCAGGTGACCGAGCTACTTGACGGTGAGTTCGCGCGCGCCGGTTACGAAGTCGACGAAGTCGTCGTCGAGGCTGCCGTCCGCCCAGCCCGGATCACCGTGGTGGCCGACGGCGACGAGGGTGTCGACCTCGACGCCATCGCGACGCTGTCGCGCACCGCGTCCGAGCTACTCGACCAGCTGGATCCGGGTAGCACGCCGTATGTTCTCGAAGTCACCTCCCGCGGGGTCGACAGGCCGCTGACCACTGAGAAGCACTTCCGGCGGGCTCGTGGCCGCAAGGCCGAGCTGACGCTGACCGACGGTTCACAGCTCACCGCCCGGATCGGCGAAACGGACGGTCAAAGCGTGCACGTGGTGGTGCCGTCGGGCCCCCGGGACTTCGCGGTTCGGGAGATCCCACTGGCTGACATCACCAAAGCTGTTGTCCAAGTGGAGTTCTCGCCTCCAAACCGACGTGAGATAGAGCTTGCTGGACACACTGACAAGGGGGCCCGGGCATGAACATCGACATGGCGGCATTGCATGCCATCGAAGCGGACAAAGGCATCACGGTCGATGTGGTCGTCGACACGATCAAATCGGCACTGCTGACGGCCTACCGCCACACCGAGGGGCACGAGCCGGACGCGCACATCGACATCGACCGGAAAACCGGCGCGGTCAAGGTGATCGCCCGCCAGACCGACGCAGACGGCAACGTCATCCACGAATGGGACGACACGCCAGAAGGTTTCGGCCGGATCGCGGCCACCACCGCGCGTCAGGTGATCCTGCAGCGGCTGCGCGATGCGGAGAACGAGAAGAATTACGGCGAGTTCTCCGCCCGCGAGGGCGACATCGTGGCCGGAGTGATCCAACGCGATGCCCGTGCCAACGCCCGCGGCCTGGTGGTGGTGCGGATGGGCAGTGAGACCAAGGGGTCCGAAGGCGTCATCCCCGCTGCCGAACAGGTGCCCGGCGAACGCTACGAACACGGCGACCGGCTGCGCTGCTACGTCGTCGGCGTGACCCGGGGCGCCCGCGAGCCGCTGATCACCCTGTCGCGCACGCATCCCAATCTCGTGCGCAAGCTGTTCTCGCTGGAGGTGCCCGAGATCGCCGACGGTTCCGTGGAGATCGTCGCCGTGGCCAGGGAAGCCGGTCACCGGTCCAAGATCGCCGTCACCTCGCGGGTGTCGGGTCTCAACGCCAAGGGCGCGTGCATCGGTCCGATGGGGCAGCGGGTGCGCAACGTGATGAGCGAGTTGTCCGGCGAGAAGATCGACATCATCGACTACGACGAGGACCCGTCTCGGTTCGTCGCCAACGCCCTGTCGCCGGCCAAGGTGGTGTCGGTTTCGGTGATCGACGAGGCCGGCCGAGCGGCCCGGGTTGTCGTGCCGGACTTCCAACTGTCGCTGGCGATCGGCAAGGAAGGGCAAAACGCCAGGTTGGCAGCCCGGTTGACCGGCTGGCGGATCGACATCCGCAGTGATGCCGCCGCTGCGCCGGACCCGGATGCCCGGCATGGGGCGGTGCGTGAGTGAGCTCAGTGACCGGCGTTTCAAACCACACAGCATGGGGCGGTAGACTCAGCCGTGATCCAGCGCGAGACTTCGGCTTCGACGCGTCGACGCAGCCCCGACAAATCTGTCGGCCCGGTGCGGACATGCGTCGGCTGCCGGAGGCGAGAGTTGGCCGCCGAATTGCTTCGTGTAGTCGCGGTGACCGACGGGAACGGCCAATGCGCCGTCACCGTTGACACAACGGCAAGCCTGCCCGGGCGAGGTGCTTGGTTGCATCCCGACCAGCAGTGCGCACAAGTGGCAGTCCGGCGGCGAGCCTTCATCCGAGCGTTGCGACTCACCGGTTCACCGGATACATCCGCGGTGGTCGAGTACGTCGAGAACTTCGAACCGCTCGACGACCACGGCAAAGAGAACAGGTAGCGAAGAACATGAGCACACCGTGAAGTCCCGATGACCATGCGTCATAGCTAAACCCGAGGCGCGGCGCCTACCACCGCTGTTGCCTCCAGATGAGGAGATGTAGTGGCAGGTAAGGCCCGTGTACACGAGTTGGCAAAGGAACTCGGTGTCACAAGCAAGGAACTCTTAGCAACGCTCAAAGAGCAGGGCGAGTTCGTCAAGTCGGCGTCCTCCACGGTGGAGGCACCGGTCGCGCGGCGGCTGCGCGAAACGGTCGGCGGCAAGAAAGCCGACGAAAAACCCCGTACCCAGCCCAGTGCCGGTAACGGTGCTGCCGCTCCGGCGGCTCCCAAGCCCGCAGGCCCCACACCGGCAACGGCCGCCAAGCCGGCCCCGGCCAAGGCTGCCCCGGCAGAGGCCGCACCCGCAGAGGCTGCGCCGGCAGAGGTCGCTCCGGCGGCATCTGCACCGGTGAAGCCATCGGCGCCGAGGCCGGCTGCCCCCCAGGCGCCCGCCCCGCCGAGCGCTCCCGCGCCCGCAGCATCAGCTCCGGCTGCGCCTGCCGCTCCTCGCCCGACTCCGGGTGCGACGCCCGGCGCAACCCCCGGCCCAAGGCCGGGCCCGGCGCCCAAGCCGGCGCCCCGCGCCCCGCGGGTCGGCAACAATCCGTTCTCCACACAGCAACCGGTGGAACGTCCCATTCCGCGGCCACAGCCGCGCCCGGGCGGCGCTGCTCCACGTCCCGGCGGCGGACCTCGTCCGTCACCCGGCAACATGCCCCCGCGTCCCGCGGGCGGTGCGCCCAGTCGTGGCGGACCCCGTCCCGGTCCGCGTCCAGGTGGCGGGCCTCGCCCCGGCGCAGGTCAGGGCGGTCGTCCCGGTGGTGGCGGCGGCGGTAACTACCGCGGCGGCGGTGCCGGCGCTGGTGCAGGTGCAGGTGCACCTGCCGCAGGTGGCGGCTTCCGTGGTCGTCCCGGCGGCGGTGGCGGCGGTGGTCGCCCCGGTCAGCGCGGTGGCGCAGCAGGTGCGTTCGGCCGTCCCGGCGGCGCGCCGCGGCGTGGCCGCAAGTCGAAGCGGGCCAAACGCGCTGAGTACGAGAACATGCAGGCGCCGGTCGTCGGTGGCGTGCGGTTGCCGCACGGCAACGGTGAGACCATCCGGCTGGCCCGCGGCGCGTCGCTGAGCGACTTCGCCGAGAAGATCGACGCCAACCCGGCCTCGCTGGTCCAGGCGCTGTTCAACCTCGGTGAAATGGTCACGGCCACCCAGTCTGTGGGTGACGAGACCCTCGAGCTGCTCGGCAGCGAGATGAACTACGTCGTGCAGGTCGTGTCCCCGGAAGACGAGGACCGCGAGCTGCTCCAGTCGTTCGACCTCACCTACGGCGAGGACGAGGGCGGCGAGGAGGACCTCGAGTCCCGTCCGCCGGTCGTCACGGTCATGGGTCACGTCGACCACGGCAAGACGCGACTGCTCGACACGATCCGCCAGGCCAACGTGCGCGAGGGCGAGGCCGGTGGCATCACCCAGCACATCGGTGCCTACCAGGTCCTCACCGAACTGGACGGCAACGAGCGTCTGGTGACCTTCATCGACACCCCCGGTCACGAGGCCTTCACCGCCATGCGTGCCCGCGGTGCGAAGGCCACCGACATCGCGATCCTGGTGGTCGCGGCCGATGACGGCGTGATGCCGCAGACGGTGGAGGCCATCAACCATGCGCAGGCGGCCGATGTGCCGATCGTGGTTGCGGTCAACAAGATCGACAAGGAAGGCGCCGACCCGGCCAAGATCCGCGGGCAGCTGACCGAGTACGGCCTGGTGGCGGAGGACTTCGGTGGTGACACCATGTTCGTCGACATCTCAGCCAAGCAGGGCACCAACATCGACCAGTTGCTCGAAGCGGTGCTCCTGACCGCCGATGCCGCGTTGGACCTGCGGGCCAACCCGGACATGGAGGCTCAGGGTGTGGCGATCGAGGCGCACCTGGACCGTGGCCGCGGCCCCGTGGCGACCGTGCTCATCCAGCGCGGCACCCTTCGGGTCGGCGACTCGATCGTGGCCGGCGACGCCTACGGACGCGTTCGCCGCATGGTCGACGAGCACGGCGAGGACGTCGAAGAGGCCCTGCCGTCGCGGCCGGTGCAGGTCATCGGCTTCACGTCGGTGCCAGGTGCCGGCGACAACCTGCTGGTTGTCGACGAGGACCGCATCGCCCGCCAGATTGCCGACCGGCGCAGCGCGCGCAAGCGCAACGCGCTCGCCGCACGCAGCCGCAAGCGGATCAGCCTGGAAGATCTGGATTCGGCGCTGAAGGAGACCAGCCAGCTGAACCTGATCCTCAAGGGCGACAACTCGGGCACCGTCGAGGCGCTCGAGGAGGCCCTGATGGGTATCCAGATCGACGACGAAGTCGAGCTCCGGGTCATCGACCGCGGCGTCGGTGGTGTCACCGAGACCAACGTCAACCTGGCGTCGGCCTCGGACGCGATCATCATCGGCTTCAACGTGCGCGCTGAAGGCAAGGCCACCGAGCTGGCCAACCGCGAGGGTGTGGAGATCCGCTACTACTCGGTGATCTACCAGGCGATCGACGAGATCGAGAGCGCGCTCAAGGGCATGCTCAAGCCGGTTTACGAGGAGAAGGAACTCGGCCGCGCCGAGATCCGGGCCATCTTCCGGTCGTCGAAGGTTGGCAACATCGCCGGCTGCCTCGTCCAGTCGGGCATCATGCGGCGCAACGCCAAGGCCCGGCTTCTCCGCGACAATGTGGTGGTCGCGCAGAACCTCACGGTGTCCTCGCTCAAGCGTGAGAAGGACGACGCCACCGAGGTGCGCGAGGGCTACGAGTGCGGTCTGACGCTGACCTACTCCGACATCAAGGAAGGCGACGTCATCGAGACGTACGAGCTCGTGGAAAAGGCTCGGACCTAAGATGGCTGATCCGGCACGCGCACGCCGGCTCGCCAAGCGGATCTCGACCATCGTGGCCTCGGCCATCGAGTACGAGATCAAGGATCCGCGCCTGGCCGGTGTCACGATCACCGACGCGAAAGTGTCGGGAGACCTGCACGACGCGACGTTGTACTACACGGTGATCGGTACGACGCTGGACGAGGATCCGGATTACGCCGGAGTGGCCGCTGCGCTGGAAAAGGCCAAGGGTGTGTTGCGCACCAAGGTGGGCGCCGGGACCGGGGTGCGATTCACCCCGACCCTGGCGTTCATCCGCGACACCGTTCCTGACGCGGCGAACCGCATGGAGGAGCTGCTGGCCGCTGCGCGGGCCGCAGATGAGGATTTGGCGAGAGTCCGGGAGGGTGCCAAGCACGCTGGCGATGCCGACCCGTACCGTGTGAGCGGGGCGGAGGACACGGACGAGCTAGCCGACGGGGCAGACACTGAGGACACCGGTGACGACAACCGATCCTAGGACCGAATGTATGGCTGACATCGCTGCTCCTGGTGTGCGCGTCGATGCGCGCCGGGCCGCCGACCTGTTGTCGGAAGCGTCGAGTGTCAGTGTGGTCTGCCATGTCTATCCCGACGCCGACACCATCGGTGCGGGGCTGGGCCTGGCCCAGGTGCTGGACTCCGCGGGCAAGCAGGTCGAGGTGGCGTTCGCGGCTCCCGCGAACCTGCCCGAATCCCTGCAGACGCTGCCTGGCGGACATCTGTTGGTGCAACCCGAGGCGATGCGCGGTGACGCGGATCTGGTTGTGACAGTGGATATTCCGAGTGTCAACCGGCTTGGCGCGCTACGTGGGCTCGCCGAGGATGGGCATGCGGTGCTCGTCATCGACCATCACGCCTCCAACGAGCTGTTCGGCACCGCCAACTATGTCGATCCATCGGCGGATTCGACCACCTTGCTGGTCGCCGAGCTGCTCGATGCGTGGGGGAAGCCCATCGACCCGCAGGTGGCCCACTGCCTGTATGCCGGGTTGACCACCGACACGGGTTCGTTCCGCTGGGCCACCGCCCGCGCTCACCGGTTGGCGGCCCGGCTGGTCGAACTCGGTGTGGACAACGCCTCGATCAGCCGGACCCTACTCGATACCCATCCGTTCGCCTGGTTGCCCATGCTGTCGCGGGTGCTGGCGTCGGCACGGCTGCTGCCGGAGGTGGCAGGGGGGCGCGGGTTTGTGTACGCCGTCGTCAGTCACTCCGAGTGGGCCGACGCCCGGCCGGAGGAAGTGGAGAGCATCGTCGACATCGTGCGGACCACCCAGCAGGCCGAGGTCGCCGCGGTGTTCAAGGAGATCGAGCCGATGCACTGGTCGGTATCCATGCGGGCCAAGTCGGTGAACCTCGCCAAGGTAGCCAGCTCCTTCGGTGGCGGCGGCCACCCGCACGCGGCCGGATACTCCGCTACCGGTTCGACCGATGATGTAGTGCGGGCACTCGCGCGAGCTCTTGGCTGAACCCGACAGCGACCAACACGTCGCTGCGGCGACGAGCCGACGCATCGCGGCATTGGCGCTGCCGGCCCTGGGAGTCCTGGCCGCTGAACCCATCTACCTGTTATTCGATATCGCCATCGTCGGCCGCTTAGGTGCAGTCAGCCTGGCCGGCCTGGCGATCGGCGGCCTGATTCTGACCGTCGTCAGCTCTCAACTGACTTTCCTGTCCTACGGCACCACGGCGCGCTCGGCCCGCATGTTCGGTGCGGGGGACCGGCCCGCAGCGGTCGGCGAAGGCGTGCAGGCCACCTGGCTCGCGCTCGGTCTCGGGGTCGCGATCGTGGCGGTGGTGCAGGCTGTCGCGGCGCCGCTGGTGTCCGCGCTGGCCGCCGGCGGGGACATCGCGGACGCGGCTTTGCCGTGGTTGCGGATCGCCATCCTGGCCGCCCCGGCCATCTTGGTGTCGCTGGCCGGCAACGGCTGGATGCGTGGCGTGCAGGACACGGTCCGCCCGCTGCGCTATGTGGTGTTCGGGTTCGCGGTTTCGGCGGTGTTGTGCCCGCTGCTGGTCTACGGCTGGGGCCTGCCGCGGATGGGCCTGTCCGGTTCTGCGGTGGCCAATGTGGTCGGGCAGTGGCTGGCTGCGGTGTTGTTCTTGTGGGCATTGCTCGCGGAGAAGGTGCCGCTGCGCATCCAACCCGCGGTGCTGCGTGCCCAACTGGTCATGGGACGTGACCTGTTGCTGCGCACCATGGCCTTTCAAGCATGCTTCGTCTCTGCGGGCGCGGTGGCGGCCCGCTTCGGCGCCGCCGCAGTGGCCGCGCACCAGGTCGTCCTGCAGTTGTGGAGTTTCCTTGCGCTGGTGCTGGATTCACTGGCGATCGCGGCACAATCGCTGGTGGGCGCGGCACTGGGAGCCGGGCAACTGGCCCACGCAAAGTCGGTGGCCTGGCGGGTCACGCTGTTCTCCACGCTGGCCGGAGTGGTGCTCGCGGTACTGTTTGCCGTCGGCTCCTCCGTGCTGCCACCGGTGTTCACCAACGACGAATCAGTGCTGGCCGCCATCGGTGTGCCGTGGTGGTTCCTGGTCGCCCAATTGCCGGTGGCCGGAATCGTTTTCGCGCTCGACGGGGTACTGCTGGGAGCCGGCGACGCGAAATTCATGCGCAACGCCACATTGGTCAGTGCGTTGGTCGGCTTCCTGCCGTTGATCTGGCTGTCGCTGATCTACGGCTGGGGCTTGGCCGGCATCTGGTCGGGGTTGAGCACATTCATGGTGCTGCGGCTGATCTTCGTCGGCTGGCGCGCGTTCTCCGGCCGCTGGCTCGTTCCGGGGTCGGCGTGAGGAATCCGGCCCTGACGAAGTCAGGCGAGTAGTCCCGCTTTGTATACTGGCCGGGCGACATAAAACCAACAGCGGGGGAACAATGCCGAAGATCGTCGACCACGAACAGCGTCGCGCCGACTTGGCAGACGCGGTGCTGCGGGTGATCGCGGCACGGGGTGATACGGCGGCGGTCACCAATAAGGACGTCGCGCAGGAGGCAGGTTGCTCGACGGGCCTGTTGGCGCACTACTTCAGCAACCAGCATGATCTATTGATCGCCGCATTGCGCAGGGCAGCTCATTTGCAGGGAAAGGTGCTCAAGCGTCTGGATTCTGAGCCGGCTGATACCGAACTGCAACGCCTGCAGCGAGTTTTGGAGAGTGTCTTACCGCTGGATGCCGAACGCTTGGCACTGAATCGCATCTTTCTCTATTTCTATGCCGAGGCGGTTGGGGATGACGCGACTCGACGCGAGGTTGCCGGTTACTTGGCCAATTGGCGCCGCACAGTTCGCGGCATGGTGGTGGCGGCGCAGACGGAGGGCTCTCTGCCGGAGATCGATCCCGATCAACTCGCTGTGAACCTGGTCGGACTCTCGGATGGCGTTGCGCTACATGCGATGCTGGATCCGCAGGTGCTGGCGCTGGTGAGCGTCGACCCCGGTCTGGTGCCCAGATGGCTTGCAGCCACCTGGCAGATGAACCGAACCGCTACGGCGTAACCGAAGCCGCCGCCGCGCCGCGGCGCTACAGTGCGTCTTCGAAAAGCAGCTTCTTTTGTACTTTGCCC
Organism: Mycolicibacterium sp. XJ870; assembly: GCF_053483975.1. NCBI lineage: Bacteria > Bacillati > Actinomycetota > Actinomycetes > Mycobacteriales > Mycobacteriaceae > Mycobacterium > Mycolicibacterium sp. XJ870. The sequence goes on from NZ_JBEFTI010000001.1 coordinate 1,522,862, forward strand.
ATCGCATTGCGCGGCAGGGCGTCCACGACACGGATTTCACGCGGGCGCTTGTGAACGGAGAGTACCTGTGCGACATGGTCGCTGACCGCCGCGTCGGGTTTGATGTCGCCGACCAAGTAGGCGACGATACGCTGGCCGAGGTCGTCGTCGGGAACGCCCACCACCGCTGCCTCCCGGACTCCGGGGAACGACAAGAGGGCGTGCTCGACCTCGCCGGCTCCGATTCGATAGCCCCCGGACTTGATCATGTCGACGGATGCCCGACCCACGATGCGGTGGTAGCCAGCGGGATCGACGACCGCGATGTCGCCGGTGCGGAACCAGCCGTCCTCGGTCATCACTGATTCAGTCTTGAGCGGGGCGTTCAGGTACTCGTCGAAGAGGGTGGTACCCGCGATCTCCAACTCGCCCAGCGTCATACCATCCCGTGACACCAGCTCACCCGACTCGGCGCGCAGTCTTGTCTGTACGCCGGGAATGGGTTCGCCGACCCAGCCTGGCCGGCGGTCACCGTCATGGCGGGTGCTCACTGTGATGACGGTTTCCGTCATGCCATAGCGCTCGAGGGGGGCGGATCCGGTGAGCGCAGCGAGGTCGGTGAATGTCGGAACGGGCAGCGGCGCGCTACCGGACACCAGCAACCGAGCGTTACGGAGTTCGCGTGCTGCAGCCGGATCGGCGCATACGCGTGACCACACGGTCGGAACGCCGAAATACAGTGAGCCGCCCGCTGCGGCGTATGCCTGTGGTTTGGGGCGGACCGTGTGAATGAGAGGTGAACCGAACCGGAGGGCACCGATCACCCCGAGCACCAGGCCGTGCACATGAAAGAGGGGAAGGCCATGGACCAGAATGTCGTCTTCACTCCATTGCCAGGCGTCGGCCAGACCATCCAGGCTGGACGCCAGCGCCCGGCGCGAGAGCACCGCCCCTTTCGGTGCACCCGTGGTGCCGGACGTGTAGATGATCAGGGCCGGCCTGGACGGATCGGGCTCGGGATAGGTGGTCGATGAGCGCGCGCTGACATCCACCCGAATAGTCGGAAGCGTCACGGCGGGCGTGTCATCACCGACCCACAGCTGTGCCCCGGAATCGGACAAGATGTGGTCCAGTTCGTGGTGACCGGAATCTGGCGGGACCGGCACCGCCGCGACATCGGCAAGCAAACAGGCGACCACGGCAACGACGGTCGACAGGTCGGGTTTGGCGTCGATGGCCACTACACAGGCGCCCGCGATCTGGTCCGCCAGCGCCGTCGCGGCGCCCACCAGATCTTCGCGGGACAGACGAGCGCCACCCACTGTCACTGCGGGCGCCGACGAGTCGTTCGTACCGGTAAGCGAGCGCAGGAGGGGAGACATCATGTTGTGTGCTTTCTGTTGCGGCAAGCCATCTTCGGTAGGGGACACCGGCGGCTCAGAGGTATCCGGGCACGAGTAGCACCCCGCAGGTGACCAGCGGCCCGATGATGGCCATGGAGAGCCCCCACCGCAGCAGCATCTTGAACACCCGTGAGCGCTCGTCGGCTGGGCTACTCGCCACCATCACCGCGCCGGAGGTGGAGAACGGTGAGGCGTCGACGAGTGTCGCGGAGACCCCGATCGCGATGATCACTCCGGCGGCAGAGATATTGCCGGTGGCCACCATCGGGAGGGCAAGCGGAATCAGCGCAGGGAACAGAGCGGTGGTCGACGCGAACGCCGATATCACTGCGGCGATGACGCAAACGGTGAAGGCTGCTGCGAGCGCGGAGGGAATGCTGAGCGCGGCGTCCCCGAGACTGTCGACGGCACCCATCCGCTGCAAGATGCCGACATAGGTGACAACGCCTCCGACGAGCAGAATCGTGGGCCAGTCAATATCGGCGAGCGCCGGACGGGTTTCCTTGGGGAACAGCAGCGCGACGGCCACGGCCAGGGAGAGCGCGACGGCGCCGATGTTCACTTCGTGTCCGAAGAACGGTGACACGATCACCACGCCCACCAGTAGCGAGAGCGCCACCATGGTCACGCGCTGGACGGCCGTCGAACCCGACACGGGCGGAGTGGTCTTGTCCAGCTTGGTTTGGACGGCCACTGGGGCACCGCCGGATTCGCCGCTGCCATCGGTCTCGGTGTCCGTCGGTTCATCAACCGCGGCGGACGAGGGCGACAGGTTGCCGGGCTCGATCGTGCGGTGACGGCGGAACAGGAACTGGGCGCCGAGTTGGAGCGCGGCGACCACCGCCAGCACGAAGGCGAACTGCGCGAAAGGGTTGAGATCCACGCCGGCCTGCTCGCCGATGTTTACCGACAGGATGCCGTACAGGCTGGTCGGTGCGAAACACCCGGCGAGCGAGCCGTTGATCGCCCCCAGGCCCATCACCATCGGATCGCGCCCGTTCTGCTCGGCGAGCAGCATCGCTATCGGGATGACGATCATCGCCGCCAGCGGGCTGCCTAGCGCGGCGATCACCAGCGCCAGGGCGAACATCACCCAGGGCAACAACATCTTTCGGGATCCGGTTCGGCGAACGGCCCAGTCCACCATCCTGTCCAAGGTGCCGTTGACCCGGGCGATCGCGACCAGGTAGGTGATACCCAGCAGCAACAGCATGAGGTCCACCGGGAACCCGCCGAGGATCTCCTTGACCGACTCCGCGCCAAGCGTCAAACCGACGCCCAGTGCCACCGCCAACGTCAGGGCACCGATGTGTACGCCGCGGATCGTCCCGACCGCGAGCGTGAGTAGCAGTATCCCAATGGACACCAGTTGAACAGTGGTCATGCCGGGACCTCTCGGTAGCGCTGGGGATTTGGATAGTGATTTACAGTGGTCGCGGTCTCGCTATCGGCCGAGCCATCGGGCGGGCCGTTTCTCCAGGAACGCTGCCGTGGCTTCGCGGGCGTCTTGGGACAGGTAGCACTGCACCACCAAGTCGTCATTGGTGGCACCGGGCTCGCGCATCCGCGCGAAGGAGCGTTTGGTGTTAGACAGCGTCAAGGGGGCCAGACCGGCCATCTCCTGGCTGACTGTCCGGACCAGTTCGCGGAGGTCATCATGGGATTGGGCCACCGGACTGCTGAGCGCGCCGGTCTGAGCCAGCTCGGTCGAATTGAGGAGCTTGGCGCGCATCAGCATCGTCTTGGTCGCGGGAACGCCCACCAGATCGGTCATCCTCGTGAGATTCTGAATGCTGAGGCAATTTCCCACGGTTCGTGCAATGGGGAAGCCGAACCGGACATCGGGTCCAGCGAGCAAGATGTCGCAACACGAGGCGATGAGCGCGCCCTGGCCGATGACCGGACCGTCCAGTACCGCCACCGCCGGCACCCGCAGTCCCTCGACCGCAGCGAGGGTGTGTTCGGCGTGCTCTTCGAGTTCCCGGACATCCTCCGCCGCGTCGAGGGCCGAGAACGTTCCCATATCGGCGCCCGCCATGAAGGACGGCCGGGTGCCGGTGGCCCCGGAGAACGTCACGACCCGGATCGACTCGTCGGAGTTCGCCAGTTCGCACGCACGGACCATGGCCTCCTCCATCTCCGGCGTTGCGGCATTGAGCCGTTCCGGACGATTGAAGGTGACGCTGAGTACCGCGCCGTCTCGTTCGGTCAGCAGGTGCGGATGATCCGCCGGGCTGTCAGACATTTTGCGCACCAACGGCAACCGCGATGACACCGTCGGTGGTCAGTGCGGCAATGTCAGCCTCGCTGTACCCGAGTTCGTGCAGCGCCTCCGCAGTGTTCTGCCCCAGCACGGGACCGGCATTTTGGCGCACTGCTGGTGTCTTCGACAACCGCATGGGCGAACCGACCTGAAGGACCTTCTCACCGTTGGAATGTTCGGACTCCCAAAAGAAGTCGCGCGCCAGCAGGTGCTCGTCGGAGAACACCTGGCTGTAGTCGTTGATGGGGGCAGCGGGGACACCTGCCTCGTCCAGGAGCTGCAGCCAGTGAGCCCTCGTGTTGCCAAGCGTGCGGGCCTCGATCAGCTCGATCAACACCGCGCGGTTGTCCATCCGCGCGGTGTTGGTCGCGAACCGCTCATCGTCGAGCATCCATTCGAACTCGAACGCCGCGCAGAAGGCCAGCCAGGTTTTCGGGGTCGCCGCACCCAGGGTGAACCACCCGTCGGCGGCTTTGATCGCCTGGTAGGGGGCAGCGGTCTGATGGGCGGATCCGCGCCGCCCGGGGATCTCACCAGATGCGTTGTAGCGGGCGAACTCCCAGATCGCATACGACACGCCCGACTCGAACAGGGATACGTCGATGCGCTGGCCTTCGCCGGTCTGGTGTCGGTGATTCACCGCGGCGAGTATCGCGATCGCCCCGTACATTGCGCACCCGATGTCGCAGACGGGTACGCCCACCTTGACCGGGTCACCGTCGGGGGTGCCCGTGACGCTCATGAGCCCGGAGCGGGCCTGTGCCATGATGTCGAGTCCGGCATTGGCAGACAGCGGTCCGTCCTGGCCCCAGCCGGACGCGGACAGGTAGATTAGGCCGGCGTTGTTCTCCGACAGTGTCTCGTAGTCAAGGCCGAGCCGCTTCATCGCGCCGGGGCGGATGTTCTCGATGACGACGTCCGCGTGACGGGCGAGCGACAGGAATATCTCCCTTCCGCGGTCGGATTTGAGGTCCAGCGCGATCGAGCGCTTGTTGCGGTTGAGCGTGACGAAGGCCGAACTCTCGCCAACGGCTTCATTCATCGGAGCGAACCCGCGCACCACGTCTCCCTCGCGCGGGTCCTCGATCTTGGTGACGGTTGCTCCGAGGTCGGCCAACAGGGTGCCGCAGTACGGGCCGGCGATGTAGTTGCCGACCTCAAGGACCTTCAATCCCTGCAGTGCGCTTGCGTTGGGCTGCATGTTCAACTCCAGTAGTTTGTTCGTGTCGTGCTGCACCAGAACGATATTCGTTGGGCTTCGGTCAGTTGAGTCGCTCGACGATCATTGCCATTCCCTGCCCGCCGCCGACGCACATGGTCTCGACCCCGAACTGTGCATCGCGGGTTTGCAGATTGTTGATCAGGGTTGCTGTGATCCGGGCACCCGTCATACCGAACGGATGCCCGAGTGCGATAGCGCCGCCGGAGACGTTCAGCTTGTCCTCATCGATCGCCAGTTCCCGAGCGCTCGCCAGTACCTGAACGGCGAAGGCCTCGTTGATCTCGAACAAGTCCATGTCGGCCACCGTCATCCCGGCGCGCGCCAGTGCCCGCCTGGTGGATTCGATTGGACCCAGTCCCATGATCTCCGGGGACAATCCGGACACGCCGGTGGCGACGATGCGTGCCAGCGGTGTGAGGCCGAGTTCTTTGGCCTTGGTGTCGGACATCACCACTAGAGCCGCGGCGCCGTCGTTGAGCGGGCACGCATTTCCGGCGGTCACCGTGCCGTCAGGTCGGAACACCGGTTTGAGGCGGCTGACCGCCTCAAAGGTGGTGCCTGGGCGTGGGGAATCGTCAGTATGCACAACCGATCCGTCCGGTAGCGTCACCGGGCTGATCTCGCGCTCGAAGAAGCCCTGTGCCGCAGCTGATTCGGCTCGATTCTGCGAGCGAACCGCCCAATGGTCCTGGTCTTCACGGCTGATCCCGGTGATCTGGGCGACGTTCTCGGCGGTCTGCCCCATGGCGATGTAGGGGTCCGGAAGGTCGCCTGCAGCGCGGGGGTCGGTCCACTGCTCGCCACCGGCTGCGAGTCTGGCGGTTCGCTCCTGCGCGGCGTCGAACACCGGATTCTGGGTGTCTGGCAGTGAATCTGATTCGCCCTTGAAGAACCGGGACACGGTCTCGACGCCGGCGGAGATGAACACATCGCCGTCGCCGGCCGCGATGGCCTGGAACGCCATCCGCGTCGTCTGCAGCGACGACGCGCAATAGCGAGTGATCGTGGTGCCGGGCAGGTAGTCGTATCCCAGCTGAATCGCGACATTGCGACCCATGTTGAATCCTTGTTCCCCGCCCGGGTTTCCACAGCCTAGGATCAGGTCGTCGATATCGCGTGGATCGAGCGCGGGGATCCTGTCGAGCGCGGCCTTGACCATCTGCGCGGTCAGGTCGTCGGGCCGCATGTCCTTCAGGGACCCTTTCAGGGCGCGACCGATCGGCGACCGGGTAGCGGAAACAATAACGGCGTCAGGCATATTGGAATCCTCGTATCGAAAACTGATGGTCTTTCGGGCGGACGGATCAGAGGTGCTGCTCGCCGCCCGTCACGTCCAGCAGTGCGGCAGTTACGTAGGACGCCGCGTCGGACAGCAGGAACGAGATGGCAGACGCGATCTCCGAAGGTTCGCCCAGACGTCCCAACGCGATGGATTCCATCCATCGCGCTTTGACGTGGTCGGGTACGTCACCGATCATCGGGGTGTTGATCGCACCGGGTGCGACGGCGTTGCAGCGGATGCCGTACTTCGCTTGTTCGGCGGCGACCGCTTTGGTCAGCCCGACAACTCCAGCCTTGGCGGCGGAGTAGTTCGTCTGGCCGAAGGCGCCGTGCCGATTCGACGACGACAGGTTGACGATACTGCCGCCCCCGCCGGCCCGCATCGATGGAATGACGGATTTGCAGCCGAGCCATGCTCCCCTGAGATGGACATCGATCACGGCGTGGAACTGATGCTCCGTCATGGACAACATGGATTTGTCGCGCGTGATGCCCGCGTTGTTGACCAGGCCATAGATCGTCCCGAACTGCGATACCTGCGCACAGAGAGACGACCAGGAGTCGCTACTGGTCACATCGTGCTCGACGGCCAGGCTAGAGTCGGCGCGCGCACCGTTGAGGTCTGCGGCCAGCGTCTTTACGCTCACATAGTCAGTGTCGGCAAGGACGACGCGCAGACCCTCACCGTGTAACCGCGCGGCGGTGGCCTTGCCGATGCCGGACCCGGCCCCGGTCACGATGTAGACGCTGTCGTTCTTCGATGATGTAGTGGGCGATACCTCGGTGGATGTCACGCTTGCCCTCTTCCCACTAGATAGACGTCAGTGCCCTGCTGCACAGTGGTGCCGTCCTGATTGGTGACTGCGACGTCGAACGTGGCGATTCCCGACTCTGGGCGAGACGAACTCGTACGCAGGTTGGAGACAGTCTGAATGGTCTTTACGGTGTCCCCGGGATACGTCGGTGCCACCATTTTGCGCGTGGTCTCCAGATAGGCATGGATTTCTAGTTCGTCCAGCTCGGGGGTGGCCAGACCACTTGAGATCGACAGGATGAGCAGACCGTGCGCGATGCGTCCGGAGAATTCGGTGTTCTCACGGACCCACATCTCGTCGGTGTGAAGCGGGTTGAAGTCACCCGAGATACCGGCGAAGGCGACGATGTCGCTCTCCGTGATCGTTCGGCCCCGAGACACGTACTTGGTGCCGATCTCGAGATCGTCAAAGAACAGCGGCATGGATTGCTTTCTGGTCGAGACGTCTTCGAATGCCTGGATTCGTAGACGGTGAAGGTCGAGGTCGGTGAGATGTGCAGGGTCAGGCCTGCGGGCCCGCAATGCGCAGGCGCTCAGCTGATGAGAGCGGGCGCGGTGCCCGGGCAGATCTGTCCCACATGACGATCGTGGTTGTCGCTTCAGCGATGAGCGCGTCACTTGTTTGAGACTTGACCAGCTCGATGAGGGTCAGGCTCGTATTGCCGACACGATGTACGCCGAAGGTCACTGAGACTGCTTCGTCTTCTTTGCGCAGCTCAGCACGATAGTCGAGTTCAATTCGGGCGACTACGTAGGAGTCGGGCAGTTCGGACAAGAGAGTCTTGGAAATCCACTGTGTGCGTGCCTCGTCAAGCAGTGTCAACACTGTCGCGTGATACACGTGACCTTGGTGGTCAAGGTCCCTCCATCGGAGTGGGACTACGCATCCGGGCGGGGACGTCCTCTCGTCGAACGGGATGATGTCCTCCTCTCAGTATTTTGATCGGCCAATATGCAAAAACTAGCCGGAAGGGCAGAAGGTGTCAACCGTCACATTTGATTAGTCGGTCACTGCCACGCCGTGGACTTGGATCAGAACGGCCGAATAGTATTGCGGCTGTGGATGTTTCCGTTTTATGCTCTCCAAGCCGGGGACACTGAAGGGCCCGAAGGTTCACCGCCGCGTGCCGCTGACCACCCACACGGCATGCCGGCCGGTGCCCCGCTTGGCCGCGCACACGTGGTCGAACCCCGCATCGCGACACAGCGCGGCAAAGGATTCGGCCTGTTGCGCGGTCCAACCGTGGCTGGCGAGCCCGGTGGCTCCGTCCGGTGACTGACGCTCGATCGCGACCAGTCGTCCACCCGGCGCCAGAACCCGGCGCGCCTCGGCGACTCCATCGTCGACGTCCTGCCAGTGATGCACGGTGGCCAGCGCCCACACCACGGTCGCCGAACCGTCTGCTACGGGCAGACTTTCCGCGGTGCCTTGGCGCCAGGTGATGCCGCCCTTCCGGGTGACGACCCGTGCGACGCGCAGCATCGCCGAGGACGGGTCGACGCCGGTCACCCGCGCGCCGCGACGGGCGGCCACCCGTGCCGCGTTGCCCGGGCCGCAACCCACGTCGACGACGCGGTCTTCCGCCGACACCTGCGCGATATCCGCCGCCAACTTGGCCTTGGACCGCCCGACGAGAAGGAACACGAGTCCGAACAGCACGCCCGTGACGCCGGCGAAGCCGGGATGGTCGGCGTGGTGGTTGACCGCAAGTGCAGGCTGTGCCTCTTTCATACTTCAACCTTGCCGGTTCAAGCCCGGTTGAAGTCAAATGTCGGCATGGACCTGATTCCGATCGGTGAGGCGGCGGCGCGACTGCAGATGAGTCCCTCGGCGCTGCGGTACTACGACGAGCGCGGGCTCGTGTGCCCGCGGACGCGTCGCGCCGGCAAGCGAATGTATGGTCCCGAGGAGCTGCGCAGGCTGGCGTTCCTCAAGATCGTGCACCGGTTGGGCCTGCCGCTGGACACGGCGGCCGCGGTGCTCGACGCGCCGAGCGATCAGTGGCGCGACACGGTCCGCGAGCAGATCGTCGAGCTGGATCGGGTGATCGTTCAAGCGCAAGGGGCGCAACAGTTCCTGACTCACGCCCTGCACTGTCCGACCGACCACCCAGCGAAAGACTGCGCCACGATGACCGGTGCACTGGACCGGCTGGTTGACGGGATGAGTGTCGAGGAGCTCGCCGCCGAGCAGACCGGAAACCGTTTGCCTGCCGACTGAGTGCTAAGCCCCGCACGAGCGTGCGCAAACTGTTGCCCGACGACGGCGTGCCGGGCAACAGACGCGCACTCTCGCGCGGTGAGGTGAGGTGAGGTGAGGTGAGGTGAGGTGAGGTGAGGTGAGGTGAGGTGAGGAATCAGTCGGCGGCGCTGGAACTGCCCAGCAGATCCCGCACGCGATTGGCGACTCGGATGAACTCCGGGCGTTCCATCGTCTCGGCGTAGTTCCGTTCGGCGGGCAGGTCGACGTCGAGTGTCTCGACGATCCGGCCCGGCCGGGGGCTCATCACCACGACCCGGTTGGCCAGATACACCGCTTCGGCAACCGAGTGCGTCACCAGCACCACCGTGGTGCCGGTTTCCCGCCAGATGCGGTGCAGCTCGACGTTCATCTTCTCCCGGGTCAAGGCGTCCAACGCTCCGAACGGCTCGTCCATGAGCAGCACATCGGGTTGGTGCAGAAGCGCCCGGCAGAGCGAAACTCGTTGCTGCATACCGCCGGACAGTTCGTGGGGCAAGGCGTTCTCGAACCCGGTCAACCCGGTCATCTCGATCAGGTAGTCGCAGCGCCGCGCCGCGGCAGCCCGCGGCATGCCGCGCATCTCAGCCTGCAGCAGGATGTTCTTGCGCACCGAACGCCATTCCAGCAGCGCCGCGCGCTGGAAGACGTAGCCGATCTCACGCTGCGGGCCGCGTACCCGGTTGCCGCGCAGCCGCACCTCCCCGGAACTGGCGTCGGTGAGGCCCGCAACCACCTTCAACAGTGTCGACTTTCCGCAACCGGACGGGCCTGCGATGGAGACGAACTCGCCGTCGGCGACGTGCATGTCGATGTTGTCGAGTGCAGTCACGGTAGCCCGTTTGGAGCTGAAGGTGACGGTCAGATTCTCGATCGAGATCGCTTGGGAGGCTTCGCCAGTCACGGTCGCCCCCGGTTCAGTGATCGTCGCTGTGGTCATGGCTGTCGGCTCCTACTGCTCGGCCTTGGGTGTGAAAGACGAATCCCAGTATTCTGCAGGGTCTTTCGCGGTTTTCAGCAACCCTGCGTCGGTGAGGGTGCTGATGGTGGTGGTCCAGTCCTCTTTGGCGTTGGCGCCGGGCGGTTGGTTGGCCGTCGCCTGCGTGGACAGCAACGGGATGGTCTGCTGCCACTGCTGCAGCAGTACTTCGCTCGGCGGCATCTGCGGGTCCTTGCCCGCCATGGCGTCCACGGCGGCCTCGGGGTCGGCGGCTGCGGCGGTGAATGCCTCGCTGGTGGCGTCCACGAGCGACTGCACCAACTCCGGGTTGTCGGTGATGGTGGCGGTGTTGGCGATCAGGCCGTTGCTGAAGAAGTTCAGCCCGGCGTCGGAGTACTTGAGGTAGCGCACCTCACGCCCGCTCTTGTTGGCGATGGTGGGGCCCTGGTCGTGGGCGAAGCCGATCAGCCCGTCGACTCGGCCCGACATCAGCGCCGACATCTTGCCCGCCGCGTCCAGGCTCTGCTGGGTGACCTGGTCGGCAGGTACGCCGGCTTTTTCGAGATAGATGGGGAACGTGGTGGTCGGGGCGTCACCGGCCGACACTGCGATGGTGCGCCCGGCCAGGTCCTTGGGCTCGTTGATGCCGGAATCGGCGAACACCTGAACCGCCGACGGCGTGGTCTGAAGGAACACGCCGGCGCTCTTGATTTCCACGCCCTTGTCGATATTGCTCAGGACCGCCGGGGTGTCGGCCCAGCCGAAGTCGACCTGCTGCGAGCCGACGGCCTGAGCGGTCTTCGTGGAACCCTGACCGGCATCGATCTGCAGGTCGATCCCGTGCTTGGCGAAGATGCCCTCTTGCACCCCGTAGTAGAACGGAGCGTGTTCGCCGTACGGGTACCAGTTCAGCATCAGGGTTGCCGGGGTGGCTGAACCGTCTGCGGCAGGGGCATTTTCGGAACTGCCGCCTCCGCAGCCGGCCAGCGCCAGCATCGCAGCGGAGGCCAGCGCGACAGTGGCGTGGCGTCGGGAAAGGATCATGGCTCTACTCCTGGTTCGGTGAAAGTCAGGCGGAAGTTGCGGATTTGGTGGTGCGGCGGGACGAATGCCACGGGATGAGCAGCTTCTCGGCGATCTCGATGATCGCGAACAGCACGATGCCCAGCGTGGACATGATGATCAGTGCGGCGAACAACATTGCGGTATCGACATTTCCGTTGGCCTGCAGGATCACATAGCCCAGTCCTTCGTTGGCGCCGACGAATTCGCCGACGACCGCACCGGTCACCGCAAGCGTGGCGGCCACCTTCAAACCGGACATCAACTGTGGCAGTGAGGCCGGTAGCCGGATCTTGAGGAACGTCTTGAACCGGCTGGCGCCCATCGTGGAGGTCAGTTCAAGGATTTCGGGATCGACCGAACGCAGCCCGGCCAGGCCCGAGATGACGATCGGGAAGAACGCCATCAGGACTGCCACGAGGATCTTGGGCGTCGGCCCGAAGCCCAGCCACACGATGAACAGCGGCGCGATCGCGATCTTGGGAATCACCTGGGCGAACAAGATCAGCGGGTAGACCGTTTTCTCGAGGCTGGTCGAGTAGATCATCACCACGGCGACCAACTCGCCGACGATCGCGGCGATCAGGAACCCGATGACGGTCTCCCAGGTGGTGACCCAGGTGTGCTGGGCCAGGTAGGCCACGTTCTCGTGCGCGGTGCGCCAGGTGTCGCCGGGCGAGGGAAGGATGTAGGGCGCGACGAGCTCGGACGCGGTGACTGCCCACCAGCCGGTGAGTAGCACTGCGACGAGGGCCAGCGGGCGCCACAGCGCCGCGGCGGTGCGTTGGGCCGAGAAAGCTCGGGCGGGGGAGAAGGTTCGGCGCCGGGGTTTCGGCCCGGAGGCCGGGGCCCCGGAGGGGCGCACACCGGCCGAAGCGGTTACCGCCATGGATAAGTCCTAAATGTCGCAGTGTCACGGGCGCGGAGCCCGATCTGGGAATGCGCTTTCCGAAGCTCCCCGACCATAACGTGACCCATCGCACACTGTCAACGCCCGTGTGAGGCCCGACGCCCGACCGCAGGTTAGGTCAACCGGGTGCTGTCCCGCAGAACCACTCGTCCTGGGATACGTTCCCGCAGGTCATCGCAGTCGGTATCCGTGCGCAACGCCAATTCGACTGCCCGTGCACCAATCTGTTCAAGTGGCAGCGCCACCGTCGTCAGGGTCGGGGTGTAATCCCGCAGGGTCGGGATGTCGTCGAACCCGGCGATCCCGATGTCCTGGGGGACAGTTAGGCCCATTTCACGCCACGCCGCGATGGCGCCGATCGCCATCACGTCGGTCACGGCGAACACGCATACCGGCTCGGCCTGGTTACCTGGGCTGATCTGCAACGCCCCGGCCAGGCGGCGTGCCGCGGAGTGGCCACCGTCGCGGGTGAACTCGCCCGAGACCTCGACCAGCGGCGTGAGTCCACGGCGGCCGAGTGCGTCGACGAATCCGTTGCGCCGGTCCACCCCGGTGCGGATGCTGCCCGGCCCGCCGATCACCGCGAACTGGGTATGGCCGTCGGCGACCAGGGCATCTGCCAATTCGCCTGAGGCCAAGTAATTCTCGGGTTCGACCGCGCCGCCGAAGGCCAAGGGCTGGCCGACGACGACCACCCGGCCGCCGTTGGCGCGGTAGTGGCCGAACTCGTCTTCCAGTTCGCGGTCGAGGTCACCGCTCTGGCGGGAGCCGGCCAGCACAATCGCGTCGGCCCGGTGTGCGATGAACGTGCTGACCGATTCGCGTTCGATGTCGAAGTCGCGGTCGGTGCTGGCCAGCAGCACCTGCTTGCGTGCCGTCCGGGCGGCGGTCTGCACGCCGCGTGCGATCGATGAGAAGTACGGGTCGGCGATGTCGTGGACGATCAGGCCCAGCAGGCCGGTCGACGCCCGTGCCAGGGCCTGGGCCTGGGCATTGGGCACGTATCCGAGTTCGCGGGCGGCCGTGCGCACCCGGTCGGCGACGTTCTCACCCGGGATCCGGCTCGACCCATTGATCACGCGCGACGCCGTAGCCAGCGAAACCCCAGCTCGGGCGGCTACGTCCTGCAGTCTCACCGCTGCCATCTGCGTGCTCCCGCCTCGTGCTGCATTGGTACCCCGGGGTTGACCGGATCGTCGCATGAGCTTACCGTGGAAAGCGCATTCCGAAGTGCTGACATCGCAGACGGCTTGTTGTGGCGTCTTGAGCGATGCAGGTCAAACGACCGCACTGCCGGTGTTCACCGGCCTGTCAGATAAGGCATCTCTTCGATGAGTACATCCACCGGCACGTCACGCCGCACCCTGCGCATAGCCATGAACGGCGTCACCGGCCGCATGGGGTATCGCCAGCATCTCGTTCGCTCCATCCTGCCGCTGCGCGACGAAGGCCTCATGCTCGAAGACGGCAGCCGGGTGGCGGTCGAGCCGATCCTGGTCGGCCGCAGCGCGGACAAGCTCGCCGACATGGCGGCCGAACACGGTATCGAACACTGGACCACCGATGTCGCGTCGGTGATCGCCGATCCGACCGTCGACGTGTATTTCGACGCACAGGTGACCTCGCGGCGGGTCGAAGCGCTGACCGCGGCGATCAAGGCGGGCAAGCATGTGTACACCGAGAAGCCGACCGCCGAGACGCTCACGGAAGCAGTGGAATTGGCGCGAATGGCGCAGAACGCGCAGATCACCGCCGGAGTGGTGCACGACAAGTTGTACCTGCCGGGTCTGGTGAAGTTGCGTCGTCTGGTGGACGAGGGGTTCTTCGGCCGGATCCTTTCGCTGCGCGGCGAGTTCGGCTACTGGGTGTTCGAGGGCGACGGCCAGCCTGCCCAGCGGCCCAGCTGGAACTACCGCGCCGAGGACGGCGGCGGCATCACGGTCGACATGTTCTGCCACTGGAATTATGTGCTGGAGAACATCCTCGGCAAGGTCGAGTCCGTGACCGCGAAGGTGGCCACCCACATCCCCACGCGCTGGGACGAAGCTCATGAGCCGTATCAAGCCACCGCCGACGACGCCGCCTACGGCATTTTCGAGTTGGCCGGCGGCATTGTCGCCCAGATCAATTCGTCCTGGGCGGTGCGGGTGTACCGCGACGAGCTCGTCGAGTTCCAGGTCGACGGCACCCACGGGTCTGCGGTCGCGGGACTGCGTCGCTGCGTGGCCCAGCACCGTTCACACACTCCGAAACCGGTGTGGAATCCGGACCTTCCGGTCACCGAACCGTTCCGGGACCAGTGGCTCGAAGTGCCGGCCAATGCCGACCTGGACAACGGGTTCAAGCTGCAGTGGGAGGAATACCTGCGCGACGTGCTGGCCGGTCGGCCACACCGCTACGGCCTGCTGTCCGCGGCTCGGGGCGTGCAATTGGCCGCACTCGGCCTGCAGAGCTCGACCGAGGGCCGGCGGATCGACGTCCCGGAGATCGTGCTGTGACCGTGACGCAAACCGGCATCGCGATATCGCTGCCGACCGATGGCGCGCTGCGCCGCTTCGAACTCAGTGAGCCCGGTCGGTGGCGCAGGCCCGAGCAACCGATCACGTCGCGGATCGCCTATGCCGCCGCCCATGTCGTGCCGCGTTCGCTGGCCGACAACACCCCGGGTGCTCCTGCCGACCTCGACTGGGACGCCACCCTGGCCTACCGCCGCGAGCTCTGGTCCTATGGGCTCGGGGTCGCCGACGCGATGGACACGGCCCAGCGGGGGATGGGACTGGACTGGGCAGCCACCTGTGAGCTGATCCGGCGCAGCGGTCGGGAGGCCGCAGCGGTCGGTGGTCGCCTGGCGTGCGGGGCTGGAACGGATCAGCTTGTGCCCGAGGATGTTCCGTCCGGTGCCCGCGGATTGACGGCGATCGTCGACGCCTACCGCGAACAGATAGAGGTGGTCCGCGGCGCCGGAGCCCAGGTGATCCTGATGGCCTCCCGGGCATTGGCGCGGGTGGCGCAGTCTCCAGCCGATTATCTGACGGTGTACAACGCCGTGTTGTCTGAGGCGGATCAGCCGGTGATCCTGCACTGGTTGGGGGAGATGTTCGACCCGGCGCTGCGGGGTTACTGGGGATCTGGCGAAATTAATTCTGCGACAAAGGTCTTCCTGGAATTGATCGGGGCCAACGCCGACAGAGTCGACGGTGTGAAGGTCTCGTTGCTCGATGCCGCCCACGAGGTGGCACTGCGCCGGGCACTGCCGGCCGGGGTGCGGCTCTACACCGGTGACGACTTCAACTATCCGGAGTTGATCATCGGGGACGATCTGGGCCATTCCGATGCCCTGCTCGGCATTTTCGCTGCCATCTACCCGGCGGCCTCGACCGCGCTGCAGGAACTCGATGGCGGCAATGTCCAAGGCGCCACAACGATCTTGGAATCCACCCGTGCACTCGGTCGCCACATCTTCACCGCGCCGACCTACTACTACAAAACCGGAATCGCCTTCCTGTCCTGGCTCAACGGTCATCAGCAAGGGTTCGCGATGGTCGGGGGGTTGGCGAGCGGACGGTCGGTCATGCACCTGTCCGAACTGTTCAGACTGGCCGACCGGGCCGGCCTGCTGACCGACCCCGCCCTGGCCGCCCGCCGGATGCAGGCCTTCCTCGAGATGAACGGGGTTCCGGCATGACCGACGACTACCGGCGTCTGTCTCTCAACACGATGACCACCAAAGGTTTCACCCTGCATCAGGCCGCGGACGCCACTGCCGCGGCCGGGTTGGAATCGATTGGACTGTGGCGCGACCGGGTGGCCGAAGCCGGCCTGGATACCGCAGCGAAATTGGTGCGTGACAACGGGCTTCGAGTATCCAGCCTGTGTCGAGGCGGGTTTCTGACCGAGCCCGACGGCGCCGCCGCCCTGGACGACAATCGGCGTGCAATTGAAGAGGCGGCCACCCTCGGCACGCGAGAACTGGTTCTGGTGGTGGGCGGCATCCCGGACCGCGATCTTCCTGCGGCGCGGCAGCGGGTGGCCGAGCGACTCGACGAACTGGTGCCCTACGCCGTCGAACACGACGTCCGATTGGCGCTGGAACCGCTGCACCCCGTGTTCTGTGCGGACCGGGCGGTGATCTCCACGCTCGGGCAGGCACTCGCGCTGGCGGAGCCGTATCCGGCCACGGCGGTCGGTGTCGTCGTCGACACCTTCCACGTGTGGTGGGATCCGGGCCTGGCGGCGGGCATCGCCGCAGCCGGGGCTCAGGGCCGGATCAGCGCCTACCAGGTGTGTGACTGGCTGGTGCCCATGGCAGCCGACCCGCTCGTATCGCGCGGCATGATGGGTGACGGCGTGATCGACTTCGGCGCGATCTCGGCGCTCGTACAGGCCGCCGGATACAGTGGCGACATCGAGGTCGAGATCTTCAACGAAAAGGTCTGGGCTACAGACGGACACACCGTCATCGAAACCATGAAGCAGCGTTATCGCGACCTGGTGGCTCCGGCGCTGGATTAACGCACCTGGGCGCGTCCCCGCTGCAGCACCGCGTCGCGGTTGGCGGCGATGTCGTCGCCCGTCGCCCTGCTCATCCACTCCCGGGCCGACGCCGCCTCGATCCACAGCCCCTCGTTGGTCTGGGCTCCGTCGATGCGGTGATAGGAGGCGAGCAGGGCCTGCACCGCGGCCTGGTTGTTGCCGACGATGGAGGCGGCCACCCGGCGCGCGGTGGGCAGAAGCTCGTCATGCGCGACGACTTCGGTGACCAGTCCGGCACGTAACGCGTCGGCCGCCGAGAGGTAGTCGCCGGTAAGGCTCATCCGCCGGGCCAGGCCCACGCCCACCTTCTGCGGCAGCCGCACACTGAGCCCCCAGGTCGGCAGCAGGCCCACTCGGGCGTGGGTATCGGCGAACCGGGCCTGCTCGGAGGCGATCAGGATGTCGCAGTAGAGCGCCAATTCGAGCCCGCCGGTCACCGCGGCGCCGTTGATGGCCCCGATCACCGGTTTGGTCATCGCCGGCCACTTCGGCGAGATGTCGGGCAGCTCGGTGGTGTCTCCCAACTCTTTGAGGTCCAGCCCCGCGCAAAACACCGGGTCAGCGCCCGTCAAGATCACGACGTCGACACCATCGTCGGCCTGTGCGGCGCGTAGCGCGCCGTAGAAGGCGGTACGAAGCTCCGCCGACAGCGCATTGCGGGACTGCGGCCGGTTCAGGGTCAGCGTGCGGACCCGGTCGGTGGTGTCGATGAGCAAGACGGTCATGCGCTCACCGTATCCGCCGCACCGAACGCGCCTATCGTTGGTTCCATGTGCCGGAACATCACCGAATTGCGTGGGCTTGAGCCCGCCGCAACTGACGAAGAGATCGAGGCCGCGGCCCGTCAGTACGTCCGCAAGGTCAGCGGCATGACGCGGCCGACCGGGGCCAACGTGGACGCATTCGAGGCGGCTGTCGCCGAGGTCACCGCCACCACGACCAGATTGCTGGCCAGTTTGGCGCCGCGGCGTCAACCGCCGAAAACGGTTCCACCGTTGCGCCGTCCGGAGGTCCGCGCCCGGCTGGCTGCACAGCAGTGACACAAACCGCGCTCAAGGAGTGGAGCGCGGCGGTGTATGCGTTGCTCGACGGCCGTCAGACCGTGCTGTTGCGTAAGGGCGGCATCCACGAGAAGCGGTTCGCCGTGAATGCGACCAGTTTCCTGCTGTTCCCGACCGTCGCGCACAGCCACGCCGAGCGGGTACGCCCTGAACACAGCGACCTGCTAGGCGCCGCTGCTGCCGACAGCACCGAGGACGCGGTGACAATCCGGGCCGGGGCGAAAGTTGTTGCCGCAGTGGAGGTCAACCGGCCCGAAGCGATCGACAAGCTGGCGCCGTTGCACATCTGGACCGCCGAATCAGTGCAGGCCGACCGGTTGGATTTCCGGCCCAAACACCGGTTGACGGTCCTGGTGGTGCAGGTCAGTCCGTTGGCGGAGCCGATCCGGCTGACGCGCATGCCCGCGTACGCGGGGTGCAAGAGTTGGGTCGACCTGCCCGTGCAGGCGGAGTGGGGCCCACCCGTGCACGATGACGCGACGCTGCGGGACATCGCCGATCGGGTGCGGCGCTCAGTCGCCTGACGGTGGGCGCGGCCCGGCGGGCAGCACCACCCGTGACACCCCGCCGTCGCCGTGATGCACGGTGTGAGTGGCCGGTACCAACCGCGATCCGGAGATCGCGGGTTCGCCGGTGCCCAGATTCCGCGCGAACCGCGGATGCGAGCCGCCGGCAACCACCAGCCGGATGCGCGATCCAGCTGCGAACCGATGTGCCACGGCGTCCAGTTCGAGCCGGATGGTTCCGGACGGCTCGGTGCGTCTGCGGAAGGCATCGGTGACGTTGCGGGATCGGCCCTTGGCGTCCACCTCGCTGATGCGGACGAACACATCGTTGTGCGGGTTGTCGCAGCTGTGCGCCAGTTCAACCACCGGCGTACCGACGACGTACAGGTCGGCGGGCAGTGCATCGCCGGTGAAGGTCACCACGTCGGGACGGCACGCCAGCGGGGCGTCGTCGCGGTACCCGCCTTCCCGGGCCAGCATCCGGCCGCCGATCGTCGGAGTCGGCCGGGCCGGGTGGTAGGTGAAGGACGACGCAGGCCCTGTCGGCGACGGCGGGGTGTCCGCCAGCCGCCCGGTGGGCTGGAGGAACAGCTCGTACTCAGGCATCACCGGCGGCCAGTCCGGCAGCTCGACCCAGCCGTCGTCGTTGACATGAATCCGCACGGGACTGCGGCGCTTGTCACCGCGGCCGGCCAGATGCGTGTCCAGCCAGTCCAGCGATTCGCGGATCACCGTCGATACACCCCTGGTCATCAGCTGGCCGTGTGTCCATGACCCGACGGTCAGCGCGACGGGCACGTCGCGGCGGCGCAGCTGGGCATACTGCTGCAATGTCTGGTCGAGAAACAGATCCTGCCATCCGCTGAGCAGCAGGATCGGCACCTCGACGTGCTCGAGCGCCTTGTCGAAGCGCAGCCTGTCCCAGAACGGGTCGTCGCGCTCGGGATGCTCCAGCCAGGATTCGTACCACGGTGCACCGCTGCCGAGCAGTTGACGGCCGGCCGCCCCCATCGGCAGCCCACTGGTGGCCCGGGCGAGCTCGGCGGACGATCGCATTTCCCGCTTGAGGGCCGCCAACACGCCCGGTTCCTCCTGCCGGGCCACCATCGCGCTCCAGCCGAGAAAATCGTTGAGCGTGAACGAGCCGGTGCCCCAGGCCGACGCACTGAAATCGTGCGGGCCGACCGTGATGACGGCTGCCTTCATCTCCGGTGGCGGATCGGTCAGGAGCGCCCACTGGGTGAATCCGAGGTACGACAGTCCCACGGTGGCGAAGGAGCCCGTGAACCACGGCTGGGCGCGCAGCCAGGCGACCGTGTCGGCTCCGTCGTCCATCTCGTGGACCATCGGGGTGAACTCGCCGCCCGAGCCGAACGTTCCGCGCACGCTCTGTAGCACCACGTGGTAGCCGCGGGCGGCGTACACCTCGGCGAACAAGGTCGAGAACGGCAGCCGCCGACCGTACGGTCCGCGCACCAGCAGGGTTCCCGCGGGATGATCGGTTTCCGGCGCATAGTGGTCGGCCACCAGCTCGACTCCGTCGCGCATCGGGACGCGCAGCCTGTGCTGCACGGTGTAGCCGATTGTGTGCGGCGGGAGTCCGAGCAGACGGCTGACGGCCTGGTCGGTGAACCGGCGGAGTCTGGGGGTCACCGCACCAGATTACAAATCAGAATTTGTAGTACGGGGCCAGCTCATGGGCCCGCTGCATGTTGACCTGCAGGCAGTCGGGGTCGGGTTCTGAGTACACCGGCGAGTAGAACAGCGACTGCTGGATCACGCCGTAACTGGTCTTGAACGCCACCATGCAGGTGATCCACCAGCGGTCGTTCCAGTCGGTGGGCTTCATGATCCAGAATTGCGCGGCCCGGTGACCGTCGATGTCGAGCTCGAGCGCGTCGGGCGGAAGCGTCTCCTCATAGGTGCGCCAGACGAACGCTTCTATCGCCATCTGGTAGTTACCTGCGTCGTACTTGCAGCGCAGGCTGTCCTCGGGCGTCGGCGGTGTGTGTGCCAACCCGATCCGCTGGACCACGTCGAGCGGGATGTCCCGGCACGGATCGAACGGCGAGGGATCTGTGGTTTCGATCACCGGCCATTTGATGGTGGTGGAGACGTTGGTCATCGGCAGGTCGGTCGCGTCGAGACTCAGCACACCGGTGCCGGGTCCCGCCTGCGGACCTGCCTGCCAAACCAGGATCACCGCGGCAACCAGCGCTGACAATGCGGACAGCAGGCGCACTCTGGCGGCCATCCAACCCCCTAGCAGACTCGGTGAGAAATCATCCCCGGCTTGCGGGGAGTGTAGCGGTCAGCCACCGCTGACTCGACCATAAACGAGAACATGTTCTAGTTGCGAGGCCGGTGGCAGCGCCGTGCGCGATTAGGCTGGTCTGCTGTGGTTGACGCAATTGTGGTGCAGCTGTGGTGACGGACCAGGAGTCCAGGGACCGGCAGCCGGTCCTGTGGGCGGTCAGCGATCTGCATACCGGGCACACCGGAAACAAGCCGGTGACGGAATCGCTGTATCCGGCGTCGCCGGATGACTGGCTGATCGTCGCGGGCGACGTCGGTGAGCGCACCGACGAAATCCGCTGGGCGCTGGACCTGTTACGGAAGCGCTTCGCGAAGGTCATCTGGGTGCCCGGCAACCACGAACTGTGGACCACCAACAAGGATCCGATGCAGATCTTCGGGCGGGCCCGCTACGACTACCTCGTCGACATGTGCGATCAGATGGGCGTCGTCACCCCGGAACACCCGTTCCCGGTGTGGACCGAGCAGGGCGGTCCGGCCACGATCGTCCCGATGTTCCTGCTGTACGACTACAGCTATCTGCCCGCGGGCGCCACAACGAAGGCCGAGGGGCTGGCCATCGCCAGGGAGCGCAACGTGGTCGGCACCGACGAGTTCCTACTGTCCTGTGAGCCGTACGCCACCCGCGACGCCTGGTGCCGCGACCGCGTGACCCAGACCCGCAAACGGCTCGAAGATCTCGACTGGATGACACCGACGGTTCTGGTCAACCATTTCCCCTTGGTCCGGGAACCTTGCGACGCGATGTTCTACCCGGAGTTCTCGCTGTGGTGCGGAACCACCGCAACCGCGGACTGGCACACCCGTTACAACGCCATCTGCTCGGTGTACGGACACCTGCACATTCCTCGCACCACGTGGTACGACGACGTGCGCTTCGAAGAAGTATCGGTCGGTTATCCGCGAGAGTGGCGCCGTCGCAAGCCGTATCGGTGGCTCCGCCAGATCCTCCCGGACCCGAAGTATGCGCCCGGCTACTTGAACGAATTCGGCGGCCACTTCGAGATCACCCCGGAGATGCGTGCCAACGCCAAGGAGATGCAGGACCGGATCAAGGCCCGACGATCATGACGGGCACGCTTCTGGGCCAGGTGCTGCCGGGCCTGGTCTCCTCCGCCGAACTGTACGACGACCCACCGGGTTTGACGCCGCTGCCGGAAGAGGAGCCGCTGGTCGCCCGCTCGGTGGCCAAGCGCCGCAACGAGTTCGTCACCGTGCGGTACTGCGCGCGCCAGGCGCTGGGGGAGTTGGGCATCGGTCCGGTCCCGATTCTCAAGGGGGACAAGGGCGAACCGTGCTGGCCCGACGGGGTGGTGGGCAGCCTGACCCACTGTCAGGGTTTCCGCGGCGCAGTCGTCGGCCGGGCCACCGACGTCCGCTCGATCGGGATCGACGCCGAACCCCATGACGTGCTGCCCGACGGGGTACTCAACGCGATCAGCCTGCCGGTCGAACGCAAGGAGCTCGGCGGCCTGCCCGGTGAGCTGCATTGGGACCGAATCTTATTCTGCGCCAAAGAGGCAACCTACAAAGCGTGGTATCCGCTGACACATCGCTGGCTCGGTTTCGAGGACGCCCACATCACCTTCGGAGTGGATGATTCCGGCGCTGCGGGCGCCTTCCGGTCCCAGATCCTCATCGATCCGGCCGCAGAACACGGACCGCCGCTGACCGCACTTGAGGGACGCTGGTCGGTGCGAGATGGCGTGACGTTGACGGCGATTGTGCTGTGAGCGCCCTCCCTGAAGCGGGCTTGGTCATCGTCGACAAACCGGCCGGCATGACCAGCCATGATGTGGTGGGTCGATGCCGGCGGCTGTTCGGTACCCGCAAGGTCGGGCACGCGGGCACCCTGGACCCCATGGCCACCGGTGTGCTGGTGATCGGCATCGAGCGGGCCACCAAGATCCTGGGATTACTCACCGCGACGGACAAGTCCTATGCCGCGACGATCCGACTTGGCCGCACCACCACGACTGACGACGCCGAAGGCGAAGCATTGCAAGATGTTTCGGCCGCTTCGGTGACCGATGAACAGATCGAGGCGGCGGTTGCCGCACTGCGGGGCGACATCTCCCAGGTCCCCTCGGCCGTGAGCGCGATCAAGGTCGGCGGACAACGCGCCTACAAGTTGGCCCGTGAAGGGCAGACGGTCGAGCTTGCGGCGCGTCCGGTGCGCATCGACCGGTTCGAGCTGCACGCCGTCCGACGGGCCGGCGACTTCGTCGACGTGGACGTCGAGGTGGACTGTTCGTCAGGCACCTACATCCGGGCGCTGGCCCGCGACGCGGGTGCGGCGCTGGGCGTGGGCGGGCATCTCACGGCGCTGCGGCGCACCAGGGTCGGTCGCTACGGTCTGGACGAGGCCCGCACACTTGACGAACTCACCGAGCACGCCCGGCTGAGTTATTCACTGGACCAGGCCTGCCTGTTGGCGTTTCCGCGCCGTGATCTGTCGGATGCCGAAACCGAGGACACCAGACACGGCCGACCGCTCACACCGGCGGGCATCGCCGGCGTGTATGCGGCCACGGCACCCGACGGACAGGTCATCGCCCTATTGCAGGACGGTCAGGCCCGCACCAAGAACGTGGTCGTGCTGCGGCCGGCAACGTTGTAATACCCGGGCGCGCATGCATGGCCGGCACGTGACGTTCACTGCGTGCTAGTACGGCGGGGGTTTGTTCAGTTCGATGTTGAGTCGGCGTTCGGCGTTGATGCGTTGTCTGCGGGTTTGTTGGCGTGTGCGATTGCGGACCGGCATGTTGTGGTTCCGGTCGGTGGTTGGTGTCGGTGTGCGTTTTGTTGGTGGGGGTGGGGTTTGGGTGGTCCAGCCGGGGAAGAGGATCTGGCTGAAGGGTGTGGTGTGGTAGGTGTGGCCGGTGGGTGCGGTCCAGGTGTGGCTGCCGTCGGGATGTTGAAGGTCGGTCCAGCCGTCCTCGCCGGTCTCAAAAGTCTTTACTAGGTGGTGATTTCGGCATTTGGCGCCGAGGTTGCCGGGGTGGGTGGCACCGGCCGGCCATGGGGTGCTGTGGTCGAGGTCGCAATAGTCGGCTGAGACTCCGCAGCCGGGGAACATGCACCGCATGTCGCGCATCCGGACGTACGTGGCCAGTTTCGTGGAGGGCCGGTAGCCGGTCTGGTCGTCGAGGTCGCCTGGGGTGCTGAGGTATTTGACGGTGGCGCCGGTGGCGATGAGTTCGGCGAGCAGTGGGGCGGGCACGATCCCGCCGCCGAGGATGACGGCCGGGCCACCGCACACGGCGGGCACCCGGTCGGCGTCGAGATCGTGGCCGCATTCACCGTGGATCCGCGGATCCCGCGGCGCGGTGGCCGCAGGCTTGGTTTTGGTGGACTGCGCGACGGGCTGCGCGTCGGAAGGTGCGGGTGCCTGCGTGTCGGCAGCCTGTGCATCGGCAGCCGGTGTGTCGGTGTCGGTATCGGTGTCGATGTGGGCGCCGTTGCTGTCGCCGGCGTCCCCTTTGGCGTCGCCGCTGTCGTGGTCGGGGGTGGCGGTGGCCGCTTCGGGCAGTGTCTGTGCGAGGAGGTGGATCACCACGGCGCGGGAGCGGGGGTCGATGCCGGTGGCCTGGCAGTCGGGGTTGCCGCATTGGCAGGTGAGGTGGTCGGCGCCGGCGCCGATGGCGCCGAGTGCGTCGGAGCGGCGTTGGCCCATGGTGCGTGGGTCGTTGTCGCAGACTCCGCGGGCCATGGTGTTGAGCAGCTTTTTGAGCAGCTCTGCGTCGGTGGCCAGCAGGCGGCCCCAGACCGAGACGGTGCCGTTGGGGTCGTCGGCGTCACCGAAGTGGATGTCGCGTTCGCGGGCGGCGGTGCGGGTTTTGCGCACGGCGGCGGGGTCGAATTTCTCGACCCACACGTCGATGGCGTGCTCGGCTTTGGTCACCGAGAGCGCCCCGTAGGTGGTGGCGGCGCCGGCCAGGGCGGTGTCGATCAAGGCCAATGCGTCGTCGTCGACGATGAGGTGGGTGCGCCAGGTGATGGTCGAGATGACTTTCGCCGAGATCTCGCCGCGGGCGAACACGGCCGCGACTTTGGGAAGTCGTTCGCGTAACGCTTGGGCGATGCACATCTGGGCCGAGGCGGCGCCGCGGGTCAGGTTGCAGGTGGCGCTGACTGCCGCGGTTGCGCATTCCCAGCCGTCGATCACCTGCAGGGCTGAGGTGTGGTCTTCGTCGTCACAGTGGCGGGACACGATTTCGGCGATGAGGGCCAGGCGTTGAGCGGCCGCGGCGGCTTCGGTGCGGGTGCGGTGAGCGAGGGCGTCGATCAGTGCGGCGTCAGTGAAATCACTGAGCATCGACCGATCGAGCAACTCGAACACATGTTCGATACTACTTGAGTTGCCTCATGCCAGCAACGCTTTTCGGAGATTCTCGATTTGTCGCTGACCAGGCGGGCAAACCTCTGCGTCTGCTCGCGCGGGTTGGAGTCAGGCAACCACCCAGATTGCCTCTGCGGCAGGGTTTCCCAGTTCGACCGTGCTCGCTGACACGGGGGAACCCTCAGGCGCCTCGACGGACACCGAGATCATGCCGGCGAAGTCGCGCCGGGCCAGCACCCGCAAGCGTGAATCCAGACTGATGCCCACACTGTCGAAATAGCGCAGCATCTCCGGGTCGGCATCGGAGATCCGCGCGACGGTGCCGAAGTCGCCGTCCTCGCAGACTGACAACTGGCGGGCAGGCGGCGTCGGCACCTGTCCGTCGGCGGCCGGAATGGGATCGCCATGCGGATCGCGGGTTGGATGGCCCAGTTTCGCGTCGATGGCGTCGAGCATCCGGTCGGACACGGCGTGCTCGAGGATCTCGGCCTCGTCGTGCACCTCGTCCCAGCTGTAGCCGAGCTCGGACACCAGGAACGTTTCCATCAGCCGGTGCCGGCGCACCATCGCCAGCGCGGCGCCCCGGCCGGAGTCGGTCAGAGTCACCGCACCGTACTTCTCGTGGTGCACCAGGCCCTGATCGGCGAGTTTGCGGATGGATTCGGACGCGGTGGACGCCGACACGCCGATCCGCTCGGCCAGCAGTTTGGTGCTGACCTTCTCTCGCGACCATTCCTGGGCTGTCCAGATGACTTTCAAATAGTCCTGGGCAACCGTCGAGAGGTCGCGATGGTTACCGTCTGGACTCACAGTAAGGAAGTTTAGGCAATCATCACCTGATCTGGGGATCTAGAGCAGACCACGGCGCGGCTGGGTCGTAGGCTAGCTGCTGTGCAGCGCTGGCGTGGGCAGGACGAGATCCCCACGGACTGGGGCAGGTGTGTTGTCACCATTGGGGTGTTCGACGGTGTTCACCGTGGACATGCCGAGCTGATCAGCCACGCGGTGAAAGCGGGCAGGTCGCGCGGGGTACCGGTGGTGCTGATGACCTTCGACCCACATCCGATGGAAGTGGTGTTCCCAGGTAGTCATCCGGCACAGCTGACGACGCTGACCCGGCGGGCCGAGCTGGTCGAGGAACTGGGCGTCGACGTGTTCCTGGTGATGCCGTTCACCTCCGACTTCATGAAGCTCACCCCTGAGCGCTACATCCACGAACTGCTGGTGGAGAACCTGCATGTCGTCGAGGTCGTGGTGGGGGAGAACTTCACCTTCGGCAAGAAGGCGGCGGGAAACGTGACCATGCTGCGCAAGGCAGGGGAGCGGTTCGGGTTCGCGGTCGAGGGCATGTCGCTGGTTTCTGAACACCATCGCGACGAAACCGTCACGTTCTCGTCCACCTACATCCGCTCGTGCGTCGACGCCGGGGATGTGGTGGCGGCAGCCGAGGCATTGGGTCGCCCGCACCGCGTCGAGGGCGTGGTGGTGCGGGGCGACGGTCGCGGCAGGGTGCTGGGCTTTCCCACCGCCAATGTGGCGCCGCCGATGTATTCGGCGATTCCGGCCGACGGCGTGTACGCGGCGTGGTTCACCGTGCTGGGCCACGGCCCGGTGATGGGCACGGTGATTCCCGGCGAGCGCTATCAGGCCGCGGTATCGGTGGGCACGAACCCGACTTTTTCGGGTCGCACCCGCACCGTCGAGGCGTTTGTCCTCGACACCAATGCCGACCTGTACGGCCAGCACGTCGCGGTCGATTTCGTGGCCCGCATCCGCGGCCAGGAGAAGTTCGACATGGTCAAGGATCTGGTGGTGGCGATGGAAGCCGATACCGACCGCGCTCGCACGATTCTTGCTGCGCAGTAGGTCACTGCTAAACTTCTGGGCGATCCGGCGCATGCTGCAGTCCGCGGTGGCTGTGCCGAGAATGTGTTCGCGGGACTGAAAATGATGGAGTTACTTCGTGGCGCTTACAGCCGAGCAGAAAAAAGAGATCCTGGGCTCCTACGGCCTGCATGACACCGATACCGGTTCGCCGGAGGCGCAGGTCGCCCTGCTGACCAAGCGGATCTCGGACCTGACCGAGCACCTCAAGGAGCACAAGCACGACCACCACTCGCGCCGCGGTCTGCTGCTGCTGGTCGGCCGTCGTCGCCGCCTGCTCAAGTACGTCGCGCAGGTCGATGTGGCGCGCTACCGCTCGCTGATCGAGCGCCTCGGGCTGCGTCGCTGACGCGGCCTTAGTGCCGTCCCTGCCCGCGGTCCTGATTCAGGGGGCCGCCGCGTTACTCGCTGTTGGGATTTTGACGGGATGTTCCTCGGCGGCAGCCGCGGACATGCAGGCTGGCGACTGCCTCAAGATCGGCGGCACGCTGGAGCGTCCGGAAGCCACTGAGGCGGTGTGCGGTAGCAAGCAGTCCAACTTCAAAGTGGTCTCCACGGTCAGCGACAGCGACCAGTGTCCGATGGACGTGGACTCGTACTACTCGATGACGAGTCCGTTCAACGATGACTCCGAAACCGTCTGCATGGACATCGACTGGGTCGTCGGCGGCTGCATGAGCATCGATCCGGAGAACGACACCGACCCGTACCGGGTGGATTGCGCCGATTCCGATGCGCCGCACCGGCAGCGGGCGACGGAGATCCTGCAAGGCGTCTCGAACGCCGATCAATGCGCCACCGGGGTGGGCTACGCGTACGACGAACGCCAGTTCACCGTGTGTGTGGAGGACGTGGCCTAAGCAGCGCCGCGTTGGCGGTCCGACTGTTGCTGCCGTGTAGCATGAGGGCGTTCGATGGCCGAAGTTGATTCGAGTTCGCACTACGAATACTTGCTGGCCGATTGAACGTGAGGTGCGGTACCCGCGATCCCGCGGGCGCTGCTCCTGCGAGTCACATCAGGGCCCGCCTGGACGGGCGGTCTTCGGTAGTGGCTGCCGGGAATGCCGGAATGGGCATATCCGGCCGCTTCGATCGACGGCCGTAGCCGTATCCAGGCCCGTGGCATATCTGAGCGTGACGACGCGAAACAGCTGAATGAAAAATCAGAGAGGCCTTCGGACTAAATGTCTGCAGTCGAACTTGAAGACGGCGTGTTCGAAACCACCGCCGTCATCGATAACGGGAGCTTTGGCACCCGCACCATCCGTTTTGAGGCAGGACGCCTTGCCCAGCAGGCCGCCGGTTCGGTCGTCGCCTACCTCGACGACGAGACCATGCTGCTGAGCGCGACCACCGCCAGCAAGACGCCTAAAGACCATTTCGACTTCTTCCCGCTGACCATCGATGTGGAAGAGCGGATGTACGCCGCCGGACGCATCCCCGGGTCGTTCTTCCGGCGAGAGGGCCGGCCCTCCACCGATGCGATCCTGACGTGTCGTCTCATCGACCGCCCGCTGCGCCCGACGTTCGTCAGCGGACTGCGCAACGAGATCCAGGTCGTGGTCACGATCCTGAGCCTGGATCCCAAGGATCTCTACGACGTGCTGGCGATCAACGCCGCCTCGGCGTCGACACAGATCTCGGGTCTGCCGTTCTCCGGCCCCGTCGGCGGTGTCCGCGTCGCGCTGATCGAGGGTCAATGGGTCGCTTTCCCGACCGTCGAGCAGCTGGAAAAGGCCGTGTTCGACATGGTCGTCGCCGGTCGTGTGGTCGCTGACGGTGATGTCGCGATCATGATGGTCGAGGCTGAGGCCACCGACAAGGTCATCGAACTCGTCGCCGGCGGCGCCCAGGCGCCCACCGAAGCCGTCGTGGCCGAGGGCCTTGAGGCCGCCAAGCCGTTCATCGCCGAACTGTGCAAGGCACAGCAGGCGCTCGCCGAGTCCGCAGGCAAGGAGACCGCCGACTACCCGGTGTTCCCCGATTACCAGGACGACGTCTACTACGCGGTTTCCTCTGTCGCGACTGACGAGCTCGCCAAGGCGCTGACCATCGCCGGCAAGAACGAGCGCAATGACCGCACCGACGAGATCAAGGTCGAGGTGCTCGAGCGTCTCTCCGAGACCTACGCCGGCCGCGAGAAGGAAATCGGCGCCGCGTTCCGGTCGCTGACCAAGAAGCTGGTGCGTCAGCGCATCCTGACCGACCACTTCCGTATCGACGGCCGTGGTGTCACCGATATTCGCGCGTTGAGCGCGGAGGTCGCCATCATCCCGCGGGCGCACGGCAGCGCCCTGTTCGAGCGCGGCGAGACCCAGATCATGGGTGTCACCACGCTGGACATGGTCAAGATGGCTCAGCAGATCGACTCGCTCGGGCCGGAAACCTCCAAGCGCTACATGCACCACTACAACTTCCCGCCGTTCTCGACCGGTGAGACCGGCCGCGTCGGCTCGCCCAAGCGTCGCGAAATCGGCCACGGCGCACTGGCCGAGCGGGCCCTCATGCCCGTGCTGCCGAGCGTCGAGGAGTTCCCGTACGCGATCCGCCAGGTGTCGGAAGCGTTGGGCTCCAACGGTTCAACCTCCATGGGTTCGGTGTGCGCCTCGACCCTGTCGCTGCTCAACGCCGGTGTGCCGCTGAAGGCGCCGGTTGCCGGTATCGCCATGGGCCTGGTCTCCGACGACGTAGAAGTTGACGGCAAGACCGAGCGTCGCTTCGTCACCCTGACCGACATCCTCGGTGCCGAGGACGCATTCGGTGACATGGACTTCAAGTGCGCAGGCACCAAGGACTTCGTCACCGCGCTGCAGCTCGACACCAAGCTCGACGGCATCCCGTCCAAGGTGCTTGCGGGTGCGCTGGCCCAGGCCAAGGACGCCCGGGTCACCATCCTGGAGGTGATGGCCGAGGCCATCGACGCTCCGGACGAGATGAGCCCGTACGCACCGCGGATCACCACCATCAAGGTGCCGGTCGACAAGATCGGCGAGGTGATCGGGCCCAAGGGCAAGATGATCAACTCGATCACCGAGGAGACCGGCGCGTCGATCTCCATCGAGGACGACGGCACCGTGTTCGTCGGCGCCAGCAACGGCGAAGCCGCCCAGGCCGCGATCGACAAGATCAATGCGATTGCTAATCCGCAGCTGCCCAAGATCGGTGAGCGGTTCCTCGGAACCGTGGTCAAGACAACCGATTTCGGTGCGTTTGTGTCGCTGCTGCCGGGCCGTGACGGTCTGGTGCACATCTCGAAGTTGGGTCGCGGCAAGCGCATCAACAAGGTCGAGGACGTGGTGAAGGTCGGCGACAAGCTCCGCGTGGAGATCGCCGACATCGACAACCGCGGCAAGATCTCGCTCGTGCTCGTCGCAGAAGAGCAAGCGGAGCAGGCAGAGCAGGCCGACAACACCACCGAGGCCGCTGGGGACACTGCTGCGCCTGCCGATGTTGCGTCCGCCGAAGCCTGATACGCCGGCCTACACGTCGGCTCGAACCGAGGCATCCACACTGGAGACATCGCACATCCGCCGGACCACTTTGCCCGGCGGTCTGCGGGTGGTCACCGAGTTCATCCCGTCGGTGCATTCTGCATCGGTCGGGGTGTGGGTCGGTGTCGGCTCCCGCGACGAGGGCCGAAGCGTCGCGGGCGCCGCCCACTTTCTGGAACACCTGCTGTTCAAGGCCACTCCTAACCGCACCGCAGTGGAGATCGCTCAATCGGTCGACGCTGTGGGCGGTGAACTGAACGCGTTCACCGCCAGGGAGCACACCTGCTACTACGCGCACGTCCTGGACACTGATCTGGAACTGGCCGTCGATCTGGTCGCGGACGTGGTGCTGCGTGGCCGGTGCGCGGCCGATGACGTCGAGGTGGAGCGCGACGTGGTCCTCGAAGAGATCGCCATGCGTGACGACGATCCCGAGGACACCCTGGGCGACGTGTTCTTGACGGCCATGTTCGGCGATCACCCGGTCGGGCGGCCGGTGATCGGCAGCATCGAGTCGATCTCGGAGATGACACGCGCGCAACTGCATTCGTTCCACATGCGGCGCTACACCCCCGACCGCATGGTGCTGGCCGTGGCGGGCAACGTCGATCATGACGACGTGGTGGCGCTGGCGCGGCACCACTTCGGCAATCGGCTGGTGTCCGGACGCGCCGCGATGGCGCCCCGCAAAGGGTCGGGCCGGGTGCCCGGCCGACCGTCGTTGGTTGCGATCGATCGGGACGGTGAGCAGACCCATGTGTCGCTGGGCGTGCGTACTCCTGGACGGCACTGGGAGCATCGCTGGGCGCTGTCGGTGCTCAACAGCGCGTTGGGTGGCGGCCTGAGTTCGCGACTGTTCCAACAGATTCGGGAGGCCAGGGGATTGGCCTACTCGGTGTACTCGACGGTGGACACCTTCTCCGACAGTGGCGCGCTGTCCATTTACGCGGGCTGCCAGCCTGAGCGGTTTGACGAGGTGGTTCGGGTAACCATCGATGTGCTGGAAGACGTTGCGCGGGAAGGCATCACCGAGAACGAGTGCCGGATCGCGAAGGGTTCGCTGCGGGGTGGGCTGGTGCTCGGCCTGGAGGATTCCGCGTCGCGCATGCACCGGATCGGCCGCAGCGAATTGAATTACGGCGAGCACAAGACCATCGAGCACACGTTGGCTCAGATCGACGCCGTCACGCTCGACGAGGTCAACGCCGTTGCACGCCAGCTTCTGACCCGCGACTACGGTGCGGCTGTTCTCGGCCCCCAGCAAGCGAAAAGTTCACTACCGCAGCGCCTTCGGGCTCTGGTCGGCTGACACGCGTACGCAGGTACCGGGAGAGGGACTGTACGCTCGGTCCAATGACCGAATTCTCGCGGCGCAACGTACTGTTCGGATCCCTGGTGGCAGCGGCGGTGGCCGGGTTGAGTAGCGCGCCGGCGCACGCGGCGCCGGTCGACGATCAGATCAGCGAGCTGGAACAGCGGCACAATGCGCTGATCGGTATCTACGCAGCGAATCTCAATTCGCCTCGAACGGTCACCCACCGTCCCGACGAGATGTTTGCCATGTGCTCGACGTTCAAGGGCTATGCCGCGGGCCGGGTGCTGCAGATGGTGGGGCGCGGCGAGCTTTCGCTGGATCAGCGGGTGTTCGTCGACGCTGCCGCCATCGTGGCGAATTCGCCGGTGACCGAAGCACGGGCCGGCGGTGAGATGACGATCGGCGAGTTGTGCCAGGCGGCGTTGCAGCGCAGCGACAATACGGCGGCCAACCTGCTGTTGAAGACCATTGGCGGCCCTCCCGGCATCACCGCGTTCGCCCGCAGCGTCGGCGACGAGCGCACCCGGCTCGACCGTTGGGAGATCGAGTTGAACTCGGCCATCCCCGGCGATCCCCGGGATACCAGCACGCCGGCGGCATTGGCAATCGGATACCGGGCGCTCCTGGAAGGCGACGCCCTCCTGCCGCCCCAGCGCAATCAACTTCAGGAGTGGATGCGCGCCAATCAGACGTCGAGCATGCGGGCCGGGCTGCCTGCCGGCTGGACCACCGCTGACAAGACTGGCAGCGGGGATTACGGCAGTACCAACGATGTCGGTATGGCCTACGGTCCGGGCGGTGAAAGACTGTTGTTGGCGATAATGACGCGGTCACAGACCGACGACCCGAAAGCCGCCAATCTGCGACCGCTCATCGGCGAGCTGACGGCACTGGTGCTGCCGTCGCTACTCTGACCTACTCGACCGGGTCGATATCGGCGGCGGCGTTCTCGACCGTTGCATTCTCAGCACCGTGGTTCTCGGCGTTCTGGATTGCGATCTGCCGTGCGCCGGACGGGTTTTGCGTCAGCGGAACCCGCACCGTCAGGATGCCGCGTTCGTAGCTGGCGGTGATCTCTTCTTCGTTGGCCTCGGCCGGCAGTGTCACGGTGCGCACGAACGAACCGTAGGAGAATTCGGAGCGCGAGCTGACGTCGGTGCGTTCGGCCCGCTCGGCCTTGACGGTGAGCTGCCCCTCGATCACGGTGATGTGGACGTCGTTGGCCGGGTCGATACCGGGAATCTCGGCGCGCAGCTCGTAATGATCGTCGGTGGCCTCGTCCTCGATACGCATGAGGTTGCGCTCGAAGATGGGCCGCAGGCTGGCGAAGGGCGTGATCCCGGCGAAGAACTCGGAGAGTTCCGGCAGGAACGGACGGGGCTGGTGCGCGACGGGCAGGTTAACCACGGGTGACTCCTAGGATCCGGGTAAATGACTTGTGACGCTTGCTCTTTCGATCCAAGCATCGCTTTTGATCCGTCGGCCGAATGCGCGGTGAACAGCTCGAGTACGTGCGGCTGCTAGGCCAGCCGCATGGAGGTGTCGCGGCGCAGCACGAAGAAGTAGGGCTTGGCCGATCCGCGCAGGTCCATCGCCCCGATCACGGCGTCGTCGGTCAAGCGGCGGAACACGTCGTTGATGGGCAGCTGGTCGTAGATCATCGTGGCCGTGTCGACGCCGCGGTATCGGGTGGTGCGCAGCCTCGCTTTGGCGCCCCGGGCTTGCAGTACCGGCCGCATGGTGGAGATCGGGCCGGCCATCGGACGGTTCTTCAGCAGCGGCACCTTCGTCACGATCCCGAGACCGCCGAACGCCAGCGCGGGATTGAGCGCCCACAGGGACGCGTCGTCGGCCGCTGGGAACAGCAGTGGGTGCACGGTCTCGGCGTCGATGAACTGCTTTCCCCACCACCCGCTGGCCACCAGCACCCCGTCGAGCGGGTGGCAGGTGGGAAGTTCGGCACCGTGCCAAGTGCCGATCATGAAGTCCGGTTCGACGGCCTCGGCGGCGTCGAACACCTCAAGGGCCTCGGCGGTGGTGGTCGGCACGGTCACAAACAGCTCCTGCAACATGGCAGCCACCATACTTGACACCTGTCAACAATGGCCAACGTCTGTGATGGTGGGGGGCTGATTACGCCAAGAAGGGTGCTGGGTCGGTGAACGGCATGCCCAAGTCGCTGGCGACCTGCTCGGACAGCAACCCGCCCTCGTGTGTCGACAGGCCCTTGGCCAGTGCGGCGTCGGCGCGGCATGCGGCCTGCCAACCCTGATCGGCAAGCTTGAGCACGTACGGCATGGTGGCGTTGGTCAGCGCGAAGGTCGACGTGCGCGGCACGGCCCCGGGCATATTGGCAACGCAGTAGAAGACCGTGTCGTGGACCTTGAAGGTCGGATCGTCATGCGTCGTCGGCCGGGAATCCTCGAAGCAGCCGCCCTGGTCGATGGCGATATCCACTAGTACAGCGCCCGACTTCATGTGGGCCACAGTCGAATTGGTCACCAGCTTCGGGGCCTTGGCACCCGGAACCAGGACTGCACCGATCACCAGATCGGCACGCTTGACGGCTTCCTCGAGCTCCAGGCTCGATGAGTAACGAGTCTCGATGCGCCCACCGAACTCACCGTCGACGCGACGCAGCGTGTTGAGATTGAGGTCGAACACCGTGACGTGGGCGCCCATTCCGGCAGCCACCCGCGCAGCGTTGTAACCCGCAGTGCCGCCACCGATCACGACCACCTCGGCCGGAGCGACACCGGGCACGCCGCCCATGAGCACACCGCGGCCACCGTGGCTGCGCATCAGGTGGTAGGAGCCGACCTGCGCAGAGAGTCGGCCGGCGACCTCACTCATCGGGGCCAAAAGAGGAAGCGCGGCTGATCCGTCTGGGTTGGCGGTCTGCACGGTCTCGTAAGCGATCGAGGTGGTGCCGGAAGCCAGCAGCGCGTCGGTGCACGGCTTCGAGGCCGCGAGATGCAGGTAGGTGAACAGAGTCTGGCCCTGGCGCATGCGCGAGTATTCGGCTTCGATCGGCTCTTTGACTTTGAGCAGAAGCTCGGCGTCGGCCCAAACCTGGTCGGCGGTGGTGACGATCTCGGCACCCGCGGCCTTGTAGTCGTTGTCGGAAATGGCTGAGCCGTCGCCGGCACCTGCCTGGATGATCACGTCGTGGCCACGACGGGTCAGCTCGGCAACGCCCGCAGGGGTGATGGCCACGCGGTACTCGTTGTTCTTGATCTCGGTCGGGATTCCGACGAGCATGATCGCTCCTTCAGAGTGGATGTGCTAGAACAATTGTGAAGAACCTTCGAACTCTGAGCAATATCGATGATGAAGATTCGCTAGATTGGCGGAATGGCAGAAGAAACGTCAATACCGCTAGCGCGTGCGAGCCGTCCGCCGAAGGATGTTCGGCAACCTGACCTAGATGATGTGGACCGGCGCATCCTGTTGGCGCTGCATGCCGACGCCCGCATCTCCAACAGCGCGCTTGCCGATTCGGTGGGCATCGCCGCGTCGACGTGTCACGGGCGGGTTCGGCGACTCCAGGAGATCGGGGTGATCCGTGGCTTCTACACCGATATCGACCCGGCCGCCGTGGGTCTTGGTCTGCAGGCGATGATCTCGGTCAGCCTGCAGTCGAACGCACGCGGCAAGATCCGCAGCTTCATCGCGCACATCCGGACGCGGCCACAGGTGATGGACGTCTACTTTCTGGCGGGCGGTGACGATTTCATCCTGCACGTCGCCACCCGTGACACCGAGGATCTGCGGGCATTCGTGGTGGAGAACCTCAACGCCGACGCCGATGTCGCCGGTACGCAGACGTCGCTGATCTTCGAGCATCTGCGCGGGGCGTCACCCCTGTAGTCACCCGAGCTACTGGGCGCGCAGGATCAGCCCGTTGCCGTCGGCACCGGTCAGGCGTAACTCGTCACCTTCGATCGCAGACTGCACCTTGCCGTCGAGGACGCGCAGCACGGTCTGTTCGACCTCGCCGAGGCCATCCGGGCAGGCTCTGCGTGTGGTGGCCAGCGGGCCGAAGTCGATGACGGCCGGCGTGCCGGACACCACTGCGCGACCGGTGATCTGGTTGCATCCGGTCGAGCCGGTGACGGTGCCGTCGGCGGCGATCTTCAGCGTGGGTTTGCCTTGCTCCAACGCCTGCGATGTCGTGACCGCCTGCGCGGAGACCAGGCTGGTCACTTGCCAGGTGGTGTCGGTGAGCGGACGGTCGGGGTGAACCACCTTCTTGTCCTTCAGCGTGACGGTCGCAGTGTCGGTCTTCAGGGTGAGGGTGTCACCGTCGAGAGACCACGAGGGCTGTGCGTCGAAGAACCGTGACACCCACAGGTCGGAGTCGCCGACCGGCGGTGGGCACGCCATCATCGTGCTGGCCAGTTGGGTGACGACGCGGCCCTCGGCGAGGTCGACAGTGCCGGATCCGTGGTTGCACCCCGCAAACGTGCTGATCTGACCGCCGTCGAATCCGACTGTCAGCGGCCCGCCGCCCGGGATCTGATCGCCCTCGACCTGTACCGAGACGAAGTTACGGCCGTTCGGGCTGTCGTCGGCGCCGGCGTTGTCCGAACACGCGGCGAGAGCGAGGACGGCGAGCGCGATCGGCAGCAGACGCATGCCCCTACGGTAGAGGTCCGGACGCTGCGCACGGCGGGTTATCCGTGGGGTTGATCCGCCCAAAACGATTCGGCATCAGCCAGCGAGGTGTGATTGCCGAGCTCGGGTGAGTGCCGCTTCGGTGCCGAGTTCGCTGCGCAATTCTGGGTTGTCGACGTAGGCCCGCACGTAGTCGTACAGGATGTGGGGATCGGCATCGAATCTTCGGCACTCGAATTGGATCATCGGTACTTTCGGGAGGCGATCGATGCGCCAGAAGCGAGTCGTGTACCGGCGCACCCAATTGGCATTGGCCTGCCCGCCCACCAGGATGACGGGTAAGCCTGTGTAGCCGACAAATGCCAGCATTACACCCGCGATCGCCGGCCAGTCCAGTCGCGACTCGAAGCTCCATCCGCGGTGCACAATTCCCTGACTCGACAGGGTGATACCACCACGGCGGATGCGTCCGAAGATCACTGCAGCTCCGAACGACGCGAACACGACTCCCAGCGCGCCCAACAGCACTGCGCCACCGGGAAACCCCTCGTCCTGGTGGATGAATATCTCGATGGCTGCCATCCCGCAAAAGATTGCGCCACATCCCATCACCGCGACCAGGATGGTGAAATGCCAGGCCGAATAACGAATCTCCGTCCCCGGAATGCCATCCCGCTCCACCGTCCGGACCGCCGCTGAAAGGTCCACACGCCGGTATCGAACGACGACGCTGTATGCAATCACGAGAACCATAAACAGCGCGAACAGCAGGCAGTACCTGAGCGCTGTAAAGTTGCCGGCTCGTGCGACAACGATTCCGAACAGGACTGAGACCACGGCGATCGTGGTCAGCGTCGCGAGTGCGAAGTAGAAGCGGACACCGTCGCTTCCCCCCTTCAATCCTTGGCGCACGTCTGCCGGCTCAGAAGATCGCATCCCATGCGTCCTTTGCTAGTCCTCCGATGGCATTCCCTGTGTCGCCAACTGCGGCGATGCCATCACCGATGGCGTCGCCGAGGCTGCCGACGCCCACATCCTTTCCGATTTGAGGCCCAAGTGACCAAAGTGGCTGAAGATTGTTCGTGGCCGGGCTCCGACGACCGAGAGATCGCGCGCAGTAGGCTCCAGCCATGCGAGTTGGTGTTCTCGGAGCAAAGGGCAAAGTCGGCGCGACCATGGTGCAGGCGGTCGAAACCGCTGAGGATTTGACGCTGTCAGCCGGGGTCGATGCCGGCGATCCGCTCAGCCTGCTCACGGAGTCCCAGACCGAGGTGGTCATCGACTTCACCCATCCGGATGTGGTGATGGACAACCTGAAGTTCTTGATCGACAACGGCATTCATGCGGTTGTCGGAACCACCGGGTTCACTTGGGAACGGATCGAGCAGGTTGAGGCCTGGCTCAAGGGCAAGCCTGACGCCGCGGTGCTCATCGCGCCGAACTTCGCGATCGGTGCTGTGCTGTCAATGCATTTCGCCAAGCAGGCTGCACGGTATTTCGAGTCCGTCGAAATCATCGAACTGCACCATCCGTACAAGGCGGACGCCCCGTCGGGTACTGCGGCGCGCACTGCGAAACTTGTCGCCGAAGCACGAAAAGGGTTGCCGCCCAACCCGGATGCCACCAGCACCGGACTGGACGGTGCCCGCGGTGCCGACGTCGACGGTATTCCGGTGCATTCGGTACGGCTGGCCGGCTTGGTGGCCCATCAGGAAGTGCTCTTCGGCACTCAGGGGGAGACCCTCACCATTCGCCACGACAGCCTGGATCGGTCGTCATTCGTGCCCGGAGTGCTACTGGCCGTGCGGAAGGTGAGCCAACGGCCTGGGCTCACCATCGGCATTGAGCCACTGCTCGACCTGTCGTGAGCGACGGCGCGCGGTCGCTGCGCATTCAGCTGCTGATCGGCTTCATGTGTCTGGCGCTGATCGGGTACTTCCTCATGCTGGGCCGCGCCGCACTCGTGTTCATCACGTCCGGGGAGCCGGCGGCGGTCGGGCTCGGAATAGCGTTGCTGGCCTTTCCGATCATCGGTGGCTGGGTGCTGGTCGCGACCCTGCGCGCCGGCCTGGCGCATCAGCGCCTGGCCCGCCTGGCACGGGAGCAGAACATGGAACTCGACGTCAGCGCGTTGCCGCACAGACCGTCCGGCCGTATCGAACGCGACGCTGCTGACGCGTTGTTCACGACCGTCAAAGCCGAATTGGAAGAAGATCCCGACAACTGGCTGCGTTGGTACCGGCTGGCCCGGGCCTACGACTATGCCGGTGACCGCAGCCGCGCCCGCGAAACGATGCGCACCGCCGTACGCCTGCAGGAGCAAGACCCGCAATGAGCACCCTTCTGATCGTCCATCACACGCCGTCGCCGCACTGCCAGGAGATGTTCGAGGCGGTCGTGTCCGGGGCCACCGCCCCCGAGATCGAGGGCGTGGAGGTGGTGCGTAGACCGGCGCTGACTGTCTCGCCGGTCGAGATGTTGGAGGCCGACGGCTACCTACTGGGCACCCCGGCCAACCTCGGCTACATCTCCGGCGCCCTCAAGCATGCGTTCGACCAGAGCTACTACCAGCTGCTCGATTCGACCCGTGGGCGCCCGTTCGGGCTGTGGCTGCACGGCAACGAGGGCACCGAGGGAGCCGCGCGGGCGGTGGACGGGATCACCGCCGGGCTGGGCTGGGTGAAGGCTGCCGAGTACGTCGTGGTGACGGGTAAGCCGGGCAAGGATGACCTGGAAGCATGCTGGGAACTCGGTGCGACGATCGCTGCTCAATTGATGGGATGACGGGCTCAGCCCGCGCCATTTCGTCGGCACCGTGTTGCTGCCCGGCGCTTGACCAAGGCGCCGGGCGTCCGTATGGATTGTGGGTGCACGTTGATGAGTGAAGGAGAGTTATGCCGGGGATTGCCGAACTCGCACTAGGTGCCGCACCGCTTGCCGGCGGTGCCATGCTCGGCGCGATCGCGGGCAACATCAAGGGGCCGGATGTACGAGGCCTCATCAATAAGGATCTCGACCTGCTGGCCCGGATACCGGAAGAGGACGCCGAGCGGCGGACCCGGCTCAAGGCCAGCATCGATGAGCGCATCGACGAGTTGATCACCGCCGGCGAACGAAGCCGCGAGATTCGCGAGGCGGCGTTGTCCTACCGGGGCAATTGGCGCGACATCGTGGTGTTCATCTGCGCGCTGCTGTTCACCTTCATCTGGTGGAACGTCAGCCATAGCCGGTCCAACTGGCTGATCATGTTCATCGCGATGATCATCGTGTCGGTGGCGGCGGGCATCTACGCCGGCAGGGGCGTGCTCCGCGCGGTCAGGAGGTTCATGCACCGCGACGACAATCAGTAGCTTTTCGAAGCAGGTCAGCCGAGCCTGGCCCCGAAGAAGCTCTCCATCGCGTCCCAATGCTGTTGCGCGGCCGCCGGATCGTACGGCGCATTGTCCGGCACCGCGAATCCGTGTGCGGCGTCGTACATTTCGATGGTGTGCTCGACGCCCGCGGCGGTCAGAGCCTCCTCCAGCGTCTTGGCATGCTCAGGCGTGAACGAGGCGTCGTTCTGCGCCCCACCGACATAGATCGCAGCCTGCATCTTGTCGGCCAGCAGATGCGGACTGCCCGGATCATCGGAGGCCAGCCCGCCGCCGTGAAAGGACATCGCCGCCGCAACACGTTCCGGCACCCGGCCGGCGACAATCAACGACGTCCGGCCGCCCATGCAGTACCCCGTGGTGCCGAACTTGCTCTCGACCACGTCGGGGCGGGCCTCCAGGTAGTCGAACAACGCCGTCGCGTCGGCCGCCATGATGTCCGGAGTGACCTTGGCGATCATCGAGAACAACCGCTGCCGCTCGGCCTCGTCGCTGAACACCGTCGCCATCTCGAACGGCGCCCAGCCGGCATCCCGGTAGTACATGTCGGGCACAAGAACGGCGTAGCCCTCGTCGGCAAGTTGGGCCGCCATCTGGTCGAATGTGTCGCGGGCGCCCCCGGCGTCGGGGTACATGACGACCCCGGGCCACGGCCCGCTGCCATCCGGCGTCGCGAAGGTGACGGGGCAGGTGCCGTCGGGCGTGCTGATGGTGTCCTTGATGATCGGCATGGCTTCTGTTCTACTCCTCGCCTCCGCACGTAAGCTGGGCGAGTGCCCATCCAGACGCCTTACGAGGATCTGCTGCGCCTGGTGACCGAGCAGGGGACGCCGAAATCCGATCGCACCGGCACCGGCACTCGCAGCTTGTTCGGGCATCAGATGCGCTATGACCT
This sequence comes from Mycolicibacterium sp. XJ870, assembly GCF_053483975.1. NCBI lineage: Bacteria > Bacillati > Actinomycetota > Actinomycetes > Mycobacteriales > Mycobacteriaceae > Mycobacterium > Mycolicibacterium sp. XJ870. The sequence goes on from NZ_JBEFTI010000001.1 coordinate 1,563,306, forward strand.
CGGTGCGGGTTTCCCGCTGATCACCACCAAGAAGGTGCACACCAAGTCGGTGATCTACGAGCTGTTGTGGTTCCTGCGCGGCGATTCCAATGTGCGCTGGCTGCATGAACACGGGGTCACGATCTGGGATGAATGGGCCAGTGACACAGGAGATCTCGGTCCGATATATGGCGTCCAGTGGCGGTCGTGGCCGACGCCGTCGGGCGAGCACATCGACCAGATCAGCAATGCGCTGGAAATGCTCAAGCGTGACCCGGACTCCCGCCGCAACATCGTGTCGGCCTGGAACGTCGGCGAAATTCCGCAGATGGCCTTGCCGCCGTGCCATGCGTTCTTCCAGTTCTACGTGGCCGACGGCAAACTGTCCTGCCAGCTGTATCAGCGCAGCGCCGACTTGTTTCTCGGGGTGCCGTTCAACATCGCCAGCTACGCGTTGCTCACGCACATGATGGCCGCACAGGCCGGCCTCGGTGTCGGCGAGTTCGTCTGGACAGGCGGGGATTGCCACATCTACGACAACCACGTCGACCAGGTGGCGCTGCAACTCAGTCGCGATCCCAGGCCGTACCCGGAACTTGTTCTGGCGCCCCGTGATTCGATTTTCGACTACACCTATGAGGACATCGCGATCTTGAACTACAACCCCCACCCGGCCATCAAAGCCCCTGTCGCGGTATGAGGTCTGCTTGCAGGACCGAACGTTGACAGGGGGTGTCGGCCTCATCTGGGCACAGTCGACCTCCGGTGTGATCGGACGCGATGGTGGCATCCCGTGGCGGCTGCCCGAGGACCAGGCTCGGTTCAAGGAGCTAACCCTCGGTCAGACCGTGGTGATGGGCAGGCTCACCTGGGAATCGTTGCCGGCCAAGGTGCGACCGCTGCCGGGCCGACGCAATGTCGTCATCACCCGCGACCCGGACTACGTGGCCGACGGGGCAGAAGTGGTCACCGAACTGGGCGATGTCTTCCGGGGCTGGGTGATCGGTGGGGCGCAGATCTACGGGCAGGCGCTCGCGTTTGCAGACCGGTGTGAGGTCACCGAGATCGACATCGACCTGCCGCCCGCCGAGGGTGACGTGCTGGCACCGGTGCTCGACGAGTCGTGGGTGGGCACCGCCGGCGAGTGGCGGACCAGCAAGACGGGACTGCGCTACCGGTTCCACAGTTACCGGCGTCAGGCATAGTCGTTTGCGACGACGCGCAGGGAACTTGTCGGTGGGGTGAGGAACGATGGCGGGGTGGCCACTCTCACCGCGGCGCAGGCCCGCCGCATCGCCGTCGCTGCCCAGGGGTTTCGCGAAGCCAAGCCCAGCGCCGCGGTCAGCCGCGCCCATCTGCGCCGGTTGATCTCTCGGATCCAGGTGCTGCAGCTGGATTCGGTCTCCGTGGCGGTCCGCGCGCACTATGCGCCGGTGTTCAGCAGGCTCGGGCCGTATGACCGCGACGTGTTGGACCGGGCGGCCTGGTCGCACAATGCGCGTTCGCCGCGATTGTTGGTGGAGTACTGGGCCCATGAGGCGGCGCTGATGGCCGTTGAGGACTGGCCGCTGCTGCGGTGGCGTATGCGCGAGTACACCCACGGTCGGTGGGGTACCGAGATCGTGAAGAAGAACCCCAAGCTGGCCGAGGACATCGTCGCCACCATCGACGAGTTGGGACCGTCCACCGCCGGGCAGATCGAGGCGCATCTGGAGTCCGAGCCGCGCGGCCGCAAGGGTCCGTGGTGGGACCGCAGTGAGACCAAGTGGGTGGCCGAGGCGCTGTGGTCCTCGGGGGTGTTGACGACGGCGACACGCGTCGGGTTCGCCCGCCACTACGACCTCACCGAGAAGGTGCTGCCGCCAGAGGTGTTGGCCCGGGAGGTGAGCGACGACGACGCGGTGCGCGAATTGACCCTGCGCGCGGCCACCGCACTCGGCGTCGGCAGTGAAGCCGACATCCGCGACTACTTTCGGCTGGCGGCCAAGCAGGTCAAACCCGCGATCGCCAAGCTGGTCGCCGACGGCGAACTGGAGCCCGTCGAAGTCGATGGCCGGGCGGCCTACCTGCGTGCGGGACAGAAAGTGCCCGGCACGGACCGCGGGACGGCATTGCTCTGCCCATTCGACCCGCTCATCTTCTTCCGGCCACGGGTCGAGCGGCTGTTTAATTTCCACTATCGGATCGAGATCTACACGCCGGCGGCGAAACGTCAATTCGGTTACTACGTATGGCCGTTCATGCTCGACGGCCAACTTGTGGGGCGGGTGGATCTAAAACGCACCGACCGCGCACTGCAAGTGCCGGGCGCGTTCACCGAGGACGGGCAGGACCGGTCACGTGTGGCGGCCGCGCTGGCCGCCGAGCTGACGTCGATGGCCGGTTGGCTTGGGGTGGATGCGGTCGAGGTGGGGGACCGCGGTGACCTCGCCGACCCGTTACGTCGACAGTTCCTCTAGCTGCGGCGCTCGGCGGCCCCGAATAACGTTGGTGGCGAACACGATCGCGCCGATGATCAGCCAAACGATGCCGCCGATCTTCGCCAGCGCGTCGGCGTTGATCAGCACGTAGCCGATGATCATGAACCCCACGACTGGCACGACCAGGTGCAGAATGTAGTTCTTCGACTTCTTGCGCACCAGGTAGTACCACGCCACCGAGATGTGCAGCAGGCTGAACCCGAACAGGGCGCCGAAGTTCACCAGTGAGGAGATCAGGCCGATCTGGCCGACGAAGAACAGCACCAGCATCAGGCTCAGAGCGCTGACCACCAGGATCGCGGCGATGGGCACCTTGCGGGAGCTGATCGTGGACAGGAACGCGGGCAACTGACGGTCGCGGCTCATCGAGTAGAGGAGCCGGCTGGTGGCCGCCTGGGCGGCCATGGCGTTCGCGAAGCCGACGGCCAGCACATTCACGACGAAGAACGCGTTCATCCAGCCCGTGCTCGATGCGGCCTGCACCAGCAGGAAGAACGCATTGCCTGCTTCGTCGTCAGTGAACGACTCCCGACCGCCGGCCAACAGGCTGGCCAGCCAGGTCTGGGTGATGAACAGGAAGGCCACCACGAACAAGGCGATGATCATCGCGCGGCCGGCCGGGTTCTTCTTGCCGGTCGATTCCTCGGCGAGCGTCGAAATGCCGTCGAAACCCAGGAAACTCAGCACCGCAATGGACAGGGCGGCCGCGATCAACGGGGCGCTGACTACGTCGGAGTTCCAGATCGGCAACGTGCTCCACCCGACGTCTGGAAGTGACTGGCCGTTGATGGCGCGCACCGCGATGATGACGAACAGCACGACAAATACCAGCTCGACGGCCAAGAACAACCGGTTCACGATCTTGAGTGACCCGATCCCGAGCAGGTTGATGATCGTGTTCACGAGCACGAAGACGACGGCCCACACCCAGCGCGGGGTTTCGGGGAACAAGCCGACCATCGATTCGGCGGCGAAAACGTAGAGCAGCGTGGGGATCAACAGGTAGTCCAGCAGAATCGCCCAGCCGGCGAAGAAGCCGAGCCTCGGGTGGACACCGCGCCCCACATAGGCGAACACCGAACCCGCCAATGGGAACGACTTGGCCATCTGCGCGTAGGCCAGTGCGGTGAACACCATCGCGATCAGGCCGATCAGGTAGACCAGCGGCACCATGCCCGAGGCGCTGTTGTAGACGGTGCCGAAGATGGTCCACGGCGCGATCGGCACCATGAACACCAGGCCGTAGACGATCAGGTCGACGGTCGAGACTGACCGGCTGAGTTCCTGTTTGTAGCCGAACGATTCGAGGCTGCGCTGACCCTCACCAGTGGTGCGAGGCGCAGCATTTTCGCCAGTGTTGATGGCCATGACGATCCTGTCGGGTCGGGGGTTGGGTGTCAGACCCGGGCCGCGGCGGCCAGATCGTGCTGGTGAAGGAAATCTGCGATGACGCCGCGGAACTCCTCGGGCTTCTCCAGGTGCGTGCAGTGGCTGGTGTCGGGAAACACGTGACTGCGGGCGTCGGGAATCTTGTCGACGTACGGTTGCCAAGTGTGCGGGGTGGCCTCGTCGAACTCCCCGGCGACCACGAGCACGGGTGCGGTAACGGACGGCAGCCGGTCGATGATGGTCCAGTCGCGCAATGTACCGATGACATGAAACTCGTTGGGGCCGTTCATGGTGTGATACACCGTCGGCTCTGCTTCCATCTGTGCTTCGCTGTCGGCGAAGTCCTGGGGCATCGGCTCGACCCGGCACACATGGCGACGGTAGAACTCCAGCGTCGCGGCCAGATACTCGGGATCGGTGACCGTCCCGGCCGCTTCGTGGCGCTCCAGCGCGTCCAGTGTCTGCGCGGGCAGTTGCGCGCGAAGCGCGGCAGCTCCCTCGACCCACAGCTGCATCGAGGCGGGGGAGTTGCAGATGGCCAGTGAAGTGAGACCTTCGGGTCCTCGGACGGCGATCTCGGCGCCGAGCATGCCACCCCAGGACTGACCCAGCACGTGGTAGCGGTCGATGCCCAGTGCGGTGCGGACCGCGTGGAACTCGTCCACGAACAGCTGGGGGTTCCAGAAATCGGCGGGCGCGTCGGGCAGGTGGGTGCTGTTGCCACAGCCGAGCTGGTCGTAGTGGATGACGGTGCGCCCGCTCTCGTCGGCCAGTGCGGCGAGGTTGGCGACGTAGTTGTGCGCCATTCCGGGACCGCCGTGCAAGACGAACAGCGGCAGCGCGCCGGGGCGGGCGGTTTCGGGCGTCGTGACCTGAACCCAGGTCTCGTGCCCGCGGAATGGCACCATACGGGTCGAACGTGGCATGACGGCCAGCATGAGACATCAAAGGTCTCATTGCAAGACCATTAACCGCGAAGTAACACAAGACATCGATACTCTAGGCATCGTGGGGGAACGAACGACGCAGTTGACGCACCTGACCGGCGCCGCAGTGCACGGCCTGCTGGAACGCGAGTTGGACTCCGCGTCACGAGTCGACGAGATCACCGATCGGCTGGTCACCGCCATCGCGCTCGGTGAATACCTGCCCGGAGCGCGGCTGCCTGCCGAGCGTGAACTCGCCGCGTCCCTGCGAGTAGGTCGGATGACCGTGCGCTCGGCCCTGGCCAGGCTTGTCGACCTCGGGTTGGTGGAGACCCGGCGCGGCCGTGGTGGCGGCTCGTACGTGCTCCAACAATGGCCCGACTCATCTACCACGGCGGTGGGGCGCACCCTGACCATGCGGGCCGATGAACTCCGTGACCGGTGTGACGCCATCTGCCGGATCCACGGCGCGGTATGCCGCGCGGCTGCGGAGTCCAGATCAGAGGGCGACGCGCAGATGCTGCGTGAGCGGCTGGAGACCTACCGGGCCGCCGAGAGCGGATTGCCCGCGCAGCAAGCAGACAGTGCGTTGCATCTGGCGATCATGGACACTGCCCGCAATGCCGTACTCAAACAGGTACTGCTCGAACTCGAAGCCTCGGTAAGCATCGCTGCGCCGGCACACCTGTGGGGAGAGCCCGCGACGATGCGGCAGATGGAACTGCGGGCGTTGCGCGAACACGAAGAACTCATCGGTGCGATCGCGGACGGTCGAGGTGACGACGCCGACGCGCTGGCCCGCGCCCACGTCGCGATCGACTTCGAACTCATCTCGGCCGCGATGCGCAGGGCCGGGGTGCTCACGGACTGACCGACCCTGAATCGGCGGTGCGGACCGCGCCTCAGATCATCCCAAGGGTCTCGATACACACCTCAGTCGATCCGAAACCGGTTGCTGGCGTTGTCCGCTGGCACCACTTTCCGCCCCGGCGCTTCTCCGTGCGAACCACGCGGCCATCCGTGTTGAAGGTGATCTCCAGCTCCATCAGCTGCCCGGTCTGGTCCGGACAGGGGTGCTCCCACACCATGGTGCGGATGTCCCCATTCGGACCGCTGTCGAAGATCAGCTCCCAATCCCGTTCATTGGCGCGTTCCCGCACCAGGTCGAGAATCTCGTAGCTCATTGTCCTTACCTCCACTACTGTCTGCTTCGCTCGATATGAGCAAGATGAATTGCGCCGCAACGACATCGGTAGGGCCGCTGCGGGGAGTATTTGCCCCTGCCGCTCTTGCCGCGCTTCTGCATTGCTCTTACGGCTGCCCGGGCCTCTCTTTCGCTGTGGAACGCGTGCTTGTAAGGGGTGGGGCAAGGTGACGGGGGCAATCGCGCAGGCGCGACACTCTGCGGCCTACCGGACACTGCGGTCCGGAATAACCTGCGTGACTGTGGCTCTCAGATCGGCACCCTCGGGTCCGGAGATCGACGTCTCCCTATCGAAGGTGGCTGTCCCGTCGCCATTGATGGTGAAGTTGCCGATCTGATCCTGGTCACCTCCGGTCACCTTGAAAACCACTGTGGTCTTGTCCGGCAGTGGATTGGCGCTGACGTACTGCGGATTGATGGTGTAGCGGTAATTGCATCCCGCCGAGCCGAAGCACTTCTGCTCGGTGACAATCACGCCGATGACGAAATCGGCCGGCACCGGGGGCACCGCGGTAGGAGTGTCAGGCACCGACGGGGAAGACGCCCATGCGGTGGAGCCGGTGCTGGTGCCGACGGATCGGTCTGGAGCGACACAGCCGACGGCCGTCAATGCCAGTCCGAACACAACTACGGCCAGAGTGTTTCGCTGCTCGGTGCTGTTCATGACGAGGTGTCCTTCCGGCGGCTGCCGACGGCATGTGCGGGCCCAGCCACCATGACGCCAATTGCATTGGCGGCAGCGGTCATCGCAATCGTGCGTAGCATGAAGAGACCTTCCTTTCGAGGTAGGTGGACCGGGTGGCGGGGCAGGGTTCCAAGCTGTGATCCCGCCACCCGGTGTTCGGGGGAACAGGACAGTAAAAACCAACGGTCCGACAAGTACGTCAGGACGCGACTGCCGGTGGGCTGTCCGGTGAGTCAGCTGCTGCTTCGGTGAGCGCGGCGCCGAGGGATTCTCGCCACGCAACATCAACTACATGCGGGCGTTCACAGGGGCCTGGCCGGACGGGCAATTGTGCAAGCGGGCCTTGCGCAATTGACTTCTGCGCCGGTCGCCTGCGCACCAATTGAAGGCCTCAGCCGACTGCCCGCCTAGATTTAGGCCGGGATCTGATTCAGCACCGATGCCATGACATCGAAGACGACTGCAGTGTCTTCCCCGTTGACCTCAACGACAGGGACGAGTCGACTCTGACGGCCCGCTTCGACGCCGTCGAACTCCTCACCGACGGTGGCCCGAGCGAAGGTCGTTCCTTGAAACACCTCGCTGTAGCCAGCGTGATCTCCGAAGGTTGCCGGATTGGCACCAGTGGTCACGAGTTCCCTTGCGCGGTAGTCGAAACTCACCAAAACCTCGGTACCGTCGACGGTGAAGGAACACGACGTGAGGGATTGACCTTTCCAGTCGAAAACCACCTCCCGAGGCTGCTGCAATGTCGGCACCACTGCACATGGGGAGGCGTCGGTGAGGACGGTCACCGTTGTGTTTGGGGAGCTGCCCTGTTCTGGGTGTTCGGGCCATTCCGAGATCACCGCGCGCACCAACGACTCGCCGGTCGCGCATGCGTTGCGATCGCGTTCCATCGACACTCTCATGCGCACCGCGATCCCATTCTCGAAGGCGATGTCGTAGTTGCAGGCGCTTTCGACGAGTTGATCACGTACCTCGGGCGCAAGGGTTGAGGCAGCATCTGTTCGGCGTGCCTTGACGCCGTCGATGTCCACAATGGTGCCAAGCGTCGAGGTGAGAAAATCGTTTGGCGCGAGCGCAATTGACCAACTGACAGCAATCCCGCGCTCGGTGCCGTCATCCACGCGGGCTTCGCAAGAGGTCGAGTTCGACGACGTTCCGATCGCGCTGACGGTGCCGAACGACTCGAACGTCTGGCGATCGATCAATGCGCACGGATCGATCCCACGAGCCCACGTGATTGCCTCCGCTGGTGCCAACGCCGCTGGCGCCGCCGCAGTTTTGGACGGTGTTGTCGACGTGTCCGTGGCAGTTGAGCAACCAACCGCCAACAAGATCACTGCCGATATGGCGCAGGTGCGTCGCACGTTTGTCTCCCCCTGACGCCTGGACGACCCAGGCTCACCCCAAGAATCAAATCAGAATGCTCCCGTGGCGCTCGCGACTAGGAATGCCGGGATGAAAATGAGCAGTGACAGCGGTCCGGACAGGGTGCCGATGAATATTCCGTTTCCCGCCTGCCCCACCTTCCCAGGTCTCCGTGCGACGACGGCGGACGACGCCAGCACGACCAGGAAGAACGGTACGAGGAAGAAGATCGCTACGACGATCCATGGAAGGAAGATCCACGTCACGAAATCCACCACAAGGATGCCTGCCAGCGCGGCGACAAGCCAACTGGACCGTAGCGACAGTTCAACTGGTTGGCTGCGACGTCACTCACCATCGGATTATCCAAAAGCCGTAGACAATTCCCCCGAGGAGAACAACGGCGGATGATCCCGCGACACTGACGGCAAGGCCGTGGGCGCGCGACGACCGTGATGTCAGAAGCGAAACGGTTGTCAGCACCGCTGCGGGAGTGATGGTGACGGCGATCGCCAAGAATAGTGCGACCCCTGTCTCTTGGCTCACTTGACGAAGCGGATGTTTCAACCGACCGCGACGTAGGGCGGTTCAGATCCCGGTCCGAGCTATGGGCTTTGCTGCACCCCCGCAGCCAGCCCGGCGAATGCCGCATCGATCAGCCCGATGAGATCCGCGCCGTCGCTATCAGCCCACGCTGTGATTGCAGGCGTGATCGTGGCGAGCGCGGCCGCAGCCTGAACAGCACAGGCCAGGTCGGGAGAATCCAGGCCGGCGCGGCGGGCCAGTGCTCGGGCGAACAAAGCTCGGGTCTCGTCCTGCGCGAGCACATTTCGCGCCCGTAACGCCGAATTGCCCAGGACGAGCCTGGTCCGCTGCAGCAGCGGTTCACGGTCGGTGCTAAGAACGATCTCCAACCCGGCGCGGATTGCGTGGTGAATCGCCGCGAGTGGAGGCTCTGAGGCCGGTCGAGCGGCGATCAGTTCTTCGATCATCGGGTCGTATTCGTCGTACTCGACGACTTCTTCCTTGCGAGGGAAGTACCGGAAGAAGGTCATGTGGGAGACACCGGCCGCTGCCGAAATCTCTTCGACAGTCGTTGCGTCGTAGCCTTTCTCGGCGAACAGGCGCAATGCTTGGTCCTGAATCGCCTGACGGGTGGCCGCCTTCTTGCGTTCCCGCCAGTCCGTCACGGCCTGCCCAACGTCGTGGCGAGCCAGGCGCGCAACGCCGCCGGATCCGAACCACGCCAAGCGAGATGCCCGTCGGGCCGCACCAACAGCGCGTCCCCGTCGTTGCGACAAGCCACGACATCCCCGAGTCGGTCGCGCGCCACATCGGCGAACGCGGACGGCCCGAGCACCGCCCACGACGGTCCAAGTGCGTCGTACAACCGGACCGTCGACCCGTCGGCGCGCACGCACTTCTGATCGGCCATCCGATCACCCGTACGCAATCCAGGCAGCCAACGTGGCCCGCTCCGATACGAAATCTGAAGCTGTGATGACTTTTCCGCGATCCGTCGCCGCATCCACGAGCGGTTCAACAGCGGTATGGCGATGTGGTCGCGGACAAGTCGCGCCGCCCGGCCCTGCCCGACAACGATCTCGGTCAGACCGCTCGTCGTCTGCAGCACATCCCTGGCGACGGGGCGCCGTTCTGCCTCGTAGGTGTCGAGCAGCGTTGCGTCGGCGCGACCGGCGACGACGAGCGCGAGTTTGAACGCAAGGTTCTCGCCGTCGCCGATGCCGGTGTTCATGCCTTGTCCGCCGAACGGACTGTGAATGTGGGCGGCATCGCCGGCCAGCAGCACTCGGCCGCGTCGGTAGGTGTCGGCCAGGCGGCGCTGGATCCGGAACGACGACGTCCAGACCACCGAAGCGATCGTGGCACCGGCCTCGTCGCGAAGCCGGGACGCCATGTAGCCCACGATCTGGTCCGGGCCGGCTTCGTCCGGCATGTCCAGGGGAGCAGGAGCCATCAGACGCCAGAGGTCGTCTCCCGGCAGCGGGAAAGCGGCAAGCATCTTCGTGCCACTGACCCAAGCGGTGGCACCCTCCCGCGTCTGCGTGAGGTCGGCATGCACATCGGCCAGCAGGAATCGCTCGATGATCGGTACGCCCGGAAACTCGATGTCCGATGATTTACGGACGACACTGTGCGCGCCGTCGGCTCCGACGATCCAGCCCGCACGTATCTCGGCGTCACCGATCCGCAGTGTGACGCCGTCCTGATCGGCAACCAAGCCGGTGACCGCGCGTCCCCATTCGACTGTTCCGCCAAGCGCAGTGAGTCGATCGCGCAGCGCCTGCTCGATATCGGCCTGCGACATCAACAGAGCAGCAGGCCCGTGCAGCCGGGTAGGCCGACCGATGGGCAGGCTGGCCAGCGGGCGCCCGTCAACGTTGACGTCCACCCGTTGCACCGGCAGGCCGCGCATCGGCAGATCACCGAGTGCGCCCAGCCGATCGAGCACTTCGACACCCCGTGGCTGCAGGCCCAGGGCGCGTGACGTCACCGCCGGAGCGTCGGCCTTGTCGAGGACCCGTACCGAGACACCGGCCGCTTGTAGGCCGCAGGCCAGCGTGAGTCCGGTTGGTCCAGCCCCTACCACCACGACGTCCGCGTTCATATCCACTCCGTATGTTAGTTACTAACATGTTAGCGACTAACGCACGGAATACAAGGTCGGCAACAGTAAGGTGAGCGCGTGGCCGAGATTGCGCCGCTGCGCGTACAACTGATCGCCCGGACCGAGTTCCAGGCGCCGCCGGACGTGCCGTGGGAAACCGATGCCGACGGTGGCGAGGCGCTCACCGAGTTCGCCGGCCGAGCCTGTTATCAGAGTTGGTCGAAGCCGAATCCGAAGACCGCCACCAACGACGGCTACATCAAGCACATCATCGACGTCGGGCATTTCTCGGTGCTCGAGCACGCCTCGGTGTCGTTTTACATCACCGGAATCTCGCGCTCGGCAACCCACGAGCTGATCCGGCATCGGCACTTCTCCTACTCGCAGCTGTCGCAGCGGTACGTGCCGGAGCATGACGCCGAGGTGGTGGTGCCGCCCGGTTTCGAGGACGATCCGGAGCTGGTCGAGATCTTCGCCACAGCTGCCGACGCCAGCCGCGCCGCCTACACCGAACTGCTCTCGAAGCTCGAGGCGAAGTTCATCGGCGATCAGGCCGCTGGAAGTTCCGCCGTGCTGCGCCGCAAGCAGGCCCGGCAGGCCGCCCGCGCGGTCCTGCCGAACGCCACCGAAACCCGCATCGTCGTGACCGGCAACTACCGCGCCTGGCGGCATTTCATCGCAATGCGCGCCAGTGAGCACGCCGACGTCGAGATCCGCCGGCTGGCCATCGCCTGCCTGCGGCAACTCGTAGACGTCGCCCCCGCGGTGTTCTCCGATTTCGACATCTCGACGCTGGCTGATGGCACAGAGGTGGCAAGCTCCCCGCTCGCGACAGAAGCGTGACACCGAGCAGGTAATCTTGTTGCCCGTGAGCACCAGCGGCATCGACGTAACCGCCCAGTTGGGCACCATGCTGACCGCTATGGTGACGCCGTTCAAGCCCGATGGGTCGCTCGACCTCGATGCTGCGGCCCGGTTGGCTGCTCACCTCGTAGACGCCGGATGCGATGGGTTGGTGCTGTCGGGCACCACCGGCGAATCGCCGACGACCACCGACGACGAGAAGCTGGCCCTGCTGCGTGCGGTGCTGGAAGCCGTCGGAGATCGCGCCCGGGTCATCACCGGAGCCGGCAGCTATGACACCGCCCACAGCGTCGACCTTGCCAAGGCTTGCGCCGCCGAGGGTGCGCATGGGCTGCTCGTGGTCACCCCGTACTACTCGCGGCCTCCGCAGGCGGGGTTGATCGCACACTTCACGACGGTCGCCGACGCCACCGAGTTGCCGGTGCTGCTCTACGACATCCCGGCGCGCTCGTCCATCCCGATCGCCTGGGACACCATTCGCACGCTTGCCGAGCACCCGAACATCGTGGGCGTCAAAGACGCCAAGGGCGATCTGCCCGGCGGCGGCCAGATCATCGCAGAGACCGGGCTTGTCTACTACTCGGGCGATGACGCGCTGAACCTGCCGTGGCTGGCGATGGGCGCGGTTGGATTCGTCAGCGTGTGGGGTCACCTGGCTGCCGGCCAATTGCGGGATATGTTGTCCGCGTTCAACTCCGGTGATATCGCCACCGCACGCAAGATCAACGTCACGTTGGCCCCGCTGGCAGCAGCTCAGGCCCGGCTGGGTGGCGTGACAATGTCCAAGGCGGGGTTGCGACTGCAGGGATTCGAGGTCGGCGAACCGCGGTTGCCGCAGATTCCGGCTTCGCCCGACGAGGTCGAGGCTCTCGCCGCCGACCTGCGCGCGGCTACGGTGTTGCGGTAGATGAGTACCGATCTCGCGCCGCCCGCACCGCTGGCTCCTGGCGGTCTGCGGGTCACCGCGCTGGGCGGGATCAGCGAGATCGGCCGAAACATGACCGTTTTCGAGCACCTCGGCCGGTTGCTCATCGTGGATTGCGGGGTGCTGTTCCCCGGGCACGACGAACCCGGCGTGGACCTGATCCTGCCCGATCTGCGTCATGTCGAACATCGCCTTGACGACGTCGAGGCCCTTGTCGTCACGCATGCGCACGAGGATCACATCGGCGCGATCCCGTTCCTACTCAAATTGCGGCCCGACATCCCGGTCGTCGGGTCCAAGTTCACCATCGCGCTGATCCGCGAGAAGTGCCGTGAGCACCGCATCAAACCGGTGTTCGTCGAGGTGGGCGAGCGCCAAAGCAGCAGGCACGGGGTGTTCGAGTGCGAATACTTCGCGGTCAACCACTCGATTCCGGGCTGCCTCGCCGTCGCCATCCACACCGGGGCGGGCACGGTGCTGCACACGGGCGACATCAAGCTCGACCAGCTGCCGCTGGACGGCCGCCCCACCGACCTGCCCGGGATGTCACGGCTCGGCGACGCCGGGGTCGACCTGTTCCTCTGTGACTCAACCAATTCCGAGATTCCGGGCGTCAGCCCGTCGGAGAGTGAGATCGGCCCGACGCTGCACCGGCTGATCCGCGGCGCCGACGGCCGGGTGATCGTCGCGTGCTTCGCCTCGAATGTCGATCGTGTGCAACAGATCATCGACGCCGCCGTGGCGCTGGGCAGGCGGGTGTCGTTCGTTGGTCGGTCGATGGTGCGCAACATGGGTATCGCCCGCGAGTTGGGTTATCTGCGGGTCGACGATTCCGACGTCCTCGAGATCGGTGCCGCAGAGATGATGCCGCCGGATCGGGTTGTGCTGATCACCACCGGAACCCAGGGTGAGCCGATGGCCGCTCTGTCGCGTATGTCGCGGGGCGAGCATCGCAGCATCACGTTGACGTCGGGCGATCTGATCATCCTCTCGTCGTCGCTGATCCCGGGCAACGAGGAGGCCGTTTACGGGGTCATCGACGCGCTCGCCAAGATCGGGACCCGCGTCGTCACCAATGCCCAAGCGCGCGTGCACGTTTCCGGTCACGCGTACGCCGGCGAGCTGCTGTTCCTCTACAACGGCGTCCGGCCCCGCAATGTGATGCCGGTGCACGGCACCTGGCGGCACCTGCGTGCCAACGCTGCACTGGCGGCCCGCGCCGGCGTACCTCCGGAGAACATCGTGTTGGCCGAGAACGGTGTCAGCGTCGATCTGGTGGCCGGCAAGGCGTCGATTTCCGGCGCTGTGACGGTGGGCAAGATGTTCGTCGACGGGTTGATCACCGGCGATGTCGGCGATGCCACTCTCGGCGAACGCCTCATCCTGACTTCGGGTTTCATCGCCGTGACGGTGGTCGTCCACCGGGGTACCGGCCGGCCTGCCGGTCCCGCGCACCTGCATTCGCGGGGATTCTCCGAAGACCCCAAGGCGCTGGAACCGGTGGCGCGCAAGGTGGAGCGCGAGCTGGAAACCCTTGCCGCCGACAATGTCACCGATCCGACACGGATCGCGCAGGCCGTGCGTCGCACAATCGGCAAGTGGGTGGGGGAGACCTACCGGCGCCAGCCGATGATCGTGCCAACTGTGATCGAGATCTAGCCCGCCAATAGCAGGATTCCGCCGGTCAACAAGGCGAGGACCTTGACGGTTTCCAGCGCGACATAGGCGTAGTGGGCACGTGAGCGCCCGGAGTCTTCGCCGGCCAGCACCGCATTGGAGCGACGTGTCAACCGGGGCCGCACCGCGAGCAGTTGCACCGCCAGCGTCAGCACGGCAATCCCGATGGCCACGCTGACGGCCGGCTGCGGGGGGTCGATCGTCACTGCAACGAGAATGCCTGCGGCAAAAGCGATTTCGACGGCGTTGAGCGCCCGGAACACCAGCCGACCGATGCCGAGCCCGACTTGCAGGGTTACCCCGGGTGCGCGGAACTTGAGTGGTGCCTCCAAGAACGAGATCGCCAACACCATGCCGAGCCAACAGAATATGGCGGCAACTGCGACGGCAGCGGGGGCGTTCATCGGACTTCTCCATTCGCGGTGAGGTGAGCCAGGCACATGTCGGGCTCGACGAAGGCCTCCAGTCGATCAACGGTGAGCGGCGCCTGCCAGCTTTCCAGCGCACCCTGCATCAGTCCCAGGTGGATCGAGCACACCACCGCAGCGGGCGTCGTCGCGAGTTCGAGGAACGGGCAGTGCCGCAACCTCAGTTCGCCGGCCACCGGCGGCTCGGGCGCGAAGCCGAATTCTTCGAGCAGTCCGACCATGGCGTCGAGAGGGGAGTCGGTCGCCGGGCGCTCCACAGTGCGTCCCCACGTGCGCCCGATCTCGAGTGCTTTGGCGGCCGGGTTCTCATCAGCGGCGAGTCCCTGGATGAGGATCTCGGCGAGCATCCGGTAGCGCGTCGGCCCGTGAGGGTCCATCCGGCGGATCGCCCGGTAGAGCTGGGGTGGACGGCCCGGGCCGCGGTGGTGCGGTTGGACGCGTTCGACTTGTCTGTTGTCGAGCAGGGTGTCCAGGTGAAACCGCACGGTATTGGCGTGCACCCCGAGTTGGGCGGCGATCTGCGCGATGCTCAACGGCGTGCGCGACGCCTTCAAGGCGGTCAGCACATCGATTCGGCGCCTTCCGACCGCGGAGACCATGAGCTAGAGTTTATACAACTCGATGTTGTAAAAACTAGGGCGATTCGAAACGCCCGGAGAAGGCGTCCCGATGGCTGACGATTTGGTGGACCGTGCGGATGTGGAGCTGATGTTGTGGCGGTTCTACGGCAGGGCGCTCAATGATCCGGTCCTCGCTGAGTCGTTCACCGAACTACGCAGCAAGGGTCTGGAATCCCATCTCCCCGTGATGTGCGATTTCTGGGAGACGGTCCTGTTCCGGGCGGGCCTCTACCGCGGCAACGCGTTGGTCGTGCACCGCGCGTTGCATGCCCAACATCCGTTGTCTGCACGCCATTTCGTGCGATGGCTCACCCTGTGGAATGAGACCGTCGACGATTTGTATCAGGGGCCGCATGCTGACCGTGCCAAGCTTCAGGCCGCCCGGATCGCCAAGGCGATGCACCGTCGACTGGCAGGCAAGGATGCGGCCGAACTAGACGCTTTGATTGCGTGCTAACGCTTTTCGGCGTACACAGTCCATTCGATCTGGGAAGCCTCGAGCCTGCGACCGGCCGGGCCGATGTAGTGCTGGGTGAGGTAGTCAGGCCCGGCCTGCTCCACCAGCTGCCACCCGTAGGGCTGGATGAATGATCCGACCTCGTCGGGGTTGAGTCCGAACTGCCACAGCTGCTGGCGGATCCGGAATCGCCGATACAGCGATTCAGCACCGTAACGGTTGGTGCCGTCGATGAAATCCCTTCGGACATGGGTGAACACCAGGCGACTGCCGGGCGCAGCGGTGCGCAGGAAACCGAACGTCTGCCCGACGCCGTCGGCGCTCAAGTACTGTGTGACGCCTTCCCAGACGAAGAAGGTGGTGGCTCGTACTGCTCGATGGCGGCCAGCGCCATCGGGCCGAAAGCGGTTTGAGCCGCAGCGTTGCGGCTCATCGCTTGTTGACGATGCCCGCATCCACCGGAAGGGTCACCCCGGTGACGTAACGAGCCTGATCGGACACCAGCCAGGCCACCGCGTTGGCGATGTCCTCGGACTGAACCATCGACACCGGAAGGGCGTTGCCCAGATTCGCCGGTACTTCGGCCTCCTCGGCGACCTGTGTCAGCCACGAGCGGGTGAACTCGTTGTTGATCATCGGCGTGTCGACACCCGTGGGATGGATCGAATTCACCCTGATGCTGTGCGGTGCGAGGTGGTTGGCGTAGGCACGCATCAACCCGACTATGCCGTGCTTGGCCGCGGTGTACCCGAGTGAACCGCGATCGCCACCCCCGATACCGATCAGGCCTGCCGCCGAGCTGATCAACACGATCGACCCGCCGTCGCCCTGTTCGATCATCGTCGGCATCGACACCTCGACGGTGTGGTGTACCCCGGTGAGATTCACGTCGACGACGTCGCGCCACCCCTCTGGCCCCGACTGCATCGGCGCGATCCCGGCATTGGCCACCACGATGTCGAGCCGCCCGAGTTCGTCGACGCCGGCCTTCAGCGCGGCGCCCAGGGCTGCTTCGTCGCGAACATCGGCCCGCTGCGCGACGATCCGCGCGCCGGTGTCCTCGACGAGTTTGACCGTGGCGGCCAGGTCGTCGGGTGTAGCCATCGGATAGGGGACCGACGCGATCTGGTCACACAGATCCACCGCGATGATGTCGGCTCCGTCGGCGGCCAGTCGGAGCGCCTCGGCGCGGCCCTGGCCGCGCGCGGCACCCGTGATGAATGCGACCTTGCCTTTCAGGGGACCGTCGGCAGTCATCAGGGACGCAGCTGGCCCTTGGCAGGGTCGCCGGCGACAACGGGCTGCAGCATCTTGATGTCGGGCGCGCCGTCGAGCAGGTCGCCGACGGTCCCGAACAGGGTGCCGATGGCGGGGGCCGAGCTGTGGGTTTTGAGTGCCTCGGCGTCGGCCCACTGCTCGATGAAGACGAACGTGCCGTCGGCCTCGTGCAGTGAATAGAGCTCGCAGCCGGGCTCGTCGTGCACTGCCTTGATGGCCTTGGTGCAGGCTTCCCGGACCGCGTCCACGGACTCGGGCTTGGCCTTCATGGTGGCGACGACGACAACAGGCATATGCAGAGAACTCCTCGATGAGAACCAAAGCTGGACGACTGTCCACCCTAGCGACAAACCGCGTGAGATCGGTTCGTATAGCTAAGTTGTTATCGATATGAGCTTGTGACCTGTGTGGCAGATGGTGAATTTGAGGCATATGCGACTAGGCTTGCACCCATGGCTAACAAGACCGCTGCCCGATCTGGAGCGCGTTCGAGCAGGTCAAAGGCCGGTTCGCAGAGCGGGGCCCGGCGTAAGGCGCCGACGCGCCCCGCCCCGCCACGGCGCACGCCCGCCCGGAAGTCGCACGGCTCGCCGGTGGCGGCCGCAGGTCAGAAGCTCGGCCGCGGTGCCCGCGCCGGATGGCTGATGCTGGCCAAAGGCGCCGGTTCGACCGCCCGTTCGGTCGGACGCGCCCGAGACATCGAACCCGGCCACCGCCGTGACGGCATCGCGCTGGCGTTGCTGGGCATCGCGGTCGTCGTCGCCGCCAGCTCATGGTTCGACGCCGCCCGTCCGGTGGGCGCGTGGATCGACACCGCGCTGCGGACGCTGATCGGCGGACCCGTCGTACTCGTCCCGATCGTGCTCGGCGCGATCGCCGTCACCCTGATGCGTACCGAGCCCGACCCGGAATCGCGGCCCCGGCTGATTCTCGGGACGGCCATGATCGCGCTACCTGCGTTAGGCCTGTGGCATCTGTGGTCGGGATCGCCCGTCGACCCCATCGCGCGCCAGCAGGGCGCCGGCTTCCTCGGATTCGCCATGGGTGGCCCACTGTCCGACGGCCTGACCCCCTGGATCGCTGCACCGTTGCTGTTCATCGCCGTGCTGTTCGGCGTGCTGCTGGTCACCGGAACGACGATCCGAGAGGTGCCGTCGACGGTCCAGGCGATGTTCAGCACCCGGATGTTCCGTGACGACGACGGCTACTACGACGACGAGTACGACGAGTACGCGGATGCCGACACCGAGGATTTCTCCGACGGCTACTACGACGCTCCGGCCGACGACCAGGCGCAGACCTGGCCGACCTCGGACACCAAAGCCATCGAGGCTCCCAAGGCGCCGGCAGGCACCCCGATGGACAACTACCCGCTGGAAGACGCGCCGACCGTACCGGAGCCCGCCGTCAAGCCACGCGGGAAGAAGGCCGGTGCGGCCAAGAAGCCCGACGACACCCTGGTTCTCGACCGTATCGTCGAGGGCCCGTACGTTCTGCCCCCGCTGGACCTGCTGATCGCGGGTGACCCGCCGAAGCTGCGGACGGCCGCCAACGACCAGATGGAAGCCTCCATCACCTCGGTATTGGAGCAGTTCAAGGTGGACGCCGCGGTCACCGGCTGCACTCGTGGGCCGACCGTCACCCGCTACGAGGTCGAGCTCGGCCCCGGCGTCAAGGTCGAGAAGATCACCGCGTTGCACCGCAACATCGCCTACGCGGTGGCCACCGAGAGCGTCCGGATGCTGGCGCCGATCCCCGGTAAGTCAGCCGTCGGCATCGAGGTTCCCAACACCGACCGGGAGATGGTGCGGCTTTCCGATGTACTCACCGCACCCAGCACCCGGCGCGACCACCACCCGCTGGTGATCGGGCTGGGCAAGGACATCGAGGGCGACTTCATCTCGGCGAACCTGGCCAAGATGCCGCACCTGCTGGTGGCCGGCTCCACGGGTTCGGGCAAGTCCAGCTTCGTCAACTCGATGCTGGTGTCGCTGTTGGCCCGGGCCACCCCCGAGGAGGTCAGGATGATCCTGATCGACCCGAAGATGGTGGAACTCACGCCGTACGAAGGCATTCCGCACCTCATCACACCGATCATCACGCAGCCCAAGAAGGCCGCAGCCGCGCTCGCCTGGCTGGTCGAGGAGATGGAGCAGCGCTACCAGGACATGCAGGCCTCCCGGGTCCGCCACATCGACGTGTTCAACGAGAAGGTGCGCTCCGGCGAGATCACCACACCGCTGGGCAGTGAGCGTGTCTACAAGCCCTACCCGTACATCCTGGCCATCGTCGACGAGCTCGCCGACCTGATGATGACCGCGCCGCGTGACGTCGAAGACGCCATCGTGCGGATCACCCAAAAGGCTCGGGCAGCTGGTATTCACCTGGTCCTGGCCACGCAACGGCCGTCGGTGGATGTCGTGACGGGGCTGATCAAGACCAACGTGCCGTCACGGCTGGCGTTCGCCACCTCGTCACTCACCGACAGCCGCGTCATCCTGGACCAGGCAGGCGCCGAGAAGCTGATCGGTATGGGTGACGGACTGTTCCTGCCGATGGGCGCCAACAAGCCGATCCGTCTGCAGGGTGCGTTCATCACCGACGAGGAGATCCACGCCGTCGTCGAGGCCACCAAGGAACAGGCCGAGCCGGAGTTCGTCGACGGGGTCACCAAGGCCAAGCCGAGCGGGGAACGCACCGACGTCGATCCCGATATCGGCGACGACATGGACGTCTTCCTACAGGCCGTCGAACTCGTGGTGTCGTCACAGTTCGGCTCTACCTCAATGCTGCAGCGCAAGCTGCGGGTCGGGTTCGCCAAGGCGGGCCGGTTGATGGATCTGATGGAGACCCGCAACATCGTCGGCCCGTCCGAGGGCTCCAAGGCGCGCGAGGTGTTGGTCAAGCCCGACGAACTGGCGGGCACCCTGGCGCTGATCCGGGGCGGCGCCGACGCCAACGGTGCCGACGCCGAAGACGACGACGAGGAATTCTGAGGCCTAGAGCGTCAACAACATCCGGGTGTTGCCCAACGTGTTGGGTTTGACGTAGGACAGGTCGAGGAACTCGGCCACGCCGGTGTCGTAGGAGCGGCGCATCTCCTCGAACACCTCCGCGGTCACCGGGGTGCCGTCGATCTCCTCGAAACCGTGCTTGGTGAAGAAGTCGACTTCGAAGGTCAACACGAAGATCCGCTGCAGGTGCAGGTCGCGAGCGACCTCAAGCAGTCGCTCCACCAGCAGATGCCCGACTCCGGCGCCACGGACCCTCGGGTGCACCGCGACTGTGCGCACCTCACCCAGGTCGGCCCATAACACGTGCAGGGCGCCGCACCCGACGAGTTCGCCGTCGAGTTCGACGACCCAGAATTCCTGGACCGCCTCGTACAACGTCACCAGGTTCTTCTCCAGCAGAATCTTCCCGGCGTAGATGTCGACGAGGTTCTTGATGGCGGAAACATCGGAGGTGCGGGCGCGTCTCACCACAGGGCGCGAAGCCGCTTCTGCTTGGCCTGGATTCACGCCTCCGTTCACAGGTGGAGAGTATCGGTCTCGGCAACGGATATTCTGTTGCGGTGCCGGGCCAGCCTCCTACCGATCCGGTGGTCCCGCGCGCGCGCGTGGCCAACCTCGCCAACATGCTCACCGGTGTGCGGCTGGTGCTCGTGCCGGTGTTCCTGGTGCTGTTGTTCGTCGACGGCGGCCACGAAACGACTTGGCGCCTAGCTGCTTTCGCGGTGTTCGCGGTGGCGGTGATCACCGACCGGTTCGACGGGGCATTGGCCCGTAGCTACGGCATGGTGACCGAGTTCGGCACACTCGCCGACCCCATCGCCGACAAGGCACTGATCGGTGCGGCGCTCGTCGGTTTGGCGATGCTGGGCGATCTGCCATGGTGGATGACCGCGGTAATCCTGACACGTGAGATAGGAATCACCGTGCTGCGTTTCGCGGTGCTGCGTCACGGCGTGATTCCGGCCAGCCGCGGCGGCAAGCTCAAGACCCTGGTGCAGGCAGTCGCAATCGGGCTGTTCGTGTTGCCGCTGCAGTCCTGGCCGAGTCTCTGGCTGACGGTGGCGTGGGTGACCATGTGGGCGGCCGTGGTGCTGACTGTCCTTACCGGTGTCGACTACGTGATTTCGGCGATCAGGGACTCCCGTGGACGACCCGCTCGTCACTGAAGATGCTCGCGCGCTGGTCGCTGACCTCACGGTGCACGGCCAAAGCGTGGCCACCGCAGAGTCGCTGACAGCGGGCCTGCTCGCTGCCACGCTGGCAGGCGTGCCCGGTGCCAGTGCGGTGTTGCACGGCGGCCTGATCACCTACACCGAGGACACCAAGATCTGGTTGGCCGGTGTGGCGCCGCAAGTGCTCGACGCCGTCGGTCCGGTCGCCGCTCCCACCGCACGCGCATTGGCCGTCGGAGCCCGTCAACGCTGCGCGGCCACCTGGGGCGTCAGCCTCACCGGGGTGGCCGGGCCCGAACCGCATGGTGGGCATCCGGCAGGCACGGTGTTTCTGGGGCTCGCCGGTCCGATGGACACCGAGGTCGTCGAACTCGCGCTGTCCGGTTCCCGCTGGGATATCCGGCTGGCCGCGGTCAATGAGGCGATCGCCCGGTTGCGGGCGCTGGTCGAACAGCAATAGTTGGCTCAGTCGGGAACCATCCGGGTGGGTTTCAGCGTTTTGCAGATAGCGAACCGCTGACGGCCACCGAAGGAGGGCACTATGACGGCATTGCTGCGCGAGGTGATTGGCGACGTGCTGCGCAACGCCCGTACCGAGCAGGGACGCACCCTGCGGGAGGTGTCCGACGCGGCCCGGGTCAGCCTCGGTTATCTGTCCGAGGTGGAGCGTGGCCGCAAGGAGGCTTCGAGCGAACTGCTCAGCTCCATCTGCGATGCGCTCGATATTCCGTTGTCGCGGGTGCTGACCGATGCCGGGGACGGCATGGCGCGCCGCGAACGCGATGCCGTCGCGGCCAACCTCGCCCACGTCGCGCACATCGATGCCGCGACCAAGGTGGTCATCCCGCAGGTCGTCTCGATGGCAGTGGCCTGACCGCAAGGTGAAGCGATATTCGCCCAACACGCCTCCCCAACACGCAGCGGGGCTGTGGCGGCATGCCCGAACCCGATAAGTTGGCAGCAGAGCAAAAAATCGCAAGTCCGAACAACTGAAGCCCGATAGACAAGGCGGAACGAACCCATGGCCAATCCGTTCGTCAAGGCATGGAAGTACCTGATGGCGCTGTTCAGCTCCAAGGTCGACGAATACGCCGACCCGAAGGTGCAGATTCAGCAGGCCATCGAGGATGCGCAGCGTCAGCACCAGGCGTTGACCCAGCAGGCCGCCCAAGTGATCGGCAACCAGCGTCAGCTCGAGATGCGCCTCAACCGCCAACTCGCCGACATCGAGAAGCTGCAGGTCAACGTGCGTCAGGCGCTCACTCTTGCCGACCAGGCCACTGCCGCCGGCGATGCCGCCAAGGCCACGGAGTACAACAACGCCGCGGAGGCGTTCGCCGCGCAACTGGTCACCGCCGAACAGAGCGTCGAGGATCTCAAGGGCTTGCACGATCAGGCACTGCAGGCCGCCGGACAGGCCAAGAAGGCCGTGGAGCAGAACGCCATGATGCTGCAGCAGAAGATCGCCGAGCGCACCAAGCTGCTCTCGCAGCTCGAACAGGCCAAGATGCAGGAGCAGGTCAGTTCGTCGTTGCGGTCGATGAGCGAGATGGCGGCACCGGGCACCACACCCAGCCTCGATGAGGTGCGCCAGAAGATCGAACGTCGCTACGCCAACGCCATGGGCGAGGCTGAGCTCGCACAGAACTCGGTGCAGGGCCGGATGATGGAAGTGCAGTCGGCAAGCGTGCAGATGGCCGGCCATTCCCGGCTGGAGCAGATCCGTGCCTCGATGCGTGGGGACGCCCTGCCCAGCGGCGGTGCCACCCAGGCCACGCCGGCCGCCCCGGCGCCCAACCAGACTCCGGCCACCCCGGAAAACCCGCTCAGTCAATAGCGATTCGAGTGTCCTAGATCATGGCTACCAAGACCGGTCGACCAGAAGCCTGGCGGTCACTGCTGCAGCGGTGGACAGACACCGCTGCAGATGTGTCGGCGGCACTCGCCGACAAGCTCAGCGCCGCTGCTGACCCGCGCGCCAAGCAGCTGCGGAAGCGGCGGTGGGCGCTGCGGTTCGGCGTGTTCTTCACGCTGTCGTGCGGGTTCTGGGTCCTGGTCACCGCACTTCTGGCGGCGTGGAGCACTCCGTTCTGGGTTCTGATCATCACCGGTGCCATCGCCGCGGGTGCGGCATTTCCCGCGACCCTGGCATGGTTGCGTTATCGGTGGCTGCGGTCTGCGCCGCTACCGGCGGAGCGCCCCACGATCGGGCGGCGGTTGCCGCCGTGGGGTTCGGCTGCCCGCCAGCCGATGGCAGCACTGGTGGCCTCCGAGCGGGGCATGTTCTCGCTGCTCGGCGTCATGGAGCGCGGTCGGATACTTCCCGCCGACGAACTGCGCGAGCTGACCGCGGTCGCGAACCAGACCGCGCGAACCATGGCCGCGACCGCCAACGAAGTGGTGTCCATGGAGCGGGCGGTCAGCAACGCCCCGCATTCACGCCCGCATTTGGTGCCCACCATCAACGCATTCACCGCGCAGTTGGGTCAGGGTGTTCGCCAGTACAACGAAATGGTCACCGCGGCAGCGCAATTGGTGTCGGCGGCAAACAGCGGGCAGGCGTCGGCGTCGCCGCTGTCGCAGCAGCGCTATCGCAACGAGTTGAGCGGCGCCACCGACCGCCTGATCGGCTGGGCGCAGGCGTTCGACGAGCTGGGTCAGCTGCGCCGGGCCTGACGGCTCAGACGGCGCTGCTGCTGGGTGGCCCGGACCGCGGGCCGTACTTCTCGATGTAGGCCTGATGGATGTGCGCATCCTTCTCGCGCTTGAGCTTGTCGACAAGACTCGGGTCCAGCCCGTGCAGCCTGAGCATGTGGCGGCGCCAAATCTTGTTCAGCGCGTGAGAGAAGTAGATGAAGGGGATGAGGATCGGCACCGTCATGCTCAGGTGTACGTCCAGCGTTGTCGGGATCAGCCAGAACGGGGCCAGGACGAGCACGGCGGGAACCAGCACCCGCAGCATCATCCGGCGGGTGGCGCCTTTACTCGTCAGGTCTTCGCGCACCCAGTCGCGCATCGAATCCGGCAGTCGTCGGCCCATGC
This sequence comes from Mycolicibacterium sp. XJ870, assembly GCF_053483975.1. Taxonomy (NCBI): domain Bacteria; kingdom Bacillati; phylum Actinomycetota; class Actinomycetes; order Mycobacteriales; family Mycobacteriaceae; genus Mycobacterium; species Mycolicibacterium sp. XJ870. The sequence goes on from NZ_JBEFTI010000001.1 coordinate 1,587,449, forward strand.
AGTAGCCGACGAACTGGACCGGGTTGGGTTTGGTCCGTTCGAGCGTGCTGCTCATAACGTTGCGCGCAGTGACGGAATCACCACGCCGGCCACCCCGCGCACGGTCGCCTTGAACATATCGAAGAAGTCGAAGTAGTCCCGCCACAGCGTGATTCGGCCGTCGTGTACTTCGAACACTCCGCAGACCCAGAATTGCAGCCGCAGCGGGCCGAAGGTCAGCGCATCCGTGCGCTCGGTGAGCACGGACGCGCCGTCGGCCGCACTCCGGTGAATCTTCACCTCGAAACCTGCGCGCCCCTGCATCGACCGGAAGAGCTTGATCGCCCGGTTGCGTCCGTAGATGGTCGGCAGTCCGACATTCTGGTAGACGAGGTTCTGGGCGAGTGTGCTCTCGGCCGTGTCGAAGTCCTCGTCTTGCAGCGCGTTGAGGAACGTCTCGACCGTCGCGGTCGGGCTCAGCAGTGCTGTGGTTGATTGGTCAGCCATGCCCGAAGCCTAAGGCCCCGGGCTATGGCAGGGTAGGCCGGTGCGCGTAGCTGTGGTCGCCGGGCCAGATCCCGGACATGCCTTCCCGGCCCTGGCGTTGTGCCTGAAGTTCCTGGCCGCCGGGGATACCCCGACCCTGCTGACCGGCGTCGAATGGCTGGACACCGCGCGCGCCGCCGGGGTCGACGCGGTCGAACTGGTCGGCCTCGATCCGACCGAACTCGACGACGACACCGACGCCGGGGCGAAGATTCATCAGCGAGCAGCACGGATGGCGCAGCTCAACGTGACCCGGTTGCGGGAGCTCAAGCCGGACCTGGTGGTGTCCGACGTGATCACCGCGTGTGGTGGGCTGGCGGCCGAACTGCTCGGGCTGCCGTGGATCGAGCTCAACCCGCATCCGCTGTACCGGCCGTCGAAGGGGCTGCCGCCGCTGGGGAGTGGGCTGGCGCCCGGCGTCGGGATCCGCGGGCGGTTGCGCGACACCGTGATGCGGGCGTTGACCGCGCGATCGTGGCGGGCCGGGCTGGCCCAGCGTTCGGCGGTGCGGGTGCAGATCGGCCTTCCCGCCGTCGACCCCGGCCCGCTGCGCCGGCTGATCGCGACACTGCCCGCCCTCGAGGTGGCGCGCCCGGACTGGCCGGCCGAGGCCATCGTGGTGGGTCCGCTGCATTTCGAGCCGACGACGGCGGTGCTCGAAGTACCGCCGGGGCCCGGTCCGGTGGTCGTGGTTGCGCCGTCCACAGCGGTCACCGGAGCTCAGGGAATGGCCGAGCTGGCCTTGGAGTCACTGCGGCCGGGGGACACGCTGCCCGAGGGTGCCCGCGTTGTGGTGTCGCGGCTTGCCGGTCCCGACGCGCAGGTGCCGCCGTGGGCGGTCGTCGGTCTGGGCCGCCAGGACGAACTGCTGTCCCACGCCGATCTGGTGATCTGCGGCGGCGGGCACGGCATGGTGTCCAAGACGCTGCTGGCCGGCGTGCCGATGGTCGTCGTGCCAGGTGGGGGTGACCAGTGGGAGATCGCCAATCGTGTTGTGCGCCAGGGCAGTGCGCAGCTCGTGCGGCCACTGACGGCTGAGGCGTTGACCGTGGCAGTCGGCATGGTGCTCGGCTCGCCGTCGTACCGCGAGGCCGCGGCGCGTGCCGGAGCCTCGGTGACCGAGGTGGTAGATCCGGTACGGGTGTGCCATGACGCGCTGTCGCGCGCTGGGTAAGTTGGGGCCGTGCGGTTGACGGAATTCCATGAACGTGTGGACGGCCAGTTCGGCTCCATGCGAGGGCACTCACTGCTCGTCGACCATGTGCTGGGCGGGTTGGGTGGACGTACGGCTGTGCGGGCCATCGAGGACGGCGTAGATCCGCGCGAGGTGTGGCGGGCCCTGTGCGCGGACTTCGACGTGCCACGCGATCAGTGGTGAGTCGACCGGCTTTTCCTGTTCGCATTTTCGGCGTATACCGGAGCTATGGGTCTCGGTGACCATCCGATGCGGACGCCGCTCTACGGCGTTCTGTTGGTGATTGGCGCTGTTCTGCTGGTGTGGCTGGTCGCGTCGGCTCTGACCGGATGGCAGGCGGCTGTCGGGTACTTCCTGGCTATAGCCGTTGGCGCATTCGGATTCGTCATGACGCTGCGGGATCTCGACGACTTCCCGCACTGGCGGCGCTGACCGTCGCGGACCGGCGGGATCCCGAGCGTCACACGGCGTGTCACCTTGAATCGAACAGGTGTTCGTCTACTCTGGGCGGTGTTGGACCGACTTGTCGGTGGCTTGCTTTAGCGTCACGGCCAACCGATCGGAACACCGGTCAACACGACTACTTGGAGAGGCACCCTCATGGCTCAGCAGGCCCCTGATCGCGAAAAGGCGCTCGAACTGGCGATGGCCCAGATCGACAAGAATTTCGGCAAAGGCTCGGTGATGCGCCTCGGCGAAGAGGTGCGCCAACCGATCTCTGTCATCCCCACCGGTTCGATCGCCCTGGATGTGGCACTCGGCATCGGCGGCCTCCCGCGCGGTCGGGTCGTCGAGATCTACGGTCCGGAATCGTCCGGTAAGACCACCGTCGCACTGCACGCGGTGGCCAATGCGCAAGCCGCCGGCGGTATCGCGGCGTTCATCGACGCCGAGCACGCGCTGGATCCCGACTACGCCCAGAAGCTCGGGGTGGATACCGACTCACTGCTGGTGTCCCAGCCCGACACCGGTGAACAGGCCCTCGAGATCGCCGACATGCTGGTGCGCTCCGGCGCACTGGACATCCTGGTGATCGACTCGGTGGCCGCCCTGGTGCCCCGCGCCGAGATCGAAGGCGAGATGGGCGACAGTCACGTCGGCCTGCAGGCCCGCCTGATGAGCCAGGCGCTGCGGAAGATGACCGGCGCGCTGAACAACTCCGGCACCACCGCGATTTTCATCAACCAGCTCCGCGAGAAGATCGGCGTCATGTTCGGCTCGCCCGAAACCACAACGGGCGGTAAGGCGTTGAAGTTCTACGCCTCGGTCCGCCTGGATGTCCGCCGTATCGAGACACTCAAGGACGGCACCGACGCGGTCGGTAACCGGACCCGCGTCAAGGTCGTCAAGAACAAGGTCTCCCCGCCGTTCAAGCAGGCCGAGTTCGACATCCTGTACGGCCACGGCATCAGCCGCGAGGGCTCACTCATCGACATGGGTGTCGAGCACGGCTTCATCCGCAAGTCCGGGTCCTGGTTCACCTATGAGGGTGAACAGCTGGGCCAGGGCAAGGAGAACGCCCGCAAGTTCCTGCTCGAGAACCTCGACGTCGCCAACGAGATCGAGAAGAAGATCAAAGAGAAGCTCGGTATCGGTGCCGTCGTGACCGCCGAGGTAACTGATGACGTCCTTCCCGCCCCGGTCGACTTCTGAGTCGTCCGGCAAGCCCGAGGATGAGCAGGCGCAGGACCCGCGGAAACGCGAGGAACAGGCGAAGAACGTGTGCCTGCGCCTGCTCACCGTGCGGGCGCGTACCCGCGCCGAACTCGAAGGGCAGCTGACCAAGCGCGGCTATCCCGATGAGGTCAGCGCGACGGTGCTTGACCGGCTCACCGACGTCGGGCTGATCGACGACGAGGACTTCGCCGAGCAATGGGTGCGCTCACGGCAGGCCAACGCCGGAAAAGGTAAGCGGGCGTTGGCGGTTGAACTTCGCAAGAAGGGTGTCGACAAAGAGGTGATCGACGCGGCGCTGGCGGATATCGACGCCGGAGCCGAGCGGGAGCGGGCCGAGCAGTTGGTGCGCGACAAGCTGCGCCGTGAGCGCCTCACCGATGACGACGAGTTGAGGGTGACGCGCCGGCTGGTCGGCATGCTGGCCCGCCGTGGTTACGGCCAGTCGATGGCACTCGACGTCGTCCGGGTCGAGCTGGCCAGTGAGCGGGAGCGGCGCCGCGTGTAGGCGCACCGTGGCCGGCGTTACGTTCGTGAGCATGAACGGCGAATTGATCATCCTGACCGGCCCGCCCGGTGCGGGGAAGACGACCATTGCCGAACTCGTCGCCAGTGCACCGGCCAAGCCGACCGTGCACCTGACGACCGACCAGTTCTACCGTGCCATCCGCGCCGGATACATCCCGCCGTATCTGCCTGAGGCACATGGTCAGAACGAAGTGGTCATCGATGCGATCGTGGGTGCGGTCGAGGCGTACACCCGCGGTGGGTTCGATGTGGTTGTCGACGGAATCGTCGGGCCGTGGTTCCTGGCGCCGTTCCAAAATCTTGCGGCGAAGGCCGGACTGGTGTTGTCGTACATCGTGTTGCGGCCGCCTGTAGAAACGGCGCTGCAACGCGCACAGGCTCGCAGTGGCGACGATCTGAAGGACCCCGACGCCATCACCGGCTTGCACCGTGCGTTCACCGAACTCGGTGAATTGGAGAGTCACGTCATCGACAACTGCAGCCTCGATGCGGCCGCGACTGCCGAGACGGTTCGGCGGGCGATCTCCTCGGGCCGCTACCGCCTGACCTGAGCGCGTTAAGCGTCTTGATCCCGCTGCGCGTGCAGCACTTGAGCGCCCGGCGCACCTTCCTGTTCGACGGCCTCGGCCTCCAGCGGTGCCGGCCCACGTTTGGATCGGCGCATCCTGCGTTCCAGCCAGGTGGCGAATGCGGACAGGGCGAAGTTGACGCTGATCATCAGGATCGCGATGACGATCAGGGCGGGCAGGAGGTTTCCGTACGCGGCGCCCAGCTGGACACCCTGTCGGACCATCTCGACGAACGTGATGATGTAGCCGATCGCGGAGTCTTTGAGGACCACCACCAGCTGCGATATCAGCACCGGCAACATCGATGTGATCGCCTGCGGCAGCAGGATCGACCGCATCGTCTGGCCCGAGCGCAAACCGAGCGCGGACGCCGCCTCCGACTGCCCGCGGGGCAGGGCATTGACTCCGGCCCGGACGATCTCGGCGATGACCGCACCGTTGTACAGCGTCAGACCAGTGATGACGCCGGCCAGCGCCAGATGTTTGGACGGGAAGACGTCGTAGATGGCGTACAGGGAGTACGCGAAGAGCATCATGATCAGCACTGGCACCGCACGGAAGAACTCGACGATGACCGAACAGACCCAGCGCACAATGGCATGCGTGGACATCCGTCCCACGCCGAGGACCAGGCCCAACGCCAGCGCCAGCACGATCGACACGGCGGCAGCGGTCAGCGTGCCCTGCACGCCGGGCAACACGTAGGTCGTCCACAGATTCGACGTCAGGAACGGTTCCCACTTCTCGGCGGTCAGCTGACCCTTTGCGTTCAGCCGGGAGTACACCACCCAGATCGCCAGCGCGATGAGCAGCGCGGCAACGAGATTGAAGACCCGGTTTCGGGCCCGCGCCCGCGGCCCCGGGGCGTCGTAGAGCACCGATGCAGAACTCACCTCGCCACCGCCAAACGCCTACCCAGCCACGCGAAGAACAACCCCGTTGGCAACGTCAGGACGACGAATCCGAGGGCGAATATCGTGCCGACCATCAGTATGGCCGCGGTGTTCTCGGTCATCTCCTTCATCAGCAGCGCCGCCTCGGCGACACCGATCGCCGAGGCGATCGTGGTGTTCTTCGTCAACGCGATGAGTACCGATCCGAGTGGAATGATCACTGAACGAAAAGCCTGCGGTAGCAGGATGATTCGTAGATTCTGCCCGAACGTCAGGCCCAGCGACCGCGCCGCTTCAGCCTGCCCTAGCGGCACCGTGTTCACCCCCGAGCGAACGGTCTCACACACGAATGCGGCGGTGTAGACGGTCAAACCCAGCACCGCCAACCGGAAGTTGCTGTCCTCGATCGACGTCACCGACTGTGGATCGACCAGCGTGATGCCCAGCGTCTGCGACAACCCGAACGAGCAGAACAGGATGATCAATGTGAGCGGGGTATTGCGCACCACGTTGACGTAGGTCGTCCCGATCCAGTTGAACATCGGTACCGGCGCCAGGCGCATTGCGCCCAGCGCCGTACCGAGGATGAGCGCTCCCACTGCGGAATACACCGTCAGTTGGACCGTCGTCCAGAATGCCGCGAAGATCTGGTCGCGGTACTCGTTGAAGATCTCCACGGCCGGAGCTATGCCTCCGACTCAGGAGCGGTCGATGGAGGGCGGCGTCGGTGCCTGGATTCCTGCCGGTCCGAGGTTCTTGTCGAACGCCTCTTTCCAGGCGCCGCTGGAGAACATTTTCTCAAGCGCATCGTTGACTTTGTTGAGCAGCTCGGTGTCGCCCTTCTTCAAGCCGATGCCGTACCTCTCTTCGGAGAAGGTTTCGCCAACGATCTTGAACGCGCCCGGGGTCTGCGCCGCGTAGCCGGCCAGAATCACCTCGTCGGTGGTCAGCGCGTCCACCGCGCCGTTCTTGAGTGCCTCAATGCACGCCGAGTACGTGTCGTACTGCTGCAGCTGCACACCGGGATACTCATCCTTGATGCGCTGCGCCGGTGTCGAACCGGACACCGAGCACAGTTTCTTGTTGTTCTGCAGCGAAGCCGCACCGGTGATGTCGGTGTTGTCCTGGCGGACCAGCAGGCTCTGACCGGTGACAAGGTACGGTCCGGCGAAGTCGACCTTCTCCTTGCGTGCATCGGTGATCGAGTACGTGGCGGCGATGAGCTCGACCTGATCGTTCTGAATCAATGTCTCGCGCTGGCCTGACGGAGCCTCTTTCCACTCGATGTTCTCGGGGGTGTAACCGAGCTCACCGGCGACGTAGGTCGCGACGTCGACATCGAAACCGGACATGGTGCCGTCGGGATTCTTCAACCCGAGCCCGGGCTGGTCGTACTTCGTACCGATGACGATCTTGTTGCCCTCGTCGCCACCACCACCCCCGCCGCCGCAGGCAATGGCAGTGAGCGGTAGTGCGATGGCGAGCGCGAGAGCGCCGACCACCCGCATCGGACGTAAAGGCTTGGACGCCATATTTTTGGTTCCTTTCACCGGAGCGTTAGTGATGGAGAATCTTGCCGAGAAAATCTTTGGCGCGATCGGATTTCGGGTTGTCGAAGAATTCGGCGGGTTCGGCATCCTCGACGATGGCGCCGTCGGACATGAAAACCACGCGGTCGGACGCCCGGCGGGCGAAGCCCATCTCGTGGGTGATCACGACCATCGTCATGCCTTCGCCGGCCAGCGAGGTCATCACTTCCAGTACCTCGTTGATCATCTCCGGGTCCAGTGCGCTGGTCGGCTCGTCGAACAGCATCACCTTGGGGTCCATGGCCAAGGACCGGGCGATCGCCACACGCTGCTGCTGACCACCCGAGAGCTGCGCCGGATACTTGTCGGCCTGGTTGGCGATGCCTACCCGCTCCAGCAGTTCCATGGCTCGTTTGCGGGCCTCGGCCCTGGATTTCCTGCGCACTTTCATCGGCGCGAGCGTGACGTTATCCAGGATCGTCTTGTGCGCGAACAGGTTGAAGGACTGGAACACCATCCCGACGTCGGAGCGCAACTGGGCCAGCTTGCGGCCCTCGGCCGGCAACACTTCGCCGTCAACCGAAATCGTGCCCGAGTCGATGGGTTCCAGCCGATTGATGGTGCGGCACAACGTCGATTTGCCCGAGCCCGACGGACCCAGCACCACGACCACCTGGCCACGACCTACGTCGAGATTGATGTCCTTGAGCACATGGAGGGATCCGAAGTGCTTGTCGACTCCCTTGAGTGAAATCATCGGCGCGTCCGTTGGCGCCGGATCCTCGACCTGCGGCTGCGCGCCGGGGCTTCCCATGGCTGCAGACCTTACCCAGGGAACGCTCAGCGTGCCCGCATCTTGTGAATCCGCCCGGTTAACGTCTGCCACGCGTCCGTACCATGGGTCCGTGACTTCGATGGTGACCCGGGACGTGGCGGCGCACGACGCCGCTGGTTTCGGCACACGCACCTATCAGGTCCGCACCTACGGCTGCCAGATGAACGTGCACGACTCCGAGCGCCTGTCCGGGCTGCTGGAGGCGGTCGGCTACCGGCGGGCCGCCGAGGGTGCGGACGCCGACATCGTGGTGTTCAACACCTGCGCCGTACGCGAGAACGCCGACAACAAGCTCTACGGCAACCTCAGCCACCTCGCGCCGCGCAAGCAGGCCGATCCGAACATGCAGATCGCCGTGGGCGGTTGCCTGGCGCAGAAGGATCGCGACGCGGTGTTGCGCCGCGCACCGTGGGTGGACGTGGTGTTCGGCACCCACAACATCGGCTCGCTGCCCACCCTGCTGGACCGTGCCCGCCACAACCGCGAAGCCCAGGTCGAGATCGTGGAGGCGCTTCAGGAGTTTCCCTCGACCCTGCCGGCATCGCGTGAATCATCCTATGCCGCATGGGTTTCCATCTCTGTGGGTTGCAACAACACCTGCACGTTCTGCATCGTCCCCGCGTTGCGCGGCAAGGAGGTCGACCGCAGGCCCGGCGACATCCTGGCGGAGGTGCAGACGCTGGTGGACCAGGGTGTGCTCGAGGTCACGCTGCTGGGGCAGAACGTCAACGCCTACGGCGTGTCCTTTTCGGACGAGCGCTTGCGCGAGGACCCGACAGCACCGCCCAACTTGCCCCGTGATCGCAGCGCCTTCGCCAAGCTTCTGCGCGCCTGCGGCGGCATCGACGGGCTCGAAAGGGTCCGGTTCACCTCACCGCACCCGGCCGAGTTCACCGACGATGTGATCGAGGCGATGGCCGCGACACCCAACGTGTGCCCGACACTGCACATGCCGCTGCAGTCAGGATCCGATCGCATCCTCAAGGCGATGCGGCGGTCCTACCGCGCCGACCGCTACCTCGGCATCATCGAGAAGGTCCGGGCCGCAATCCCGCACGCAGCCATCACCACCGACATCATCGTCGGATTCCCCGGTGAAACCGAGGAGGACTTCCAGGCAACCCTCGATGTCGTCGAGCAGTCGCGGTTCGCCAGCGCGTTCACCTTCCAGTACTCCAAGCGGCCCGGCACCCCCGCTGCCGACATGGCCGATCAATTGCCGAAAGCTGTTGTCTCCGAACGTTATCAGCGCCTCGTCGACCTGCAGGAACGCATCTCCCTAGAGGAGAACCAGGCTCAGGTGGGGCGTGTGGTCGAACTGCTCGTCGCCACCGGCGAGGGCCGCAAGGACGCGAGCACCGCCCGGATGTCCGGGCGGGCGCGGGACGGCCGGCTGGTGCACTTCAGCCCCGGCCCGGACGCGGAGCGCATCCGTCCAGGCGACATCGTCACGACGACCGTCACCGGTGCCGCACCGCACCATCTGATCGCCGACGCCGCAGTGGCACAGCATCGCCGCACCCGAGCCGGCGATGCACATGCGGCCGGACAGCGTCCGCGTACCGGCGTCGGCCTCGGGATGCCGCAGATCGGTGCGCCGATCCAGCCACCGTCGTCAGAAGGGTGTGGCTGTTGAGCACCGAAGGAGACTTCGACCAGTTCAAGGGTGATCTCGACGCCGTCGAGCGCAAAATGGCCCGAGAGTTCGACCCGGGGGCGCGCGCCATGGTGGTCGCGGCCCTGGTGTTCGTGATGCTGCTGACCTTCGTGTTGCCGCACACCGGCGCCAGCAAGGGTTTTGACGTGTTGGTCGGTGACGCCGCCGCGGTCCGTGACGGGGTGTCGCTGCCGTCACGGGTGTTCACCTGGCTGGCCCTGGTGTTCTCGGTCGGGTTCTCGACGCTCGCGCTGCTGACCCGCCGCTGGGCGGTTGCATGGGTGGCGCTGGCGGGGTCGGCGGTGGCCAGCGTGCTCGGCATGCTGGCGGTGTGGTCACGGCAGACCGCCCCGGCTCCGTATCCCGGCCCGGGGATCGGCCTGATCATCGCGTGGATCGCGGTGATCGTGCTGACCTTCCACTGGGCCCGGGTGGTGTGGTCGCGCACCGCGGTTCAGTTGGCAGCCGAGGAGCAACGCCGCCGGGCTGCCGCGCAGGATCAGCAGCGCGGCCTGCTCGACGACATCAACAAGAACACGACCGATAAGGATCCGGACCAACCGGATCAGCCTTAGCGGCGCTTACCCAACGACTCCGCGGCCGCGTCGGCCCACTGCCGCCACTGCTCAGCGCTGGCCTTGGCGGCCTCGGCATCCTTGGTCCGGCCCGCTGCGGCGGCCTTCTCGGCTTGGCGTTCGAACTGCTCGGCACGGGCCCGGAACTGATCGGCGCGGGCTTGGGCCTCGGGGTCGACGCCGGTCGTCGGGGCGTCGCGGATCTTCTTCTCCACGGTCCGCAGCCGGCGTTCCAGCTCGGCGGCGCGCTCGCGGGGCACCTTGCCGATCGCATCCCACTTGTCGCCGATGGCACGTAGTGCGGCGCGCGCCGTGTCGGGGTCGGACGGGTCGATCTTCTCGGCCTCGGCCAGCAGCGCTTCCTTGGCTTCGGCGTTCGCCTTGAACTCGGCGTCGCGTTCGGCGTGAGCGGCGTTGCGGGCCGAGAAGAACGTGTCCTGTGCAGCCTTGAACCGCTGCCACAGTGCGTCGTCGACGTCCTTGGCCGCCCGGCCCACTGCTTTCCACTCGGTCAGCAGGTCACGGAAGGCGGCGCCGGTGGCGCCCCAGTCGGTGGAACCGGCCAGTTCCTCGGCGCGCTCGCACAGCGTCTCCTTGGCCTGCCGGGCGCCGACCCGACTGCGGTCCAACTCGGCGAAATGGGAACCTCGGCGGCGGTTGAAGGTTTCGCGGGCCGCGGAGTAGCGCTTCCACAGCGCGTCGTCGACCTTGCGGTCCAGCCCGGTGATGGTGCGCCACTCGTCGAGAATCTCCCGCAGCCGGTCCCCGGCGGCTTTCCACTGGGTGGCGTTGGCGGCGAGATCTTCGGCCTCGGCGGCGAGCGCTTCCTTGCGCGCGGTCTGCGCGGCGCGGTGTTCCTCGCGCTGCGCACGTTCAGTCTTGGCTGCCTCGTCGGCGTGTTCCAGGATCGTCGACAGCCGCGCACCCAACGCATCGATATCACCGAGAACCGCTGCGGTGGGCAGGGTCTCAGCCAGCGCCGCGGCGGCTGCCTTGATCTTTCTGGCGTCGCCGGTGCCCGAGGTCAGCCGATGCTCCAGAAGCGCCACCTCGGTGTGCAGATCATCGAAACGGCGGCCGAAGTGTGCGTACGCGGATTCGGTGTCACCGGCCTGCCAGGAGCCGATGACGCGCTCGCCGGATCCGGTGATCAGCCATACCGTGCCGTCGGGGTCGACCCGGCCGAAGCGGTGCGGATCGCTGCTCGGCGCCACCGTAACCACCGGTGCGGCCGCCCGGCCGGGATGGGGAACGGGTCGGGGCGGCCCTGGCCTGGGGATTGGGCCGGGCGCGGGTCGGGGGGTTGGCTTGGGCGTGGTCGGGCCTGGCTCACTGGTTGTCATATCCGCTCCTCGTACTCCGCGCGGTTGACCCACGCATCTGCCGCGCGACGCGGCGCCCGATTGCTGTCAGCTTCGACCGCTATTCAAGCAGGTCGTGCTGAGCCGTGCGCATGGCTTTAGGCTCAATGGCTCCACAAACTCTGGAGGACACCGGTGGCCAAGGCCGATATCGCCGCCCTGCTCGCACTAGCCGCCGCATTGTTCATCGCGCTCGGTGACGTCATTCACCAGCGTTCCGCGCATGAGGTGACCGACGAGCCGGTCGGTCATCTGGGCCTCTTCGCGCGCCTGCTGCGGGACCGTCAGTGGTGGCTGGGCAGCCTGGTGGCAGCGGGTGGCTTCGCCCTGCAAGCCGCCGCCCTCGGCCTGGGATCGGTGTTGTTGGTCCAGGCCCTGATGGTCACCTCGCTGCTGTTCGCGCTCCCGATCAACGCCCGGCTGACGCATCGTCGGGTCACCCGCTGGGAGTGGCTCTGGGCGGCACTGCTGGCCGGGTCTGTCGCGGTCATCGTGACCGTCGGCAACCCGACCGAGGGCTATGCCCGGGCGCCGCTGGAGGCCTGGACGCTCGTGGTCGCGGTGCTGGGCCCGGCTCTGGTGCTCTGCCTCGTGGGCGCGCGCATCTTGTCCGGCCCGGTGAGCGCCGCGCTGCTCGCCGTGGTCTCGGGCGCTTTGTGGGGTGCGTTCGCGGTGTTGACGAAGGGTGTGGTGGACCGTCTGGACGCCGGGCTGTGGGCGCTGCTGGCCACTCCCGAGCTGTACGCGTGGGCTCTGGTTGGGATCGCAGGGACCGCTATGCAGCAGTCCTCGTTCCGGGCCGGTGCGCTGACCGCATCGCTGCCGACCATGACGGTCACCGAACCGATCGTCGCATCGGTGCTCGGCGTCGTGGTGCTCGGCGAAACCCTTCGGCCGGGCGCAGTCGGTGATGTGCTGCTGATCGTCGCCATCGCCGCGATGGTGGTGGCCGCCGTGGCTCTCGCGCGGGGCGAAGCCGTCAGCGAACAATCCGCATCGCCGGCCCACTAGTTTGGTGAAGTGCTCAGCGCCATCGCCATCGTCCCCGCGGCACCGCTCATCGTGCCCGAACTGATGGGCGCAGCCGCCGCGGAGATGTCCGAGCTGCGCGGTGCTGTGCTCGCGGCGGCAGATGTCATGCCGGCGCGCTGGCTTGCCGTCGGCGCCGGGAAAGCCGACGCGATGTTCGGCGCGGACCGGTCGGGCACGTTCGCCGGCTATGGCGTCGACGTTCCGGTCGCATTGGGCCCGCAGGCATCGGGCGCACGGACCGAACTGCCGTTGTGTGCGCTCATCGCGGGCTGGATCCGGGGACAGACCGATCCGGACGCCAGCGCCGAGGTTCGGATGTACGCCGACGCATGCCCAGTCGACACCGCAGTCGCCCACGGCCGGCAGTTGCGGGCCGAGATCGACGCATCGACCGAGGCCGTCGGCGTTCTCGTCGTCGCCGACGGCGCGAACACGCTCGCTCCAGCGGCCCCGGGTGGTTATGTCCCGGAGTCCGTCGCGGTACAGAAGGTCCTCGACGACGCCCTCGCCGCCGGCGACCCTGCGGCGCTGACCCGGCTGCCGGAGACGATCGTGGGGCGGGTGGCCTACCAGGTGCTGGCCGGGCTGGCCGAACCGGCTCCGCAGGCGGCCCGCGAGCTCTATCGGCATGCCCCGTACGGGGTCGGGTACTTCGTCGGGGTGTGGGTACCGGCGGGCAGGAGCGAAGCGACCGGGGGATCGACAGCGTGACACGGCCGTTGGCCGTGATCGGGCCCACCGGCACCGGCAAGTCCGCCTTGGCGCTGGCGTTCGCCGAACGCGTCGGTGGGGAGATCGTGAACGCCGACGCCATGCAGCTCTACCGCGGCATGGACATCGGCACCGCCAAGCTGACGGTGGCCGAGCGCCGTGGAATCCCGCATCACCAGCTCGACGTGCTCGAGGTCACCGAGACCGCCACGGTCGCGCGCTACCAGCACGCGGCAGCGGCCGACGTCGAGGCAATCGCCGCGCGCGGCGCAGTCCCCGTCATCGTCGGCGGCTCCATGCTCTACATCCAGTCGCTGCTCGACGAATGGTCGTTCCCCGCCACCGACGCGACGGTGCGGGCCCGATGGGAGGCGCGGCTGGCCGAGGTGGGGGTGGCCGCGCTGCACGCCGAGCTGACCCGGGTGGACCCGGCCGCCGGGGCATCGATCCTGCCCACCGACGGCAGGCGGGTGGTGCGGGCGCTCGAGGTGGTGGAGCTCACCGGGCAGCCGTTCGCGGCGTCGGCCCCCCGCATCGGAGCTCCCCGCTGGGATACCGCGATCATCGGATTAGATTGGGAGACACCAGTTCTCGATGTACGCCTGGCGCAACGGACGGACAAGATGTTCGATGACGGCTTGGTCGACGAGGTGCGGGGGCTGATCGGCCGCGGATTACGCGACGGCGTGACCGCCTCGCGCGCATTGGGTTATGCGCAGGTACTCGCCGACCTCGACGCCGGGGGAGCCCCGGATTTCCGGGAAGCTCGACACTCTACGTACGTCGGTACTCGCCGCTACGTGCGTAGGCAACGCTCGTGGTTTCGGCGCGATCACCGGGTGGTGTGGCTGGACGGATCGGCCGGCGGGCTGGTGGACGAAGCTCTGCGAGTATGGCGGGACGTATCCTGATCAGGTGATCTTCGCTAAAGGGCACGGCACGCAGAACGATTTCGTGGTGCTGCCCGATCTGGACGCGCGGTTGTCGCTGGGGCCGGCCGCAGTGGCCGCGCTGTGCGACCGCCGCCGCGGCCTTGGCGCTGACGGTGTACTGCGGGTGACGACGGCGGGCGCCGCGTTGTCCGCCGGTCTGTTCGACCGGCTGCCCGACGGCGTGGCGGCCGGCGACTGGTACATGGACTACCGCAACGCCGACGGGTCGATCGCCCAGATGTGCGGCAACGGGGTGCGCGTGTTCGCGCACTACCTGCGCACGTCCGGGCTGGAAACCGCCGACGAGTTCGTCGTCGGCTCACTGGCCGGGCCGCGCCCCGTCGTCCTCAATCGGGTCGATGCGACGACTGCCGACGTCACCGTCGACATGGGCAAGGCCAACCAGCTCGGCACGGGATCGGCGGTGGTCGGGGGCCACAGCTTCACCGGGATGGCCATCGACGTCGGCAACCCCCATTTGGCGTGTGTCGGAATCAGCGCCGCGGACCTCGCTGCCCTCGACGTCGCCGGGCCGGTGTCCTTCGACCCCGCCCAATTCCCGGAGGGCGTCAATATCGAGGTGTTGACTGTTCCTGTCAGCGGGGCGGTTTCAATGCGGGTACACGAACGCGGCGTCGGCGAAACCCGGTCGTGCGGGACCGGCACCGTCGCCGCCGCGCTGGCGGCCCTGGCACATGAGGGCGCTGACACCGGCACACTGCGGGTGCGAATCCCCGGTGGCGAGGTGGCGGTGACCGTCACCGAATCCACCAGCTACCTGCGCGGACCGTCGGTTCTCGTCGCTCGCGGCGAGCTGTCTGAGGAATGGTGGAACTCTGCCCAGAGCTAATTGGGGTGCGCGACGGGCCGACGACGTGCCAACCTGGAAGTACATATGACATATCCAGAACATCCTGTGGTCCCCAGCACCGGCGAGATGGCCCTCGAAGACCGCGCCTCGCTGCGCCGCGTCGCCGGGTTGTCCACCGAACTCGCCGATGTCTCCGAGGTCGAATACCGCCAGCTGCGACTGGAACGGGTCGTGCTCGTCGGGGTATGGACAGACGGCACCGCAGCCGACGCCGACGCCAGCCTCGCCGAGTTGGCAGCACTTGCCGAGACGGCCGGCTCCGAGGTGCTCGAAGGTCTCATCCAGCGCCGGGACAAGCCCGACCCGTCGACCTACATCGGCTCGGGCAAGGCCATCGAGCTGCGCGAGATTGTGCTGGCCACCGGCGCAGACACCGTGATCTGCGACGGTGAACTGTCACCGGCCCAGCTCAACTCACTGGAGAAAGTGGTCAAGGTCAAGGTCATCGACAGGACCGCACTGATCCTGGACATCTTCGCCCAGCACGCCACCAGCCGCGAGGGCAAGGCGCAGGTGTCGCTGGCCCAGATGGAGTACATGCTGCCCCGGCTGCGCGGCTGGGGTGAATCCATGTCGCGCCAGGCCGGCGGTCGCGCCGGTGGCGCCGGCGGCGGCGTGGGCACCCGTGGACCCGGCGAAACGAAGATCGAGACCGACCGTCGCCGCATCCGTGAGCGGATGGCCAAGCTGCGCCGCGAGATTCGCGACATGAAGAAGATTCGCGACACGCAGCGCGGCGGCAGGCGGCGCAGTGAGATCCCGTCGTTGGCGATCGTCGGCTACACCAACGCCGGCAAGTCCAGCCTGCTCAACGCCCTGACCGGAGCCGGTGTACTGGTCGAGAACGCATTGTTCGCGACGCTCGAACCGACAACGCGCCGTGGGGAATTCGATGACGGTCGGCCGTTCGTGCTGACCGACACCGTGGGGTTCGTCCGGCATCTGCCCACTCAGTTGGTGGAGGCATTCCGGTCCACCCTGGAAGAGGTGGTCGACGCCGATCTGCTGCTGCATGTGGTGGACGGCGCCGACGTCAACCCGCTGGCGCAGATCAACGCGGTTCGGACCGTCGTCAACGACGTCGTCGCCGAATACGACATCGCCCCGCCGCCGGAGTTGTTGGTGGTCAACAAGACTGACGCCGCAACCGGCATCGGTCTGGCTCAACTGCGGCGCGCGCTGCCCGACGCCGTGTTCGTCTCGGCGCGCACCGGAGACGGCCTGGACCGGCTGCGGTCCCGCATGGCTGAGTTGGTGGAGTCGACCGACACCACGGTCGACGTGACGATTCCCTACGACCGTGGAGATCTCGTGGCGCGTGTACACGCCGACGGCCGGGTGGACGCCACCGAGCACACTCCCGCCGGCACCCGGATCAAGGCAAAGGTGCCGGTCCCGCTGGCTGCGAGCCTGCGCGAGTACGCCACCTTCTAACCCCTCGCGCGTGAGACGGGCCGCCCGACCGAGTTAATTTCAGCGGCCGTCAATTTCCGGCGTTTTCCTTCGTGCGCCATTGTCCGGCGATACCCTCTGCCGAGAAACAAGGACGTCGCGAGGGGAAACCATGGGTGCCGCAAGGTATGTCGGTCGGATCGGGGGACTTGCGGTCGCCCTCGGAGTAGGCACGGCTGTCTTCATGGGACACGGCGTGGCGGCTGCTGACACCGGTTCCGGCGTGTCGTCCACCGCGCAGGACGGTTCACCGGCGGGCATGACCAACCCCGATTCGACGCAAGCCTCGCCCGGCGTTTCCACGGAGGCCAAGCCGCCTCGTCGGGCCAGAGTCCGGTCCCACCGCCGCGAGGTCGCCGAAGACCTGAAGTCGATGTTCGACAAAGCGTCAGGGCGAACGCCCGAACAACCGACCGCGCAGCGTGATACGCCCATGAAGGTCGATGCCACGACCGTGGTGAGACGGAAGGCGAAGAATCCCGAGGCTCCACCCGTCGCGACAAACGAGATCGTGGCGAAGGCGCGAGAACGGGCGGCCGCGTGGCTCTCGAGTCCGCGGGTGACGGCGGGACGCACCGCCAAGGAGACTTCGCCACCATCGCGATCACTGTGGACCCCACCGAAAGACGTCGTCACGCCTCGGCCGGACGAGCCGGTCACAGCGCCGGCGCCGAACCTCTTCGCGAACCTGGTCCACGCCACGCTGAATCCATTCGCGCGCACCGGACCGGAGGATGAGCCGGTCGACTCGCCTGCGTCGTGGGTGTTGTTGGCGGCGGCGCGTCGCGAACTCGGTGTTTCGAAAGCTCAGGTCCCCAGCTACACACCGGAACTCACGGTCGTTCAAGGCGTCATCACCGGAATGAACACGCCGGCCGTGTCGGAACGCGGGTATCCGCTGGTCTACACCGTGGTCAATGACCCGAGCGCGGGCGGCAAGATCCGTCTCGACGCTGCCACCGGAAACTTCACGTACCTGCCGTACGCCACAGTGGTCGACTCGGGATCTGAGACCTTCGACGTCATGGTTTCCGAGACCACACCGCTGATCGCGGCTTTGAAGCAGGTGCCGCTGCTGGGCACGTTCGTGCAGCCGGTCGTGATCGAGCTGCACCGGGTCCCGATCCTCGGTGATGTCCTGTCTCCGATCATCGGCTACGCGACCGTGGCGACGGTCACCGTCGACCCGTCGGCGGTCAACACCGAAGACGTTCCGATCGCCTACACGTACAAGGTGGAATCGTTCGACGGGACGCCCATCAGCGCCAATTTCTTCCCCGCGATCGACGGCGACTACCAGTCGGGGAAGCTGTACCCCACGATCCTGAGCGGTGCCGGTTTGTCCAGCGCGGGCGACACCGACCCGAATTCGGGGACGCTGCAACTGTTCCGGAGCAATGGGTACAACGTGGTCACCTGGGATTCCCGCGGCGAGCACGCATCCGGTGGCGTGTTGCAACTGAACAATCCGCAATTCGAGGGCCGGGACGTCTCGGCAATCATCGACTGGGTGGCCGATCAGGATGCGGTCCAGCTCGACGGCGCACTCGACCCGCGAGTCGGGATGGTGGGCCCGTCCTACGGTGGTGGAATCCAACTCGTCACTGCCGCAAACGATCACCGGATCGACGCGATCGCACCGTCGATCGCCTGGAACTCCCTCAACAGCTCGCTGTATCCCGACGGGGCATTCAAAACCGCCTACGCCGGGTTGCTCCTGCTGAGCCTGATCACCTCGGGCGCCGACATCAACCCGCAGCTCTACACCGGGATCCTGACCGGTGGCCTCCTGGGCTTTCTCACGCCTGACCAGCAGGCCCTGCTCGCCAGCAGCGGCCCGTCGATCACCGTCACCAACATCACCGCCCCCACCCTGCTGATCCAGGGCACGGTCGACGTGTTGTTCCCACTGCAGGAAGCCATCGCCAACGCGGCCATCCTGACAGCCGACACGCCGACGCATGAGCCGGTTCCCGTCAAGATGATCTGGTTCTGCGGTGGCCACGGCAATTGCTTGACTGACCCCGGGGATCCGTCTGTCGTGCCGACCGCGACCCTGGCGTGGATGGATCGCTGGGTCAAGGGCGAAGACGTCGATACCGGCCCGGCATTCGAGTGGGTCGACCAGAACGGCGTGATGCACTCCTCCGACACGCTGCCGTCCGATCCCGCGTTCTACGGGACCCCTGTTCATACGTCGCAGGCCACTGGCGGTGTCCTGCCGATCATTCCGTTCATCGGTGGCTCGGGACCGTCACCCGCAGTGGGCTTCCCGTTTTCGCTCGGCGACGGCGCCGAGGCCGACAATGCGATCAATGTTCCGTTGACCGCGCCTGATTCGACCACCGATGTGGTGGGGCGGCCCACGCTGACGATGACCTACTCGGGTATCGGCACCAGTCGCCACGTCTACGCCCAGATCGTCGACAACAAAACCGGGTTGGTGGTCGGAAACCTCGTCACGCCCGTCCCGGTGACGCTCGACGGTTCGGAACATACGGTGACGGTTCCACTGTCGGCCATCGCTTACCAGATGGACGAAGATTCCGACCTGTCGCTGCAGATCGTCGGCTCGGCAACACCGTTCCTGAACTTCACCCAGTTCGGCGTGATCAACGTGTCCGGGGTGGAGGTCGACCTACCGACGGCCGCACCCGCACCTGTCACCGCGTCGCCCTCGGAGTCTGCGGACGAGTTGGTCACCAACTAATCCGCTAGCAGACGCAAAAGTACCCAAAATCAACGGGTTGCGGGTACCCGCGCGTCTGCTCGCCGGTCATTCTGGTCCAGTGCTCTACGTACCGTGCGGTCGATCGACTCGGCGAAGTCGCGGCCCGGATGGACCTTGATACCCAAGGCTTTTCGTAACGATGGGCGCTCGGGATCTCCTGTGCTGTCATCAGGGGTGTCCAGGTCTTCACCAGGCCTGGCGATCACGCTGAGCCGGGTCAACGGCTTGCGGTCGGGCTTGGCGGCCACCTTCTTGGAGACCGCGACTTCCGTGGTGTCCGCACTTTCCGGGCCCTCCGACTGCAAGGCGGGCTCAGTGGGATCGGTCCAGCCGGGAAGTGGATCCAGGCCCGGGCGCAGTGCCGCGTTGATCCCCTCCGGGATGTCATTGGCCAGGTCCGAGACGAGCTTCACCGGGTCGATTCTCGGAATCAACCGGAACGGCGTCGGCGTGCCGTAATCCGTCCGGTCGTATCCGGTTTCGATGAGCGTCTGCGCCATCGGAGAGACCAGGTCGACGATCGGGATCACCAGCGCCGAGGTGCCCGTCGACGCGCCGAGGTCGAGGAACGGTTGCATGATCGGCAAGGTCTTGGCGGGCAGGGTGATGTAGCGGGTGTCGCCATGCTGCTGGCAATGGGTCGCCGCGGTGCAGTTCGCCTGGGCATTGGCGATCGCGGCCTGTACCTGTTGTGGTGTGTAGCCGTACGGAGTTTCGGTCGGAAGGTCGTCGCCGTCGGGCGCCAGATAGGTGGGATGGGTGTACTCGAAACCCGCGAGAGCGTTCGCCAATGCCAGCGGGTTGAGCAGCCAGCTGGGGGCGTCGGCGACGCCGTCGTACTGCAGTGCGATGTCGGTGGTGTTCACGACACCTTCGCCTGCCGTGTCAGTCCGCGTGGGTTCGCCGAACGTCGCATCGAGAATCGGGACGGTGCCCAGCGCCGCCAGTCGCTCGAACAGCCCGCCGTTCGGGCGGTTCGGGTTGCCGATCAGGACGAAGTTGATCCAATCCGGGATCACCCCGCCGTGCTCGTCTGCAAGCTGGCTCTTCACGATGCTGGTGACGGTGGCGCCCTGCGAGTAGCCGAGGATGGCGACAGGACTGCCAGGTTCCAACAGGTCTAGTTGTTCATTGAGGCTGGTGACGCCGCTGCCCACCGAGACATTCCATTTCGCGCCTTGGAGGCCGCCCCAACCCTCGAACGGGAACGGCCAGAACTCGGCGATGTAGGGGACCGGGACCGGGGAGCTACACTCCTCGCCACAACTACCGGTGGTCTCGACGTAATAAGCGACCGCGTTCTCCATGTAATTCTGTGACTCTGCCGGGTTTTTCGTCCCGGTTCCGGGCACGATCAGCGGGGTCGTCGCCACCACGAGCGCGACGGCCGCGGTCAGGGCCGTCGCCGCCCCGAGCGCAATCGTGGAGGCCAGCACAAGGATGGCGACGAATAGTGGTCGGACTGCCGCACGCATAGCTCGCACAGGAAGATCTCCCTTCGCCGACGCCGACGTCAGCACCCAACGGATCTTCGCACCGCGGTGCAGAGCTCAGGCGAAAACGCGGAGATCAGCGTTGGGTGTGGATCACCGGAGGCTCGTGGGCCCGCACCGGCGGCAGCGGGCCGTCGAACTTCTCGACCTGTACAAGCACGTGCGCACCGGTGCAGCCGCGGGCCAGTGACGAGGTTCCGACGTCGTCGGTGAGCACGTTGGGATTGCCGTGCACGCACATCGAATCGGGGTCGGTCGGATCGGCCGGGTCGAACCACGCTCCGGTCGCCAGCTGGACCACTTGCGGACGCAACCGGTCGTCGACGATCAGTCCGGCCAGGCAGGCCCCGCGGTCGTTGAACACCCGGACCACGTCGCCGTCGGCCAGCCCGCGTGCTGACGCGTCGTCCGGGTGCATCCGGATCGGCTCGCGCCCTTGCACTTTCGAGCTCTGGCTGACTGCGCCGCTGTCGAGTTGACTGTGCAGCCGGGAGGCGGGCTGGTTGGCCAGCAGGTGCAGCGGGTAGAGCCTGGCGCGGTCTCCGCCCAGCCATTCGGCCGGTTCGTACCACCGGGGGTGGCCGGCGCAGTCTTCATAGCCGAAGCTGTCGATGTCTTCGGAGAAGATTTCGATGAGGCCGCTCGGCGTGCCGAGGCGGTGGGTCTGTGGGTCGGCGCGGAAATCACCGAATAGTGTCAGGCCGGGTTCGGTCGGTAACCGTACGTGGCCGGTGGCCCAGAACTCGTCGAACCCGGGAACCTCGAAATCCAGCCCGGCAGCCCATTTCTCGTACATGTGGACCAGCCACTGCCGGGCCGTGCGACCCTCGGTGAACCGGTCGCCGAAGCCGAGCCGGTCGGCCAGGGCCGCGAACGTGGTGTAGTCGTCGCGGGACTGCGCGTACGGTTCGGCGAGCGCGCGCATGGCGATCAGCAGCGGGTCGTTGCGGGATCCGGAGAAATCCTCGCGTTCGTACGCGGTGGTCGACGGCACCACGATGTCGGCGTGCTTGGCCATCGCGGTCCAATACGGGTCGTGGACGACGATGGTGTCGACCCGCGCCAATGCGCGACGCAACCGGGGCAGGTTCTGGTGGTGATGGAACGGATTTCCGCCGGCCCAGTACACGCACTTGATGTCGGGGTAGGTCAGCCGCAGGCCGTTGTAGTCGAACTGCCCGCCGGGATGCAGCAGCATGTCCGAGATCGCCGCGACCGGGATGAACGTCTGCACCGGGTTGAGGCCCTGCGGGAGGGCGGGCAACCGGCAGCGCAGCGGCGGCAGGCCGGGTTCGTTCATCGACCCGTAGCCGTGACCGAAACCGCCTCCGGGCAAACCGATCTGGCCCAGCATCGCGGCCAATGTCAGTCCCATCCAGGGAGCCTGCTCGCCGTGCCGGATTCGCTGCAGCGACCAGCTGACGGTGACGATCGTGCGGGATGCCGCCATCCGGCGTGCCAGTGCCGTCAGGTCGTCGGCCGCCAGCCCGCTGATCTGTGCCGCCCACTGCGGCGTCTTCGCGACACCGTCGTCACGGCCCAGCAGATAGTGCTCGAACTGTTCGTAACCGGTGCAGTAGGCGTTCAGGAAGTCCAGATCGGCCAATCCCTCGGTGGCCAGCACGTAGGCCAGCGCGAGCATCACCGCGACGTCGGTGCCCGGAACCGGTGCCCGCCATTCACATTCGCCGTCGATGTCGTCGCGCAGCGGACTGAACGACACGATCTGCCCGCCGCGGTCACCGAACCGTCGCAGCGCATCGCGGGTCGGGTGTGCGGTGGTGCCGCCGTGGTTGATTCCGGTGTTCTTCAGCGCGATCCCGCCGAAACACACCAGCAGATCGGTGTGTTCGACGATGACGTCCCACTGGGTGGACCGCTTGAACAGGTCGTCATGGGTTCCGACCACGCGTGGCATGATCGCGCCGGTGGCGCCGAGACTGTACGAGTGGCGGGAAAAGGTATATCCGCCAAGCATTTTCAGGAAGCGATGCACCTGGCTCTGGGCGTGATGGAAGCGCCCTGCACTGGCCCAGCCATAGGACCCGCCGTAGATCGCCTCGTTGCCATAGGTGTCGACGACACGCCGCAGTTCGGTCGCCAGCAATTCGGTCAGCTCATCCCATGACACCGCGACGTACTCGTCGGCGCCGCGATCGGCACTGGGGCCGGGTCCGTCGCGCAGCCAACCGCGCCGAACCGCAGGACCTGTGATGCGTGAGCGGTGCCGGATCGAGCCCGGCAGATTACCCAACAGCGGCGACGGATCGGCATCGCCGGCGAGCGGGGTGACCGAGGCGATGTCGCCTGCGGCCACATCCGCGCTGAAGGCTCCCCAATGCGCGAGGCTAGTGGGGAACTGAGGCACATGGGCAGTTTACGGTCGCGGCGCTGGGCGCACCTTCGGTGTGACCAACCATCCGGTTGGTATAGGTTGGCCCCAATCCAGAAACCCAGTACCGGAGGTCACACCATGGGCGGTGCCGTGAAGTACCAACGCACCCTTTTCGACGCTGAGCACGAACTGTTCCGCGAGTCCTACCGTGCGTTCCTGGAACGCCATGTGGCGCCGGACCACGAGCAGTGGGAAAAGGACAAGATCGTCGATCGTGGCGTCTGGCTCGAGGCAGGCAAGCAGGGCTTCCTCGGCATGGCAGTCCCCGAGGAGTACGGCGGCGGCGGAAATCCCGACTTCCGCTACAACACCATCCTCGGCGAGGAGACGGCGGCAGGCCGCTACAGCGGCCTCGGCTTCAGCTTGCACAAC
This sequence comes from Mycolicibacterium sp. XJ870, assembly GCF_053483975.1. Classification (NCBI taxonomy): domain Bacteria; kingdom Bacillati; phylum Actinomycetota; class Actinomycetes; order Mycobacteriales; family Mycobacteriaceae; genus Mycobacterium; species Mycolicibacterium sp. XJ870. The sequence goes on from NZ_JBEFTI010000001.1 coordinate 1,610,779, forward strand.
GATGTCGTCGCGCCTTATCTGCTGCGCCTGGCCAACGAGGAGCAGAAGCAGCGCTGGCTGCCGAAGTTCTGTACCGGGGAATTGATCACGGCGATCGCCATGACCGAGCCGGGTACCGGTAGCGACCTGCAGGGCATCAAGACCCGCGCGGTCCAAGACGGCGATCACTACATCCTCAACGGTTCGAAGACATTCATTACCAACGGCATCCACGCCGACCTGGTGATCGTGGTAGCCCAGACCGACGTCGAGAAGGGTGCGCTGGGGTTCAGTCTCTTGGTCGTCGAGCGCGGGATGGAGGGCTTCGAACGCGGCCGCCACCTCGACAAGATCGGGCTGGAAGCCCAAGACACCGCGGAGCTGTCCTTCACCGATGTCAAGGTGCCGGTCGAGAATCTGCTCGGCGAGGAGGGGCAGGGTTTCGTCTACCTGATGCAGAATCTGCCGCAGGAACGGATCTCGATCGCCATCATGGCGGCCGCGGCGATGGAGGCTGTGCTGGAGCAGACGCTGCAGTACGCCAAGGAACGCAAGGCCTTCGGCAAGCCCATCGGCAGCTTCCAGAACAGCAGGTTCGTGCTGGCCGAATTGGCGACCGAGGCCACGGTGGTGCGGATGATGGTTGACGAGTTCATCCGGCTCCACCTGACCGAAGAACTGACCGTCGAGCAGGCAGCGATGGCTAAGTGGTACTCCACCGAAAAGCAGGTCGAACTGATCGATCGCTGCCTGCAACTCCATGGCGGATACGGCTATATGCGCGAGTATCCGGTCGCGCGGGCCTATCTGGACTCCCGCGTGCAGACCATTTACGGCGGAACCACCGAAATAATGAAGGAGATCATCGGCCGCAGCTTGGGCGTTTAGCGGCCAGAATCGGTCGGGATCACCGATCCAGGGGCCTCAGGACGCCTTATTTGCGGGTTTTTTCGCGATGATCGGCGTGTTCCTTGGTTATCGTCGCCTACTGACGCAAAGTTGTCGGGCGAGATGTTTTCAGGGGAACTTTGCCGAAAAAGCGGGAGGGCGCATGACGAGGCCGGGAGCGAGGCTGTACGCGGCCGTTCGGCGAATGACGGTCGGCCTGCTTGCGGTCGCGGTGGCCTGTCTGTTGGCGCCCCTGGCGTCGGCGAGTCCGGAATCCGACGCCGACGGTGCCATCACGTCGGCCTGGAACAGCACCGGCGGCGACGGCGGTCCGCTCGGCCCACGCCAGGGCGGCGTTTACGCCGTAGGCCCTGGCTTCGGGCAGAACTTCGCCGGCGGCAAGATGTTCTTCACTCCCGCCACCGGTGCCCACTATGCCCAGGGCGCGATCCTGGAAAAATATGAGTCCCTGGGCGGACCGGCCGACGGCGACCTCGGATTCCCGACCATCGACGAGGGCCCGGGGCGTGCGCCGAACAGCCGGAACTCAACGTTCAGTGCCCCCGACAAGCCGGTGATCTTCTGGACGCCGGATACCGGCGCGAGGGTGGTGCGAGGTGCCATCAACGCGGCGTGGGACAAAGTCGGTGGATCCGCGGGTGTGCTCGGCGTGCCGTCCGAGGATGAGTCATACGACGGCGACGTGATCTCGCAGAAGTTCACCGGCGGTGAACTGTCCTGGAACCGCAAGACGAAGGCGTTCACCACAGTTCCGCCGGAACTCGTCGATCAGCTGGCCGGACTGCAACTCCCGGAGGATCCGGCGTCGGCCATCGACGCGGCGCGCCGTTCCGCCGGGGGACCGTTGGGTCCGCTCGGGGCCAAGGAGGGCGATCAGTACCCGATCGGTAACGCGGGTGGCCTCGGCCAGAACTTCGCCGGCGGCAAGATCTTCTACAGTCCGGAAACCGGGGCGAACGTCGTGACGGGCCAGGTGCTCGAAAAGTACGAGAGCGTTGGCGGTCCAGAGGGCGACTTGGGCTTCCCGACCACCAGCGAAACCGAGGGTGGGCTGGGGCCGAACAGCCGGATCAGCACCTTCGCCGCTCCGGACAAGCCGGTGATCTTCTGGACGCCCGACTATGGCGCGGTGATCGTCCGCGGCGCCATGAACGCCGCCTGGGACAAGCTCGGCGGAGCCAATGGCACGCTCGGCGCACCGATGGCGGATCAGACCGAGGACGGAAGCGTCGTCACCCAGCGGTTCAGTGGGGGAGCGATCTCGTGGGACCGCTCGGACAACACGTTCACCACCGAGCCACCGAGCCTTGCCACCGAGCTGTCGGGGCTGCAGATTCCGGGGTTGGAGCAGACACCGGCACCCGCTGGTCCGCCGGCTTCCCAGAGCGACGAGGCAAAGCCGTTCTCGTGGCACTGGAACTGGTGGTGGCTACTGGCGCTGGTCCCCGTGCTGTTGATCGCGGCGCTGATAATCGGTGCGGCGCTGTGGCATCGGCGTCGCGGCCGCGATGGATTCGACCACGATCCATTTGACGAGCGCTATGACGACGAAACGCCCGACGATCGGTTGGAGGGCGATCGGTATCCCGAACGCGAATACGGCGAGGGCCGCTATGAGCAGGGCCGGTACGAGGCGGGCCGCTACCAGGACGACGCGTACGCCGAGGAAGCCACGACGCGTTTCACCGAGCCGTACTCCGAACCCGCCGCCACCGGCGGATCACCGTTCGACGGGCCCACGGATGCCGCCATGCCGGTGAGTCGCTGGGCCGCGCCGGGTGGTTTCGACAGGCCGACCGACGATGAGGACGAACCCTCCGAAGAGGCTTCCGAGCTCGCCGTCAGGGATGACGAGGACTTCGACAGCTACGACGAGGCGGACGACCTCGACGATGCAGACGTCGAAGACATCGGTGAGCTCGACGATGACGGCGTTCGCGACGACCAGGATCGACTCGACGACGAGGCAGATCTCGATGAAGACGACCTCGAGGAGGGCCAGGAGCAGGAGCTACTGACCGCTCCCACCACAGCGGTCGGCTTCGGTGGGCAGTACAACCCTGACAACGTCGACACCGCGCCAACTCGCGTGGTGACCGAAGCGGACCTTCGCAACAGTGAAGCCCACAGCGGTCGGCACGCGGCGATCGAGATGGATGAGGTGCCCAGCACCACCGCGATCCACCTACCTCTGGACGACCCGCAACGTGCTCCGCAGGGGTACCCGATCAAAGCCGATACGAAGTCCGGTCTGTACTGGTCGCCGGACAGCAGCCAGTACGACGACGCAATCGCCGAGATCTGGTTTGCCAGTGAAGAATTCGCCCGGACGAACGGATTTGTGCGCGCGGACTGAGTTCTCAGATCTTGCGTATGACGGTCACGACCTTGCCGAGCACTGCGGCGTCATTGCCAGGAATGGGGTCGTACACGGGATTGTGCGGCATGAGCCACACTTGACCGCGCGTGCGCTTGAACGTTTTGACGGTCGCTTCACCGTCGATCATCGCCGCGACGATGTCGCCGTTGTCGGCCACATTCTGCTGACGCACCACGACCCAGTCGCCATCGCAGATGGCTGCGTCGACCATCGAGTCGCCGACGACCTTGAGCAGGAACAGCGAACCCTCTCCGACGAGTTCGCGGGGCAACGGAAAGACGTCCTCGACAGCCTCCTCGGCCAGGATCGGCCCGCCGGCGGCGATGCGGCCCAGGACCGGGACGAACGTGGGCTCGGGCAGCGCGTCGGACCCCGCCACGTCGGTGGACACCAGTGGCGCGACTGCCGGATCGTCGGCGGTCCGCACATCGACGGCACGCGGTCGGTTCGGATCCCGGCGCAGGTAGCCCTTGCGCTCGAGCGTGCGCAACTGATGGGCCACCGATGACGTCGAGGTCAGCCCGACAGCATCACCGATCTCCCGGATGCTCGGCGGGTAGCCGCGACTGGAAACTGACGCGCGGATGACGTCGAGAATCGTGCGCTGACGCTCGGTGAGGCCGCTGTCGGGTGCGCGGCTCCGACCAGCGCCCGCCGTCTCGGCCGGGCTGTCGGTACCGCCGTCCGTGATGTCGCTGCTGTCGTCGCTCATGTCGCCGAATCTAGTCGCCGAATCGGCAATAATCAAACATGTGTTCGACATGCGTGTCGCGCGTGTCGGTGGGGCGGCAGTGCGTCGGAGCGCGGAATGAAGCGGGGCCGGAGTTTGTCGGTACCCCGTTCTATCGTTTGCAACAGTTCGATCACACGTTCTATTAATCGAACATGTGAGCGACTATATTCGAACACAGGAGCGAACACGTCGGACTGAAAGGCAGTCACATGGCCACCCTCGACATCCCCACCGAACGCCGTTACCGCAGCGTCAGGACCACCCCGCAACGGGAAAGCCTGCCGGCTCGCCGAGCGCGGCCGATCCACCGGCCGGGCGGTCCGGTGCGGCCGGCCGGAGGCGCCGTCCGCCATCACGGAACCGGGGTGCTGATGTCTCGTGCGTCGCATCGCCGCCGTCCCATCACGCCCGCCACCACGGTGATGTTGGCCCTGGTTGCCGCCGCGATCACGGTGTGGCTCGGGCTCGTTGCGCAGTTCGGCGGCGTGATGGGTTCCGCGGAGCAGATGCCGACCGAGCTCGCCGTGGTGCAGGTCCAGTCGGGGGAAACTTTGCAGCAGGTGGCCCGGCGGGTAGCGCCTGATGCTCCCGTCGCCCAGGTGGTGCAGCAGATCCGTGACCTCAACCAGCTCGAGTCCGCGGCCGTGGACGCCGGCCAGACGCTGGTCGCTCCGGTCGGCTGACGGGCGACATGGCCGATGAAACACCCTCGCGGGCAGCGCGACTCGATGGAGGCGTGGTGACGTATGCGTCACCGGACCCGGCGGTGAGTCGGCCGGGGGCCGCGCGGGTACGCTCAAGGGCGCTCGAACTAGTTGTCTGGCGGCGTGACGAAGGAGCGGTGATGCACTGTCCGTTCTGCCGCCATCCCGACTCCCGGGTGGTCGATTCCAGGGAGACCGACGAGGGCCAGGCGATCCGCCGGCGGCGCTCGTGCCCGGAATGCGGCAGGCGATTCACCACTGTGGAAACGGCGGTGCTGGCAGTCGTCAAGCGCAGCGGGGTCACCGAGCCGTTCAGCCGGGAGAAGGTGATTCGCGGCGTGCGGCGTGCCTGTCAGGGCCGGCAGGTCGACGACGATGCCTTGAACATGCTGGCGCAGAAGGTCGAAGACGCCGTGCGCGGGCTTGGGACGCCAGAGATTCCGAGCCATGAGGTCGGCCTGGCGATTCTGGGGCCCCTACGCGAACTGGACGAGGTCGCTTACCTGCGCTTCGCGTCGGTCTATCGGTCGTTTTCGTCGGCAGAGGACTTCGAACGCGAGATCGAGGCGCTCCGGGCGCACCGCGGCTAGCGCCCTCCTGGCGTCCGAGCCCGGGACTCACTCGATCTGCGTGGTGCCGTCGCTGACCACGCGGCCTGCGACTCGAACCCAGCCTTCCGCGCTCCATTGCGTGTGGATCACCGACCCCTCGCCCTGGATGACCGTCAGGTCACGACTCAGGTAGTCGGTCATCCGGACAGCAGCGGAGCCTGTGGCCTCGTCCTCAGCGATGCCCAGGTTCGCGGCGAACACCCGGGACCGCAGCACTCCCTTGTCCTGATCGATCCACGCCCATAGGTAGGTCTCGACGTCTTCGTCATAGTCATTGAGCTCGGCTGCCAGCACATCCTCGGCAGAGTCCAGTCGGTGGATCTGCAGTTCCGGCGCCCACTCCGATCGGGCGCTGATCGTGGTGAGATCACCGTCGTAGGAGACCTGCACGATTCCGGCGGGCACCTGCAGCGTCTTGACCGGCAGGCCGGTCTCGCGCAGCCACCACGATGCGCCGACCGTGGGATGCCCGGCGAACGGAAGTTCGGTTGCCGGGGTGAAGATGTGGGCGTGCGCGGTGGTGCCACCCGGCTGTGGCAGATCGATGAATATGGTTTCGCTGTAACCTAATTCAGCGGCGATCCGCTGCCGATCGGTGGGCGCCACCGTGCCGGCGTCGACTACGCCGAGTGGATTGCCGAACTTGCCGTCGGAATCGGTGAAAACACGCAACACGGTCACATCGATGGCCATAGACCGATGCTACGTCGTGGTGGCGTGGCGCCACGGTCAAGCGTGCAGGTTTGGTGCGCCGTCAGGTGGCGCTGCGCTCGTCGCCGCCCATCGCTTCGAGTACGGCAACCTGGGTGTCGAGTGGGCCTGTCATCGTGGAATCCCTGATCCCGCTGCGCAGCAGGTCGCGGAGGAGGTCCTGATCGTAGACCGCGGGCTCGGTGGAGTCGATGAACCGCTCCACCACCTCGACGAAGCGGTCCGGGTCGTCATGGAACGGGAAATGCCCGGATCCCTCGAAGATCTCCAACTGGGAACCGGGCATTGCCGAGTGTGCCATCCTGGCGTGGCCGACTGGGATCACTGAATCTGATGCGCCCCAGATCAATTGCACGGGAACGGATTCGGTCAGGTAACAGCGGTCCAGCATGGTCACCACCTGGCCGCGCCAGTCGACCACAGCCCGCAGGGTGCGGGCGAACGCCGACGACGCGGTCGGCTCCGGCAAGTCGGCCAGGATGCGCAGCATGTCGGGAATGTCGCGACCGACGCCGGTCGACCCGAACAAGGTGCCCGCGGCGCGGCCGAGCACTTGCATCGCGGGCAACAGCAGAGGCAATCGCAGCAGGGCGAGCGCCTCACTGCCCATGGGCAGTGAGGCAATGCGCAGTGCGACGTTGACGTCTTTGGTGACACCGCCCGCGCCGACGAGAATCAGCCGGTCGACGAGTTGGGGGAACTGGTAGGCGAATTGCATCGCCACTCCGCCGCCGAGCGAATGACCGATCACGGTCACCCGGTCGATGTCGAGAACGCTGAGCAGATCACGCATACCGTTTGCGTAGGCGGCGACGGAATAGTCCGCCCGCGGCTTGTCCGAGCGGCCATGACCGAGCAGGTCGGGGGCGATCACGGTGAACCGCTGCGCCAGCGCGGACTGCACGGTGTGCCAGGTGGTCGAGTTGTCGCCGATACCGTGGATCAGCAGAATCGCCGGACCCGATCCCGCCATGCGAAAGGCGCGGCGGTACCCGTGGATCGTGCGGAACTGGAGTACCGGGGCGAGTTCCCGCACGGATCGCAGATTCGGTTTCCGCTCGGTCATGCTCGTCAACCTCGCCCTCAGCCCAGCTTCGGGCTCCTATGAATGGTTGTCGCCATTGGGGAATCCATCCCCAAACCCATCCCCGTGTCCGTCCTTGTACCTGTCGTCCTTGAATTTCTCACCAGTCTGCTGGGCGAGGAACCGTTCGAACTCCGCACCCAGTTCGTCGCCGCTGGGCAGGTCCTCGTCCCGCGCGAGCAGAGACCGATTCTCCTGTGCGGCAACGAAAGCATCGTACTGTCGCTCGAGCGCGGTCACCACTTGTGCGACTTCGGCGCTCGCCTCCACCTGCTCGTTGATCTTGGCGTACACCTCGGCTCCGGCCTCGGACAGTGCGGCCAGGGGCAGTTGCAGCGAACCGGTCCTTGCCACCTCGCCCAGCAGCGCCTCTGCGGCCGGCGGATACGCCGTCTGCGCCAGGTAATGCGGCACGTGAACGGTGAAGCCGACCACCTCGTGACCGTGTTGCGCCATCCGGAATTCGAGCAGGTTGGACACGCTGGCCGGAACCTGAACCTCGCCGACCCACGGTGTGTGCTCGGTGATGAGTTCCTTGTTGTTCGCGTGCGCGGTCAACGTGATCGGTCGAGTGTGCGGCACCGCCATCGGGATGGTGCCGAGACCGATCACCTGGCGTACCGCGAGTTGCTCGGCAAGCAGCCGTACCGCGGTGATGAACCGTTCCCACCGCAGATCCGGTTCCAGTCCGGCGAGTAGCAAAAACGGCGTGCCGACGCTGTCATGCAACGCGTACAAGTTGAGCTCGGGTTCGTCGTAGCCGGTGAAGTGATCGGTCTTGAAGGTCATCAATGGCCGGCGCGAGCGGTAGTCGAGCAGTTCGTCGATCGCGAACGACGCCACCAGTTCCGTGTCGAGGGTGTCCTTGAGGTGCTCGGCGGCGAGCCGGATCGCGTGGCCGGCGTCGGAGAAACCCTCCAACGCGTGGATGAGCACCGGACCGCGGCCATCCGTCGACGTCAACTGCGGTGCGGGGAACTCAAGCTCGTACATGCCGCTCTGGTCGGGTTGGTAGCGCTGTTCCGGGTTTTCGTTGCTGTCGGCCATTCACTCCGTCTCCTCGTCACGGCGGCCGGGTCCGTGCACCGCTGGAACCTCGTACCGTCCGTACCACCTAGTGTCGCGCATTCGCGTTGCGCGGGCTCGCGCCGCCCCGCATGTCGTTCGAACGCGGTAGCCGGCATGCGGCATTCCGGCGGACCGTGTCCGCGCTCGCGTGCTGTTCCTGCTGACCGGATCGCACACGACCAGTTATCCCCAATCCGCAATTCGTCCACAGGCGCCCGAGTTCGGGTGGTCCGGCCGGCCGGCGGCGACGGAGCCGGCTGCCACGGTCAGGCCATGACACCTTCACCGCACATACCCGATTACCCCGTCGGTCATCCAGGTTCGTTGATCGCCGCGCTGCCCGCGGTCCTGGGCTTCGTCCCCGAGGAATCCCTGGTCTTGGTGACCTTCGATGCCGGGCATCTGGGGTGCGTTATGCGCGTTGACCTTTCATTGGCGATGGTCGAGGGGGTTGATCACCTTGCCGAGGTTGCCGCCGCCGCGGCGCCACACTCGGCGGTCGCGGTCATCGTCGACGAGAATGGCGCAGACTGCCTGCAGTGCCAGGACGACTACGCGGACCTGGCCGCCGCCGTGGCCGATGCGCTGGCGGCTCACGGCATCGAACTGTCGGCTGCACACGTGGTGGACAGGGTGGCCGCCGGTGGGCGCTGGCACTGCGCTGACGGGTGTGGCAACCACGGCACGGTCGAGGATCCCACCGCCTCACCGTTGGCTGTGGCGGCGGTGCTCGACGGCCGTCGGCTCTACCGGCGGCGCGCCGAACTGCAGCAGATCGTCGAGGCCGACGAGATCCGCGGTGAGCAGATCGCGGCGGTGATCGCCGGCCTGCCGTCGTCGTCCGGACCGCGTCGGAAGGCGCAGGCCCGTGCGGATGTCGAGATGGCGATCACGGCGGCTGCGCAGCTGGCCGCCGGCGAGGTGCCGACAGATATCCAGTTGGCGAAACTGGCGGTCGCCCTGACCGATCCACGGGTTCGCGACACGCTGTACGCACTGGCCGTCGGGGACGGGGCCGGCCCGGCCGAGTCCCTGTGGGTCGCAGTCGCGCGCGCCTTGCCGCCACCCTGGCGGGCAGAGGCGCTCGCACTGTTGGCATTCTCGGCGTACGTCCGCGGTGACGGGCCGCTGGCCGGGATATCGCTGGACGCGGCGCTGCGCTGCGATCCGGAACATCGGATGGCAGGCATGCTCGATCAGGCCCTGCAGTCGGGGATGCGGCCGGATCAGATCCGCGAACTCGCCCTCAGCGGGTACCGGCAGGCTGAACGGCTCGGGGTGCGGTTACCACCGAGACAGACGTTCGGGGGCGGCGCGCGCAAGGCCGGCGCGTAGCGCCGGCCCCCCGTCTCAGACCTTCTCGACCTTGACGGCGTGGGCCATGTGGTGCGGCAGCTCGACCTGCTCGTGACCGGGGATCAGGATCATGACGCCACCGTGGTCGTTGGCCTCCACGGTGACCCTCGCATTGGGGACCACACCGGCATCCTTGAGCCGACCGATGAGTTCGGTGTCGCCCTGGACATGCTCGGTGAGCTGGCGAACCACCACGGCGACAGGCATGCCGACCGGCAATTCGGTGAGCCGGACCAGACTGACTTGATCAGATCCGAAGCCCGCGGCACCGAAGCCGAGCTCGGATAGGCCGGGGATGGGGTTTCCGAACGGGGAGGTGGTGGGGTTGTTGAGCACCTGCACCAGGCGGCGCTCGACATCCTCGCTCATCACGTGTTCCCAACGGCACGCCTCGGCGTGGACGTCCTCCCAGGGCAGGCCGATCACGTCGACCAACAGCCGCTCGGCCAGCCGGTGCTTGCGCATCACTGCGACGGCCAGTGTGCGGCCCTTGTCGGTCAGTTCGAGGTGGCGGTCACCGGCGACGTGCAGCAGGCCGTCACGTTCCATTCGGGATACCGTCTGGCTGACCGTGGGCCCGCTCTGGTCGAGCCGCTCGGCAATGCGGGCACGCAGCGGCACCACGCCCTCTTCCTCGAGGTCGTAGATGGTCCGCAGGTACATCTCAGTGGTGTCGACCAGATCGTTCATTCGCGCCTTCCCAGCCCAAACGTCACCCCACAGTCTACCGTTCCCACGGCTCGAACCGCGGTCCTACATCGCCGGGCCTGTCCCGCCCGCCGAACGTCGATTCACGCTGCTCGTCGCACGAAAATCCGGTACAGACACGAATGTGCCCGCCGGTGACCGGCGGGCACATTCGTGGGATTCGCTCAGCTGGCGTAGGACCGCAGCCGATCGGCACGATCGCCGTTGCGCAGCTTGGCCATCACTTCGCGTTCGATCTGGCGGACCCGCTCACGGGACAGGCCGAACAGCTTGCCGATCTGATCGAGCGTGCGCGGCTGACCGTCGTCGAGGCCGAACCGAAGCCGGATCACCTGCTGCTCGCGCTCGTCGAGGGTGGCCAGGACGTGGCGGATATCAGTGTGCAGCAGCTCGGAGATCACCGCATTCTCCGCCGACATCGCCTCGGAATCCTCGATGAAGTCGCCCAGCGGGGCTTCCTCGTCGGTTCCGACCGGCATGTCGAGGCTCACGGGATCCCGGCTGTGCTCGAGGAGGTCGTTGATCTTTTCCACCGGGATGCCGGACTCGGCAGCCAACTCTTCGTCGGTGGCCTCGCGCCCGAGATTCTGGTGCATCTCGCGCTTGATCCGGGCGAGCTTGTTGACCTGCTCGACCAGATGGACCGGCAGCCTGATCGTGCGGCTCTGGTCGGCCATTCCGCGGGTGATGGCCTGGCGGATCCACCAGGTGGCGTACGTCGAGAACTTGAAGCCCTTGGAATAGTCGAACTTCTCCATCGCCCGGATCAGCCCCAGGTTCCCCTCCTGGATGAGGTCCAACAGCGGCATTCCGCGGCCGGTGTAGCGCTTCGCCAGCGACACCACCAGCCGCAGGTTCGCCTCCAGCAGGTGCCGCCGGGCCGCCTCGCCGTCGCGGACAACGATCGCCAGATCGCGTTTGCGGTTCTCGCCAAGACGCTTCTTGGTTTCCAGCAGGTGTCGTGCGTAAAGACCCGCCTCGATGCGCTTTGCGAGCTCAACTTCATCGGCGGCATTGAGCAGGGCTGTTTTGCCGATGCCGTTCAGATATACGCGCACGAGGTCGGCTGCCGGGCTCTGGCTGTCCAGATCGCTATCAACGCGGCTTGTGGTGGCATTTGCCATGACGGCCTCCTGATCGGCTCGAACTGTCATGACTTACAACGTGTCATGCCCCAGAAGAGTTCCCACTCTCGCTGGGTTTCATGCCCGTTGACCTGCAGTTTTTTGCCGACGACCTGAGATTCTCCTGAGAAACGCTAGAGAAGGCCCTCAGTCGGCGACGTCATCGCGGGAATCCGCAGTGCCGGGTTGCGGTGGCACCGAGGGACCACCCTCCAGCGCGGGCCGCTCAGCAGTCGGGAACAGCGGGATGCGATGGCCGTTGCCCGCATATCGCCGTGGTTCCTCGGCGCGCCGGGGCGGGCGGTCATTGGCGATGAGCACCGCCATCCACGGCAGCGGCACGGACACCAGAATGATGGCCAGCGAGATGAGCCCGTTCTCCCAGATGTTGTAGGCCAGGGCGGCCAGCAGCAGTGCGGGAATCCGGAATGCCATCAACGTCAGATACTTGCGGACGCGCTGGCGGTGCTGCTCCTCGTATGCGGGTGCGGCACGGGTGATGAGGACCGGGCGGGCTTCACGATCGAAATCGTCGTCGAAACTCAGCTCGTGGCTTTGTTTCATGACCTCTACTGTTCCACACCTCGGCGGGGCTGGGACAGCTGGATTTCCCCCGGCCCGGTGGCCGGGCACAATATATAAACATGGAGACCCAGACGATCGAGCGCACCGACGCCGATGAACAAGTCGATGACGGGACTGATGGCGATCGACCGAAGTTCTTCCATTACGTCAAGAAGGACAAGATCGCCGAAAGTGCTGTCATGGGTACGCACGTGGTCGCACTGTGCGGCGAGGTGTTCCCCGTGACCAAGTCGGCCAAGCCCGGTTCTCCGGTGTGCCCGGACTGCAAGCGGATCTACGAATCCCTCAAGAAGTAGACGGTTGGTCGGCGGCGTCAGGCATCGGTCGCTCCGGTGCCTGCGCGCGGTTGTTGAGGGCGCGGTTGTTGAGTGCCTTGTCCCCGAGCCATTCCCGCAGCCGCCTGGCATGGGTGTCTGATGCCGGCCATTCCTCTTGGATGGCGGCGTTCAGCTCGGCGCCCAGCATCACGGCGAATCCCAGGAAGAACGCGAACAGCAGGAACGCGATCGGTGTCGCGAGTGCACCGTACGTGTAGCCGGTGCTCGTGATCCAACCCAGATAGCCGCGCAAGCCGACGGTCGCGACCAGGAACACCACCGTCGCCAGCACCGAGCCCAGTAGCAGCCGATGCGAGGGCAGCGGTCTCGGCAACGAGACCCGGTACAGCAGCGTCACTCCGAAGATGACCGCGAAGAACAATGCCGGGAAGTAGCCGTAGCGCAGGACGTTGTCCCAACTGTCCGGCAGGTGCTCGGCGATCGTGCGGGGGCCAAGCGCGACCAACGGCGCCATGGCGATCGCCGACACGAGCATGATCACGTACAGGCCCAACGCATAGAACCGCTGGCGCACCGGATGCCGTAGCGGCGTCTGGTCGTGGGCTTCCACAATCGAGTCAACGAATGCCGAGACTGCCGAGGATCCTGCCCACAGCGAGATCACGAAGCCGACCGAGACCACCTCGCCGCGGGCGCCCTTCACGATGTCGAGAATCGTCGGTTCGATGATCTCGTCGACGACATTGGGGGAGAAGAAGCTGTTCGCAGCATTGATCAGCTGGTGCTGAATAGTCGGCAGAGTGTCCGGCCCGAACAGCGGTGCGATGTAGGCCAGGCTGCCGAGCATCCCGAGCAGGAGCGGCGGTAACGACAGCGCACACCAAAACGCCGCCTGCGCCGATTCCGAGAAAATCGAATCGTCCCAGCTCTTCGCCAACGTACGTCGCGCGATATGCCGGATGTGGTGGCGTGATGGTGGTCTTGGAAGAGGCTGGCCCGTCATGACCAGACCAGCATTACTGACGAAACGTGCTCCTGCCCAGGCGGGTGGTGCTCAGCTGGCGTTATGCCTCGACCGGGCTGATTTCCAGCACAGCGGCGAGTTCGACAAGCTTGGCTTCGTGCTCGTTCGCATGGTGACGGCAGAAGAGCAGCTCGGCGCCCGAGGGCAGCTTCGCGCGTACTTGCGCGGCCGCTCCGCATCGATCGCAGCGGTCAGCTCTGGTTAGCTCGGGGCTTGTCAGAGTTGCGTTCATGGCTCCTCCGTCTTCTGCTCTGCGCAACGTCGGCAAAGTGCCGCGTGTGCGTATCTCTACTCTGTCAGACGTTTTCGGTTCCGGCCTTGTTCCCTAGGGGTTTACCGGTGTGTCGTGTCTCACTTCCGCGCCGTGTTGCTCACGGGCAAGCTGGCCCTATGAATCCGTCGCCGGAAGTCTTGGTCCACTTGTGCAGCGCCGACGACTGGCGGCGCGCCCAAGAGGCCGGTGAGCACCGGCCCGACTCGCTGCGGGCGCAAGGCTTCGTCCACCTTTCCACACCCGAGCAGGTGCACCTGCCGGCCAACCGGCTCTATGCGGGCCGCAGCGATCTGCTGCTGCTCCACATCGATCCGGCAAAGCTGTCCGACCCGGTGCGTTGGGAACCTGGAGTACCAACGGATCCGCGGTCGATGAGGTTCCCGCATCTGTACGGATCGTTGCCCGTTGCGGCTGTGATAAGCACCACTGCCTATGTGCCGGGCACTGACGGCCGGTTCGCGCCGGCATCCGCGCAGGGTTGCGACACGCCGTAGCGGCAATGACTGGACTATCGCGTCGGGCGTGGCGTGACATGCTCAGCGGGTGTCCGAGGCAGCCCAGAATCGGCAGGGCGCGGCCACCCGCCAACGCCTGGTGAAGGCCGCTGAGCGACTGTTCGCCGCGCATGGCGTCGACGCGGTGTCGGTACGCGCGGTGAATGTCGCCGCTGGTCTGGGCGCCGCCTCGGTGCATTACCACTTCGGGTCCAAGGACGCTCTGCTGCGTGCGGTTCTGACGGATGTCGGCGCACCCGTGCGCGACGAGATCGCCGCGAACGTCGCGACGCTGGCTGACGGCGCGACGGCACCGACAGCGGAAGCGCTTGTCCGAGCCGTCACTGAGCCGTACCTCAAACTTCTTCTGCGGCAGCGTGTCAGGGGGATGCGCTGGATCAAGATCATCGCGCAGATCTCCCAGGAGAATCACCCTGCCCTGCTGGCGACGGAGCAGCGGCTGCCCGATGAGTTGTTCGCTCAGGTTCAGCGCGCTTTTCCCGATTCTGATCCGGATCGACTCGAACTGCGGTGGGCCATCTCGATCATGAACTTCATCCAGGCGCTGAGTCGGGCTGACGAATGGAAGCGTGACGGCGCCCGGTTGGCCGAGCCCGAGTTGACGGCGTTCTACGAGGATTTGGTGACGTTCGTCGTCGGCGGGGTCCAGCGGCTGCTCGGCGGCTGATCACCAGTGCCTCATCCGGGACATTCGACAATCTCATTTTCTGGATCAGTTGATCCAATCAGATGTTCCAAGTAGCGTCCCTGTCATGTGGACAACCGCCTCGATCAAGTTCGGGGCCTTCCTGGCTCCCTACCATCCGCTGAACGCCGATCCCGCGCTGCAGTTGCGGCGCGACATCGACCTGATGCAGCATCTCGACCATCTCGGCTTCGACGAGGCCTGGATGGGCGAGCATCACTCAACAGGGTCTGAAATCGTTCCTGCCCCAGACGTGTTCATCGCTGCGGCGGCTGAGCGCACCGAGCGAATCCGTTTCGGAACCGGCGTGACGTCGCTGCCGTACCACCACCCGCTGGTCACCGCCGACCGCATCACCCAGCTCGATCTGCAGACCCGCGGACGGCTGATCGTCGGAACCGGGCCGGGCAAGATCCCGCTCGACGCACACATGATGGGGATCAACCCGATCGACCAGCGGCGCATGCAGGGCGAGGCGCTCGAGGCGGTTCTGCGCCTGCTGCGCGGTGAGGTCGTCAACATGGAGACCGACTGGTTCACCCTGCGCGATGCGCGGGCCCAGCTGCCCACCTACGATCCGGCAGGCATCGAGGTCGCGACTGCCTCGACCATCTCGCCCAACGGCTCGGTGCTCGCCGGAACACATGGGCTCTCGCTGCTGTCGCTGGCCGCCAGCTCGCCGAGCGGATTCGAGGTACTCGACCGGAACTGGGGCGTGTACGAAAAAGTTTCGGCCGAGAACGGGTATCGGGCCGACCACTCGACCTGGCGACTGGTCAATCCGATTTTCATCGCGGAGACCCGGGCCGACGCCGAGCGGGCTGTCAGCCGCCGAATTCACGCAATCGCTGAGTACGTCAACCGCCAGCAGCGCATCAACCCGGACTGGGCGCAGACACCCGAGGGCATCATCAAACAGTGGCGTACCGACAACCTGGGCGAGTTCGGCCAGGTCATCATCGGTACCCCCGAGGACGCGATCGCCCAGATCGATCGCCTCATCGAGAAGACCGGTGGATTCGGCACGCTGTTGATCATGCACGTGGACATGGCCGGCTGGGAGGACACCAAACGCAGCTACGAGCTGTTCGCCTCGGAGGTCATCCCGCACTTCAAGAACCGCAACGCGGGCAGGCAGGCCAGCCTGCAGTTCGCCGAGGACAACGGTGAATACCTCCTCGGCGGCCTCATCGGGGCAATCACCAAGGCACACACCGACTATTACGGCCAGCTCGAATCCAAGGGGGCATGATGCGCGCTACCGAGTACTTCGAGGGTCAGTTCACCGTGACCGAGGTCGACGAACCACCGGCTACCGGCCCCTGCCAACTGCGTATCAAGGTCGCGGCCTGTGGCATCTGCGGCAGCGATCTGAGCATGTCGAAGGATCCATGCCGATTCGTCGAGGTGGCGGCGGCCGCCGGCTACCCATTCGCGGTGTTCGACCACAGCAAGCCGGTCGTGCTCGGACACGAGTACGCCGGAACGGTCATCGAATGCGGTTCGGATGTAACCGGTTTCGCGTTGGGTGACCGGGTCGCCGGTATCGGGGTGGCCACCGAGGCCAACGGCATGCCGACCATCATCGGTTACTCCAACGACTACCACGGAGCCTTCGGGGAAACGATCGTGGTCGACGCGTTCTGGGTCCGCAAGGTACCCGACGGGTTGTCCCTCGAGCACGCAACGCTCGCCGAACCGCTCCACGTGGGCGAGATGCACGTCCAGCAGTCGGGCCTGACCGAGGCCGATGCTGCCCTCGTCATCGGTTGTGGCTCGATCGGTCTCGGCACGATTCTGGCCGCCAAGGCGCACGGCGCGCACACGGTGATCGCGTCCGAGCCGTCGCCCAAGCGTCGGGAACTGGCGCTCAAGATGGGCGCCGACATCGTGGTCGACCCCAGCGAGCAGGATCCGATCGAGCTGTGGAACTCGATGCTCATGGAAGGGCGTGGGGGGAGCGGAATTCTCATCGCCTATGAGTGCAGCGGGCGGGTCGGCACCCTCAACAACTTGACCCACACCCTGCCCTTCGGCTCCCGGATACAGGTCGTCGCTTCACCTTTCGGCGAGGAAACGATTATCCCGGTGGTTGCGCAGTTCCGGCAGATCGCCATCAACTTCGGTAACGGTCCCTACCACGAGGCCTACGAGACGGTGCTGAAGCGACTCGCCGACGGCGACATCGACGCCGAGGCGATCATCACCGGCCGGGTCGGCCTGGACGGGTTGGGTGACGCCTTCCAGGCGCTGCGCGATCCAGAAGCCCACGTCAAGATTCTGGTGCTGCCGCAGGGTTGAGCCGGCGCCGTCAGCCGGCGTGGATGTCGAATCCCTTGTACCCGGCTGCGGCGACGTCGGCGATGATCTGCCCGTAGACTCCGAACCCGCCGACGAACGGCATGAACACTCGCGGCTTGCCCGCGATGTTGGCCCCGAGGTACCACGAGTTGGCTTGTGGCATAAGGGTGCCCGCGGCCCGGCGGGCGCATTCGTCTACCCAGTCGACGGCGGCCTCGGCGCGTGCCTCCAGCGCGACGCTGCCATGGGCATCCAGATGTGCGATGGCATCGGCCACCCAGTTCACGTGAAGTTCGGAGTGCAGCACCATGTTGGCCAGCACCGAGGGGCTGCCCGGCCCGGTCAGGTTGAACAGGTTCGGGAACCCGGGTATGCCCAGGCCGAGATAGGTCACCGGGCCTGCGGCCCACGCCTGGTTCAGGGTTGTTCCGCCGCGGCCCGTGATGTTGAGCTTGTCGACCGACCCGGTCATCGCATCGAATCCGGTGGCGAAAACCAGGATGTCGAGCTCATAGTGTGCATCGGTGGTGTGCACGCCTGTCGCGTCGATCCGTTCGATCGGGGTGGCCCGCAGGTTCACCAGATGCACGCTGTCGCGGTTGAACGTCTGAAAGTAGTTGTCGTCGGTGCAGATTCGTTTCGCCCCGATGGGGTAGTCGCCGGGAATGAGGAGATCGGCAGTCGCCGGATCGTCGATCACGGCGCGGACCTTCTCCTCCCAGAACTCGCGCGCGGTGCTGTTGGCGTCGAGGTTGAGCAGCTGGTCCGGAAAGGTCTTGCTGAACAGCACACCGCCCAGTTCCCAACGCTTCTCGTAAGCGGCGCGGCGTTCCTCATCGGAGACCTCGAGCGCAGACTGCGGATGCGGTTGGTGCGGTGAGCCGCCGCCGCTGGCCATCGACAGTGCTCGGCGCTGCGAATAGTTCGCCTTCTGCTCGCGCCGGGCCGCGTCGTCGAGCGGGATATTGCCCGCAGGCACACTGAAGTTCGGGGTGCGCTGGAAGACATGCAGTTGCGCGGCCGCCTCGGCGATCCGCGGAATCGCCTGGATCCCTGAGGATCCGGTGCCGATCACTCCGACCCGCGTGCCGGTGAAATCCACGCCGTCATGCGGCCACCGGGCCGTGTGGTACACCTCGCCGGCGAACGACTCGAGGCCGTCGATATGGGGCAGGTTGGCGTTCGACAGCGGACCGACGGCCAGCACCACGAACCGGGATGAGACGACCTCTCCACGGTCGGTGCGAACCTCCCATCGAAGTGTCTCCTCGTCCAGCACGACGTCGGTGACACGGGTGCCGAAGGTGATATCGCGACGCAGATCGAACCGGTCGGCGACATGGTTGAGGTAACGCAGGATCTCGGGTTGGGTGGCGTACTTCTCCGACCAGTCCCACTCCTGCTCCAGGTCGGGGTCGAAGGAGTACGAATAGTCCACGCTTTCGACGTCGCATCGAGCACCCGGATAGCGATTCCAGTACCAGACGCCGCCCACCCCGTCGGCCGCCTCGAACACCCGCACCGACAGCCCGTCAGAGCGGAATCGGTGCAGCGCATACAGGCCGGCGAAACCGGCGCCGACTACCACTACATCGACGGTTTGGCTCATGGACACCGACGCTACGGGTGGGGCCGCCCGGCTCCCAGCGGCTGTCCCGTTGTGCGGGACTGTGCGCCGGCGGCACGCGCAGCCCTGTTTTTCTGCCGGTATGACAGCAGATTCGAACGGATTGTCCGGTGTCGTCGCAGTGGTGACCGGAGGGGCGCGGGGCCTGGGCGAAGCCTTCGCCCGTCACATCGTCGAGCGCGGTGGCAAGGTCGTGGTGGCCGACGTGCTCGACGACGAAGGCACCCGCCTGGCCGCCGCGCTCGGCACCTCGGCACGGTACGCGCATCTCGACGTCACCGACCCTGCGCAATGGGCGGCCGCCGTGCGATACACGCTCGACGAGTTCGGTGTGCTCAACGGGCTGGTCAACAACGCGGGGGTATCCACGGGCCAGTTCATCGAACACGAACCGGTCGAGCACTTCCGCGCCGTGCTCGAGGTCAATCTGGTCGGAGTGTTCAACGGGATGCAGGCGGTGATCGCCCCGATGCGCGCCGCAGGCGGCGGCTCCATCGTCAACATCTCCTCGGCGGCAGGTCTTTTCGGCCTCGCCCTGACGGCCGGCTACGGGGCTTCCAAGTGGGGAGTGCGGGGTCTGTCGAAGATCGCCGCGGTGGAACTCGGCGGCGAGCGAATCAGGGTCAACTCGGTTCATCCCGGCATGACGTACACCCCGATGACCGCGCAGGTGGGAATCGAACTCGGCGAGGGTAATTACCCGAATACGCCGATGGGGCGGGTTGGCGTGCCGGACGAGATCGCCGGTGCGGTCGGCTACCTGCTGTCGGATGCGGCGGCGTATGTCACCGGTTCGGAGATCGCGGTCGACGGCGGTTGGACCGCGGGACCGACCGTGAAATACGTGATGGGTCAGTGAACCGCGATCGCTGCCGTGACGGTGTCGAGCACCGCAGGCAGCAGGGCGTCCTCCGGCATGGAGGTGGCCAGCGCCAAGCCCATGTGCGCATCGCGCCAGAACCGTTGCAGAGGATGATGCCGACGGAGGGCGTCACCGGTTGCGCGGCAGACGATCTCGTCCACAGTGCGAACCGCACGCCGGACCGCCTGGAGCTGATCGCGCCGGCTGCGGGCCCGCATGGCAAGCCCGACCGGCCCGTCCAGCGCGCGGTGGTAGAGCTCCGAGACGCTGTCGAGCACTGCGAGCCGTGACGCGCGCAGGTCGGCGGCCGATTCAGCTGTGCACGCCTCCTGCTCGCCGAGATGATCGAGCGCGCCTTCGGCCATGCCGAGCACCGCGGCGGTGATACCCAGCGGAAGCATGGTGCTGAATGGGATGTGGTACATCGGGTTTCGTAACCCCGCGAGCTCGGCGGCCGTTCCGTCGACCACCTGGGCGCAGTCCAGCACCCGGTGACCCGGTACCTCGGCGTCGATGACGACGATGTCCTTGCCGCCGATGCCGCTGAGCCCGACCACATCCCATGAGCCGTCGACGATCGAGACGTCCGTTCGGGGCACCACCGCATGCAGAACGTGGCCGCCGTCAGCCGACCGGGTCGCCAGCAGCGCCCAATCGCAGTGGTCGATCGCCGCGACGAACTGCCAGCGCCCGCTGAGGAGATAACCGTCGTCGACGGGCGTCAGCGTTCCGCTCGGCACATAGGCCGACGCCACCCACGCGCCCGGATCAGCCTCCCAGACCTCGTCACGGACCCGGCGGTCGGCCATCGCCAGCTCCCACGGCGGTAGCCCCAGCGCGCCCGCCACCCAGCCTGCCGACCCGTCCCGCCGCGCGATGTCGACCACGGTTTCGGCGAAGTCCCGCGGATGCGTTGCGAGGCCGCCGTGCTCGGTCGGCTGGAGCATCCGGGTCACCCCGCTGTCCCGCAGTATTGTCGCCACGCGAGCATCCAGCCTGCCCAATGCCTCGCTCGTCGGGCCGAGGGCCGCGATCTGTGCCGCCTGCTCACGCACGTTGTCCGTAACATCCCAGGTCATGGTGGCAATGGTCAGGTACGGACACCCGGGGTTGCGGCGAAGTCTCGCCCAGTGGGATCGTTTGTGAGCGTGACCGCCGACCGTGCCGCCCAGCCCGACGCCGCGGTGTCGATGGTGGCCCGCGTGGCGCTGATCATGAACGCATTCGACCAGCCTGGCACGAGTCTTCGCCCCGATCAGGTCGTCACCCGCACCGGGCTCCCACGGTCCTCCGTACACCGGATCCTCAAACAGCTCCACGACGCCGGTCTGCTGCAACACCGCGCGGACGGATACCGCGTTGCCGCGTCGCCGTTGCCGGTGACCGGAATGGTCGACCATTCCCAGCTGCGCGGAGTGGCCTCGCGCATCCTGGAGCGACTACACGCCGACACGGGGCTGGTGGTGCACCTCGGCGTGCTGCTCGGCGGCGACGTGGTTTACCTGGACAAACTGGCCGGGCGTGCCGCGGTTGCCGTGCCGACCAGGGTGGCCGGTCACACTCCGGCACACGCCAGCGCACTGGGCAAGGCCATGCTCGCCCAGCTGCCCGCCGAAGAGGTGGACGCGATCGTCGGGCAACGGCTGCGCACACGCACGCAGGCCACCATCGCCGATCTGCCGACCCTGCACCAGGAACTGACCCGCATCCGGTCCCGGCACGGGTTGGCCTATGACAACGGCGAACTCGCGGTCGGGTTGGCCAGCGTGGCCGCGCCGATCCGCACCGCCGACGGTGAACTCGCGGGCCTGTCGCTGACCGGGGCGGTGCCGATGCACCGGTTGCAGCGCACAGCCCCATTCGTCATGCGAGCCGCCGGCGTGGTCACCGAGCAGTTGGGCAGCCCGGCCACGCGCACCGAGGATGCCGTTGCGACCGACGGCATGCTGTCGCGGGTGCTGCGCACGCTGTCCTCGGACGCCTGGGCGTGATCACCACATCACATCGTCGACGTTGAGGCCGTAGGCGAAGCGGCCGACAACGGACAGCACCTGCTCGACATTGCTGGCCACGTGGATCCTGGCGGTCTGCGCGTCGCGCCAGAGGCGATCCAACAACGTCATGTCGATGCCGGGCGGAGAATTGCGGACGACGGCCCGGATGGCATCGGCGGCCCGCTCGGAGGCAACCACCTGATCACGGCGGGAACGCAGGATCAGCTCGGCGTCCGGGCCGGCCGCGGATCTGGCACTGTCCATCAGGTCGTTGAGATTGCGCCGGATCTGCAGAACCGAGAGCTCCACGCCGGACCTGGCCATCTCGATCGGATCCAATGGTGAGCCCGCCGGCACGTCGGCGAGCAGGCGCAGCGCGGCGCCTTGCAGCGGCACACTGCCGGTATGGGTGTACATGGTCGGTTGGGGCAGCCGGTACAACCGGGGCATGGTGGCCAGCTGCCCGGTGCTGGCGAAGCCGAACGTGCGGTAGGCCGGCACCACCGCTCCGGACACCACCGCGTCGTCGGCGCCTATTCCCCGCAGTCCCAGACTGTTCCAGCTCGGTACCACCTCGTAGTCGCTGCGCGGGACGAGAGCTACCAGGAAATCCTGCGCTGATCCGTCCGGACCGACCACGAGGGCCGCGGCCATCAGCCAGGACGCGTGGCCGATGCCGGTGCAGTGGTTCCACCGACCCGACAACCGAAAACCGCCCGCCACCCGCTCCAGTCGCCCGGTCGGCGCATAGGAGGTGGCCACCAGCGCTCGTGGATCGTCACCCCAGACTTCCTGCTGCGCCTGCTCGTCGAACAGGGCCAGGTGCCAGCCGTTGGTGCCGAGCCACCCCGCCAGCCACCCGGTCGACGTGCATGCCGCCGACAATTCCCGGGTGACCGTCAAGAAGCTGTCGGGCTCGGCTTCCAGGCCACCGAACCGGCCGGGCTGCAACATCGCCAAGTAGCCGGCATCGTGCAGCGCGCCCAGGACAGCGGCATCCACCGCGGCGTCACGGTCGACATCGGCGGCCGCGTCGGCGATCGCCGGCAACGATGCGCGGACCGAATCGAGTACACGGTCCGCGGCGGTCACTCCGATGGACATCGGCCCATTGTGCGCGCTCGGTGTGCGAGCATCGTGGAATATCACGTTCTCGCCGACGAAGGAGCCTCCGATGGCAGAGCGGCCAGTTGCCCCCGGCGCGGTGGACCCGGCGGCTACTTCTACTGAAACTATTGCGGCGCTGCTGGATTCACCTTCCATGCGGATACTGCAGCCGGCCATGCACGGCGGCCGGTCCGGAACCGTCGAGGACTTCCTCGCGGCGGTCGGCGCGCTGGCCAAACGGGACGGCCCCGCCGGTTGGCTGGCCGCGGCGGTCAATGTCGCCGCGCACGAGGTGGGCGGTGCACCGGCCGGGACCGCCGGGCGGATCTGGGGTCGCACGCCGGACGCGCTGGTTGTCGGCTCGCATACGGGCGGGGGACTGCTGACCGGCTCAGGCAGCACACGGAAACTGACCGGGCACTGGCCGTCAGTGCTGGCGGCCCGCCACGCCGACTGGCTGGTGTTGCCCGCCGACGACAGTGCGGGCGGCGGATACCGCGTGCTCGTGCCGCGCAGCGCTGCAGACATCACGCCGGTGAGCGGTCCCGCCGCACTACAGCGAACCGGTGCCGCCGACGTCGAGGTCATCGGCGTCGCGGTGGAATCGCCGTGCATCCTGGAAAGTCACAGCGCCGCAAGCATATCCGCGCAGGTGCTGCTGAGTGCGGGCCTCGCGGCGGCGGTTGCGGGCTCTGCCGATGGTGCCTGGCATGCCCATATCGCCGAGATGAAGGAGCGGTTGGCCACCTCCTACGGCGGCGAGGAGGTGGCCGACCAGACGCCGTCCACCGTGCGGGTGGCACGCACGGCGAGTGAAATCGACGCAGCGGTACTGCAGATCACCGAGGCGGCACACCATGCCGAGGACCTGGCCGCCGCGGTGCGCGCACACCGGCAGGCAGTCGCGCGGGCCCGCGACGCCGCCGATACGCTGCTGGCCAGTAGCCGCCGCCACGCCCTGAATGCGGCAGACCCGGTCACCCGGCTATGGGGTGACGTCCACTCCGGCGCCCGGTTGGCGGTCGCGTTGTTCGACCGCCTCGACGGCCGATGACGGTGCCCGAGAGGACAATTCATCGAGCATCGCCGGTAGGGCCTCGGCGATCTGGAACGGGTCTGGAACCTGCTCGCCGCACGTGAGCACGCTGATCGCCATCTCGTCGAGGTAGCTCCACCCGGTGAAGTTCAGTCCCATCGGAAACACGAGTGGACCGCTGGAGATCAGCTTCTCGATCGGCGCTCCGTCCCAATGCAACCTGCGTTGAGGGCCACGCATGTTCGAAGCGATCAGGCTGAACATCGGCCGACGTTTGATCCGTGCGCCCAGGATCGGCAGCACCCGCGAGTACACCCAGAACAGCGGCCAATACTCCATCCAGTCGTGCTGCAGCCAGGCGTCGCGTTCGGCCTGTACTTCTCGCGCGGTCCGGGTCGCCGCGGCGATCGTCGTCAGCCGTTGCACCGGATCGGCGATGTCGGTGGCGAAGCCGACGTTCCACCGAGCCACCTGATTTCCCCAATCGGCCTCGGACCCAGGCGGTCTCATCGACACCGGCACCACCGCCGTCAGCGGCTCGCCCGGCAGCACGCCTTCGTCCTCGAGGTAATTACGCAGGGCCCCGCTGCACATCGAAAGAAACACATCGTTGACCGTGACGCCGAACGCCTTGGCCACCGCCCTCATCTGGGTCACGTCACAGGTGCGGTATGCGAACCGGCGCTGGGCGCTCAGCTGTTCGTTGAACGGCGCCGGGGGAGCGGCGAAGGCCTCCGCGTAGCCGGGCTTGCCGGCTTTCTGCCGTCGGCGGATCGTCCCCGTCACGTGGGCGGTGCGGGCGACGATGCCGGGGAACCGTCCCAACGCGGTCAACTGGTGGCGCAGCACGAGGCGGTACCACTGCCAAGGCGGCGGGCGGTGTTCGTCGGGCAGGGGGATGCGCCGTGGCGCAGGCAGCGTCGCTGCGGGGTCGGTGCTGTAGATGAGCTCGAGCAGGCGCAGTGACGCCGTACCGTCGGCGACAGCGTGATGGACCTTGAGTACCAGTGCAATCCGGCCGTCGGCCAGCCCGTCGACGTAGTACAACTGCCAAGCCGGGCGGTTCCGGTCCAGGCCGGTCCGGAAAATCTCGGCGATGGCGGCACCGAGTTCCCGGTCACCGCCGGGCGCAGCGGCCGTGGCGCGCTGGACGTGGTAGTCCATGTCGGGCCGCGACCGTGCGACCCACCACGGGCGGCCGAATCCGACTCGAGGCAGAAGCAACTGCCACTGCAGCGGTTCGACGCGGTCGACCAGCCCCGGTAATGAAGCCTTGACCGATTCGAAGCTGATCGGCTGATGTCCTTGTTGCGGGTCCAGCACGACGGCCTTGATCGTGTGTTGCGGTTGGGTGTCGCTCTCCCATGCGAGAAAGCTGTTGTCCTCGCCTTTCAGACGCCGCATCTGTCACTCCTCACGTGTGGCTTGCATCACTTGTACGTGGCGCTGTGTCTGGGCAGACCCGTTGTCTCGGACAGTGAGACCTCGACCTTGCCGGGCCGGGCAGCGCCCTAGCGTTCGGCGCGTGAACCGATTGCATCGACTGACCCACCGCCTCGGCGTGACCGCGCGAAGTCTGCAGGTGATGCGCGAGGCCGGGCTCAACGGCGGTGTCGGCGACGGCGTCCGGACCGCGAAACTGGTCCGAAGCTATGGGCCCTTCGCCGGGATCGTCGAGGCCGCCGCGGCGCGGGCACCGCACGACATCGCCATCACCGACGAACTCGGTGACCTGACGTACGGCGAGCTCAACGGCCGGGTCAACGCACTGAGCCGGGCCTGGGCCGGCCAAGGCATCGGCACCGGCGACGTGGTCGCGGTGCTGTGCCGCGACCACCGCGGGCTGATCACCGTGCTGGCCGCCGCAGGCAAAACGGGTGCTCAGGTGCTCCTGATGAACACCGGATTCGCCAAACCGCAGCTGGCCGACGTCGCTCGCCGCGAGCGGGTTTCGGTACTGGTCCACGACGACGAGTTCACGGGTCTGCTCGACGAGATCGACCCGGCCGTGCACCGGCTGGTGGCATGGTCGGACGACGGGGAGGGCTCACTGGACGCGTTGATCCGGGTGACCTCGGCCGCTCCGGTCGCCGCTCCTGCTCGACCGGGTGGCATGACGTTGCTGACCAGCGGCACGACCGGCACACCGAAGGGGGCACCGCGCGGCAAGACCTCGCCGTTGTTCTCCGCACAGCTGCTTGACCGGGTGCCGCGGCGGCGCAACGAAACCTGCATGCTGGCCGCGCCGATGTTCCACGGCACCGGGCTGGGCCAGGCGGTGCTGTCGCTCGCCCTCGGAAACCGGTTGGTCCTGCGACGTCGGTTCGATCCCGAGGCCACCCTGCGCGCCATCGCGCAGCACCGATGCCAGGTACTCGTGGTGGTGCCGACCATGCTGCAGCGAATCCTGGCGCTTCCCAAGGAGATTCGGTCCAGCCATGACACGTCGTCGCTGCGCATCATTTTCGTGTCCGGCTCGGCAATGCCGCCGGACCTGGTCACCCGCACCCTCGCCGAGTTCGGCCCGGTGCTCTACAACCTGTACGGCTCCACCGAACTCGCCGTGATGACGGTCGCGATGCCCGAGGATCTGCGTCACGACCCGCGCACCGCGGGCCGCGCCCCGGTGGGTTGCGCGGTGCGGCTCTACGGCGAGGACGGCCGGGCGATCACCGCTCCCCACGTGATCGGCCGGATCTTCGCCGGCAGCGATGTCAGTTTCGCGGGCTATACGGACGGTCGCCGAAAAGAAGTCATCGACGGTCTGCTCAGCAGCGGCGATGTCGGCCATTTCGACGAGACCGGCCGGCTCTACGTCGATGGGCGAGACGACGACATGGTCATCTGCGGCGGCGAAAACGTCTACCCGTTGGAAGTGGAGAACCTCATCAGCGGGCATCCCGCCGTTGACGAGGTCGCGGTGATCGGCGTGAGTGACGAGGACTTCGGACAGCGGCTGCGGGCATACGTGGTGCCCGTCGCGGATTCAACCGTTGTCGCCGAAGACATCAGGGACTACGTCCGGGGGAATCTGGCGCGCTACAAGGTGCCCCGCGATGTGGAGTTCCTCGACGCGCTTCCCCGCAATGCCACCGGCAAGGTGCTGCGCAACCAGTTGACTTCGGAGGTGAACAAGTGACGGCCATGCAGAACGAGCTCGCCACCCGGATGGGCGACGCCTTCGCGTCCGTGCTGTCCGGAAACGGCAGTGCCGCCGATGTGCGGGCTCGGCTCAGTGCCACTCGCCGCCCGGCGAAACCCGTCGCGGTCGCCCGCGTCGAGGACCGCGACATTCCGGGCCCCGACGGCGACATCACGGCCCGGATCTATCACCCGGCGGGCGTCGCGGCGGGGCAGTTGCCGGTGCTGGTGTACTTCCACGGCGGCGGCTTCGTGCTGTGTGATCTCGATTCGCACGACTCATGCTGCCGGCGTCTTGCCAATGGTGTTGGCGCTGTGGTGGTTTCAGTCGACTATCGGCTTGCGCCGGAATCGCCGTTCCCGGCTGCTGTTCACGACGCCTGGGCAGCCACCCGTTGGGTGGCCGACCATGCCGCCGAACTCGGCGCCGATCCGGACCGGCTGGTGGTGGCCGGCGACAGCGCGGGCGGGAACCTGGCCGCGGTGGTGGCCATGCTCGCCCGCGACGAGGGTGGGCCCTCGATCGCCTTCCAGCTCCTGATCTACCCGGTCCTCGATCAGCGTCGTAAATCGTCGGTCACCAGTGAGCACACGGCCAGCGGTGTACTCACCGGCCAGCACATGCAGTGGTTCACCGAGCAGTATCTCGGCCGCGCCGGTGACCGCACCGACGTGCTGGCATCGCCGATTCTGGGCGATCTGGAGGGACTGCCGCCGGCCCACATCGTCACCGGGCAGCTCGATCCGCTGCGGGCCGAGGACGAGGAGTACGCCGGCCTGCTGCGGGCGGCCGGAGTGCCGGTGACGGTGACGGAGTACGAGCGGATGTTCCACGGTTTCTTCAACCTCGGCGATCACCTCCCGATCGCCCGGCAAGCGAACGACGACGTGTGCGCGGTGCTGCGCAAAGCATTGAAAGGCGAAGAACGATGAGCGCGATGTCACTGAGAAGCGCCCGGGTACTGGTCACCGGCGCCAGCCGGGGTCTGGGCCGCAGCATTGCCGAGGTGGTGGCCGGCCGCGGCGCCGACGTGGCCCTGGTGGCCCGCACCGGCGACGCCCTGGAAATCCTGGCCAAGGAACTCGACGGCGTGGCGTATCCCACTGACCTGGGCGACCCGGCCGCTGTCGAGGCGCTCATCGACCGCGTCGAAGCGGACGGGCCGATCGACGTGCTGATCAACAACGCCGGCATCGACAGGGTGGGGCGGTTCCCCGAAGCCAGCGCCGCAGAAGTGCGGAATCTGTTGCAGGTCAACCTGAATGCGCCGATGGAGCTGTGCCGGCAGGTGATGCCGCGGATGTTGTCCCGGGGCCGCGGGCACATCGTCAACGTGTCATCGATGGGTGCGATCTCCACCGGCCCTGGTGTGACGCTCTACGGCGCCTCCAAAGCCGGGCTGAGTCACTTCACCGCAGGCATCCGATCGGAGTTGCGGGGCAAACCGGTGGGCACCACGCTGGTACAGATCGGTGAGGTCAAGACCGACATGATCGACCACATCAGGGAATTCGGTCCGGCCCGCCGCACCATCGAGCGGTCGCTGAAATGGGGAATGCTGCCGGCGGAGGCGCTCGAGCCCGACGTGGTGGCCGAAGCGATCGCGGACGCGGTGGAGCGCAACCGGCGCCACGTCATCTTGCCGCGCCGCATCGCGGTGATGGCCAACATCACCGAGTTTCCGCGCCGGGTGTCCGAACTTATGCTCACTGGCATCGATCAGGATTCTGACTGACATGGACCTGTCCGGGAAGGTCGCGATCATCACCGGCGCGGCGCGTGGTCAGGGCGAGGCAGAGGCGCGCCGGTTCGCCGAGTTGGGCGCCCGGGTGGTGCTGACCGACGTGCTTGCCGAACAAGGCGAAGCGGTGGCGGCATCGATCGGCGGCACGGCCCGGTTCGTGCACCACGACGTCGGAAGCGCCGAGGCGTGGCAGGCGACCGTGCAGTCCGCGCTCGCCGAGTTCGGTCGCGTCGACGTGTTGGTGAACAACGCGGCCATCTGCGTCAACCAACCCCTCATGGAGCAGTCCGCCGACGGCTTCGAGCGCATGCTGCGGGTGAACCTGCTCGGTGCGTTCCTGGGAATGCAGGCCGTGGTCGAGCCGATGAAGGCTGCCGGCGGTGGGTCGATCGTCAACATCTCGTCGCAGGCCGGGCTGCAGGGGCTCGCCGGCTACAGCGCGTACGGCGCATCCAAGTGGGGTGTGCGCGGCATGTCCCGAGTGGCGGCAATCGAATTGGGCGCGTGGGGTATCCGCGTGAACACGGTGTACCCCGGAATGATCGACACCCCGATGATCGCGCACCTGCACGTCGAGCGAGGGCTGGGCGGGCATCCCGGCGCTCCGCTGACAAGGGTCGGCACCCCGCAGGAGGTCGCCGACGTGGTCGCGTTCCTGGCTTCGGATGCGTCGTCGTACATCACCGGTGCCGAACTCGCGGTCGACGGCGGTGCCAGCGCCGGGCGGATGCCGGTCGTCTAACGCAGAAACTACGGCTTCTGACGCTGATCAGTCCGGTCAGCGTCAGAAGCCGCAGTCTCGGCGGAAATTCTCAGTCGAGGTAGTCGCGCAGGACCTGCGACCGGCTCGGGTGGCGCAGCTTGCTCATCGTCTTGGACTCGATCTGGCGGATGCGCTCACGCGTCACGCCGTAGACCTGACCGATCTCGTCGAGCGTGCGGGGCTGGCCGTCGGTCAGGCCGAACCGCAACCGCACCACACCCGCCTCACGCTCCGACAGCGTCTCCAGCACTGACTGCAGCTGATCCTGCAGCAGGGTGAACGACACCGCGTCGACGGCCACCACGGCCTCGGAATCCTCGATGAAATCGCCGAGCTGGCTGTCACCTTCGTCGCCGATGGTCTGGTCCAGGGAGATCGGTTCACGCGCGTACTGCTGGATCTCCAGCACCTTCTCCGGCGTGATGTCCATTTCCTTGGCGAGCTCTTCGGGCGTGGGCTCACGGCCCAGGTCCTGCAGCAACTCGCGCTGAATCCGGCCCAGCTTGTTGATCACTTCGACCATGTGCACCGGGATACGGATGGTGCGGGCCTGGTCGGCCATGGCGCGGGTGATGGCCTGGCGGATCCACCAGGTGGCGTACGTGGAGAACTTGTAACCCTTGGTGTAGTCGAACTTCTCGACTGCACGGATCAGACCCAGGTTGCCTTCCTGGATGAGGTCCAGGAACGCCATGCCACGGCCGGTGTAGCGCTTGGCCAGCGACACCACCAGACGCAGGTTCGCCTCCAACAGATGGTTTTTCGCGCGATCGCCGTCGCGGCAGATCCACTGCATGTCGCGGCGCTGCTGCACCGGCAGCTTCTCGCCCTTCTCGGCCAGCTCTGCCAGTTTCTGCGTGGCGAACAGGCCGGCCTCGATGCGCTTGGCGAGCTCGACCTCTTCCTCTGCGTTGAGGAGGGCCACCTTGCCGATCTGCTTGAGGTAGGCGCGCACCGAGTCCGCGGAGGCGGTGAGTTCGGCATCCTTGCGCGCCTGCCGCAGCGCCTCGGACTCCTCCTCGTCCCACACGAAGTCGCCGGACGCCTTGTCCTTCTCGGACGGTTCGGCGATCTCGTCGTCCGCCGCAGGCTTGGCCGCCGCAGGCTTGGCCGCCGCGTCGCCGGCCTCATCGTCCTCGGCCACCGCAGGGGTCTCGTCGTCGGTTTCGATGTCGTCGAGCTCCAGATCGGTGTCTTCGACGTCGAGATCCTCGCCGGGCTCGGCCTCGAGGTCGTCAGACACCGCAATGTCGTCGGTGGTGACGTCCTCGGGCTTGGTCGCCGTACCTTTGGCCGCGCGCTTGGCCGGGGCCTTCTTCGCGGGCTTCGCGCCCGGGGCTTTGGCCGCGGTCGCCTTGGCTGCCCGCTTGGCTGGGGCCTTCTTCGCGGGCGTCTTGGTAGCGGTGTGCTTCACCGGCTCGTCGGTTGCCGGGCTTGCCTTTGTCGCTGCCACGTACACCCTTTCGGTCTTGCGTATTTCCGGTGGGCATGGGCATACACCACCGAAAGCGTCGGCTGTCGAATGTTGGCGTTCTGATCGGCTGGGATACTCGCCGCTATTCGGTAGGCGGCCGCCGACAACCATTGTAACGACAGTGTGTGCTTTCACCGTGCCGAGCGGCAAATTTCGGGTGCGGCGGACGGTATCGGCCTGCTATGGCGCAGTGGCTTTGACGTCGACGACCGATGCCATGGCGGCCCCCACGATGCCTGCGCTGTTCTGCAGCGCGGCGGCGACCACCGGGGTTCGGTTCTTGAGCAGCGGCACCCACTTGTCGGACTTTCGGCTGATGCCGCCCCCGGCGATGAACAGATCCGGCCAGATGGCGTTCTCGATCACCACCAACACTTTGGTCACCTCTTCGCTCCAGCGCTCGTAACTCCAGTCCTTGCGCTCCTTGACCGAGGAGGCGGCCCGGTGCTCGGCTTCCTTACCGTCGACCTGCAAATGTCCAAACTCGGTGTTGGGCAACAGAACACCGTTATGGATCACCGCGGAGCCGATGCCGGTCCCGAAGGTCAGGAGCACGATCACGCCGGTGTTGTCCTTGCCCGCGCCGAATCGTTCCTCGGCCAGTCCGGCCGCGTCGGCGTCGTTGAGGACGGTGACTGTCTGCCCGTCGAGCGCCGAGCTGATGACCTCGACCGCGTTGACGCCGATCCAGCTCTTGTCGACATTGGCCGCGGTGCGGACCGTGCCTCCGGTCACCACGCCGGGGTAAGTGACGCCCACTTTGTCGGTCCAGCCGAATTCCCGCACCACGGCGGCCACCGTTTTCGCGACCGCGTCGGGGGTGGACGGCTGCGGCGTGTCGAGCTTGAACCGCTCACCGATCAGCTGGCCGGTGTCGAGGTCGACGATGCCACCCTTGACGCCGCTGCCGCCTACGTCGACGCCAAATCCGCGGCGCTGGGTGGCAAGCTCGGGATCGTCGGGTGCGGTCATGGATGCTCCTTTGCAGGACAGGCGAAGGCCGAGTCTCGGACAGGCTGAGGGCCAAACCAGGGCGACGCGCCTCACCCTAGTTGTTCGAAAACGCTTATGCGTGTGGTCTTGCGTCCCACCGAGCGACTTTTCTGCGTGGGCATGCTGCGATGGACAGATGATCGAAAACAGCACGGATCCGGCCGGGCTGCGTGCCGTGGCCGAGCAATTGGCGACAGAAGCCGCAGAATTCGTCCGACGCCGTCGCGCCGAGGTGTTCGGAGCCGGCTCGGGTTCAGGTGACGTCCGTCCCGTTCGATCCAAGAGCACGCCAACCGACCCTGTGACGATCGTCGACACCGAGACCGAGCGGTGGCTGCGCGAGCGCCTGGCGGTGTTACGGCCGGGGGAACACGTGCTCGGCGAGGAGGAGGGTGGCCGACAGGACGGGCGGACGGGCCTGAGCTGGGTGATCGACCCGATCGACGGGACGGTCAACTTCGTCTACGGGATTGCCGCATACGCGGTGTCGATCGCCGTCCAAGAGGACGGGAAGTCGGTGGCCGGCGCGGTGGCGAACGTGCCTGCCGGTGCGGTGTACTCCGCGGCGCTGGGTCAGGGCGCCCACGTGCGACAGGACGGCCTCAGCGCACCACTGCGGTGCAGTGCCGCCCAAGACCTGAGCATGGCGTTACTCGGAACCGGCTTCTCCTATTCGCCCGAGCACCGGCTGCGTCAGGCCCAGGTGCTGGCACATGTGCTGCCCAGGGTGCGCGACATGCGGAGGTTCGGCTCGTGCGCACTCGACTTGTGCATGGTCGCCGCTGGTCAGTTGGATGCCTACTACGAGGACGGGGTGCACGTGTGGGACTGGGCGGCGGCGGCGTTGATCGCCGCCGAGGCCGGGGCCACGATGTGGCTGCCGACGAATTCGGGTGCAGGCCGGGTGATTGCCGCGGCGCCGGGCATCGCGGAGGCCTTGCGCGAGGCGCTAGCAGGCGCCGGTATGGATCTTTGACAGCAGCTCGGGGTCCGCGGGGGCGGTGGCGTCCGGGCGCAGGCCCGCCAGCGCGGCGTTGATGTCGTCGCTGCTGGCGAGCTCGGAGAACTCGGTGCCCAGGGCGAGATCGACGGTGGCGTCCGGCCTTTCGTCCTGGAACAGCTCGGTGCACGGCGCCACCAGCCACACGGCTGCCGCCGCCGCACGGCCGGTGGGGCCGAACCGGATCTGACCCTGACATTCCAGACGCGCGCTGGAGTAGATCGGGTCGTTGGAGGCTTCGGGTTGGGCGAAGCCCAGGTCGCGCAGCTCGCCGGCGATCTCACCGGCCTGACCGCCCTGCCCGCTGGCGTTGAGCACTCGGATCTTGGCCTCGGCAAGCGGGGCGGGGGAGACCTCCGTCATGGCCGAGCGGGCCACCTGCTCGCCCAGTTTGGGGGTTGCCGGGTCGGCCGCCGGCGGCGGGGCGTTGCACACCGTCGCCTCGTGTACGTCGGCGGGCTGGTTGAGCGCGATGATCCACACCATCAACGTCACCACGGCAAGTGCGATGAACAACACGATGCCGGGGACAAAGTTACGCCGACGGAACGGGCGACCATGTCGGTCGAAAGCGGTGCCTTCGGTGATTTGCGCGACCACCCCTGCACTCTAAGGCCACGGCGGCAATCTGCTGCGTCAGAGCTCAGACACCAGTGTGATGTAAATCACACTGAAACGTGTGGCAATAAGGGCACGAATCATTTGGGGAATGCGTTCGACGCTGGTACAAAGCTCTGCTGCAAGGTTAGGGAGGGGACAGGACGATGGCTACCGACTACGACGCCCCGCGGCGCACCGAGACTGACGACGTTTCCGAGGACTCGCTCGAGGAGCTCAAAGCACGACGCAACGAGGCGCAATCCGCCGTGGTTGACGTCGACGAAACCGAGACCGCCGAGTCTTTCGAGTTGCCGGGTGCGGATCTGTCCGGCGAAGAGCTGTCCGTGCGGGTGGTTCCGAAGCAGGCTGACGAGTTCACGTGCTCCAGCTGCTTCTTGGTGCATCACCGCAGCCGGCTGGCGAGCGAGAAGAACGGCGTGATGATCTGCACGGACTGCGCGGCCTGAGCGAACTGCTCAGTCGCGCAGCGCCGCGAGCAAGCGGTCCGGATGACGGGTACTGATCAGCCAGTACGGGGTGGGATCGTCCGGATCGTCGAGTACGACCAGAACCATCGGGCCGACCCAGGCCCGGTGCACCACGTATGCGGCCGGATCCAGCTGACGGCCCAGCGCGGCCGATTTGGCCGACCGCGGCACCTCGGCGGTGCGGGCGATCGCGCTGGACGGCAGGTGCGCAGCACCGACCCAGACCTCGGTTTCGCCGGCTGTCGCGCCCACCACGCGCAACTCGGTCTTGCTGAACCACATCAGCACGGCCGCAGCGACCGGCAGCAGCACCGCGAACGGCAACCACATCGGTACTCCAGGGACCCCTTGGCCGACCTCGAGGGCGATCAGGGCCGCCAGCCCCGCTGCGGGCATGGTCCACCACCATGGCACCCACAACCGTTCGCGATAACGCACGGTTTGGGTGGTTGCGCGCGTGTCAGACACGCGGCTCAGAGTAATCTGTGACGTCGTGTCCAACTCTCTGGCGGTCGTCCGATTGGACCGCGACCTCCCGATGCCCAGCCGGGCCCACGATGGCGACGCGGGCGTCGACCTTTACAGCGCGCACGATGTCGAACTTGGCCCGGGACAGCGGGCGCTGGTGGGAACCGGGGTTGCGGTCGCCATTCCGTACGGAATGGTGGGCTTGGTCCACCCGCGGTCAGGTTTGGCTGCGCGGGTGGGGCTTTCGATCGTCAACAGTCCGGGCACGATCGACGCCGGCTACCGCGGTGAGATCAAGATTTCCCTGATCAACCTCGACCCGGACACACCGATCGTGGTGAACCGTGGTGACCGGATTGCCCAGCTGCTGGTGCAGCGGGTAGAACTGCCCGAACTGGTCGAGGTGACCTCTTTCGACGAGGCCGGCCTGGCTGACACCACCCGTGGCGCTGGTGGCCACGGTTCCTCCGGCGGACATGCGAGTTTGTGATGGCATTCGGAAAACGCAAGAACAACGACACAGATGACAAGAAGGCCGGTGCTGAGCCCTCGGCCGAGCCTGCTGCGACGGCAGCCGCGGATGCGGAGGTCGACGGCCCATTCGACATCGAGGACTTCGACGACGCGACGGTCGCGGCCCAGGGCCGGCTGGATCTGGGCTCAGTCCTGATCCCGATGCCCGACGGCGGACAGGTCCAGGTGGAGCTGAACGAGGCCGGAGCGCCCAGCGCCGTGTGGGTGGTGACCCCCAACGGCCGATTCACCATTGCCGCCTATGCCGCGCCGAAAACGTCCGGGCTGTGGCGTGAGGTGGCCGGTGAACTGGCGGACTCGCTGCGCAAGGACGCCACCTCGGTGAGCATTCAGGACGGGCCGTGGGGCCGCGAGGTGGTGGGTGTCGGCAACGGCGGCGTGGTGCGGTTCATCGGCGTCGACGGCTATCGGTGGATGGTGCGCTGCGTCGTCAACGGGGTGCCCGAGACGATCGACGCACTCACTGACGAGGCCCGGACATCTTTGGCGGACACGGTGATTCGGCGCGGTGACACACCGATGCCGGTCCGGACGCCGTTGCAGGTGCAATTGCCGGAGCCAATGGCCGCCCAATTGCGGGCCGCGGCGGAGGCTGCCGCACAGCAGGCCCAGCAGCCCCAGCCGGAGACGCAACAGCCAGCCGCGGAGCCGGTGGCCCGGCGCAGTGCGCAGGGTTCGGCGATGCAGCAGCTCCGCACCATCACGGGCGGGTAGATCACGCCGAGATCAACGGTATGGCTGGCGCCGCCGCGGCGGAGCGACCATTGCGTTGATCTCAGGGATGCGCGGCCCTGCGGCGCCCTCAGACCTCCTGCAGCGCGGCGAGACACGCCGCACCCAGCACGCCGGTGTCGACGCCCATCTGTTCCAGGGTGACGCTGCGCAGTGCCGCACGCGGCGCAGCGGCGACCCACTCGAATCCGACTTCCGCGGGGTGTACCGGGTCGTCGGTCGCCACGGCCACCCCCATCGGCACGGCGAGCCGCTCCAGTTCGGCGCAGCTCGGCGCGTGGTAGCCGGCCGCCTCATCCATCGCGTCGGGCAAGGTGGGCCACTGGCCTACCCACGAGCGCGTCAGTTCGTCGGCCAGCCACGGCGGGCTGGACTCCCGCATCTGTGCGACGGCCCCCGCAAGCCCGTCCCGGCGCAGCAGGTGGGCGGATTGGCGCGCCAGCAACGCCGCGGGGGCGTGCTGGGGGGATCCCATCCATGGGGGCAGAGCGGCCAGCACAGCGACGGCCAGGCTGGGGTGTGCAAGCGCCCACCTGGTGGCCACCACTGCGCCGATCGACACGCCGCCGACCGCGATGGGCCCTGACCGGGCCGCGTTGTCGAGAGCCTCCACGTACCCGGCGATCAGTCGGCCCGGTTGGGGCGACGGAGTCACCACCACGGCGTTGACCTCGTGCAGAGCGGTGGAAAACGCCCGGTAGACGTAGTCGTCGTCGGACCCGGTACCGGCAAGCAGAACGGTTGTGACACCGCGCAGGATGACGCCCATCACATGATCGTGCCTGGCCCGTCAAATCATCGGCGTGCCGACATACACCCCACGTGGCATTCGTCGAATAAGAGGTCTACCGTGGCGTTGGTTGGGTGGATCCACGGTGGATCCGCGGAAGGTCAGGAGAGCGCCATGGCTACGGCCGAAGGGTATTTGCGCCGGCTCACGCGACGCCTGACGGAGGACCCCGAGCAGCTCGATGTCGAACAGCTCAGTGACGAAGCGGCCAACACCGGCGCGCAGAAGGCGATCAACTGCCAGCGCGGCCAGGAAGTGACCATGGTCGGGACCCTGCGCAGTGTCGAATGTAACGGCAAGGGCTGTTCCGGCGGCGTCAAAGCGGAGCTGTTCGATGGGACGGACACGGTGATGCTGGTGTGGCTCGGGCAGCGCCGCATCCCCGGCATCGACTCGGGCCGGACCCTGCGGGTGCACGGCCGTGTCGGCAAGCTGGAGAACGGCACCAAAGCGATCTACAACCCTCACTACGAAATTCAGAAGTGAGCCACGCCGAAAAGAACGCAGGCAGCGCACCTCAACCCGCCGCGAGTGAGTCGGAGCTGACCCCTGCCCCGTCGCGTGGCGGTGGCCAGGCCGTGCTCGACCAGATGGGCGGAGTCAGCGGCCTCATCTACTCGTCGCTGCCGGTCGTCGTGTTCGTGCCGGTGTCGTCGGCGTTCGGCATGATGCCCGCCATTGCGGCTGCGCTCGGGGTGGCGACCCTCATCCTCATCTGGCGGCTGATCCGCCGCGACACCGTGCAGCCCGCGATTTCCGGCTTCTTTGCCGTCGGGGTCAGCGCGCTGATCGCCTATCTGGTGGGGGAGTCGAAAGGCTATTTCCTGCTTGGCATCTGGACGTCGCTGTTGTGGGCGGTGGTGTTCGGCGTCTCGGTGCTGATCCGCAGGCCCGTGGTCGGGTACGTCTGGGGCTGGGTGAATTCCCATGACCGGGCGTGGCGCGATGTGCGCAAGGCGGTAGTGGCGTTCGACATCGCCACAATGACCTGGGTGGTGGTGTTCGCCTCAAGGTTCGTCGTACAGGAGTACCTGTACGACTCTGACGAGACCAACTGGCTGGGTGTGGCCCGCATCGCGATGGGCTGGCCACTGACCGCGGTCGCCGCACTGGTGACCTATCTGGCCATCCGCACCGCACAGCGTGCGCTGCACGCGCATGAGGTGGCGCGAACCGTCGACTGACCGACGGCGCTCAGCGTGTCGCCGGGTGCAGGAGCCGCTCCCGCAGTTCGTCTTCGACCTCCGTGACTGCCACGAACAGCAGCTCATCGCCGCCCTCCAGGGGTTCATCGCCTTCCGGCACGATCACCCGGGCACCCCGCAGGATCGTCACCAGAGCGACGTCGCGGGGCAGTTCGAGGCGCTTGACCGGTCGGCCGCCCCACGGCGTGTCCTCGGGCAGGGTGATCTCCACCAGGTTGGCCTGTCCCTTCCGGAACTCCATGAGCCGCACCAGGTCGCCGACCGCGACGGCCTCCTCGACCAGTGAGGCCAGCATGCGCGGTGTCGACACCGCGACGTCGACGCCCCAATTCTCGTCGAACAGCCACTCATTGCGGGGATCGTTGACCCGCGCCACTACCCGAGGCACCGCGAACTCGGTCTTGGCCAGCAGACTGACGACGACGTTGACCTTGTCATCACCGGTGGCGGCGATCACGACGTCGAATTCCTCCAGCCGCACCGACTCCAGCAGCGTCAGTTCGCAGGCGTCGCCGAGCCGCCAGTGCGCCGCCGGAATGGCGTCGACGTCGATGTGGCCGAGGTTGCGTTCCAGCAGCGTCACCTCGTGATTGTTTTCGAGCAGTTCGCGGGCGATGGAGCGACCGACGGCACCGGCACCGGCGATGGCGACTTTCATTTGGACTCCAGGTCGTCGCTGGGCGGCAGCGCCCCGATGGCCAGCGCCTCGGCGATGTGGCCGGAAACCGCGGCCACGTACACCTGGTCGCCGGCTTGGATGACGGTTTTGGCGTCGGGCAGAAGACCCGTGCCGAACCGGATCATGAAAGCCACCCGCCCGCGAGTGGCGGCCTCCAGGTCGGTGATTCGATGCCCGGCCCAATTCTCGTGGAGCGGAATCTCGGCGACCCCGACACTGCCCGTCGGGTCACGCCATTTGGTGGTCTCGGTTTCCCGTGTCAGCACATTGAGCAGGCGGTCGGTGGTCCACGGCACGGTCGCCACCGTCGGGATGCCGAGCCGCTCGTACACGGCCGCACGTTTGGCGTCGTAGATGCGCGCGACGACACGTTCGACGCCGAAGGTCTCTCGGGCCACGCGCGCGGAGATGATGTTCGAGTTGTCGCCGGAGGACACCGCCGCGAAGGCGCCCGCCTCTTCGATTCCGGAGCGCAGCAGCACGTCGCGGTCGAACCCCATGCCCAGCACGCGTTCGCCGGGGAACTCTGGGGACAACCGGTGAAATGCCGTGCTGTCCCTGTCGATGATCGCGACGTCGTGGCCGATTCTGGCCAGGCTGTCTGCGAGCGATGCGCCCACCCGGCCGCATCCCATGACGACTACACGCACCAGACGTTCCTTTCCGGCGGCAGAAAGATTCAAGCTATCTCAACTTGTGCACTGACGAACGCTACAGCTTTGTGACGGCCATTCGTGTTCGGGCTTACTCTTGGCACTCGTGTCCAAGCTTTCGACCGCAGCACGCCGACTGGTCCTGGGGCGACCGTTCCGCAGTGACAAGCTGTCCCACACGTTGCTGCCCAAGCGGATCGCGCTGCCCGTCTTCGCCTCGGATGCGATGTCATCGGTCGCGTACGCGCCGGAAGAAATCTTCCTGGTGCTCTCGGTGGCCGGGCTGAGCGCCTACGCGATGGCGCCGTGGATCGGCCTGGCCGTCGCCGGTGTGATGCTCATCGTGATCGCCAGCTATCGGCAGAATGTGCATGCGTACCCTTCGGGTGGTGGTGACTACGAGGTGGTCACCACCAATCTCGGGCCGACGGCGGGCCTGACGGTGGCGAGCGCGCTCCTGGTGGACTACGTATTGACCGTAGCGGTGTCGATGTCCTCGGCAATGTCGAACATCGGCTCGGCAGTGCCGTTTGTCGCACAGCACAAGGTGATCTTCGCCGTCATCGCGATTCTGGTGTTGGCATCGATCAACCTGCGCGGCATCCGGGAATCCGGCACCGCATTCGCAATCCCCACCTACGCGTTCATGATTGGCATGTTCACCATGTTGGGCTGGGGCCTGTTCCAGATTTATGTGTTGGATCAACCGCTGCGCGCCGAGTCGGCCGGTTTCGAGATGCATTCCGAACACGGCGACGTGCTCGGCTTCGCGCTGGTGTTCCTGGTGGCGCGGGCGTTCTCGTCCGGTTCGGCGGCGCTGACCGGTGTCGAAGCCATCAGCAACGGTGTCCCAGCGTTCCGGAAACCCAAGTCGCGCAACGCAGCCACCACCCTGTTGTTGCTCGGCGTCATCGCGGTCACCCTCTTCATGGGCATGATCATGCTGGCCAAGGCGACCGGGGTGCAGATAGCCGAGCGCCCGCATGAACAGCTTGTCGGCGCGCCGCCCGACTACCACCAGAAGACGCTCGTCGCCCAGCTGGCCGACGCGGTGTTCCACGACTTCCCCGTGGGCCTTTTCCTCATCGCCGGCGTGACCGCGCTGATCCTGGTACTGGCCGCCAACACGGCATTCAACGGCTTTCCCGTGCTGGGATCGATTCTGGCCCAGGACCGGTTCCTGCCGCGGCAGTTGCACACCCGTGGTGACCGGTTGGCGTTCTCCAACGGAATCCTGTTCCTGGCGCTCGCGGCGATTGCATTCGTCGTCGCATTCCGGGCCGAGGTGACCGCCCTGATCCAGCTCTACATCGTCGGCGTGTTCGTATCGTTCACGCTCAGCCAGATCGGCATGGTGCGGCACTGGACCCGGCTGCTGCGCACGGAAACCGACCCCGCGGTCCGTCGGCGCATGATGCGCTCGCGGGTGATCAACTCGGTCGGTCTCACGGCGACCGGGTCCGTGCTCGTCGTGGTGGTGGTGACGAAGTTCGTCGCCGGGGCGTGGATCGCGATCCTGGCGATGGGCGGACTGTTCGTGCTCATGAAGCTCATCCGCAAGCACTACGACACCGTCGCACGCGAACTCGATGCCCAGGACGGCGAGGCGGGTGACATCGTGCTGCCGAGCCGTAACCACGCGGTGGTCCTGGTGTCCAAATTGCATCTGCCGACCAAGCGGGCGCTGGCCTACGCGCGTGCCACCCGTCCCGATGTGCTGGAGGCGATCACCGTCAGTGTCGACGACGCCGAGACCCGCGCTCTGGTTCACCAGTGGGAGGACAGCGATATCAGCGTGCCGCTCAAGGTGATTGCATCGCCGTACCGCGAAATCACCCGCCCGGTCCTCGATTACGTCAAGCGGGTCACCAAGGAGTCGCCGCGGACAGTGGTCACGGTGTTCATCCCCGAATACGTCGTCGGGCACTGGTGGGAGCAGGTGCTGCACAACCAGAGTGCACTGCGGCTCAAGGGCCGGCTCTTGTTCATGCCGAATGTCATGGTGACATCGGTGCCCTGGCAGCTCACCTCGTCGGAGCGGCTCAAAGCGCTGCAACCTCAGTCTGCACCGGGCGATGCACGCAGAGGATTCCTGGAATGACCGAGTTGATCCAGCCAACCCAGTTGACCCTCACCACCGGGCCCGCGGCCAACGGTGGCAGTTGCGTGGCCCGGCACGAGGGCCGGGTGGTGTTCGTCCGCTATGCCCTGCCCGGTGAGACAGTACGGGTGCGCGTGAATGATGAGCGCGGATCATATTGGCACGCAGAGGTTCTCGAAGTGTTGGAACCCTCCCCGGACCGGGTGGAGTCTCAGTGTCCGATTGCCGGAGTGGACGGGGCGGGGTGCTGTGATCTGGCATTCGCCGAACCGGAGGCGGCGCGCCGGCTCAAGGGTGCCGTTGTCGCCAACCAGTTGGCGCGGCTCGGCGGGTTTCAGTGGTGCGACGAGGATGCCGCGCGTGCCGAAGCCGTCGGTGCGTCCGGTACCACCGGTTGGCGCACCAGGGTGCGGCTGGACACCACCCCGGACGGCCGCGCCGGGTTTCACCGTTATCACAGCGCCGAGTTGGTCACCGATCTCGACTGTGCGCAGTTGCCGGACGGTCTGGTCGACGGGCTCGCCGAAGTCAGTTGGGCCGGCGGAGCGCAGCTACACGTAGCGCTGGACTCCGACGGGGTCAGGCACGTGGTGCAGTCAGGGCCCAAGAGCGGGCGCAAGAGCCCGACCCGGGTCGTCGAGGGCAACTACGAAGCGGTGCAACGCGTCGGGTCGCGGGTGTGGCGCGTGCCGGTGACGGCGTTCTGGCAGGCGCACCGGGACGCGGCGGGGCTGTACAGCGAGCTGGTCGCCGGCTGGGCGCAGCTGCAGCCCGGTATGACGGCGTGGGATTTGTACGGCGGTGCAGGGGTTTTCGCTGCGGCTCTGGCCGAAGGCGTGGGGGAGAACGGTCGCGTCGTCACCGTCGACACGTCACGCGGCGCATCCCGCTCGGCCCGCGCCGCGCTGGCCGACCTGCCCTGGGTCTCGGTGGTCACCGACTCGGTGCGCCGGGCGCTGTCCACGCAGGACGGGCGCGCTGACGTCGCCGTGTTGGATCCGCCGCGAACCGGGGCGGGTCGTGAGGTCATCGACCAGCTTGCCGCTGCGGATGTGCCGAGAATCATCCACATCGGATGTGAGGCGGCATCTTTCGCGCGCGACGTCGGACTGTACTTGCGGCACGGGTACGCGGTGGAGGAGCTTCGGGTGTACGACTCGTTCCCGCTCACCCATCACGTTGAGTGCGTTGCGGTGCTGACGCGATAGAGCCTCGGTGCTCAGTCCTGATTGTTGGGGCCGATGGTCGGGGTGGGGTAGTGCGCGTAGGTGGTCTGGTTGCCGCCCGCCGCCCTGGACTGGTTCATCGCGCGGACGGCCAGGTCGATAAGGGCGTCGATCACCTGCTCGACGGGCAATTCGATCAGCGGGCGCAGCGGACTGCAGGCGGTGCCGATGCTTGCCGTCAGCCGCATGGGGGTGGTGCTGATCGCGATCCTGATCCGGTCCACCAGGGGCGAGGGGTCGTTGGTCTTGAATACGTCGGCGATCAGGAATTCACTGTCGGAGACGTGTGCCAGCGGCACCCGGTGACGCACTGTTTCGCGCATCGCCTGCCCGACCGCGACCCGCGCATGGAAGGTGCTGTGGGTGCCGTCCATATCGCTCAGCAGGGGCATGTCGTCGATGCCGACGGCCACGATGACGAGGTACTGGTCATCGTGGCGGCTGTGCGAGCCCACCATCGTGGCGGCATGGATGTCGAAGGCTTCACGGTTGAGCAGCCCGGTCAGCGGATCGATCTCGTTCGGGTGCTGGACGTTGTCATGTTCGAGTAGCTCTACGGCCAGCCGGCACATCGCCGAGGTGGACACGATGACGAGCATTGCCATCGCGGCACCACACACAGCCAGCGCGATATCGGTGGCGGCGACCCGTGCGGCGAGTGCTGTGACGACGATCCCGGCGGCCAGCCACGACAACGCCAGCACTCGCCGGCTGTGCAGAAACGCCGCGTAATTGGTGACGAGGCTGAGCACGGCAGCGCTCAGC
Organism: Mycolicibacterium sp. XJ870; assembly: GCF_053483975.1. Classification (NCBI taxonomy): domain Bacteria; kingdom Bacillati; phylum Actinomycetota; class Actinomycetes; order Mycobacteriales; family Mycobacteriaceae; genus Mycobacterium; species Mycolicibacterium sp. XJ870. The sequence goes on from NZ_JBEFTI010000001.1 coordinate 1,653,791, forward strand.
AAACCCACCACGGGGTTGGCCATCATGGCGCAGACCGCTGCGATGGCGACTGTGCCGATCGACACGACCAGCCAGGACTGGGTTCTGCTGGGCCATTGTCGACGCCACCACCACCAGGCCATGATCAGGCCGCAGGCGCTCACCGCGACCGCGGCATACCGCAACGTGCCTGCTGGGCCAGCGGGAGTGAAGATCAGGAGGAGCGGTACCCCGCTCACACAGGTGATCGTGAGAGCGACGAGTCGGCGCATCCTGGTGCGCTGCCCCTGCATCGCCAGCAGGGCCGTGCGCCCGTAGTAGTGATCAAATGGACTCAAATCCGCACCCCGGAATAATCGACGCCGCCCAACACCCTACGTAATCACGCCACGATCGGGCTATTGCAGGTTTTGCGTCGGTCAACTGATTCCGTAGGCACGGGCCGCACCGGCGGACGCCTGATCTTCCTCACGTGGCTTTGGCGGCGTTCAGTCCTTCACTGCCGATACAAAACGTTCGATGTCGATGGCCGCAAGGTCGCGACCGGCCGGCTTGAAATAGCAGGTGCGGTATTCCTCGTGACCGACCTGCTCGCGTTCGGTCCAGCCGTACCGTTGGAGGAAATCGCCGACCGTGTTCGGAGCCAGGCCGAACTGCCAGACCCTGTCGTTGACGACCCACTGCTTGTACGCCTTATCCCAGCCATCCAGCTTCTGACCGTCGAGGAAATCGCGCCGGATGTAGGTGAAGATCAGCCGGCTGGACGCCGGCGCAGTGGCCAGTGTGGTGAAGAGTCGGTCAATGGCGTCCTCGGTGAGGTATTGAGTGACCGCTTCGATGATGTACATTGTGGCGCGATCCGGCTGCAGTCCATGTGCCGCAAGGGAATCCGCGAGATCGTCGGTCTCGAAATCGACGGGGACCAGCTTGACGTGCTCGGGCACCCTGGTGAACAGCCGCTCCACAACCTGTCTTTTCCTGGCAATGTTGTCGGGTAGATCGACTTCGTACGCATCGGCGCCGGTCGGGGCGATGAGCCGGAATGCGCGGGTGTCGAATCCCGCGCCAAGGATCACGAACTGAGAGATGCCTGCGGCGAGCGCGTCCATGACCTGATCGTCCGCGTAGCGTTTGCGTGCCACCATGCCGCCCCAGAGTCCGGGCATCTGTTTGTTCAGTGACTTTTCGAGCAGGTTGCGCAACGGCTTTCGCCCGAGTGCGGGCACCGTCAGCCGCAAGGCGGGCGACAGCATCCGGGTGGCGAACTCATCCGAAATGATCCGTTGTCGTTGCGGGTAGTACATCTCCAACGCGGGAAACAACATCGGCCCATCGGCCGACCGTGCCTTGAATGGGCGTCGACGCATTCCGCTGGCCTCCAATCGATTTACGTGCGCGCATGGGGTAGAGGCGGCGCGCCCGCCAATGCCTGTTCCAGCCAGGTGAAGACTTCGATCGCGTCGCGCAACCGTTGCCCACGAGCAGTAGGCCCGGCCAGTTCCTCACCGCCCTGCAGGAGGCTCCGCAGCTGCGTCATCGACTCGATCTGCCGCTGGATCATCCGATCGAATGCCTGCGGGGCCGCCCGGTAGTAAACCGCGCGATCACCCGGTCTGGTGCGCTCCTCGAGAAACCCGGTCCCACTGAGGAGCCGGAGGTTGTTGGTCAGTGACGCCCGGCTGGCACCGATCGCTCGGGTGATCGCACCTGCGGTTTGCTCTGGCGGGTCGCAGATCATCAGCCAGGCGAAAATTCTGCCGGCGATCATCGGCATCCGATCCTGATCCCAGACATATTTGGCGACCTGTTCGACCCAGTCGAGCACGTCATCGTCGTCTGCCACGATCAATCATCCTAGTTCAGTTGTTGCAGTTATTACACTATCAACTGAAATCAATGCTCTGTTCAGATCGAGCACGCCAGGGCGGCGTCAAGGGTTATCGCGGACCTCGTTACACGTCGAAGCGAACCGGCTATGGCAGTGCCGAGAACTTCTCCACGAGATTGGTGGGGCCGGACACGATCAGCAGGTCTCCGCGCTCGACCATCGTCTCCGGACGTGCGTATGTGAAGTCGGTGCCGGGGCGTTTGATCCCGACGACGGTGATGCCGTATTTCGACCGTAACCCCGAGTCGGCGAGCGTCGCGCCCACGGCCTCCCGAGGTGTGCTGGTCTTGGCGATTGCAAATCCGTCGTCGAACTCAATGAAGTCGATCATTCGCCCGGTGACCAGATGAGCGACGCGTTCGCCCATCGCAGCCTCCGGGTACACGACATGATGCGCGCCAGTGCGCTCCAGGATCTGGCCATGCTTGGCCGTGATCGCCTTCGCCCAGATTTCGTCGACACCGAGTTCGTGAAGCGCGAGCACGGTGAGCACGCTGGCCTCGATATCGGTGCCGATGGCGACCACGCCACGCCTGAGGTCTTGGACGCCGAGCTGACGGAGCGCGTCGCTATCGGTCGAGTCCGCTTGCACGACGTGGGTGAGTTTGTCCGACCAGCGCTGCACCAAGTCGGCGTTCTCGTCGATCGCGAGCACTTCGTGTCCCAGACGGATGAGCGACTGCGCCACCGCACCGCCGAACCTGCCGAGGCCGATGACGACGATGGCGCCTTTGGACGTGGTGTTCCTAGCCAACGATCGGACGCTCCTCGGGGAAACGGTACAGCCTTTGCCTGCTGCGAAGTGCGAGCGCGGTGGCGACGGTGATACTACCCACCCGGCCGACGAACATCAGCACGATGAGGACACCCTGAGCCGGTGCCGGCAGGTCGGGTGTGATGCCGGTGGATAGTCCGACGGTGGCGAAGGCGGAGGCGGCCTCGAACAATACAACAGACAGTTCGAAGTCGGTGAGCGTCAGCAGGGCCATCGTGCCCAGTGCTACGAACGCGAGGCCCAGTAGGGCGACAGTCAGTGCCTGTCGTTGCGCGGCAACGGGAATACGTCGGCCGAAGGCGTTGGTGTCGGGGTCGCCGCGGATTTCAGCCCAGATCACGAACGCGAGTAGGAAGAAGGTCGTGACCTTGATGCCGCCCGCGGTGCCGGCGCTGCCGCCACCGATGAACATCAGCCCGTCGTGGACGACGAGCGTCTCGGTGGTGAATGCACCCACGTCGAGCGTGTTGAACCCGGCCGTCCGCGCGCTGACGGAGTGAAACGCGGACGCCAGCATTTTGTCACCGGTGCCGAGAGAGCCGAGCGTGCCCGGGTTGGTCCACTCCGACCACAGGATCGCGCCGAAGCCACCGACCAGCAGTAGGCCCGTCGCGGCCAGGGTGATCTTGGTGTGCACCGACCAGCGCGATGGCCGCCGTAAGTCGCGCCGCAGCTCGTAGAGCACGGGAAAGCCCAGCCCGCCCAGCACGATCGCCGCCATGATCGGTATCACGACCAGGGGATCAGCCACGAACCCCATCAAGCTGTCGGAGTACGTCGAGAAGCCTGCATTGTTGAAAGCCGATACTGCCTGAAACATGCCGTGCCACAAGGCCTCACCCCAGGTCTCGTGGTAGGCGGACCGGAGCCGCACAGTGAGGATCGCCATGACTGCCAACTCGACTGTCACGGTCGCCAGCAGTACGAGTCGGAGCACACTGGTCACGTTGCCGAGACCGAGGGTCTTGGTTTCCAGTTGCGCGACAAGTCGATCGCGGAGGCGGATCCGCTGAGTCACCAACAACCCGAGGAGAGTGGCACCGGTCATGATGCCGAAGCCTCCGATCTGGAACAGTCCCAGAATCACCGCCTGGCCAAACCCGGACCAGTACACCGGCGTGTCTTCGACGATCAGCCCGGTCACGCAGACAGCAGAGGTCGACGTGAACAGCGCGGTCATCGGTGGCGCCGATCCCTCGCCGGCCCGCGAAACCGGCAGCATCAGCAAAACCGTGCCTGCCGCAATCGCGACCAGGAACGCCAGTGGCACAAGTCGCGTCGGGTGCCGGAGAGAATCGCGCACGAGTGAGCATCCTCCCACTATCGGCAACCGGGGGAGGCACCTTGCGGACTGTTGCGCAAACGCGCGACATCGAAGGAAACTAACGCCGTGGCAGCCGAATCAGCCGTGGAACCCGGCGGCGGTAGTCGTCGTATTCAGCACCAAAGCGCCACTGCAGGCCCCGTTCTTCCAACGGCGATGCGATCGCCCAGATGCCGACGAATGCGGCCAAGCCTACAGAGACCGGGATACTGCCACAGCACGGCCCACCCCGCCCAGATCGTTGCCTGGCCAATGAACATCGGATTCCGCGACACCGCGTACGGGCCGTCCTGCAGCAGGTAGTCCGGCGTGATCTTGGCCTGGAGCCGCCAGCCATTCGGGATAGCGCGATAGTGACACGCAACGGTCGACGCGACCAACGCGCCGCCGGCTGTGATCGGTACCGCGCCAAGGAGATTGGCCGGGCCGGGCCGTCCGTTCTTCCAGCCGCGTCGCTTGCCCACCCGGGACAGCGCGACGGGCGCGCTGACGAAGAGCGGACCAAGTACCGCGTGCCAGACGACGATTGCCACCCTCCTGGGAACAGTGACGGTCATGAAGAATCGGGCCAGCCGAGAAGCCGCGCCCCGAACACGGCGACCTGCAGCGTGAAATTCTGTCGCGGCTCGTAAACCGAGTAACCCGTAAGTTGCTTGACCCGCTGCAGGCGGTAGGTGACCGTCCGGACACCCACGTGCAGGCGCTGGGCCGCAAAGGTCGCGGTGCCGCCCGCCATGAAGTACGCGGACAAGGTGTCCAGCAGCACAGCGGGACCGGTTCGCGCCGCCTGCAGCGGCTCGAGCACCGCCTCGACGAGATCCGCCAGCGCCGCGCTGTCGCGAATCAGCACCTGGTAGACGAGAAGATCGGAAGCGGAGTACACGGGACCGGGTAATTGCAGCCGATCACCGATGTCCAGAGCCTGCCGGGCCTGCTCGAACGATCGAACGGCGCCGCCGGGTCCACGCTGAGGGCGTCCGATACCCGCTCGCCAAGAGCTGCGCGGGCCCAATGCCTCGACGACCCGGTCAACGAACCTCTTCGGCACGTCCTGCGCGTCCGGGGCGACACAGACCAACAAGTCGTCCTTGGTCGTCACGAGGATGTCTCTGCTTGTCAGGCCGAAGTGCATCGCGGACTCGACCTGACGGGTGACCGGATCGCCGTCGACGAATGGGGGTGTGCCGGCCACCGCCACTACCACGTGGCTGTGCGCCAACCGCAGCCCATATCGTTCGGCTCGTTCCGCGAGGGTCTCGAGATTGCGGCCCTCGAGCAAGTCGTCGACGAATGCTCGCCGAAACGACTCCTCCTGGCGGACAGACCAGCGCTGCGCCTCCTCGTATCCGGTTGTCACCGCCATGACCGCGACTTCGGCTGCGCGGTAGACCGCCTCCCCGATGTCGCGAAGGGTATCGGTCCCTACGGCTGCCCGTACTCCGGGCAGCGACGGCCAAGCAACCCAGGTGGCACTCAGGTACAGCTCGATGAGCCCGCGCATAGGTACGCCCTGCTCGGCTGCTCGGGCACCCACGTCGCGTCGTTCCTGCAGGTCCTCTTGGCAAAGCCGGCCTCCCGCGCTGACCTTCGCAAGCACGGGCAGATATCCGTCCAGCAGCTCCGGTGGAGCGCTGTGAGCATGTTTGCCAGTGCGTGCGGTCAGCGCCGCGAGGTTTGGAAGCTCTGGGCCGGCTGAATTCATGTGCCTCCTTCGCGCCATTGACCCCCTTCTCCCTTTCCTGAGCTTCAGCCAGCTTGCGCGCTGCGCCACCACTGGCGGGGCAATAACTGGAAAATTCACATGGCAAACTGCCGACGATCGGCAATGAATCCCGACTTTCGCGGGCTGTGCCGAGCATTGGGCCCCGTCCTCCGATATCAGAGAATCGCGATCACAAGGTGAAAGAACTGGTGATCGTTTCGGCGACGGGAGAAGCTCGTGCACGCTGCAGACGTCACGGAATCGTTGCCCACAGTGCTGCCGAGCGACGACATCCTGGCCGCGATTCAGGTGGTCACGCAGCACCATCTGCCTGGTCTCGTGGTCGCCGATGAGCTGGGAGAAGTGGTCGGATGCATGTCGTCCGTCGACTTGCTCCGGCTGACGTTGCCGCGCTACGTGCAGGAAGGACCCGGCCTTGCCCGGGTTCTCGACGAGCGGCACGCTGACCGCATAGCCGCCGCGCTGACAGGCATCCGGGTGGGCGACGTCATAGGCGCGGGAAGCGCCCGCATTCCGATCGTCCGGCCGCAGGCGACGGTCATCGAACTCGCCGAACTGATGGCTGAGCGGGGTTGCCCGCTCGCCGTAGTGGCACGGGAGCGAGGCGGCACACTCGGCGTCGTCAGCGCAAACCATCTGCTTGAGCTGCTTATGGAGGCCATCGAGGGGACGACATGACCCGGGGAGACCAAGAGCGTTCGCGAGTGGAAGCACAGCGCCAACCCATCGGACGGATGATGCTGATGGTTCCACTGCTTGCCGCGTTCTGGCTCGTTCTCTCCGGCCATTTCGATCCGCTGATGCTGGCGCTCGGCGCCGTGTCGATAACCGTGGTGTGCGCGATGGCCTGGCGAGCGGAGCTGTCCCTGCACCGCGATCTGACGGTTCCGTTCATGCTGCGTCTACCGCGGTTCTTCGGGTGGCTGGGCGTACAGGTTCTCATCTCGTCGGTCGCCGTGGTGCGCAAGGTGTGGTCGCCTTGGCGCCCGCTATGCCCAGTGGTGGCAGCGACACCGGCGCAGGACCTACCGGAACTCACCCAGGTCGCGTACGCGAACGCGATCACTCTGACCCCCGGCACTTTGTCCCTGGATATCAGCGACAAGCTGATCCGGGTCCACAGCCTGGACCGGGCCGACATCGACGAGCTCCGGAACGGCGCGATGCTCGGCCGGGTGCCGCGACCGGGAGCGCGGCGATGATCGCCGCGGTAATGGCGGTGCTGCTGGCCACCATGGTTCTGGCACTGACCCGCGCGTTCGCGGGTCCCGGCCTGTACAACCGGATCTTGGCCATCAACACGTTCGGCACCAAGACCGTGCTTTTCGTGGCGGTGTCCGGCTTCCTCTTCGGCCGTCCGGAGTTCCTCGACATCGGAATCCTCTATGCGCTGGTCAATTTCGTGGCCGTCATCGCGGTACTCCGGTTGAGCCACTACCAGGACCTGGTGAGCGGCGGGCCAGAAGGTCCGAAAGGTGAGTCGACATGAACCCCATGGCGGTGGTCGGGTACGCGCTGATGGGTACCGGAGCCCTGTTCGTCTTCTCCGGCGGTATGGGTCTGCTGATCTTCCCGGACTTCTATACCCGCATCCACGCCGTCAGCGTCACCGACTCCGCCGGCGCCGGCCTCATCCTGGTCGGCCTGCTGCTGCTGCCGAGCGGTTGGGCGACAGAAGTCCGGCTGCTGATCATCCTGCTCTTCCTCATGCTCACCAGTCCGACCGCGACGCACGTCCTGGCGCACGCCGCACGCCGCGACGGAATCCAGATGTGGCGGGAGGGGGACCGACGCCGGTGACGACACCGCTATGACCGCCTTCACCCTGATCAACGTCACACTGCTCGCGATCCTCGCCGCGACGGCGCTGGCCATCGCGCGGGTACGCGCCCTTTACGAAGCCACCATGCTGGCCGCTCTGTTCAGCCTGGTCACCGCAACCCTTTTCGTGCTGCTGGACGCCCCAGACGTGGCATTCACCGAGGCGGCGGTCGGTGTCGGCATCAGCACCGTGCTGCTCCTCGGCGTACTCGCGCTGACCCGCTCACGGGAGGCCGTCACGCCGCCCCAACGGCGCCTGCCCGGGCTCGTCGCCGTAATCCTGGTCGGCGTCACGCTCGGCTACGCGGGCCAGGATCTGCCGTCCTTCGGCGCCGCCGGAAACCCCGTCCACGCTCACCCCGTGACAGACATCTACTTGTACCAATCCCAGGAGGATGTCGGGATACCCAACACGGTGACCTCGGTGCTGGCGAGTTACCGTGCGCTCGACACGCTGGGCGAGCTGGTCGTTGTCTTCACTGCGGGCGTCGCCGTCCTGTCGTTGCTCGGCCCGCTCGCGCGGCCGGAGGAGGCCCGGCCGGGAGCGGACTTCCACCTCGCCGACTACCGCGTCATTCGGGTGATCACCGCCCTGTTGCTTCCGTTCATCCTGCTGTTCGCGCTCTACGTGCTTTTCCACGGTGAGTATGGACCGGGCGGCGGCTTCCAGGCCGGCGTGATCTTCGCGTCGGGCGCTGTCCTATACAGCCTGGTGTTCGGGGTGGACCGGGCGCAGTATGTGGTGCCACGCCGGGCGTTGTGGTCTCTGGTGTCTCTCGGTCTGCTGGGGTATGTCGGGCTCGGCTTCGCGACGATGATGCTCGGCGGCTCATTTCTCGACTACGACGTGCTCGGCCCAGGCTCCGCCGAGTCCGGGCAACACCTCGGAATCGTGTTTGTGGAGGCAGCTGTCGGCGCCACCGTTTCCGCGGTGATGGCCGGAGTCTTCTTCGGCTTCGCGAGCTGGGGAGTCGCGAGCCGGGGCACGGCGTTGAGCGCGGAGTTGCCGCCGTGATCGCGACCCACTACATCTACTGGCTGCTGTTCGCCATCATGCTGACCGGCCTTTACGTAGTCATCAGCCACAGCAATCTGCTGAAGAAGCTCATCGGTCTCACCGTGTTCCAGGTCGGGATCCTGTTGTTCTTCATCAGCCTCGGAAAAGTCACCGGTGGAACCGCTCCAATCGTGTCGACCAGTTTCGAGACCTACTCCCATCCGTTGCCGCAAGTGCTGATGCTCACGGCGATCGTGGTCGGCGTCGCCACCCTCGGCGTAGGCCTCGCCCTGGCCGTTCGAATCTTCGAGGCGTACGGCACCGTGGAGGAGGACGAAATCCTCGAGCGTGACACTGCGGACGCGAGGAGCAAAACGGGTTCTGCGGGCGCGGACGACGACGTCACAGGTTGACTGATGACCGCCCAGCTACCGGCGCTGCAAGTGGCAATCCCGCTGATCTGCGCGCCGCTGTGCATGCTGTTGCGGTCCCGCGTCGTGGCGTGGCTGCTATTTCTCGTTGCCGCCGGCGGTTCGTTGATCTGTGCCGCCCTGCTCGCGCAGCGGGTGGCGCGTGACGGGACGTTCAGTTACGCGATGGGGGACTGGCCGGCGCCCGCGGGCATCGAGTTCGTGGTGAGTGGCTTCAACACTCCCATTCTGCTGTTGGTGTCGCTGATCGCCACCGTCACCGCGGTCTACGGCCGCTGCAGCGTCGGCGCCGAGATAGACGACAGGCGCACCGTGCTGCTCTACGCCTGCTTGTGCCTCACGCTGGCCGGGCTCCTGGGGTTGACCATCACCGCGGACGCCTTCAACGCGTTCGTGTTCCTTGAGATCAGCTCGCTGGCCACCTACACCATGATCGCCATGGGCCGCCGCCGGCACGCGCTGCTCGCCAGCTTCCACTACTTGGTGATCGGCACTGTCGGAGCGTTGTTCGTGTTGCTCGGGATCGGGTTCGCCTATGCGCTCACCGGCACGCTCAACATGCCTGATCTGGCCGAGCGGCTGGCGGACCACCACGGCAACCGCGCGCTGTACGCCGCCGTGGTGTTCGTCTTCGTCGGGCTCGCGATCAAGATGGCGCTCTTCCCGCTGCATGCCTGGCTGCCGGGGGCCTACGGGGAGGCGCCGTCGGCGGTGAGCATGTTCGTCGCCGCCACCGGAACCAAGGTCGCGATCTATGTGCTCTGTCGATTCGCCTTCACGGTGTTCGGGGCGGCGCTGGTATTCGGCGCGATGCCGATCGAGGAACTCGGCCTGGTGCTGGCCAGTCTGGCGATGCTCGTCGGATCTGCCGCAGCGTGCGTCCAAAGCGATTTCCGGTACCTGTTGGCCTGGTCGAGCGTCGCACAGATCGGTTACATCATCGCCGGCATCAGCCTTGCCACCGCGGCCGGCGTCTCGGCTGCGTACCTGCACGCGATCAACCATGCAATCACCAAGGCGGCACTGTTCGCTGGGGCCGGACTGCTGCTGATACGCCTCGGCTCGGTCCGGCTCTCCGCTCTGGCCGGTCTCGGCCGGCACATGCCCTGGACGTTCGCGGCGATCGTGGTGGCCGGGCTGGGGCTCGTTGGGGTGCCTCCGGCTGCAGGATTCGTCAGCAAGTGGGCCCTGGCGACGGCGCTGATCGAGCGCGGCGCGTGGCCCGTGCTGGTGGCGATGTTGGTCAGTTCACTGCTTGCGCTGATCTACATCGGCCGCGTCGTCGAGGTGGCCTGGTTCCGGGAACCACCTCCGGACGCCGAGCCCGCGCGCCCGCCGCCGTCCATGGCGGCGGCGACCTGGCTGCTCGTGATCCTGTCGGTGTACTTCGGCATCGACGCCACGCTGCCGGCCGGCCTCGCCGACGGCGCGGCGGCGGCGCTGCTGGGAGGTGGGTGACGTGCTCACCGACTGGACCACACCCGAGCCGGCCGTCGCGCTGCCGGTCGCGGTGACCCTTCCACTGCTGGCCTGCGGCACGGTGCTGCTCCTACGCAACCGGCCGATGGCACGGGACACGGCGTCAGTGATCTGGGGCGTGGCGCTGGCGGCCGTGGTGCTGTCCCTGTGGCCGGTGGCCAACGACGGTCTGCGCGTTGAACTGTGGACGTGGCTCCCCGGGTTCACTCTCGAGCTCACGCTCGAGCCGCTGGGCCTCATGTACGCCACGATCGCCGCGGTGCTCTGGCCGGTGACCACCGTCTTCGCGGCCGGCTACCTGCGCGCAAACCACGACAACGCCCAAGCGCGCTTTCACGTGTTCTTCGCGTTCACGATCGGCACCGCCATGTGGATTGCGTTGTCGGGCAACCTGATCACGCTGTTCATCGGGTACGAGGTGATGACACTGGCGACCTGGCCGCTGGTGGCGCACGAAGGTGGCGCGAACGCGCGCCGCGGCGCCCGGACCTACATTGTCGTGCTGCTGGCCACCTCCATCGGGCTGCTGTTGCCTGCGATCGTGTGGACATGGGTGCTGGCCGGCAGTACCGAGTTCACCCCCGGCGGGCTGCTCGCCGGCGCCGCCGGACCGGGGGTGCTGACCGCGCTGTTCGCGCTCTACCTGTTCGGTATCGGCAAGGCGGCATTGATGCCGGTGCACCGCTGGCTGCCGGCCGCCATGGTGGCGCCCACCCCGGTGTCGGCGCTGCTGCATGCGGTCGCCGTGGTCAAGGCCGGCGTGTTCGCGGTTCTCAAGATCGCCGTGTACGTCTTCGGTCTGGACACGCTGCGGGACACCGGCGCTGCGGCCCCGATGATGTGGGTGGCCGCGTTCACGCTGCTGGCGGCGGCGGTCATCGCGATCCGGTCGGACAACCTCAAGCGGCGGCTGGCCTACTCCACCGTCAGCCAGCTCGGGTACATCGTCCTGGCGGCCACCTTGGCCGACCGGGTCGCCGCGACGGGCGGTGCGCTGCACATGGTCACCCATGCGGCGGGCAAGATCACGCTGTTTCTGTGCGCGGGCGCCATCGCCGTCACCGCAGGCAAGACCCGGGTAAGCGAGCTCGACGGGCTCGGCCGCGCGATGCCGTGGACGTTCGCCGCGTTCTTGGTCGCCACGATCTCGATCATCGGCCTGCCGCCGCTCGGCGGCACCTGGAGCAAGTGGCTGTTGCTGCTCGGCACAGCCGACGCGGACCACGCAGTCATGTTCGTGGTCCTCGTGGTGGGCTCGCTGCTCGCAGTGGCCTACCTGATGCCGATCCCGGTGCGGGGGTTCCTGCGCCCATCCGCCGGACGACTGCTGCACGGTGAGGCCGCGCTCACCCTCACCGCCCCACTGATCTTGACCGCGTTCGGTTGTGTCGCACTGTTTTTCGGTGCCAACGCCGTGATCGCACCGCTGGCCGCGACCCTGGGACCGCCATGATCGATGACGAACGCCGCTGGCTGGACGAGCCGCGCACCGTGACCCGCATCGTGTACGGACTGACCGCGCTGTGTACGGCCGCGCTGATTGCCGACCTCTTCTACATCAAGCACCCGTACTTCGACATCGAGCGATGGCCAGGGTTCTACGCGGTGTACGGCTTCGTGGTAAGCCTGACGCTGGTTCTCACCGCCAAGCAACTACGGAAGGTGTTGCAGCGCAACGAGAATTACTACGAGTCACCCGAAGTTCCACCCGACCAGCCACCGCAGCGGGACGACGATGATCGCTAGTCCCGCTCTTCTGCTGATGCTCGGCGCGGTCGGCGTGCCGCTGCTGCGCGGCCGGGCGCGACAGGTGCTGATGGTGCTGTTACCGGTCGTCGCTCTGGCAGCCTTGTGGTCGCTGCCCGAGGGCGTCGGGGCCACCGTCGACATGTTCGGTCTTGAGCTGATCCTGTTACGGGTCGACGCGTTGTCCCGGGTGTTCGCAACCGGCTTCCTGATCGCCGCGTCTCTCACCGCGGTCTACGCGCTGCATCTGCGTGACTCCCTGCAGCAGACAGTGATTCTCGTCTACGCCGCGTCGGCGGTCGGCGGCTGCCTCGCCGGTGACCTGCTGACACTGTTCGTGTTCTGGGAGCTGGCCGGGCTCTCGTCGGCGTTCCTGATCTGGGCGGGCCGCACGGAGCGTAGCTACCGCGCCGGGATGCGCTACCTGATCGCGCAGGTGGTCTCCGGGCTGTTGATGCTGACCGGCATTGCGCTGCGGATCCACTTCGGCGCCGGCCTGGAGTTCGGTTATCTCGGGCTGGATGGTCCCGGCAGCGCGCTGATCTTGGCAGGCATCGGCGTCAAGTGCGCCTTCCCGGTGCTGCACGCGTGGCTGATCGACACATATCCGGAGTCGACAGTCGTCGGTGCGGTGGCATTGTCGGCGTTCACCACCAAGTTCGCGGTGTACACGTTGGCGCGCGGCTTCCCCGGCACGGAGCTGCTGATCTGGGTCGGCGTGGCCATGACGGTGTTCCCGATCTTCTATGCAGTCATCGAAAACGACCTGCGCCGGGTCCTCGCCTACAGCATGATCAACCAGCTCGGCTTCATGGTCGTCGGCATCGGCATCGGTGGCTCGCTCGGAATCAATGGTGCGAGTGCGCACGCCGTGGCCGACATCGTGTTCAAGGGCCTGCTGTTCATGGCGATCGGCGCGGTGTTACTGCGCACCGGCACCGCCAAAGGCTCAGAACTCGGCGGGCTGTACAAATCGATGCCGCAGACCACGGTGCTGTGCATCGTCGGCGCGGCGTCCATCTCCGCTTTCCCCCTGTTCTCTGGCTTTGCCACCAAATCCATGATCATGGAGGCGGCCGCGCAAGAGCACCGGACAGTGGTTTGGCTGCTGTTGTTATTCGCCTCAGCCGGCGTGTTCCACCATGCCGGGATCAAGATCCCCTACTTTGCGTTCTTCGCCCACGACCGAGGTCATCGGGTGGCAGAGGCGCCGCTGAACATGAGGGTCGCGATGGCGATCGCCGCGCTGATCTGTATCGGGATCGGGGTGGCGCCGGGCGTGTTGTACGGAATTCTGCCGTACGCGGTCGACTTCGTGCCCTACACGACGCCGCACGTGATCAACCAGTTGCAGCTCCTCCTGCTTGCCTCGATGGCGTTTACCGTTCTCATCCGCACCGGCCTATACCCGCCGGAGGTCCGATCAGTAAATCTCGACGCCGACGTCGTCTACCGTCGCCTTTTGCCGTCGACCTGGAATGCTTTGTCCCAGAGCGTGTTTCAGATGCGTGACAGGGTGGAACCACCGCTGCGTCGCGGCGCCGAGCGTGCATGGGCCGCTGGGCGAGCGTCCCTGCAGCCCGACGGGTGGCTGGCCACGCCGTGGTCCACCACCCGCATGGTTTGGTCGGCCACCACTGTGCTCGGCACCGTGCTCCTGCTGGCTCTGCTGTAATGCGGCCAGGTCGCGCTACCCGCCGGGATTCTCGTTCGCGTCAACAGCACGCTCCAGGCGCTCCAGTACGTCGCGTAGCTCTGTCAGAAGGCCCCGGAGTTCGTCCGGTGCCGGTACTGAATCGCCGGGCGGCGGCGCCGGGGGTACAGCAGCAGGCGGCGGCTGCTGTGCTGGTGCTCCGGTAGGTGTCGGTGGTGCGGACGCGGCGTCACCGCCAGGGGCCGTGGCGGCCCGCCCGGTGCCGGGGCCGAACACTTGGTCCAGCGCCTCGGCCAGGGTCGGCGCATAGCCGACCCGCACGCCGCCGCCGGCGCGGGGCTCTCGGACGCTCACCAGGACGCGGGACAACTGAGGGAACGTCGAGCTGTTCGGCGCCGTCGAAATCCGTTCGGTGTACAGCGGTTCCACGTAAAGCACGCCGCCGTCGGCTATCGGCAGCGTCAGGAGATTGCCGTAGTGGATCCGGTTGGACCGCTCCAGCAGCGTCCGCTCGGAGGCCACCCGGGTATCGGAGATCATCGAGTTCTGTATCTGCTGTGGCCCCTGGGTCAGGGTGTCGGTGGGCAGCTGCAACACCGTGAGTTTGCCGTAGTTCTCCGGATCCGACTGCGCCGAGATGTAGGCCGAGAGGAACTCCCGGTTGTAGCCGACCATCGCGGTGGCCAGCCGGAACGACGGCTTCGCGGTCTGCTGGTCGCCGACCAGGACGTAGAACGGCGGCTGAGTGGGGTTGGCGTCGTTGGTGGGATCGCTTGGCACGGACCAGAATGCGTTGGTGGTGAAGAACTCACGTGGTTCGTCGACGTGGTACTTCGCGAGCAGCTCGCGCTGCACCTCGAACAAGTCCTCGGGGTAGCGGAAATGGGCGCGTAGTTCGTCGGAAATCTCGGCTTCGGGTTGTACGGTGCCGGGGAACGCCCGCATCCACGCACGCAGCACCGGATCCTGCGGATCGAACTCATATAGCGTCACGGTGCCGTCGTAGGCGTCCACGGTGGCCTTGACGGAGTTGCGTACGTACGACACCTCTTTGCCGGGGCGCACGATGCCGGTGGCGGTGGTCACCAACCCTTCGAGCGAACTGCGCTGCGCGTAGGGATATGTGTCCAGCGTGGTGTATGCATCGACAATCCACACGATCCGCCCGTCCACCACGGCCGGGTAGGCGTTGTTGTCCGTCGTCAGCCACGGTGCGACCCGTTGCACGCGTTCGCGGGGATCGCGGTAGAGGAGCACTTTTGACTCCGAGCCGATTGCCCGGGAGAACAGGATCTTGTGTTGACCGAATATGGCGGCAAAGACCGTGCGGTTGAACCAATTTCCGATGGGCACACCGCCGGCGCCGGTGTAGGTGTACTTGTCTGTGTCGGTGTCGTACTCGCGGGGCCCGTTCGGGCCGCCGACGATGGCGTAGTCGGGATCGAATTGCGCGATCACCTCACCGAAATAGATGCGGGGTTGGTCGACCGGGATCAGTTGGCCCGACCCCTGCGTCGCGATGTCGCTGACGGTGTAGATCGGATAACCGCTGTTGCTCTCGGATGCCGCTGCGGCGTCGCGCACCGCTGCGTTCACCCGGTTCGCCGGAGCTGCCACGAAACCGTTGCCGTGGGTGTAGACGGTGTGCCGGTTGATCCAGTCCGTCTGATTTCCGGTGAGGCTGGTGGGGGACAGCTCCCGGACACCGACGACGTAGTCCCGCAACTCGCCGTCGATGCGGTACCGGTCGAGGTCCAAGTGGTCGGGGAAGCTGTAGAAATTCTTGAGCTGTTGTTGTTGGGTGAAGGTTCGCGAGAGCACATTCGGGTCGAGCAGCCGGGCGTTGGCGATGGTGGTCGCGTCCGCCGGAATGTCGCGGGGAGGTTTGGTGCCGATGCCCGGATACTCCCGGTATTCGACCCATTCGCCGCCGATCCGATACGCCTGACGGGTCGCGTCGATATTGCGTTGGATGTACGGGCGCTCGACGTCGGCAGCGTTCGGGCGCACCGAGAACTGCTCCATCAGCAGCGGCCATACGCCACCGACGAGAACCGCGGACAGCACGAGCAGCGCCGTCGCCATTGCCGGAATCCGCATGTCGTGCATGAAGATTGCCGCGAAGAACATTGCGGCACACAACACCGCGATCGCGAGCAACACGAGCTTGGCCGGCAACCCAGCATGGATATCGGTGTAGCCGGCACCGGTGAATGTCGGCTCCTTACGACTACCCGACAACAGCTGGTAGCGGTCGAACCAGTAGGCCAGTGCCTTGAGTAGCACCAGCGTGCCTGCCAGTGTCGCGAGTTGCACGCGGGCTGCCTGGGTGAGCATGCCCTTGCCGGTCATCAGCCTCAGGCCGCCGACCAGATAGTGCGTCACCAGATTCGCCACCAAGGCCAGGCACACGGCAACCAACAGCCAGGTGAGCACCGATCGGTAGAGAGGAAGCTCGAAGACGAAGAAGCCGATGTCGAGACCGAACTCCGGGTCGGTGATGCCGAACGAACCGCTGTGCAGGAAGAGTTGAACCGTCTCCCATTTCGACTGCGCGATCAAGCCACAGATGAGGCCGATACCGATTGGCACGCCCCAGCCCACCAGCCGCGGACGCCGCATCAGCTGGGTGCGGAACGACGAGATCGGATCATTCGGCGCTGCATGAACAAACGGGGGCCGCGCACGGTACGCCAACGTCAAGCCGAGCCCAACGATCCCGCCTACCACCAGAGTCACCGCGGCGAAAACTGAGAGTCGGGTGAGCACGACGGTGACCCATACCTCTCGGAAGCCGACCTCACCGAACCACAGCCAATCGACGTACGTGCTCAGAAGGGGCGGAACGACGAACAGCGATATCACTATGCACACGGCGATGCCGAGGAGTATGCGGGCGCGTCGCGATACCGTCGGGACCTTGTCGGGCGAACGTGTGCCCATAACATGCTCCGAAGCTCGGCAGCGCGGTTGCTCTGAGCGAGCAGCGGCGGGCCGACTCGTTGTCCGGTGTCACGGATTCTACGCTCCCGGACCCCGGGACACTCAGGCCAAGACGAAGTAGCGCAGCCACAAGTAGACCGCCGACAACGCGATCGACACCACGGTGACGAAGATGCCTTTGCGGGTGAACTCCCAGAACGAGATGGGATTGTCTGCCCGACGCGCGATTCCCAGCATCACGACGTTGGCGCTGGCGCCGATGGCGGTCATGTTGCCGCCGAAGTCCGCGCCCAGCGCGAGCGCCCACCACAGGACGTTCGGGTCGGTCGGACCGGTCAGGCCCGACGCCAGCTCCGCGACGATCGGCGTCATCGTCGCTGTGAAGGGAATGTTGTCGATGATTCCCGAGACCGGCGCGGAAATACCCAGTATCAGCATGACCGTCAGTAACGCGTCCCCGTCGGTGATCTCGGTTGCCGTCCTGGCCAGCTCTTCGACCACCCCGGTCTTGACCAGTGCGCCGACCATCACGAACAGGCCTGCGAAGAACAGCAGCGTCTCCCATTCGACGCTGCCGAGGTAATCGCGCTGCTCCAGCCGGGAGATCAGGATCAGGACACCGGCGCCGACCAGCGCGACGACGGAAGGCTCGATGTGGAGGAACGAGTGGCCGATGAATGCCGCGAAGACGCCGAGCAGGACGGCTCCGCACTTGATCAGCAACCTCGGATCGCGAATGGCCTCGCGTTCGTTCAGTGACATCACGTCCGCGACCCGTGAGGGGTCGACGGTGAACGATCCGCGAAAAAGAAGCGGCAGCATCGCGATGAACACCACCATGACGACTGCCACGATCGGCAGCATGTGGATGAGAAAGTCGTTGAAGCTCAACCCGCCACGGCTCGCGATGATGATGTTGGGCGGGTCGCCGACCAGCGTCGACGCCCCACCGATGTTGGACGCGAATACCTCCGCCATCAGGAACGGGATCGGGTTGATGGCAAGCCGTTCACACACCAGCAGCGTCACCGGTGCGATCAGCAGCACCGTGGTGACGTTGTCCAACATCGCGGACGCGACAGCCGTCACGATAACCAGCAGGATCATGATCTTCAGCGGAGAACCGTTGGCGCGCTTGGCAGCCCAGATCGCGATGTATTCGAATACGCCGGTCTGCCGCAGCACCCCGACGATGATCATCATCCCGAACAGCAGAAAGATGACGTTCCAGTCGATCCCGGTTTCGTGGGAGAAGAACGCGTCGTCGGCGTCGACGATGCCGAGCACAAGGATGATCGCGCCTCCGCAGAGCGCGACGAGTGTCTTGTTGATGCGGTCGCTGGCGATGAGAGCGTATGCCACCACGAATATGGTGACCGCGACGATTGCCATGGACCGATTAGTGTTTCAGCGCCGTTTCGAGCAGCCGTGAAGCGGTGATCACGCCGTGCAGTTTGCCTTCCTTCATCACGGCGATCAGCGGACTTCGGTACCGAGCCATGAGTGCGGACACCTCGACGATGGTGTCGTCTGCATTGGCGGCCGGCACGTCGGTCAGGTGTTCGGGCAGGACATCACGCACGGTCTTGCCGCCAAGTTTGTCGGCGACCCGGTCGGCCATCGACTCGTCGAGTACCCCGGCCAGCGACGGGTCGTCCTGGACGTACTGCGGGACGATGAATCTGACCACTTGTGAGGCGGGCAAGATCGCGTACGGTCGGCCGGAGTTGTCGGTGACGACGATGCCGGGCAACCGGTGCTGGGCGAGGGTGCGTGCGGCGTCCAGGGCATCGGAATCAACGGTGATCACCGGAAACTCCTCTGCCATCTCCTCGGCATGCATACCGCTACCCTACGACTCGCGCCGCGTCCGGATCGGGTTGTTCCCGCAGCAGCCGCTGAATAGGTCCGAGCACGGCCTCGACACTGATTGCCCGCATCGCGACCTCGCGGACCAGGGCGAGCATCCGACTGCGGTGAAACATCATCTTGGCCAGACTGCGTGAATTGTCTTGCGCGGCCTCGACGCGCGGGCGCTGCACGGTTTCGTAGGCACGCAGGAGATCGCCGAGCCGCGTGCGATCCGCGCGGCGCAACATGCGGGCGAGCACCCACGCCGATTCCATCGCCATTCCCGCACCAATCCCGGCGGTGGGAAGGAAACCGGCAGCCGCGTCGCCGAGCAGAATTGTCCGCCTGGTGGCCCAGACCGGCGAGCGGCAGTCGGTCAAGGACCAGAAGAAAGGGTCGGGGTCGTCGGCAACCGCTCGCAGCGCGTTGTCCATCCGGGGGTCAATCGTCTTGAGCGCCCGGCGGATCCGTCGCACAAACGTCGCCGGTCCGACCGTCATGTCCTCCCGCGGGCCGCCGACGAACACGCCGATCCGGCCGAGAACCGGGTATGTCCCGATGAAAAAGCCGGCACCCCAAAGCTCTTCGCCCAGGTGGGTATCGGAATCCTCTGGCGCCCATGCCACCCAACCGGCCCACTTTGAGTCGAATTCGCCGACCTGGCGCCCGTCCAGCACCAGATCGCGGGTGGTCGAACCGATTCCGTCGGCAATGATGACCAGGTCGAACTCCAACTCCTTCGCCACGCCGCCCGTTGTCACCGTCACGCAAGTCGCGTCGGAACCCTCGGTGAGGGCGGTGACCGTGGAGTCGAAGGTGATGGCGCAGGCGTCGCCGCTCAAGACGTCGATCAGGTCGCCGCGCGAGATGCCACGGTAGTCGCCGTAGCGCCCCAGGATGGTTTCCATCGAATCCACGCGCAGCATGCGGCCGGTGTGGGAACGCAGGCCGTACCGATCCAACGGAATGCTGGCGCAGCGGTAGCTTTCCCGCACCCCGAGATCGTCCAGGGCGACGTCCGCCATCGGCATCAACGCGAGCATGTACCCCGGGTGCGCGCCATCGACGGAGCGCTCGATGAGCACGGGATGGCGTCCGTGGATGCGCAGCAACTGCGCGGCGGTCAATCCAGCTATGCCTGCGCCGACCACGAGGATTCTCATATCGTCGGAAGCGGCCTGATCATATTGATCTTCGACGCTGGTCGGGCTGAACACTGGCGCTCCTTTCGACGCTTCTGCGCCGACGCTACCATTGGCTGGACCGGGTGGTCCACACTGTTATTATCGACGCATGCACATTGGGCGGCTCACGCGCATGCCTGCCGAGCGTCGGCAGCGATTGGTGCACGTAGCGGCGGCGGAGTTCGCATCGTCGGGATACCGGGACGCCTCGCTGAACAGGATTATCTCGCTTTGCGGCATGAGTAAGAGTTCGTTCTACTACGTGATCGATTCAAAGAGCGATCTGTTTGATTTTGTGGTGAGGGAGTTGCTCTCCGAAATCGGGCCCGATATCGGTGCAGACGGAGTAATTCCGGATCCGGAACAATTCGAGGGAGAGCATTTTTGGGCGCGGACCGCAGAGTTTTTCACGCACCTGGTCTCCATAGCGGAGAAACACCAGTCGTTCGCGATGCTGGGCCGCATGTTCTACAGCGATGCGCCCAACGATGCCAAGGATGCAATCAGTGGTGCGCTGAACGCGGTGCGGGACTGGGTTGAGCGCCTGCTGCGCGTCGGTCGGAGCTGCGGTGCGGTACGTGACGACCTGCCGGAAGCGTTGCAGTACCGGCTTGTTGTAGGCGTCCTACAGATCTTCGACGAGTGGACGGTGCAGCACTACGGCGACTTCACCCCGGCCGAATTGAACACCCTCGCCGACAGGCAATTCGCCACGTTGAAGCGGCTGGTGGCGGGTCCCGGCCCGACGGTGCACACAAGCATCGGCTAACTTGGACTGCGGTGTGCCGGGAAGTCTGGTCGGCGAAGTCAATCGCCGACCCCGGGAGTTTTTGAATGGTAGATCGTCGTGGTCCAATGGGCCGCCGGCTCCTCATCCGTACCTCATGGCCCGAGTGGCAACGGGTTTCGCAATTGCTGCGGATGGAGACCGTGGGTGGATCCCTGTTGCTGGCGGCCGCCGGCCTGGCGCTGGTGTGGGCAAATTCACCGTGGTCGCAGTCCTATCATCGGCTGTCTGGGTTCGTCGTCGGGCCGGAATCGCTGCACCTGAATCTCAGCCTTTCGGCATGGGCTGCCGATGGCCTGCTGGCCATCTTCTTCTTCGTCGTCGGGCTCGAACTCAAACGCGAGTTCGTCGCCGGCGATCTGCGGGATCCCGCCCGAGCGGCACTGCCCATCGCCGCCGCGATCGGTGGGATGGTTGTGCCCGCCGGAATCTTCATCGGGATCAACCTGCTCAGCGGCCACCCGGAGAACCTGGACGGCTGGGCTGTGCCGATCGCGACGGACATTGCGTTCGCGCTTGCGGTGTTGGCTGTCGTGTCAACGCATCTCCCATCGCCGCTGCGCATTTTCCTGCTCACGCTGGCGGTGGTCGATGACCTGCTTGCGATCACGATCATCGCCGCTTTCTACACCGACCACCTGGCCCCGGGGCCGTTGGCGGCGGCGTTGATCCCGATCGCCCTGTTCGCCGTGGCCGTGCAGCGCGGTCTGCGGCAGTGGTGGATCCTCCTGCCGCTTGCAGTGGCGGCATGGGCGCTGGTGCACGCCAGCGGCGTGCACGCGACCGTCGCCGGTGTGGTGCTCGGCTTCGTGGTGCCGGTGTTAGGGCCGCATGCGGCCGGCGAGCGGCTCGAGCACCGCTGGCAGCCGATATCGGCCGGCGTGGCGGTGCCGATGTTCGCGTTCTTCGCGGCCGGGGTGACGGTTGGGGGATGGTCCGGATTCGCTGAGGCCTTGTCGCATCCTCTGACCATCGGCGTGATCGTCGGCCTGGTGGTGGGCAAACCCATCGGCGTGTTCGCGACCACGTACCTGCTGGCCAGGTTTACCCACGCCACTCTCGACGAAGACCTGGCCTGGCGCGATGTGTTCGGCGTCGCCTTGCTGGCGGGGATCGGTTTCACCGTGTCGCTGTTGATCGGGGAACTCGCGTTCGAACAGAGCCCGGTTGCCGACGCCGATGTCAAGATTGCGGTGCTCATCGGCTCTGTTGTTGCCGCGGTGCTTGCTGCCGCGGTGCTGGTGTCCCGCAACGCGGTCTACCGTCGAATCCACCTCCTGGAGACCGTCGACACCGACCACGACGGTGTGCCGGATATCTATGAACCTCGGCAGGACTGAGCCCGCGGTCCGTGCGTACACTGACGGAATGCTTGAACAGGTCCGCGGTCCCGCAGATCTGCAGCACCTGTCGCAATCACAGCTAAGTGCATTGGCGCAGGAGATCCGTCAGTTCTTGATCCACAAGGTCGCTGCAACCGGTGGGCATCTCGGCCCGAATCTCGGGGTCGTCGAACTGACGCTTGCGCTGCATCGGGTGTTCGACTCGCCGCACGATCCGATCATCTTCGACACCGGGCATCAGTCCTACGTCCACAAGATGCTCACCGGCCGCAGCCAGGATTTCGACACCTTGCGGATGAAGGACGGGCTGTCCGGGTATCCCTCGCGCGCCGAGAGCGAGCACGACTGGGTCGAGTCCAGCCACGCCAGCTCGGCGTTGTCGTATGCCGACGGTCTGGCAAAGGCCTTCGAGCTCACCGGCCACCGCAACCGGCACGTGGTTGCCGTCGTGGGCGACGGCGCCCTGACCGGCGGCATGTGCTGGGAGGCTCTGAACAACATCGCCGCGGCGGGCCGCCCGGTGGTCGTCGTCGTCAACGACAACGGACGCAGTTACGCGCCGACGATCGGCGGGTTCGCCGACCATCTGGCCGGCCTGCGGCTGCAGCCCGCCTACGAGCGGCTGCTGGAGGAGGGCCGGAAGGCCGTCCGCGGCGTGCCCGTCATCGGCGAGTTCTGCTACCAGTGCATGCACAGCATCAAGGCCGGGATCAAGGACGCGGTTTCCCCGCAAGTGATGTTCACCGATCTCGGTCTGAAGTACGTCGGCCCGATCGACGGCCACGACGAGCACGCGGTGGAGAACGCGCTGCGCCACGCCCGTGGTTTCAACGCCCCCGTCATCGTGCATGTGGTGACCCGCAAGGGCATGGGCTATCCGCCGGCCGAGAACGACGAGGCCGACCAGATGCACTCGTGCGGCGTGATCGACCCGGAGACCGGGCTGGCCACGAAGGCCGCCGGGCCCGGTTGGACCTCGGTGTTCTCCGACGAGCTGATCAAGATTGCCGCCAAGCGTCGCGACGTCGTGGCGATCACCGCGGCCATGCCCGGTCCGACCGGGCTGAGCGCGTTCCGCGACCGGTTCCCCGATCGCTTCTTCGACGTGGGCATCGCCGAGCAGCATGCGATGACCTCAGCGGCCGGTCTGGCGATGGGCGGGCTGCATCCGGTGGTCGCGATCTATTCGACGTTCCTGAACCGGGCCTTCGACCAGCTGATGATGGATGTCGCCCTGCACAAGCTGCCGGTGACCATGGTGCTGGACCGGGCCGGTGTCACCGGTCCCGACGGCGCCAGCCACAACGGGATGTGGGATCTGTCGATGCTCGGCATTGTCCCCGGCATCCGGGTGGCGGCTCCGCGCGACGGATCGCGGCTGCGCGAGGAGCTCGGCGAGGCACTGGCCGTCAACGACGGTCCGACCGCCATCCGGTTCCCCAAAGGTGATGTAGGCGAGGACATTCCGGCCGTCGAACGTCGCGGTGGGGTCGACGTGCTCGCCGTGCCGGCGTCGGGGCTGAGCGACGATGTGCTGCTGGTCGCGGTGGGATCGTTCGCGGCGATGGCACTTGCCGTGGCCGAACGGCTGCGCAACCAGGGCATCGGTGTGACAGTGGTCGATCCGCGCTGGGTGCTTCCGGTTCCGGAGATGCTCGGCGAACTGGCCACGGCCCACAAGCTGGTGGTCACCGTTGAGGACAACGGGGTACACGGCGGCATCGGATCGTCGGTGTCGGCTGCGTTGCGCCATGCCGAGATCGACGTGCCGTGCCGCGACATCGGCGTGCCGCAGGAGTTCCAGGACCATGCGTCGCGCAGCGAGGTGCTCGGCGAGATCGGGCTCACCGACCGGAATATCGCGCGGCAGATCACCGGCTGGGTGGCCGCGATCGGTGCGCCGGTCGCTGAATCGCAGATCAGCCAGTAACTGCTGCACACACCCTCCTCGGGCGCCGAGTGTGCGGTTTGATCCGCGCGCATCGGCGAGCCGCGTACGAAACCGCACATCGACACAAAATTTTCATCCTCCACCACGGCAGTGATCTGTCTCACAATCAGGGCGTGCGTTGTCACAAACGAGGCGGCGCCGGGGTCTCAAGGGCACCACACGCAAATGAGCAGGAGATCCTCGTGACTGATCAGCGCACACACGTCGTCGTCATCGGTGGCGGCTATGCCGGAACACTGGCGGCCAACCGTCTGCTGCAGAACACCGACATCGACATCACCCTCGTCAACCCGCGCCCGAAGTTCGTCCAGCGCCTGCGGCTGCATCAGTTCGCGGCCGGGACCGGTGACGCCACGGCCGACTACGGCACGCTGCTCGGCGACGGCGTGCGCCTGGTTGTCGACAATGCCATCCGCATCGACGCAGCCGCACGGACCGTCCAGCTGGAATCGGGCGATGCGTTGGACTACGACTACGCCATCTACGCGGTCGGCAGCACCGGGACGACGCCGGCGTCTGTGCCCGGGGCAAGTGAATACGCTTATCCCATAGCCGAACTGGAGCAGGCGGCGCGGCTCCGCTCCGCCGTCGCCGCGTTACCCCCGCACGCCTGGATCACCGTTGTGGGCGGTGGGCTCACCGGGATCGAAACTGCCGCCGAGCTGGCCGAACAAGGCCGCAAGGTGGTTTTGGTCTGTGGAGGTCAGCTGGCTCCTTCGTTTTCAGAGCCCGCCCGGCGATCCGTGGCCAGGTGGTTGACCAAGCACGACGTCGCCGTGCTCGAAGCCGACGTGGTGGCCGAGGTTCGGCCGGATGCGGTGGTCTTTGGCGACGGCGCAGTGCGTCCGAGCGCGGTCACGATCTGGACGGCGGGGTTCGGCGTGCCCGAACTTGCCGCCCGGAGCGGCCTGCCCACCGATGCGTTGGGCCGGCTGCTCACCGACGAGACGCTGACCAGTGTTGGCAATGACCGCGTCATCGGCGCGGGGGACGCCATCGCGCCGTCGGGCCAGCCGCTGCGGATGGCCTGCTACACCGCCGGACCCACGGGTGCCACGGCCGCCGACACCGTCCTGAGCCTCATTGCCGGCGCGGAACCGGCCGTGCTCGACCTGGCGTACGCGGGGTCCTGCGTCGGCCTCGGCCGGCGGGCCGCCACGATGCAGTTCACCCGCACCGATGACACGCCCGTGAACGTCTATCTCGGCGGCCGGATCGCCGGCCGGATTGTCGGCTCATTCAAGGAGGCGGTGACCAAGGGGTCGCTGTGGGGCATCCGTCGCGAGGGCCGCAAACCTGGTTGCAGCGTCTGGTACAAGCGGGGTACACGACCCGAGCAGGTGGTGGCGCGCATGGAATTTGTCCCTAGTAGCTGAACAGGTAGAGCCGATCGAATCGTCGGACCCATGGCACCCAGCCGAGTATGCGGAACAGGTTGCGGTAGAAGCGAGGCGGGATCTCGGCGTGGTGCGTCCACGGAGGCGTGTCCTTGAGATGGCGCAGTCGCGGATTCCACTGCTCGACCTGCTCGCCGGTGCGCACTGCCGATTTGAACAGTTTCACCATCCGCGCCAATGACGGCGGCATGGCGTCAAAGGCGATTTCCCCGGCGGGGAACCGGTCGGTGACCCGTTGTAGCAGCGACCGAAACTCGGCCTCGGTGAGGAACATGACGAGCCCCTCGGCGATCACCAGTGTGGGCTTGTCCGTGGGTACTTCGTCGAGCCACTCTTCGTCGGTGACCGATGAGCCGACCATCCGGTATCGCGGGTTCTCGTCGATGAGTCGGCGCCGAAGTGCGATCACCTCGGGGGTGTCAACGTCGTACCAGCGTGCGGTGCTGGGGACGTCGAGCCGAAAGGCTCGGCTGTCCATTCCGCAGCCGAGGTGCAGCACCGTCGCGTCGGGATGACGGTTGAGAAAGTCCTGCGCCCACTCGTCAAGCTGGCGCGCTCGCAGCACGACGTTGAACTGATTGGCTGACGGATTGCAGCTGCGCTCAACGCGTTGCCAGTCGTACTCGATGCGCTCGACGAGTTCGGCAGCCGCGTGGTCACGCAATATCGAATGCTCTGAACGGCTTTCGTAGGCACGCAGGTACAGGGTGACGAGCATCGTCCAGGGCACGGAATTCCATTCGATCCCCGTGAAGTCGACTTTGGTCATTCTCCGCTCTCCTGGATGGCTTGGTTCTGCATGGCGGTCAGTTCGGCGCCCGAATTCACCAGCGATAGCGGACGATCCAGACGCCACGCCGGGCCTGGGCGCGCCAGTGCGCGAACCATCGGGCGACCATCCTTGTGGGCCAGGCAAACTGGTCAGCCTCGGGGGCCTGGGCACCGAGCTGCTCCTGGATGAACGTCAGCCGTGGATTGAGCCGCTCCACTTCGTGCGGATCGTCGAAACCGAAGCCCCGGTAGCCTTTTGGTATCCCCAGCGCCCGTAACATGCCGAATGCTCCGATCATCCGGGCGGCGATGCGGGTATACGCGACGAATGCCAGCTCACCGCCTGCGGTGAAGTAATCGGTCAGAGTGGTGAGGATCTGCTGGTTATCGGCCTCAGTGAGAAAACCGAGCACACCGTCGGCAACTGCGATCGTGGGTCGATCCCGCGGAATGCCGTCCAGCCAGCCAGGCTCAGTAAGTGACGCCGCGACCAGGTGCGAGCTCTGCAGTTCCGGAAGCGCACGTTGGCGCAACGCGATGACATTGGGCAAGTCGACGTCATACCAGTCGACCGTCGCCGGCGGCGCGATCCGGTGCAGTCGGGTTTCCAGACCACAACCAAGCTCGACGACGACGGCGTTCGGATGCGCGGCAATGAATCCGCCGACGATCCTGTCCAGCATCTTGCTACGCACTGCGGTTGCGATCGTGACGGTGCCCGACAGCTTTATGGCGTCGTAGGCGAGTCGGCCACGCACGGTGTCGGCCAAGCGATCTCCGAGCAGCGGTCTCTTTTTCCGGGCGTCCAGAGCGCGGCCCGTGAGCGTGACGAGCAACGTCTTCTCGATCGGCGTGAGGTGATCAATGGTCACCGTCATCGAGTGCCTTCCTTGTCGTCGTGATACTGGGCGACGGCTTCCGTCATCATCCGTCCGGTATCGGACGTCGCGAATTCGCCCATCGCGGCGTACAACTCGACCATCGCCAGGCCGATCCGGGTGGTATCGGGCCCGTCGAGATCTACATTCATCTGCCTGGCGAGCTGGTCGCGCAGCACGATGACACCTGTGTGCATCGCGCACATCACGGCCGCGGAGTCGCGGGCCTGCTGGCAGCCTGGGGGGAACCGCTTCGGCCAAGTGCGGCTGAGGAACTCCTCGGCACCCGACGCCAGTTCGTCGAGCACCGCTGCCGCCGCCGGCCCGCCGTCCACCGCTGCCCGTGCCAGGTAGCGGAGCAGTGGCGGGCTCGTCTCGTAGAGGTCGGCGATGAATTCCGGCCTGGTGATCGCGCCGGTGGCTGCGCCGTGGGTCGTCCGATGCCGGAACACTTCGATGACCATGTCGTCGCACGCCTGCCGCAGGTTCTCCTTGGTGCGGAAGTGGTGCTGCACCAAGCCGATCGAGACACTTGCGCGCGCGGCGATGCCCTTGAATGTCGCGCCAATGAATCCACGCTCACCGAATTCGAGCAATGCCGCATGCCTGATCCGCGCGCGCGTGCTGAGATCCGCCGCCGTAAACCCACCCGACGATATAGACATATTGGTAACAATACGCGCATATTGCCGAAGGTGGGGCTAACCGTCCTCGGGTTTGTCGCAAATGTGGTCGGCGCCGTTGCGCTGTAGCCGCAGCACGAAGATGGCGACCGCGAGGACGAGCACAAGGGCGCCGAGCACACCGACCGAAACGATGGCGCGGGCGAACTCCGGCCCCTTGTCGAGCAGCTTGGCCGCATCCACCGACAGCACCACGATCTCTTTGATGCAGGCCAGGATGCCGACGATCAGGAACGGCTCGGCGACGAGCTCACGGGACCGCAATGAGGTCCGCACCGCGTAGAGCAGCTCCACAAAGATGAAGACCAGCAGCAGGCCGTCGAGCACCTCCAGCATGATCTGGGCGGCCGGTGTGCTCCCCAACCGCAGCATGACGTTGACCTGCGCGACGATCAGCACGACACACCCGGCGAGCAGGAGCGCGGCGATCGACCAGTAGACCGCGTCCTCGGCGATGCTCACGGCACGGTCGGCGAACCGCTCCCGCTCTTTGTCGCCTTCGGTTTCTTTCTGCTGCGCCACCGCAATGACGTTAGGCGAGTCCAAGGTGACCAGACGCAAAATTGGCGTTCACGTCACTCGTCGACAACCGCTTTGGTGAGTGCTGTGGTCAGCACCGGCACCGTCAACTCCCGCTGCCACGGCCGCACCTGGTTTGCGACCAGGAATTCCTCGACCGCCGACGCGACGTCGGAAACCGGCTGCCAGTCCCAGCACAGCCGCCGCACCACCTCGGGCGTGATGAGGTTCTCGGTCGGTACCACCACCCGCGCGGACAGTTCGGCCAGGCCGGCCCGAGCAGCCTCGAGCCGGGCAGCGGCCTCCGGTTTGCGCCGCGCCCAACGGGCGGCCGGCGGTGGGCCGTTCGGAGTTTCGGCGGACTGCGGGGGGTCGGGATTGTCCCGGGCCCGGTTCAGCGCATCCAGCCAGATCTGTGCGCTGCGCCGTTGTTTGGCGCCACCGAAGACCGGCAGCGCGGTGAGCTCGTCGAGCGTCTTCGGGTCGACGGTGGCGGCATTGACGATCGCGGCATCGGGCAGGATCCGGCCCGGGGCGATGTCGCGGCCACGGGCGATGTTGTCGCGGGTGGTCCATAGTTCGCGCACCGCGGCCAGGGCGCGCGGGTCGCGTACCTTGTGGATGCCCGACGTGCGTCGCCAGCGATCCCGCCGGGTGGGCTGTGCGACGTAGGTCCGCAGGTACTCGAATTCCTGTGCCGCCCAATCGGATTTGCCCTGCTCATCGAGCACCGCGGCGATCGCGTCGCGCAACTCCAGCAGAACTTCGACGTCCAGCGCGGCGTAGTTCAGCCATTCCGGTGGCAGTGGGCGCATGGACCAGTCCGCCGCGCCGTGGCCCTTCATCAGTTGCAGTCCCAGTAGCCGTTGCACCATGGCGGCCAGATTGACCCGCTCGAATCCGGCGAGTCGGCCCGCCAGCTCGGTGTCGTACAGCTTGCCCGGCCGTAGACCGATCTCGGCCAGGCACGGCAGGTCCTGGTCTGCGGCGTGCAGTACCCATTCGTCGTCGGCCAGCGTCGCCGACACCGGGGCCAACGCGTCGATGGGGGAGCCACCATGATTCACCGGGTCGATCAGCACGGTGCCTGCCCCGGCCCGGCGAATCTGGACCAGGTAGGCCCGGTTGGAATAGCGGAAGCCCGACGCGCGTTCCGCGTCGATGGCGAACGGTCCGCTACCTCGGGCCAAAAGTGTTGCCGCAGAGGAGATTTCCTCGGCAGTAATGCACAACTCGGGCACCCCGTCGGCCGGTGCAAGAAGCGGAGTCGCCTCTTCCACCTCTTCCGCCTCGGCGGCATCGGTACGTTCTATGTCCCCGTCGGTCATCTCACGCGCGAGTGCGGGAACTCAGGTCGGTGACGCCGGCCGGTGGCAACCCGGCTGCGTGCTCGAGAACTTCGCAGAATGCCTCCACGTGCGGACCCAGCTCCAATGTGGTGGCTGTCCAGGACGCCCGCAGCTCCAGCTGGTGTGCCCGCGGCGGGCCGGAGATGTCGCCATAGCGCACCGAGGTGGTGGCGGTGACGGTGCCGCCCAGCGCGGTGACGTGCTCGGCGCGGGTCTCCAAGGCGTCCACCAGCCAGCTCCAGGCGACTTCGGGCAGCAGCGGATCGACGGCTTCGCTGGAATCGAGGTCGGCCTGGATGTAGGCGACCAGCCGCATGGTGCCGTCCCAGGCCTCGGCGCCCTCGGGGTCGTGCAGCAGAATCAGCCGGCCGAATGCGTCACCCTCGGAGCGTTCCGGGACGATTGCGGTTTCCGGATGTCGGACCTCGGCCCCCAGTGCGTAGCTGTAGGGCGCCAGCCGCTGCGGCGGGCGGATCGGGCCCAACTCGATTTCCGGCCGCACGGTGGTGGCATTCATCGCCGCCACCGCCGTCCGGAACTGAGCCGGTTCGGCAGAGGTCACGGCGTTTGACGCTAGTCGATCTGGCCAGGACAGGGGGCAGGCGCGCCGTAATGATGCCGCCATGCGCGCGCAACGCCGTCGCGGAAACCGCTCGTGGCACCATAGGAGCCGATGAATACCCGTCGTGACCTGCCTGAGTCGCCTTATCTGGCCGCCGCAAGTGGCCGCACCCCGCACCGAGTGCCGGTGTGGTTCATGCGGCAGGCCGGCCGCTCGCTGCCTGAATACCGGGCGCTGCGTGCCCAGCACCGGATGTTGCAGGCCTGCTTCGACCCGGAGCTGGTCTGCGAGATCACCCTCCAGCCCGTGCGCAGGCACGGCGTCGACGCAGCCATCCTGTTCTCCGACATCGTGGTGCCGCTGAAGGCTGCGGGCATCGAGCTGGACATCGTGCCCGATGTCGGGCCGGTCATCGACCACCCGATCCGCACCATCGGCGATGTTCAGGCGATGAAACCGCTTGACCCGGCCCAGGTTTCGCCGATATCCGATGCCGTGCGGCTGTTGGTCCCGGCGCTGGGCGAGGTACCGCTGATCGGTTTCGCCGGTGCACCGTTCACGCTGGCCTCCTACCTGGTGGAGGGCGGGCCCAGCCGTCACCACGATCGCACCAAGGCGATGATGCTGGGCGAGCCCGCCACCTGGCACGCGTTGATGACCGCGCTGACGGACCTGACGATCGCGTTTCTGCAGGCACAGGTCGACGCCGGCGTCGACGCCCTGCAGGTCTTCGACTCCTGGGCCGGCACGCTGTCGCTGGCCGATTACCGCGACTACGTGCTCCCGCACAGCAGTCGGGTGTTCGCCAGCATGGCCGCCGCCGGGGTGCCGATGACCCATTTCGGGGTGGGAACCGCCGAGCTGCTGGGCGCGATGTCCGAGGCCGTGGGGCCCGCGCCCGCCAAGGTGGTCGGGGTGGACTGGCGCACCGCACTGGCAGACGCGGCCCCCCGAGTCGCGCCGGGCACCGCCCTGCAGGGAAATCTCGATCCGGTGGTGCTGTTGGCCGGCTGGCCGGTGGCCGAGCCCGCAGTGCGCCGCGTAGTCGAAGACGGTCGCCGCGCCGTTGCCGCAGGGGCGGCCGGTCACATCTTCAACCTGGGCCACGGTGTGTTGCCTGCGACCGACCCGGGCATCATCACCGAGGCGGTGACGTTGGTGCACTCGCTGTGAGTGCCGCGTATTGCATTGTCGGCGGCGGCATTTCGGGCCTTGTCGCGGCATATCGACTGAGGGTGGCCGCCGGGCCGCACGCGGAGATCACGCTGCTGGACCCCGCCGACCGGCTCGGCGGGGTACTGCGCACCGAGCGGGTATGCGGGCAACCGCTCGACGTCGGGGCCGAGGCCTTCGTGACTCGTCGCCCCGAGATGCCTGCGCTGCTTGCCGAGCTGGGTCTGGCGAGCCGGCAGATCGGCACCACCGGGGTCCGCCCGCTCATCTACAGCGGGGCTCGGCTGCACCCAATGCCGCAGGGCACCCTGCAGGGCATTCCCGCGCAGGCGTCAGCGGTGCTCGGACTGGTCGACGACGCCACCGTCGCCCGCATCCTCGACGAACGCACCCGACCGCTGCGTTGGCGCCGCGGCGCCGATCCCACGGTCGCCGAACTCGTCGCCGACCGGTTCGGCGTGCAGGTCGTGGAACGGTCCGTCGACCCACTGCTGGCGGGGGTGTACGCCGGCTCGGCTGCCAGCATCGGGCTGCGATCGGCCGTTCCGACGTTGGCCGCCGCGCTCGATCGGGGCGCACGAAACCTCACCGAGGCTGTCCGCGAGGCATTGCCGCCGCCCAGTTCGGGATCGGTGTTCGGTGCGCTCGACGGTGGCTACACGGTGCTGCTGGAGGAACTGCGCCGCAGGGCCGCGGTGCGGTGGGCGCAGGTGGCCGCCGTGCGGGTGGACCGCGGGCCCAGGGGTTGGGAGGTCCTGGACGACGAGGGCACGCGATGGCGGGCCGACGCCGTGGTGCTTGCCGTGCCGGCGCCGCGGCTGCCCGACCTGATCGGGCACATCGCGCCACGCACCGCCGCAGCGGCCCGGCGCATCGAGGTGGCCTCGGTGGCGGTGGTGGCGGTGGCACTGCCCGGCGGCACACCGCTGCCGCAACAGTCGGGTGTGTTGGTGGCGGGCGGCGGACGCGAGGAGCAGAGAGGATCCGGCGGACGCCTCAACGCCAAGGCGGTGACACTGTCATCGCGCAAATGGGGGCGACGCGGAAACGTCGAACTCGTGCGGTTGTCGTTCGGCCGCTACGGCGACGCCCCCGAAACCAGCGCAGCCCGCAACACCGGCGACGAGGATCTGCTGGCCTGGTCCGCGCGCGACCTGGCCACTCTGTTCGGCGTCACCGTGGACCCGGTCGATTGGCACGTGCACCGGTGGATCGACGCGATGCCGCAGTACGGCCCCGGGCACGGGGATCTGGTCGCCGAATTGCGGGCGGGGCTGCCGCCGACGCTGGCGGTGGCGGGCGGTTACCTGGACGGCATCGGGGTGCCCGCATGCGTCGGGGCGGCTACCCGTGCGGTCGCGACGCTGGCGAAAAGCGGCGTGGCACGATAGGCGTATGGCCAAGCTCGACTTCGACGCACTGAACTCCACCATCCGCTACCTGATGTTCTCTGTGTTCTCGGTGAACCCGGGTGAACTGGGCGAAGATCGCGCCGAGGTCGTCGACGAGGCCGCGACCTTCTTCAAGACGCAGGAGGACCGCGGGGTCGTGGTCCGCGGCCTGTACGACGTGGCCGGTTTACGGGCGGACGCGGACTTCATGATCTGGACGCACGCCGAGACCGTGGAGGCGTTGCAGGCGACCTATTCCGACTTTCGGCGCACCACCACGCTGGGCCGTGTCAGCGACCCGGTGTGGAGCAGCGTCGCGCTGCACCGGCCCGCCGAGTTCAACAAGAGCCATATCCCGGCGTTCCTGGCCGGCGAGGAGCCGGGCAACTACATCTGTGTGTACCCGTTCGTGCGGTCACTGGACTGGTA
Source organism: Mycolicibacterium sp. XJ870 (assembly GCF_053483975.1). Lineage (NCBI taxonomy): Bacteria > Bacillati > Actinomycetota > Actinomycetes > Mycobacteriales > Mycobacteriaceae > Mycobacterium > Mycolicibacterium sp. XJ870. The sequence continues at coordinate 1,686,819 of NZ_JBEFTI010000001.1, forward strand.
TCTGCTCGAGGACGACGAGCGTCGTCGCATGCTGTCCGAGCACGGCATGGCCGCCCGGGGTTACAAGGATGTGCGCGCCAACACCGTGCCGGCGTTCGCGCTCGGCGACTACGAGTGGATCCTGGCGTTCGAAGCGCCCGAGCTGCACCGGATCGTGGACCTCATGCGCGACTTGCGGGCGACCGATGCCCGGCGTCACGTTCGGGAGGAGACCCCGTTCTTCACCGGGCCGCGCGTCGGCGTCGAGGACCTCATCGCCAAGCTGCCCTGATTCGCGCGCGCCACCCGAGTCGACTGACCAACCGCGCTACTCGGCAGGCACCAGCCGTAGTGAGATCGAGTTGATGCAGTACCGCTGATCCGTGGGCGTGGGGTAGCCCTCACCTTCGAATACGTGTCCCAGGTGGCTGTGGCAGTTGGCGCACACCACCTCGACGCGGCGCATGCCCAGCGAGTCGTCGCTGCGCAGGATCACCGCGTCGGAGTTCGCGGGGTCGAAGAACGACGGCCACCCACAATGGGATTCGAACTTCTCGCTGCTGCGGAACAGCTCGGCACCACACGCCCGGCATTGGTACACACCCTCGGTCTTGGTGTCGGTGTACTCCCCGGTGAACGGCCGCTCGGTGCCCGCCTGGCGCAGCACCGCGAACTCCTGAGGGTTGAGCTTCTCGCGCCATTGGTCGTCGGTCAGTTCCAGCTTGGGACCTGGGGTCGTCATGTTTCCAAATTACGTGGTGTCCGCCGATGCGCGCCAGGTACGACGTTCGCCCCCAACACCGAAATTGAACTCAGGGACAAATCTGGCGCGGATTCTGTCCCTCAGTGCAATCTCGATGAGAACCATGACCGGGTTAGCCTGCAGTATGCGCGGTGCGTGGGTCAGTCGGCCCGGCCAAATGGTCGTGGCGGGGTCGTTCGGCGACATCGAGGCGCACCATCATCCTGCCGTCCAGGTCGCGGTCGGAATCGACGGTGCCCTGGAATTGGTCGCGGCCGACGGCACAGTCCAGCGGTGCGATGTGGCGGTGGTGGCCGGCGGTGTCAGGCACGCGCTGCGGACGCGAGGCGCGACTGCCGCATTGTCGATCTACGTCAGCCCCGAAACTCCAACGGCGACAGTGCTGCACACGCTCAGCATGGCTCGTGGTGCGGTGCCCGGTGTATGGGGAATCGATGATGCAGCTGCACTCGCAGAGGCGGTAACCGCGGCGGTGCAGGCCGAGGATCTGGCGGGTGCCGCAGACCTCGTCATCGATGATTTGCTCGGGAACGCACCGCACGGCACCTCAGTGCATCCGCAGTTGCGCCGGGCCATTGAACTCGTCGCGGCACGGATGCCCGGCCGCACCGATCTCGGCTCGATCGCCGAGGACGTCGCACTGTCGTCGGACTACCTCGGCCGGTTGTTCAAGCGCCAGACGGGGGCATCATTCGCGGCGACAACCCGGTGGGCACGGCTACTGACCGCACTTGAACACCTGGCACGAGGCGAATCGATCACCGATGCCGCGCATCTGGCCGGATTCGCCGACGGCGCGCACGCCGCCCGGGTATGCCGGGAGCTGACGGGGATCGCACCAAGCGAGCTGGCTCGCGTGCTCGGTTAGAACGGATCCGTACAAGCGCTGCGCGAATGCGCGCGGGATGCTCGGGGGAGTAACCGTACCCGGAAGAGGGAGTCCACATGCCAGCGATGTCTGCGGTCGAGCGCGCGTTCTGCAAGGGAGTGCTGTGGCGCGGCAGCACCGGCAACGCCGTCGTCGGGCTCCTGCCAGTCGAGCGGCTGGGCCACGATGTTCTCGAAATCGGCTCGGGCAGTGGTGATATCGCGGCCAGGTTGCGTAACGCTCAGCCGGGTTTGGCCATCACCGCGACCGACTTCGACCCGGCGATGGTCAAGGCGGCGTCCCGTCGCTTGCAGGCCTACCCCGATGTCACCGTGCTCGGTGCCGACGCCACCGACCTGCCGTTCGCCGACGACTCATTCGATTCGGTGGTGAGCTGCCTGATGCTGCATCACATCGTCGAGTGGGAGAAGGCGATCGCCGAGATCGCGCGGGTGCTCAGGCCGGGTGGCGTGTTCGCCGGCTACGACCTGGTGCGCAGCCCGTTGGCGACGGCGATTCACCGGCTCGACCGGTCCCCGTTCCGGTTGGTGAGCCCCGGCGAACTCGAAAACGCCTGCGCGCAGCACGGCTTGGAGCTACAGATCGGGGCCAAGCTGGCTGGTCAGGTCATGCATTTCGCGTCACACTGATTCGGCGACGCGCGGCCGGCTCAGCCACACCGGGTCGATGCCCTCATCGAGTCGCCCGTCGTCCTTCGCGTTGAGGTACCGGAAGTACAGCACGCAGAACACCACCACCAGCATCAGCGACCAGCCGTAGGTGATCTTCATGTACTCCAGGAACCGGCCCGTGGTCGGCCAGTGCCCCATCAGCCAGCGGTCCATCGTCATGAACCCGTAGATCGCCAGCCACGCCGGCCAGTTGCGGATCGCCGAGTTGGGCAGCACCACCGTCATGAGGAACGGGAAGAGCATCATCGAGTAGTAGCCCTGTCCAAGGGACAGCACCAGGAAGGACGCGATCAGCAGCACGCCCGAGGACGTCAGCATCCAGAACAGCGGGTCACGTTGCCGGTAGTAGCGATAGAGCAGCCACAAGCTGCCTGCCGTGAGCAGCAGGAAAATTACGCGCAACAACATGATCAGCCACATCGGCAGGCCGTAGTAGATGCCGTTGCCGAGGATCGAGCTGTTGAAGTAATCCCGGGTGGACAGGAAGTAGGGCACCGTGTTGCGGATGAATCCCATCGGATCCGACACCAGGAACCACCCGACCGCGTTGAAGACCAGAGGCACACCGAATGCCGTGATGAACGTGTAGAACTGGCGGTTCAGCAGCGGTAGTAGCAGAAGTGGCGCGAGCGAGGGTTTGATCACCAGGGTCAATCCGATCGCCGCCCCGGCGAGCAGTTCGTGGCTCACCCGTCCGTCGAGCATCCACCGGAAGAACAGCACGGCACCGAGCAGCATGCAGCCGTTGATGTTGGTGAACACCAGGGTGTTGGTCACCGATTCGGTGCAGAACATGGCCAGCAGCAGAGCGGGCATGGCCACCGAGGTGAACGAGTACTTGAACAACCGCACCAGGAAGTAGGCCGCCAGGATGATCGCGACGGTATTGATGAAGATGAACCAGTACCGCGACGCGTCCACCGGCAGGTAACCGAACGGGGCGAGCAGCAGCGTCCCGCCGGGTGAGTACAGGTAGTGCGGATCAACGTATTCGAAATGCTCGTTGTAGATGTCGAGCCCGAGCTTGAAGTTGACCACCGCGCGGTACACCGGCCCGAAGTCGTCGGTGATGTAGCCGTTGGTGCCCAGCACGTAGCTGCGATGAATGATCGAGAGGATCGCGACCGGCCACAGCACCGAGCGCAACACCGTGGCGATGCTGGGCGGGGAGGTGCGCGGACGGAATGCGTTGAGGAGACTGGTACTCACGCGATTTGCCGTGGAATCTGTCGCTGCCACCAGCGCACCGTACACCGACCGATATTCGGCGAGGCGTCAGGCAGGACAGTACGTGTCGGTCTCCGGTGGTTTGCCGTTCTCGAGGTATGTGGTCACCGGCGACAGCGCGCAGGGGGTGTAGATGCTGGCACCGTGGCCGATGCCCTGCCACATCACCCGCCGGTTGGTGGTGCCCGCGTTGATGATGGTGGCGGCGACGGCTGCGACGCCCTCGTTGCCGACGATCGGGTCGTTCTGCACACCGAGCAACAGCACCGGGATTCTCAGGTTTTGCGGATCCTTGGGGGCCGAACCGCTCGGCCAGTTGAGGCACTTGACGAGATCCAGCGCGGCGACGGTGCCGAATTGCGGGTAGAGCTTGCCCCACGCGACCACGAGTTCGCGGACCCGGTCGGGCGTGGGTCGGTTCAGGGCGTCGCTGCAGGAGTTCACGAACTGACCGTCGGTCTGCCGAAGGGTGTCGGACTGGGTGATCAGATTGGCGAGCAGATTGGGGTCGCCGTTGCGGGCCGCGGCCAGCGCCGCGGCCAGGTCGTTGGTGGACGCCACCCGGTCGCCCCGCGGGAAGCCCAGGGCGGTGGTGATCGCATCGGCCAAGGTGGCCAGCGACAGGCCGCCGGGACCGCGACCCGCCCTGGCGTCCGCCAGCAGGGCGTCGACCGCGCCCTTCGGGTCGGGACCCAGCGCGCAGTTGGTGGCGACGCACTGCGCGGCGAACGCGTCCAGCGCTGCCTGCTGACCCTTCACCCGTTGTTCGGCGGCGGCCTCGGCGCCGATGGCCAACGGCAGCGGGGAGTCGAGCACCAGGCGGGCCACCTTGTCCGGATGCGAGCCGGCGTAGGCCAGCGCCACCTGGGCGCCGTTGCCGATGCCGAGCAAGGCCAACGTCGGCACATCCCAGGTACTGCGGAGACGCTCCAGATCTTCGGCGGCATGCGCGTTGTCGTACGCGGAGTCGCCGGGGGCGATCGTGTCGGTGCAGCTCGTCGTGGCTGTCACGGTGATCGCGCTCAGATTGGCCACCGGATCGTCGCCGGCCTGGAATTGCGCCTGGTCGAGCATTTCCTGGCGGTCGTACAGGTCGCGACAGTCGATCGCGTCGGACATGCCGATACCGCGGCGGTCGACGGCGACGATGGGGTGCGCCTTGAGGACGTCGCTACCGGACCGGGACAACCACACCGGCAGTTGCGCCGAGGACGGGACGTCCGATCCCGTCGTCATCACCAGCGGACCGGCGTCGCCCGGGGTCTCAGCGGAACGCGCCCGCACCACGCCCACTCGCACCGTCCCGGTCGCGCCATCGATGGGATCGAGGTCGGCGTCGTAGCCGGTGCAATCCAGCGTGACTCCCGGCACCGGCTCAACGGCCGCATCGCTGAACACTCGGGAGGTGCAGTCCTGCCAGCCCGTCAGCTCGTTCTTGGGCGTCTCGATGGCAGGCGGCCCGGCCGGGGCGTCGGCGCTGGTCTCCGGTTGGCCCTGTGGGTGCGCGCCGGAATCGGTGGCGTACCTGGGGTCGGCGGCGAACATCGGCGTGCATGCGGTGAGCAGTGCCAGTGAAAGAACAGGGGCGGCGACAGTCGACTTGCTCAGGGCCCTCACCAGCTGATGACGCATGTTGACCACAGTAGCGACAGGTTCGGGTCGGCTAGCCCCGGCCGTAACGGGTGTACAGGTAGCCCTCGTCGTCGGTCAGCAGGTGGATCGGACGCATTCGGGTATGTGCCTGGCCGGGGCCGGTGGCAATGCGGCGGGCCACGCCGCCGACGAGGATGGGGGCCACGGTCAGGCACAGTTCGTCGAGCAGATCATTCTCGATCAGCAGGCTCAGGAGCTGCGGGCCTCCCTCGGTCAGTACCCGGAACAGCTTGCGCTCGGCCAGGATCCGCAGGGCCACGGCCGGGTCGACCCTGCCGGGGTCCGCACCGGATGCGTCGATCACCTCGGCAACCCCGCCAAGCCGGCGCCGCGCGTCTGCGACGGTGTTGCTACACGTCAGGATGAGTGGGGCCACCTCGGTGCGAGTGAAGAACTTGGCGTCGTGGTCGAGCTCGGCAGATGCGGTGATGACGGCGATGGGAGGCACCTCGGCCTGGCCGCGGCGCTGCCTGGCCTCGCGTTGAGCGACGGTGAGTTGCGCGCCCGAGTAGTTCTCGATCCGCACGGTTGCCGCTCCGACGAGGATGACGTCGGCGGCGTCGCGCATGAGATTGAACACAGCGCGGTCTCCCGCCCCGGCCAGCCCGCCTGCCTTACCGTCCTCGGTGGCACCGCCGTCCAGGCTGGCGATCATGTTGCCCCGCACCCAGCATTTCTGCAGGTCGTTCGGATATGCGTAGAGGTCGCCGAGCCGCCCGTCATCGATGTGATCGACCTGTCCAAGCACTGTGAGGTGGGTCCCAGCGGCGTCATCGGGCATAACCAGAATTTGAGCACGTGGCTACGCTGCCTGCATGCACGGGTCCAGCGGTGTCGCCCGCCTCGCCGATCGGCGTCCCACGGTCACGCCGGAGCGGTTGGTCGCCCAGCTGATCCCGCCGCCGACGTTTGCCGATGTCAGCTTCGACAGCTACCGGCCCGATCCGGCCGAGCCGTCGCAGGCTGCGGCGGTGCAATCATGCCGCCAGTTCTGTGAGCAGGCCGCGACGCGGCGGGCCGGCAAGAAGAAGTTGTTCGGCAAGCGTGAGGTGCTGCCGGGGGTCGGGCTGTACCTCGACGGCGGGTTCGGCGTCGGCAAGACCCACCTGCTGGCGTCGACGTACTACACGCTTTCGGAATCGGGTGACGCACCGACCGCGTTCGCGACGTTCGGCGAGCTGACCCAGCTGGCCGGGGTGTTCGGCTACAACGAGTGCATCGACCTGCTGGCCGGGTACGTGGTCGTGTGCATCGACGAATTCGAACTCGACGATCCGGGCAACACCACCCTGATCTCCCGCCTGTTGTCGGCACTGGTGGAGCGGGGAGTGTCCGTCGCGGCCACCTCGAACACATTGCCCGAGCAACTCGGTGAGGGCCGGTTCGCCGCCCAGGACTTCCTGCGGGAAATCCACACGCTCGCCGAGATTTTCACCACGGTGCGCATCGAGGGGCCCGATTACCGGCACCGCGACCTGCCGCCCGCACCCGAGCCGCTGACCGATGCGGAGGTGGCCGCCCACGCCGCCGCGGTCAGCGGCGCCACCCTCGATGACTTCGACGCGCTGTGCGAGCACCTGGCAACGATGCACCCGTCGCGCTATCACGCGCTGATCGAGGACGTGACCGAGGTGTTCATCACCGGCGTCCATCCGATCGAGGACCAGAGTGTGGCACTGCGGCTGGTAGCCCTGACCGACCGGCTCTACGACGCCGGTATCCCGGTTCTGGCTTCCGGCACGAAGCTCGACACCATCTTCAGTGCGGAGATGCTCGCCGGCGGGTTCCGCAAGAAGTATCTGCGGGCGACATCACGCTTGTTGGCGCTGACCGCCGCGGCTCAGTCTGCTCGCCGTCAAAGCGGGCGCACCATCACGTAGTCCTTCTCGATGCCGGCGCCGAGCTGAAATGTCTTGGTGCCGTTGATCCTGAAGCCGTGTTTGGCGTAGAAGCGCTGGGCCCGACGGTTCTCCTGGTTGACGCCGAGCCACAGGCAGCTGACACCGAGGTCGACGGCCCGTTGCAGCGCCGCATTCATCAATGCCGACGCCGCGCCGGCACCGTGGTGGTCGGGCAGCACGTAGATCTTCGACAGCTCTAGCGCCGGACGGCGGGGGACCGCGCGTTGTACGTCGTCGTCCTCGGGCAACCCATGAATCAGCATGGCGTAGCCGGTGATTGCGCCGGCGATCTCGCTCCTCGCGTGCGCGGCCTCGCGCGCAACAAGCACGATCCGCTCAGGGTCGCCCAGGTAGCCCCCGAACCGTTCCTCGGAGAGGTTCTCGGCGATGAATGCGGCGATGTTGTCCGGCGTTGCCGACGGGGGACAGGCAAGCGGGAAGGTGGTGGCCGCGACGGCGGCCAGTTCGGGTAGATCAGCCGGCAGCGCTACGTCGACAACCACTTCGGCTCCTCGCGTAAGCGCTCGTCGTTGCATGCGGCTTACGGTAGCGGCGCGCCCGGCTGCCACAGATTCCACTGGGCGAGGTGTTTACCGGTCTTGGGATTGATCAGCACCACGTTGGTGACCAGTGCGCGGTAGACGTCCCAGTACACGTCGCCGTTGACGGTGGCGCCGGGAGGTGCGTTGCGCAATGCATCCTCCAGCGCGTTGGGGGCGTCGGTGTGCTTGGACTGGTACGCGTCGGCGTACGGCGTGACGCCGCTGAAGCTGAACCCCACGGCCATCGCGTACGGGTTGGGAGCCTGGATGGTCGTGACCGTCACGGGTGCCCGCCACGGGCCGCCCTGAGCGCGCCAGCGCGGTGAGCCGTTCCAGCCCCAGCCGGGCGGGACTTCGCTGGGAAGCACGTCATGCACGGTCACGTCGGCGACGATGCCGTCGTAGTCGACGCGCAAGGTTTCCCCGATCCGGCCGATCGGGGTGCCGTCCGCCGCGGCCGCCTGGGGAGCCAGTAGGCCGGCGACAGCCGTCAGCGCGGAAACCAAGAGAACAAACCAGCGAGGCATGCCAGGCATGATCGCACAAACTGAAACGTGTTACAGCCGGTTGGCCGTCACGACACCCATGGTCCGACTCCGCCGACCTTGTCGATGCGGATCCGGGTGAGCCAACCCGGCGGCGCGCCGTCGGGCGGGAACTGTGCATCCGGGTGTGCCAGGGTCTGGGCCAAATCGCTGAGCAATTCGGGGGCGCCGCCCTCGACGATGCGGGCGGTGCCGTTGATCGCGAGGTACGGCCGCATCACCTGGCCGACCCGGCCCGGGTCGATGATCGTCACCGCGACTCGAGGATCACGGCGGACATTGCGCACCTTCTTGTGTTCGGAAAGGTGAGCGGTGACGAGTTCGTCCCCGTCCGGCGTCGACTGCAGTGCCACCCACACCAGGGTGACCTGTGGGCTGCCGTCCGGATTGAGCGTGACCAAGGTGGCGTCGGCACCTGATCCGATGAGTTCGCGCGCGGAATCGTCGAGTATCACGCCCAGATCTACGGTTGGGGCGACGTTTTCATTCCCCGCCGGTGTCCTGGTTTTTGGTGAACGGTTCCAGCGCGGCGGCCAGTTCCGTCTCGAACCGTTCGCGGTCTGCGCCGAGCCGGTGCAACGGCCCGTCCTCGGCCTCGGCTTCCAGCAGCGCCAGCAGTATGTGTTCGGTGCCGATGTAGTTGTGGCCCAGGCGAAGCGCCTGTCGGAACGTGAGTTCCAGGGCCTTCTTGCTTGCATTGTTGAAGGGGATGAGCGCGCCTGCGTCTCCGGTGGACGGCGGCAGGGTGACTGTGGCGCGGACGGTTTCGGCGTCGATGCCCTGGTTGCTCAGCAGTCGGGCCGCGAGGCCGTCGGGTTCGGCGAACAACGCCAGCAGCAGATGGTCCGGAGTGATCTCGGGATTGCCGGCGTCGTGGGCGGTGTTCTGTGCGACGACCACGACATTGCGGGCGCGCGGGGTGAACCGTCCGAAACCGGCGTTGGGGTCGATGGTGGTCGGGTCGAAGTCGGGAACCTTGGGGACGAAGCGCTTCTGGGCCGCCTGCTTGGTGACGCCCATGCACTTGCCGATCTCGGTCCAGGACGCCCCGGAGCGCCGGGCCTGGTCGACGAAATGCCCGATGAGGTGATCGGAGATCTCGCCGAGCGCGTCGGCGGCGATAACTGCGTCGATGAGCTGTTCGAGCGGCTCGGAGTGCGCCTTCTTGATGGCGCCGATGAGGTCGTCGAGTCGGACGGGGTTGCTGATCTTGACTGGCTCGGTCATATCGTCAACTTTAGGTTGACGATATCGAACCGTCAACCATCAGTTGACGATTGTGCGGCAGTCGGGCCCACCTATGCGCATCGGGCAAGATAGCGCCGGTGAACTTCGAAGAGCGCGTGATACAGCTGCTGAGGCCGGTGCTGCGACCGGTGATGCGGGTGTTGTCGCTGCGCACGATCGTCATCGTCGCTGCGCTTGCGGTGGTGGTCACTGTTCTCACGCTCGGGACCTGGGTGTGGATCGGCGTGACAAACGATCAATACAGCCAGCTCGACCGCCGGCTGGACTCGCTGAGCAGCCTGGGCGACGTGGGCACCCTGCTCAACAATCCCAAAGTCACCGCCGACGAATCCGCCCCCGACGACGGTGGGCTGGTGCGCACCGCGCGCATCGGCGGAGTCACCGTCTCGGTGCCCAGCGACATCGTGTTGCCGCAACTCGACAACGGCTACGCCGACACCACCATCGACGGCGTCGAGTATCGCGTCCGGACCTTCAACGCGGGGCCGGCCTCGATCGCGCTGGGCGCTCCACTGGCCGAAACCCAACGCCGGATCGACGAACTGCACCTTCGGGTGGTCCTGATCTGTGCCGGTGTCATCGGCAGCACCATCGTCGTGGGCTGGGTCATCTCGCTGGTGATGATCAACCCGTTCCGACTGCTGGCGCAGCAGGCGCGCGCCATCAACGCCCAGTCCAACCCCGACGAGGTGCAGGTGCGCGGCGTGCGGGAGGCGGTGGAGATCGCCGAGGCCGTGGAGGGCATGCTCGCCCGGATCGGCAATGAGCAGGAGCGTACGAAGGCTGCCCTGGAATCGGCCCGTGACTTCGCCGCGGTCGCCTCCCATGAGCTGCGGACGCCGTTGACCGCGATGCGCACCAACCTCGAAGTGCTCTACACCCTGGACATGACCGCCGACCAGCGCCAGGAGGTGATCGGCGACGTCATGCGCACCCAGACCCGCATCGAGGCCACGCTCACGGCGTTGGAGCGCCTTGCGCAAGGGGAGTTGACGACCATCGAGGACTTCGTGCCCATGGACGTCACCGAACTGTTGGATCGGGCCGCCCACGATGCCCTCCACACCTATCCGGGCCTGCGCGCCTCGCTGATGCCGTCGCCGACCGTGCTGATGTTGGGAATGCCTGCCGGGTTGCGGCTGGTGATCGACAACGCCATCGCCAACGCCGTCAAACATGGCGGCGCCACCGAAATAAGGCTCAGTGCGGTCAGTTCCGCAGACGACGTGCAGATCGTGGTCGACGACAACGGATCCGGGGTGCCCGAGATGGAGCGCGCCGAGGTGTTCGCGAGGTTCGCCCGCGGATCGACCGCATCCCGCTCAGGGTCCGGTCTGGGCCTGGCGTTGGTCGCGCAGCAAGCCGAATTGCACGGCGGCTCAGCATCTTTGGAAGCGAGCCCGCTCGGCGGCGCGCGGTTGCTGTTGCGGCTGCCGTTCCGGCGATCCCGGATGGAAGACGCCCCGTTCTGATCAGGGGTGCACGGGCTCAGCAGTCCTTGGCCGGGTTCTGTGCCAGCAATTCGTCGAGGAAGCCGCCTGCTTCGTGGCCGGCCCGCTCGACGTCGCCGGCGGCGATCGCGTCGACCAAGCCGTCGTGCGGGAACATTCCCGTCGGCATGGTGCTGGCGGTGGCGACGCTGGCGGTGATCGCCTCGATGAGTCCGCGGTAGAGCTCGATCAGCACGCTGTTGTGCGAGGCGCGCACCACGGCGAGGTGAAACTCGGTGTCGGTGCGGGCGAATTCGTTGCGGTCGGTGGTGTCGCGGCGGTCGAGGTAGGTACGCAGCCCGGCCAGATCCTGTTCGGTGCGGGCCGCGGCGGCCAGCCGGGCACCCTCCACCTCAAGGCATCGTCGTACCTGCAGCACCTCGCGCAGTTCCGATCCACACAACCGGCGCAGGGCGCCCGATACCTCGCTGGTGGCGCGCACGTAGGTGCCATCGCCCTGGCGTACCTCCAGGATGCCGCTGTGGGCCAGGGCGCGGACTGCTTCACGCACGGTGTTACGTCCGACGCCGAGCGCGTCGACCAATTCGGATTCGGTGGGAATCCTCGCGTCGACAGACCATTCGCCGGAGCTGACCAGCGCGCGCAGTTGATCGATCACCTGGTCGACAAGCCCGGTGCGTCGGGTAGTGACGAGCGGCACGTGAAAACCCTTTCATCCAATCATGGGATGTATGGCACCCTAGCTGAGTGAACCGGAACGCGCGCGTGGATGCACACGACAGCTACGAGCACGATCTCGAACTCGAGCTCGACGGCGCCACAGAGCTGCGTCCGGGTGCGATGGCCGCGGGCGGGGCTCTGCTCGTCGTCGCCGTGGTGCTCACCGCCCTCAACCTGCGCCCGGCGATCACGAGCGTCGGGCCGCTGTTGGGCGACATGCGCGAATCGCTCGGGGCTTCGGCCGTTTGGGCCGGCGCGCTGACCACACTTCCCGGGCTGTGTTTCGCCGCCGCCGGATTGGGCGCACCGTGGATGGCGCGGCGAATCGGCCTCGGTCATGCGATATCGGTGGCGATGGTCGTTCTCAGTGTCGGCCTGCTGCTGCGGGTGCTCGACGGCCCGTACGTGGTGATCGGTGGCACCTTGGTGGCCACGGCCGGCATCGCCTTGGTCAACGTGCTCATTCCGGTGGTGATCAAGGGCTCGTTCCCGGCCCAGATCGGTTTGATGACCGGCATCTACACGGCAGCCCTGCAAGGCGGCGGGGCACTCGGCTCCGCTGTGACCCCGGCGCTGGAATCGGCCCTCGGCGGATGGCGCTGGGCGCTGGGCAGTTGGGCCGCGTTGGCGGTCCTGGCGCTGGCGTTCTGGCTTGTCGCGGCGCGCGGTATCAACGATGCCCACGCAACAGGACCCTCGACTGCCGGCCGGGCTCGCTCGATGCTGCGCAGCCCACTGGCCTGGACGGTCACCCTGTTCTTCGGTTGCCAGGCATTTCTGGCCTACGTGGTGATGGGCTGGCTGCCTGAGGTGTTCATCGACAACGGCGTGAGCAAGGGCGACGCCGGATTGCTGGTCGGGTTGTCGTCCGTGCTGGCGGTGCCGATCAGCCTGTTCATCTCGCCGTTGGCGGCTCGGCAGAAGCATCAGAGCGGTTGGATCGTGGTTCTGGGCGTGATCGGCTTCGCCGGGATGATCGGTTTGTTGATCGATCCCGGGGCGGCACCGCTGCTGTGGACTGTGCTGGTCGGGCTCGGAATGAGCGTGTTCTCGTTGGCGCTCACCGTGATTGCGTTGCGCGCCCGCAACGCCGAGGACACCGCGCAGCTTTCCGGCATGGTGCAGGGTTTCGGTTATCTGCTCGCCGGGGTGGGCCCCTTCCTGTTCGGGCTGCTACACGAAGTCACCGGCGGCTGGACCGCGCCATGGACCATGGTGTTGGTCGTCTACCTGGTGCAGATGGTGGCCGGCGCCTTCGCGGGCCGCAGCCGCTACGTGTAGGGCGACGGCGCTCGCTCACAAGAGCGCCTTGTGACGCCACAAGGCGGTGACGGCTACCGGGGCCGGCGTCGAACCACCAGCATTGACCAGGTGAGCACATTCGTCGCCCCGCGGCCATTCCACACCGCGCTCTACACCGAACTGGACCGCACCGGCGTGACGTTCCGGCACATCACGCCCAACTGGTTCGCGTCGGTGATGGGCACGGGCATCGTCGCTACCGCGGCAGCCACCCTTCCGGTGCATGTGCCCGGCCTGCATGAATTCGCCACCGTCGTCTGGCTTCTCGCCGCGGTTGTGTTGGTCGCGCTGACCGGGGCGTTCGTCGTGCACTGGATTTGTCACCGCGAGCAGGCCAAAGCCTATGCCGCGCATCATGTGATGGGTCAGTTCTACGGTGCGCCCGCGATGGCATTGCTTACGGTCGGCGCAGGGGCGATGCTGCTCGGGCCGAGCGTCATCGGAGAGCCGGCGGCACTGGCCGTCGGGGTGGCGCTGTGGATCGCCGGCACGGTGTTGGGATTGGTTGTGAGCGTGTGGCTTCCGTTCGCGATGATCACCGGTCACGATCACGCCCAGGTGGACGCGGTGCCGGCCTGGATGATGCCGGTGGTCCCGCCAATGGTCTCAGCCTCCACGGGTTCGTTGCTCCTGGCACACCTGGCCGTCGGACAGGCGGGGATGACGCTGCTGGTGGCGTGTTACGCGATGTTCGGGCTGAGCCTGCTGGCCGGCCTGATCACCATGACCATGGTGTACTCGCGGTTGGTGCACGGCGGAATTGCCGAGGTGCAGGCGATTCCCACGGTCTGGATCGCGCTCGGCGTTGTCGGCCAATCGATCACCGCCGCCAATCTGCTGCCCGCACATGCCGGTTCGGTGTTGACCGATCCGGCGACCTTGTCGGCTTTGCACGCCTTCGGCGTCGTGTACGGGTTGGTGATGGGCGGGTTCGGCGCATTCGTGTTCTGCCTTGCGGCCGCACTGACCGTGCACGGCGCGAGGCGCGGGCTGTCGTTCACGCTGACGTGGTGGAGCTTCACGTTTCCCGTCGGCACGTGTGTCACCGGGGCGTCTGCACTGGGTGTGGCGACGGGGGCGCTTGCGGTGTCCTGGCTGGCGGTGGCGCTGTATGTCCTGCTGCTGGCGGCATGGGCAACCGTCGCCTCGCACACCTTCCGCGGAGTGTTGTCGGGCCGGCTGTTGCGGGGCTGAGGTCGCGCGAAGTCAACGGCCGGCGGCGATGTGGCTGAGCAGATCACGCACTGCTCCTGCGGGAGGGGTGCGGCCCCCACCCAGCCAGATGGCGCGCAGTTCGCGCTGAAGATCCAGCTCGGCGATCGGGACAGCGTGCAGCCGGCCCATGGTCAGATCGTCCTCGACCGCGAGTCGGCTCATCACCGCCGGACCGGCGCCGGCCAGGACCGCGGCCCGCATCGCGGTAGCCGACGACAGCTCGATCGCCGGATTTGCCTGGTGTGTCGCATCTCCCAGCACGTTGCGCAGCGCTGCGGTCAGCGCATCCCTGGTGCCGGAACCGATTTCCCGCGATACCAGCGGGGTGTTGTTGAGCTCGGTCGGGCTGACCGGGGCCGAACGGCGGGCCCACTTGTGGTTCGGTGGCACGACCGCCACCAGTTCGTCGTGCGCCACCACGCGGCTGTGCAAACCTCTTGGCGTACCGGGAGATTCGATGAAGCCCAGATCGGCGGAGCCGTCGCGCACTGCGGTGATCACCTGATCGCTGTTGGCGGCGGTGAGAATCACCTCCGCAGCAGGTGCGCCTCGCCGCTGCGCGTCGGCCTGCAGGGATACCAGCCAGCGGGGCATCAGTTGTTCGGCGATCGTCAGGCTGGCTGTGACGGTGATGCGCTTGGTGCTTTCGTTACGCATCGCCGCGAGTCCGGCGTCGACGCGCCGTGCCACATCGAGCAACTGATCGGCCCATTCGGCGACGACCATTCCGGCCGGCGTCAGCCGCGACCCTCGCGTGCTGCGCTGCACCAGCCGTACACCCGTCTGCGCCTCGATCGAGGCCAGCCGGGACGACACCGCTTGCTGCGTCAGGCCCAGTTCACGGCCCGCCGCGCCGAGGCTGCCGGTGCGCGCGATCGCCAGCAGCACCTCGAAGGCTGCCAACTCGGGCATCCGGGCAGTGAGCGGCATGGCTCGGATCGTAACCTCGGTCACAAACGCACCTTGTGAACGAGCCGATTGTGGGCGGCCGCGCGCGGTGGTGTAGCCTGGCCGCCGTGACTATCGGTGTGCGTGCCGGCTATTGGCGCTTTATCGAGGCTCCGGGCGGAGCCGATAAAGCGCTGCACTAAGCGCGCATCCACCCGGAGCCCAGGCAGTGACCATCAGGTCGCTGCCTTTTGTCATTCAAGGGCGCCGGAGTTGATACAGGTGCCCGTCACCAGGAAAGGCACCTGAACATGAATCTGGCGCAGATCGCCACCCCGCCCGCGACGTCCGACCGGCGAATCCGCAGTTTCAGCGCGATTCCCAGCCCGCATGACGTGCTCAGCGAGTTCCCGCTGGGCGCCCGCCGTGCTGAGCGGGTGGCCCGCGACCGCGATGAGGTCGCCGACATCCTGGCCGGTCGCGATGATCGGCTGTTGGTCGTGGTGGGACCCTGCTCGGTGCATGACCCCGCGGCCGCGCTGGACTACGCCAGCCGTCTGGCGAAGGTCGCCGACGAGCTGAAAGATCAGCTCAAGATCGTGATGCGCGTGTACTTCGAGAAGCCTCGCACCACCATCGGCTGGAAGGGCCTGATCAACGATCCCGGCATGGACGGCACCTTCGACGTGGCCCGTGGCTTGCGGATCTCCCGTCAACTGCTGCTCGATATCATCGACATCGGCCTTCCGGTGGGTTGTGAGTTCCTGGAACCGACCAGCCCGCAGTACATCGCCGACGCGGTGGCGTGGGGCGCGATCGGCGCTCGCACCACCGAATCGCAGGTGCACCGCCAGTTGGCGTCGGGACTGTCGATGCCGGTCGGTTTCAAGAACGGCACCGACGGCAACATTCAGGTGGCGGTCGATGGCGTGAAGGCTGCTGCAGCTCAGCACGTCTTCTTCGGCATGGACGACATGGGGCGCGGTGCCTTGGTGACCACGGAGGGCAATGAGGACTGCCATGTGATCCTGCGCGGCGGCACCGACGGGCCGAACTACGGCGGCGATTCAGTGCATGATGCCGCGGCCAAGCTGACGGCGGCCGGATTGCCGGGCCGGGTCGTGATCGACTGCAGCCACGCCAATTCCGGCAAGGACCATGTCCGGCAAGCCGGCGTCGCAGCAGAGGTTGCGCAGCTCGTGCGGGACGGGCTGCCGGTCAGCGGTGTGATGCTGGAGAGCTTCCTCGTCGCCGGGGCGCAGGCGCCCGAGGCGCGGCCACTGACCTACGGCCAGTCGGTCACCGACAAGTGCATGGATTGGGGCACTACGGATCTGGTGCTGCGGGAGCTCGCCAAGCGGGGTTAGTCCCCGGTCGGCTGCGAGTATTTCGCAGAGTTGCGGTCGAACTTGGGCTGTTTGGTGAAGTCGAGTTCGATCAGTACCTCGCCGTGCGGATCATGCGGTGCGCGCATGACCACCACGGCCGTCCCGGGGCGCGGTACCCGCTTCGTGGTGGTGACCATGTTGGCGGTGGCCCGTCGCGCGCCGGATTCGGTGGTGTACTCCACGATCACCCTGAACAGAGGCTGGCTGTCGTTCCACTGCTCGAGGAAGGTGACGTCGCGGAGGGCACCGGGTGATCGCTTGCCGTACTGGCGCATCGCGGCCATCCACGCCTGACGCTTTCGGGTGTACCGGATGCCCGCCCACGCAGCTATCGTGGCGATTCCCGCGCCGACCGAACTTGCGACGCTGGCCAAAGCGATCACCCCGCCGCGGAAACCGCCGACCCACAGCGCCACGATCAACAGCCCGACAGCGACTCCGGCGAACGGGGGGATCGCGGCAATACGGTTCGCTGTGGCTCGCTGACCGAATCTGTCGCGGGCCGCGTCGGCGGTGAGGCCGATGAGCATTGTCGGCAGAAAGGTGTACAGGATGGTGAGAACCCACTGCCACGCCGCCGGCGGGTTGTGCTCACTCACACCGTGAAAGAAAACCGCGGTGCCGATTGCGGACGGCATCCACAGCACAAACGTCACCACAGCGACAAAGCCGAACATCCCCGGCGTGTTGAGGGGCGGCGCGGTGATGCGGTTTCCCTTCTCGCTGACGGAGAAGTGCGGCAGGGTGTCCGCCCAGGTGGGAGCCTCGGTGGGGGTAGTCGTGGTTTCGCAGGTCACGCGCGGCTCCCTTGCAACCGATGGACGAATCCCCACAGTGCCAGCAGGTGGTGCGATAAGAGAGCGGAGACCGCCGATTCTCCGCGATTCTCACGAAATGCTCACAGGTTCAACAGAGTTCAACGTGCTGCGAGGTCAGTCGTCGGACGGGGTCGCCTCGGGTTCAGTAATCCAGGTGCCCGGCATCATCGGGACCGTCGTACCGCTGCCGAACGAATCGTCGGCCAGGGTGGTCAGCCCCGCCGGGTTGGCGACGGTGGCTTTGGCTGCGGTGCCGGTGAATCCGAGATTTCCGGCGCCCTTGTGTGAGGCGGCGGTGGCGGCGTGTTCCTGCGGCAGCGAGGCGGCCCCGTCATCCATGCTCATGTACTCGTAGCGGTAGCCATGCTCTTTGACGTCGGCGCCGCGTCGCTTGCGGCTCTTCGCCTTGCTGCGAGAGGCAGCCGACGCCGCGGCCGTCGCCGACGCCGCGGCGCTGCTCGAGGCATGTGACACATCGGCAGCACTGCTGCGCATCGTCGGGCCGAATCCGAAACCGGGACCGGCGCCGACCGCATAGCCGGCGGTCTCGGCTCCGGTGACCGCCGGGGTGGGGGCCGGCGCCGGTGCAGCGGCGGTGGATGTCGGCGCGGGAGACGTGGGTGCCGGTGCGCTGGCGACGGTGCTCGGGGAGCCGGATATCGGGGCTACCGCGGCCGGTTCGGTGGGCTGATTGACCGCGGCGGGCGCGGGTGCATCGATCGGGATGTTGTAGTTCTGCGCAAGGCCGATGATGCCGAGCAGGCCGAGCATGGCAGGGGACACCGCGCCGATCACCGCGGCATAGAGCGGAGTCCCGAGCAGGGCGAAGACTGCCGAGTACGCACCGAGGAAGAACACGTTGATATATGTCGTGAACAGCAACGACGGGTCGGCAATGATCTCGGCGAGGATCTGGGGAATCCTCCAAGGCTCCAGGATCAACTCCTTGAGTTGCACATACATCCCGTGGAAATGCTCGGAGTTCTCGGCGAGCCATTTCTCGATGGGATCTTCGAAGGTCAGGGCAAGGCCCGACTCCATTGCCCGCGCCTGCGCCGACGTCTGCATCAAAGTGACTGCCGCCGAGCTTGTTTCGCCGACGCCGGGTGCGAGAACCATCGGTGCGGGGGTGGACTGCGGCGCCGTTGTCAACGCTACTTCGGAGGTCGCCTGGTAGACCGTCATCGTGGTTGCGGCCTGGATCCACATCCGCATGTAGTCCGCCTCGTTGACCGCGATGGGGATGGTGTTGATGCCGAAGAAGTTGGTCGACACCAGGACACCGAGAGTGGTGCGGTTGGCCGCGAGCTCGGCAAGAGTCGGCATAGCCGCCAGGGCTGCGCTGTAGGACGCCGCCGCGGTCTCGATTTGAGCTGCTACGCCGGCACTGGATGCGCTCGTCTGCGCCAGCCACGCCAGGTAGGGCACATGTGCTGCGGTGTACCGTTCGGCGCTCGGCCCCTCCCACGCGCCGGCCTGCACTGTCCCCAGCACGGTGCTGAGTTCAGCTGCGGCCGAAGCATATTCGGTACTGAGCGAGCTCCAGGCGCCTGCGGCCGCCAGGAGCGGTCCGGGGCCCGGCCCGCTGCTGAGCAGGGTCGAATGCACCTCGGGCGGCAGGGCCATCCATACCGGTGCGGTCATCCCCGTCTCCTCTCGATAGATTCCTAGACTGACTCAGCAAAGTGTGGTTAGCATAAGCTAACTTACCGAAATTTGCGGGTGCGTTGTTTTCTACGCCGATGTGGATCTGCTCAGCGACGGTATGCAGGCAGGTTGTCGGTGAGTTCGTCGAACAATGCCTGGTTCAGGCCGAACGCCACTTTCACCTCATCGACCACGCGGTCGATCTCGTCGCCGTCGAGGCCCAGTCCGTCGAGGCGGGCGCGGTAGGCGTCCTTGTAGGGCTTGGCCCGTACCGGAAAGTCGTAAATCGCCAGGCCGGCGCCCGCGAGGCCGAACGTGCGGTCGAGTATGCGACCGATGGCCTGGCCGCCGGAGAGGTCGCCAAGGTAGCGGGTGTAGTGGTGGGCGAGAAGCGCGCCGCCCCACGTCGCCCCGGTGATCCGGGCGCAGTAGTCATGTGCCGCAGGGGAATTCAGCTCGCGCGCGGAGCTGGGCGCCCAGTGATCGAGGTCGGCGTCGATGGCGGCCAAGCGCTCCAGCTCCGGGTCGTACACGACGGCGACCACCGGGTCGTCCCGGCGCGCGCGCACGGCATCCTCCAATGCGCGATACACCGCGCGCAACCGCACGAGGTAATCGGCGTAGCCCTCGGCGTTGACCCGCCCGGCGAGCAGTTCCGACATGAACGACGACTGCTCGGCGGCGGCGTGCTCGGTTCTCGAGTCCTCTCGCATTGCGACGGACAAGGCTCGGATGGCCTGGGGGACAGCGGCGGCGCTCAACGGCATGCTTGGCTCCATGTGGTTTGACGACAGGTTGTCAACATGATGCCGACAACCTGTCAGAAAATCTAACACCGCCGCGCCGGTCGTGGGGTCCTACGGTTTGGCACCCAGCGCACGCAGGACGAATCGTTCGATCGCCGCCACCGGGAGGTGGCGTGGCGCGAGACACGCATGAATCAACGACATGGTCGCGGCCTCGTCCTCGACGACGAATTGCCGTACGGCCACACCGTCGCTCAAGATCTCCCGCAACACGTCTTCGACCACCACCACGTGCTCACGGATCGCCAGCATCGTGCCCTCCGACAGGGCGCCGTACAGCTGCATTCCCAGCCCCATGTGGAACTGCTGACCGGCGTCGAGTTGATGCCGGATATAGACCGCGAGGCGGCTGACCGGATCGCCGGCTTCGGCCAACGCAGCCCGCAGCCCATCCAGATAGCGACTCGTCTCGTGGGATGCGAACGCGACTACGACCGCTTCCTTGTCGGCGAAGTGGTGATAAATCGCGGTTCGCCCGATGCCGGCGACCGCAGCGAGCTTTGCCATCGTGATCGCGTCGAAGCTGTGGTCGGACATCAGCGTGGCGAAGGCGTCGAAGACCCGCTGTTGGACCTGCTCGCGGTGCTCCTCGACGGACGAAGCGCTGATCCTGGGCACGCCCGACTCTACCGCTGCCTTGGTATGCCGCTTGTACCGGCGCGCACCTTGTCGCGGTGCCCGTACGTCACCGAGAAATGAGGTAGTCGACTACCCCATCCGAGCGTGCTCGGCGGACTCGAAAATGTCCCCACAAGCGTAATGCCGACTGGCACCGGCCTCATGAAGGGAACACACATGTTCCGACTTTCGCGGTTCGCAATGACCCTGATCGCGTATAGCGGTCTTAGCCTGGCCGGCTTAGGCCTGGCTGCTGGTGCGGCCCAGGCGGCACCGCCTTCCGGGCCCTACACGTGGTGCCCGGGGGACGACCCTGGTGGCGGGCCCGGTGGCCCGTTCAATTCCCCAGGTCCACCGAATTGGGACTGGAATGTCTGCCACACCTTCTACACCGTGAACTGGGGCCAGGGGAACGTTTCCCTGACCATCTGGGACGGCCCGAACCCTCCACCCGACAACCGCGGCCCCATCTTGGGCTGCTCCCTCCTCGACACCAGGGGTTGTCGCTAGACCCGCCATGGAAGTGATTGCAGCAGAAGGATTCTCGCCAAGATGTCGGTAGTTCGCGCTCAGGGGGATTCCGTCATCCGGCGAGCTTCCGATTCAGTCCGCTTGATGAACTCCGCCATCAGCGCTGCTGCCCGTGCCGCGTGCGTCTCCAAGAGGAAGTGTCCGCCGTCGAGGACATGAGCTTCCATTCGCGGCAGAGCCTGCATCCACGACAGGGTTTCGGCGATGTCGAAGAAGGCATCATGACGGCCCCAGACCATCAACGCCGGCGGCTGCCGGGACTCGAGATAGTCCGCGATTTCATCGAACCGTGCCACGTGGTTGGCGTAGTCAGCGACCAGCGCCCGCTGGGTGTCCATCCGCCCCGGCAGGTTCATCACCCGCCAATCCTGCGCCCAAACGTTCGGGTCGATCCGGGCGGCCACTTCCGGCGGGACTCCGGCAATGTATTGGTCGCGAATCCCCTCGAACGTCAGATGCGCGGTGGCCGCAGCCTCGTTCTGCGGCGTGGGCTGCGAATAGTAGGCGAGGGTGTCGTTCCACCCCGGCCCGAATCCTGTCCTGTGCGCATTCGCGTTCTGGATGATCAGACCGGAGACGAGCTCGGGTGCGCTCATGGCGATTTCAAGGCCGACGGGCGCCCCGTAATCATGCAGATAGACGTAGCGCGGCCCGACGGAATAGCGGTCGAGCATCTCGGAAATCACAGCGCTCATCGCCGAGAAGGACGGAGAAGGCAGCACATCGGAGTGGCCGAAGCCGGGGAGGTCGGGCGCGATCACGTGAACCGTCTCCGCGAGAACCGGAATGATTTTTCGGAAGGTTCGCGCGGAACTCGGGAATCCGTGAAGGAGGAGCAAGGCTGGATTTGTGGGATCGCCCGCCGTCGTGACGGCGAGTTCCGTTCCATCCGACAGACGTAATCGTTGTTGAGTCGCTGGGTGCATAGACCGGTCCAGGGATTCGGTGGCTAGAGCAGAATCTATGAACAGGCTACCGGTGGGCGGTGCCCCGCCACGGCTCTGAACTGCAAAAATAATGGTGCGCGATACTGGGATTGAACCAGTGACCTCTTCCGTGTCAGGGAAGCGCTCTCCCGCTGAGCTAATCGCGCCGGTCGAAAACATGCTTGGAGGTGGAGACGGGAATCGAACCCGTGTGCACGGCTTTGCAGGCCGTTGCCTCACCACTCGGCCACTCCACCGCTGGGGTTGATGCCATTGCACCTTCGAGCGGATGACGGGATTCGAACCCGCGACCCTCACCTTGGCAAGGTGATGCGCTACCAACTGCGCTACATCCGCGCGCCACGGGCGAGATCGTCGCCCGTCGCGAAGCAGAACATTAGTCCACCGAGGTACAGGGACACAAATCCCCATGACGGGAGGGGAACGGGCGGCCAAAAACGGCGTTTGAGGACCCGGGCCAGCCGGTCGCAGGGATGGCAATTCTGGCCGCCGGGTCAACCGTGCTAGTCTTCGACGTCGTTCCCCGGTCTCGTAGCTCAGTGGGAGAGCGTCCGCCTCACACGCGGAAGGTCGCTGGTTCGAAACCAGCCGGGACCACCATCAGACAAGACGGCTTCGGAGTCATCCGGGGCCGTTTTTTCGTGGCCGGACACACAGTTCGTGGTGACCGCGGGTTGTCGGTCGGATTCGGTAGGGTCCTCCGACGTGACTCAGAACGTCAGTGCCGTGAAGTCCGTAACCGCCCGCCTGGCTGAAGAACTCGCTGTGGGCGAGGGGCAGGTGATTGCTACCGTCCGGCTGCTCGACGAGGGCTCGACCGTTCCGTTCATCGCCCGGTACCGCAAGGAGGTCACGGGCAGCCTCGACGACGGTCAACTGCGCACGCTGGAGGAGCGTCTCGGCTATCTGCGTGAGCTCGACCAGCGTCGTAACGCGGTCCTGGCCTCCATCGAGGAGCAGGGCAAGCTGACCGACGAGCTGCGCGCCGCGCTGATGGCGGCGGAGACGAAGTCGAGGGTCGAAGATATATACCTGCCGTACAAGCCGAAGCGGCGGACCAAGGCGCAGATCGCCCGTGAGGCAGGCCTGGAGCCCTTGGCCGACCGGCTGCTGGCCGATCCGACCGTGGTTCCCGACGAGGCGGCCGGGAAGTTCCTCAACGACGACGTCGCCGACGCGGCCGCAGCGTTGGAGGGCGCGCGGCACATCATCATCGAGCGGGTCTCCGAGGACGCCGAACTGGTCGGTGCCACCCGGGAGAAGTTCTGGGCCGACGGCGCCCTGCGCACCGCACCGTTGTCAGATGAGGCTGCGAAAAGCCCAGCCGCACAGAAGTTCCGCGACTACTTCGAGTTCTCCGAGCCTCTGGAGAACATGCCGTCACACCGGGTGCTCGCCGTCCTGCGCGGCGAGAAGGAAGAGGCGCTGTCACTCACCTTCGACGGCGGTGACGACGAGGCGTATCAGGCCATGATCGCCCAGTCCCTCGGTGTCGATATGACCTCGAAAGCCCCCGCGACACCATGGCTGGCCATGACCGTCCGGTTGGCGTGGCGCGCCAAGCTGATGATCTCCGCCTCGGTCGACGCCCGCATCCGGCTGCGCCAACGCGCCGAGGAAGACGCGGTGGCGGTGTTCGCTCGCAACCTCAAAGATCTGCTCCTGGCCGCGCCGGCCGGTACCCGCACCACCCTCGGGTTGGACCCGGGCTTCCGCACCGGGGTCAAGGTGGCCGTCGTCGACGCCACCGGCAAGGTCGTCGACACCTGCGCGATCTTCCCGCACCAGCCGCAGAAGCAATGGGATCAGGCCAAGGCGACGCTGGCGGCGCTGGTCGCGCGGCACAATGTCGAGTTGATCGCCGTCGGCAACGGCACGGCGTCCCGCGAGACCGACGCGCTCGCCGCCGAACTCATCGCCGACATCCGAACGGCGGGGGCCAAGGCCCCGGTCAAAGCCATGGTCAGCGAGGCGGGCGCGTCAGTGTACTCGGCCTCCGAGTACGCCTCGCACGAGTTGCCCGACCTCGACGTGACGCTGCGCGGCGCGGTCTCGATCGCACGACGGCTGCAGGATCCGCTGGCCGAACTGGTGAAGATCGACCCGAAGTCGATCGGGGTTGGGCAGTACCAGCACGACGTGACGCCGGGCTCGCTGGCCCGCAGCCTCAACGCCGTGGTCGAGGACGCCGTGAACGCGGTCGGCGTCGACCTCAACACGGCGTCGGTGCCGCTGCTCGCTCGCGTCTCCGGGGTCACCGAATCGTTGGCCGAGGCCATCGTCGCGCACCGCGAGAGCTCCGGCGCCTTCCGCAGCCGCAAGGCCCTGTTGAAGGTTCCCCGGCTGGGCCCCAAGGCATTCGAGCAATGCGCAGGCTTCCTGCGGATTCGGGGCGGGGAGGATCCGCTCGATGCTTCCGGTGTCCACCCCGAGTCATATCCCGTGGTCCGGCGCATCCTGGATCGCTCGAACGTCACCCTGGCCGAACTCATCGGCGACGAGCGGGCGTTGCGGTCGCTCAAGCCCGCCGACTTCGCCGACGACCAGTTCGGCATCCCCACCGTGACCGACATCCTCGCCGAGCTCGAGAAGCCGGGACGCGATCCGCGGCCTGCGTTCTCGACGGCCACGTTCGCCGCCGGTGTCGAGAAGGTCGGTGACCTGAAACCCGGCATGGTGCTCGAAGGCGTGGTGACCAACGTCGCGGCCTTCGGCGCATTCGTCGACGTGGGCGTGCACCAGGACGGCCTCGTGCACGTCTCGGCGATGGCCGATCGGTTTGTGTCCGACCCGCACGAGGTCGTGAAGTCCGGTCAGGTGGTCCGAGTGAAGGTCCTCGAGGTAGACGTGGACCGCCAACGGATCGGGCTGACCCTGCGTCTCAATGACGACCCGCAAGCCGGCAAGCGCCAGGACCGCGGGAACAGCCCAAAGCGTGACGGCGGAAACCAGGGCAAGGGAGATCGGCGAAACCAGAATCGCCCCAAGAACTCCGGCCGTCGGGAATCCAGCCAGCCCACCGGGTCGATGGCCGACGCACTACGTAACGCCGGCTTCGGGAAGTAGCCGTCTACGGGGTGGGCTCCGGGGCGCGATCGCGGTTACGCCAGGACCGGTAGCCGTGGTGCGCGGCGAACGCCCCGATCACGGCGGTCACGCACCACACCCCGATCGCCGTGTACGCCAGCGGTGCTGACAGATCGCCGATCGATGCGCCGAGTGCGGTGTAGACGAATGCGCGCGGCACCGACCCGATGAAGGCGCCGACGGCCATCTGCCACAACGGAACCCCGAACGCGCCGAAGGCGTACGAGGCGAGCGCGTCGGAGATGCCCGGGACGAACCGTTGTCCGACGACGGCCCACAGCCCGCCCCGTTCGATCTGACGGTCAAGCCGGTCGGCGCGTTCCGTCCCGAGCAGAGCCCGGGCGCTGTCTCGGCCCGCCCGACGGCCGATGAGGCTGGCGATCGTCGCCGTCCCGACCGTCGCACCCAGCGTGACGAAAGTCCCCAGAACCGGGCCGAACAACACGCCGCTGCCTGCGGCCAGCAGCGGCCCGGGCACGAACAGCGCACCCAGGCAGGCCGACACCACCACGTAAGCCGCCGGTGCCGCAGGCCCCGTGGCCGCGACCGCGCCGCGGATCTCCTCGACATCGACGACGCCTGCAACGGCGACCAGGTAGAACAACCCGAGCAGAAATGCCGCGAACACCGCGAGCCGCACGATGTGGGGCCGTCGGCTGGGAGAACCGTCGCTTTCACTCATATTGCCGACGATTGTCCCGTAGCTCCCGCGCACGTCCGAATCGAACCTTGAGGCCATCAGCGCCAGTCGCGGAACGCGTCAAGCAACCGAGCCCGGAATGCCGGGTCCAGATCGTCAGCAGCAACCCGTCCGAGGGTGGCGGCGGTGGCCCGCAGTTGCTGCAGATAGTTCTCGCAGCCGTCGCATTCGAGCAGGTGGGCGTCGAAGCGTGCTCTGGTGTCCAGATCGAGCGAACCCTCGAGGTAGGCCGTCACCAATTCGACCAGCTCGTTGCAGGCCATCGACTCAATTCCCGAGTTCACGCTGTCTCCTTCAGATAGTCCTCAAGCACCTGCCGCACCGTTGCCCGGCCCCGGTGCAGCAGCACCCGCTGATTGGCGGCGGTGATGTCGAGTAGTTCGCAGACCTCGGCGGAGTCGAAACCGAGCACATCGCGCAGGGTCACCACATCGCGTTGCCGGGCCGGAAGTTTGTCGAGTTGGCGGCGGACGACGCCGATCAGTTCGTCGCTGAGGACCGAGCCTTCCGGGGTATCGGGAAACGGTGCAGGCGCCTCCTGCTCCTTCCAATGCCCCGGCCATTCGTCGCCGGACTCCCGGAACCGGGCCGGGTCCACCGTGCCGCCCGTGGCCGCTAAGACCTGCAGGTCGGTGTTGCGTCGCTCCCGCACCCCGCGGGCCTTGGCGATATTGATCATGATCGTGAAAAGCCAAGTGCGTAGCGATGATCGGCCCTCGAACTTGTCGATGCCCTTCAGCAGTGCGATCCAGGTTTCCTGGACGACGTCTTCGGCCATCTCGTAGGTTGATACATACCCTCGAGCGACCCGGAGCATGGCAGGCGCGTGGCGGTCGACGAGACCGGCGAAGGCTGCCTCGTCACCTGCGCGCAGCGCAGCGACGAGGACGGCTTCATCTTGCGCCGAGGTGCTCATCCGGCTGAATCGTAACGGTTCAAGTATTTTTCGACCGGCGGGCGGCCAACGCATCGGCCAGGGTCCAAACCGAAATTCCCAGTAGCGGCACATCTTTGATGAGGAACAGGCCCGTTGCCGACAGCATCGGAAAACCGCCTGCGGCGTCATCGCCTATGCCGGGGGTGCTGAACAAGAAGGTGGTGGTGGCGATGAACAGGCCGATGGCCAGCACGCTGCCGATCGCCGACGCCCGCGGCAGCCACGGCTTGACGGCCAGCAGCACGGCGGCCGAGACTTCGAACACCCCGAGCAGCGTCGAGAACATGGTCACCGAGAAGATCCCGTACAGCCAACTCATCAGCGGACTGTTCGCCACCAACGGTTCAATCGCGTGTGCCTCGTACGCGGTGAACTTCATCAATCCGATCCACCCGATCACCAGCACGAGTCCGTACCGCATCAGGACCGCGCCTACAGACCTGGCGGTGGATTCGACGTGGAGGTCACGTGTCGTGAGCGACTTGTGAGTGATGCTCATCAGCGCCACATCCTTACTGAGTTCGTACCAATGGTTACCGAACTCAGTGCATGCTGGGCGGTCAGGCGTTACACGTGCGGTGTGGCCAGGCCGAGATGGTCGCGCAGGGTGGTTCCCTCGTAGTCGGCACGGAACACGCCACGCTCCTGCAGCAGCGGCACCACCTTGTCCACGAACGGGTCCAGACCGCCCGGCGTCACGTGCGGGACCAGGATGAACCCGTCGCTGGCGTCGGCCTGCACCAGGTGATTGATCGACTCGGCGACGGTGCTCGCTGACCCGATGAAGTTCTGCCGCCCGGTCACCTCGACGATCAGCTCACGGGTGGTCAGCTTCTCCGCCTCGGCCTTGGCCCGCCAATCGTTGGCGACGGCGATCGGGTCGCGGTGCATCCGCACACTGGCCCGGCCCCGCGCGATGGTGTTCTCACCGACGATCGGATCCACCGAGGGCAGCGGGCCGTCGGGGTCGTGGTCGGACAGGTCGCGGTTCCACAGCTGTTCGAGGAACTTGATGGCCGTCGCCGGTGACACCTGCGCCAGCCGGACATCGTGGGCGATGTCGGCGGCGTCGGCGTCGGTGTCGCCGAGCACGAACGTCGCGGCCGGCAGTATCAGCAGTTGGTCGTGACGGCGGCCGTACTTCGCGAGCCGTCCTTTGACGTCGTTGTAGAACGCTTGGCCGGCCCGCAGTGTGCTGTGCCGGGAGAAGATCGCGTCGGCTGCGCGGGCCGCGAAGTCGCGGCCTTGGTCGGAGTCGCCGGCCTGGAAGATCACCGGTCGGCCCTGCGGACTACGGGGGACGTTGAACTGGCCGGCGATGTCGAAATGGGCGTCGGCATAGGAGAATTTGCCCGCGCCTGGGTCGGACAGGAATACCCCGCGGTCTTTGTCGGCGACGATCTCGTCGCCGTGCCAGGAGTCGAACAGGGTGTGGGAGGCGGCGAGGAAGCTCTCGGCGCGTCCGTAGCGCTGGTCCTCGGCGAGGAAGCCGCCGCGACGGAAGTTCTCTCCAGTGAAGGCATCCCAGGACGTGACGACGTTCCAGGCGGCGCGGCCATCGGAGAGGTGGTCGAGAGAGGCGAATTGCCGTGCCACTTCGTAGGGTTCGTTGAACGTCGAGTTGATGGTCCCGGCGAGGCCGAGGCGGTCGGTCACTGCGGCCAGGGCGGCCAGCACAGTGAAGGTGTCGGGCCGTCCGACGACGTCGAGGTCGTAGATCTGACCGTTCTGCTCACGCAGGCGCAGTCCCTCGGCGAGGAACAGAAAGTCGAATTTGCCGCGCTCGGCGGTCTGCGCGAAGTGGACGAACGACGCGAATTCGATGTGGCTGCCCGAGGCCGGGTCGCTCCACACCGTGGTGTTGTTGACGCCGGGGAAATGTGCGGCGAGGTGAATTTGCTTGACGGGCTTGCTCATCGGGATTCCTGGGCGGTGGCGTACCGGTTGGTGGGGCGCGGCAGGCCGAGGAGCCCGCGCAGGGTGGTGGCCTCGTAGGTGTTGGGGAACGCCTGGCGGCGCTGCAGTTCGGGCACGAGTGCGTCGGTGATCTGGAGCAGATCGTGGGGGAGTGTGGCGGGCCGCAGCCGGAAACCCGACGCGCCGCCGGCCTGCCACTCTTGCAGCAGGTCGGCCAGATCTGTGGGAGTGCCGACGAAAACCTCGGCATCACTGCGGTATTCACGGCCGAGCCGGTTGTCGAGACGCTGCTTGCGGGTCTCGGCCGCGGCGACCGTGTCGCCGAGGAAAACCACCAGATCGACGAATACCTGTACGGGGGCGGCGATTTCGCCGGTGATGGCCGTGGTCTCGGCGGCACTGTGCGGGGTGATGAAGCCGATGTCTGCGCTTCCGGCGATCAAGCGGTAGGCGGTATCGACGTGCCCGAGAGCAGCAACGATCGGCTGGCCCTGCGGCGGCCGTGGGGTGATCGACGGGCCCTTGACCGAGAACTGAGCGCCCTCAAAGTCTATGTAATGCAGTTTGTTTCGGTCGATGAACCGTCCGGTGGCGACATCGCGGATCTCGGCGTCGTCCTCCCAGCTGTCCCACAGCCGCCGCAGTACCTCCACGTAGTCGGCAGCTTCGTCGAACAGCTGTTGAGTCAGGGCGCGGGAGTCCGCGGGGAAATCCCGTCGACCGAAATGCGCCGCCGCATCGCGCCGCGACGACACCTGGACCCGGATCCCGGCGCGGCCGGAGCTCACATAGTCGAGGGTGGCGATGGCTTTCGACAGGTGAAACGGCTCGGTGTGGGTGACGATCGCCGTGGGGATCAAGCCGATATGACGGGTACGGGGCGCCACGCGGGCGGCGATCAGCACCGCGTCCAGCCGGCCACGCGCCCGGTCCGTCCGGTCGTCGGCCCGCCACGGGCGGTCAGATTGCAGCGTGAATCCGTCCTCGAAGGTGATGAAGTCCAGGAGCCCGCGTTCAGCCTGCACGGCCAGATCAGTCCAGTAGCCGGGTTTGAGCAGGTCGGCCGGCCGGGCGTCGAGCTCACGCCAGGAAGCCGGATGCCAGCCCGTGCCGTCGAGTGCGACGGCCAGGTGGAGGTGTGCAGGTGCAACTGACACAGCCGTTTCTCACTTTCGTGCGTGGTCTCAGCGGCAACGTGTGCGCTTCTGTGCTCATTCCCACCGCGCGCGGCCGGCGGATATCAGTGTCACGCGTTACCCTGCGTGTTCAAGAGATCAACGCACGGCGATTCGGTCGACGGCGTCGTGGTGTGCTGACGCGGCGGCGCTCGACGCATTCCTCACCGCACCGTACTGGCCTTGCTCCGGCTCGTACGACAGACCGCATCCACGACCATTGCCTCTCGGCAGCGGGCGGAATACATTGCTGCACAGAATGGTAACGAACTCGGCGCAGTTTTCGGGTAACCCGCCCCGGTGAAGGCCTTGATCCTCAGCCATGGCACCCGTGGTGATGTCCAGCCGTATGCCGCGTTGGCCTACGCCCTGCGGGAGGCTGGGCACGAGACCCTGCTGGCCGCACCGAATGCCTCGGCGTCGCTCGCCGAGCCGTACGGCATCGCATTCGCTCCGCTGTCGGACGACATGAACACCGGCATGGACGATCCGAGAGTCCGGGAGGCCATCGAGACGAACTATCGCGGCCTGCGAGGCAAGCTCACCGCCATGCGGTTGATACGGCAGGCGAGAGCGGAGCTCCGGAAGCTGTACGACGAGATGACCGCGGTGGCCACAACCGACGTCGACGTCGTCGTCCATGCGATCAACTCGCCCATGCAACACCTCGCCGAGAAACTGGGCGTTCCCTCTGTGGCGGTCGGCCTGCAACCGGGTTGGGTACCCACCGCGTCGTTCCCGAGTCCGCTCGTTCCGTTTCAGATCCCGAAGGCGTTCAATCGCGCGAGTTATCAGTTGAACAAACCGATCTTGCGGGCACTCGTCGGCGCCGGTGGGCGCTGGCGTGAGGAGACGCTCGGGCTGCCCCGCCGTCGGCACCAGAACGACGCTCTGCGTACCCCGGACGGCCGGCCGGCCACGGTGCTGCAAGCGTTCAGCAGACATGTGCTGCCCACGCCATTGGAATACCCGAGCGGGACCTATACCACCGGTTACTGGTTCCTCCCGGCCGCGCACGACTGGACTCCGCCGACGTCGTTGTGCAGGTTCCTGGACGCCGGCGAGCCTCCGGTCTACGTCGGGTTCGGCAGCATGGCTGGTACTCAGCCGGATCGAGTCGGGCGCGCCGTCATCGAAGCTGCCCGACTCGCCGGGGTCCGCGTCGTTCTCGTCACGGGGTGGGGCGGCATCGACGCCGACAGCGACGCCGGCCGGATCCTCGTTCTGGACCAGGCACCGCACGACTGGCTTTTTCCCAGGGTTGCGGCCGTCGTCCACCACGGTGGCGGCGGTACGACCGGCGCGGCTCTGGCCTCGGGCCGGCCACAGGTTGTGTGCCCGTTCATCGCCGACCAGCCGTACTGGGCCCGCCGAATGCAGGCCGTCGGCGTAGCTCCTGAGCCGATTCGGCAGCGCCACCTCTCCGCCGACGCCCTGGCGGCAGCCCTCCGTCGGGCGGTAACCGACCGGGCGATGGCCAACCGGGCCGCCGAACTCGGCGCGAAGATTCGCGCGGAGAACGGTGTCGGCAATGCCGTCACACTGATAGAACGCTCGATCACCACGTGACCAGCCCTGGCACCACGCCGCTTACATCGCGAATCTGGAAGCTACGTTCACACCGCTCTTCAAAGTCATTCTCGACAACCGGGATTCGTTGTTCGGCGGCTCCGACCGGCGTGTCGCCTCGCTGATGACGTGGCATTTCGTGGAGGAGATCGAGCACCGCAGTTCGGGCCTCATCTTGTACCGGCACCTCAGCCCCGACCCGTGGTACCGCGTCCGGAACGTCCGGAAGACCTTCCAGCACATCGGTGAAGTGGCTGCAGCTATCGCGCGCACCGTCGACGAGGTCGTACCGTTCGAGGCGCGAGGTACGTCGGCAGAGGAATTGATGTCGATCGGCATGATCGTCGACGAATTCAAGTACCGCGGCCCGGGCGGCCGGGGAGGCAAGGTGCGGCGCGGCGGTCCGGCAACGCTGTTCGACGCGGTGCCCACCGGCGACCTCGCGAAGATGGTGTGGCGACTTGCGTTGTCCCAGATGCCCAATCACAACCCAACTGACCAGCCACTGCCGGCGTGGGCCGACACCTGGATGGCGGAGTACGAGCGGGGCACCGATATGACGGCGTTCGCGCCGCGATGAGACTGTTGCCTGGTCCGGGGTGCGCGACGAGCGGGCGGGTAGCTTCGTACCCGTGGACAAGCCGGTTGCCGTCGTCACAGGAGCGAGTCGCGGCGCAGGCCGCGGGATAGCCGCGGCGCTGATTGCGTGCGGTTGGCAGGTGTATGTCACCGGCAGAACGGTCACCGACCCGGGTGATGGAGCCATCCCCGTACGTGTTGACCATTCTGACGACGCAGCCGTGGCCGCGCTGTTCCGCCGGGTCGCCGACGAAGCCGGCCGGCTCGATCTGTTGGTCAACAATGCCGCCGCGGTCCATGACGACCTGGTCAATCCGAAACCGTTCTGGGAGAAGCCGATTGAGCTGGCCGATGTCCTCGACGTCGGTTTGCGTTCGGCCTATGTGGCGTCATGGCATGCCGCGCCTCTGCTGCTGGCCAACGAAAAGGGCCTGATCGCGTTCACGTCGTCACCCGGGTCGGTGTGTTATATGCACGGGCCGGCGTACGGCGCTCAAAAGGCAGGGGTGGACAAACTGGCCGCCGATATGGCCGTCGACTTCCGTGACACCGGGGTGTCCACCGTGTCGATCTGGATGGGCATCCTGCTGACCGAGAAACTGCGGGCCGCGTTCACCGGACATCCAGACGCTCTCGCCGAAACCGCCAAACACGCCGAAACCCCGGAATTCACCGGGCATCTGATCAACGCGCTGTACCACGATCCAAACCTCCCCGAGCTGTCCGGGCACACCGTCATCGGTGCTGAGCTCGCAAGCCGCTACGGCATCACCGACGAGGGTGGACGAATCCCGCCGTCACACCGGGAGATGCTGGGCGCACCACGCGAGCCCAGTGCGACCGTGGTGCGCTAGTCACCGGCGAAAGCCGGTGTGGCTGCGGATCAACGGCAGTGTCGCCAATGTGGCGAATCCCGGCTCGGCCTCGCACACCTCCGGCACCGCGTTGAGCACCTGCATCGCGGTCGCGACATTGGCCGACCGGACATGCTCGGCCATGGTGGCCTCGCGGGTGAAACTGGCCAGGCTGAAGAAGTGTGTCTGCATCGACGGGTCACCTTCGATGGTCAGCGTCCAGCCGTGCCGGGGCCGCGGCCAGTGATCGGGATACTCGTTGCCGACGGTCCACAGTGTCTCGATCTCGATGAGCGGCTCGCCGTCGCGCACTCCCACCCAGTTCCATCGCTGCCCGGCCGTGGTTCCGGCCTGCAGCACGCGATCGAAGATCTGATGGTCGGCCCGGGCGGTGACGGCGTCCACCGAGGACGTCACTTCGTCGATGTCCGCGCCGAGCGCATCGGCCAGTAGCCACACCTGCTCGGTGAACAGCTCGTTGTTGAACGCCAGGAACTCGGTGGCGTCGACCCTGATGTCCTCGACCGGCTGCCCAAACGACATGTTGTCAAACGTGATCGAGGTGCTGTCGTAATCCGACCAGTCGGCCCGTTCCTGCAGGGTGATCTTGTCGATGGTGCGGCTCATCCCGGACAGCACCAGGGGCAGAGCACCCGACAGATTGCCCGGGTTGATCCCGCTGCCGTGTACCGTCGTCGCACCCGCCTCACAGGCCGCCATCAGCCGGTTCCGGTCCGCCTCCGGGAGCCGCTGCGGGTGGAACAGGAACGCCGTCGTCACGACGTTCTTGCCGCTGGACAGAAGCGCGCACACGTCGTCCAAGCTGGTGATGCGCGGCGTGTAGATGACGCAGTCGGCCTCGGTGGCCATGATCGCGTCGACGTCGGTGGTGGCTTTGACGCCGACCGGTGCCCGGCCCAGCAGTTCGCCTGCGTCCACGCCGTCCTTGGCATCGGAGTACACGCGCACCCCGACGAGCTCCAGATCAGGGCGGTCATCGACGGTCGCCGCCAGCGTCTCCACGCCCACCGCGCCGGTGCCCCACTGAATCACCCGGTATGCCATACGTTTCCGCCTCCGATGTCGCCGCATTGCGATAGTTCGACACGCTAGCCAATTCGCCCACCCCGCGGTGGGGATCGCGACGATTACCTCCCAAGTAATCGAACGTGCAGCATCAAGGCGGGCATACTGGCGCGGTGACCGATAGCGCGGCAAAGCCCCCGATTCTGTTCCTGCACGGTGTGTTCGGCAGTCCCGCACTCTTGCAGCCATGGCTCGGATTCTTCGAAACGGCCGGCTATCAATGTCATGCTCCGACGTTGCCCGGTCGTGATCCCGCTGACGACGCGGTACTGGCCCGCACCGGCATCCAGGACTGCTACGAGGTGGCACTGGCCGCCTACGACGCGCTGCCCGAACCGCCCGTGGTGATCGGACACAGCATGGGCGGACTGCTGACGCAGAAGATCGCGGCGGCACGCACCCCACGCGCCGCGGTACTGCTGGCCTCGATCCCGCCCGGCACGTTGTGGCCGCAGCTACGCGCCTTGCCCCACCTGTTCCCGCTGCTACCGAAGATCCTGGCCGGAAAGCCGTTTCTGCCGTCGCCCAGAACGATGCGGGAAGTCCCGTTGAGCACGTTGCCTGCCGCCGAACAGAACGAACTGATCCCGCGACTGGTGCGGGATTCCGGTCGGGTGTTCCGGGAGATGTCGATGGGCGCGCCGGTGACCAAGGTCGACGCGCGCGCCGTCACCTGTCCGGTGCTATGCGTGAGCGCGGGCGAGGATCGCAATGTGGCGCAATGGATTTCGAGGCGTATCGCGGCCCGCTACCACGCCGAGCATCAGGTCCATCCGGAGAAGCCACACTGGATCATCGCGCAGTCCGCGCTCGACGAAGTGGCCCCGCCAGTCCTGGCGTGGCTGCAACGGGTCGTGAGCTGAGCGGCCCGAAGCCGGTCTCGTACCGGTAACGCGCGGCGGCGTAACGTCGAAAATATGGGTATGAACCGGATGACAATTGCTGTCGCTGCCGGCGCCGTCACCTTGAGTGCATTGTTCGTCGGCGCCACCGCCGCAGCAGGTACCGCCGACGCCGATCCGTGGAAGTGCGAATCCTGCGGGTTCCCGTTCCCGAAGATTCCGGGTCCGGGGGATATCCCGCACTGGGGTGGTGGACCAGGGTGGGGCAACATGGTGCCCTGGGGACATCTGCCGGAGGGCTGGCACTAACCGTACGGTGACCGGCGCGGCCGACGCGCGGGATACGGTAGGGATATGACAGGCCACGAGCTACTCGTGGGCCGCTACGAGCTGCGCCGCGTGCTGGGCTATGGCGGAATGGCCGAAGTCCGTGACGGCTGGGACCACCGCCTGGATCGCGCCGTCGCGGTGAAGTTGATGCATCGGGCGGTTGCCGCGCAGCCCGACACGCGGCGACGCTTCGAGAGCGAGGCGCGGGCGGCGGCCAAGTTGTCGCATCCCAACATCGTTGCGGTGCACGATTTCGGTGAGCACGAGGGCACACCCTTCATCGTGATGGAGCGCCTGCCCGGCCAGACCTTGGCTGATGTGATCGCCGAGGGCCCACTGCCGCAGGAGCGGGTACGGCCTGTGCTCAACGATGTGCTGGCTGCGCTGGCCGCTGCACACGCTGCCGGTGTGCTCCATCGCGACATCAAGCCGGGAAACATCCTCCTCACACCCAGCAGGAGTATGAAAGTCGCCGATTTCGGCATCGCCAAAACCGCTGGTGACGTGCAGACAATGGCGGGCCAGGTGCTGGGAACCATGGCCTACATGAGTCCCGAGCGCATCGCGGGCGCGCCCGCATCCGTCAGCGACGACCTGTACGCCGTTGGCGTGATGGGCTACGAAGCACTGCTGGGGGGCCGGGCGTTTCCGCAAGAAACACCCGGTGCACTGGCCCGCGCGATCATGGACGCCCCACCCCCGCCGCTGAGCGCGGTGCGCCCCGATGTGGACCCTGTCCTGGCCGGCGTGATCGACCGCGCCATGGCCCGCGATCCTGTTCATCGGTTCGGCAGCGCCGAGGATATGCGGTCGGCACTTGCCGGATATCCCATCCCAGCAGTCGTCGGCCCGGCTGTTCTCGGCGGACCACCCCGGCCGGCCACCAAGGTGTTCACCCACTCTGCGATAGCCCCGGCTGCCACCTACTTCGTCCCATCGGCACCGCGACACAGACTCGCCGGCCCGACCCGCAAGTTTCTGCTCGCGGCCGCGATCGTCGTGGCCTTCACCGTCGCGGTTCTGGCCGTCGCCATGGACCCGTCTTCCAAGACCCAGGTGCCCGACCCCGTGAGCACCAGTACCTCGGTGCCGACCCCGACCACCACCGCGCCGCCGGTCGTCCCGGTGGTCGAGGAGCCCGAGGAGAAGAAGGACAAAGAGAAGAAGGACGAAAAGAAAAAGGACAAGGAAGAGGACGAGGGCCGCGGCAACGGCAACGAAGGCAACAGGGGCCACGGTCAAGGAAACGGCAAGGGCGACAAGGACAAGCGCGAATGATGCGCCCTCAGCGCAGAATCAACGCGCCGACCGCTAGACCGCCTTCAGATATCGCTGGGTGACGGCACGCTGCGCCAACCGGGTGATCGGGCCACCCAACCTGCTCCACCACGTCGCCGGCCGGGAGAACGCCGCCACCTCGGCATGCACCGTGTCGCTGGCGGGGTCGTACCGCACCGAGAACAGTTCCTCACCCGACTCCGGATGGCCCGGCAAGGTTCCGTAGGCGAAGCCGCGCCGGTCGGGTTCGTCGAGCACGTACACCACCCGGCACGGCGCCGGGATGGGGCCGAGCCGGACAAGAAGTTCGGTGCCGATCGCCGCGACCTCGCTGGTCGCCTGTACCCGCAGGCCCGCACCTCGCTGCATGCCCCAGCGCAGGACCGCATCACCGGCTCCTTTGAATCGGTCCCGGCCGGTTCCGATCACCGCCGAGGCCCGCGCGTGGTGATAGCCGGCAGGCAGTTCCCCGGCTGTCGCGCCCACCTCCGGATACGTCAACGGCAGCGCCGCGAGATCACTCAGTTTCACGCCCACCACCATGGCATTTCCATCATCGTCGGCAACAGGCAATACGGTGGCCGCGTGGCCCCTGACAGCAACCAGCCCGGCAAGCACCCCGGCGGCGGGTTCAATCCACCCCAGCCCACCGACCGGGGCGGCCCCGATTACGGCCGATTCGTCGAGGCGGTGCGCACCCTGCAGGACCACGCCAGGGGAGCCGACGCACCTGACGAGGTGATCGCCGAGGCCGCTGACCTGATGGAAAAGGTTTCGGCGATGTTGGCCCCGTATGACGCCGACGAATGGAATTCACCGTCGGGACGACGCCTGGACCTACCGAACCGTGGCAACGTCAGCTCGGTTCCGGTTCAGTTGGATGTGACACCCGAGGGCCGGATCGCGGGAACCGCGTTGTTCCGGCGATTCCATCTCGGCCGCAACGGCGCAGTGCACGGTGGCGCGCTGGCTCTGTTGTTCGACTCGCTTCTGGGTTTCACCGCTGCCAAACTGACCCGCAGCCCGTATCAACGCACGGCGTATCTGCACGTCAACTACCGCAAGATCGCGCCAATCGAGAAGGAACTGCAGGTGGACGCTGGCATCGACCGGATCGAGGGACGCAAGATCTTCGTGACGGGACGACTGCGCGACGGAGATGACGTGCTCACCGAAGCCGACGCCCTGTTCCTGCGGCTCAAGCCGGGCCAACCGTGAACATCTCGGAGGCCAAGCGGGCCTGGGCCAGTTGGCGCGATCGGCTGCGGGAGCGGCGGATGGCCGATTTCGTGTACCGGATCGTCGTCGGCGTGGTCGGTACGGTCGTGCTCTGTGCCGGCATCGTCGCGATCCCGTACCCGGGCCCGGGGTGGGCGATCGTGTTCCTGGGCCTGGCCATCCTGGCCACCGAGTTTCGGTTCGCCCAAGTGGCGCTGCATCATGTCCGGCTGCGCTACGACACGGTGATGGCGTGGTTCGCCCGCCAGCACATCGCCGTCAAGGCGTTAAGCGCGGCCTTCACCACCTTGGTGGTGATCGCCAGCCTCTGGGGATTGGGTGCGCTTTACTTCGTGGGTGACCTGATCGGCTTCGAACCGCCCTGGCTGAAGAGTCCGTTGGGCATCGGGTCCTAGCGTTCCGGACCCGTCCACCCCGATAGCATGGTCGCGACCACCCGATCCTTTCAAAGTTCGCACACCGTACAGGAGAGTTTCCGATGACCGCCGCCGCCAGCCCAGCCCCCGCAGCCCCTATCCGGGTGCCTGCCGGGACCACCGCTGGCGCAGCGGTCCGCGAAGCCGAATTGCCAGGGCGTGGAGCCACCGACGCCATCGTGGTGGTCCGCGATGCCGAGGGCCGGTTACGTGACCTGTCCTGGACCCCTGAAACGGACGTCGAGGTCACGCCGGTGGCCGCCGACACCGACGACGGCCGCAGCGTCATTCGGCATTCCGCGGCGCACGTGCTGGCCCAGGCTGTGCAGGAACTGTTTCCCCAGGCCAAACTCGGTATCGGCCCGCCCATCGCCGACGGCTTCTACTACGACTTCGACGTCGCCGAGCCGTTCACCCCGGAGGATCTGGGAAAGCTCGAGAAGCGTATGCGCCAGATCGTCAAGGACGGTCAACTGTTCTCACGGCGGGTCTACGAGTCCAAAGACGAAGCGCGCGAAGAGCTTGCCAACGAGCCCTACAAGCTGGAACTCGTCGACGACAAGTCCGGCGCGGACGATCCGGAGGTCATGGAAGTCGGAGGCGACGAGCTGACGGCTTACGACAACCTCAACGCCCGCACCAAGGAACGGGTCTGGGGCGATCTGTGCCGCGGTCCGCACATCCCGACCACCAAGCACATCCCGGCGTTCAAGCTCACTCGCAGCTCTGCGGCCTACTGGCGTGGTAACCAGAACAACGCCAGCCTGCAACGCATTTACGGCACCGCATGGGAGTCGCAGGAGGCGCTGGACCGTCATCTCGAGCTGATCGAGGAGGCTCAGCGTCGCGACCACCGCAGGCTCGGCGTAGAGCTCGACCTGTTCAGCTTCCCCGACGAATTGGGTTCGGGCCTACCGGTTTTCCACCCCAAGGGCGGTGTGGTGCGCCGGGAACTGGAGGACTATTCGCGGCGCAAGCACCTGGAGGCGGGCTACGAGTTCGTCAACACCCCGCACATCACGAAGGAAAACCTGTACATCACCTCAGGTCACCTGGAGTGGTACGCCGACGGCATGTTCCCGCCGATGCACATCGACGCCGAGTACGACGCCAACGGCGAGGTGCGCAAGCCCGGGCAGGACTACTACCTCAAGCCGATGAACTGCCCGATGCACCACCTGATCTTCCGGTCGCGGGGCCGCTCATACCGGGAATTGCCGTTGCGGCTCTTCGAGTTCGGTTCGGTGTACCGCTACGAGAAGTCCGGCGTGATTCACGGCCTGACCCGGGTGCGCGGCATGACCCAGGACGACGCGCACATCTACACCACGCGCGAGCAGATGCGTGACGAGCTGACCTCGCTGTTGCGCTTCGTGCTGGACCTGTTGTCCGACTACGGCCTTGACGAGTACTACCTGGAGCTGTCCACAAAAGACCCGGAGAAGTACGTCGGCGACGACGACGTGTGGGACGAGGCAACCGAGACGCTGCGCGAGGTCGCCGAAGCGTCGGGCCTGGACCTTGTGCCCGACCCGGGCGGCGCGGCGTTCTACGGACCCAAGATCTCCGTGCAGGTCAAGGACGCGCTGGGCCGCAGCTGGCAGATGTCGACGATCCAGCTGGACTTCAACATGCCCGACCGGTTCGAGCTGGAATACACTGCCGCGGACGGGAGCCGGAAGCGCCCGGTCCTGATCCACCGGGCGCTGTTCGGATCGATCGAACGGTTCTTCGGGGTGCTCACCGAGCATTACGCGGGCGCGTTCCCGGCCTGGCTGGCCCCGGTTCAGGTGGTCGGCGTCCCGGTCGCCGACGCGCATGTTCCGTATCTGGAAGAGGTTGCCGCGCAATTGAAGTCGCGCGGTGTGCGAGTGGAAGTCGACATGAGCGACGACCGGATGGCGAAGAAGATCGTCAATCACACCCACCAGAAGGTGCCGTTCATGCTGCTCGCGGGCGACAAGGACGCCGAGGCGGGAGCGGTGAGCTTCCGGTTCGGTGACCGCACCCAGATCAACGGCGTGCCGCGCGATGAAGCCGTCGATGCCATCGTCAACTGGATCGCCAACCGGGAGAACGCCGTACCGACCGCCGAACTCGTGAAGGTGGCGCAGCGATGAGCGCTCGCGCGAAGAGCCAGTTGGTGGGCGAGTGACCGACTCGCCCTGGCGCGACGTGCCAACAGACGAGCCGGACGAGCGGAGCATCGTCGATCACGGCGTCGGCGACCCCGACCACCTTCAGCGCCTGTGGACCCCGCACCGGATGAGCTACATCGCCGAGGCCCCGATGAAAAAGCGGGACCAGGGCGGGTCGGCGGCGTCGTCAGAACCCTTCAGCGACATTCCCGAGATGTCCGATGAGGACGGCTTGATGGTTGCCCGCGGTGATCAGGTCTACGCCGTGCTCAACCTGTACCCGTACAACCCGGGACACCTGATGGTCGTGCCGTATCGCCGGGTCTCGGAGCTGGAGGATCTCACCGACGCCGAGAGCGCGGAGCTGATGGCGTTCACCCAGAAGGCGATTCGCGTGATCAAAGCGGTTTCCCGGCCGCACGGTTTCAACGTCGGTCTCAACCTCGGCACGTCCGCGGGCGGATCGCTGGCCGAGCACCTGCACATGCATGTGGTGCCGCGCTGGGGCGGTGACGCGAACTTCATCACCATCATCGGTGGCTCCAAGGTGATTCCGCAGTTGTTGCGGGAGACCCGGGAACTGCTCGCCACGGAGTGGGCTCGTCAGTCTGAGCGACGGGCAATGGACCCGTGAGCGACTTTTACCTCATGACCCGCGCGGCCTACGCGAAGCTCTCCAGGCCGATCGCCAAGGCCGCGTTGCGCGCCGGACTCACGCCGGACAGCGTCACCCTGCTGGGCACTGCGGGCACGGTGGTCTCCGCCCTCACCCTGTTCCCGATCGGACAGCTGTGGTGGGGCGCGTTCGCGGTGAGCATCTTTGTGCTCGCCGACATGCTCGACGGTGCGATGGCCCGGGAACGCGGCGGCGGCACCAGGTTCGGCGCGGTGTTCGACGCGACCTGCGACCGGATCGCCGACGGCGCGGTGTTCGCCGGGTTGCTGTGGTGGGCGGCATTCGGGTTGGACAGCGCCGCGCTTGTGGTCGCGACCATGATCTGTCTGATCGCCTCTCAGGTCATCTCCTACATCAAGGCGCGGGCCGAGGCTAGCGGCCTGCGTGGAGACGGCGGCATCATCGAACGGCCCGAGCGGTTGGTCATCGTGCTGGTCGGAGCCGGGCTCTCCGGGGTTCCGTTCCTACATGTGCCCTGGCTTCTGCACGTGGCGATGTGGCTGCTCGCGGCGACCAGCGTGGTGACGCTGCTGCAGCGGTTGCACACCGTGCGGACCTCTGAGGGCGCGATGGATCTCCTGCGGCGGGCGTCACCCGATAACGGCGAGAAGCCGGGGACGAGCGAGCCGTGATCGATCGCGGCCGCATGTCGCTCGGCGGGCAGCTGACGGACTTGGGCTATGCGGCCGGCTGGCGCCTGGTGCGGGCCGTGCCTGAGGTCATGGCGCGCAACATATTCGGTGCAGGCGCGCGCTACGCCTCCCGCAACGGCGGGCCCGATCAGCTGCGCCGGAATCTGGCCCGGGTGACCGGTGTGCCGCCGTCAGAGGTGCCCGACACGCTGGTTCATGATTCGCTGGCTTCCTACGCCCGATACTGGCGGGAGGCTTTCCGGTTGCCGGCCATGGATCACACGAAACTCGGCGAGCAACTCTGGGTGCAGGACATCGAACTGGTGTGGGCGGCGCTTGAGCAGGGCCGCGGTGCCGTGCTGGCCCTTCCGCACAGCGGCAACTGGGATATGGCCGGAGTGTGGCTGGTGCAGCACTACGGCACCTTCACCACCGTCGCCGAACGCCTGAAACCCGAGTCGCTGTACCGACGGTTCCTCGATTACCGGGAAAGCCTGGGTTTCGAGGTGCTACCGCTCAACGGCGGCGATCGACCCGCCTTCGAGGTGCTCGCCGAACGGCTGACCGACAACCGGCCGATCTGCCTGATGGCCGAACGCGATCTGACCCGCAACGGCGTGCCGGTCGATTTCTTCGGCGAACCCACCCGGATGCCCGCCGGACCCGCGAAACTGGCTATTCAAACCGGGGCGGCACTGCTACCGGTGCACTGCTGGTACGAGGGCGACGGGTGGGGGATGCGCGTCTACCCCGAAATTGACACCTCGTCGGGTGACGTCACCGCCGTCACCCAGGCGCTGGCCGACCGGTTCGCCCAGAACATCGCCGCATACCCCGCCGACTGGCACATGCTCCAACCGCAATGGCTGGCCGACCTATCCGATGAACGCCGCGCCCGGTTAGGCACCTGAGCGATGCGTATCGGGATGGTCTGCCCCTATTCGTTCGACGTGCCAGGCGGCGTGCAATCCCACGTACTGCAGCTTGCCGAGGTGATGCGCGCGGGCGGGCACCGCGTCAGCGTCCTGGCGCCCTCGTCACCACACGTCAAGCTGCCCGATTACGTGGTGTCGGGCGGCAAGGCCGTGCCCATCCCGTACAACGGTTCGGTGGCGCGCCTGCGATTCGGGCCGGCGACTCACCGCAAGGTCAAGAAGTGGATCGCCGAGGGTGAGTTCGACGTGCTACACCTGCACGAGCCCAACGCGCCGAGCCTTTCCATGCTCGCGCTGCAGGCCGCCGAGGGGCCGATCGTGGCGACCTTTCACACGTCGACGACAAAATCGTTGACGCTCAGCGTGTTTCAAGGGATCCTCCGCCCGTACCACGAGAAGATCGTCGGCCGAATCGCCGTGTCGGATCTGGCACGGCGGTGGCAGATGGAGGCTCTCGGCTCGGACGCGGTGGAAATCCCCAACGGTGTCGACGTGCGATCCTTCGCCGAGGCGCCGCTGCTGGAGGGCTACCCGCGCCCGGGGCGGTCGGTGTTGTTCCTGGGCCGATTCGACGAGTCACGCAAGGGCATGCCGGTCCTGTTGGGTGCACTGCCCAAACTGGTTCGGCAATTCCGCAACATCGAGATCCTGATCGTGGGGCGAGGCGAAGAGGACGAGTTGCGCGAGCAGGCCGGAGAGTATGCCGGACACCTGCGGTTCCTCGGCCAGGTCGACGACGCGACCAAGGCCGCGGCCATGCGCAGCGCCGACGTCTACTGCGCCCCCAACCTCGGTGGCGAGAGCTTCGGCATCGTGCTGGTCGAGGCGATGGCGGCCGGGACCGTCGTCGTCGCAAGTGACCTGGATGCATTCCGTCGCGTTCTCGACAACGGCAAGGCGGGCCGGTTGGTGCCCATCGACGACGCCGACAGCCTGGCCAGTGCCCTGATCGAGGTGCTGGACAACGACGAGGTGCGGCGACGCTATATCGAGGGCGCCGAAGCGTGCGTGCACCGCTACGACTGGTCGGTGGTCGCCGGCCAGATCATGCGGGTGTACGAGACCGTGGCCGGTTCCGGGACCAAGGTGCGGGTGGCGCCGTGAGCACCTGGATCCTGATCACCGCCCTGGTGGTACTGCTGGCGGTGTTGCTGTTGGTCGGCGGGTGGGCCTACCAGACCGCCAACCGGCTCGACCGGCTACACGTCCGCTACGACCTGTCCTGGCAGGCGCTGGACAGCGCACTGGCGCGCCGGGCGGTGGTGGCGCGCGCGGTCGCGGTCGACGCGTATGCCGGCGGGCCGCAGGGCAAGCGGTTGGCCGAACTGGCCGACGTTGCGGAACGCGCACCGCGGTCAACGCGCGAGACTGCCGAGAACGAATTGTCCGCGGCACTGGCCGCGGTCGACCCCGTAGCGCTGCCGGTAGCGCTCGTCGCCGAGCTGGCCGACGCCGAGGCCAGGGTGCTGCTGGCCCGCCGCTTCCACAACGACGCTGTCCGCGACACCTTGGCGCTGCGCGAACGGCCGGCGGTTCGCCTTCTACGTTTGGGCGGAACTGCCGCGTTGCCAAGCTATTTCGAGATCGTCGAGCGGGCCGACGCGCAGCCGGGGCCCACTCCGGTGAGCCGGCGGACGTCGGCACGGGTGGTGCTACTGGACGAAGCCGGCGCGGTGCTGCTGCTGTGCGGCAGCGACCCGGCGATCGACGATCCGCACAACCCCGCGCCGCGGTGGTGGTTCACCGTCGGCGGCGCCGTGCAGGAGGGCGAGGACCTGCCCGCAGCTGCGGGCCGTGAACTGGCCGAGGAGACCGGTCTGCGGGTCCAGCCGGAAGACTTGATCGGACCGGTGTGGCGGCGCGACGCCGTCATCGACTTCAACGCGTCGGTGATTCGCAGCGAAGAGTTCTTCTTCATCCACCGCACCCGGCGGTTCGAGCCGTCGGCCTCGGGTCGCACCGCACTCGAGCGGCACTACATTCACGGGCACCGCTGGTGCGATGCGACAATGATTGCTGAGCTGGTTGCCGGCGGCGAAACCGTGTATCCGCTTCAACTGGGAGAACTGTTGGCTCAGGCCAATGAACTGGCTGGACGGTCGGCAGGAATGCCGGCGAACGCGCGTGGACCCGTGTATCGCGAGCTGCAAGCCATCCGGTGATTGCGGATTTAATG
The DNA here is from genome assembly GCF_053483975.1 of Mycolicibacterium sp. XJ870. NCBI lineage: Bacteria > Bacillati > Actinomycetota > Actinomycetes > Mycobacteriales > Mycobacteriaceae > Mycobacterium > Mycolicibacterium sp. XJ870. Next base: position 1,731,134 of record NZ_JBEFTI010000001.1, read on the forward strand.
GATTTGGCGGCTCCACTAGACTGAATCAGTAGGCATTTGGAGGAGATTGCGGTGGATATCGTCGGGCAGGAGCGTAGCGACCGGGGAATCGGCGGTGCAGCGCACAACGGTTCGCAGAACGGTTCGAGCAACCAGACCGGTACCGCGCGGGTGAAGCGTGGCATGGCGGAGATGCTCAAGGGCGGGGTGATCATGGATGTGGTCACCCCCGAGCAGGCGAAGATCGCCGAGGGTGCGGGTGCGGTGGCGGTGATGGCCCTGGAGCGGGTGCCTGCCGATATCCGGGCCCAGGGCGGGGTGTCGCGGATGAGTGATCCCGACATGATCGAGGGCATCATCTCCGCGGTCACCATCCCGGTGATGGCCAAGGCCCGGATCGGGCATTTCGTGGAGGCCCAGATTCTGCAGAGCCTCGGGGTGGATTACATCGACGAGTCCGAGGTACTGACCCCGGCCGATTACGCCAATCACATCGACAAGTGGCGCTTCACCGTGCCGTTCGTGTGTGGGGCGACCAATCTGGGTGAGGCGCTGCGCCGGCTCACCGAGGGCGCGGCGATGATCCGCTCCAAGGGCGAGGCCGGCACCGGTGACGTGTCCAATGCGACCACTCATATGCGCAAGATCGGCGGGGAGATCCGCAGGCTGACGTCGATGTCCGAGGATGAACTGTATGTGGCGGCCAAGGAGCTGCAGGCGCCCTACGAGCTGGTGGTCGAGGTGGCCCGGGCCGGCAAGTTGCCGGTGACGATGTTCACCGCGGGCGGTATCGCCACCCCGGCGGATGCGGCGATGATGATGCAGCTCGGTGCCGAGGGCGTGTTCGTGGGTTCGGGCATCTTCAAATCGGGCAATCCCGCCCAACGTGCGGCCGCGATCGTCAAGGCCACCACGTTCTACGACGATCCCGATGTGCTGGCCAAGGTGTCGCGCGGGCTGGGCGAGGCCATGGTCGGCATCAATGTCGAGGAGATCGCCGCGCCGCATCGGCTCGCCGAACGCGGCTGGTGATGAGCCGCTTGCGCGAAGAGCAAAGATAACCGCATGGCAATCGAGGAGATCCTTGATCTCGAGCAACTCGAGGTCAACATCTATCGCGGTGGGGTGTTCAGCCCCGAGTCCGGCTTCTTGCAGCGCACCTTCGGTGGGCACGTCGCCGGGCAGTCACTCGTCTCGGCGGTACGCACCGTCGACCCCACATTCCAAGTGCACTCGCTGCACGGCTATTTTTTGCGGCCGGGAGACGCCCGGGCGCCCTCGGTCTACACCGTCGAGCGCATTCGTGACGGCGGATCGTTCTGCACCCGCCGGGTGAGCGCGATTCAGCACGGGCAGACGATTTTCTCGATGTCGGCCTCGTTCCAAACCGACCAGACCGGCATCGAGCATCAGGACCCGATGCCCGTCGCACCGTTGCCCGACGATCTGCCGGGATTCCGGTCCGGAGGAGCGTTCGACGACGCCGGGTTCGCCCAGTTCGACGAATGGGATGTCCGGATCGTGCCGCGCGACCTGGTTCAGCGACTGCCGGGCAAGGCGTCCCAGCAGCAGGTTTGGTTCCGCCATCGCGACCCACTGCCCGACGACCATGTGCTGCACATCTGCGCGCTGGCCTACATGAGCGATCTGACGCTCCTGGGCTCGGCGCAGGTCAACCATCTCGACGTGCGCAAGCACCTGATGGTCGCGTCACTGGACCACGCCATGTGGTTCATGCGGCCGTTCCGTGCCGACGAGTGGTTGCTTTACGACCAGTCCTCACCGTCGGCGTGCGGCGGCCGCTCGCTGACCCAGGGCAAGATCTTCAACCAGTACGGCGAAATGGTTGCGGCGGTCATGCAGGAGGGACTGACCCGCTTCCAACGCGACTTCACCCCCGATGCGCAGTGAGCTCCCATGTGGGGGTGCTCGCTCTGCAAGGCGACACCCGAGAACACCTGGCTGCGCTGCGGGAGGCGGGGGCCGAAGCGTCGACCGTGCGCCGGTTGTCCGAACTCGACGCGGTCGATGCGCTGGTCATTCCCGGCGGGGAGTCCACCGCCATGAGTCATCTGCTGCGTGAATTCGATCTGCTCGAACCGTTGCGGGCGCGCATCGCCGACGGCTTGCCGTGTTACGGATCCTGCGCCGGGATGATCCTGCTCGCCACCGAGATCAAGGACGCCGGCACCGAAGGCCGGGTCGCCGTGCCGTTGAAGGGTATCGATATGACGGTGCGGCGCAACGCCTTTGGTCGTCAGGTCGACTCCTTCGAGGGCGACATCGACTTCGTGGGGCTCGACACCCCGGTGCACGCGGTTTTCATCCGGGCGCCGTGGGTGGAGCGGGTCGGGCCCGAGGTGCAGGTGCTGGCGCGCGCGGCCGATCACATCGTCGCCGTGCGCCAGGGCGCGATGCTGGCGACGTCATTCCACCCCGAGATGACCGGCGATCGTCGCATCCACAAGCTCTTCGTCGACTCGCTGTAGCTTCCCGCTCCGAAACAAAGGCGGTCCTCGTGATCGGTAGACGCCGTCGGGCTGAAGTATCGGCCTGGTGAACATGAGACGCTACGTCAGCGGCGGCAAGTACTACTGGAAGACGCCAGGGGAAGGCGCCTGGCTCCCGAAGGAGTGGGCCTACACGCCAAACGAACTCGATGCCGTGTCCACTTTCACCACGACGGAGCGGTCGAGCCGGTGGTTCATGAGAACGCTCCTTCGCGCAGACACCTTCGCCGAGCGCGTCGCCAGAGAGCGGCTCGCAATGACGGCGGTGCGCCGGTACGAGCAGGCCTATGCCCTCAACCTCGTAGGCGCTCCGACACGTACTGCCGCTGTCGTCGCCGTCCAGGACTCCGGGGTCTCCGTCGACGCCCGCTCGTCGCCCGGGGCGCATGTGATCGCTGACGCCTCGGTCGTCACGGTGCAGATCGACATCGACGGTGACCGGTGGGATGCGGTGACGCTTCTGCCCCGGACGGCTGTCATCACACCGGCGCAGGCGTTCCGCGTTGTCGATCACCCCGACGATCCGATCCCGATCTGGGCCGGCCGATAGCGTCGAACCCGACGCATTGGTCGATCCGCGCGCTTGGGACAGCCATTGCGTCGGTCTCGGCGAGTGCGCACGTAGACTGAACAGCCGGAGTTTGACCAGAAAGAGGGCGTACCTGCATGAGCGGCCATTCCAAGTGGGCCACCACCAAGCACCAGAAGGCCGTCAAAGATGCCCGCCGCGGCAAAGAGTTCGCCCGGCTGATCAAGAACATCGAGGTGGCGGCCCGTACCGGCGGCGGCGATCCGGCCGGAAACCCGACACTCTACGACGCCATCCAGAAGGCCAAGAAGACGTCGGTGCCCAACGACAACATCGAGCGCGCGCGCAAGCGTGGTGCCGGTGAAGAAGCCGGCGGGGCCGACTACCAGACCATCATGTACGAGGGCTACGGCCCCAACGGCGTCGCCGTGCTCATCGAATGCCTCACCGACAACCGCAACCGTGCTGCCGGTGAGGTCCGGGTCGCGATGACCCGCAACGGCGGCAACATGGCTGATCCGGGTTCGGTGGCCTACCTGTTCTCCCGTAAGGGAGTGGTGACACTGGAGAAGAACGGGCTGGCCGAGGACGACGTGTTGACGGCCGTGCTCGAGGCCGGGGCCGAGGAAGTCAACGATCTCGGCGACGCGTTCGAGGTGATCTCCGAGCCCACCGATCTGGTGGCGGTTCGTACGGCACTGCAGGACGCGGGCATCGACTATGACTCGGCGGAGGCCAGCTTCCAGCCGTCGGTGACTGTCCCCGTCGACCTCGAAGGCGCCCGCAAGGTCCTCAAGCTCGTCGACGCGCTGGAGGACAGCGACGACGTCCAGGACGTGTACACCAACATCGACATCCCGGACGACGTCGCAGCCCAGCTCGACGAAGACTAATTCCCTAGAGCGCCTCGGCAATCGGGGTGTCGCCGGCGATGACCTCGAAGGTCCGGCCTGCGGTATCCGGGTTGTCCAGTACCGCAAGCAGAACGTGCGCGACGTCGACGCGTGGAATGCTGCCGCGCCCGGTCGAATCGGCGATTTGCACCTTGCCCGTGCCCGGCTCGTTGGTCAGGCCGCCGGGGCGCACAATCGTCGTCCGCAGCCCACTGCGCTCCCGCACATTCGCGTCGGCATCGGCCTTGGCCCGGATGTAGGCCAGGAACACCTCGTCGTAGGAGTCGTCGAGGGAGCGGTCGTCGGCGGAAATCGCAGAGACCATCACGTAGCGGCCCACTCCCGCGGCTTCGGCCGCATCGGCCAGCAGGATCGCGGCATCGCGGTCGACGGTCTCCTTGCGGGCCACACCGCTGCCGGGACCGGCACCCGCCGCGAACACCACGGCATCGGCCCCGCGTACCGCCTCGGCCACCTCGGCGACCGAGGCCTGCTCAAGATCAAGCACGATGCCCTGGGCGCCGGCGGCTTCCAGGTCGGCGGTCTGTGCCGGATTACGGATGAGCCCGGACACCGAATCGCCCCGGTCGGCGAGCAGCCGCTCCAGGATGAGCGCGATCTTTCCGTGTCCACCGGCGATTACGACGCGCAATGTCTCTACCTCCTGTGAGGCCACCGTCAGGCGGCGAATACCTGGGAACGTTCGTAACCAACTGCCACAGCAGCAGCCTACGAGCCGATCCAGCGTTATGCCTTCGACAGGATCGCGAAGCCCTGTCCCTCGGTCCGCCGAACGGGTTCACCATGTGGTCCGTCGACGATCTCGCCGCGGGCGGGGTTACCGGATAATTCGGCAAACGCACCCGCCACCTGCTGCACAAACGCCCGATCGACGTCGGCGACGAGATTGTGGCCGACGAATGCCTTCACCACCGGTAGCTCTGCCAGCGATGCCAGCGACGCTGCGAACACTGACACATCACTGTCGGGGAGGTGGGCCCAATATGTCGTCGTCAGCAGGGTGTCACCGCAGAAGAGGATTCCGGTCCGCTCTTCCCACAGGCACAACGAATCCGGCACGTGGCCGGGAGTGTGCAAGGCGGTGAGCTGCCGGCCGCCGAGGTCGACGGTGTCACCGTGGTCGAGTCCGCGGGTAGGTGGCGTTGCCGGGATCGCCCAGGCGCTGAGGTCGGGGATCGGCCGCATGGTCAGGTCGTCGGGACTGAGGAAGAACTTGACCTTGTCCAGTTCTCGGAAGCGGCTGTAGGTGGCGAACGTTCGTTCCGCTCCGTCGAGATACGCTGCGAGCTCCGAAGCGGGAATCTCGCCGTAGAGGCCGAGACCCGATCGGTGACACATGAATTCCTCGGCATCGAGGTGCTGATTTCCGCCCCGGTGATCGAAATGGTGATGCGAGTTGACCACCACCAGCGGCAGCTCAGTGACGCGACGTATGACCTCGCTTATGTCGCTGATCCCCAGTCCGGTGTCGAAGAGCAACGCTCGCTCGGACCCGACGATCAGATAGCTGTTGACATGCCCCGGTTCGGAGATGAGGTAGACCCCGGAACCGTAGTCGCGCAAGGCAAACCATCCGACCGTCACGTCCACTCCTGGAAGTCGGCCTTGCGCATGACCGTGTGGCAGCCCTTCACCTGGTCCACGACCTGTGAGATCCGTACATCGGCCGCGGCACTGAGGTAGGCGTAGGCGAAATGCCGCGGAACCTCGTATCGATAAGCCAGGAGATCCAGTGCCGCCCGGACACTCTCACGGCATGCTTCATCCAGATCGGCGTCGAGACCGATGCTGATGAGCAGGTCGTCGGTCTCGGCGAACGGTCGTCCGTTCACGGTGCGGGCGGCTCCCGGCACAACGTCGACCCTCAGGGTGCTCCGCAGCGGGGCCTCGAATGCGGTCAGCGCGACCTCGCCATCGCCTTGCGCGTAGTGCGGGTCACCAACGTAGAGCAGTGCATCCGGCACCTGCACCGGCAGGTAGAGCGTCGCCCCGACCCCGAGAAGGGTGATGTCGAGATTTCCGCCGTACAGCCCCGGTGGCACGGAGTTGGGACGTACGGAGCCGGCTGCAGCGACGCCGATGATGCCTAGAAAGGGCTGGAGCGGAAACCGGATCGATCGGCCCGTACCCGCGTATGCCGATTCATTCTGCGCCAGTGGCAGAAAGCCGAGATCGCCCGCGGCCCTGCAGAACACACTGGTGATCTCTCCAGCGGGAAAGCTTTCGGGCAGTGCGCCTTTGCCGTGGCGCGACGACACGATCCCGTAATCGGCACGTCGTTTGAGATCTACGACGGTGATCGCAAGGAGGTCCCCGGGATTGGCGCCCCGCACTGCGATGGGGCCCGTCACCACATGCGGGCCGATATCGCTGCCCGCGCGCAGGGACGAGGCGGCGATATCGACGGAATCGGGCAAGACATCGCGGAAGGGGACGCCGAATTGGGCGAAGAACCGCCGCGGATCGCCGCCTTGGTCGGGAAGGATGCCCTCGTGGCTCACTGTATCGATCGTGACTAGCTCGCCGGGCCGCATGGCGGTGACCGGCGCGTCGTCAGCACACGGCAGTTCACCCCACAGCACCGTGTCGGGGGTCGATGCCAGGTGATGGGTGGTGGCGGTCCTCACTCGGCCGTGGCCCCGTACGAGGTGGCGAGCACGGCAACGTCGTCTGCGGTCAGATCCGTCGGGGTTCCGCGGAGGATGAGGTCCTCGAAGCCGCCGTCGTTCTCCATAACTGTGATGGTGTACATCTTCTCGTCGTCCGAGGTGTTGACGATGCGATGGACTGATCCGGGAGGGAGCACGATCACCGACCCGGCACTGAGTTTCGCAATATGTTCGTCGCTGTGCGCAACGCCATTGCCGCGCAGAACCACAAAGGTCTCGGTCGACTCGGGGTGTGAGTTGTCCGGCTGCGAGCCGCCCGGCTCCCAGATCTCGAAACATACGGTGGTGTCCGAACCCGATGTCTTGGGGCCGGACAATACGACGAGTACGACGGTGTCACTCGAACTGATCTTGTAAGCCATCAGACCGGCGACGTCGTGCACGATGGGGGCAGTGGTCACGATTCCTCGATTCCGGCCACCAACGCGTCGAGATGTGCTGTGAATCCGTAGCATTGGCGGACGTTGTAGACGGTGGCATCCATGCAGTACGACGGCGAGGTGGTCGCGACGGCGTCCTCGAGCATGATCACGTCGTAACCCAGGCAGGCCGCATCAACCAAAGTGGCGTAGACGCACTGATCGGCGTTGACGCCCCCGAACAGCAGGGTGTCGACCCGGAGATTTCGCAGGATCGACTCGAGCTCGGTGTCGAAGAAGCCGCTCATGCGGTATTTGTCGACGAAAACGTCATCGGCGTCGGGCTTCAGTTCCGACGTGACGGCTGCACCCCAACTCCCGCGAGTGAGAACGGCTTCGGACCTGTCAGCCTTGTCGCCGATCCCGCCTCCGACGCCCTCTGCGTCGTACACATGTAACACGCCGGGTGGAAGGTTTGCCCTGTCGATCCGGTTGCCCCAATTCACCCAGATCACCGGCACCCCGGCTCCCCGAAGTATCGGCAGCCCCTCGTTGAGTGCGTCCACCGCTCCTGCGGCGCCGGAGACGTCGACACCGATGGAATGCAACCATCCGCCTTCGGTGACGAAATCGTTCTGCATGTCGACGACTATCATCGCGGTCCGGGCGAGATCAATGGTGACGCTTGATGATTCCGCGGGAAAATTGAGCGGACACGGCGCACGGTCCTGGCGGCGGAGGTCGGCGTGGCCGGGTGTCAGCGTCCAGACGTTCCTGCTCATCACCGGGCCCGGGCAGGAAAGTTGAACGCACGGACCTCCAGCAGGGATTCGGCTAGTTGTTCGGCGGCGGACGCCAGAATCGCCTTGCCGACGTCGACGCTGGCGTTGGTCGGGTCGCCGATGGTCCCAGAATTCGAGATGTCATCAGTGAGCCACGCGGTCGGCAACACACCCTCCAACGTCAGATGCTTGTACTTTCCGAATTCGGCTGCGGCCGCCTGCCCGTCGGCGAAGGCGCGTTCGTGGTGGACGAGTTCGGGGGCGATCGCCATCATGATCGACGTCTCGCCATACCCACCGTGAATGTCGAATCCGTCTTCGTTGCGATCCACCTCGGGAGGGGTTGGGAAGCGCATCGGCATCACCGGGAAAACCTCCAAACCGGTCTGATGGCGGATGTCGCGGGCGACCACATCGAGCAGGCCGGGTTGTCCGCCGTGTCCATTGACGAAGACGAGCTTGCGGAAACCGCTGGCGGCAAGTGAATTGCCGAGATCCATGCAAACCGCCATCAACGTGGCAGCGGACATGGCGATGGTGCCGCAGCGGCCGAGGTGTTCGGTGGACTTGCCATAGTGCAGGGTCGGCAGCACCCAGATGTTGCAGTCGTCGGGGAGGCTTTCCACCGCAGTGGCGGTGATCACCTCGGCGTGCATGGCGTCGGTGATCAGCGGCAGATGCGGCCCGTGCTGTTCGACAGCCCCGATGGGCTGGACGACCACAGCATCGGACTTGTCGATCGCCTCGACATCGGTGGTGGTCAGGTGGGCGAGCTGGAAGATGCGTGTCATGTCAGTTCCTTATTCGTCATCGGGCAGAGCGGATTCGTGCCATCGAGACAGCAGCAGTCGTTCGAGCACCACCACGAACCCGAACAGCACCAACGACACCACGCTGGCCATAACCACGGCGACGAACAGTTGCGGGGTGCGAAGCTGCACGGCGCTCTGGGTGATGATGTAGCCGAGACCGCCCTCACCGCCGCCGACACCGGCGACGAACTCGCCGACGATCGCGCCGATCACCGATGACCCTGCGGCGATACGCATTCCGGTGAGGATCGACGGCGACGCTCCCGGCAGCCGCAACGAGAACATCGTCACCCGGGGCGGCGCCCCCGCCATCGAATAGAGCTGCACGAGGTTGCGGTCGACCGACTTGAGCCCGTGCAATGTGTTGGCGGCCACCGGGAACAGCGCGATCATGGCACCGACCAGCATGTTGGTGATCTGTCCCGGACCAATCCACACGACGAACAATGGTGCGATCGCAACGATGGGAATCGTCTGCAACACAATCAGATACGGGTAGAAACCGCGCTCGGTGATGTTCCAGCGCGCCATCACCAGCGCGATCGCCACGCCGGCGACGGTGGCCACCAAGAACGCCAGATAGGACTCCTGAACTGTCACCCAGGTCGGCTGCCAGATCGTCGTCCGTTCTTCCCAGAGCGTTTCGAGCAGCGCCCACGGCGAGGGCAACATGTACGACGGGATGTCGAAGACGACGATGATCAACTGCCACAGTGCGATGGCGAGAACGAACGCGCCCATCGGCGGGAGCGCCCGCCGTAGACGATCGCCCAGGGTGCGGGATTCGGTTGGCCTCGTGGTCGCTCTGGGTTTGACCATCTTCGTCAACAGTGAGGGTGAATCGATGACGGTCATTCGCGAAAGCTCCCTAGCTTGACGGAGATCTGTTCTTGCAGCGCTCGTAGAGCACGCTCGTCGCGCTCGACGTCCGGGTCGAGGGACGGGGGACTGGGCGATTTGATGACCTCGACGACGTGACCCGGGCCGGTGTTCATGATCGCGATCTGATGGCCCAGCGTGCATGCCTCGTAGATGGAGTGCGTGATGAACAAGACGCTGAATTGTTTTTCGCGCCACAGGCGGAGTAGTTCGGCGCCCATCTTCTCGCGAGTGAATTCGTCGAGCGCGGCGAAAGGTTCGTCCATCAGCAGTAGTTCGGGGTCGCTGGTCACCGATCTGGCCAGCGACGCCCGCATCTTCATGCCGCCGGAAAGTTCGCGCGGATAGGACTTCTGGAATCCGTCGAGTCCGACCATCTTGATCGCCTGATCGGCTCGTTCCCGTCGCTCCCGGCGCGGCACTTTCTGGAGTTTGGCGATCACCTCCACGTTGGCCTGCACGTTCCTCCAGGCCAGAAGAGTGGGATCCTGGAACACATACGACATCCGATCGGTGTCGCGGGTCATCGTCCCGGACGTGGGATCCGTGAGCCCCGCGGCCATCCTCAGCAGCGTCGTCTTGCCGCAGCCGGAGGGACCCACCAACACCGTGATCTCGCCCCGCCGTACCGACAGGTCGATGGGTGCCAACGCCCGGAACCCGTTGCCGTAGACCTTGTCCGCGGAGTGGAAGGCAACCAGGTCCTCGCCGGTCCGTTGTGAACCCGTTTCGGTCATCGTCATGGTCACCGATTCACCGCCATGTCCTCGTGGTTGATGATCGAGGCACGTCGTGCGCGCAGCGATCGATGGATGTCTCGCCGGTCTACGGTGAGCGCCTCGCCGTCTCGGATCACCTGCTCACCGTCGACCCACACACTTCGGACGTCGGCAGGGGTGCCGGCGAAGACCAGGCCGCGCCGCAACGTCGATGACCCGGAGTAGGCGGGGGACTCGACGTCGATGGTGACGAGGTCGGCTCGATACCCGGCGCTCACCGCGCCGAGCGCGTCGTCGAGACCGACGGCCCGGGCGCCGCCCCGCCACACCATGTCGAGTGCGTCGATCTCACTCATACGACTCGCATCGAGGGTGCGGAGGCGATCAGAGAGCACCGACCACTTCAGAGCCTCGAACATGTTCTGCCCGTTGTTGCTTCCGGGCCCGTCACAGCCGATCGCTACCGGTACGCCCAGCGCACGTAGCTCGGAGACGGGGGCCGGCCCTGATGCGAGATACGCGTTGGACGTCGGACAGGTCACGACGGTGGCGCCGAGTTCGGCGATCCGTTCGCGCTCGTCCTGCTCCAGCCACACGCAGTGGACGAGCTGAGTGGCAGGGCTCACGAGTCCGTGTGCGCGAAAATAGTCGACTTCTCGCAGCCCGTGGTTGTCCAGGGTGGAGCGCACACTGGCCCGGGTCTCGGCGCAATGTGCGTGCAGGCCGATTCCCGTGCGCGCGAGGTGGTCACCGACGCGGTCGCAGAGCTCACGAGAGGCGAGCCAGGTCGTCTGGATGGCGGCTTCACACCGGATCCGACCGGATGCGGCACCGTCCCATGCCGACGTGAATGCCGTCAGGTTCTCTAGGTATTCGTCGACAGTTTCCAGGCGGGACATCCGGACGCCGGTGGTGTCCATGTCAACCCCACCCCGTGCGATGAGGCCACGGATGCCGATATCCCGGAAGGCGCGAGCGACGTGGTCGGTGTTGTCGAGGTGATGGTGGACGTACTGGTTCTCCAGCACCGTGGTGACACCGGATCGCAGGTTCTCCAACAATCCCGACATGGCTGCCAGATACATGTCCTCGGGCCGGAGCCGGCCGGTGTACGGCCAGATGTCGTTGGCCAGCCAGTCCTCCAGACACTGTGAGGTGTTGATGCCTCGCAGCATCGACTGGAAGAGATGACAGTGGGCGTTGATGAAACCGGGTATCACCGCATGACCGAAGGTGTCGACGATGCGGTCGGCGGTCGCCAACAGATCCTGCGGAGCTTCTCCGCCGCCGACTTCGGTGATCACACCGCCGTCGACGACGACGAAGCCCGACGGCATCTCGGAGTAGGCGTCGACCACGATCGCGCCTCCAGTGAATACCGTTCTCATAGCCGATTTCCCAGTCATTCTCGGTGACCGCGCTCAGTTCGCTCCCGCGGGAGCGGGGGGCAGATCGGTGGGAGCTGCGATCGTGGGTAGCAGGCTCGCATCGAAGAGATCGGCGGGCGTGACGTCCTTCTGAATGTGGCCCAGCTTCTTGAGCTGATCGATCAGTGTTGACCAGCGCTGGTCGGTCATCGCACCGAGCTGTGCGGCGCCGTCACCGGAGACGACATATTTGCGCTGCGCATCCCACGCGTACCACACCGATTCCTTGGACTGCTCGTTGTTGGCCTTGAGGATCGCCTCGTTCGCCCGGGTCGCGACGTCCACGTCGGACATGTAGTCGTGCCAGCCTTGAATGCTGGTTTCCAGGAACGTCTTCAGTTCCGCTTTGTGGGATGCCAAGTAATCCCTGGAGGTGAAGACGACATCGTTGTACGGATTGAAACCGGATTCCGAGTAGGCGACGAAGTTCACCGGGACCCCGGCCTCCTCGGCCTGGCGCACCTCATTGGTCGGCCATCCCTGCTGCAGCAGCGTCGGATCTTTGAGGAAGTTGGCGATGGAGCCCTGATACTGCATCGTCTTCAGCGGAATGCCGAGCTCCTTGTCCAGCCACACCGGGTAGAGCGCGCCGGCCTGGCTGACCAGGGCGCGTCCCTTCATCGCGTCGAACGACGTGATGTTCTGGTCCTTGTGTGACACGATGCCGACGGGATTGTCCTGGTAGAGAGCGGCAATCGCGACAACCGGGATGCCCTGCTGCTGGGCCTGCACGATGCCGGCGGCGTCGGTGTGGCCGATCTGTGCCCGTCCGGATGCGACCAGCTGGGTGGCCGACACCTGGGGGCCACCTGGCTGCAGAGTGACGTCGAGATTCTTGTCCTTGTAGAGGTTCTCCGATTGCGCCGCAAAGTATCCGCCACCTTCGGGGTCGGCATACCACGGCAGCACCACGGTCATCGCGATGGCTCCCGAACCGGACGGCGAAGAGCCGGAGCCGCATGCGGCGGTGCCCAATGCCAAGGCGGACGCGACAGCCGCGACTGCCACGCGGCGCAGCCGCCGACGGGGACGTGCTTTCTCCATGGGACAACTTTCTGTGGGTGGTGGACGAATCGGTGATCGACGTTGATCAGAACGACGGATGGTGCGATCGGGTCATCTCGGCTACCTCGGAAAGGTGTTGCAGCATCGCCTGTCTCGCAGCCTTCGGGTCATGGTCGCGCAGCCGCAGGTAGATCCGCTGGTGCCCCTCCTGGGACAGGCGGCGCGAAGGCGCGTCGGCGTGCGAGAGTGCTCGTGTGGTTGCAGTCCATTCGTTGGCCAGCGTGCCGAGCGCCACGAGCAACCGATTCTGGGACGCCTGCGCCACCAACATGTGAAAAGCGATGTCCTGCTTAATCGATTCTTCCTGAGTGAGCGGTTGCCGCGATCCTTGGAGGACGGTTTCCAACGCGATAAGGGTCGAGTCGGTGATGCGGCGCGCCGCGAGTTCGGCGAAGCGCGGCTCGATGGTCTCGCGCAGTTCGGCGACATCCCGAAGCGTGCGTTCGGCGTCAGAAATACGTTCGTACAGGTCATTCGCCCTGCTGGTCGGCTCGGTGACGATGGTTCCCCGGCCGGGCCGCCGGGCCACCATGTTCTTGACTTCCAACTCGTGCATGGCCTCTCGCAGGGAGGTCCGGGAAACGTTGAGGGAGGAGGCCAGATCCCGCTCGGAGGGCAACCGAGTTCCCGGGGCCAGCTCGCCGGTGCAAATCAACCGCTCGAAGTGCGCGACGATCTCGACGCCGATCGACGTGGAGCGACGCGCGAAGCCGCCCAGCTGCGGAAGCTCAGTCACAGGGATCCCGTCGACGATTGAGTGGTTTGGTCTGATTGGTCGGACCATCTGATGAACGCATCGTATGGCGGCGATAAGTGCGTTCGCGCGGCGAGAAGCGGGATGCAACAAACTCTTGACGCGTGGAAATCTCGGCGTAACAGAAGAGCCCGCACCAGAGACGGTGCGGGCTCTTCGGATTGAGGGTCAGAGGTGGAATCGCAAGTGGTGGTTGGCGAATCGCAGGAGGGCGTGGTCGCCGTCCGGCGCTCCGATGGCACTGAGACCCGCCGGAGCGTCGCCAACGGCGAGACATGGGGCCGAGACTGCCGGGCGCCCCGACAGGCTGGCCACACAGGTCAGATGGAGGGTCGCGGTGCGGGCGCGTTCTGCCGACTCGCTCCTGCGCAACGGTGCGACGCTCGATGCGCTCGGCAACAGGAGTGCTGTGGTTGCACCGAGTTGTGATGACAGGTGGTCGCGAGCCGCGGCGATCACTGTGCGTGCGACATCGGCCTCGGGTGCGGTCACAGTCGACGCAGCCCGGAAACGTTCGGCCACGTCGCCGGTCACTGCGTCCGGATGTCTGGTCAGGAAGTTCCCGTGCGTCTGCCACGCCTCATAGGCCTGCACGGTGCGGAATGCTCGGAACCATTCCTCCAGTCGGCCCGCGGTGATGTCTCGTTGGGACACCGGCATGAACTCGGCGATCTTTCGTGTGCTCGACCAGAAGGCCTGAGCTACCTCGGGTTCCGCATAGGCGAGCAGCGTCGGATCGATGACGACCTCGTCGATGTCGTCTGCTGGTTGTGGCGGGACGAGCGCGTTGACCCCGAGCGTAAGGGTGTCGAGGCTGCGGGCGAGCAGTCCGACGGTGTCGAAGGATGGTGCCATCGGTAGCAGGCCCGTGGAGTCGATTACGCCATGGCTCGGGCGGAAGCCCCAGATGCCCTGGTAGGAGGCCGGGACGCGAATCGATCCCGCCGTGTCGGTACCGAGCCCCAGGTCGACCTCCCCAGCGGACACGGCAACCGCCGGCCCGCTCGATGATCCTCCCGGAATACGCTCGGGCGCAGCAGGGTTCGGAGGTGTCCCGTAGTATGGGTTGATCCCACCGAGGCTGTAGGCGAGTTCGTCGGTATGTGCGATCCCGGTCACCGAGGCGCCCTGGGCGAGTAGCGCAGCGACCGCGGCGGCGTGCTCGGACTCGATTGGTGAATGCTTCAGGTAATGAGGTGTGCCCCCGCCAACTGGCTCACCGGCAATGGAGTAGAGGTCCTTGACCGCCACTGACAGCCCCGTCAATGCGCCGTCACCGGTGGCATGTACTAATGGTGCGCCCACCTTGCGCCAGACTGTTGCGTCGCGTGCCGGCCCGGCACTGACGTGTGCGTAGGCCACCTTCCACCCGTCCTCGGTAAGCCGCCAAGCCTGGGTTTGCAGACCGCGCGCACCGTTGGGTCGACAGGTTTCCGCCAGGATCAAGGTGCTGCCCTCCGACAGCTCCCGAACATGCACCGCGGTGATGGTGCGGGCAGGGGCGCCCTGAGTGCGGGACGCTCGGAAGCGGGCGATCGCGTCATGACCGAGCAGAACTGCGGTGTGGTCGGCGCGAACGGTCTCCTCGTCATTCCAGAACAAATCATCCAAGGCTGCAACGTCATTGGCCATCAATGCTGACTCGTAGCGCCAAAAGGACTGCATGAGAGCGGGATTGGCGTCATCAACCGCCAGGACTGAGGATTCGACACTGGTGCTCATGAGCACAGAGTGCACCCCGATTGTTTCACCCGCGTGACAGATCCGTTCAACATGTCTGACATGTGCTAGCGTCGCCGGCATCGCATGTGGCTGGGAGGTGACCGATGAGTTCTGTTGTCTCGACACGGCAGATCCTGATCCAGACTCTTGCCGAGGAAGCGTTCGCGCCATTTGGTGCGGTGCTGTCCGCGGTTCCCGACGGTGAGGCTCCCCGCCCGGGCGAGCGCCTGCTCGACTTGTCACGAGGTCGGCCCCGCTTCTACGTGATGGCGCTGCAGAACCGCCCCGCACGCTTCACCTCCCTGACGCGACACCGGAGTGTCACGCAGACGTTGGCCGCGGTCGGAGGCGGAGAATGGATGATCGCCGTGGCACCCCCCGGCGCCGTCGATAAATCTGAGGCGCGGCCGGCAATCGAGCAAGTCGCGGTTTTTCGCGTTCCCGGGCACGTAGCGGTGCTGCTCCACAGAGGCACCTGGCATGCCGGCCCGTTCTTCGAAGGCGACGCCATGTCGTTCTTCAATCTTGAGCTGGAAGACACAAACGAGGTTGACCATCAGAATTATTCGTTCGAAGGAGTCGAATTCGTGGCGGTTGCGGAACCTCGCCCATGACGCGCGACGTGCCTGTCGGACTGCTGTATCAAATGTGGGAGACGCCCGACGTCTCCACGGCGGCCCTCGTGGATCGAGCCCTCGCTGACTTCGGGCTTGCGGCGGATTTGGGCTTCGACGCGGTGTGGGTCGGCGAACATCACTTCGTGCCGTCGGGGCGAAGCTTCTATGGGCGGATCGCGCACCCGGAGATGCTGCTCACCAAGGCGGCCACGCAGATACCGCGGATGCGGTTCGGCACTGGCGTGAAGGTGCTGCCCGACATCAGCGCGACTCGTGCTGCCGAGGAAATGTGCATGCTTGATCTGCTCACGGCTGGGCGTGCGGATTTCGGAATCGGGCAGGGGACTGGCTACGTGGGCGACGAGCGATCACGGCGTCAACATATCTTTCGGGCGAGGCTCGACGAGATCCTGCGGCTGCTCGATGGGGAAGCATCCGATGCTCTGCCGACACTCACGTTCGATGACGGTGCGCGTGTCAGGGCAAATCTGTGGGCGGCCTGCCGGGATGAGGCGTCGGTGGAGCATGCCGCCCGTAACGCACTGAACTTCGTTGTCGGGCAGGCAGAGAACGCCCACGCGCAGGCTGAACATATTCGTCGCTATCGGGCGGGCGGTGGCGTGGGTCAGATCCGCGGTGTGCGAGCCGTCCACATTGCGGAATCACGTGAGCGGGCCTGGGCAGAATTCGAAGCCGCCTTCGAGGTGTACAGCGTGTTGATCGCCGGACCGGATGCCAAGTACGCAAGGGAGGCCATCGCGGCCGGATTGCTGCTTGAACGGCCGCAGACGGTCGACGAGTGGCTGTACCAAGCCAATGTGATCCTCGGGACACCCGACCAAGTGGCTGAGGCGCTTTCAGCGTACGTGGACATCACGGGTGTGGATCGTCTCGATCTGTTGGTGCAGTTTCCGCGACTTCCGGCTGAGTGCACGCGCAGATCATTGCAGCTTTTCGCCACCGAGGTATGGCCCAAGCTCGAGCCGGTGCTGGTCGCGTCGTGAGGACGGCTATCTGCGAACAAGCCGGATCACGGTGTGCTGAAACGCATTTGTCGAATGAAGCTCAGATGCCCAGTAGGCGGTGAAGCCCGCGCGGTTGACCCCCACGACTTCCATGGTGAGCGCTGGGTTGCCTTCAGGCATGTCGAGCAGTGTCGAGTCGCGAGCTGAGACTGCGGTCGCTGACGGATAGACGATCTCCCATTCGGTGTCACCGAGGCCGAACTCCGCGGCGATGTCGAAGACCGGTCTGGTGGCGTCGATCTCAGCGGGAGCCGAGTCGGGTAGCACGATCGAGTCGTTGGCACGGATGACCGGCTTGCCGTCGGCATGCCACACTTTGGTGGTCCTCAGCACTCGAGCGTCGGCAGCGACCTCGTACTGCACGACTTCTTCGGGACAAGGGGAATCGATCCGGTTCTCCACCAACGTCATCGAAGCTTGTCGACCCGTGGATGCGATCAGCTCGGATCGGTCGATCTGTTCGTCGATCCGGGCAGAGACGTCCAACATCCGGCGGTTGATGGTGGTGTCGGCACCTTGGCGGCGACGGATGTAACCGCGTTCCTCTAGTCGGACGAGGGCTTCGCGGACGGCCGGTCGCGACACTGCCAGCCGCTCGGCGAGCGCCGGTTCGGCGGGCATGTATGAACCTGACCGGGCGGACTCCAGCCATACCTCCTCGAGACGTGCCCGCAGGCCGGTGCGGCCGTTCGGGGACGGACGAGGTGCCGGAGTCATGGCGGAAGTGTAGTTCTCGGTTGTCTGACAGGTAGTGGACAAGCGAAACGCTGCAGCCTACGCGTCGGTCAGGAACCGGCCGATCTCCCGCGCGGTACGTTCCGGCTGGTCGAGCATGACGAGCACGCTGGCGTCGTCGACGTAGCGCAGCTGTCCGCCGGTCAGTGTGGCGAGTCGTTCGGCATGGTCGTCGGGCATCACCCGGTTGCGGCCCCACAGGACGAGGACGTCGCCGGGAAACTCGGCCAGCCGGTTGGTGGCTCGGATCAGGTCGGCTTTGGCGAACGTGGTTCTGCTGTATTTCAACAGGTCGGCGCGGATTCGCCGGTCGGCGATACCGGCCGACAGCCAGCTCTCGGCAATGTCTTGTGGGATGGGCTTTTTCGTCATCATCCCGAAACCGAACCAGCGCCGCCGCACCCACGGGACACGCAGCTGACGCATGGCGAGTCCCAGCGTCCCGGTGGTTCTGGTCCCGAGCCACACCACCTTGCCCGGTAGTCCCGGCGGGAAGTTGTCGAAGGCCTCCGTCGGGCAGATCACCATCCGCGCGACCCGCTTGTCACGGCCCCTGTCGGTGAGGAAGAGCGGCCCGCCCCAGTCGGTGACCACCAGCGTGACGTCGGTGAGATCGAGCGCGTCGAGGAAATCCGCGACGACGCCGACCATCCCGTCGAGGGTGAGATCGGCGTCCTCCCGCATGGGGACTCGGTGTCCGCCCATCGGGAGGACGGGCAGTAGATAACGAAAGCCGTTGGGCAGCAACGGTAGTGCCAGGTCCCACTGGGTGTCGTTCATCAGCAGGCCGTGCAGGAGCACCACGGGTGGGTCCGCGGAGTCTCCTTCCTCGCGGTATTCGACGGTTCCGGCGTTGAGTTCGACGGATTTCATAGCAACCTTCCTGGGCTAGAACACTGATTCTAGAATATATGCTCTAGTCTGTCGGTAGGAGGTTCCCATGGCAAGGTCCACGCGAGAGGCAATCCTCACCGCCACGGCGGAGCTGATGCGGCACAAGGGTTACGCCGCGGTGGGCATGAAGGACATCGTGGCCGCCTCGGGCGCGCCGATCGGTTCGCTGTATCACCACTTCCGCGGCGGGAAGCTGCAGATTGCGCAGGAAACGCTGGTCAACTCGGGTGCCGCGTACGCGATGCTCATCCCGACGACCGTCGACAACTTCGACGACCTCGGCGACGCGATCGAAGGGGTGTTCCGTCAGGCTGCCGAGGACATGGCCGCGACCGGGTTCGCGAACATGTGCCCGGTGGGCACCGTCGCCGCCGAGACCGCCGATACCGTCGAGGATCTGCGGCAGACCGCTGCTGAGGTGTTCACCGGCTGGTTCGACGGGGGTGCCGCGTATTTCGAGCGGCGGGGCCTGGATCCCGCGGGCGCGAGAGAGGTCACCATCGCGTTGATCGCGGCACTCGAGGGCGCATTCATCCTGGCCCGCACTCTGCGTGACGTCGAACCGCTGCTGGTAGCCGGCCGGGCGCTTAGCCCGCGCTACCGGGGCGTGTCCCTGCGCGATCCCGTCGCCGCGGCGCGTTAGGCTATCGAACAGGTGTTCTGACGAAGGGGCTGGCGTGCGAGTGATGGGAGTCGATCCCGGGTTGACCCGCTGCGGCCTGTCGGTGATCGAGAGCGGTAAGGGCCGACAGGTCACCGCGCTCGATGTCGACGTGGTCCGTACACCTGCTGACGCGCCGCTTCAGAAGCGGCTGCTGGCGATCAGTGAGGCCGCCGAATACTGGATGGACACCCACCTTCCCGACGTCATCGCTATCGAGCGGGTGTTCTCGAATCAGAATGCCAACACCGCGATGGGCACCGGGCAGGCCGGTGGTGTCATCGCGTTGGCCGCGGCAAGACGCGATATCGACGTGCACTTCCACACCCCGTCGGAGGTCAAGGCCGCCGTCACCGGAAATGGCCGGGCCGACAAGGCACAGGTCACCACGATGGTCACGAAGATCCTTGGACTGCAAACGAAACCGACACCTGCCGACGCCGCGGACGCGTTGGCGCTCGCCATCTGTCACTGCTGGCGTGCTCCGATGATCGCGAGGATGGCCGTCGCCGAGGC
Organism: Mycolicibacterium sp. XJ870; assembly: GCF_053483975.1. Classification (NCBI taxonomy): domain Bacteria; kingdom Bacillati; phylum Actinomycetota; class Actinomycetes; order Mycobacteriales; family Mycobacteriaceae; genus Mycobacterium; species Mycolicibacterium sp. XJ870. The sequence continues at coordinate 1,750,702 of NZ_JBEFTI010000001.1, forward strand.
CAAGGCAGCCGAACAGCTTCGCAAATACCAAGCCAAACTGAAGGCGGCAAGGGCATGATCGCCTCGGTTCGCGGTGAGGTCATCGACATCGCACTCGATCACGCCGTCATCGAAGCGGCCGGCGTCGGCTACAAGGTGATGGCGACTCCGTCGACACTGGCGAACCTGCGCCGCGGCTCTGAGTCCCGGTTGATCACCGCGATGATCGTCCGCGAGGATTCGATGACGCTCTACGGGTTCACCGACGGCGACGCCAGGGATCTGTTCCTGACGCTGCTGGGTGTGTCCGGTGTGGGCCCGAAGATCGCCTTGGCGACGCTGGCGGTCTACGACCCGCAGGCACTACGGCAGGCTCTTGCGGACGGCGATGTGACTGCGCTGACGCGAGTTCCGGGCATAGGCAAGCGTGGCGCCGAACGGATGGTGCTCGAACTGCGCGACAAGATCGGTCCGGTCACGCCGGGAGTGGGAGTCGGGTTCGGGGGCCATGCCGTGCGGGCGCCGGTCATCGAAGCGCTTGTTGGCCTTGGGTTTGCGGCAAAACAAGCCGAGGAAGCCACCGACAAGGTGCTCGCCAACGAACCTGAGGCCACCACCTCGAGCGCGTTGCGGGCCGCGCTGTCGATGCTTGGTAAGAAGTAGCGATGGGCCGGTTTGAGAACGACGCCGACGAACCCGACGACCAGTCTGACCGGGAGATGTCGCCGGCGCTCACGGTGGGCGAAGGCGATGTCGACGCCAGCCTGCGCCCCCGCTCGCTGGGGGAGTTCATCGGCCAGCCCCGGGTGCGGGAACAGCTCCAGCTGGTTCTCGAGGGCGCCAAAAACCGCGGCGGCACACCGGATCACATTCTGCTGTCCGGCCCGCCCGGGCTGGGCAAGACCTCGCTGGCGATGATCATCGCCGCTGAACTGGGCACCTCGCTGCGGGTCACCTCCGGCCCCGCGCTGGAACGGGCCGGGGACCTGGCGGCGATGCTTTCCAACTTGGTCGAACACGACGTGCTGTTCATCGACGAGATTCACCGCATCGCCCGCCCGGCCGAGGAGATGTTGTACCTGGCGATGGAGGATTTCCGCGTCGACGTGGTCGTGGGGAAAGGCCCTGGCGCCACCTCGATTCCGCTTGAGGTGGCCCCCTTCACCCTGGTCGGCGCCACGACCCGGTCCGGCGCGCTGACCGGTCCACTCCGAGACCGATTCGGGTTCACCGCGCACATGGATTTCTACGAACCGGTGGAGTTGGAGCGGGTGCTGACCCGGTCGGCGGGAATCCTCGGGATCGAACTCGGGACCGAGGCGGGCGTGGAGATCGCGCGGCGCTCCCGCGGCACACCACGCATCGCCAACCGGCTGCTGCGCCGGGTCCGCGATTACGCCGAGGTGCGCGCCGACGGCGTCATCACCCGCGACATCGCCAAGGCGGCCTTGGAGGTCTACGACGTGGACGAATTGGGCCTCGATCGGCTCGACCGCGCCGTACTTTCGGCGCTGACCCGCAGTTTCGGCGGCGGGCCCGTGGGGGTGTCGACGCTCGCGGTGGCGGTCGGGGAGGAGGCCGCCACGGTCGAGGAGGTCTGCGAGCCGTTTCTGGTTCGTGCGGGCATGGTCGCCCGCACCCCGCGGGGCCGGGTCGCCACACCGTTGGCCTGGACGCACCTGGGCATGCAGCCGCCGGTTACCGGGCTGGGCCAAACCGGACTGTTTGAATAAGCCGTTCTCCTGCCGAGCAGCTATCCGCGGGCTGCGCCCCGTGGTGGGGATGAAAAATCGTGTCGAGTGTGCGGTGACCGCCTCGCGCATCAGCTCGCGCAGCGTACTGATTGGCCGCGGTCCTGGTGGGACCGCGGCCGCTCAGGGGATCTTCCCTTGTGGGGAAGGCTTTTACAGCAGACCGAGCTGCTGCAGGTTGGTGATGTACTTGACGATGACCGGTGCCGTAATGTGCGGGATGTCCTTGTCGGGCCCGATCTTGGCTTCCTGCACTGCGGCACGGAACCGATCGGTCGGCGCACCGGCACCGAGCATCGGATGCGACGGCTGCTGGTAGTTGTGCAGCAGCGGCAGCAGCGAAACCTGGCGCTGCTTGTCCGGCAGAGCCCGCAACGCGGTCTCGAACCGCTGCAGCCAGGTGGCGTAGTCGTCGACCCGGTGCACCGGGTAACCGGCCTCGATCAGCCAGTCCACGAACTCGTCGAGTCCGATGCCGTCGTCGTACGGGTTCATCACGTGGTAGGTCTCGAAACCCTCGGTCACATGGGCACCCAGCGTCGAGATGGCTTCAGACACGAACTCCACTGGCAGCCCGTCATAGTGGGCGCGCTGCCGGTCGCCGTTGGCATGAAGTTCGTAGAACGATCCGGGCGCGATGCCGGTGGCGACCAGACTCATCATCATCCTGGTGAACATGTCAGGCAGGTTCAGCTGGCCGGAATACGTTGTGTCCGCAAGGATCATGTCGCAGCGGAACACCGAGACGGGCAGTCCGCAGAGGTCATGTGCCTCACGTAACAACACCTCACCGGCCCACTTGCTGTTGCCGTAGCCGTTGGCGTAGCTGTCGTCGACCTGGCGCGTCGAGCTGATCACCCGGATATCGGCATCCTCGACGAATTTGCCGGGCTCGATACCCCAACCCACACCGATCGTCGACACATAGACGAACGGCTTGATCTTCGTCGTCAGCGCGATGCGGATCAGTTCGGCGGTGCCCAGGGCATTGGGCCCGAACATCTGGCTGTAAGGCAGCATGTGGTTGACCAGGGCGGCCGGGTCGACGATCAGGTCGACGGTGTCGGCCAGTCGCTGCCAGGTGTCATGGTCGAGACCCAGATCGGCTTCACCCTTGTCGCCGGCGATGACCTCGAGGTGGTCGGCGGCCAATTCTTTGTAGTGGGCAAGGAGTTTCGCGTCGCCGACATCGAAGGTCTTGTCCAGGCGGGCCCGTGCCTCGTCATTGCTGCGGGCACGGACCAGGGCGATCACCTTGCCGTCGACGAGGTCCATGCGTTCTAGCCATTCCAGGGCCAGGTAGCGGCCCAGAAATCCGGTAGCGCCGGTGAGCAACACCGTGCGGATCTCGGTGCTCGCCTTCGGAAGGTTGGATGCGGCAGCCAGGGTGGCGCTGTCGATGAACTTGTCCAGCGTCAGATCCCGGGCATGCACCTCGGTGGCGCCCCGGCCGTGCACCGACGCGTACGTCGGACGCTTCGAACCGTGCCGCTCACCGTCGATGTAGGCGGCGACGCCGGCCAGATCGGTGGCCGGGCTGACGATCACGCCGACGGGCACGTCCACGTCGAAGATCTCGTGCAGCAGGTTGGAGAAGGTCAACGCGGACAACGAATCTCCACCGAGATCGGTGAAGTGGGCGTCGGGCTTCAGATCGCCGGCCGACGCCCCGAGCAGGGCTCCGGCGGCGCGGCTTACGGTGTCGATCACCGGTCCGGTGGCGCCGTTGCGGCGCAGCTCACGCAGTTCATCGGCCTGGCTGTCGGCCAGCTCGGTGTAGAGCTGCTCCAATTGAGCGCTGTAGTGCGCCTTCAGTTTCGGCCGGGCCAGCTTGCGGATCCCGGTGAGCAGACCGTTCTCCAACGTGAACGGTGTTGTCTCCACGAGGAAATCGCGGGGGATCTCGTAGGACTGCAGGCCGGCGGCACGTGCCGCGTCCTGCAACGAATCGCTGATGGCTTGCTTCGACGCGGTGGGATCGGTCGGCACCACCACGGCCAGCAGATACGACCGGGCGCTGTTGCCGTAAATGTAGATCTGCCCGACCAGTGGGCTGTCGCCGAACACCGCCTCCAGCTTGGAGACCGTGACGAACTCGCCCTGCGACAGCTTCAAGACGTTGTTGCGGCGATCCAGATACTCGACCTGATCGGGGCCGAGCTCGGCCACGATGTCGCCGGTGCGGTAGAAGCCGTCCTCGTCGAACATCTCGGCGGTGATCTCCGGACGCTTGTAGTAACCAGGGAACATCTGCTCCGACTTGACCAGGAGTTCGCCGCGCGGATGCGGCTGATCGGTGTGGAAGTAGCCCAGGTCCGGGACGTCGACGAGTTTGTAGTCGATCACCGGCGGGCGTTGGATGTGTCCGTCGACGAACACCGAGCCGGCCTCGGTCGAGCCATAGCCTTCCAGCAGGTGCATGTCGAGCAGGTTCTCCACCCAGCTCTTCATCTCCGCGGAGATCGGCGCCGAACCCGTCATCGCGGACACGAACCGGCCGCCCAGCAGATCCTGGCGGATTTCGGCGAGCACCTCGTCCTCGGGCGCTCCGCTGCGGTCGACACGGCTCTGGTACTCCTGAAACAGCATGTCCCAGATGCGGGGCACGAAACTCAGCTGAGTGGGCCGGACCAGGGCGAGGTCCTCCAGGAAAGTGGACAGGTCGCTGCGTGCCGCGAAGTAGGCGGTGCCGCCGCTGCTGATGGTGGCGTACAGAATCCCGCGGCCCATCACGTGACTCATCGGCAGGAAGTTCAGCGTGATCGCGGGCAGCACGCTTTGGTTCTCATCCCAGCTGGCCTTCGAGGCGATGCGCCACATGTTGGCGACTTTGCTCTCCGGGTACATCGCACCCTTCGGCGTACCGGTGCTGCCGGAGGTGTAGATCAACAGGGTCAGCGGATCGGCTTGGCCGGTCACGTACAGCGGCGCGTCGGCGAGCGACCTGCCGCGGTCCAGCACGTCGGCCATGGATTCGACGACCACTTCGGTGTCCGCCAGTGCGATCCTGGCCGATTCGAGAGCTTCTCGCTGATCATCGACCTCGGACCGGTAGTCGAACACCACCAGGCGGGCCGGCGCAGGCCCGGACTTGATCAATTCGATTGCCTCATCGAGGAAGTCGATACTCGAGGCGATCAGCTTCGGCTCGGTTTCAGCGAGGATGGGGCGAAGCTGGGCGAGCTGTGCGCTGGTCTGCAGCGGCACCGACACCGCGCCGAGTTCGATGAGCGCGACATCGATGGTCGTGTAGTCGACGCTGGTGAAGCCGAGGATGGCGACGCGGTCACCGGGCTTGACCGGATGGTTGTGCCAGGCGTTGGTCACGGCCTGAACGCGGCTCCCGAGCTGGCGGTAGGTGATGGTCTCGAACCGGGGGAGCAGCTCGGCCGATGTACGGCCGTTGGCGTCGGTGACGAGCTCGACGGCGCGCTGCCCGAGCGCAGGGCGATCGGCATAGCCGACCATGACCTCTTTGACGACCGCGGGTAGGCGCAAGTCCGGGTTGGCGGTCTTGGCGTTCACGGCATCGCTGGGTCGGGCATCGGCGAACTGCTGATCGGTGGCGTAAAGGTTTGCGATCCGGCGTTCGTACCGGTCATCGCGTGTTTCGGTCGACATAATTGGTCCCCTGAGCAAATCAAATCTTCTATGTCGGCGCTCGACGGCGCCTAGAAAATACTACGTTAGTAAAACTAAATAGATTCCCGATATGCCGGCTGAACCGCTGCGAGATGCATCACGCCGCCGACGCCCTGATGCGTTGGCTCTGCGTTCTGGGCGCAGAAGTGCGAGTGGGATGCGCCGCAGACGCAGAGCCAACGGAAAGCCGGAACGGCTGAATCACTCAGAGCAGCCCGAGCTGCTCCAGGTTGGTGACGTACTGCACGATGATCGGCGCCGTGACGTGCGGAATGTCCTTGTCAGGACCGATCTTGGCGTCCTGCACCGCGGCGCGGAACCGGTCGGTTGGGGCCAGCGCGCCCAGCATCGGCCGTTCCGGCTTCTGGTAGTTGTGCAGCAACGGCAGCAGCGATGCCTGCCGCTGCTTGTCCGGCAACGCTCGCAGGGTGTTCTCGAAACGCCGTACCCACTCGCGGTAATCGGCGATCCGCTCGATCGCGTAGCCCGCGTCGGTCAGCCAATCGACGAACTCGTCCATCCCGATGCCGTCGTCATACGGGTTCATCACGTGATACGTCTCGAAATCCTCGACCGAATGCGCCCCGAGGGTGGACACCGCCTCGGCGATGAACTCGACGGGCAGCCCGTCGTAGTGCGCGCGTTGCCGGTTGCCGTCAGCGTCGAGCTCGTAAAACGAGCCGGGGGCAATGCCGCCGGCCACCAGGCTCAGCATCATCCTGGTGAACATGTCCGGAAGGTTCAGCTGACCCGAGTAGGTCGTGTCGGCCAGGATCATGTCGCAGCGGAAAACCGCCACGGGCAACCCGCACAGCCCGTTGGCCTCGCGCAGCAGAACCTCGCCGGCCCACTTGCTGTTGCCATAGCCGTTCGCGTAGCCGTCGTTGACCTGGCGTGTTGCACTCATGACGCGGACGTCGGCATCTTCGACGAATGTGCCCGGCTGGATCTGGTCGCCCACGCCGATCGTCGACACGTAGGTGTACGGCTTGATCTTGGTGGTCAGCGCAATCCGGATCAGCTCGGCGGTGCCGACAACGTTGGGGCCGAACAGCTCGCGGTAGGGCAGCACATGGTTGACCAGCGCCGCCGGGTCGACGATCAGGTCGACGGTGTCGGCCAGCCGCTGCCAGGTCTGCCGATCCAGGCCGAGGTCAGCCTCACCCTTGTCTCCGGCGATCACTTCGAGGTGGCCCGCGGCCAATTCCTGGTAGTGCGCAAGGAGTTTCGCGTCGCCGCCGCTGTTAGATCCAGCACTGTCGAACGTGGCGTCCAGCCGGCGGCGGGCGTCCGCATCGGATTTGGCCCGCACGAGGCAGATCACCTTGCCGTCGACCAGGTCCATCCGCTCCAACCATTCCAGAGCGAGGTAGCGGCCCAGGAATCCCGTTGCGCCGGTGAGCAATACTGTCCGTACCTCGGCGCTTGCCTTCGGCAGGTTCGGTGCCGCGGCGAGAGTCTGCTCGTCGATGAACTTGTCCAATGTGAGGTCGGCTGCGCTGACCTCGCCGGCATGCCGGCCGTGTACCGATGCGTAGGTCGGGCGCTTGGAACCCGGCTGACGTTGCGCCTCGATGTAGGCGGCGATCGCGCTCAGGTCATTCGCCGGGCTGACGATCACGCCGACGGGCACGTCGACGTCGAAGACTTCACGTAGCAGATTGCCGAATGTCAACGCGGACAACGAATCGCCGCCGAGGTCGGTGAAGTGGGCGTCGGGCTGCAGGTCGCCTGCGGAGGCGCCGAGCAGGGCGCCCGCGGCGCGGCCGACCGTCTCGAGCACCGAGGTGTCGGCGCCGTGTGCGCGCAGCACCTGCAGTTCGCGAGCCTGGCTTTCGGCCAGCTCGGTGTAGAGCTGCTCAAGTCGAACGCCATAGTGCGCCTTGAGTTTCGGCCAGGCCAACTTGCGGATGCCGGTGAGCAGACCGTTCTCCAATGTGAAAGGTTCTGTCTCCACAAGAAAGTCGCGGGGGATCTCATAGGACTGCAGGCCGGCATCTCGAGCCACCTTCTGCAGGGACTCGGCTATCTGGCTCTTGAGCTCGGCGGCCGGCCACCGCTTCAGAGCATCATCGGTAGGCACCACGACCGCAAGCAGATACGGCTGAGCGCTGTTGCCGTAGACGTAGATCTGGCGCACCAGGGGGCTGTTGCCGAACACGGCCTCGAGCTTTGCCACGGTGACGAATTCGCCCTGCGCGAGCTTGAGCACGTTGTTGCGTCGATCAACGTATTTGAGTTGATCCGGGCCGATCTCGGCGACGATATCGCCGGTCTTGTAGAAGCCGTCCTCGTCGAACACCGCGGCGGTGACTTCCGGCCGCTTGTAGTAGCCGGGAAACAGATTCTCGGTCTTGACCAGCAGCTCGCCACGTGGATGCGGCTTGTCGGTGCCGAAGTAGCCGAGATCAGGCACGTCGACGAGCTTGTAGTCGATCACCGGGGGACGCTGTACCTGATCGTCGAAGAACACCATGCCGGCCTCGGTCGAGCCGTAGCCCTCCAGCACGTGGAGGTCGAGGAACTGTTCCAGCCAAGCGCGAAGGTCGGCCGAGATCGGTGCCGACCCGGTCATCGCCGAGATGAACCGGCCGCCGAGCAGGTTCCGGCGCAGATCGGCCATCACCTCGGCTTCGACGGCGGCGCGATCGGAGTCCGCGGTGACAAGGTGGTCCACCCGGCTCTGGAACTCACCGAAGATCATCTCCCACACCCGTGGCACGAAGTTCAGCTCGGTGGGCCGCGTCAGGGCAAGGTCTTCCAACAAGGTGGAGAGGTCGCTGCGGGCGGCGAAGTAGCAGGTGCCGCCGGCTGCGAGCGACGCGTAGAGGATGCCGCGGCCCATCACATGGCTCATCGGCATGAAACTGAGGTTGATGGATGCGGTCGTCGGCGCCAACCATGCCGCGCTGTTGCGGCGCCAGAACTTGGCGACCGCACTCTGCAGGTACATCGCGCCCTTGGGGGCGCCCGTGCTGCCCGACGTGTAGACCAGCAACGCAAGCTGGTCGGCCTCGTCGGTCTGCGGGGCAGGCGCCTGCGGAAGGTCCCTGCCCTGATCCAGCAGGTCGGCGAAGGTGTCGATGAGCACCGGGGAGCCGGCTTCGGTCAGCTTGACGTTGGCCGCTGCCAGCGCGTCGCGATGGTCGTCGAGCTCAGGATGGTGATCGAACACGATCACCCGGGCCGGGGCATGGGCGGTCAGGGCCAGTTCGACGGCGTCGGCGAGGTAGTCGACGCTCGCGGCGATCACGGTGGGTTCTGTCTCCGCCACGATGGGTGCCAGCGCGCCGGCCGACGAGCTCGTCTGCAAGGGCACCGACACCGCTCCCAACTGACCCAGCGCGGTGTCGATCGTGGCGTAGTCGGCGCTGGTGAATCCCAAGATCGCGACCCGATCGCCGGCGGCCACGCCCGATTCGTACAGCGCGCTGGTCAGTGCCCGCACCCGTTCCCACAGCTGTCCGTAGGTGATGGTGTCGAAGCGGGGGAGCAGCCGCGCCGTGGTCCTGCCGGTCGCGGGGTCGACGACGAACTCGACGGCCCGCTCGCCGAGAGCCGGGCGGTCCGCATAACCCTGCAGTACGGCCTGCACTATCTGCGGCAGCCGGAGGCCGGGTTCGTCGACCGCCGCGGTAACCGCCTCGCTGGGGATCGCGGCCGCGAACTGCGGATCGTTGGCGGTCAATTCGGCGATGCGGCGCGCTAGCCGCTCTTCACGCGTATCAGTCGACATCAGATGGTTCCTCTTGGCGATAGCTAAGTATTTGCGGCGCTACGCTGCACCCGGCAACTACTACGTTAGTAAATCTAAACTTATTTCCCGATCGCCAGTTCTGCAGCTGCCAATATGCTGTGAATCCGCTGAATCAGCTCACAAGAATGTCTGAAGTGCTGTAGCCCAACGGAATTCGCATTGCCGCCGAGCTGGTCAGCGGATTGTCGGAACGGCAGCGCTCGGCTCTCTGCGGCCGGCCAGCACCTCTACCGCCGCCGTCGGGTCGGGTACTGCGATCAGCAGATCGCGGGTCGCCGCTAATGCCGGAGCGGAAGGTGCCACACCGCCCACCGCATCGGCGAAGTCCAGCAGATGCACTGTCGCCTCCATGAGCGCGAGCTCGGCCACCACGGCCAGGGTGGTGCTGTCGACGATCGGGTACCGGATCACGGTCTCGCGGGCCGACGTCATTTCCGGCAGTCGACGCATCCGCGTCGCGCATTCCCGGAATCGGGCCGCTGCCGTCTCCGCGGTCAGCTCGGTCGCCTCCGATACCGCACGTTCCGCGATCTGGTCGGCGGTGGTGTTCGCCACGCCGTCGGGTTCGTTGAAGATGCGCAGCATCGCAGCCGCGTCGGTAACCGCCGCCGGGCCGTCCAGTCTCGCGACGGCCAGCTCGTCGAACATCGTCGGCTCAGGACAGAGATGGGCCACGAGAGCCTGCACATTCCACGCATCGAGCCGGGTATCGGCAGCCCACTCGCGGGCGGTGAGTTCGGCGCATCTTCGCGCCCACCGCTCCCATGCGTCGGCCAGCACATCGCGAAGCATGCCGTCATCGAGACGCATTACTTCAGCTTAGAAGCGTTACGCCTCGTCTCGATCTGGGTACCCGTTCCCCGACCAAAGGAGGCGTCATGACTGAAATCGATACCCGCCGTCGCGGCGGCAGGATGCGGATGCCGCGAAGCCGCGGGGCAGCCAGTGGGCTCCTGCTCGTACTGCTCGGAATCTGGGGTGCCCTGATTCCATTCGTCGGGCCGTACTTCGACTTCGCGTTGTCCCCGGATCAACCGTGGGTGTGGACGGCCGCGCGGGGCTGGCTTGAGGTCTTGCCGGGCGCCGTCACCGTGCTCGGTGGCCTTCTCGTGCTCGGCTCACGCAACCGCGCCACGGCGATGCTCGGCGGTTGGCTGGCGGTAGTGGCCGGCGCCTGGTTCGTTGTGGGCCGGGCGGTGTCGGCGACCACGGCCATCGGTGACCCCGGGATACCGGTAGCCGTCACCGACGCCAAACGAGTGGCGATCGAGCTGGCGTACTTCTCAGGCCTGGGCGCGGTGATCGTGTTTCTCGGTGCGATGGCGCTGGGTCGGCTGTCGATCCGTGCCGCGCGCGACGTGGAGTTCGCCGAGCGGCCGGTGATGACAGAGCCGGCTCCGGCGACAGTCGCTCCGGCGTCAGCAACGGCCGCCGACGCTCCGACCACGGAGGTCCCGGCTGCGCCGAAGCATCGGGGCATGGGCGGGCTGTTCGGCCGGCGCCACACCCACGCGCACTAAACGGACAGGTCGCGGAGGATCAGTTCGAGCACGTCGAGACCCTCGACGAGCAGTTCGTCGCTGATCGTCAACGGAGGTAGGAAGCGCAGCACGTTGCCGTAGGTGCCACAGGACAGCACGATCACCCCGGCAGCGTGCGCGCCCGCGCACAGCGCCTTCGTCAGCTCGGCATCGGGTTCGGTGGTGCCGGGCTTGACGAGTTCCATCGCGATCATCGCACCGCGGCCGCGCACGTCGCCGACGCGATCGTCCTCGGCCTGCAGCCGTCCCAACCGGTCCTTCATCAACACTTCGATTTGGGCAGCCCGCTCGACCAAACCGTCGGCCTCGATGGTCTCGATCGTGGCCAGGGCCGCCGCGCAGGCGATCGGATTGCCCCCGTAAGTGCCGCCGAGTCCCGAAACGTGCGGGGAATCCATGATTTCGGCGCGACCGGTCACCGCCGACAGCGGCAGCCCGTCGGCGATACCTTTCGCCGTCACGATCAGGTCTGGATCGACTCCTTCGTGCTCGCAGGCGAACATCGCGCCGGTCCGGGCGAAACCGGTCTGCACCTCGTCGGCGATGAACACCACGTCGTTGCTGCGGCACCAGTCCAGCAGCGTGGACAGGAAACCGTCGGCCGGAACGATGAAGCCGCCCTCACCCTGGATGGGCTCGATGATGACCGCGGCCAGATTGTCGGCGCCGATCTGCTTGTCGATCACATTGATCGCGCGCCGGGCCGCGAGCTCGCCGTCCGTGGCCATCTCCTTGCCGAACTCGGCGTCGCGGAACGGATAGGACAGCGGGGCGCGGTAGATCTCGGGTGCGAACGGCCCGAAGCCGTGCTTGTAGGGCATCACCTTGGCGGTCAACGCCATGGTGAGGTTGGTGCGGCCGTGATAGGCGTGATCGAACGCGACGACCGCGGATTTGTGGGTGTACGAGCGGGCGATCTTGATGGCGTTCTCGACGGCCTCGGAGCCGGAGTTGAACAGTGCCGACCGCTTCTCGCCGTGCACCGGAGTGAGACGGTTGAGATGTTCACAGACCGCGACGTACTCCTCGTACGGCGTGACCATGAAGCAGGTATGGGTGAACTTGGAAGCTTGAGTCGCCACGGCGTCCACCACCCGCGGGGAGGCGTTGCCGATCGTGGTCACGGCAATCCCGGAGCCGAGATCGATCAACCGGTTACCGTCGACGTCCTCGACGATGCCCCCGCCGGCCCGCGCTGTGTAGACCGGCATGGTGGTGCCGACACCGCGGGAAACTGCTGCGGATTTCCGATCGATCAGGGCCTGGGAATTGGGGCCCGGGATGGCGGTGGCCAGATGACGGCTCTGCTCTGGATGGCTCAACACTGACTCCTGCGAACGTATTGCGGCGCGGCGAAACAGTCCGTATTTGAGACTAGTCGGCCCGGTACGGGGTCAATTGGTTTTGCGTTCGATCGTTGATGCGCACCGGCCAGGTGCGGCGTTTAGTTGGGCTAATTGCTGCGTGGGACGACCGGGCCCGCGGGTCCGCACCGGTGCAATGGCAGACTGGACAACTATGAGGTGCCGCGGCCGTGTGGCCGGACACCGTGACAACGACTCGATACGAAAGACAGTGCTGCCATGGATCTGGTCATCTTCCTGCCCCTACTGATCATCATGGGCGCATTCATGTTCTTTGCGTCGCGTCGCCAGAAGAAGGCGATGCAGGCCACGATCGACCTGCACAACTCGCTGCAGGTCGGTGACAGGATTCACACCACGTCGGGCCTGCAGGGCACGATCGCCGGAATCTCGGACGACAACGTCGACCTGGAGATCGCACCCGGCGTCGTCACCACCTGGATGAAGCTGGCGGTGCGCGACCGCATCGAAGCCGACACCGACGACGATGACGATGACATCGAAGACGACGCACTCGGCGCCACCGAACTGACCGAGAGCACCGGCGTGACGGACCAGGACGGTCTGAAGAAAGACTGACAGCAAGACCACCCAGGAAAAGCACGTACCCTTTGCGGTGCTGACGAACTGATCTCAAGGAGACCCAAGCAACGTGGCATCGTCTTCGGCGCCGGTGCATCCTGCCCGCTACCTGACGCTCTTTCTGGTGCTGCTTGTCGGCGTCTACCTACTGGTGTTCCTCACCGGTGACAAGCAGGCCACCCCCAAACTCGGCATCGACCTGGAGGGTGGCACGCGGGTGACGCTGACGGCGCGCACCCCCGATGGCTCGGCACCCACCACCGAGGCCCTCAACCAAGCCCAGCAGATCATCAGTTCCCGGGTGGACGGCCTCGGCGTCTCCGGCTCGGAGGTCGTCATCGACGGCGACAACCTGGTCATCACCGTGCCCGGCGACGGCGGCAACGAGGCGCGCGCCCTTGGCCAGACGGCGCGTCTGTACATCCGTCCGGTCATCCATGCGATGCCTGCCAAACCCGCTGCTCCACAGGACGGTCAGCCACCGGCGGAGGCGCCGGCAGCACCTGGTGTGCCTGGTGTACCGGGTGTCCCCGCAATCCCGGGTGCCCCGGGCGCGCCGGGTGCGCCGGCAGTTCCAGGACTTCCGGGCCTGCCCGGCATGATCCCGCCGGGAGCCCCGCAAGAAGCGCCGCCCGCGGCCCCGCCGGCCGGTGAGCAGCCCACACCTCAGCCCCGGCCCTATCCGTTGGAACCGCCACCGACTCCGGGTCAGCCGGCTCCGGGTGAGCCCACTCCGGCACCGGCTCCGGGCGAGCCTGCACCTGCCACACCCGGGCAGAACCCGGACGGCCCGGAGCCCGCGCTGGCCGACCGCATCGCCGACGAGAAGGAACTCCGGCAGAGCACCAATCCGTCGGTTCAGATCCTGGCCCTGCAGTACCAGGCCACCCGCTGTGGCGAAGACGATGTGCTGGCAGGCAATGACGACCCGAATCTGCCGTTGATCACCTGCTCGACCGACGGGCAGACGGTGTACCTGCTCAACAAGTCGATCATGAGCGGTGAAGAGATCCAGAACGCCAGCTCAGGGCTGGATCAGCAGCAAGGCCAGTATGTGGTCGATGTGGAGTTCAAGAGCGGCGGCGCGACGACCTGGGCGGACTTCACCGCCGCCAACGTGGGCACCCAAACGGCGTTCACCCTGGACTCGCGTGTCGTCAGCGCCCCGGAGATCCGTGAGGCCATCCCGGGCGGCAACACCCAGATCACCGGTCAGTTCACCGCGGACTCGGCGAAGGAACTGGCCAACGTGCTCAAGTACGGTTCGCTGCCGTTGTCGTTCGAATCCTCGGAGGCTGAAACCGTTTCGGCGACCCTGGGATTGGCGTCATTGAAAGCGGGCTTGATCGCAGGTGCCATCGGACTGGCCGCCGTGCTGATCTATTCGCTGCTGTACTACCGCGTGCTCGGACTGCTGGTGGCGTTGTCACTGGTGGCCGCCGGCGCTGTCGTCTACGCCATGCTGGTGCTGCTCGGCAGATACATCGGCTACACGCTGGATCTGGCCGGCATCGCCGGTCTGATTATCGGCATCGGCACCACGGCAGACTCGTTCGTGGTGTTCTTCGAACGCATCAAGGACGAGATCCGCGAAGGACGTTCGTTCCGGTCGGCAGTGCCGCGAGGCTGGGCGCGCGCCCGCAAGACCATCGTGTCCGGCAATGCGGTGACCTTCCTGGCCGCCGCCGTGCTCTACGTCCTGGCGATCGGGCAGGTGAAGGGCTTCGCGTTCACCACGGGCCTGACCACCATCCTCGATATCGTCGTGGTGTTCCTGGTGACCTGGCCGTTGGTGTTCCTGGCGTCCAAGTCCGCGTTGATGGCCAAGCCGGCGTTGAACGGACTCGGCGCGGTGCAACAGATCGCGCGAGAACGTCGGGAAACCGCACATGCGACCGCGGGACGGGGATAGCCACATGGCCGCGAGAAACAAAGAACACACAGAATCGACCACTGCCGTCGAGGCCGACAGCATCGAATCGGCGACTGCGGCCGGGGCGAACCCGCTGCAACACGGGTTCTTCGTCCGGCTCTACACAGGAACCGGCGCGTTTGAGGTCATCGGTCGCCGCAAGCTCTGGTACGCGGTCAGCGGCGTCATCTTCGCCATCGCCATCGCCAGCATCCTGCTGCGCGGCTTCACCTTCGGTATCGACTTCGAGGGCGGCACCAAGGTGTCCATGCCGGCGGCGGGAGCCAACGGCACCGTCTCCGTGCAGCAGGTCGAGGACGTGTTCAGCCGGACGCTGGGGCGTGGACCCGACTCGGTGGTGACAGTCGGTAGCGGGGGATCGGCGACGGTACAGATCCGGTCAGAAACGCTGACGAACGACGAGACCGAGAAACTGCGCACCGCGCTGTTCGACGCGTTCCAGCCCAAGGGCAGTGACGGGCAGCCCAGCAAGCTGGCCATCAGCGACTCCGCGGTGTCGGAGACCTGGGGCGGCCAGATCACGCAGAAGATGCTGATCGCGCTGGTGGTGTTCCTCGTGTTGGCGGCCATTTACATCGCCTGGCGATACGAGCGGTACATGGCGATCGCGGCGCTGACGGCGATGTTCTTCACCGTCATCAGCACCGCAGGCATCTACTCCCTGGTCGGGTGGGAGGTAACCCCTGCCACCGTGATCGGGTTGCTCACGATTCTGGGCTTCTCGATCTACGACACCGTCATCGTGTTCGACAAGGTCGAGGAGAACACCAACGGTTTCGAGCACACAACCAGGCGAACGTTCGCCGAACAGGCGAACCTTGCGGTCAACCAGACCTTCATGCGGTCGATCAACACGAGCGTGATCTCCGTGCTGCCCATCATCGCTCTGATCGTGATCGCGGTCTGGCTGCTCGGCGTCGGCACGCTGAAGGATCTTGCCCTGGTTCAGCTGGTCGGCGTCTTCACCGGCGCCTACTCGTCGATCTTCTTTGCTACACCGTTGCTCGTGTCGCTGCGGGAACGCACCGACCTGGTGCGCAAGCACAGCCAGCGGGTGCTCAATCGGCGCGACAAGTCCAGTGCCAAGGTCACTGCCCCGACCGACACCTCGGGTTCCGACGAGGTCGCTGACGCCGAGACCGAAACCGTCTCGGCCGCGGCCACGAGCGAGCCCGCACCCGCCAAACCCGCTCCGGGAGTGCGGCCTTCGCGTCCGTCGGCCGCCAAGACGGGCCGTCCGTCCGGCAAACGGGCCCCGCGGCGGTAAACCGGATGGCTCAAGGCGGGGCCATCGCCCGAGTGCGCACAACAGTGCTCGTAGCGACCCTGTGTCTGTTGGCGGGTATCGGTCTGTCGAGTTGTGCCGGTGGCTCAGCCGAGGAGATCGACTATGCGGTTGACGGTGCGCTGAGCACCTATAACACCAACACCGTCGCGGGTGCGGCGTCTGGCGGGCCGCAGGCCTTCGCCCGTGCGCTGACCGGTTTCACCTACCACGGTCCGGACGGTCAGGCCGTCGCAGACCACGACTTCGGCTCGGTCGCTGTGGTGGGGCGCGCTCCGCTGATACTGGATTACGTGATCAGCGACAAGGCGGTGTACTCCGACGGCAAGCCGATCACCTGTGACGATCTGGTGCTGGCCTGGGCCGCGCAGTCCGGTCGGTTCCCCGGGTTCGATTCGGCCAGCCGCGCCGGCTACCGCGACATCGGATCCGTCGACTGTGCACCGGGGGAGAAGCGGGCCAGGGTGTCGTTCGCCCAGGACCGCGGATTTCTCGACTACGGCCACCTGTTCTCCGCGACATCGCTGATGCCCTCGCATGTCATCTCCGACGAACTCGGCCTCGGGGACGGCGGGGTGGCCACCGCGTTGCAGACCGCCGACCTCAACGGGATCGAGCGCATCGCGAAGGCCTGGAACACTATCTGGGACCTCAAGCCCGATGCGGACCTCAAACGGTTCCCGTCGTCGGGTCCCTACCGGCTCGAATCGGTCTCCGAAGACGGCTCGGTCGTGCTGGTGGCCAACGACAAGTGGTGGGGCACCATGCCCGTCACCAACAAGATCACCGTCTGGCCACGTGGCGCAGACATCCAGGAACGGGTCAACGAGGGCTCGTTCGACGTCGTGGACATCGCCGCAGGTTCCTCGGGTCTGCTCAATCTCCCCGACGACTACGTCAGCACCGACTCCCCGTCGGCAGGCATCGAACAGCTCATCTTCGCCCCTGGTGGTCCGCTGGGAGCCACCCCGGGGCGACGCGCGGTGGCGTTGTGCACCCCGCGCGACATCATCGCCCGCAACGCCGAGATGCCGATCGCCAACGTGCGGCTGAGCCCGGTCGCCGACGACGCCTACAGCGCTGCCGAGGGCGCCGCGGAAGGCGGCCAGTTCAGCGTCGCCAATCCCGGCGCCGCCAGGGCGGCGATCAACAACGAGCCGTTGACCGTCCGCATCGGATACCAGACCCCGAATGCCCGGTTGGCGGCGACGGTCGGTGCGATCGCGAAATCGTGCGCCGCGGCCGGGATCACCGTGGAGGACGCCGGGTCGGAGACTGCCGGGCCGGTTGCGCTGCGCAACAACGAATTCGACGCTCTGCTGGCCAGTACCGGCGGTGCGGCCGGCAGTGGGTCCTCGGGCTCGTCGGCGATCGATGCGTACACGTTGCGCGTCGGCAACGGCAACAATCTGTCCGCTTACAGCAACGAGCGGATCGACGGCATCATCGACGCCCAGGCTGTCACATCGGATCCAAAGGAGCTGGCCCGGCTGCTGGGCGAGGGTGCCCCGATTCTGTGGGCGGACATGCCGACCCTGCCGCTGTACCGGCAGCAACGCACGGTGCTGCAGTCGACCAAGATGTATGCCGTGAGCAGTAACCCGACCCGATGGGGCGCCGGCTGGAACATGGACCGCTGGAAGCTGTCGGAATGACCGCAAAAGAGGCCGACATCACCGATATCTCAAGGTTGATCGCATCGATGACCCGGGAGGTTGCCGATTTCCCAGAGCCAGGTGTGCAGTTCAAGGACCTGACCCCGCTGCTCGCCGACGCGCACGGCCTGCGCGCCGTGACCGATGCGCTTGCGGCCACGGCCGCAGGCGCTGACCTGGTCGCCGGTCTGGACGCTCGCGGTTTCCTGCTGGGTGCGGCGGTGGCCACCAGGTTGGGCACCGGCGTACTGGCGGTCCGCAAGGGCGGGAAACTGCCGCCGCCGGTGCGCAGCGCGACATATCAGCTGGAGTACGGCACGGCCACCCTGGAGATCCCGGCCGAGGGGATTGATATCGCCGGGCGCAACGTTGTGATCATTGACGATGTGCTGGCGACGGGAGGAACCCTGGCCGCGGCGGCGAAGCTGCTGAGAGAGGGCGGAGCCAACGTGACAAGTGCCGCCGTGGTGCTCGAGTTGACCGCCCTGGGTGGTCGCGACGTCGTCGCACCGCTGGCCGTTAGCAGCTTGCACACGGTGTGAGGGATAAGCTCGAAATCTGACAGGTAGCAGGAGGTGACGACGGTGGCCGACGATCCGGGTACGGGCCAGGCCGTGCAGTCACCCCCGACGCTGCCCGAGGCGGCTTCGCCCGACATCGCCAAGACCAGCGCGTCGCGTCGGGTGCGGGCCCGGTTGGCCAGGCGGATGACCGCCCAGCGCAGCGCTTTGAATCCGGTCCTCGAACCGCTGGTTGCCGTCCACCGGGAGATCTATCCGAAGGCCGATCTGCAACTTTTGCAGCGCGCATACGACGTGGCCGAGCAGCGGCACTCCGACCAGCTGCGCAAGTCGGGCGATCCCTACATCACCCACCCGCTGGCCGTGGCGAACATCCTGGCTGAACTGGGCATGGACACCACCACGCTGGTCGCCGCCCTCCTGCACGACACCGTCGAGGACACCGGCTACACGCTGGAGGCGCTGACCGCGGAGTTCGGCAGCGAGGTCGGCCACCTGGTCGACGGCGTCACCAAGCTGGACAAGGTGGTGCTGGGTTCGGCCGCCGAGGGCGAAACCATCCGCAAGATGATCATCGCGATGGCCCGTGATCCGCGGGTGCTGGTGATCAAGGTGGCCGACCGGCTGCACAACATGCGCACCATGCGGTTCCTGCCGCCTGAGAAGCAGGCGCGAAAGGCCCGCGAAACGCTGGAAGTCATTGCGCCGCTTGCGCATCGGCTCGGGATGGCGACGGTCAAGTGGGAGTTGGAGGATCTGTCCTTCGCGATCCTGCACCCCAAGAAGTACGAGGAGATCGTGCGGCTGGTCGCTGACCGGGCACCGTCGCGTGACACCTACCTTGCCAAGGTGCGGGCTGAGATCGGGGTGGCGCTGAGCTCCATGAAGATCAACGCCGTGGTGGAGGGCCGGCCCAAGCATTACTGGTCGATCTACCAGAAGATGATCGTCAAGGGCCGGGACTTCGACGACATCCATGATCTGGTCGGAGTGCGGATCCTGTGCGACGAGATCCGCGACTGTTACGCCGCGGTGGGCGTGGTCCATTCGCTGTGGCAACCGATGGCGGGGCGGTTCAAGGACTACATCGCTCAGCCGCGCTACGGGGTTTACCAGTCATTGCACACCACGGTTGTCGGCCCGGAGGGCAAACCGCTGGAGGTGCAGATCCGTACCCGCGAGATGCACCGCACCGCCGAGTACGGCATCGCCGCGCACTGGCGTTACAAGGAAGCCAAGGGGCGCAACGGCATTCCGCACAGCCACGCCGCCGCCGAGATCGACGACATGGCCTGGATGCGCCAGTTGCTGGACTGGCAGCGGGAGGCCGCCGACCCGGGTGAGTTCCTGGAGTCGTTGCGTTACGACCTTGCGGTAAAAGAGATCTTCGTGTTCACCCCCAAGGGGGACGTGATCACCCTGCCGACGGGCTCCACCCCGGTCGACTTCGCGTACGCGGTGCACACCGAGGTCGGCCACCGCTGCATCGGGGCGCGGGTCAACGGCCGGCTGGTGGCGCTGGAACGCAAACTTGAGAACGGCGAAGTGGTCGAGGTTTTCACCTCGAAGGCGCACAACGCCGGGCCGTCGCGGGACTGGCAGACCTTCGTGGTGTCGCCGCGTGCCAAGGCCAAGATCCGGCAGTGGTTCGCCAAGGAGCGCCGCGAGGAAGCTCTCGAATCGGGCAAGGATGCGATCGCCCGAGAGGTGCGCCGTGGCGGACTTCCGTTGCAGCGCTTGATAAACGCCGAAACCATGGGAGCGTTGGCCCGGGAACTTCGGTTCACCGACGTGTCAGCGCTCTACACCGCGGTCGGCGAGGGCCACGTGTCGGCCCGGCATGTGGTGCAGCGGCTGCTCGCCCAGTTCGGCGGCGATGACGCCGCGGAGGATGAACTCGCCGAGCGGTCCACGCCCGCGAACATGCCGGTACGCCAGCGCAGCACCGACGACACCGGGGTCGCGGTGCCGGGTGCGCCCGGCACGTTGACCAAGCTCGCCAAATGCTGCACCCCTGTCCCGGGCGACACCATCATGGGTTTCGTCACGCGCGGCGGGGGAGTCAGCGTGCACCGCACCGACTGCACGAATGCGGAGTCGCTGCAACAACAATCGGAACGCATCATCGAGGTGGAGTGGGCACCGTCGCCGTCGTCGGTGTTCCTGGTGGCGATCCAAGTGGAGGCACTCGATCGGCACCGGTTGCTGTCGGATGTGACGCGTGTGCTCGCCGACGAGAAGGTCAACATCCTCTCGGCTTCGGTCACGACGTCCAACGACCGGGTGGCGGTCAGCCGGTTCACCTTCGAGATGGGCGATCCCAAACATCTCGGGCATCTGCTGAGCGTGGTGCGCAACGTCGAAGGCGTCTACGACGTCTACCGCGTCACCAGCGCGGCCTAGCCCCGCTCCAGCACGGCACGCAGGAACGTGCGGGTCCGCTCGTTCTCCGGATCGGTGAACAGTTTCTCCGGCGGGGCATCCTCCACGATCTTGCCGTTGTCGAACATCATCACCCGGTCGGAAACATCGCGGGCAAAGTCCATTTCGTGCGTCACGCACAGGAAGGTGATGTCGGTGGTGTTCGCGATGTCCCGCAGCAACGCGAGCACCCCGGCGATCAGCTCCGGGTCCAGCGCCGAGGTCACCTCGTCGAGCAGTAGCACCTCCGGCTGCATGGCCAGGGCGCGGGCAATGGCGACGCGCTGCTGCTGCCCGCCGGAGAGTTCGGACGGGTGCGCGTCGGCCTTGTCGGAGAGCCCGACAAGGTCGAGCAACCGGTGCGCGGCCTCCTCGGCCTGCGCGCGGGACTGACCGAGCGAATGGATGGGCGCCTCGGTGATGTTCTGCAGCACACGCATATTGGGGAACAGATTGAACTGTTGGAATACCATGCCGATCCGCTTACGCACCTGCCGCAGGTACTTCTCGTCGGCGGGCACCTCCCGATCGCCACGCGGCATGTGGCTGAGGCACTGACCGTCCACGTAGATGCGTCCCTCGCTGACCTTTTCCAACGTCATCAGCAGGCGCAGAATTGTCGTCTTGCCCGATCCGCTGGGCCCGATCAGAGTGACGAATTCGCCGGGCTGCACTGCAAAGTCCAGTCCATCGAGCACGACGTGCTCGCCGAACCGCTTGACGACACGAGAGAAGCGGATCATCTCAGTTGTGGATTGCGACACGCCTCTCCAACCATCGAACCAATAGGGACGCTGAGTAACTCAGCACCAGAAACAGGACGCCCGCGATCGTGATCGGCTCGACGTAGCGGAACGCGCGGGAGCCGACCTGATTGGCTGCACCCACGATGTCCAGCACGCCGATCATGAGCAGCAGCGGCGTTTCCTTGAGCATGGAGATCGTGTAGTTGCCGAGGGCAGGCAGAACTCGCGGAATCGCCTGCGGCAGGATCACCGCGGTCCATGTGCGCCTGGACGGCAGGTTGAGCGCGACGGCGGCTTCCCACTGCCCGGCGGGTACCGCCTCGATACCGGCCCGGTACACCTCGGCGGTGTACGTCGAGTAGTGCAGGCCGATAGCGATGATACCGGTGGTCAGTGGATCGAACTTCAGCCCGAAGCTGGGCAGTACGAAGAAGAAAAAGAAGATCTGCACCAAAAGCGGTGTACTGCGGATGAATTCGATAAAGCCCCAGGCCGCGGTGCTGACCACGGCGATGCGCGACCGGCGTAACAGGGCCAGGGCCAAACCGAGGGTATAGGCCAGCAGCGAGCCGAAAACCGTTGCCACCAGCGTGACCCGCAGTCCGTCCACCACGATCTTGGGCAGGATCTCCCAGGCGAACTCCCAATCCCAGATCACCCCCGGGCCCCCTGACCGAGCATGGCCAGCATGCCCCGGCGCCGCAGTGGCGTACGGCCCACCAGTTTGGCGGCCCGGCGTTCCAGGGCCCGCATACCGACAGTGATGAGGACTGCCAGTGCCAGATAGAACAGCAGGACGATGGTCCAGATGACGGCTGCCTGCGAGATGAAGTTGTTGATCAGTACCTCACGTGCCTGATAGGTCATCTCGTGCACGGTGATCATGGTCAGCAGCGCGCTGCTCTTGAGCAGCTGGATGAACAGATTGTTGAACGGCGGCACCATCTCCACCAGCGCCTGTGGCAGGATGACCCGCCGCATCCGTTGAGCGGGAGTGAAGTTGAGCGCGACGCAACCGTCGTACTGAGCTCGGGGGACCGCCAGGATGGCGCCGCGCACGATCTCGGCACCATACGCCCCGTGGTTCAGTCCCAACACGGCGATACCCGCGACCAGCGGCACGATCTGGTATCCCACCAGCACCGGCAGCACGAAGTAGATCCACATGAGCTGGACCACCTCGGAGGTGCCGCGCCAGACCTCAACGTAGATCCGGGCCAGCGCCCGCACGATCCGTGACCGTGACAGCATCGCCAGCCCGGCGACGAACGACAGCACGGCAGCGATCAGGATGCCCCCGGCTGTCGCCTCAACGGTCAGCAGTAGGCCCCGGGAGATGGTCTCGACGAACAACCCGACGTTGTCGAACATTCAAGGCCGGCTCTCAGGCGGCCTCACACAGCTGCTCGGTCGTCACGTCGTCCGGCACCAGGTTGTCCTCGGTGAAGCCGAACGGGGCGACGATATCCAGCCACGCACCTGAGTCCTGCAGCTTCTTCAATTCGGTGTTGAACTGCTCGACGAGTTCGTCGTCACCGTTGCGGAACACGAAACCGCCCGCCTGAATCTGCTTCTGGCCGTCGACCACCGGGACGAAGCCCTCGGTGACTTCCAATGGGGCGGTCGGGTTGTCGGCCACCATGCGGCGTAGCGAGATGTCGGTCAATGCCCCGCAGTAGGCCCGCTGGTCGAGCAGGGCCTGGAACATCTCCGGCTGGCCGGCATAGGGCTGGATCTTGTCGGCGGGGATGCCGAGCGCGTGGGCGACCGACTCCTCGACTGTGCCCGACAGCACGGCAAGGGCGAGGCCCTTGGCCTTGACGTCGTCGAAGTTGTTGATCTGCTGCGGGTTTCCCTTGGGAACCAGCAACGCAGTGGGGGTCACGTAGTCGACCGCGGAGAACTGAGCGTTCTGGCACCGCTCCGGCAGTATCGCCATGCCGGCGGCCACCATGTCGTACTGGCTGGCGTTCAGCGCGGGTATCAGCTGGCTGAATTCCACCTGAGTCGCCTCGACCTGGTTGATGCCCATGGCCTTGAACACTGCCTTGGCGACTTCGGGTGCCTCGCCGGTGACCCTGCCGTCCGCGGTGTAGCCATAGGGCACCTCGCCGGCGATGCCGATTTTGATCGAGCCGGCATCCTTGATCCGTTGCAGGGTGCCGCCCTCGCCGGCGTCAGGCACTTTCGAACAACCCGCCAGCAGTGCCGGTGCGCCGAGCGCGACAGCCCCGGCCGCCGCCCCCGCGTGCAAGAAATCCCGTCGTGTCCAGTTTCTCATCGTCAGTCCTTGTCGTATCCACGTTCACACCAGTAGCGACCAAAGTTCGATCTGAACGTATGCGGATAGTCCGGACAGGTCAAAACTTTGGCGGATCCACGACGGCACGTGCAGGGTCGGACCCGCGGCGCGTCAGGTACACCACCGCGCCGAGCACAAGGAGAGCCAGTCCGATTCCGGCTGCGATGACCAGGACCCGAAGGACGATGGAAATGGTTGTGGCGGGTAGTTTTTCAGATCTCGACGACTCGTAGGCCAACGACACCGGCAATGAGCCCGACGCGAGCATGCTCGCCATTTCGCGCGCCGAATCAGCATCGAAGGTTCCGCTGATCTGGGTCCGGCCGTCGGGAATCGCCTCCCTGATCTCCGGGGCAGCGGCAACCTTGGTGTCCAGCGAGAAAGCCGTCTGTGTGCCGATGTTCGCGGCCGTGAAGTTCGCCCAGGTGCGTGCGGCGTCGTCGTCGAACTGCAGGTCCACCACATACCGGTCGCCCTGGGACTCCCGGTCGGAGGAGGCGTCGCGGATCTGCGCGCCGCTGAGGATCGACTTGTTGAGCAGGTACACCGTCGACCCGTCGGCCGAGCAGGTGACCAGCGGCAGTTTCGGGTCGTCGTAGCCGGCCAGCACATCGTCTTCACCGCAGCGGGTGGCCTGGAACTGCAGGGCAAGGATCTGGATCGATGCGTCCGTGCTCTGCCGGAGTTGTTTCTCGTCCGCGATCCGCTGATTCTGATCGCTGGGCGGCGGCCCTTGCGATGCCGCCGGCGGCGGCGCCGAGGGGGTCTGCACCGGCATCGCGTGAATCACCGGGCGCACGTACAGCTGTCCTGTTCTGAACAGGACACCCACCGCGTCGACGTCGAGATCGTGGCCGGGAACTGTGACGGTGACACTGGTGTCGTCGGCGGCGGCCTCGGCGCCGGAGAGACCCAGTCCGTCCAGCCGTTCCTCGATGATGGCCGGCACCTGCGCGACGACATCAGGCGATGGCGTTGAGCCGTCAAGCATCCGCGCCGCGAACGTCACCTGTGTGCCGTCGCGCTCAGCCCAGATGTCCCTGGTGAGGAAGACGGCCAGTAGGTAAGCGAGTAAGAGCAGCGCCAGCACCAACGCCACCACGAGTCGGACCGCGGCCGTGGATGGGCTGCGGTGCGGGACCGGTGGGAATTCCTGCTGGGGGATCGCCACGGAGTCTCCTCAGTCCAGCCCGGCAGAGATGATCCTCACCGGCGTCGCCGGTTCGCCGTCCTGGCTGCCACCGGCGACGCCGCCCTCGGCGATCCGATCCAGGGTGGCCAGGCCGGTGTTGTCGACGGTGCCGAAGACCGTATAGGCGGGTGGTAGCAGCGAATCCTCGTACACCAGGAAGAACTGGCTGCCGTTGGTCCCCGGGCCGGCATTGGCCATGGCGAGTGTGCCGCGCGGGTACACCACCGGCGTCAGCTGCGCCGAATCCGAGAGCTGGTTGGTGGGGTACTCGTTGGCGAACTGGTAGCCGGGCCCGCCGGTGCCGCTCCCCGACGGATCGCCGCACTGCAGCACCGACAGCGATCCCGTGGTGAGCCGGTGGCACGGCGTGTCATCGAAGAAACCCTGCTGGGCCAGGCTGGCGAAATTGTTGACGGTGCACGGCGCCTGCCCGTTGGCCAACTCCAGTCCGATGTTGCCGCGGTCGGCGGTGATGCTGGCGGTGACGGTCGCGGGATCGGTCGGCACCCTGCCCGTTCTCGGTGGCTTCGCGGGCTTGGCGGCCGTTCCTTCGGCCGGATACTGACAGTTGGCGCCGAGGTTGGCCGGCGGGTCGAAGGCAGGAAGTGAGCCGTCGGATTGTGGTGCCGCGCTGTATGTTTCGGTATCCGGACGGCGTTCCTCAGTCTTGTCCCCCGCCGCCACAACGAACAGCGCGAGGACGACCGCGACCACCACCGACACCGCCGTCATCACGTAGCTCAAGACCAGACCGGCCATCGCCATGCCGCGGCCCTGCTCCCCGCTGCGGTTGATCTGCGACAGCGAGACGTGCCCGAACACGATGCCAAGGGGCGCGAACAGGAACGCGCACACCAGCGACGCGACCGCCATGCCGTTCGTGCGCGGCGGCGGAAGGCCGGGCTGATAACCAGCCGGATATCCGGAGTGCTCCGGTTGGTATCCGCCGTACGGCGGTGGGAAGGTCACCGGTCCGATCAGTCCAGCGCGACTGACTTCAGTTGGACGTCGAGCGCGGGCTTCCCGTCAGGCGCGCCGTCGACGGCGCCGGCCGCGGCGATCTTGTCCAGGGTGGCCAGGCCGGTTTCGTCGATCTTGCCGAACGCCGTGTAGTTGGGCGGCAACTGCGAGTCCTGATACACCAGGAAGAACTGGCTGCCGTTGGTGCCGGCCCCGGCATTGGCCATGGCCACGGTGCCGCGCGGGTAAAGCACCGGCTCGTTCAGCGCCGGGTTGTCCGGCTGGTACTGATTGGTGGGGTACTCGTTGGCGAACTGGTAGCCGGGCCCGCCGGTACCGGTGCCCGTCGGGTCACCGCACTGCAACACCGAGAGACCGCCGGTGGTCAACCGGTGGCACGGGGTGTCGTTGAAGTAGTTCTGTCCGGCGAGGCTCGCGAAGCTGTTCACGGTGCACGGCGCCTTGGCGTTGTCGAGCTGCAGCCCGATGTTGCCCTGGGTGGTGACCATGCTGACGCTGACGGTGGCCGGATCGGTGGGGACCTTGCCGGTGCGTGGCGGATTGACCTGCTTGCTGGCCGCGGCTGCCGCCGGGTACTGGCAGTCGGCGCCGAGATCGGCCGGGGCCACGAACGCCGGCAGCTGCCCCGGCGCGGAGGGCTCGGCGGGCGACGTGGTCGACGCCGAGGCCGTGGTGCTGTTGGAGTCCTTATTGGTGATCACATACGTGGCCACGACGGCGCCGATGACGACGACGGCGGCCAGGGCCGAGCCGGCGATGGTCATGATGCGCCGTTTGCGTGCCTGCGCTGCGCGACGCTCCAGCTGGCGTTCCAGCTTGCGCTTGGCCGTCGCACGCCGTTGTTCGTTGGTCGGCATTGCGGCAGTCCTCCTCGTGTGTTAGGTCGGCAACGAGTGTGCCAGGCGATGCTGAGTGTGGCCTAACGACCCGCGCGAACCGCAGACGGCAACTCGGCCATGGGAAACTGGCACTGTGTTCATCGCCGGATTTCCTGCCGGGATGTTGGCATGCAACTGCTACGTCCTGGCACAGCGCCCGGGAGCCGACGCGATCGTCGTCGACCCCGGACAGCGCGCGATGGGTCCGTTGCGCAAGATCCTCGACGAGAACCGCCTCACCCCGGCGGCGGTCCTGCTGACCCACGGACATATCGATCACATCTGGTCGGCGCAGAAGGTCGCCGATACCTACGGCTGCCCGGCCTACGTCCATCCCGAGGACCGTTTCATGCTGACCGACCCGATCAAGGGGTTCGGGCCCCGCCTCGCGCAGATCGCGTTCGGGGTGCTGTTCTCCGAACCAAGGCAATTGGTCGAGCTCGACCGTGATGGCGACAAAGTCGAGCTCGGCGGGATGAGCATCGCCGTCGACCACACACCCGGGCACACCCGTGGGTCGGTGGTGTTCAGAGTTGCCAATGGGCCTTCTGACGTCGTCTTTACGGGCGATACGCTGTTCCGGTCCTCGGTGGGACGCACTGACCTGCCCGGCGGCAGCGGACGTGACCTGCTCGGGTCGATCGTGACAAAACTGTTGGTGCTCGACGACGACACCGTGGTACTACCGGGGCACGGTCCGCGCTCGACGATCGGGCACGAACGCCGCACCAACCCATTTCTCGAAGGTTTGACTCTGTGACTGAGTTCTCCGCATTCCAGGCGCCCAAGGGCGTACCCGACTACCTGCCGCCGGAGTCGGCGCAGTTCGTCGCGGTCCGCGACGGCCTGCTGGCAGCTGCGCGTCGCGCCGGCTACGGCGATATCGAGCTGCCCATCTTCGAGGACACCGCGCTGTTCGCCCGCGGGGTGGGGGAGTCCACCGACGTGGTCTCCAAGGAGATGTACACGTTCGCCGACCGCGGCGACCGGTCGGTGACACTACGGCCCGAAGGCACCGCCGGGGTGATCCGGGCGGTCATCCAGCACCGCTTGGACCGCGGGGCGCTGCCGGTCAAGCTCTGCTACGCCGGGCCGTTCTTCCGGTATGAGCGACCGCAGGCCGGCCGCTACCGCCAGCTGCAGCAGGTGGGGATCGAGGCGATCGGCGTCGATGATCCCGCGCTGGACGCCGAGGTGATCGCGGTGGCCGATGCGGGCTTCCGGTCCCTGGGCCTGGACGGGTTCCGGTTGGAGATCACCTCGCTGGGCGACGACACCTGCCGCCCGGCGTACCGGGAGCTGCTGCAGGAGTTCCTGTTCAAGCTCGACTTGGACGATGAGACCCGGCGCCGCGCGGAGATCAATCCACTGCGGGTGCTCGACGACAAGCGGCCACACATCCGCGAGATGACCGCCGACGCGCCGCTGATGCTGGACCACCTGTCCGACACCGCCAAGGCGCATTTCGAGGTGGTGCAGGCACATCTCGACGCGCTCGGCGTGCCGTATGTGATCAATCCGCGGATGGTGCGTGGGCTGGACTACTACACCAAGACGACGTTCGAGTTCGTGCACGATGGCCTGGGCGCGCAGTCCGGAATCGGCGGCGGTGGCCGCTACGACGGGCTCATGCGTGAGCTCGGCGGCCAGGACGTGTCCGGTATCGGCTTCGGGCTCGGGGTAGATCGCACGCTGTTGGCGCTGCAGGCCGAGGGCAAATCTGTTGCGGGCGTGGGCGGGGTTCAGGTCTTCGGGGTGCCGCTCGGCGACGCCGCCAAACTGGAACTGGCCAAACTGGCAGCGCAACTGCGGGCCGGCGGGGCTCGGGTGGATCTGGCCTATGGCGACCGCGGGCTCAAGGGTGCGATGAAGGCCGCCGACCGGTCGGGTGCGAAGTTCGCCCTTGTGGCCGGCGACCGCGACATCGAGGCAGGCACCGTCGGTCTCAAGGATTTGTCGACCGGCGAGCAGGTCGATGTTGCCGCGGGTTCCGTTGTCACCGAGGTCCTTTCCCGGTTGAGCCGGTAGGGATCGGCCTCACCCAGCACCGCGAGCGTGCGGGTCTGCTGCCCGACACGCCGTGATTGGGCAGCATTTTGCGCACGCTCGCGCGGTGCCCGGTGGGCTTCGATCGACACGGGTTGGGGAGGAACGACAATGTCGGCGGATGACGACGAAGCCCGGATAGCCGATCTGCCCGGGCTGCGGTGAACCTTCAGTGGGAACCGTTGGTGCAGGCCGACTCTCAGCCGACCTGTTGATCGCCGTTCTCGGCGTCGACCAGCTGTACTGACCGTGAAGGACGGCTGCGCCGCGAGCGTGCGCAAACTGCTGCTGTTTGACGGCGTGTCGGGCAACAGACCCGCACGTTCGCGGTGCAGGGGGACCAGGCAGGGGACACGTGCAGGGGGACCAGGCAGGGGCGGCGACCTAAATGGCCATGGCGGCGCGGACGTCGGCCTCCGACGCCGAACCGCCGGTGCCGCTGGACGTGATCCGTCCGGATTCCAGGATGTAGTAGCGCTGCGCGGATTCCAGCGCGAACCCGATGTGCTGCTCCACCAACAGCACGCCGAGATCACCGCGAGCGGTCAGCGCCGTGATCGCCGCCTCGATCTCGGCGACCACCGACGGCTGGATGCCCTCGGTCGGCTCGTCGAGGATGAGCGTCTTGGGGCTGGTGATCAGGGCCCGGGCGATGGCCAACTGCTGGCGTTGTCCGCCTGACAGCAGGCCGGCGCGGCGCGTCAACAATTCTTTCAAAGCCGGGAACAGATCGAGCTGCTCGTCGATCAGCGTCTTGCCGTTCTTGCGGCCATCGGCGACGACTTGCAGATTCTCCGCGGTGGTCAGCTGGCCGAATGACTGTTGACCCTGCGGCACGTATGCCAGTCCGCGTGCCACCCGGGCGCTCGGTCGCAGTTTGGTGATGTCCTCGCCGTCGAAAAGCACTTTGCCCGCAGTGCATTTGAGCAGCCCGACGGCCGCCCGCAGCAGCGTGGTCTTGCCGGCGCCGTTGTGTCCCATCACCGCGGCGACACCGTCGGACGGCACCTCGACGCTGGCGCCGTGAATGACTTCCGACCGGCCGTAACCGGTACGCACGTCGACGAGTTCGAGCATCAGGCGATTCCTTCCACGCCGGCGGCGGCAGTGCCCAGATAGACCTCTTGCACCTTCGGATTGGCCTGCACCTCTGCCACCGAACCCTCGGCGATGACCTGGCCGCGCGCCAGCACGGTCACCGACGTGGCGAACGCCCGCATGAAATCCATGTCGTGTTCGACGACGACCACGGTGCGCGCTCCACCGATGCGACGCAACAGGTTTCCGGTCTCCTCACGCTCCTCGTGGCTCATACCGGCCACCGGTTCGTCGAGCAGCAACACGTCGGCGTTCTGCACCAACAACATGCCGATCTCGAGCCACTGCTTCTGTCCGTGCGCCAGCACGCCGGCCGGCTTGTCGGCAAGGTCGGTGAGCCCGGTGGTCTCCAGCGCCTCTTCGATCGACGGCAGGATGCCACGCCTGCGACGCAGCAGCGTCCATGGCGATCGGCCGGCGCCCGCGGCGATGTCGAGGTTCTGCAACACGGACAGCTGCTCAAACACGCTGGCAGTCTGGAAGGTACGCCCAACGCCGAGCCGGGCGATCTGGTGCACCTTCTTGCCGAGCAGTTCCGCCCCCGACTTGTTCACCGAACCGGTGGCCGGCACCAGCCCGGTGATCGCGTCGATCACCGTGGTCTTCCCCGCGCCGTTGGGGCCGATGAGAAAACGCAGGTCACCCTGAAACAGGGTCAGGTTGACGTCGCTGACGGCTTTGAACCCATCGAAATCGACGGTGAGGCCCTGTACTTCGAGGTATTCGGCGCCCATGCCGGCGTTGCCGCCTGCTACCGGTTCCGGTGTCTGCTCTCGCTCGGTCACGGTGTGGCACCCACTTTCTCGGCGTCGGAATCTGTGTCCGGTGCGGGCGCGGTGTCCGCCGGCTCGGGCGGCGGTCGTTTCGGTCGTCTGCGCCGCCGGTGCAGCAGCACGCCCAGACCGGCCAGACCGGCGGGAAAGAAGCCGACGACGACGATGAACAACAGGCCCTGCGCATAGGTCCACTCCGACGGAAAGCGTTCGGAGAACAGGGTTTGCGCCCACGCAACGCCGATTGCGCCGAGCACCGGGCCCAGCAGGGTGGTGCGTCCGCCGATGGCCACGCCGATCAGGAACGCGATGGACGGCACGATACCCACCTGCGAGGGCGCGATGAAGCCGACGATCGGTGCGAACAGTGCGCCGGCGATGCTGGCGAACAAGGCCGCCAGCGTGTAGGCGACGACCTTGATGTTGGCCGGGTCGTAGCCCAGGAACCGGACGCGTTCCTCACCGTCGCGCACCGCCACCAGCAATTCGCCGTAACGGCTGTTCATCAGCTGACGCACCACGGCTACCACGATGAGCAGGGTGGCGGCGGCGATGAAGTACAGCATCTGTTTGTTCACCGGGTCGTTGAGGGTGAACCCGAAGAACGTGCGGAAGTTGGTCAGCCCGTTGCTGCCCCCGATGCTGGTCTGGCCGACCAGCAGGATCGCCAGCGCCGCGGCCAGGGCCTGCGACAAGATCGCGAAATAGGCGCCTTTGACACGTCGTTTGAACACGCCGAAGCCCAGCAGGGCGGCAATCCCCGCGGGTATCACCAGGATTGCGAACAAGGTGAAAGCGGGGGACGCGAACGGTGCCCAGTAGCCGGGCAGTTCGCGCACACCCGCGATCTGCATGAAGTCAGGCACATCATCGCCGCGGATCTGGGCGTCGGCGATCTTGAGGTGCATGCCCATCATGTAGCCGCCGAGGCCGAAGAAGACGCCTTGGCCCAGAACCAGCATTCCGCCTCGGCCCCAAGCCAATCCGATGCCGACGGCGACGATCGCGAAGCACAGGAACTTGCCGAGCAGGCTCAGCCGGAAATCCGACAGCACTGCCGGTGCCACTCCGAAAAGCAGCACCGCAGCGACACCGAAGCCGGCCAGCGTAACAACCTGAGTCTGCCAGCGTCCAAGGATGGTCATACGAGACTCCTTGTCCTCACGGTGAACAACCCCTGCGGACGCACCTGCAGGAAGATCACGATGATCACGAACACGATCACCTTCGCCAGCGACGCAGTGGTGCTGTACTCGATGAACGAATTCAGGAAACCCAGCGCCAGCGCCGCGATGACAGTGCCCTTGATCTGGCCGAGCCCACCGACCACCACCACCAGGAACGCGTCGATCAGGAAACTCTGACCGATAGTCGGGCTGGTCGAGCCGATCAGCGTCAGCGCCACACCGGCGACGGACGCCAAACCCGATCCGATGAAGAAGGTCGTGATGTCGGTCTTGCGAGAGGAAATACCGCTGGTTTCAGCCAGATCCCGGTTGGCCACCACAGCCCGGATCCGTCTGCCCATCGGGCTGGTCTTGAGCACTGTGGCCAGCACCGCCACGCACACGATGGCGAGCACCAGGATTAAGATGCGGGTCTTGGGGACGACAGCGCCCAGGATTTCGACACCGCCCGACAGCCAGGCCGGCGCCACCACGTTGACGGCAGGGGCGCCGAAGATGTCGCGGGCGATCTGCTGCAGGACCAGGCCGACACCGAAGGTCACCAGCAGCGTGTCCAGCGGCCGATCGTACATTCGCTGGATCAGGGTGACCTCCAGCAGCGCACCCATCGCACCGCCGACCACAAAACCCACCACCAGTGAAATCAGCAGTGAGGCACCGGCGTCGGAGATGACCTGTTGCACCACGTAGGCGGTGTAACAGCCGGCCATGATGAATTCGCCGTGCGCCATGTTGATGACGCCCATCTGGCCGAAGGTGAGGGACAAGCCCAGTGCCGCGAGCAACAGGATTGAGCCGAGACTCAATCCCGTTGCCAGCTGGCCGATCAGAATATCCATCCGCTACGTGATTCCCGTCGCTTCGCTCGCCCCGGCTTCAGCCGGACAGCCCGGCGGCCCACGGGTAGGACTTCAGGTACGGATCCGGATCGATCGCCCCCTTCGACTCCCAGACGGTGTAGATCAGGCCGTCGGGACGGATCTCGCCGATGCGGGCGGTCTTGGTGATGTGGTGGTTCTCGCCGTCGATGGTGACCTTGCCCTCGGGGGCATCGAAGCTCACGCCGTCGGCATTGTCCTGAATTGCCTTGACGTCGAATGACTTCGCCTTCTCGACGGTGTTCTTCCACAGGTACACCGACACGTAGGCCGCTTCCATCGGATCCGAGGTCGGCTTCTTGGGATCCTTGACGAAGTCCTTGTATGCCTTGACGAACGCCTTGTTGACCGGGGTGTCGATCGTCTCGTAGTAGTTCCAGGCGGTCAGCTGCCCGGTGACGTTCTGCACGCCGATACCGCCGACCTCTTCTTCGGCGATGGACACCGAGACCACCGGCATCTCCTGTGGTGTCAGGCCCACATTCTTGTACTCCCGGAAGAACGCCACGTTGGAGTCGCCGTTCAGGGTGTTGAACACGGCGTCGGCGTTCGCGCCGCGGACCTTGTTGACGATGGTGGAGAAGTCCGTCGAGCCCAGCGGGGTGTAGTCCTCGCCCTTGATCTCGATGCCGTTGGACTCTGCGTACGCCTTGATGATCCGGTTGGCGGTCTGCGGGAAGACGTAGTCGCTGCCCACCAGGTAGAGCGATTTGATGCCCTTCTCCTTGAGGTAGTCCAGGGCGGGCACGATCTGCTGGTTGGTGGTGGCACCGGTGTAGAAGATGTTCTTGCTCGACTCCAGGCCCTCGTACTGCACCGGGTAGTACAGCAGTGAGTTGGCGCTTTCGAACACCGGCAACATGGCCTTGCGGCTCGAGGACGTCCAGCCGCCGAACACTGCTGCGACACAGTCGCTGCTGATCAGCTTCTCCGCCTTCTCGGCGAACACGGTCGGCTCGGACGCGCCGTCTTCACCGATGAGCTCGATCTGCTTGCCCAGCACGCCGCCCTCGGCGTTGATCTCCTCGACCGCCAGTTTGATGGAGTCGCGGACCGTAACCTCGGAGATCGCCATGGTGCCCGACAACGAGTTCAGCGAGCCGACCTTGATCGTGGCGCCGGACGTGTCCACGCACGACTCTGCATTTGCTGCCTCGGTATCGCTTGCCCTGCTGCCGCATCCCGCCAACAGCAGGCTCGCAACTGTGATCACGCTTCCGGTGGCCAACGCCGACTTTCGGAATGTGGCGGGTACTGGTACTCGCATGAACAACCTTTCCCTTTAATTGCAGCGCTTATCGGCCGATCACCATCGGGGGCGGCGCCGGAGGCTAAACACACTGTGCGGGTGTCGAATCGGGACGTTAGAGCGCCGGTGTTACTGCGAAATGTCTGTATGTGACGAACAAATTAACGCTATGGCCAGGCTGCGTTCGTTTGCCGTTCGGCGGACATCCCATCACCCATTCGTCGCAGCTGTAACAAGCCGGTAGCCTGCGTCGATATGACAAACATGCGAAAAATGACAACCAGGGTCGGTGGGATCGCCGGGGCGGCGGCGATGGTGGTCGGCATGGGTGTGAGCCTCGGTTCCGCGACGGCGAGCGCGGACCCGGCGGGCCAGCACGTCAGGTACACGGTCACCTCAGGCGCTCCTTACGATTTCGACCTCTACTACTTGGCGACGCAGCCTCCGAGCAAGGAGGCCTACGACGCAGACCCGTACGCGTTCCTGCAGAAGGCCGAGGTGAACGTCGCGCCGGGCGCCCCGTGGGTGTTCGAGACGACGCTCGCGGACCCGCAGTGGGCGATCCTCACCGTCGCCAGCACCACGCACGGCGGACGGGGCGCGCCGAATGCCCACTGTGATATCGCCGTCGACGGTCAAGTGGCTGTCCAGAACGATCACCCCTACAGCCCGAGGTGTCAGCTCGGCCAGTGGTAGGTGGCCCGGACTTCTGCGGGTTGACAAACGGGTCGAACAATTGTTCGATATGAGCAGCGTGATGATGCGGCAACGAACCATCGCGATGTGCTTCGTATCGGACCGCCACCGCAGGTGGCTCGGTACGGATTGACTGGGCGAGCGCCCACGGCGAGCGCCGGTGCCGTACCCGAAACCGCGGCATCGGCGCACCCAGTCTGTCGTTCGAACCCGTCGGAGAGGCACTCGACTCCGACACGCGTGGAATTACCTTGACAGCACCATCGAACGGATGTTCGATAGGTGCATGCGGTGGGATGGGCAGGCTGTCGACGTCGATGACGGTGCCCTGCCCGGCTTGCAGCGGGTGGGCTTCGTCCGCACTGTGCGGTCACCGCAGTTCGACGGCATCACGTTCCATGAGGTGCTGTGCAAGTCTGCGCTGAACAAGGTGCCTGCGGCTTCGGCGTTGCCGTTTCGTTTTACGGTCAATGGCTACCGCGGTTGTAGTCACGCGTGCCGGTACTGCTTCGCCCGCCCGACGCACGAGTATCTGGATCTGGATTGCGGTGCGGACTTCGACACGCAGATCGTGGTGAAGACCAACGTCGCCGAGGTCTTGGGCCGGGAGCTTCGCCGGCGGTCCTGGACGCATGAGACGGTGGCTCTCGGGACCAACACCGATCCCTATCAGCGGGCCGAGGGCAGATATGCCCTCATGCCGGGAATTATTGGGGCGCTGGCTGATTCGTATACGCCGTTCTCCATCCTCACCAAAGGCACGCTGCTGCGCCGGGATCTGGGACTGATCGCCGAGGCGTCGCGCCGGGTGAATGTGAGCATTGCGATCTCGCTGGCCATCGGAGATGCGGACCTGCACCGCGACGTCGAGCCGGGCACCCCGTCGCCGCAGGCGCGGCTGGGATTGATTTCTGCGGTCCGTGATGCCGGTCTGGACTGCCATGTGATGGTCGCACCGGTCCTGCCATATCTGACCGATTCCGTCGATCAACTCGACTCGTTGCTCGGCCGGATCGCTGCTGCGGGCGCCACCGGGGCGACCGTATTCGGACTGCACCTTCGCGGCTCGACCAGGGGCTGGTTCATGTCGTGGCTCGCACGTTCGCATCCCGAACTCACGTGGCGTTACCGTCAGTTGTACCGGCGCGGCGCATATCTGCCTGCTGACTATCGCGACATGCTGCGGGACCGGGTACGGCCGTTGATCGCTCGATATGGGCTGGTGGGGCCGTCGAGGATGGAGGCGCCGCCTGCGAGTCCCGCCGCCAAGAAGTCCGTGCAGCCCACGTTGTTCTAATGCCGAAGCACACGTGACCGCGATAGGTTGGCCCCTGTGGACTCACAGACCGGAGGTCGCGTTCTGATCACCGGTGGTCGCGGCTTTATCGGCCGTGCTGTCGTGAATGGGTTCCAACACAGGGGGATTCCCGTCACGGTCGTCGACCGGCAGGCTCCCGACGGGGCGTGTGACGGCGTGACCTCCGTCATCGGAGACCTCCGCGAAAACCATGTCCGTGAAATGGCGGTGGCGCCCGGCACGGTCGGCATCGTCCACCTTGCGGCGTCGACATCGGTTCTGCGCTCGGTGGAGCGGCCCACGCAGACGTACGCCGACAATGTCGCCGTGACCCAGGAGCTGCTCGAACTGGCCCGTAGCAGGGGGGTGAGTAGGTTTCTGCTCGCGTCGACGAACGCGGTGGTGGGCGACGTGGGTACCTCGACGATCACGGAACAGCTGCCGTTGCGGCCACTTACGCCCTACGGCGCCACCAAGGCTGCCTGTGAGATGCTGCTGTCCGGTTATGCGGGCGCATACGGGATGGCGACGTGCGCGCTGCGGTTCAGCAACGTGTACGGACCGGGTATGGCGCACAAGGACAGCTTCGTTCCGAGACTGATGCGCGCGGCGCTGTCAGGATCGACGGTGCGGATCTTCGGAGACGGAACGCAGCGCCGCGACCTCGTCCACGTCGACGACGTCGTACGCGGTGTGCTGCTCGGTTGGGAGAGCCGCTACACCGGCAGCGCGATCATCGGATCCGGGCGCTCGGTGTCGGTGCTCGAACTGGTCGATACCGTTCGCCGTGTCACCGGCCGGCCGCTGCCGGTAGAACATTCTGCGGCACAACAGGGTGAGATGCCTGCGGTCGTACTCGACCTTTCACACAGCGCGGATGCCATCGGTTACCGGCCGACCGTCGACCTCGCGGACGGGCTCGCGAGCACGTGGCGCTACTTCCGCGACGAGGTCCCGGGCGCGACTGCGTGAGGCTGCTTGCCGACTACCCCGATGAGGTCGACGCCGTCGCCGTCGCGGAGTTCCACCGGCACTATCGGCACCCGCGTCACTCGGGGTTGGTGGTGGTGATCGCCGCGTACAACGAAGCCGCCGGTATCGGCGCGGTGTTGCAGGACTTGCCGAATCAGTGCTGCGGCATGCGGGTGGATGTGCTGGTCGTGGTCGACGGAGCCACCGACGACACCGCCGAGATCGCGCGCCGCCACGGCGCCTACACCTGCGTCGCAGCGCGCAACCGGGGGCAGGGCGCGGCGCTGCGGCTGGGCTACCGGCTTGCCGCGGACTGCGGGGCACGCTACATAGTGACCACCGACGGCGACGGGCAGTACGACAATGCGGAGCTGGATACCCTCGTCCGGCCGTTGGTCGAGGACCGCGCCGATTTCGTGACCGGGTCACGCAGGCTGGGCCGCCACGAGGTGGACAGCCGGCTGCGCTGGATCGGCGTGCGGGTCTTCGCGGCGTTGGCTTCCCTGCTGACGTGGCGGCGAATCACGGACACGTCGTTCGGATTTCGGGCCATGCGGGCCGATCTCGCTTGCTCTGTACGACTTTTCGAGCCGCAATACCAGTCCTCGGAGCTGCTGCTGGGGG
Source organism: Mycolicibacterium sp. XJ870 (assembly GCF_053483975.1). NCBI lineage: Bacteria > Bacillati > Actinomycetota > Actinomycetes > Mycobacteriales > Mycobacteriaceae > Mycobacterium > Mycolicibacterium sp. XJ870. The sequence goes on from NZ_JBEFTI010000001.1 coordinate 1,788,052, forward strand.
TGATGGCCCACGGCGCGCGCGTACTCGAGGTGCCCATGACGATGCGACGACGGCGCCACGGCGCCAGCAAAAAGGGCGGTGACCTGGTCTACGGCATGCGTTACGCGCGTGTCATGGTGCGGACGTGGTGTCGGGAGTATCTGCTGCGCGGTCGACGAAAATGAAGCGGTCGAAAAGCACGAACTTCAGCACGAACATGGCGCCGTACGTCGCCAGGAATGCGGCACCGACGAGGGCAACCTGCCAACCATGTGCGGCCACATGGTCACGAACCCAGTGGTCGGCGACCGTGGTGACGACGATCGCGGTGAGCGCGGTGACGACGATGATCACGATGTACGGCAGGATCTCCCTGGTGCCGTGCGGGCGTCCGCGGCGCTGCCACGCCCAGTAGCGGTTCATCAGATAGTTCGGAACCGCGCCCGCGATGAACGCGAGCAGGCTCGCCAGCACGGGGACGGCGCTCAACCAGTAGGTGACGAGGAAAACGACCTCGCTGATGATCCCGGCGACCACGGACGCGCCGGCGTAGCGCCTCCACAGCAGAAATCGTTTGCGCGACAGTGGGATCAAGGCTCACCCCGCTTGCGGGCCACACACAGCACCGATTGGCCGAACGGAATCCGCACCAGGCGCTCCAACGCCTTGGTCACCGGCACGACGCAGCGATCGAAGACCGCGGCCAACCGCGAGTTCGGTGATGTGCTGCCGCCCTTGCGAACCACCAACCACCAGGCAATGCCACCAAGCAGGTTCACCGGTTTCACCAGTTCGACGTCGAGTCCCGATCGGCTGACGACGTCGGCGAGAGAGTTCGGCGTATAGCGGCGGACATGGCCGACTCTGCGGTCGAACTCGCCGTACAACTGCTGGTAACCGGGCACCCAGAGGACCAGGCTGCCGCCGATCTCGATGGCCTTGGCCAGCGATCGCAGCGCACCGACATCGTCGTCGATGTGTTCGAGCACGTTGATTGCCACCACCGATGCAACGGGGTACTCAAGATCCGGCGGTTTTCCCAGATCGAGTTGGGTCACCTGCACTTCGGGACGCCCGGCGAAGCGACGCGCCATGACCGCGACGGCGGCCGGGTCGGCATCGGTGACTATGAGTCGGTCCAGATCGCCGAACTGCTCCGCGAATTCGCCAAGTCCCGCACCGACTTCGAGGATCGACCTCCCGCAGTGCGGCGCGATCAACTCGTACTGGTAGCGGCGATACTGAGGTTTGTCGTGACCTGCTAACTCGAGCTGGCGACCGGTGGCCGCGCTGAACGCGCCGCTGTGATCGTGCATGTGTCAATTGTGCACGCCGCGATTGGCAAGTCTTACGCTCATCGCGATCATCACATGGTTAAGGTGTGGTGGATGCGAGTAATGGTTCTCGGCGGAGACGGATACCTCGGCTGGCCCACCGCTCTGCATCTTTCCGACCGCGGGCACGATGCGGCGGTGCTCGACAACTTCGCACGGCGCGGTTACGACGAGGAACTCGGCGTGTGCAGCCTGGTCCCGATCGAAGACCTCGACGTGCGAGTGGCGGCGTGGCAGGACACGTCCGGTAAGCACATCGCCACGTATGTCGGCGACTTGCTCGACGCGGACTTCGTATACGCCACGCTGCGCGATTTCCGCCCCGATGCGATCGTGCACTTCGCCGAACAGCGGGCGGCTCCATATTCGATGATCGACCGTGCGCACGCCGTGTACACCCAGCACAACAACGTCATCGGAACGCTCAATCTGTTGTTCGGCATCGCCGAGACCAACCGCGATATCCACCTGGTCAAGCTGGGCACCATGGGGGAGTACGGGACTCCCAATATCGATATCGACGAGGGTTGGCTCGACATCGAACACAACGGACGCAAGGACCGTGTCCTCTTCCCGAAGCGCCCCGGGTCGTTTTATCACCTGACCAAGGTGCACGACTCGCACAACATCGAGTTCGCCTGCCGGAACTGGGGTTTGCGCGCGACCGATCTCAACCAGGGCGTCGTGTACGGACAACAAACCCCGCAGACCGCACTGGATCCGCGGTTGTCGACCCGCTTCGACTACGACAGCGTGTTCGGAACCGTACTGAACCGATTCGTCATTCAAGCCGTGCTCGGCGAGCCGCTGACGGTATACGGAACCGGGGGGCAGACCAGGGGACTGATCGATATCCGGGACACCGTGGAGTGCATCAGGCTGGCAGTCGAGAATCCGGCCGAGCCCGGTGAGTTCCGGGTGTACAACCAGTTGACCGAAACCATGTCCGTACGCGACATCGCAGACGTGGTCGCCAGGCAGTTCCCCGGCCCGGTTCAGATCGAGCACCTGGACAACCCGCGCACCGAGGCCGCCGAGCACTACTACAACGTCAAGCACACTGGCCTGGTCGAATTGGGGCTCCAACCCCATCTGCTGTCGGACACGTTGATCGAGTCGATGTTCGGCATCGTGGAGGCCAACAAGCACCGGGTCGACGTCGAAAAGTTGTACCCCACCGTGCAGTGGTCGCGCGCCAACAACGCCTGACCGGCATGGCCAGGCTCGCGCGCGCGGCTGGAAGGCTGGTGGTGCGGCACTGGTTGTTCGTCGTGCTGGTGGTCGTCGGCGTGACGCTGAGGGTGCTGGCTTGGTTCGCGTACCAGCCCGCGTTGATGTTCGGCGATTCGTTCCGATATCTCACCAATGTCGGCACATACGACCCCGGCGGCCTGCACCCCGTCGGGTACGAGCTGTTCGTCTTGACGCCCACGCTCGCGGTGGACGGGTTGGAACTGGTGACGGCGGTTCAGCACATTGCGGGAGTGGGCGCGGCGGTCGCGTTGTACGCATTGGCGTTGCGGCACGGGGCAAACCGGTGGCTGGCCTCGGTTGCCGCCGCACCGCTGCTGCTCGACGGATACCAGATTCAGATCGAGCAGCTCATCATGTCCGATACCTGGCAGCAGGTGCTCCTTGTCGCACTCCTGTGGGTGCTGCTCGGCGTCGGGGCGCCGAACCCGCGCCGGGCCGCGCTTGCCGGGCTGCTGCTCGGTGTGGCGGTGATGTTCCGGCTGGTGGCGATTGTGCTGGTGGTACCGGCGTTGTGTTACCTCGTCATTGCCGGCGGGATATGGCGAACCTGGGCGGGTTGGCGCACAGTGGGAGCGCGCACGCTCGCGTTTGCCGCGGCGTTCGGCATCGTCATCGTCGGCTACGGCTGGTACTTCCACGCGCAGACCGGCCAGTGGGGCCTGACCCGCACGACGGCCAACGTGCTCTACGGCCGCGCCGCCGTCGTCGCGGATTGCGACAGGCTGGAACTCGATCGGCTGACGGCGCTGGCCTGCCCGGAGGAGCCGTTGGGACAGCGTAGGAAGCTGGACGACTACGCCCACATCCAGCGTGAGGCGGGCTGGCGCGCGCGCTTTCCCGCCGGCACTGACTTGTTCGCGGTGCAGCGGGAGTTCGGCAGGGCCGTGATAGAGCAGCAGCCGCTGGATGTCGCCCGCGCCGTTGCGCTGGACTTTCTGAAGGGATTCCGCCCCGTACGGACCGATGCCCCCGGCGATACCAGCGTGGCTCGATGGCAGTTCAAGTCCGAGTATCCCGCCGTCGATCTGGATCACAGCACCAACGCCTCGCGCGAGTTCAGCGGGCGAGACCCTACTGCCGTGCTCCCACTCGCCGCGTTCCTTCGCGGCTACCAGCTCAGCGTCGGCTACACCCCCGGAACGTTGTTGGGGATGTTCGGCGTCGTGGCCCTGCTGGCCGGACTCGGGCTTGGACGTGCCCGGACCAGTGGCATCCGGTCGGCAACGCTGCTGGCCGTCGGCATGGCGGTGACGATCCTGCTCGCGTCGGCCGCGTTCGAGTTCTCGTGGCGCTATCAACTGCCGGGCCTGGTGCTCCTGCCATTCGCCGGTGTACTGGGGATCACCGCACTAAGGGGACGACGACGGGCCTCGACCTATCAGTGATCGTGCACTCCTGTCACGTCCCGGTATCCCGCGATTGCTCGCGATAAGAGTTACCCCTTGTTGCGCTTGACCTGATTGAACGGGACACCGCGGTCGGCGGCGAACTCGCGCGGGAAACCAAGGATCCGTTCGCTGATGACGTTGCGGGCCATCTCTGAGCTGCCGCCCCCCAAAGACCCGGTCTGCCGGGACAGGTAACGCACGCCGATCTCCTGCAGGCCGTCCAGATCGCCACCTTCGTCGACGACGCCGGCCGTGCCGGCGATGGCCAGCGCGGTGTCGACTTCGAGTTCGGTGGTTTCGGCGTGGAACAGCCGGATCAATGTGCCTGCATTCGGCGGCAGCGAGCCGTTGCCGATGGCGCTGCCCACGTGGTCGATGAGCTGTTTCTTGACGATGCGCCGCACGAGGGCCCGTCCGGCCAGGTCCTGCACCCTGGCATCGTCACCCTGCCCGGTGGCCTCGGCCAGCCCGATGTGGTCGGGCGGCATTTCGTTCGCGTTCTCGGCGCCGGTGCCGCTGGCGAACTCGGAACCGCCACCGACAGCGCGGCGTTCGTGGTGGAGCTGGCGGGAAGCAACGGTCCAGCCGTCGTTGACTTCGCCCACCACGGCATCCGCGGGAAGCTCAAGGTTGTCGAAGAATTCCTCGCAGAACTCTTCGTTACCGTTCACCTCGGTGATGCGCCGCATGGTGATACCCGGGGAGTTCAGCGGCACCAGGAACATGGTCAGGCCCTCGTGTTTGGGCACGGTCCAGTCGGTGCGGGCCAGCATCAGCCCGTAGTCGGCGGCGAATGCACTGGTGCTCCAGGTCTTGGCGCCGTTGATGATCCACGTGTCGCCGCGGAGCTCAGCCTTGGTGATCACTCCGGCCAGGTCCGACCCGCCACTGGGTTCGGACAACAACTGGCAGAGAACTTCATCGCCGCGGATCGCCGCCGAAATGCGTTCGCGCTTCTGTTTTTCGCTACCCACGTCGAGAATGGTCGCGGCGCAGATGGTGAACGACGGTGTGTTGAGGATCAGCGGCATCTCGTAGTGAACGCACTCATCGTTGAATGCCTTCTGGTAGGCATAGTCCAGGCCCAGGCCGCCGTATTCCCGCGGAAAGCAGATGCCTGCGAAGCCACCTTCGTAGAGCCGCTGCTGGAGTTCCTTGGCGCGCTCCCACGACTCGATTTCTGCGCGAACCGCGAACGGCGGATTATCCCGGTCGATCGCAGGCAGGTTGTCGGCCAACCACTTCCGGGCACGGAGGACGAACTCCTCGACCGACTCTGTAGTTGCGCTCGTGCTCACGGTCTCGGTCATGCCCCAACCTCCTCGAGTGCGCGGGTCTTGCTGATCGCGTACACGGCGCGATGGTGATCCTCGGGTGAGCCGTACATCGCCCGGTACAGCGCGACCCGTCGCAGGTACATGTGCAGATCGTGTTCCCACGTCACGCCGATGCCGCCGTGCAACTGCACGCAGTCCTGCAACATCACTGGCGCACGTTCGGCCACATAGGCTTTCGCGACGCTGACGAGCTTAGGTGCTTCCGGTGAGCGTTCTGAAACCGCAACCGCGGCTCCCGCGGTGGTGCCGCGTGCCGCCTCGAACCACATCTTCATGTCGGCGGCGCGATGCTTGAGGGCTTGGTAGGAGGCCAGTGGGCGACCGAAGCTGTGGCGGTCGGACAGCCACTGGTTGGTCATCGCCAGCACCGCGTCGAGGATCCCGACAATCTCGGCGCACTGCAGGAGCAGGGCCACCTGGCGCTGGCGTTCGATGCAGGCAGTGGTCTGCTCGACGGTACCCACAACGGCCGCCCCGTCGACCTCGACACCATCGAATCGCACACGGGCGTAACGCTTGACCATGTCGACAGAACCCTGAGCTTCGACGCTGACCCCGGGCGCGTCGGTCGGGACCACGAACTGGCGAACCGCGCCCTCGCACCTGGCGACCACCAACAGCAACGTACTTTCCGCACCTGCCTCAACCCGGTCCTTGGCCCCGTCGATGCGATATCCGGTCGCGGTCGGGGTTGCGGTCAGTCCGGGGTCCAACGGCGCCCAGGCCTTGCCCGGCTCGTAGACGGCCCATGATGCGACGGCTTCGCCGGAGACAAGCGATTCGATTGTCGCCTCATGATTTTCGGGCGCCTCGACCAGCCCGGCCAGTACCACGCTGACCGGGTGCAGCGGGCCGGGCGCGACGGTACGACCGCCCTGTTCGGCGAGAAGCGCCAAATCGGCAACGCCATCCCCGGACGGGCTGCCGCCGCCGAGTTCCTCGGGCACCAGCAGGCTGGCCCAACCGAGCTCGGCCGCACGGCGCCACCATGCGGGGTCGAAGGAGACGCCGTCGGCGTGCAGTTGACGCACCCTGCTCAGCGGCACTTCCTTCTCCAGGAACGCCTGCGCCGTCGAGGCGAACAACATCTGTTCCGGATTTGCCACATCAGTCATGAAATCGACTCAGCCTCTTTGTGGTTGAAGGTGCTCGAAACAACGGGTTGTGATCAGCTCAGGACAAGCGCGGGAACGTCAGGCTTGTAGACCACCTTGTTCTCGACCTTGAACAGGTCGACCATGTTGCGGCCCATCACCTTTCGGACGCCTTCTGCGTCGAGGCCGTGGGCCTCGAGGTCGGCGACCAGATTGATCGGATCGGCCAGACCCTCCGGGTGCGGCCAGTCCGAGCCGAAGATGATGCGGTCGATGCCGCACAGCTCGGCCATCTGCTTGAAGTTGTCCTCCCAGAACGGGGCGACGTACACGCAGCGTTTGAAAGCCTCGATCGGGTCTTCCGGGAACTCCTGCGGCATCTTCGAGTAGACGTCCTTGAACTGGTAGTGCAGGTAGGGAACCCACGATGCACCGTTCTCGATGGACAGGATGCGCAAGTCCGGGTTGCGGGTCAGAGCACCGTGGCAGACCAGTGCGGCCATGGTGTCCTCGATCGGACGCTTGCCCATCGCCACCATTCGGAATGACGTCGGCTTGAACGGCAGGAACTCGTCGGCAGGCTCCCAGTCGTTGAGGTACTGGGCGTATCCGCTGTCGGAGGCGTGCATCGCGACCGGGATGCCGGCCTTGACGCAGGCGTCCCAGAACGGGTCGAACTCGGGCAGGCCCATCGAGCGGGTGCCGCGGTAGCCGGGCACCGGCGCGGGCCGCACGAGCACGGTCTTGGCGCCGCGTTCCAGGCACCACTCGAGTTCTTCGAGCGCTCGGTCGACGTTCGGCAGGGTGATGACCGGCGTGGAGAAGATCCGGTCCTCATAGTTGAACTGCCAAGTCTCATACATCCATTGGTTGAGCGCGTGGATGATGTCGTGGATGAGGTCGGGGTCGTCCTTCAACCGTTCCTCGACGAGCGAGGCCAGCGTCGGGAACATCAGCGTGTAGTCCAGGCCGAGCCCGTCCATCACCTCGAGGCGGGCCTCCGGGTTGCGGAACGCCGGGATCGCCTTCATGGGCTTGCCCATCACCTCGCGGTAGCTCTTGCCGCCGCTGCCGTGGCGGAAGTACTCCTCCTGGGCGCCGGGACGGGCGACCACCTCGAAAGTCGGGTTGGGGATGTAGTCGCTGATGTGGTTACGGACCATGATCTTGGTCCGCCCGCGGACGTCGATGTAGTCGATAACGCCCTTGCGGTTGTCCGGAAGGAATTGCGTCAGCGCTTCCTTGGGCTCGTAGAAGTGATTGTCGGCGTCGAACACCGGGTAATCGAGGATGCGCGAGGGCATGTTCGCCTCCTGGGAGAGTGCGGTTATCGAAACTGGTAATGACGTTACCACGGTTTGGCCAGCGCAGACGAGCCCCTTGGCGGGCCCGGCGACGGAACGGAAAAGTGCAGGTCAGAATGCTTGGGAAGGGTTTGCCAACCCGCGCACGCAGAAGTCGTAGATGTGATCGCCGTCGATGGGCACACCGTTGAGTTCGGCGCCTAGCGAGCGCAGCCGCATGCAGCCCAGTACCAATTGCATGATCAGCGCCGCGGTGCTCGGTACGTCCATGCCCTCACGGAGGGTTCCCTCACTGATGCCGCGCCGGAGAATGTCCTGCAAGAGGTGATGGAGCGGAGCCAGGACCCGGGCATATTCGCGGGGCAGTGACTCAGCCAGATGATCGTTGTAGAACGTCAGGCCGCGGTTGATGCTGTCCTGCGTGCTCGAGGCCGGTGCCACGGTGATCCGGTCGATCAGCGCCCGGAGCGCCTGCGGCCCCGGCAGGTCGGCGGTCTCGGAGCGCCAACGCTGCGTGGACTCGGCCATGATCTTCTCGATGAGCGCGAGCAGCAGCTCGTCCTTGGTGGAAAAGTGCTGGTAGAACGATCGCAGTGAGGTTTTGGACCGCTCGACGACCTCCAGCACGGTGAAGTCGGTGCGTCCGGTTTCACCAAGGATCGCCAGTGCCGATTTCATGAACCGGCTGGCGCGCTCCCCGGCTTCGGCGCGCGCGCCGTCCGACGGTCGTCCGGCTGGCCTGGCCATTGCGGCACCACCTCCGTCATGCTGCACTTGTGGAGAATGACGTTACCGTTTCTGTAGAAGCAATAGGTGGCTAGTGATTACTGTGTTGCTCCGATGAGCGAATGGTTTCTGTTTCTCCCGCAGGTACGGCTGCAGATCGGCGACATCGTCGAGCGGGCGCGGGTCGCCGAGGACGGCGGGTTCGATGGCATTGCGTTCATCGACCACCTTGAGCCGCCCGGCGCGACGCACCAAAGCATTTGGGAGGCAATGACCGTCGCCACGTGGGTGGCGGCGCGCACCGAGCGGCTGCGGATCGGCCACCTCGTGCTGTGCGACGCGTTCCGGCATCCCGCGGTGTTGGCCAAGCAGGCTGTCACGTTGTCGGAGGCGTGCGACGGCCGATTCGAACTTGGATTGGGCTCGGGCTCGTGGCCGCAGGAGTTCACCAGGTTCGGCATCGAGGGCGGTGACGACGCCGCGGCGCGGGTGAGCAGACTCGGCGAGGATCTGGCGTTGCTTCGCCAGTACTGGGATGACGGCGACGCCGCGCAGCTGCCGCGTCCGGAGCACCGAATTCCCTTGGTGCTGGGGGGAACCGGTAAGCGCATGATGGAACTGGTCCGCACTTATGCGGACTGGTGGAATGTCCCCTCGCATCAGCTCGACCGCTTGCCGCGGCTGTTGCCGACAGTGGGATCGGCGCGGGTGTCGCTGCAGCAGATGGTCGGTTTCGTGGGCCGAGATGCAGATCGCGCGGCGGTCACCGAGCGCAGCACTCGGCTGTTCGGGCATCTCGGCGACGGTTTGGTATGTGGCGACGCCTCACAGCTTGCCGATCACTTCGCCGGGCTGAGCGCACAAGGCGTCGAACGCTTCTACGTCTGGTTCTCCGATTTCGCAGCCCCGCAAACACTTTCCGAATTCGCCGACACCGTCATCAATGCGTGACAGAGAGGAAGATCAATGACCACCGAATCAAAAGAGGCATCCACCGAGGCAGCAGAATCCACGTGGACGTTGCAGATGCTGCTGGACCTGTTCGATGCCGAACCGGCCGGGGAGAACCGCTACACCGTACCGACCGGTATCGCCGGCGCTGACGAGCGTCAGGTCGTCGAGGGCACTCAGATCCTCGCGGGTGCGATCGTCGCGGTGGCCAAACGCTTCCCGGAGAAATCGATACGTTCGGCGCACGCCGTGTTCGCCAGGGCTGTTGTGGTGGGCCCGCCGGTCGAACTCGACATCGATGTCATCAGTGAAGGGCGGTCCACCGCCACCGCCGTGGTGGCGGCCTCGCAGAACGGCAAGCGCTGCATCACGATCACGGTGTTCACCGATGTGCCGTCGGGCGACGTGATCCGCCATCACCTGCCGCGGCCGCAGGTCGCCGGACCCGCCGACTCGAACCCGTCACCGATGCCGATGACCGGCCGGGAGTTGCGGCTCGTCGACGTCCTCGACGTGAACAGCCCCGACGAGGTCGGCCCGCCGGAACTGTATGCCTGGCTGCACTACGACCCGATCCCCACGCGCGACGACCTGGCCAAGGCGTTGATCGCGTATTTCACTGGGCACCTCGGGATTTCGACCACCATGCGGGCACATGCCGGCATCGGCACCGCGCAGGCGCATCTGACGGTCTCGACCGCTCCCATGACGGTCACGGTGAGCTTTCACGAACCGGTCCGCTGGGACGGCTGGGTCCTGTACAGCCACGAGAGCACCCAGGTCGGCTCGGGCATGTCCTACGTGCGAGGCGCGGTCCACACGGAAGAGGGCGAGCTCATCGCGTCGTTCAGTCAAGACGGGTTGATCCGCCCGCTGCGTACCACCGACACGAACATTTCGGAGCACTCGCGGCTGTAGCGGCTCAGATCTTCAGATAGCCCTTGTCCGCCGGAATCTGTGCGGCCGTCACCAGCGACGACGCATCGCCGGCCAGCCACACCACGATGTCGGAGATGGTGTCCGGTGGGGTCAGAGAATCCGTCGGTAGCGCGCCGGGGGAGAAGCTGTGGATGTAATGCGGGTGATCCTGGAACACCTGGTACATCGACAGGTCGTTGCCCATCGGAGTGTCGGTGCCGTACGGGTGGATGGAGTTCACCCGGATTCCGAACTCGCCCAACTCGACTGCGAGTGAGTTGGTCAGCCCGACGACGCCGAACTTGCTGGCGCAGTAGTGCCCACAGCCGGGCACGGCCTTGATGCCTGCCGCCGAACTGATGGTGATGATCGACCCGCCGTTGCCTGCCGCGATCATCGGTGGCACCACCGCCTGCACGGTGTTGAACACCCCGGTGAGGTTGACATCGAGGATGTCCTGCCACTGCTGGGCCGAGATCTCCCACAGCCGACCCCAGTTGAGCACGCCGGCATTGGCGACGACGATGTCAAGGCGCCCGAACTGTTCGACCGCGTCGGCCACCACGCGGCGCTGTCCCGCGGCGTCACGGACGTCAACTTGCGCGGCCAGGATCTTGCGACCCTCACCTTCGACGAGGGCTACCGTCTCGGCCAAGTCGTCCGGGGTGGCGGCCGGGTAGCCGTTGTGTTCGGCGACGGGTGCGCAGGCGTCGATCGCGACGACATCCGCTCCGGCCCGGGCGAGCCTCACACAGTGCGAGCGGCCCTGTCCGCGGGCCGCGCCCGTCACGTAGGCGACCCGCCCGGCCAGTGGGGTATCGGCGCTCATGCAGACTGCTCCTCGCGTATGGAAACGGAATGTGTTCGGAGCCGGGAGAACCGGTAGTCCGTGAGTGCGGAGTGGCGCGCGAACCGGCGGGAACCGGTGATCGTCTGCGGCCGGTAATACGGGGTCTCGTGCTGTGAATTCACGAAGTAGGTGTTCAGGCCGGACGTGGCCGTGTAGTAGAGGTGCGCGACTCGGCCATCCCGTCGCATCCGCTCGTTCCATGCGTTGAAGGCGTCCTGACCGACCTCCACCACACCGGCGCCGCGGTGCCTGGCCTCGTCGATGATCCGCACCGCGTGCGCGGCCATGGTCTCGACGTAATCAAGCCAGGCGAATCCGACGAACCCGAGCGGCCCGACGATCTCCCATCGGTTGGGCAACCGCGGATGCGCGGTCCCTGCATAGCTGTGCAGGCCGTGCGCGCGATAGTACTGGGCGAGATCGAATCCGTTGGGCCCCAGGACGGTTCCCGGGCGGTACGTTTCCGGATCGATCCACAGCTCGTAACCGGTGGCCGGCACCAGGAGGTCGGCGGGACGTTCGACACCGTCGGCGGTGAGGATGCCGGTCGGGGTGATCCGTTCGATGGGCGTGGTGATCAGATGGGTGTTGGGGTTGTTCAGCGCGGGTAGGAACGCACTCGAGATCACCGGCCGCTTCGCCAGGATTCCATAGCGCGGGACCAGCTTCCGTCGAGTCTGCGGATCGTGGACGACGGTGCGCAGCAGCAACCGGTAGAGCAGCCTGCACCAGGCGTCGTACAGCGGCATGATCCGCATGAGCACTTTGTCGGGCAGTCGGGCGAATACATGCACGATGGGCGCGACCATGAAGATGTCCATGGCAAGCCGGCCCGCTGCGTCAACGGCACGCAGAACGCCGGGCAGTCGCAGGACGCCCCGCATCAAGGGCGGGATGTCGAAGTCGACTTTCGGAAGCACCCACGCCGGGGTGCGTTGGTAGACGTCCAGGCCGGCCGCCTCGGCGGACAACGCGGCGGCGATCTGAACCCCGGACGATCCCGTCCCGATCACCGCGACCCGCTTGCTGCGGGTGTCGTAGGAATCGTCCCACGCGTTGGGCCGCAGGATGGTTCCGGCGAAGTCGTCGAAACCCTCGATGTCGACCGTGGGTTTGGCGTTCACATATCCGCCGACCGAGCTGATCACGAACCGCGCGGTGATCGGCGACCGGTTCCGGATCCGCAACTGCCAGAGCCCGTCTTCGTCGTCCCACTGTTGTTGGGTCACTTCGGCATTGGCTTGCAGGTGTTCGTACAGACCCAGCGTGGTCGCCGTGTCCTGAAGGTAGCGGTGGATCTCCGGACCCGGCGCGAACAGCCGCGTCCAGTGCGGGTTCGGCGCGAAGGACAGCTGATACCACAGTGTCGGGATGTCGACCGCGAGCCCGGGGTAGTGGTTGTCCCGCCAGGTGCCGCCGAAGTCGGCGCCGCGCTCGATGATGACGAAGTCCTCGATACCTTTCTGGCGCAATAGATGCGCGGCCGCGATCCCGCCGGGGCCCGCACCGATGATGGCTACTTCGTAATCAGGTTGAGGCATCGTTACCTTTCAAGTCCGCTGACAATGTGTTCGGACACGAACCGTTTGACCGCGCGTGGGCTGTTGAGGTTCACGCCCATCGGCGGCAACAGTTCGAAGCTGAACAAAAGGCGGACGATCCATTCGGCGGCCCGCGCGGGGGCTACCCCGGCGCCCACCTCGCCGCGCTTCTGCGCTGCACGCACCAGTGGTTTCCACAGATCGATCGAGCGCTGCATCAAGTCGTCTCCGGTGTTCCGCAGCAACAACACCAGAATGCTCTCGTTGATGCCGCCCGGGGTAACCGAGTCGGAATGCCTGCGATGGGCGCAGATCACCACCGCGGCCTCGGCGACCTGATCGGCCAGGCTGTCCGCACGGTGGACTTGGGTGGCCAGCGCCTCGATGAACCCTGCGGCGAGCTGTTCCAGCGCTGTCTCGATGGCGTTGTCCCGGCTGCCCAGTGCGTTGTGGACGGTGCCGCGGGATACGCCGGCGGCTTCCGCCACCGCGGTGAGGCTGAATTGCCGGGGCCCTAAACGCCTTAACGTGTCAACCGTGGCAGCGAGCAGCGCGGGGGACACGGTGCGGCCCGGCTCGCTCATTTGCACACATTAGCGATATGTGTTCAAGCTGGTCAATGGCTGAGGCCGGTCGATCAGTCGGCGGCCAATGCCGAGGTGAGCACATCGAGTGGCAGACCACCCAGATCGAGTGCCCGGCTGTGGAACTCCCGCAACGACGCGCCACGGAGCAAAGTCTCCTCGCGCAACTGGTGCCAGATCCGCTGCCCGATGGCATACGAGGGTGCTTGTCCGGGCCAGCCCAGGTAGCGGTCGAGCTCGAAGCGGAGATGCTCCTCGGACATGGCCGAATGGGAGACCAGGAAGTTCCATGCCCGTTCGGCGTCCCACACTTCGCCGTCCGGTGCGGTCAGTCCGCAGTGCACACCGATGTCGAGGACCACGCGGGCAGCTCGGAAGCGTTGCGCATCAAGCATTCCCATTCGGTTGGCGGCATCGTCGAGCCAGCCAAGGTCGGCCATCAGCCGTTCGGCGTAGAGCGCCCAGCCTTCGCCGTGTCCGGAGACCCAGCACCCCAGCCGTCGCCAGCGGTTGAGCTGGCCGGCCAAAGCCACGGCGCGGCCGATCTGCAGATGATGGCCGGGAACACCTTCGTGGAAGACGGTCGTCGTCTCCTGCCAGGTGTGGAACGTCTCGACACCGGCCGGCACCGACCACCACATCCGCCCGGGCCTGCTCCAGTCCTCGGAAGGACCGGTGTAGTAGATGCCGCCGGTATGGGTGGGCGCGATCCGGCACTCCAAGTTCCGGAGCGGACCGTCGATGTCGAAGTGTGTGCCTGCCAACGAGTCCACGGCCCGGTCCGACAGGTCCTGCATCCAGGCCTGCAGCGCATCGGTGCCGGTGACGATGTAGCGGGGGTCCTCGTTGAGTCGGCGCAAAGTCTCGGCCACCGTCGCCCCGGGATACAGCTGCTGCGCGATCGATTCCTGCTCGGCAACAACGGCGTCGAGAAGCCCCAGACCCCAGTCGTAGGCCTCGTCAAGGTCCACGCTGGTGCCGAGGAACGACCGTGACAACAATTGATAGGCGTCGCGTCCGCAGGCATCGGACACGCCGGCGCGCGGCGCGATATCGTCGTGAAGCACATCGCCGAGGCGTCGGTACGCTTCGGCGGCAGCCGCGGTGCGCTGTCGTAATTCTGCGTGCAGCGCCGAATTTCCGGCCGCTGTCTCGATGACCATGTCGGTGAACAACTGGGCGGTCTGCCGGGCCTGGGCGATGCCGCGGCTGACCTGACGGATCGCCGGGGGATGTGCCCCGGCCACTGCGGCCCGCAGCGCCCGCGCGTAGCCGTCGGCACGGTCAGGCACTTTGGCCAGCCGGGCGGCGATCAGTGCCCAGTCGTCCTCGGTGTCGGTGGCCATCAGGTCGAACACGTCGCGCATCGTCTGCAGCGGGGAGGCGATCACGTTGAGCTCGCCCAGATCCAATCCGGCATCGTGTAATTCGACGGTCACGCCCAGGCGTTCGCGCATCGCGGCGACCGTCACCACATCCACGTCGTCAGCCGGGCTGACGGTGTCCAGTTCGCGCAGCGCGGTGCGAGCCGCGTCGGCGCGGGCGGCAACGCCTTCCTGCGAGTAGTCGGTGACGTCGTCGTCGTAGCCGGTGATGCCGAGTTCGGTTGCGGCGCACGGGTCCAGGCGGGCGTAGGTCTCGAGGTAGCGCTCGGCTACCGCGTCAACCTGAGTCTGGGTCCTACCCAAGGTCATTCGTCGCGAAGGTGTCGCACTTGTTGGGATCGCCGGTCCGGTATCCCTCGGTGAACCACTTCTGCCGTTGCTCGGATGAGCCGTGTGTCCACGCCTCCGGGTTCACCCGGCCGGTGGCCGCGGCCTGGATCCGGTCGTCGCCGACCGACGATGCGGCCGACAGGGCATCGGCGATGTCCTTGTCGCTCAATGGTTCCAGGAATGGCACGCCGGTGCTCTCCTGGCGCGTGATGGAGGCGTAGTGCGCCCAGACACCCGCGTAGCAGTCGGCTTGAAGCTCGGTACGGACGCCGCCGCCGGTCGCGCCCTCGGGATCCTGCTGCGCGCGGCCGAGCACACCCAGCAGGTTCTGCACGTGGTGGCCGAACTCGTGGGCCACCACGTACTCCTGCGCGAGCGGCCCTCCACTGGAGCCGAACTGAGTCTTCAGAACATCGAAGAAGTCGGTGTCGAAGTACGCGGTCTGGTCCACCGGGCAGTAGAACGGGCCGACATCACTGGTGGCAGGACCGCACCCGGTTTGGACCTGACCGGAGAACAACCGGACGTGCGGGCGTTGGTAGCCCTTCAGAAGCTGTTGCCACACACCGTCGACGGAGTTACCGGTCGCGACCACTCGACACTGCACGATTTCGTTGGCGTCCGCGCCGGTCTTGCACTGGCTCAGATCGAAGCCCTCGGCCTCGGCGCCCTGGGTGTTGATCTGCTGCTGCTGCGGCATGACCGTGCCGGGGTCGATGCCGAGGAACAGCGCGAGCACCAGGACCACCAGACCACCGAGACCGCCGCCGATCGCGATCCCCCGGCCCGGGCCGCGACCCCCACCACTGCTCGATGTGGTGCTCGTGTCGATCTGCATACCCTCGTTGAAGGTCATCGCGTCGCTCCATCGCATTCGCCGGTAGGTCGTGCTCGACAGCCCGTTTAGCTTCCCACACTACGATTCAGGACGTGTCCGTCGTCGCGGAACGTTCGACTATCGCCCACACGTCGCTGGGGCGACTACGCGGCACGCTCGAGGGCGGTGTCGGGGTGTGGCGGGGTGTCCACTACGCCCAGCAACCGGTTGGGGCACTGCGCTTCGTCGCGCCGCAGCCGTTGACTGCCTGGGACGGCGTGCGCGACGCGAGGGACCACGGTCCGTTGCCGCCGCAGGGCCGGTCGTTCGTCGGAGGTGGGCGCGACGATCCGAAGATCCGTGACGAGGCCTGCCTGACGGTCACCGTGTGGTCCCCGGACACAGCCGGGTCATTGCCCGTCATGGTGTGGATTCCCGGTGGCGCCTTCGTCTACGGCGCCGGCCAGCTGCAGCTCTACAACGGATCGCGGCTGGCGGCCAACGGCAATGTGGTGGTCGTCAACGTCACGTATCGCCTCGGCGTGTTCGGCGGTTTCGAATTGGGTGATCTGGGCTCGGGATTCGATGACAATCTCTGCCTACGGGATCAGATCGCGGCGTTGCGCTGGGTTCGCGACAACATCGCGGCGTTCGGCGGCGATCCGGAACGGGTGACGGTGTTCGGTGAATCCGCGGGTGCGACCTCGGTGTTGGCGTTGCTGGCCAGCCCGGCCGCCGAAGGTTTGTTCGCCCGGGCCATCGCGCAGAGCCCGGCGTTGCCGTTGATCGCCGATCGCGAGACCCGGGCGCGTCAATCGCGCCGGTTCATGAACTTGCTCGGGGTCGGGGCCGAGCAACTCAAGGTGCTGCCGCAGCGGCAACTGCGTCGCGCCGCGGGACAGCTGCAGCTGGAAAGCGCGCAGCAGACGCCGACGTTGGCGTACGGATTGACCCACGGTGTCGACCTGCTACCGATGCACCCGATCGACGCCGCGAGGGCCGGCGCGGTGCTGCCGGTGCCTCTCATCGTCGGCACCAACAGTCACGAGGCAACGATGTTCGCGTGGGGTAAGCCGCCGATGCTGCCGACCACGCTCGAGGGCGTGGAGGGTTACTTCCGTCGCCGGGCACCGCAGGCGCGCGACCGGGTGCTGTCCGCGTATCCGGCGTTCCCGCGTCGCGGGGCGCTGGTCGCCTTCGGTTCCGACGTCATGTTCGGCGCGCCGACATGGGCGTTCTCCGACGCCTACAGCGCGCACGCGCCAACGCACGTGTACCGGTTCGACCACACCACCTGGACGCTCAAAGCGCTGGGTCTCGGCGCCACCCACGGCAGCGAGATCGTGCACATCCAACACAGCTACAGCTCGTATCTGGGCCGCAAGATTCACCCGCTGGGCCGGCGGGTACAGCCGTCGGTCGGTCGGCGCATGCAACGCACCTGGCTGGATTTCGCCGGCGCCGAAGTGGCCGACTGGCCGCGCTACGACATCGAACGGCGGCTGACCAGGGTGATCCGGTCAGCCCGCGATGAGACGGTGGAGGATCCCGACGCGGTCAGGCGGATGGCCTGGGAGGGCCTGTACTAAGCCGCGAAGCGCTCGTCTGTATAGCGGCGCAGGTTGTGCAGGAACCGCTGGAACAACCACGCCATCACCGGCTTGCCCAGCGTCATCCCGAGCCGCCCGGCCAGGCCGTTTGGCTTCATCGCCATCACCCACGTCAGGTGGCAGCCCTGTCCGGTCTCGACGACGCGGTAATCCTCGGCGAATGCCGAGATCGCGTTCGACGTGCTGGTGTTGAAGCGGAAAGCCATGTGGGAGAAGGGTTCCCAAGCCAAGAATTCCTCGTCGCCGACGATGTTTCCGCGCATCGTGACGGTGCGGGTGGTGCCGATGCCGCGGGGTTCGGGGCTGGTCCACTCGACGTTGGTGATGACCGTCGCCCAATGCGGCCACGATGTCTCGTCGGCCAGCACCTCGAAGAGCTGTTCGGGCGTGATCGCCAGGTCGACAGTGCTGACGAAGCGGAACGGTGCGCGGTCGATGAAATCCAGCTCGACGCGCTCGCACTCATAGATCCTGGCCACGGGTAGACACTCTAGGTCAGAGTGTCTACTGGCGCGTCAGCCCGGGCCCTCGCTGGCCGCCGCCAGCAGCGGCACGACGACATCGCTGATCGGTGTGGGCAGGCCGTAGGCGGCGGCCTTGCGGCGGATGACCCCATTACGGATGTCCCACTCCAATGGTCGACCCGCCTCGCGGTCGGCCAAGATCGAGGTTCCTGTGTCGGCAGGTACGCCGGCGAGCAAACCGGTGATCTTGTCGATGTCCGCGTCGCTCAGATCTGCACCGTCGGCCCGGCCCACCGCCACACATTCGGCGACGTAATCGCGGGCCAGCGCGGCGACGTCGTCGCGGCTGAACATCCCCGCGCGACGGCCCGTCAGGACCAGCAGTCCGAACACGGCGTTCACCAGCAGCTTGCGCCACGCCTCGGTGAGGTACTCCGGGGTGGTCTGCACCGTCATGGCCGGAACGTCCAGTAGCGGAACCAGGTTGCGGGCCGCGTCATTGTCGGGTAGCACCATGCGGACGTCGGTGCGCAGCCACACCCATCCCGGTGGCTGGGTCTCCGCCGTGAACCACAGGACTGCGGGAACGACCGTCGCGGATGGGCAGTACGGGCTCAGACGCTCCACCTGTTCCACGCCGTTCTGGAGCGCGCACACCACGGTGCGCCCGTCGCACAGCCGGTCCAGCCAGCCGGCAGCGTCTGCGTACTGGGTGTCTTTGACCGCGAGCAACACCACATCAACCGGACCGTCCACATCGGTGGGGTCGGTGTGCACCGGGCCGGGCACCACGATCGGATCTCGATCGTCGGGTCGCACCTCGATCGCACTACGGGGAGTCCGTCCGCATAGGAGTACGGGCCGTTCGGCAGCGTGCAAGAGTGCCGCAACGGTGGACCCGATGGCGCCGGGGCCGACGACCGCGATCGTGGAGTTCACGATCGCCAAACTACCGGCGACGATGCTCCCTCTACACTTGTCACTCGTTCCACACCTCTTCCATTAGGAGTTTTCGTGCTGCGCACTCACGCCGCCGGTTCGTTGCGGCCCGCCGATGCCGGACACACGGTGACGCTGGCGGGATGGGTGGCGCGCCGTCGTGACCACGGCGGCGTGATCTTCATCGATCTACGCGATGCGTCGGGAGTGTCGCAGGTGGTGTTCCGTGAGGGCGACGTGCTGGCCGCCGCGCATCGGCTGCGCGCCGAATTTTGTGTCGCGGTAACCGGTGTCGTCGAGGCTCGCCCGGAGGGCAACGAGAACGCCGAGATTCCCACCGGGCAGATCGAGGTGAATGCGACGTCGCTGACCGTGCTGGCGGAGAGCGCTCCGCTGCCGTTCCAGCTCGATGAGACTGCCGGCGAGGAAGCGCGGCTGAAATACCGCTACCTTGACCTTCGCCGGGACGGCCCGGGTAACGCAATCCGGTTGCGGTCCAAGGTGAGTGCGGCCGCTCGGGGAGTGCTGGCAAGCCACGACTTCGTCGAGATCGAGACGCCGACGCTGACGCGGTCGACGCCGGAGGGCGCCCGCGACTTCCTGGTGCCTGCGCGGTTGCAGCCGGGCTCGTTCTACGCGCTGCCGCAGAGCCCGCAGCTGTTCAAACAGCTGCTGATGGTCGCCGGGATGGAGCGCTACTACCAGATCGCCCGGTGCTACCGCGACGAGGATTTCCGCGCCGACCGCCAGCCGGAGTTCACCCAGCTGGACATGGAGATGAGCTTCGTCGACACCGAGGACGTCATCGCGATTTCTGAGGAGATCATCACCGCGCTGTGGGCGCTGATCGGTTACGACGTTCCCACGCCGCTGCCGCGGATGACGTACGACGACGCGATGCGCCGGTTCGGGTCGGACAAGCCAGACCTGCGGTTCGGCCTGGAACTCGTCGAGTGCACCGAGTACTTCAAGGACACCACCTTCCGGGTGTTCCAGGCGCCGTACGTGGGCGCTGTGGTCATGCCCGGCGGTGCGTCGCAACCGCGGCGCACGCTGGACGGCTGGCAGGAGTTCGCCAAGCAGCGCGGGCACCGCGGCCTGGCCTATGTACTGATCGGCGACGACGGGACCCTGGGCGGTCCCGTCGCGAAGAACTTGACGGATGCCGAGCGTGACGGGTTGGCCGCACATGTCGGCGCGTCGCCGGGGGACTGCGTGTTCTTCTCGGCGGGCCCGGCGAAGCCCTCGCGCGCCCTGCTCGGCGCGGCCCGGATCGAGATCGCCAAACGGCTCGACATGATCGATCCCAATGCCTGGGCGTTCACCTGGGTGATCGATCCGCCATTGTTCGAACCCGCCGACGAGGCGACCGCTTCCGGTGACGTGGCCGTCGGTTCCGGGGCATGGACCGCGGTGCACCACGCGTTCACCGCGCCCAAGCCCGAGTTCGCCGACCGGATCGACACCGATCCGGGTGCGGTGTTGGCCGACGCTTACGACATCGTGTGCAATGGCAACGAGATCGGTGGCGGGTCGATCCGTATCCACCGCCGCGACATCCAGGAGCGGGTGTTCGCGATCATGGGCATCGACCATGACGAGGCGCAGGAAAAGTTCGGCTTCCTGTTGGAGGCCTTCGCTTTCGGTGCTCCGCCGCACGGTGGCATCGCTTTCGGCTGGGATCGCATCACCGCGCTGTTGGCCGGCGTTGACTCGATCCGCGAGGTGATCGCGTTCCCGAAGTCCGGTGGCGGCGTCGACCCGCTGACCGACGCACCCGCGCCGATCACCCCGCAGCAGCGCAAGGAGTCGGGTATCGACGCAAAGCCGAAAGAAGCCGGCAAGTCCTAGGCGGACACCAGCCCGTGCCGAGATTGAACGCAGGGACAGAAGCTGCGTCGAATCTGTCCCTGGCTGCAATATCGGGAATAGACCGCACGATTGAGAGGCTGGTCCACACATGTCAGATATCGACAAGGACAAGATGGTCGCCGCCACCAAGGAGCTCGAGGACTTCAACCGCCGCATCACCGAGGAATTCCGCGCCAACGGTGGCAAGGTCGACGGCTTCGGCGCGAACCTGCTCTTGCTGCACACCACCGGCGCCAAAACGGGGCAGCCTCGGATGTCACCGCTGGCGTTTCTGACGATCGACGGCAAGACGATCATCTTCGGCTCCTACGCCGGCGGGCCGAAACATCCGGCGTGGGTGCACAACGTGCGGGCCAATCCCAAGGCCCGTATCGAGGTGGGCACCGAGTCCTACGACGTCACCCTGCGTGAGCTTGCGGACGATGAGCGGGCGGCGCTGCTGCCGAAAGTCATCGAGCTGGCGCCAGTATTCGCCGAGTACCAGGCGAAGACCACACGGACCATCCCGCTCTTCGAGCTGACCCGCGTCTGACTTTCACCGGAATAGCATTCCCGGTCGTTAAACGCTCGCGTTTACGACCGGGAATGCTATTCCGCGGCTGGTTAGAGCCGTTCGATGATGGTCGCGTTGGCCATTCCGCCGCCTTCGCACATGGTTTGCAGTCCGTAGCGTCCACCGCGCTGCTCCAGGGCATTGACCAACGTCGTCATGATTCGCGCCCCGCTGGCGCCGAGCGGGTGCCCGATCGCTATCGCCCCGCCGTTGACGTTGGTGCGTGCGAGGTCAGCGCCCGTTTCCAAAGCCCAGCTGAGCACCACTGGCGCGAACGCCTCGTTGACCTCGAACAGGTCGATGTCCGCCAACGTCAAACCTGCGCGCGCCAGGACCTTTTCGGTGGCCGGGATGACTCCGGTCAACATGTACAGCGGGTCAGAGCCCACGACGGTGGTGGTGTGAATACGTGCGAGCGGGCGCAGACCGAGCTTCTTGGCGGTCTCGCCGCCGGTGATCATCACGGCCGCGCTGCCGTCGGACAGCGGTGAGGAGTTGCCCGGGGTGATGTCCCAGTTGATCTGGGGAAAGCGCGTCGCGTACGCCTCGTTGTAGAACGCCGGCTTGAGCCCGGCCAGGCTCTCCACCGAGGTACCGGGACGGACGATCTCGTCGGTCGACAGCCCGGCGATCGGCGCCAGCTCGGTGTCGAACAGCCCGTCTTTGGTTGCGCGCGCCGCCTTTTCGTGGCTCGCGGCGGAGAACTCGTCGAGCTGGGTGCGTGACAAGCCCCATTTGGCGGCGATCAGCTCAGCGCTGATGCCCTGTGGAACAAGGCCTTCGGAGTAGCGTTCGGCGAACGCGAGCCCGAACGGATCGCTGCCGGGGAGTACGGAGGTGCCCATCGGGACCCGTGACATGGACTCCACTCCAGCGGCGATCACGATGTCGTACGCGCCGGCGAGCACCCCCTGGGCGGCGAAACTGATTGCCTGCTGCGAACTTCCGCACTGGCGGTCCACGGTGGTCCCGGGAACGGACTCAGGGAAGCCGGCGCCCAGCAGGGCATTGCGGGCGATGTTGACGGCTTGGTCGCCGACCTGCGTCACCGCGCCGGCGATGACGTCGTCGACCTGAGCGGGGTCCACGCCGGTGCGCTCGATCAACTCGCGAAGACTGTGTGCGAGCAGGTCTGCGGGCAGCACGCCGTGCAACGCTCCGTTCGCCTTGCCCTTGCCGACCGGGGTGCGAACCGCTCCCACGATGACTGCATCCCGACCTGCATATCCGGCCATCTCTGCCTCCTGAAGCTCAACGCTGAGTATTATGATGTAAACCCAGCTATACCACCTGGGTATAGTTAAAACAACTCAGGGGCGAGGTTGATTCCGTGGGAATGCTGCAGGGCGCACTGGCCGACCGTGACTCCTGGTCGGCGGTCGGGCACTGCCCGATCGAGAAGGCGATGACGCTCGTCGGAACCAAATCGGCGATGCTGATCATGCGGGAGGCCTATTACGGCACCACTCGGTTCGAGGATTTCTGGCGCCGGGTCGGCGTCACGAAAGCCGCGGCGTCGGCCCGGCTGACCGATCTCGTGGAGGCCGGGCTGCTCGAACGTCGGCCCTACCAGGAGCCCGGGCAGCGAAGCCGCGACGAATACGTGCTGACCGAGGCCGGCGTCGATTTCATGCCCGTGGTGTGGGGACTGTTCGAGTGGGGCCGGCGGCACGTGCCCAACCGTTCGCCGCTGCGGTTGGCGCACGACGGTTGTGGCGCGCGCGCGACAGTCGAAATACGTTGTGACGAAGGGCACCTCGTGCCTGCCGATGAACTGGTCGTGAAGGTGGATCGGCGGGACTCAGTGTGAGTCTGCGTCGTCGAGGTACTGCTTCGCCACGGTCTTGGGTGCCTGCGCCAGCCACGCTTCGGTGATCAGTTCGGTCAACTCGGGAACGCCGATCGTGGCGAGCTTGACCAGAACCGCCGGGTAGCCGTCGAAATGCGGCGTGGTGAAGTACACCGACGGATCGTCGGCGATCAGCGCGAACTTGACTCCTTCGTCGGGTACGTGAGCTCCGAGAACGTCGCCGTCGGGCGCGTTCTCGCCCAGCGCCTCGTAGTCGGCCTTGCGCAGCGGGCGTTCCCACACCACGAGCTTCTTGCGCACCCGCCATGTCCGGGGCGTTGCCTCGCTGGTTTCGGGAAGAGCCGCGGTAATGCGGGCCACGTCATCCCAGTTCGCCACGTGCTGAACGTTACTCTCGGCCCGTGCTGCACCTACGTGTGATCGCGCCGGCCGAGCTACGGAATCCGATCCTCAACGTGTTGGACCGCGAGCCCGGGGTGACCCACATCGTGATGCATCCCGGTGCGGCAGTGGAACCTGCCGGCGATGAGATCACCGCCGACATCGCGAGGGAGGCCGCAAACGGCGTCGTGGAGCGTCTCAAGGCACTTGACGTCCATCACTACGGCGCGATCACCATGGAACCGCTCGACACCGTGCTGTCGTCTTCGGCCTACCACGCCGAGGACGAAGCCGCCGGTGATGCCGCCGACGCGGTCATCTGGGACGAACTGGTCTCGCGGACCCGCGAGGAATCCCATCTGAACGTGACGTTCGTGATGTTCCTCTGCATCGCCTGCATGCTCGCGGCAGTCGGCGTGCTCACCGATTCCCCGGTCACCGTGGTCGGGGCGATGGTGGTCGGTCCGGAGTTCGGGCCACTCGCCGCGCTGGCCGTCGCGCTCGTGCAACGCCGGATGTCGCTGGCGCGTCGCGCCGCGGCGGCTCTGGTGATCGGATTCCCGCTGGCAATGGTGGTGACCGCAGCCGCCACGCTGGCATTCGAGGCGGCGGGCTGGGTGATGTTGACCAGCACCAGCCAACTGAGCCATGTCGACTTCATCTTCCGCGTCGGCCCATTCTCGTTCGTCGTCGCGTTGCTCGCGGGCGCCGCCGGAATGTTGTCACTGGTATCGGCGAAGTCAGCGGCGCTGGTGGGTGTGTTCATTTCGGTGACAACGGTGCCCGCGGCTGGTTTCGCGGTGGTCGCCGCGACCGTCGGGGAGTGGGACGTCGCGGGCTGGTCCTTCCTGCAGCTCGGCGTGAACCTGGTGGGCATCACACTGGCCGGGGTGCTTGTGTTGGTTGTCTACCAGCGGACCAGGGTTTCCAGACCGGTCAGAGGTGGCTGATTCCCAGCCCGACGAAGAACACGCCGACCGCACCGGCGATGACAGCCACCACCAGCCGATGGTGGATCCGCATCCAGCTGTAGATCCGCTCGACACCCGAGCGGGTGGCGTCAGGAGCGACCCAGAAACTGATGATCGGAATCAGGGCCGCGCCGAATCCCACCAGATTGAAGACGACGAGCGCGGCCAACTGTTGGCCGACGGAGACACCCGCCGTGATTGCCGCCGCCATCGCTGCCAGGTAGTACGGGGTGGGAATCCCGTTGCTCAGGCCGAGCAATCCGGCGGCCCATGCGGCTTCGCCCCGAAGCGCCGCCTTGATGCTCTCCGGCAGCTTCGCGACGATCGGCAAGGAGTCCAGCGTCGGCGGCGCGACGTGCCCGGTTGCCTGCTCACCGACCCCAGCGCCGACGACGGCGCGTCGGCCTCGGACCCGCCGGACCATCCGCTCCAGCGAACCCGTCGCCGACAGCACCGCGATCAGCAGCGCGAGCCCGCCGATCGCGATCTCGACCGCCGGAGGGATCGCGCCGCCGCCGACGGCGGTGTTGCGCAGGACGAACACCACCACCGCCCCCACTACGAGGTTGACGGTGAATCCGACGACGAAGAACGGGAGCAGCAGCCGTACCGGCCGTCGACGCGACACCATGTAGGCGACCACACCGATGCGCAGGGGATCGGTTCCGGCGACTACCGCCATCACCAGCACCGTGCTCCACATGGCGGTGTCCACATCCCTTCGGCCAGTTATCTCAATGCTGAATTGAACCAGCGCTGCCGGGGTCCGGCCCGCGCGGCATGTCTGGAACGCGGCGCCGTGGGTGGAGTGCGTACCGTTCTGTCCTGATGGTTCTTCGTGCGAACAGCTCACTCGACGCCGACGGCGTTCTGGCGGCGTACCGCCGTATCAGGGCACAGCAGTCGCTGTTCGACGTCCGGGACTCCCGCCCCGGGTCGGGCTATGACGAGTTCGTCGACGCCGCCGGAAACGTCCGGCCGGCCTGGCGCGAACTCGCCCAATGCATCGACGAGCGGGGCCGAGCCGGCCTCGACCGGTTGCGCGCCCAGGTACGCGGCCTGGTCGACAACGACGGGATCACCTATATCCAGGTGGACCGGCACGGCGAAATGATCACCGACGGCGACGGCACCGCTGTACCGGGGCCGTGGCATCTCGACGCGCTTCCCCTGATCATCTCGGCCGAGGATTGGGACGTCCTGGAATCGGGACTGGTGCAGCGCTCCCGGCTGCTCGATGCGGTGCTCACCGACCTGTACGGGCCGCGGCGCTCGATCATCAGCGGGGTGCTGCCGGCCAAACTGCTGTTCACCCATCCCGGGTACCTGCGCGCCGCGCAGGGGATCGTCGTACCCGGCCGCCACCAGCTGTTCCTGCACGGCTGCGACATCAGTCGCAGCGACGACGGGTCGTTTCTCGTCAACGCGGATTGGACGCAGGCACCGTCGGGGGCGGGTTACGCCCTGGCAGACCGCCGCGTCATCGCCCATGCCATCCCCGACCTGTACGAGCAGATCAGCCCCCGGCCGGCCTCGCCGTGGGCGCAGGCGCTGCGGCTGGCGCTCATCGATGCCGCGCCCGAAGCCGCCGAGGAACCGGTGGTCGTGGTGCTCAGCCCCGGGAGCCAGTCCGAAACCGCCTTCGACCAGGCCTATCTGGCCGGCGTTCTGGGCTTTCCGTTGGTGGAGAGCGCGGACCTGGTGGTGCGGGACGGCAAGCTGTGGATGCGATCACTGGGCACCCTCAAACGCGTCGACGTGGTGCTGCGCCGGGTCGACGCCCACTACGTCGACCCGCTGGACCTGCGACCCGATTCCCGTCTCGGCGTCGTCGGGCTCGTCGAGGTGCTGCGGCGCGGCGCGGTGACCGTGGTCAACACGCTGGGCAGCGGTGTGCTGGAAAGTCCCGGGCTGCAGCGGTTTCTGCCGCAGTTGGCGGAATTGCTGCTCGACGAAACCCCGCGGTTGGAGACGGTTCCGCTGTACTGGGGCGGCATCGACATCGAGCGCTCGCATCTGCTCACCAAGTTGGAGTCACTGTTGATCCGGCCTGTCGATGGCGGCGCGCCGATCGTGGGGCCGGAGCTATCGGCGGCGCAGCGCGAGGCGCTGGCGGCGCGGATCGAGGCCGACCCGTGGCAGTGGGTGGGCCAGGAACTACCTCAATTCTCCACCGCACCTACCGATTACCGGTCGGGGGGACTGTCGGCGGGTAGCTTCGGGATGCGGTTGTTCACCGTCGCGCAACGCGGCGGCTATGCACCGATGGTCGGTGGGCTGGGCTACCTGATGGCACCCGGAACCGCCGCATATCGGATGAACAGTGTTGCCGCCAAAGATATCTGGGTGCGAATGTCGACGCGGGTGACTGCCGAGCGGATCCCGCCTCCCGTCGAGTTGATCTCCCCGGCGATGACGCCGAGCCCCACCCGATCGGTCAGCTCCCCGCGCGTGCTGTCGGACCTGTTCTGGATGGGCCGCTACTCGGAGCGTGCCGAGGGCATGGCGCGGTTGCTCAGCGTCACCCGGGAGCGCTATCACGAATACCGCTACCGGCAGGACGTCGAGGAGAGCCAATGCGTGCCGGTACTGCTGGCCGCGATCGGTGCCATCACCGGCACCGATATGGGCACAGCCGGCGACGATCACGAGATGATCGCCATCGCTCCGACCACGCTGTGGGCGGTCACCGCCGACCGGCACCGGCCCGGCTCGCTCGCGCAATCGGTCGAACGCCTGGGCTTGGCAGCCCGCGCGGTCCGCGACCAGATGTCCAACGACACCTGGATGGTGCTTGCCGGCGTGGAACGAGCAGTCCTGCGGCCGACTGCTGCACCGGCGGAGTCACAGCCCGCCGGTGAGGCCTATCTTGCGACTGCCCACAACCAGGCGCTGGCCGGCATGCTCGCGCTGTCAGGGCTGGCCGCCGAGTCGATGGTGCAGGACGTCGGCTGGACGATGATGGACATCGGCAAGCGCATCGAGCGCGGCCTCGCGCTGACTGCGCTGCTGCGCGCCACGCTCACAGAGGCGCGCACCGCAGCCGCCGAGCGCACCGTCACCGAGTCGGCCCTGGTGGCCTGTGAATCGTCGGTGATCTACCGGCGGCGCAACCCGGGCCGGGTCAGCGTGGCCGCGGTCACCGAACTGATGTTGTTCGACGCCGAGAACCCGAGATCGCTGATCTATCAACTGGAGCGACTGCGCGCCAAGCTCAAAGCGCTGCCCGGATCGTCCGGATCGTCGAAACCTGAGCGTCTGGTCGACGAGCTCGCGACCCGACTGAGGCGGCTCGTCCCGGCCGACCTCGAGAAGGTCACCGACGGTAAGCGCGCCGAACTGGCCGATTTGCTGGATGGCATGCAGACGGGCTTGCGCGACCTGTCGGGCGTCATCACGGCCGCACACCTGTTGCTGCCCGGTGGGATGCAACCGCTGTGGGGCCCCGACAAACGCCGGGTCGTGCCGTGACCGGCCCTGACGCAGGCACCGGGACCCGGTGTTACGAGATCACCCATCGCACTGTGTACCGCTACTCCGACGATGTCGCCAGCTCCTACGGTCGCGGCTTTCTGACGCCCCGTGATCTGGCCTGGCAACGCTGCCTGGCCCACGAACTGGTGCTCGATCCGGAAGCAGCCGACAGCTCCACCAGCCGCGACGTCTACGGCAACGTCAGCTCGTACTTTCACATCACCGAGCGCCACCGCAGGTTGAGCGTCACCAGTCATTCGGTGGTGGAGGTCGACCCGCCGCCGCCCAACGGTGCCTCGGCCAAGGCGCCGTGGGAGCTGGCCCGCCCGGTCGGTGCCGATGGTGCGCTGGCCGCCGAGTTCGCTCTTGACCTGCAGCCGCCGGAGATCACCGACGCGGTGCGCGCCTACGCGGCGCCGAGTTTCGTCGCAGGCCGGCCGCTGGTCGAGGTGCTGCGTGACCTCACGTCGCGCATCTATTCCGATTTCACGTACCGGTCCGGGTCGACGACGGTGTCCACCCAGGTCGCCGAGGTGCTGCAGGCGCGGGAGGGGGTGTGTCAGGACTTCGCGCGGTTGGCCATCGCATGCCTGCGCGCGAATGGCCTGGCGGCCGGTTACGTTTCGGGCTACCTGGCGACCGACCCGCCGCCCGGCAAGGAACGCATGATCGGTGTCGACGCGACACACGCCTGGGCGTCGGTGTGGACCCCGCAGAACCAGTGGCTGGCGTTGGATCCCACCAACAACCAGATGGTCGACGAGCGCTACATCGTGGCCGGTTACGGCCGGGATTACGCCGATGTGCCACCGTTGCGGGGCATCATCTACACAGACTCGAAAAGCAGCGCGATCGAGGTTTCGGTGGATGTGGCGCCATTCGAGCGCAGGGAAGGGGGGCTCCTGCATGCGTGATTTCAACTGCCCCAACTGCGGTCAGCGCCTGGCGTTCGAGAATTCACGCTGCCTGTCGTGCCGCAGCGCATTGGGTTTCTCGCTCGACGATATGGCGCTGCTGGTCATCGCCGAGACCGACCAGAGCAACCATGCCGGCGCCGTCGATCAAGATCGGTATCAATTGTGTGCGAATCTGTATGCCGCAGAATGCAATTGGCTGGTGCGTATCGGTCCGGGCGAACAGCTGTGCGCATCCTGTGCGCTCACTCGCACCCGGCCGGCCGATGCCGATGTGACGGCCATGGTGTCGTTCGCCGAGGCGGAGCGGGCCAAGCGCAGGCTGATCGCCGAATTGCACGAACTGAAGCTGCCGATGGTCGGCCGCGATGAGGACCGGCAGTTCGGCCTGGCCTTCGACCTGCTGTCGAGTGCGACCGACAAGGTGTTCACCGGCCACCAGAACGGCGTCATCACACTGGATCTCGCCGAAGGTGACGATGTGCACCGGGAGCAGTTGCGGGTCGCGATGGCCGAGCCGTACCGCACACTGCTGGGCCACTTCCGGCATGAGATCGGGCACTACTACTTCTACCGCCTGGTGTCACCGTCGGCCGACTACACCGCGCGGTTCGGGGAACTGTTCGGCGACCCGGACACCGACTACCAGGCTGCGCTCGACCGCCACTACGCCGACGGGCCGCCGCCCGGCTGGGAGGACACCTTCGTCTCCTCCTACGCCAGCATGCACGCCGCCGAGGACTGGGCTGAAACCTTCGCCCACTATCTGCATATCCGCGACACCCTGGACACCGCTGCGGCATTCGGCTTCGCGCCCGCCGGGGCCACGCTCGGCCGGCGCGTGCTGGGCCCCAGCGGATTCGACACGATCATCGAGATGTGGCTGCCGCTGGCGTGGGCGCTGAACATGGTGAACCGCTCGATGGGTCACAGCGACCTGTATCCCTTCGTGCTGGCGCCGGCCGTGCTGAAGAAGATGAAGTTCGTCCACACGGTCATCGACGAGACCACCGCCTGACTTGACCCCGCGAGCAGACACAAACTCGCACTGCAGACGCCTGATTTGTGCGAGTTTGCGTCTGCTCGCGCTACGTTGTGGCCCGCAGGTATGCCCGCCCGCGTGGGGAGATCCGGTAGCCGACGTCAAGGCTGATGGTCAGGCCCAGGCCCTTCAGTTGGCGCACCCGGCGCTTGAACCGCGGCACATCCAACCCCACCCGGTCCGCCAGGTCCGGTGCCCGCACCGCCTCATTGGCCGCGATCATCGCCAGGTACTGCCGCGTCCACGGCTCGGTGGTGGCCGCATCCCAGCGATCCAATCGTGCACTGATTGTGGCGACGTCGGCCTTGCTCAGCGCGTCGTCGGCGGCCAAGTCGGGCCGTTCGTCAGGCGCCAGGTAGGACACGGTGATGACGTAGGTGTGCTGCGCGGGCCTGCGGTCCAGGTCGGCCTGTGCGGCCTGGGCGTCGGGATACCCGGCGGCGCGGGCATGTGCGGCGCTGACCCGGTAGTCGCCCGGATGCTCGGCGACGTCGTCGATACGGACCGTCCCCGTCGAGGTCCGCTGCGTCCCACCGGCCTTTGCGCGGGGCGCGTCCCACCGTCGCAACACCAGGGTGATGGTGCCGTTCGCGATGCCTTCCGCGGTCGGGCGGTTTAACAGCACGATCACGATCGTATGTCGCAACACCGATGTGGCCGTCGGCGTTCTTAGGATCGGCCGGTGACTGATCGCTACGGTTCCGACATATTGGCCCGAAACCCGCACACCCCCAAGAGGACCCGCTCGACCGAGCAGCCCGTGGAGATGGGCATGGTCGTCGAAGACGCCCAGAGCGGCTATGTCGGTGCGGTGATTCGGATGGAGCAGGGCCGCGTCGAACTGGAGGACCGTCGCGGCAAGGTCCGGGCCTTCCCGATGGGACCGGGTTTTCTTCTCGACGGTAAGCCGGTCATCCTCACCGCCCCGAAACGCTCGAACGCACCGGCCCGCACGGCGTCGGGTTCGGTGGCGGTAGCCGGTGCGAAAGCCCGGGTGGCGCTGGCCAGTCGGATCTATGTCGAGGGCCGCCATGACGCGGAGCTCGTCGAACAAGTGTGGGGCGCCGATCTGCGAATCGAGGGTGTTGTCGTCGAATACCTCGGCGGGGTCGATGACCTGGCCGGCATCGTGGCGGAATTCCAGCCGGGCCCCGGCCGTCGGCTGGGAGTCCTGGTCGATCACCTGGTTGCGGGCTCCAAGGAATCTCGTATTGCCGACGCCGTGCGCCGCGGACCCTGCGGTGAGCACACGCTCGTGGTCGGGCATCCGTTCGTCGACATCTGGCAGGCCGTGAAACCGGCCAGGCTCGGCATCCAAGCCTGGCCGGTCGTCCCGCGCAGCGTCGAGTGGAAGCACGGCATCTGCGACGCGTTGGGCTGGCCGCACAGCTCACAGGCCGACATCGCACGGGCCTGGCAACGGATCCGGGGCCGGGTACGTGACTGGAACGACCTGGAGCCGGCACTGATCGGGCGGGTCGAGGAGCTGATCGACTTTGTGACGGCGCCTGCGTAGCCGACGGTCGTTGTCGTGTCGGCGTGGTATGCCTGAATCGTGTCCGACAGCTTGTTCGACGTGCCCGGCGACGCCACCCCAACGGGACCCGGCGCCGGGGTTCCTGCGTCGGCGCCGCTGGCGGTTCGCATGCGTCCGGCCAGTCTGGAGGAAGTCGTCGGGCAGTCTCACCTGTTGCAGACGGGCTCGCCGCTGCGCCGGCTGGTCGAGGGGTCGGGCGCAGCATCGGTCATCCTCTACGGGCCACCCGGCACCGGTAAGACCACGCTCGCCTCGCTGATCTCGCAGGCGACGGGGCGGCGGTTCGAGGCGCTGTCGGCCTTGTCGGCGGGTGTCAAAGAAGTCCGCGCAGTGATCGACACCGCCAGGCGTGCAGCCATGCACGGTGGTCAGACCGTGTTGTTCATCGACGAGGTGCACCGGTTCTCCAAGACTCAGCAGGACGCGCTGCTCGCGGCGGTGGAGAACCGCGTGGTGCTACTGGTCGCGGCCACCACCGAGAATCCGTCGTTCTCGGTGGTGGCTCCGCTGCTGTCGCGATCGCTGATCCTGCAGTTGCAGCCGCTGACCGCCGCGGACGTGGAAACCGTGGTGCGCCGGGCCGTTGCCGACCCTCGGGGCCTGGGCGGCAAGGTCGAGGTCACCGACGAGGCCGTCGACCTGCTGGTGCAATTGTCGGCCGGTGATGCGCGGCGCGCGCTGACCGCCCTTGAGGTGGCCGCTGAAACAGGTGACAAAGTCACTGTCGAGACCATCGAGCAGTCGCTGGACCAGGCCGCGGTGCGCTACGACCGCGATGGCGACCAGCACTATGACGTGGTCAGCGCATTCATCAAGTCGGTGCGCGGCTCCGATGTCGATGCAGCCCTGCATTATCTGGCCCGCATGCTGGTGGCGGGGGAGGATCCGCGGTTCGTGGCGCGCCGCCTGATGATCCTGGCCAGCGAGGACATCGGGATGGCGGACCCGAGCGCCCTGCAGACGGCGGTGGCCGCCGCGCAGACAGTGCAGTTGATCGGCATGCCCGAAGCCCAACTGACACTGGCGCACGCGACCGTGCACCTGGCCACCGCGCCCAAATCCAACGCGGTGACGACCGCGCTCGGTGCCGCGATGAGCGACATCAGAGCGGGTAAGGCCGGGCTGGTGCCGCCGCACCTGCGCGACGGCCACTACTCGGGAGCCCAGAAGCTCGGCAACGCCGTGGGCTATCGCTACTCCCACGATCACCCCGATGGCGTTGTACCGCAACAGTATCCGCCCGATGAGCTCGTAGGCGTCGACTATTACACGCCGACCGGGCGTGGGCTGGAACGCGAGATCACCACCCGGCTGGACAAGCTGCGCGCCATTATCCGCCGCAAACGCTGAATCAACCGTTGACACCCTCGGCACCGTCTTCTACATTGGTAATCAACCAAATCATTGATCAAGTAAAAGGTTGACTATTGGAGAGTGATGACGGTGCCGATACGAGACTGGACCGCGCCTTCATGGCCCTGGCCGACCCGGTGCGACGGGCGATCGTGGCACGGTTGTCGCGGGGTCCGGCCACCGTCAATGAGTTGGCTGCGCCGTTCGACATCACGAAACAGGCTGTCTCCAAACACATTCAGGTGCTCGAACAGGCGGGCCTTGTCACCAGGACCCGCGATGCGCAGCGTCGGCCGGTCCATCTCGACGCCGCCGCGTTGGAAGGGCTGACCGCCTGGATCGACCGATATCGGCTCAATGCCGAACGGAGCTACCGCCGGCTGGACGACCTGCTGGCTCGAATTTCGCCGAACACCACTCAGGAGGAAGAGAAATGACGAACGCACTGGATCTACGCGCGCCGGTCGACACGCTGGCCATGGAGTTCACCCGGGACTTCGATGCCCCGGCCGCGGCGCTGTTCCGCGCCCACGCGGAACCCGATCTGGTCAAGCAGTGGCTGGGTCCGCATGGCCTGGAGATGCTGATCGACCGGTGGGATTTCGAGACCGGAGGCGGCTACCGCTATCAGCATTCAGACGAGTCCGGCTCCTACAGCTTCAACGGGGTGTTTCACACCGTGCGCCCCGGCGAACTGATCATTCAGACTTTCGAGTTCGAAGGTGCCCCGGACATGGTGAACATCGAGTTCATGTGGTTCGAAGACCTGGGCGGTGGTCGAAGCCGGCTGCGTGGTCGGTCGATCTGTCCGAACACCGAGGCCCGCGATGCACTGCTGTCCTCGGGCATGGAGGGCGGCATGACCGAGGGCTACGACAAGCTCGACGCGCTGCTGGCCACGTTGTAGGACACCCCAACGGTCCCGGCCGCAATGCGAGCCGGGACCGTTGGGGATGCGACGTCAGTGGGTCAGGCCGGAGCGCCGGCCACCCGTCAGTCCAGTGCGCCGACGTCCCATCAGAGCCGCCACCAGTGCCACGCCGATGACCGCGACGACGAGCTGGACAAGCAGCTCGAGCCAGTCGATGCCGCTGGTCATCGTGGGGATGCCCAGCGCGCGTGCGATGGCGCTGCCAATGAACGCAGAGACGATTCCGACGAGGATCGTCACCAGGATCCCGATTGATTGTCTGCCGGGAACAATCAACCGGGCGATCACGCCGACGACGATGCCGATGAGAATCGCGCTGATAATGCCGGTGATGGTCATTTTTCCTCCAAGACTTGTTGGCTGGAAGTTGAAGTACCCAACGTGGTTGCCGCGCAAACGGAGCCGTCAATTGCTCCTTGTGCTCCGCGGAAGCGGGTGGGTCAGGCCATTTCCGGAACCCGCAGGTGGGCAAGGGCCAACTCGAACTCGCCGACATCGAGTTGGTCGGCGCCCAGATCGCGTAACCGGGCCGTACGCAGCGACCGGGCCTGGTCCCGATTGCGTTCCATCGCGGCCATGCTGTCGAACGTCGCGGAGGACACCGCCCGGCCCGAATTCCGGTCCAGCATCAGGCTGGCACTGCAGAAGCCTTCGAGTTCTTCCATCGACGGCAGCACCGATGTCCGGTAGAACTCGACCGCGCGGTCGAACTGCTCGGGCCGGGCGCGCAGCCAGGTGGCCCGCACGCAGGCGCCCGGCCCGGTGTACTGCTCCCGATGCACCAGTGCGATCTCCCATTCGTCGACTGTGGCGCTGCCGGCGAACACTTCGACCGCGCGATGCCGAACCGGCTCGAGAATGGGCTCACTGGCGTGCATGGCCTCCTCTGAGTGCCAGGCTGTGGTGGCGATGCATCGGCCCGATTCCCGGTCAACCATCAATGACAGGCCGACACATCCGTCTATGCCCTCGAGGGCGGGCATGGCCTCGTCGCGGATGTGCGCGATGCCGGCGTTGATCGCCTCGGTATGCGCCGCGATCGTGGTAGAGCGTGCGAACACGATCCACCCCTTCCTGTCGGGGCGGCGCCCCGGTGGCGCCACCGGTTCATTCACTACCTTCCTCCGCTGCTTCGCAGCTGGCAATGGGTGCGGGCAGGCCTCGTAGGCTGGGGAGATGGACAGCAATGTGATCGACGTCGACACCGCTCGACGCCGCATCGTCGATCTCACCGACGCAGTGCGCCAGTTCTGCGGCGGGTATCGGGACGGGCTGTGCAACGTCTTCGTCCCACATGCCACGGCAGGTGTGGCGATCATCGAGACCGGCGCGGGCTCTGATGACGATCTGGTCGACACCCTGGAGCGGTTGTTGCCGCGCGATGACCGCTACCGCCACGCCCACGGGTCGGCCGGTCACGGCGCAGACCATGTGCTGCCCGCCCTGGTGTCACCGTCGGTGACGCTGCCGGTGCAGGCAGGCCGGCCGCTGTTGGGAACCTGGCAGAGCGTCGTGCTGGTCGACCTCAACCGGGACAACCCGCAGCGCTCGGTCCGGCTGAGTTTCCTGGGAGCGTGATGTGCGCCTGTTCAGTGTGAAAGCGCTGACCGGTAATGTAAGGCGGTCGAATTAGTGTCGCCGTTCGGCAGCAGGACGACTATTTCTTCGAGACGACTCAGACCATCGCGACCATCTACGACCACGAGGACACAAGCGACGTGCAGACACACGAGATCAGGAAACGCTTCCTCGATCATTTCGTGAAGGCGGGCCACACCGAGGTACCCAGTGCTTCGGTGATCCTCGACGACCCCAATCTGCTGTTCGTCAATGCGGGCATGGTGCAGTTCGTGCCGTACTTCCTTGGCCAGCGGACCCCGCCCTGGAACCGGGCCACCAGCGTCCAGAAGTGCATCCGCACACCGGACATCGACGAGGTGGGCATCACCACCCGGCACAACACGTTCTTCCAGATGGCCGGCAACTTCTCGTTCGGCGACTACTTCAAGCGTGGTGCGATCGAGCTGGCCTGGACCCTGTTGACCAATCCGGTCGCCGAGGGCGGGTACGGGTTCGACCCGGAAAAGATCTGGGCCACGGTCTATCTCGACGATGACGAGGCGATCGGCCTGTGGCAGGAAGTTGCCGGCCTGCCCACTGAGCGGATCCAGCGCCGCGGGATGGCCGACAACTACTGGTCGATGGGTATCCCGGGGCCCTGTGGCCCGTCGTCGGAAATCTATTACGACCGGGGACCGGAGTACGGCGTCGACGGCGGCCCGGTGGCCAACGAGGACCGCTACATCGAGATCTGGAATCTCGTCTTCATGCAGAACGAGCGCGGTGAGGGCACCTCCAAGGAGGACTTCGAAATCCTTGGCCCGTTGCCGCGCCAGAACATCGACACCGGCATGGGTATCGAACGGGTGGCGTGCCTGTTGCAGGGTGTGGACAACGTCTACGAGACCGACCTGCTGCGGCCTGTCATCGACGTGGTGGCCGCGGTCGCTCCCCGTCACTACGGCGCGGGCAACCATGACGACGATGTGCGGTACCGCATCATCGCCGACCACACCCGCACCGCGGCCATCATCATCGGCGACGGCGTCAGCCCCGGCAACGAGGGGCGCGGCTACGTACTGCGGCGGCTGCTGCGACGCATCATCCGGGCCGCCAAACTGCTGGGTGTCGATCAGCCCGTGATGGGTGAACTGATGGTCACGGTCCGCGACGCGATGAGCCCGTCCTACCCGGAACTGGCCACTGACTTCGAGCGCATCCAGCGCATCGCCGTGGCCGAGGAGACGGCGTTCAACCGCACTCTGGCGTCGGGCTCACGGCTGTTCGACGAAGCCGCCGCGAAAACGAAGCGCGCGGGAGTGTCCAGGCTCTCCGGCTCCGACGCGTTCACCCTGCACGACACCTACGGTTTCCCGATCGACCTGACCCTGGAGATGGCGGCCGAGGCCGGCCTGTCCGTCGACGAGGCCGGCTTCCGGACCTTGATGGCCGAGCAGCGCAAACGCGCCAAGGCCGACGCCGCGGCTCGCAAGCAGGCCCACACCGACCTGACCGCCTACCGGGAGCTTGTCGACTCTGGCCCCACCGAATTCACCGGATTCGATGAATTGGCTTCCGAGGCAAAGATTCTCGGGATATTTGTGGACGGTAAGCGGGTTCCCGTGGTGTCGCACGAGAGCGTGGAAGCCGAGCGGGTCGAGCTGATCCTGGACCGCACCCCGTTCTACGCCGAGTCCGGCGGTCAGATCGCCGACGAAGGCGCCATCAGCGGGACGGGATCCTCGGCGACTGCCAGAGCCGCCGTCACCGACGTCCAGAAGATCGCGAAAACGTTGTGGGCACACCGCGTCAACGTCGAATCCGGCGAGTTCGTCGAGGGCGACACCGTCACCGCGGCCGTCGACCCCCAGTGGCGCCAAGGCGCTACCCAGGGCCATTCCGGTACTCATATGGTGCACGCTGCCCTGCGACAGGTGCTGGGGCCCAATGCAGTTCAGGCCGGTTCGCTCAACCGTCCCGGCTATCTGCGGTTCGACTTCAACTGGCAGGGGGCGCTGAGCGAAGACCAGCGTTCGCAGATAGAAGAAGTCACCAACGAAGCCGTCGTCGCCGACTACGAGGTGCACACGTTCAACACCGCGCTGGACAAGGCAAAGGCCATGGGCGCGATGGCGTTGTTCGGAGAGAACTATCCCGACGAGGTGCGGGTGGTCGAGATCGGTGGCCCGTTCTCGCTGGAACTGTGCGGCGGTACGCACGTACACAATTCGGCCCAGATCGGCCCGGTGACCATTCTCGGGGAGTCGTCTGTCGGGTCCGGCGTGCGCCGGGTGGAGGCTTATGTCGGTCTGGAGTCGTTCCGGCACCTGGCGAAGGAACGCGCGCTGATGGCCGGGCTCGCTTCGACTCTGAAGGTGCCTTCGGAAGAGGTGCCCGCCCGCGTCGCCAATCTGGTGGACCGGCTCAAGGCGGCTGAAAAAGAGCTCGATCGTGTCCGGTTGGCCAATGCCCGGGCAGCGGCGGCGAATGCCGCTGCCGGAGCCGAGGTAATCGGAAAGGTCAGGGTGGTCGCACAGCGAATGGCCGCCGGTGTTTCGGCCGGCGATCTGCGCAGCCTCGTCGGCGATATCCGGGGCAAGCTCGGCGCCGAACCCGCGGTGGTCGCACTGATCGCCGAGGGCGAGGGGGATTCGGTGCCCTTCGTGATAGCAGTCAACCCGGCCGCGCAGGATCTCGGATTGCGCGCCAACGAACTGGTGAAGCAATTCGGCGCCGCGGTCAACGGCCGCGGTGGCGGCAAGGCCGATCTGGCACAAGGGTCCGGTAAGGGGGCGGCGGGTATCGACGCGGCATTGTCCGCGCTACGCGCTGAGATCGGCCGGGGATAGTTCGTGGCTGAAACCCCTTCCCGCTCTGCTCGTCTCGACACCGACGAGCGGCTGCCCGACCGTCCCGGTGACGATGATCCGGGACGGGGTCGGCGGATCGGCATCGACGTCGGAACCGTCCGGATCGGGGTGGCCTCGAGCGATCCCGACGGCATCCTGGCCACGCCGGTCGAGACGGTGATGCGGGACAAGCGCGACAAATCCGGCAGGCATCTGCGCAGGCTGGCCGCGCTGGTCGAGGAGTACGACGCGATCGAGGTCGTGGTCGGGTTGCCTCGGACGTTGGCCGACCGGGCCGGAACCTCGGCTCACGATGCCGTCGACCTGGCCGATCGGCTGGCCCACCGGATTGCGCCGACACCGGTACGGCTGGCCGATGAGAGGCTCACTACTGTTTCCGCACAGCGGTCGCTGCGGGAAGCCGGGGTTCGGGCAAAAGGACAGAAATCGATGATCGACCAGGTTGCTGCGGTCGGCATCCTGCAGAACTGGCTGGATCAGCGGCGTGCGGCCCTGGGCGCACGCGGAGAGGGCACGGATGGCTGACGACTGGAGTGCCGACCGAGCGCAACCGGTGGCGGTGGGTCCACCGCGACGCGGGATGAGCCGAGGTGACCGGGTCCGGCGGTCCCGCGCCAATCGAAAGCGACGTATCGCCCGCGGGCTGTCGCTGATGTTGCTCATCGTGGTGGCCGTCGGCGCCGTCTTCCTCGGCTCCAAACTGTGGCACAGCATGTCCGGCAGCGGCAGCGACTACGCCGGTGAGGGGGTGACCGACGTGGTGATCCAGGTACGCGATGGTGACTCCACGACGGCCATCGGTGAGACGCTGCAGGACCACAAGGTCGTGGCCACCGTCAAAGCGTTTGTCGACGCCGCGCAGGGCAACGATGCGATCTCGGCGATCCAACCCGGTTTCTACAAGGTGCGTACCGAGATTCCCGCAGCGAACGCCGTTGAGCGGCTTGTTGATCCGGGCAGCAGGGTGGGCAAGCTGACCATCCCGGAGGGGCGTCAGCTCGATGACATCGCCGACGTCAAGACCAACGCCGTCACCGATGGAGTTTTCAGTCTGATCTCGAAGGCGTCGTGTGTCGAACTCGACGGCGAGCAGCGCTGTGTGTCGGCGGAGGACCTGAAGGCGGCCGCCGGATCGGCGCCACCGGCCGCATTGGCGGTGCCGGACTGGGCGGCCGGGCCAGTCGTCGCGATGGGTGCCGACCACCGCAGGCTGGAAGGACTGATTGCGCCGGGGACCTGGAACGTCGACCCCGCGGCCTCCGCTCAGGACATCCTCTCGACACTGATTGCCGG
This sequence comes from Mycolicibacterium sp. XJ870, assembly GCF_053483975.1. Taxonomy (NCBI): domain Bacteria; kingdom Bacillati; phylum Actinomycetota; class Actinomycetes; order Mycobacteriales; family Mycobacteriaceae; genus Mycobacterium; species Mycolicibacterium sp. XJ870. Next base: position 1,827,418 of record NZ_JBEFTI010000001.1, read on the forward strand.
CAGCTCGGCCGTGTACACCCAAGGCGGGCTTCTCGATACCGCCGCGGCGATGAGCATGTCGCCGTACCAAATCCTCACGGTGGCCTCACTGGTACAGCGTGAGTCCAAGCCGCAGGACTTCGCCAAGGTGGCACGGGTGATCTACAACCGGCTGGCCGAGCACCGCAAGCTCGAGTTCGACTCCACCGTGAACTACTCGTTGGACCGCCAAGAAGTAGCGACCACCGACGCCGACCGGGCGCAGGTGACGCCGTGGAACACCTATGCGAGCGAAGGCCTTCCACAAACGCCGATCTGCTCGCCCGGCGCTGACGCGCTGGCCGCCGCCGAACATCCGGAGCCGGGGGACTGGTTGTACTTCGTGACGATCGACCTGCAGGGCACCACCCTGTTCACCCGGGATTACGACGAGCACCTGGCGAACATCGAACAGGCTCAGAACAACGGTGTCCTGGACAGTGCCCGATAGGCGGCCCGCCGCGGTACCCGATAGCGCCCGCAAGGCCGCGGTGCTCGGCTCGCCCATCGCCCACTCACGTTCGCCGCAGCTGCATCTGGCCGCATACCGGGCGCTGGGTCTGCCGGCGTGGACCTACGAGCGCATCGAGTGCACTGCGGAGCAGCTTCCTGCCCTGGTAGGCGGCCTGGGGCCGGAGTGGGTAGGGCTGTCGGTGACCATGCCAGGGAAGTTCGCCGCACTGCAGTTCGCCGATCAGCACACTGACCGTGCCAAGCTCGTGGGCTCGGCCAACACCCTGGTGCGGCTCCCGGCCGGTGGATGGCGCGCCGACAACACCGATGTGGACGGGGTGGTCGGGGCGCTCGGGGCTGCAGGCGACGCGGCACTGGTGGTCGGCTCCGGCGGCACCGCGCCGGCCGCCGTGGTCGGCCTGACAGAGCTTGGCGTGCAACGGATTACCGTCGTGGCGCGCGATCCGGGCAAGGCGAGCCGGCTGGTCGAACTCGCGGAAAGCTGTGGCGCGCACAGCAAATGGTGCGATATCGGCAGCCCGCAGCTGGCCGAGGCGGTGGCTGAGGCGACCGTGGCGGTCAACACGATTCCAGCCGACGCGGCCGCGGTCTACGCACCGACGCTGGCCGCGGTACCGCGACTACTCGATTCCATCTACGACCCGTGGCCGACGCCGTTGGCGAAAGCGGTTCAGTCGACCGGTGGTGAGGTGATCAGCGGACTGCACATGCTGCTGAACCAGGCCTTCACCCAAGTCGAGCAGTTCACCGGGATGCCCGCGCCCAAAGAGGCGATGAGGGCGGCCCTCCTGGGGGCTTAGCCTCGGATCGTGGGGGCGGCGGTCGCTGGGATTGTCTGGCTCGGGGCGCTGAGTGCATACGACATTCGGCAGCGCCGGCTGCCCAACTGGCTGACCCTTCCTGGCGCGGCCGTGATATTCGTCGTCGCAGCACTGTCGGAACGCGGTGGGGCTGCCTTGGCCGGGGCGGCAGCGCTGGCGGCGCTGTACGCCGTCATGCATCTGGCCTCGCCGCGGTCGCTGGGAGGCGGCGACGTCAAACTCGCACTCGGCGTCGGCGCGATGACCGGGGCCTTCGGGCCCGACGTCTGGCTGCTGGCGGCGATCGGTGCGCCGCTGTTGACCTCGATGCTCGCGCTTGTCGCGGCGATGCGCGGCGTGACGACCGTGCCGCACGGCCCGTCGATGTGTCTGGCCAGTGCGGCGGCTGTGGCGTTGGTGGTGGTTTAGTCGACGTCGATGACCACGGATTTCAGCCGGCAAACCGTGACGTGGGAGAATGGCGTCCGTGTTGCGTTGGACCACAGCAGGTGAATCCCACGGCCGCGCCCTGGTGGCCATGCTCGAAGGGATGGTTGCCGGCGTGCCCATCACTTCCGACGACATCGGGGCGCAGCTCAAGCGTCGTCGTCTCGGATATGGCCGCGGCGCCCGGATGAAGTTCGAGCAGGACCAGGTCACCATGCTGGCGGGGGTCCGCCACGGCCGCACCCTCGGTGGGCCGATCGCCATCGAGATCGGGAACACCGAGTGGCCGAAATGGGAGACCGTGATGGCTCCCGACCCCGTCGATCAAGCCGAACTCGACGTCGCGCGCAACGCCCCGCTGACCCGGCCGCGACCTGGCCACGCCGACTACGCGGGCATGCTCAAGTACGGCTTCGACGATGCCCGCCCGGTGCTGGAGCGCGCCAGCGCCCGGGAAACCGCGGCGCGCGTGGCGGCAGGCACCATTGCCAGGGCGTTCCTGCGCGAGGCGCTCGGGGTCGAAGTCATCTCACACGTCATCTCGATCGGCGCGTCCAAGCCCTACGACGGTCCGCCGCCGCAGGCCGCCGATCTCGCTGCCATCGACGACAGCCCGGTCCGGGCGTTCGACAAGGCCGCCGAAGAAGCGATGATCGCCGAGATCGAGGCTGCCAAGAAGGACGGCGACACCCTCGGCGGTGTCGTCGAAGTGGTCGTCGAAGGCCTGCCGATCGGGCTGGGCTCCTTCACCAGTGGCGAGAACCGCCTCGACAGTCAGTTGGCCGGTGCCGTGATGGGCATCCAGGCGATCAAAGGTGTGGAGATCGGCGACGGCTTCGAGACCGCCCGCCGCCGCGGCACCGTGGCCCATGACGAGATGTACCCGGGCCCGGACGGTGTGCTGCGTTCGACTAACCGGGCCGGCGGCCTGGAAGGCGGCATGACCAACGGCCAGGCCCTGCGGGTACGTGCCGCGATGAAACCCATCTCGACCGTGCCGCGGGCACTGGCCACGGTCGACATGGCCACCGGCGACGAGGCCGTCGCGATTCACCAGCGCTCCGACGTGTGCGCGGTACCGGCTGCCGGCGTGGTGGTCGAGACCATGGTCGCCCTCGTGCTGGCACGCGCCGCCCTGGAGAAGTTCGGCGGGGATTCACTGGCCGAGACGAGGGCCAACATCGACGCCTACCTGCGCGCGGTGCACACGCGAGGGGCCAATCCGCCGGACGGCCACCGCGAGCCGGCGGCACAGGCGCTGGGCTGATGGCTCCCCGGGCGGTACTGATCGGCCTGCCGGGTTCGGGCAAGTCGACAATCGGTCGTCGCCTGGCCAAGGCCCTGGACCTGACCATGCTCGACACCGATGCCGTGATCGAGGAGACCACCGGCCGCACCATCGCCGACATCTTCTCCAATGACGGGGAACAGGAGTTCCGCCGGATAGAGGAAGAGGTCGTCCGCGCGGCGCTGGAGTCCCATGACGGTGTGTTGTCGCTCGGCGGCGGCGCAGTCATCACGCCGGGGGTACGGGAAGCCCTGGCCGGGCACACGGTCATCTACCTGGAGATCAGCGCCGCCGAAGGTGTGCGTCGCACCGGTGGGACCACGGTGCGCCCGTTGCTGGCCGGCGACCGGGCCGAGAGATTTCGCACCCTGATGGCACAGCGGGTGCCGATCTACCGGCGGGTGGCCACCATGCGGATCAACACCAATCGCCGCAACCCGGGCGCGGTGGTGCGGACGATCGTTGCGCGGCTGGAGAATCCGCAGCCGCCGAAGCCCACCCCGAACAAGCCACGCCGACGCCGCCGCCCACCGTGGCGGCGCGGTCCGGCAGACTCCGACAGCACTGCCGGAGCAAACCCCATACCCACCCCCGCGGCCCTGGCCGCCCGCAACGCGGAGCGACACATTGACTGACCCGGTAATCGTCGAGGTTCTCGTTGACCGTCCCTACCCGGTCATCATCGGTACCGGGCTGCTGGGGGAGTTGGGCCGCACACTGGCGGGCCGGCACAAGGTCGCGATCCTGCATCAGCCGGTGCTCGCGCAGACCGCCGAAGCCATCCGAAACCACCTCGCCGACAACGGAATCGACGCCCACCGCATCGAGATCCCCGATGCCGAATCGGGCAAGGAGCTGCCGGTCGTCGGGTTCATCTGGGAAGTACTGGGCCGCATCGGCATTGGGCGCAGGGACGCCGTCGTCAGCCTCGGCGGGGGAGCGGCCACCGACGTCGCGGGTTTCGCCGCCGCCACCTGGCTGCGCGGAGTGGACATCGTGCACGTGCCCACCACCCTGCTCGGCATGGTCGACGCAGCGGTCGGCGGCAAGACCGGTATCAACACCGACGCCGGCAAGAACCTGGTCGGCGCGTTCCACCAGCCCGCCGCGGTGCTCGTCGACCTTGCCACGCTGGAAACCTTGCCGCGCAACGAGATTGTCGCGGGGATGGCCGAAATCGTGAAGGCCGGGTTCATCGCCGATCCGGTGATCCTCGACCTCATCGAAGCCGACCCGGAAGCCGCGCTCGACCCGGCCGGGACGGTGCTGCCCGAACTCATCCGCCGCGCGATCGCCGTCAAGGCCGAGGTCGTCGCCGCGGACGAGAAAGAGTCGCAGCTGCGCGAGATCCTCAACTACGGCCACACACTCGCTCACGCCATCGAGCGGCGTGAGCGGTACAAGTGGCGGCATGGTGCAGCCGTGTCGGTGGGGCTGGTGTTCGCCGCTGAGCTGGGCCGGCTTGCCGGCCGGCTGGACGACAAGACCGCAGATCGCCATCGCTCGGTGCTGACCGCGCTGGGCCTACCGGTCAGCTACGACGGCGACGCGCTGCCGCAGCTGCTGGAGTACATGGCCGGCGACAAGAAGAACCGGTCCGGGGTGTTGCGATTCGTCGTGCTCGACGGGCTGGGCAAGCCGGGACGGCTGGAAGGTCCAGATCCGTCACTGCTGGCCGCGGCGTACGCGGAAGTGGCGCGGGACTGATTCCCGCGCCACCTGCGCTCATACGCTTTTACTGACGCGGTTGCTCTGGATAATCCACGGGCGTGGTCTGCGTGTTGTCCTCGGCGCCGTTGGCGCTCACCGCGGCGAACACATCGGTGTCGGCCCGCTCGTCGGTGGCGTGGCTGCCGTGATGCCGAACGACCTGGGGCGTATGGCGATCGATCATCCAGCGGCCGATCGTCACACCGGCCACCGCGACCAGGAACACCAACAACGCGGTGAACGCGGCGAACGTCGTGACCTCGTTGAGCAGCGCCTCGGTGTAGATGCTCTTGTAGAACAAGCCGATGAACCACGACACCACGCCGCTGAGGATGCCGGCGCACAGCCCGGCCAGCAGCCACGTCATGGCCAGATCGCTGCGGCGATCCGGGTCGGGGTTGTTGCGGGCGTCAGCGCGGCCGTCGAGCAGACCCCAAATCGCCACCCCGATCCCGAACACCACAAGCAGCGCCACGCTGAACAATATGGCGTTGGCCGGCGACGCGTTGATCAATGCTCCCTGCAGTAAGCGCACTATGACCATCGCTGTTGCGAACACCACTCCGCGCAGTAACCACTTGCTCATGGGGGCACAGCGTAGCGAGTAGCGTCACAAACTGTGACTATTTCCCAGCGCAGAGACCGGCTACGGCAGCGGCTGGCAGCTGCGGACTTGGACGCCATGCTGGTAACAGACCTGGTCAACGTGCGTTATCTGGCCGGATTCACCGGATCGAACGCGGCACTTTTGATACGTGTTTCCGACGCCACACCGGTGCTGGCGACCGATGGGCGCTATCGAACGCAGGCCGCGCAGCAGTGCCCGGACGCCGAAATCGTGATTGAACGAGCCTGCGGTCCGCATCTGGCCGGACGGGCCGCATGCGACGGCGTCCGCCGGCTGGGCTTCGAAAGCCACGTGGTGACCGTCGACGCCTATACGGCCTTGACGAAGGCCGCCGGTGAACGCGTTGAACTGGTACGGGCGGCGGGCACTGTGGAAGCACTGCGCGAGGTCAAGGACGCCGGTGAGATCGCGATGCTGCGGCTGGCGTGCGAGGCCGCCGACGCCGCCCTTGCCGATCTCTTGGAACGCGGTGGGCTTCGGCCGGGGCGCACCGAGCAGGAGGTGCGCCGCGATCTGGAAGCGCTGATGCTCGACCACGGCGCCGATGGCCCGTCGTTCGAGACGATCGTCGCGACCGGAGCCAACTCGGCCATACCGCACCACCGGCCCACCGATGCGGTGCTGGCTGTCGGTGACTTCGTGAAGATCGACTTCGGCGCCCTCGTGGAGGGCTATCACTCCGATATGACGCGGACCTTTGTGCTGGGCCAGGCCGCGCAGTGGCAGCGGGAGGTCTACGACCTGGTGGCCACCGCCCAGCGGGCGGGTCGGGAGGCATTGGCGCCCGGCGTGGCGCTCAGCGCCGTCGACGCGGCATCCCGCCAGGTCATCGCCGACGCCGGCTATGCGGAGTACTTCGGCCACGGACTCGGACACGGCGTCGGACTGCAGATCCATGAAGCGCCGGGAATCAACTCCGCTGCCGCCGGTACACTGCTTGCTGGCTCTGCGGTGACCGTTGAGCCAGGTGTCTATCTGCCAGACCGCGGCGGCGTCCGAATCGAGGACACGCTGGTCGTGACTGGCGGCGAATACGCCGCGAACCACGCCGAATACAACACGGCGGAACCTGAGCTGCTTACCCGGTTCCCGAAGGAACTGGCCATCGTGTGACAGAAAGCTAGGAGCTATACCGACCATGGCATCGACTGCCGACTTCAAGAACGGACTCGTCCTGCAGATCGACGGCCAACTGTGGCAGATCGTCGAATTCCAGCACGTCAAGCCCGGCAAAGGCCCGGCCTTCGTGCGGACGAAGCTGAAGAACGTGGTGTCCGGCAAGGTGGTCGACAAGACCTACAACGCCGGCGTCAAGGTGGAGACCGCCACCGTCGACCGACGCGACGCGACCTACCTGTATCGCGACGGCAGCGACTTCGTGTTCATGGATTCCGAGGACTTCAATCAGCACCCGTTGCCCGAGGCGCTCGTCGGCCGCGCGGCGGGCTTCCTGCTGGAGAGCCTGCCCGTGCAGATCGCCTTCCACGACGGTGTTCCGCTGTACCTGGAACTGCCGGTCTCGGTCGAACTCCTGGTCAGCCACACCGAGCCCGGCCTGCAGGGTGACCGGTCCAGCGCGGGCACCAAGCCCGCCACCATGGAGTCCGGTGCCGAGATCCAGGTTCCGTTGTTCATCAACACCGGCGACAAGCTCAAGGTCGATACCCGCGACGGCAGCTATCTGGGTCGGGTGAATGCCTGACCGTCGTGGTGACCGGGGCCGTCACCAGGCCCGCAAACGCGCAGTCGACCTGCTGTTCGAGGCCGAGGCACGTGGCCTGACCCCGGAGGCGATCGCCGATTCGCGATCCGCGCTCGCCGAGGACGAGACCGACATTTCGCCGCTGAATCCGTACACCATCGTGGTGGCCCGCGGAGTGACCGAACATGCCGCCCACATCGACGATCTGATCTCCGCGCACCTGCAGGGGTGGACGCTGGAACGGCTGCCTGCGGTGGACCGGGCGATCCTGCGCGTTGCCGTGTGGGAGTTGCTCCATGCCGAGGACGTTCCCGAGCCCGTCGCGGTGGACGAAGCCGTCGAGTTGGCAAAGCAACTGTCAACCGATGACTCACCCGGATTCGTCAACGGCGTGCTCGGACAGGTGATGCTGGTGACCCCGCAGATCCGGGCCGCATCGCAGGCAGTGCGCGGTACGTCGGACGGCTAAAGCGTGTCGAACGACTCTGGTGAGTGTTGGGCACCGCCCTTCTCGGGCGTCTTCGGTTCAGGCCGCGGGTGCGGTGTGAACGTCGGTTCCCGCGTCTTTCGGTCTGGTTTCACCACACACACGAGGGTGTTGGTCAGAGCCGTCCCGTCGGCGGGCATTGGTGGCCCGGCCTGCTGCTTGGGGGTCCGGGGATCGAGGAAGGTCATGGGTGTGGCCCCAGCGGGCCAGATTTACCGCGGCGTTGGTGTCGCGGTCGGCGCAATGCCCGCACGCACAGGTGAACACGCGGTCGGCCAGCGTCATCTCAGTGTTGACCGTCCCGCAGTGGGGACACAGGCGAGTCGAGGGATACCAGCGGTCGGCTTCGACGAGCCGCCCGCCGCGCCACGCCTGCTTGTAGGTGAGCATCCGGGCGAACTCCGACCAGCCCGCATCGGAGATAGCCCGAGCCAGCCGATGGTTGGCCAGCATGCCTGCCACGTTGAGGTTTTCGATGACGAGCCGGTCGTGGGTCTTGACCAGCTCGCCTGATATCTGGTGCAGGAAATGGCGTCGAATGTTGGCGACACGGTGATGATGGCGGCCCAGCCGGGCGGCGGCATCCTTGCGGTGCTGTGATCCTTTCTGCTTGCGGGACAACGACTTGGCTAACCGTCGCTGCTGTTTGAGCCCAGCAGCCAGGGCTTTGGGTGCATCGCTGATGCGGGCGACTTCGGTGCCGTCGGCGGTGGCGGCGACCAGGAACGCCGATAGGCCGCGGTCCACCCCCGCCCAACCGCCGGCATCGTCGGTGCGGGTCGGGTGCTGCTGGAGCGGGTGCAGGTCGGCGGCCTCGACATTCAGCGATATCCACCACCGGCCGCCGTGGTAGCTGATCGTGGCGAACAAGATTTTTGCCCGACCCTTGGCGAGCATCCGCCGCAGAGGGCGGGTGTCGTCATGCACCCCGATCAACCCGATGCCGGGCAGCGTGACCGAGCGTGGCCGGTTGTCATCGCCGACCCGGATCGCCGGCGGTCTGCCCTGGGAATGCTTGTTGCGCAGCCGAAACGACGGGATGTTCCCGGTCTTCTTTTTGAATCTCGGGAAGCCGACACGGCGGCCTTTGCGTGTGCCGGATCGGGAATCCGACCAGGCTTTCAATCCTTTACCGAGGTCGACGGCGGCTTCCTCGAACACCTGCTGACACACCTCACGCCGCCAGGACAGGCCCGTCACCGCCACCTCGACGCCGCCGTGGGCGTCGACGGTGAAGACCCGGCCGGCGGCCTCGGTTTTCTTCCACGCGTTGAAAGCGTTGATCAGATCAAAACCGGTCCACGGCACCGCCGCGCCCGGATCGGTGCGACGTTGTGTCAGCGCGGTTTTCACGATGCGTAGGCACTGGTTGAACGCGAACCGGGCCGCCCCGGCATGCCGGGCCACCACCTCACGCTGCTCGACCGTCGGGTCGAGACAGAAACGGAATGTGGTGTGCCGCGCCATCAACGATCAGCGTCACACACGCCACCGACAAGTGCGGTGGCCAGCGCAGATGTGGCGGCACCCATCATCACTACGAATAGTCAGGTGACCCGAAACCAGGTCAACGGCGCCGACGGTACCGTTGCGATCTGTCCGACACCGCGGGCACGCACATCACCGGCTTCCTTCTCCCACGCACCGCAAGGGCCGGCGGCGCTGGCCGACCGCAGGCGAAGCCGATCGCGCCCACCATCAGCCACGTGTGGGTGGACGAGGGCTACACCGGGCAGGCTGTCACCACCGCAGCGGCCAAGGCCGGTGTCACCGTCGACGTGGTCTGCGGGCCGAAACCCGGCCACGGCTTCATCGCCCCACCGAGACGTTGGGTGGTCGAACGCACCAACGGCGCGATCAACCACTGCCGCCGCATCGACCGCCACTACGAAACCACACCGGCGGCCTACGAAGGCTTCGACTACCACAGCCAATCGGCCTAACACTCCGCAGACTCGACCGCAACCAGTTGTTCGACACGCTCTAGTCGCGCCACACCTCGTCGACCACGTCGAGGAACCGCTGTGCCGTCGGCGGCGGCTGTTCCCCGGGCCAGGCGATGGCCATCGGAACTCCCGGTGTCCCAACGACTTCACGGAACACCACGCCGGGACGGGTGGCCAAAGCCACTCCCCGGGTGACGAATCCGATGCCGGCGCCGGCGGCAACCAATCCCGCCAGTGTCGTCACCGGTGTGGCTTCCTGCACGACGTCGGGTTCGACACCCGCGCTTCGGAAACAGCCGATCAATTTGTCGAACAACACCGGGCCAACGCTCCGCGGCGCCGTCAATAGCGATTCGCCGGTCAGATCACCGAACGTGACGGATGCGTGTTCGCAGAGTCGATGGCCGACCGGCATGGCCAGCATGAGTGGTTCATCGGGGAGTGCTCGACACCGCAATTGCGTTCGCGCCAGAGGGGGGTGCAGCAGACCGATGTCGATCTCGCCACGATCGAGCGCCTCTTCGACTGCGGGAGAGTTGATTTCGACCAGGTCGATCGTGATGTCGGGGAAGTCGCCGCGGAATCGCTTTACGGCCCGCGGTAAGTGGGTGTACGACGCGATAACGGTGAACCCGAGCCGCAGCCGCCCGTGCAGTCCGTGTTCCGCTCGCCGGGCGATATCGATCGCATGGCCGCCATGGGCAAGCATGGCGCGAGCGGGTCCCTGGAACGCCAACCCGGCCGCGGTGAGCCGGACACCGCGCCGGTCTCGGTCGAGCAGAGTGGCACCCACGTCGCGTTCCAGCGTCCGGATGCGCTGGCTCAGCGCGGGCTGGCTGAGGTGCAGGTCAGTAGCGGCCCGGCCGAAATGCAGCGTTTCGGCTACGCGGAGGAAGCATTCGACCGACCGCAGATCCATACCTGTGATCGTATTTCACTATCACACATATCCAACTACCGATTGATCCTGAATCAGCACTCGTCGAGGCTCATGGCATGACCGCAATGCGTACGTGTGCCATCTGCCTCACGGCCCTCCTCGCCGTCTCTGCCTGCGCTGCCCCGCAGGGTGAGCCGTCAGGGGTGACGATCGAACGACTCGTGACACTCTCGGACGGAGACCATCTCGCGAGCACCTACGCCGACGGAATCTTGGCCCCCGCTCAGGCCAACCATCGCGATCTGTTGAGCACCGTCAGTGTGCGCGACGGCGTGGTGACCGCCGGTCAGGTCGAGGTGTCGAACTCGGTGACTGCTGCGCCGGAAGTACTGGCGTTATCACCCGACGGCGCAACTGCATTCGTCGCCGAGAGGCTGAAGCAACGCGGCCCTGGCGACATGCGGGCGCAGCAACTGGTGGCGGGTGATCAGCTGTTCGCGGTGGATATCTCGGATTGGCAGAACCCGGTGATCGCCGACGTCGCCACGATCGGGCAATCGCCAGAGGCGCTGGCCGTGCACCCGGACGGCACTTATGTTGCCGTGGTGTCGAATACCGCCGACGCATCGATGTTGCAACTCGTGGAATGGGGCGCAGACGGATTCGGCGAAGTCGAACAGTTCGATCTGGCCGGACTGGGGGTGAGCGGTGAGGCGGGGATGCCCCGCGGCGGTGTTACGGCGACCAATGTGCACTGGCATCCGAGCGGCCGTGCGCTGGCTGTCAATGTCAACACCCGGGACCTGGTGGCGTTCTTCACCGTCGACACTTCACAGCCGGGTGGTGTGCAGCCGTGGGGTGCGCCGGTGGTCACCGGAGCGGATCCGTTCGTGGGCCGGTTCACGCCGGACGGGCGCCACTACGTCACGTCGGACTGGGGCCGCGACCTCAACGCGACCGACCTGGCCGGGCGGTTACCGACGGAACCGTCGAGACTCACGGTGATTCGGGTCGGTGAACCTGGCGGCGAACCGCCGCGGGCGGTCGGTTCGGCGGAGTCCGACAAGTCGGCGGAGGGGTTGGCGATCAGTCCTGACGGCCGGTGGGTGGCGACAGTGAATATGCGTGGCACCGCGATACCAACCGGCTCACCAGGATACGACGACCATGCAACCGTGAGTTTATTGCAACTGGATGAGCACAGCGGTCGGCTGTCGAAGGTCGGCGACTACCGTTTGGACGGAGTGCTACCGGAAGGTGGCGCCTTCGATAGCAGCGGACAGTACTTCATGGCGACGGTGTTCGAGGGCGGGCTCGGCTCCGGGGTTCAGGTCTACCGCGTCGGCTCGGATGAATCCCCGGGTCTGACTGCAGTGCAACATATTCCGCTGCCGCACGGCGTACACCACGTGGTGGTGGGCTGACCCGCTACGTGCCCCGCTCAGCTTCGCGAGGCCGTCGTCTGGTCCGGAACACGCTTGAGGCCGCCGGCCGTCGGAGCCGATGTCCGATCGCGCATATCCTCCGCGTGCCGATCAGAACGTAAGGGCACCAACCGAAATTTGGAGTAGGCGACTACGCGTGTCGCCGTGCCTGCGCATTCGTAGCGTTTCCTGCATGACTGCGGCGAAACGGCTGCAGGCTCCTTGCCGAACAGAAAGTGGAACAACTACATGACGATCAACTTGAAACACCAGACAATGCTGCCGTTGACGGTACTCGCGCTTGCCGCACTCGGAGTCATCGCCGGTCCTGTGTCGGCACATGCCGATCCACTACGAGCCGAGCAAGGCACCTGTCTGGAGGGCGAGGTCGAACTCCGACAAGTTTCGCCCGACGGGAAGGTGTCCTTCAAATGCCTTTCCGGAAGGCAGAATACCTGTCTGGAAGGCGAGGTCGAACTCCGCCAAAGTTCTCCCGATGGGAGGGCGTCTTTCAAATGTCTACCTGGAAGACAGGCTCCCGCACAGCAGGCTCCTGCGAAGGCAACCGCAACCGTCGCCGGCGACGTGGATGTGTACAACGCCAAGAATGAACCGGACGGTGCCGGACAGGTTGTCGGCATTCTGCGTGTCGGCCAGGAAGTTGGGCTGGTGGGAAATTGCTCGCCTGAGGCGTGGTGTCAGGTCACCGGCGACACCGTTCCCGGTGGTACCGGTTGGGTGTGGGGGCATCTCCAACTGCCGTAGGTGAGTAAGCACCCGTCCACGCGTCCCACTTGCCGTCGTAACGGGATATCCTTACTTGAGGGGACAGGTAAGGAGCCTTGATGGACGTTGCGGCGAAGGTGACTTCAAAAGGTCAGGTCACGGTCCCGAAGCCGGTGCGCGACGCGCTCGGCATCAAGGAGGGTGACGAGATCATTTTTCGGGTGGAGGGCCAGCGAGCCGTGTTGGCCCGGACACCCAACTTCCTCAGCCTTGCCGGCACGATCCGGGTACCCGCGGCGAAGCGCAATGTCGCGTGGGACGAGGTGCTGCAGCGCACGAGGTCGGAGCGGTTGGCGAATCGGCGTTGAGCGCATTCGTTGACACCAACGTGCTCGTGCGTCATTTGACCGGCGATCCACCGGCGACGGCGGCGCGGGCAACCGCCTATCTCGGTACCGAACGCGACATATTGCTAACCGACCTCGTGTTGGCAGAGACGGTTTACGTTTTGGAGTCGTTCTACGAAGTGCCCCGCGCCCAAGTCGCCGAAGCGATGCGGTCGCTGGTTGCTTTCGACTCGATTGTCTGCGTCGACCCTGCACTTCTGTTGCGCTCCATCGAGGTCTACGAAACCGACCGCATCGACTTCGCCGAGGCGTATCTGGTGGCGTGCGCCGAGACCACAGCGGTCGGCAAGGTTGTCTCGTTCGACCGGTCGATCGACCGGGTCAACACCATCGAGCGGATCGAGCCACCACCTGTGACGAGTTGACCCTGCGGTGAGGGCACAGGGCACTCGCACTTTCCCGCCCGCACCGCAGGATCAACGCTCTAAAGGTCGAGCGCCTGATACGTCCGGCGGACGAACTTCGGTTGCGCCGTCTGCAGTTTCGCCAGTGAGGTGTTGCCGGAGATCGCGGCGGCATCCACCGACATTTCCGGATGGTTCTGGATCAGATAGATCAGGATCATGTCCGCCGACGGGTCGGCCTGCCACCAGGTGCCGTAGGCGCCCGGCCAGCTGAACGTGCCAAGCCCGCCGGGACCGAACAGCTGCCGCGACTTCGCGGGATCGGTCACCACCGACAGGTTGAGCCCGAAGCCGCGACCCATCCAGAACGGTGCGCCCAGGAACGGGTACTGCTTCTGCTCAACGGTCAACCGGTCGGTGCGCATCAACCGCGCCGACTCCTCCGACAGCACACGGACGCCGTCGACCGTGCCGCCGCCCAACAACATTCGGGCGAACTTCAAATAATCGTCGGCGGTGGAGAACAGTCCCGAGCCGCCGGTGCAGAACGGCGGATCGGTGATCGGCGGCGGGCCCATGACGTCGTGGGTCAACTTGTTCTCGGCGGTGAGCTTGTACATCGTCGCGGCCCGACGCCGGCCCGCGGCATCGACGGAGAAGCCAGTGTCGGTCATGCCCAGTGGCTCGAAGATCCGCTCGGCCAGCACCTGTGCCAGCGGCTTGCCCTCGATGCGGGACACGGCTATACCCAGCACATCGGTGGCGTGGCTGTAGGTGAGGCGCTCGCCGGGCTGATGTGCCAGCGGCAGCCTGGCCACCTCGGCCAGCCACCGGTCCTGGTCCTGGCGCAGCGACAACTTCCCGTACGCCGATGCCAGCGGCCCCAGCACCGAGAACACGTACGCCAGGCCACTGCGGTGGGTCATGAGGTCGTCGAACGTGATGGGCCGCCGTGCCGGTTCGGTCTGATCAAGCGAACCGCGTGGTTCGCGCAGCACCCGCATATCGGACAGCTCCGGCAGCCACTTGGTGACCGGATCGGTGAGCGCCAGCTTGCCTTCCTCGACCAACGCCATCGCCGCGGCCACCGTGACCGGTTTCGTCATCGACGCGATGCGGAAGACGGTGTCGCGCTCCATCGGCAATCCGGCGTCGACGTCGCGGTTGCCCAGCGCGTTGACCTGCAGAACTTTGCCCGCCTGCCACACCAGGGTGACCGCACCGGCGAGCAGGCCGGCGTCGATCGCATCCCGGATGGACGTCTGATTGCCATCGAGGTTCACTCGGTCAGGGTAGTCAGCGGCGCCGGTGCAGGGGTCCAGTGGTGGCCGATGCCGCGCTGCAGTCCGGAAATGTCGAGTTGTCTGCCGAAGATCGGTCGACACCTCTACGGTGCGAATAGCGATTTACATCTCACCTCGCCCGCGCTGTGTCGAACTGTGTACGGGGGAGTGCGTATGACGTGCCAGCGGACCGAAGGGGTATATCGAATGCAGAACCACGACAGCAACTACATTGACGGCAAGTGGACCGTGTCGAGCGGAACCACCCGCATTCCCGTCACCAACCCGGCCAATGACGAGGTGATCGCTGAGGTTGTGGCAGGCACGGCCGCCGATGTCGACGCTGCGGTCGCTGCCGCCCGCGCAGCCTTCCCGGCCTGGTCGGCCACTCCCGCCGGCCAGCGCGCCGATTACCTCACCGCGATCGCAGGCAAGCTGGCCGAGCGCGCCGAGGACGTGGCCCGCATCATCACCTCCGAGATGGGTTGCCCGATCTCGATTGCCCGCAAGATCCAGTTGCCGCTGCCGATGAACAGTTTCGCCGAGGCGGCGAACATCGTGCGCGAGTACGAGTTCGAAAGCGAATACCGGGGTTCGACGATCGTGCGGGAGCCGTTCGGTGTCCTCGGTGCGATCACGCCGTGGAACTACCCCCTGCACCAGATCGCGCTGAAGGTCGGCTACGGGCTGGCCGCGGGCAACACCGTGGTGGTCAAACCGAGCGAGGTCACTCCGCTGTGCGCGATCGCGCTGACCGAGATCGTCGACGAGATCGGCCTTCCCCCAGGGGTGTTCAACGTCGTGTTCGGTACCGGTGCGGATGTCGGGGAGGCGATCGCCGGGCATGACGACGTCGATATCGTCAGCTTCACCGGATCCACCAGGGCCGGCAGGCGAGTGCAGGAGGTGGCCGCCCGCACGGTCAAGCGAGTCTCGTTGGAACTCGGCGGCAAGAGTCCCAACATCATTCTCGACGACGCCGACCTGGAAAAGGTGGTACCTGCGTCGGTGAAGTCGATGATGCTCAACTCCGGGCAGACGTGCTCGGCGCTGACCCGCATGATCGTTCCGCGCGACAAGCTGGCTGAAGTGGAGGCACTCGCGAAGGCGACCGCCGACAGGCTGCCAGTCGGCGATCCTGCCGACGACGGAACTGCGCTGGGCCCGCTGTCGTCTCGGGCGCAGCAGAAGCGCGTGCTCGGCTACATCCGTACGGCGATGGACGAAGGTGCGCGGCTCGTCACCGGCGGCGACACCGACACCGACGCCCCTGGCGCCTTCGTCCGGCCAACCGTGTTCTCCGATGTCACCGAAGACATGACGATCCACAAGGAGGAGGTCTTCGGCCCGGTTCTGGCTATCGAGCCCTACGACTCCGAGGAGGACGCGGTCCGCATCGCCAACTCCACGGATTACGGCCTGGCAGGCGCAGTCTGGTCGGGGTCGCAAGATCGGGCCGAGAAGATCGCCCGCCGGATCCGTGCCGGCCAGGTCCAGGTCAATGCGGGCGGATTCAACGCCAACGCACCGTTCGGCGGATACAAGCAATCGGGCAACGGGCGCGAGGCCGGCGTGTTCGGGCTCGAGGAATTCCTCGAGGTCAAGTCGATCCAGCGCTGATCCGCTCGGCCTGCAGCAGCCAGAAGGTGGCTTCCGCACCGTTGTGCGGGAGGGTGGTCACCTCGGTCGTGAGTGAGGTGATGTCCCAGCCGGCCTCACCGAGCGTGGTGCGCAGCGTCTCTTCGGACACCGCGGGCGCCTCCCAGTCCGGCTGCGCCAGGTTGGCGTCGGAGAACGCCCCGAGCAACAAGGTGGCGCCGGGCCTGGTGGCGCGGTGCACGGCGGCGGCGTAACTGCGCTTCCCGTTGTCGTCGAGGCAGTGGTACATCCCGCTGTCGATCACCGTGTCGAAGGCGCCGTCATATCCGTCGAGCCGAGTCGCGTCGGCAACGGCGAACGTGACTTTCACCCCGGCATCGGCCGCGCGGCGCTCGGCGGTGATCAGCGCGGTCGGGGAGATGTCGAGGGCGGTCACCGGGTAACCCTGCTGTGCGAGGTACACCGCGTTGTCACCGAGCCCGCATCCGATATCGAGAACCTTGCCGTGGACCAGGCCGGCTTCTTGCCAGGCGACCACATTCTCCTTGGGTGCCTTCGTGTCCCACGGCGCAGAGGTGACGGCCGGCACACCTTCGGCAGGACTTTCGCCGCGGTACAGGGCGTCGAAGTCGAAGTCGGAACCAGTGGGGCCTGTCATTGGATGCTTGCGGCGTGGATTTACCAGCCCTGGTCGAGGGGGGACGCCGCATCTCCTTTCGGTGTCGGTGGTAGCCGTTATGTTGCCAGGGTGTCGCGCTTTCGGTTGCTTCCTACTGCTGAGCAGGCGGTGGTGTTGGCCGAGCATTGTCGTCACGCGCGGTATGTGTGGAATCTGGCTGTCGAGCAGCAGCTGCATTGGGGGCCGGGACGCCGCGCGCCTGGCTATAACGAGCAGTGTGCTCAGTTGACCGCGGTCCGCGCTGAGCATGATTGGTTGGCGGCTGGGTCGCAGACGGTGCAGCAGCAGGCGTTGCGGGATTTCGCCCGGGCTATGCGCAACTTTTTCGTCGGTACGCACCGTCGTCCGACGTGGCGTAAGGCGGGTGTGCATGAGGGTTTCAGACAGGTCGGCGTCAAACCGCATCAAGTTGAACGTGTGAATCACCGGTTGGCTCGGGTATGGGTGCCCAAGGTTGGCTGGGTGCGTTTTCGTCTGTCGCGCCCGGCGCCGCAGGGGGTGAAGTCCTACCGGGTCACTTGTGATCGAGCGGGACGGTGGCATATTGCGTTCGCACACGTCCCTGATCCGATCGCCGGTCCGGGTGACGGCTCCGTGGTGGGTATCGATCGTGGGGTTGCGGTGTCGGCGGCCTTGTCGACCGGCGAGTTGCTGCACGTCCCGGGGTTGAGTCCAGGTGAGGCCAAGCGGTTGCGGGTGTTGCAGCAGCGGTTGGCCCGGGCAGAGCGCGGTTCCAAGCGGCGGGCGCGCACCAAGCGCGCGATCGCCAGGTTGAAGGCCCGTGAGGCCGATCGGCGCAAGGACTGGGTGGAAAAGGCCAGCACGGACATCGCGCGGCGCTTCGACACGATCCGCATTGAAGCCCTTAACGTGAGGGCGATGACGCGCAGCGCCCGTGGCACGGTCAAGCAGCCCGGCGTGCGGGTGGCGCAAAAGCGGGGTCTCAACCGGGGCATCCGGCGCAGTGGATGGGGATTGCTAGCTGCGCGCTTGCAGCACAAGGCTTCTGGTCGGGTCGAGCAGGTCCCGGCCGCGTGCACGTCGCAACGCTGCTCGGCGTGTGGGCACCTCGCTCCCGGAAACCGCAAGAGCCAAGCGGTGTTCGAGTGCGAAGCTTGCACCGCGGGGCCGTGCAACGCCGACGTGAACGCTGCACGCAACATCGCCGCCGGGCGGGCGGTGACAGCACGGGGAGACCTCGGCGCTAGCCGGTCTGCGAACCGTGAACCTCAACCCCCTCCTGTCGCATCGGTAGTGGGTGGGGTTGAAATTCTCCGGATTCAGGGGGAGGACGCCAATTTCGCCAGGGTAGTCCGGCTCTGTTAAGCTGCCCGGCAGTTCGACGTCCTTTAACGATCCGTCCCGAGAGGCGGAGAAGGAGGTCAGAGTCACATCATGGGCTCTTCAGGTTCCGACCGGGAATTGCTGTCTGCGGCGGACGTCGGCCGCACCATTTCCCGGATCGCGCATCAGATCATCGAGAAGACGGCGCTGGACGATCCCGCGGAGCGGGCCCACGTCGTATTGCTGGGCATCCCGACCCGCGGCGTGATACTGGCCTCCCGTTTGGCCGAGAAGATCAACGAGTTCGCCGGTGTCGAGCTGCCGCACGGCGCACTGGATATCACGCTCTATCGCGACGACCTCAACTTCAAGCCGCCCCGGCCGCTGGCCTCCACTTCGATTCCCGCCGGCGGCATCGACGATGCCGTGGTGATCCTCGTCGACGACGTGCTCTACTCCGGGCGCTCGGTGCGCTCGGCCCTCGACGCGCTGCGCGACATCGGCCGCCCGCGCAGTGTGCAGTTGGCGGTGCTCGTCGACCGGGGCCACCGGGAGCTGCCCATCCGCGCCGACTACGTCGGCAAGAACGTGCCGACCTCCCGCAGTGAGAGCGTTCACGTGTTGCTTTCCGAACATGACGACCGTGACGGAGTAGTGATATCAAAGTGACGACGCGCCACCTCCTGTCGGCAGCGGATCTGTCCCGCGACGACGCGACCGCGATCCTCGACGATGCCGATCGGTTCCGGGAGGCGCTGTTGGGCCGCGAGGTCAAGAAACTGCCCACCCTGCGCGGCCGCACGATCATCACGATGTTCTACGAGAACTCAACGCGTACCCGGGTGTCGTTCGAGGTGGCCGGCAAGTGGATGAGCGCCGACGTGATCAACGTCAGCTCCTCGGGATCCTCGGTGGCCAAAGGCGAATCGCTGCGCGATACCGCACTGACCTTGCGGGCCGCAGGGGCCGACGCGCTGATCATCCGCCACCCCGCATCGGGTGCCGCGCAGCAGCTGGCGGAGTGGACTCTGGAGGGCGAAGGCGACGGACCCAGCGTGATCAACGCCGGCGACGGCACACATGAGCATCCGACCCAGGCCCTGCTCGACGCGCTGACCATCCGCCAACGCCTCGGTGAGATCGAGGGCAAGCGGGTGGTCATCGTCGGGGACGTGCTGCACAGCCGGGTGGCCCGGTCGAATGTGACGCTGCTGGCGACCTTGGGGGCCGAGGTGGTGCTCGTGGCGCCGCCGACGCTCCTGCCGGTGGGAGTCGACGGCTGGCCGGTGTCGGTCTCGTACAACCTCGACGCTGAACTGCCGGCCGCCGACGCGGTGCTGATGTTGCGCGTACAGGCCGAACGGATGAACGGCGCGTTCTTCCCGTCCGCACGCGAATACTCAGTGCGGTACGGACTGTCCGAGAAGCGGCAGGCCATGCTGCCGGACCGCGCCGTGGTGCTCCATCCCGGCCCGATGCTGCGCGGCATGGAGATCGCATTCCCGGTGGCCGATTCATCGCAATCCGCGGTACTGCAACAGGTTTCCAATGGCGTGCATGTACGGATGGCGGTGCTGTTCCATCTGCTCGTGGGCGCAGACCGGGAGGCGATCAGCGTATGAAGCAACAGGTACTGATCCGCGGAGTGCGGCTCTACGGCGAAGGTGACGCCGTCGACGTATTGATCGACGACGGGCAGATCGCCGAAATCGGTTCCGGGCTAGCGATTCCCGACACCGCCGACGTGATCGACGCCGCCGGTCAGGTGCTGCTTCCCGGGTTCGTCGATCTGCACACCCACCTGCGTGAGCCTGGCCGGGAGTATGCCGAGGACATCGAGACTGGTTCGGCGGCAGCGGCGTTGGGCGGCTACACCGCGGTGTTCGCGATGGCCAACACCGATCCGGTCGCCGATTCCGCAGTCGTCACCGACCATGTCTGGAACCGCGGCCAGCAGGTCGGTCTGGTCGACGTGCATCCGGTGGGCGCGGTCACCGTGGGGCTGGAAGGCAAGCAGCTCACCGAAATGGGCCTGATGGCAGCCGGAGTCGGGCAGGTGCGGATGTTCTCCGACGACGGACTGTGCGTGCACGACCCGCTTGTGATGCGTCGCGCGCTGGAATACGCGACGGGCCTCGGGGTGCTGATCGCCCAGCACGCCGAGGAACCGAGGCTGACAGTCGGTGCTGTCGCGCACGAGGGCCCCCACGCCGCCAAGCTCGGTCTTTCGGGCTGGCCGCGCTCGGCCGAGGAGTCGATCGTCGCCCGCGATGCGATCCTGGCCCGTGACGCAGGCGCCCGGGTTCATATCTGCCACGCCTCCACCGCGGGCACCGTCGAACTCCTGAAATGGGCCAAGGCGCAGGGCATTTCGATCACCGCCGAGGTCACCCCGCACCACCTGCTGCTGGACGACACCCGCCTGGCCTCCTACGACGGCCGCAACCGGGTCAATCCGCCGCTGCGGGAGGCGGGAGACGCGCAGGCACTACGCCAGGCGCTCGCGGACGGTGTCATCGACTGTGTGGCAACCGACCACGCGCCGCACGCCGAACACGAGAAGTGCTGTGAGTTCTCGGTAGCCCGGCCCGGCATGCTGGGACTGCAGACTGCGTTGTCGGTGGTGGTGGACACCATGGTGCGCCCCGGGCGCCTCACCTGGCGCGGCGTGGCCAAGGTGATGAGTGAGGCCCCGGCGGCCATCGTGGGCCTGCCCGATCAGGGCCGGCCGCTGGAGGTCGGCGAGCCGGCCAACCTGACGGTGGTCGATCCGGAGGCGACGTGGACGGTGGCCGGCACCGAGCTGGCCAGCCGCTCCGACAACACCCCGTTCGAATCGATGGAGTTGCCCGCCACGGTGACTGCGACCCTGCTGCGTGGTCGGATCACCGCGTTGGACGGGAAGTGCAAACCGTGAACACGCCTACGCTGATCGCGTCGCTGGTGATGGCTGCGTTGATCGCGGTCCTGATCGCGGTCCTGATCCGCCAGATGATGCGCGGCTGGCTGCGCCGTGCGCAGCGCCAGGCGGAGTTGATCGGCAGTTTGCCTGCGCTGCCCGACACAGTCAGTGCGCCGACAGTTGGAGCCACCAAGGGGCTCTACGTCGGCAGCACACTCGTCCCGCACTGGAACGACAAGGTCGCGGCCGGCGACCTCGGGTTTCGGGCCAAGGCGGTGCTGACGCGTTATCCCGAGGGAATCATGATGCAGCGCAGCGGCGCCGGGCCGATCTGGATTCCCGCCGATTCGATCACCGCGATCCGGACCGAACGGGGCATCGCGGGCAAGGCACTCACACATGACGGCATTCTGGCGATCCGATGGCGGCTGCCGTCGGGCGCCGAGATCGACACAGGTTTCCGCGCTGACGACCGCGCAGAGTACGACCGCTGGTTGGAGGAGAAGGCATGACGAACAGCGAGAAGCGGAGCGGATCGCGCATCAGCTCTGTGGCTGTCCTGGTACTTGAGGACGGTCGCGTCTTCACTGGCACCACATTCGGGGCGATCGGTCAGACGCTCGGCGAGGCAGTGTTCTCCACCGGCATGTCGGGCTATCAGGAAACGCTCACCGACCCCAGCTACCACGGCCAGATCGTGGTCGCGACCGCACCGCAGATCGGCAACACCGGGTGGAACCGTGAAGACGGCGAAAGTCGGGACGACAAGATCTGGGTGGCCGGCTATGCGGTGCGTGATCCGTCACCGCGGGCATCGAATTGGCGGGCCAGCGGCACGCTAGACGACGAGCTGGTGGCCCAAGGCGTCGTCGGCATTGCCGGCATCGACACCAGGGCCGTGGTGCGCCACCTGCGCACCCGCGGATCGATGAAGGCCGGGGTGTTCAGTGGGGTTGCTGCAGAAGCTTCCGCTGACGAGCTGCTGGCCCGGGTGCGCAGCCAGCCTTCCATGCTGGGGGCGAATCTGGCCGGGCAGGTCAGCACCAGTACGCCCTATATCGTTGAAGCAGAAGGCGCGCAACGCTTCACGGTCGCCGCCATCGATCTGGGCATCAAGACCAATACGCCGCGGAATTTCGCCCGCCGCGGCATCCGCAGCCACGTGCTGCCGTCGGCGGTGGAATTCGAGCAGATCGCCGACCTCAAACCTGACGGAGTGTTTCTGTCCAACGGGCCGGGAGACCCCGCGACGGCCGATCACATCGTCGGCGTGACCCGCGAGGTGCTCGGCGCGGGAATCCCGTTGTTCGGCATTTGTTTCGGCAACCAGATCCTCGGTCGGGCGCTCGGCCGGTCCACCTACAAGATGACGTTCGGTCACCGCGGCATCAACATCCCCGTCATCGACCACATCACCGGCCGCGTCGCGATCACCGCGCAGAACCATGGGTTTGCCTTGGAAGGAGAAGCGGGGGAGTCCTTCAACACCCCGTTCGGCACCGCAGAAGTCAGCCACACCTGCGCGAACGACGGTGTGGTGGAAGGTGTCCGGCTCGTCGGCGGCCGAGCCTTCTCGGTGCAGTACCACCCGGAGGCCGCGGCGGGCCCGCACGACGCCAACTACCTGTTCGACCAGTTCGTCGACCTGATGTCTGAGAGCAAGGCGGGAAAGAAGTGATACGTCCCACCGCGACCGTGCGTGTCTGTTGCCCGACGCGCCGTAATTCCACCTGCAAATGCGCACGTTCGCGCCGGACTGGAGGTGCGCACAATGCCACGTCGCTCTGATCTCAATCACGTACTGGTCATCGGATCGGGCCCGATCGTCATCGGCCAGGCCTGCGAGTTCGACTACTCCGGAACCCAGGCCTGCCGGGTGCTGCGCGCCGAGGGGCTGCAGGTCAGCCTCGTCAACTCGAACCCGGCCACGATCATGACCGACCCCGAGTACGCCGACCACACCTACGTCGAGCCCATCACACCGGCGTTCGTCGAGAAGATCTTCGCCCAGCAGGCCGAGCGTGGGAACAAGATCGACGCGGTGCTGGCCACATTGGGCGGGCAGACCGCGCTGAACACCGCGGTCGCGTTGCATGAGTTGGGTGTCTTGGAGAAGTACGGCGTAGAGATGATCGGCGCCGATTTCGAGGCCATCCAGCGCGGCGAGGATCGGCAGAGGTTCAAGGACATCGTTGCCAAGGTCGGCGGCGAGTCCGCCAAGTCCCGGGTCTGCTTCACGATGGACGAGGTGCGCGAGACCGTCGCAGACCTCGGTCTTCCGGTGGTCGTTCGGCCCTCCTTCACGATGGGTGGGCTGGGCTCCGGCATGGCGTACTCGATCGAGGACGTGGAGCGAATGGCAGGTGAGGGCCTGGCGGCGTCGCCGACGGCCAACGTGCTGATCGAGGAATCCATCTACGGCTGGAAGGAATTCGAGCTCGAGCTGATGCGTGATCACCGCGACAACGTCGTGGTGGTCTGCTCGATCGAGAACTTCGACCCGATGGGTGTGCACACCGGCGATTCGGTGACCGTCGCGCCCGCGATGACCCTGACCGATCGCGAATACCAGCGGATGCGCGATCTCGGCATCGCGATCCTGCGTGAGGTCGGCGTCGACACCGGCGGCTGCAACATCCAGTTCGCGATCGACCCGAAAGACGGCCGGCTCATCGTCATCGAGATGAACCCGCGGGTTTCCCGGTCCAGTGCACTGGCCTCGAAAGCCACCGGTTTCCCGATTGCGAAGATCGCCGCCAAGCTGGCCATCGGCTACACGCTGGACGAGATTCTCAACGACATCACCAAGGAAACCCCGGCCTGCTTCGAGCCGACCCTGGACTATGTCGTGGTCAAGGCACCGCGGTTCGCGTTCGAGAAGTTCCCAGGCGCCGACGCCACCCTGACCACCACGATGAAGTCGGTCGGTGAGGCGATGTCGTTGGGCCGCAACTTCATCGAAGCGCTCGGCAAGGTCATGCGGTCACTGGAGACCAGCCGCGCCGGATTCTGGACCGCGCCGGACCCCGACGTCACCGTCGAACAGCTGCTGACGAACCTGCGGACGCCGATGGACGGCAGGCTCTACGACATCGAGCACGCCCTGCGGTTGGGCGCCGGTGTCGAGCAGGTTGCTGAGGCCTCCGGCGTCGACCCGTGGTTCATCGAGCAGATCGCCGGTCTCGTCGGGTTGCGCGCCGAGCTGCTCGACGCACCGGTCCTCGACGAGGAGTTGTTGCGGCGGGCCAAGCACAGCGGTCTGTCCGATCGCCAGGTCTCGGCCCTGCGGCCGGAACTGGCCGGGGAATCCGGTGTGCGGGCATTGCGCCAGCGGCTCGGCATCCACCCGGTGTTCAAGACCGTCGACACCTGCGCGGCGGAATTCGACGCCAAGACGCCGTATCACTACAGCAGCTACGAACTCGATCCGGCGGCCGAAACCGAAGTTGCCCCGCAGGCCGAGAAGCCCAAGGTGCTGATCCTCGGCTCCGGCCCGAACCGTATCGGCCAGGGCATCGAATTCGATTACAGCTGCGTACATGCCGCGACCACGTTGAGCCAGACCGGTTTCGAAACGGTGATGGTCAACTGCAACCCCGAGACGGTGTCCACCGACTACGACACCGCAGACCGCCTGTACTTCGAGCCGCTGACGTTCGAGGACGTTCTGGAGGTCTACCACGCCGAATCCGCTTCGGGCGCCGGCGGTCCCGGCGTCGTCGGCGTGATCGTTCAGCTCGGCGGCCAGACTCCGCTGGGGCTGGCGAAACGCCTGGAAGAAGCGGGTGTGCCGATCGTCGGCACCAGCCCCAACGCCATCGACCTGGCCGAGGACCGCGGCGCCTTCGGCGAGGTTCTCACCACGGCCGGTTTGCCCGCGCCGCGATTCGGCACGGCGACGAGTTTCGAACAGGCCCGCCGGATCGCCGCCGACATCGGTTACCCGGTGCTGGTCCGGCCGTCGTACGTCCTCGGCGGCCGCGGTATGGAGATCGTTTACGACGAGAAGACCCTAGAGGGCTACATCACCCGCGCCACGCAACTGTCGCCCGAGCATCCGGTGCTCGTCGACCGCTTTCTCGAAGACGCCATCGAGATCGACGTCGACGCGCTCTGCGACGGTGCCGAGGTGTACATCGGCGGCATCATGGAGCACATCGAGGAAGCCGGCATCCACTCCGGGGACTCGGCGTGTGCACTACCGCCAGTGACCTTGGGCCGCAGTGACATCGAGGCGGTGCGCCGCGCCACCGAAGCGATCGCACACGGCATCGGGGTGGTCGGGTTGCTCAACGTCCAGTACGCGCTCAAAGACGACGTGCTCTACGTGCTGGAGGCCAATCCGCGGGCAAGCCGGACCGTGCCCTTCGTCTCGAAGGCCACCGCGGTTCCGCTGGCGAAGGCCTGTGCCCGGGTGATGCTGGGCGCCACCATCGCCCAGTTGCGCGACGAGGGTCTGCTGGCCAAGACCGGTGACGGCGCCCATGTCGCACGCAACGCCCCGGTCGCCGTGAAGGAGGCTGTCCTGCCCTTCCACCGGTTCCGCAGAGCCGATGGTGCACAAGTTGATTCACTGCTCGGCCCGGAGATGAAGTCGACGGGCGAGGTGATGGGCATCGACCACGATTTCGGTACGGCATTCGCCAAGAGTCAGACTGCCGCGTACGGATCGTTGCCCGCCGAGGGCACGGTGTTCGTCTCGGTGGCCAACCGGGACAAGCGTTCGTTGGTGTTCCCGGTCAAGCGCCTCGCCGATCTCGGCTTCCGGGTCCTGGCGACCGAAGGAACCGCGGAAATGCTGCGCCGCAACGGTATTCCGTGTGACGAGGTACGCAAGCACTCCGAAGAACCCAGTGAAACCGATCGTCGGCCGTCGGCGGTGGACGCCATCCGTGCCGGGGAGATCAACATGGTGATCAACACGCCGTACGGCAACTCCGGCCCGCGCGTCGACGGTTACGAGATCCGTTCGGCCGCCGTCTCGATGAACATCCCCTGCGTCACGACCGTGCAGGGAGCGGCGGCTGCGGTGCAGGGCATCGAGGCGGGCATTCGCGGCGACATCGGCGTGATGTCACTGCAGGAGCTGCACAGCGAGCTGGAATCCCGCTAGCCATGATCGGGTTCGGGCAACGGCTGGCGGACGCGGTTTCGGCCAGGGGACCGCTGTGTCCCGGTATCGACCCACATCCGGAGCTGTTGCGCGCGTGGGGCCTCGGCACCGACCCCGACGGCCTGCGGGCATTCTGCGACATCTGCGTGAGCGCGTTCGCCGGCTTCGCGATCGTCAAGCCGCAGGTGGCTTTCTTCGAGGCATACGGGACGGCGGGTTTCGCTGTACTGGAGCACACGATCGCCGCGTTGCGCGACGCCGGCGTGCTGGTGCTGGCCGATGCCAAACGTGGCGACATCGGCTCGACGATGGCCGCCTACGCCGCAGCATGGGCGGGTGCGGGCCCGCTGGCAGCTGACGCGGTGACCGCTTCGCCGTATCTCGGGTTCGGTTCGCTGCAACCACTCCTGGACACCGCAGCGGCACACGGCCGCGGAGTCTTCGTCCTGGCCGCAACCTCCAACCCCGAGGGCGCCGGTGTGCAGCGCGCCATGGCAGGGCCCCGCACAGTCGCACAGTCGATCGTCGACGCCGTCTCGGAGGTCAACCGCACCGCGGCCCAGGCCACGGGGTCCGTCGGCGTCGTTGTCGGTGCCACGGTGACCGAACCGCCCGATCTCAGCATGCTGGGCGGTCCGGTGCTGGTGCCCGGCGTCGGCGCCCAGGGCGGCCGCCCCGACCAGCTGGGTGGCCTGGGCGGCGCCAAACTGCTCTTGCCCGCGGTGTCGCGCGAGGTGCTGCGAGCGGGGCCGGCCATACCGGATCTGCGCGCCGCGGCGGAACGCCTGCGCGACGCCGTTGCCTACTTGGCCTGAGGTCGCACGGCCCCACGCCCGACGGCCCAGGGCGCTCCCGTCTCCCGTGTGTAGCGCCAGGGCGGTAAATCGGCTGGAAAATCACCCTGGCGCTACGTGCGCGAAACCGGGCTGTCGATTGAATAGTGCGCGCTCACTAAAACATTGAGTACTTCGACGCCGGATCGCTCACAGCGGAATCCAGATGCCGAACAGCCAGAAGCCCCAGTTGTTGAACCCCGGATCGAATATCGGGGTCACCCAGTGTCCGTTGTAGTTGAACGGCTGATGGTCGAAGCGTCCCTGGTCCATCCCACGCCATCCCAGGCCTGGCGGCGGGGGAGGTGGTGCGTCCCAGTGACCGCCGGGCCCGCCCGGCCTACCCGGACCGCCCGGCCCACCGGGCCGATCCGGAGCGCCGGGACCACCGGGCCCACCCGGACCACCCTGCCCACCTGGACCGCCTGGGCCTCCACCGGGACCTCCAGGCCCCTGGCAGTTGCCGAAGTCACATGACGGCGGCCCGGGTTTAGCGGCCGCCACTCCGACTCCGGCGCTCAAGGTGGCTGTTCCGATGGCGACGGCAACCGCGGATGCGCAGGTCAGACGCTTGATATTCATATCCGGCTTCCCTTCGAACGGGCTGGTACCCGACCCGAGAAGGCTATTTAGCTCAGCTGTGTATTCACTATGCATGCGTTAGGTGGCCGCTGGGCGCCGGAAGGCGCTGATATTGACGTGTTCGTCATCGCTCGACACGCCCGACACGCCGTGACCAGCGAAAATTTTCTCGGTGGGCCCGTGGCCACGGTCGTCGTCGGTGGTTGCCGGGGAGTCGCATTTTGTGACGATGGGCCAGCGGTGCCCCGAAAACCGTTGACATGCAGGGATATCCGAATCAGCCAGGTGCTTTGAGCGTGCCCGCGGGGCGCCGGCGGCGACTTTGCGCTGGGCGCCTGGGCGCACTACACGCTGGGCTTTTAGCGCCGCAACCAGGGGGTGGGGTTAGCTTTCGTCAGCCTGCGTGGGTACGGTCGTCGTCGCTGGCTGGTTGTGCTCCAGCCGAGACAAAACAAGTGATGGCCGAAGAAAAAATTGCCAGGAGACGGAGGAACCCGTGGCCCTTCCCCAGTTGACCGACGAACAGCGCGCGGCAGCGTTGGAGAAGGCTGCTGCCGCACGTCGAGCGCGAGCTGAACTCAAAGATCGGCTCAAGCGTGGCGGCACCAACCTCAAGCAGGTGCTCACCGACGCCGAGACCGATGAGGTCTTGGGCAAGATGAAGGTTTCCGCACTGCTGGAAGCCCTGCCCAAGGTCGGCAAGGTCAAGGCGCAGGAAATCATGACAGAGCTGGAGATCGCCCCGACCCGCCGTCTGCGCGGCCTCGGCGATCGTCAGCGCAAGGCCCTCCTGGAGAAGTTCGACCAGTAGAGACGCCCGCATTGTGCGCAGGTAGAGGGGCTGGGCAACACACCGCGACGGCTCCCGTCGTCGTGTTGTCCGGTCCCTCCGCCGTCGGGAAGTCGACGGTGGTGCGTTGCCTCCGGGAGCGGATTCCCGACCTGTATTTCTCCGTGTCGGTCACCACCAGGGCCCCACGGCCCGGGGAGGTCGACGGAGTCGACTACACGTTCGTCTCCGCTGAACAGTTCCAACAGCTGATCGACGACGGGGCCCTGCTGGAGTGGGCCGACATCCACGGCGGTCTACACCGTTCAGGAACGCCTGCCCAGCCTGTACGGGACGCGACGCGACAAGGACATCCGGTTCTGATCGAGGTCGATCTGGCCGGCGCGAAGGCGGTCAAGCAGGCCATGCCGGAGGTGATCTCCGT
This sequence comes from Mycolicibacterium sp. XJ870, assembly GCF_053483975.1. Classification (NCBI taxonomy): domain Bacteria; kingdom Bacillati; phylum Actinomycetota; class Actinomycetes; order Mycobacteriales; family Mycobacteriaceae; genus Mycobacterium; species Mycolicibacterium sp. XJ870. The sequence continues at coordinate 1,856,188 of NZ_JBEFTI010000001.1, forward strand.
CTTCCTGGCCCCGCCGAGCTGGGAAGAACTGGTCAGCAGATTGTCCGGCCGGGGCACCGAGACGCCCGAGGTGATGGCCAGGAGACTGGAGACCGCCCGGGCCGAAATGGCCGCCCAGTCTGACTTCGACCAGGTGGTGGTGAACCGTCAGTTGGATTCGGCATGCGCCGAATTGGTATCCTTGCTGGTGCGCAGCAGATGACTCATAGTGCCGGGACCGAACCGATCGGGTCCGCGAGCCACCAGCACGCTGTTCACCACTGCATTCAGGGCATTCGTGCCATCAACCGCCAGGAGACTTTTTCGTGAGCACCCCGCATGCCGATGCGCAGCTGACCGCTGTGGACGACCTGGGTATCGATTCGTCCGCTGCCAGCGCCTACGACACGCCGCTGGGCATCACCAACCCGCCTATCGACGAGTTGCTGGACCGCGCGTCGAGCAAATACGCCCTGGTGATCTACGCCGCCAAGCGTGCACGCCAGATCAACGACTACTACAACCAACTCGGCGACGGCATCCTCGAGTATGTCGGCCCGCTGGTCGAGCCCGGCCTGCAGGAGAAGCCGCTCTCGATCGCGCTCCGGGAGATCCACGAGGACCTGCTCGAGCACACCGAGGGCGAATAGTCAGGCTAGGGCCCGCCCGTGAGCGCGCGTAAGCGAATCGTCGTTGGTGTGGCCGGCGGCATTGCCGCCTACAAGGCGTGCACCGTGGTCCGCCAGCTCACCGAGGCCGGGCACTCCGTGCGGGTCGTCCCCACCGAGTCGGCGCTGCGCTTCGTCGGGGGCGCCACGTTCGAAGCGCTGTCGGGCAACCCGGTTCACACCGGGGTTTTCGAGGACGTCCATGAAGTGCCGCACGTCCGGATCGGGCAGGAAGCCGATCTGGTCGTCGTCGCGCCGGCCACCGCGGATCTCCTCGCGCGGGCAGTCGCCGGCCGGGCCGATGATCTGCTGACCGCGACACTGCTGACCGCGCGATGTCCGGTGCTGTTCGCTCCGGCCATGCACACCGAGATGTGGTTCCACCCCGCAACCGTCGACAACGTCACCACACTGCGCCGCCGTGGCGCCGTCGTGCTCGAGCCCGCGTCGGGCCGGCTCACCGGCTCGGACAGCGGTGCGGGCAGGCTGCCGGAAGCCGAAGAGATCACCACCATGGCGCAGTTGCTGCTTGAGCGCGGCGACGCATTGCCCTACGACCTGGCCGGGGTGAAGGCGCTGGTGACCGCCGGCGGGACCCGCGAGCCGATCGATCCAGTGCGGTTCATCGGCAATCGCAGCTCCGGCAAGCAGGGCTACGCGATGGCTCGGGTGATGGCTCAGCGCGGCGCCGAGGTCACGTTGATCGCCGGCAATACCGCCGGGCTCATCGACCCTGCCGGTGTCGAGGTCGTGCACATCGGCTCGGCAACGCAGCTGCGGGACGCGGTATCCAAGCACGCCCCCGCCGCGAATGTTCTGGTGATGGCCGCCGCGGTCGCCGATTTCCGGCCCTCTCAGGTGGCGACCAGCAAGATCAAGAAGGGCGCATCCGAGCCGAGCTCGATCGACCTCACCCGTACCGACGACGTGCTGGCCGGCACGGTGCGGGCCCGCACCGATGGTCAACTGCCCAACATGCGGGCGATCGTCGGGTTCGCCGCCGAGACCGGTGACGACAACGGCGACGTGTTGTTCCACGCCAGGGCGAAGCTCAAACGCAAGGGCTGCGACCTGCTGGTGGTCAACGCGGTGGGGGAGAACCGCGCGTTCGAGGTGGACCACAACGACGGCTGGTTGCTGAGCGCCGACGGAACCGAGTCCGCACTCGAACACGGTTCGAAGACATTGATGGCCACCCGTATCGTGGACTCGATCGCGGCCTTCCTGCAGAACCGTGGCGGGTGATCGGCGAACGCATCCCGGTGCGGGTAAGGCTTGCGCGACGGCGTCCCACACGCTTGGGTTCAACAGGGCAGCGATATAATTCGCCTAACTAAGTAGTCTCCATAGGTTGTTTCAAGGAAGGATGCGGACCGTGAGCAAAGGTCGCCTGTTTACCAGTGAGTCGGTAACCGAGGGGCACCCCGACAAGATCTGTGATGCGATCAGCGACTCTGTGCTCGACGCGCTGCTCGCGCAGGATCCCAAGTCGCGCGTCGCGGTGGAGACCTTGGTCACCACGGGCCAGGTGCATGTCGCCGGTGAGGTCACAACCTCCGCGTATGCCGACATCCCGAAGATCGTGCGGGATCGCATCCTGGAGATCGGTTACGACTCCTCCACCAAGGGTTTCGACGGTGCATCCTGCGGCGTCAACATCGCCATCGGCGCCCAGTCGCCCGATATCGCGCAGGGCGTCGACACCGCACACGAGACCCGCGTCGAAGGCAAGGCCGACCCGCTGGACCTGCAGGGCGCAGGCGACCAGGGCCTGATGTTCGGCTACGCCATCGGCGACACCCCTGAACTGATGCCGCTGCCGATCGCGCTGGCGCATCGGCTGGCCCGCAGGCTCACCGAGGTCCGCAAGAACGGGGTGCTGGACTACCTGCGCCCTGACGGCAAGACCCAGGTCACGATCCAGTACGACGGCAGGACGCCGGTGCGCCTGGACACCGTGGTGCTGTCCACTCAGCACGCCGACGGTATCGACCTGGAGGCCACGCTCACGCCGGACATCCGCGAGAAGGTCGTCAACACCGTGCTCGCCGACCTGGGCCACCAGACGCTCGACACTTCCGACTACCGGCTGTTGGTCAACCCGACCGGCAAGTTCGTGTTGGGTGGGCCGATGGGCGACGCCGGCCTGACCGGCCGCAAGATCATCGTCGACACCTACGGCGGCTGGGCCCGCCACGGCGGCGGCGCCTTCTCCGGCAAGGATCCGTCCAAGGTGGACCGTTCGGCCGCGTACGCGATGCGCTGGGTGGCAAAGAACGTGGTTGCCGCAGGTTTGGCGGAGCGCGTCGAGGTGCAGGTTGCCTACGCAATCGGCAAGGCCGCCCCGGTGGGCCTGTTCGTCGAGACCTTCGGCAGCGAGACGGTTGACCCGGCCCGCATCGAGAAGGCCATCAACACCGTGTTCGACCTCCGTCCCGGCGCGATCATCCGCGATCTGGACCTGTTGCGGCCGATCTACGCGCAGACCGCGGCCTATGGCCACTTCGGGCGCACCGACATCGAACTGCCGTGGGAGCAGACCAACAAGGTCGACGAGCTCAAGGCGTCCGTCTAGTTCCGTCTAGTTCCATCGCCGAGCAGACGCAAAAGTCCCCCGGAATGCGCATTCCGGGGGACTTTTGCGTCTGCTGGCGCTAGGAACTGAACGCGTAATCGTCGAGAGGGAACCGGCGGCTGCGCCAATACGCCTCGAGCGTGGTGGACGGCCGCAGCGGCACATCCCCGTTGCGATCGAAGTAGTAGCTGTTGGCCAATGAACAGCTGTCCTGCCAGAAGATCTGCCGGTGACGCTTGCGCATCATCTCGGCGAAGTAGCGGTCGTTGGCCTCCTGCCGAACCTCGACGCGTCGGGCGGCGCGGCGGTCGGCGCGCTCGATGCAGCGCACCAGATGGTGGGTCTGTGCCTCGATCAGCGCGAAATATGACGACCCGACATAACCGTAGGGGCCCATCACACTGAAGAAGTTTGGGAATCCCGGGACGCTGACCCCCTCGTAGGCCTGCATCCGGTGGTGTTCCCAAAACTCACTCAGCGACTGCCCATTCGACCCGACGATGTCGAAGGTCAGGGCGTCGACATCCATCACCTTGAACCCAGTGGCCAGGATCAGCACGTCGACGTCATGGCTCTCGCCGTCGGTGGTGGCGACGCCGGAACCGGTGACCTTGTCGATCGGCTCGGTCACCAACCGCACGTTGTCGCGATTGAACGTCGCCAGATACGTGTTGTGGAAGCCTGGCCGCTTACACCCGACGGCGTAGCGGGGCGTGAGCTTGTCGCGCACCTCTGGATCGCGGACCTGTTGGCGTAGGTAGGCCCGGCCGGCCGCGCCGGCGCGCTTGGCGAACGGGTTGATCGTGAAGTACTGCGCGGCCAGCGGGAAGGTGAACTCCACGTACGCCTGGCTGATCAGGCGATGTAGCGTCCGGCCGCCCGGCAGCCGCATCAGCCTGCGGGCGATCGGCGGGATCGGCACGTCCAACTTCGGGAAACACCAGATCGGTGTGCGCTGAAAAACGGTGAGCTGCTTGACCTTCGGCGCGATCTCGGGAATCACCTGGACCGCCGAGGCTCCGGTGCCGATGATCGCGACCCGCTTGCCGGCCAGCTGCTGGGTGTGGTCCCAGCGCGCGGTGTGGATGGTGACGCCGGCGAACGAGTCGACGCCGTCGATGTCGGGAAGCTTCGGGATGGTCAGCACTCCGCTGGCGTTGACCAGGAAGCGCGCCGTCAGTGAATCTCCCGTCTCGAGATCAACCCGCCACAGATCCTCGGCATCGTCGAACACCGCGCGGGCGACTGTGGTGTTGAACTGAATCCGGGGCCGCAGGCCGTACTTGTCCACGCAGGTGTTGGCATAGTCCCGTAGCTCACGGCCTGGCGCGTAGGTGCGCGACCAGTCCCGTGACTGCTCGAAGGAGAACTGATAGGAGAACGACGGAATATCCACCGCCACACCGGGATAGGTGTTCCAGTACCAGGTGCCCCCCGCGCCGTCACCGGCCTCGACGATGAGGTAGTCACCAAGACCGGCCTCGTCGAGCTTGATCGCGGTGCCGATGCCGGAGAAGCCGGCACCGACGATGAGGGTGTGATAGTCCGGCATCTACGCCGCCTCCCGTCGGTGTGCGATGACGTGGAGCCCGTTCTTGGGACGCAACGTCAGTGTCGCCTCGAGTTCTACCGGATGGTCGGCGCATACGTCGAACGTGAAGCGCTGGCTCATGATCGCTGCCATCAGCACCATCTCCATCAGCGCGAAGCTCTGTCCGATGCAGATGCGTCGTCCGCCGCCGAACGGCAGATAGGCGGACCGCGGCCGGTCCTTGGCAGCCTCACCGAGGAAACGATTCGGGTCGAATGTCTCCGGGTCGGGCCACCAGCGCTCGTCGTGGTGGATGTGGTGGATCGGGATCAGTACCGTTGTGCCCGGGCGGATGTGGTGGCCGTCGATGAGGTCGTCCTCGATCGCCTCGCGCGCCAGCATCCACACCGCGGAGTAGTAGCGCTGCGATTCCTGAATGCAGGCGGTGGTCCACGGCAACCGGGCCAGGTCGGCTGCGACCGGACGATTGCCGCCGAGTACCTCGTCGATCTCGGCGATCATCGCGTCCCGCGCATGAGGATTTCGCGACATCAGGTACCAGAACCACGACATTCCGTTTGCGGTGGTCTCGTGGCCGGCAAGCATGAACGTCAACGCCTCGTCGCGGACACGCTGCCGTGGCCAGGTGCCGTTGTCGGCGTTGAACAGAACGTTCAGCAGGTCTGGGGATTGGGTGGGATGCGCGATGCGCTCGTCGAGCAGCGTGTTCACCGCGTCATCGAGGGCCAGGGCGATCTTCTGGCCTTCCCGCACCGGCGGTGGCAGGGGCACGCCGGAAAACGTGCACCAGGTCAGCGCGTCGTAGACGGGCCGTGGCATCAACCCCCAAAGCCCGAGACGGGCCAGTCGTTCGGTGCGGCGCAGGCCCCGGGTGGTGAGGTCTTTCATGGAGTGCACGAGCGGGCCGAAATCTTGGCTGAACAACGCATTGGCGACGACGCGCAGCGTGGCCTCGACCATCGCCGTGTGCATGTCGAACTCGGTTTCCGGCACCACCTCGGCGGTCACCTGCTCGATCGGATCGATCATCAGATCGACGATCTCGTTGAGGTGACGCCGTGCGAAGGTGGGGTTCAATGTGCCGCGATGGGCGGCCCATGAGTCGCCTTCGTCGGTCAACAGATTGATGCCCGCCGCGGCCCGGATGGCCTCGTACTCGTTGGACTTGACGTACTTCAGCCTGGCCCGATGCAGTACGTGGTCGACAAAGTCGGGGTGAGCAACGGAAACGAAACGTCTTCCACCACAACGAAATCGGGCTATATCGTGACCGCTTACGTGGCCCATGAACCCACCGGTGGCGTCGAAACCGACGGTGATGGCGTCGCGCGTCATCGTCCAGGTGCTCAGCCGCTGCGCTGGTGCTGACATGAATCAACGGTATGGCTGACGAATCGCATCTGGAATGGGATTATCGGACACAGAGTTGGGAGTTTGGGACATGGCGCATAGTCAGGCAGCGACGAAGTGGTCACCTGATCTCAGGCGTCCGGTGTATACGACACGCGTGCTGTGCGAGGTCGCGAGCGAGCGCGGCGTCGCCCCACCTGACATTCTGGAGGGCACCGGCATCGACGTGCGTGACCTCGACGACCCCGACGGCGTCGTCGCGGCCTCCGATGAGATCGTCGCGGTGCGCAGGCTGCTGGCCGCGGTGCCTGACAACGTGGGTCTAGGCATCGACGTCGGTAGCAGATTCCGGCTGACTCATCTCGGCTTGTTCGGATTCGCGGTGATGTCCTGCGCCACCCTGCGGGAACTCTTCGGCATATCGATGCGCTACTTCTCGCTGACAATGCTCAACATCGGCGTGAACCTGTTCGAAGGCCCGGACAACTGCCTGTTGGAGTTCGAGGTCGACCACCTGCCTGCCGACGTCCGGGGCTTCTTCCTCGAGCGCGACGTGGCCGGAATCGTCATGACCGTACGTGATTTCGCGCTGACGGTCCTCGCCCGGTATGCCGATCAGGTGCGCGTCGAGGCGACCCTTGACAGCGAGGTCGTCACGCCGCTGTTGGACCTTCTGCCGGACGTGAATAGAGAGTTCGGCCGCGCACACAACCGCCTGCACTTCCCGCGCTCCATGCTCGACGAGCCACTGCCACAAGCGGACCCGCACACTCTGAAGCTATGCGTGGCCCAGTGCGACCTACTGATGCAGCGCTCTGAAAGCCGACAAGGCATCACGGCGGTGGTGCGCTCCAAGCTGTTTCGCGATACCGGGCAGTTCCCGGCGTTGCCGGAGGTGGCCGCCGAACTCGACATGCATCCGCGGACTCTGCGCAGGCAACTCGCCGACGAAGGCACCTCATTTCGCGCACTGGTCAACGAGGCGCGGTCGGCCCTCGCGGTCGATCTGCTGTGCCAGGTCGGGCTGACCGTCGACGAGGTATCGCGGCGGCTGGGCTACACCGAGACATCCACGTTCTGCCACGCGTTCAAACGCTGGCACGGTATGCCGCCCAGTCAATATCAGCGGTTCAGCGCCTCCCGCAACGCCGAAAGCCCGCGGTCGAACGCCTCGGTGGCGGCGGGCACCACCCCGGAGTAACCGAGGTAGCCGTGTACGAGTGTTTCGGCGTTGTGTAGTTCCACCGGAACGCCGGCGGCGGCCAGCAGCTCGGCGTAGCGGCTGCCGTCATCACGTAGCGGGTCGTGGCCGGCGACCGCGATATAGGCCGGTGGCAGGCCGGCGAGCTCCTTCGCCCGGGCGGGGACCAGTGTGGGCGGGGGATCGGACAGGTCGACGTGACCGGCGTACCAGCGGGAGAACCCCTTGACCGCATCGAGCGCCAAGATCGGCGCCTCGGCGTTCTCGATAAACGACGGCAGGGTGGTGTCCCACGTGGTGGCCGGGTACCAGAGCAGCTGGAACCGCAGGGCTGGCCCGCCTGCGTCGCGCGCCAACAATGCGGTCACCGCGGCCAGATTGCCGCCTGCCGAATCCCCGGCGACGGCCATCCGGTCGGCGTCGGCCCCCAATTCGGCGGCGTTTGCGGCCACCCACTGGGTCGCCGCCCACACGTCGTCGACTGCCGCCGGGTACGGATGTTCGGGTGCCAGACGGTAATCCACCGACACCACGACCGCCTCGGCGCCGACGGCGTGTCGCCGTGCGGTGCTGTCGTAGCTGTCGAGGTCGCCGACTGACCAGCCACCACCGTGGATGAACACCACGATCGGCAGGGTCACCCCGGCGGGGGTCGGGGGTCGGTACACTCGGACCGGGATAGGCCCGGCCGGGCCGTCGACCACCCGATCCTCGACGCGCAGTTCGGGATGGATCTCGACACGTGGCAGCTCAGAGAACCGCCGCCGGGCCTCCTCGACACCGTCGTTGGTTGACAGTTGGAACGGGACCACCTGCAGTACCTTCAGCAGAATGGCATCGACAGCCGGCTTGGCAACAGACACACCGACACCGTACGCACCGCGGTGGACGCTGCGGCTGTGGGTGGCCGCTGCCGCCGTCGCCGCCTGCTACGGCGTCTTTCTGGTCGTCACGGCGCTGCGCCTCCCGGCGGGCGCGGACCTCACCGGCCAGTTTTTCGGGCAGCCCGCGGTCAAGGCGCTGGCCGCGGTGCTGCTGGCCGCCGCCGCGTTCACCCATCCGATCGTGCGGGAGCGCCGCTGGCTGATCGGTGCTCTGCTGTTCTCCGCGGCGGGTGACTTCCTGCTGGCGATGCCGTGGTGGCAGCCGTCGTTCGTGCTCGGCCTGGCCGCGTTCCTGGTTGCCCATCTGTGCTTCCTGGCGGCGTTGCTGCCGCTGGCGCGCCGCTCTACGCCCCGGCTGATCGCCGTTGCCGTCACCGTCCTGGCGTGTGTGGGTCTGTTGGCGTGGTTCTGGCCCCGGCTGGTCGAGCAGGGGATGGCGGTACCGGTGACGGCCTACATCGCGGTCCTCGGCGCGATGGTGTGCACTGCACTGCTGGCCCGGCTGCCCACCGCGTGGACGGCGCTGGGCGCGGTGTGTTTCGCGGTGTCGGACGCGATGATCGGGATCAGCGAGTTCGTCCGGGGCGACCAACTTTTGGCAGTGCCGATCTGGTGGGCCTACGCCGCCTCGTTGTTGCTCATCACGGCGGGATTGTTCTTCGGCCGCCATAAAGCGCCGTAACCTGACGCACCATCGGCACTAACACGACTGAAACGTCGCAGCGCTAGCTTCCCGCAAGAACATTGGGCAGCGACAGGAGCGCAGGTGACCGAAGTATCCGGCATGGGACGCAGGGGATTTCTACAGACGGCAGCTGTGGGGTTTGGCGTAACCGCGGTCGCGGCGGCGTGTTCGAGAGACTCACCGCCTGCGGTAGCCGCCGCTGAGGTGCCGTATTCGACGATCACCGTGCTGCAGCCCGGACAAGGCGATCGCAGCGGTGATCACTATCTGTCCTCGCTGCCCGATCAGGTGCTGTGGGGCTACGTGCCGACGGTCCACGCTGCGCCGGTGCTGCGCATGCGGTCCGGGCAGACCGTCACGATCGACACCGTCTCCCACGAAGGCATCCTCGAAGATCAGGGCCGCAACCCGGTGGAGTACTTCGGCACCAACGGGATCCGGGCTTCTGATGTGCTCGAGGACGCGAAAAACATTGCAGCCGAATATGATCGGACTGCCAGAGATTTCGTCAAGGACGGGCCGCACGTGGTCACCGGGCCGATCTTCGTCGAGGGTGCCGAGCCCGGTGACGTCCTCAAGATCGAAACCCTTGAGGCAGTTCCGCGGGTTCCCTACGGTGTGGTGTCGAGCCGTCACGGAAAGGGCGCCCTGGCGCTGACCGGGGACAAGGCCGCGCCGGCGGGTATCGATCTCGCCGAGGTGATGCCGCTGGCAGCCACCGACGGACGCTCCCGCCCCGACCCCACCACCTGGGGCAACGTGTCAGTATTCACACCGATCGAAGAAGGCCGGGGCGTGTTGCCCGTCGGCGCCAGCGGCGCTGCGCGGTTTCCGCTGAACCCGTTCATGGGCATGATGGGCGTCGCGTACGCGCAGGACCCCGGCCTGACCTCACCTAACGCGAATTCGGTCCCGCCCACGATCGGCGGCGGCAACATCGACATCAAACTCCTGGGTGTCGGCTCGACGTTTTACCTGCCGGTGTTCGCACCCGGCGCGCTTTTCTACGTCGGCGACCCGCACATGGCCATGGGCGACGGGGAGGTGGCGCTGACGGCGATGGAGGGCTCGCTGCGCGGCACTTTCCGGCTCACCGTTTGCAAGAGGGGTTCCGGCGACGCGCCCAGTGTGGCCTTCAAATATCCGTTCGCCGAAACCCCGGACTCGTGGATTCCGATCGGCCTGTCCGACCCCGACGGTGCCGTGGGCGGGCAAGGCAGCGATCTCGACGTCGCCATGCGGCGCGCGGTCGTCAATGCGCTGGACTATCTGGAGCACGATCGTGGGATGGATCGGGCCACCGCCTACGCTTATCTGTCCGCAGCCTCCGACTTCACGGTCTCGCAAGTGGTCGACAAGACCGTCGGCGTCCACGGCCAAATCTACAAAGAACATTTCTCGCTGTAGACCTGCGACCGGTCCCCGTCGGGTGACTCTGCTAAACCTGGCGAGTGACCATCACCCGGCGTGCCGCCGAGCACGAACCCATCGCGCGGGTGCTGCCGATGCTTTCGGTGCCGCATCTGGACCGGGAGTTCGACTATCTAGTGTCGGCCGAGCAGTCCGATGACGCGCAGCCCGGGGTGCGGGCGCGCGTGCGCTTTCACGGCCGGCTCGTCGACGCGTTCATCCTGGAACGGCGCTCCGACACCGACCACGTCGGCAAGCTGGGCTGGCTGGAGAAGGTGGTCTCGGCCGAGCCCGTTCTCACCACCGAGGTGCGGCGCCTGGTCGACGCGGTCGCTGCCCGCTACGCAGGCACCCGGCCCGACGTGCTGCGGCTCGCGGTCCCGCCGCGGCATGCCACGGTCGAAAAGCAGGTGCCCCCGGATCCGGAAGAGATCCAGGTGGCCGACGTCGACGCGACCGGATGGGCGCGGTACGGCGGTGGTGAGCAGTATCTGAAAGCGCTCGGTGAGGGGCGCGCGGCCCGTGCGGTGTGGCAGGTGCTGCCCGGTGAGGACTGGCCGCAGCGATTGTCCGAGGCTGCCGCGGTGACGGTCAACGCGGGCCATGGCGTGCTCGCGATCATGCCGGACCAGCGCGACGTGGACGCGTTGTACGCGGCCACCGTCAGCAGTGTTCCAGAGTCGCGGGTGGTGGCGTTGTCGGCGGGTCTTGGTCCGGCGCAGCGGTATCGGCGTTGGCTGGCGGTGTTGCGCGGGCACGCTCGGGTGGTGATCGGCACCCGCAGCGCGGTGTTCGCCCCAGTTGCCGACCTCGGGTTGATCCTGGTGTGGGACGACGGCGACGACAACCTCGCCGAACCGCGAGCGCCATACCCGCATGCTCGTGAGGTGGCCATGCTGCGCGCCCACCAATTGCGTTGTGCCGCAATAATCGGCGGCTACTCCCGCACCGCGGAAGGCCAGGCGTTGGTGCGGACCCGCTGGGCGCATGACCTGGTCGCGACGCGGTCGGTGGTTCGGGCCGCGGCGCCGCGCGTCGTCGCGCTGGAGGACAGCGGGTACGCCCAGGAACGTGACCCGGCGGCGCGCACCGCGCGGCTGCCGTCGATGGCGCTGCAGGCCGCCCGCTCGGCACTGCAGGCCGGGCGTCCCGTGCTCATTCAGGTACCCCGACGCGGGTACGTGCCCGCGCTGGCCTGCGCCAAGTGCCGCACCGTCACTCGGTGCCGGCACTGCACCGGACCCCTGGCGCTGGCCGGCGACAGCTCCGCCGCGGAATGTCGGTGGTGCGGTCGCGCCGAACCCGCATTGCGTTGCGCTCGTTGCGGTTCCGACGCCGTGCGGGCCGTCGTGGTCGGGGCGCGGCGCACCGCCGAGGAGCTCGGCCGCGCGTTTCCCGGCACGACGGTGATCACGTCGGGTGGGGACGCCATGGTGGCCACGGTGGAGGACGGGCCGGCGCTGGTGGTCTGCACCCCCGGCGCGGAACCGGCCGCCGACGGTGGTTACGGCGCGGCGCTGCTGCTCGACGGCTGGGCGTTGCTGGGCCGCCAAGATCTGCGCGCCGCCGAGGACACGCTGCGCCGGTGGATGGCTGCGGCGGCCCTGGTGCGGCCGGGCAGCGACGGCGGTGTGGTGGCCGTCGTCGCAGAATCCGCCATCCCTACTGTGCAAGCGCTGATCCGCTGGGACCCGGTCGGCCACGCCGACATCGAGCTCGACGGCCGCGGCGAGGTGGGCTTGCCGCCGGCTGTCCACATGGCCGCCGTCGACGGCGCCTCGGAGGCGGTCAAGGCGCTGTTGGAGACCGCGCAGCTACCGGAGGCCGCCGAACAGCTCGGGCCGGTGGAGTTGCCGCCCGGGGCCCGCAGACCGCCGGGTGTGGCCGCCGAGGCCGAGGTCAGCCGGATGCTTGTGCGAGCGCCGCGCGACGGGGGCCTGGCGCTCGCGGCCGCGTTGCGACGGGCAAGCGCGGTGCTGAGCGCCCGCCACGATCAGGAGCCGTCCCGCGTGCAGATCGACCCGCTGCACATCGGGTAGGGGAACAGGGCAGACGGTACCGGTGGGTGTGTCCCACTGTGCATCCATAGACTGGGCCGGTGCGTCTCGTCTTCGCTGGTACACCCGAGCCGGCAGTGCCGGCCCTACGGCGACTGATCGAATCTCCCAACCACGATGTGGTGGCGGTGCTGACCCGCCCGGATGCGGCGGCCGGTCGGCGCGGCAAACCCGCACCGTCACCAGTGGCGCGGCTGGCCATCGAACATGACATCCCGCTCCTGCGTCCCGCCCGGCCCAACGGCGACGAGTTCGTTGCCGAGCTGACCGACCTGGCGCCGGACTGCTGCGCCGTGGTGGCCTACGGTGCGCTGCTGAGCAAACGCCTGCTGGCGGTTCCCCGGCACGGTTGGGTCAATCTGCACTTCTCGTTGCTACCTGCCTGGCGCGGGGCGGCGCCGGTGCAGGCCGCCATCGCAGCCGGTGATTCGGTCACCGGGGCGACAACGTTCCAGATCGAACCGGCGCTGGACTCCGGCCCGGTATACGGCGTTGTCACCGAAACCGTCCGGGGTACCGATACTGCGGGCGATCTTCTTGACCGGCTTGCCGTTTCAGGGGCTGCGCTACTGGAGGCCACGTTGGACGGCATCGCTGACGGGTCGTTGACGGCGGTGCCGCAGCCCGTGGACGGGGTCACCGTGGCGCCGAAGATCACCGTCGAGGAGGCCAGGGTGCGCTGGGATCTGCCCGCACATGTCGTCGATCGTCGCATTCGCTCGGTGACCCCTAATCCCGGAGCCTGGACGATGATCGGCGACCTTCGCGTCAAGATCGGCCCGGTCACCGTGGAGGAGTCGGCAAATCCCTTGCCGCCCGGTGTGATTCAGGTGGACCGGAACATCGTCCAGGTCGGAACCGGCTCGCATCCGGTGCGGCTGGGTCAGATCCAGCCGCCGGGGAAGAAGCTGATGAACGCCGCCGACTGGGCTCGCGGCGCTCGTCTTGAGGAAACGGTGCGAGCGTCATGACCAGACCTTCTGATCGGCGGCCGGGCAAACGTCCGACCCGGCGAAAGCCGCTCGATCCGGCCAGGCAGGCGGCGTTCGACGTGCTGCGCGCCGTCTCGGAACGGGACTCGTACGCCAACCTGGCGCTGCCCGCGCTGCTGCGGGAACGCGGCATCGAGGGCCGGGACGCCGCCTTCGCCACCGAGTTGACCTACGGCGCGTGCCGGACCAAGGGCCTTCTCGACGCAGTCATCGAACGGGCTGCCGGTCGTCCGGTCGAACGGATCGACCCGGTGCTGCTCGAACTGCTTCGGCTCGGCACCTATCAGTTGCTGCGCACCCGGGTCGAGCCACACGCCGCGGTGTCCACCACCGTCGAGCAAGCCGGCATCGAATTCGATTCCGTCCGTGCGGGTTTCGTAAACGGTGTACTGCGCACCATCGCGTCGCGCGACGAGCAGTCGTGGACTGAGGAGTTGGCCCCGTCCTCCGCCACCGACCCGGTCGGGCACGCCGCATTCGTGCACGCGCATCCGCGGTGGATCGCCCAGGCATTCACCGATGCGCTCGGTGCTCAAGCCGGACAGCTCGACGCCCTCCTGGCCAGTGATGACGAACGGCCCGTCGTGCACCTTGCGGCCCGGCCCACCGCGATGTCCGCCGACGAGTTGGCGGCGCAGACGGACGGCACCGTCGGCCGGTATTCGCCCTACGCGGTGTACCTGTCCGGAGGGGATCCGGGGCGGCTGCAGGCTGTTCGCGAGGGCGCCGCTTTGGTCCAGGACGAGGGCAGCCAGTTGGTGGCGCGGGCGCTCACGATGGCCGAAGTCGACGGGCCGGACAACGGCCGCTGGCTGGACCTGTGCGCCGGACCGGGCGGCAAGACAGCGCTGCTGGCCGCTATCGGCGCAGCCTCGGGAGCAGGGGTGACCGCGGTCGAACCGGGGGATCGGCGCGCCGACATGGTCGAGGAGAACACCCGCGGGCTCGACGTGGACGTGCATCGGGTCGATGGCCGCGAATCCGGGCTTGAGCCGGGCTTCGACCGGGTGTTGGTGGATGCGCCCTGCACCGGGCTGGGAGCGTTGCGCCGCCGCCCGGAGGCACGCTGGCGTCGACAGCCCGGCGACGTTCCGGGGCTGGCGAAATTGCAGCGTGAGCTTCTGGCCGCTGCCATCGAACTGACTCGCCCGGGTGGTGTGGTGCTGTATGCCACCTGCTCACCGCACTTGGCCGAGACCGTTGGCGTGCTGGCTGATGCGGTCCGCCGCCACCCGGTGACGCAGGTGGATGCGCGACCGTTGTTCGCTCCGGTGGATGGGCTCGGAGACGGGCCCCACGTCCAGTTGTGGCCGCACCTGCACGGGACCGATGCGATGTTCGCTGCCGCGCTGCGGGTCCAGTGAGCGTAGGCCCGAAGATCAGAACGATAGGCTGAGCGCCATGGCAGAAACCCGCGCACGCCAGGAGCGAAAGACTCCGCTGATCGCGCCCTCCATCCTGTCCGCGGACTTCGCGCGGCTCGCCGACGAGGTTGCCGTGGTGGGCGGCGCCGACTGGCTGCACGTCGACGTGATGGACAACCACTTCGTCCCCAACCTGACACTCGGCCTGCCGGTCGTCGAATCGCTGCTCAAGGTCACCGATATTCCGATGGACTGCCATCTGATGATCGAGGATCCGGAGCGCTGGGCACCGCCGTACGCCGAGGCTGGCGCATACAACGTCACGTTCCACGCCGAGGCCACCGACAATCCGGTCGGGGTGGCGCGTGACATCCGCGCTGCCGGTGCCAAGGCGGGTCTGTCGGTGAAACCCGGCACGCCGCTGGAGCCGTACCTGGAGATTTTGCGGGAGTTCGACACCTTGCTGGTGATGTCGGTGGAGCCAGGTTTCGGTGGGCAGAGTTTCATCCCCGAAGTGCTCGCGAAGGTGGGCACCGCACGCCGGCTCGTGGATTCCGGTGAACTCACCGTTGTGGTGGAAATCGACGGTGGCGTGAACACCGATACCATCGAGCAGGCCGCCGAAGCTGGGGTCGACTGCTTCGTCGCCGGGTCGGCTGTGTACAGCGCGGCGGATCCGGCCGCGGCGGTGAAATCGCTGCGCCAGCAGGCCGCGAGCGCATCCAAGCACCTGACATTGTGACCGCTGAACCCGAGGCCGTGATGCGGCTGGCCATCGAGCAGGCCGAGCGGGTCAAGGGTTCTACATACCCCAATCCACCAGTCGGCGCGGTGATTCTAGACCGCGATGGGCAGGTCGCCGGAGTAGGCGGGACGCAGCCGACGGGCGGGCCGCACGCCGAGGTGATGGCATTACGGGAGGCAGGTCGGCGCGCCACCGGTGGCACCGCAGTCGTCACCCTGGAACCGTGCAACCATCACGGCCGGACTCCGCCTTGCGTGAAAGCCCTTGTCGAGGCAGGGGTTTCGAAAGTGGTCTACGCCTGCAGCGATCCGAACCCGGTCGCGGCAGGCGGCACAGCGCGGCTGGCCGAAGCGGGCATCGAGATCGTCTCCGGGATGTTGGCCGACGAGGTGGCGCGTGGCCCGCTGCGGGAATGGCTGCACAAGCAACGCACCGGACTGCCGCATGTCACGTGGAAGTTCGCCACCAGTGTGGACGGCCGAAGCGCCGCCGCTGACGGCTCAAGTCAATGGATCACCAGCGAAGCCGCCCGAGCGGACGTGCACCGCCGGCGTGCGGTTGCCGACGCCATCGTGGTTGGTACCGGAACCGTCTTCTTCGATGATCCGTCCCTGACCGCACGGCTCGCCGACGGCAGTTTGGCGCAGCGGCAGCCGCTGCGCGTCGTGGTGGGCGAGCGGGAAATCTCTTCGGACGCAAGGGTACTCAACGACGACTCGCGTACCATGGTGATCCGCACCCACGACCCGCGCGAAGTGATGAGGTCACTCGCCGACCGCACCGACGTCGTGTTGGAGGGCGGGCCCACGTTGGCGGGTGCCTTCCTGCGCGCAGGACTGGTTGACCGCATCCTGGCGTACGTGGCGCCGATCCTGTTGGGGGGACCGATAACTGCGGTCAACGACGTCGGGGTCCTCAGCATCGTGCACGCTCAGCGCTGGCGGTTCGACGGTATCGAGTCGCTCGGTCCGGATGTGTTGTTGAGCCTGGTGCCCAACTGACCTGTCCGGTCAGCGGGGGGCGTCGAACAACGACCTGTTGAACGCTTGGTGAACCGTGGGTTACCCACTGCCCAACGCGAACAGCCGGATTCACGCTCCACGCTTGCGGCCGACATCTCGGTACACTCGTGCCAAAGCGCGTTCACTGCTGAATTTGCGCTAAGTGAACACGAGCAAAGGACCACCACCATGACTGCACTGCAGGACTGGCTCAGTACATCTCCGCTGACGCCGCGTGCTGTTCGGACACTGGTGTGCGCGCCGCTGCGCATCGCGTTTCCCGACAGGCCGCCGCAGCCCGAACAAGAACTGCGGCGGCTACGCCCCGGGGTGGAACGCTGCTGACCTCACCGAGCGCGGTGCCGGCCCGGCGGTTCCTGTTCAGGTAGCTGAACCGTGTCGTCCGCGGCGTGTGACGGAAGTACCTGCGTCGGCAGATCCAGCAGCTCGGTCGGCGGGTCCTGATCGACGGCGAGCGGGCCCGTGCGCGGTGGCAGGGCCTCGTCGTCGGCGTGCTCGTGCCGCCCACTGATCAACAATCCCAAGAGCGCGCCGACGATACAGACGACGGCGGCGATAGTGAAGATGTCGCCGTACATCATCACGTAGGCCTCGCGATACCGCCCGGCCTGAGCGGACAGCCGCTCGGCCAGCGACATGCTGCCCGTGTTGCTCGCGGCGGCCAGACTCGCCAGATGCTGATTGAACCGGTACAGGCCCCATGCGGACAGTGCGGCGATGCCGATCAGCATGCCGATCATCCGTGAGACCACCACGGCCGCCGAAGCGATGCCGTGCTCCGCGGCGGGCACCACCCGCAGTGTGGCCGAGGTGAGCGGACCGATCACAAGACCCAGCCCCAGACCCACGATCGCCAGATCCGTGTCGAGCACCGGGAGGCTGAACAGGCCGAGATCGTGGCGCGCGGCCAGGACGTCCACCGTCCATTTCGAGACAAGCCAGAAGCCGCCTGCGGCGATCATCAATCCGAGGAACGTGACGATCCGATCGCCGATCCGGGTGGCCAGCCAACCGCCGATCAGCGCGCCGATGGGCAGCGCGATCAGGAAACGCAGCAGCAGGAAGGCAGCGTGGTTCTGGTCCTGACCGAGCACGCCCTGCCCGAACAGTTCGACGTTGACCAACGTGACCATCAACGCCGCACCGGCGCACAGCGACGCGGCCAGCGCCGCCAGGAAGGGTCGGAAATGCACACCCGCGGGGTCGATCAGCCGGGTCTTGGCGACCTTCTCCCACGCGAAGAACGCCACCGCGGCGACCAGCGCACCGATCAGTACCGGCAGGCCCCAGCTGGGCAGCACCTGCTTGCCGTCCGGGGCCGGGTTGTACAGGCCCACGACGGCCAACCCCAGCGCGACCGCGAGTAGCAGGCCGCCTACGACATCGACCTTCTCCGCTGGCCGGTCCTTGTCCCTGGGCGGCAGGCTGAAGTGGATCATCACCATCGCGACGACGGCCAGCGGCACGTTGACCCAGAACACCGCCTGCCAATGGTTGAACAGCCACACCAGCGCGATGCCGTACACCGGGCCCAGCACGGCGCCCAACTCCTGGGCGGCACCAACCCCGCCCAGCACGCCGGCGCGGTTGCGGGCCGACCACAGATCGGCGGCCAGCGCCAACGTGACGGGCAGCAGGGCACCGCTGGCGGTGCCCTGGATGACGCGGCCGATGACCAGCATCGTCAAGTCGCCCGACAGGGCGGTGACGATCGAGCCGATCGCGAATCCGGCCAGGCCCACCTGGATCAGCATCTTGCGCCCGAACCGATCCGATGCCCGGCCAAGCAGCGGCATGGCCGCGATGTAACCGAGCAGGTAACCCGTGATGATCGGGGTCACCTTCTGAATCTGGTTTATCGCGATGCCGACGTCTTTCATGATGTCGACCATGATCGTGATCACGACATAGGTGTCGAGGGCGCCGAGCAGCACCGCAAGGCTGCCTGCGCTGATCGCGATCGTGCGGTTCCCGCGGGATGTCACCGCTTCAGCGGCACGCATCAGGGAGCGGGCTTGGTGACGGTGACCTGCTTACCCCAGTCGGACAGCGTCATGGTGACGCTGTTGCCGGGCGACGGCTCCAGCTTGGCCTGCAGCAGCGTGTGGTCCCCGTCCTCGGTGATCCATGCCGCTGCGGGGACCGGGCCGGTCGCCTCCAGCTGCGGGGCGATCTTGTTCACGGCATCAGCGCTCACATTGCCGGTCACGCGGACCGCCTCGGTGCCGTTGATGGCTTCGCGGCCGTCGGATTTGGCATCGGAGAAGTTCGCCAACACATTGGCCAGACCGGTATCGGGGTTCAGGATCGCCGAGACGTCGTAGATATTGGCGGCCGGCCCGTAGTTGGACAGCGGATCACCGGGCGTCAGCGCCGCGTACAGGTCACCTTCGGCGACCACGAACTGCGCGTCGGCGATCCGCTGGCCGAACGCGATGAGGTCCGCGGTGCCCTGCGCAGCGACAGCCGGGGCGTTGGTCAGGTCACCGTCGAGCTTCTCGACCGGCAGTCCGTCGATCTTTCCCTGCACGGTGAGCAGCAGGTGAACGCTCTGATGGCTCTTGGTCGTCGCCGTGGAATCCTGCAGCAGCGTGGCGGCGTCAGGCAGCGGGGCGTCGGACGTCTCCGAGGACGACGAACACCCGGCGACCAGCGCAACGGCGGTGAACATGATGGCGAGTAAGGACTGGACTGCGAAGCGTGGGCGCGTCTGCATGACTGCATCGTAGAGGCTTCCTACGACCGACTGTTTTCTCCAACCGGTCGCCCACTGAATACTCTGGTCGGCGTGTTCACCGGAATCGTTGAAGAGCTGGGTGTCCTGGTCGACAAGACAGAGTTGGCCGACGCCGCCCGTTTCACCATCCGCGGGCCCGTCGTCACGGCCGACGCCGGCCACGGCGATTCGATCGCGGTGAACGGCGTCTGTCTGACCGTCGTGGAGGTCTTGCCCGACGGTGCGTTCACCGCCGACGTGATGGGGGAGACCCTCAATCGTTCCAGCCTGGCCGATGTCGGGGTGGGTAGCCGGGTCAACTTGGAGCGGGCCGCGGCCGTCAACAGCCGGCTCGGTGGTCACATCGTCCAGGGCCACGTCGACGGTACCGGCACTGTGATTTCGCGCACGCCCTTCGAGCACTGGGAAGTGGTGCGGATTGGGCTTTCGCCCAGCCTGTCGCGCTATGTGGTGGAGAAGGGCTCGATCACCGTCGACGGAGTGTCGCTGACGGTCTCTGCGGTCGGTGGCGATTGGTTTGAGGTGTCGTTGATTCCGACGACGCGTGAGCTCACCACACTCGGTCAGGCGTCGGTGGATACGACCGTGAACCTCGAGGTCGACATCATCGCGAAGTACGTCGAGCGGTTGATGGCCGGTCCCGGTCAGTAAGAGCTGGCAATAACCACGGGTTTTCGGTGGTTCATACTGGAGTCGATGGCGAGGGTTCCACGATGGAATCCGGCAGTGAAACAAGCAAGGTGGCAAACATGACCAGGCTCGATTCCGTCGAGAGGGCGATAGCCGACATCGCGGCGGGCAAGGCCGTGGTCGTGATCGATGACGAGGACCGCGAGAACGAGGGCGATCTCATCTTCGCCGCGGAAAAGGCTACCCCCGAACTGGTTGCGTTCATGGTGCGCTACACGTCGGGATATCTGTGCGTGCCGCTCGACGGCGAGATCTGTGACCGGCTGGGCCTGCTGCCGATGTATGCGGTCAACCAGGACAAGCACGGCACCGCCTACACCGTCACCGTGGATGCGAAAAAGGGTGTGGGGACTGGTATTTCGGCCTCCGACCGGGCCACAACCATGCGGGCACTGGCTGATCCGGCCGCCGTCGTCGAGGACTTCAGCAAGCCTGGTCACGTGGTTCCCTTGCGCGCCAAGGACGGTGGAGTACTGCGCCGCCCGGGCCACACCGAAGCCGCGGTCGACCTGGCGCGGTTGGCGGGGCTGCAGCCTGCGGGGGCGATCTGCGAGATCGTCAGCCAGAAGGACGAAGGCGACATGGCCCGCACCGATGAATTGCGGGTGTTCGCCGATGACCACGATCTGGCGTTGATCTCGATTGCCGACCTGATCGAATGGCGGCGCAAGCACGAGAAGCACGTCGAGCGCATCGCCGAGGCGCGGATCCCCACCCGGCACGGTGAGTTCCGTGCGGTGGGATACAAGAGCATCTACGAGGACGTCGAGCATGTCGCGTTGGTCCGTGGCGAGATCGCCGGGCCGCACAGCGACGGTCACGACGTTTTGGTGCGGGTGCACTCCGAATGCCTGACCGGTGACGTGTTCGGATCGCGGCGCTGCGACTGCGGGCCGCAGTTGGATGCGGCGATGGCGATGGTGGCCCGGGAGGGCCGCGGCGTGGTGCTCTACATGCGCGGGCACGAAGGGCGCGGCATCGGCCTGATGCACAAGTTGCAGGCCTACCAATTGCAGGACGCCGGTGACGACACCGTCGACGCCAACCTCAAACTCGGATTGCCTGCCGATGCGCGCGATTACGGCATCGGTGCACAGATACTCGTCGATCTCGGTATCCGGTCGATGCGCCTGCTGACCAACAACCCTGCCAAACGGGTTGGGCTGGACGGATACGGCCTGCACATCATCGAACGGGTGGCGTTGCCGGTGCGGGCCAATGCGGACAACATTCGTTACCTGATGACCAAACGGGATCGGATGGGCCATGACCTCGTGGGCCTGGACGACTACGACGAAGCGGTGAGCATGGACGACTACGACGAGGCCGTGTACCTACTCGGTGACCGGCGGCCGCAGAGCCCGACGGATTCCGAGGGAACGGCGAGCGGCGTCGTCGGAGACGACAAATGAGTGGAGGCGCAGGAGTTCCCGATCTGCCTCAGCTCGACGCGGCGAATGTGAAGCTGGCGATCGTGGCCAGCACCTGGCACACCCAGATCTGCGATGCCCTGCTCGACGGTGCGCGCAAGGTCGCCGCCGATGCCGGTATCGCTGAGCCGACCGTGGTGCGGGTTCTGGGTGCGATCGAAATTCCGGTGGTGGCACAGGCTTTGGCGGCAACTCATGACGCGGTGGTGGCGCTGGGTGTGGTGATCCGCGGTCAGACACCACACTTCGACTATGTGTGTGACGCGGTCACCCAGGGCCTGACCCGAGTGTCGCTGGATGCGTCCACCCCGGTCGCCAACGGGGTATTGACCACCGACAACGAGCAGCAGGCGCTCGACCGGGCAGGTCTGCCCGCGTCGACCGAGGACAAGGGTGCGCAGGCGGCAGCGGCGGCGCTGTCGACCGCGCTGACGTTGCGCGAACTGCGCGCACGCGCGTGACCGGTCAGATGACGGAAGAAACCTGGGACGTCGAGATCCGGCCATACCGCACACCGTTTTTCGCGTACGGCGCGGCGCTGGTCATCTTCGCGGCGCACGTCACTGTGGGGGCGCTGCTGAAAGTCGGATCCAGCGGTGTCGTCTTTCAGACTGCCGATCAGGTGGCGATCGCATTGCTCGGGGCAATCATCGCCTGTGCGGTGACGATGTTCGCCCGACCGCGGTTGCGGGTGGGGCCGTCCGGGGTGTCGGTGCGGAATCTCGTGAGCTACCGGCTGATTCCGTGGCCCGATGTCGTCGGCGTGTCATTTCCACAGGGCGCACGCTGGGCCCGCGTCGATCTTCCGGATGACGAGTACATCCCGGTGATGGCGATCCAGGCGATCGACAAAGGGCGTGCGGTGGAGGCGATGAACCGGGTCCGAGAGTTGATCGGCCGGTACCGGTCTGACCTCAGCTGACCTTCAGCGTCATCGCCAGTTCTTCGGCCGTTGTTGATGTCTGAGCATCGGACACGCCGAAGCCCAGGCTTTCGTACACCCAGCGGGCGACCGTATTGGCGCTGGCGACCCGCAGTCGCACGGTATGGGCGTGGCGCCCGCGCGCCCATTCCACCGCGGCGTTGATCAGCTGGCGAGCCAGGCCGTAGCCGCGGGCCGTCGGATCGACCCAGAGCGAGTAGAGGTAGATCGTCTCGGCCTCCTGCTGCTGGGCGCCGATGAGGCCCACCGCCCTCCCGTTGACCATCACGGCGAACTGGGCGTGGTCGCGTAGCCGCCTGCGCCATTGCGCCGCAGTGAATCTGGCTTCCTGCCGATAATGCGGATCCTTGATGGTCAAGGAATCTGCCAGGGCACGCAAGCGAAGGTGGGAGAACAGGCGCCAGTCCGCCTCGGTCAGTCGTGTCACCTGTGTGATCGGGCGGGCGTGCATCAACCGGGATCGCCCATCACCAGTCCCTCGCGACGCGGGTCGGCTCCGCCCACCCAACCTGGTTGGGCGCGCACGATCACCGAGAGTCCGCTGGACTGGTCGGCGAGGTCGACATCGTGGCCGAGGGCACGCAGACCCTGTACCAGCGGGTCGTGGTTCCCGTTGTCGGCGGTGTTGACGATCGGATGTTCGCCACCGACATTCGTCTTGGGCGTGTTGGCGGCACCGAAGTCGACCATGGAGACCGCCTGCTGCGGGTCGAGCCCCCAATCCACGAGGCCGACAATGGTTTTGACGACGAACTGGATGATGACCGAGCCGCCCGGCGAACCCAGCACCGCATACAGCGGGCCCCTGGACCCGGGCGGGTGGGCCGCTCCCTTGTCGAAAACCAACGTGGGGGCCATGGTGCTGCGCGGTCGTTTGCCGGGTTCCACCCGGTTGGGGACGGGAGTGCCTTCCGGGCTGATCGGCTCGGCGGCGAAGTCGGTGAGTTGATTGTTCAGCAGGAATCCGTCCACCATGTGGAACGAGCCGAACGCGGATTCGACGGTGGTGGTCAGGGCTGCCGCGTTGCCGTAGCTGTCGACGATGCTCACGTGGCTCGTGCCGTGTTCGGGCGGTGGAGGAGCGGTGATCGGGGGGCCGAAGTCGCCCGGCTGCGCGACGCCCATCGTGTGTTGCTCGGATATCAGCGCGGCGCGCCCGGTGAGGTAGGCGTTGCTCAGCAGAGTCTCGGGCGATCCGCCTGGCAGCGGGACGAAGTCGGTGTCGGCGACAAAACGGTCCCGGTCGGCGTAGGCGAGGCGTTCGGCTTCGGAGATCAGATGCACGCCCAGAACGTCGGGCCGTCCGCCGTTGAGGTCGATGTCGGTGGGCTTGTGTTCGCTCATCGCGAAGTGCTCCAGCATCCCGAGGGTCGCGGCCACCGCTATGCCTCCGGACGATGGTGGTGGCATCCCGCAGAGCTCGCGCCCGCGGTAGGTGGTGCACAACGGGTCACGCCGTTTGACGGTGTAGCCGGCGAGGTCTTGCTCGGTCAGAAGCCCAGGGGTCCGTCCGCCCGCCGTGTCGCCGGCCGACGCAATGATCGCCTGCGCGATGTCGCCGGTGTAGAACGCTCGGGCCCCTTCGGATGCGATGGCGCCCAGGGTCTTTGAGTACGCCGGGTTGGTCAGGCGGGTGCCTACCGGCTTGGGGGATCCGTCCGGGTTCAGGAAGAATTCGGCCGCGGCCGGATCCAGCCGAAGTTGGGCTGCGGCATCTTCGATCGCGGCGGCCAGGCGCGGGCTGACGTCAAAGCCGCGATCGGCGATCGTCACGGCTGGAGAGAACAGGTCACGCCACGTTTTCTTGCCGAACTGTCGATGCACCTCGTCGAGCAAACGCACGATGCCCGGCACCCCGATCGAGCGTCCCGACGCCCTGGCATCGGGCCGCGGTGCGGTGCGGTCGGTGTCGGAGATCCACCGGAGGTAGTTCTCGGTGGCGGCGGCGGGGGCGGTCTCACGGCCGTCGTAGGCGTGTACCTCGCCCGCCGCGGCGTCGAAGTACAGCAGGAAGCCACCGCCGCCGATTCCGGACGCTTGCGGCTCCACCAGTCCGAGCATCGCCTGCGCGGTCACCAGCGCGTCGGCCGCGGTGCCGCCATCGCGCAGCACCTTGCAGGCCGCCTCGGTGGCCAGCGGGTTGGCGGTGGCGACTGCGTATCTGGACGTCCGCACCGCGGTCATATCGCTGCGGTAGCCGGTGGCGACTTCGGGTTTGGTAGCCAGGTCGCGTGACGTCGGCGGTGCCGACAATTCGGGAGGTGTCGGCGGTGCCGACAATTCGGGAGGTGTCGGCGGTGCCGACATTGGGGGTGGTGTCGTGGGTGCCGACAATTCGGGTGGCTTGGGTATGGGGGTGCCGTTGGACGCGATCTCGCACGGGCCCGCAACGGTCCTGGTAGGACGCTGGGGGCTGTCGGCGCACCCCCCGGCGATCAGGACCAGACCACTGAGCAGGGCGATGACCGAACGTGTGGACGCCAGCAATCGCACTCTTCGACGGTAGCGGAGTTCCGTCGGATCGCGGCAGTAACCTGGAAACCGTGCCCGATCCAGCGACGTACCGGCCGGCGCCCGGATCGATACCGGTGCAGCCGGGTGTGTACCGGTTCCGGGATCCACACGGGCGGGTCATCTATGTCGGGAAGGCCAAGAGTCTGCGAAGCAGGCTGACGTCGTACTTCGCCGACCTCGCGGGCCTGGCGCCGCGCACCAGGCAAATGGTGATGACCGCGGGCAGTGTCGAGTGGACGGTGGTCAACACCGAAGTCGAGGCGCTGCAGCTTGAGTACAACTGGATCAAGGAGTTCGATCCGCGATTCAATATCCGCTACCGCGACGACAAGTCGTATCCGGTGCTGGCCGTGACCCTCAACGAGGAGTATCCCCGGTTGATGGTGTATCGCGGTCCGCGCCGCAAGGGGGTCCGGTACTTCGGGCCGTACTCGCACGCCTGGGCCATCCGCGAGACACTTGACCTGCTCACCCGAGTGTTTCCTGCGCGGACGTGCTCGGCTGGAGTGTTCAAGCGGCACAAGCAGATCGACCGGCCCTGTCTGCTCGGCTACATCGACAAGTGCTCGGCACCGTGCGTCGGCCGGGTCACTGCCCAGGAGCACCGCCGGATTGTTCTGGACTTCTGCGATTTCCTGGCGGGCAAGACCGACCGGCTGGCCCGCGATATGGAAACTCAGATGGTCGCTGCGGCTGAGGAATTGGACTTCGAACGGGCGGCGCGCCTGCGGGACAACATCTCTGCGCTGAAGCGGGCCCTGGAGAAGCAGGCGGTGGTGTTCGGCGACGGCACTGACGCGGACGTGGTGGCGTTTGCCGACGATGAGCTTGAGGCGGCCGTGCAGGTGTTCCACGTCCGCGGCGGCCGGGTGCGCGGCCAGCGCGGCTGGATCGTCGAAAAGTCCGGTGACCCGGAGCAATCGGGGCAGGAGCAGTTGGTCGAGCAGTTTCTCACCCAGTTCTACGGTGAGCAGGCTGAACTCGGCGGCGCCGCAGACGAGGCCACCAATCCGGTGCCGCGTCAGGTGCTGGTTCCGGTGTTGCCGCCCAATGCCGAAGAGTTGGCCACGTGGCTGTCGGGGCTGCGTGGTTCGCGGGTCAACTTGCGCGTCCCGGTGCGTGGGGACAAGCGTGCATTGGCGGAGACGGTGCAGCGCAATGCGCATGAGGCGTTGACGCAGCACAAGCTCAAGCGTGCTGGAGATTTCAACGCGAGATCGGAAGCATTGCAGAGCATTCAGGATTCACTCGGCCTCGCCGCCGCGCCACTGCGCATCGAGTGTGTGGACATCAGCCATGTGCAGGGCACCGACGTGGTGGCGTCCCTGGTGGTGTTCGAGGACGGGTTGCCACGCAAGTCGGATTACCGCCATTACGCGATCCGCGAAGCGGCCGGCAGCGGCCGGTCCGATGACGTCGCCTCGATCGCGGAGGTGACCCGGCGGCGCTTTCTGCGGCATGTTTCAGACACACAGCCCGACGTCAGCGCTGAGCACCGTCCCCGACGGTTCGCCTATCCGCCGAACCTGTTCGTGGTCGACGGCGGCGCCCCTCAGGTCAATGCGGCGGCGGCAGTGCTCGACGAACTCGGCGTGGACGATGTCGCGGTTATCGGTCTGGCGAAACGGCTCGAGGAGGTGTGGGTACCCTCTGAGCCGGATCCGGTGATTTTCCCGCGCAACAGTGAAGGCTTGTATTTGTTGCAGCGGGTGCGCGACGAGGCGCACCGGTTCGCGATCAGCTACCACCGCAGCAAACGGTCGAAGCGAATGACGGCGTCTGTGCTCGATTCGGTTCGCGGGCTGGGGGAACATCGCCGCAAGGCGCTGGTGGTGCATTTCGGGTCGGTTGCCCGGCTCAAGGAGGCCACAGTGGAGGAGATAACCGCAGTGCCGGGTATCGGGGTGGCGACGGCACGGGCCGTCCTCGCGGCGCTCGGCGGCGAGCCGCCAATCGAGCCGAGCGGCGAGCCGCCGATCGAGCCGCAGGCAGGCCAGGACGACGGGCTGAGCGATTCAGGGGCGCCCGCAACGGTTATCGAGGATGATCGACTCAGGGTTATGACAGGTTCGGGGATGAACGACGGCGAGCAGGCCGATCGCGCATGACCGGAAATTTGCACGGCGGCAGCCACGACAGGGGCATTGACAGCGGCATGGCCAACGGCGACGAGGAGTCGGGTATCGACGTTGTGCTGGTGACCGGACTGTCTGGTGCCGGGCGCGGTACGGCGGCCAAAGTACTGGAGGACCTCGGCTGGTATGTCGCAGACAATCTGCCGCCGGAACTGATCGCCCGCATGGTGGAACTTGGATTGGCGGCCGGATCCCGCATCACTCAGCTGGCGGTGGTGATGGACGTGCGGTCGCGGGGATTCACCGGTGACCTGGACTGGGTGCGCAATGATCTGGCGACCAAGAACATCGCACCGCGGGTGCTGTTTCTGGAGGCTTCCGACGACATCCTGGTGCGCCGATACGAGCAGAACCGGCGGAGTCATCCGCTGCAGGGCAATCAGACCCTGGCCGAGGGGATTGCTGCCGAGCGGGCGATGCTGGCGCCGGTGCGCGCGGCGGCGGACCTGGTGATCGACACCTCGAAATTGTCGGTGCCCGCGTTGCGGGAGAGCATCGAGCGGGCTTTCGGCGGTGAGACCGTTGCCTATACGAATGTGACGGTGGAGTCGTTCGGCTACAAGTACGGCTTGCCGATGGACGCCGACACGGTGATGGATGTGCGGTTTCTGCCGAACCCGCATTGGGTCGATGAACTGCGCCCGCATACCGGCCAGCATCCCGATGTGCGGGCGTACGTGCTCGGTCAGCCGGGCGCCGGGGAGTTTCTTGCCACCTACCATCGGCTGTTGGACGTTGTGATCGCCGGATATCGCCGAGAAGGGAAGCGCTATATGACCGTCGCCATCGGCTGCACCGGCGGCAAACATCGCAGCGTCGCGATCGCGGAAGCGCTGGCGGAGCAGTTGGAGGGTGGAGACGGACTTACGGTGCGGGTGCTGCACCGGGACCTGGGCCGCGAATGAGCCCACGAATCGTCGCTCTGGGTGGTGGGCACGGGTTGTACGCCACGTTGTCGGCCGCCCGTCGGCTGACTCCCCATGTGACCGCTGTGGTGACAGTCGCCGATGACGGCGGCTCGTCGGGGCGGCTGCGCGGTGAGCTTGACATCGTGCCGCCGGGTGATCTGCGAATGGCGTTGGCGGCGTTGGCGTCTGACAGTCCGCACGGTCAATTGTGGGCGACTATCATCCAGCATCGGTTCGGTGGCAGCGGTGCGCTTGCCGGCCATCCGATCGGGAACCTGATGCTGGCCGGTCTCAACGAGGTACTGGCCGATCCGGTTGCCGCCCTCGATGAGTTGGGGCGCATCTTGGGCGTGAAGGGCCGGGTGCTGCCGATGTGCCCTATCGCACTGCAGATCGAGGCGGACGTCGCGGGGCTGGAGTCCGACCCGCGGATGAGCCGGGTGATTCGCGGTCAGGTGGCGATCGCGACGACGGTCGGCAAGGTGCGCCGGGTGCGGCTGCTGCCGGGTGATCCACCGGCCACCCGACAGGCGGTGGAGGCGATCATGGCCGCGGATCTTGTGATCCTCGGCCCCGGATCATGGTTCACCAGCGTCATTCCGCATGTGCTCGTGCCGCAGTTGGTGGCGGCGCTACGGGCAACCACCGCCCGGCGTGCACTGGTGCTCAATCTGGCAGCGGAGCCGGGTGAGACCGCCGGATTCTCAGCTGAGCGGCATATTCACGTGCTCGCGCAGCATGCCCCCGAGTTCACCGTGCATGACATCATCGTCGATGCCAGCCGGGTCCCCAGTGATCGCGAGCGTGAGCAGCTCAGCAGAACGGCGAACATTTTGGAGGCCCGCGTCGAGTTTGCTGACGTATCGAGACCTGGTACACCTTTACATGACCCGGCGAGGTTGGCCGCGGCTCTGGAGGGGGTCCGGCTGCGTGCGATGGCGCCCGGTCGGACCGTGCAGGAGCCCACCGTTCCCACGCCCGCCGCCAGATCGGTCGACGTCCCGCGTCAGGAGCCGGCACCGAACAGATCGAGAGGGGACGACCCGTGGCGATGACAGCCGAGGTGAAGGACGAGCTGAGCCGCCTCGTGGTCAATTCGGTCACCGCGCGTCGCGCCGAGGTGGCGTCGCTGTTGCGCTTTGCCGGCGGGTTGCACATCGTCGCAGGCCGGGTGGTCGTCGAGGCGGAGGTGGACCTCGGCATCATCGCGCGCCGGCTGCGTAAGGATATTTACGACCTGTACGGCTACAACGCCGTCGTGCATGTGCTGTCCGCCAGCGGGATTCGCAAGAACACCCGCTATGTGGTGCGGGTGGCCAACGACGGTGAGGCGCTGGCCCGACAGACCGGTCTGCTCGATCTGCGCGGGCGCCCGGTGCGGGGATTGCCCGCGCAGGTTGTCGGCGGAAGTGTCGGCGATGCCGAGGCCGCGTGGCGCGGGGCATTCCTGGCGCACGGCTCGTTGACCGAGCCGGGACGTTCGTCGGCGTTGGAGGTCAGCTGCCCCGGCCCGGAGGCCGCGCTGGCTCTGGTTGGTGCGGCGCGCCGGCTGGGGGTCAGTGCCAAGGCCCGTGAAGTGCGGGGTAGTGATCGCGTGGTGGTGCGCGACGGCGAGGCGATCGGCGCATTGCTGACCCGGATGGGCGCCCAGGACACCCGGTTGACGTGGGAGGAACGGCGGATGCGCCGTGAGGTGCGCGCAACCGCCAATCGACTGGCCAACTTCGATGACGCGAACCTGCGTCGTTCGGCACGCGCCGCGGTGGCAGCAGCGGCGCGGGTGGAACGGGCGCTGGACATCCTCGGCGACGGAGTGCCCGACCATCTCGCCGCTGCGGGCAAGTTGCGGGTCGAGCACCGTCAGGCGTCTCTGGAGGAACTTGGCCGGCTTGCCGATCCGCCGATGACCAAAGACGCTGTGGCAGGACGGATCAGAAGGCTCCTGTCGATGGCCGACCGCAAGGCGAAACAAGATGGAATTCCCGATACCGAGTCGGCTGTCACCGCGGATCTGCTCGACGACGCGTAATCCGGACCGCGAGTCGTGCCGCCCAGTGTGAAAGCGAAAGCGCCCCAACGGGTGTTCTCGACGGTGATCGACGCACCGCGCGACGAGGTGTTCGCCTGGCATTCCCGGCCGGGAGCGTTCCTGCGGCTCGCCCCGCCGTGGCAGCCGGTACGAGTGGCTGCGGAGGCCGAGTCGCTCGCGGACGGTATCGCCCGCCTTGCGCTGCCGGCTGGCCTCAGCTGGGTGGCTCGCCACGAGCCTGATTCCTATGATCCGCCAAGGCAGTTCGTGGACACGATCGGCAGCGACGGCCTGACCTCACTGCCGGTGCGCATCGTGGTGAGGTGGCGGCACACGCACGAGTTCGACGAGGTTGGCGACGATCGGACCCGGATGACCGACCGAGTCGAGACGCCCGTGCCTACGTCGGCGCTTCGGCCCATGTTCGTCTATCGGCATCGCCAGTTGGCCGACGACCTTGCGGCACACCGGCAGGCCCGGGCCCGGGGTCTCGCCCCGCTGACCGTCGCCATCACCGGATCTTCCGGACTCGTCGGTTCCGCGCTGGCAGCATTTTTGAGCACCGGCGGCCACCGAGTCGTCAAACTCGTGCGCCATCCGACGGCCAAACCGAATGAACGCCAATGGGATCCAGCCGATCCCAGCCCGGATCTGCTCGCCGGGGTGGATGCGGTCATTCACCTTGCCGGTGCGTCGATCGCGGGCCGGTTCAGCCACGCTCATCAGCGCGCGATCCGCGACAGCCGGATCGGCCCGACGCGGCGGCTGGCCGAACTCGCCGCTCGGACTGCCGGCGGACCTTCGGTGCTGGTCTGCGCGTCCGCGGTCGGGTTCTACGGCAACAACTCCGGGGAGCGACCGGTGACCGAGGACAGCGAGCGGGGCGACGGCTTTCTCGCCGATGTGGTCGCCGAGTGGGAGGGTGCGACGGTGCCCGCCGAACATGCCGGGCTGCGGACCGTGCGGGTGCGCACCGGCATCGTGCAGTCGCCCCGCGGTGGGGTCCTTCGGGTGCTGTACCCCCTGTTCAGGCTTGGCCTCGGCGGCCGGATCGGCGACGGGACGCAGTGGCTGTCGTGGATCGGCGTCGATGACCTTCTCGACGTCTACCTCCGCGCGCTGTGGGATACCGACTTGTGGGGAGCAGTCAACGCCGTGGCTCCCGAACCTGTTCGCAACATCGAGTACACCCGCGTACTCGGTCGGGTTCTGCACCGGCCGACGGTGCTGACGGTGCCGGCACTGGCTCCCCGGCTTCTGCTGGGGGAGAAGGGCGCCCGCGAACTGGCCGTTGCCAGCCAACGCGTCGTCCCGGCCCGTCTTCACCAACAGGGGCATCGATTCCGGCACCCCACGCTGGTCGATGCGTTGCGGCACGTGCTCGGCCGCGCACGTTGACGCTGAGCAGAGCGCGTTACGGTGATCTCATGAGCACGCTGCGGGTTGGTGTGGCGGCACCGGAACCACCGTTCAACGGCATGGCCGACGGCGGGGGACTGGACGTCGACCTGATCACCGCGATCGCGGAAAAACTGGGCGACACAGTCGAGTTCGTCGAGTACGCCGGAACCGACTTCGAGGGCATCTTCGAAGGCTTGGGTCCAGGGGTCTACGACTGTGTCATCTCCGGCACCACGGTCACCCCGCAGCGGCAGCGCATGTCGGCGTTCGCGCCGCCGTACCTGGTCACCGGGCAAGCCCTGGCCGTGGATACCAACCGGCTGCCGCATGTGCGGTCAGTTGATGATCTGGTCGGACTGACCGTCGGCGTCGAGCGGGGCACTACCAGCCAGCCGATCGCCGAACGGCTCGTCGCCCGGGGCGGGGCAGCCCGGGTGCGGGTGTACGACTACGGCAGCGTCCGCGACGCGCTGCGGGATCTGAGGACCGGTGGCTGTGATGCGGTGATCAAGCTGACTCCGGTGCTCAACGAGCTGGTCAAGCCGCTTCCCGGGGTGGAGATCGTGCAACGCAGACTGTCCACCGAGGACATCGCGGTCGCGGTGGCGGCTCCTGCCACCGAGCTGCTGGAGCGGATCACCGCTGCACAGGCCGATTTGGAAGCCGACGGCACGCTGCAGCGGATCCGCCGGAACTGGCTGGGCAACCCGTTCACCGACCAGCACCTGGCCGCGCTTTGACCGGGGCAATGACCAGCCCGCACGTGCCCGCAACGGCACTACTAGGCTGACTGACGAGCAGTTACCGGCAACTTTCCCTCGACGTTTAGGAGAGACACGTGACCATCCGGGTGGGCGTTAACGGCTTCGGCCGCATCGGGCGCAACTTCTACCGGGCCCTGGCGACGCAGAAGGCCGAGGGCAAGAACACCGACATCGAGATCGTGGCGGTCAACGACCTCACCGACAACGCCACTCTGGCGCATCTGCTGAAGTTCGACTCCATCCTCGGCCGGCTGCCGCAGGACGTCAGCCTCGAGGGCGACGACACCATCGTCATCGGCGACACCAAGATCAAGTCGCTCGAGGTCAAGGAAGGCCCGGCGGCCCTGCCCTGGGGCGACCTCGGCGTCGACGTCGTCGTCGAGTCGACCGGCATCTTCACCAACGCCGCCAAGGCCAAGGGCCACCTCGACGCGGGCGCCAAGAAGGTCATCATCTCCGCGCCGGCCACCGACGAGGACATCACCATCGTGCTCGGCGTGAACGACGACAAGTACGACGGCAGCCAGAACATCATCTCCAACGC
The DNA here is from genome assembly GCF_053483975.1 of Mycolicibacterium sp. XJ870. Lineage (NCBI taxonomy): Bacteria > Bacillati > Actinomycetota > Actinomycetes > Mycobacteriales > Mycobacteriaceae > Mycobacterium > Mycolicibacterium sp. XJ870. The sequence goes on from NZ_JBEFTI010000001.1 coordinate 1,888,767, forward strand.
CTCCTGCACCACGAACTGCCTGGGCCCGCTGGCCAAGGTGCTCAACGACGAGTTCGGCATCGTCAAGGGCCTGATGACCACCATCCACGCCTACACGCAGGACCAGAACCTGCAGGACGGCCCGCACAAGGATCTGCGCCGCGCCCGCGCCGCGGCGATCAATATTGTGCCGACCTCCACGGGCGCCGCCAAGGCCATCGGCCTGGTGCTGCCGGAACTGAAGGGCAAGCTCGACGGCTATGCGCTGCGGGTGCCGATCCCCACGGGGTCGGTGACCGACCTGACCGCCGAGCTGAGGAAGTCGGCCACCGCGGCCGAGATCAACGCCGCGTTCCAGGCCGCCGCGGAGGGTCCGCTCAAGGGCATCCTCAAGTACTACGACGCGCCGATCGTGTCGAGCGACATCGTCACCGACCCGCACAGCTCGCTGTTCGATTCGGGTCTGACAAAGGTCATCGACAACCAGGCCAAGGTCGTCTCCTGGTACGACAACGAGTGGGGCTACTCCAACCGCCTCGCCGATCTGGTCGCACTCGTCGGTAAGTCGCTCTAGTCCTCATGGCTGTCAAGACGCTCGCCGACCTGTTGGCCGAGGGCGTAGAGGGTCGGGGCGTGTTGGTGCGCTCCGACCTGAATGTCCCGCTCGACGACAACGGCGACATCACTGATCCGGGTCGCATCATCGCGTCGGTTCCGACGCTGAAGGCGCTCGCAGAGGCCGGTGCCAAAGTCGTCGTCACCGCACATCTCGGCCGCCCGAAGGGCGGACCGGACCCCAAGTTCTCGTTGGCGCCGGTCGCTGCGGCGTTGGCGGAGAATCTGGGCCGGCACGTGCAGTTGGCCGGTGACGTGGTCGGCACCGACGCGCTGGCCCGCGCCGAGGGCCTGACCGACGGTGACGTGCTGTTGCTGGAGAACATCCGGTTCGACCCGCGTGAGACCAGCAAGGACGACACCGAGCGGCTGGCCCTGGCCCGGGAATTGGCCGGCCTCGTCGAGGGCGCCGACGGTTCGCCGGGCGCGTTCGTGTCCGACGGCTTCGGCGTCGTGCACCGCAAGCAGGCGTCGGTGTATGACGTTGCCACGATCCTGCCGCACTACGCGGGAACCCTGGTGGCCACCGAGGTCAAGGTGCTCGAACAGCTGACCAGCTCAACCGAGCGCCCGTACGCCGTGGTGCTCGGCGGGTCCAAGGTGTCGGACAAGCTCGCGGTCATCGAGAACCTGGCCACCAAAGCCGACAGCCTCATCATCGGCGGCGGCATGTGTTTCACGTTCCTTGCCGCACAAGGGGTTTCGGTCGGAACGTCGTTGTTGCAGGAGGAGATGATCGAGACCTGCAAGAAGCTTCTCGACGACTACGGTGACGTCATCCACCTGCCGGTGGACATCGTGGTGGCGGACAAGTTCGCCGCAGACGCCGAGTCCGAGACGGTGGCCGCCGACCGCATCCCCGACGGCAAGATGGGTCTGGACATCGGACCGGAGTCGGTCAAGCGGTTCAGCGTTCTGCTGTCCAACGCCAAGACGGTGTTCTGGAACGGTCCGATGGGCGTGTTCGAGTTCCCGGCATTCGCCGCAGGCACCAAGGGTGTCGCCGAGGCCATCATCGGCGCGACCGCCAAGGGCGCCTTCAGCGTCGTCGGCGGCGGTGATTCGGCTGCGGCCGTGCGCCAACTCGGCCTGCCCGAGGACGGCTTCTCGCACATCTCCACCGGCGGTGGGGCGTCGCTGGAATACCTTGAGGGCAAAGATCTGCCCGGCATTGACGTACTCAACTAGGAGGGGTTCGTGTCGAAAGCCGCACGGAAGCCATTGATAGCCGGCAACTGGAAGATGAACCTCAACCACTTCGAGGCCATCGCGCTGGTGCAGAAGATCGCATTTGCGTTGCCGGACAAGTACTTCGACAAAGTCGACGTCACGGTCATCCCGCCGTTCACCGATCTGCGCAGTGTGCAGACGCTGGTCGACGGGGACAGGCTGCGTCTCACCTACGGCGCCCAGGACGTGTCACAGCACGATTCGGGTGCCTACACCGGTGAGATCAGCGGGGCGTTCCTGGCCAAGCTGGGTTGCAGCTACGTCGTCGTCGGGCACTCCGAGCGGCGCACCTATCACCACGAGGACGACGCGCTGGTCGCCGCCAAGGCGGCCGCGGCGTTCAAGCACGGCATCACCCCGATCGTGTGCATCGGTGAGCACCTCGATGTCAGGGAGGCCGGCAACCACGTCGAGCACAACGTCGAGCAGTTGCGGGGTTCTCTGGCCGGACTGTCGGCCGAGCAGATCGGGCAGGCCGTCATCGCCTACGAGCCGGTGTGGGCGATCGGCACCGGCCGGGTGGCCAGCGCGGCCGACGCTCAGGAGGTCTGCAAGGCCATCCGGGACGAACTCGGGAACCTGGCGACGCCGCAGATCGCCGCGGGCGTGCGGGTGCTCTACGGCGGGTCGGTCAACGCCAAGAACGTCGGTGAGATCGTCGCCCAGGGTGACGTGGACGGCGCCCTGGTGGGCGGGGCATCGCTGGACGGGGAGCAGTTCGCGACGCTGTCGGCCATCGCCGCCGGTGGACCGCTGCCGTAACCCCGAGCCAGGGAGGCCAGCCTGACCAGGTAGTCTTGCGGCCATGGAATTTGCGCTGCAGATCGTCCTGGTCGTGACCAGTGTGCTGGTCGTGCTCTTGGTCCTGCTGCATCGCGCCAAGGGTGGCGGCCTGTCCACCCTGTTCGGCGGTGGCGTTCAGTCCAGCCTGTCCGGCTCCACGGTGGTCGAGAAAAACCTGGACCGGCTCACCTATTTCGTGACCGGGATCTGGGTGGTGTCGATCATCGGCGTGGCGCTGCAGATCAAGTACGGCTAAACAAGCGCACCGCCTCGTCAACGGTGTTCGAGGCGAAAAATCGGGATCTGACGGCCGACTGACGCCGTCATGACGCGATAGTCGCGCCACCCCGCGTACACCCGCTCGGCGAGCGCGAACAAGCGGGCGTACTCGTCCGGATCCGTGACCTCGGCCGCGGAAAAGGGTTCGCCGCCCAGCTCGCAATCCGGATGAGCGATCAGGTTGTAGTACCACTGCGGATGTTTCGCGCCACCGTAATTCGAGGCAACCGCGATCGCATCGCGCCCATCGTGAAAATAGGTGATCTGCACCTCGCGCGGCTGACCCGACTTTGCGCCTGTGGTCGTGAGTGGCGCCGTCACGATGGTCCCCAACGTTGTCGCGAAGCGTCCACCGGTTATGCGGTACAACCACGGGTCGATCCGAGCCGCCACATGCCGGACGAACAACTGACCGGTGCGAGAACGCCCAAACCGCACCATCGCCCCATACACCGGACCCCGCTTCTTATGCGGATCGACGTGACGCAGCATGTGCCTATCCCACAGGACCCGGGAGGATGGCAGTCGGCAGCGGAGCCCGTGGCACCTTCGGCCAACCACGCGTCGGCTCTTTCATGATGTCGTCCTTGCCCTCGTGGTTGTAAGCAGCGTGCGCTTTAACTGCAGGTCAGGTCAAGGCCGGACGCCCCTCGCGATGCGGCCCGTTCGGCATGCGTCGATACTTGAGGGCATGGCTGACGGTCCGGACACCGCACTAGAACCGATCGGATCGGTGCATCGCACGCCTGTTGGGCGCGAAGCCACCGAGCCGATGCGTGAAGACATCCGGCTGCTGGGTGCGATCCTCGGCGATACCGTGCGCGAGCAGAACGGCGAGGCGATCTTCGACCTCGTCGAGCGTGCCCGGGTGGAATCCTTCCGGGTGCGCCGCTCCGAGATCGACCGTGGCGAACTGGCTGGGTTGTTCGCCGGTATCGACGTCCACCAGGCCATCCCGGTGATCCGGGCGTTCACCCACTTCGCGCTGCTCGCCAACGTCGCCGAGGACATCCACCGTGAGCGCCGCCGGGCGGTGCATGTGGCGGCCGGGGAACCGCCGCAGAACAGCAGCCTTGCCGCAACGTATCTCAAGCTTGATTCCGCTGAGCTCGATACGGCCGCCGTCCGCGACGCCCTGACGGGTGCCCTGGTCTCGCCGGTCATCACGGCCCACCCCACCGAGACCCGACGCCGCACGGTCTTCGACACCCAGCACCGCATCACCGAACTCATGCGGCTGCGCATGCGCGGGCACACCCATACCGACGACGGCCGCGACATCGAAGTGGAGCTGCGCAGGCACATCCTCACGTTGTGGCAGACCGCGCTGGTGCGGTTGTCCCGGCTGAAGATCTCCGACGAGATCGAAACCGGCCTTCGCTACTATCCGGCGGCATTCCTCGAGGTGATCCCGCAGGTCAATGCGGAGGTGCGTGGTGCGCTGCAGGCACTCTGGCCCGGCGACGGACTGCTGGAGGAGCCGATCCTGCGACCGGGTTCCTGGATCGGCGGTGACCGCGATGGCAACCCGAACGTCACCGCCGACGTGGTGCGACTCGCCACCGGCAGCGCCGCGTATGTCGCGCTGGCGCACTACTTCGCACAGCTCACCGCCCTGGAGGAAGAGCTGTCCATGTCGGCACGGCTGGTGAAGGTCACCGATGGGCTGACCGCGCTGGCCGACGCCTGCCATGAACCGGCACGGGCCGACGAACCGTACCGGCGGGCGCTGCGGGTTATCCACGCCAGGCTCACCGCCACCGCGGGCGAAATTCTCGACGAGCAACCCGAACACGAACTGGATCTGGGTCTCGAGCGCTATCAGACGCCTGCCGAATTGCTGGCCGACCTCGACACCGTCGACGCCTCACTGCGCGCCAACGGCAGCGCGGTGCTGGCCGATGACCGGCTGGCGTCACTGCGGGAAGCGGTGCGGGTCTTCGGGTTTCATCTGTGCGGCCTGGACATGCGGCAGAACTCGGACGTGCACGAGCAGGTGGTCGCCGAGCTGCTGGCCTGGGCCGGTGTGCACTCCGACTACGCGTCGCTGCCGGAACCGGAGCGGGTCGAACTGCTGTCCGGCGAGATCTCCACGCGCCGTCCGCTGATCGGCGACGGTGCGGAACTGTCGGAACTGGCACGCAAGGAACTGGGGATCGTCGCAGCCGCGGCGCGGGCCGTCAAGGTGTTCGGGCCGCAGGCGGTGCCCAACTACATCATCTCGATGTGCCAATCCGTTTCAGACATGCTGGAAGCTGCGGTTCTGCTCAAAGAGGTCGGCCTGCTGGACGTTTCGGGCGATCCCTATGCGCCGGTCGGCATCGTGCCGCTGTTCGAGACGATCGATGACCTGCAGCGCGGATCGTCGATCCTGGAGGCGGCACTGGACCTGCCGGTCTACCGGCGCATGGTGGCCGCGCGGGGTCAACAACAGGAAGTGATGCTGGGCTACTCGGACTCGAACAAGGACGGCGGCTATCTCGCCGCCAACTGGGCGCTGTACCGGGCCGAGCTCGATCTCGTCGAATCGGCGCGCAAGACCGGAATCCGGTTGCGGCTCTTCCATGGCCGCGGCGGCACGGTGGGCCGCGGTGGCGGCCCCAGCTACGACGCCATCCTCGCCCAGCCGCCGGGTGCGGTAAACGGTTCGCTGCGGATCACCGAGCAGGGTGAAGTGATCGCCGCCAAGTACGCCGAGCCCAGAATCGCCCACCGCAATCTGGAGACGCTGCTGGCCGCGACGCTGGAATCCACCCTGCTCGACGTCGAGGGGCTCGGAGTCCAGGCCGGCCCGGCCTATCAGGTGCTCGACGAGCTGGCCGACCTGGCGCAGCGCGCGTACGCCGAATTGGTCCATGACACACCGGGTTTCGTCGAATACTTCAAGGCGTCGACACCGGTCAGCGAGATCGGTGCTCTCAACATCGGCAGCCGTCCGACCTCACGCAAACCCACCACGTCGATCGCTGATCTGCGTGCCATCCCGTGGGTGCTGGCCTGGAGCCAGTCACGGGTCATGCTTCCGGGTTGGTACGGCACCGGAACAGCGTTCGAGGAGTGGATCGCCGAGGACCCGGAGAACGAGGGAGCGCGGCTGGCCGTCCTTCAGGATCTCTACGAGCGCTGGCCGTTCTTCCGTACGGTGCTGTCCAACATGGCTCAGGTGCTGGCCAAATCGGATATGGGGCTGGCAGCGCGCTATTCGGAGTTGGTCGGCGACGAAGATCTTCGGTCGCGGGTGTTCGACAAAATCGTCGCCGAGCATGATCGGACGATCCGGATGCACCGTCTGATCACCGGCCAGGACGATCTGCTGGCTGACAATCCTGCTTTGGCGCGGTCGGTGTTCAACCGGTTCCCCTATCTCGAACCGCTCAACCATCTGCAGGTTGAACTGTTGCGGCAGTACCGGTCCGGGGACACCGACGAGCTCGTGCAGCGGGGCATCCTGCTCACCATGAGCGGGTTGGCCACCGCGCTGCGCAACAGTGGCTGAATTGTTGCTGTCGCAACGGTGGCCGAATTGTTGCTGTCGCAACGGTGGCCGAGACAGTCGATCACGCGATCGCCGCGGCGAATCGGCGGCGGAACATGACCAACAACATGATCGCGGCGGTGGCGAGGCCCGCCGACAAGCCCAGCCACATCCCCAATGCCTTGAGGTCGGCGACGTAGGCCAGCAGCAGGCCGACGGGCAGGCCGACCACCCAGTAGCCCACGATCGTGATCAGGAAGCTCGACGACGTGTCGTGCAGACCCCGCAGCAGTCCGATCCCGATGTTCTGGGCAGAGTCGACGAACTGCTGGAATGCCGCCACCGCGAGCAACGACAGGGCGATGGCCAGTGCGGCCCGGTCATCGGTGTCCATGAACAGGCCGAGCACCTCCTTCGGAATCGCCGCGTAGACGAGGGCGACCACGCCTGCCACAGCCGCACCCTGGCCGTACGCGAGCCAGGCGATCAGGCGGCTCTGTGCGGCCTCACCGAGTTCCACCAACCGGCTCACCAGGATCGACGCACCGTGCGAAATCCCGACAGACACCTGAAAGACGATGTAACTCAATTGGTTCACCACGGAATGGGCGGCCAACGCCGGCGCGCCGAATGTGCCGATCACGATTGCGGTGACCGAGAACAACCCGGCCTCACTGCCGTAGGTGCCGGCGATCGGAATGCCCAGGCGCAGGATCTGCTTCACCGCGGACAGCGGCGCACGGTGCACTGCGACACTGAAGAACGGCGACAGTTCGGGGTCGGCCCGAACCATTACGGCGAATGCCATGAACGTCAGTAGGTACACCAGCGACGTCGCAGCGCCGATACCGGCCAGACCCATCTCCGGCAGTGGGCCGGGGCCGTAGATGAGGGCGGCGTTGAGCACGATGTTGAGGGCGACTGACGCCAGTGTGATGAGCAGAAGCGCCTTCGGCCGTCGCATCCCGACGGTGAATTGCCGGACCACCTGAAACCACAGGCACGGCACCAGTCCCGGGGCGAGCGCCGCCAACATCGGCAGCGTGCCGTCGAGGACAGCGGCGTCCTGGCCCAGCCACCGCAGTACGAAACCCAGCCCCACGAGCAGCAGCCCACCGACAATCCCCGCGACGGTCGCCACAAGGAAGCTGGCGCGCACCAGGTCGCGAGTCTCGCGCACGGACGCGTCCCCGGTGATCTGATCGCGTTCGGACCGGCTCGCGGCGGCCGACACCAAATTGCCCACCGAGGTGAGCAGGCCCACGCCCATCGTGCGGAGCTGATTGAACAAGGTGATCGACAGACCGCCCGCGGCCAGCGCGGCCACACCCAACGGTCCCATCATCACGAGGTCGGTGGTGGTGAGCGCGACCTGCGCGAGTTGTGTCAGCGCGATCGGCCCCGCGAGGCGGGTGAGTTCGCGTCCCGTCGCGGCGACCGTCATCGAATAACACCGTATAACCCGGGCGCCGCAACGCGAATCACCCCGTCGGCGCGCCGAGGTTAGGCGAACTTAAGCTAGGGGTACAGCACTGCAGCCAACGCGGGCGAATCGGCGAGGGGGAACCAGGTGCCGCAGTTGAACCGCAGGTCGTTTCTCGGGGCATCACTGGGGTTGGGCGCGACGGTGACCCTCGCTGCGTGCGGGGCAAACTCGCCGAGCTCCAGTTCCGGTGCAGGCGAACCCAAACCCGGTGGGACGTTGCGTATCGGCGCACTCGGCCAGGCTTCGAACGTGGTCTCGGATCCATTCGGGCTTCTCGCCAACGACTCCGACATGCTCATCATGTCGCTCGTATACGACCCGTTGACAGTGCCGGCGAAATCGCCGAACGTGACGGGCCGGCTGGCAGCCTCATGGGACACCGACGAACGACAGCAGGGCTGGACGTTCACCCTCGCCGAAGGGGCTACCTTCCACGACGGCAGCCCCGTGCGTCCCGCCGATGTCGCGTGGTCGCTGAAAACCCTCGGAGAGATGACGCCGTGGAAGGTTCCGGTCGATCTGACCTCGATCCAACCGTCAGGTCCCAGCTCGGTGGCCATGCGCGCGACGACACCCAACAGCCAACTTCCGCTGCTCCTGCGCCTGATGACGTTCACGGTCAAAGAGGGCAGCACCGACCGGTCGGATTTCGTCGGCACCGGACCGTTCCGGATGGAGGCAGGCAGCTACCGCGACGGCAACGCGACGCTGGTGCGCAACGACACCTGGCACGGCGACAAACCGCTGCTGGACCGCATCGTGGTGACGCGATTCGAATCCACCGATGCACTGGCGAACGCGATCATGGGTGGGGAGATCGATGTGGCCTCCAGCGTCGGGCCGCTGGCCGCGCGCAGCGCATCGGCCAGACCGGATCTCATCCTGGTTCGCAGGCCCAACGACCTGTCGATGCCGATTGCCATCCGTACCTCCGACGGACCGTTCACCGACGCCCGCGTACGCGAGGCGATCCGACTGGGAATCGATCGGCAGGCGATGGTCGAGCAGGTTCTGTCCGGTTACGGCAGCGTCGGCAACGATGTTCTGGGGACCGGAGATCCGACATTCGTCGACCGGCCGCAGCGGGTCCGCGACGTGACGCGGGCCAGGAAACTGTTGGCCGACGCCCGCTTCGACACGTCGCAGAGTTATCCGCTGATCACCAAGCGTGAGGTCTTCAATGAGGTCGAGGCAGCGCAACTGTTCGCCGCGCAGTTGCAGGACATCGGACTCAAGATCGCCGTCGAGGTCAAAGAATCGGCCGACTTCTACGACAACTTCTGGGCGAAACCGTCGGCGCCGTTGGCGACCGCCAGCTGGCCGACCAACGATTCGGTGATGTTCTTCGCCAGCAAGGTTCTCAACTCCGAATCCACAAGCAACGAAACCGCGTTCAAGGACCCCGATTTCGACGCGGCATACCACGCGGGCCTTGCCGCCGCCCCGGATTCGACCGACTACCGCGACGCTTCGGCGGACCTTCAGCGTATTCAGTTCGACCGTGGCGGTTACGTGCTGTGGGGGATGGCCGACGGAATCGACGTGGCCCGGTCGAACGTGCGCGGCCTGCCTGAGTTGCCGGGCTGGGGGCGGGCCCAGCTCGAGAACACGTGGCTCGAAAGCTGACCCGCGCGGCGCGGCCGGCCGCCGCAGTGCTCAACCGTACTGCGATGCTCGTGGTCGCGTTGTTCGCGGTGATGCTGGCGATGGCGCTGTTGCCGGGCAACGGCGTGCGTGCGCTGCTCGGCCGCGACGCCACCGAGGACCAGGTGCGTTTGCGGGAACAGGAACTCGGGCTGGACCGTCCGGTCGTGGTGCGGTTCTGGGAGTGGCTGTCGGGGCTGGTGCGCGGGGACTTCGGGACCACACTGCGCGGTGAACCGGTGAGCGACCTGTTGGCGGCGAAGGTGCCGAACACCTTGATCCTGACGGGCGCGGCGCTGCTGGTGACGGTTGTGGCGGCAACACTTTTGGCGGTCTATTGGACCAGCGGCGATCGTCCGGTGTTCGGGCGCATCGCGTCGGTCGGGTCGATCGTGGTGATCGCGCTGCCGGAGTTCGTGGTCGCGACGGTTGCGGTGCTGGTGTTCGCGCTCGCACTAGACGTGCTGCCCGCCGTGACGGTGCAGGACTCCTCCGGTGCGCCTCGTGATCCGTCGATGTACATCCTGCCGGTGATCGCCCTTGCGCTACCGCAGATCGGTTGGAATACAAGGGTATTCGTGGCCGCGATCCGGGAGGCGCGGGCCGTGCCGTATGTGCATTCCGCGGAGCTCGACGGTGTGGGCGAGGCGGCACTGTTTCTCCGGTATATCGCGCCTCGGGCACTTCCGACGATGATCGCCTCCCTCGCAACGACGGTGGGCATGATCGTCGGTGGTTCGGTGGTGGTGGAATCGCTGTTCAACTTCCCCGGTGTGGGTGCCGTGGTTGCCGGCTCGGTCAGTACCCGTGATGTCAATGTCGTTGCGGCCGTAGTCGCCTGTACCGGCGTGGTGATCCTGCTGATGCTGCTCGTCGCCGATGCCACGCGAGCCTGGGCCAAGGCGCGTGCCGAATGACGCGGCAGCGCTGGGTTCTGGTCATACCCGCCGTGACGGTGCTGATCGTGGTGGCAGCGGGCCGACTGATCGCACCCGATGTCGAGGGACAGGGTTCCGGTGTGCCGTTCGCGTCGCCGTCGTCTGCGCACTGGCTCGGAACCGACGCGCGCAGCGAAGACGTACTGGCCAAGCTCGCCGCCGGCGGTTGGACATTGGCGTGGATCGCCGCCGTCATCGCGGTCGGCGTGACGGTGCTGGCGGCCACCCTGGGCGGTCTGGTCGCGCTGAGGCCGCGTCATGCCGCGACCGTCGGCTGGTTCACCGATGTGACCATGCTCGTGCCGCCGGTTCTGTTCATTCTCCTGGTTTTGGTGTCTTGGCCACAGGGCGGGATCTGGGCCCTGATCGTGCTCGCGGTGGTGATCGGCACGCCCTACACGACTCGCGTTCTCGCCGGTGCGGCCTCGTCGGTCGCGGCGAGCGGCTACGTCCAGGTTGCCGAGGCGGCAGGCGAACGGCTGCCATATCTCGTCTTCGGTCAGGTGCTGCCCAACTTGCGCGACACCATCGCAACGCAGTTCGGGCTGCGGTATGTCGAGGCCATCTACGTGGTGAGTACGGCAGCCTTCCTGCAGCTCATTCCCGCTGTGGGCGCGTCGAACTGGGCGGTCATGGTCCGCGAGAATGCGGCGGGGGTTCTTCTCAACCCGGCCTCGGTGGTCGCCCCGGCGCTCGCGATCGCCGTGCTCGCGGTGTCGGTCAATATCGCTGTTCTCGGCAGGAATTCGCAGCCGGGGACGCAGCGGTGAGCGTCGTTGTCGCGCGGGCGCTCACCGTCGTCGCGGACTCGGGAAAGACACTCGCGGGACCCGTCGATCTGGATCTCGAGGCGTCGACGGTTACCGCGTTGGTCGCCCCCTCGGGCGGCGGCAAGTCACTGGTGTGTCGCAGCCTGGTCGGCGATCTGCCTGCAGGCACGACGCTGACCGGTGGTCCGCATGTCGGTGGCGTCGACGTCGCCGCGCTGGATCGTCGTGGTCTGCGGCGGTTGCGTCGGGATCAGGTCGCCTATGTGGGGCAAGATCCCGGGTCCGCGCTCAACCCCGCCGCGACGGTGGAAAGCCTGCTCACCGAGCTCGCGCACCCCGATGCTCCGTCGGTGCACGAACTGTTGGACATGGTCGAACTGGATCATGGGCTGGCGACACGTCGTGCGGCACGGCTCTCGGGCGGCCAGCAGCGCCGGGTGGCCCTCGCGCGTGCCATGTCGCGGCTGACCCCGGTGCTGGTGCTCGACGAACCTTTTGCCGGGCTACACGAATCACTGCGCGCCGACATCGCCACGATCATCCGCGCTTGGGCGAGTCACCGGCAGGTTGCCGTCCTCGTCACGGCGCATACGACCCGCACGGCAGGGACCGTCGCCGACCACGTCATCGAACTCGCGTCCTCCCCGGCGCTGCCCGGACCTTCGACGAGCACACGCGAGCGCGGGCATGTCGGTCAGGACGTCCTGGACGTACGCCGCCTTACCGTGACGTTCGGCGCACACCGTGTGCTCGACGAGGCAGACCTGCGCCTCATGTCCGGTTCGGCTGTCGCGCTGATGGGGGACTCGGGCGCGGGGAAGTCGACGTTCGCACGGGCGTTGACCGGCCAGGTTGTCGCCGACAGCGGCGAGATCATCCTGGGCGGATCTGCGCTGGCGCAGCCGCTGAGCCGTCGCTCGCGCTCGGACAAGATGGCGATTCAGCTTGTGCCGCAAGATCCGTCGTCCACGCTCAATCCGAGGCGTACCGTCGGCGCAACCCTCAGTAGGGCGTTACGCAGCAACGGCAATCGCGGCGCGGTGGCCGATGTGCTGGCCAGGGTGGGGTTGGCCGAAGACTACGCACAGCGCTATCCGCACGCGCTGTCCGGTGGGCAGCGCCAGCGCGCCGCCATCGCGCGTGCGCTCGCGTACTCGCCAAAGGTGTTGGTGTGTGACGAGATCACCTCGGCGCTGGACCCGGTTGCGGCCACGCTGGTGATGGAGGTGCTGGAGCGCGAGATGGATCGAGGCCTGGCCGTCCTGGTCATCACCCACGACGCCGAACTGGCCGCCAACTCCTGTGCCCGAACGCTTCGGCTGGCAGATGGCCGCTTGTCTACAGGTGAGCCCGATCGCGAATCGCCTTGACCGCGCCGCGAACCGCGTTCTCGGTCACTGCGATCGGCGACATCACGGCTTCGCCGATCCCGACCATGGCCTCGACGCGGTCGACGATGGCCTCCAGGCGTTCGACCACGCCGATCAACCGGGGCGCGAGTTCGTCGATACGGGTGATGGTGGCGTTGAACCGGTCGAGGGTGTCGTCCAGACCGCTGGTCGACTTGTTCAGATCGACCAGGGTGCTGCTGAGGTCGGTGAGGATGGTTTCGACCTGCTCGACCGTCATATCGGCATTGAGTGCGGCCTGCGTCAGTGTCTTGATGCGCTGTCGTCCGGATACCGGACGGGCTCGACCGTCTCCTTTGTCTGCCATGTCAACAGTGTGACAGGTAGGCTGCTGACGGTCGGCCACCAACCGGCGTGGTCAGGCTTCGATCGTTTCCACACCCACGGTGCTTAGGTGCTCGCGCCAAGTGGCGTCGAGTTGATTGGTGACGAAGAGGTCGATGTCGGTCCAGGGGGTCGACCCGGCGATCGCACGCTGACCGATCTTCGACGCGTCAGCGAGAATCGCCACCCGCCGCCCCTGCCGGGCCATCGCACTGGCGATCTCAGCGTCCATCAGGCTGTTGAATCGCACACCCAGATCGAGATCGACCCCATCGCAACTGAGGAACGTGATGTCCACGCTCAGTTGGGATATCGCGGTGGTAGCCAACGGGCCGCTGGTGCCGAAGGAGGACGCGCGCAGTGCACCGCCGATCACGATCACCTCGAAGGACGGAACACTCGCAAGCCGTTCTCCGATGTTGAGTCCGGACGTGGCGACCCATAGCGGCTGGGCCTGCGATGCGAGTTCCTCGGCCAGTGCAAGCGTGGTGCTGCCGTCGTTGAGCAACAGCGACGAGCGGGGTTTCACCAGGCCGGCTGCCGCAACTGCGATGGCGCCCTTCTCCCGTGCGTTACGGCGCCGCCGGAGATCGAACGCCTCATCCAGGGTGCTCGACGCTGCGGCCAGCGAGGCCCCTCCGCGGACTCGTCTGATCAGTCCGCGGCGTTCGAGCTGGGACAGGTCGCGCCGGATCGTCGGCGTGCTGGCACCCGTCGCCCGCTGCATGTCGTCGAGCGATGCGAAAGGCTGACGCGACAGCAGGTCGAGCAAGTGAGCGTGACGTTCCTCGGCGTGTTGTTCCGGCACAGCCAAACACTGTACTGAGAATCAATTTCGATCATAAGGTTGTTATAACTGATCGATTATGATTCGATCTGTTGTCGTTATCTCTTCGCGGTGGAGGTTGTTGGTGGCATCACAAGAATTCCCGGCAGCAGAGGCGTTGGTAACGCCGACGCCGCTGACGCGTCACGGTCGGGTGACCCGGGTATGGGCCGGAATCGACCAGGGCACCACGAGTACCCGCACAAACCTGTACGACGATGCCGGACAGTGTGTCGCAACCGCCCGGCGGCAATCGATCACCACGCACCCGTTTCCCGGCTGGGACGAGCAGGATGGCAATGCGCTGGTCTGCGCCATTGACGAGACTGTGCGCGAAGCGATGGCCTCGGTGCCCGGGGCGGACCTGGCCGGCATCGGCCTGGCCAATCAGGGCGAGTCCATCATCGCCTTCGACAGGCGCACAGGGGAACCGCTCTCGAAGGCGATCTTGTGGTCGGACCGCCGTGCCGGAGCCATTGTCGAGGGGTTCGCCACCACTGCGGCAGCATCGCGCGTCGAAGAGATCACCGGGCTGCGACCTGATCCTTACTACTCGGCTCCCAAGATCGCCTGGGCACTGCTCAACGAGCCTGCGGTCACCGCCGCGGCCGCCGCCGGCACACTCGCAATCGGAACACTGGACGCGTTCTTCATCTTCCGGCTCGCGCATGGCGTGTATGTGACCGATCCATCCACGGGCAGTCGGACGCAGTTGATGGCCCTCGACGAATTGCAGTTCGACGACACGTGCGCGGCGGCATTCGGCATCGACGTCAATGTGCTTCCGAAGATGGTCGACACCGTCTTCGCCGAGGGTCTGCCGACGACCTTGGGGGCACCGCTGTATGCGACCGCGACCGACCAGTTGGCCGCGATGGCCGCATTAGGCGCAGTCGCACCTGGTGACACCAAGATGACCTACGGCACAGGATGTTTCATCGACACCAACGTCGGGCCGAATCCACGTCGCCCCCGCCACGGACTTATGCCGACCTATGGCTGGACCATCCCCGGCGAACCCAAGGCGTGGGCCATCGAGGGGGGTGTGTTCAGCGTCGCCACCGCCGTCGACTGGTTGGTGGGCTTGGGCATCGCTGAACGAGCCTCACAGGTAGGCGATCTCGCCGCGACGAGCGCCGCGGCGTCGAACTTCGATCTGCGCATGCAGCACCCGCTCTTCCTGCCCAGCTTCACCGGTATCGGGGCGCCGTGGTGGCGTTCGGAGGCAGCAGGCGTATTCGCCGGCCTACGGGCCTCCACGGACCGGCACGACATGTCGTTTGCGGTCCTCGACGGCATAGCCCAGCGAGTGTGCGACGTGGTCAGCGCCGTCGACGCCGAACTCCAGACGCCGGCGAGCCTACGTGCCGACGGGGGACTGAGCGTCAACAAGACCCTCATGCAGCGGCAAGCGGATTTGTGCGGGCGGCCGATCGCCATCGCCGATCACCACGACAACACCGCCGCAGGCGCCGCCGGTCTGGCTGCAATCGGTGCCGGTGAACTCGACCTGGCCGGCCTGGCATCGCGAAGCAAGTTCACTCATACCGTGGAGCCGAATCTGCCCGATCGGTATCGCGAACTCGAGCGCGCTCGCTGGATCGAATTCCTGGAATCCACATCGGCACTCGAACCACCGGCGTTGACCGAAGCCGCCCACCGGCGAACCGAGGAACAGAAGTGATGAGCTCACAGCGCTATGACATCGCGATCATCGGAGCCGGCGTCATCGGCGCGGCGATCGCCTCCGAACTATCAAGGCACTCAGTCAGAGTTGGATGGTTCGAAGCCGCCCACGACGTCGCCGAAGGCGCCAGCAAGGCCAATTCGGCGATCGCCTGTAGTGGCTACGATCTGCCACCAGGCAGTTTGGAATCGGACCTCATTCTGGAAACCAGCCCGCAGTGGGAGACGATCTGCCAGGCGCTCGACGTCCCGTTCCGACGCATCGGCGCCTTGTCACTGGCCTTCGACGACAGCGAAACTGAATCGCTGACGCAGCTGATGGCACAAGCTGCCGACGCCGGAGTCGACGCGGAAATGGTATCTGGCCAGGCGTTGCGCCGACTGGCTCAGACAGCAGCACCTACTGCCGTCGACGGGTTGCACGTACCGGCCGAGGGCATTATCGATCCGATCAGACTGACGATCGGATTGGCAAAGCTCGCCGTTCGCAACGGAGTAGACCTGCGCCGATCGACGCCCGTCACTGGCTTCTGGCACCACTCGTCCGGTGAGATCAGCCATGTCGTCACCCCTTCCGGCGCCATCGCGGTTGGCGCTGTGATTAACGCGGCCGGCGTGAACGCAGACCTCATCACCGATGCCGCTGCCGCTGAACCGTTCACGATGTGGCCCCGAAAAGGGCAGTTCCTATTGCTGGATCGCGCAGTGGGCCATCTGGTGCCCAAAGTCATATGCACCGCGCCGACCCCGCACACTCGTGGAATCTATGCCGTGCCGACCACGAATCGGACGGTGCTTGTGGGGCCGACCGCTGATGATGGGCAGGACCGCACAGACAAGTCCACCGACGGGGACACCCTTGACCGGGTGTGGGAGCGGGCCAGGCGGCTGCTGCCCGACGGCATCGACCGCCGCTACGTGACTAAGGCGTTCTCGGGTCTACGGCCGGCCAGCGACCGCACCTACCGGCTCGAGGTATCGCCGAAGACACCGAATTTGGTGCACGCCGCGGGCATTCGATCGACCGGTGTCTCTGCTGCACCAGCGGTTGCTCGCTATATCGCGAACCTCGTCTCCACCGAAGTCATGGCGCTGAATCCGAAACCGCGTGCAACCGAGTCGATTCCGGCGCTACCCAGATTGGCCGAGGCGACCACCGACGGCGCGGCCGATGAGTTTGCGAGCAGGCCGGGTGCTTCGCCCGACCAGCACCCAATGGTGGTGTGCGCGTGTGAACACGTGACGGCTGCCGAGATCGCAGCCGAATGCCGCGGACCAGTGCCGGCGACATCAATTGACGGCGTACGCAAACGTACGCGAGCGACCGCTGGCCGTTGTCAGGGCGCGTACTGCTCGGTGGGCGTCAGCTTCATTCTCTCGGCGGCCACCGGCGAAAAACCCGGTGAAATCCGTCAGGGCGAACCCGGATCACAGTGGGAGACCGGTGCCGAATGACCACAACCAGACCGCGCATCGCCATCGCCGGTTCGGGGCTCGCAGGCCTGAACTGTGCGGTGGGCCTCGCTCCATCGGCAGATGTGATCGTCTACGAACGACTGCCCCTCGCAGGTGGTGAGCACTGGGAAGAACCGCATCACCGCACGCTCGTTCGGCAGGCTCGCCTCGATGGCGTCCGATTCGCCGCGGGCACCCAGGTCGTGCGGTGGGAAGGCGACCGGCTGCTGGCGGTGGGCGAAGGCGGCGGAATCGCAGCCGCAGACGCGCTCGTCGTTGCCACCGGTCACCGGCCGCCCACCCGTACAGAATTGCGCATCGATGGCAACCGATGTGCCGGGGTGGTCCCCGCCACGCTCGCACTGC
Organism: Mycolicibacterium sp. XJ870; assembly: GCF_053483975.1. Classification (NCBI taxonomy): domain Bacteria; kingdom Bacillati; phylum Actinomycetota; class Actinomycetes; order Mycobacteriales; family Mycobacteriaceae; genus Mycobacterium; species Mycolicibacterium sp. XJ870. Next base: position 1,906,032 of record NZ_JBEFTI010000001.1, read on the forward strand.
ATCTGCTCCAACAACGGGTCCGCCTTGGACGTCACGTCGTTATCATCGGCGACTCGCCGTGGGCGGCTGAATGCATTGCAACGATGAAGTCCGGCACGAACTGTGATGTCCAGATCGCGTGGGTCGGCGGCCCGCGTCGATCTACGCATCCGGATGTGACTGTCATGCCGGAGGCCAGAGTGAGCGCAACCCATGGAATGCCGCGAATCACGGGTGTCACCGTCGGGTCCGCGACCACGGCCGAGCACCTCATTTGCGACAGCTTGATTCTCGCTGGACCGGCAGTCCCGTACCGGAACATCGACGGTGCCGTCCTGGACGACGAACCCGCGATCTATGCGCAGGGAAGCCCAGCCGTCATGGCGAATCCCGCTCAGATCGGCATGATGGCTGCCCGCCGTGCACTGGAATACGCCCAGGCTGAACCCCATTCCCACATACCCGTGCTTCCCAGGATTGGACTGCCCCAATGAAAGTAACCTCACCCGTCGGCGAGTTCCCCTACACCTTTGAGCGGATCCGCTTCGAAGGAACACGCATCGTGGCCGAAGGGCGAATGGGAACTTGGCCTGCTCGGATCGAAGCGGGGGTGTCGGACATTCCTCGTGCGATCCGGATCGGTGCCGCCGCCACCGCACTCGGCGTTCTGATCGGCGGAGGCATCCGGCGACGCCGAAATTTTAAGAGGCTCAATGGGTAGCCGATCGAATCCGGCGCCTACCTCCCAGATCCCTCCCTGGTCGACCTTTCAGAAAGAACAACGTCAATGGCCACATTAGGAAACATCGTCATCTATCTCATGATGGCGTTCGTCGTGATCGGTGCATGCGCGCTGGCCTTCCGCGGTGATCGAGGAATCGGCGGAGAATTCCGCGAGGGCATCTACGCACTCGGCCCGCTTTTCGTTCCGGTCGCGGGAATCATGGCCGGGCTGCCGTACCTGTCCTGGTTCGTCGAACATGTACTCGGCAAGGTCTATGCCCCCTTCGGTGCGGACGCCGCCATGGCGGCAAGCACGCTGATCGCCAGCGATATGGGCGGTTATCAACTCGCGCACGCGACGGCGGATTCCACTGGGGCCTGGATGACGGCCTCGATCACCGGCTTCCTCTCCGGAGCCACCATCTCGTTCATCATCCCGGTGGGCCTGGCCATCTTGAACGTACGTGACCACAAGTACTTCGCCCTCGGCATCATGAGCGGCATCCTGACCGTTCCGATCGGCGTGCTGGTCACCATGACGATCCTGATCACCACCCACTCGCCGGTGCGTGACTCGGTCACCACAGACGGCGCATCGACAGCGTCCCTCGACGGTTTCGGTATCGGTGACGTTCTGATCAACATGCTGCCGGTCATCATCGTCACCGTGGCCATCGCGGCCGGACTGTATTTCGCGACTCGTGCCATGATCACCGGGTTCATCTGGTTCGGGCGCGTCCTCAACGCCGCGATCTATCTGGTGCTGGCCGTCTCCATTGTCGATCACGTCACTGGGGTCTTCAGCTCGTGGTTCAGCTGGTGGGGATTCGAACCGATCATCGCGACAGCGGATGATCAGATGCGGGCGCTCGAGGTCGTCGGCAACATCGCCATCATGTTGGCCGGGGCGTTCCCACTGGTCTATGCGATCCGCACATACGTGGACAAGCCACTCACGGCGATCGGCAAGCGGCTGGGCATCAGTACCGAGGGCACGGCCGCCCTGCTGGCCGCCACCACCAACATGCTCGCGGCATTCCATCTCATCCGCAGAATGCCGGCCAAAGACAAGGTGCTCGTGGTGGCCTTCGGCACGACATGCTCGGCACTGATCGGCGACCACCTCGCGTTCACCGCCAACTTCCAGCCAAACCTGATCGCGCCGTTGATGATCGGCAAGATCGTAGCGGGTATCACAGCAATGCTGCTGGCGCTGTGGATAGCGGTGCCGACGGCGAAGCGACTGGAGCGTGAGGAGGCCGAAGCCGAAGGTGTCGATCTTGACGGAGGTGCGCCACTCAGTGATGACGACGAAATCCAAGCGCCTGAGCCCGCCCAGTCTTAGCGGCGCTCGGGAACCAAACCGCCCTGCGGTGCGTCTGAATGATTGTGCGGCAATTCTGTGAACCCCCAGCCCGGTCGGCCGTTGCGGCCGACCGAGATTCCGCCAACCGAATGTTGGCTGACTACATGGCCGGCTATGCCGAGGCGCTCGCGGACAGCCAGCCCGACCGGCAGCGCGGCGTGGTCACCGACGATTGAGCGGTCCGCTCAGAGCTTGCCGGCAGCAGCCTCGTCGAGCAGCCACACGGTCTTCTCACGGCCGGCTGCGCCTGCGGCGGGCACGTCCTTCGGATCGGCGCCGCCGATCGCGGCGGCCACCGCATCTGCCTTGGCCTCGCCCGACACCACGAGCCACACCTCACGCGAGTTATGGATGGCGGGCAGCGTCAAGGTAATTCGCCGGGGCGGTGGTTTGGGGGAGTCGGAAACGCCTACGACCAGACGACTGGTCTCCCGCACGGCCGGGGTGTCTGGGAAAAGCGAATTGATGTGTCCCTCGCCGCCCATGCCGAGCAGGTGTACGTCGAACTCGGGCCCCGGAGCGTCGAAATTGGCGACCAGGACCTGCGCGTACCCGTCGGCGGCCGCGTCGAGGTCGTCTCCGAACTCGCCGTCGCTGGCGGCCATCGCATGCACGTTGACGTCCGGTATCTCGACGTGGTCAAACAGCGCCTCACGGGCCTGCTTGTCGTTGCGTTCGTCGTCATCTTGCGGCACGAAACGCTCGTCGCCCCAGTAGATGTGGACCTTGTCCCAGTTGATCTCGGCGCTGCGCTCTCGGACGCGTTTGAGCAGGCCGACGCCGGTGCCGCCACCGGTCACCACGATCGCCGCCTGACCGCGCGCGTCGATCGCAGATTTGATGGCGTCCACCAGTCGGTCACCGGCGGCCGCCACCAGCGCCGCGCTGTCGGGATAGCGTTCGATCTGCGTGCTCATGCGTACCGGACCTTGTCGATGCCTTGCAGTGCCTCGTGAAAAATCTCGTCGGCGTCCAGCCGTCGGAGGTCCTCGGCCAAACATTCCTTGGCTTCTCGCCGCGCCAACGGCAGCAACGCGTCGGGCCTTCCGGTACGGGACAGGGTCGCGGTGATCCCGGTCTGCGGACGCGCCAGCGTCACGGTTTCGCTGGCCCGGTTGAGTTCCACCTTCAACTCGCCGACCGCACGCGTCACCGGCCCGTCGATCCGGCTGGCCAGCCAGCCGGCAAGGAGGTCAAGGGCGGGTTCCTCTTTCAACCCAGACACCACCGCGGACGAGATCGGCTCGTAGGGCGGCTGGTCGATCGTCGAGGCCAGCAGCGCCCGCCAATAGGTGATGCGACTCCATGCCAGATCGGTGTCGCCCGCGGTGTAGCCGGTGCGGCGGCTCTTGATGCTGGCGAGCGGATCGGCGCCGTTGGTGGCGTCGCTGATCCGCCGAATCGCCAGCTTCCCCAACGGATCCTGCGCCGGAACCGCCGGTGCGGTCGCGGGCCACCAGGCCACCACCGGGGTGTCCGGCAGTAAGAACGGCAGCACCACGCTGCTGGCGTGATCGGCCAGTTCGCCGGACAACCGCAGCACGACCACCTCGCCGGCACCCGCGTCATGGCCCACTCGCAGTTGCGCGTCGAGACGTGGTGCGGCGGCCTCCCGGTCCCCGGCCACCACGACGATCACCCGGCACGGGTGTTCGCGGCTCGCGAAATTGGCGGCCTCGACGGAATCCTCGACTATCTCCTCCGAGTCGGCGGCGATGACGAGCGTCAGGACCCGGCTCAGCGTGAGTGCGCCACCCTCTTCACGCAGGCCGGTGATCTTCTTGTTGACCTTGTTCGTGGTGGTATCGGGCAAGTCGACGATCATTGCTCGACTCCTCCTCGCTCGTCCCTCGCTGCGATGCTCACTCGTCGTCGCCTTCGCGGCATCACGGACGCCTCCATTCGCGGCCCGTGCGGTGCAGCATCTCGTCTGCCGACGCCGGACCCCAGGTGCCCGATTCATACTGCTCGGGCTTGCCATCGGCGGCCCAGTAGTCGAGTACGGGATCAAGGATCTCCCAAGATAATTCGACTTCGGCGTTGACCGGGAAGAGCGACGGCTCCCCGAGCAGCACATCGAGGATGAGCCGCTCGTAGGCCTCGGGAGAATCTTCGGCGAAGGCCGAACCGTAGGAGAAGTCCATGTTGACGTCACGGACTTCCATCGCACTGCCAGGCACTTTTGAGCCGAACCGCAGGGTGATGCCTTCGTCGGGCTGTACCCGGATCACCAGCGCGTTCTGGCCCAGTTCCTCGGTCATGGTGGCGTCGAACGGCAGATGCGGTGCCCGCTTGAACACCAGGGCGATCTCGGTGACCCTGCGGCCCAAGCGTTTTCCGGTGCGCAGGTAGAACGGCACGCCGGCCCAGCGGCGAGTGTCGACCTCGAGTGTGATCGCGGCATAGGTTTCGGTGGTGGAATCGTGGGCGAAGCCCTCCTCGTCGAGCAGCCCCACCACCTTCTCGCCGCCCTGCCAGCCGGCGGCGTACTGACCGCGGGCTGTCGTTTCATCCAGGGGCTCGGCCAGTTTCACCGCGGAAAGGATCTTGATCTTCTCCGACTGCAGCTGGTGCGGGCCGAAGTTGACCGGCTCCTCCAGCGTGGTGAGCGCCAGTAGTTGCAAGAGGTGGTTCTGGATCACGTCGCGTGCGGCACCGATGCCGTCGTAGTACCCGGCTCGGCCACCCAGGCCGATGTCCTCGGCCATGGTGATCTGCACGTGATCGACGTAATTGTTGTTCCAGATCGGTTCGTACAGTTCATTCGCGAACCGCAGCGCCAGGATGTTCTGGACGGTTTCCTTCCCGAGGTAGTGGTCGATGCGGAACACCGACTCCTCGGGGAAGACGCTGTTCACCACGGCGTTGAGCTCGCGTGCGCTCTTGAGGTCGTGGCCGAACGGCTTCTCGATGACCACCCGGCTCCACCGGTGGTCGCGGGGCTGGGCCAGGCCCGACTTACGCAGCTGCTCGCACACCACAGGGAACGCATTCGGCGGAATCGACAGGTAGAACGCGTGATTGCCGCCGGTTCCACGCTCCACGTCGAGTTTGTCGAGCGTCTCCGCCAGCCGCCCGAACGCTGCCTCGTCGTCGAATGTGCCCTGAACGAACCGGAATCCCTCGGCCAGGCGGTCCCACACCTCCTGGCGGAACGGGGTGCGGGCGTGTTGCTTGACCGCGTCGTAGACGACCTGGCCGAAATCCTCGTCAGCCCAGTCCCTGCGGGCGAAGCCGACGAGTGCGAACGAGGCGGGCAGCAGCCCGCGGTTGGCCAGGTCGTAGATCGCCGGCATCAGCTTCTTGCGCGCGAGATCGCCTGTGACACCGAAGATCACCACACCGCAGGGGCCGGCGATGCGCGGCATCCGCTTGTCCCGTTTATCGCGGAGCGGGTTACGCCAGGCAGTCGCCGGCCGGTTGCTGACCGCGGTCATCGCCATCCTCGGCTCTTCGCGCAAGCGCTCATCGCGCGGCGGCAGCGAGTTGACCCTGCGTCGCGTCGAGCAGTTCCTGCCACGACTTCTCGAACTTCTCGACACCCTCGTCTTCGAGCACCTTGAACACGTCCGGCAGGTCGATGCCGATCGCAGCGAGCTTGTCGAAGACCTCCTGGGCTGCGCCCGCGGTGCCGCTGACGGTGTCACCGGTGATTTCACCGTGGTCGGCGACGGCCTCAAGGGTCTTCTCCGGCATGGTGTTCACGGTGTCGGGAGCGACAAGCTCGGTCACGTACAGCGTGTCGGAGTAGTCCGGGTTCTTCACCCCGGTCGATGCCCACAGCACGCGCTGCACGCGTGCGCCGTCGGTCTTGAGCGCGGCGAACTGGTCGCCGCCGAAGACCTCTTCGTAGGCGGCGTAGGCGAGCCGCGAGTTGGCGACGCCGGCCTGCCCGCGCAGCGCCAGCGCATCCTGGCTGCCGAGCTTGTCCAGCCGCGCATCGATCTCGGTGTCCACCCGGGACACGAAGAACGATGCGACAGAATGGATCTTGGCCAGGTCGTGGCCCGCCTCCCTGGCTTTCTCCAGGCCCGCGAGGTAGGCGTCCATCACCGCGCGGTGCCGCTCCACCGAGAAGATCAACGTGACGTTCACCGAAATGCCTTCGGCGATGACGGCGGTGATCGCAGGCAGGCCGGCCAGCGTCGCGGGGATCTTGATCAGCAGGTTGGGCCGGTCGACGATCTTCCACAGCTCGATGGCCTGGAGGATCGTCTTGTCGGTGTCGTGTGCGAGGCGGGGATCCACCTCGATCGACACCCGGCCGTCGACGCCGCCGGAGGCCTCGTACTGCTTGGCCAGCACGTCGCAGGCATTGCGAACGTCGTCGGTGGTCACGGTACGGATGGTGGCGTCCACGTCGGCACCGCGCTCGGCGAGTTCTTTGACCTGCGCGTCGTAGGCGGTGCCCTTGGACAGCGCGGCCTGGAAGATCGACGGGTTGGTGGTGACGCCGACGACGCTGCGGGTGTCAATCAGGTTCTGCAGATTGCCGGTCTGCAGCCGCTCGCGCGACAGGTCGTCGAGCCACACGGACACGCCCGCGGCACTCAGCGCCGCGAGATTCGGGTTCTGAGTCATGATTCGCCTTCTCTACTAGTTCTCGAGTTGTCGGTTAGTTCTCGAGCGATCGCTCCGCTGCGGCTGCCACGGCGTCCGGGGTGAAACCGAACTCGCGGAACAACGTCTTGTCGTCGGCGGAGGCACCGTAGTGCTCGATCGACACGATCTCCCCGGTGTCACCGACCAGCTTGTACCAACTCTGCGCCACCGCGGCCTCAACCGCCACCCGGGCGGACACCGCGGGCGGCAGCACCGAGTCGCGGTAGGACGTCGGCTGCGATTCGAACCACTCCACGCACGGCATCGACACCACGCTGGCGGTGATTCCCTTGTCCGCCAAAATCTTCTGAGCCGCAACCGCAAGCTGCAGCTCGGAACCGGTGCCGATGATGAGCACGTCCGGGTTCTGGTCCGGGGTGCCGCCGAGCACGTAGCCGCCACGGGCCACGCCCTCGGCGCTGGTGCCTTCCAGCACCGGGATGCCCTGGCGGGTCAGGATCATCCCGACCGGGCCGCTGCTGGAGCCGCGCTCAATCACCGTCCGCCATGCGTAGGCGGTTTCGTTGGGATCGCCAGGGCGCACCACCGACAGGTTCGGGATGGCCCGCAGCGCTGCCAGATGCTCGATCGGCTGGTGCGTCGGACCGTCCTCGCCCAGGCCGATCGAATCGTGCGTCCACACGTAGATCGGGTCGATGTCCATCAGGGAGGCCAACCGCACGGCCGGCCGCATGTAATCCGAGAACTGCAGGAACGTCCCGCCGTAGGCGCGGGTCGGGCCGTGCATCACGATGCCGGACAGGATTGCGCCCATCGCGTGTTCACGAACGCCGAAGTGCAGGGTGCGGCCGTACCAGGTGGCGTTCCAGTCGTCGGTGGAGATCGAGGGCGGGCCGAACGAGTTGGCGCCCTTGATCGTGGTGTTGTTGCTGCCTGCGAGGTCGGCTGAACCACCCCACAGCTCGGGCAGTTTCGGTCCGACCGCCGCCAGAACCGCTCCGGAGGCGGCGCGCGTCGCCACCGGCTTGGAATCGATCTCCCAGTGCGGCAGATCGGCGTCCCAGCCCTCGGGCAGCTCGTTCGCGATCAGGCGATCGAGGAGCTTCTTGCGCTCCGGCTCACGCTTGGCCCACGCATCGAAGTCGACCTGCCATTCATCGTGGGCCTGCTTGCCGCGAGCCACGAGCTCACGGGTGTGGGCGATGACCTCGTCACGGACCTCGAAGTTCTTGTCCGGATCGAAGCCGAGCACCTTCTTGGTTGCCGCGACCTCGTCGGCGCCCAGGGCCGAGCCGTGCACCCCGCCGGTGTTCATCTTGGTCGGTGCCGGGTAGCCGATGATGGTGCGCAGTGAGATGAACGACGGTTTGTCGGTCACCTTCTTGGCTTTGGCGATGGCCGCTTCGATGCCGACGACGTTCTCGCCGCTCTCGACTTCCTGGACGTGCCAGCCGTATGCGCGATAGCGGGCGGGAACGTCTTCGCTCAGCGCGATGTCGGTGTTGTGCTCGATCGAGATGTTGTTGTTGTCGTAGAACACGATCAGGTTGCCGAGCTGCTGGGTGCCCGCCAGCGAGGACGCCTCGCTGGTGACACCTTCCTCGATGTCGCCGTCGGAGGCGACGACGTAGATGTAGTGGTCGAACGGGCTGGTGCCCGGAGCGGCATCCGGATCGAAAAGGCCGCGCTCATAGCGGGCGGCCATCGCCATGCCGACCGCCGACGCCAGCCCCTGGCCCAGCGGTCCGGTGGTGATCTCCACACCGTCGGTGTGCCGGAACTCGGGATGCCCGGGTGTCTTCGAGCCCCAGGTGCGCAGCGCTTCGATGTCGGAGAGTTCCAGTCCGAACCCACCGAGATAGAGCTGGATGTAGAGGGTCAGGCTGGAATGCCCGCACGACAGCACGAACCGGTCGCGGCCCAGCCAGTGGGTGTCGCTGGGGTCGTGGCGCAGTTGCCGCTGGAACAGCGTGTAGGCAAGGGGGGCCAGGCTCATCGCCGTTCCGGGATGGCCGTTGCCGACCTTCTGCACCGCGTCGGCCGCGAGCACGCGGACGGTGTCGACCGCAAGGCTGTCGAGCTCGGTCCAATCGTCTGGATGGTTGGGCTGCGTGAGAGCGGTGATCTCTTCGGCAGTGGTCACGAGCTCGCTCCTAAAGTTCTGCTGATGTCTGCACGCTTGACTTGCTGCTACTCCAAACACCCTAATGGGGGCGACTCATCCAATGCAGACAGGTTGGGCACGATTACCGCTTCGTTCACCCAGGGCGGCGACCCGATCGGACCCTGCGATGTGGAGTCTGTCCGGCCGCCGTCTACCATCGTGTGTAGTAGAAGCCGCGTGCCGCCATCCGAGGAGTTAATTGCGTGAGCATTCGCGAGCGCTGGCAGATCAGCGGGGCGCCGAGTCACCTACGCGGCAAATTCCTGGCGTATCTGGCATTGACGAAGCCGCGAGTGATCGAGCTGTTGCTGGTCACCGCAATTCCGGCGATGCTGCTCGCCGATCGGGGCACTGTTGACCCGCTGCTGATCCTCAACACATTGATCGGCGGCATGCTGGCTGCGGCCGGGGCCAACACCCTCAACTGCGTCGCCGACGCGGACATCGACAAGATGATGAAGCGCACCGCCAAGCGGCCGTTGGCCCGGGACTCGGTGCCCACTCGACATGCCCTGATCTTCGGTTTGGTGCTGTCGGTGACGTCGTTCTGCTGGCTGTGGTGGACCACCAACCTGTTGTCGGGTGTGCTCGCGATCGCGACCATCCTTTTCTACGTCTTCGTCTACACGCTGCTGCTCAAGCGCCGTACCTCTCAGAACGTCGTGTGGGGCGGGGCTGCCGGGTGCATGCCGGTGATGATCGGCTGGTCGGCGGTCACCGGGACGATTCAGTGGCCCGCCCTGGTGATGTTCGCGATCATCTTCTTCTGGACGCCGCCACATACCTGGGCGCTGGCGATGCGTTACAAGGACGACTACAAGGCCGCCGGGGTGCCGATGCTGCCCACGGTTGCCACCGAACGCCAGGTCACCAAGCAGATCCTGATCTACACCTGGCTGACCGTGATCACCACCCTGGTGCTGGCACTGGCCACCGGTTGGCTGTACGGATCAGTCGCGCTGCTGGCCGGTGCCTGGTTCCTGGTGATGGCCCACCAGCTGTACTCCGGGGTGAAGCGCGGTGAGCCGGTGAAGCCGCTGCGGCTGTTCCTGCAGTCGAACAACTACCTGGCGGTCGTGTTCTGCGCACTGGCCATCGACTCTGCCCTGGCGTTGCCGACCCTTCTCTAGCCGCGAGCAGCTATCCGGGGCTGCGCCCGTGGTGGGATGAAAATCGTGTCGAGTGTGCGGTTTCATACGTGACTCGCCGCTGCGCGCGTATGAAACCGCACACTCGCTCGGCAGTTGTCAGGGCACCAGCACGATCGAGCCGAATGTCTTGCGGCCCTGCAGGTCGGTGTGGGCCTGAGCCGCCTCGGCCAGCGGGTAGCGGCCACCCACCGTGATGGTGATCGAGCCGTCGGCGATGGCATTGATCAACTCACCTGCCCGCCACGAGAACTCGTCGGGAGTGCGGGTGTGGTGCGCCAACGTCGGCCGGGTCAAGAAGACGGATCCGGCCGAGTTGAGCCGCTGCGGATCGACCGGGGGAACCGGTCCGCTTGCCGCGCCGAACAATGCCAGCGTGCCACGCACGGCCAGGCTGGCCATGCTCGCGTCGAACGTCGACGCCCCGACCCCGTCGTACACCGCTGCGACGCCTGCGCCTCCGGTGAGGTCGCGGATCTTCGCCGCGAAGTCCTCTGGGTCTTCGGGGTAATCGAGTACCTCAACCGCGCCGGCCTGCCGCGACAGTTCTGCTTTCTCCGGCGTCGACGCTGTGGTGATCACCCTGGTCCCCAGGCTGGTGGCCCACTGCGTCAGGATCAGCCCGACCCCGCCGGCTCCGGCGTGTACGAGGATGGTGTCCGATGGCTGCACCGCATAGGTGGACTTGATCAGGTAGTGCGCCGTCATGCCTTTGAGCAGGGCTGAAGCGATCGCTTCGGGCGCAACTTCGTCGGGCACGTAAGCCGCGAAATCGGCTGGGGCGACGCAGAAGTCGGCATAGGCACCGACCGCGTTGGCGGTCACCACCCGGTCCCCGACCGCCAGCGCCGCCACATCGTTGCCGACGGCGGCCACCGTGCCGCAGACTTCGGTGCCGACGATGAACGGCACCTCGCGCGGGTAGAGCCCCGATCGGAAATAGGTGTCGATGAAATTCACGCCGATCGCGTCGGCCTTGATCAGCACCTCACCGGGCCCGGGGGAGGGCTCGGGGCGCTCGACATAACTGAGGACTTCGGGTCCGCCGGTCTCGGCGACTTCGATGGCATACACGCCCCCTATCATCCACAACGTGAAGCTCGCCCGTCCGGATGTGTTCCATCCCCGCATCGTGTTCGCCGGTTGCGCGGCCCTGCCGGAGGGGGACGGCGACGACGACGGACTGCTGACCGCTCTGCGAAACCGCGGTCTGCACGCCAGCTGGTTGCCCTGGGACGACCCGGCCACACTCGATGCCGACCTGGTGGTTCTGCGAGCCACCTGGGACTACACCGACCGGCTCGACGGATTCCTCACCTGGACCCGGTCGGTGCGTAACCTCCTCAACGCGCCGGAGCTGGTGGACTGGAACACCGACAAGCGATACCTCGACGATCTGCGGCGCCTCGGCGTGCCGGTGGTTCCGACCCGGTATTTCGAGGTCGACGAGCCGGTGCGGGTGCCTGCCGGCGAAGTGGTGGTGAAACCTGCAGTAGGGGCCGGTTCGACCGGTGCCCAACGCTTCGTGGACGCGACGGCTGCCGCTGCCCATGCCGCGGGGCTGCAGGCCCAGGGCAAGGCTGTGCTGGTTCAGCCCTACGACCCGAGGATCGCCGACGGGGAGACGGCGCTGGTCTTTCTGCGCGGCGAGGAGTCGCACGCGTTCACGAAGGGCCCGATGCTGCCGCCGCCGGGGGACACCGCTGCGTTCGACGAAACCGGCACCTATGCCGAGGAGTCGCTGTCCCCGGCCGATCCCGACGACGAGGTGTGGCGCGTCGGCCGGCTCGCAGTGTGGGCGGTGACCCGGTTGTTCGACATCGAGCCCGACGAACTGCTGTACGCGCGGGTGGACGTGATCGGTGGGCCGGATGATCCGCGGCTGCTCGAGCTGGAACTCGTCGAGCCGTCCCTGGGATTCCGCCAGCTCGGCGAGCCGGCGCGCGAGCACGCCGAGCGGCAATTCGCGATCGGCGTGGAATCAGCCCTGGAGCGGTTCGGGCTCGGTCCGCTCTCGCATCGACGCCCATAGCGCGGCGGTCGCCGCCGTGCAGAGCGCGGCACCGGCGACGTGCACGGCCACCAGCGCGGCAGGCACACCGGTGAAGAACTGCACTGTGCCCACCAGGCCTTGTGCGCACACGAGGGCAACGAGCACGCCCAGCCTCACCATGATCGGCCGGGCAGCCCGCACCGCCATCAGCGCGAAGCCCAGCGCAATCACCACCGACAGGTAGGCGATCAAGAGCGACGAATGCAGATGCACCAGCGTCGTGATCTCGATCTGCAGGCGCGGCACCGGGGCGTCGATGCTCTTGTCGCCGGCGTGCGGGCCGGCACCGGTCACCAGGGTTCCCGTGACGAGGACCGCGGCGAGAGCGATGCCGCTGAGAACGGTCAACTGGCGCAACGGCTTAGGTACCACGGCGGCGGTGACGCCAGTATCTGGCTGGCCCACCTTGACGTAGAGCAGCACCGCCAACCACACCATCGCCATCGAAGCCAGCAGATGGATGGCAACCGTCCACCACAGCAGGCCCGTCAACACCGTGATGCCGCCGATGACGGCCTGCACGACCGTCGAGGCCGGCATCAGCCAGGCGTAGATCAGCACTTCGCGGCGGCGTCGGGCCCGGGTCACTGCCAACACCGCAGCGGCTGCGGTCAGCACCACCAGGAAGGTGATCATCCGGTTGCCGAACTCGACCACCTGATGGACCACGGCGACCTCGGCGTGGGGGACCGGTGTGAAACTGCCGGGGAAGCATTGGGGCCAGGTCGGGCAGCCCAGGCCGGATGCGGTGACCCGCACGATCGCGCCGGTGACGGCGATGCCGCCCTGGGTGAGGATCACAAGGAACGCGATGATCCGCTGGACCCGGAGACTGGGCATGGGCAGCAGGTCGACCAGACGCAGGAAAAGTCGTCCGACGGGCACGGCCTGATCGTAGATGACCCGGAACTACAGCGCGTAGTAGGGCTGCCACTCCCTCGGTGATCGGGTCAGGTGAAGCGGAACCAGCGCAGCGCGCACACCGCCGCGACAGCGCCCCAGACCGCCAGCACCGCAAGGCCGAACCAGTCCACCGACAGCGTCATCGCCTGTGTCAGGGATTCGGTGAGCGCACCCGACGGCGTCAACCTGGCCGCCCACGCCACCGCGGACGGCACCGCGGGACCGTCGTGTCCCTGCACGGTCAGCGCACCCAGCCCGGCGAAGACGAACCACAGGAGGTTGGCCAGCGCCAGCACGATCTCCGAGCGCAGGGTGCCGCCGAGCAGTAGGCCCAGCGCGGCGAACCCCGCGGTGCCGAGGGCAATGATCAGGGCGCCCAGCGCCAGACCCGCCAACGGGGGACGCCATCCCAGTGCCACGCCGATTGCGCCGAGTAGCAGTGCCTGCAGAAAAACCACGGTGACCACGGCCAGCGACTTGCCCGCGATGATTCCCCAGACCGGAAGTGCCGTGGCGCCAAGCCTTTTGAGCGCACCGTACCGGCGATCGAAGGCCACCGCGATGGCCTGTCCGGTGAACGCGGTCGAGATGACCGCCAGCGCCATGATGGCCGGTGTGAAGGTGCCCGCACGATCGTCGCCGAATGCGCCCAGCGGTAGCAGCGTGAGGCCGATCAGCAGCGTGATCGGGATGAACATGGTCAGAAGCAGCTGCTCGCCGTTGCGCAGCAGCAGCCGCAGTTCCAGGCCGAACTGCGCGGTCAGCATCTTGGGCACCGTCGCAGGCCGCGGATCGGGGGAGAAGGTCCCCGGCGCGAATCGATTGGTCATGCCGCGGCACCCCTCGCTGGATGTGCATCCAGATCGCAATTCCGGCCGAAATCTCGATCTGGGCGCACCGTCGATGTACGTGGCGTCATGACCGCAGCTCCCGTCCGGTCAGCTCGAGGAACACGTCCTCAAGGCTGCGTTGCTCGACGCGCATATCGGTGGCGAGCACGTTGACGCGGGCGCACCAGGCCGTCACGGTGGCCAGCACCTGCGGGTCGATGTGGCCCTCGACCAGGTACTCACCCGGCGCGGTCTCGGTCGCCTTGTAGTCCTCGGGCAGCGCCGAGACCAGTAGCGACAGATCGAGTTTGCGCGGGGCGCTGAACCGCAGCTGGTTCTCGGCTCCGCTGCGCATCAACTCCGCGGGCGTACCGGAGGCGACCGCAACGCCATGGTCGATGATGACGATTCGGTCTGCGAGCTCCTCGGCCTCGGTGAGCTGATGGGTGGTGAGCACCACCGTCACACCATCGCGGCGCAGCGCATCGATCAACTCCCACACCACAATTCGGGCGTGCGCATCCATCCCCGCGGTGGGTTCGTCGAGGAAGACCAGTTCCGGGCGCCCGACGACGGCACACGCCAGCGCGAGCCGCTGCTGCTGACCGCCGGAAAGCCGCCGGTAGGTCGTGCGCGCGGAATCGGTCAGGCCCAGAGTGTCCATGAGCCAGGCCGGGTCGAGCGGATTGGCCGCATACGATGCGACCAGGTTGAGCATTTCGCCGGCCCGGGCCGCGGGGTAGCCGCCGCCGCCTTGCAGCATCACCCCGATCCGTTCGCGCAACCGGGCGTTGTCGGTGACCGGATCGAGCCCAAGGATCGTGATGCTGCCGGCGTCGGGGCGGATGAAGCCTTCGCACATCTCCACGGTGGTGGTCTTGCCGGCACCGTTGGGCCCGAGCAGGGCCAGCACTTCGGCGTGCTGCACATCGAGGTCGAGTCCGGACACCGCCGTCGTCGACCCGTACTGCTTACTGACCCCGCTCAGCAACACGGGGACGGAACGCGAGGTCACGGGGATTCAGCGTAGGCGTCGGTGGATTCGGCCGGTGCCGCCGGTGGCCGTGCGGGGGCCCGGGGTGGCGCACGCCACGGCAGCCGGCGGTAGGTCAAGCCCATCAGGATCAGAACTATGCCCGCGCTGGCGAGGGTGGCCATGACGATCTGGAACAGGGTGAACCTGTCGCCGTTCGCGGTCGGACCGAAGATGCCGACCACGAGCGTGATGGCGATCGTCGCGCCGCGGAACCCCGGCCGGGTGGCCCACGCCGCCAGCGGAATGATCGCCCACAGCAGGTACCAGGGCTGCACCACGGGGAACAGCAGCACAGTGCCGCCCAGCGCGACCCCCAGTCCGCCGACCGGGTGCAGGCGGCCGCGAAGAACGGCGAACAGCAGCCAGCTGACCAGGATCGCGATCATGAACACGCCGATCGCACGGGTCAGGGCGAGCACGGCGGTGGTGTGATCGCCCAGCCCGAGCAGTATGCCGACCTGCCCGGTGCCCAGGGCGAGCAGCGTCGGCGGCGACATCCAGCTGCGCACCACGTTGGCGGTGCCCAACGTGTAGATCCAGCCGAAGCCCAGGCCGCTGGCCCAGCCGATCACCGCCATCACCGCGAGCGACACCGCACCCAGGGACGTGCCGGCCAGCAAGAGGGCCTTGATCGTTCCGCCCAGACGCCAGGCCAGAGCCATGGCGACGAACCCGAGCGCCAGCAGCGATGGCAGTTTCACCTGGCTCGACAGGGTGATCAGCACGGTGCCTAGCAACAGCATGCCGACCGGGTGCCACGGCCCCCATTCGGTGCTGTTGCGGGGCCAGGTCAAGGGTCTGGGCAGCAGCGGCCTCGCCGAATCTATGCCGCGCAGAGCGAATTCCGTGCCGGCGAGCATGAGGCCGAGCATCAGGGCTTCGTTGTGGATCCCCGCCACCAGGTGCATGAACAGCAGCGGATTACATGGCCCAAGCCACAGTGCGCTGACTTCGGCGACGCCGCACCGCTGGGCCAGCCGCGGAGTGGCCCACACGATCAGCCCGACGCCCACCAACACGACAAGTCGATGACACAGCACCGCGGCGACGATGTTGTCGCCGGTCAGCGCCGATATGCCCTGGCCGATCCACAGGAACAGTGGACCGTACGGCGCAGGGGTTTCACGCCAGAGGTTGGGCACCGACAGGGTGAACACATGGTCGAGACCCAGTCCGGTCGCCGGGCCGACTCGGTATGGGTCGAGTCCGAGCAGCGCGATCTCGCTCTGCGCCAGATACGAGTACACGTCGCGGCTGTACATCGGCGGCGCGATGAGCAGAGGCAGCGCCCACAGCAGGAGGGTGCGGTCCACCTGACTGCGCGACATGCGTCGCGGGCCCAAGGCGAACCGGCCGAGCATCAGCCAGGCCAGCGCCATCATCACCGCACCGGTGGTGGTCATGGTCAGCGAGACGGTCTGGATGCGGGACGGCAGATTGAGCAGCCGCACCCCGAACGTCGGATCCTGTACCACCGGGCGGGCACCCGCGCCGAGCGCACCGATCGCCATCAGCACTGTTCCCGTTGCCCCGAATAGCCGAGTGCGCCGCATGGCAACGACTTCGGCATCGTTGAGGGGGGACCCGACCGCGCGTTCGTCGCCGTGCCACCGGGCGATCGACGAGCTGAAGGACGACAGGCGGCTGGCCATCACAGCAGCGTAACGGTCGGCGATCGCGGCTCCCGCCGGGCAACGGTGGCCCAGGTCACGTAAGGGTGCCCTTGCTAGAACCCGGCGGGGAATTCCGTCACAATGGTGTTGTGAAAATACGTCGGGAGACCGCGGGCTCGGTGTCGAGCTCAGCTTCGGCCAGGGTGCCGAAGCCGGTCAACGACGTCGTACCCGTGACCGACGGGCAGACTCGCCGAGCCATTATCCAGCTGTTGCTGGAGGGTCCGATCACTGCGGGTCAGATCGGCGAGCGGCTTGGTATTTCGGCGGCCGGGGTGCGCAGGCACCTCGACGCCCTGATCGACGCCGGCGACGCGCAGGCCAGCGCCGCTGCAGCCTGGCAGCACAACGGCAGAGGCCGGCCGGCGAAGCGTTACCGGTTGACGGCAGCGGGCCGGGCGAAGCTCGGCCATACCTACGATGACCTGGCGGTCGCCGCGATCCGGCAGTTGCGGGAGATCGGCGGCAAGGATGCCGTACGGACCTTCGCGCGGCGCCGTATCGACACGATCCTGGCGGGAGTAACCGACGGGGGCGATGACGTTGAACAGACTGCCGATAGGGTGGCTGCCGCCCTGACCAAGGCCGGATATGCGACCACCACGACACCGGTGAGCGGGCCGATCCACGGTGTGCAGATCTGCCAGCACCACTGCCCGGTGTCGCATGTCGCCGAGGAGTTCCCCGAGCTGTGTGAGACGGAGAGCGAGGCGTTCGCCGAGATTCTCGGCACGCACGTGCAGCGTCTGGCCACCATCGTCAACGGTGACTGCGCCTGCACCACCCACGTTCCACTCGATCCAGATAACCCAACAGCTGTTCGGGATGCAGCCCATCCCAGAGCGACCACCGCAATCAACCAAGGAGCGGCGAAATGACCATCACGCCCGAAACGCCATTGACCCAGGAAGAGACGATCGCCTCGCTGGGCAAATACGGCTACGGCTGGTCGGACTCTGACGTCGCGGGCGCCAGCGCGCAGCGTGGCCTGTCCGAGGCCGTCGTGCGTGACATCTCGGCGAAGAAGAGCGAGCCCGAGTGGATGCTCGAGATGCGCCTCAAGGCCCTGCGCACGTTCGACAAGAAGCCGATGCCGAACTGGGGCTCCAATCTCGAGGGCATCTACTTCGACAACATCAAGTACTTCGTCCGCTCCAGCGAGAAGCAGGCCGCCACGTGGGACGACCTGCCCGAGGACATCAAGAACACCTACGACAAGCTCGGCATCCCCGAGGCGGAGAAGCAGCGCCTGGTCTCCGGTGTCGCCGCGCAGTACGAGTCCGAGGTGGTCTACCACTCGATCCGTGAGGATCTCGAGGCGCAGGGCGTCATCTTCCTGGACACCGACACCGCGCTGAAGGAGCACCCGGAGCTGTTCCGGCAGTACTTCGGCACCGTGATCCCGGCCGGCGACAACAAGTTCTCCGCGCTGAACACCGCGGTGTGGTCGGGCGGTTCGTTCATCTATGTGCCGCCGGGCGTGCACGTCGACATCCCGCTGCAGGCATACTTCCGGATCAACACCGAGAACATGGGTCAGTTCGAGCGGACGCTGATCATCGTCGACGAAGGTGCCTACGTGCACTACGTCGAGGGATGTACTGCGCCGATCTACAAGAGCGACTCGCTGCACTCGGCGGTCGTGGAGATCATCGTCAAGCCCGGTGGCCGCTGCCGCTACACGACCATTCAGAACTGGTCCAACAACGTCTACAACCTGGTCACGAAACGAGCGCGGGCGGAAGCCGGCGCAACCATGGAGTGGGTTGACGGCAACATCGGCTCCAAGGTCACCATGAAGTACCCGGCCGTGTGGATGACCGGTGAGCACGCCAAGGGCGAGGTGCTCTCGGTGGCGTTCGCCGGTGCGGGTCAGCACCAGGACACCGGTGCGAAGATGCTGCACCTGGCACCGAATACGTCGTCCAACATCGTCTCGAAGTCGGTGGCCCGCGGTGGCGGCCGGGCGTCCTACCGCGGCCTGGTTCAGGTGAACAAGGGTGCGCACGGATCCCGCTCCAGCGTGAAATGTGATGCGCTGCTTGTCGATACGATCAGCCGTTCGGACACCTACCCGTACGTCGACATCCGTGAGGACGACGTCACGATGGGTCACGAGGCCACCGTGTCCAAGGTCAGTGCGGATCAGCTGTTCTATCTGATGAGCCGCGGTATGACCGAGGACGAGGCCATGGCGATGGTGGTGCGCGGGTTCGTCGAGCCCATTGCCAAGGAGCTGCCCATGGAATACGCCCTGGAGCTCAATCGGCTCATTGAGCTTCAGATGGAAGGCGCGGTCGGCTGATGGGGAACCACAGCCTGACAACGGCCGTCGAAGGCCAGAACAAGGGCGAGGTGTTCACGTCGTTCGACGTCGACGCCTTCGAGGTGCCCGGCGGCCGCGACGAGATTTGGCGGTTCACCCCGCTGAAGCGGTTGCGTGGCCTGCACAACGGCACGGCGCCGGTTACCGGAAGTGCGTTGATCGAGGTCTCCGAACGTCCCGGCGTGACGGTTGAGACCGTGCAGCGCGGCGACGAGCGCCTCGGACAGGCCGGGGTACCCGCGGACCGGGTTGCCGCCCAGGCCTTTTCGTCGTTCGGGCACGCCACGATCGTCACAGTCGGCCGCGACACCCAGGTCGGCGAGCCCATCGAGATCACCGTCAGCGGTCCGGGCGAAGGATCCACTGCCTACGGCCACCTGCAGGTGCGGGTGGAGGAACTCGGTGAGGCCGTGGTGGTCATCGACCAGCGGGGCAGCGGAACGTACGCCGACAACATCGAATTCGTCGTCGGGGACGCGGCACAACTCAAAGTGGTGTCGATCGCCGACTGGGCCGACGATGCGGTGCACGTCAGCATGCATCACGCCGCGCTCGGCAAGGACGCGGTACTGCGCCACTTCGCGGTGACCCTCGGCGGCGACGTCGCGCGGTTGACCGGTCGGGTGCGGTTCTGCGCGCCGGGCGGGGACGCTGAACTGCTCGGTCTGTACTTCGCCGACGACGGCCAGCACTTCGAATCGCGCCTGCTGGTCGACCATGCGCAACCGAAATGTCGCTCACATGTGACGTACAAGGGTGCGCTGCAAGGGGATCCGGAGTCGGAACAGCCCGACACCCACACCGTGTGGATCGGTGACGTGCTGATTCGCGCCGAAGCCGAGGGCACCGACACCTACGAGGTCAACCGTAATCTGGTGCTGACCGACGGGGCGCGGGCCGACTCGGTTCCCAACCTGGAGATCGAGACCGGGGAGATCGTCGGCGCCGGGCATGCCAGCGCGACCGGCCGATTCGACGACGAGCAGCTGTTCTACCTGCAGGCGCGCGGTATCCCCGAGGACCAGGCGCGCCGCCTGGTGGTTCGTGGATTCTTCGGAGAGATCATCCAGAAGATCACCGTGCCCGCCGTGCGTGAACGCCTCACCGCCGCCATCGAACACGAACTTGAGCTAACTGAAGGAATCAAGCACCAATGAGCACACTGGAAATCAAGGATCTGCACGTCAGCGTCGCCGCAACCGATGCCGCTGAGGCGATTCCGATCCTCAAGGGCGTCGACCTCACCGTGAAGTCGGGGGAGACCCACGCATTGATGGGCCCCAACGGATCCGGTAAGTCCACGCTGTCCTACGCCGTCGCCGGTCACCCCAAGTACGCCGTCACCTCGGGCTCGATCACGCTCGACGGGCAGGACGTGCTGGAGATGAGCATCGACGAAAGGGCGAGGGCCGGACTCTTCCTGGCGATGCAGTACCCGGTCGAGGTGCCCGGCGTGTCGATGTCGAACTTCCTGCGCACCGCGGCCACCGCGGTCCGCGGCGAGGCCCCGAAGCTTCGCCACTGGATCAAGGAAGTCAAGGGCGCGATGGACGAACTCGACATCGACCCGGCGTTCGGCGAACGCAGCGTGAACGAGGGCTTTTCCGGCGGTGAGAAGAAGCGCCACGAGATCCTCCAGCTGTCGCTGCTCAAGCCCAAGATCGCGATCCTCGACGAGACCGACTCCGGTCTGGACGTCGACGCCTTGCGAGTCGTCAGCCAGGGCGTCAACCGCTACGCCGAGGAAACCCACGGCGGTGTCCTGCTGATTACGCACTACACCCGCATCCTGCGTTACATCGCACCGCAGTTCGTGCATGTGTTCGTCGGTGGCCGGATCGTCGAATCGGGTGGGCCCGAACTGGCTGACGAACTCGAAGAGAACGGATACGTGCGCTTCACCCAAGCCGTCGGAGCGTGATATGACGCGGACGCGAGGAGCAAGACGATGACTGCCTCTGCGCAGACGTTGGATCTCGTGAGCATCCGGGCCGACTTCCCGATCCTGAGCCGGGTCATGCGTGGCGGAAAACAGTTGGCATACCTGGACTCCGGGGCGACATCGCAGAAGCCGCTGCAAGTGCTCGACGCCGAACGCAACTTCCTGACCACTTCCAACGGCGCGGTGCACCGTGGTGCGCACCAGCTGATGGAGGAGTCCACCGACGCCTACGAGCAGGGCCGCGCCGGTATCGCGGCTTTCGTGGGCGCCGACACCGATGAGCTGGTGTTCACCAAGAATGCCACCGAGGCCATCAACCTGGTCTCGTATGTCTTGGGCGACAAGCGTTTCGACCGTGCCGTCGGTCCCGGCGATGTCATCGTGACCACCGAACTGGAACACCACGCCAATCTGATTCCGTGGCAGGAACTGGCTGAGCGCACCGGGGCGACCCTGCGCTGGTATTCGGTCACCGATGACGGCCGGATCGACCTGGATTCGCTGCAGCTCGACGAGCGCGTGAAACTGGTGGCGTTCAGCCATCATTCGAATGTCACCGGCGCAGTCGCCCCCGTCACTGAGCTGGTTGCGCGGGCCCAGGCGGTCGGCGCCCTCACCCTGCTGGATGCTTGCCAGTCGGTGCCCCATCAGCCGATCGATTTCCACGCTCTGGATGTCGACTTCGCCGCGTTCTCCGGTCATAAAATGCTCGGCCCCACCGGAATCGGCGTGCTTTACGGCCGTCGTCAGCTGCTGGACGCGATGCCCCCGTTCATCACCGGCGGGTCCATGATCGAGACCGTCACGATGGAGAAGACCACCTACGCACCCGCGCCCCAGCGGTTCGAGGCCGGTACTCCGATGACTTCGCAGGTGGTCGGGTTGGCAGCTGCGGCACGGTATTTGACCGACCTCGGCATGGCCGCGGTCGAGGCGCAGGAAGCCGAACTGGTCGAGGCTGCGCTGACCGGCCTGCGGGAGGTGCCGGGCGTGCGCGTCATCGGTCCGAAGTCGATGGAACACCGGGGATCCCCCGTGAGTTTCGTTGTCGACGGCATCCACGCCCACGACGTCGGGCAGGTGCTCGACGACGAGGGCGTCGCCGTGCGCGTCGGGCATCACTGCGCCTGGCCGCTGCACCGTCGGTTCGGCATCGCGGCCACCGCGCGCGCGTCGTTCGCCGTGTACAACACGCTCGACGAGGTCGATCGACTGGTCGCCGGCGTCAAACGGGCTGTGGAGTTCTTTGCGTGAGGCTCGAGCAGATGTACCAGGAAGTGATCCTGGACCACTACAAGCATCCCCACCATCGCGGGCTGCGCGAACCGTTCGGTGCCCAGGTACATCACGTCAATCCGACTTGCGGGGATGAGGTGACGCTGCGGGTCGCGCTGTCCGAGGACGGCGAGACCGTCAGCGACATCTCCTACGACGGGCAGGGTTGTTCGATAAGCCAGGCCTCGACGTCCGTGCTGACCGATCAGGTGATCGGTCAGAGTGTGGGCGATGCGCTCAAAACCGTCGCGGCATTCACCGAGATGATTTCCTCGCGCGGCAACGTTGTGGGGGACGAAGATGTCATCGGGGACGGCATCGCGTTCGCCGGTGTCGCCAAGTACCCGGCACGGGTGAAATGCGCGCTGCTGGGCTGGATGGCTTTCAAAGATGCTTTGGCGCAAGCCAGTGAGGAGACAGACGATGAGCGACACCGAAGCGCCTGATCAGGAGCTGCTGGCCGATCTGGAAGAGGCGATGCGCGACGTCGTGGACCCCGAGCTCGGCATCAACGTGGTCGACCTTGGACTGGTGTACGGGCTGAACGTCGAGGACGGTGACGCCGGGACCGTCGCGCTGATCGACATGACCCTGACATCGGCGGCCTGCCCGCTCACAGATGTGATCGAGGATCAGTCGCGCACCGCGTTGGTGGGTGCCGGCCTGGTCAATGAGATCAAGATCAACTGGGTGTGGAACCCGCCGTGGGGCCCGGACAAGATCACCGACGACGGACGCGAACAGCTGCGGGCGCTCGGTTTCACGGTGTAGGCGCCGCGGGACGTCGACAATGACCGTGTGGTCACGGTCCCTGCTCCTGTGTGGCGAGGCGGTTCTTTTAGTCGTGCGTTGATCACCGGCACCAGTGCGGGGCTCTTTTTCGGTGTGCTGGCGTGGCTGGATTCCGGGTTCTTCCTGGCCGGTGTCGTTGTCCTCGTGATTGTCGGCGTCTTCTACGGCATCTGGATGGCGCGGCGGATGGTCCGGTACTGGCCGGCAGCCAAGCGACTCGGCGGCCCCGATCGGATCGCGGTCGTGCGCGCGGCCCGACAGGGCGAACGCCTCGATGACCCGCGGCTCGCACAGGCCGTCGTCGACTACACCCGCGGCATGCATGCCGCAGCGGAGACCGCCCGCCCTTTGCGCTGGGTGTTGGTGATCGTCCTTGGCGTCGCGGTGGTTACGGCAGTGTGGGATGCCGCCTTCGGTTCGATCGGCAACGCAGTGGTGTCTTGCATCTACCTGGCGCTGCTGGCGATCGAGCTGTTCTGGTGGCCGAAAAAGCAGGCGCAGCTGTTGGCCAATTGCGACCGGGCCTGTGGATAACTTCCCGATTCGGGGTCTTTTCGGGGCCGGTTTGTCGGAGTGGCGCCGTTAGCTTCTGCTCGACGGGGGACAGCCGAGTCGCCCGCACGATCAGAAAGAAGCCTCCGATGAACACCGACATTGAACTCTTGCGCGCCGCGTGTGACCACGACTTGGGTGACCCCGCATTCTGGTTCAGCCCCGACGGTTATCCAAATTCCCTGGCGCTGTGCGCGATTGACGCGATCTACTCGACCGGGGCGCGATATGGGATGGTCGGGAAGGTGATCGGTCGGTACCGCAGTTATCGGGCCGAGCAGGGTGGCGACGCCGACACGGACGGCATCCCAGAGCTTCTGGCCACCATTCACGAGCTGGGCGGACCGGACCCGTGGGCATCGCAGATCGGCAACCGGCGGCCCACCTCCACCGCGGCGAACGCGCCTTTGAGATCCGTTGCCATCTTCCAGGTCGCGGAAGCGCTTGCCGCTCTGGAGATCCACACCACCGAGAATCTGCGCGCTGTTGCCGACGATGATGAGCGCCGGGACCGGGCCGAAGCGGCGTGGTGTGCCGCACCAGGTCAACGGTCCGGAATCACTTGGGATTACGCGCAGATGCTCGCGCAGATCCCCGGCGGCAACGCCGACCGCGTGGTGGTTGGCTACGTGGCCCGGGTGATCGGACCGGTCGATGCGGGCCGGGCGGCAGAGTTGGTGCGTGGTGTGGCGGACGCCGCGGGCTGGAGTGCGACTGCGCTGGACCACGCGATCTGGCGGTTCGAGTCGGGACGGCCCCATCAGCGGGCGGCCTGACCTCTGGTCGTCGCGATCAAAGACTTCCAGTGAGTAGAAAGGAATCCTCCTGGTACGCGAGGCGTTGCACCGTCTTGTGACCGATTGCCGAAACGACTTGTTCAGCCCGCTCACGGTGGGCTCGCTGCAGATCCCGAACCGCTTCGCGATGGCTCCCATGACGCGGCAGGCATCGCCGGGCGGAGTTCCCGGGGCGGACGTCGGCGCCTATTACGCGCGGCGTGCCGAGGGTGGTGTCGGCCTGATAATCACCGAGGGAGTGCGGTTGGCCGATCCGGTCGCCGGGTGGCCATTCGGCATTCCGACACTGGCCGGCGCCGACGCGTTGGCCGGCTGGCGCATCGTGACCGACGCCGTGCACGCCCACGGCTCGGTCATCGCCGCGCAGCTGTGGCACCAGGGCGCCGAACGGGACGACAGCGATGGACTGGTCCCGGTGAGCCCGTCCGGAGTCAACAGCCTCGGGGTGGCGAAGGGCCGGGCGTTGCAGACCGCCGAACTCTCGGGCATCGCAGCCCAATACGCCGAGGTGGCGCGCAACGCCACGGATGTCGGCTTCGACGCGGTCGAACTGCACGGTGCGCACGGCTATCTGCTCGACGAGTTCCTCTGGGAGAAAACGAATCAGCGCACCGACGGGTATGGCGGTTCGGTCGCCGGCCGGACACGGTTTCCGGCCGAGGTGGTGGCGGCTGTGCGTGAGGCCGTGGGACCCGGTTTTCCGATCATCTACCGGTTCTCGCAGTGGAAGGCCAACGCCTACGATGCGCAATTGGCCAGTACCCCAACCGAATTGGAGGCTGTGCTGCGGCCACTGGTGGAGGCAGGGGTGGACGTCCTGCATCCGTCGACAAGGCGACACTACCTACCGGCGTTTCCCGGATCCGAACTGAGCCTGGCCGGCTGGACCAAGAAGATCACCGGTCTGCCGGTCATCGGCGTCGGCTCGGTCGGTCTGGCCACCGAATTCAAGCCGGGACGGGCCGACGGCAATGTCATCACCGCCGCGCCGGTGGACCGACTGCTGGAACAGTTCGCGGCCGGCGAGTTCGACCTGGTGGCCATCGGCCGGGCACTGCTGGCCGATCCGGCCTGGGTGAACAGGTTTCGTAACGGCACCCTTGACGGGTTCGCCGGGTACCACGCTGAAACTGCGCTTGCCGGCCTGCGTTGACCTACCGTGGGAACAGGCCGCATCACCAAGACGTTAGGAAGACTGTGAGCACGCAAGACATCACCGCAGACCAGTTCAACGACATTGTCACCGGCAACGAGATCGTGCTGGTCGACTTCTGGGCGTCGTGGTGTGGTCCGTGCCGCGCGTTCGCCCCGACGTTCGCCGCATCCTCCGACAAGCACCCCGACGTGGTGCACGCGAAGGTGGACACCGAGGCCGAGCAGGGTCTGGCCGCCGCTGCCGAGATCATGTCGATCCCGACGTTGATGGCCTTCAAGAAGGGCAAGTTGGTCTTCAACCAGGCCGGGGCGCTGCCGCCGGCGGCGCTGGAAGACCTGGTGCAGAAGATCAAGGAGTTCGACGTCGATGCGGCCATGAAGGCGCAGGACGCGCAGGACGACGGCCAGCCAGAGTGAGATGGCGCACGCGATAGCGTGCTGTCCGTGACTGACGACAAGCAATTCGTCCTGGTCGATCGTCCCCGGCCGGACGTCGCCCTGGTGACTCTCAACCGGCCCGAGCGGATGAACTCGATGGCGTTCGACGTCATGGTCCCGCTCAAGCGGATTCTCGAAGAGCTTCGGTACGACAACTCGGTGCGCGTCGTGGTGCTGACCGGTGCGGGCCGGGGCTTCTCGTCGGGTGCCGATCACAAGTCGGCGGGTTCGGTGCCGAACGTCGACGGACTGACCCGGCCGACGTTCGCACTGCGCTCGATGGAAGTGCTCGACGATGTGATCCTGGCCCTGCGCCGGTTGCACCAACCCGTCATCGCCGCGGTCAACGGCGCCGCGATCGGCGGCGGTCTCTGCTTGTCGCTCGCCTGCGACATCCGGGTGGCGGCCGACAGTGCGTACTTCCGCGCAGCGGGTATCAACAACGGTCTGACCGCCAGCGAATTGGGACTGTCTTACCTGTTGCCACGGGCGATCGGCGCCTCCCGGGCATTCGAGATCATGCTGACGGGCCGTGACGTCGACGCCGACGAGGCGCAGCGGATCGGCTTGGTCTCCCGCTCAGTGCCGGACAGTGAACTGCTCGACACCTGCTATCAGATGGCCGAGGCCATGGCGGCGTTCTCGCGGCCTGGAATCGAGCTGACCAAGCGCACATTGTGGAGCGGGCTGGACGCCGCGAGCCTGGAGGGGCACATGCAGGCCGAGGGCCTGGGCCAGCTCTACGTGCGCCTGCTCACGGCCAACTTCGAGGAAGCCGTGGCCGCCCGAGCCGAAAAGCGCGATCCGGTTTTCACCGACGAGCGTTAGCGCCCGACGGCGCTAGCGAAAGCCGTTGTGTGTTCTCGGTCCCGTCCGGCACCACCGGTGAGATTTGTCTCAGGAGGGCGCTAGCGCGTTGTCTGGACCGTTATCAAGTTGACCCAACGCACGCTATGGAGTGGACTGGACGCCGCTAGCCTGTAAGGGCAGGCCGAGGGCTTGGGACGGTTCGTGCTCTGCTCGCCACCAAGTTCGCCGGTGGCGGTTGTCGGGCGCGAACACCGGGTTTGGACTCCACCTTTCGCACCAGCTATCAACATTTAGGAGTAGAGCAGCGTGATCACCGCAACGGACCTCGAGGTCCGCGCCGGCGCGCGCACTCTCCTGTCCACCGACGGGTCCGCGCTGCGGATTCAGCCGGGTGACCGCATCGGGCTGGTCGGGCGCAACGGCGCCGGCAAGACCACGACGATGCGCATCCTCGCCGGGGAAGGCGAGCCGTACGCGGGAAGCGTCGCTCGCACCGGTGAGATCGGTTATCTGCCACAGGATCCCAAAGAGGGTGACCTCGACATGCTGGCCCGGGACCGGGTGCTCTCGGCGCGAGGTCTGGACACCCTGCTGTCCGACCTGGAAAAGCAACAGGCGTTGATGGCCGAGGTCGCCGACGACGCCGCCCGCGACAAAGCTGTGCGGCGCTACGGCGTCCTCGAGGAGCGTTTCGCCGCACTCGGCGGTTACGCGGCCGAAAGTGAGGCCGGCCGGATCTGCGCCAGCCTCGGCCTGCCCGACCGCGTTCTCGGGCAGCCGCTGCGCACCCTTTCCGGTGGTCAGCGCCGTCGCGTCGAGCTGGCTCGCATCCTCTTCGCGGCCTCGGACACCGGATCCGGTTCGGACACGACGCTCCTGCTGGACGAGCCGACCAACCACCTCGACGCCGACTCCATCGGCTGGCTGCGGACATTCTTGATGAATCACAGCGGCGGTCTCGTCGTCATCAGCCACAACGTGGAGCTGCTCGCCGACGTCGTCAACAGGGTGTGGTTCCTCGACGCCGTCCGCGGTGAGGCCGATGTCTACAACATGGGCTGGCAGAGATATCTCGATGCCCGTGCCACCGACGAGCAGCGCAGGCGCCGGGAACGCGCGAACGCCGAGAAGAAGGCAGCCGCGCTGCGCACCCAGGCCGCCAAGATGGGCGCCAAAGCCACCAAAGCGGTTGCAGCACAGAACATGTTGCGCCGTGCGGATCGGATGATCGCCTCGCTGGATGCCGAGCGGGTCGCCGACCGCGTCGCCAAGATCAGGTTCCCCACGCCCGCCGTGTGTGGCCGCACCCCGCTGGTGGGGAAGGGCCTGACCAAGACCTACGGCTCGCTGGAAGTGTTCACCGGCGTCGACCTGGCCATCGACAAGGGGTCCCGCGTCGTCATCCTCGGGCTCAACGGTGCAGGCAAGACCACACTGCTGCGCATCCTTGCCGGAGCCGAGTCGCCCGATGCCGGCCAGATCGAGCCAGGTCACGGCCTCAAGCTCGGGTACTTCGCCCAGGAGCACGACACCATCGACGGGATGGCGACAGTCTGGGAGAACATCCGCCACGCCGCTCCGGACACCGGAGAACAGGACCTGCGGGGCTTACTCGGTGCGTTCATGTTCAGCGGGCCGCAGTTGGACCAACCGGCAGGCACGCTGTCGGGCGGTGAGAAGACCCGGTTGGCCCTGGCCGGTCTGGTGGCCTCGACGGCCAACGTGCTGCTGTTGGACGAGCCGACCAACAACCTCGACCCCGCGTCGCGCGAGCAGGTGCTCGACGCGCTGCGCAGTTACGTCGGCGCGGTGGTACTGGTGACCCACGACCCGGGCGCTGCCGAGGCGCTCGACCCGCAGCGGGTCGTGCTGCTTCCAGACGGCACAGAGGACTTCTGGTCCGACGAATACCGGGATCTGATCGAACTCGCCTGACCGAAAACGTAAGCAGTGTCCTATTTTCGGGTACGTAAATCTAAGACCTTGGACAAATCCTGCTATCGGCGTGTGACTGGTTTCTACTCTGGGTATGCGTCGGGAGATCCACAGCGGGGAGATGTCGATGAAGGAAATGAACAAGACTCGAGATGAGCTGTTGACCGAGTTGCGCAGCGCCTACGAAGGAGGCGCCAGCATCCGCTCGCTGGTCGAACGAACCGGGCGCTCCTACGGGTCGATACACAGCTTGCTGCGCGAGTCGGGCACCACGATGCGCAGCCGCGGCGGACCGAACCATCGGACCAAATCGCGGGCTTGACGGAAACCGGTTGCCGGTTTCAGTTTTCGGTGCTCGGCGGGTTCTGCTGCCGCACGGAGGCCTCGACGAGGTCGAGGACCGCGCTGAGATTTTTCGGATCCTCACCGGCGGCCAGGCGCGCGACCAGGCCGTCGAGCACCAGGTCCAGGTAAATGTGCAGCACCGCGCTCGGCACGTCGTCGCGTAGCCGGCCCGCCTGCTTCTGTCGGCGCAGCCGTTCAGTCGTCGCCGCCGACAACTCGGCCGACCGCTCTGCCCAGCCCTGGTGAAAAGCGGGATCATTGCGGAGTTTTCGGGCGATCTCGAGCCGAGTGGCCAGCCAGTCGTACTGCTCGGGCGCGGCGAGCAGATCCCGCATCACCTGGATCAGGCCTTCGCGGGCGGCCACATCGGCCATCCGCTCGGCATCTTCACGGGCCAGTTCGAAGAACAGGGTGTCCTTGTCCCGGAAGTGATGAAAGATTGCGCCGCGCGACAGCCCGATGGTTTGTTCGAGCCGCCGCACGGTCGCACTCTCGTACCCGTACTGGGCGAAGCAGCGCCGGGCGCCGTCAAGTATCTGACGGCGCCGGGACGCGAGATGATCGTCGGTTACCCGGGGCACTGGTGTCCCTGCGCTGCTTCGATCGGTCCGGCCGGTCTACTTCGACTTCAGCATGTTGCGCAGTACGTACTGCAGGATGCCGCCGTTGCGGTAGTAGTCGGCCTCGCCGGGGGTGTCGATGCGGACGACCGCGTCGAACTCGACTTTGGAACCGTCTTCCTTCGTCGCCGTCACGTGCACGGTCTTGGGAGTCTTGCCCTCATTGAGTGCCTCGATGCCCGTGATGTCGTACGTCTCGGTGCCGTCGAGCTTGAGGCTCGCGGCCGACTCTCCGGCCGGGAACTGCAGCGGGATGACGCCCATGCCGATGAGGTTCGACCGGTGGATGCGCTCGAACGACTCGGTGATCACGGCCTTCACCCCCAACAGCACCGTGCCCTTGGCCGCCCAGTCCCGCGACGAACCCGATCCGTACTCCTTGCCACCGAGGACCACCAGCGGGATGCCGGCCTCCTTGTAGTTGACCGACGCGTCGTAGATGAACGCCTGCGGCGCGTCTTTGGCACTAGCCGACTGGGTGAAGTCGCGGGTGTAGCCGCCGGACACGTCATCGAGCAACTGGTTCTTGAGGCGGATGTTGGCGAAGGTGCCGCGGATCATCACCTCGTGGTTGCCGCGCCGTGAGCCCAGCGAGTTGTAGTCCTTGCGTTCCACGCCGTTGGCGTCGAGGTACTGCGCGGCCGGGGTGCCCGGTTTGATCGCACCGGCCGGGCTGATGTGGTCGGTGGTAACCGAATCACCCAGCAGAGCAAGCACTCTGGCGCCCTTGATGTCGGCGACAGGTTCCGGATCGGCCGGCATGCCGTCGAAATACGGTGCCTTGCGCACGTAGGTGGACGAGTCGTCCCACTCGAAGGTGTTGCCTTCGGGTGTCGACAGCGACCGCCAGCGGTCGTCGCCCTTGAACACATCGGCGTACGAGTCGGTGAACATCTCCCGGTTGATCGACGAGGCGATCGTCTCCTCGATCTCCGCGGCCGTCGGCCAGATGTCTTTCAGGAAAACGTCGTTGCCCTCGTTGTCCTGGCCCAGCGGGTCGGTCTCGAAGTCGAAGTCCATGGTTCCTGCGATGCCGTATGCGATGACGAGCGGCGGCGACGCCAGATAGTTCATCTTGACGTCGGGGGAGATGCGGCCCTCGAAGTTGCGGTTGCCCGAGAGCACCGCGGTGACCGAAAGATCATTCTCGTTGATGGCCTTGCTGATCTCGTCGGGCAGCGGGCCGGTGTTGCCGATGCACGTCGTGCAGCCGTAGCCACCGAGGTAGTAGCCCAACTTCTCCAGGTAGGGCCACAGGCCGGCCTTGTTGTAGTAGTCGGTGACCACCTGCGAGCCCGGCGCCATGTTGGTCTTCACCCACGGCTTGCTGGTCAGACCCTTCTCGACAGCCTTCTTGGCGAGCAGGGCCGCACCGAGCATCACAGTCGGATTGGAGGTGTTGGTGCACGAGGTGATTCCGGCGACGACGACCGCACCGTGGTCGAGCACGAACTCGCCGCGTTCCTCGGAGGTGACCTTCACCGGCTTGGACGGACGTCCCTCGGCACCGTTGGCTGCCGACGGGCGCGCGTCGACCGCACCGTCATCGGCGAAGGACAGCGTCGCCGGGTCGCTGGCCGGAAAGGACTCCTCGACGGCCTCGTCGAGCTGGGTGTGCTCGGCCGGGTGGTTTTCCTCGACGTAGTTGTGAATGTCCTTGCGGAACGCGTTCTTCGCGTCGGACAGCTCGATGCGGTCCTGCGGGCGCTTCGGACCGGAGATCGACGGCACCACGGTGGACAGGTCGAGTTCCAGGTACTCGGAGAAGACGGGTTCCTTCTCGGGTTCGTGCCACATGCCCTGCGCCTTGGCATAGGCCTCCACCAGCGCCAGCTGATCATCGCTGCGCCCGGTCAGCCGCAGGTAGTTGATGGTCTCCTCGTCGATGGGGAAAATCGCTGCGGTGGAACCGAATTCGGGGCTCATGTTGCCCAGGGTCGCGCGGTTGGCCAGCGGGACCTCCGCCACGCCCTTGCCGTAGAACTCGACAAACTTGCCGACCACGCCGTGGCGGCGCAGCATGTCGGTGACGGTGAGCACCACGTCGGTGGCGGTCACGCCCGGCTTGATCTCACCGCTGAGCTTGAAGCCGACGACGCGGGGGATGAGCATCGAGACGGGCTGGCCGAGCATGGCCGCCTCGGCCTCGATACCTCCGACTCCCCAGCCCAGCACACCCAGGCCGTTGACCATGGTGGTGTGGCTGTCGGTGCCCACACAGGTGTCGGGATAGGCCTTACCGTTGCGAACCATGACGGTGGGGGCGAGGTATTCGATGTTGACCTGGTGCACGATGCCGGTGCCCGGCGGCACGACCTTGAAGTCGTCGAAGGCGCCCTGGCCCCAGCGCAGGAACTGGTAGCGCTCGGAATTGCGCTCGTATTCGAGTTCGACGTTGCGCTCGAATGCGCCGGCGTTGCCGAACACGTCGAGGATCACCGAGTGGTCGATGACCAGCTCGGCCGGCGAGAGCGGATTCACCTTGTCGGCGTCGCCGCCGAGGGCGGCGACAGCCTCACGCATGGTCGCGAGGTCCACGATGCACGGCACACCGGTGAAGTCCTGCATGATCACGCGCGCCGGCGTGAACTGGATCTCGATGCTCGGATCGGCGGACGGATCCCAGTTGGCGATCGCCTCGATGTGTTCTTTGGTGATGTTGGCGCCGTCCTCGGTGCGCAGGAGATTCTCCGCGAGCACCTTGAGGCTGTAGGGAAGTTTCTCGGTACCGGGTACCGCATCCAGACGGTAGATCTCGTAGCTTTGGTCCCCGACTGTCAGGGTGTCGCGGGCACCAAATGAGTTAAGGGCCGAATTCTTCGTATTTTCGCTGCTCACATCAACTCCCGGCTCAATCTCGCCGCGACGGGCTGTGTCGACGGCGTTCCGATGCTAACAGTACGCTTGTCCTGCAAGACGCTCCAGGCCGGGGTCGATTCTTATTCGGATTCTGCGATCCCACCCGGTCGGCCGTCACGCCGGAGTGGCGTGCGGGGCACGGGACGATGACGATGCCGGTTTCGACCGGCAGTGTCGATTCCACACATATTGCGGGACGGGTACCGTGCCGGTGTGACCGGACCGCATGTCATCCCGTTCCTGCCGGCCTACATCCCCGTGGAGGTATGCGGCACGGTTGGTATCGACCCAGCCCAACCCGACGCGGTGCGCAAGTGCATGGACGCCGTACAGACCGATGTGCGTGACGACGGCGTGAGTGCGCCGGCAGGTGACGTCGCTGCTCTGCGCCAGGTGGTCAGCAACGCGCGCCAAGAAGGCATCGACCTCAAGATCGTGGTGGTGCCGACAAATCCGGGAATCGACACACCTCTGCGGGATATCGCCACAGAGGTGGGGCATGCCAATCCCGGATCGACCGTGCTGGCACTGAGTCCGTCATTCGCCGGTACGTACAGTCCGGCGATCGATCGGGTGACTTTGGAGGCCGGCCAAGACGTGGCCAAGACCGGGAACCCGGTGCTGTCCGCGCAGAACTTCGTCGGTGAGATAAGAACCCCGGATTTCCCCTGGATGACGCTGACGATCCTGCTGACTCTGGGAGTCGCCGCGGCGGCTGTCCTCACCCGGATGCTGCAGGTACGCAGCAAACGTTCTCTCTCGCCGAAGGCTGCGCCGGCCGCATCAACTGCCGCGGACAATTCCCTCGAACATTAGTTCGGTATTTCGCGCGAATATTACTAATCGGTCACGCTACCTGCAATTACATTATTGTAATTTGTGACTAAAGTTTCTTTAGCTTCAGATGTGACGTACGGTGCAGTCGGTGCCAATTGTTGTAGTTGTGCTTCTTGTGACTCCTGCGCATAGGCACTGAGCAAATCTGCCGGGCCTCGTTGAGCCATAGGAGACTTGAGTCGAATGAGACGCACCATTCGGGCTTTGCGAACGCGAGGAGCCCAGCGCGCTTCGCGGACGCGAGGAGCAGATTGGGTCTCTGCGTCCCGACTGTGCGGACGCATCTTCGCCGTACCGGTGATACTCGGGATGCTCATGGCCACGGCGTTGGTGGGCGGTGGTCCCGCGGTCGCCGACCCGGGTAGCCCCGATCACGTTGCGTCGCTCGTCGCTGCCGTCGCCAACGCCGATCAGAAGTTGCAGGATCTCGGAGCGGCCATCCAAACGCAGCAGGAAAGCGTCAACAAGGCGATCGTCGACGTCCAGAATGCGCGTGACGCCGCCGCGACGGCGCAGCGTGAAGTGGATGAGAGTCAGCGCGGCCTTGCGGATGCCAACGCGGCGATTACCGCCGCGCAGAAGCGTTTTGACACGTTCGCCGCGGCAACCTATGTCAGCGGCCCCTCCAGTTCGTACCTCACGGCGTCGGATCCCGCTGACATCGTCAACGCCACTGCCACCGGTCAGGCCCTCGCCGCGAGTGCCGATCAGGTGATGGCCGGGCTGCAGCGGGCCCGGACAGAGCAGGTCAACCGGGAGTCGAACGCCCGGTTGATGAAGCAGAAGGCCGATCAGGCCGCGGTGGACGCGCAAACCAGCCAGGACACCGCGGTGTCGGCGTTGCAGGATGCTCAGCGGACCTTCGGCGCGCAGCAGGCCGACCTGCAGCGGCTGACCGCCGAACGCGCCGCCGCGCAAACCCAGCTCAACCAGGTACGCAAGGCTTCGGCCCCAGCCGCGCCGCAGTCCGGACCACGGCCCGCGCCCGCACCGCAAGCGGCGGCAGGGGATTGGGATCGCGCGCCGGACGCCCCGGTCCAGACGGGGCAGAACTGGGACACCGCTTGGGATCCCACGCTTCCGGCGATTCCCAGCGCATTCGTCAGCGGTGACCCGATCGCGATCATCAACGCCGTACTCGGCATTACCTCGACCTCTGCTCAGGTCACTGCGAACATGGGCCGGACCTTCCTGCAGAAGATGGGAATCCTGCCCACGCCCACCGGCTTCACCAACGGGGCGATTCCGCGCGTGTACGGACGGCAGGCGGTCGAATACGTCATCCAGCGAGCCGGGTCGCAAATGGGTGTTCCCTATTCATGGGGCGGCGGGAACGCGGCCGGGCCCAGCCGCGGTATCGATTCGGGCGCAGGCACCGTCGGCTTCGACTGCTCGGGTCTGATGCTGTACGCCTTCGCGGGTGTCGGCATCAAGCTCGAGCATTACTCAGGTTCGCAATACAACGCAGGACGCAAGATTCCGTCCTCGCAGATGCGCCGCGGCGACATGATCTTCTACGGACCCAACGCCAGCCAGCACGTCGCGCTGTACCTCGGTAACGGGCAGATGCTCGAGGCGCCCTACACCGGCTCGCACGTCAAGGTCTCACCTGTCCGCACCAGCGGCATGA
The DNA here is from genome assembly GCF_053483975.1 of Mycolicibacterium sp. XJ870. Lineage (NCBI taxonomy): Bacteria > Bacillati > Actinomycetota > Actinomycetes > Mycobacteriales > Mycobacteriaceae > Mycobacterium > Mycolicibacterium sp. XJ870. Next base: position 1,940,783 of record NZ_JBEFTI010000001.1, read on the forward strand.
CGCCATACGTGACCCGCCTGATCGAATACTGATGGGATTACCTTGCGTTCCTTCCTCTTACGTTGCCTGACTGTTATCGCGGCACTCGCCGTGGCGGCGATCGGGTTGGTTGCCCCGGTCGGGGCCGCCCCCGATGACGGGCAGTGGGACCCGACGCTGCCCAAGCTGATCAGCGCGGGCGCACCGGGCGATCCGCTGGCCATTGCGAACGCATCGCTTCAAGCGACCGCACAGGCCACCGAGGTCACCATGGGCTTGGGGCGCAAGTTCTTGGCCAGCATCGGCCTCGTCGACGAAGCGCCCGCCGCTGTGGCGGCCGGGCGGGTGCGTGGCCCTCAGGCGATCGAGTACGTGATCCGGCGCGGCGGTTCGCAGCTCGGAGTGCCGTACTCCTGGGGCGGCGGCAAGCCCTCCGGACCGAGCCGCGGCATCGACTCCGGAGCCAACATCGTCGGCTTCGACTGTTCGGGGTTCACGCAGTTCGCCTACGCGGGTGTCGGCGTGCTGATCCCCAAGTATTCCGGCGATCAGTACAACGCCGGCCGCAAGGTCCCGGTCGCGCAGGCCAAGCGCGGAGATCTGCTGTTCTGGGGGCCCGGCGGTAGCCAGCACGTGGCGATGTACCTGGGCGGCGGAAAGATGATCGAAGCTGCCGGAAGTGCGGACAAAGTCACGGTCAGCCCGGTGCGTAACGCGGGGATTCAGCCCTACGCGGCCAGGATCATCGAATCCTGAGGGGAACCTGAGCACATCCGGCCAGCGTCGACGGATTCCGAAGTGCCTGGAATAGTTGACTGCGGGCACCCGATTGCCCGGCTACGACCAGCGTTTGCAGAGGACCATTGCTGCAGTTGAAATATGTGGGAGGAAGTTGATGACGTCACCGAGTGGACCGCCGCAGGGCGCCGGAGGGTATCCCGGCTCGAGCCCAGCGCCGGGCTTTCCGCCCGGGCCGACCGGCTCCCATGCCGCCGCGGCCGCACCGCAGCCCGCCAACAACGGCGGGCTACAGGCTGAGGTGCACACCCTTGAGCGGGCGATCTTCGAGGTCAAGCGCATCATCGTCGGCCAGGACCAGCTCGTGGAGCGGATGCTGGTCGGGCTGCTCGCCAAGGGTCACGTGCTGCTGGAAGGGGTGCCCGGCGTCGCCAAGACGCTTGCAGTGGAGACCTTCGCCAAGGTGGTCGGCGGAACTTTCGCCCGCATCCAGTTCACGCCCGACCTGGTCCCCACCGACATCGTCGGTACGCGGATCTACCGGCAGGGCAAGGAAGATTTCGACATCGAGCTGGGTCCCGTGGTGGTGAACTTCCTGCTCGCCGACGAGATCAACCGTGCGCCCGCCAAGGTGCAGTCGGCCCTGCTCGAGGTGATGGCGGAGCGCAAGATCTCCATCGGTGGCAAGACGTTCCCGCTGCCCAGCCCATTCCTGGTGATGGCCACCCAGAACCCGATCGAGCAGGAGGGCGTCTACGCGCTTCCCGAAGCCCAGCGCGACCGCTTCCTGTTCAAGCTCAACATCGACTACCCGACCCCCGAGGAAGAGCGCGAGATCATCTACCGGATGGGCGTCAAGCCACCGGAACCCAAGCAGATCCTGCAGACCGGTGATCTGCTGCGGCTGCAAGATGTCGCTGCCAACAACTTCGTGCACCACGCGCTGGTGGACTACGTGGTGCGGATCGTCACGGCGACGCGCGAGCCCGAGAAGTTCGGCATGCCCGACGCCAAGGCGTGGATCGCCTACGGCGCCTCACCGCGTGCCTCGCTCGGCATCATCGCCGCATCGAGGGCGCTGGCGCTGATCCGAGGCCGCGACTATGTGGTTCCGCAGGACGTCGTCGAGGTCATCCCGGATGTGCTGCGGCACCGCCTGGTGCTGACCTATGACGCGCTGGCCGATGAGATCTCCGCCGAGACCGTGGTGAACCGGATCTTGCAGACCGTGGCCCTGCCTCAGGTGAATGCGCTTCCGCAGCAAGGGCATTCGGTTCCGTCCGCCGTTCCCGCCGCGGCTGGCGCGGCCAGCGGTCGGTGACCAGTTCCCGACGCACCGTCGACCTGCCATCGTTGAAGCGCGGGGAGATCCGTGACCCCGCGTTGACAGCGGCGCTGCGCAAGCTGGAGCTGACGGTGCGCCGCAAGCTCGACGGCGTACTCCACGGTGACCATCTCGGCCTGCTGCCTGGCCCGGGATCAGAGCCGGGGGAGTCGCGGATCTACCAGCCCGGTGACGATGTGCGCCGAATGGACTGGTCGGTGACTGCCCGCACGACGCATCCGCACGTCCGGCAGATGATCGCCGACCGGGAACTGGAGACGTGGCTGGTGGTTGACATGTCGGCCAGCCTGGACTTCGGTACCGCGGGCTGCGAGAAGCGTGACCTGGCGGTGGCTGCCGCGGCCGCGATCACGTTCCTCAACAGCGGCGGAGGCAACCGGATCGGCGCGATCATCGCCAACGGCGAGTCGGTGCGACGTGTCCCGGCGTTGTCGGGCCGCATGCACGAGCAGGAAATGCTGCGCACGATTGCCACGATGCCCAAGGCGCCGACGGGCGTGCGTGGCGATCTGGCCGAGGCCATCGACGCGCTGCGCCGTCCCGAGCGCCGGCGCGGTATGGCGGTGATCATCAGCGATTTCCTCGGACCCATCAATTGGATGCGCCCCCTGCGGGCGATCGCCGGCCGCCACGAGGTGCTCGGCATCGAGGTGCTGGACCCGCGGGACGTCGAACTGCCCGATGTCGGCGAGGTCATCCTGCAGGACACCGAATCCGGAGTCACCCGGGAGTTCACCATCGACGCCCAGCTGCGCAGCGATTTCGAGCAAGCCGCGGCCGCGCACCGCCAAGAAGTGGCCCGCACCCTGCGTCGCTGTGACGCCCCGCTGCTGAGCCTGCGCACCGACCGGGACTGGATCGCCGATGTGGTCCGGTTCGTTGCGACCCGGAGGCGCGGCGCCCTGGCCGGCCGGTAGATGCCAATACAACCTGAAATGACAAGTAGCACATGACTTTACCGTTACTCGGACCGATGAGCCTGTCGGGCTTCGCGCACGCGTGGTGGTTCTTGTTCCTCCTCGTGGTGGCGGGCCTTGTGGTGCTGTACATCTTGGTGCAGCGAGCGCGCCAGCAGCGGATCCTGCGGTTCGCCAACATGGAGTTGTTGGAGAGCGTGGCCCCCAAGCAGCCGACGCGCTGGCGGCATCTGCCCGCGATCCTGATGGTGGCTTCTCTGCTGCTGTTCACCGTCGCGATGGCCGGTCCTACCAATGACGTCCGCATTCCCCGCAACCGGGCAGTGGTGATGCTGGTCGTCGACGTGTCGCAGTCGATGCGCGCCACCGATGTCTCGCCCAGCCGCCTGGTCGCCGCGCAGGAGGCCGCCAAGCAGTTCGCCGACCAGCTCACACCGGGTATCAATCTCGGATTGATCGCCTATGCGGGCACCGCGACCGTGCTGGTGCAGCCGACGACCAATCGTGAGGCCACCAAGACCGGCCTGGACAAGCTCCAGTTGGCCGACCGCACTGCCACCGGTGAGGGCATCTTCACCGCACTGCAGGCGATTGCCACCGTCGGTGCGGTGATCGGTGGCGGCGACGAGCCGCCGCCGGCGCGAATCGTGCTGATGTCCGACGGCAAGGAGACCGTGCCGTCCAATCCGGACAACCCCAAGGGTGCCTTCACCGCGGCGCGGACCGCTCACGATCAGGGCGTGCCGATCTCCACGGTGTCCTTCGGTACCCCGTACGGCTTTGTCGAGATCAACGATCAGCGCCAGCCGGTGCCGGTCGACGACGAGATGCTCAAGAAGATCGCGCAGCTCTCCGGCGGTGACGCCTTCACCGCGTCCAGCCTGGAGCAGCTCAAGGCGGTGTTCACCTCGCTGCAGCAGCAGATCGGGTACGAGACCATCAAGGGTGACGCAAGTCTCGGCTGGCTCCGCCTCGGCGCGGTCGTGTTGGCGTTGGCCGGGGTGGCGGCGCTACTGATCAACCGCCGGTTGCCTGGCTGAGCGGACGACGAGAGTGACGTCAGGGTCATGAATTCGCGCGGACAGCAGCCCTGGTGTCGATTTCGGCGATCAATGGGCGACACGTTAAGTTGACGGGCATGACTGAAACGCCTGGCGGTCGACCGGCCTTCGTTTCCCGTTCCGTTCTGGTCACCGGTGGGAACCGGGGGATCGGTCTGGCGATCGCGCAGCGGCTGGCCGCCGACGGCCACAAGGTGGCCGTCACTCACCGCGGATCCGGGGCGCCTGACGGTTTGTTCGGCGTCGTGTGCGACGTGACCGACAACGAGGCCGTCGACCGCGCCTTCAAAGAGGTTGAGGAGCATCAGGGTCCGGTCGAGGTGCTGGTCTCCAACGCAGGCATTTCGCAGGATGCTTTCCTCATGCGGATGACAGAGGAGCGGTTCGTGAACGTCATCGACGCGAACCTCACCGGCGCGTTCCGGGTGGCCCAGCGTGCCTCGCGGAGCATGCAGCGCAAGCGCTTCGGCCGGATCATCTTCATCGGTTCGGTGTCCGGCATGTGGGGCATCGGCAACCAGGCCAACTATGCGGCCGCCAAGGCCGGCCTGATCGGCATGGCCCGCTCGATCTCCCGGGAACTGTCGAAGGCCGGCGTCACCGCGAACGTCGTCGCCCCCGGTTACATCGACACCGAGATGACCCGCGCGCTCGATGAGCGGATCCAGGCCGGAGCCCTGGAATTCATCCCGGCCAAGCGGGTGGGCACCGCCGAGGAAGTCGCCGGGGCGGTCAGCTTCCTGGCGTCCGAGGACGCGAGCTACATCGCCGGCGCGGTCATCCCCGTCGACGGCGGCATGGGCATGGGCCACTAAGAGAGAGAAGGATTTTCACATGGCAGGTCTGCTCGAGGGTAAGCGCATCCTCGTCACCGGGATCATCACCGATTCGTCGATTGCGTTCCACATCGCCAAGGTTGCACAGGAGGCGGGCGCCGAGCTGGTGCTGACCGGCTTCGACCGGATGAAGCTGATCCAGCGCATCGCCGACCGGCTGCCGAACCCGGCGCCGCTGTTGGAGCTGGACGTGCAGAACGAGGAGCACCTCTCGACGCTGGCCAACCGCATCACCGAGGTGATCGGCGAGGGCAACAAGATCGACGGCGTGGTGCACTCCATCGGTTTCATGCCGCAGACCGGGATGGGTGTGAACCCGTTCTTCGACGCGCCGTATGAGGACGTCGCCAAGGGCATCCACATCTCGGCATACTCCTACGCATCGCTGGCCAAGGCGGTCCTGCCGATCATGAATCCCGGCGGTGGGATCGTCGGCATGGACTTCGACCCCACCCGGGCGATGCCGGCATACAACTGGATGACGGTGGCCAAGAGCGCGCTGGAGTCGGTGAACCGGTTCGTCGCGCGCGAGGCCGGCCAGGTCGGTGTCCGGTCGAATCTCGTTGCAGCCGGCCCGATCCGGACACTTGCGATGAGCGCGATCGTCGGCGGCGCTCTTGGTGACGAGGCCGGTGCGCAGATGCAGCTGCTGGAAGAGGGCTGGGATCAGCGTGCGCCGCTCGGCTGGAACATGAAGGATCCGACGCCGGTCGCCAAAACGGTGTGCGCCCTGCTGTCGGACTGGCTGCCTGCCACCACCGGCACCATCATCTACGCCGACGGCGGCGCCAGCACCCAGCTGTTGTAAGCGGAATGAACTGCTCGGATCCTTTTGAGGCCGTCCTGCTGCTGTCGTTCGGCGGTCCGGAGGGCCCCGAGCAGGTGATGCCGTTTCTGGAGAACGTCACGCGTGGGCGTGGCATCCCCCCGGAACGGCTCGCGGACGTCGCCGAGCACTACCTGCACTTCGGTGGGGTTTCCCCGATCAACGGCATCAACCGCGCGCTGATCGAGCAACTGCGGGCCGAGTTGCCCGGTGTGCCCGTATATTTCGGTAACCGCAACTGGGATCCGTTCGTTGAGGACACGGTTGCGGCGATGCGTGACAACGGAATTCGTCGTGCGGCCGTGTTCACCACGTCAGCCTGGGGCGGGTACTCCAGTTGCCGGCAGTACGTCGAGGACATCGCGCGCGCTCGTTCAGCGGTGGGATCGGGCGCACCGGAACTGGTCAAGCTGCGGCAGTATTTCGACCACCCGCTGCTGGTGGAGATGTTCGCCGACGCGATAGGTGCGGCCGCACAATCGCTGCCCGCCGAGCTGCGTCGCGAGGCCAGGCTGGTGTTCACCGCGCATTCCGTGCCGATCGCAGCCGACGAGCGGCACGGCCCCCGGCTCTACAGCCGGCAGGTCGGTTACGCGACCCGGTTGGTGGCCGCCGCGGCGGGTTACCGGGATTTCGATCAGGTCTGGCAGTCGCGGTCGGGACCGCCGCGCATTCCGTGGCTCGAACCCGACGTCGCCGACCACTTGAACGGGTTGTCCGAGAAGGGGACCCGTGCGGTCATCGTGTGCCCGATCGGTTTCGTCGCCGACCACATCGAGGTGGTGTGGGACCTCGACTACGAGCTGCGGACCCAGGCCGAGCAGGCGGGCATCGCGTTCGCGCGGGCCGCGACCCCCAACGCGGACCCGCGGTTCGCGCGACTGGCGGCGGGGCTGATCGACGAGGTGTGCAACGGCACGCCGCAACAGCGAGTCACTGGCCCAGATCCGGTGCCCGGCTATGGCTTCAGCGTGAACGGCGCACCGTGTTCGCCGAACTGCTGCGGTTCGTAGGATTGCGGCCCCGGGTCTAGGCGGGCCAGGGCGAGCGCAGGATCGCGCCGAGCGCGGCCAGCCGTGCCGAGCGGACCACCTGTGCCAACGGCCGTAGCGCGTCGCCGGCCAGTTGCACGTCCGACGAGCTCTGCAGCCCGATCGGCATCAAGCCCGCGCTCACGGCGATGATCGCGTCGACGTGGGCCGCGTTCTCCAGTACCCGCACCGCGCGGGTGGGCGCGTGGTCGGGGATCCGGTGCAGCCGGTTGGCCTCGAGTATCTGCTCGACCATCCCGCGTGGATCGTCGACGTCGATTCCCACCCCGGCGCGTAGCGCGCCCAGGGCTTCGGCCGCGGATCGGACGGCCGAGCGCAGTTCGTACTCTGCCTCGCCGAGGTCGAAATGCTCGACAACCGGCATCTCCGGTACCGAGTACACGGTCCAGGACAGCGCCCGAGGCTCCGGCTCGAACGTCGAACTCGTATCCGCGTCGTCGAATTCGAAGTATTCGAACTCGGGCACCAGCCCGACGGCGTCCAGGTCGTCGTGCGTCACGATCACGGCTTCACCGACGGCAAGTGCGTCCCGCTGGAACTGCGTGCCGGCGGGCAGCCCTCGGACGTCGCCCGGAACCGGCTGTGCAACGGTGATCGCGGGCTTCGCCGTCGAGCGCCCCACCGCGGTGCGCAGCGTCTGCAGCAGCGACACCGAGCCGGAATCCTCCAGTTCCGGCCAGGGCAACCCGGTTCGGGCAGCCGCCCCGGAATCGTATGCAGTCACAGAATGCATTGGCGCCCACTGCGATAGCGCGTCGAGAACATCATCGGGCGCGGCGGCACCGGCGAGCCAGGCATTGGCCCACACCGACAGCGTTGCACTTGGACACCACATGATGCTGGCAGTGTAGTTGTCGCTCGCGAACCCGGCTGGATTCGCTAGGGTGGGAATATGCCTGTTCCGCTGATCTGGCTCATTCTGGCGCTGGTACTGGCCGGGGCAGAGGCGCTGACGGGCGACCTGTTCTTGCTGATGTTGGCCGGCGGCGCGCTGGCGGCAACCGGCTCCAGTTGGCTGCTGGACTGGCCGATCTGGGCCGACGGTTTGGTATTCCTTGTGGTTTCGGTGTTGCTGCTGGCTTTGGTCCGCCCCGCGCTGCGGCGACGGTTCGAGGTGGGCAAGGGCCTGCCGGAGCCGGTCAAGGCGCTCGAGGGTAAGTCCGCGCTGGTGCTCGATCGAGTCGCGCAACACGAGGGCCAGGTCAACTTGGACGGTGAAGTCTGGACGGCGCGACCGCTCAACGACCACGATGTGTACGAACCGGGTGATCACGTGACAGTGATGCGGATCGACGGTGCCACCGCGGTTGTTTTCAAAGCTCTGTAACCCTCAGGAAGGGATTCACCATGGAAGGCGCTGTAGCCGGCCTGATCTTTCTCATTGTGCTGGTGGTCTTTGCCATCATCATCGTGGCCAAATCGGTCGCGCTCATACCCCAGGCCGAGGCGGCGGTGATCGAGCGGCTCGGTCGTTACAGCCGGACCGTGAGCGGCCAGCTGACCCTGCTGATCCCGTTCATCGACAAGATCCGGGCTCGGGTCGACCTGCGTGAGCGAGTGGTGTCCTTTCCGCCGCAGCCGGTGATCACCGAGGACAACCTGACGCTCAACATCGACACCGTCGTCTACTTCCAGGTCACCACCCCGCAGGCGGCCGTGTACTCGATCAGCAACTACATCGTCGGTGTTGAACAGCTGACCACCACCACGCTGCGCAACGTGGTCGGCGGCATGACGCTGGAACAGACGCTGACCTCGCGCGACCAGATCAACGGCCAACTGCGGGGAGTGCTCGACGAGGCCACCAACAAGTGGGGGCTGCGCGTCGCCCGGGTGGAACTGCGCTCGATCGACCCGCCGCCGTCGATCCAGGAGTCGATGGAGAAGCAGATGAAGGCCGACCGCGAGAAGCGGGCGATGATCCTGACCGCCGAAGGTGTGCGGGAGTCCTCCATCAAACAGGCCGAGGGCCAGAAGCAGTCCCAGATCCTGGCCGCCGAGGGCGCCAAGCAGGCGGCGATTCTGGCGGCCGAGGCCGACCGGCAGTCCCGGATGCTGCGAGCTCAGGGCGAGCGGGCGGCCCAGTACCTGCAGGCGCAGGGCCAAGCCAAGGCGATCGAGAAGACCTTCGCCGCGATCAAGGCGGGCCGGCCAACACCGGAGATGCTGGCCTACCAGTATCTGCAGACGCTGCCGCAGATGGCCAAGGGCGAGGCCAACAAAGTCTGGCTGGTGCCCAGCGATTTCGGTTCGGCACTACAGGGATTCACGAAGATGCTGGGGGCTCCGGGCGAGGACGGGGTGTTCCGCTACACGCCGTCACCGGTGGAGGAGGACCTGCCCAAGCCGGAAGACGATTCCGACGAGGTCGCCGATTGGTTCAACACCGAAACCGATCCGGAGATTGCCCGGGCTGTCGCAAAGGCGGAGGCCGAGGCGCGGAAGACGACCCCGCCGCTGGGCGCGCCGACTCCGGAGGCACCATCCTCGCTGGAGGAGCCGTATTCGCCGCAGGGGTTGCCCGGTGGGACCCATCGCGCGCAATAGGTGTTGACGTCGGGCCGTGCCTCATTAGCGTAGGGGCATGGCGCTCCCCAAAACCTATGCCGTGCTCGCCGCGATCCAGGCCGGCGATGCGGTGGCATGCGCGATCCCGTTGGCATCGATCACCAAATCTCTGGATACCGTTGGCCTGCCGCCGAAGATCCGGTGGGTGCTGCCAGTGGTGAAGACGGCGTCCGCGGTTGGGCTGTTGTCCGCCGGGCGGTATCCGGCGCTGGCGAGGCTGACCACGTTGCTTCTGACGGTGTACTTCACGCTGGCGTTGGGTGCCCACATCCGGGTGAAGGACAAACCGGTCAATGCCCTTCCCGCGGCCGGGTTTCTGGTCACATTTGCGGTGTTGACGGCCAAGGGCCCTGGGGGCAGCGAGGCGTCGCCTGCAGGACCATGATCCCGCGCGTCGATTGAGCACCACATAACCTGTGCCTGCCCGGTCGGTATTCGCCCAGCAGGACAACGCATTTCGACGTCACGACCCACGCTCGCACCCAACCGTGCGGTGGGCGTCGGCCGTGACGTCGAGAATCACCCCGGCGCAGGCACCGAAAAGTTTGCGCAGGCACGCGTTCGACGAAAACCCCGCCGCGATAGTCGATAAGTGTGCCCACATCGCGGCATACGTCCCAGCCTGTCCGCCATCGCTTTGGTAACGCTTCTGCGAGGTGGAGCTTGTGATCCGGCTCTCAGTTGCTATTCTCACCCGACAACTTCACGCAACGGATCGAGAAAATGACAGCGGTCAGCGACGCGGACGGCATACGAGAGGACCTCTACATCGACAAGGTGGAGGCCCTCTCTCGTGCGACGGCTCGATTGCGTTTCGATCCGGACGTCGATATCGACTGGGACGCCCCAGAAAACGCCTTGGACGTGGACGACCCGCGTTGGCAGCTGGACCCAGACAGCGCTCCGCTCGCCGCTACCCAGTGGTACTCCGAGCAACCGTTGAGCAAGCGCATCGAGATGGGCCGCTGGGTTACCGCGAACACCCTCAAGGTCACATTGCAGTTCGAGATGATGTTGATCCGCGGAGTGGTCCATTACGCGGGCAAGTTGCCCAACGGCTCCCCGGTGTTTCGGTATCTCATCCACGAACTGGTCGACGAATGCAACCACATTCAGATGTTCCAGGAATTCGTCAACCGCAGCGGCGAGAATGTTCCAGGAATGCGGCGAGGCGCCCGGTTCATCGGGCCGATCCTCGGCTTTATCGGGGGCTACGCCAACGTCATTCACTTCATCGGGGTGCTCTGTGGTGAACAGCCGCTGCACTTCCAGCAGACTCTGCAACACCGTGGCGCGGCTCAGGTACCCCCGCTGCTCAACAAGATCACCTACATTCACCTGGCCGAAGAAGCCCGGCACATATCATTTGCCGACGACCATCTGAACCAGCGCTTGCAAAGCACTGGGCGTTTGAAACGGGCGTGGTACGCGTTTCTTTTCCCCTTCTTTCTCCGGTGGTTGATCGGCGAGATGATGGGACAGCCACGCACTTTCGCCCGGCAGTTCGGGGTTCCACGACGTGTCTTCAAGGACGCGTACTGGAGGAGCGCCCAATCGCGCGGGATGATGGCCGAGTCGGCCGCCGACGTTCGACGAGTCGCCGAGGACCTCGGTCTGCGGACGGCATGGTCGCGTTGGATATGGAGACTGCTTGGTATCGACGGGCGGTTGCCGCGGTACCGCGGTGAGCCGGACCGCAGCCCCTCGGCCCCGCGCGTGGCCCAGCTTCGAACTGTGGTGGCTGCGCGCGTCATGGCCGTAGCGATCATGGCCGGCGTCGCCCTGCTGGCGACGCCGGACGGATTGCGGATCATCGCCGCCGCCGCAGCCGGGGCGGGCGTGTGGGCGCTCTACCACACTGTCCGGGAACGTCGCGGTGGCGTGATGGGCCACCAGCCATTTGAATGGCCGAGATTTTTCATCTGGTTGACGGTCTGCCTGATCATGATTCCCGTCGGTGGGTTGATCGGGCTCGCGCTGGTGGTGTTCATGATTCTTGCGCTTGCCGAATTCATGCCCACGCTGTGACCGGGTCCTCGGCGCCCGCGGGTAGGGCGATCAAAACCAACTTCAGGCTGCCGCCATCGATATCGAGCCGGTTCGTGATAGCGTCCGCGGATGCCTGACCTCCCTTACTTTGACCTGCTGTTGGACGAACGGCAGGAGGGTGGCGAGACCGGACAGCTGTGGGAAGCCCAGGTGCACTGGGGCTATTGGGAAGATCCCAAGGCCGCCGAGGGCACTCGAGCCGACTACGTCGCGGCCATGGAGCAGATGAACGCCGTGCTGTTCGAGGCTGGCAAGGTCGCTGACGGGCAACGGCTGTTGGACGTCGGCTGCGGGTTCGGCGGGACGATCCAACAGATCAACGGCACGCATTCCGACATGGACCTCACCGGACTGAACATCGACCCGCGTCAGCTCGCTGCCGCGGAGGCTCAGACCAAGGCCACCAACGGCAACCGCATCGCCTGGGTCGAAGCCGACGCATGTCAGCTGCCCTTCGAGGACAACTCCTTCGACCGCGTTCTGGCCGTCGAGTGCATTTTCCACTTCCCGTCCCGTGAGCGGTTCCTCGCGGAGGCCATGCGGGTGCTCAAGCCGGGTGGCTACCTGGCGGTGTCCGATTTCGTTCCGGCCGTTGCGTTGTTCGGTAAGACCCCGTTCTGGTGGGCGATTCGAACCCGGATCGCGAAGTCATACGGAACGCTCGGCAATGTGCCCCTCAGGTCTTATAAATCGATGGGCAAACGCGCGGGCCTTCAGCTCGACGCGAACCGCAATATCCGGAAGAACACGTTGCCGACGTACCCTTTCCTGATCAAATTCTTCCGCGAGCAGGGGTCCGCGGATGCCCAGAAGGTCATGATCGTGGGCACCCGATGGATGAAATGGCTGTCCAAGCTCGGCCTCATTCAGTACCGGGTGTACAGATTCCAGAAACCCGCCTGACGTTCTCGGGGCAGTGACGAGTGTCCGCCCGTTGAAAGAGACGCCATGCCTGACGACCGCCTCAAGAACTACGTCCTGACTCGTGCCGATGCGGACGCCGCGTTGACTGAGCAAGCGCGCTTGGTGGTGCTCGCGGCGTTGGAAAGTGCCGGTGATCTCGTCGACGTGCTCGGCGAGAGCGAGACCTCCGCGGCGGTCATCGAATCGCTCACCACCACCGTCGATCACGGCGCCGTCGAACCCGTCGGCGCCTACCTGAGCGCCATCACCGTGCAGAGTTTTCGCGGCATCGGTCCGAAGGTGACACTGGCGATCCCGCCCGGCCCGGGCCTGGTGGTCATCGCCGGCCGAAACGGATCGGGTAAGTCGACGCTGGCCGAAGCACTCGAACTGGCCTTGACCGGAACCAACTCTCGGTGGAATGACAAGGCCGCAGTCTGGTCGCGCACTTGGCGCAACCTGCACGAGTCGCTGCCGGCCCAGATCCGGATCGGGCTCACCGAGGAGGGAGCGGGTTCGTCGACCATCGGAGTGGATTGGCCGGCCGGGGCCGACGTGGCGGTCACCGAGCTGAAAAGCTGGGTACAACGCGATGGGCAGAAGCGTCAGGACATCGACGTACTGGGCTGGTCGGCGGCTCTCGAAATGTACCGGCCGCTACTGAGTTACGACGAACTGGGCTCCATCCTGGAGGGCCGGCCGAGTGATTTCTACGATCAGCTCTACAAGTTGCTGGGGCTGGAGCAGCTCACCACGGCGATGACGCGGCTGGACGCCGAGGTGAAGCGGCTCAAGCAGCCGGCCGTCGAACTGCGCAAGGCACGGGACGCGTTGAAACCGGTCCTCGAAGCTCACGGTGATCCCCGGGCCGCAACGGCATTGGCCCAAGTGAAGAAGATCAAACCCGATCTCGAGACCGTGAGGCCGTTGATCACCGAAGGCGGGGCGTCGGTCGCGGCGGCTTGGCGGCAGGCCGAGCGCCTCACCGCACCCGCGTATGACGCCATCTCGCCCGGATGCGAAGCGCTGCGCGCGGCTGCTGCTCGAGAACGCGAGGAGTCGGCCCGGATGGACGGCCTGGTGGCCGATCGAGCCCGACTTCTTGAGTACGGCTTGACATTTCATGAGCAGCACCCGGGCCGGCAGTGCCCGCTGTGCGGGCAGGGCGTCCTGGATGACAGCTGGGCCGGGGCCGCCCGGGCCGCGCTGGAGCGCGACCAGGCGGCGGCTCAGGACCTCACCACCGCTCGGGCGGCGACCCACGAGGCGCGGTCTGCACTCATCGCCGCGGTGCGCGACGTTGCGCCACCTCCGCAGGCCGATGCGGATCTGACGACGCTGGCCGACGCATGGAGAGCCCATCAGCGGTTCGCAGCGCTGCCGCCCGACGGAGATCTCGCCCTGGCATACCACGTCGAGGAAACCTTGCCTGCCCTTCATCAGGCGTATGCCGCACTGCGGCAGGAGGCGTCGGCCTTGATCCGTCAGCGTGAGGACGCCTGGAGCCCGGTCGCCTTACAGCTCGCCGACTGGCTGCGCAAGGCCGACGACGCCGCGCGGGCCGACCCGCAGTTGACTGTCGCAGCCGAGGCGCAGAAGTGGTTGCAGGCCAACGCCGGTGAGCTCCGCAACCAGCGCATCGCGCCCCTGGCCGACCAGGCCAGGCAGATCTGGTCGACGCTGCGCCAAGAGAGCAATGTCGAGCTGGGCAAGATCCGGCTGGAGGGCCAGAAGACCAGCCGCCGCGTCGTGTTGGAAGCCGCTGTCGACGGTTCTGACACCGAAGCGTTCGGCGTCATGAGCCAGGGCGAACTGCAGGCCTTGGCGTTGTCCATCTTCATTCCGCGGGCGACCGCGCCGGAAAGCCCATTCCGGTTCCTGGTGCTCGACGATCCGATCCAGGCCATGGACCCGTCGAAGATCGACGGCTTCCTGCAGGTGCTCACCGCTCTGGCCGCCGATCGGCAGGTCATCGTGTTCACTCACGACGACCGGTTGCCGTCGGCGATCCGCCGTTCCAACGCACCGGCTCGAATCGTCACCGTCTGCCGCGGGGCCAACTCCGCGGTGACCGTTTCCGAGGGCAGCCACCCGGCTACGCGGCTGCTCGACGATGCCTTCGCCATCGCCGCCGATGATGCCGTGCCCGCAGAGATCAAGCGCGCCGCTATCCCGGTGCTCTGCCGTGAGGCCCTCGAAGCCGCAGCGTGGGATGTGTTCGCCGCCAAGGCGTTTGCGCAAGGGTGGACCCGCAGCGCGGTCGAGGAGGACTGGGAGGAGGCGGCAGGCACCAAACGACGGATGGCACTGGCATTGCACCCGCAGGACAGCGCGGCCGTCGACAAATGGGTTTCAGGCGGCCCGGCCCGCAAGGCCACGATGGCCGTCGTCACCAAGGGTGTGCACTCTGGGGTATCCGACTTCAAGGCTGCGGTGAACGCGGCCCGGCTGACCGTCGACGATCTGCGGCGGGTCGCACCATGACCGACCGGGCCGCGTTGCTCGACCATGCCGATCAGCTGCTGGACGGGAAGGTCGACCTCGGTATGCGCGGCGCCCGGACCGCGGCTCTGCTCGCCCGGTGCGCACTCGAGGACTGGCTCGACGACCACAGTGCGAGCTGGCCGAAAGTGCCAGGGAAACGCCCGACCACCCGATCCAAGCTCGTGGCGCTCGGTGCGCAACGGGACGCGGACACCCGCGAACGGGCGAAACGGGCATGGCATGACCTCAGCCGCGCCTGCCACCACCATGCGTATGAACTGCAGCCGTCGGTCAGCGAGGTGCGTCTGCTGGTTGCGCAGGTACGTCAGCTCAGCCGGTGACAACTGGTTCGGCGCTGGATTCGGCTGCCTCGGCGGCCAGACGTTCGCGGCGGTGACTGCGGATCTCGAACACCAGCCCGGCCGCCCCAAGCCCGGCAGTGCACAGCGACACCACGAACAGCAGCGGGCTCACGTTGCCTGTCAACGCATCACCGAGGATCACCACGGCAGCGGTGCCGGGCAGGAGGCCGGCGATCGTGGCCAGCGTGTACGGCAGCACCCGCACGGCCGACGCCCCGGCCGCATAGTTGAGAACCGAGAACGGCACGGCCGGGATCATGCGCATCGACATCACCACCGGCCAGCCCCGCTGCTGCAACCGGCCATCCACCAAATCGACGCGTGGGTGGGAGACCAGCCGGTTGAGCTGCCAGCCGGCGGCCCGGATCAACAGCAGCGCGAGCACGGCGCTGACCGTGCTGGCCACCACGGCTATGGCCACCCCGAGCGCCGGTCCGAACAGCAGGCCCGCTGCCAGGGTGAACGCCGTGCGAGGGAACGGAAAGACGGTGACGACGATGTGGGCGCAGAGGAATGCCAGCGGGAACCACGGACCCACCGAGGTGGCCCAATCGCGCAGCTGCATGGCAGTCGGAAGCGGAATGAGCAACGCGACTGCGACGAGAATCACAATGCCCGTCAGGATGGCGATGATTCGCCGCGGAGGTAACTGCGAAGCCGTCGCGATTACCGCAGCGCGCACGGTACGCAGGGTGCTGACGACGGGTTTCACGATTACCAAGAGTACGGGCGCCGGGTGACCAAGACCGCTTTGCCGCGGTGTGAGTCCGATGCCCACCGGTCAGCGCGGTGATGGCGATCATTTAGCCTGAGGGGCAAGTGGGTAGGTCACACGCTGCGACAACAGGAGATGCGGGTGTCATTACAGGGGTCCAGTACGGTCGAATCGGACCGCCAGAGGTGGCGCACGGCTGTCGCCGGGGTGCTGGCCAAGAGCAGCAGGCGCGATCCGGCGGAGCTGCCGCCCGAGCCGGAACGATTGCTGGATTCGCCGACGTATGAGGGGTTCGGGATCCGGCCGCTCTACACGAGCCTGGACGCTGTGGCCGAGCTCGCCCTGCCCGGCCAGTGGCCATTCGTTCGTGGCGGTGACGCACTGCGCGATGTGAAGTCCGGATGGAAGGTGGTCGAGGGGTTCCCGCAGATCCCCGGCACCGGGGTGGACACCGTCAACGGTGCGGTGTTGGTGGCGCTCACCGAAGGAGCCAGTGCGCTCGCGCTGCGGATCGGCGGCGACGACGGGATCAACCCCGACGAGCTCGACCGGCTGCTGGACGGTGTGTTCCTGGATCTGGTGCCCGTGCTTTTCGACAGCGGCGCGGACTTGCGGGCAACCGCCGATGCGGTGCTGCCGCTGCTGACCGGTCTCGACGAGGACCAGCGCGCACGGCTGTCCATCGATCTCGGCGCGGACCCGCTGACGGCCCCGCTGTCCGGACGGGCCACCAGCGCGGAGCTGCTCGACACCGTCGCCGAACTGACCGAATACTCCGGCCGGGTACGCGCCATCACCGTCGACGGCCCGGCGTTCCACAACCTCGGCGCCGGCGCCGCCTGGGAGCTCGCCGCGTCGGTGGCGGCTGCCGTCGGCTACCTGCGCCTCCTCGATGACGGCGGCATCGCGGTGGCGGATGCGCTGCGCCAGATCAGTTTCCGGTATGCCGCCGACGACGATCAGTTCATGACCATCGCGAAACTGCGCGCGGCGCGGCAACTGTGGGCCCGGGTGGCGGAGGTGGTCGGTGAGCCCTCGACCGGCGCGGCCACCGTGCACGCCGTGACGTCTTTGCCGATGATGACCCAACGTGACCCCTGGGTGAACATGCTGCGCACCACGCTTGCCGCGTTCTCGGCGGGCGTCGGGGGAGCCGACACCGTGCAGGTGCTTCCGTTCGACGTGGCGATCCCGGGTGGATTGGACGGCACCTCGGCGACTTTCGCGCGGCGCATCGCCCGCAACACCCAGCTGTTGCTGCTGGAGGAGTCCCACATCGGGCAGGTGCTCGACCCGGCAGGCGGGTCGTGGTTCGTCGAGGACCTCACCGCCGAACTCGCCCGGCAGGCCTGGGCGCACTTCCAGGACATCGAGGCACGCGGCGGGTTCGTCGCAGCCCGCGACTACATCGCGGGCCAGATCGCGGAAGTCGCTGCGCGCCGCAGCGAAGACATCGCGCAGCGCCGCACCGCGATCACCGGTGTCAACGAATACCCGAACCTGGCTGAAAAGCCTTTGGTGCAAGGGCTTTCGAGCGCTACCGTCGCGCGCTACGCCGCCGGATTCGAGGCGCTGCGGGACCGCTCGGATGCCTTCCTGGCCAACTCCGGGGCGCGGCCGCGGGTTCTGCTGCTGCCGCTGGGACCTCTCGCCGAGCACAACATCCGTGCGACCTTCGCGTCGAATCTGTTGGCGTCGGGCGGGATCGAGGCGGTCAACCCGGGCACCGTCGACGCTGCCGATATCGGTAAAGCCGTCTCGGACGCTGGGTCGCCCAACGTCGCGGTGTTGTGCGGCACCGACGCCCGCTACGGCACCGATGCCTCTGCGGCGGTGGCCGCCGCCCGCGCCGCCGGCGTCGGCCAGGTTCTGCTGGCCGGGCCGGAGAAGGCTGTGGCAGAGGCAGATTCAAAACCCGACGGATATCTGACCGCGAAGATCGACGCGGTCGAAGCCCTGTCGAACCTGCTCACCGGACTGGGAGCCTGATATGACCACCACAACCGGCACCGGAATCGGCAGCTTCGCCGACGTACCCCTGAACGGAGACGGTGCGGGGCAGCCCGCGACTCCTGACGCGGTCGAAGCCCACGTCGCTGCGGCCGCAGCAGCACACGGCTACACCGCAGACCAGCTGACCTGGGCCACTCCCGAGGGCATCGACGTCAAGCCGGTGTACGTCGGCGCCGACCGTGACGCCGCGGTCGAGGCCGGGTATCCGCTGGACAGTTTTCCGGGTGCGCCGCCGTTCGTGCGCGGGCCCTACCCGACGATGTACGTCAACCAGCCGTGGACCATCCGGCAGTACGCCGGATTCTCCACCGCCGCGGAATCGAACGCCTTCTACCGGCGCAACCTGGCCGCCGGCCAGAAGGGCCTGTCAGTGGCGTTCGATCTGGCCACCCACCGCGGCTATGACTCCGATCATCCGCGGGTCCAGGGCGATGTCGGCATGGCCGGTGTCGCCATCGATTCCATCCTCGACATGCGCCAGCTGTTCGACGGGATCGACCTGTCGACGGTGTCGGTGTCGATGACCATGAACGGCGCGGTGCTGCCGATCCTGGCGCTGTATGTGGTGGCCGCCGAGGAGCAGGGCGTGCCGCCGGAGAAGCTCGCCGGGACCATCCAGAACGACATCCTCAAAGAGTTCATGGTCCGCAACACCTACATCTATCCGCCCAAGGCGTCGATGCGGATCATCTCCGATATCTTCGGCTACACGAGCGTCAAGATGCCGAAGTTCAACTCCATCTCGATCTCCGGCTATCACATCCAAGAAGCCGGGGCCACAGCGGATTTGGAGCTCGCCTACACGCTGGCCGATGGTGTCGAGTACATCAAGGCCGGCCTGGCTGCCGGCCTGGACATCGACAAGTTCGCCCCGCGGCTGTCCTTCTTCTGGGGCATCGGCATGAACTTCTTCATGGAGGTCGCCAAGCTGCGTGCCGGTCGGCTGCTGTGGAGTGAACTCGTCGCGCAGTTCGACCCCAAGGACGCCAAATCGCTGTCTCTGCGCACACATTCGCAGACCTCAGGTTGGTCGCTCACCGCTCAGGACCCGTTCAACAACGTGGCCCGCACCTGTATCGAGGCGATGGCTGCCACCCAGGGCCACACACAGTCGTTGCACACCAATGCATTGGACGAGGCGCTGGCACTGCCCACCGACTTCTCCGCCCGTATCGCCCGCAACACCCAGCTGCTGTTGCAGCAGGAGTCGGGCACCACCCGGCCCATCGACCCGTGGGGCGGCTCGTATTACGTGGAGTGGCTGACGCACCAACTCGCCGAGAAGGTCCGTGCCCACTTCCGCGAGGTCGACGAGCACGGCGGCATGGCGCAGGCCATCGACGACGGCATTCCCAAGCTGCGCATCGAGGAGGCCGCCGCACGCACCCAGGCGCGCATCGACTCCGGTCAGCAGACGGTGATCGGCGTCAACAAGTACGTGGTCGATGAGGACCAGGAGATCGAGGTCCTCAAAGTCGAGAACAGCCGCGTGCGCGCCGAGCAGATCGCCAAGCTGCAGCAGCTGCGTGCCGACCGTGACGAGGCCGCCACTCAGGCGGCACTGGCAGAACTGACCCGCGCGGCCGAGGCAACCGGGCATGCGGGCGCAGATGGACTGGGCAACAACCTGTTGGCCCTGGCCATCAACGCGGCGCGGGCCAAGGCAACGGTCGGGGAGATCTCCGACGCGCTGGAGAAGGTTTACGGGCGCCACCAGGCTGAGATCCGTACCATCTCCGGGGTCTACCGCGACGAAGTCGGAAAGGGCAGCAACATCGCAAGTGCGACGGAGCTGGTGGGGAAGTTCGCCGAGGCCGATGGCCGCCGGCCGCGCATCCTGGTGGCCAAGATGGGGCAGGACGGGCACGACCGCGGTCAGAAGGTGATCGCGACGGCGTTCGCCGACATCGGTTTCGACGTCGACGTGGGCTCACTGTTCTCCACGCCGGAGGAGGTGGCCCGCCAGGCCGCCGACAACGACGTGCACGTGGTGGGGGTGTCGTCGCTGGCCGCCGGACATCTGACCCTGGTGCCCGCGCTGCGCGACGCCTTGGCGGAAGTGGGCAGGCCCGACATCATGATCGTCGTCGGCGGCGTCATCCCGCCCGGAGATTTCGATGAGCTGTACGAGGCGGGGGCGACCGCGATCTTCCCGCCCGGCACAGTGATCGCCGACGCCGCGATCGGCCTGCTGCACAAGCTGGCCGGTCGGCTCGGCTATCAGTTGAGCTGATGAGCCGATCGGTTCTCGAACTCGCGGCGGCCATCCGTGGCGGGGACCGCGCCGCGCTGGCGCGGGCCATCACCCTGGTCGAGTCGACGCGGGCGGACCACCGGGACCAGGCTCAGCGGTTGCTGCTGGAGTTGATGCCCGACGCCGGCTCGGGGCTGCACGTCGGTATCACCGGAGTGCCGGGCGTCGGCAAGTCGACCGCCATCGAAGCGCTGGGTATGTATCTGATCGAGGCCGGCCACCGGGTCGCGGTGCTGGCCGTGGACCCGTCGTCGACCCGGACCGGCGGTTCGATCCTGGGTGACAAGACCCGGATGGCCCGGTTGGCGGTGCACCCCGATGCCTATATTCGACCGTCACCCACCTCGGGCACACTCGGCGGGGTCGCCAAGGCCACCCGCGAGACCATCGTGTTGCTCGAAGCAGCTGGTTACGACGTCATCCTCGTCGAGACGGTGGGCGTGGGACAGTCCGAGGTCACGGTTTCGAACATGGTGGACACCTTCGTGTTCCTCACCCTGGCGCGCACCGGCGACCAGCTGCAGGGCATCAAGAAGGGCGTGCTGGAACTCGCCGACATCATCGTGGTGAACAAGGCTGACGGCGAGCACGCAATCGAGGCGAAGTCGGCCGCACGTGAGCTGACCGGTGCGATCCGGCTGATCTATCCCCGCGAAACACTTTGGCGCCCACCAGTTCTCACTATGAGCGCGGTGGAGGGTACCGGCCTGGTCGAGCTGTGGGACACGGTGCTCAAGCATCGGCAGGTGCTCAGCGAGGCGGGGGAGTTCGACGCCCGTCGCCGCGCACAGCAGGTGGACTGGACCTGGTCCATGGTCCGCGACGCGGTGCTGGACCGGTTGATGTCGCATCCCGACGTCCGCAGCATCCGTGCCGACGTGGAACGCCGGGTGCGCGACGGCGAACTCACCCCGGCGCTCGCGGCGCAGCAGATTCTCGACGCGGCGAACTGATAACCGAAAGGCTGGACGAATGCGGATGAGGGATACGAAATCGAGACTCCGCGTGTTGATCGTCGGCGCCGCGGTCGTGGGCACCTTGCTGACCGGCTGCGGGGGTGCGTCCGACGTCGGTAGCCATCAGGTGGTCGCCAAGGCGAAACTGCAGGCGATGGTCAAGGAGGAACTGCAGGCCGCAGCTGGGCGCAAGGTCAAAAAGGTGGAGTGTCAGGACGACATCGCCGGCGAAGTCGGCGCCACCCAGCGTTGCGAGCTGACGGCCAACGACGGCTCCAGGATTGGGCTCACAGCGACGGTCAAAGCCGTCGAGGGCGAAGGCAGGGACGCCAACGTCAACATCGACGTCAAGGTCGACGACAAGCCGGTGGGGTGACGTTGCGGCTGAGTGGTCTTAACGGATCGGTAACGCATAGAAAATTTGCCGGGGATCCAGGTAAATTCAAAGTGTGACCGGTCC
This sequence comes from Mycolicibacterium sp. XJ870, assembly GCF_053483975.1. NCBI lineage: Bacteria > Bacillati > Actinomycetota > Actinomycetes > Mycobacteriales > Mycobacteriaceae > Mycobacterium > Mycolicibacterium sp. XJ870. The sequence continues at coordinate 1,962,301 of NZ_JBEFTI010000001.1, forward strand.
CAGCCGGGGGCGCAACGTGGCGCTCCCACACGGTGTCGAGGGCGCGGCGGACGGAAATTTCTCCTGTACCGTCCGCGGCTTCTCGCAGCTGTTCCCCGGTCGCCGCTTCGGCGGCGGGGCATTGACGATCTACCAGGACGGTCAGCCGGTCGTCGACGTGTGGACGGGCTACTCCGACCGGGCCGGAACCATGCCGTGGACCGCCGATACCGCCGCTATGGTTTTCTCGGCGACAAAGGGAATGGCCTCGACAGTCATCCACCGCCTCGTCGACCGCGGGCTGATCGATTACGACACCCCGGTGTGCGTTTACTGGCCGGAGTTCGGGGACAAGGGCAAGGCGGCAATCACCGTCCGTCAGGTCATGCAGCACCAGGCCGGTTTGTCCCAGCTGAACGGCGTGAGTAAGGCGGACTTGCTCGACCACCGCTTGATGGAAGCCCGGATCGCGGCCACCCCCGTCAACCGTCTGCTCTACGGCAGATCGGCCTACCATGCGTTGACCTACGGCTGGTTGTTGTCCGGCCTGGCTCGGGCAGTGACCGGTCAGGGCATGCGCGAGCTCTTCCGCACCGAACTTGCCGAGCCCCTGCGCACCGACGGCATTCATCTGGGCCGCCCAGCATTGGGCGCACCCACCCGGACTGCTCAGATACTGATGCCTCAGCGCACCTGGCCCAATCACCTGTTCGATTTCGTCGCGCCGAAGATCGCCGCGCTGGAGTTCTCCGGTTTCTTCGGATCCCTGTACTTCCCAGGCGTGATGTCCCTGGTGCAGGGCGAGACACCGTTCCTGGATGCCGAGGTGCCCGCCGCGAACGGGGTCGCCACCGCCCGCGGGCTGGCCAAGATGTACGGGGCGATCGCCAACGGTGGACGGTTCGACGGCGCGCAGTTCCTTTCCGCGCCGACAGTCGCCGGCCTCAGCGGCAAGCCGAACCTGCGTCCGGATCGGAACCTGGTGGTGCCGTTGGCTTTCCACCTCGGGTATCACTCGGTGCCGTTCGGGGTCATGCCCGGGTTCGGGCACGTGGGCCTCGGCGGTTCGGTGGGCTGGGCGGACCCGGCCAGCGGGCTCGCGATCGGATTCGTGCACAACCGGCTACTGACCCCGATGCTGCTCGACATGGGTACGTTCGTCGGTCTCAACGCGCTGATCCGCAACGATGCGGCCCGCGCCCGCAAGCGCGGCTATGAAGCGGTGCCCGACCTGGGAGCGCCCCCGAGCGAGATTTCCAAGCCGGTCGCCGGCTAGTCGCTGTACCCGCTCAGCCGCTCGATGTGTCTCGCAGCGAACTGCCCTTTCGGCCTCAGCTACTTTCCGAGCGAGCCGTACCCGCCCCGAAACCGCACGACAGTGATCTACATCACGTGCATGTCGGTTTTGGGACAGTGGTCCCGTTTTTGGCAAACGAGCTGCTCGCTAAGAGGGGCGAATTTGCCGCTTGCGTAAATTGTGGCCCGGGCCACTCGATCCGTTGCGTTGTGGGCTGCATCCCTGGAGGCGGTCGATTGGCAAGGTGGTTTCACTGAGGCGGGGCACCGCGGATAGCGTGCCGTACATGTGGTCGCGCATCTACTGAGGTCATACAACTATTGCATGCCGTAATGAGTTAGCTAGAAGGGTTTGCGTTGACCGTTCGCAAAAGTAATGAAATGGCCGAGTAATTAAAGTTGACAGTAGTTCTTCCACTGGTCGCGTTGTTTGCGTCCCGCTGGTCAGCTAACTATCAATGCAACGCCGCCGGAGCGGCTGTATGCCACATGAGAATCGGCATTCGGCATGCGAAGGTAATCACAATTTGACAGTGGCTATTGTCAGATCGGCAAGGGAGCACGAGGCCGCCAGGTATGTTGTGGAGGCCTGGACGGATGTCGTGTCAGTATCTATTGTGCTGTGCTGCAACCGTTGTCGCGTTGAGTAGGCAGGTGCAATCCGCGCCTCGCGTGGCCACGGCGCCGAAATGGCACACCCAACTGTGGCCATGAGATGAACGTGTAGTAAGAGCTTGGCCACAATTGTGCGATCAGATGTTTCCAACATCGGTGCTGGGGGAGCGCTACGCTACGCACGCGAGTTGGCAACAACTCTGACCGGATACGGGGATCCGGTAGCGTACTTCGACGTCGACGTGGCGCACATTAATTTCCGCGTTTTGTTTGTTCATCGATGCTTTGCCCATCGATCACATCGAAAGAGGTGAGCCGACTTGGCCGATACTTCTGCCACCCCGATTGCTGTGATCGGTATGGCCTGCCGGCTGCCGGGCGGGATTGAATCCCCTGACCAGCTGTGGGAGGCACTGCTGCGCGGTGCGGACCTGGTAACCGAGGTGCCGGCTGACCGGTGGGACGTCGAGGAGTACTACGACCCCGAACCGGGAGTCGCAGGCCGCTCGGTGTCCAAGTGCGGCGCTTTCCTCGACGACGTCGGCGGATTCGACGCGGACTTCTTCGGTATCAGTGAACGCGAAGCCATCGCCATCGACCCTCAGCACCGCGTGCTGTTGGAGACCGCGTGGGAGGCTGTTGAGCGGGCCGGGCTCGACCCTGCATCGCTTGCCGGTTCCAAGACCGGCGTGTTCGCCGGCGTGACGCACAACGACTACGCCTACCTCGCGGCCGATACCGGATCGCTCGAGGGGCCCTACGGCTTCACGGGGACGAGCTTCTCCCTGGCGTCGGGGCGGATCGCCTACGCGCTCGGCGCCCACGGACCCGCGGTGAGCGTCGACACCGCATGTTCGTCGGGGCTGACGGCGGTGCACCTGGCGTGCCACAGCCTTCTCGACGGGGAGAGCGACATGGCCCTCGCCGGTGGAGTGTCGGTCCTGCTTGAGCCCCGCAAAGCCGCGTCTGGTTCAGCGGCAGGCATGCTGTCCCCCAGCGGGCGCTGCCGCGCGTTCGACGTCGACGCTGACGGTTTCGTCTCCGCCGAGGGCTCCATCGTCGTGGTGCTCAAGCGGTTGTCCGACGCACAGCGAGACGGCGATCGGGTTCTTGCCGTTATCCGCGGTGTGGCGAGCAACCAGGACGGCCACACGGTCAACATCGCGACCCCGTCGCGAGACGCACAGGAGTCGGTCTACCGGGCCGCCCTCGACGTTGCCGGAGTCGATGCGGCGACCGTCGGAATGGTGGAGGCTCACGGCACCGGAACACCGGTCGGTGACCCACTGGAGTACGCCAGCGTCGCGGCGGTTTACGGGACCGCCGGGCCATGTGCACTGACTTCGATCAAGACGAACTTCGGACACCTGCAGTCCGCCGCAGGCACCTTGGGTCTGATGAAGGCGGTGCTGGCCGTCCAGCACGGCATCGTGCCGCAGAACCTCCATTTCACCGCGCTGCCCGACGAGATGGCTGCGCTGGAGACGAAACTGTTCGTGCCCCAGACAGCGACAAAATGGCCGACGAACGGTGGTGCGCCGCGCCGCGCCGCGGTGTCGTCCTACGGCCTGTCCGGGACGAATGTGCACGCCATCGTCGAGCAAGCTCCGGAGGAATCCACGGCAGACCCGGTGCAGGCGGCGCCCACGACCGCAGAACCGATGGTCTTTCCGATTTCGGCGAGTTCGGCGGAGGAACTGAAGCGAACCGCTCGGCAACTGGCCGACTGGGTGACGGACAAACGCGTCGGAACCGCCGACGGCCCCGCGCTGGCCGACCTGGGCTACACCTTGACCCGCAGGCGGGGCCATCGCACGGTGCGGGCCATGCTGACTGCCACCGATGCGAACGGGCTGGTGGCGGCGCTGAATCAGGTCGCAGAAGGCGACACCGTGAGCGAGCCGGCGGTCGGACAGGGCGACCGCGGACCGGTATGGGTGTTCTCGGGCCAGGGTTCGCAGTGGGCCGGCATGGGCAGCGAACTGCTCGCCAAAGAACCCGTGTTCGCCGCCACTGTCGCACAACTGGAACCGCTGATCGAGGCGGAATCAGGGTTCTCCGTCACCGAAGCGATGTCGGCAAGCGAGACGGTCACCGGAATCGATCGCATCCAGCCGACCATCTTCGCCGTGCAGGTGGCCCTCGCGACGACCATGAAGTCGTACGGTGTCGTGCCGGGAGCCGTCATCGGCCACTCCATGGGCGAGGTGGCGGCCGCCGTCGTTTCGGGCGCTCTATCTCTCGAAGACGGCGTGCGGGTCATCTGCCGGCGGTCCAAGCTGATGCTTCGACTGGCCGGCGGCGGCGCCATGGCCTCCGTCGAACTGCCTGCCGCACAGGTACTTTCCGAGCTCGCCGCACGTGGTATCGCCGATGTGAATCTCGCGGTCGTCGCGTCACCGCAGTCGACGGTCCTGGGTGGGAACGCAGAATCGATCCGCAACTTGGTCGCCGCGTGGGAGGAACGCGGCGTGATGGCGCGCGAGATTGCGGTCGACGTGGCATCGCACTCCGCCCAAGTCGATCCCATCCTCGACGAGTTGGGGGAACAGCTCGAGGAGCTCACCCCGACCGCACCGAAAGTGCCCTACTACTCGGCCACGTCCTACGATCCCCGCGACGTCATCGAGCTCGACAGCTGGTACTGGGCCGACAACCTGCGCCACACAGTGCGGTTCGCGGCCGCCGTCCAGGCCGCGCTTGAAGACGGCCACCGCGTCTTCGCCGAGCTGTCACCGCATCCGCTTCTCAACCACGCGGTCGACCAAACCGCCCGCAGCCTGGACATTCCGCTCACGGTGTTGGCCGCGATGCGGCGTGAACAGGAACTACCGTTCGGGATGCGTGGATTGCTGGCAGACCTGCACAGTGCCGGCGCCGCAGTCGATTTCTCGATGCTGTACCCGGCCGGGCGTGTGACGGATGCGCCGCTGCCGACTTGGACCCATCGCACGCTGTTGCTCGATCGGGACGGCCATGAGTCCGGTCGCGGAGCCGCCAGCGTTGTGGTGCATCCCTTGCTCGGCTCGCATGTCGTGTTGCCCGAAGAGCCGGAACGCCATGTGTGGCAGGGCGAGGTCGGTACGGAGGCCCAGCCATGGCTTGCCGATCACCAGGTCCACAATGTCGCCGTGCTGCCCGGCGCAGCGTATTGCGAAATGGCATTGGCGGCCGCCCACAGCGTGCTCGGCGACTCCGGTGAGGTCCACGACATCACCTTCGAAGAGATGCTGCTGCTCGACGAGGAGACGCCTTTGTCCGCGGCAGCAACCGTGGTCTCCGAAGGCGTCGTCGAGTTCGCCGTACAGACCTACCTCGCCGGCCAACTGAGCCAGCGGGCCACCGCGACCCTGCGCGCCGGCGCATCCGACGAAGACGCGCCGGTCCGCGACATCCAGCGGCTCCGGGACGCCCACCCGGCGCGGGTCGAGGGTGAGGACCTGAGGTCAGCGTTCCGAGCTGTCGGCGTTCATCACGGTGCAGCGTTCGCCGGACTCGCGGCCGCTCACACCGGAGACGGTGGGACCGTCCTGGCCGAGGTCGCCCTGCCTGGCCCACTGCGTTCTCAGCAGGGTGGCTACGGTGCGCACCCCGCGGTGCTGGATGCCTGCTTCCAGGCTGTAGTGGCCGATGCCGGCGTGCAGGCGGTTGCCAACGGCAGCCTCTTGCTGCCGCTCGGCGTGCGACGGCTTCGGCTGTACAACACGACCCGGCACGCGGCGTTCTGTCTGGTTCGCGTGACCGGCACCGACACCTCTGGGGTGGAGGCCGATCTCGAGGTGCTCGACGAGAACGGCACCGTCCTGATCGAGGCGCAGGGCCTGCGGCTCGGTACCGGAATGTCGGAGGGTGGCCGCGCTGATCAGGTGCTCAACGAACGGTTGCTGACGGTCGACTGGCTGCAGCGAGATCTGAAGGAACCCGAGCATGACCAGCCTGGCGCCTGGTTGCTGATCGACCGCGCCGGTGATCGAGATCCATTGACCGCCAATCTTGTTGCTGCATTGAAGGCAAACGGTGCCGATTGCACTGTGGTGCCGTGGACGGAGGCGGACAAGCAGGCGACCGCACACCAGATCACCGCGCTGCTGGGTGAGCATCTCACCGGTGTGGTCATCGTGGCGGGTCCGGCCTCGACAGAGGTCGACTGGCAGGCCTGCCGTCGCGGCGAGCAATCCGTCCACGATCTTGTGCACATCGCACAGGCCCTGGTCGGCGTGCACGATGAACTGCCGCGGATGGTCGTACTGACACGCAACGCGCAGCACGTGACGGATGGCGACGTCGTCAACATGGAGCAGGCGGCGTTGCGCGGCATGATGCGAGTCATGGCGATGGAGTATCCGCACAGCCGCCTCACCCAGGTCGATGTCGACGCCGACACCGACGTGGATCTGGTGGCCAAGCAGGTGCTGAGTGACTCCGCGGAGGACGAAACCGCCTGGCGCCAAGGGAAGTCGTATGTAGCCCGGCTGTGCCCAGCGCCGCTGCAGGCCGACGAGCGTCGGGACAAGGTGATCGAGAACGACCGCGCGGGCATGCGCCTGCACGTTCGGAATCCGGGCGACCTCGAGTCCCTGGAACTGGTGTCATTCGATCGGGAAGAACCGGGTCCCGGCCAGATTGAGGTGGCGGTCAGCACCTCCAGCATCAACTTCGCCGACGTCCTCGTCGCCTTTGGGCAGTGCCCGAGCTTCGAAGGCCGCCTGCCCGAGCTGGGGACAGATTTCGCGGGCGTGGTGACCGCAGTGGGGCCGGGCGTGACGCGACACAAGGTCGGCGACCGCGTCGGCGGCGTCTCCGGAAACGGTTGCTGGGGAACCTTTGTCACCTGCGATGCCGATTTGGCCGTCACGCTCCCCGAAGGATTGACCGAGGCGCAGGCAGCGGCAGTGGCCACAGCAGCAGCCACAGCGTGGTACAGCCTGCACGACCTGGCCCGGATCGCTGAGGGCGACAAGGTGTTGATCCATTCGGGCACAGGAGGCGTCGGACAGGCGGCGATCGCGATCGCCAAGGCCGCCGGTGCGCAGATCTACGCCACGGCTGGCAGCGAAAAGCGTCGACAGTTGTTGCGCGACTGGGGAGTCGAGCATGTTTACGACTCACGCTCGGTCTCGTTCGCCGAGGAGATCCGCCGCGATACCGACGGATACGGTGTGGACATCGTGCTCAACTCGGTGGTGGGTCAGCTACAGCGCGCGGGTATCGAACTGCTTGCATTCAACGGGCGATTCGTCGAGATCGGCAAGCGCGACATCTACGGCGACACCCGGGTCGGGTTGTTCCCATTCCGGCGCAACCTGACCTTCTACGCGGTCGATCTGGCGTTGATGTCGGTGACACACCCCGCCGTCATGCGAGCACTGCTGGAAAAGGTCTTCCAACTGACTGCGGACGGTTACCTGCCGATGCCGCGCAACACGCACTACCCGCTTACCGACGCGGCTACCGCAATCCGCGCGATGGGCGGTGCCCAACACACCGGGAAACTTCTGCTCGACGTTCCCCGGACCGGGCAGAGCACGGTCGTCGTTGCACCCCAGGATGTTCCGGTCTTTCGGGAGGACGGCGCCTACATCCTCACGGGCGGTCTCGGCGGCCTGGGTCTGTTCCTGGCCGAGAAGATGGCTGCGGCCGGGTGCGGCCGAATCGTGCTGAGCTCGCGCAGTCGGCCGACCGACCACGCACTCGGGATCATCGAGTTGATCCGCGCTGCGGGTGGCGACATCGTGGTCGAGTGCGGTGACATCGCCGAGGACGGGACGGCGGAGCGTCTGGTCGAAGCCGCGACAGCCACGGGGCTGCCGCTGCGTGGAGTGGTGCACGCGGCCGCAGTGGTCGAGGACGCCACGCTGACGAACATCACCGACGACATCATCGAACGGGACTGGGCGCCCAAGGTTTACGGTGTGTGGAACCTGCACGAGGCCACCGCAAAGCTACCGCTCGACTGGTTCTGCGTGTTCTCGTCCGCGGCGCCCTTGGTCGGTTCGCCCGGGCAGGGTGCCTATGCGGCGGCCAACAGCTGGGTCGATGCATTCACCTTCTGGCGGCGGTCGCAGGGTCTGCCCGCCACGACGATCGCCTGGGGTGCCTGGGCCGAGATCGGCCGCGGTGTGGCGATGGCGGCAGGGGACAACTCGATAGCACCCGACGAAGGCGCCTACGCGTTCGAGTCTCTGCTGCGCTATGAGCGCCCCTACACCGGATACGCGCCGATCATGGGTGCCCCGTGGCTGGTGGCATTCGCCGAAAGGACGCCATTCGCCGAGATGTTCAAGCCGGCGGCGCAAAGTGGTTCCCAGGGATCCAAACTGCGGGCCGAACTGAACACCTTGCCGACCGACGAGTGGCCGACCCACCTTCGGCGGGTGATCTCCGAACAGGTCAGCCTGCTGCTTCGCCGGGCGGTCGACCCTGACCGTCCCCTGCCGGAGTACGGGTTGGATTCCTTGGGCAACCTCGAACTGCGTACCCGCATCGAGGCCGAGACCGGCGTGCGGATCAACTCGATGGACATCACCACGATCCGGGGTTTGGCCGATCACTTGTGTGAGAAGCTCGCCGGCCAGGAACCCGCGGTGGCTGTCTCGTGATCGCCGTGGGCTGTGAGGCGTTGATGACCATTCGGCGGGGGCCGGACCTCGGGAGTCGCGAATGCTGTTAGGCCCAGTAGAGATCGCATCTATCGAAGAATGGTCACCTGAGCCGGGTTCGCTGATTTCCTGGCAGCCGACTGAGGCCGCTGTGGCCAAAGCGCTTCAGGCGCCGGAGAGCCCGGTGCCCGCGAGCTACATACAGACGCGGCACTTGCGCAGTTTCGTCGATCAGGGCAGCCGGGGAGTTGATCACTCGCGCCTGTTCATCGCTGCCTGCGATATGCCGGGCCGCTGCGACATCCGGGCGATGACGTACGTGATCAACGCACACCTGCGGCGCCACAGCACCTATCGAAGCTGGTTCGACTACCGCCGAGCCGACGACGGGGACACCGTTGTCCGGCATACCCTCACCGATCCCGCCGACATCGAATTCGTGCCCATGCGTCACGGTTCGTCCGACGCCGAGAAACTGCGCAGTCACGTGGTGGCTACGCCGGATTCGTTGCAGTGGGACAGCTTTCGGTTCGGGGTGATCCAACGTGAGGACATGTTCACGTTCTGGTCCAGCATCGACCACCTCCATGTCGACGGCCAGTTCGTCGGCGTCGGGCTGCTGGAATTCCAGGCGATGTACTCCGCCCTGATCTCCGGTGCGCCGCCGCTGCAGCTTCCCGATGCGGGCAGCTACGACGAGTACTGCCTGCGGCAGCGTGAGGTCACGTCCTCACTCACGCTCGATACACCAGAAGTGCAGACCTGGATGTCGTTCGCAGAGAAGAACAATGGGACATTTCCGGTGTTCCCGCTGCCGCTCGATGACGGATCTGCTTCTACTGGTGGCGATCTCGTGGCGGTGAAGCTGATGGATCGGCAGCAGACCGAGCGATTCGAAGACCTTTGTGTGGCGGCTGGTTCCCGCTTCATCGGCGGGCTGTTCGCACTGGTGGCTCATGCCCTCCACGAACTGACCGGGCTCGAGACCTACTACGGGCTGACGCCGATCGATACGCGTACGCCGGAGGAGTTGACGACACAGGGTTGGTTCACCGGTCTGATACCCGTCGTCGTACCCGTCGCCGGTACCTCGTTCACCGACAGCATCCGCGCCGCCCAACATGACTTCGATACCGGCAGATCCGCGGCGATGGTGCCGTTCGAGCGGGTTGTCGAGCTGGCGCCGCACCTGGTGCCGCCGCGGCCGCTGTTCCCGATGTTGAACTTCTTCGACGCCAGTTCCGGTCCGATGGCACCGCTGCTCACCAATCTGCAGGACGGCGTCAGGATCGCCACGCTGAGCGATGGCCGGGTCACCTATCCGCTGAGCACCCTTGTCGGTCGGTTCAACGAGACCTTCGCAACCGTCGTTTTCCCCAAGAATCCGGTGGCCCGAGACTCTGTCGACCGATACGTGGCTGCACTTCGACAGGTCTGCGACCGTGTCACCGGAGGCCGTGAGTCGATGGTGCCTGCTAGTCGAAACGGGGCTGCGCGCCACCCCGTGCACTGACCAGTGCAACTGGATGCAAGAGCACGTCGGCGTACTATTTTGAGGGTCAGCAGAGTTATCAGGCGGTTTCGAGTGGCGCGGCGAAGGGATCCGGCCGACGCAGGCATCGGTGTCTTCGCCCGTCTCGGCGACGTCATCGTGCGGTTCCCCTGGCTCGTGATCGCGCTGTGGCTCGCCCTTGCGGTATGCCTGCCTGCCGTGTCCCCGACGTTGAAGGAAATGGCCGAAAGACGGCCGGTCGCAATCCTTCCTGACGACGCTCCGGCGATGGTCGCCAGCAAGCAGATGCTGACGGCCTTCCAACAATCCGGGACGGACAGTTTCGTCGTGGTCGTCTTGACCAACGACGACGTTCTGAGCCAGTCCGACGAGGCGGTGTACCGAAAACTCGTCGACGCGTTGCAACGCGACACCGGCGACGTGACAAAGCTGCAGGACTTTTTGAGCGCACCGCCGCTGCGCGAGGTGATGACGAGCAAGGACAACAAGGCGTGGCTGTTGCCGATCACCTTGCCCGGCACCCTCGGCACACCACAGTCGAAAGAGGCCTACGCACGGGTCGCCGAGGTGGTCGAGCGCGAAGTCACCGGAACCACCCTGACCCCGCACATGACGGGTCCCGCGGCCACCGTGGCCGATCTGAACGTCGTGGGGGAGCGGGACCTCAAGGTGATCGAACTCGCGATCACCATCCTGGTGCTGTTCATTCTGCTGATCATCTATCGCAACCCGGTGACCATGGTGGTGCCGCTGGCGTCGATCGGCGTCGCCGTGGTGGTGGCGCAGGCCGTGGTGGCCTGTGCGGCGTTGTTGGGTCTGGGCATCGCCAACCAGACGATCGTGTTCATGAGCGGCATGATGGTGGGCGCAGGCATCGACTATGCCGTGTTCCTGATCAGTCGATATCACGATTACCTGCGCCTGGGTGAGAACTCCGACAACGCGGTCCGAAACGCGCTGACATCCATCGGCAAAGTGATCGCGGCGTCCGCGGCCACCGTCGCTGTGACATTCCTCGGCATGTCGTTCACCAAACTCGCGCTTTTCTCCTCTGTGGGACCGGCTCTCGCCATAGCAATCACAGTGGCGTTCTTGGGAGCGGTGACACTGCTGCCCGCGGTCTTGACGATCGTGGGACGTCGGGGTTGGATCGCGCCGCGACGCGATCTCACGACCCAATTCTGGCGACGCTCCGGTGTCCGGATCGTGCGTAGGCCGGTGGCTCATCTGATGGCGAGCCTGATCATCTTGGCCATCTTGTCCGGCTTCGTCCTGGTGACGTCGTACAACTACGACGATCGCAAGGCACTGCCCGCCAACGCGACCAGTTCGTTGGGATACGCCGCGCTGGAACAGCACTTCCCGCTGAACTCAATCATTCCCCAGTACCTGGTCATCAACTCCACGAAAGACCTCCGCGAACCGCAGGCCCTTGCCGACCTCGAACAGATGGCCCAGCGGGTCAACCAGCTGCCGGGAATGGGACCGGTCCGGGGCATCACCCGTCCCACAGGCGAGCCGCTGGAGCAGGCGAAGGTCTCATATCAGGCTGGCGAGGTGGGCAAGCAGCTCGGCGCGGGATCCGAGCAGATCGTCGAGCGGACACAAGATCTCACCCGGCTCAACTCCGGGGCCGATGAGCTCGCCGACAGCCTCAGCACGGTTAGAGGACAGGTGAACCAGGCGATCACCCGAGCCCGGGGCATGCTCGACACGCTCTCCGCAGTCCAGAACACCCTGGGTGGCAGCAAGACGCTCCGTGATCTCGACAACGCGACCAAGTTCGTCGCCAACATGCGGTCGCTGGGCGAGTCCATCGGGGTGAACGTGACCAACCTGTCGCAGAGCTTCGAATGGATCGCGCCGGTGCTCAATGCGTTGAACGCGAGCCCTGTGTGCGATGCCGACCCCGGTTGTGTCACCGCCCGAGATCAGTTGGTGCGGCTGTCTGTGGCGCGCACCGACGGGACATTCGACCGACTCGCTGAGCTGGGCCGGCAGTTGCAATCCACGCAGGCCGCACAGTCGTTGGAGAGCACGACGGCGGGATTGCGGCGTGCTATCGACACGGCGTCGACTGCGATGCGTTCGTTGGGATTGAACAATCCGAGTGGTGTCGACTCGCGGTTGTCCAGCGTGGCGGACGGGGCCGACAAGCTGGCAGACGCCAGCCGGCAGGTGGCTGACGGCGTGCAGCAGCTGGTGGGCGAGACCCTGAAGATGAGCGGCAGCCTCGCGGAGGCGTCGGCGTTCCTGATGACTCTCAAACAGGATGCCGACACTCCGGCGATGGCCGGATTCTATGTTCCGCCAACAAGTTTCGGTGTCGAGGATTTCAAAAAGGCAGCGCAGCTCTTCATCTCACCCGACGGGCACTCGGTCAGATACCTGCTTCAGACGGATCTGAACCCGTTCAGCGTCGAGGCGATGGACCAGGTGAACGCCATCATGGACACCGCCCGTGGGGCACAACCGAATACCGAACTGGCGGATGCCTCTGTGTCAGTGGTGGGGTTCCCCGTGGTACTTCGAGACACCCGCGACTTCTACAACCACGACATTCGGTTCATCGTGGTGGTGACCATCCTGGTGGTGTTGCTGATCCTGGTCTTGCTTCTGCGGGCGGTCGTGGCGCCGATCTACTTGATCCTGTCGGTGGTGATCTCATACCTGGCGGCCCTGGGAGTTGGCACTCTATTCTTCCAGTTCCTATTGGGGCAGGAATTGCATTGGAGCGTACCGGGATTGACGTTCATCATCCTGGTGGCGGTCGGAGCCGACTACAACATGCTGTTGATATCGCGGATCCGCGAGGAGTCCGGACCTGGTCTGCGACTCGGTGTCATCCGTACGGTCGGGGCGACGGGCGGCGTGATCACCGCGGCCGGGCTGATCTTCGCCGCCACGATGTTCGGCCTGGTGTTCAGCAGCATCAGCACCATGGTGCAGTCGGGATTCGTGGTCGGTGTGGGACTGCTGATCGACACGTTCCTGGTGCGGACCATCACAGTGCCCGCCGCAGCGACATTGGTCGGGAAGGCCAACTGGTGGCCGTCACGCGCAGACGCAGTGGGTCCGGGGCACGGCCACTGACCGAGGCGCGGTGGCCGTCAGCGCTTCTTCTTGCCCTTCGGCAGTAGCGGAATTCCGTTCTTCGGCAGCGGAATACCCTTCTTCGGCAACTGAATGCCGTTCTTGGGAAGCAGTTTGCGCGCCTGGTTTGCGATGTTGACCGCGTTGACGGCGTTGGAGGCAACATTGGTGGCGGTCGAAACGGCGTTGATCGGAACCGAGATCGGGGTGGCGATGTTGCCGGGGTTGATACCGCGAAGGTCTGCCAGTTGCACTCCCGGTTGCGCCGGGGGCGGTGGCGGGCCGTAGGCGCGATTGACCATCGGCGTCAGGACTCGGTTGAGCTCGGCAGCCGCTCCCGGTGAGATGCTTCCGTTCTGACTCAAGTATTCGATCAGCGGAAGTTGCTCTGCCGGAAAGAAATAGGTTGTGGTGGTGGCACCTCGGCTGTTGGTGGTCACTGTCACGTTCTGCGGCGGGGCGCCTGCGGGATTCGAGAATGCGGTCGCGGTGTGGTCGGTGCCGCCGGCTACCACTGCGTTGGCAAGCGCCAAGAGGTTTCCGGGTCGATCCAGCGGATCGCTGAAGATGTCGTACTGGGCAACGACTTCCACGGTGTCGTACTGGCTCTCCACCGGGGTCGGGACGGTGTAATCGAGAACCGGGACAGTGGTGCCGGGTCGGAACCACTTGGTGAACAGGCGATCGGGGTTGCCGGTTTTGACGAAGGTCAGCTCGTCGGCGGCCGGAGCGGTGGGGTCGTTGGCGAGGCGCGCCTGCTCGGCGTTGAGCGCCAGTACACCCTGCGACAGTCCGGTCACGGTGACACTGCCGTCCGTGTTGCGAATTCGTGTGTCCAGATTGTTGGTGCCCTCATTGACGGACTGCCCGAGCGTCAGCGAGTTCTCACCCGTGATCGGCCACAGGCTCCCCGGGTACGGAACGACTTCACGCGTCGCGCCGGCGCTGTCGTAGTAGTTTGCGCCGATTGCCGTTCGGGTCTCCGGATCGAAGTGATACAACGCGCGCAGAGCGGGATACGGTGACGGCGCTGTGCCCGGAACGATGAACGCTGTCTCCGCCGACGCCACAGCGGTGCCGAAGGTGGTCAGCGAACCGACCATTCCCGCGGCGACGGCCGCCACGAACAGTCTGTTCATACATCCTCCTGCCAGCGGGCAACGGCAATCGCCCGGCACATCCGCGTCTTGGTGATCGTAACCTGTACGAGCAGCAGGATCGAGTCCTCGTCGTCAACGGACGGGCCGTCGTGGTCGAGGTGCCCGGAGGTGAGATGCGCCGAATCGGGCGGGATTTCGACATCGACAGTTTCAGCAAACTTCGTCGGCACAGCGGGGTACAGCGGTCAGGGCCGGAACGTCGCCGTTACAGGTGTACAAGCCCCATTGCCAGCATCAGACATCCCCCAGCGGCGACCACGACGGCCATGTCGCGCCGTGGTCGCTTCTGCAGCCATTCGTGCAGCGACGACAGCAGTGTCTGAGTTCTCTTGGGTGCGGCGATGTATGCGATCAGCGGAATCTCGACCAGGGTGAAGGCAACGATATTGAACAGCAGCAGTGCCTGGGCCTGGGCGACCGGAGTCTCACCGGAGGCCAGGATCACCGCCATTGCGCCCATGAAATTCGCTGACGGCAATGCGGTTCCAAGGCCGCTCACCCACGCGACCCACAGTGAATCACCCGCCAGTAACCGGCGCAGTCGGGTCGACATGTGATCGCGGCGCCTTGTCGGATCCGCCTCGGGTGAAATCACTGCCGGTCCGGCGGCGACCGCCGGGCGCCGGCGAAGCCTGCTCATCGAGATGTTCGAGGCCAGCGCCGCAGCAACCAGCAGAGCGATGACACCGACGGTGATCTGCACCGACGGGAGCGTGAAGCGTCCTGCCGCCAGGGGCGTGGAACGCAGGAGGAACAGGACGATGAGGCCGACACCCATTCCCATGGTGAAACCGCCGCACAGGAACGCCAGCAGTTGCAGCAGAGGGCGCGGCCGATTGAGCATCAGGACAGCGAGTCCGATGCGAATCGGTTCGAAGATCACCGCGAAGGCCATGACCAACACGGTTGCCCACATGAGCAAGCACCGTACCCTCCGGCTCGGCGACGTGCCTTATGTTGCCAAACGGTACGAATGAACCTTCGGACCGCAACACAGTTGCGGGATTCGCACGCCTGTGACGCTGTGAGAGCGCATTCGGTGCGCCTTCACATGGTTTGTCCAGCGTACGAGCCCAATGGCCACCTGCAGCGGAAGCCGTTCGTGCAACGTCGAATTCGTTGCGCTCACCGTGCGGTGCCGACAAAGACGGCGGAAAGTTCGATCGAGGGTTGGGCGAGATTCTGGTTGCTGCCCTAGGGTGGTTTGCGGTCCGGTCGCGCTCTCGGGGAGTTGCGCATGTGCCAATGCGGATGAAGGAGACGAGTGTTCGGCGAAGACCTGCGCATATCGTGCGTTGATGGTGGCAAGAGCAATCACGATGCCGTCAAAACGTGATGCCACACCAAAGTAGAAGCATGGGCGTCGCACGCTCGGTTGCGGCGGTTCGTTGTGTCGGATAATCCGTCCTCATATCTGGTCCTGGCCTCCCAGCGCAGCGGCAGCACCCTGCTGGTCGAGTCGCTGCGCTCAACCGGACTTGCCGGAGATCCCGAGGAGTACTTCCAGTATCAACCGTGGACGAGTCGGGCTCCGCAGCCGCGAGAATGGTTCGCCGGCGTCGAGGACGACTCGATATTGCGCCTGCTCGATCCGTTCGATCCTGGAACACCAGACCTTGCCCCGGCCCAGATCTGGCGGGACTACGTCCGCACGGTGGGCAGAACTCCCAACGGAGTTTGGGGCGGCAAGTTGATGTGGAATCAGACCTCGTTGCTGCTCAACCGCGCCAAGGATCTTCCTGACCGGTCGGGGGACGGGCTGCGGGCTGCGATCCGCGATGTGCTCGGCGAGGAACCGATATTCGTGCATGTTCATCGCCCTGACGTGGTGTCGCAGGCGGTGTCGTTCTGGCGTGCTGTGCAGACCAAGGTCTGGCGGGGAAAACCGGAGCCCATCCGCGACGCGCACGCCCAGTATCACGCCGGCGCGATCGCCCACCTGGTGCGCATGCTGCGCGCGCAGGAGGAAGGTTGGCGCGGCTGGTTCGCCGAGGAGGACATCACTCCCATCGACGTCGCATATCCCGTACTGTGCAGCGATTTCACGGGTGTGGCCGGTTCCGTGATGTCTGCGCTCGGGCTTGATCCACGGTTGGCGCCGGATCCGGTGTTGGAACGGCAAGCTGATCGCCGCTCGGACGAGTGGGCGAATCTGTACCGGGCCGATGCCGAAAAGCAAGGCCTGCCGACCTGATCCTGCTGCGAACTGGCAGCGGAAGCCACTTGCCGGATCCGGCACATCTTTGCCGAATTGCTCTGTGGCCGTTGCGCGAACGTCGATGTACAGCGCGCCGGACGTGGCCGACAGCGGGAAACGATATTTGACGTTGGCGTCACGCGACTGGCTGTGCGGTGCGCATTCTCTGCGCAATTCTGTGCTCCCATTCTCGGTTCATGCCGGCGCCGTCGGCCCGCGGTCCCGACGTCTTCGGCTCCCTTGCTTCGGGAACGCATATTCGAGTTGTCCTCGAAATGCCTTCATTGGAGGCCGATGAACGACACTCGGGCATGTCCGGACGAACTCCGCCAGGGTGCGAATCAACGTGATTCTCGCTGTTGCGGCGGCGAGGATTCGATGGCGATCAGACATGGCACCCGCAATCGCGGCCGTGTCAGGTCTGGCACAGGACCGACGAGTATTCGCGCCCAGCGGTGCTGTGGCTAGCCCGTGGAGGAGGCCCAGTAGCAAAGTGGTGTGGGGTGTGTCCGCGACAGGGATGTTTTGTCAGGCCACGCGGCACGGTACGTATTCGTACTTCACTCCGCCGGCCGAATTCTATTTCCGCCCGAAGGTGCGCACTATGTGTCCTTGCGCCGCGGCGTACACACTCAATTGCTTCCACTCGTATTGCCCACCGTGGAATTGGCTGTGCCAATGATCGAGAATTTCTCCTGCCGCTTATTCGTGAACGAGTCGAAATGGCGTAGGGGATTCTCAATCCTGCTCTCCTGCTATATGCATGTCAGTCGACGACTGAATTGGTCGACAGTTCCGGGAAAAGGGCTTGGTGGCGCAGTACGCGCGGGGGTGCGGTCGATCGCCGGTGCTCAGAGCCCTGCTTTGCCCGGATCGGACCGGCGTCGTCGGCGGGCGGCCACAATTTCTGGTGCCAGATGTAATGGGCCGAAGTTGAGAACCGGAGTTGTCATTTATGCGGGGCAAACACGATTCGGTCCGAACGCCCGCTCGCTATGCCGTCGCGAACCCTACGTAACATCGACGCAAGCAACAGCCTGTAGGCTCCCAAATTCTATAGTCCTCTGGTTAGGTGTGACACAGTGAGAACTTCGCGCCACAACGAAGTGCGTGGATCCACGGAACAGCAGGAGAGGCAGAGGCTGGCACGTGCCGGATCAGATGGCTAGATCGGTGTCCCTGCTGACATCTGCTGAGCGAAGAGTCGTCGTGGGCCTGCAGCGGCATGGTGCGGCCCCCGGCCTGTCGGGCATGTGCGCCGGTCGTTTGGATGCCTGTTCGAAGGAGGCTGTGTGTTTGGGATAGCGACGATTGACGAGTGGGAACCGAGCACGGGTTCTGTCGTGTGTTGGCATGCGTCGCCCGCGTCCTGCGCCAAGGCGAAGAAGGCACCGGTCAACGCTGTCCCGCCGAGCTATCAACAGACACAGCACTTACGCCGCTTCGCCGACCACGCCGCGCGTGGGCTCGATATGTCCCGGCTGATGATCTTCACGTGGGATATGCCCGGCAAGTGTGACGTTCGAGCGATGACATACGTTCTCAACACCCACCTTCGCCGCCATGACACCTATCGCAGTTGGTTCGAGTTCGACGACCCTGAGCGCATCGTTCGCCACACCATCGGCGATCCTGCGGATATCGCGGTGGCGCCGCAGCGGCACGGCGATCTGAGCGCTGCCGAATTGCGCGAACACATCCTGACAACACCGGATCCGCGGCACTGGGATGGCTTCCGCTTCGGGGTGATCCAGCGTCGGGATCACTTCACGTTCTATGCCAGCATCGCTCACCTCTACATCGATCCGATGATCATGGGGGTTCTGTTCGGCGAGATCTACATGATGTACGGCGCGTTGGTACAAGGCGCTGCGCCAGTACAACTTCCGCAGGCGGGCAGCTACGAGGAGTACTGCCTGCGGCAACGCGACTACACAGCAGCACTCACCGCGGAATCCCCGGAGATTCGCGCGTGGCTCGACTTCGCGGCGAACAATGACGGAACCCTGCCGGCATTCCCGTTGCCTCTCGGCGATCTGTCTGTGCCGTGTGATGGTGACACGATGACCGTCACGGTGCTCGACTCGAGCCAGACCGAGCGGTTCGAAACTGCTTGTGTTGCAGGCGGAGCTCGATTCAGCGGTGGTGTGTTCGCGTGTGCGGCGCTGGCCAAGCGGGAACTCACCGGCGCGGACTCCTTCTATGTGATCACCCCCACCGACACTCGCACGACCCCGACGGAACTGGTCACCACAGGTTGGTTCACCGGCCTCGTCCCGGTGAGCGTCCCGGTCCCGTCGATGTCTTTCCCGGATGCCGCACGAGCGGCCCAGGATTCGTTCGACTCGGACACCCAGCTCGCCAAGGTGCCCTTCGACAGGGTCATGCAGCTGGCCCCACCGAATCGGGGAGTCAAGAGTCCTCGGCCCGGCAACTTCGTGATGTCGTTCCTGGACGCCAGCATCGCACCCCTGTCCACCGTCGCGAGCTCTGATCTGAACTTCCAGATTTACAACGAAGGCCGTGCGTCACACCAAGTTTCGATGTGGGTGACGCGGCTGAAGAACGAGACGGTGGTGACCGCGTTGTTCCCGGGAAACTCGACTGCCCGCAAGTCGGTCAGCCAGTTCATCGAGACCATGCGATCGGTATACGTACGCGTCGCTGACGGCCGGCCGAGCACCGCCTACGCCCAGAACGTCGCCGTATAAAGGTTTTCGCAGGCGCCGGGGCAGGTCAGGACCCGCCCCGGCGTCGTCTCAAGCGTCCAGTCGTGCGAACTCATCCTGGCGGTACTGCTCGACGCAGGATGCTCTGCGCACCTTACCGCTGGTTGTGATCGGGATGGATCCCGGCGGAACCATCACCAGGTCGGTGATTTTGAGCCCGTGTGATTTCGAAATCGCCGACGTGACTTCCCGTTTGACGGAATCCAGCCTTTCCAGGGCTTCCACTTCGGAGTCGCCGCGCTTCTTGTGTTCGATGATCACCACAAGATGTTCCGTTCGGTCATCCGGCACGGATATGGCAGCCACCCGGCCGCGGCTGATCTCCTGAACGGTCGCCTCGATGTCGTCAGGGGAGTGATTGCGGCCGTACACGATCAGCAGATCCTTGATGCGGCCCAAGATGTAGAGTTCCCCGTCTGCCACGAAGCCCAAATCGCCGGTGCGCAGCCACGGGCCCTCGGGTGTTCCTTCGGAAGGGTTGTCCATCGTTGCCCGGAACACCCGTTCACTGTCCTCGGGTTTCTGCCAATAGCCCAGTGCGACATTGTTGCCGTGCACCCAGATTTCGCCCGTGGCACCGTCCGGTCGCTCGGTTCGGGTATCCGGGTCGACGATTCGCACAATGGGCGACGTCGGTAGGCCGTATGCGACAAGCGGGCTGCCACTTGAGGTTTCGGTCGAAACGGCGTGGCCTTCCGACAACTTGTCCGGATCGAAATTGACGATGAGCGGTGGCTCGCTCGGCTTACGTGTCGCCACGTACACCACGGCCTCCGCGAGACCGTATGACGGTTGAATGGCCGCGGCGGGGAAGTTCAGGGACGCAAAGCGGTCGGTGAAGCGCCGCACAGTCGCTGCATGGACCCGTTCTGCGCCGCTCATCAAATACATCACGTTGCCGAGATCCAGACCGGCCATGTCTTCGTCCGACGTGCGTGCAAGCGCCAGTTCGAATGCGAAATTGGGCCCGGCGGACAGAGTTCTGGGATGAGCGGCCAGCAGTTGCATCCATCGGGCCGGGCGCTGCAGAAAGGCGACAGGGCTGGTCAAGACCGTTCGAATGCCACCGAGAATCGGCACACAGATGCCAAGCATCAGGCCCATGTCGTGATAGAAGGGCAACCACGACACGAATGTGGTGTCCGGCGGCGCCACGTTTCCATGATCGCCGAAGAATGCGGCCATCATCTGCTCGAAGTTGGTGGACAGGTTTCCATGTGAGATCTCGACACCGGCGGGACGGCGTGTTGAACCCGACGTGTACTGCAGGTAGGCGATCTCGGGGCGTCGCACCCGAGCGGGGCGTGCGCCCTTCTGATCGAGGTCGAGCTTGTCCACTTCGATCACGACGGACTGATGGCCGTTCGCATTGGCATACTCGCTGACCGTTGCCGACATCGCGGATGTGGTCAGGATGATCGCGGGTGCAGTGTCGTCGATCACCGATGTGGTGCGCTCGTCGTGGGCTCCGCCGTGTGGCGCCGAGAGCGGCACCGCAATGACGCCCGCCTCCAGCGCAGCGACGAACGCGATGAGGTAGTCGAGGCTCTGGGGCGCCAGGATCACTGCGCGGTCGCCGACGGCGGCGTTGGCGCCGATTACCTGGGCGAGGTTCAGAGTCCTGCGATATAGCTGAGCCCAGGTGAGCGTTTGCTCGACGCCGTTCCAATCCTGCTCGTAGTCGACAAATGTGAACGCGACATCGTTGGGTTGAAGACTTGCCCGCTCACGCAACACGGCCGGGATGGATGACTGACTCATTCGCGCCCTCTCGAAAACTCCTGCTCGGAAACGAATAGCCGAGCGTAGGCGCATCGGAGCTTACCGGTTACCCACTACACATGGGCACGCTGCCGGGTTGCCGGCCCTAGAGGCGACTGGCGACGAAGTCGGCCGCCTCTGTCGTTGCGCCCACTTGGACATACGCCCCGTGTACCGGGAGATTGACTCCATTCGAGCAGATGGGATCGCCGATCGCGCACAAGTCGATGCTCTTCGATCCATAGAGGGAGTTCGTCTGCGCGAACGGACCTCTGCCGGATTTCCGGGACGGATTGCCGAACAGTGCGACGGCGGCGACGTGATCGGCGACTGTGACGGGCAACGGCGCGAAGTAGCCCCAGGCGGCACTCTCGGTGCCGGTGACGAGTTCGATGACGTTCGCTCCCTGCGAGAAGCCGCCCAGAACCAACTCGGTTCCGGGGCACTCGGCCACCATGGTTTGTAGATGTGCGCCGGCGTCATTCGCGCCAAGGGTCGAGGAGTTGTTGAACGCGATGCCCGCGGGATAGTCGACTGCGTAAACCCCGATCGTCTTCGTCGGCACCTGCTTCCTCAGTGAATCGACGAACGCCTGCCCGACGACGCCGATACCGGGCGCAGCGCCAGTTCCCCGAGCAAACACGACCTCGACATCGGGGCAGGAATCGGCATGGGCCAACGGCTGATTTGCTGTGAGCCCGACGGACAGAAGGAGCGAAACGGCGCCGGTGAGCAGCAACCCGGTTGCCGTGATCTTCCTGCGGTTCCTGGACACCCGATGATCGTCACACACGCGAACATCCGATGGCGGGTCGGCAGCGGGTCAGTTCCGGCTGGGTGTCAGCCACTTCGTCTTGATGCGCCAGGAATGCGCCGCCGCCAGCGCGAACACGGCGCCACAGATGCACGCGAAAATCCATACCAGCCGGCCGTTCTCGATCGTCTGGAGCTGTGGCACAAAGGCCGTCACGACTCGAACGACGCAGGCCAGAATCCCGCTGACCGAGGCGAACAGGTAGATATTGGCGATCTTGCGTGACCGTGGATCCTTGCGGAGCACCAACATCGCCCGCACGCCGTAACAGAGGAGATAGATCAGGATGCCGCAGAGCAGCAGCCAGTAGACGTTCAGCCAGAAATCGGTGGGCACCTGGAAGAAGTCAGGTCGGTAGATCGCCGCGCCGTTGCCGAGCGAGAACGCGGCCAGCAGCAGCGGGATGCAGACCGTGGCCGGGCGCTCGACGTACTGCTTGAACGTCTGTTGCATCGCGTGGTCGTCCTGCAACCGGCCCAGCGCGTTGTAGACGACCGCAGACGCCGCGACGATGTAGCAGTCGTGGCCGATGTAGTCCTCGAGGTTCCATTTTCCGGTCAGCTGATACAGCAGCTGACCGATGGTTTCGGACGCAATGGGTGACATCAGCAACACTGCCAGGCCCTGAAGTGCGATGTTGAGGGTGGCGGCGACCTCCCACCGGCACGTCCAGGTGACACGCCGGATCCACAAGCTCCACGCAATGCAGAGCAACGTGATGGCGATGAGTATGGCTACGGACATCAGATTTCGCTTCGGGCGGGTTTGCGTTCGGCAAGCACTCGACTAGAGGGGTGGGGCATCGGGGCGCGGTGTCAGCTCCGAGAGTTTCTTGGGCCGGCTCACGCGGGTCGCGGTCTCGACCGGCGCCACCGTCACCGGAGCCGACTCCATGTAGTGCCAGACCTCCTGCCGACTCATCAGGCCGAACCTGATCTGCAGGTCGGGATAGCTGAGGTGGAATCGGTCGGCGACTTGTCGCAGCTCCTCGGCATTGGGGTAGTCGGCTTCTTTGATGCGCCGGTAATAGGTGCTGCTCGACACACCGAGGGCGGTGTAAATCGCCTTGGCGTCGATCTCGCCGTCCAGCAGATAGTCCAAGAGGGCTTTCAGCTGCCTGCCATTCTCGTCGGTGCGCGGCACCCCAACACCATAAACCCGATTGCTGGAAGCGGGAACCGCTAACCATGCCGATCAATTCTCTTCCCAAATTGACAGTGATGTCAGACTTTTGGCACTCCTCTCCCATTTCTGGGACATCATGGCTACGGTGGGGCCCATGGCTGCTCCCTTGATGACCAGTGTGTCGGGCGTTACCTGCTGGATTGCCGATCACGCCACCAGTGCGCCGCCGCGTCCGTCCGACGTGACGACACTGTCGGAGTCCCTCGACAGTGTTTTGGCTGCCGAACTGGATGGCGCACCGATCGCGTTGGGATGCAGCACCGAAGATCTGCTGCTCGCGGCGCTCGGCCGGACTGTCGCGCGAACGATCGGCGACGGAATGCTGGTCGTGGAACTGGATGCCACCAGCGCGGCGCCCTGCTGCGTCGCGATTCCCTGCGTGTCGAAACGTCAGCTGTCGGGGTCTGAACTCCTGGCGGCCACCCGTTCGGGCGCCGGCAACAGCACCGGATACTCCAGGGCCGATGTGGCCTTCGGATACAGCGAGGGTGCTGTTCGGCCGGCAGTGGGGCAGCACGTGCTGGCGGTCCACGTGCATCGCGGCTCCGATGACGACGTGCGCGTGGACTGGTCATACGACGCGCGTAGCTTCGACCGTTACACAGTGGCGGAGTTGGCCGAACAGTTTCCGCTGGCCCTGATCGAGGTCACCTCCGGCTAGGCGATGCCTATCTGATTTGCATCAGTAACTAGAATCGACACATCGGCGCTGATCCGGCCATCACCGGGGAGCCTTCGGAAGAACGGCTGCGATAGCCCAGTAGAACCGAACGGATGGGCCCGTCATCGCCCGATAGTTGAGCGGCGCGCGGATTCCCGCGCGCAAGCGGGGTGGTACCGCGGCGCTCGCGCACCTGCGCAGCGTCGTCCCCGTGCCTGAACAGACGTGGCTTCCGAGGCCGGAAGCCGACACAGGGCACAGGAGACGAGACGCACGTGACCGCTTATCCCAAGCCGGCCGCCCCGAATTTTCCCGAGCGGGAACTTGAGGTCCTGGACTACTGGGCCGGCGACGACACCTTCCGCGCCAGCATCGCGCGACGTGACGGCGCCGAAGAATATGTCTTCTACGACGGGCCGCCGTTCGCCAACGGCTTGCCGCACTACGGTCACCTGCTCACCGGCTACGTCAAAGACATCGTTCCCCGCTACCGCACCATGCGTGGATACAAAGTCGAGCGTCGCTTCGGCTGGGACACTCACGGGCTGCCGGCCGAACTCGAGGTACAGCGCCAGCTCGGCATCACCGAGAAGGCCCAGATCGAAGAGATGGGCATCGAGAAGTTCAACGACGCTTGTCGCGCCTCGGTGCTCAAGTACACCGGCGAATGGCAGGCTTACGTCACCAGGCAGGCCCGCTGGGTGGACTTCGACAACGACTACAAGACGCTGGACCCGGGCTTCATGGAGTCGGTGATCTGGGCGTTCAAACAGCTGTGGGACAAGGGCCTGGCCTATGAGGGCTATCGCGTGCTCCCGTACTGCTGGAATGACGAGACCCCGCTGTCCAGCCACGAGCTGCGGATGGACGACGACGTCTACCAGAGCCGCCAGGATCCGGCGCTGACGGTCGGGTTCACCGTTGTGGAAGGCCCGCTGAAGGGCGCCCACGTGCTGATCTGGACGACGACCCCGTGGACCCTGCCGTCGAACCAGGCCGTCGCTGTCAATCCCGACGTCACCTACGTCGAGGTGGCTGCCCCCGACGGCCGGCGTTATGTGCTGGCGCAGGCCCGCCTTGCCGCCTATGCCCGTGAACTCGGTGAAGAGCCCGAGATCCTGGCCTCCTTCACCGGACGGGATCTCATCGGTACGCGCTACCTGCCGCCGTTCCCGTATTTCATGGACTCGCCCAACGCTTTTCAGGTGCTTGCCGCAGATTTCGTCAGTACCGAGGACGGCACCGGCATCGTGCACATGTCGCCTGCCTACGGCGAGGACGACAAGGCCGTCGCCGACACCGCCGACATCGTGGCCGTCACCCCGGTCGACTCCAAGGGCCGGTTCGACGACACCGTGCCGGACTACGCGGGCCAGCATGTCTTCGACGCCAACCCGCAGATCATCCGTGACCTGAAGAACGGCGACGGGGCGGCGGCCCCCAACGGCGCGGTGCTGTTGCGCCACGAGACCTACGAACACTCCTACCCGCATTGCTGGCGATGCCGTAACCCGTTGATCTACCGGGCCGTATCGTCGTGGTTCGTCCGGGTCACCGAGTTCCGCGACCGCATGGTCGAACTCAACCAGCAGATCACCTGGTATCCCGAGCACGTCAAGGATGGGCAGTTCGGCAAGTGGCTGCAGGGCGCCCGGGACTGGTCGATCTCACGAAACCGCTACTGGGGCACCCCGATTCCGGTATGGAAGTCCGATGACCCGGCCTACCCGCGGGTCGATGTGTACGGCAGCCTCGACGAGTTGGAGCGCGACTTCGGGGTCCGGCCGACGAACTTGCATCGGCCGTACATCGACGAGCTGACCCGGCCCAATCCCGATGACCCGACCGGGCGCTCGACGATGCGGCGCATCGAGGACGTGCTCGACGTGTGGTTCGACTCGGGTTCCATGCCGTACGCGCAGGTGCACTATCCGTTCGAGAACACCGAATGGTTCGACACGCACTTCCCGGGCGACTTCATCGTGGAGTACATCGGCCAGACCCGCGGCTGGTTCTACACCCTGCACGTGCTGGCCACCGCGCTGTTCGACAAGCCTGCGTTCAAAACCTGTGTGTCGCACGGGATCGTGTTGGGCAATGACGGCCAGAAGATGAGCAAGTCGCTGCGCAACTATCCGGACGTGACCGAGGTCTTCGACCGCGACGGTTCGGACGCCATGCGGTGGTTCCTGATGGCGTCACCGATCCTGCGCGGCGGCAACCTCGTGGTGACCGAACAGGGCATCCGCGAGGGAGTGCGCCAAGTGCTGCTCCCACTGTGGAACGCCTACACGTTCCTGGCGCTCTATGCACCGAAAAAGGGTACGTGGCGCACTGATTCGGCGAACGTGCTTGACCGGTACATCCTGGCCAAGCTCGCCCAGCTGCGCGACGATCTCACGGCTTCACTGGACGTCTGCGACATCTCCGGTGCCTGTGACCAGTTGCGGCAGTTCACCGAGGCGTTGACGAACTGGTATGTGCGCCGGTCCCGTTCGCGGTTCTGGGAGGAGGATGCCGACGCCATCGACACGCTGCACACCGTGCTGGAGGTGACGTGCCGGCTCGCCGCTCCGCTGCTGCCGCTGGCGACAGAGGTGATCTGGCGTGGTTTGACCGGTGAACGCTCGGTTCATCTGACCGATTGGCCCGAGGCCGACGTGTTGCCGAAGGTTCCCGACCTGGTGGCTGCGATGGACCAGGTTCGCGAGGTGTGTTCGGTGGGTTCCTCGCTGCGCAAGGCCAAGAAGCTCCGAGTGCGTCTACCTTTGCCGAAACTCACTGTGGCAGTCAATAATCCGGATGCGTTGGCGCCTTTTACCGATCTGATCGCCGACGAGCTCAACGTCAAGCAGGTCGAGCTCACGGACGACGTACCGGCTTACGGCCGGTTCGACCTGGCGGTGAACGCCCGGGTAGCCGGTCCGCGCATCGGCAAGGACGTCCAGGCGGCCATCAAGGCGGTCAAGGCGGGGGAGGGCGTGGTGAACCCAGACGGCACCCTGACCGCCGGACCGGTGGTGCTGCAACCGGAGGAGTACACCTCCAAGCTCGTGGCGGCCGATCCTCCGGAGACGGAGCGCAGCGGAGCTCGACCGACGATTCAGTGGACTGCGGCGCTGCCGGACGGTGCGGGTCTGGTGGTGCTCGACGGCACGGTGACCGAGGAACTGGAAGCCGAGGGTTGGGCCAAGGACCGGATCCGCGAGTTGCAGGAGCTGCGCAAGTCGACCGGGCTGGAGGTGTCAGACCGGATCGTCGTGCGGATGTCGGTGCCGGCGCAGCATGACGCCTGGGCACGCGCGCACCGAGATCTGATCGCCGGCGAGATCCTGGCCACCAGTTTCGAATTCGCCGATGTCACCGACGGAGCCGAGATCGGCGACGGCGTTCGGGTGGCGATCGCCAAGGCCTGATACGCCCAGGTGTCAGCCGCCCGCGACGACGCGGGCGCTGCGACCGCCCAGCGAAACCTCGTCGCCGGGGTGTAGTTGCCTGCCGCGCCGAAGGTCGACCTCGCCGTTGACGGTCACCAGACCGTCTGCGATCACGGTTTTGGCGTCCGATCCGGTGTCGATCAGGTCGGCCAGTTTGAGAAACTGGCCCAGCCGGATCGAAGCATCTCTGATCGGCACCTCGTCCACGTGCGTCGCCATGTGGTCAG
Organism: Mycolicibacterium sp. XJ870; assembly: GCF_053483975.1. Lineage (NCBI taxonomy): Bacteria > Bacillati > Actinomycetota > Actinomycetes > Mycobacteriales > Mycobacteriaceae > Mycobacterium > Mycolicibacterium sp. XJ870. Next base: position 1,989,567 of record NZ_JBEFTI010000001.1, read on the forward strand.
GATGTCACGGCAAATAGCATTTGGGTGTGCGCTGGGTTCTGCATCTCGACATGGACGCGTTCTTCGCGTCGGTCGAGCAGCTGACCCGGCCGACGCTGCGCGGCCGACCGGTGCTGGTCGGCGGCATGGGTGGTCGCGGCGTGGTGGCCGGCGCGAGCTACGAGGCACGGCGATACGGCGCCCGCTCGGCGATGCCGATGCATCAGGCCCGCCGCCTGGTGGGCGCCCCCGCGGTGGTGCTCCCGCCCCGCGGGGTGGTCTACGGCGTCGCCAGCCGTCGCGCACTGGAGACCGTGCGCAGCATCGTCCCGGTGCTTGAGCAACTGTCGTTCGACGAAGCATTCGGCGAACCAGCGGAACTGGTCGGGGCTACCGCGACCGACGTCGAGGTGTTCTGCCAGCGGCTGCGCGCCGAGGTGGCCGAACAGACCGGTCTGGTGGCATCGGTCGGAGCGGGTTCGGGCAAGCAGATCGCCAAGATCGCCTCCGGTCTGGCCAAACCCGACGGAATCCGGGTGGTCCGCCGTGAGGAGGAGGCGGTGCTGCTCGACGGGTTGCCGGTGCGACGGCTGTGGGGGATAGGGCCGGTGGCCGAGGAGAAACTGCACCGGCTCGGCATCGCCACCGTCGGTTCGCTCGCGGCGCTGTCCGACGCCGAAGCGGCCAGCGTGCTCGGCACAACCATTGGGCCCGCACTGCACCGGCTTGCCCGCGGCATCGATGACCGGCCCGTCGCAGAACGCGCGGAAGCCAAACAGATCAGCGCGGAATCGACGTTCCCGGAAGACCTCACCACGCTGGCCCAGCTGCAGGACGCCATCGGCCCGATCGGTGAACACGCGCATCGGCGCCTGGAGAAAGACGGCCGCGGCGCACGCACTGTCACGGTCAAGCTCAAGAAGTCCGATATGAGCACCCTCACCCGTTCCGCCACGCTGGCCTATGCCACCACCGAGGCCGCCACCCTGATCGGAACCGCCCGGCGACTGTTGCTCGACCCCGTCGAAGTCGGCCCGATTCGTCTTGTCGGCGTCGGGTTTGCGGGACTCTCCGACACCAGGCAAGAATCGCTGTTTCCGGATCTGGAGCAGCTGCAGGAGGTGTCGGACACTCAACAGTCGGCGTCCTCAGCCGAGCCGGCCGCCCCGGCCGCCCCGGCCGCCCCGGCCGCACATTCGATATGGCGTATCGGAGACGACGTGGTGCACCCCGACCACGGGCACGGCTGGGTCCAGGGAGCCGGACACGGGGTCATGACCGTGCGGTTCGAGACCAGGGCGTCCGGACCGGGGCCGGCACGCACCTTCGGCGAGGAAACTCCCGGGTTCCGCCTGGCCGATCCGGTCGACAGTCTGGACTGGGCCGATTACCTCAGCGGACTGACGGACTACCAGAGCACGCCGTAGCCACCGGCAACTGTAAACCCGTGGTGCCCATAGGTTTTGCACGTCACCGTGCCTTGGTAGCCGACCCCGCAGCTGGCGCCCCAGTTCTCCAACCGGTGCCCTTCGGCCAGGACGTCGACGTCACGGGTGAACGACGGATTGTCGGAGAACCGGTAGGCGGCCGGTGATCCGCTGGTGACCACGGTCTGGTTGGTGCCCGGCGGCGCGTCCATCGGCACGGCGTCACAACCGACGGGGCCGCCGTTGGGCCCGATCCCGCATGCCCGGCCGTCGGGAGTCTTGAAGAACACCCAGTAGAAGTCGGTCGGCGAAGTGTAATTGCCCTGGGCGATCGGGAAGCGGTCGATCGCGTCGGCTCCTGGTGGCGGCTCGGCAGCGGCAGTCGGGGTGGCCGCGAAGGCCACTATCCCGGCCGCGATGAACGTCGCGCTGCGATACCGCATGTTTTCCATTGAACCGACTCGGTCAAGCCCACTGGTCGACGACGTCGGCGGGCCGGTTCGCGGGCTGGAGCACAGGCCACATTGTCCTGCACCGGCTGTTTGGGATGATGGGGGAGTGACTGATGAAACGTCAGGCCCGGCCGAGCCGGTAACCGACGCACCCGGGGACGCAAAATCCCCCGCACCACGGCGGCGGCTGCGCCTGTTACTCACAGTCGCCGCAGTGGTGCTGCTCGTCGACGTCGTGACCAAGGTGCTTGCGGTTCGGCTACTGACGCCGGGTCAGCCGGTGTCCATCATCGGCGACACCGTGACCTGGACGTTGGTGCGCAACTCGGGGGCCGCGTTCTCCATGGCCACGGGTTACACGTGGGTTCTGACGCTGATCGCCACCGGTGTGGTGATCGGGATCGTCTGGATGGGGCGCCGGTTGGTGTCGCCATGGTGGGCGCTCGGGCTCGGCATGATTCTGGGCGGCGCGACGGGCAACCTGATCGACCGATTCTTCCGGTCGCCCGGCCCGCTGCACGGCCACGTGGTGGATTTCTTTTCCGTGGGCTGGTGGCCGGTGTTCAACGTGGCCGATCCGGCCGTGGTGTGCGGGGCGATCCTGCTGGTGGCACTCTCGTTGTTCGGCTTCGACTTCGATACCGTCGGCCGCCGTCGACCGGACACCTCGTCCGGCGGGGAAGGGCAGGCGCCGGACCCGCCGGCCGATGACACCGCCCCGGCCTCCGACGATCCGAGCGCGGTCGGCCGCCAGGCCGAGCCGTCATAGTGGCGACCCGGTCGATGCCGGTCCCGGAAGGACTGGCCGGGATGAGGGTCGACGCCGGGTTGGCCCGGTTGCTCGGCCTGTCCCGCACCGTGGTGGCGGCACTGGCAGAGGCAGGCGGGGTCGACCTCGACGGCGCACCGGCCGGCAAGTCCGACAAGCTGGTCGCCGGGGCGTGGCTGGAGGTCCGACTGCCGGAGGCCCCGGCACCCGTCGAGAACACCCCGGTCGACATCGAGGGCATGGCGATCCTGTACTCGGACGACGATCTCGTCGCTGTCGACAAACCGCCCGGGGTCGCGGCGCACGCAACGGTCGGCTGGCATGGGCCGACCGTGCTGGGTGGGCTGGCGGCCGCCGGATACCGGATCAGCACGTCGGGCATCCACGAGCGTCAGGGCATCGTGCACCGACTCGACGTGGGCACCTCCGGCGTCATGATCGTCGCGCTGTCGGAGCGGGCGTACACGGTACTCAAACGAGCGTTCAAGCAGCGCACCATGGAGAAGCGCTATCACGCGTTGATTCAGGGACACCCTGATCCGTCGAGCGGAACCATCGACGCACCGATCGGCCGGCACCGCGGCCACGACTGGAAGTTCGCGGTCATCGAGGACGGCAGGCACAGCGTCACCCACTACGACACCATCGAGGCGTTCCAGGCGGCCAGCCTTCTCGACATCGAACTGGAGACCGGGCGCACCCACCAGATCCGCGTGCACTTTGCCGCGCTGCATCACCCCTGCTGCGGCGATCTCACCTATGGCGCCGACCCGACACTGGCGAAAAAGCTCGGGCTGGAACGGCAATGGTTGCATGCGCGATCGTTGGCCTTTGCCCACCCTGCCGACGGGCGCCGCGTCGAGATCACCAGCCCGTACCCGGCCGACCTCCAGCACGCACTCGACAAACTGCGCCGTCACGAGCTGTGAGCGAACACCCCCGGTCCGGAGTGCTGTACGGCGCTGGCGCCTACATCTGGTGGGGGCTCTGCCCGGGGTTCTTCCTGCTGCTTCTGCCCGCGGGTGCCCTCGAGATATTGGCGCACCGCATCGTGTGGAGCGCGGTGTTCCTGCTGCTTGTACTCGCAGTGGCGCGCCGCCTCGGTGACCTGCGGAGGCTGACGCTACGGGCCTGGCTGCAGTTGCTGGCCGCGGCGGCGCTGATCTCAATCAACTGGGGCACCTATATCTACGCCGTAACCACCGGACACGTCGTCGACGCAGCCCTTGGATACTTCATCAACCCGCTGGTCAGCGTGGCGCTCGGGATCGTGGTGTTTCGGGAACGCATCAACCGCTGGCAGGCGGTAGCCCTGACAATCGCCGTGGTGGCAGTGGCGATACTCACTGCCGAGGTGGGTGCGCCGCCCTATATCGCGGTGGTGCTGGCGCTGTCCTTCGGCGTCTACGGTCTGATCAAGAAGGTGGTCCAGGCCGACCCCCGGGTGAGCGTCGCTGTCGAGACACTGCTTGCGTTGCCGGTGGCCGCGGGTTACCTCATCACACTGGAGCTACTCGGGCGCGGACACTTCCTCAACCACGGCACCTGGCACACAGTGCTGTTGCTGCTGGCCGGACCGGTCACCGCGATCCCATTGCTGTTGTTCGCCACGGCCGCGCAGCGGCTTCCGATGGTGACACTCGGCCTGTTGTTCTACCTGAACCCGGCGTTGCAGATGGCCTGGGGAGTCTTCATCGGGCATGAACCGATGCCGGTCGGACGCTGGATCGGGTTCTCGCTCATCTGGTTCGCGCTGGTGATCATGACGCTCGGTGCGTTCAGGGGGAAAGCCGCGGAATCCGTGCCGGGAACTGTCGATCGAGTGGAGCCGGAATCGTCATCACGGTGACAAGCTGTCATCGACCACCGGGAGGACACCATGCAGTACTGCCTGCTCATGCACTACCAGGAAGGCCCGGACGCCGGCCTGACGGACGAAGACATGGCGGCCGGGCGGGCCGCGTTCGACCAATATGCCAACGATCTCGACGAGGCGGGCGTGCTCATCGCCACCCATGTGCTCCAATCAGCATCGGCGACAACCACTTACAGTGCGCGCACCGGTAACCCGGAGATCCAGGACGGGCCGTTCGCCGACACCAAGGAGCGGCTGGGCGGCGTGTTCGTCCTCGACGTGCCCGACCTTGATGCCGCGCTCGCGTGGGCCAAGCGCTGCCCCGCCGCGCAGTGGGGTTCGGTTGAGATCCGCCCTGTCGCGGTGACGTATCGCAGCGGCCATGGCTGGTACGCACCCTGACCGCCGCCGACCGGATCGCACAGATCACCCGGGAGTCCTACGGGCGGCTGCTGGCGATACTCGCGGCGCCGGGCCGCGATATCGCCGCGGCCGAGGATGCGTTGGCCGACGCATTGGAACGCGCGTTGCAACGCTGGCCACGAGACGGTGTGCCCGACAATGCCGAGGCGTGGATCCTCACCGTTGCCCGCAACCGGCTGCGAGATCTGTGGAAGTCCTCGGCGTATCGGCTCACCGACCCGCTGCCGGTCGACTACGACGAAGACGCATTCTCCGTCGACCCGAGCGACCTACCGGACCGACGGCTGGAACTCATGCTGGTGTGCGCGCATCCCGCGATCGCCGCAGACATCCGTACCCCGTTGATGCTGCAGGCCGTCCTCGGGGTGAACGCAAGTGATATCGCCGCGGCGTTCGTCGTCGCCCCCGCCACCATGGCGCAGCGCCTGGTGCGGGCGAAAAAACGTATCCGCGACGCGGGCATCCCGTTCGTCGTCCCGGAACGGGCCGATCTGGCTGAGCGGCTACCGGCTGTGACGGAGGCGATCTACGGCGCGTATGCCATCGACTGGCAACTGCTGCCTGCGGGTACGGCGATCGAATCGCTGTCGGGCGAGGCGCTGCGGCTGGCGCTGATCCTGGCGGACCTGCTGCCGGACGAGCCCGAAGTGCTGGGTTTGGCTGCGCTGCTCTGCCTCTGCGAGGGGCGCCGTCCCGCGCGGCGGGCCCTCGACAGCACGTTCATTCCGCTCGACGAACAGGACACGAACTACTGGGATGGCGATCTGATCGATCGGGGTGAGCGATTACTTCGACGCGCACATGCATTCGGCCGGCCCGGCCGGTTCCAGTACGAGGCGGCGATCTCCTCGGCGCACTGCGTCAGACCGGTTGATCGGCCCGCGCTGCGCAAGTTGCACCGCGCGCTGCTGCGCGTGGCGCCGTCCCTGGGCGCAGCGGTGGCGCTCGCCGCCCTCGACGGCGAGGTCGACGGACCCGAAGCGGGATTGAACGCGCTGGACGGGATCTCGAACCGGTCGATCGATCGCTTCCAGCCGGCATGGGTCACCCGCGCACACCTGTTGGCCGCCGCCGGCCGGGTCGATCAGGCGGCCGAGGCCTATCAGAGGGCGATCGCACTGACGAGTGACGCCGGCGTGGCTGATCATCTGAGCCGGCAGCTTTCGGCCCTCCGGCCGTGATGCCGACGAGCCTCACCGTTTGTCGATCGCCTCGGTGCGTGCACTCGTGGAGCGGCCGAGCGCGGTGACTTCGGCATCCATTCTGGGAAGCAGGTCCTCGGCGGATTTGCGCATCGCGGTCTCACCTATCCGGCTGGTCAGCAGCGGCTTGAGCCAGCGGAACAGACCGACCCAGCCCGGGCAGTAGATCCGGTCCTTACGTCCTTCGATGCCCTTCACGAACGCCTCGGCACACTCGGCCACCGACGTGGTCTTCTTGAGGGGCCCGGTGGCCAGCATCTCCCGGAACACCGGTAAGTCATCCTTGGTGTCGCGGATGAGCGCCGTGTCGATCCAGGACATGTGGGCGGAACCGACATCGACGCCGCGGTAGGCGACTTCGAGCCGCAGCGCATTGGCGAGGTGCTCGACGCCGGCCTTCGACGCGTCGTACGAAGCCATCCCGGGGGCGGCGGCGAAGGCCGCCAGCGACGAGACGATCAGCACATAGCCGCGACGCTCGATCACCGACGGCAGTGTGGCGCGCACGGTGTTGAACGCGCCGACCACGTTGACCTCGATCACCCGCTTGAAAGCATCGGGATCGACTGCCAGCACCGACCCGTAGCTGGCGATGCCGGCGTTGGCCACGACGACGTCGATGCCGCCGAAGCACTCGATCGCCTTATCGGCGGCCCGCTGCATCGCCGGCAGATCGCGGACATCCGCGGTCACTGCCAATGCTGTTGCGTCGCCCCCGAGTTCGGCGGCCAACGCGGTCAACGACACGTCGTCCACATCGGTCAGGACAAGCCTGGCCCCCTTTGCGTGGAGCAGCCGGGCGACCGCGGCCCCGATCCCGCAGGCGGCACCGGTTACGAATACGACTTGCGATTTCAGGGATGTCATCGGCCACCTTCGTGCTGGGCGATCCGGCGTTCGATATCACCGACCAGTTCAGCCACGTCGCTCGTGACGTAGAAGTGATCGCCGGGAAGGACGCGGATCGCGAATTCGGACGTCGTGAAGTTCGACCACTGCGCCACACTGTCGTAACTGACCGCCGTGTCGTCCGCGGCGGCGTAGGCGTAGATGGGGCAGGAAACCGTTGTCCCCGGGGGACAGTCGTACTCTGTGATGGCGCCGTAGTTCCGCAGCGTCCGCAGAATCGTCGAACCGAATCGGTCGCCGAGGAAGTCGGAGTCCGTGCCCGTCATGTCGGCGACCATCTTCAAGAGCTCACCGTCGGAGCCCTGGTGCAGCTGTTCATAACCACCGTGGCCCGGCGCCGGTGATGCCGACAGGAACAGCGCAGCGATCTGATTCCCCGCCGCCTCGAACCGGCGGGCGACCTCGAATGCGATCAGCCCGCCCATACTGTGGCCGAAGAATGCCACCGGACGGTCGGGCGGATTTGCCGGGGCCAGCATCTTGTACACATCTTCGGCGAGCGCAGCGACGCTGCTGATCTCGGGTACGTCGTGTCGTTCGGGATGGCCCGGGTACTGGACCGCGATTCGCTTCACGTCGGTGGAAAACGCTCGGGCGAACGGTATGTAGGAGCGGGCAGACCCCCCGGCATGCGGGAAGATGTAGAGCACCACGACGCCCATTAGTTGCTCCCACCACCCGGATCCGAAGTGGATCATCGCGGTCAATCATCGTGGATGAGAACTGATTGGGTGGGGCAATCGCCGAATATGCCAACGCATTTCCGATAGCCAGACTATCGACTTGATCTAGTTCTGCGCACGGGTCGCGCGTCCTTCGGAATTCGTTGCCGGAATCAACTGACCACGTCTGATGTCAAAACAACGCCGACGGGGAACGGAATCCGTTGTCGGCTCGTGGGATCCGCGCGGTGGCGGCCGGCGCCGGTACAGCCACGGGGCGTCGTTACCGTAGCTTCACCGAAACGATATGCGTTGGGGATCAGAGAGTTTCGTTCTCCGGTCATGGTAGCGAACCTCGCACTCCATCGGTTGTAGCGCCTGCTGCGGTATCCGCAGCAAATTACGCCGGTGCCGTTGCGCCCGCCGCGTCTCTGGCTGGGTGTACTCATCATGATCGGCTGCCAGCTACCTTGCGACTGCAAACAAACACTGCCAAGTCGAGACGCAAGTGCCGAAAGTTGCTGACACTGGGCAACAGCTGGCGTAAATTTTCGCCATACACGCAGCCGGGGGCTGTCCACGCAGGCCAGTGCGGGTCTGAGTGCGATACAGGGCGTGGTTTCCGCCGCCACAAGTGGTCGGGAGCCGGCCTGCGGGGGCTAACCAGAGCCTGATCTTGAGAAGACCGAATCTGACCGCAACGAGCATCATCCAGCGAACAGGTAGTGCACTACTCGTGCGCATGGAACGTCGCGCTGAAAACATGAACCGGAGCTAATGAAGGGAACCGCTCATGGTGGGACTTTCTCTGCCGGCGCTGCTTCAGGAGCGAGCGAATCAGCGACCTGACAGCACCGCGTACACGTTCGTCGACTATTCGATAGACCCGAATGGGTTTGCTGAACACCTCACATGGGCGGAAATCCACCGCAGATCCTGCGCTGTCGCCGATGAGCTGAGGATGTGCGGGGCGAGCGGAGACCGGGCCGCAATCCTTGCGCCGCAAGGGCTTGAGTACATCGTCGCGTTCCTTGGCGCCATGCAGGCCGGCTTCATCGCCGTCCCGCTCTCGGTACCGCAGTTCGGCGTTCACGACGAACGGGCGTCCTCGGTACTACGAGACTGTGCGCCGTCGGTCATCCTGACGACGTCGGCGGAGGTCGGCGGTGTCGCTCCGTATGCACGAAGTGAAGGCGGCGCCCCCGCACCGGTCATTGTCGAGATCGACGCGCTGGACCTCGAATCGCCCCGGGAGCCGACTCGGGTTCCGTCTCACACTCCACGAATTGCGTACCTGCAATACACGTCGGGCTCGACCCGCACGCCTGCCGGCGTGATTGTCACGCACCGGAACGTAATAGTGAACGTCGAACAGGCGCTACACGACTACTTCGGGCAGGAAATGCCGGCTGAAACGGTATTCGTGTCCTGGTTGCCCTTCTATCACGACATGGGGTTGATCAAGGGAATCTGTTCGCCGCTGGTCTCCGACCGCAGTGCGGTTTTGATGAGTCCGATGTCATTCTTGCAGCGGCCCGCGCGCTGGATCCAAATGTTGGCTACCAACAAGGGGGCTTTTTCGGCCGCGCCGAACTTTGCTTTTGAACTTTCTGCCCGCAGAACTTCCGACGCCGATATCGACGGCCTGGACCTCGGTGATGTGCGGGCGATCTGCAGCGGAAGCGAACGCGTCCACGCCGCGACGATCAAACGCTTCACCGAGCGATTCGCGCGCTTCGGCCTGAAGGGCTCGGTAGTCCGGCCGTCTTACGGTCTGGCCGAGGCGACCGTTTATGTCGCGACTTCCGACCGCGGCGCGTCACCCTCCATCACCCCGTTCGATTACGAAAAGCTCTCAAGTGGTCATGCCAGGCGATGCGAGGAGGAGGCCGTCGGCAGCACCGAGCTGATGGGGCACGGAACCGCCCGCTCTACCACATTGCGGATCGTTGATCCCGAGGCCAGAACGGAGAATCCGGCGGGGCAGGTCGGCGAAATCTGGGTACACGGGGACAACGTCGCTACCGGGTACTGGCACAAGCCCGAAGAAACCCAACGGGTTTTCGGTGGACGACTCGTGAACCCCTCAGCCGGCACCCCAGATGGCCCATGGCTGAAAACCGGGGACCTGGGCGTCATTTCCGATGGCGAGCTGTACATCATCGGTCGGATCAAGGACCTGCTGATCGTCGACGGTTCCAATCACTATCCCGACGATATCGAGGCGACGATCCTGGAGATCAGCAACGGCAGGACCGCGGCGATATCGGTGCAGAAGGATCGGACTGAACAGCTGGTGGTGATCGTAGAAGTCAAACGCCGCGGTGAATCCGATGACGAGCATATCCAGAAACTCCGCTCGCTAAAGCGGGAAATCGTTTCTGCGGTATCAAATATCCATCGGCTGCGCGTCGCTGATCTTGTCTTCGTCGCTCCTGGCTCCATACCGATCACTACCAGCGGTAAGGTCCGGCGCTCTACATGCTCCGATCTGTACCGGCAGGATGAATTCGAGCGGTGGGAAAGAAAATATGAATTCAGCCGTTCCTGATGGCGCGGGGCTCAGAAACTGGTTGGTCGATTATCTGATCGCCAATATCGGCTGCAATCCCGAGGAGATCGATTTCGATCTGTCGCTCAACGATCTCGGGGTCGGTTCGCGGGATGCGGTGGTCTTGTCGGGTGAGCTTGGTGAGCTGCTCGGCCGACCAATCTCACCGGTCGATTTCTGGCAGCACCCGACGATCAACGCTCTGGTGGAGTTCCTCACCACGGCGGCCGCGGACTGCGGTGCCGATCTGGGGTCCTCGACGGATCGAGGTTCGATCGACGAGCCGGTCGCGGTGATCGGTCTGGGATGCCGTTTCCCCGGTGGCATCTCGGGGCCTGAGGCGCTCTGGCAGTTCCTGTGGGATGGCCACTGCGCGGTCGGTGAAGTTCCTGTCGATCGCTGGTCGCCGTTCGATGACAACTCGCCCGAGGTGGCCGCTGCGCTCGCCCGCACGACGCGATGGGGTTCGTTCCTCAGCGACATCGACGGCTTCGATGCCGAGTTCTTCGAGATCTCGCTTCGGGAAGCCGCAAAGATGGACCCGCAGCAGCGGCTGCTGCTGGAAGTGGCCTGGGAGGCGCTCGAACACGCTGGGATTCCGCCGAATTCACTGCGACGGTCGCAAACCGGGGTTTTCACCGGCGCCTGCTCCACGGAGTACGGCTACCTGGCCTCTACAGATCTTCCTGCCGTCGATGCGTGGAGTAACACCGGTGGTGCGCTGAGCATCATCGCGAACCGGCTGTCGTATTTCCTGGATCTGCGCGGTCCGTCGGTGACCGTGGACACGGCCTGTTCGTCGTCGTTGGTGGCGATTCATCTCGCGTGTCAGAGCCTGCGCATGCGGGATTCCGACATGGCGCTGGCAGCCGGCGTGAACATGCTGTTGTCACCCGCGGTTTTCCACGGATTCGACCAGGCCGGTGCGCTGTCGCCCACCGGACGCTGCCACGCATTCGACGCCGGTGCGGACGGGTTCGTGCGGGGCGAGGGTTGCGGCGTGGTGGTACTCAAGCGACTCAATGATGCACTGCGCGACCATGATCGGATCCTGGCGGTGGTGCGGGGTTCGGCGATCAACCAGGACGGCCGATCGAACGGACTGATGGCACCCAACCCGGCCGCGCAGATGGCCGTGTTGCGGGCGGCGTATGCGAACGCGGGAGTTCAGCCGCACGAGGTGGACTATGTGGAAGCCCACGGGACCGGAACGTTCCTCGGTGACCCGATAGAGGCTCGCGCGCTGGGGACCACACTGGGGCGTGGACGCCCCGAGCAGTCGCCGCTGTTGGTCGGCGCCGTCAAGTCCAACCTGGGCCACCTGGAGGCCGCGGCGGGCATCGCGGGGTTCATGAAAGCGGTCTTGGCCGTGCAGCGGGCACAGATTCCGGCGAACCTCGGCTATCAGACGCCGAATCCGCACATCCCGTTCGATGAGCTGCGATTGAAAGTCGTGGCCGACAACTCGGACTGGCCGTCCACGGGGCGTTCCCGGCGGGCCGGCGTGTCGTCGTTCGGTTTCGGCGGGACGAACGCTCACGTGGTGATCGAACAGGTACCTGAACCCGCTGCCGTCGCCCCGCCACAAGACTCGGCGGTGAGCACCCTGGTGGTCTCGGGGAAAAACGCGGATCGGATCGCATTGACAGCCGCGGTGTTGTCCGACTGGATGTCCGGTGCCGGCTCCGGTGTGGGTTTGGCCGACGTGGCGCACACCTTGAATCACCACCGTGCCCGACATTCCACTTTCGCCACCGTATGTGCCCGTGATCGTGCTCAGGCCATCGCCGGCTTGCAGGCGTTGGCCGACGGTCTGCCTGCAGACGGGCTGGTCGGCCCGCACGAAGGCGTGTGCGGGTCGGGCACGGTCTTCGTGTATTCGGGGCAGGGCTCGCAGTGGGCCGGTATGGGTCGCCAGTTGTTGACCGACGAACCGGCGTTCGCTGCGGCAGTGGCCGACCTCGAGCCGCTGTTCGTCGAGCGGATCGGCTTCTCGCTCCGGGCCGCCCTGGCCGGCGGTGATCCGGTGTGCGGCGATGCCCGGGTACAGCCCGTCATCATGGGTCTGCAGCTGGCGCTCACGGAGTTGTGGCGGTCGTACGGGGTTGAGCCGGATGCGGTGATCGGGCATTCGATGGGGGAGGTCAGTGCGGCGGTGGTCGCCGGGGCACTGACCGTCGACGAGGGTCTGCGGGTGATCTCTGTCCGCTCCCGGTTGATGTCACGGCTGGCCGGTCAGGGCGCCGTCGCGCTGCTCACGCTGGACGCAGAGCGGGCCGCGGCGATGGCCGCCGACTACCCGGGAGTTGACCTCGCCGGATTCCTGTCACCGCGCCAGACGGTCGTGGCGGGCCCGCCCGCGCATGTCGATGCCCTTATCGCCGCGGTCCAGCAGCAGAGCCGCTTCGCCCGTCGGGTCAACATGGAGGTGGCGTCGCACAACGTGCTGATGGATCCGATCCTGCCCGAGTTGCGCGCTGCGCTAGCCGATTTGAGGCCGTCAAGCCCGGCGATACCGTTCCTGTCCACGGTGGACAATGGCGCCACAACTGCTCTGCTCGACGCTGACTACTGGGCCGCCAACGTCCGTCAACCGGTGCGGTTGAAAGATGCCGTCACCGCCGCCGCGGCTGAGCACACGACATTCGTCGAGATCAGTCCGCATCCTGTGCTGGCCGGCGCGATCACCGAAACGCTGGGGGACAGCCATCACCACAGCGTCGGCACACTGTGGCGCGAGGGCGACGACGCGGTGAGTTTTCACACCAACCTGAACAGGACACACACCGCCCAACCCCCGAACACCGCACACCCACCGGGTCCGCACCCCGAGCTACCGACCACACCGTGGGTGCACACCCGGCACTGGGTAGCCCTCGCACCGCTGGCACGTCGCGCAGAAAACGTTGGCAGGTGCGATGTTTCGCCGGCATCTTCGGCCGGCGAAATCCCGGCCGAATGGTACTGCGAACTGCGCTGGCCGGCCCAGGAGCTCGCGGCCGAACCGGCCGGCTTGAGAAGTTCCTGGCTGGTCGTCGGCGACGACGCACTGGGTGCGCAGATCCGGCTTCTGGAGGGGGTGGGCGCTCAGGTCACGGCCGTGGCCGAGAACGCCGACGAGGCCACCGTCACGGATGCGCTGACCGGCGTGGACTATGTGCTCTACGCACCCGACGCGGTCGACCCGTTCGATGACGGAGCGGGATATCGGCTGTTCAACACCGCCAGACGGCTGAGTGTCGTGCTGGCCGGGATGGCCTCGCCGGCAAAGCTGTTCATGCTCACGAGGAATGCCCAGCCGCTCGGCGAGGGGGACCGCGCGAATCCGGGGCACGCCACGCTCTGGGGCCTGGGCCGGACAATTGCTCTGGAACACCCCGAGATCTGGGGTGCGGTGATCGACGTCGACGAGTCGGTACCCACGCAGCTGGTTGCCCGCTACCTGGTCGCCGAAGCTCATAGCGATGCCGGAGAGGACCAGATCGTGTACCGCGCCGGCGTTCGGCGCGTTGCCCGGCTACAACCGACAACACCACCGGCTGCGTCGGCGGATGAACTGGACCCGCAGACCTGCTATCTGGTTGTCGGCGCAACAGGCAACATCGGCCCTTACCTGATCCAGCAGCTCGCCGATATGGGCGCCGCGACCATCGTCGCGGTCTCGCGGAATCCCGGATCCCGACTGCAGGAATTGACCAAGTCGCTTGCGGACCAATCCACGACGTTGGTGACAGTGGCCGCGGACGCGTCCGACGAAGCGTCCATGACGGAGTTGTTCGGCCGCTTCGGCGCTGATCTGCCTCCGCTCGGTGGAATCTACCTCGCGGCATTCGGCGGCGGCCCGATCACGCTGGCGGACATGACCGATGACGACGTGGCGTCCATGTTCACGCCGAAGCTGAATGCTGCCCTGGTACTGCACAAGCTGTCGTTGACGTCGACTCTGCGTCAGTTCGTGTTGTTCTCGTCGATCTCCGGGCTGCTGGGCTCACGGTGGCTCGCGCACTACACCGCCACCACCACATTCCTGGACACCTTCGCCTACGCACGACGTGCGGCCGGTCTGCCGGCGACGACCGTCAACTGGGGTCTGTGGAAATCTCTGGCGGACAACCAAAGCGAAGACGAGCGCCAGGTCACGCTAGGTTCCGGACTCGAACCGATGCCCGATGAGGTCGCCATCCAAGCACTGTGGTCGGTGGCTGGACCGAACGCGCCGGTCCGCTCCACCGTGGTGGCTGCCGACTGGGCCGGTCTGGCCGCCGCCTACCGCACCCGCACCGCGCTGCATATCGTCGACGACTTACTGCCCACCGACAACACCGACGAGGTCGACGCCGCGGGCAGCCCATCATCGTTGCCCAAGACCGAATTCCGGCAGAGGTTAGGCGTTTGCGAACTCGCCGGACGCCATGGTCTGCTCGCTGAGCACGTATGTGAGCTGGTTTCCAAGGTGATGGGGCTGGCCTCACCGCAATTGCTGGATACCTCGGCGGGTTTCTTCCAGTTCGGGATGGACTCGCTGATGAGCGTGACGCTTCAACGCGCCTTGTCCGAGAGCCTCGGTCAGCCGATGCCGGCTTCCGTGGTGTTCGACTATCCCACGGCAGACGCGCTCACCGAATATCTGGCCACCATCCTCCCAGAACTGATCGAGGCTTCCGAAGACGAAGAAGTCGACGAGTACGACGACTTCACGGAAGCCGAACTCTTGCAACAACTGTCGGAAAGGCTGAGCTGAGCCTGATGACTGCTGCACCCTCTGATCGCCGGGCGATCATCACTGAAGCACTGCACAAGATCGATGAGTTGAGCGCGCGTCTGGAGATTGCCGAGAAGGGGGAGACCGAGCCGATTGCTGTGGTGGGCATGGGTTGTCGGTTGCCCGGCGGGGTGAACAGTGCCGATGAGTACTGGCGGTTGTTGCAGGACGGGCGTAGTGGAATCGTCCGCGTTCCGCCGGAGCGGTGGGATGCCGAATCGTTCTATTCCGACGACTATTCAGTGCCGGGCACGATTTGTACGCGGGATGGTGGTTTCATCACGTCGTGGCGGCCTGATGAGTTTGATGCGGAGTTTTTCGGGATTGCGCCGCGGGAAGCGGCGGCGATGGATCCGCAGCAGCGGTTGTTGCTCGAAGTCGCTTGGGAGGCCTTGGAGAACGCCGGCATCGCCCCGCACACCATCCGCGGCACCCAGGCCTCTGTTTTCATCGGCATGACCACCAACGATTACTCCCTGACCTTCGCCGGACGAATGCGGCGAGAGGACATCGACGCCTACGTCCCGTTCGGGAACGCGGCGAATTTCGCTGCCGGGCGATTGTCCTACTTCCTCGGCGTGCGCGGTCCTGCCGTCGTCGTCGACACGGCCTGCTCATCGTCGTTGGTGTCGGTGCATCTGGCTTGCCAGAGCCTGCGTCGGCGGGAAAGTGACACCGCACTGGCCGCCGGCGTGAATCTGATACTGAGCCCCGAGAACAGCATTGCCTGCTCCCGGTTCGGGATGCTGTCGCCGGATGGCCAGTGCAAGACCTTCGATGCCGGCGCGAACGGGTATGTGCGCAGCGAGGGTTGCGGGGTGGTGGTGCTCAAGCGCCTGAGCGATGCACTGCACGATGCCGACCACATCTTGGCCGTGGTCCGTGGTTCTGCGGTCAATCAGGATGGTGCCAGCAGTGGGCAGACGGTGCCCAACGGGCCGGCGCAGCAGGCGTTGATGCGTCAGGCGTTGGCATCGTCGCGGCTGCAACCGTCGGACATCGACTACATCGAGGCCCACGGCACCGGCACCGGGCTGGGCGACCCGATCGAACTCGACGCTCTGAGTGAGGTTTTCGGCGACCGGGGCGATTCGGCGCCGTTGGTGCTGGGCTCGGTCAAGACCAATCTGGGGCACCTGGAATCCGGGGCCGGTATCGCCGGGTTCATCAAGACCGTGCTCAGCGTGCGGCACGGCCACATCCCCAAGCATCTCAACTTCAAGACGTTGACCCCACATGCCGGCGAGGGTGCGTCTCGCTTCGCCATCGCGGCCCAGGCGATGGAGTGGCCCGCGGTGAGTCGGGCACGCCGGGCCGGCGTGTCGTCGTTCGGCGTCAGCGGTACCAACGCCCATGTGGTGATTGAACAGGCGCCCGCACCGGAACCACTTATGTGGGAACCTGATCCGCCGGTCAGCACGCTGGTGGTCTCGGCCAAGACGCCGGAGCGGATCGCGACGCTGGCGGGTTCGCTCGCAGACTGGATGGCGGGACCGGGCACAGGGGTGACTTTGCCCGATGTGGCCCACACGCTCAACCACCATCGAGCCAGATACCCCAAGTTCGCCACCGTATGCGCTCGCGACCGCGCTCAGGCCATCGACGGCCTGCGCGCCTTGGCCGACGGCCAGGCAGCGGTGGGCGTGGTTGGCGCCCATGAGGGAACGTGTCGCCCGGGCACGGTGTTCGTGTATTCGGGGCAGGGCTCGCAGTGGGCCGGAATGGGCCGCCAATTGCTCACTGACGAACCGGCTTTCGCCGCTGCGATTGCCGAGCTGGAACCGACATTCGTCACCGAGGTCGGCTTCTCCCTGCATCGTGTACTCGCCGAAGGGCAACTCCCGGTTGGCATTCACCGTATTCAGCCGGTACTCACAGGACTTCAGCTGGCGCTGACCGAACTGTGGCGGGAGTACGGAGTGATCCCGGATGCGGTGATCGGGCACTCGATGGGGGAGGTCGGAGCCGCGGTCGTCGCCGGCGCCCTGACCGCAGCCGAGGGACTGCGGGTGATCGCCACCCGGTCACGGCTGATGTCGCGGTTGGCCGGTCAAGGTGCGATGGCGTTGGTCGAGCTGGATGCGGAATCCACCGCCGAACTGATCGCCGGATATCCCGCCGTCACGCTCGCGGTTTATGCATCGCCGGGGCAAACCGTCATCGCCGGCCCTCCCGGCGACATTGACGCCCTGATCGGCGTGGTGGCCCGGCAGAGCCGATTGGCCCGACGCATCGACGTTGACGTCGCCTCGCACCACCCCACCATCGACCCGATCTTGCCGGAGCTGCGCTCCGCCTTGGCCGGCCTGGCGCCCAAACCGCCTGCGGTTCCGATCATCACCACCACATACGACCGTACCTGCACGCCCGCACCGACTTTCGACGCCGATCACTGGGTCGCAAATCTGCGCCAACCCGTGCGGTTTACCCAGGCTGTCACCGCTGCCGCCGACGACCACGCCACCTTCATCGAGATCAGCCCGCACCCGATGCTGACGCACGCCATCGACGATGCGCTTTCCGGTACCCATCACCACTGTGTGGCCACCTTGCAGCGGGACGCGCACGACACCCACGCATTCCACACCGCTCTCAACGCCACCCACACCATCTACCCCCCGCAGACCCCGCATCTCCCTGAACCCCACCCGGTGCTGCCCGCAACGCCCTGGCATCACACCAGCCTGTGGATCAATGTGCCGGCGCGGCGGTTCGGCCATGCGCTCAGTGGCGGGAACGATGACCTGTCCCGTCCATTGAGTGCCGCAGAGGCCGTGGGAGACGGCTCCTGGCTGTTGATCGCCGACGACATTCTCGCCGCGGAGTTCGGACGCGCTCTGGGCGAGCAACCTGCCGTCACCGTCCTGTCACCGTCGGTGCTGGCGGACGACACCGGCAGAACCGCACTGGCGGACGCCCTCGGACAGGTGGCCAATGTGGGCTACCCGCTGGACGTCTCGTTGACCGACTTCGACACAGAGGCAGGTTGCCGCTTGTTCAGCGGAGCGAGGCGACTCACCGCAGCCATGGCAACGATGGCATGCCCGCCGCGGTTGTTCATCCTGACTCACTCGGAAGCTTCTGATGATGAACGAGTGGCACCGGCTCACGCGGTCCTGTGGGGCCTGGGTCGCGCGCTGGCCCTCGAGCATCCCGACATCTGGGGCGGCATCCTCGATGTCGACGACTCCGGCCTGGCCGAACCCGAAACCGCCTGCGACACAAATACAGCAGTCGCGGGCGAAATCAAAGATGTGTGGCGGATGTGCGATCCCGAGCAGCGCCGCGCCCTACTGCGCGATCACGTAGGCATGTTGGTCGCCGCAGTGATGGGGTTGGGCTCGCCCCAGGCGCTGAATCCGTCCGCAGACTTCTTCGACCTCGGGATGGACTCGCTGATGAGCGTCATACTTCAGCGCGCACTCGCCGAAACCCTTGGCGAGATCCTGCCGCAAACCATTGTTTTCGACTACCCCACGGTCGAGGAGCTCGCCGAACACCTCGCCGAAATCGGGGACGCCGAGCAGACGTCTCTTGACACATACGACCTCATCGAGGCCGATCTCTCGGAAAAGGTGGGTTGAGCTTATGACTGCTGCACCGTCTGATCGCCGGGCGATTATCGCTGAAGCATTGCACAGGATCGATGAGTTGAGCGCGCGTCTGGAGATTGCGGAGAGGGGGGAGACGGAGCCGATTGCGGTGGTGGGCATGGGTTGTCGGTTGCCTGGCGGGGTGAGCAGCGCCGATGAGTTTTGGCGGTTGTTGCGGGAGGGGCGTAGTGGGATTGTGCGGGTTCCGCCGGAGCGGTGGGATGCCGATGCGTTTTATTCCGAGGATTATTCGGTGCCGGGGACGATTTGTACGCGGGATGGTGGTTTCATCACGTCGTGGCGGCCTGATGAGTTTGATGCGGAGTTTTTTGGGATTGCGCCGCGGGAGGCGGCGGCGATGGATCCGCAGCAGCGGTTGTTGCTCGAAGTGGCTTGGGAGGCCTTGGAGAACGCCGGTATCGCGCCGCACACCATCCGCGGCACCCAGGCCTCCGTCTTCGTCGGTATGACCGCATATGACTACATGCTCACCCTGAGCGACAAGCTTCGGCCCGAAGACTACGACGCCTATGTCCCGTTCGGGAACGCGGCGAATTTCGCTGCCGGGCGGTTGTCCTATTTCCTGGGTGTGCGCGGTCCGGCCCTGGTGGTTGACACGGCCTGCTCGTCGTCGTTGGTGTCGGTGCATCTTGCTTGTCAGAGCTTGCGTCGGCGGGAAAGTGACACCGCACTGGCCGCCGGAGTCAACCTGATGCTCAAACCTGAAGCCAACATCGCGCTCACCCGGTTCGGCATGCTGTCGCCAGACGGCCAGTGCAAGACCTTCGATGCCGCTGCCAACGGGTATGTGCGCAGCGAGGGTTGCGGCGTAGTGGTGCTCAAGCGCGTGAGTGACGCGCTGCGTGATGGGGATCGGGTGCTGGCGACGGTGCGTGGTTCTGCGGTCAACCAGGATGGTGCCAGTAGTGGGCAGACGGTGCCCAATGGGCCGGCGCAGCAGGCGTTGATGCGTCAGGCGTTGGCATCGTCAAGACTGCAACCGTCGGACATCGACTACATCGAGGCCCACGGCACCGGCACCGGGTTGGGCGATCCGATCGAACTCGACGCTTTGAGTGAGGTTTTCGGGGACCGGGGGGATTCGGCGCCGTTGGTGCTGGGCTCGGTCAAGACCAATCTGGGGCATCTGGAGTCCGCTGCCGGTATCGCGGGCTTCATCAAGACGGTGCTCAGCGTGCGGTACGGCCACATCCCCAGGCATCTCAACTTCGAGACGTTGACCCCACATGCCGGCGAGGGTGCGTCTCGCTTCACGATCGCCGCCCAGGCAATGGAGTGGCCCACGGTCGGCCGTCCTCGTCGGGCCGGCGTGTCCTCGTTCGGGGCCAGTGGCACCAATGCCCATCTGATCATCGAGCAGCCGCCCGTGGCGGAACCTGTTGTCCGCCAGCCTGACCCGGTGGTCTGCACCTTCGTCGTCTCGGGCAAGAATTCGGAGCGGATCGCGTCGACCGCGCGTGAGCTGGCCGGGTGGATGGAGGGCGACGGCTCCGGTGTGGGGTTGGCGGATGTGGCGCACACCTTGAATCATCACCGAGCGCGCCATCCCAAGTTCGCCACCGTTTGTGCTCGCGACCGCGCTCAGGCCATCGACGGTCTGCGGGCGTTGGCCGACGGGCGGCCCGCCGACGGGGTGGTACGGCCGCACGAAGGCGTGTGCGGATCGGGCACGGTGTTCGTGTATTCGGGGCAGGGTTCGCAGTGGGCCGGCATGGGCCGCCAGTTGTTGACCGACGAACCGGCTTTCGCCGCTGCGATCGCCGAGCTGGAACCGACATTCGCGACCGAGGTCGGCTTCTCACTGCATCGTGTACTCACCAAGGGGCAGCCGGTCAGCGGAGATGCGTGGGTACAGCCGGTGATCATGGGTCTGCAGTTGGCGCTCACGGAGTTGTGGCGGTCGTACGGGGTCGAGCCGGATGCGGTGATCGGGCATTCGATGGGGGAGGTCAGTGCGGCGGTGGTCGCCGGGGCACTGACCGTCGTCGAAGGTCTGCGGGTCATCTCGGCACGGTCGCAATTGATGTCGGTGCTGGCCGGTCAAGGTGCCGTGGCTCTTTTGGAGCTCGATGCCGACGCGACGGGGGCGTTGGTCGGTGACTATCCGGGGGTTGACCTCGCCGGGTATCTCTCGCCGCGCCAGACGGTGATCGCCGGGCCACGTGCGCAGGTGGACGCGCTGATCGCCGAGATGCAACGGCGCGACCGGTTCGCCCGTCGGGTCAATATGGAGGTGGCGTCGCACAACGCGCTGATGGATCCGATCCTGCTGGAGTTGGCCATTCAGCTGGAGGATCTGACGCCCAGGACGCCGGCGATCCCGTTCCTGTCGACTGTCGTGGACAGTGCCGCGTCGCCACCGGTCCTCGACGCGGACTATTGGGTGGCCAATGTGCGTCGACCGGTTCGGTTGAGCCAGGCGGTCATCATCGCGGCCGAGAAACACACGACGTTCGTCGAGATCAGCCCGCATCCTGTGTTGACCCACGCGATCACCGAGACGTTGGGCGAGGCCCACCACCACACCGTGGGGACGCTGCGGCGTGATGCTGACGACACGGTCAGCTTCCATACCAATCTCAACGCGACCCATGCCGTCGAGGCCCCGTCGACGCCGCACCCGCCCGGCCCGCATCCGGTACTTCCCAGCACGCCGTGGCACCACACCAGCCACTGGATCAACGCGTCCGCCGAGCGCAGCCGGGAAACTGTGGAGCGCCAGTCGGATTCACCGGAATCGATCGCCGGGGTGATTCCACCGGAGTGGTTGTGCGCACTTACCTGGCCGGCTCGTCGACTCCCTGCCCTGGACACCACCGTGGAGTCATCGTGGTTGGTGGTTTCCGATGGCGATGTGGGCGCAGCGATCGGTGCCACGCTCGGCGACGACTCGCACGTCACGGTGCTGCCTTCCGCGGTGCTCTTCGACGACGCCAGTGCGGAATTGTCCGATGTGCTCACCGGGGTCCAGAATGTGGTGTTCGCACCGGAGGTCCCGATGCGCAGCCTGGACCCCGCTGCGGGCTTCCGGCTCTTCAACGCGGTCCGGATGCTGACGGCATCTCTGGTCGCCATGCCGGGGCCGGTGCGGTTGCATCTGTTGACCCGCAACGCTCAGCCGATCTCGGAGGGGGATCGGGCCAACCCCGCTCATGCGGTGCTGTGGGGCCTTGGCCGGACACTCGCGCTCGAACATCCCGAAATCTGGGGAACTGTCATCGATGTCGACGAGTCGGTGTCTGCCGAACGCGCGGCAAGCTATCTACTGGCCGAGGCCAACGGTGGCGACGGAGATGACCAGGTCGTCTATCGGGCCGGCATTCGTCATGTCCCGCGCCTGGAAAGGCGGAGCCCCGTGTCGACGGGCCGCGCCGAGATCGACGAGCACAGCAGCCAACTGGTGATCGGCGCCACCGGAAACATCGGACCCCATCTCGTCCAGCAGTTGGCCGATATGGGCGCCAGGACGATTGTCGCGGTATCCCGGAATCCGGGTTCGCGACTCGACGAACTGGCCGCCAAGGTGTCCGCCGACGGAACCAAATTGATCACGGTGGCAGCCGATGCGGCCGATCCGACCGCGATGACGGCGCTGTTCGAGCGGTTCGGCGCGGACCTTCCGCCCCTTGGTGGCGTCTATCTGGCGGCATTCGGCGGTGGGCCGGTGACGCTCACCGACATGACCGACACCGACGTGCAGATGATGTTCCGGCCGAAGATCGACGCGGCGACGTTGCTGCACACCCTGTCGATGAAACAGCCGGTACGCCACTTTGTTCTCTTCGCGTCGATCTCCGGGCTGCTGGGGTCACGGTGGCTCGGTCACTACGCCGCCACCACGACGTTTCTGGACGCCCTTGCCTATGCCCGGCGAGCAGCCGGATTGGCAGCCAGCACCGTGAACTGGGGATGGTGGAAATCGTTGGCGGACAGTCAATCCGACGAGTACCAGCGGGTGACGATCGATTCCGGCCTTGAACCGATGCCCGATGAAGTGGCCATCCAGGCACTGTGGTCGGTGATGGGTGCAGACGCGCCCGTCCGCTCCACCGTTGTGGCCGCCGACTGGACACGGTTGGCCGACGCGTATCGGACCCGGGCGTCGCTGCACATCGTGGACGAGCTACTGCCCGTCGACGAACCGGAGGATCCGTCCGGCAGCGTGGACGACTGGGCAGGCATGGAGGGACTTGCTGACCTGGAACCCCTTGACGCCGAGCGCATCATCGGCGATCGACTGTGCACGCGCCTCGCCACCATCATGGGGTACGTCGACCGTTCGGCCCTCAGCCCGTCGACGCCGTTGATCGAACTCGGGATGGACTCCCTGATGGCGGTGCGGATCCGGAACACGACGCAGGCGGACTTCGGTGTCGAACCGCCGGTGGCCCTCCTGCTGCAGGGTGCCTGCCTGAACGACATCACCGCGGACGTCATGTGCCAGCTGGAAATCACCGAGGAAGGCAACGCGACCGTCGACGCTGTTCGATCGAACGCCAATCGCCGGGCCGCCGCGCGCCAAGGTGCCGTACATCGCCGTAAGAGAGGACAGCGAGCGTGAACAACTCTTCGTCAACGGATACGCTGCCGCCCAACGCCATTGCGGTCATCGGCATGGCCGCCCGGTTCCCCGGAGCCGACTCGATTTCGGCGTTCTGGGACAACCTCCGCCGTGGCGAGGAGTCGATCGTCACGTTGTCGGAGGAGCGGCTGGCTGCGGCGGGTATCACCGAGGAGGCTCTCGCCGATCCGGCCTACGTCCGACGTGCGCCCACCCTCGACGGGATCGACGAGTTCGACGCGGAGTTCTTCGGATTCCCACCGCAGGTCGCGCGGATGATGGATCCGCAGCATCGGCTGTTTCTGCAGACCGCATGGCACGCACTGGAGGATGCCGGATGCGACCCGATGAATTTCGGCGGTGCGATCGGCGTCTACGCCACCAGCGGCGGCAGCATCTACATGCTGCACAACCTGCTCTCGCACCACGATCCGCACGCGATCCTGGGACAGGGCGCCACCTTCGACCTGATCAACATGTCCCTGCAGAACGACAAGGACTATCTCGCCACCCGCGTCTCCCATCAGTTCAACCTGCGCGGGCCGAGCATCACGGTTCAAACCGCCTGCTCGTCATCGATGGTCGCCATCCATTCGGCATGCCAGAGCCTTCTCAACGGTGAATGCGAAGTTGCCCTCGCCGGTGGCGTGTCGATCCGGATCCCGCACCACGTCGGCTACTGGCACGAGCCAGGATCGATGGTGTCAGGGCTCGGGCATTGCCGGCCGTTTGACGCGAAAGCGGACGGCACGGTCTTCGGCAGTGGAGTCGCCGCGTTGGTGCTCAAACCGTTGGAAGCAGCCGTCGAGGAGGGGGACCGGATCCACGCTGTCATCAGGGGATCGGCGATCAACAACGACGGATCGAAGAAGATGACCTATGCGGCGCCCAACGGCGCTGCCCAGGCCGATGTCATCGCCGAGGCGCACGCGGTGGCGGGTGTCGACCCGTCGAGCATCAGTTACGTCGAGGCCCACGGCACCGGAACGC
The DNA here is from genome assembly GCF_053483975.1 of Mycolicibacterium sp. XJ870. Lineage (NCBI taxonomy): Bacteria > Bacillati > Actinomycetota > Actinomycetes > Mycobacteriales > Mycobacteriaceae > Mycobacterium > Mycolicibacterium sp. XJ870. Next base: position 2,013,723 of record NZ_JBEFTI010000001.1, read on the forward strand.
CGCTCGGTGACCCCATCGAGATGGACGCCTTGAGAAAGGCGTTCAGCGTCACCGATTCAATCAGACCCGGCCCGTGCGCCGTGGGTTCGGTCAAGTCGAACATCGGTCACCTGGCAGAGGCCTCCGGAATCGCCGGCCTGATCAAGACCATTCTGTGCTTGAAGCACCGAGCCATCCCCGCCACGCTGCATTTCACGGAACCCAACCCTGCGCTGGACCTTGACCGGGGGCCGTTCATCGTCCAGAGCCGGTACGCACCGTGGGACTGGGACGGAATTCGCCGGGCCGGAGTGAGCTCGTTCGGAGTCGGTGGCACAAACGTTCACGTTGTCTTAGAAGAGGGCCCATCGGAAGCACCAGAAGAGGCCCCGGTGGCGGCGCCCCAGGACCGGCCCGGTCCTCAAGTGCTGCGGCTGTCGGCCCGAACCAGCGAGGCGCTCGACGACTACCGATCGGCGATGGCAGCCGAGCTGGAACGCGATGCGGCAGTGGACATCGCGGACGTCGCGTTCACCCTTGCCGGCCGCCGGACCGAGAACGTTCGGCTGGCCGCAGTCGTACACGATCAGCAGAATGCCGCCGATGTGCTGCGGACACCGGAGAGCGACAACGTGTTCATCGGCGAGTCGGTCGAGAATGCCGGGCCGGACACCGACAGGGTCGTCTTCCTGTTTCCCGGTCAAGGGGCCCAGCACGCCGAAATGGCGCGCGGTCTGTACGAAACCGAGCGGGTTTTCACGGAGAGTTTCGATCGATGTGCGGACGGTTTCCGTGACGAGCTCGACATCGATCTGCGCACAGAACTCTTCGGCGCGACCGATTCGAATCTGGAACGTACCGACCGCGCCCAACCCGCGCTGTTCGCAGTGGAATACGCATTGGGAAAGCTGATCGAGTCCTACGGCGTTCGAGCGGGCGCATACGCCGGACACAGCATCGGGGAGTACGCCGCGGCGACCTTGGCGGGCGTGTTCGATCTGCCCACCGGAATCCAGGTCGTGGCGCGGCGCGCCCGCCTGATGCATGCGTCGGCACCGGGCGCGATGGCAGCCGTGGCGATGGCCCCCGAAGCTCTCGCTGAGCATCTTTCCCCTGGCCTGGATCTTGCTGCTGTCAACGATCCCGGAAACTGTGTTGTCGCAGGGTCACAGCAAGACATCCTCGACTTCCAGAATCGTCTTCGCCGGCAAGGCATCGTCGCGCGCCGCGTGCGGACATCCCATGCCTTTCATTCGTATCTGATGGATCCGGTGATCCCGGAGTTCGCCGGCTATCTCTCGACACTGACTCTCCACCGGCCGCTGACCCCGATGCTCTCCAACGTCACCGGATCATGGATGACCGATGACGAGGCAACGGATCCCGCCATGTGGGCGAGTCAGATCCGGTCCACCGTCAAATTCGCCGACGAGCTCGATCTGATCCTTGACGACCCGACCCGCATTGTGGTCGAGGTCGGGCCTGGTGCGGCCCTGTCCGGTTCGGCAATCCGGCATCCGAAGTGGTCGACAAGTCACCGCGCGGTTCGCCTCATGCGCCACCAGGTTCAGAACAGGTCTGATCGGGACACCTTCCTACTCGCTATCGGACAACTCTGGGCGGCGGGGCTCGAGGTCGATTGGACGCCGTTGTCAGCGGATCGGCCGACTCGGATCACGTTGCCGGGATATCCCTTCGCCAGGCAACGGCATTGGGTTGATCCGAATGAGAACGTCTCGTGGACGCAAGCTTCCACGCCGACCAGCGTGAACGGCGCCAACGGACATTCCGGCGCGGTCACCAACGGCTCAAGCCCTACCAAGACGGGGCGGTCGGACATCGAGGCGACGCTACGCCGCATCTGCGCCGAGTGCCTCGGCGTCAACTCCGTCGCACCGACCGACAACTTCTTTGAGATCGGCGGCGATTCGCTCATCGCCATCGGTGTGGCAATGAGCGCGAGCAACCAAGGTCTGGACCTCACACCGCAAGACCTGTACGACAATCCGACGGTGTCGGCGTTGGCCGCTGCACTGGGCTCTCGGTACGCCACGGGCGGGTTGGCGACCGCGCCCTCCGGCGACGAGCTGCGTCAACCGGTCCCGCCGACCGCGGCGGACTTCCTTGAGCACGGGTTGCGTGAGGCCGGCCGTTGGCGGGTGCCACTGCTGTTGGGCCTCGACGCCAACGTCGGTGTGGGCGATGTCGCCTCCGTGTTGACCGCCGTCATCAATCATCACGACGCGCTGCGGGTGAATATGGCTGACCACGGCGGCATCTGGGGCCAGCAATTCACCCCGCCACGCGAGTCCGTCGAGGTCGGCTCACGGGCGCTCCCGCCGGATATCGAACCGGGAAGCGCGCAGGAGCGCTCGGCCGCACTCGACATCATCACCGACGAGATACAGCGTTGCGATTTGTCGAGCCCACCGCTGAGCGCCACCTATATCGTCGACTCCCAGGGGTCTGCGCGATACCTCGGTATCACCGTGCTGGAGTTGATGGTCGACAGCACCTCGCGCGAGATCCTGTTGACAGACATGCTCACGGCATTCGGGCAGCAGTTCGCGGGCGAGGACATCGTTCTGCCCCCGGTAAGCGCTACCTGGCAAGAGTGGTCGCAGCGCTGCACAGCGCTCACAGCCCATCCTGCCGTACTCGAAAGTGCCGGATACTGGTTCGACAACGTGGGGAAGCCAAGCCTGCGTCTTGCCGAGCATGGCATGGCCGATCAGCCCGGCACTGCCGATCTCGCACGACTGCAGTCGACGCTGACTGTCGAGCAGATCACGGATATCGACCGCCTGCGCCGCCGGTTCGAATGCGGCGTCGACGAAGTTCTGCTTGCCGCGTTGAGTCGGACGGTCGCACAGACTCTCGGCGACGGCATTGTCGCGGTAAGCCTGGCCGGGGACGGCCGATCGGTCTTCAAACCCGACATCGACCCGCGCCGAACCGTCGGCGGGTTCGCGGCCATCTATCCGATCCCGCTGAGGTGCGTCGGTGAAGACGGCGCGATGCAGATATTGGACGATGTGCGCGAGGTCCTCGCGAGCGTGCCCCACCACGGAATCGGGTACGGGGTGCTGCGTCATCTCTACGCACCGTCGGCCGCGAAGCTTGCTGCCATCCCGACGCCCGACATCTTCATGTCCAACCAAGGGGTGATCCCAGACCTGCCCCCCGGTCAGGGCCCGGTCCATTTCGACCTCGACGCGGCAATGCCGGTGCGTGACAAGGTTCCTGGGCTCGGACATGCCATAGAGATGCGGGTCTATCGCTCCTCAGGTGGGCTGCATGTCGACTGGTGGTATGACACCCGGCGGGTGCAGCCGTCGACGCTGGCGACGCTGGTCGAACGTTATCCGGCAGCCGTCACCGAACTGACCGCCGACGTGCTCGCCGCGGGCCGGGCAGATGGCGAATCAGGCGGAGCCATCGAAGAACTCGGCCTGGTGGACTTGTCCGCGGAATGACTCTTGGCCCGATCTACCCGTAACGACGAAGAGAGACCTCATGCAGCACAACGGATCGTCTGCCTCCGACGCGAGTGTGATCGTCAGCGGAATCAGCAAATCGTTCGGCGCAGTGAAGGCGTTGCGCGACGTGAGTTTCGAAGTTGGCCGGGGCGAAGTGGTCGGATTGCTCGGCCCCAACGGTGCCGGCAAGACGACGATGGTCGACGTTCTGTCGACGCTCACACGGCCGGACCGGGGTAGCGCATGCATCGCCGGATTCGACGTGACATCGGCTCCGGCGAGCGTGCGGCGATCCATCATGCTCACCGGGCAACAGGTTGCGCTCGACGACGTGTTGACCGGGCGGGAAAACCTACTCCTGTTCGGGCGGTTACAGGGATTGCGCAAGCCCGCGGCACGGTCACGGGCTGAGGAACTTCTCCACACCTTCGATCTCGACACGGCGGCGGATCGGCGGGTGGGCACGTACTCGGGTGGAATGCGGCGGCGGATCGACATCGCGTGCGGGCTGGTGGTTCGGCCGGAGGTGGTGTTTCTCGACGAACCGACGACCGGGCTCGATCCGCGGAGCAGGCAGACCATCTGGGATCTGGTGGCCGGCTTCAAAAACCTCGGCATCACCACGTTGCTGACAACGCAGTATCTCGAGGAGGCCGATGCGCTCAGCGACCGGATCATCGTCATCGACCATGGTGTGATCGTCGCCGAAGGCACAGCAGATGAACTCAAGGAGCGTACCGGCGGCAGCTATTGCGAGATCGTTCCGCGGGATCTCAACGATCTGCCTGCCGTCGCGGAAGCGCTCGGATCGCTCCTGCCGGAGCAGAACCGGGCTGCCTTGACTGCGACATCGGATCGGATCGCGATGCCGGCGCCGCGCGGTCCGAGCACCCTTGTCGAGGCGCTGTCGCGGCTCAACTCCGCGAATATCGAGTTGACCGACATCGCGCTGCGGCGCCCCTCACTCGATGACGTATTCCTGGCGTTGACACAGGATTCCATCGGTGTGCCCGCCGATGTCGCGGTCGCCTCGACGAACGGTAACGGCGAAGGCAGACACCGCGTCGATCGCCGATCAGAGCGTGGCGCGGACGTGATGTCATGACGGCTGCGCTCGCTGCGGCCCGGCCCGCACCATCGACCGTGCGTCAATGGTGGGTCCTCACCCACCGGCTGGTCGCACCGACGCTGCGAAACGGTGACGTCGCCACCACCATCGTCGCGGTGGTGGTGTTCGCGGCAGGTTGGTACATCCCGTTGAACAACTTGATGGGTGCCAGGTCGGGGATGAGCAGCTATGCGCAGTTCCTGATGCCTCTGATCGCATTGCAAGGCATCTCGTTCGCGGCGATCACCGGTGCGCTCCACGCGGCGACCGACTCGGTGAAGGGCATCAATCGCCGATTCGGCTCCATGCCGATCTCGCCGTTGACACCGCTGGTCGCCCGCATGTCGGCCGGTGTCTACCGTTGCGCGGTTGGGACGACGGCCGCCCTTACCACCGGTTATGTCATCGGGTTCCGGTTCTACGGCGGTCTGCTGCACGCGATGGCGTTCTGTGTGCTGCTGCTTCTCATCGGAATGGTGCTGTCGTTCATGTCGGACCTGCTGGGCAGCTTCTCCCGCAATCCGGAAGCGACGACGCAATGGCTGATGCTGCCGCAGTTGATCTTCGGGCTGCTGTCGGTCGGTATCCAGCCCGCCGAGCACTTCCCGGAATGGATTCAGCCGATCGTGCGTAACCAGCCGATATCTCAATTCATTTACGCATTGCGCGCATTGGGCGGTGACTCGACCCCCGGCGCCGGTGAGGTGACGTGGTCGGTTATCGGGCCGTCGGTCGCTTGGTTGGTCGGCGTGACGACCGTGATGGTCCCGTTGTCGCTGATTCTCTTGCTGAGGAGGTCGCGATGACTGTGGCAGACCACGACACCCCCGCCGGCACTGCCGTCCTGTGTGACACCGAGTTTCCTGTCCTCGACCGACGGTTCGGGGAGAACTCGCTGCGCGTGCTCATCCCGCAGACCTGGATACAGACCCAGCGATCACTGATCCGCCTACTACGTGATCCGATGACCTTCGTCTTCGGGCTGGCATTGCCGATCTTCTTTCTCGTCGTGATGAACATCGTGTTGGGCGATGCGATTTCGTCGGTGACCGGCCACAGCGCGTTGTACGGGAGTGTTCCGCTGGTGACTTTGATCGGGGCGATGAACGGCGCCTCGGTCGGTGTCGTCGGGATCACGTCCGAACGCGCCAACGGCTTGCTCGCCCGGTTGTGGGTGGTGCCGGTACACCGGGCATCGGGACTGCTCGCGCGGCTGGCCTCCGAAGCGATCCGCGTTGTCATCAATTCCTTTGTGCTGCTGTGTGTCGGAGTGCTGATGGGAATGCGGCTCGAGCAGGGCTGGTGGGCCGGCCTGGCGTGGCTGTGTGTGCCGATGCTGTTCGGGATGGCCTTCGCGATGCTGGCGCTCACGGTAGCCGTGTTCTGGCCCACCACGACGCTGGTGGAGGTGATCACCTTGGTGTCGGCACTGTTGCTGTTCTTCTGCACCGGCTTCGTGCCGTTGGCCCAATACCCGCAATGGGTCCAGCCACTCGTCGAACATCAACCGTTGTCCTATGCGACCGAGGCGATGCGCGGACTGACCCTCGGTGGCCCGGTGCTGAACCCCCTCGTCGGGACCCTGCTCTGGTCCGGCGGCGTCATCATCGCGTGCGTGGTGCCGATGGTGTTCGGCTATCGACGGGCCAGCACCCGTGGCTGAGAACCCGCTCACAGCGCAGACCTTCGAGGAGTCGTGATGGTGTTTCCCACATCCGTCATTCGAAAGCTGGCACCGAGCGAGGACTTCTTCGCGGAGACACAGACATTCACCTCTGTCACCCTGGACCTGACCGGTCCGTTCGATGTCGGCGCGATGTCAATGGCGTTCGACACGCTGCTGGAGATATACCCGGTGTACGCGGGACACCTCGAGCAGGGCAAGGATGGCCGGTTCCAGATTCTGGCCGACGATCTGCTCCATCCAGGGATGTGGATCGCCGACGAAGACGGACCAGGCCCGGGAATGGAACTGGACCAAAGCGTTTCACTGATCAATCTCTTGGTGCAGCCCGGCGACGGTCGCGTCGAACTCACCCTGTACGTCCATCACAGTCTCGCGGACGGCAACCACATCGCCGGACTCCTCTTCGAGCTGCTCACCAGGTACACCAACATCGTCACCACCGGTGATCCCGGCTCGGTCTGCCCACAGCCTGCCCCCGAGCCGATCGAGGTACTGCTCGAACAGCGAGGTATCCGCAAGCAGCAGCGGTCCGGACTCGACCGGTTCATTCCGGCGATGTTCGCCCACGAGCTGCCACCGCGGCGATCGACCAGCATGACCAAGTTCGAGCGACCGGTCGCGGTTCCGACCGCACGTGGTCGGCTGAGCAAGGCGGAGACGACGGCGTTGACGCGGTTCGGCCGCAAACACCGGCTCTTCGTCAACAACCTGGTGTCTGCCGCCGTCCTGCTCGCCGAGTGGCAGGTACGCGAAACCCCGCATATTCCAATTCCCTACGTGTACAACGTCAATCTGCGTCCGCTGCTCGAGCCTCCGGTGACGCCTACGGGATGCACTCTCGCGTTGGGTGTGGCCACATACTTGGCCCAGATCACCTCGGACACCAGCATGATTGACCTGGCCAGTGACATCGCGGCACTTCTGCAGGCCGACCTGGCCGACGGCGTCGTACAGCAATCACTGCTGCACTTCAATCTGCAATACGAGGGCACGGTCCCCGGTCTGGCCGATGTCGTGCTGTCCACCAACATCGGCAACGTCGCAGCCATGCCCACGCCGCCGGGTGTGGAAATCGTCGGCTTCCAATCCCAGTTCCATCGGGCATCCTCCGCGGTGATCGACATCTATGGGTTCGGAGTGGTCGGCGGCGAGCTGGTTCTCGAGCACCACGTCGATGCGGACGCGCCGGAGCGGTCGATGGAGTTGATTCTCTCGCTGCTTCGCGCAGCCGCGCTGGAATACCAACACTGAAGGGTGGTTCTACCAATGACTGCAAAGGTTCACGTCGATCTCAGCGGGCCGCCGCAGACCATGCTGGACATGGTGTACGCCAAGGCGCTGGATGCCGATTCCGCACAACCAGTGCTGGGAGACACCTACGCAAAGCAACTCATGGACCAACTCGACTACGACTGGGCCAAGAGTCCCGTCCTGCGGCAGCGCCGCCGCCAGGTGACCTCGATCGCTGTCCGTGGAGCCCAATTCGATCTGTGGGCAGGGCGATTCCTGGCCGCCCATCCTCACGCTGTGGTGCTCCATCTCGGTTGCGGCTTGGACAGCCGGGCCTTCCGGCTGGACTCGGGTCCCGATGTCGAGTGGTACGACGTCGACTATCCGGATGTGATCGCCCTCCGTGAGCGGCTCTATCCCGCCCGCAAGCACTACCACCTGGTCTCGAGTTCGGTCACCGACCCGGCGTGGCTCGACGCGATCCCGACGGATCGTCCGGCGCTGCTGCTCGCTGAAGGAGTGAGCATGTACCTTCCGCCGGATGAGGGGATCGGTCTGCTGCGCCGGGTGGTCGACCGGTTTCCCGCCGGAGAGCTGCAATTGGACTTCTGGAATCGGTTCGGAATGCGGGCACAGCAGAAGTCCAACAAGGTGGTGCGCTGGTCGGGCTCCGAGCTGGGGTGGGCGGTGGATGGTCCGGACGAGATCGTTGCGCTCGTGCCCGGAGTTCGTTCGACGGCAGCGATTTCGGTGTTCGAGGCCGAGACCGTGCAACGGCTCACCCTGGGGTATCAGCGGTTCGCCAAACTGGCGTCTCACACTCCGGCGCTGCGGGGAATCGTGCAATTCCACCGCTACGCCTTCTGAAGTGATCAGGTGAAGTGATAGTCCGTCAACGGAAATCGCATCGACTCGCGGATGGCATTGCGCCGCGAGGTCGGTCGGGTGATCGTTGCGTCGCCACGGAAGTAGTACGACCGGGACGAGGCGCAGTTGCCTCGGAAGAACACCATGTCGCCAAGCCGGTCGGACATGCGCGCGAGGAACTGTCCACTCGCTTCCTCGGTGATCTCGAAGGTTCCGGCGCCCCGTCGACGCATCTCACCGAACAGTCGGTCCATGTGCCGCATCTGGTACTCGGTCTGTGTGAAGAACGATGCCCCGGTGAAGGCGTACGGACTCGCCAGGTTCAGGAAGTTCGGGAACGACGGGATCGACACACCCTGGTAGGTCTGGAACCTGTTTTCCCGCCACCATTTTCCGAGATTGCGCCCGCCGCGGCCCACCACTTCGATCGCCGGGAAGTTGGCGTCCCACAGGTCGAAGCCGGTTGCGAGGATCAAGGTGTCGGTGAGTGCCTTGCGACCGTCGGCGCTGACGATACCGTCGGCTTCGATCCGGTCGATCCCGGCTGTCTCCAGGTGCACATGCCGCCGAGCGAAGGTTCGGTAGTACACGTTGGAGAACGTCGTGCGCTTGCAGCCGAAATCGTAATCGGGGGTGAGCTTTCGACGCAGCGCCTTGTCCCGTATCGAGGTGAACATGTGCATCTTCGACACCTTCGCCGCGGCGATGTTCAGCGGCTTGGACCAGTTGTAGTGCACCACGGCAGTGAAGATGCCGACCTCCGCAATGGCGTCGGTGACCAACCGGAGCAGGCGCTGCAACTCCGGGAACCGCGCGAACAGCCGTTGCACGGTCGGCGGGATCGCGAAGTCCACCCTGGGCACAACCCAAATCGGGGTGCGCTGATAGACAGTCAGCTCGGAGGCCTTTTCGGCCAATTCGGGGATCAGCTGCACGGCTGTCACTCCCGTACCGATGATGCCGACTCGGCGGCCCTCGAGCGGATAACTGTGATCCCACTTGGCGCTGTGAATCATCTTGCCGGCGAAGCTCATGATGCCTGGGATGTCAGGGATTCGGGGCTGGGAGAGGTACCCGGTGGCGGTGATGAGAAACCGGGCGCTAAGCGTGGCTCCATCGGCGAGCGCGACGCGCCACACCTGAGCGTCCTCATCCCAGCGAGCGCCTTCCACGGTGGTGCCAAACCGCATGTAACGGCGCAGATCATATTTCTCTGCCACATGATCGGCATAGCGCTTCAGCTCGGCGCCGGGGGCGTGCAGCCGAGACCAGTACGGATTGGGTTCGAACCAGTACGAGTACGTCGTGGTCGGGATATCGACTGTCAGCCTCGGGTAGCGATTGACATGCCAAGTCCCGCCAAGGTCGTCCTCGCGGTCGAGGATCGCGATCTTGTCGTATCCGACGCGATTGAGTTGAATCGCCGCGCCCATTCCGGCGAAGCCGGCCCCAACGACGATTGCGTCTAATTGCTCCGCACCCACGATCACACCGTACCCGGATACAACGCCAGAAAGGATAGGAAACGACAGCTAGACCCGAACATCGATTGCGTTTCGGAGGCAGTTCTCGAAAGCGGGCTGTCAAACACTTTAGTGTGCGAACCGGACGAAATGCTGATGGCGTCAATAATTGAAACAGAAGGTTTGCTTTGAGATTCTCGCGCTGTGGCCGGGCAGATCCCATTCGGACCGCGCATCACGGCTCTTGGCTAATAGTTGCGCGAGCAACCAGGTAGGCCTCTCTGGTGCTGACAGATGCCAACCGCGCGGCGGTCCGGACCGGCAAAGATATATCACACCAGTGTCTTTCACCGTGCTGATATCGATGCGCGCCCCGGGGCCCGGCCGATGCTTCGCTGATTTCTCAGTGGCGCTGGGCGAATCGACACGGCATGGCCACTTGGACTGAAGGTTGCGTACTCAAGTATTTGCCATGCGAATCGCAGAATTGTGCACTGAGTCATTTACCGCGTGGTGGGGGAGCGTTAAGCTACGCAGAGAATTGGGCCGATTTGTTCGCCCACGGTTCCACATATCAGGGCGGAGGACGCCATGGGGAAACATCGAAAAGTCGAGACGGTCGAGACGGTCGCGAACAAGACGACCGTGAACAAGCCAGTCGCGAACAAAAGGACTGCGTCATACGTGACGGCCAGCGTGGCGATTCCACTCGCCAGCCTCTTCGGCTTCACGTACGCCATTGACTCCACTGCCCCCCTGGTTCGGCTCCTGGCGGCGACGAGCATCTTCATCGACGGCACCAAGGACATCCTGCCTACCAACGATTCCCAGCTGCCGGACCGGATGAAGAACGCTGTCGCCGGGAAGTACGACCAGTGTGCGGTTTCTTCATGTGCCAACAACGTCCACATCAACTATTCGCGCGACTTCGGCATCTTGACCGGTGGCCTTCCCTATGAGGAATCCAAAGCCGAAGCAACGGCGAAGACTATCCAGGCCATCAAGCACGCACAGACGCAAAACCCAGGCGAGGCAGTCTATGTCGTCGGCTATTCCCAGGGCGCCAACGCTGCTTCCGACGTCATCGCTCAGATACAGCACGAGAACGCCACGAATGGCCCGGGGGATCCAGACGTAGACCTGACCAAGGTCACGTTTGTCATGCTGGGCAACGGAGCTCGCAATGACGGCGGCCTCTGGGCGCGGCTTCCCGCGGCGGTCTACGTACCGTTGATCGGTCTCAGGTTCGGAGCTTCCACCAATCCGAGTACCGATCCGAACGCGCCGCAGGTCATTCAGATCAGCAAGCAGTACGACGGCGCCTCCGACGTGCCCAAGTACGTGATGAATCCGGTGGCGTGGGCAAACGCTGCTTTGGGCTTCGTCTATGTGCACAATGGTTACTACCAAGATGTCAACATCAACGATCTGGACACGGACCTCGACGGCAATATCAGCCAGGTGGAAATCGACAACGCGCCAGACCACTACATCATCACGAAGAACGGAAACATCGTCGACGTCGTGATCAAGAACAAGGTTGGCGAGCTGCCGCTGACCCGGCCACTGCTGGACCTGGGTGTGCCCAAAGAAGTGGTCGAAGCGTTGGATCCGGTGTTGAGGGCCATGATCGAGATGGGGTATGACCGTCCGACTGATGGCAAGTATCCGGATGAGCCAGTGCATCTCAGGCTGATTCCGGGGCCGTCTCAGTGGTTCGCCGACCTCCAGGCGCTGGCGGATGCTTTCGAACAGACCGAGGACAACCTCGATGCGCTCAACCAGACCAACATGATTCAGGCTGCCCAGTCGGTGGATCCGCCACCGGGGCCCGCCGTTAGTCCATTGGGCGCAACGGTAGGGGAGCTGTCTCCAGGGGCGGAGTCTCAGGGCAACAACAGTATTCAGGTGGCAACGGTGCCGGATGATCCGCCGGCACCCATCGTGGAGGTTCCGCCGCCACCCCCGCCGCCACCGCCGGCCGATCCCGTAGGTGCCACCACTGATCCGGTGCCGACCGGTGCACCGACGACCACAGCGCCGCGGAACATCATTCGCGGCCCCATCGGCGGGTCGCCGGTACGCCAAGGCCTCAAGGACATCCATTCTGCGATCAACGGGGTGGTGACCAACACGGTCAACACCGTCACCGGTCTTCTGGGCGGGAAGCGGCCGAGCACTGGCGGTTCGACCGGCGGCACGACCGATCCTGACCCAGGAACAGGCACAGGCACAGGCACAGGCACAGCGGGTCCCGATCCCGCCGGTGGCGGTGACACCGATCCGGGCTCCGAAGGCGGCACGCCCTAGCAACATACTTTGGCCGCAGTGACCGACGGCGAATGGTACTGCAATGCCCACTGATTCGGATACCCGGTGAGCGTTCATCTGGAATAGTGATGGCGATGGTGTGCTGCTCTTGAGGGGAGAAGGCAGATGGCGATCGCGGTTCTTGTTGTCACCATCGCTCTGGCGATATACCTGGGAGTCGCGGCCGTACTGAACATCTTCTACCTGGAGGAGGCCAGGAAGAACGGGCAGCGGCTCGGTCTTTCGCCGGCGCGGAGTCGGTTCATCGGCTACTGCCAACTGGCCGGTGTCATTGGCCTCGTCGGCGGACTGTTCTGGCGACCACTGGCCATCGCCGCCGCGATCGGCTTCCTGGTGATGATGGTCCTAGCGGTGCTGGCGCACCGGCGCGTCGGTGACTCCTTCGCGCTCACCGTTCCGGCAATAGTGATTTTTCTGCTGACGGCGTTTGTTCTCGGCGGGCACATCGCACAGCTGGCGCGGTGACGCAACCGTTCAGTGCTCGCGAGAGGCTTCTGCCAGCCGGGCGATACGTGAAGTTGTTGCGGCGAAATCTGTTTCAAGACGCCGACCGATCAACCGTGCGGTCGCTGCTGCGAGCACGCCGCTCATCGTGACGCGTTCGGTCGACACCGTGCCGGCGTCGGTGGGCTCGATCAGGTGCTCGGATGTCAACGTCAGACCGGGGAACTTCGAGACGCCCACCCACTTCCGGGGTGGGTCCACCTCAGTGATCGTTGCCTTTGTGGTCGGGCCGCCGGTGGCCTTCACCGTGACCTTGGCGCCGACGGCGAAATCACCGTCGATGGTGGCGTTTTCGATGATGCCTCCCGGCCACCGCGGAGGGTCGGTCCACGCCGACCACGCCGCCGTTGCCGGTGACGAGCACATCGACGATCCTTCGAACTGTCGTTCGCCATGTCACGATCATCCCACTGCGGCAAGGTCTCTCGGGTCGTTACGGCGGGTTGAGTTCGACCAGCGGAACGGAATACCCCTTCAGTGACGCTACCCGAGGGGATACCGGTCATTCAGCGCTTCACCATCGAGTGGATTGCGAAAAACCCTGGGCGCTAATGGGGTACTGCCGGCAGGTCGATGCGAGAGGCGTGCATCCTGGTGCGATGGATGCGTATGGTCGGCGGTGGGCCGGGAAGGATCGCGAAGTGGCTTGAGTCTGCACCCGCAATGGCGACGCGGATGCGATGCCCCGGCCGGAACAGGTACGAAGTCGGCAGCAGATCGAACCTCAACTCGGCGATCTCACCGGGGACGAGTGGCTGTGCGTCGGCGCGGTTGAACGTCCGGTACGGGATGACCTGGCGGTATGGCGGCGGCGCGTCGCTGAGCCGCCGGTGCAAGGCGCGCAACTGACCTTCGGTGACGTAGGCGACGTGACCGCGGGCATCGACATCTTCGAGATAGACGAAGAAGGTCCCGTCGGTGGCCGTGGAGCTGACGAACAGTGTGACGACCGGATGTCCCGTCACTTCGACGGGTCGGTCGAGGGCCGGCGAGGTGTAGGTGAGTAGCCGCGCATCCTGGGCGACGCGGTCGGGGTAGCGGACAGCTTCCCCGATGGCCACCTGGGTGCGCCAGCGGGAGTGCTCGCCGGTTCCGACCGTGTGATCGACCGTGTAGGCATCCACGCCGGCCTCGGAATCCGCCGGGTCGGACCCTAGTTCGCGGTCGGCCAGCAGGTAGTAGCTCAACGTGGTGGCTGGCGGAGGCCAGGTGTCGGCTGACTTCCACCGATCCTCCACCATGGTGAAGTAATGGACCCGTGGCTCCGAATCGATGCCCGTATCGCTGTCCTTGAGGTGACGGTCGAAAAAGCGGATGAGTTCGGCGTCATGATCGAAGCTCGACTTGCTGGGTTCGTCGAAAGGGTCGATGTGCCAACGCCCTCCGTGATTCCAGGGGCCGAGAATCAACCGGCTCCCAGTCGTGGAGATCGTGAGGAAGCGCTTGATCGCGGAATGCTGATACGCCCCGTCGAACCAACCGCCGTAGCTGTAGATCGCCGCGTCCGATGCCTCGACGTCATGCCAGTAGCTGTGTGGACTGAACCGGTTGATACTGCCGGCTTCGTTGACCGGCGCGCCGTTCGGCTCTGGCCGCCCGGCGAGTTCGAGGTGCGGATCCGACGGGGCCAGATCGTCGCGGAAGGTCAACGACAAAGCCTGTTCGTGGACGTCGTAGTTGTCGCGGTGTGCGGCGATGGCTCCGGCGCGCAGCGAGCGGGCGTGATCACCTTGAACTGGCTGTGCACCGGTCACCAGCAGCCTGACCCACCGGCCGGCGACCTCGTGCGGGCAATTGCGGTCGAGCGCGTCGTTGAAGCGACCCCAGGTCTGGGTGAACCACGCACCGTGGATGCCGCCCGGGAACGCGATATCGCTGTACGCGTCGAACACGGCGAACCTGGGCGCGCAGGCCCGCACGGCCGGATGGCGATTGACGAGCAGGAATTCGGCAGTGGCGCCTGCGTAAGACGTTCCCAACGCGCCGACTGCTCCGCTGGACCAGGGCTGGCGCACGATCCAGTCGACAACTTCGGCGCCGTCGCGGATCTCGTCCGCCGACCACTCGGATATGCGGTGGCCATAGGATGCTCCCGACCCACGTACATCGACATCCACCCATGCGTAACCGTTGCCGACGAAGCGTTTGCGGGACTTCGCGGTGGCAGGAATGTGATGAAAGGGCCTGCCGCCGAGGAATGTTCGCAGTGGCCGCCGTAGTTCCATCGCTCGGTAATAGCGCGTCTGGTGCAGGATGGTCGGCAGGCGGGCGCCGGTCACGAGACTTGCGGGAAGGTACACGTTGACGGCGATCTGCGTCCCATCGCGCATCATCAAATAGCAAGAGGTATAACGCATCCCCCGATAGACCGGCGGCGCCGTCGGCACGTCATACCACGCTGCGTCCGAGCCGATTTCCACCACAATCCTCCACGCCCGAGGGGCCACGCCGGCGTCTGTCGTCAGCATAGGTAGCCGCGGGCGGCCGCGGGCCGAATCACCAAGGAACTGTGCCGATTCCTGAGTTCGCAACTACTTTGCAGGCCTGCCCGGCCGATGTCGCGCCGGGGTGATCCGTTCGAGCCTAGGGCGCGTCCACAACCGGTATCGTCCATCGTGTCAACGATTGGCGGGGAATCGATGTGGGGGAACCTGCGATGAGAAACTTCTCGGGTGCCGTCGCACTGGTAACCGGCGGGGGAAACGGGATCGGTGCGGCTGAGGTGAAGCTGCTCACCGACCGGGGAGCGCACGTGTGCGCGGTCGACATCGATGAGGACGCCGCCCGCCGCAGCGGGGCGGCCCTGGCCATCGGTGCCGACGTCACCGACCAAGAAGCGATGGCAGCCGCGGTGGGCCGCGTCGTCGAGCGGTTCGGCAAGTTGGACTATGTCTTCTGCACCGCCGGGATCACCCATCGGCCCGCGACGATACGCACGTTGAAGCCCGGGGAGGCGCAACACGTCATCGACGTGAATCTGATCGGCACGCTCAACACGATTCAGCCCGCGATCGAACCCTTGATCGCCTCCCGCGGGCACATCGTGGTGGTTTCTTCGATGGGCTGGCCGGCGAACACCGAGTACGGAACGCTGCTGCCGGCAGTGGGTGGCGTCGCATATTCGACGAGCAAGACGGCCGTCGAGATGCTCGGCCGCGGCCTACGGATGGAATTGTCCCCGCACGGCGTCGGGGTGACGATCACGTACTTCGGACCGGTCGACACCGCGATGGTGCGGTTGACGAACGTTGCGCCCACAAAGGCCGCCCAGCGGCTACGCATCAGCCCTGAGAAAGCGGCGGCCGCGGTCCTCAAGGCCGTCGAGCGCGAAAAGGTGCGGGCGATCATCCCGGCCCGATGGAACTTTCTCAACATCGTTCGCCCGCTCGGCGTCCACCTGGACAACCTGCTGCTTCGCAGCAAACGCCAGCGCGATTTCATCCGCACCTACGATTCGGACTGAGTCGACTGTCACGGACCGCCCTACCGCTGTGATGGCGGCACGGTCGACCTGGGCTGATGGAACCACGCAACCCGCGGTCAAGGACACGCGCAACGACACGCGCGGAATGTGTCGGCCCCCGGCAATAGACTGGCCACCCTATGAGCGGCTCATCTTCGCGGTCCTTCGTGCACCTGCATAACCACACCGAATACTCAATGCTCGACGGTGCCGCGAAGATCAGCCCGATGCTGGCCGAGGCGCAGCGATTGAACATGTCCGCGATCGGGATGACCGACCACGGGAACATGTTCGGTGCCAGTGAGTTCTACAACTCGGCAACCAAGGCCGGTATAAAGCCGATCATCGGGGTCGAGGCGTACATCGCGCCCGCTTCGCGGTTCGACACCAAGCGCATCCTGTGGGGTGATCCGAGCCAGAAGAGCGACGACGTCTCCGGTAGCGGGTCCTACACCCATATGACGATGGTCGCCGAGAACGCGACGGGCCTGCGCAACCTCTTCAAGTTGTCCTCACTGGCCTCGTTCGAGGGGCAGCTCGGCAAATGGTCCCGAATGGACGCCGAGATCATCGCCGAGCACGCCGAAGGCATCATCGCGACGACCGGCTGCCCGTCTGGCGAGGTGCAGACCCGGCTGCGGCTCGGCCACGATCGTGAGGCGCTGGAGGCGGCCGCGAAATGGCGGGAGATCTTCGGGCCGGAGAACTTCTTCCTGGAGTTGATGGACCACGGTCTCGATATCGAGCGCCGAGTACGTGAAGGCTTGCTTGAGGTCGGGAAGAAGCTCGGTATCCCGCCGCTTGCCACCAACGACTGCCACTACGTGACGCGCGAGGCCTCGCAAAATCACGAGGCGCTGCTGTGCATCCAGACCGGCAAGACGCTGTCGGATCCGAACCGGTTCAAGTTCGACGGCGACGGCTACTTCCTCAAGTCGGCGGAGGAGATGCGCGCGCTCTGGGACGGTCAGGTCCCCGGAGCGTGCGATTCCACCCTGCTGATCGCCGAACGGGTGCAGTCCTACGCCGATGTGTGGGAGCCGCGGGACCGGATGCCGGTCTTCCCGGTGCCCGACGGACACGACCAGGGGACGTGGCTCACCCATGAGGTCACTGCGGGGCTGAAGCGGCGTTTCCGTGGCGGTGCCGTGCCCGCCGAGTACACGGAACGTGCGGCGTACGAGATCAAAGTCATCTGCGACAAGGGTTTTCCGTCGTACTTCCTCATCGTCGCCGACCTGATCAACTATGCGCGCTCGGTGGATATCCGGGTGGGGCCGGGGCGTGGGTCGGCAGCGGGTTCGCTGGTGGCCTACTCGCTGGGCATCACCAACATCGACCCGATCCCGCACGGGCTGCTCTTCGAGCGCTTCCTCAACCCGGAACGCCCGTCGGCTCCCGATATCGACATCGACTTCGACGACCGTCGCCGCGGTGAGATGCTGCGGTACGCCGCCAACAAGTGGGGCAGCGACCGGGTCGCCCAGGTGATCACCTTCGGCACGATCAAGACCAAAGCAGCGCTGAAGGATTCGGCCCGGGTGCACTATGGCCAGCCCGGTTTCGCGATCGCGGACCGGATCACCAAGGCGCTGCCACCGCCGATCATGGCCAAGGACATCCCGGTCTCGGGAATCACCGACCCCAACCACGAGCGTTATAAGGAGGCCGCTGAGGTCCGCGCGCTGATCGACACCGATCCGGACGTCCGCACGATCTACCAGACGGCGCTCGGTCTGGAAGGGCTGGTCCGCAACGCGGGCGTGCACGCCTGCGCGGTGATCATGAGCTCCGAGCCGCTCGTCGACGCCATCCCGCTGTGGCGTCGCCCCCAGGACGGCGCAATCATCACCGGTTGGGACTATCCCTCGTGCGAGGCCATCGGCCTGCTCAAGATGGACTTCCTTGGCCTGCGCAACCTGACGATCATCGGCGACTGCCTGGAGAACATCAAAGCCAACCGGGGGATCGACCTCGACCTCGACTCGGTGCCACTCGACGACACGGCGGCCTATGAACTGCTGGGCCGCGGTGACACCCTGGGTGTGTTCCAGTTGGACGGCGGTCCAATGCGCGACCTGCTGCGGCGCATGCAGCCGACCGGGTTCGAAGACGTCGTCGCCGTCATCGCCCTGTACCGCCCCGGGCCGATGGGCATGAACGCGCACAACGACTATGCCGACCGCAAGAACGGTAGGCAGGCCATCAAGCCGATCCACCCCGAACTTGAGGAACCGCTGAGCGAGATCCTCTCCGAGACCTACGGTCTGATCGTCTACCAAGAGCAGATCATGCGCATCGCCCAGAAGGTCGCGTCCTACACGATGGGCAAGGCCGATGCGCTGCGTAAGGCCATGGGCAAGAAGAAACTTGAAGTGCTCGAGGCCGAGTACAAGGGCTTCAAAGAGGGCATGACCGCCAACGGGTTCTCCGAAGCCGCGGTGAAAGCGTTGTGGGACACCATTCTTCCGTTCGCCGGGTACGCGTTCAACAAGTCGCACGCGGCCGGCTACGGGCTGGTGTCCTACTGGACGGCCTACCTCAAGGCCAACTATCCGGCGGAGTACATGGCGGGCCTGCTCACCTCGGTGGGCGACGACAAGGACAAGGCAGCGGTCTACCTGGCAGATTGTCGGCGCCTGGGCATCACGGTGCTGCCGCCCGACGTCAACGAGTCGGTGCAGAACTTCGCCTCGGTCGGCGACGACATCCGCTTCGGCCTCGGCGCCATCCGCAACGTCGGCGCGAATGTCGTTGCGTCGCTGATCAATACCCGTACCGAGAAGAGCAAGTACACCGACTTCTCCGACTACCTCAACAAGATCGACATCGCCGCCTGCAACAAGAAGGTCACCGAGTCGCTGATCAAGGCAGGCGCGTTCGATTCGCTCGGCCACCCGCGCAAGGGGCTCTTCCTGGTGCACACCGATGCCGTCGACTCGGTGCTCGGAACCAAGAAGGCCGAGGCCATGGGCCAGTTCGACCTGTTCGGCGGTACCGATACCGCGGCCGACGCGGTGTTCACCATCAAGGTGCCCGACGAGGAGTGGGAGGACAAGCACAAGCTGGCCCTCGAGCGCGAGATGCTGGGCCTGTACGTGTCCGGCCACCCGCTCAACGGCGTGGCGCATCTGCTGAACGCGCAGGTGGACACGCAGATCCCGGCGATCCTCGATGGCGACGTCTCCAACGACGCTCAGGTGCTCGTCGGTGGGATCCTCGCGTCGGTCAATCGGCGCGTCAACAAGAACGGGCTGCCCTGGGCTTCAGCGCAATTGGAAGACCTCACCGGTGGCATCGAAGTGCTGTTCTTCCCGCAGACCTATTCGCTTTTCGGCGCCGAGATCGCCGACGACGTGGTCGTACTGGTCAAGGCGAAGGTCGCAGCACGCGACGACCGGATCGCATTGATCGCCCATGAACTCGTGGTGCCCGATTTCAGCAGCGCACAGGTGGACCGCCCGCTGGCGGTCAGCCTGCCCACGCGCCAGTGCACTGTCGACAAGGTGAGTGCACTCAAATCGGTTCTCGCGAACCATCCGGGTACCTCGCAGGTGCATTTGCGATTGATCAGCGGCGAGCGGATCACCACGCTCGAACTCGATCAGGCGCTGCGGGTGACTCCCTCGTCGGCATTGATGGGTGATCTGAAGGCGCTGTTGGGCCCTGGCTGCCTGGGCTAGTCTCGGCGCCTCACCCGTCGAGGTCGACGCGCACGATCGCAGAGTCCGGCCACAGCGTCCGGTCACGGGCGCGCCGCAGCTTCTCGCGCATCGGCAGATCGCTGTGCACGTTGGTCACCCCGGGGATCTTCAAGAGCGGCAAGATGTTCCACTGCCATCCGTAACGCTGATGCAAGGCGCGGTTGGCGCGTTGCGCCTCGTCGCCGGTCAGCACTTTCGCGTCGCCCGTGAGAGTCACCTCGCCGGTGATCCGCCCCTGGTGATCGCAGGCCACCAATTCCACCTGAGGCTGGGCGGCAAGTCGACGGGTTTTGGGCCCGATCTTGGTACGGAACAGCACCGTTCGGCCGTCCAGCACGAACCAGATCGGGGTGTCGACGGCGCTGCCGTCCCGGCGATAGGAGCGCAGCAGGGCGTAGCGGGAACGGCGCAATGTCTCAAGCGTGGTGTCGGTGAGTGGCATGCCATCAAGTCAACGACTTAGAGTTGACTCTAAGTCAAGCCCCGAATCGGAGGAGACGCGATGACCGCACGCCTGACGATCGGTGACGTGGCGCGTCGCACCGGTGTCGCCCAGACCGCGCTGCGCTACTACGAGCAGGTCGGGCTGATCCCGCCGCCGGATCGGGTGGGCGGTCAGCGGCGCTACCCGGAGTCGATCCTGGTGCGGCTGGAAGTGATCCGGTTGTGCAAGGCGGCCGGGTTCGCGCTGGAAGAGATCACCGTGCTGATGGACGACGACACCCCGGGCAGGCCGGTTGCGCGCACGCTGGCCGCGGCCAAGCTCGCCGAGATCGACGCGCAGATGGAGTCGCTGGCTCGGGCCCGGGAGATCATCGAATGGGGCATGCGGTGCACGTGCCCGTCGATCGACGCGTGCACGTGCGGGATTCACGATGCAGTCCCGGCGCGAGGTCCGAAGCGGTAGCGCAAGATTCGCGCTTTACGGGCTGCCGACTTGCTCTTCGCGCTGAGCTTGGTGGCGACCCGAACCCAGCCGGGAAACCGGTCTACCTCCGGCGCCCGGGTCAGGCTTGACTCCTCAACCAGTTGCATCCTCGGGTTCCAGGTTTCCGGATGATGTGCGTCCTTGAAACCCGGGTAGCCCCATTGGCTTCCGACGTCTTTGAACATCTTCTGCGGATAGAGCTTGATCGCTACCCGGCTCACCCAGCCGATCCGTCCGTAGTCGTTGAAGGCCAGTTCCCCAGAACCGAAGTGGTCGGTGATCCTGCGGAAGACGCCGACGATCACCGGCTCGGGTAGGAAGGCGAACAGACCGTCGGCGACCAACATCGTGGGGCGATCGGCGGGAATGTCTGCGGGCCATCTCTCGTCGGCCAGCGACGCGGCGACGTTGTGTGCCCCCGGATGCGGCGGAAGCACCTGTTCCCGTAGTGCGCTGATGCCAGGCAGATCGACGTTGTACCAGTCGACTGTGCCGGGCGGAGCCACCCGATAGAGACCGCTGTCGAGACCGCCTCCGAGATCGACGACCACGGCGTCAGGGTGTTCGGCGATGAAGGCGCGCACCCGGTCGTCGAGCATCTTTGCGCGCAGCGCGGTTTGGCATATCACACTGGTTTGCACGCCGAGACCGGCGAAGTCGTAGTCGATTTGGCCGACGACATCCTCGGCGAATGTGTCGCCGAGGATCGGGCGCGGCCACCGGCTGTCCAACGCCCGGGCATACACAGTGAGGAACGCTGTTTGTTCCACCGGTGTCAAGTGAGCCGTGGCAAGTCCCATAGATGCGAACTTACACCCCAACTGTTCGCTGAACGGGAAGCCCAAAACGTTCACCGCCCTTGGCATTACACGTCAGTACCGAAGCGCGAGCAGACGTGTAGGTACCCGAGAACGCACGTCCTGCGGTACCTACGCGTCTGTTCGCGAGGGAAAAGGTGAGCCTCGCCCCCTACGCTGGGTTCATGCGCAGTCGACATGTGAGCGTCTGGATCGATGTCCCGCCCGAGGTGGCATACGCATTCGCAGCGGACCCTCATCAGTTGCCCCGCTGGGCTGCCGGTCTGGCCGACGGCGGGCTACGCCAGAGCGCCGACGGATGGGTGGCGGATTCCGCGATGGGTGTGGTGGGCGTGGAGTTCACGCCGGCCAATGCCCACGGAGTACTGGACCACGTGGTGCGGCTACCGACCGGCGAGGTGGTTTACAACCCCATGCGGGTGCTTCCCGCCGGTGTGGGGGAGTCGCGTTGTGAGGTCGTGTTCACGGTCCGTCAGCGGCCGGGAATGTCCGACGAGGAGTTCGAGGCAGACGTCGCTGCGGTGGCCGCTGATCTTTCGACCCTGCGCGGCCTGCTCGAAAGCTAGTGGTCGGACGACGAGAACGCGCCCAGGACCAGCCACACCAGGGTCGTCATGGCGGCGGCCGTCAACACAGCGGGCGCGGCACTCATCGTGACGACGCCGACGCCGACCAGCACGATCGCGCCGACGGCGAGGGCGATCAGCTTGTACGCAGGCCACGGCACCCCGGCGATGGGGATGTCGTGTTCACCTCGGGAGACGGTGCTCCGGAAGTTCCCGGCTGCGGTCATGTAGACAACGATAGCTCTCAAGAATGATTTCGGCCAGCCGAAACACCGAATGAGGCGAATGCTGTCAGCAATCGGCAGTGATCCTGAACTCCGCGTCGGCTGATTCGCTGAAGTCGCTGGCAAAAGTTCCGTGCGCAGTCCCGCTGACGGTGAAGTCGGACCCGTCCATGCTGGCTTCGGACCCGGGCGACGGCCCGAAGGACGTCGTGCCCGTGAAACCTGCCAGGTCGCGGATCGTCACCAACTCGGGGGTCGCCGGACCGCCTGTTCGGATCACCGCGGTGAAACCCGGTTCTTCCGGCAAGGTCTCGATGGTCCACAGCCAGCGCAGCTGGTTGCAGCGCACCGGATATGACCTCGATGTGTCCTGGCCGTTGATGGCGACGCGCGCAGTCGTGTTTCCGAGCAGGTCACTATTGGCCGTCGAACACGCGGATAGCACGGTGAGCAGCGCCGCCGCCGTCACGGTGACCAGCCGCCGGCGTCGACTGCGCTGAACTGATCGGGCGGTGTGCCTCATTCCGGTTGGTTTCCCGTTCTAGGCTGGCGTCATGCCTCTGACCGGAGAATATGAACCAAGTGCATCGGATTGGGTCCGGGAGAACGCCGAGACCTATATGGCCTCAGGGGGCACCGAAGGCACCGAGATGCAGGGGAGGCCGGTGGTACTGCTGACCACGGTGGGTGCCAAGACCGGCAAGCTCCGCAAGACTCCGTTGATGCGGGTCGAACATGACGGTGAATACGCGGTGGTGGCATCGCTGGGCGGTGCCCCGAAGAATCCGGTCTGGTACTACAACGTCAAGAAGAATCCGCACGTCGAACTGCAGGACGGCCCGGTTTCCGGGGACTACCAGGCGCGGGAGGTTCTCGGGGAGGAAAGAGCGCTGTGGTGGGAGCGCGCGGTGGCCGCCTTCCCCGACTACGCGGACTACCAGACCAAGACTGAACGCCAGATTCCGGTGTTTGTCCTAACCCCGGTTAAGTGAAACCGCTGGCCGGTGGCACCATTGATCGGTGACTGCCGAACTGAGCCCCAATTCGAGGACGCCGCTGACCTCACGTCTTTCAGCGGCTGACATCGATGAGGCTGCCCAGCGAATTGCCGGCGTGGTCACCCGCAGCCCGCTGCAGATCAGCGAGCGACTGTCCGAAGCCACCGGCGCGACGGTCTATCTGAAGCGCGAGGATCTGCAGGCCGTGCGGTCCTACAAGCTGCGCGGTGCGTTCAATCTGATGGCCCAATTGTCGCCCGAGGAGCTTGCCGCCGGCGTGGTGTGTTCCTCGGCGGGCAACCATGCGCAGGGCTTCGCGATGGCCTGCCGTGCGATGCGCACCCATGGCCGGGTCTACGTACCGGCCAAGACGCCCAAGCAGAAGCGCGACCGCATCCGCTACCACGGTCGTGAGTTCATCGAGCTCATCGCCGTGGGGTCGACATATGACCTGGCCGCGGCTGCCGCACTGGAGGACGTGGCGCGTACCGGGGCGACCTTGGTACCGCCGTACGACGACCTGCGCACGATGGCAGGTCAAGGCACCATCGCCGCCGAACTGCTCGACCAACTCGACGAGGAACCGGATCGGGTGATCGTGCCGGTCGGCGGCGGCGGGTGCATCGCCGGAATCACCACCTACCTCGCCGAGCGCACCAACGGCACGTCGGTGCTGGGCGTGGAACCCGCCGGCGCCGCATCGATGATCGCCGCGCTCGCCGCCGGTGAGCCCGTGACGCTGGAGCACGTCGACCAGTTCGTCGATGGGGCAGCGGTCGCGCGCGCTGGAGCCTGGCCGTATGCGGCGCTGGCCGCCGCAGGTGACATGGTGTCGATCACCACGGTCGACGAGGGCGCGGTGTGCACCGCCATGCTCGACCTCTATCAGAACGAGGGGATCATCGCCGAGCCGGCCGGTGCGCTGTCGGTCGCCGCGTTGCTGGAGGCCGACATCGAACCCGGCTCCACCGTGGTGTGCCTGATCTCCGGCGGCAACAACGACGTCTCCCGCTACAACGAGGTGCTGGAGCGTTCATTGGTGCACCTGGGCCTCAAGCACTACTTCCTGGTCGACTTCCCTCAGGAGCCGGGGGCGTTGCGCCGGTTCCTGGACGATGTTCTCGGCCCCGGCGACGACATCACGCTGTTCGAATACGTCAAGCGCAACAACCGGGAGACAGGCGAGGCGCTGTGTGGTGTCGAGCTGAGCTCGGCGGCGGACCTGGAGGGGCTGCTGGCCCGCATGGAAGCGTCCGACATTCACGTCGAACTGCTCGAGCCGGGTTCCCCGACATATCGCTACCTGACCTGAGCCTCAACCGGTCAGTCTCAGTCTGGGCCTGACCTCGACCAGAGCCTCGTCGTTGGCGCGGAAGATCGGCTCGAGCGGCACCCCGTACGCCGCCGCACTGCGAGTGAGTATCGAAGCCCAGTCGCGATCGACGATCGAGACCGGACCGTGGCCCGGGCGGGTCAGCAACAGCGCGACACTGCTGCCGGGCTCGAGGGCGGCCAGGATCCGCGGCAGGCGGGATACGACGTACTCGACCAGGCCGGGTTGGGGATCGGCCCGCACCGGAACCTGGCTCATGGTCTTGTACATGCGCCGGTCGGCGCCGAGGAATCCAACCCACAGCAGGCGTTCGCTGAACCCGAGTTGTCCCATGAGGGCGCGCCATCGCTCACCCATGTCGTGGGCCGAATGTACGGGATCGGTCGCGGTTTCGATCGGCGGAATGGGCACGCGTTCACGGTCACTCATGGCCGAATCATCGCCCGCTCGTGCGTTATCCGGGTAACGCGTTATCCACAACCAATCAGTCTGTGGACAACGGGTTGACAGTTCGCAGAATTACGAAAGAATGCCCGCCCAGCACGGTGGCCCCGGACTCGTGGCCGGGTTCGTCCCAGGCCAGTACCACCTCGCCGGTGACGGGAATCTTCACCGGTTCGGTGCCGAGGTTGCACGCGACGGCCAGGGCGCCGCGGTGCATGACGATCCAGTGCTGTGCCTCGTCGAACTCGATCCTCATATGGTCGAGCCAAGGGTCGGCCAGATCAGGCTCGGTGCGCCGCAGGGCGATCAGTTCGCGGTAGATCCGGTGCAACCGAGCGTGATCGCCCGCATTGACCTCATCCCAGTTCAGCTTGGAACGCTGGAAGGTCGCCGGGTCCTGTGGATCCGGTATCTCGTCGGCATCCCATCCGTGTTCGGCGAACTCCGCTTTGCGTCCCTCGGCGGTGGCGCGGGCCAACTCGGGTTCGGGATGCGAGCTGAAGAACTGGAATGGCGATGACGAACCCCACTCCTCACCCATGAAAAGCATTGCCGTGTAGGGGGATCCGAGAGCCAAAGCGGCCTTGACGGCGAGCTGGCCGAAGTCCAGCCGCTGGGACGGACGATCGCCCACCGCACGGTTGCCGACCTGGTCGTGGGTAAGGGTGTATGCCAACAACCGGGTCGCGGGGATCGCGGTGGTGTCCAGCGGGCGGCCGTGTCGGCGGTGCCGGAACGACGAATAAGTGCCCGCGTGGAAATACCCGCCTTTGAGCGTGCCGGCGAGCGTCTGCATCGAGCCGAAATCAGCGTAGTAACCCTGTTGTTCGCCGGATACCGCGGCGTGGATGGCATGGTGGATATCGTCATCCCATTGCGCCGTCAGGCCGTATCCACCGCGGTCCCGCGGGGTGATCAAGCGGGGATCGTTGAGGTCACTCTCCGCGATCAGTGACAGGGGCCTGCCGAGTTCTTCTGCCAGCGCGTCGGTTTCGGCGGACAGTTCTTCGAGCACGTGGATGGCCGTGTTGTCCATCAGGGCGTGCACGGCATCCAGGCGCAACCCGTCGGCATGGAAGTCGCGCATCCAGCGCAGCGCGCAATCGAGAATGTAGGTGCGTACCTCGTCGGCCCCGGCATCGGACAGGTTGATCGAACTGCCCCAGGGATTGGTGCCGGCCGACAGGTACGGACCGAACCGCGGTAGGTAGTTTCCCGACGGGCCGAGATGGTTGAACACCGTGTCGATCAGCACACCGAGGCCCCGGGCATGGCATGCGTCGATCAGTCTGATCAAACCGTCTGGGCCGCCGTAGGGTTCGTGGACCGCGTACCACAGCACGCCGTCGTAACCCCAGCCGTGAGTGCCGCTGAACGCGTTGACGGGCATCAACTCGACGAAGTCCACGCCGAGATCCACCAGATAGTCGAGCTTCTCGATAGCGGACTCGAACGTCCCCCCCGGGGTGAACGTGCCGGTGTGCAGTTCGTAGATCACCGCGCCGGCGACGGATTTGCCCCGCCAGTCGGTGTCGGTCCAGGCCCCGGGCGCCGGCTGCCACAGCTGTGAGCGTTCGTGCACACCATCGGGCTGGCGCGGCGAGCGGGGGTCGGGCAGCACCTGGGGATCGTCGTCGAGAACGAATCCGTACCGGGCATCGTCGGGGCATGCGACCTCGGCGTGCCACCATCCATCATCGGTTCGACGCATGTCGTGCAATGTGCCGTGGACGTCGAGTCGCACTCGCTCGGGTACTGGTGCCCACACGGCGAATTCAGTCATCGCTGGCGCTCCAGCAGTGCCACCGGAAGCTCTGCGAACAAGCCGGCGGCCGGTACCGGCCCAGCCCATCGCCGATCGGTGATGCGGTCCACCCAGTTGCCCTCCGGCAGCGGCAGAACCGTTTCGCCCCAGCCGGTTTCGGACAGACGGACCGTCCAGCGGCTGACCGCGACCAAGACGTTCTCGCCGCGCTGGTAGGCCACGAGGTGAGACGCAGTGGCACCGGCGGCCGACACCGGGGTGTACCCGCCGGACAGAAAGGCATCCGGGTGCGCGCGGCGCAGCCGCAACGCGGCACCGGTCACCCGGATCTTGGCATCGGTCCACTCCCGCAACGCATTACGCCGGGTGTCATAGTCGACGGGGCGGCGATTGTCCGGATCGACCAGACTGTCCTCGGCCAGTTCGGTGCCCTGGTAGACGTCGGGCACACCCGGCGCGGTCAGCGCAATGAGCTTCTGGCACAGGCTGTCGTTGCGGGCGTGTTCGTCGAGTTGGGCGACCAGCGACGTCAACCCAGCGGCGACCTGTCCGTCGAGCACGGTGTCCAACCACCGATGCACATCGTCTTCGAACGTGGTGTCGGGGTCGTGCCACGACGTTCTGGTGGCCGCCTCCCTGATGGCCTTCTCGGCGTATGCGTGCAGTCGGCTGCGCAGCTCGGAAGTCACCTCACCGCTTGCCGGCCATACGCCGAAGATGTTCTGCAACAGAAACAATGCCGTGGCAGCGTCCGGTAGAGGGGCAAGTGCAGTCCACTGCCCGATCAGCTCCGACCACAACGTCGGGACTTGCGACAACACGCCGATGCGGGCACGCACGTCCTCACCGCGTTTGGTGTCGTGAGTGGTCAGCGTGGTCATCGCCGCGGGCCACAGCCGAGCCCTGGTCGCCGCCCGCTGGTGGAACTCGGCGGATGTGACGCCGAACAGTTCCGGTGCGCCGCCGACTTCGTTGAGTGACACCAGCCGGGCATCCCGGTAGAACAGGCAATCCTCGATCGCCTTCGCGGTGGCCGCACCACACAGCTGGCCGAACCGGGCCACCGCTTCGGTGCTGGTGGCCAGTGCCATCGCGACAAGGGTCAGCGGCTCAGCGAGTTCCGGTGCTGCGGAAGCGGTTTGGCCGATGGCGGAGGGAAGCACTGCTGCGAGCGCGGGATAGTCGCTCCGGTACACCCCGATTCTGCTGACGAGTGCCGCGACTGCGTCGGCCAGCTTCGGGTCACGATGCGCCGTGACACCGGAGATCACCCGACACAGCCGGGCCAGCTCGCTGCCCAGGGTGTCGGTGACCGTGGCGCTCTTGAGTTGCTGTTCGGATCCCGGATCGACATCGGCGCACAGTGCGCTCAGCGGCGGAGCCCCTGCGGGGTCGATGAACAGGCCGCCGATCTCGCGTAGCGCGTCGTAGCCGGTGGTGCCCGCTACCGGTAGCGATGCGTCCAGCGCCTCGTCGGCGGCCAGGATCTTCTCCGCCACGATCCATGCCGACGGTCCGACCAGCTCACGCAACCACGTCAGATATCCGGCGGGATCGGACAATCCGTCCGGATGGTCGATCCGCAGGCCGTCGACCAGGCCTTCGTCGAACCAGCGTTTGACCTCGATGTGGGTGGCGTCGAAAACGGCCCGGTCTTCCTGGCGCAGCGCTGCCAGCGAGGTGATGGAGAAGAACCGGCGATATCCACAGATACCGCGTCGCCATCCGGTCAACCGGTAATGCTGGCGGTCATGCACCTGCGAGCCACTACCCGAACCCGTGCCCGGCGCGATCGGCAGCGCCAGGTCGCCAAGGCGCAGCACATCCCCGTCGACCACGAGATCGGCGATGTCATCGTCAGAACCCAGGATGGGCAATACAATTCGGCCACCGTCGAGATCCCAGTCGATGTCGAAACAGCCGGCGTACACCGATGAGGGACCATGGGTGAGAATATCCCACCACCAGCGGTTCTGCTGGGGATCGTCGACCCCGACATGGTTGGGGACGATGTCAACGATGAGGCCCATCCCGCGGTTGTGCGCGGCGTCGGAGAGCCGGCGCAGCCCCTCGGGGCCGCCGAGCGCAGCCGAAACCGTGGTGGGGTCGGTGACGTCGTAGCCGTGGGTGGAACCCTCGGCCGCGGTCAGGATGGGGGACAGGTATACATGCGAGACACCGAGGTCATCGAGATAGTCCAGTAGATTCACCGCATCGTCGAATGTGCAGCAATCCCCGCGCATCTGGAGCCGATACGTCGAGAGCACCGGAGCGGTCACGGGTCAGGCCGTCTTGCGAAGGACGAGAAGTGACCGGGCCTGCAGTGAAATCTTCTCGCCGGCGGCCACCACAAAGTCCGAATCGCCGGTCGGGTTTGCGGTGTCGAGGTCGGCGGTCCACTCCGTGGCGTAGTCGCCGTTGGGTGTGACGAAATCCTGTGCGTGGTCATTCGAGTTGAAACACAACAGGAATGAGTCGTCGATCACCCTCTCGCCACGGGCGTTGGGGGCCGGGATGGCGTCGCCGTTGAGGAAGACCGCGACGCAGGTGCCAAGTCCGGTGTTCCAGTCCTCGGGGGTCATTTCCACGCCGGCCGGGGTCAGCCAGGCGATGTCACGGACCTGATCCCCGCTGCGGATCGGTTTACCCTCGAAGAATCGGCGCTGCCGGAAAACCGGATGCCGCTTGCGGAAGTCGACCACCTTGCGGGTGAATTCGAGTTGGTCGGCGTTCGTCTCGCACAGCGACCAGTCCATCCACGACAGTTCCGAGTCCTGGCAGTACACATTGTTGTTGCCGAGCTGCGTCCGGCCGATCTCGTCACCGTGGGCGATCATCGGCGTGCCCTGCGAGAGCATCAGGGTGCACACGATGTTGCGCATCTGCTTGCCCCGCAGCGCCAGGATGTCGGCATCGTCGGTGGGGCCCTCTACGCCGCAGTTCCAGGACCGGTTGTGGTTCTCGCCGTCGCGATTGTCCTCACCGTTGGCGTCGTTGTGCTTCTCGTTGTAGGACACCAGATCGTTGAGAGTGAACCCGTCATGACAGGTCACGAAGTTGATGCTGGCGCTCGGCCGTCGTCCGGTCGCCTCGTAGAGGTCCGACGAACCCGTCAGCCGGGAGGCGAACTCGCCCAGGGTTGCGGGTTCTCCCCGCCAGTAATCGCGCACAGTGTCGCGATATTTCCCGTTCCATTCAGTCCATAAACCTGGGAAGTTGCCGACCTGGTATCCGCCCTCACCGACATCCCACGGTTCGGCGATCAGTTTCACCTGGCTGACCACCGGATCCTGCTGCACCAGATCGAAGAATGCCGAAAGCCGGTCGACGTCATAGAATTCCCGCGCCAGGGTGGAGGCCAGATCGAAACGGAACCCGTCGACGTGCATCTCCATCACCCAGTACCGCAACGAATCCATGATGAGTTGCAGGGTGTGTGGATGGCGCGCATTGAGGCTGTTGCCGGTTCCGGTGAAGTCCTTGTAGAACTCGGGCTGGCCGTCCAGGAGCCGGTAGTAGGCGGCGTTGTCGATGCCCCGGAAGTTGATGGTCGGCCCCAGGTGGTTGCCTTCTGCGGTGTGGTTGTAGACGACGTCGAGGATGACCTCGATGCCCGCGTCGTGGAACGCCTTGACCATCGTCTTGAACTCGGCCACCGCACCGCCCGCGTGCCGGGTCGCGGCGTACTGGAAGTGCGGCGCGAAGAAGCCAATGGTGTTGTAGCCCCAGTAGTTTCGCAGGCCCAGGTCCAGCAGTCGGTGATCGTGCATGAACTGGTGCACCGGCATCAACTCGATCGCGGTGACGTTGAGCGACTTGAGGTGATCGATGATGACCGGGTGGCTCAGCCCGGCGTAGGTGCCGCGCAGTTCCTCGGGGATGCCGGGATGAGTCTGGGTCATGCCCTTGACGTGGGCCTCGTAGATCACGGTGTCGTGGTACGGCGTCTTGGGGGCGCGGTCGGAGCCCCACTGGAAGAACGGGTTGATCACCACGCTGGTCATCGTGTGGCCCAGCGAGTCGATCCGGGGTGGGGTGCCGCTGCCAGGCGGGTCGGCGGTCAGGTCGTAGGAGAACAGCGCCTGGGTGAAGTCGAAGTCACCGTGGAACGACTTCCCGTAAGGGTCCAGCAGCAGCTTGCTCGGGTCGCAGCGGTGCCCGGCACCGGGATCCCAGGGGCCGTGCACGCGGTATCCGTACCGCTGCCCGGGCGTCACGGTGGGCAGGTAGGCGTGCCAGACGTACCCGTCGACCTCTTCGAGGTTGATCCGCTCTTCGGAACCGTCCTTGGCGACGAGGCACAGCTCGACGCGTTCGGCGACCTCGGAGAACAGCGAGAAGTTGGTCCCTGCGCCGTCATAGGTGGCGCCGAGCGGGTAGGCCTCACCGGGCCACACCGTCGACATCGTCGTGGGGAGCGGAGGGCGCGGGGACATCTGCGATGTCACGGCGTTCACCACCAGCCGGTGGCTGCCGCCAACTGGCGGCCGAGCTCGTTGGTCATGGTCCGCATATAGGTCGTCGAGATGTGGTGAGAATCGTGATAGAGCAACACATTTCCCTCCACCACGCGGCAGTAGTCCTCACGGCACACCGCATCGCTCATGTCGAGTGGCTTCAACAGCGGGAACCTCCCGACGTAATCCAGTGTCGGGTTGTGGTCGGACAGTACCTTGGACCGGTCGATGCCGCATGAGATGGCGTCGCCTCCGTTGGCCAGACAGTCAGCCGGGAAGTACGGCTCGCCGTTGCGCACCAGCCACGGCGTATCGCGCATCGCAAGAATGGGAATGTTGTTCTGCGACAAGGTGTCCCATATTCCGAGGTAAGTGCTCGGCATCACGTCGCCGGGCTTGATGTTCCATGGTCGCGTCGAGGTGGTGAACACGAAATCGGGCTGGTCGGAGATCAGCTTGGCCATCACCCGCTGGTTCCAGTCGCGGCATTTCGGATACGGCCGGTTGTCGCCCATCACGAGTGGCATCGGCTCGGTCGTCAGCGGGCAGCCCATCTTGAGGTAGGTCACCACTTTGAAGTTCTGCAATCGGCCGAGCAGGTCGAGCGCGGTGATCCAGTGCTCGGCGTGTGAGCCGCCGGCCAGCGCGATGGTGCGTGTTGCGGCCTTGTCGCCGTAGGTGCAGTTGATTACGTCGATATTGCCGAAGTCGCTGATGCAGCCCTCGTTCGTGGAGGCCGGCAGGTCGTCTTCGGCTTCCAACACCGTCGGGCGCATCGGCAACTTGGGCACTCGCACGTTGTTGATCAGTGCCCGCGCACCCGGGTAGTCACGGGCTGAAAGCCCGGACAACTCTTTGCCGTTCGCCCGTTGCACCGTGACGTGTTCGCGCCAGGTGAAGGAGGTCGCCGTCAACGCAACGCCCAGCAGAGCGACGATCGAGCCCAGCACGATCGTCGGGCGGCGCAGCCGCGCCCGCAGCGGGATCGCCGGGGCTGGTGCCTTGACCGACTGTGCGCGCAGCGGTTCCTCGATGTAGCGCGTAGTGAGCCAGGCCAGCACGCCCGACACCAGCAGCACGATGGCGCCTTCGAGGAAATTGGCGTGCCCGTGGCCTGAGTACGACAACCAGAAGATGAGCAGCGGCCAGTGCCACAGATACAACGAGTAGGCCATCGCGCCCAGCGACACGAACGGTTTCGTCGCCAGCATCCGGTTGGGCGCCGGGAGTCGTTCGCCGGCCGGTCGGTTGGCCGCCGACAGGATGAACAGCACTGTCGCACCCACCGGTACCAATGCCCACGGCCCGGGGAACTCCTTGACGCCGTCGATGAACGCGCCACAGGACAGGATCGCGGCCAGTGAGACGAAGGCGACGACCGTGCGCAGCCACATCGGCCACCGGACAAACGACACGACCGCGCCGGCAAGCGCCCCGAGGAGCAGCTCCCAAGCCCGCGCGAAGCTGTTGTAGTACGCGGTGGCCTGATCAGCGTTGTGCGCGATGATCGCGTACACGAAGGACGCGATGGTCAAGGCGCCCAGCACCACGATGAAAACCGTCCGCAGGTGCCGGCCGAACAGTCGGCGGCACAGGAAGCCGAGCCCGAAAATCAGCGCGAGAAACGCGATGTAGAACTGTCCCTGGATCGACATCGACCAGATGTGCTGGAGCGGACTGACCGCCTCACCGGCGCGCAGGTAATCCGCTGCGGTGTTGGCCAATTCCCAGTTCTGGTAGTAGCCGAGACTCGCCAGGCTCTGGTCGGCAAACGTTTCCCACCGTGTTTCGGGCTGGATCAGAATGGTCAGCACCGCCGATGCCGCGAGCACTACCACCAACGCAGGTAGGAGGCGTCGTACAAGGCGGACCACTTCGGACACCGGCCACAGCGAAGCCCCCGGGGTCAGGACCGTCCGCAGGATCTTGCCGCCGAAAAAGAACCCCGACAAGGCCAGGAACACGTCCACACCACCGGAAACCCGGCCGAACCACACATGAAACACCGCGACCAGCGCGATAGCTATCCCGCGCAGGCCGTCGAGATCGTGCCGGTAGAAACCCGACTTCCGGGTGCCCAAAGACACGGGTTTGGCGCGCGAATCGTCGGTTACTGGCGCCGGCCGCGGCGGGGCAAGGGTCATCATGATCGGAGGTCAATTTACCTAAGAACAGCCTGGCGCTCATATTTCGGATGCCGTCATCACCTTCTATGAGCAAAGGGCTAGGCTGCCGGTCTGTGGCCGATCTGACTCCAGCGCAGATCAGTGCCATCGATACGGCTCACATCTGGCACCCCTACAGCACGATCGGGGCCGAGGCATTGCCGCCGGTGGTGGCGGTCGGAGCCAAGGGCGCGTGGCTGACGGTGATCGATCCCGCTGACAGCGATGGACGGCCGATCCAGGTGCTCGATGCGATGGCGTCGTGGTGGACGGCCGTGCATGGTCACGGGCACCCCGTCCTGGACCAAGCCATCAACAACCAGATGGCCACCATGAACCACGTCATGTTCGGCGGTTTGACGCATGGGCCGGCGGCACGGCTGGCGCAACTGCTCGTGGAGCTCACCCCGGACGGCCTGGAAACCGTGTTCTTCAGCGACTCCGGTTCGGTGTCTGTCGAGGTCGCGGTCAAGATGGCACTGCAGTACTGGCGCAGCCTGGGCCGCGGTGCCAAACACCGGCTGATGACCTGGCGTGGCGGTTACCACGGCGACACGTTCACCCCGATGAGCGTGTGCGACCCCGACGGCGGCATGCACTCGCTGTGGACCGACGTCCTCATCGCGCAGGAGTTCGCGCCCCAGGTTCCCGCCAACTACGACCCGGCTTACAGCGCGGCATTCGAGAAACAGCTTGCCCGGCAGGCCGACGAACTCGCTGCCGTGATCGTGGAACCAGTCGTGCAGGGCGCGGGCGGGATGCGGTTTCACGATCCGCGCTATCTGTCCGATCTGCGCGCCATCTGCGATCGCCACGACGTCCTGCTGATCTTCGACGAGATCGCCACCGGCTTCGGGAGGACCGGTGAGCTTTTCGCCGCGGAACACGCCGGGGTCAGTCCGGACATCATGTGCGTCGGCAAGGCGCTCACCGGTGGATACATCACCCTGGCTGCCACGCTGTGTACCGGGCGGATCGCCCAGACCATCAGCTCAGGGCAGCCCGGCGCACTCATGCACGGACCCACCTTCATGGCCAACGCGCTGGCATGCGCCGTTGGCGTGGCGGCCGTTGAGCTTCTGGTCACCAGCGACTGGCGCGCGCAGGTGCAGGCCATCGAAGCGGGTTTGCGAGAGGGACTCGAACCGGCCCGTGCGCTGCCCGGTGTCGCCGATGTCCGGGTGCTGGGCGCGATCGGCGTCGTCGAGATGGCCGAGCCCGTGGACATGCGGGTGGCGACTGCGGCCGCATTGCGGCACGGGGTCTGGCTGCGCCCGTTCCGCAATCTGGTGTACGCGATGCCGCCGTATATCTGCACGCCTGATGAGATCGGCCAGATAACCGCGGCGATGGTCGGCGTCGCGCGTGCATTAACCTGAACGGTGTTCAATTGTCCCGTTAGGAGCTCACGTGACACGCACCGGTCTTTCGCCACTGGCCTGGCTGGCCGACGTCGAACAACAGCGCCGTGACGCTGGACTACGCCGCGAGCTGCGCGCCCGGCCACCGGTAGGCGCCGAACTCGATCTGGCGTCCAACGACTACCTGGGGTTGTCCCAGCACCCCGAGGTGCTCGACGGCGGCGTCGAAGCGTTGCGCACCTGGGGCGCCGGTGCCGGTGGCTCTCGCCTCGTCACCGGAAACACCGAGCTGCACGAAGGGTTCGAGACGGCGTTGGCGTCCTTCGTCGGAGCCGAATCGGCGCTCGTCTTCTCATCGGGTTACACCGCGAACCTCGGCGCCGTCGTGGCGCTGTCCGGCCCCGGATCCCTCGTGGTGTCCGACGCGCTCACTCACGCCTCGCTCGTCGACGCCTGCCGGCTGTCGCGGGCCAGGGTGACGGTCACGCCGCACCGAGACGTCGCCGCGGTCGAAGCAGCCCTGGCTGCACGCACCGAGGACCGGGCCGTGGTCCTGACCGAATCGGTGTTCAGTGCCGACGGCGTCCTGGCCCCGCTGCGCGAACTGCATTCGGTGTGTCGACGCCACGGTGCGCTGCTGATCGTGGACGAGGCGCACGGTCTCGGGGTGCGTGGGCCCTGTGGGCAGGGTCTGCTCTACGAGGTCGGTCTCGCCGGGGCGCCGGACGTGGTGATGACCACGACGCTGTCGAAGGCGTTGGGCAGCCAGGGCGGCGTGGTTCTGGGTCCGGATGCCGTGCGGGCGCACCTCATCGACGCTGCCCGGCCGTTCATTTTCGACACCGGCCTGGCGCCTGCCGCTGTCGGTGCGGCATGGGCGGCACTGCGTGTGCTGATTTCCGAGCCGCATCGTGCCGGCGCCGTGCTGTCCCGGGCCGCCGAGCTGGCCCGGATATCGGGTGTCGCCGCAGAGCCCGACTCGGCGGTGGTGTCGGTGATCCTGGGTGAACCCGAAGTCGCGGTGGCAGCGGCGGCGGCCTGTCTTGAACGTGGTGTGCGGGTCGGTTGCTTCCGCCCGCCGACTGTTCCCGCCGGGACGTCGCGGTTGCGGTTGACCGCGCGGGCCTCGCTGTCGGATGACGAGATGGAACTGGCCGGCAGGGTGCTGACCGAAGTGCTCGCCACCGCACGAACATGAGCGTTCTCACCGTGACCGGCACCGATACCGGCGTCGGGAAGACAGTGACCACCGCGGCACTGGCCTGCGCAGCCCGCCTGGCCGGGTTGGACGTCGCGGTGTGCAAGCCCGTGCAGACCGGGACCATCGACGGTGACGACGATCTCGGCGAGGTCCGCCGGCTGTCCGGGGCCGTCGAACTGCACGGCGGCTGGCGCTATCCCGAACCGCTGGCGCCGGTCGCGGCCGCCGGCCGTGCTGGACTGGCGCTGCCGTCCCGCACCGACCTGGTCGCGGCGGTGCGGACGGTCGACGCGCCGGGCCGGCTGACACTCGTTGAGGGGGCGGGGGGTCTGCTGGTGGAACTTGGTGCCGACGGAGTTACCCTGCGCGATCTCGCAGCGGACCTTTCGGCTCCGGTACTGGTGGTGGTCTCACCCGGCCTGGGTACCCTCAACCACACCGCGTTGACGTTGGAATCACTTGCCGGACAAGGGATTCCATGTGCGGGATTGGTGATCGGCGCGTGGCCTGCTGAACCGGGCATCGCCGAGCAGGGCAATCGGGAGGCGCTTGCCGAGCTGGCGCCGGTGCGTGCGGCGCTGCCCGCGGGCGCCGGCAGCGCCAACCCCGAAGAGTTCGCGGCACTCAGCGCTGCGGCATTCGATGGTGACTGGATTGCAGGCTTGGTCTGAATGGTCCATTCCGTCGAGCTCGTCTTCGATGCGGACACCGAAGCGGCCGTCCGCCACATCTGGGATGGATTGCGCGAGGCGGGGATTCCCAGTCAGGCCCCGGCCGGCCGGCCACACGCCACCTTGACCGTCGCCCAGTACATCGACCCACAGGTGGAGACTCTGCTGCTGCCGACGCTCGACCGGTTACCGCTGCCGTGCCGGCTCGGGGCCACCCTGATCTTCGGCCGGTCGGCCGGGGTGCTGGCCCGGCTGCTGGTGCCGTCACCGGAGCTCCTCGAGGTGCAGGCCGAGGTGTACCGGTCGTGTCTGCCGTACACGGAACCGGCCCCGATGCCGCATGCCGAGACCGGGCAATGGACGCCGCACGTCACCTTGGCGCGGCGGCTGCCACCCACGAAACTGGCGCTCGCCCTGCGCATCGCCGGGCGGCCGGCCGAGATCGCCGGCCGTGTCGTCGGGTTGCGACGCTGGGACGGCGACAAACGTGTGGAGCACCCGATCGGCTGACATGCTGGTCGAATGGAACGTGTTGCGATCATCCGTGCCGAGTCGCAGCGGCTCGCCGACGTCCTGGCGGGAATCCCGCCAGACGGCCGCTGCCCGACGTGTCCTGAGTGGAGCGCCGCAGATCTACTGTGGCACCTGACCGAGGTGCACTTTTTCTGGGCCGGCGTGCTGGCCCGGAACGCCCGCACCGACGATGACCTGCCCGCCGTCGAACAAGCCAAACCTGCTCGCCCCGGCGCCGTCAGCGACATGCTGGCATTGCGTGAGCGAGCGACGACCCTGCTGCTGGAACAACTTCGGCGGCTTGATGACAGCGAGCCACGGTGGTCGTGGTGGCCGCCGGATCAGACGGTCGGCTTCACCCGGCGGATGCAGACCTACGAGGCGACCATGCACCGCGTCGACGCCGAGCTGGCCGCAGCCGTGCCGATCGGACCCATCGATGCCGAGGTCGCGGCGGGCGCCGTCGATCACGCGGTGGACGTGATGTGGGGCTGGCAGCCCGAGGGCACGATGTATGAGCCGGCCGCTGTGGTCGAGTTCGTCGCTCCCGATGTCGGGCAGCGCTGGCTGGTCGAGGTCGGCGTGGCGGGTGAGTTGCCACGAGCGACACGGGCGACCGGCGGTGAACCGACCGCGCGGGCCACAGCTCCGGTGGCCGAGCTCGCCCTGTGGGCGTGGACGCGGGTTGGTTCGGTAGACATCTCCGGCGTGCCGGCGTCCGTCGCGGCGCTGGAGGCGATCGTCAACCGCGGGATGCCGTAATAGCACTCACATCTGCCACATGTCCCGGCAGCCGCGTGCGTGTCGCGGTGGGGCGCGACGGGTCGGGCAAGCGCGGGGCTTGCCTAGCTCGTCAGGGACCGCGCACTGTTGTGCCGCTGAGGGCGTGGTCGTTGATGGGTTCGCATGGGTCGGGGTCGGCGTATGGGTATGTGTCCTGGCGAGTTTCGTTCGAGGGTGGGCTGTCGTCGAGCAGAATCCAGCCGGGCGGAAGCCCGGGGTCGAACGGCTCTGGGCCGGACGCATCTGGGTTCCAGAGGTGTTCGACATTGGGTGGGATCGGTGTGGATTCGTCGAAGTCGGTGTCCCAGTCCAGGTCCCACTGCGGGTCCTGGTTCACGTGCTGTTTCGAGTCCTCGTCTGATACCCACTCCGGATCCTGTTTCAGGTCCCGCTCGTTGCCCGGCGCCGGGTTCTGCGTCGATTCCTGCTCTGGTACCGGTTCGGGGTCCGGCGTGAGTTCCCCGTCGGGTTCCTCGGGTGGGGTGAGGAGCAGTTCGGGCCGGTGGTGGTAGTTGATGCGCTGTTGGCTGTGGTCCAACTCGGGTGGTGGGTGCCATTCGACGTCGCCGCGGGCGTTGATGGTGGTGGTGTAGCCGTTATCGCTGTTGACGAGGCGGTTGTCGGGGCCGCAGGCCAGGGTCATCTCGTCGACGTTGGTGTTGCCGCCGTCGGACCAATCGGCGGCGGCGTGATGCACCTGGCAGCCGTAGGCGCCGACGGTGCAGCCCGGTTTGGTGCAGCCGCCGTCGCGGGCGATGAGCATGATCCGCTGGGCCGCGCTGGCGGTGCGCCGCGCCCGGTAGTAGTCCAGGGCCGCTCCGGTGGCCTGGTCGAAGATCGCCAGGTGGTGGTTGGCGTGCCCGCCCATCCGGATGACATCTGTGATGGGAAGCTTCTTTCCGCCGCCGGTGACCCCGATCCCGGCGCGCGATTCCAAATCTTGCAGCGTGGTGCGGATGATCACCGACACCGGTAGGCCGTTGAGTTGCCCGAGGTCCCCGCTCATCAACGCGATGCGTCCGATGACCAGCAGGGCGTCGTGTTGGCGTTGGGCCAGGGTGCGGTGATCGTTGTCGATCTGGGCCTGGGTGGGGGTGCCGGTGGTGCAGGGTTCGTCGTCGTCGGGGTTGCACATGCCGGGCGCGGCGAATTTGGCGAGCAGTACCTCCCAGACGGCGGCGGCTTCGGGGGTGAGGTTGGCGGTCAGACCGGTCATCGCGTCGCGGCCCTGTTTGGCCATGTTGACGCCGCGTTTGCGGGCGCGTTCGGTGTCGTCGGGTTCGGGTCCGTCCTGATCGAGCAGGAACAACCGCAGCTCGGCGGTTTCCTTGAGTTCCTTGGGGCCCACCCCGACGGCGACCCGGACCAGGTCGAGTTCGAACTGTTCCCGCGTCGTGGTGTCCACCCACTCCGGTAGGTGATGGACTGCGTCGCGCAGGACCTTGACGTGATCGGTGTTGATCAGCCCGGCGCGTTGGGCGGCGGCCACCGCAGGCAGCACCGCCGGCAGCACCTCACCGGTCAGGGCTTGGCGCGGCCCCAGCTCGCCAGCCTCAGCCAAGCGCCGACCGGCCTCGGCGGTGGACAGCCGCCACCGGATCCGTAGCACCTCGTTCCACGACTTGGCGCCCAGCTCCTTGGCCGTGGCGCCAGCCTGCAGCTGGGCCAGCAGCCGATGCCACACGGCCGGCGTCTGACAGGTCAGGGTCTCGTACTCGTCGAGCACCGCGAGCAGCTCGGCCCGGGTCAACGACGCGAAATCGCAGGAGGCGAACGTGTCGAAGGCGGCCCGCAACCCCGCCACCGCCTCACCACCCGCCTGCATGTTTCGAACATACATTCGACCACCGACAAAAATGGCGCTTTCCGCCCACAAGGTTTAGCGAGATTGCGAGGGCGGAGGCCGGGTAATCGCTGTGGCGGAAAATTCGCCTCGGACCGCCGTGCCGTTACTGGCGCGGTTGCGCTTCAAGCCGACTTATCAAGTCGAGATTGCAGTCAGATCAAGTGGGCTTACGAGCCAGATTTCGGCGTTTACTCGACGGGAAGCCGACGTTCGGCGCTGCCGTGCACGGACAAGCCGTCGACGAGCAGGTCGAGCCCGAAGGTGAAGCGCGCAGAGGGGTCTTCGGCCATTACCGACTGCTCGTCGGTCAGCGCGCCGGCGGCGTCCCACTGCAACCGGGACTGTTCGTCGACGGTGAACCCGAGCACGTAGTAGATCACCGTCCGAGCGGCCAGTTCGGCGTCGTCGGAATCAATCCCCGCATCGCGCGCCGCGTCGGTCAGTTGCGCGAGGAGTCCGACGACGGCCGTCGATTGCCCGGCCGCGAAGCTCGACGACACGAGTTCGGCGCCGTCGGTGTGGGACAGCAGCGCGTCGCGCAACGCGCGGCAGATGTCATGAATCCGTTCGCGCCAGCCCAACGCCGCGGCATCGGTGCGGGCGGACGCCAAGATGTGGTCCGCCACTGCCCCCAGCAGCTCCTGCTTGTTGGCGAAGTGCCAGTACAGAGCGCCCGGGCTGACGTTGAGCTCACGGCCAAGGCGCCGCATTGTCAGGTCGCCGATGCCGTAGTTGTCGAGGATCACCGTCGCCGCTGCCACCACGTCCGGTTTGTGGAGTTGCACACCGCTACCCTAACCTGAACGGTGTTCAATTGTCGGCCCGCCGACGTGTTCAATTGTCGGCACGGCCGACAGGTTGAAATCAACGATCCAGGAGGACATTCGTGACGCAGGCAGCCGTGGACGTATTGGGTGTGGCCCGCGAGCAGGTGCTGGAGCGCGGCGTCGGCCTCGATCAGGACCAGACGCTGCAGGTGCTGCAACTGCCCGACGATCGGCTCGACGCCCTGCTCGAACTGGCTCATGACGTCCGGATGAAGTGGTGTGGCCCCGATGTCGAGGTCGAGGGCATCATCAGCCTCAAGACCGGCGGTTGCCCCGAGGACTGCCACTTCTGTTCACAGTCAGGGCTTTTCGCGTCGCCGGTGCGCAGCGCGTGGCTGGACATTCCGAGCTTGGTCGAGGCGGCCAAGCAGACCGCCAAGACCGGCGCCACCGAGTTCTGCATCGTCGCCGCGGTCCGCGGCCCGGACGAGCGCCTGCTGTCTCAGGTGGCCGCGGGCATCGAGGCCATCCGCAATGAGGTCGACATTCAGATCGCCTGCTCGCTGGGCATGCTCACCGAGGAACAGGTCCAGCGCCTCGCCGATATGGGCGTGCACCGCTACAACCACAACCTGGAGACGGCGCGGTCCTTCTTCACCAACGTGGTGACCACCCACACCTGGGAAGAGCGCTGGGACACGCTGCGCATGGTCCGCGAAGCCGGCATGGAGGTGTGCTGCGGCGGCATCCTCGGCATGGGGGAGACGCTGGAGCAGCGCGCCGAGTTCGCGGCCAATCTCGCCGAACTCAACCCGCACGAGGTTCCGCTGAACTTCCTCAACCCTCGCCCGGGCACCCCGTTCGGTGACCTGGAGGTGCTGCCCGCTTCCGACGCGCTGCGGGCCGTCGCGGCGTTCCGGCTGGCCCTGCCGCGCACCATGCTGCGGTTCGCGGGTGGTCGCGAGATCACCCTCGGCGACCTCGGCGCCAAGCAGGG
The DNA here is from genome assembly GCF_053483975.1 of Mycolicibacterium sp. XJ870. Classification (NCBI taxonomy): domain Bacteria; kingdom Bacillati; phylum Actinomycetota; class Actinomycetes; order Mycobacteriales; family Mycobacteriaceae; genus Mycobacterium; species Mycolicibacterium sp. XJ870. The sequence goes on from NZ_JBEFTI010000001.1 coordinate 2,055,375, forward strand.
CATCCTGGGCGGCATCAACGCCGTCATCGTCGGCAACTACCTCACCACGCTGGGGCGGCCGGCCGAGGCCGACCTGGAACTGCTCGACGATCTGCAGATGCCGATCAAGGCGCTCAACGCAACCCTGTAGAACGGGGTGGTGATGATCGAGGAAGTTCCGGCGCTGCCCGCGCCCGTCGGCGCCGGCCTTTACAACGTCTACACCGGTGGCCCGGCGGGTAGCACCATGCCGACGGCCGCTCAGCTCGGTCTCGAACCCCCGCGGTTCTGTGCCGAATGTGGTCGCCGGATGATTGTCCAGGTGCGCCCGGACGGTTGGTGGGCCAAATGCGCGCGGCATGGACAGGTGGATTCCACGGAACTCGAGACGAAGCGATGAGCATTTCGAACGACGAGCAGGACACGGCAGTCGCTGTGCCCGCCAATGTTCCGGGCGGCCCGCGTATCTCGCGCTCTCGCGCGGTGGTGATCGTGGTGGTGGCGCTGACCATTGCCGGCGCGCTGTTCGGCGTGCTGTGGGCCTGGCTGGCCCCACCGATTCGCGGCGTGGTCGCATTAACTCGCAGCGGGGAGCGGATCCACGCCTACCTCGGCAGTGAATCCGACCATTTCTTCACCGCGGCGTTCATGTTCGTCGGGCTGCTGGTGGTCCTTGCGGTGGTATCCGCCGTGGCGCTGTGGCAGTGGCGGGCGCATCGCGGACCCGTGCTCCTGACCGCGCTGGCAGTGGGTTGCGCGGCTGCCGCGGCCGCGGCAGCCGGTGTAGGCGCGGCACTGGTGCACCGGCGTTACGGCACCCTCGACATCGCCGGTGCTCCGGTGACGCCCGAAGATCGGGTCCATTACGTCGTGGAGGCAGCCCCGGTGTTCTTCGGGCATACACCGCTGCAGCTGGCGGCCACCATCCTGTTCCCGGCTGCGATGGCGGCTCTCGCATACGCGCTGATCGCCGTGTCGACGCCCCGCGACGATCTCGGCGCGTGGCCACCTGCTGAGACACCGGTTTACCCGGCGTTGCCGCCTGCGGTCAGCCCGCCGATGGCCTGACGGCTGCCGGTTCGAAGACTTCGATCGGATTGCCGTCAGGATCGCTGATCTGGATCTGCCGGCCGCCCGGACCCTCCTCGACCGTATTGCGGAACACCACGCCGCGCCCGCGCAAATCGGCGATCCCTGCGTCGAGGTCGTCGACCTCGAGCACAAACCGGTTGAAGCCTCCGGGTGTCTGCCGACTTCCGTCAGGCATCGGACGCGCACCTGAACTATCCGGGCCGCTCAGCCACAGGGTGAGGTCACCGTTGACGACAGCGGCGAACGCACCTCGACCCTGCAGTGCCAGCTCGAATCCGAGGCGTTCGGTGTAGAAGGCGATTGCCCGCGCAACGTCGGTGACCTGGTAGCGGACCGCGCCGGTTCGGTAAGCAACGTGACCAGACATGCCCGCATTGTGCGATACCTGTTCGACGATGTATTGAACAAAATTGACTACGGTTCGAGCGCGATATGGTCGTCCTTGGCGACGCGCGTACGCCTACGGAGATAGTCGGCGGGCGTCATCCCGGAGAAATCCTGGAATTCGCGGATCAGGTGTGATTGGTCGGCGTAGCCGTGTTCAACGGCGAAGCGTGACCAGTCCGGCGATTGCGCGGATCCGACGGCATGGTGTGCGCGCCGGAACCGCCGTACCCGGAAGAATCGCTTTGGCGTCATCCCCACCCTGGCGCTGAAGGCCTCGATGAACGTGCGATGGCTGAGCCCGGCCCGTCGTGCCATCGCCTCCATCGGCGGATGAGTGCACCCTGGCTCCAGGGCTTTCACGATGTCGGTCATTGCCGCGGGTGCCGGATGATCCGTGCGGAGCCTGGTCAGCAGCGCAGACTCGATCAGCGCGATGCGTTCCGACGCCGAAGTAGCTTCACAGACTCTAGACCGAAGGGTGTCGGCCTCGGAGTGCCACAACTCCGCGAGATCGATGTGGCGGTCGAGCAATTCCAATGGGGGTACACCCAGGATTGCCTGTGTGCCATCCGGTTTGAAGTGAACACCGACCATCGCGGCGTGCCGTCGAGCGTCGATGTCGAACGAACAACGGTACGGTCCGGATACTGCGGCGCCCGAGAGGTGTTGTCCTGCTGGGTCTTTCACGATGTGAATGGCATCGTCGCCAAGGTTGATGACCAGTTCGGTTGTGCCGGAGGGGAGTATTCGCTCAGCGGTCGCAGGGCCGTCGGTGATGCACCACAGGTGGTCGACGTACTCGCGCAGTGGCGCCGCGGGTGTGCGACTGGTGTAGATCATCGGAACCCGATTCGGGGCGGGCCGGATCCAACTGGTCAGAGCGGACGCCGCCCGATTGCCCGCCCGGTAGCCACTTTAATCGCGATCCCGGCGAGTCGGGCCATACCGGTATAGGTCATCGGGTTGAGCAGCGTCGGCCATTTTGTACGCATCAAGTGCTCGCTGAGCGGGCGGTCGGCGAACCGGTCGGTCAGCCAGCGCAAGGCCATCGGGGCTGACATGGGGTGAAGCAGCAGGTGTTCGCTGAACAGGTCGCGGTGATAGGTCACGTGGGAGCCGCCGCTGATGTAGGCGTCGGCCAGTTCGTCGATGACGTCCACTGAGATCAGCTCGTCATGGACCGCCTGGATGATCAGCACCGGCGGGTTCGGTGCGGCCACGCCGAGCTTGATGTCGTCGAACACCCGGGTCACTTCGGGGTCGTCGAGAATCTGTTCCAGGGGCAGGTCGACCAGATCGTCCATGTCGGTTCGCGCCAACCGCAGCACGGCTTCGACAGTGCTCATCGTGTGCAGCCGATCCAGTAGCTTGCGGCCCTCGACGGTGACATGCTCGGCGATCACCCGGTTGAGCCCGGGATAGATGTCGGCGAGCGCGGCAACCACGAGCGCCGGCAGCCCGGAGAACACCGTCCCGTTGAGCTTGCGGAACGTATGTCCGAGGTCGCCGACGGGTGAGCCGAGCACGGCGCCGACGATGTTGAGCTCGGGTGCGTAGGAACCGCTCATCTCGGCGGCCCACGCGCTGGCCAGCCCGCCGCCGGAATAACCCCACAAACCTATGGGCGCTGACGCCGACAGGGGCAGGCGTTCGCAGTTCAGCGCGGCCCGCAGGCCGTCGAGAACGTGGTACCCGGGTTGGTACGGCGCGCCCCACATGCCGTCGATGCCCTCGTGGTCGGGGACCGAGACGGCCCAGCCCTCGGCGAGTGCGGCGGTGATCAGGAGGAACTCGAATTGAGCCAGCGCCCCGGGTGCGGTCGCGCGGCGGCGCAGGGCGTAGGAGGGAAAGCAGCGCCCTGAGATTGCGTCGATTGCGCACTGGTAGGAGACGATCGGGCAGTTCGGCTTCGGGTCGGGCGGCATGATCATCGTGGTCGTGGCGGCCTCGGCGACGCCGTTGCGGTCGGTAGAGCGATACAGCAACTGGGTGGCATGGAAGCGTTGGGGAATCAGGCCGAGGAAAGCGACCTCGACGTCGCGGGTGCGCAGGACCGTGCCGGGTTCGGCGTGTTGAAAGCCCGCAGGAGGCACGTAGAACGCGTCATCGCTGGGCAACTGGGGCCGGGCGTTTCGATCGAGCTCTTCGTGTGGCGCGCACCCGATCCACTCGGCTCCGCTTCTGCTGGCGGCAGTGCCCAAGTCCATCGGGGCATTCTTGCTTAAGAAGGGTCTAAGAAGCCAGTCGACTCACCCGGGCGGCCGTAATGCTGCGAACTCGTCGGTGACTCGATAGCGCGACTCGGTGAAGCGGTACAGGGCTGCGGGGCGGCCTCCGCTGCGGCCGGACCGCGCGGTGGTGCCGGTGCGGGTGATGACGTTGCGGCGTTCCAGCACGCGCTGCAGGTTGGTCGCGTCGACTTGGTAGCCGAGCGCCGCGCTGTACACATCACGCAGTGACGAGAGCGCGAATTCTTTTGGAGCCAACGCAAACCCGATATTGGTGTAGGACAGTTTGGCGGCCAGCCGGGTACGCGCGTGCTCGACCATGGGCGCGTGGTCGAACGCCATCGGGGGCAGTTCGTTGACCGGGTGCCAGTGGGTGTCCGCCGGCAGGGCTGGGACGGCGGGGGAGGGCACCAGTCCCAGGAATGTCGACGCGATCGTACGCACACCGGGCGTCCGGGCAGGGTCGGAGAACACCTCGAGCTGCTCCAGGTGAGCCAACTGGCGCAGGTCGACCTTCTCTGCCAATTGGCGCCGGACCGAGCTCGTCAGATCTTCGTCGTCGCCCAGCCGGCCACCGGGGAGCGACCACATGCCGCGCTCGGGCTCAAGCGCACGTTGCCATAACAGCACGTTAAGCGCGGGTTGCTTGGAGCTGAGATCGCGAACCTGGAACACGACGGCGAGCACCTCGTGCGCGGTGTTACCATATTGCATGTTTTCGATTATAAGTCGAAAACCTGACTTCGATGAGGAGGCCGCCGTGACGGTGCTCAACGGAATGCGCGCAGGGGATCTCGCGGACCGGATTGTCGATGGTCCCGACGGCTATTCGGGAGTCGTGGGCGACGAGGAATGGGCCGCTGAAATCCGTCGCCTCGCAGAACTGCGCGGCGCGACGCTCCTTGCCCACAACTATCAGCTGCCGGCCATCCAGGACGTCGCCGACCACGTCGGAGACTCGCTGGCGCTGTCGCGGATCGCCGCGGAGGCGCAGGAAGACACCATCGTGTTCTGCGGCGTGCATTTCATGGCCGAGACGGCCAAGATCCTCAGCCCCGACAAGACGGTGCTGATCCCCGATCAGCGCGCCGGTTGCTCGCTGGCCGATTCGATCAGCGCCCAGGAGCTTCAGGAGTGGAAAGACGAGCATCCAGGTGCCGTCGTCGTCTCCTACGTCAACACCACCGCCGCGGTGAAGGCGCTCACCGACGTCTGCTGCACGTCGTCGAACGCCGTCGAGGTGGTCGCGTCGATTCCCGAGGACCGCGAGGTGCTGTTCTGCCCTGACCAGTTCCTCGGTGCGCACGTCCGGCGCGTCACCGGACGCAAGAACCTGCATGTGTGGGCCGGCGAATGCCACGTACACGCCGGAATCAACGGCGATGAACTGGCCGCGCAGGCCAGGTCGCACCCCGACGCCGAGCTGTTCGTGCACCCCGAATGCGGTTGCGCCACTTCGGCGCTGTACCTCGCCGGTGAGGGCGCCGTCCCCGAGGACAGGGTGAAGATCCTGTCCACGGGCGGCATGCTCGACGCCGCGAGGGAGACTCGCGCCCGGCAGGTGCTGGTGGCCACCGAGGTCGGCATGTTGCACCAACTACGCAGGGCCGCACCGGAAGTCGACTTCCTCGCGGTCAATGACCGGGCTTCGTGCACGTACATGAAGATGATCACGCCCGCGGCATTGCTGCGCTGCCTCGTCGAGGGGGCCGATGAAGTTCATGTCGACCCCGAAACCGCCCGGCTGGGCCGTGCCAGCGTGCAGCGGATGATCGCGATCGGACAGCCCGGCGGCGGCGAATGACCACCTCGAGCTTCGCCTGTGGCGCGTCGCGGCTGTGGCAGCAGCGTGCCGACGTCGTGGTGATCGGCACCGGGGTAGCCGGGCTGGTGGCGGCGCTGGCCGCGCGCAACCAGGGGCGGCGCGTCGTGGTCTTGAGCAAGGCTGCCGAAACCGCAACGTTCTATGCCCAGGGCGGTATCGCGGTCGTGTTGCCCGGCAACGACGATTCCGTCGACGCCCATGTGGCCGACACGATCTCGGCCGGGGGCAACCTGTGCGACCCGGATGCCGTGCGGTCGATCGTGGCCGACGGACACGCGGCGGTTGCCGACCTGGTGGCGAGCGGCGCTCGCTTCGACGAGTTGACACCGGGGCGCTGGGCACTGACCCGCGAGGGCGGGCACACCCGCCGCCGGATCATCCACTCCGGCGGCGACGCGACCGGAGCCGAGGTGCAACGTGCTCTGGATCTGGCTGCAGCCAATCTCGACATCCGGCGTGACCACATCGCGCTGCAGATCCTGCGCGACGAGGCCGCGGTGACCGGCGTCCTGGTGCGAAACGCGGACGGTCCCGGCATCGTGCACGCGCCGGCGGTCATCCTCGCCACCGGCGGTCTCGGGCATTTGTATGCCGCCACCACCAACCCGGCCGGTTCGACCGGTGACGGCGTCGCACTGGCCCTGTGGGCCGGCGTCGCGGTCAGCGATATCGAGTTCATCCAGTTCCATCCCACCATGCTGTTCGACGCCGACGCCGGCGGTCGACGACCGCTGATCACCGAAGCGTTACGTGGTGAGGGAGCAGTTCTTGTTGACTCACAAGGGAATTCGGTAACCGACGGCGTGCATCCCATGGGCGACCTGGCGCCGCGCGATGTCGTTGCCGCGGCGATCGATGCACGGCTGTCGGCAACCGGTGAGAAATGTGTGTATCTCGACGCCCGGCGCATCGCCGACTTCGGTGACCGGTTTCCCACTGTGGCGGCGGCCTGTGCGGACGCCGGCATCGACCCGACCCGGCATCCGATCCCGGTGGTGCCGGGTGCGCATTACAGCTGCGGTGGCGTGCTCACCGATGTGCACGGCCGGACCGAACTGCCCGGCCTGTTCGCAGCCGGTGAGGTGGCCCGCACCGGCATGCACGGGGCGAACCGGCTCGCCTCCAACAGCCTGCTGGAGGGGTTGGTTGTGGGCGGACGCGCGGGCCGCGCAGCGGCCGACCATGCGATGCAGGTCGGTTCGGTACGTGCCCGTGCTCCGCAGGACCGTCGGCACGAGGTGGTCGACCGCGACGTTCTGCAACGCGCGATGTCCGCGCATGCCTCGGTAGTCCGCGACGCGACCGGGTTGGGATTGTTGGCCGAGACTCTGGACGGGGCGGGAGCCCTAGAACCGCTCAGCCGCAAGAGTTTTGAAGACGCCGCGCTCACCGTCACCGCGCGTGCGGTGGCCACGTCCGCGGTGGCCAGGAGCGAAAGTCGGGGCTGTCACCACCGTGGCGACTTTCCCGATGTCGACTTGGCCCAAGAGCATTCGTCCACGATTCGTTATAACGGCGGCCGGATCGCCGTCGACACGCCATCGGCGGTGTGCTGATGGCGCTTTCGGAAGCTGAGCGCAGCGAAGCCCGCGCCACGGTTGCCCGCGCGCTCGAGGAGGATCTGCGCTACGGCCCCGACATCACCACGTTGGCCACCGTCGGCGCGGACGCGATGACCACCGCCTCGATGGTCAACCGGGAACCCGGGGTGATCGCCGGCGTCGACATCGCGCTGCTGGTGCTCGACGAAGTGATCGGCACCGATGCCTACCGGGTGATCCACCGCGTCGACGATGGTGCCCGGCTGGACGCAAAGTCGCCGGTGCTGACCATCGAAGCGCCGACACGTGAGCTTCTCACCGCCGAGCGCACCATGCTCAACCTGGTATGCCATTTGTCCGGCATCTCGACCGCGACGGCCGCCTGGGTCGATGCGGTAGCGGGGACCAACGCCAAGATTCGCGACACCCGCAAGACGCTGCCAGGACTGCGGGCCCTGCAGAAATACGCGGTGCGGGTCGGTGGCGGTGTCAACCACCGGATGGGCCTGGGGGACGCGGCGCTGATCAAGGACAACCACGTCGCCGCGGCCGGATCGGTACTGGCGGCGCTCAAGGCCGTCCGCGCCGAAGCGCCCGACCTGCAGTGCGAGGTCGAAGTGGATTCCCTCGAACAGCTCGACGAGGTGCTGTCCGCGGACGTCGAGCTCGTGCTGCTGGACAACTTCCCGGTCTGGCAAACCCAGATCGCCGTGCAGCGCCGGGACACCCGATCACCCAAGACACTGCTGGAATCCTCCGGTGGGCTGACCCTGGACAGCGCCGCGGGGTACGCCGGCACTGGCGTCGACTACCTCGCGATCGGCGCGCTCACCCATTCGGTGCGGGTGCTCGACATCGGGCTGGACATCTAACCGTCGTTGTCCAAGCTCGCTACGCCGGCGCGCTGCGGCGTACCAGGGACAAGACCACTGCTGCGGCCGCGAACAACCCGGAGAACACCTGGTTGAGCACGGTCTGTTGGCGAGGCGTGTGCAGCCACTGCAGCAGACGGGCTGCGAGCCCGGTGTAGAGACCCATCACGATGAGATCGACGACGATCATCGTGACGCCGATCGCCAGGTATTGAGGCAGCAGGGGAGCCGTCGGCACGACGAACTGGGGAAGCACCGCCAGGAAGAACACCAAACCCTTGGGGTTCGTGGCGTTTACCAGGAACCCGCGCGCGACCAGGGCCAGGCGGCTGCCGTCGACGGCTTTACCAACCTGTTCGCGCAGGTCGATCGTCGCAGTCCGCCACTGGCGGATGGCCAGGTAGACGAGGTAGGCCACGCCGATCCACTTGATGATGTTGAAGGCCAGGACTGAGCTTGCCACCGCCGCACCGAGGCCGACGGCCACCAGCACCAGTTGCAGCATCAGGCCGATCTCCAGGCCGAGGATGTTCCAGTAGCCCCGTCGTACACCATGGGTGAGGCCGGTGGCCATCGACTGGATGGCCCCGGCTCCCGGGGAGACGCTGATCGCGATCGCAGCACCGAAAAACGCCAACCAGACCTGCCACGCCATACGTGCAGTCTGGCAGGGGCGTCAAACGATATCGGCGACGAAGACCCCGGTCCGGCGGGCGCCCATGCGGGCGATCCGCGGGAGGTTGGGGTCGTCGGAACCGGCAGGGAGCACTCTCGGGTTGGTGACCTTGACCTCGCCGCGGAACAGATGCACGTCCGCTTCACCCGCCGCGAGCACGTTCTTCACCCAGTTCGTCTTGCCGTGCGCAAGCAGGACCGCCAGTACATTGTCCTTGCGGTAGCTGGTGACGATGGTCTCGTAGGGCGTGCCTGACGTGCGACCGCGGTGCTTGATCACCGTGAAACCGGGCAGTCGTTTCGACAGCGGCCGCAGGGCCGGATTGATGTACTTGATCTGCAGGCGTTCGAGCCACGGCGGAAAGAGCATCGGTACGCCGGGTGCATTGTTGGGGTGGTCTTTTGCGGACAAGTCAGGCTCCATTCGCTGGTCTGGAACCACCCTAAGGGTGACGTGGCTCGCCGGATTTTTATTCAGCTGGACTGATCAGGGACAATTGTGGCGATGGCCGAGTTTCAGATGTCCCGTATCGACCTGCGTAACCGCGTCCTGAACGCGGCGCAGCTGCGTGCTGCGCTGCCGCGAGGCGGGGTCGACGTGGACGCCGTGGTGCCCAAGGTTCGCCCGATCGTCGACGCGGTCGCCGAGCGCGGTGCCGTCGCGGCGCTGGACTACGGCGAGTCCTTCGACGGTGTCCGTCCGGAAACCGTCCGAGTACCGCCCGCCGTTCTGACTCAGGCGCTCGCCGAACTCGACGCCGACGTGCGTGCCGCACTGCAGGTGTCCATCGACCGTGCCCGCGCCGTCCATGCCGATCAGCGCCGCACCGACACCACCACCACGCTGGCGCCGGGCGCCACCGTCACCGAACGATGGGTCCCCGTCGAGCGGGTCGGGCTGTATGTGCCGGGCGGAAACGCGGTCTATCCGTCGAGCGTTGTGATGAACGTGGTGCCTGCCCAGACTGCGGGAGTGGAGTCGCTGGTGATCGCCAGCCCTCCGCAGGCTCAGTTCGACGGACTGCCACACCCGACGATTCTCGCCGCCGCTGCGCTGCTCGGTGTCGACGACGTGTGGGCAGTGGGCGGTGCGCAGGCCGTGGCGCTGCTGGCTTACGGCGGCACCGACACAGATGGCGATGGGGCAAGCGGAGCGCCGGGAAATGGCACCGAGCTCGCACCGGTCGACATGATCACCGGGCCCGGCAACATCTATGTGACCGCCGCCAAGCGGATCTGCCGTTCGCAGGTGGGGATCGACGCCGAGGCCGGCCCGACCGAGATCGCCATCCTCGCCGACCACACCGCAGACCCGGTGCACGTCGCGGCAGACCTGATCAGCCAGGCCGAGCACGACGAGATGGCGGCCAGCGTCCTGGTCACCGACAGCGTGGCGCTCGCCGAGGCCACCGACCGTGAACTGACCGGACAACTGGCCACCACCGTGCACGTCGAGAGGGTGACGGCCGCGTTGTCCGGCAAGCAGTCGGCGATCGTGCTCGTCGACGATGTGGAGGCAGGGGTGCGGGTCGTCAACGCCTACGCCGCCGAGCACCTGGAGATCCAGACCGTCGACGCGGCCGAGGTGGCCGGCCGGATCCGTTCTGCCGGAGCGATTTTCGTCGGGGCATGGTCACCGGTGAGCCTCGGTGACTACTGCGCAGGCTCCAATCACGTGCTGCCTACCGCGGGGTGCGCTCGGCACTCCAGCGGCTTGTCGGTGCAGACCTTCCTGCGCGGCATCCACGTGGTCGAGTACGACGAGGCCGCACTCAAAGACGTGTCCGGCCACGTGATCACATTGTCCAAGGCCGAGAATCTGCCCGCCCATGGTGAGGCCGTACGAAGGAGATTCGAGAGGCCATGAGTGCACGCGATGTGACGCTGGCCGATCTGCCGCTGCGCGAGAACCTGCGCGGCAAATCACCTTATGGCGCACCGCAGTTGGTGGTCCCGGTCCGGCTGAACACCAACGAGAACCCGCACCCGCCGACCCAGGCGCTCGTCGACGACGTGGCGGCATCGGTTCGAGAAGCCGCTGCCGAGTTGCACCGCTATCCGGACCGCGACGCGGTGGCGCTGCGCACCGACCTCGCCGCCTACCTCGCTGCGGCGACCGGGGTGCCGCTCACCAAGGACAATCTGTGGGCCGCCAACGGTTCCAACGAGATCCTGCAGCAGCTGCTGCAGGCGTTCGGTGGGCCTGGGCGCAGTGCGATCGGGTTCGTACCGTCGTACTCGATGCATCCCATCATCTCCGATGGCACCCAGACCGAATGGCTGCAGGCGGCCAGGGCCGACGATTTCAGCCTCGACGTGGCCGTCGCGGTGGCGGCGATCACCGACCGGCGCCCCGATATCGTGTTCGTGGCCAGCCCCAATAATCCATCGGGACAAAGTGTTCCGCTCGACGAGCTGCGCCGTCTGCTGGACGCCCTTTCGTCTCGGTCGGGCGGCATCATGATCGTCGACGAGGCCTACGGTGAATTCTCGTCGCAGCCCAGCGCCGTCGAGCTGCTCGACGAATATCCGGCGAAGCTCGTCGTCACCCGCACGATGAGCAAGGCATTCGCGTTCGCAGGAGGCCGACTCGGCTATCTGGCGGCCGCCCCGGCGGTGATCGACGCGCTGCTGCTGGTGCGGTTGCCCTACCACCTGTCGGTGCTCACGCAGGCCGCGGCCCGGGCAGCGCTGCGCCATGCCGACGACACCCTCGGCAGCGTTGCCAAACTCGCCGCCGAACGTGACCGGGTCACGGCCGAGCTGATTCGGCTGGGGTTCCGGGTGATTCCGAGCGATGCCAACTTCGTCCTGTTCGGCGAATTCGCCGATGCCCCGGCGACCTGGCAGCGCTATCTGGACGCGGGTGTCCTCATCCGCGATGTCGGTATCCCCGGCTACCTGAGGACCACGGTCGGCCTGGCAGAAGAGAACGACGCGTTCCTGGCCGCCAGCTCCGATCTGGCCGCAACCGAACTTCAGTCACCCGCCAACAGCCCGGTAGGAGCATCATGACCCGTCGCGCGAAGGTCGAACGCAAGACCAAGGAATCCGACATTGTCGTCGAGCTCGACCTCGACGGCACGGGCATCGTCGACATCGACACCGGCGTGCCGTTCTTCGACCACATGCTGACTTCGCTGGGCACCCATGCCAGCTTCGATCTCACCGTTGCGGCCAAGGGCGACATCGAGATCGAGGGACACCACACCGTCGAGGACACCGCGATCGTGCTGGGCCAGGCGCTCGGCGAGGCGCTGGGGGACAAGAAGGGCATCCGCCGGTTCGGTGACGCGTTCATTCCCATGGACGAGTCGCTGGCGCACGCCGCCGTCGACGTGTCGGGGCGCCCGTACTTCGTGCACACCGGTGAGCCGGAATTCATGGTCGAGTTCACGATCGCAGGTTCCAGCGCGCCATACCACACAGTCATCAACCGGCACGTGTTCGAGTCGCTTGCCTTCAACGCCCGCATCGCCCTGCACGTGCGCACGCTCTACGGTCGCGATCCGCACCACATCACCGAGGCGCAGTACAAGGCGGTGGCGCGGGCACTGCGCCAGGCCGTCGAGTACGACGCCCGTGTTACCGGCGTCCCGTCGACCAAAGGCACTCTGTGACAAGCAAAGTCGTCGTTCTCGACTATGGGTCGGGGAATCTGCGCTCGGCGCAGCGGGCGCTGGAACGCGTCGGCGCCGACGTCGAGGTGACTGCAGATCCCGCGGCCGCGGCGGACGCGGACGGTCTGGTGGTTCCGGGCGTCGGGGCGTTCGAGGCCTGCATGACCGGACTGCGGGCGATCGGTGGCGAGAAGATCATCGCCGATCGGCTGCAGCATGGCCGCCCGGTGCTGGGCGTGTGCGTCGGCATGCAGATCCTGTTCGCTCGCGGCGTGGAGTTCGGAGTCGAGTCCACGGGTTGCGGGCAATGGCCGGGGTCGGTGACGCGGCTGGACGCGCCGGTGATCCCACACATGGGGTGGAACGTCGTCGACGCACCGGCGGGCAGCACGCTGTTCAAGGGTCTCGACGCCGATACGCGCTTCTATTTCGTGCATTCCTATGCCGCCCAGGAATGGTCAGGGCGGTCTGAGGCCCTGGTGACCTGGGCGACGCATCACGTACCGTTCATCGCCGCTGTGGAAGACGGCGCGTTGGCGGCCACGCAATTTCATCCGGAGAAGAGCGGCGACGCCGGTGCGACGCTGCTCGCGAATTGGGTTGAGGGACTGTGAGTTTAATTCTGTTGCCGGCCGTCGATGTGGTCGACGGCAAGGCCGTGCGTCTGGTGCAGGGCAAGGCAGGCAGCGAGACGGACTACGGTTCGGCGCTGGAAGCTGCCGAGGCATGGCAGGGCGACGGCGCCGAGTGGATTCACCTGGTCGACCTGGACGCCGCGTTCGGCCGGGGCAGCAATCGCGAACTGCTGGCCGATCTGGTCGGTAAACTCGACGTGAAAGTCGAACTGTCCGGCGGCATCCGGGACGACGACTCGCTCAAGGCGGCCATGGACACCGGCTGCGCTCGGGTGAACATCGGCACCGCTGCGCTGGAAAGTCCCGAGTGGTGCCGCCATGCCATCGCCGAATACGGCGACCGCGTAGCAGTCGGGCTGGACGTGCAGTTCGAGAATGGCAGCTGGCGTCTGCGCGGCCGCGGCTGGGAGACCGACGGCGGTGACCTGTGGGATGTTCTGGATCGTCTTGACCGTGAAGGCTGTTCGCGGTTTGTCGTCACCGACGTCACCAAGGACGGGACCCTGACCGGTCCCAACCTGGAACTGTTGTCAGCGGTCGCGGCGCGTACCGACGCCCCGGTGATCGCCTCGGGCGGCGTGTCGAGCCTCGACGATCTGCGGGCCATCGCGACGCTCACCGGCAGCGGTGTGGAGGGTGCGATCGTCGGCAAGGCGCTCTACGCCGGGCGATTCACGTTGCCGCAGGCGTTGGCTGCGGTCAGCGGATAACGGCGGTGGGAGAACTGGAGACCTCGAAGCTTGCCGCACTGGTCGCCTCCGCGGCCGAGATTCTCGACGCCGCGGCGGTGCCGTTCGTCGCCGGGCACCGCGCCGACTCTGCGGTTCGTAAGCAGGGCAACGATTTCGCGACCGAGGTCGATCTGGCGATCGAGCGGCAGGTGGTACGCGCACTGACCGAGGCGACCGGAATCGGAGTGCACGGCGAGGAGTTCGGCGGTGAGCCGATCGACTCGTCGCTGGTGTGGGTGCTCGACCCGATCGACGGAACCTTCAACTACGCCGCCGGCTCTCCGATGGCCGCCATCCTGCTCGGGCTGCTGGCCGACGGCGAGCCGGTCGCCGGCCTGACCTGGCTGCCGTTCACCGGCCAGCGGTACTCGGCAATCGTCGGAGGTCCCTTGCGGGACAATGATATTGAGCAGCCACTGCTGGGCTCGCCCACCCTCGCCGATTCCATCATCGGCATCCAGACTTTCAACATCGACTCCCGTGGCCGGTTCCCGGGCCGGTACCGGGCGGCTGTGCTCGCCAACCTCAGCCGGGTGAGTTCCCGGGTGCGGATGCATGGTGCCACCGGCGTCGACCTGGCCTATGTGAGTGCGGGAATCCTCGGTGGCGCCATCAGTTTCGGGCACCACATCTGGGATCACGCAGCCGGGGTCGCGCTGGTGCGCGCTGCCGGCGGCATCGTGACAGACCTGGCGGGTGAGCCGTGGACTGTCGAGTCGAAGTCGGCACTTGCCGCCGCTCCGGGCGTGCACGAGAAGATGTTGGAGATCGTGAAATCCGCTGGCAATCCGGAGGATTACCTGTGAGTGTCAAGACCGATGTCGCGACGAGGGTCATTCCCTGCCTGGATGTCGACGACGGCCGGGTGGTCAAAGGCGTTAACTTCGAGAACCTGCGCGATGCCGGCGATCCCGTCGAACTTGCCGCCGCCTATGACGCCGAAGGCGCTGACGAGTTGACCTTCCTGGACGTGACCGCCTCCTCATCGGGCCGGGCCACCATGCTGGAAGTGGTGAAACGCACCGCCGAGCAGGTGTTCATCCCGCTGACCGTCGGTGGCGGCGTGCGTTCTGTCGACGACGTGGATGTCCTGCTGCGCGCCGGGGCCGACAAGGTTTCGGTGAACACCGCCGCGATCGCCCGGCCCGAACTGCTCGCCGAGATGGCCCGCCACTTCGGCTCGCAGTGCATCGTGCTGAGCGTGGATGCCAGGACCGTGCCCGCCGGTGACCCACCCACGCCGTCGGGCTGGGAAGTGACCACCCACGGCGGCCGGCGCGGCACCGGCATCGACGCCATCGAGTGGGCCGCCCGCGGCGCCGAACTCGGCGTCGGTGAGATTCTGCTCAACTCGATGGACCGGGACGGCACGAAGGCCGGCTTCGACCTCGAAATGTTGCGGGCTGTCCGCGCTGCGGTGACGGTGCCGGTGATCGCCAGCGGTGGAGCGGGGGCCGTGGAACATTTCGCGCCCGCAGTTGTTGCAGGAGCCGACGCCGTGTTGGCGGCCAGCGTGTTTCACTTCCGCGAACTGACCGTCGGCCAGGTCAAGGCTGCGATGGCGGCGGAAGGGATCGTGGTGCGGTAATGCCTCTCGACGCAGACATCGCAGCACGCCTGAAGCGCAACGCCGACGGGTTGTTCACCGCAGTGGCACAGGAACGCGGCACCGGCAAGGTGCTGATGGTGGCCTGGATGGACGACGATGCATTGGCCCGCACCCTGGAAACCCGTGAAGCGACGTACTTCTCGCGGTCGCGGGGCGAGCAGTGGGTCAAAGGTGCGACGTCCGGGCACACCCAGCATGTGCACTCGGTGCGGCTGGACTGCGACGGCGACACCGTGCTGCTGGAGGTCGACCAGGTCGGCGCGGCCTGCCACACCGGCGCCCACACCTGTTTTGACGCGGACCTGATTCTTCCGCCCGAAGAGTAGCCGAGACTGCACTCGGGGACACGATCGGCCAGATTCTTGTCCCTGGCTTCAGTCTCGGTGATAGTCGGAGGGGCCGAACCGCGTTGCGGTCCGCGGGCTTGTCGGTGGCGTCGTTGACAATGGCGGAGTGACTGACATCGTGCTGTACGCGGACGGCGATTCCGCCGGCGCCCGCAAAGCGCGCGGTGCGTTCTTCACGCCGCCCGAGATCACCCGCTACCTCACGCAGTGGGCGGTGCGGTCCCCGGAGGACCGCATCTTCGAGCCCTCGGCGGGAGAGGCCGCGTTCCTGGTGGAGGCCACCACCCGGCTGACCGAACTCGGGGCCGACGCGCCGCAGGTCGACGGGGTGGAGATCCACGCAGACAGTGCTGCGCAAGCCCGCCGGATGGTCAGGGCCGCCGGTGGGACGCCGCGCATCACCGTCAGGGATTTCTTCACGGTCACACCGCAGCCGCGGTATACCGCCGTGATCGGCAATCCGCCCTACATCCGCTACCAGGATTTCCGCGGCCATGTCCGGGCGCAGTCGCGGCGGGCGGCGCTCAAAGCCGGTGTCACGCTGTCCGGGCTGGCGTCAAGTTGGGCGGCGTTCACCGTGCACGCCGCGCTGTTCCTGGAACCCGGCGGGCGGATGGCGCTCGTGCTGCCCGCCGAGTTGCTCAGCGTCAATTACGCGGCGGCGGTGCGCAAGTTCCTCTTCGACCGGTTCGCCAGCGTCGAATTGGTGATGTTCGATGAGCAGGTCTTCCCGGGGGCCGAGGCCGACGTGGTGCTGCTGCTCGCCGACGGCTTCGGCACCGGCCCGTCCGGCCATGCCGTCATTCATCGGGCCCGTAACGCCGCGGCGCTGACATCGGAACTGGTGCAACGGAGTTGGTCACCACGCGACCCGGCGGACAAGTGGATCAGCGGCCTCATCGGCGCTGCGCCGGTCGATGCACTCAACACGCTGCACGCGGGCGGCGAATTCACGCTGCTGGAACAGTGGGCTGACACCACGCTGGGAATGGTCACCGGCAACAACGGCTACTTCGCACTGTCCCCGGAACGAGTACGCGAATTGGGGCTGCGGCGCAGCGATCTGTTGCCACTGTCCCCGCCGGGCAGCGCGCACTTGCGCGGGCTCACGCTGTCGCCTGAGCAACTCGCCCGGCTGGGGGAGGACGGCAAGTCGATCCACCTGTTCCGGCCGGTCGGCAAGCTCTCGGCTGCCGCGCAGCGGTACGTTGACGCCGGTCACGCTGCCGGGGTCCATCTGGCCTACAAGTGCCGGGTGCGCAGGCCCTGGTACCTGGTGCCGCTGCTGGAGCCCGCCGACCTCCTGCTCACGTGCATGAATGCCGATACGCCGCGGCTGGTCACCAACCGGGCCGGGGCCCACCACCTCAACTCGGTACACGGAATCTATCTGCGTGACGGGCTCACCGCGCTCGGCTGCGACCTGCTGCCGCTGGCATCGCTGAACTCGGTCACGGTGCTGCACGCCGAGATGGTCGGCCGCTCCTACGGCGGCGGGATTTTGAAAATCGAACCGCGCGAAGCAGATCGGTGGCTGGTGCCGGCACCGGAATTGATCAGCGCCCGGGCAAGCCGGCTGCGGGGAGTCCGGCGCCGGGTTGCGTCGTTGCTGGGACATGGCAAGCTGCTCGACGCGGTCGCCATCGTCGACGAGGCGCTTGGCCTGGAACCGAAAGTAGCTCTCGAACCTGTTCGGGCAGCGCGTCATTCGTTGGCCACGCGACGGACGGTAAGGTCGCGTCGTGCCCGCTGAACCGTCGACAAAGGCCACCGCCTGGGCCATCTTCGACCGGATCGTCGCCGACGCGGCGCCCGCCGGCCAGCACACCAACCCCTGGCTGCGCACCAACGGCGAGCTGACCTATGTGCCCGATTTCCGGGTTCTGCGCAAGCTGCTCGGGGTGCCGCTGCATCTGAACGCGCCGTCGACCACCGGGGTACCGGCACTGGCACTCGATGTGTGGTTGTCCTACGAGTTGCGCCGCGCAGGGTTCAATTCCGACGCGGTCTGGCCGCGCCCGACCGATCCGCGGATCATGCCCGGTGCGATCGCCAGTCTGCTCGACGCGCTGCCGCAGCGGGAGCGGCAGCTGATCGAGCAGCGGCTGCGGCGCTCGATGAAGGGTGTGTCCGGCTCAAGCGCAAGTGTTCTCGGCAAGCACTACATGAAACAGGTCGACGTGGTGATCTCGGACTGGGATACCGGACCCGAGCTGCTCATCAGCACGAAACGGATGGACTCCAGCTTCGGCAAGAATGCCGCCAACCGAGTTGAGGAGAGCTACGGGGACGCCAAGAACCTGCGGCTGCGGCACCCGCTGGCCGCCCTCGGTTTCGTCTACGGCCTGCGGTCGACGATCCTGAGCACCGAACCTGACAAGGCCGAATGGTTGATCGACCTGCTGCAGAAGCTCGGCACCGAGGACGACGCCTATCACGCCGTTGCGCTGGTCATGATCGACTACGACGCCGATGCGCCCGCGGAGTTCGACGAGGTGGACAGCATCGAAAAAGCGGAGCCCGACGCACTTTTCGAGATCGTCGACGTGGCTACGGCCGCCGTCGACGAGGCGCTGGCCAAACTGCCGGACATCGCGATCCGGCACGACACCGTTCCACCTGCGTTACAGCCCTCGCGGTTCCTGGCGGCCATGGTGTCGCGTGCCATCGACATCGCGCCCGTGACCCGTCACCGTGAGGCGCGCAGGCGTCGCAACACCGCACCGCTGGCCTGACCTCGCTAGGTGATCCGCGGACCGGGCTTGGCCCGCGCCGTCCATCGGCCGTCCTGGTGGCCCACCGTCACCGGGTACGCGAAGGCCGTCGTCACATGATCGGTGGTCACGGTGTCGCGGGCCGGACCGCTGGCCACCGTGCGTCCCTCGGCGATCAACAACGCGTGTGTGGTGCTGGTCGGCAGTTCCTCCAGGTGGTGCGTCACCAGGATCGAGGCCATGCCGGGATGCGTATCATCCAGTGTGTCAAGGGTTTCGAGCAGCTGTTCGCGAGCCGCCACGTCCAGGCCGGTGGTGGGTTCGTCGAGCAGCAGCAGCTGTGGATCCGCTATCAGCGCCCGGGCGATCAGGGCGCGCCCCCGCTCGCCTTGCGACAGCGTCGGCCACACCGCTTCGACGCGCGCCGAAAGGCCCACGGTGTCGATCAATTCCTCCGCCCGCCGCACCTGCTCGGGCGACGGGGTCCAGCGGGCGGCGGTGTCGACCGTGGCGGTGACCCCGGTCAGCACGACCTCGCGGACGGTGAGCGGATACTGCAGGCGGTGGCGGGGGTTGACGTGACCGATCGAGCGTCGCAATGCGGTCAGGTCCGTGCGCCCCATCTGTTCGCCGAGCACCCGCACCGTGCCGGAGGTGGGAAACGTCACGGCCGCACAGAATCCCAGCAGCGTGCTCTTGCCGGCACCGTTCGGACCGAGCAGCGCCCAATGTTCACCCGCGTGCACCGTCAGCGATATGCCGTCGATGATCTGCTTGCCGTTGCGGCGGAACGTCACGTCGGCGATGTCCAACACGGGCGTCATAGGAATGACTCCTTCAATGCACTCAAGTGGGTTCGGCTGGACGCCGCCGCGGCGGCGGGATCGCGGGCCAGGATGGCATCGGCCAGTTGCTGATGCAGGGCGTGGTCGCATGGTTCTGACGCGATCGGTCGGATTTTGAGCATGTCGATCATTGCCGGCCGCAGCCTGGGGAGGAACGCGTCGAACAGTTGCGTCAGCACGTCATTGTGGGCTGCCGCAATGACGGCGCGGTGAAACGCCATATCGGCGTCCACGTGGTCGGGCGCAGGCTGGCCTACTACGCCGCGGGCCGCCAGGGTACGACGGATGTCGCGCAGGTCCGCAGGGGTGCGCCGAGTGGCGGCCAGCGCGGCGGCCTCGGCCTCGATCGCGATGCGCGCCTCGATCACCGCCACGATGGTGGCGCGGCGCAGCACAATGTCCCATTCCTCGGTGACGTCGACTGCCGTTACGAAGACCCCGGCACCCTGACGGCTCTCCAGGACGCCCCTGCCGGCCAGTTCGCGGATCGCCTCGCGCAGGGTGGATCGACCCACGCCGAGCTGCGCGGCAAGCGTCGTCTCACCGGGCAGTCGGTGCCCGAGCGGCCATTCACCGTCGCGGATGCGGGCTAGCAGCACCTGGGCCGCCTGCGCCGCGAGCGGGTGCCGCTCAATCTGCGGAATCATCGCAACCTCTCTACTTGTCTGAGGAGTTGGGGTACAGTCTAGCCATCATGACGCGCATGCTTCTGCTTAGCCGCCGCGGCGGGGCCTGACCGACCGGCCCCCTGCCGTGGGGCTCTGTCGCGCCGGTCGAATTCCCCCTGACCGAAAGCGGCCATCATGACCTCTGCTTTTCCCACGATCGCCACCCCAGCCGGCGACGTCCCGGCTACCGCACCGGCATGGAACCGGCAGCGACAGTCCCGAATGCCCTCATACCGTTACGCCGGCGTCTACGATCGCGTCGAAGTCCCACTCACCCAACGTAATTGGCCCGCCGCCCGGATTGTCACCGCACCGCTGTGGGTTCCGGTCGACCTGCGCGACGGAAATCAGGCCCTGGCCGAACCGATGGATCCGCACCGCAAACGCCGGTTCTTCGAGCTGCTGGTGGCCATGGGATACAAGGAGATCGAGGTCGGCTATCCATCCGCCTCACAGACGGATTTCGATTTCGTCCGATTGTTGGCCGAATCCGACATCGCTCCGCCGGACGTGACCATTGTGGTGTTCACCCCGGCCCGCCGTGACCTGATCGAGCGCACCGTGGATTCGGTTCGCGGTATGCGCAACGAAGTCGTCATCCACATGTACACCGCGACCGCGCCGACGTGGCGAAACGTGGTGCTGCACAAAGACAGAAACGAGCTGAGCCAGCTCATCCAGGCCGGAGGGCGTGACGTTCTCGAACTCGCCGGTGACCTGGCCAACGTCCGGTTCGAGTTCTCGCCGGAGGTCTTCAATCTCACCGAGCCGGACTACGTGCTCGACTTGTGCGACGCGATGACCGAACTGTGGCAGGCCGGCCCGCAACGACCGGTGATCCTCAATCTGCCCGCCACCGTCGAGGTCGCCACGCCGAACGTGTACGCCGACCAGATCGAGTACATGCACCGGAACCTGTCGCGGCGCGACAGCGTCATCTTGTCGGTGCATCCGCACAACGACCGGGGGACCGGCATCGCATGCGCGGAACTGGCCGTCCTGGCCGGTGCACAGCGAGTCGAGGGATGCGTCTTCGGCAACGGCGAAAGGACCGGAAACGTCGACATCGCCACCCTGGCACTGAATCTGCACGCCCAGGGGATTGATCCGATGATCGACTTCTCCGATATCGACGAGATCGCCCGCACCGTCGCATATTGCACCCGGATGCCCATCCACGAACGCCACCCGTACGTCGGGGACCTGGTGCACACGGCGTTCTCCGGCACCCACCAGGACGCAATCAAGAAAGGGCTGGCCGAGCACCGCGAGCGCGCGGCGGCTTCCGGTCGTCCGGAGAATGAAACCGATTGGCGGGTACCGTATCTGCCGATCGACCCCGCGGACATCGGACGCACCTACGATGCGGTGATCCGGGTGAACTCGCAGTCCGGTAAGGGCGGTATCGCCTACCTGCTGCTCACGGAGTACGGACTGGAACTGCCCAGGCGGCTGCAGATCGACTTCGCTCGCCACGTTCAGGGGCACACCGATGAAACGGGGGCCGAGATCACCGCTGCCGAGCTGTACGACCTGTTCGAGGAGGCCTATTTGACGTCCGGTGGCCCGGTCGAACTCAAGGAGTGGCACACCGGTGGCGACGGGGCCGAGGCCGTCACCGAGCTGACATTGGCCGCCGAGGGCGCCACGGTCACCAGCACACACCGCGCCGTCGGTCCGGTCGACGCGCTGACCGCCGCGCTGGCTGACATCGGGAGGCCGATCGAGGTGCTGAGCCTTACTCAGCAGTCGATCGGCAGCACGGCGATCACCTATCTGGAGTACCGCTCGGGCGGCGTCACCGGCTGGGTGTGCGGCCGCAGCGATTCGGTGCTCGCGGCTTCGATGGCGGCGGTGCTGCGGGCAGTCAACGCGCCTTGAGAACCGCCAGCGCCTTGTCGGCGTGGGTGGCCATGTTGACCTCGCTGGAGATCACCTCGAGCACGGTGCGGTCGGTGTCGATGACGAACGTGGTCCGCTTGACCGGCATGAGCTTGCCGAGCAGGCCTCGTTTGACACCGAACTGGCTGGCGACCTTCCCGTCGGCATCCGACAGCAACGGGTAGTCGAAGCGCTGGATGTCGGCGAACTTGGCCTGCTTGGCGACCGGATCGGTGCTGATGCCGACCCGGGTCGCGCCGGCTGCGGCGAACTCGCCGGCGAGGTCCCGAAAATGGCAGGCCTCTTTGGTGCATCCGGGAGTCATCGCGGCAGGGTAGAAGAACAGCACAACGGGGCCGTCGGCCAGCAAACTCGTCAGGCTGCGGATTGTGCCGGTCTGATCCGGCAGTTCAAACTCGGCAACGGTGTCACCACGGTTCATAGGGGGCCACGCTACGCCGTCTGGATTCGGGCTTCGTGCGGGCGGTCTGGGAGGATTGACACGTGCAAACCACTGCCAACCTCGCCTTCACCACATCGCGCGAGGACTTCCGGGCGCTGGCCGCAGAGCACCGCGTGGTGCCGGTGACGCGCAAGGTGCTCGCCGACAGCGAGACGCCGTTGTCCGCCTACCGCAAGCTGGCGGCCAACCGTCCCGGGACGTTCCTGCTCGAATCGGCCGAGAACGGCCGTTCATGGTCGCGCTGGTCGTTCATCGGGGCCGGAGCGCCATCCGCGCTGACGATCCGCGACAACCAGGCGGTGTGGCTGGGCACGGCGCCCCAGGGCGCGCCCAGCGGGGGCGATCCGCTGGAGGCGTTGCGGGAGACGCTGGAGTTGCTGCAGACCGAGGCGATGGCAGGCCTGCCGCCGCTGTCGTCGGGACTCGTCGGATTCTTCGCCTACGACATGGTGCGGCGGTTGGAACGGCTTCCGGAACTCGCGGTCGACGATCTGGGACTGCCCGACATGCTGCTGCTGTTGGCAACCGATATCGCCGCGGTCGACCACCACGAGGGCACGATCACGCTGATCGCCAATGCGGTCAACTGGAACGGCACCGACGAGCGCGTGGACTGGGCCTACGACGATGCGGTGCGACGCCTCGATGTGATGACCAAGGCGCTCGCGCAGCCGCTGGGCTCCACGGTGGCGACCTTCAGCAGACCCGAGCCGCTGCACCGCGCGCAGCGCACGGTCGAGGAGTACACCGCGATCGTGGACAAGCTGGTCGGCGATATCGAGGCCGGGGAAGCGTTCCAAGTCGTGCCGTCACAGCGGTTCGAGATGGACACCGACGCCGATCCGATCGATGTCTACCGCATGCTTCGGGTCACCAATCCCAGCCCGTACATGTACCTGCTGAACGTGCCCGATGCCGAAGGCGGACTGGACTTCTCGGTCGTCGGATCAAGCCCGGAAGCCCTCGTCACGGTCAAGGACGGCCGCGCCACGACGCATCCGATCGCCGGGACGCGGTGGCGTGGCGCGACCGACGAAGAAGATGTCCTGCTCGAGAAGGAACTGCTGGCAGACGAAAAGGAACGCGCAGAGCACCTGATGCTCGTCGACCTCGGCCGCAACGACCTGGGCCGGGTATGCCGTCCCGGTTCGGTGCGGGTGGAGGACTACAGCCACATCGAGCGCTACAGCCACGTCATGCACCTGGTGTCGACCGTGATCGGCGAACTGGCCGACGGAAAGACGGCGCTGGACGCGGTGACGGCATGCTTCCCGGCCGGGACGCTGTCGGGCGCGCCGAAGGTGCGCGCCATGGAGCTCATCGAAGAGGTCGAGAAGACCCGCCGCGGGCTGTACGGAGGGGTGCTCGGCTATCTCGACTTCGCGGGTAACGCCGATTTCGCCATCGCGATCCGCACCGCGCTGATGCGCAACGGCACCGCCTACGTGCAGTCGGGCGGGGGTGTCGTGGCCGATTCCAACGGGCCCTACGAGTACACCGAGGCGTCCAACAAAGCGAAAGCAGTGCTCAACGCGATCGCCGCTGCCGACACCCTGGCCGAACCGTGATGCGGGCGGCGCAGGCACTGCTCGTCGCCGCGGCGGTGGCGCTGTGGGTGGCGTCCCGGATGACGTGGGTACAGGTGAGCTCGTTCGACGGGCTCGGCCAGCCGAAGAGCACCGCGTTGACGGGTGCTTCATGGTCGACGGCGTTGATCCCGCTTGCGTTGCTCGTGCTGGCGGCCGCGGTGGCGGCCCTGGCGGTACGCGGTTGGCCGCTGCGGTTGCTGGCAATGCTGGTAGCAGCGTCCAGCGCGGGAATGGGGTACCTGGCGATCAGCCTGTGGGTGATCAAGGACGTCGCCCCCCGGGCCGCTGACCTTGCGCTGGTGCCGGTGGCTCAGTTGACCGGCACCCAGCGGTCTTATGCCGGTGCGGTGGTCACCCTGGTCGCCGCGGTGTGCGCGCTGGTCGGCGCCGTGTTGCTGATGCGGTCGGCAAGCGGGGCGCGGCGGAGCGTTGCGACGCGCTATGCCGCGCCGGCGGCCCGCCGGGCAGCCGCAAAACACAACGACGCCGGCGAATCCATGTCGGAGCGAATGATCTGGGATGCGCTGGACGAAGGACAGGATCCGACCGGCGACCGGACCGATCCGGACAACAAGGGTCGGTGACAGATGGAGGTGCGACGGCGGTTACCCTTCCAGGGAGGTCAACCGGGATCGGCCCGGGCACACCGGAAAGGAATCGACGGGCGATGAGTTCGGCCACAGTGCTCGACTCCATTATCGAAGGAGTCCGCGCCGACGTTGCCGCCCGCGAGGCCGTCGTAAGCCTTGCCGAGATCAAGGAGCGGGCCCAAAACGCAGCACCTCCGCTCAACGTGATGGCCGCATTGCGGGAGCCGGGCATCGGAGTCATCGCCGAGGTGAAGCGGGCCAGCCCGTCACGCGGCGAACTCGCCAACATCACCAACCCGGCCCAGCTGGCGCAGGCATACCAGAACGGCGGCGCGAGGGTGATCAGCGTGCTCACCGAGCAGCGGCGGTTCAACGGTTCCCTCGATGACCTCGACGCGGTACGGGCAGCAGTGTCAATACCCGTGCTGCGCAAAGACTTTATCGTCAAGCCCTACCAGATCCACGAGGCGCGCGCCCACGGTGCGGATATGTTGCTGCTGATTGTCGCGGCGCTGGAACAGTCGGTTCTGGAGTCGCTGCTGGAGCGCACCGAATCTCTGGGCATGACTGCGCTCGTCGAGGTGCACACCGAAGAGGAGGCCGACCGGGCTTTGCAGGCCGGCGCCACCGTCATCGGAGTCAATGCACGGGATCTCAAGACGCTTGAGGTCGATCGCAACTGCTTCAGCCGGATCGCTCCCGGTCTGCCGAGCAATGTCATCCGGGTGGCGGAGTCCGGTGTCCGCGGTACCGCGGATCTGTTGGCGTACGCAGGCGCGGGCGCAGACGCGGTCCTCGTCGGTGAGGGCCTGGTGACCAGTGGCGATCCTCGCAGCGCGGTTGCCGATCTGGTCACCGCCGGCACACATCCGTCCTGCCCGAAACCGGCCCGCTGAATCGGCAATGAGCCGCTTGGACGAAGAGACAAACTGATGGCGGATCTCGCCGGCCCCGAACTGCCGCGCTCCAGCGCAGGCGTCGCCGAACGCACTGTCCATGATCCCGACGCGCGCGGGCATTTCGGTTCCTACGGCGGGCGCCTGGTGCCGGAGGCTCTGATGGCGGTGATCGAGGAGGTCACCGCGGCCTACGAGAAGTCGCGCGGAGACCAGACTTTCCTCGAAGAACTCGATCGACTGCAACGCCACTACAGCGGACGCCCGTCGCCCCTGTACGAGGCGGCCCGGTTGTCCGAGCACGCCGGTGGTGCGCGGATCTTCCTCAAGCGGGAAGACCTGAACCACACCGGTTCCCACAAGATCAACAATGTCCTCGGTCAGGCACTGCTGGCCAAGCAGATGGGCAAGACCCGGGTCATCGCCGAGACCGGAGCCGGGCAGCACGGCGTGGCCACCGCGACTGCTTGTGCGCTGCTGGGCTTGGACTGTGTGGTCTACATGGGCGCCGTCGACACCGCCCGGCAGGCGCTCAACGTCGCCAGAATGCGACTGCTCGGCGCGACGGTGGTCTCGGTGCAGGCCGGTTCGAAGACCCTCAAGGACGCGATCAACGAAGCCTTCCGGGACTGGGTGACCAACGCCGACGAGACGTACTACTGCTTCGGCACCGCGGCGGGGCCACATCCGTTCCCGCTCATGGTGCGTGACTTTCAGCGGATCATCGGGCTGGAGGCACGCGTGCAGATCCAGGAGCAGGCTGGTCGGCTGCCGGACGCGGTCACCGCATGTGTCGGTGGTGGGTCCAACGCGATCGGCATCTTCCACGCCTTCATCGACGATCCGGGTGTCCGACTGGTCGGCTACGAGGCGGCCGGCGACGGCGTCGAAACCGGTCGGCATGCGGCGACGTTCACCGGCGGCTCACCAGGTGCGTTCCAGGGTTCGTTCTCCTATCTGCTGCAGGATGAGGACGGCCAGACCATCGAGTCGCATTCGATCTCGGCCGGCCTCGACTATCCCGGGGTCGGGCCTGAGCACGCATACCTCAAAGACCTCGGCCGGGCCGAGTACCGACCGGTCACAGACACCGAAGCGATGGACGCGTTCGCGCTCCTGTGTCGCACCGAGGGAATCATCCCGGCAATCGAGTCGGCGCATGCGCTGGGCGGTGCGCTCAAGCTCGGCGCGGAACTGGGCCCCGGGTCGATCATCGTGGTGAACTTGTCCGGGCGCGGTGACAAGGATGTCGAGACGGCGGCCAAGTGGTTCGGCCTGCTCGATGAGGGGGACGCCTGATGAGCCGGCTGGCCGAGATGTTCGACACTTGCCGCGCGGAGGGTCGCGCGGCGTTGATCGGTTACCTGCCGACCGGGTTCCCCGATGTGCCGACGTCGATCGCGGCGATGACCGCGATGGTCGAATCAGGTTGCGACCTGGTGGAAGTCGGTGTGCCCTACTCGGATCCTGGGATGGATGGGCCGACTATCGCCGCAGCCGCCGAAGCCGCGCTGGCAGGCGGTGTCAGGGTACGCGACACGCTGGCCGCAGTGGAGGCCATCAGCAACGCCGGCGGGCGCGCAGTCGTGATGACTTACTGGAATCCGGTGCTGCGCAAGGGGGTTGATGCCTTCGCGCGGGACCTGGCCTCGGCAGGCGGGTACGGCTTGATCACCCCGGACCTCATTCCCGAGGAAGCCGACGATTGGCTGGCGGCCTCCGATGCCCATCAGTTGGACCGCATCTTCCTGGTGGCGCCGTCGTCCACCCCGGAACGACTGACGGCCACGGTGCGGGCGTCTCGTGGTTTCGTCTACGCGGCTTCGACCATGGGTGTGACTGGTGCACGCGACGCGGTCTCCTCGGCTGCGCCGGAGTTGGTGCGCCGGGTCAGAGAAATATCGGACATTCCCGTCGGCGTCGGACTGGGGGTGCGCTCCGGGGCGCAGGCCGCCCAGATCGGTTCGTACGCAAACGGTGTCATCGTCGGCTCGGCCCTCGTCTCGGCCCTGCAGGACGGACTCGACTCGGTGCGCAGCCTCACCGAGGAACTGGCCAGCGGTGTTAGGCAAAGGATTTCGGCTTGACCACAACCGTGCTCGCATACTTGCCCAGTCCCGCACAAGGCGTCTGGCATTTGGGGCCGGTACCGCTCCGGGCGTACGCGCTGTGCATCATCGTCGGCATCGTCGCGGCACTGATCATCGGTGACCGCCGTTGGCAGGCGCGTGGCGGGGAACCCGGCGTCATCTACGACATTGCGCTGTGGGCAGTGCCGTTCGGCTTGATCGGCGGCCGGCTCTATCACGTGCTGACCGACTGGAGCACCTATTTCGGTCCGGGCGGCAAAGGTCTGGGCGCGGCCTTCCAGGTGTGGGAAGGCGGCCTGGGCATTTGGGGTGCGGTCGCCCTTGGTGCGGTGGGTGCATGGATCGCCTGCCGCCTACGCGGAATCCCGTTGCCCGCCTTCGGTGATGCGATCGCGCCGGGCATCATCCTGGCTCAAGCGATCGGCCGGTTGGGCAACTACTTCAACCAAGAGTTGTACGGCCGCGAGACGACGCTTCCCTGGGGCCTCGAGATCTACCAACGCGTGAACGCCGCCGGACAGGAAGACGTGCTCAACGGCGTGTCCACCGGTCAGGTGGAGGCGGTCGTGCATCCCACGTTCCTCTACGAACTGTTGTGGAACGTCCTCATTTTCGGCTTGTTGATCTGGGCGGACCGCAAGTTCAAGCTGGGCCACGGCCGACTGTTCGCGCTGTATGTGGCGGGTTACTGCGCCGGCCGGTTCTGGATCGAGTTGATGCGCAGCGACCTCGCCACGGAGTTCGCCGGCATCCGCGTCAACACCTTCACCTCGACATTCGTATTCATCGGCGCCGTCGTTTACGTCATGCTCGCGCCGAAGGGCCGCGAGGATCCGGCCACGTTGGCCGGCAAGCCGCGTGACGAGGACACCGACGAGGAGTCGCCGGTCGACGAGGTCGGCAAAGAATTTGTCACCGCCGCGGCGACGACCGGGGTTGTCGCGGCAGCCAAGGTTGCGGGCGAGTCGGAAGCCGAAGACGCTGAGGCCGTCGACGGCACTGACGCCGATCACATGCACGTGGACGAGGTTGCCTCCGATGAGAGTGCTGACGCGGCGGCCGCCATTGAACTGAAGGCCATAGCCCCGGATGCCGCTGACGGCGAGGACGAGGAATCCGACGCCGCGGTTGATGAAGCGGCGGAAGACAAGGAAGACGCCGTCGCCGAGGCCGAGGTGGAGCCCGAATCGGTCGATGCGACTGTCGAGGCAGAGGCCGAGGCAGAGGCAGAGGCCGAGGAGTTGGCGTCCGATCTTGAGGTCGAGCCTGAGGCTGAGGCGGTTACGACCGCGGCCGAGGTCGAGGAGCTGGCTGCCGATCTCGAGGCCGCAGCTGACTCTGCTGAGCCGGTTGACGCCGAGGTTGAGCCGGAGCCGCAGGCGCCAGCTGACGGGGAGACTGCCCCACAGGAGCCGGAACCGGTCGAGACTGAGCCCGTAAGTGCTGACGACGACGCGCGGACGACTGAGGCTGAAGCCGAGGAATCAGCGGCCGATCTTGAGGTCGAACCTGAGTCTGTTGAGTCCGGTGACGTCGCGCCCGAGCCCGAGCCCGAGCCCGAGCCGGCGGAGGAGGCTGAGGTCCCCGAAGCGGTGGAGTCGGAAGGTCTGCCCGAGGTAGCGGCCGAGGATGGCGCGCGGACGACTGAGGCTGAAGCCGAGGAATCAGCGGCCGATCTTGAGGTCGAACCTGAGTCTGTTGAGTCCGGTGACGTCGCGCCCGCGCCCGAGCCCGAGCCCGAGCCGGCGGAGGAGGCTGAGGTCCCCGAAGCGGTGGAGTCGGAAAATCTGCCCGAGGTAGCGGCCGAGGATGGCGCGCGTACGACTGAGGCTGAAGCCGAGGAATCAGCGGCCGATCTTGAGGTCGAGCCTGAGTCTGTTGAGTCCGGTGATGCAGAGCCCGAGCCCGAGGTGGCTGATGAGGCTGAGGTCCCCGAAGCAGTCGAGTCGGAAGAGCAGCCGGAGGCAGAGGCCGAAGCCGAGGTCGATTCCGACACTGATGAATCCGGAGACACTGATGAATCCGGAGACACTGATGAATCCGGAGACGCAGAGGTGGAGGCCGAGCCGGAGGCGGCTGATGAGGCTGAGGCCCCTGAGGCAGTCGAGTCGGAAGAGCAGCCTGCGCAGGAGCCCGAGCCGACAGCTGGGGATGAGGTGACCGAACCAACTGAGTCCGAAGATCAGCCTGAGGACAGCTCAGATACCGCAGACGATGGTGAAACTGCCGCCGAAGAGCCGGAAGCCACCACGGTCGTCGAACAGCCCGCACAGCAGCAGCCGGTCCGCGGGCGCCTGCGTAGGTTACTGCGCCGCAACCGCTGACCTCACGCGCTCTGGCATGCTGGGAAGATGACTGATCCAACGCAGTCCGGTGGCACCGCAGACAGTGCGTCGCGGCCTCCCTTTCCTCCACCTGCGGGTTATCCGCCGCCGCCCGGCCCTCCGCCGGCATACGCCGACGTGTCGGCCCCGTACGGGCGCCACCCGGTGACCGGCGAGCCGTACTCGGGCAAGTCCAAGGTCATCGCCGGCGTGCTTCAGCTGATCGGGTTGGTCGGTTTCGTCGGGTTCGGGCGCATCTATCTGGGCCAGGTCGCATTTGGCGTCGTCCAGCTGCTCGTCGGGCTCGTCACCTTCGGGGTCGGTGCCTTCATCTGGGGCCTCATCGACGCGATTCTCATTCTCAGCGGCAGGGTTCGCGACCCGCAGGGACGTCCGCTGCGCGATGGAACCTAGCACCGGCCTGCGGAGCCGGACGGTGCGTTACAGCGCACTGGGAACCGGCGCGGTGCTCGCCGGCGGACTCGCCTACATCGGCATGGCCGATCCGCATCGGCCCGGCTTCCTGGTCCCGCTGTGCCCGTTCAAGGCGATCACCGGATGGAACTGTCCGGCCTGCGGCGGCCTGCGGATGACGCACGATCTGCTGCACGGTGACATCGGCGCCGCAGTTGTCGACAACGTGTTTGTACTGGTCGGGCTGCCGCTGCTGGCTGCGTGGATCGTTCTGCGGTGGCGGCTGGGCAGGCGACTGTTTCCCGTGTCGGCCGTGGTGGCCATTGTGGTCCTCAGCGTTGCCTGGACCGTCGTGCGCAATCTTCCCGGGTTCCCGCTGGTGCCCACTTTCGTCGATGGGTAGTCGCCTACCTGCGCTGATACACTAGAAATTCGGGCCGGTGCAGTCCCGGGACCAGGATGTTCCGGACTGCGGAGGTGCGATCCAGTGCTCTTCTCGGCATTGCCAGGCGTGCAGGGGCTCTACGACCCTGACAACGAGGCTGACTCCTGCGGCGTTGCCATGATCACCGATATCCAGGGCCGCCGCTCTCACAGCATCGTCTCCGACGCGTTGATTGCGCTGGAACATCTCGAACATCGCGGGGCGGCGGGAGCCGAACCCAACAGCGGCGACGGTGCCGGGATCCTGCTTCAACTGCCAGTCGAACTGCTACGCGAGGTGGTCGAGTTCGACCTACCGGAGCCGGCCGCCGACGGCGCCAGCACGTTCGCCGCCGGCATCTGTTTCATGCCCCGGGACTCGATCGCGCGCGACGCTGCCCGCGACCGGATCGAGGCGATTGCAGCCGAGGAAGGCCTTGAGGTGCTGGGCTGGCGTGCGGTGCCGGTCGATCCGGATGGCGCCGGGATCGGTATAACTGCGCTGGGTTGTATGCCCTACATGACCCAGTTGTTCGTCGCCGCGCCCGAAGCCGAAGACGGTCGGCCGAGCGGTATCGATCTGGAATGCCGGATCTATCCGTTGCGCAAGCGGGCAGAGAAATCCGACGTGTACTTCCCATCGCTGTCCAGCCGGACCATGGTGTACAAGGGCATGTTGACGACAATGCAACTGCCCCAATACTTTCCGGATCTTCGTGATGAGCGCTGCCAGAGCGCCATCGCGATCGTGCACAGCCGGTTCTCGACCAACACGTTCCCGTCCTGGCCGTTGGCGCATCCGTTCCGGTTCGTCGCCCACAACGGTGAGATCAACACCGTCCGGGGGAACCGCAACCGCATGCACGCTCGCGAGGCAATGCTGGCGAGCTCGCGAATTCCGGGTGACCTGAGCCGGATATCACCGATCTGCAGCCCCGAGTCCTCCGACTCGGCGTCATTCGACGAAGTGCTCGAACTACTCCACCTCGGCGGCCGAAGCCTGCCGCACGCGGTGTTGATGATGATCCCGGAGGCGTGGGAGAACAACACCACGATGGATCCGGCCGAGCGGGCGTTCTGGCAGTTCCACGCGTCGTTGATGGAACCGTGGGACGGCCCGGCCTGCGTCACCTTCACCGATGGCACCGTGGTCGGAGCAGTGTTGGACCGCAACGGTTTACGGCCGGGCCGGTGGTGGCGCACGGTCGATGACCGGATCATCCTGGCCAGCGAGAGCGGCGTGCTCGACGTGCCGTCGGGCGAGATCGTCGCCAAGGGGCGGTTGCAGCCCGGCAAGATGTTGCTGATCGACACCGCGGCGGGCCGCATCATCACCGATGACGAACTCAAGGAGCAGTTGGCGTCGGACAAGCCCTACGGGGAGTGGCTGCATGCAGGGCTGCTCGACCTCAAGACTCTGCCGGACCGCACTCGGATCCAGCCGAACCACGAATCGGTGGTGCAGCGCCAGGTCGCGTTCGGCTACACCGAAGAAGAACTGCGGATACTGCTGACTCCGATGGCGGCATCGGGTGGCGAGCCGCTCGGTTCGATGGGTACCGACACCCCCGCAGCGGTGCTCTCGTCGCGGTCCCGGCTGCTCTACGACTACTTCGTCGAACTGTTCGCGCAGGTGACCAACCCGCCCCTGGACGCCATCCGCGAGGAGGTGGTCACCTCGATGGCCCGGGTGATGGGGCCCGAAGTAAATCTCCTGGAACCTACGGCCGCATCCTGTCGTCAGATCGTCCTGCGCTGGCCGGTGCTCGACAACGACGAACTCGGCAAGATCGTCCACATCAACGACGACGGTGAGCATCCCGGCCTGCGCACCGCGGTCCTGCGCGCCCTCTACGAGGTCGAAGCCGGTGGCGAGGGGTTGGCCGAGGCGCTCGACGAGCTGCGCGGTAGGGCATCGGAGGCAATCACCAAAGGTGCCCGCACACTGGTGATCTCGGACCGCGACTCTGATCACACGCGCGCGCCGATACCGTCGCTGTTGGCGGTCTCAGCGGTGCACCACCACCTGGTGCGGACCAAGGAACGCACCAAGGTTGCGCTGGTGGTGGAGAGCGGCGACGCCCGCGAGGTACATCACATCGCGATGCTCATCGGATTCGGCGCCGCCGCGGTCAACCCGTATCTGGCCTTCGAGACGATCGAGGACCTGATCCGGGAGGGCGAGCTCACCGGTATCGAATCTGCAACTGCGGTACGCAATTACGTCAAGGCGCTCGGCAAGGGCGTGGTCAAGGTGATGAGCAAGATGGGCATCTCCACGGTCGCTTCCTACACCGGTGCCCAGGTCTTCGAGGCAATCGGGCTGGACCGCGACGTCGTCAGCGAGTATTTCACCGGCACCACCAGCCAGCTCGGCGGCGTGGGCCTGGATGTGCTTGCCGAGGAGGTCAAACTGCGGCACCGTCGCGCCTACCCGGAGAATCCGACCGAACGGGTGCACCGCAGGCTCGAGGTGGGCGGCGAGTATGCGTTCCGCCGGGAAGGCGAGCTGCACCTGTTCACCCCGGAAGTCGTTTTCCTGCTTCAGCATTCGACCCGTACCGGTCGTCAAGACATCTTCGCCGAGTACTCGGATGAGGTGAACCGGTTGGCCCGCGAGGGCGGCGCGTTGCGAGGCTTGTTCGAGTTCAAGAAGGGCCTGCGTCCCCCGGTGCCGCTGGACGAGGTCGAACCCGTCGAGGCGATCGTCACCCGATTCAACACCGGCGCCATGAGTTACGGCTCGATCTCCGCCGAAGCCCACGAGACGATGGCCATCGCCATGAACAACCTGGGCGGGCGGTCCAACAGCGGCGAGGGTGGGGAAGATGTCGATCGGCTCTATGACCCGCGCCGGCGCAGTGCCGTCAAGCAGGTCGCCTCGGGACGGTTCGGTGTCACCAGCGATTACCTGGTCAACGCCACCGACATCCAGATCAAGATGGCTCAGGGCGCCAAACCCGGCGAAGGCGGCCAGCTACCGGGCTACAAGGTGTACCCCAACATCGCCAAGACGCGGCACTCCACCCCGGGTGTCGGGCTCATTTCGCCTCCGCCGCACCACGACATCTACTCGATCGAGGATCTCGCTCAGCTGATCCACGATCTGAAGAACGCCAACGCCGACGCGCGCATCCACGTCAAACTGGTCAGCAGCGTCGGCGTGGGGACGGTGGCGGCGGGGGTCTCCAAGGCGCATGCCGATGTGGTGTTGATCTCCGGCTATGACGGCGGCACCGGCGCCGCACCGCTCACGAGCCTCAAGCACGCCGGCGCACCGTGGGAGATCGGGCTGGCCGACACTCAGCAGACACTGGTGCTCAACGGATTACGCGACCGCATCACCGTGCAGTGCGACGGCGGCATGCGGACCGCCCGTGACGTCATCGTGGCCGCACTGCTGGGTGCGGAGGAGTTCGGTTTCGCCACCGCACCGCTGGTGGTTTCCGGTTGCATCATGATGCGCGTCTGCCATCTCGATACCTGCCCGGTGGGTGTGGCCACCCAGAATCCCGAACTGCGCGCCCGGTTCAACGGCAAGCCGGAGTTCGTGGAGAGCTTCTTCACGTTCATCGCCGAGGACATTCGTCGCTACCTGGCCGAGCTCGGCTTCCGCAGTATCGACGAGGCCGTCGGGCACGCCGAGGTGCTAGACACCGCACCGGGCGTGGCGCACTGGAAGAGTCGCGGATTGGATCTCAGCCCGATTTTTGCGGTGCCGACCGACGGACACGGCGGCGAGCTCACCCAGCGGCGACGGTCGCGTGGCCAGGAGCACGGCCTCGAACTGGCGCTGGACCGCACGTTGATTCAGCTCGCCGAAGGCGCGCTGGAAGATGCCCACCCGGTGCGCCTGGAGCTGCCGATCCGAAACGTCAACCGCACCGTCGGCACCCTGCTCGGCTCCGAGGTCACCCGCCGCTACGGCGCGGCCGGCCTGCCGGACAACACCATCCACGTCGCCCTGACCGGGTCCGCAGGCCAGTCGATCGGCGCCTTCCTGCCGCCAGGGATCACCCTCGAGTTGATCGGAGACGCCAACGACTATGTCGGCAAAGGACTTTCCGGCGGCCGGGTGACCGTGCGGCCACCTGACGACGTGCTGTTCCTGCCCGAGGACAACGTGATCGCGGGCAACACCCTGCTGTACGGCGCGACCTCGGGCGAGGTGTTCCTGCGCGGTCGGGTCGGGGAGCGGTTCTGCGCCCGTAACTCTGGCGCACTGGCCGTCGTGGAAGGCGTCGGAGACCATGCGTGCGAGTACATGACGGGCGGCCGGGTGGTGATCTTGGGCAGGACCGGACGCAATATGGCCGCCGGCATGTCGGGCGGTATCGCCTTCGTCCTCGGTCTGAACCCGGCGAGGGTCAACACCGAAATGGTGCAACTGCAGCGCCTGGAGCCCGAGGATCTGGCGTGGCTGCACGATGTGGTCGCCAGGCACGCCCAGTACACCGGAAGCACCGTGGCCACCTCAATATTGTCCGATTGGCCAAGGCGCAGCGCACAATTCACGAAAGTCATGCCCACCGACTACCAACGTGTCCTGCTGGCCACCTTGACGGCCAAGCGTGAGGGCCGCGACGTCGACACAGCGATTATGGAGGCCAGCCGTGGCTGATCCGACCGGATTCCTGCGAGTGCCCAAGGTCGAGGCCGCCAAGCGGCCGGTCGACGAACGGGTGGGCGACTGGCGCGAGGTGTATGAACGCCAGGACCCGCACGAGCGGGCGGGCGAGGTGTCGCAGCAGGCGCGGCGCTGCATGGATTGCGGAATTCCGTTCTGCCACTCCGGCAGTGCGGGATGCCCACTGGGCAATCTGATCCCGGAGTGGAATGACCTGGTGCGCCGTGGGCGTTGGGACGCGGCCAGTGATCGGCTGCACGCCACCAACAACTTCCCGGAGTTCACCGGGCGGTTGTGCCCGGCGCCGTGTGAGGCGGCCTGCGTGTTGTCGATCGGCGAGGAGCAGACCGGCGGCAGCGTGACGATCAAACGTATCGAGCAGACAATTGCGGATCAGGCCTGGATGGACGGCACCGTCGAGCCTGCACCTGCCGCCATCCGGACCGGCAAGAGCGTCGCGGTAGTGGGGTCAGGTCCGGCAGGATTGGCTGCAGCGCAACAACTTACCCGCGCCGGCCACGAGGTGACCGTCTATGAGCGCGACGACCGACTGGGCGGGCTGCTGCGCTACGGCATCCCGGAGTTCAAGCTGGAGAAGTCGACGCTCAACCAGCGGTTGGCGCAGATGCGGGCGGAGGGCACCCGGTTCGTCACCGAGTGCGAGGTCGGGGTCGACCTGAGCGTCGAGCAGCTACGCAACCGGCACGAGGCCGTTGTGCTGGCGGTCGGTGCGCTGCGGGCCCGTGACAACGACGTGCCGGGACGCGACCTGGAAGGTGTGCACCTGGCTATGGAGCATCTGGTGCCCGCCAACCGCGAATGCGAGGGAGACGGGCCGTCGACGCTGTCCGCGGTGGGCAGGCATGTGGTGATCATCGGCGGCGGTGACACCGGCGCCGACTGCCTGGGCACCGCGCACCGCCAAGGCGCGGCCTCGGTAACCCAACTCGACTACAACCCCGAACCGCCCGAGGTTCGCGACGACGAGCGGTCCCCGTGGCCGACCTGGCCACTGGTGCTGCGCACGTCCCCGGCTCACGCCGAAGGCGGTGCACGGCACTACGAGGTGGCGGTGCAACGCTTCATCGGCGACGACAAAGGGCACGTGCGGGCGATGGAGATCGCCGAGGTTCAGGTCACCCGCGACGCCGACGGACGTCGCCAGATCACCCCGGTCGGCAACGCCCTGGAGATTCCCTGCGACATGGCGTTACTGGCCATCGGTTTCGAGGGTGTGGAGCACATGGCGCTGCTCGATGAGCTGGGGCTGACGCTCAACCGCCGTGGCGCGTTGGGATGCGGATCGGACTGGCAGACCGACGCGCCAGGCGTGTTCGTCTGCGGTGACGCACACCGCGGCGCCTCACTTGTCGTCTGGGCCATCGCGGAGGGCCGCAGTGCCGCGCACGCCGTCGACAGCTACCTCATGGGTGAGTCGGATCTGCCCTCGCCGGTGCGGCCCGGCGCCCTTCCGCTTGCCGTCGTCTGAATCGATTACGGACTATGCTCAGACAACGTGAGCAGACGCGGAAAGATCGTTTGTACCCTTGGCCCCGCTACCGGCACTGATGAGACCGTCAGGGCGCTGGTCGAGGCCGGGATGGATGTGGCCCGGCTGAACTTCAGCCATGGCGACTACAGCGACCACGAGGCCGCCTACAAGCGGGTACGGGCAGCTTCAGACACCACCGGCCACGCCGTCGGCATCCTCGCTGACCTGCAAGGTCCCAAGATCCGGTTGGGACGGTTCGCGGACGGTCCGACCTACTGGGCCACGGGTGAAACGGTGCGCATCACGGTCGAGGACTGTGAGGGAACTCACGACCGGGTGTCGACCACCTACAAACAACTGGCGGCCGACGCCGCGCCGGGGGACCGATTACTGGTCGACGACGGCAAGGTCGGTCTGGTGGTCGAGGAGATCGACGGCAACGACGTGGTGTGCGAGGTCACCGAAGGCGGGCCGGTCAGCAACAACAAGGGGTTGTCGCTGCCGGGCATGAACGTGTCGGTCCCGGCCATGTCCGAGAAGGACATCGACGATCTGGAGTTCGCGCTCCGGCTCGGTGTGGACCTCATCGCGCTGTCGTTCGTGCGCTCGCCCGCCGACATCGAACTCGTCCACGAGGTGATGGACCGAGTCGGCCGCCGTGTTCCGGTGATCGCCAAGCTGGAAAAGCCCGAGGCGGTCGAGAACCTCGAGGCGATCGTGCTGGCGTTCGACGCGGTGATGGTCGCCCGCGGCGACCTGGGCGTCGAACTGCCCCTGGAGGAAGTGCCGCTGGTGCAGAAGCGCGCCATCCAGATGGCCAGAGAGAACGCCAAGCCCGTCATCGTCGCCACCCAAATGCTGGAATCGATGATCGAGAACTCGCGCCCCACAAGGGCCGAGGCGTCCGATGTGGCCAACGCCGTGCTCGACGGCGCCGACGCGGTGATGCTGTCGGGCGAAACCTCGGTGGGCAAATACCCGTTGGAGGTCGTCAAGACGATGGCCCGCATCATCGTTGCGGTCGAGGAGAACTCGGTGGTGGTTCCTCCGCTGACGCACACGCCACGCACCAAGCGAGGCGTGATCTCCTACGCGGCCCGTGACATCGGGGAACGGCTGGACGCCAAGGCGTTGGTCGCATTCACCCAGTCCGGCGACACGGTGCGCCGGCTGGCCCGCCTGCACACGCCGCTGCCGGTGCTCGCGTTCACCGCGCTTCCCGAGGTCCGCAGTCAGTTGGCGCTGACGTGGGGCACCGAGACGTTCATCGTGGCGCAGATGCGCAGCACCGACGACATGATCCGGCAGGTCGACAAATCGCTGCTTGACCTGGGCCGGTACAAGCGCGGCGAGCTGGTGGTCATCGTCGCGGGCGCTCCTCCGGGCACAGTAGGATCCACCAATCTGATCCATGTGCACCGCATCGGGGAGGACGACGTCTAAGCGCTGGGCAAGCGCGCACGAAAAGGAGCTCAGTGTCACACTCGGATTTCGAGGAGCTGCTGGCGGTTCTCGACCTCAACCGCATCGACGACAACCTGTTCATCGGCGCGCATCCGAGCAAAAACCCGGTGCGCACCTTCGGCGGCCAGATGACCGCGCAGGCCTTCGTCGCGGGTGCCCGGTCACTCGAGCACAAGCTGCAGCCCAGTGCGTTGTCCGCGCATTTCGTCGCCGGTGGGGATCCGGAGAAGGATCTGGAGTTCCACGTCGTCCGACTGCGCGACGAACGACGGTTCGCCAACCGCCGGGTGGACGTCATGCAGGACGGCCAGCTGCTGACCACCGTGATGATCTCCTATATGAACGGCGGGCGCGGGCTGGAACACAGCGTGGCGGCGCCGGATGTGCCGCATCCGGACACGCTGCCCAAGATCGACGAGTTGCTGCGCGGCTATGAGAAAACCGTGCCGCTGTTCGTCGAGGCGTTGCGACCGATCGAATGGCGGTACACCAACGACCCGGCGTGGGTGATGCGCGACAAGGGCGGCACGCTCGACCACAATCGGGTGTGGCTCAAGGCGGAAGGGCCAATGCCCGGCGATCCGGTCCTGCATGCCGCAGCGCTCGTGTACGCGTCGGACACCACGGTGCTCGATTCGATCATCACCACGCACGGACTGTCCTGGGGTTTCGACCGGATTTTTGCGGTGACGATGAATCACTCAGTCTGGTTTCACCGGACGATCATGTTCGATGAGTGGGTGCTCTACTCGACCACATCGCCGGTGGCCGCCGAGTCACGCGGGCTGGGGACCGGGCACTTCTTTGATACATCGGGCGGGTTACTGGCCACCGTTGTGCAGGAAGGCATCGTCAAGTACTTCCCTGGCGCTTAGCGTGTCGGGGTTGGCGTGACGCCGAATTCATCCTCGAGGCGGTCCTGAAAGGTCTCCTCGCACTGCTGCTGTGCGGCTTGGTCGCCGCCGGCTTCCTGCATGCAGCTGAGGTAATCCTGGCCGCCGATATCGTTGAACCAGCGCACGCCGAGGCTGACCCAGATGGCGATGAAGACGACCGACAGCAATACGGCCAGGGATCCCAGCACGATTCCGCTGATGGCGACTCCGGCGTTCGTCGCCTCGCCACGTTTGCACCGGCCGTGCGCGATGAAGCCGAGGATCACTGCCGCCGCACCGAGCACCAGACCGCCGATGACCGACCACACCAGCAGCAGGCCGATGATGGCTGTGACGAGCGCAGCGATGCCCAAGCCGTTGCTGGGTCCCCGCGCGGCGCGAAACTGCTGCGGAGCATAGCCCGACTGCTGCGGAGGGTAACCCGACTGTGGCGGAGGGTAGCCCGCGTACGGCGACGGGGGCGGATAACCGCCGGGATATGTCCCGTACGGGTATGGCGGCGGCGTCGGGGCCGGCTGGGGCGGCTGGGGCGGCGGTTCATCCGACCCGGGCGTGTTGCCTCGCTCGTCGGTCATGACCGTGAGGCTACTCGCCGACGGCGGCGGCGAGTCCCGGACAGTGAATGATCGGGCAATCGATGTGTGCCGGCAGGTGGTGGGTGGCCACCACGACCGTCCGGTCGGGCGCGAACAGCGCACCCGGGGTGAGCAGGTCGGTCAGGATCCGTTGACCGTCATCGGCATCCAGATTCTCCGTCGGTTCGTCGAGCAGGACGATGGGGAAAGTTGAGAGCAGTGACCTGGCCAGGAGCAAGCGTCGACGCTGACCGGCAGACACCGCGGCGGCGCCACCGACGAGCACGGTGGACAGTCCATCGGGCAGTCCGGCGAGCCAGTCGTTGAGGCCGACGCGCTGCAGCGCCGTGTGCAGTTCGGCGTCGGTGGCGTCGCCGCGGACCACAAGGAGGTTGTCGCGCACGGTGGTGTCGAACAAGTGCGCATCCTCGGCGAAAAATGCTGCGCGCCGCGATGTCTGACCATACTTCTCGGCCAGTGCCATCAGCAGCGTGGTCTTTCCGGATCCGCTCGGACCTATGACGGCCAGCCGACCGCCGGGCGGAAGTTCGATCGATTGCACCGGCGGCCGTGGGCGCGCCTGGCTGTCGGGCGCAGTGAGATCCAGCAGTCGGCGGGCGGCGATCCTGGACCGGGTGAGTTGCACCGCGGCATCGGGCAGCGCAGTGGTGGCCTCGAATGCCGACAGCGGCAACAACATCAGGATGGCGACGGTGGTCGGCGCGACCGCAGGTGCCAGCGCGATTCCGGCGATCGCGGCGCCCAGCACGCTGACCCCGATGGCCGCGCTCGGCATGGCGGCCGCGATCGCCGCGGGTCGCGCGCTGCGGTCGATGGCACGTCCCCAATCACGGTGGCGCCGTTCGGCTTCGGCAATGACATCCGCCAGACGGCCGCTCACCCGTAGTTCCGGGGCATGGTCGAGGGCCAGCATCGTCGCACTGTCCCGGTGCGAATGCTGCTGTGCAGCGAGGGTTTCTGCGTCGGTGACGGCCCGGGCGGCGAGGGTGGGCGCCAGCACACCTGCGATGAGCAGGCACGCGGCCAGAACCGCGGCGGCCGCGGGGGAGATGACCGCGATGACGCCGACCGCGGCCGGACCCAACACCGCCGCGACCGCGATGGGTAGCACCGCCCGCACCAGCACGTCGGACAACTCGTCGACGGAATCGCCGACGCGGGCCACCAGATCACCGCTGGGCAAGCGCATCGCCACGTCGGCCGGTGCGTCGGCCATCCGGCGGTACAACCCGACACGGGCATTCTCGGCAGCCCGTAGCGCAGTGTCGTGTGACGCCAGCCGTTGGCAATAGCCCAGAACGCCGCGAGAAATGCCGAGCGCACGCACCGCGACTGCCGCCACCGTCAGGTGCAGCACGGGCGGCATCTGCCATGCCCTGGCGATCAACCACGCGGCGACCCCGGCCAACGCCAGGGCACTGCCCAGCGCCAGGACACCCAGGACGATGGCCAGCAGCAGCCGGGGCAATCTCGGCCGCAGTAGAGCGATGGTGGCCGGCAGCGGGTCATTGCGCAACAAGCTCACCTCCGAGTCGCACGACGTGGTCGCCGATCGCCAGCACCGGTTCCCGGTGCCCGACCACTACGACGGCTGCGCCGGCACGTGCCCGGTCGACGATCGCCGCCAGCACCTGCGATTCGAGTTGTGCATCCAGGTGTGCGGTGGGCTCGTCCAGCAGCAGTACCGGTGCACCCGAACCCAGCACCCGGGCCAATCCGAGGCGTTGGCGTTGGCCCAGTGACAACCCGACGCCGTCGCGGCCGATGACGGTGTCCAGCCCCTGCGGTAGCTCGGCAAGCACCTCGTCGAAACCCGCTTCTCGGCAGGCACTGTCGAGATCGGCCAGCGGTCCGAACAGTTCGAGGTTGGCGCGTACGGTGCCGGGAATCAGCACCGGACGGTGTGCCAGCCATGCCACCTGACGCCACCAGGACGGCAGGTCGATATCGGCGAGGTCGATATCGCCGACAAGGATGTGACCACGCGACGGTACGGTCAGCCCCAGGATCGCCTGCAGCATGGTGGTCTTGCCGCAGCCATTGGGACCGGTGAGTACGGTCACCCGGCCGGTTTCGATGTCGGCGCCCAGTGCAGCGACGTGGATGGACGCGCCGGGCGCCGGCACAGCCCGAGCGTCGCCGGCCGCCGCGGGTAACTCATCGAGCAGTGCAAAAGCCTTGTCGGCAGCGGTCTTTCCGTCCTGTGCGGCATGGAATTCCATGCCGACGCGACGCAACGGCCAGAACACCTCCGGCGCCAGCAGTAGCGCGGTCAGCCCGGCAGACAGCGTGATCTCCCCGTACACCAACCGCAGCCCGACGCTGACCGCGACAAGCGCGACACCGAGCGTGGCCAGGAGCTCCAGCGCGAACGCGGACAGGAACGCGATGCGCAGCGTGGACATGGCCGAACGCCTGTGAGCGGCCCCGAGTTCGGCGATGCGGTCGGCCGAGCCGCCGACCCGGCCGAGCGCCCGCAGGGTGGGCAGGCCCGCGACCAGATCGAGCATCCGCGATTGCAGGGTCGTCATGGCGCTCAGTGCGGCCTTCGATCGGTCGGCGGTGACCAGCCCGATCAGCACCATGAAGAGGGGGATCAGGGGCAGTGCGATCAGCACGATGACCGTCGAGGGCAGATCGTATGCCGCGATCGCGATCACTGCGGCCGGGGTGAGGATGGCGGCCAGGAATACAGCGGGAAGGTAGGCGGTGAAGTAGGGCCGCAGGTCGTCGAGACCGCGGGTGATCACTGCGGCGGCGTCATCGCGTTCGGCGGCGAGCCGCCGTGGCGGCAGCGCGGTCACCGCATGCAGCAGGCGCCCGGACAGTTCGGCGATCACGGCGGTGGCGCCGCGCTGGGAGAGCCGTCCTTGCAACCACTGTGCCAGGGTGCGAATCACCCACAGCCCCAGCAGGATCCACAGTGGGCCGGCCCAGTGCGCGACGGTGCGCGACGCCGGGTCGGTGATGACGCCGGAAACCATGCGGGCCAGTACCACGGCCGCTGCGATGGTGGCAGCGGCGATGACCACCCCACAGGCCACCGATGCGGCCAGGTAGCGGCGCATGACCGCCGATGAGCGCCAGAGTCTCAGCTCCACCGTCGTGACAATCCGATCGACTCCGGAATGCGGTCGGCAGAGATTCGCTTCCGGAACACCCAGTACGTCCAACCCTGGTAGATCAGCACCAACGGCAGCAGCGTCAGCGACGCCCACGACATGATCTTCAACGTGTAGGGGGTCGAGGACCCGTTGTAGATCGTGACGCCCCAGTCCGCATTGAGTGTCGAGGGCAGCAGATGCGGATACATGGAACCGAAGATCAGCACCACGACGGCGGCCACGACGGTGACAGTCGCGGCGAACGCCCAACCCTCCAGGCGACCGGACCACATGATGCCCACCGCGGCAAGCAGCGCGACGACCGCGATGCCCAACGCCAACCAGGTCCAGGGTTTGCCGTGGGCCAGCTGCGTCCACAGTCCGAAGCCACCCGCGAACACGACCGCAGGCACGGTCAGCGCACGGGCGAACCGGAAGGCGTCCTGACGCACTGTCCCTTCGGTTTTCAGCGCGATGTACACCGAACCATAGAAGGCGAACAGCGAGGCGGTGGCCAGCCCGCCGAGCAGGGTGTAGGCGTTCAGGATGTCTCCGATCCCCGCGTGCACGCGCTGCTCTTCGTCAATGGGCAAGCCCCGCAACAGGATCGCGAACGCGACACCCCACAGGATCGCGGGTAGCCATGACCCGACCGCGATTCCGGCGTCGGCCCAATAGCGCCACTTGGTGTCATCGATCTTGCCGCGCCACTCGATGCCGACGATGCGCAGGATCATGCCGAAAAGGATCGCCAGCAATGGCAGATAGAGCGCGGAGAACAGCGTCGCATACCAGTTCGGAAACGCAGCGAACATCGAGGCGCCCGCGGTGATGAGCCAGACCTCGTTGGCGTCCCAGACCGGACCGATGGTGTTCAGTACCGTGCGGCGGCGTTTCTCCGGATCACCCTCACCGGCTGCAGCGAGTGGCACCATCAACATGCCGACGCCGAAATCGAAACCCTCCAGGATGACGAATCCCAGGAACAGCACAGCGATCAGGACGAACCACAGTTCTTGGAGTCCCATCAGCGATCACGACCTTTCAGTACGCGAAGCTCAGCGGTGCCACCTCGTCATCGCCGGGCGGCTTGGGCGGGGCGGGCTCTGAGTCGTGCTCCTGCGGACCCTCTACGACATAGCGGCGCATCAACCAGAACCAGATGACGGCCAGCACGCCGTACAGCAGGGTGAACACCCCGAGCGAGAAGAACACCGTGCCGGCCGCGTGGTCGGACACGCCCTCCTGCACGGTCATGCGCACCAGTTGATCGCCGGTCGGATTGGGCACCACCACCCACGGTTGGCGGCCCATTTCGGTGAATACCCAGCCGGCCGAATGGGCCAGGAACGGTGTGGGGAGGGTGACGAGGCTGAACGTGCCGAACCAGCGTTGATGCGGGATGCGGCGGCCGCGGGTGAGCCAGAGTGCGACGAGCGCGAACGCCAGCGGGATGAACATCAGCCCGATCATGGCCCGGAATGACCAGTAGGTGACGAACAGGTTGGGTCGGTAGTCGCCGGGGCCGAACCGCTCCTCGAACTGCTGCTGCAGGTCGTTGACGCCTTCCAAGGTGACCCCGCTGAAGGTGCCCTCGGCCAGGAACGGCAAGACGTACGGCACTTCGATGACGTGGATGACGCTGTCGCAGTTGTTGTGGGTGCCGACCGTCAAAACGGAGAACTTCGGGTCGGTTTCGGTGTCGCACAACGACTCCGCGGATGCCATCTTCATCGGCTGCTGGTCGAACATCAGCTTGCCCTGTATGTCGCCGGTGTAGAACAGCACCACCGAGGCCACCAACGCCACCCAGCTGCCGAGAATCGTCGCGGGCCGGTACATGGTGGGAGATTCGACTGCAACGCTCTCGTCATCGCCTCTGCGGTGCGCACGAACCATCAGCCACGCGCAGATCGCCGCGACGAAAGTGCCTGCGACAAAGAATGATCCGGCAACCACATGGAGGAACGCCCAGATCGCGGTGTTGTTGGACAACAGGGCGCCGAAGTCGATGAGTTCGGCCCGCCCGCTGTCCGGATTGAACCGGGCGCCCACGGGGTGCTGCATGAACGAGTTCGCCGCGATGATGAAGAACGCCGAGGCGTTGACCGCCAGGGCGAC
Source organism: Mycolicibacterium sp. XJ870 (assembly GCF_053483975.1). Classification (NCBI taxonomy): domain Bacteria; kingdom Bacillati; phylum Actinomycetota; class Actinomycetes; order Mycobacteriales; family Mycobacteriaceae; genus Mycobacterium; species Mycolicibacterium sp. XJ870. Next base: position 2,100,113 of record NZ_JBEFTI010000001.1, read on the forward strand.
CAACCAGATGCACGCGAGGTGCACCAGTCGCGGGAGCCGGCTCCAGCCGAAGATCCACAGTCCGATGAAGGTGGACTCGACGAAGAACGCGACCAGCCCTTCGAACGCCAGTGGGGCGCCGAAGATGTCGCCGACGAACTTGGAGTACTCGCTCCAGTTCATGCCGAACTGGAACTCCTGCACGATTCCGGTGGCCACCCCGATCGCGAAGTTGATCAAGAACAGCTTGCCGAAGAACCGGGTCAGCCGATACCAACTGTCGTTGCCGGTGACCACCCACGCCGTCTGCATGACGGCGATGAGCGGCGCCAACCCGATGGTCAGCGGAACGAAGATGAAGTGGTAGACGGTGGTGATTCCGAACTGCCACCGTGACACATCCAGAGCGTCCATCTGACCCTACTTCCGAGGTCGCTAGGTCAATCTACGACAGAGTGTAGTAGAGATTCGGGCCGGCAACCAGCATCTCGGCATGGAGATCGCCGGTGTCCTACGTCACCGGTGGCGACGACGGCGGGGCGAGCAGCGAGCTCAACTTCTTGGCGTCCTTGCGGATGCCGAACGCCGAAACGATTTCGAACGCCCCCAGCACGATCAGGATGATGCCGGTGACCTGGGTGAGCGCAACCAGTCCTTCGATGGGGATCACGAACATGATGATGCCGGCGATCACGCTGACGATGCCCATGATGATCTCCCAGATCCGTCCGGGTAGGGACGGATCGCCGACAGCCGACATCGCTGTCGCCACACCGCGAAAGATGAATCCGACACCGATCCAGATGGCCAGGAGGTCGATCGAGTTCTGCATATTGACGAAGCAGAGCACGGCTAGAACCAGCGCGGCCGCACCGCTGATGAACAGCAGCACACGTCCACCGACCGAGGACCGCAGACTGAACGCGAGGACGACCTGCCAGATGCCGGTCACCAGCAGATAGGCGCCGAAGAAGATCGCGGTGACGATGATGGCGGCACCGGGCCGCAGAAACACGAGTATTCCCAATATGACTGCGATGACGCCGGCCGCCAGCGTCCACTTCCACAGATGCGGCAACAAGCTTGGGGGAGCAGTGGTTTCCATGTTCGCAGTTTGGCACACAGAATGGTGCGGATCGTGGATTTTACGGTACGGCTGTGATGTCGTACCAGGGTCGTTAATGTTCGGTTACCGGCAGTGCGCGCTGGGTCCATGGTCGTTAACGTGATCGCCTGCAAGCAGACGGAGACGGCCCGATGCAGAAAGAAGAGGCAACCGTGGAAAGTGGATGTCAAAGTCGTCGGGGGAAGTTCTGGCGCGTCGCGGCGGTGTTTGCCGCGAGTGCCGCACTGACGTTATCGGGTTGTGCGAGTGGCACGGACAGCGGCGAATCGGCACCCGAAACCACCGGGGTGGCGGCCGAGAAGGTCGATGACATCGCCAACACTGTGCCGGAGCCGATCCGGCAGTCCGGGAAGCTGATTATCGGAGTCAACATTCCCTACCCTCCCAATGAGTTCAAAGATGCAAGCGGCAAGATCGTCGGCTTCGACGTCGACCTGATGAATGCGGTCGCCGCGACGCTCGGACTCACGCCGGAGTACCGCGAGGCGGACTTCGCCAAGATCATCCCCGCCATCCAGGGCGGTACTTACAACGTCGGCATGTCGTCGTTCACCGACACCAAGGAGCGGCAGCAAACGGTCGACTTCGTCGATTACTTCAACGTCGGCATCTTGTGGGCCCAGCGGCCCGGGTCGGCGATCGATCCGAACAATGCTTGCGGAAAGAAGGTCTCCGTCCAGGCGACTACGCGGGAGGAAACCGACGAACTTCCGGCCAAGAGCAAGGCGTGCACTGACGCGGGCCAGCCGCCGATCGAAATCATTCCGTTCGATGGGCAGGACGCAGCGACCAACGCCGTTGTACTGGGCCAGGCTGACGCCATGTCGGCGGATTTGCCGATTACCACCTATGCCATCCAGCAGAGCAACGGCAAGTTGGAAGCAGCGGGTGAGACGTTCGACCCCCAACCGTACGGCTGGCCCGTGCAGAAGGGCTCAGCGTTGGCGCAATCCCTGCAGCAGGCGCTTCAGCATCTGATCGATACGGGTGCCTACAAGGAGATTGCCGCCAACTGGGGCCTCGAAGACGGTGTTATCGACAAACCGGTGATCAACGGCGCGGTCAACTGACAACGAGGGCCGCCAAATGACTGATGTCGACACGTCGTCACCTGCCAGCCCGGAAGCGATTGACGCTGTCCCGCTGCGTCACCCGTGGCGGTGGGTGACGGCGGTCGTCATCGTTATTCTGGTCGTGCTGTTTCTCTACGGCGCGGCCACCAACGATGCATATCGCTGGACCATCTACTGGGACTACCTGTTCAACGAGCGGGTCTTGACGGTCGGTCTCGTAAACACCTTGCAGCTCACCATCTACTCGATGGTGCTGGCGATCATGCTCGGCGTGATTCTCGCGGTGATGCGCCTGTCACCCAACCCGGTGTTCCGGTGGGTCTCCTGGACATATCTGTGGATCTTTCGTGGCACGCCGATCTACGTGCAGCTGGTGTTCTGGGGTCTACTCCCGACGATCTACAAGAACATTCAGTTGGGTGTGCCGTTCGGGCCGTCGTTCTTTCACCTCGACCTGCAGAGTCTGTCCATCTTCTTTCTGCTGGCGATACTCGGGTTGGCGCTCAACGAGGCCGCGTATATGGCCGAGATCATCCGCGCGGGAATCAGTTCCGTTCCGGAGGGCCAAATGGAGGCGTCGACCGCATTGGGCATGTCTTGGGGATTGGCAATGCGCCGGACGGTGCTCCCGCAGGCGATGCGAGTGATCATCCCACCGACCGGCAACGAGGTCATCAGCATGTTGAAGACCACCTCGTTGGTTACCGCGGTGCCTTTCACGCTGGATTTGTATGGCATCACCTCCCGGGAGATCGCCGCGCGCACCTTCGAGCCGGTCCCGCTACTGATGGTGGCGGCGACGTGGTACTTGGTGATCACCAGCGTCCTGATGGTCGGCCAGTTCTACCTTGAGCGGTATTTCTCGCGGGGGGTGTCCCGCAAGCTGACCACCAAGCAGCTGGAGGCGCTGGCCAAGGCACAGATAGCAAACCCGGGGGTATGAGCATGACGCCGATGGTGAAGGCCGAGAGCGTCTGCAAGAGCTTCGGCGCCCTGGAGGTCCTCAAAGGCGTGACGCTGGAGGTCGGCAAGGGTGAGGTGCTGTGCATGGTGGGCCCCTCGGGCTCGGGCAAGTCGACGTTCCTGCGCTGCATCAACCATCTGGAGCAGGTCAACGCAGGGCGCCTGTACGTCGACGGCGAGCTGATCGGCTACCGCGAACGCGGCGCCAAGCTGCATGAGATGCCGCCTCGCGAAGCCGCCAAGCAGCGCCGCGACATCGGCATGGTGTTCCAGCATTTCAACCTGTTCCCGCATCGCACCGCGCTGGGGAACATCATCGAGGCACCGGTCCACGTCAAGCGGGCGAAGAAGAAGGACGCGGTGGCCCGGGCCAGGGATCTGCTCGACCAGGTGGGGTTGTCGGCCAAGACCGACGCCTATCCGGCGCAGCTGTCCGGCGGCCAACAGCAACGGGTGGCGATCGCCAGGGCGCTCGCGATGAGCCCCAAGCTGATGCTGTTCGACGAGCCGACCTCGGCGCTGGACCCTGAACTCGTCGGCGAAGTCCTCGGCGTGATGAAGAAGCTCGCCTCCGAGGGCATGACGATGATCGTGGTCACCCACGAGATGGGGTTCGCGCGCGAGGTCGCCGACAAGCTCGTGTTCATGGACGCCGGCGTCATCGTGGAGAGCGGGAATCCGCGGGAGATGATGAGTAACCCGAAACATGAACGTACAAAAGCGTTTCTGTCGAAGGTGATGTAGCTTCGATCGGGTGCGATCAGAGGTATTTGTCACCGCCGACGAACTCGCTGAGCGCATCGACGGAGGCGCTCAGATCACGCTTCTTGACGTGCGGTGGACACTTGCCGAGCCCGACGGCGAACAGGCGTATCTGCGCGGGCATCTGCCGGGAGCCGTGTACGTATCGCTGGAGAACGACCTGACCGATCACCGGGTGAGTGGGCGTGGTCGCCACCCGCTGCCGTCGGGACGCGACCTGGAGGCGGCGGCCCGCCGTTGGGGCGTTCGGAACGGTGCCCCGATTGTGGTCTACGACGACTGGAACCGGGCGGGGTCGGCCCGGGCCTGGTGGGTGCTGACCGCGGCCGGGATCGCCGACGTGCGCATCCTCGATGGCGGGCTGGCGGCGTGGATCGCCGCAGGCGGGGCGTTGCAGACCGGTGCAGTCACCCCGGCGCCGGGCGATGTGCAGGTCGTGCACGACGACTTGTACAACGGCGCACGCCGCACGCTGACCTCTGAGCAGGCGTTCGCCGGCGTGGATGTGCTGCTCGATGCGCGGGCGCCCGAGCGGTTCCGCGGTGACGTCGAACCGGTGGACCCGGTCGCCGGACATATCCCGGGCGCGACGAACCTCGCCGGTACCGGTCTGCTGAACAGCGACGGCTCACTGCTCAGCGACTCGGAGCTGCAGGCCTTGCTGACCGATCACGGTGTCTCCGGCGCTGCCGAGGTGGGTGCCTACTGCGGGTCGGGTGTGACGGCCGCGCTGGCCGTCGCGGGCCTGGCTGCCGCGGGCGTGGACGCTGCGTTGTATCCCGGCTCGTGGTCCGAGTGGATCTCCGATCCGAGCCGGCCCGTCGCGCGGGGAGCGTAATAGCCCACGCAGCCCGCTTATGCTGGGCAAATGCAGCCCCGCCCCGACCCGGTGACGCCGTTATGGCGGGCCGCCCAGGTCTTTCGGCTGCTGAGCTGTATCTATGCGCTGGGATTCCAGTTCGCGGTGAACGACGATCTGCAGCGTCCCGTGCTGGCCTGGACGTTGTGTGTGGCCCTGCTCGGGTGGAGCGCAGCGTGCGCGGTCGCCTATCTGAAGGGTTTTGGGCGGCGCCCGGCCTGGGTGATCGCCGAGATCGTGGTGGTGGTCGCGCTGATGCTGTCCACCGAGCTGGTCGCTGCCGACCAGTGGGTCGCCGACAACCAGTCGTGGCCAACCACGCTGTGGGCCACCAACGCAACGATCTCGGCGGCCCTGCAGTTCGGTCCGATCGGGGGCATGGCGACGGGTCTGGCGGTGATGGCGGCCGCCGCGGCGTTGAAGGGCTATATCAGCGTGAACCTGGGCCGCAATGCGACCATCGTCATCGAGTTGGCCGTCGGGCTGGCGATCGGTATGGCGGCACAAACCGCGCGCCGTGCGCACGCGGAACTCGAGCGTGCGGCCCAGCTGGCGGCGGCGCTCGAGGAACGCGAGCGACTGTCCCGACGCGTCCATGACGGAGCGATTCAGGTGCTGGCTCTGGTCTCTCGCAAGGGCCGTGAAATCGGTGGCGAGACAGCGCAATTGGCTGAGCTTGCCGGTGAGCAAGAGCGGGCGCTGCGCCGCCTGGTGAGTGCTTCGGACGTCGAGATGGACGCAGGCGCAGGCCCGCTGACCGATGTCGGTGCCTTGTTGACGAGCAGGGCGTCCGACCGGGTGTCGGTCAGCCTGCCGGCCGAGCCGGTTCTGCTCGAGCGCGAGGTTGCCAATGAACTGTTCGCAGCTGCAAGCAATGCCCTCGACAACGTCGCCGCCCATGCCGGGCCGGACGCGCATGCCTTCGTGCTGCTGGAGGATCTGGGCGACTCGGTGACGGTCAGTATCCGCGACGACGGCGTGGGAATTGCGCAAGGACGACTGGCCGAGGCGGCCCGGCAAGGCCGTCTCGGTGTATCGAAATCGATTGTGGGCCGGTTGGATTGGTTGGGCGGCACGGCGCAGTTGACCACCGGGCCGGGTTGCGGAACCGAGTGGGAGCTGACGGTTCCCCGCGGACGTGAGGAGGAATCATGACCGAGTCTGCGCCGACGGTGATGGTGGTGGACGACCATCCGATCTGGCGGGACGCGGTGGCGCGCGACCTGGCCGACGACGGGTTCAACGTCGTGGCGACGGCCGATGGAGTGGCCGCTGCGAGTCGCCGGGCCGCCGTGGTTCGCCCGGACGTGGTGGTGATGGATATGCGACTGGGCGACGGTACGGGTGCTCAGGCGACCGCGGAGGTGCTGGCGGTTTCACCGTCGTCCCGGGTGCTGGTGCTGTCGGCTTCCGACGAGCGCGACGACGTGCTGGAAGCCGTGAAGGCCGGCGCCACCGGCTATCTGGTGAAGAGCGCATCGAAGGCCGAACTCGGTGAGGCGGTACGGGCCACCGCCGAGGGCCGCGCGGTTTTCACGCCGGGCCTGGCCGGGTTGGTGTTGGGCGAGTACCGGCGTATCGCGCAGCATCCGGACGGTGGACCGGCCACGCCAAGCCTCACCGAACGCGAGACCGAGGTGTTGCGGTACGTGGCAAAAGGGTTGACGGCCAAGCAGATCGCCACCCGGCTGTCGCTGAGCCATCGCACCGTGGAGAACCATGTGCAGGCGACGTTCCGCAAACTGCAGGTCGCCAATCGCGTCGAGTTGGCCCGCTACGCGATCGAACACGGACTGGACGAGTAGTCCTACTCATCTACTCGGCGGGTTTGGGTGTCACGCTGACGGCATGACCGAACCGCAGCGGCTTCTGATCACCCGAATGTCGGCGGATTTCGCCGCCATTCACGCCTACATGGCCAGGGTGTCGGCCGACCTGACCGAACTCGACCGGATGCTGGCCCAGCAACCCGAACCCACGCCACCACAATGGGTTCCGGCGCCATACCCCGTCGTTGCGCAAGCTGCGCCTGCGCCTGCGCTCAGACCGGCCGAACGCTCGGAAGGTTGGATCGGCAAGGTGCTCGCCGTCGCCGGGGTGGCCGTGACGCTCACCGGCGTGGTGCTGCTTCTCGTCCTGGCCGCGCAGGCGGGCATCCTGCGGCCCGAGATCCGGGTGATCGCCGGTGCGGCACTGTCCGGCACATTGGTTGCCGCCGCGACTTGGCTGATCCGTCGGCCGGGCGGTCGCGTCGGCGCGATAGCCCTGGCGGCAACCGGTGTGGCGGCGGCGTACATGGATGTGATCGCCGTGACGACGATCTACGAGTGGGTTCCGGCGACAGTCGGCCTCGCGCTGGCCGCCGTCATCGGCGGCGGTGGCCTGATGCTGGCGAGGCGTTGGGGTTCGGAGCATCTTGGTCTGCTCGTGTTGGTGCCGTTGATCGGATTGGCGCCTGTGGTCACCGACGGCATCACGCTGCTGATGATCGGATTCATGCTTGCGCTGTCGGCGGCCTCGCTGCCGGTGCAGCTCGGTAGGGACTGGATCTGGCTGCACACGGCGCGAACCGCTGCGGCCACGTTGCCGTTGCTGATCGCGTTGGCCGTGGCAACATTCGACAACCGGGAGGATGTGCCGTTGGCGATCGCCTGTGGGCTTGCCGCTGTCCTCGCGATCGCGGGCGGGTTGATGCTGCTGCGTTCGACGACGAACGCAGCGGCGACGGGCGTGCTGACCGCGCTGGGAGTGGTTCCGCTGCTTTGTGTTTCGGTCGCTGTCGATCAAGTTTTAGCGGGACTCATGGTTGCCACCCTGGCAGCCGCGCTGCTGGCGATTGTGGCGATCGGTGATCGACTTCCCGGTGTGACGCCCGTGGTGCGTCGGATTTTCTCGGCCTTGTCGGCCGTTGCCGCCCTCATCACGGTCACCGTCGCGTTCGACGGGATGACTGCTGGGCCGGTCCTGTTGGCAATGGCGATCGTGGTTGCCGTGGCAGGCCGACGCGACGCCGTGGCCCGGTGGGCAGCCGTCGGATTCGTCGTCGTCGGAGGTGGCTTCTGTCTCGGGTACGCGCCGCCCGACACCCTGGCCCACGCAACGGAACTGCGGCCGGGGATCGCCGTTTCAGTGTTGATCGCCGGCATCCTCGCGATCGGTGCGGCAGTGGCGATCGGCTGGTCCTGGCCCGTCAGTGCGTCGGGCGGCGATGACACGGCCCGGGTGCTCTGGACCGCCGCGGCGGCAGTGATCGCATATTCGGTCACAACCTTTACCGTCACTGGTGGCGTCCTGATCGGCGGCCCCGGCGGCGGGTTCTTCAGCGGCCACATGGCCGCGACGATCTGCTGGATTGTGGCGTCGGCCGGCTTGTTCAGATACGCCGCCCACCGGCCGAAGGCGCAACGATCGCTGCCGGTCGGCGGCGGGCTCGCCCTGGTGGCTGCGGCCACGGCCAAGCTGTTCCTGTTCGACCTGGCCACTCTCGACGGCATGTTCCGGGTGGTGGTGTTCATCGTCGTCGGCCTGGTCTTGCTCGGTATGGGAGCCGGATATGCCCGGCTGCTGGCCCAGCAGGATGAGCAGGAGCAACGCGGCGCCGACACTGCGGTGTGATATCAGCCACATCGAGTCTATTCTGGATTGATTCCAGAATAGGCCGCGTTGGAACAGGCATGAGTACACGCCGAACTGACGCAGATATCCAAGGTTTCCACGCAACTCCCGAGCTCAGCGGCAACCTGCAGCAGGTTCTCGCTGATCTCGTCGAACTCGCGCTTCAGGGCAAGCAGGCGCATTGGAATGTCGTCGGCACGAACTTCCGCGACCTGCACCTGCAGCTCGACGAACTCGTCGACTTCGCCCGGGAAGGCGCAGACACCATCGCCGAACGTATGCGAGCTCTCGACGCCGTGCCGGACGGCCGGTCTGACACCGTCGCAGCAAGCACCACGCTGCCGGCGTTCCCCGGCTACGAACGCAGCACCGACGAGGTGGTCGACCTCATCACCATCCGCATCTACGCCGCTGTCGACACGATGCGGCGGGTACACGACGCGGTCGATGCCGAGGATCCCACCACCGCCGATGTCCTGCATCAACTGATCGACGGGCTGGAGAAGTTGGCCTGGCTGATCAAATCGGAGAACCGGAAGGTCTGAAGCGTGCCGGGTCGATGACCGCGTCGTCGTCGCGACGGCCGACCAGATACCAGGTGTGCATGACGCCCTTGCCCTTGATCTCGACCTCGCCCCGTTCCTCGAGAACGAAGGCATGGCTGAGACGGTCATGGACGTCCTGCGGCACCTGGATTCGGCCCTCGACATCGGTGGTCTCCATGCGTGAGGCCACGTTGACCGCGTCGCCCCACACGTCGTAGAAGAACTTGCGGGCGCCGACCACACCGGCGACCACCGGACCGGCGGCCAATCCGATCCGCAGCGGAACTTCTCGGCCCTGCGGATCTTTCAGGCCGGCCACCGCCTCGGCCATATCGAGGGCGAGACAGGCCAGCGCCTCGACGTGGTCGGGCCGGGGCTTGGGCACCCCGGCCACCACCATGTAGGAATCTCCACTCGTCTTCACTTTCTCCAGGCCGTGCCGATCCACCAGAGCGTCGAGGTCGGTGTAGAGCCGGTCGAGAAACCGCACCAGATCGGTCGGCGTGGTGTCGCTGGCCCGCTTGGTGTAGCCGGCGATATCAGCGAACAGGATCGATGCGTCGTCGTACTTGTCGGCGATGATGTTTCGCGCCGGGTCCTTGAGCCGTTCGGCGATGGTGGCCGGCAAGATGTTGGCCAAAAGCCTTTCGGAACGCTGATATTCGGCTTCCATCGCCTGTTCGGCGCGAGCGATCTCGCGTAGCGAATACCAGACGGTGGCGAACACCAACACCGCCGACGAGACCGTGGACAGTACGAATCCGACCGTCAGCGTCCAGTGCGGGCCGAGACCACGGTCGTTGGGCGCCAGGATCTCCAGGGCGATGGTGGCTGCAACGCCTGACGCCACCAGTGATGCCGCCAGCACGACGCGTTCGATTCCCAGCACCAGCACCACAAGTGACGCCGCCACCAGAAAGTAGAACTGCAAACCTGAGCCGGTGCCGATCTCGTAACACATGAGCGACACGGAGACGTAGGCGATGACGAAGAACGTCAGCGGTGCGACCAGCTCGCCGAACCGGTACAACAGCGGCATCATCACGAACAGGCAGGCGAAGGCCAGGTTGATGAACCCGAAGCGCCACCGAGGGCGAGCTGGAAGATTCCGAAGCCGCCCGACACCGCTGCGGCGATCCACGTGGCGATTGTGAGCACCCGTAGCCTGCTGGCCACGCTCTCGGCGTAGTGCTGAGTGCGGGCGGGCACGGGGTTGTCCAGCGCAAGTTCGGGCATGCACACCGAGCGTCGGAACTCGCTGACCACCACGGATTGAGCGTATCGCCGCAGGCCGCTCCGTCGGCCGACATTGGTGCAGACAGTGGCCGGGTCCGACCGCAGATCAGCAAACAATTCGCGAGCAAAATGTGTCAGAATGGACGCTGCCAGTGAGTGCGGCGTGGGGTGCCGCGGACCTCCGGGGGAGTTGTGAACGTGGACCGGTCGTGGATGCGCAACACGGCGATCAGCTGTGCAATCGCCTGTGGCGCAATGATTGCCGGGCCCGGTGTGGCCGGCACCGCGATCGCGTCTGCCGATCTGTTCGGTATCGACTTGGACATCTTGGACATCTTTGATCACAAGGAGAAAAAGAAGTCCGACCAGGGCGCCAAGGTGGCTGCGCAGCAAAACGGCGGAACCAAGAGGTCCGGAGGGCCGGGGCATCCTGGTCCCAACAAGGCGCAGGGACCAGGGCAGGGCAGCGTGAGCCGGGCGGCGCCGGGGCAGGCAGACAACGCGGCCGAGTCCGCGAATGTGCCGGGGCGTTCGTCGTTCGGCGGCAGTGCACTAGGCCAGTCGCCGGCCGCCGCGGTGTCCGGCGGTGGCGGCGGCGGCGGTGTGCCCACCAACAGCAATATCGGCCGGGCTCCCAATCTGGCACCGGTGCCCACCACCCCGAGTAACAGGGGCATTGTCATCCGGGCCGAGCCCCCGGCTGGGCCCGCGGCTGGGCCCGCGGCTGCGGCGGGGCCAGCCGTGCCGCAGGCGCCGGTGCTGGCACCGCCGGTCGTTGTTCCGCCGATGCCCGTCGTAGTGCCGCCCCTGCCGGTTGCGCCGCCGGGTGGAGCGCCCGGGGCGCCTGGCGCGCCGAGCACGAATCCGCCCACCGTCAATCTGCCGAATTCTGAACCACCAAGGCCAGATTCATTGCCGCCGAATGCGGTCCCGGAGTCCTTCCGTATCGGCTATGCGGATTACCTGCGGACGGCAAGCACCACGGATCTATTGTTCGCGGCGCTGCCCGGACTTGCCGGGATGGTATTGCTCACCGCCGCGGGCGGCGCGGTCGGCTTCCGTCAAGCACGTGCGGCCCAAACGCTGCCCTCGCCACAGATTGCCCGGTTCCTGCCGTAGCGCCCCGCAGGCGGTTAACCGACCTTGGTCAGTGAGATCGAGCTGGGCGGAACCGCGCCGTCGCCGCAGCCTGCGCCATCGGCAACGGCAATGGCACTGCCGGTCAGCGAAGCGTGCTCGAGGGTGACCGTCTGCGTGCCGGCGACTGTGCGCCCGTCAGCACAACTGATCGCATCGGGCATGTGGTGCTTTGCCACCCACTGTCCGCCCGAATACAGGAGGTCGGCCGTCCACCCGTCGTCCGGGTTGCGGACATGGGCCACGCACCCGTCAGCGTCGCACGCGGTGTCGATGTCCCACTGGTAGGAAACCGACCCGCTTGGGCTGGTCCACACCGCGGTGTAGGTGCCGTTCAAGGCTGGATCCTCTGCTGGTGCAGGAGTGGCGAGAGCAATTGCCACACCGGTGAATGCCGTTGCGGTTATGACGATTCCGACCTTCATGCTTCCGCCCCTCTGATGCCGGCCGCTGCCGGACCCGCGAATGATAACCCACGCCCTCACAGCGGCCTCTCGGTGTCATCACCCACGTAGATCAGGGGGTCGTTGTGCCGCGGGCACACACAGGATGAATTCCTTGTCGCAGGCTGCCCGGGCGTGGAGCGGTTCGGTGCCACTCCATCCCGCTGCGGTTGGTCATCTGCGCGGCTGGCGAGTGGTGGTCACGGCTGGTACTCGGCCGCCGCGCCGACGTTGATCGATGCGGCCGGGCATGCGGATCGGGTGAATGCAAAGGCATTGTGGCGGTCCCTGCCACTACCTCGGTTTGAGCCGTTATTGACACACCGGCATGGTTTACTCATCGAGATCGGTCGCACTCCACGATGCGCCGCATGTTTGCGGTACCTCGCGCCAGACGAGCCTGGAATGCACAGCATTCGAGGCTCGTCTGGCATTCGCGGCCGGTGCGAAGATGCATGTTCGTGCAGCTGACATGGTGGCACGCACGGAAACTGGCGGAGGTACTTGCGATTTTCAGGCTATTGAGGCGGCTGTGGATCCCGCTGGTCATCTTGGTGGTAGTCGTTGCCGGAGGGTTTACTGTGTCGCGGCTTCACGGGGTTTTCGGAACCCAGAATCGGCCCACGTACGCCGGCGCCGAACGTGAGGAGAAGCGGCCGCACGATCCCAAGCACCTGATTTACGAGGTGTTCGGTCCCCCTGGGACGGTGGCAACCATCAGCTATTTCGACGCCGACGCCGAGCCGCAGCTGGTTGAAGATGCCACGCTGCCGTGGTCGGTGGAATTCCCGATCACCGAGGCGACAGCGATGGGAAACGTCACCGCGCAGGGCGACGCCGACAGCATCGGATGCCGCATCACCGTGGGCGATGACATCAAAGACGAGAAGGTCCGGAACGGCGTGAGCGCGTTCACCTTTTGTGTGCTGAAGGCCGCATGAGCACTGACAGCGAACCCATAACGGAGCCGTTGCCGGTCGTCAGTCGCCCGCCGCTGATCGCGCGGATGGTCCGTCGTCTCGCGGTCCCGATCATTCTCGGGTGGTTGGCGATCACTGTCATCTTGAGTATCAGCGTTCCCTCACTCGAGCAGGTCGAGAAAGAGAATGCGGTTGCGATGAATCCCACCGCCGCACCGTCGTTCCAGGCGATGCAGCGCATGGGGGAGATGTTCGGCGAAGCCAATTCCGGCAGTGTGGCGATGATCGTGTTGGAGGGTGAGCAACCCCTCGGCGACGACGCGCACACCTATTACGACGAGATGATTCGTCAGCTAAAAGCCGACACGGTGCATGTGCAGCACGTCCAGGATTTCTGGGGCGACCCGATGACACAGGCCGCCGCGCAAAGTGTCGATGGTAAGGCCACGTATGTCCAAGTAACCCTCGTCGCTCCCGAGGAAGGAGTTTCGGCGAACAAGCCTTTGGAAGCCGTCCGGGGCATCGTCGAACAGACACCACCGCCTCAGGGCGTCACCGCATATGTAACCGGCCCGGCCGCATTCGCCGCGGATCTGGGCCCCGCCGGTAACCGGACGGTCCTCCTCGTAACGTCGTTGAGCCTCGCGGTCATCTTCACGATGTTGCTCCTCGTCTACCGATCCATCATTTCCGTCATTCTGATGCTGGTGGTTGTCGGAATAGAATTGACGGTGGCGCGAGGAGTTGTCGCGTTACTCGGCGATCTCGGGTTTATCGGAATTACCACGTTCGTCGTCAATCTGCTCGTAGCGCTCGCGATCGCGGCTGGAACCGACTACGGAATATTCTTCACCGGGCGTTATCAGGAGGCACGCCAGGCCGGTGAAGATAAAGAGACAGCCTTCTATACCACTTTCCGCAGCGTTGCGAAGGTGGTCTTGGGTTCGGGTTTGACGATTGCCGGAGCGGTTCTCTGCCTGCACTTTACCCGGTTGCCCGTTTATCAAACTCTCGGTATTCCAACTGCGGTGGGTATGGTCGTCGCAGTGGTGGTGGCCATCACGCTGGTTCCGGCGGTTATCACCGTAGGCAGCCGCTTCGGCATATTCGAGCCCAAACGGAAGATAGCGGTCCGTCGGTGGCGGCGATTGGGCACCGCGATCGTGCGGTGGCCGGCACCTATTCTCCTGGCCACGTGTGCGGTCTCGTTGATCGGGCTATTGGCGCTGCCCGCATACCAACCCAGCTACAACGACCAGAAGTACATCCCGCAAGATATTCCCGCCAATGTGGGTTATGAAGCGGCTTCGCGCCACTTCCCCCAATCGTTGATGATGGCGCCCGATATTCTTTTGATCGAAGCCGATCACGATATGCGCAATCCAGCAGACTTTCTGGTGCTGAACAGACTGGCCAAGGGCGTCCTATCCGTTCCCGGTGTCTCCACGGTGCAATCCGTGACCCGCCCAGGAGGCGAGCCGCTCAAGCACACCACGATCCCGTTCATGATCAGCGCCGGCAGCGCATCCCAGTCGCTGTTGATGCCGTTTCAGAAGAATCGCATGGATGACCTGCTGGTCCAGGCGGACGACATGCTGGAAACGATCGGCATCATGCAGCGCATGCAGGGGTTGATGCAGCAGATGGTCAGCACGACCCATGAGATGGTCGGCACCACGCATGAGCTCGAAGAGATCACGAATGAATTGCGGGATCACGTTTCGAATTTCGACGATTTCATCAGACCGATCCGCAACTACTTCTACTGGGAGCCGCACTGCTACGACATTCCGGTGTGTTCTGCGATCAGATCAGTCTTCGATACGCTTGACGGCGTCGACCAGGTCACCGTTCAGATGGAAGGTCTGGTCAAGAACCTAGATCGCCTGGATGCGCTCATGCCGCAAATGCTCGAGCAATTTCCGGTGATGATCGAAACCATGAAATCCACGCGGACCATGATGCTGACCATGCACAGCACCATGACCGGGATCATTGATCAAATGGAGGAGACAACCGACAACGCCTCTGCGATGGGCAAGGCTTTCGACGCGGCGCAAAACGATGACTCCTTCTATCTGCCCCCGGAAGTTTTCGAGAACGAAGACTTCCAACGCGTCATGGATATCTTCCTGTCACCCGACGGGAAGGCGGCTCGTATGCTCATTTCGCAGCGCGGTGACCCGGCGACCCCCGAAGGCATCGCGCTTGTCGATCCGATAGAAACCGCGGCCGAGGAGGCCCTCAAGGGAACTCCGCTGCAAAACGCCACGATCTATCTCACCGGCACCGCCGCGTCGGTGAAAGACATCGTCGACGGGTCCGAATACGATTTGTTGATCGCGGCAACCGCGGCGCTCTGTCTCATTTTCAGCATCATGCTGATTGTGACGCGAAGTTTTGTCGCCGCCCTGGTCATTGTGGGTACGGTGGCGCTTTCGCTCGGCGCGGCCTTCGGGCTTTCTGTGCTCATTTGGCAGCATATTCTCGGCATACCATTGAACTGGGTCGTCCTCGCGATGTCCGTGATCATCCTCTTGGCGGTCGGTTCCGACTACAACCTGCTGCTGGTATCCCGGATGAAAGAGGAGATCCACGCCGGGATCAACACGGGCATCATCCGGGCGATGGGCGGCACCGGCAAGGTGGTGACGGCCGCCGGCCTGGTGTTCGCCTTCACCATGCTGGCGATGGTGTTCAGCGACCTGATCACCATCGGACAGTTGGGTGCCACCATCGGTGTCGGGCTGTTGTTCGACACATTGGTGGTGCGCGCGTTCATGACGCCCGCGATCGCCGCGTTGCTGGGTCGATGGTTCTGGTGGCCGCAGCGGGTGTACGCCCACCCGGTCAGTGCGTCACCGCGCCGGACCGGCGCCCGCCCGCTGATGCGTTCCCTCCTGCAGAGGGAAGAGCGCTGACTGCAATGAACGCGTTTACCTTTTGCCTGGTGAAGGCCGCATGAGCGATCGGCAGATGAGCAGTCGGCCGTCATTCATACCTCGGATGATCTATCGGTTGTCGGTGCCGATCATCCTCGGGTGGTTGGCGGTCATCGCCATCGTGACCTTCGCCGTTCCGTCACTCGAACAGGTCGGACGGGAAAGTTCCGTCTCCCTGATTCCCAAGGACGCACCGTCGTTCCAGGCGATGCAGCGCATGGGGGAGATGTTCGAGGAATCCGACTCCGACAGCGTGGCGATGATCGTCTTGGAGGGACAGCAACG
The DNA here is from genome assembly GCF_053483975.1 of Mycolicibacterium sp. XJ870. Classification (NCBI taxonomy): domain Bacteria; kingdom Bacillati; phylum Actinomycetota; class Actinomycetes; order Mycobacteriales; family Mycobacteriaceae; genus Mycobacterium; species Mycolicibacterium sp. XJ870. The sequence goes on from NZ_JBEFTI010000001.1 coordinate 2,115,998, forward strand.
CCTCGGTGGCGACGCGCACCTCTATTACGACGAGTTGATTCGGCAGCTGAGAGCCGATACGACCCATGTGCAGCACATCCAGGATTACTGGGGGGATCCGATCACGGCGTCGGGTGCAGAGAGCGCCGACGGTTTGAGTGCCTATGTCCAACTGAATCTGGCCGGCAACCAGGGCGAGGCGTTGGCCAACGAATCCGTCGAAGCCGTCCGGGACATCGTGGAGCGGACACCGCCGCCGGCCGGTGTACAGGCCTATGTGACAGGTTCGGCACCGTTGGTGTCGGATATGAACCACGCCGGTGATTCGTCACTTGTCAAAATCACGCTGGTGACACTCGTGGTGATCTTCACGATGTTGCTTTTCGTGTATCGCTCCGTCATCACCGTCGTTCTCCTGCTGATGATGGTGGGCGTACAAGTACAGGCGGCCCGGGGGGTTGTCGCATTTCTCGGCGATCACCAGATCATCGGGCTTTCGACGTTCGCCGTCAATCTGCTTGTGTCGCTTGGGATCGCGGTCGGAACGGACTACGGCATCTTCTTCACCGGGCGATATCACGAGGCGCGTCAGGCCGGCGAGGACAAGGAAACGGCGTTTTACACCACCTACCGCAGCGTTGCCAAGGTGGTCGTCGCTTCCGGTTTGACGATTGCTGGTGCGGTTCTCTGTCTGAGCATTACCCGGCTGCCCTATTTCCAGACCATGGGCGTTCCCACCGCCGTGGGTATGGCGGTTGCGGTTGCGGTCGCGGTCACGCTGGTTCCTGCGGTTATTGCCGTAGGCGGTCGTTTCGGATTGTTCGAGCCCAAGCGCAAGGTCATGGTCCGCCGTTGGCGACGGCTGGGCACGGCGATCGTTCGGTGGCCGGCGCCCATTCTCGCCGCCACGTGCGCCGTCGCGTTTATTGGTCTATTGGCACTGCCCGGGTACCAAACCAGCTACGACGATCGGTTGTATGTACCCCAGGACATCCCCGCCAACATGGGATATGCGGCGGCCGAGCGGCATTTTCCCGAGTCGCGAATGACGCCCGACGTCCTGATCGTCGAAGCCGATCATGATATGCGCAATCCAGCGGATTTTGTGGTTCTGCACAAGCTCGCCAAGAGCGTTTTCGCCGTTCCGGGCATTTCGACGGTGCAGAGCATAACGCGGCCCGAGGGAGTCCCGATCGAACGGACATCGATACCGTTCCAGATCAGCCTGCAGAGCGCCGGCCTCTCTCAGATCTTGCCCTTTGGCAAAGAACGCATGGCCGACATCCGCCAGCAGGCCGACGACATGGCGAACATGATCAGCCAAATGGAACGCACCTACCACCTGATGCAACAGATCTCCGATGTCACTCACGAAACGATTGTCGTGAACAGGGAGCTCACTGCGACGGTTGACGAGATGCGGGATAACATCGCGGATTTCGATGATTTCTTCAGGCCGCTCCGCAATTACCTGTACTGGGAGCCGCACTGCGAGAACATTCCGGTTTGCTTTGCGATCAGATCAATATTTCAGGGACTCGACGGCACGGACGAACTCAGCGCCAAGTCGCACGAGATTCTCGAACGCGTAGAGGAAATGGACGGGTTCCAGCGGGAGCTGCTCACCCTGTTCCCGCCGATGATCGTGACCATGCAGTCAATGCGAACCATGATGCTGACGATGCACAGCACCATGTCAGGGATGTTCGCCTTGATCGACGACACGACCTCGAACGCCAGCGCGATGGGAAAGATTTACGACGCCGCGCAGAACGACGACTCCTTCTATCTGCCTCCAGAAGTTTTCGAGAACGAGGACTTCAAACGTGCAATGGGTCTGTTCCTGTCACCGGACGGGAAGGCCGTACGGCTGATCCTGACGCATAGGGGCGATCCCGGGACGCCGGAGGGCATTGCGCGGGTCGACGCCGTGCGGATCGCCGCGGAGGAGGCGCTCAAGGTGTCGCCGCTCGAGAACGCCACGATCCACCTCGCTGGGACGGCGCCGACCTTCAAGGATCTGCGAGACGGGTCGACCTACGATCTGTTGATCGCGGGCGTCGCGGCGCTCTGTCTCATTTTCAGCATCATGCTGATCATGACGCGAAGTTTTATTGCCGCCCTGGTTATCGTTGGGACAGTGGCGCTTTCGCTCGGCGCGGCCTTCGGGCTCTCCGTGCTGATCTGGCAACATATCCTCGGCATCGAATTGCACTGGCTCGTCCTGGCGATGTCCGTAATCGTTCTCCTGGCAGTTGGTTCTGACTACAACCTGCTGCTGGTATCCCGCATGAAAGAGGAAATCGGCGCCGGGATAAACACGGGCATCATCCGGGCAATGGGCGGCACCGGAAAAGTGGTGACCGCCGCGGGCATGGTATTCGCCGTGACCATGTTGTCGATGGTCGTCAGCGACCTGCGCATCATTGGGCAGGTGGGTTCTACCATCGGGCTGGGCTTGTTGTTCGACACGTTGGTGGTGCGCGCATTCATGACGCCCGCGATTGCCGCGCTGTTGGGACGGTGGTTCTGGTGGCCGTTGAGGGTTCGCCAGCGTCCCGCCAGTGAAGTATTGGGCCCGCCAAGACCCGATCCATTGCTCGCGCAGGTGCCATAACTCATTTTCGGTGTAGTCAGCTTCTGGCTGGTTACGCAAAAGCCTGGGCGAGATCGCGGCCGGCCCATATAGAGTCGAAAATGGCCGGGGAGTGATTGTAAGGAGGAAGTCTGCACATGTTCCATCTGTCGTTGACCAGAGTGGCTGTCGGGCTTGGGGGGCTTGCATTGTCGTTGACCGCCGGGGCCGGGATCGCTGCCGCGGGACCCAATTTGGATTCGGCCATCAACACGACGTGCAGTTATCCGCAATTGGTGGCGGCGCTCAACGCACAGGATCCGCAAGTGGGCAGAGCATTCGATCAAACGCCTCTACTGCAGCGCGGTTTGCGGGAATTCCTTGCCGCCGGGCCAGACAGGCGGGCGCAGACGGCTCAGGATGTGGCGAACGCACCGATGTTCCGGCCGTACCTCGGCTCGATTGAGCAGGCTTTCAACACCTGCCATAACTTCTGACCAGATTCGCTGGCCCACTGCGGTGTTCACCCGCAGCGGGTCAGTGAATCTCGCCGCTCAGGCTGAAATCAGCCAGCGTATCTGCGGCCACCGCACGCAGAGCGTCCTTCGTGTTCTGTGCGTCCGGTTGGTAGGCGCCGACGCTGATGAAGATATTGCCGTTGATACGGCCCGAGAGAACGATCATTCGGCCGCCGATGCGGTCTAGGAGCCGTCGTGATTCGCGTTGCCCAGTCCCTCGGGCATTCTCGAACTCGGCGATTGTGCCTGCGGGGCAGCCGATTATCGAGTCGAGGTCGCCGAGATACGAACAGAACACCGACTGATCGGGATCTGCGGGCATCTTGGCGACCATCCGTTTCAGCGCCCGCTTCGGCGCGAACGACGGCAGCCACAGCAGCTGCTTCGACTCGTCCGGTGTCTCCTTCAAGTCATTCAGCGTCTGCTTGATCGTGGCGCGGATGTCCCGCAGATCCGTCGTCAGGGGCGCCGGATCGATGGTGACGCGCGCATACGACAGTGCCATCGCACGGGTGTCGTCTTCAGTGCGGTCGCTGATGGGAACTTGTAGGGTGACGGCGCCGTCATCGGCCCTCCGGCGCCCGATGCGCTCGCCGAACTTCGCAGCGAACGCCGCGGCCAGCGTGTGACTCGCTCCGCCGAGAGCCTCCGCACGGGCATCCCAATCGTTCAGGCCGACGTAGATCGTGATCGCGGGCACCAGGACGACTTCATTGTCATCGCCGCCGACGGCGTTGACGGCGGCGGGCCGTGGTGCCGGAGAACGCTGATTCTCAGCCTTGGTACGGGCCTGTTTCCGGGCCAGTTTGGCTGCCGTGACGAGTGCCCGGCCGACCTGGGGTACGTCGCGCGCCGTCGCGAGGGCATCCTCGCGCAGCGCGCGTAGTCGAGTCCGCGAGCGCGGCGGCGGATAGCCGAGATCGCGCGTCTTGCCAAGGGCCGCTTCGATTATCACGAGTGCGAGCCCGAGACCGTCGATGAGGTTGTGCGAAAGCACGAGGCTGATCGCGGTCGAACCGTCGGTAAGGGGAAGGACGCCGATGTGCCAGCCGGGCCCTGATTCAGCATCAATGGGCAGTTGTGAGCGTTCATCGACCCAGTCGCTGAAGTCGGCCCGGGGACGGGCGCGCTGAGCGATGTCGATGTCCGACGGCCCGCGATCGAGGACCCATCGATGCCGGGCGATCGGCAGCGCCGGACGCTCGATGCGCCGACCCAACAACCCCTGACCGAGATTGTGGTGAAACTGCCGCAGCGCATCGAGGTCGACAGCGTGCTCATACAACCAGGTGACCTGGATGACCACGTTCATGTCGGCGGCGTGATGCTCCGCCAACAAGGCTTCGTCCGCCAAAGCCAGCCGATTGTCCGGTCGCGCATCACCTTTGGATGGGCGCTTACGCTCAGGCACCAATCACCCTCCTTCATTCTCCAGCCGTGCGTTCACGGCTTTACGTAGTGGTTCGCGTTGTCTGCAATGTGGCCAGCGAGTCGGCGAGGTGCCGGCCTAAGGCCCGCGCGGTGTTGTGCGTGGCAATGGCCTTGGGGGTGATGCGAATTCCGGTTTCGGTTTCGATGCGGCTGCGCAATTCGAGGTAACCCAGGGAGTCCAGGCCGTGGTCGGGGAACGGGTGGTCGGGATCGACGGTTCGGCGCAGGATGAGGCCGGCCTGTTCGGTCACCAGGCGCCGAAGCCGCGCCGGCCACTCGTCTGGGGACAGAGACAGCAACTCGGCGCGCACAGTGGCGGTGTCGTGGTGCTCTGCTCCGCCCGCGGTCTTGAACGCCTCGGCGAACGGGCTGCGCGCAACGAGGGCGGTGAACAACGGCGTTCCGGACGTGGGCATGTACCCGGTGTAGGCGCGGTCGTACCGCAGCAGCGTCTGGAAGGCGTGCGCGCCCTCGTGGGGGGCGATCATCGTCGTGCGGCCTTCTTCCATGGCCGCGGCGCGGCCGATCTGTGCCCACGCTCCCCACGCAATCGTGGTGGCGGGCAGGCCTTGAGCGCGTCGCCAATGGGCGAAGGCGTCGAGCCAGCTGTTCGCCGCCGCGTACGCTCCCTGGCCCGGCGAGCCGAGCAGCGCGGCTGCCGACGAGAACGAGCAGAACCAGTCCAGTGGCTGTCCGGCCGTCGCCTGGTGCAGGTGCCAGGCACCGCAGACCTTGGCCACCCAGTCTCGGTCGATCAGATCGTCCGTAATGGTGGTGAGGGTGGCGTCCTCCACCACCGCGGCGGCGTGCAGTACACCACGTACTCCAAGCCCGGTGGCAGTGGCGGCGGCGACCAAGCGACCGGCGGTTTCCGGCTCGGCGATGTCGCCGCACTCCACGTGGATGTCGGCGCCGGTCGCACGGATATCCGCAATAGCCTTCTGGGCCTGGGGGCTTGGTTGCGATCGGCTGGTCAGCACGATGCGGCGGCAGCCCGCCGCCGCCATCTCGGCAGCGAGGAACAGCCCCAGACCGCCAAGCCCGCCGGTGATGATGTAGGCGCCGTCGGAGCGGAAGACCCGCGCCTGCTCCGGTGGCACCACGACGCTGCTGCGTCCACGGCGCGGGACGTCGAGCACGAGCTTTCCCGTGTGCTCGGCCCCGGCCATCACCCGAATCGCGGTCGCCGCCTCGGCGAGCGGATAGTGAGTCCTCTTTGGTGCTGCCAACTCACCGTCTGCGACGAGCCGGTACACGTGGCGTAGCAGATCCGCGACTTTCTGCGGACGACTGGTGACCATCAACGCCAGGTCGACGTAGTGGAACGTGAGGTTGCGGCGGAAGGGATACAGCCCCAGCCGGGTGTTGGCGTAGACGTCGCGTTTGCCGATCTCCACGAAACGTCCGTCGATGGACAGCAGTTCGAGCCCGGCGCGCTGGGCGGCGCCGGTGAGGGAGTTGAGCACGACATCCACGCCGTATCCGTCGGTGTCGCGGCGGATCGCCTCGGCGAACTCGATGCTGCGTGAGTCGTAGACATGCGCTATGCCCATGCGGCGCAGCAATTCTCGACGCGCCGGACTGCCGGCCGTGGCGAAGATCTCCGCACCCGTGGCCCTGGCGATCGCGATGGCCGCCTGGCCCACGCCGCCGGTGGCGGAGTGGATCAACACCCGGTCACCGGCGCGGATCCGGGCTTGGTCGTGCAGGCCGTACCAGGCGGTCGCGTATGCGGTGGTCGTTGCGGCGGCCACCTCGTCGGTCAGCCCGGGTGGCAGTGTGACGGCGGCGCGCGCGTCGCAGGTGACGAACGTGGCCCAGCACCCGTTCTTGGAGAAGCCGCCGACATGGTCACCGATCCGGTGATCGGTGACGTCGGGTCCGACGGCGGTCACGACGCCGGCGAAATCGGTGCCCGGCTGCGGCAGAAGTCCTTCGACGCTGGGGTATTGACCGAAGGCGACCAGGACATCGGCGAAGTTGATGCTGGATGCGGTGACCGCGACTTCGATCTCTCCGCGCCCCGGCGGAACACGTTCGAAGGCCGCGAACTCCATGCTGGCCAGGTCACCAGGAGTGCGGATCTCCAGGCGCATACCGTCGCTCTCGTGATTCACCGCGGTAGTGCGCCGCTCGTCCGGGCGCAACGGTGTGGGCCGCAGTCGCGCGACGTGCCATTGGCCACCCCGCCAAGCGGTTTCGTCCTCGTTCGAGCCGGACAGCAATTCCAGGGCCAGCATTTCGGGGTCGTAGTCGTCGTCCACATCGATGTGGGTGGGACGCAGCTCTGGATGTTCGGCACCGACTACGCGGACCAGTCCGCGCAGCCCCGCTTGTTCCAGGTTGGCCCCCTCCCCGTGCCGGACGGTTTGAGTGGCCCTGGTCAGCACGTAGAGACGCGGCGGTTGCTCCGGTGATTCAGTCAGTTCGCGGGCAATTCGCACGAGGCGAGACACATGCTCGCGGGCCCGGACCAGTCCGTCTTCGTCCGGGTCTCCCACCGGTCCGAACACGACGACCAGGCCTTTGACGGCGCTCGCGCGCAGCCGGCCGTTCAGCTGTTCCACACAGGTCGCATGGTCGGCATGCTGCGGCCAACTAAGCCAATCACAGCGCGCATCAAGGGATTTCAATGCATCGACGAGCCCGGTTGCCAGGGAGTCCTCGGTATCAGAGTTGGTTATCAGCAGCCACTGGCCAGGATCGGTATCCGGGGCGACGGGTGGCTCGCTGCACCGCCACTCGACGGCAAGGAGCCGATCGGCGAGCACCCGCTGCGCGTCACTCCCGGCGGTGGCACTGCTGCCCAGCCGGAACCCCCGCATGATCAGCACTGGCATCCCGGACTCGTCGAGCACATCGAGGTCGGCCTCGAACCCCGACTGATCATGCGGGGTCAACCGGACGAGGCAGTAGCGGGGATTGCGTGCCGGGTCGCAAATGCGGAGCAGTCGCACACCCATCGGCACCAGCAAGCCGCCGTCGCCGACCGCCGGATGGGCAGCGACGGCCTGGAAGCACGCGTCGAGCAACACCGGATGCACGCGGTACGCGCCCCGCTGAGCGCGAAGCGCCTTGGGCAGCGCAATCTCGGCCACCAGAGTGGGCGCGTCCTCGGCGGTGTGGACGGCGATCAGACCGGCGAAAGCAGGACCCAGCTGGACTCCCCGTAGGTCGAACCGCTGCCGTAATTCCTCCCCGTCGATATGTGACGGGTGCGCGGCGAGGAGCGCAGGTACGTCACATGGCGTCGGCGAGGCCTCGTCGTCAGCAAGGCGCAGGGTGGCAACGGCTCGCTGGGTGCGTTCGCCTTCGTGATCGGTCAGCACCTCGAATTCTGCGATGCCAGGCGCGTCAACCGATGCCACGGTGGTTACCTGGGTTTGCTTGTCCAGCAACAACATCTGCTCGAAGCGGATGCCACGAACCTCGGATTGCTCGCCCAGCACCAGGTGAGCAGCTGACAACGCCATCTCACAATAGGCAGCCCCGGGAAGGGCAGGCAGGGCATGAACCCGATGGTCGCTCAGCCACGGCAGTGCCGCGGTCCCGACATCGCCCTGCCAAGCGTGGCGCTCCGGCTCCTCGGGTAGGCGGACATGTGCCCCGAGCAATGGATGCACGGCAACGGTCCGAGTACCGAGTCCCTGGTTGCCCGGGCCACCTGAGCCGACACGCAGTTGGCGGTGCGTCCAGGTCGGCAGGGGTGCATCGACCAGCCGTCCCTCCGGATACAGTGCCGCGAAATCCACTGCGGCGCCGACACAATGGAGATTCGCCAGAAGTTCAGACAGTCCGTGCGGCAGCTCCTGTTGGCGCAACAGGCAGGGCAGGGCCAGAGCTGAGACATCGGCTGCCCGCGCGGACTGCTCCACCGCGCGGGTCAACAACGGATGAGGGGAGAGCTCCGCGAACACTCGATGGCCGTCCTCGAGTGCGGCCTGTACCGCGTCGGCGAACCGCACCGGACGCCGCAGATTGTCCACCCAGTAACGGCCGTCGGTGACCGGTTGCGCCCGTGGATCATCCAACGTGGCCGAGTAGTACGGGACTGACGGCGTCACGGGCGACAGGTCGGCCAACGCCTCGGCCAACTCGGCGAGGATGGGATCGACCTGGGGGGAGTGCGACGCGACGTCGACCGCCACTTCGCGTGCCATGATGCCGCGGCGCTCCCACATCGCCACCAAGTCCTGAACCGACTCGGTCGTGCCGCCGATGACGGTGGACTCCGGCGAGGCAATTACCGACACCACGACATCCGAAATGGTGCGGGCCGCCATCTCCTCACGCACGCGCGCGGCAGGCAGCTCCACCGAGGCCATCGCCCCGGCGCCGGCGACGGTGCACAGCAACCGGGAGCGGCGGCAGATGACGCGCACCCCGTCTTCGAGCGAAAGTGCCCCTGCGACAACGGCGGCCGCGACCTCCCCGAGCGAATGCCCGATGACCGCGCCGGGCACGACCCCATGGGAGCGCATCGCTGCGGCCAACGCGACCTGCATGGTGAACAGGGTCGGCTGGATCTGGTCGATGCCGGTGACCGTATGCTGCGCCGACATCGCCTGGGTGACCGAGAATCCGGCTTCGGCGGCGATCAACGGCTCCGCCTGCGCGACCGTCGCGGCGAAGACCGGCTCGGCCGCCAGCAGGTCCGCACCCATCGCGGCCCACTGTGAGCCCTGCCCGGAGAACACCCATACGGGTCCCCGGTCGTCCTGGCCTACTGCGGGTGGATACGCGGCGTCGCCGTCGGCGACGTTGTGCAGACGCTCGGTCAGCTCCCCGAGGGTCGCGGCGACCACGGCCGCGCGCACCGGACGGTGTCCGCGCCGGCGCGCCAAGGTGTAGGCCAGATCGGACGGCACCAGCTGATCCGTGTGGCGGCTCACCCACTCGGCCAGTCGCGCCGAGGAACGGCGCAGCTCTTCGGTCGAGGTAGCCGACAGCGCGAACACCAGGGAGCGGGCGGGGCCGGGGGAGAGGTCGTGTTGGTGCGCGGTGTCCGGGGCTTGTTCCAGCACGGCATGCACGTTTGTTCCGCTGAGACCGTACGACGACACGGCAGCACGCCGTCGCTCCTGGTCGTTTCGCGACGGCCACGGCATGGCCGCTGTCGGTACGAACAGGCCCGTCTCGATCTGTGCTAGCTCATCGGGCAGCCGGGTGAAGTGCAGCGATGGCGGGATCACCCCTTGTTGCAGTGCCAGGGCGGCCTTGATCAACCCCAACGTGCCTGCCGCGGCCTCGGTGTGCCCGAAGTTGCTCTTCGCCGATCCGAGCGCACAAGGCTCACCGCCTGTGCCGTATACCTGGGCAAGGCTGCCGAACTCGATCGGGTCACCGACCCGGGTGCCGGTGCCGTGGGCTTCCACCATGCCGACCGTTGTGGGATCCACGCCCGCCGCGGCCAGCGCCGCCCGGTACGCGTTGGCCTGCGCATCGAGCGACGGCCGGGAAATGGTTTTGGTGCGGCCATCGTGGTTGGCTGCGGTGCCGCGTACCACAGCGTGGATCCGATCGCCGTCTCGCAGGGCATCCGGCAGCCGCTTCAGCAACACCACGGAACATCCCTCGGAACGCACGAACCCGTCCGCCGCGGCGTCGAACGAATGGCAGTGGCCTGTGCGGGAGTACATGCCAAGCGCCGAACCCGCCGCGTTCATGATCCCGGACATCATCACGTTGACCCCGCCGGCGAGGGCAAGGTCGCTCTCGCCGTGGTGCAGGCTGCGACACGCCAGGTGCAAGGTGAGCAGACCGGTCGAACATGCGGAGTCCACCGTCATCGCCGGGCCGTGTACCCCCAGCCAGTAGGCAATGCGCCCGGAGGCCATGCTGAGTGTGGTCCCAGGGTAGGCGTAGGCATCGTGTATCGCGCCCGCCTCGAATGTAAGTGCGGTGTAGTCATCGTGAGACAACCCCACGAAGACGCCCGTATTGGATCCGAACAGCGAGCGGGGAGCCAGGCCGGCATGCTCGATGGCCTCCCATGCTGTTTCCATCAACACCCGGTGGTGCGGATCCATATGAGTCGCTTCATGCTTGCGGAGACCGAAGAACTCGGCGTCGAAACCCCAGATGTCGTCCAGGAATCCGCCATATCGCGTCACCGACTTGCCGGGCACGCCCGGTTCCGGATCGTAGAATTCGTCGACGTCCCAACGGTCGGCCGGGATTTCGGTGACCAAGTCGTCGCCCCGCTGGAACGCTTCCCACAACTTCTCTGGCGAGTCGATACCCCCGGGGAGCCGGCAACCCATTCCGATCACTGCAACAGGAGTGACGGATGGGTCCGTCATAGCCGTTCACCTCTTTCCAGCCGGTGTTCCAGCAGGCACGGCTGAATCCCGATACGGGTCGGGCTATCGCAGCGGCGTGCTGCCGGCCGTTCAGTCGAGCTCACATTGAATTGAACAGGTCGGTAGCCTAACCACTCCGCTGAGATGTGGTGTGAAAATCGGGATGCCTCGGCGCTCTCCGGTCCGACGGAAGCCGCCGGGGGTGAAAAGATCCGAGCCACAGCCGTCGAGGATCTCGATTTTCGGCGGCCGTCGACCTGAATGTATGCAGGGCAGAGTCCCGGCCTGGACGTCGGGCACCATTTCGCCGAGCAAATGCGCTCGGCACGGTAGGGTTCCGGCCGTGTGGAGCACGCTGCTGGGTTTCGCGTTTCTGTTCGCTATCAACCCGGTGCTTCTTGCCATCATCGTTTTGATGGTCTCCCGACCACGACCAGTGCAAAACCTGCTGGCGTACTGGGCAGGCAGCGTGATGGTGACCATTCCCTGTCTGTTGGTCCCGCTGCTGGTGCTGGACGCTACGTTCAGAGCAGATGATGTGGCCAGCCCGGCCACGAACTCCGTAGTCCGCTACTTCCAACTCGGTATGAGTGTGCTCGCGCTGGCCCTTGCCGTGTTGATGATTGTGCGCGGAGCGCGTCAGCGGGCACAGGTGCCGGTACCCGTCGGGGCCGCATCGGGACCGGAGGCGGACTCAGATCCGCCGAACCCGGTCGCATCGCCGTTCGGCCGCGCGTCGGACACCCCGATAGAGGGCGCATCCGTATTCCGGCGCCTGCTCAGCCGCCTCCAGAAGGCGTGGGAAGACGGTGCATTGTGGGTCGCGTTCGTGTTCGGACTCGGCGGGTTCCCGCCGCCCCCCGTAGTGCTGTTCGTGGGTGCGACCATCATGGCTGCGGGAGTCCCGACCGGCACGCAGGTCCTCGCCGTCGTCGTATTCGTCGTCGCGATGTTTGCGGTTATCGAGATCACCCTCGTGAGTTATCTGGTCGCGCCGACGAAAACCCTTGCGGTCCTACGGCCGATGCATGACTGGGCGCTGGCGCACCGTCGACAGATCCTGATAGCCCTCTTCGCGGTGGGCGGATCCTTTGGGCTCGCCCACAGCTTGGGCATTGTTTGAGCTGGTGGCTCAGAGTGGTGACGGGTCAGTCAGTCCGCCTTGAACCGGCGAATTCTTCCAGGAGATCAGCGGTGCCGGTAACGCTTTCAGCGGGTTTGGTCATCTGGGTAGCGATCTCGCGGGTTTGGGCTACATATCCTGGTTCCAGGATCGTTCGCAGATCCGCTACCAGTGATTCGCGGGTAACAGCCGAAATGCGGCGCCCAAAACCAGCTTTCAGTCGTTTGACCCGAGATGCCCAGATCGCCTGATCGAGCGCCGTCCAGAGAATCAGCATAGGGACTCCGGCGCGCAGACCCGCGGATATCGTTCCCATGCCACCGTGGTGCACCAGGGCGCGGCAGGCCGGAAAGGCCGCCGCGAAATTCATCGTGTCCACCACCTTGACGTGGTCGAAGCCGGGGACGTCGCTGAATTCGCTCAAGGCGGAGCAAACCAGCGCCCGCTCACCCAACTGCGCGCAGGCCGTGCTGATCATGGCGAGCGTGTCAGCGGCGGATTTCACTGGCGTGCTGCCGAACCCGAAGAAAATCGGAGGTGTTCCCGCGGCAATCCACGACGCAACCTCCTCGTCGGTATCCGTGGTCAACTCCATCGTCAGAGCGCCGACAAGCGGCCGTTGACCATTCCATTTCGCCCATTCGGCCGCCAGCCCCGGAAAGCAGACCTCGTCGTAGGCCTGGATTTCCAACGACCCGCGTTCCGTGATCCGCCGTGGCGCGGAGCGCTCGGCCTTCGGCAGGCCCAGTTGGCGGCGCTGCGCATCGTCGAACTTCTTCACCCCGCGCCAGTTCGCCCATTCGAACACTGCCAGTGCTTGCCGGCCCAACGACGACGACAGGAACGGCACCGTATGGCCGTTGGCCCGCACCGGCGAGACATGCAGCGTGGCCAACGGAATGTCGTAATACTCGGCGACGTTGGCAGCCGGCTGCTCGAAATTCAGAAAGGTGACCAGCAGGTCGGCCCCGTCCGCCAGCGATGTCAGCGTCGCGGTGATCTCATCCCAGAACTGGATGACCGACTCCCCGATTTCGCGCATCTCACGCCATACTTCGATCAATTCTCGGATCTTCCAGAAGTTGCCGAAGAATCGCGTCCAGAGGTCGCGGTGCGCGCCCGACCATACCTTCGTGTCCGGCCCGTACGGGACCGCCGCAAGTCCGGCTGACTTGGCGAAGTCAACCAGGTCGGGCGAGACAGCCATGCATACTTCGTGCCCGCGACGCTGAAGTTCAACGCCGACCGCGACGCAGGGCTCCACATCGCCCCGAGTTCCATAGCTTGCCAGCACCACTTTCATCGAGGACCTTTCGGCATGGAATCTCTCTGACCTGTAGCGAACGACGCTGAACCAGCCCAGCTCGGCGCTGAATATCGAGAGGCTAACCTACGTACCTGCGGTGTGCGGCGTTCTCGCCGATCTACTTGGCGCGGGTCACCAGCAGTCGTCCTGCGCCACCGCGCAAGCACGCATTCCTGAAGTGGGAGCTATTGTGCTGCAATACATTAGATGAGACCGCTCAGGCATGGGCATGGTAACCGAGTGGCGCAAGAGGCGGGGGATGTCCTCCACCACGTCGGGGCATTGCAGCCGAGGTGAGCCCCGTCTGCCCGGGGATTATGCGGCATAAAGCGATTCACGACGATAGCGCCGGGCTCATGGTTTATTGTCGCGGCAGTCACTCGCATAGTCGAAGCATTTCTCGAAGGGATGTGCCGACGTACTTGGTCAGCCGGCCGCAGGAGGATCTTATGGCCGCTCGCCCCACCGTTCTGTTCGTGCTGGGTTTCAACCGGTCCGGAACGTCGGCGCTCACCCGGGTTCTCTCGCTTTGCGGAGCTGCGCTCCCGACCGGGTTGGTGGGCGCTATGGCGGCCAATCCTCTCGGCCATTGGGAACCGCGGGCAGCCAACTACATCAATGAAGCCATCTTGCAACGCCACCGCAGCACCACCTTCGACCCGACACTGCGATTGCAGGAGGAAGGGGCGTTCGACGCCAACGAGAAGGCCGCCTGGATCGCCGAGATCCGGACGTTTTTCAGCGCGTTGCCTGCCGCGCCGCTCGTGGTTGTCAAGGACCCGAGAATTACGGTGTTGTCCGGCTTGTGGTTCGAGGCAGCGCGTCTGGCCGGATTCGACATCGTGACCGCAATTGCGGTTCGCCATCCGCAGGAGGTCATCGCATCGGTTGCGAAAAACAGCCCAGCCTCCCCGCAGCTCTCCAGTGCGGTCTGGCTGAAGGCCAATCTGTTGGCCGAACGAGATACTCGCGACTCGCCGCGCGTGTTCGTCGAGTACGCCAACCTCCTGGATGACTGGCGTCGGGAAGTGAAGCGAATTTCGGTAGCGCTCGGGCTCGATCTCGATACCCGCGATGAGGGCGCGATCGACGACTTTCTCACACCGGATCTTCACCGCGAGCGACACTATGGCCCGGTGGCAGAACCCTTCGGCACAGACTGGATGTCTGTGGTCTACGAATGCCTGTGCGCGGCTGCGCGGGACGAGCCCTGGGATCAGGCTGCACTGGACCAAGTTTTCGAGGCGTATCGAGCGACCACACAAGGATTTCAGCCGGTGTTCGAGGATTTCCACCGTTTGCGCAAGTTCAATCGGCTATTCCCGCCGTCCATCATCAAGCTGAACTATGAGGTCCTCGCAATGGTCAACCGGCGCCGCGGGACTTGGGCCTAGAACTCGAAACAATGCCCAGCCTGAACCATTCTGTCGCACAAGGCTTCCGGTGGCGTAGGAGGGCGAAGTTTCCCTCCCCGGGAATCGGCTGCGCAGTTTTGAACCGGAACTGACAAAGGATCGGGATAATGACCGATGCCCATGGCGTTGACCATGGGTACGACGACTGAAAGCTAGAGGTTTCCGCCTTGAAATTTGTGCTGGCGTTCTATGGAACTCGTGGTGATGTTGAGCCCGGTGTCGCTGTCGGACGTGAGTTGCTGCGCCGCGGGCACGACGTGCGGATGGCCGTTCCGCCCGACCTGGTCGGCTTCGCCGAGGCGGCTGGGCTGACCGCGGTCGCCTGCGGCCCCGATGTCCGCGTGTGGCAGGACGTGAACCGTGACTTCTGGGCCCGATTCTTGCGGAACTTCTGGAAGAACTTCTGGCGGATCGGGGATCTGAAGGAGCTGTTGGGCGAGGATTGGCAGTTGTTGACTCAGTGCTGGCAGGACGTCAGCACGACGCTGAAGTCGCTGGCGGCCGATACCGATCTTCTGTTCACCGGCGTGATCGGCGAGGAGTCCGCCGGCAACGTCGCGGAGCATTACGGCATTCCGTTGGCGACGCTGCATGTGTTCCCGATGCGGGCCAACGGCCAACTCGTTCCGAGTCTGCCTTCGGCGGTGGGCCGGTCGGTGATGAAGGCGTCGGAGTGGTTGGGTTGGCCCATGTTGAAACGGCTCGATGACGGGCAGCGTCGTGAACTGGGCCTACCAAAGGCCAAAGGGCCTTCTCCGTGGCGGATCACCGCGCGCGGATCGCTGGAGATCCAGGCCTACGACGAGGTTTGCTTTCCCGGACTGGCAGATGAATGGGCGAAGTTCGATGGCCGACGTCCCTTCGTCGGCGCGCTTACCTTGGATTTGCCGACCGAATCCGATGATGAGGTCGCCTCGTGGATCGCGGCGGGGACGCCTCCTATTGGCTTCGGCTTTGGCAGCATGCCGGTCGAATCTGCCGCCGACACGCTTTCCATGATCAGCGGGGCCTGTGATCAGTTGGGTGAGCGGGCGTTGGTTTGCGCGGGGTCGAGCGACTTCAGCGGGGTTGCCCATTCCGACCACGTCAAAGTGGTCGAGTCGATGAACTACACGGCCGCTTTCCCCGCTTGCCGCGCGGTTGTGCATCACGGTGGCGCGGGCACCACGGCCGCGAGTCTGCGCGCCGGAGTTCCCACCTTGGTCCTTTCGACAGACCTCGATCAGACCCTGTGGGGAGCACGCGTCAAGAAACTGAAAGTGGGTACCGCTCGGCGCTTTTCGGCCACAACAGAGAAGTCGTTGGTGGCGGACATACGCACCGTCCTCGACCCGCAGTATGTCGCGCGCGCCCGCGAGGTCGCCACCCAGATGACCAAGACCGCCGAAAGCGTTACGACCACCGCCGATCTATTGGAGAATTTCGCCGGCCGCAAGCTTGTCGGCTGACCGGCGCGGGCCGTCGGATTGAAGAACATGGACAGCAGAACCCGAGACATCGCGAGCATGCCCAGGGGCGGGCCGGACGCGTCCTGGCTGGACCGGCGATTGCAGACCGACCGGCTGGAATACCTGGACCGCAACGATGTCGACGATCTGAAGCGCAAGGTCATGGTTTCCCTCGACCGCGCCGGCCGGCGACGCTGGATCGGCGTTCACGACAAGTGCGCCCGGATGGCTCTTCGTGAAGTGGCCGATGTGCCATCTCCGAAGATCCTCGAACTCGGGGCCGGCTTCGGCGGGTTGTCGCGCAAGCTGCTGCAGAATCACCCGACCGCTGCGGTGACGATCACCGACATCGATCCCGCGTTCGTGGCTGCCGTCGCCGCCAGTGACCTTGGCCGTCACCCACGTGTCACGGTGCGCGAAATGGATGCGACCGCAATCGATGCGCCGGACGGGTATTACGACCTTGCGGTGTTCGCGTTGTCATTGCACCACCTGTCACCTGAACTCGCTGCCCGGGTATTCGCCGCAGGGACCCGCGCGGCGAGGAAGTTGTTGATCGTCGACCTCCCCAGGCCGCCGGCGCCGCTGCACATGGCGTTGTTGGCGGTGGTGCTGCCACTCACGAAGCTCTCGCCGTTGCAACACGATGGGTTCATCAGCTCGCTGCGTGCCTACAGCCCGTCAGCGCTGCGTGCGCTCGCCCATCACGCAGACCCGGCGATCACCGTCGAGTTCCGGTCCCGACGCGGGTTGGGCCCGACAGTGGCCGTTGCCAGTCGTGATGGGCAAACCCACAATCCACCAAGGGAATCGCCGTGAATCCGTCGAACTCGACGAGGTTGCCGTCGGCAAAAAAAGGAGCCGTTTTGACCGCACCCGAACGTGACGTCCGATCTCTGTACCTAGACCTGATGCGACGCAATCTCACCAGAGACGGGATGCACCAGCGAATGCCCGAGGGGTGGTCGTTGCGGCGCCGCCTGCTCTTCAAAACCATCAAGAAAACGACTCCCGTGCGCTGGCCGGCGGAGGCGGAGACGATGATCGGGATGGAGAGGCTCACCAGCCTGCAGCATTGCGTTGAGACGGTGCTGGCTGAGGAAGTTCCGGGCGATCTGATCGAATGCGGGGTGTGGCGCGGAGGGGCTTGCATCATGATGCGAGCCGTCCTGGCAGCCTATGGCGATGAGACACGGCGGGTATGGCTGGCCGATTCGTTCGAGGGTCTGCCACGCCCGGATCCCGCGAAGTACAAAGCGGATAAAGGTCTCAGATTGGATCTTCTCGCGAGCATCCTGGGGGTGTCAGAGGCAGAAGTCAGGGAGAATTTCCAGCGCTACAACCTGCTGGACGACCGGGTCCACTTCCTTCCTGGCTGGTTCAAAGACACGCTGCACGACGCTCCGATCGATCGCATCGCCGTTCTGAGGCTTGACGGTGACCTGTACGAATCGACGATTCAGGCGCTTGACGCGCTGTACCCGCGATTGTCACCCGGGGGTTTCTGCGTGATCGACGACTATTACGCGATCGAGGCGTGCCGACAAGCTGTCACCGACTACCGCGCGAAACATGAGATATCTGCTCCGATCGTCGACATCGACTGGTCAGGTGTGTTGTGGCGCAAGCAGTGACGGCTCAGACACTGCCCAAGCCTCGGACCACAAGCACGACCCCGGCGACTGTGCACATCGCAATCAGGATCTTGCGATGGTGAGCCCACGCCCAGTCGTGTAGCCGTTGCACGATCGCTTCGGTTTTCGCGGGAGTGACCAGATAGCTGATCAGGATGATCTCGACAACCAAGAGCATCCCGACGATGAACGCGATCACGGCCGCGACCTGGGTGCCGATCGCGGTTCCTGAGACCACGATGATGGCGAGAAGGAACAGCGCTACGTCGGGAGGCGCACCCGCGAATCCGAGCCCGATCACGAAACTGACCCACAGGGATCCGCTTTCCCACGCATTTCGGAGGCGGCCTCGAAGGCGGCGCAATGCCGACCCGTGCTCCGTCGGCGCATCCGTCTCGCCGCCCAGTAGCCGCGAGAGTGCGGTCGGCGTATTCGAGTCCATGACCAACGTCGTCGTATTGCGGTCTGGTGTGGGCACCCGCGCGCGCTGACGCGCCGCCCAGAAGCGCACTGTCAGCAGCGTGGCAGTCGACAGTGCGAGCACACCCATGCCGATTTGGATGAACCCACCGGTCGAGCTCGTGGCCCAACCTTGCGCCGTCGATTTGAACATCGGCGTTGCGTGCAGCAGTGTCAGTGGAATTGCCAGAGTGGGGATACACGCAGTCACACAGCCTGCCCCGTAGGCGAGCAGGTTTTGCACGGGCCGCGGCCGCGAGATCACCAGAAGGGTGATGCCAAGACGCATCGGATCGAGGCCCACCAGCAGCCCTAGCGCCATCACTGAACTCAACACTGCCGGGACCCTACCGCGATGGGCTCCTGTCTGTCGGCTGTTTGCGGTGTTCTGGGCCGCCTGCCGAACCAGGCGCCGAGCCAGTGTTTACTGATCGCACACGGTACGCTTCGTCGAATTCTTTGAGGAGGGCTGAGTGCACACCGTTACCCGAGAATGTCGACTATGCGAGTCGACTGGTCCGCATCAAACTATTGAAGTTCGCGAAATGATGTTCGGGATACGAGAGCCATTCGAATATTTTGGCTGCGCTGAATGCGATACGTTACAGATCGTGAATGCGCTCGAGGGCGAAGAGCTCATGCGCCATTACCCCGAGAATTACTATTCTTACAATGCATCAGCTCAGCCCAAACTTTACCGTTGGCTGATTACCCAGATGGACAAATTCAAATTGGGTTGCGGCAGCAGGATTTTCGGTGGCCTCATGACGACGCCATTGCCCGAAGGAATTATGCGCGTCCTCCTTGGAGGCGACGTCATCAGAATGCTTGCTCAGCTACAGCTCGCACGCGACGCGCGAATTCTTGACGTGGGCTGTGGTGGCGGTGCACTGCTTGACCGGTTGGCCAGCGTGGGTTTCACCAACTTGTCTGGTGCTGATCCCTTCATCACGGCAGATGGCGAGACGCCCCGAGGCGTGCCGCTGATGAAACGAGATTTGAGCGATGTGTCTGGCGCGTTTGATCTCATCATGTTCAATCATTCGCTCGAACACGTGCCCGACCCGGTCGGGATGCTCAAGGTGGCATGCGCAAAGCTTGCTGACGGAGGTATTTGCTTGGCTCGCGTGCCGACTACCTCATCCGAAGCGTGGACCGTTTATGGGGCCGACTGGGTCCAGATCGATGCGCCTCGACATGTCGTCATACCGTCACGGCAGGGGATGGCATTGGCAGCAGAGAAGGCCGAGCTGCAAGTGGAGAAGACGTTTGATGATTCGAACTTGGGTCAATTCATGGGGAGCGAAGCCTATCGGCGTGACGTGGCAGTGACCGACCCCAAAATCCTGCGGTTGTTCGGACCCAAGCAACTCTGGAAGTGGGAAAAGCGCGCATTACGTCTGAATCAGCAGGGCCGAGGTGACCAGGCCGGTTTTGTCTTGCGGGCCAAGTAACAGAGGCGGCGGCGGCACGGCCGTATGACCGGAAGCCGCCCGTGCCGCAACAGTTTTGGTAGCTCCGGATTGCCACCGAAACTACGTTGCGATTTCGCCAGGCCGCCGGACGTCCGCCTAGTACGCTCCGGATGCACGTGGATCCATACCTCGGTGGCAGGAGCAGTCTTGACAGTGACCCAGAGCGACGTTCGATCTCTGTACCTCGACCTGATCAGGAACAACCTCACCAGGTACGGGATGCCCGAGCGGATGCCTGCGCAGTGGCCACTGCGGCGACGCCTCTTTTTCAAAACCGTCAATCGCATGATGGTGCGAAATGGTGCGCATCGACTCGCGCGAGCGACGCCGGACGCACCCCAAAGCACGCTCGTTCAGCGTAGCCGCGACTTGGGCATCGACTGGCCCGCAGAAGCCGAGACGATGATCGGAATGCAGCGGCTGACCAGTCTGCAGGAGTGTGTTGAGACGGTGCTGGCCGAGGACATTCCCGGCGACCTGATCGAATGTGGAGTGTGGCGCGGAGGGGCTTGCATCCTGATGCGTGCGGTCCTCGCGGCGTACGGCGACGAGGCGCGATCCGTGTGGGTAGCCGATTCGTTCGAGGGTCTGCCACGCGTAGATGCGGCGAACTACAAGGCAGACAAAGGGATTAAGACGGAGCGGGTTGCGGGCATACTTGGCGTGCCGGAGACGGAAGTCAGAGAGAATTTCCAGCGCTACGGCCTGCTGGATGATCAGGTCCGCTTTCTTCCCGGCTGGTTCAAAGACACGCTGCACGATGCTCCGATCGAGCGCATCGCTGTCTTGAGGCTTGATGGCGACCTCTACGAATCCACGATACAAGCGCTCGACGCGCTCTACCCGCGACTGTCCCCCGGGGGCTTCTGCATCATCGATGACTACCACGACATGGTGCCGTGTCGGCAGGCCGTCACCGATTACCGGGCGGCACATGGCATTTCGGCCGATATCGTCGAGATCGACGGCAGTGGTGTGCTGTGGCGCAAGTAGTGACAGACCAGAATCCGCAATGAAGTTTGTGCTGGCAAGCTACGGGACTCGCGGCGACATCGAACCGTGTGTCGCTATCGGCCGTGAGTTGCTGCGCCGAGGCCACGACGTGCACATGGCCGTTCCGCCCGACCTGATCGGCTTCGCCGAGGCAGCAGGACTTACGGCCGTTGCTTACGGACCAGATCTGCAGGCCGTTCTGGATGCGCACCGCAACTTCTGGACGCACTTCTTCCGCAACTTCTGGAAGGTGCCGGAACTGATCAGGTTGCGGCGCGAGGTCGTGGGGCCCTTTCTCCAGAGCTGGAAAGAGATCATCGCGACGCTCACCTCGCTGGCCGACGGGGCCGATTTGCTGTTCACCGGCGTGAATTTCGAGGATGCCGCAGGCAACGTCGCCGAGTATTACGACATTCCGTTGGCAACGCTGCATCTGTTCCCGTTGCGGGCCAACGGCCAGTTCCTGTCATTCCTGCCATCGCCGTTGGGCCGGTCCGCGATGAAGGTGTCCGAGTGGGTGGCGTGGCGCGCGGCGCGAAAGGTCGAGGGCGTGCAGCGCGGTGAGCTGCGCTTACCCAAGGCGGCACGGCCCTCGCCGTGGCGGCTCACCGAACG
Source organism: Mycolicibacterium sp. XJ870 (assembly GCF_053483975.1). Classification (NCBI taxonomy): domain Bacteria; kingdom Bacillati; phylum Actinomycetota; class Actinomycetes; order Mycobacteriales; family Mycobacteriaceae; genus Mycobacterium; species Mycolicibacterium sp. XJ870. The sequence continues at coordinate 2,137,271 of NZ_JBEFTI010000001.1, forward strand.
GGGATGCCTGGAAATCCAAGGCTACGATCAGGTCTGCTTTCCCGGGCTGGCTCGCGAATGGACGAAATGGGAGGATCAGCGGCCCTTCGTCGGCGCGCTGACAATGGATTTGGCCGCGGATGCCGATGACGAAGTCGCCTCGTGGATCGCCGCGGGAACACCACCGATCTTCTTCGGCTTTGGCAGCTTGCCGGTCGAATCCGGCACCGAAACGCTCGCGATGATCAGTGCGGCCTGCGCGCAGTTGGGCGAGCGGGCGTTGGTATGTTCTGCCGGAACTGATTACAGCCACGTTCCGGATTCCGGACACGTCAAGGTGGTGGCGGCAATGAACTACTCGGCCGCTTTTCCCACCTGCCGCGCGGTCGTGCACCATGGTGGGCTGGGCACTACCGCTGCAGGCTTGCGCGCCGGGGTTCCCACGCTGATTCTGTCGACGGACCTCGATCAGACGCTGTGGGGAGCTCGGGTCAAACGACTGAAAGTGGGTACTGCCAGGCGCTTTTCGGCGACCACTCAGAAATCGTTGATCGCTGACCTGCGCACGATCCTTGAGCCGCAATGTGTCGCACGGGCCCGCGAGTTCGCCGGCCAGATGACCAAACCCGCCGAGAGCGTTGCGATAGCTGCCGATCTTGTCGAGAAGTTCGCGGCAACTGACAGGCGGTGACGAGAGTCGGATCAGTGTCGCAGGGCGCTACTCCTGCGGCGAATCGCTCGACTGTCTTGTGCCGTGAGCACTGGCAGGGCATTCGGTCGGCACTGCTGCGTGGGATGCCGGCGCAATGTCCCTGATCGCCCGAACTCGGATGTATCCGCCGCGATGCGGCACGAAGGTGACGTGCTTGGACTTCTGTTTCTCGTCGGCGTCTGTGGTGGTGCTCAAGTCGACCCTGCGCAGGATCTCGCGCAGCACGACGCGCATCTCGACCGTGGCGAAAGTGGCACCGAGGCAGCGACGGTTGCCTCCGCCGAACGGCAGATACGCCGTAGGGCTCAGGGTTGCGCCGATCATCCGATCCGGGTCGAACCGCTCCGGATCCGGATACAGTTCGGAGTTCTGGTGCACCAGACCGATTCCCGGGTTGACTATGGCGCCGGCGGGCAGGAGGTAGCCGCCCACCTCGACCGGCTTCTTCAGTAGCCGGCCGGAGCTGAAAATCACCGGGCGGATGCGCAGCGTCTCCTTTGTCACCGCGTCGAGATACTCGTCGCCGGCAGGATCGCCCTCCGCGCTGGCATCGGCGGCGCGCACAGCCTTGGCCAACGTGTCAGGATGGCGCGTCAGCCGCTCGAGCGCCCAAGACAACGATGCCGACGTCGTCTCGTGACCGGCAGCGATCAGCGTCATCAGCTGATCGCGCAGTTCGCGGTCGGCCAGAGTGCGTCCGTCGTCGTCGGCGGCCCGGACCATCATGGCCAGTACATCGGTGCGTTCGGCCAGATCAGGGTCGGCGCGGCGGTCGGCGATCTCGGCATAGAGCAGGGCGTCTGCTTCAGCGAATCGTCGGCCCAGCCCTCGCCACGGGCGATGGCGTTGCAGATTCGGCTTGGCAAGCGCCGGCGTCTCCCATGGCTTCGGGTAGAGCAACTCGGGAATGACCGTGCGCAGCGCGGCCAGCCGGGCCGGATCGGTGGCGCCGATGACGGTCCGCAGGATCACCTCGAGCGTGATCTGGGTCGTCTTGGACTCCACCGGAAATGCCTTGTTCACCGGCCATTCGGCGATGTTCGCAGCAGCGATCTCGGCCATCTGATGAGCCTGGCGCGCAACGGCGTCACGATGAAACGCGGGCATCATCAGCCGGCGCTGGTCCCGGTGGTCGTCCTCGTCGGTCACGAAAAGCGATCTCTCGCCGAGCAATCCGCTCAAGAACCAACGCGCTTCGCCGGCGTGAAAGACCCGCGGGTCGCCGGCGAACACCGTCTTGATGTCGGCGGGATCAGCAAGATAAATCGTCGTGCCCGCCAGTGGTTCTCGCAGTGTGAACACATCGCCGTAGCGCTGCTGACATGCGGTCAGGAAGCGTAAACCGTAGCGAACCATCAATGCGGACTGCACCACCATGGGAAGCGGAGGTCCGGGCGGCAGTGCGGTTTGAGTGGTATCGCTCACAGTGCTCGATCCTAGCTACTTGACGCGTCGAAGATCACTCGCCGACGCCCTTTTCGTCTCCCGCTCATCGATTCATCCGTATGGTGGCTGATTCAACCACCTCGACGTAGTCCTGACTGTCCCCTCGTGGGGCGATCAGCAGAGCCGTCGAACCCCTAGCAACTTCTTTACGTCGTCGGCTCGACCGGCGTAACTGCCGACCGCGGCCGCAAAGGCCTAAGGTTCAGCCCTCTCAGGGGCACTACCTGTAAGTTCACCGCGGTGGGAGCCGCGCACCGGTGGTACCTGGGCCGCGCACCGTCGACTCGGGCTCGGGCATAGCAAATATTGACGAATCTTCTGAAACTACGTACCGTCGCACTCCGCCTCGTCTAGATTTAGAACGTGTTCCACTTCTGTCGCCTAGGTGGTTTGGAGAACAGTTGAGCATCAATCCATTCGACGACGACAAGGGTAGTTTTCTCGTCTTGGTCAACGATGAAGAGCAGCACAGCTTGTGGCCGGCGTTCGCCGATGTCCCAGCTGGCTGGCGGGTGGTCTACGGCGAAGCGGACCGCACCGCGTGCCTGGACTACATCGAACAGAGCTGGCCTGATATCCGGCCGAAGAGTCTGCGCGAGAGATTGGCACAGGGTCGTAGTACGTAAGCGGCGGGCGGAGTCCGATGGAGTGTGACAGCGGGACACTGCCGCTCACGCGTGGTCAGCTGGATATCTGGCTTTCCGAGGAAACGGATCGTTGCGGTGCCAAGTGGCACAACGGCATGCTTGCGAGAATCGACGGCCCGCTCGACCCGGCGATGCTTGAGCAGGCCATCCGTCACGGGTTGCACGAGGCCGAACCGCTCAGAGCCACCTTTTTCGAGGTGGACGGCCAAGTTGTACAAAAAGTGGTCGACGATCCGATCATTGAGCTGGCCTATCACGACCTCATCGGCGCGCAGGATTCCGTAGGGGACGTCTACCGTCTGATTGCATCCATCCAACGCGCTGCAATGCCGCTTGACGGGCAGCTGTTCAAGTTCGCGTTGATCCAGACGCGGGTAGATGAATTCTATTGGTTCGTCTGCTGCCATCACATTGCGATAGACGGAATCGGCATGGCCACCCTCTGCCACCGGATTGCCGCAATCTATTCGGCAATTACCGCCGGCGCGCCGATTCCTCCTCCCGTTTTCGGTTCGCTGAGCAGCCTCGTCGACTGCGAGCTGGAATATGAAGCCTCCGACGATTATCTGACAGACCAGGCCTATTGGGCCGAGAATGCGCCACTCGAAAGCGATGCAAGCTATCGCGTGGCGCCCGGCGGCCCTGGTCAATCCGATGAGTATGTGCCCTCTGCGCCAGTTCAATTGGATCAATCCGTCGTCGCCAAGACCCGCGAGTTATCGCATGCATTGGGGGTGCGTCGCGCCTCGGTGATCACCGCGGCGTGCGCGCTGTTGGTGCGTGGGCAGGACGCCGGGGCCTCTGAGGTCGTGTTCGATTTCCCGGTCAGTCGTCGGGTGACCCCAGAGGCACTGATGGTGCCCGGAATGGTCTCCGGCGTTGTGCCGCTGGTGTTGAAAACTCCGCCGGAGTCAACGGTGGCCGGCTTTTGCGAACATGTCGACAGCCGGATACGAGAAGCGCTGCAGCACCAGCGATTTCCGGCGCGCGCTATCGAGAACAAGGCGCGTTTCCAGGTCGGGCAACCGTCGAACCGGGCAGTCATCAATTTCATTCCGACCGCGCGTCTAGCGGATTTCGCGGGTGCTCCCGGATCGGGGACCGTGACCCATACCGGCATGCTGGATCAGTTCGGTCTCGTCATCATCAGAAACGATGATCAGCTTTTCCTGAGTACGTCGGGTGTTGGGCAATTATTCGCCGGCTGTGATGCCCGCGATGTAGCGGACCGCTTGGAGCGCGTGCTCGAGGCGATGACCGCCGATCCGACGCGGCTGCTTTCGGCAATCGATGTACTCGATCAGGGCGAGCGCCCTCGACTGGATGAGTGGGGTAATCGGGCGGCGTTGACTGGTCCGGCATCGGCCTCCCTGTCGATTCCGGCGTTGTTCGGCGAGCAGGTATCGCGTGATCCCGATGCGGTGGCGGTCAGTTTCGACGGTCGTCACGTGTCGTATCGGGAACTTGATGTGGCGTCGAATCGGTTGGCGCACTTATTGGTTGCTCGGGGTGTGGGTGCGGGTCAGCGGGTGGCGTTGCTGTTCTCCCGCTCGGCCGAGGCGGTCGCGGCCATGCTGGGTGTACTCAAGACCGGTGCTGCATATGTACCGATCGATCCGTCGGTGCCTGATGCGCGGTTGGCGTTCGTGCTCGGTGACGCCTGTCCGGTTGCCGCGCTGACCACCGCCGATCTGGCCGCTAGGTTAGCTGGGCGCGGATTGGTGGTCATCGACGTTGACGACGCGACCGTCGATGCCCAGCCCGTCAGCGCGCTGCCGGAACCGAATCCAGAGGACATTGCGTACCTGATTTACACCTCGGGAACCACGGGTGTGCCCAAAGGGGTGGCAATTCCGCACGAAAACGTGACCCGGTTGCTGCAGGCGATTGCGACTCGGTTGCCGTTGTCGGCGGATTTGGTGTGGTCGCAATGTCATTCGTTGGCCTTCGACTTCTCAGTGTGGGAAATCTTCGGTGCGCTGTTGCGCGGTGGCCGGGTGGTGGTGGTGCCCGAGTCGGTGACGCGGTCGCCCGAAGAGTTGCATGCGCTGCTGGTCGAGCAGCGGGTCAGTGTGTTGAGTCAGACGCCGTCGGCGTTCTATGCGTTGCAGGCTGTTGACGCCGCTGGTGAGTTGGCGCTTGAGTTGGTGGTGTTCGGTGGTGAAGCGCTGGAACCGCAGCGGCTGAAGCCGTGGCTGGACACGCATCCGGAGTCTCCGCGGTTGGTCAACATGTATGGAATCACCGAGACGACGGTGCATGCCTCATTCCGCGAGATCGTTCCCGCGGATCTCGACATTGTGGACAGCCCAATCGGGGTGCCGTTGGCCGACCTGGCGTTTTTTGTCCTGGATGGTTGGCTGCGCCCGGTGTCATCGGGTGTGGTGGGCGAGCTGTATGTGGCCGGTGCGGGTCTGGGTTACGGCTATGCGGGCCGGGCGCCGCTGACGTCGACGCGGTTTGTGGCCTGTCCATTCGGGGAGACCGGACTTCGGATGTACCGCACCGGGGATCTGGCGTGCTGGGGACCCGACGGGCAGTTGCAGTATGTGGGCCGCGCCGATGAGCAGGTCAAGATCCGTGGGTATCGCATAGAGCTCGGCGAAATCCAGTCGGCGCTAACGGCTCTCGACGCGGTGGAGCGGGCCGTGGTGATCGCCCGCGAAGACCGCCCGGGGGATAAGCGTCTCGTTGGATACATCACCGGTACTGCCGATCCGGGGCACATCCGCGCCCAGTTGGCTGAGCGGTTGCCGAGCTACATGGTGCCCGCCGCCGTGGTGGTGATGGACAAGTTGCCGTTGACGGTGAACGGCAAACTGGACAAAAAGGCGCTGCCGGCACCGGAATACGCCGACGTCGACCACTACCGCGCCCCGGCCACCCCTACCGAGGAGATCCTGGCCGGCATCTACGCCCACATCCTGGGCCTGGACCGCGTCGGCGTCGACGACTCATTTTTCAACCTCGGCGGCGACAGCATCCTGTCGATGCAGGTGGCCTCACGTGCCCGGGCCGCCGGCCTGATGTGTCGTCCCCGCGATGTCTTCGTCCAGCAGAGCGTGGCCCGGTTGGCTCAAGTGGTCGGCGTGGCCGTCGGCGCCGGGGGCGAGTTCGACGAGGGCATCGGGCCGGTCGTCGCGACGCCGATCATGCGCTGGCTGAAAGGACTCGAGCGCTCAGCGCTCGATGAGTTCAACCAGACGGTGCTGCTGCAGGCTCCGGCGGGGGTCACCGAGGCCGACGTCGTGATGATGTTGCAGGCCCTGCTGGATCGGCATGCCATGTTGCGCCTGCGCGCCTCGGATGACGGGGCCGGCGGTTGGTCGTTGACGGTGCCCGAGGCTGGATCGGTGGACGCGCGCGCCTGCCTGCGATCGGTGGACGTGCTGTCCGATGCGGCGCTGCTGGCGGCGCGGTCGCGGTTGAACCCGGCCGCCGGGGCGATGCTCAGCGCAGTGTGGGTGTCCTCGACGAACGAGTTGGTGTTGATTGCGCACCATCTGGCCGTCGATGGGGTGTCGTGGCGAATTGTGCTGGAAGACCTCAGCATTGCCTGGACCCAACTACGCAATGGACAACCCATAGCCTTGCCGCCGGCGGGGACGTCGTTCGCGCACTGGTCGGAACTGCTCTTCGAGTACGCGCGCGATTCAGAGGTCGTTGGTCACGCGGACGTCTGGCGACACGTCGCGTCGTCCACTCCCGCGCTGCCTGCGGTGCATCCCGAGGTGGACACATACGTCACTGCCGGGCGGCTCTCGTCGAACTTGGATCACGAGACCACCCGCATGCTGCTCGGTGAGGTGCCTGCGGCGTTTCACACTGGGGTGCACGACATTCTGTTGATCGCGTTCGGGTTGGCGGTCGCAGAGTTCATCGGGAACGACGGCGCGCCGATCGGCATCGATGTGGAGGGTCACGGCCGTCACGAGGAAATCGCCGCCGATGTGGACCTGTCGCGCACGGTGGGGTGGTTCACCACCAAGTACCCGGTGGCGTTGAACTTCGGGAGGCTGCTGGGCGGTTTGCGCTGGGCGCAGGTGGTGGCCGGCGACGCGGCTCTGGGTGCGGCGGTCAAGAACGCCAAGGAACAGCTTCTGGCCCTGCCCGACAGTCTGACCTACGGCCTACTGCGTTACCTGAATCCCGATGTGGAGCTGGCCGGGTCCGACCCGGCGATCGGGTTCAACTATCTGGGTCGACTGGGTGCTGCGGCCATCGAGTCCTCCGACGATGTGTGGCGAATGTCCCCGAAGGCGTTCTCGTTGATCGGCGCGGCAGGCGCTGTTCCCGTTGCTCTGACACACGCCGTGGCACTCGACGCGGCAACCATCGACACCGACGCCGGCCCGCAGCTGCACGCCGACTGGACCTGGGCCACATCGGCACTCGATGAGGGGCGAGTCAGCCGGTTGTCCCACTTGTGGTTCGAGGCGCTTGCCGGCATTTGCGCGCACGTACGTACTGGTGGTGGCGGATTGTCCCCGTCGGATATCGCCCCGGCTCGCCTGAGCCAGCAGCAGATCGACGAGCTCGACAGACAATTCGTGATCGCCGACGTGTTGCCGCTGACCCCGTTGCAGCAGGGACTGCTCTACCACGCCAGCACCGCGCAGGGATCCGGCGATGACGTGTATGCGATGCAACTGGATATCGCCCTGAACGGTCCGCTGGACCAGCACCGCCTGCGTGATGCCGTGCAGGCAGTGGTCGTTCGACATCCACATCTGGCAGCCCGATTCTGCGACCAGTTCGACGAGCCGGTGCAGATCATCCCGGCGGATCCTGTCGCGCATTGGCGGTATATCGAACCGAGCACCGATGAGCCGGCCGAGCAGGTGTGCGCCGCCGAACGTGCGGCGGTCTGCGACCTCAAAGACCAACCCGCCTTCCGGGCGGCTCTCATCCGCGTCGCCGACGACCGCCACCGGTTGGTGCTCACTGCTCACCACATCGTGCTCGACGGCTGGTCGATGCCGATCCTGCTGCAGGAGATCTTCGCCGGCTTCAGCGGGCAACGGCTGCCCGCTGCCGCCTCGTATCGCAGCTTCGTCACCTGGCTTGCCGAGCGGGACCACGTCGCCGCCCACGAGGTATGGCGCGACAGGCTCGCCGATTTGGATGCCCCGACCTTGGTGGGTCCGCCTGACAGGGCGGAACTGGGGGAGCGCGGCAGTGAATCGTTCTCCGTGCCCGAAGATGTCACGCGGGCACTTGGCGAGTTGGCGCGCTCACGCCACACCACCCTCAACATCGTGTTGCAGGCGGCGTTCGCCCGGCTGCTGTGCTCGCTGACCGGTCAGCATGACGTCGCATTCGGCACGACGGTCTCAGGTAGGCCGGCCGAGGTAGTCGGTGCGGAATCGATGGTGGGCCTGCTGATCAACACCGTGCCGGTGCGCGCAACCTTCACGGCGGCCACCACCACAACGGACCTGCTGGATCAGCTGCAAGGCGCGCACATCGACACGCTCGAGCACCAGCACTTGGCGCTCAACGAGATTCACCGCATCACCGGTCAGGAACGCCTCTTCGACACCCTCTTCGTGTTCGAGAACTATCCGATCGACACCGCAGGGCCGCTCGGTATCGACGGGTTGGACATCGCCGAGTTCAATTTCCGCGAATCCAACCACTACCCGCTGGCCGTGCAAGCCCTTCCGGGTCGCGAACTAGGGCTTCGCGTCGAGTTCGACACCGAGGTGTTCGACCTGGCCGGCATCGAGGCGTTGGTCGAGCGGTTCAAGCGGATGTTGGCGGCGATGGCCGCAGACCCGGAGCGGTCGCTGTCGTCGGTGGACCTGCTCGACGCGACTGAGCACATCCGGCTGCAAGAGTGGAGCAACCGGGACGTACTGATCGAGCCGGGGCCAACTGCGGCGGCAATTCCGGCGTTGTTCACCGCGCAGGTGGCGCGCACGCCTGACGCATTGGCGGTGACCTGCGACGGCCGGTCGATGACGTACCGGCAACTCGATGACACCGCGAACCGGTTGGCCCATGTGCTGGCCGGCCAGGGTGTGGGCCCGGGCGAAGTTGTGGCACTGCTGTTTCCGCGGTCGGCTGACGCGATCGTGGCGCTCTTGGCGGTGTTGAAGACCGGCGCGGCGTACCTACCGATCGATCCGGCACTGCCGATGACGCGTATCGAGTTCATGATGACCGATGCCGCGCCTATCGCCGCAATCACCAAGGCTGGTCTGGCCGAGCGGTTCAACGGCTTCGACGTGCCCGTCGTCACCATCGATGGCCCCGCGGTGCCCGTCAAGCCCGGCACGGCACTGGCGGGTCCGGCGCCCGACGACATCGCGTACATCATTTACACCTCGGGCACCACCGGTGTCCCCAAAGGCGTTGCCATCCCGCATCGCAACGTGCCCGGGCTGTTCGGCTCACTCGACGGCAACGTGTCGTCGGGCCCGGGCCAAGTGTGGACACAGTGGCACTCGTACAGCTTCGACGTCTCGGTGTGGGAGATCTTTGGCGCGCTGCTGCATGGAGCGCGGCTGTTGGTGGTGCCCGAACCGGTGGCCGCCTCGCCGGCGGACTTCCATGCGTTGCTGGTCGCCGAACATGTCAGTGTGTTGAGCCAGACCCCGTCGGCGGCGGGGATGCTCTCGCCGCAGGGCCTGGAGTCGGCGGCGTTGGTCGTGGCCGGGGAGGCATGCCCCTCCGAGTTGGTGGATCGGTGGGCGCCCGGGCGAATGATGATCAACGCCTACGGCCCAACCGAGGCCACGGTGTATGCGTCGATCAGCGCGCCCCTGAGGACCCAGGACCCCGGATCGGCGGTGCCGATCGGTGCGCCGGTGGCCGGTGGAGCGTTGTTCGTATTGGACGCCTGGCTGCGCCCGGTGCCGCCCGGAGTGGTCGGAGAGTTGTACGTGGCGGGCCGCGGTGTGGGGTACGGGTATTGGCGCCGTGCGGGTTTGACGTCGTCTCGATTTGTGGCCTGCCCGTTCGGAGAGCCCGGGGCGCGCATGTATCGCACAGGCGATCTGGTGCGGTGGGGCGCCGACGGGCAAGTGCACTATCTCGGGCGCGCCGATGAGCAGGTCAAGATCCGCGGGTATCGCATCGAACTCGGTGAAGTTCAGGCCGCTTTGGCCGATCTGGACGGTGTCACACAGGCGGTGGTGATTGCCCACGGGGACCGTCCCGGCGAGCAGCACCTGATCGGCTACATCACCGGCACCGCCGATCCGGGCCAGATCCGCGCCCGGCTGGCCGAACGGTTGCCTGCCTACATGGTGCCCGCCGCGGTGGTGGCGATCGACGCGGTGCCGTTGACCGTCAACGGCAAACTCGACCGGCGTGCGCTGCCTGCACCGGGCTTCCACGACAGCGATCGCTATCGCGCCCCGGCCAATCCGGTCGAGGAGATCCTGGCCGACGTCTACGCGCGCGTCCTCGGTCTGGACCGAATCGGTGTTGACGAGTCATTCTTCGAGCTTGGCGGGGATTCGTTGTCCGCGATGCGTCTGGTCGCCTCCATCAACATTGCGCTTGATGCCGGCATTGCGGTGCGCTCGTTGTTCGACGCTCCCACGGTCGCGCAGTTGGCGCTTCGTCTCGGCGGAGACAAGGCGCGGCTGGAGCCGTTGGTCGCAGGCGAACGCCCCGCGGTGATTCCGCTGTCGTTTGGCCAAAGCCGGCTGTGGTTCCTCGACCAGTTGCAGGGGCGCTCGTCCGTCTACAACATGACGGCCGCGTTCCGGATCACCGGCGCACTGGATGCCGGTGCGCTCGGTGCGGCGCTGGCCGATGTGGTGGCCCGCCACGAAAGCCTGCGCACGCTGTTCGCCGCTCCCGACGGCATTCCCCGCCAAATAGTGGTGGCCCCTGAGCGGGCCGAGATCAGCTGGGACGTCGTCGATACCGCCGGATGGCCGGCTGATCGACTGGCCGACGCGATCGGCGATGCGGCGCGGCACGCGTTTGACCTGTCCACCGAGATTCCTTTGAAAGCAGTGCTTTACCGTCTCGCCGACGACGAGCATGTGCTGGCGGCGGTGGTGCACCATATCGCCGCCGATGGTTGGTCGATCACCCCGCTGATGGCCGATCTACACGTGGCCTACACCAGCCGATCTACCGGACAGGCGCCGGACTGGGCGCCCTTGCCGGTGCAGTATGTCGATTACACGCTGTGGCAGCGTGCCCAGTTCGGCGATCTCGAAGACAGCAACAGCCGGATCGCGACGCAGCTTGCCTACTGGCAGGATTCGCTGGCCGGGATGCCCGAACGTCTGGCGCTGCCCACCGATCGGCCGTACCCGCCGGTGGCCGACCAGCGCGGCGCCACCGTGGCGGTGGACTGGCCCGTCGAGTTGCAGCAGCAGGTTGCCCGGGTCGCCCGTGAGCACAATGCGACCAGCTTCATGGTGGTTCAGAGCGCCCTGCTTACGCTGCTGTCCAGGCTCAGTGGGACTTCCGATGTGGCAGTGGGATTCCCGATCGCCGGGCGCCGGGACCCTGCGCTGGATGAGCTGGTCGGCTTTTTCGTGAACACTCTGGTACTGCGCGTCGATCTTGCCGGGGATCCGACTGTTTCGGAGTTTTTGGCTCAGGTGCGTGCGCGCAGCCTGGCCGCCTTCGAACATCAGGATGTGCCGTTCGAAGTGCTGGTCGAGCAGGTCAATCCGGCCCGATCCATGACCCATCACCCGCTGGTCCAGGTCGCGTTGGCGTGGCAGAACTTCGCCGGACACGACATCAACGATCCTGCCGCGGCGATTGCGATGGGGGATCTGCAGGTCACCCGGGTGCCGGTGGACACGCACACGGCCCGCATGGACCTGAACTTCTCGCTGTCTGAACGTCGGACCGAGGCCGGTGAACCGGCCGGGATCGGCGGGACGGTGGAATTCCGCACCGACGTGTTCGATCCGGGCACCGTCGAAACACTGATCGCCCGGCTACAGCATGTCCTGACCGTCATGACGAGCGACTCGACGGCACGCATGTCGTCGGTGGATGTGCTCAGTGACGATGAGCGCGCACACCTCACGGCGATGGGTAACCATGCGGCGCTGACCAAAGCTGCGCCCAGGCCGGTGTCGATTCCGGCGCTGTTCGCCGAACATGTGACTCGCACCCCCGAATCGGTGGCGATCACCTACGGCGAGCGATCGTGGACTTACCGTGAACTCGATGAGGCCTCGAACCGATTGGCGCACACACTCATCGGCCGGGGCGCGGCTCCCGGGGAGCGGGTGGCGCTGCTGTTCAATCGGTCCGCCGAGGCGATCGTGGCGATCGTGGCGATCCTCAAGACCGGGGCGGCGTATCTGCCGATCGATCCTGCGGTGCCCGATGCACGGTTGGAGTTCGTGCTGGCTGACGCCAACCCGGTAGTCGCAGTGACCACCGCCGATCTGGCCGACCGGCTCGAGGGGCGGGAACTGGACGTCGTCGACGTGGGTGACCCCGCAGTCGACATGGACGGGAGCCAGTCCATCAGCGCGCCGCCGGGACCGAGCGCCGACGATATCGCCTACCTCATCTACACCTCGGGCACGACGGGTGTTCCCAAAGGCGTTGCCATTACTCACCACAACGTCACGCAGCTGCTGGAGCCGCTCGGCGCCGGCCTGCCGCCCGCCGGCGTGTGGCCGCAGTGTCACTCCTTGGCCTTCGACGTATCGGTGTGGGAGATCTTCGGTGCATTGCTCCGCGGTGGGCGAGTGGTGGTCGTACCCGAGGAGGTGGTGGCCTCACCAGAAGACTTCCATGCCTTGCTGGTTCGTGAACGCGTCAATGTGCTCACTCAAACGCCTTCCGCCGTAGGGGTTTTGCGGCGAGATGGCTTGGAGTCGGCGGCCTTGGTGGTGGTCGGCGAAGCCTGTCCGCCTGAGGTGGTGGATCAATGGGCACCCGGGCGGGTGATGCTCAACGCCTACGGCCCCACCGAGACCACGATGTGCGTGGCGATCAGTGCGCCGCTCACACCCGGGTCGGGGGTGCCGATCGGCTCGCCCGTCCCCTCGGCGGCGCTGTTCGTCCTCGACGAGTGGTTGCGCCCGGTGCCCGCCGGCGTGATCGGTGAACTGTATGTCGCGGGTGCGGGGCTCGGATATGGCTATGTGGGCCGGACGGGTTTGACCGCGTCGCGGTTTGTGGCGTGTCCGTTCGGCGGCCTCGGAGCCCGGATGTATCGCACCGGGGATCTGGTGTGCTGGCGCCCGGACGGTCAGCTGCAATACCTGGGCCGCGCCGACGAGCAGGTCAAGATCCGTGGCTATCGCATCGAACTCGGTGAAGTGCAGGCCGCTCTCGCCGGGCTGGGCGGGGTAGAGCAGGCGGTGGTGATAGCCCGAGAGGACCGTCCTGGGGACAAGCGCCTCGTCGGCTACATCACCGGGACCGCCGAACCGGCCGGGCTGCGCGCTGAACTCGGCGAGCGGCTGCCGCCATACATGGTGCCCGTCGCAGTGGTGGTGCTGGACGCGCTGCCGCTGACGGTCAACGGCAAGCTCGACACCCGCGCACTGCCCGCACCGGAGTACCAGGACGTCGATCGGTACCGCGCCCCCGCAGACGCCGTGGAAGAGATCCTGGCCGACATCTACGCCCAGATCCTTGGACTGGCTCGGGTCGGTGTCGACGACTCATTCTTCGACCTCGGCGGCGACAGCATCATGTCGATGCAGGTGGTGGCCCGGGCGCGGGCCGCCGGCCTGGTGTGTCGCCCGCGCGATGTGTTCGTCGAGCAGACCGTGGCCCGACTGGCGCGAGTGGTCACGGTGGCCGGCAGTGCCTGCGTGATCGATGAGGGTGTCGGGCCGATCCTGGCCACCCCGATCATGCGGTGGCTGCAGTGCACAGATGGCCCGGTCGACGAGTTCAACCAGACGGTGCTGGTACAGGCCCCCGATGGGGCGACCGAGGCCGACGCCGTAATCATGTTGCAGGCCTTGCTCGATCGGCATGGAATGCTGCGATTGCGCGTCGAGGACGACTGGTCACTGACGGTGCCGGAGGCGGGGTCGGTGGACGCGCGACTGTGCCTGCGGTCGGTGGACGTGTTGTCCGATGAGGCACTGACGGCGGCGCGCGCACGGTTGAACCCGGCAGCCGGGGTGATGCTCAGCGCCCTGTGGGTCACCGCCACGGGCCAGCTGGCAGTGAGCATTCACCATCTGGCTGTCGACGGAGTGTCGTGGCGGATCTTGTTGGATGACCTCAACACTGTCTGGTCCCAGCATCGCAGCGGCCGCGCGCCGGTGTTGCCGGTGGCGGGGACGTCGTTCCAGCGATGGGCGGCGCTGTTGGCAGAGCATGCATCCCGTCCGGAAGTGGTTGAGCAGGCGGACATTTGGAGCCAGGTTGCCACGAACCCCGCGGCACTGCCTGCCGTGCAACCCGATGTGGACACGCATCGGAGTGCAGGCCGCTTCTCAGCGGAGCTGGATGCCCAGACCACCGGCATGCTGCTCGATGAGGTACCGGCGGCGTTTCACACTGGGACGCAGGACATCCTGCTGATCGCGTTCGGGTTGGCGGTGGCCGAGATGTTGGGCACCGGGGGCGCGCCGGTCGGCGTCGACGTCGAGGGCCACGGCCGGCACGAAGAAATCGCCGCTGACGTCGACCTGTCGCGCACGGTGGGGTGGTTCACCACCAAATACCCGGTGGCTCTCAACCTCGGCACGCATGTTGGTGGCTTGTCCTGGGAGCAGGTGGTGGCCGGTGACGCAGCGCTGGGGGCGGTCGTCAAAGACGCCAAGGAGCAGCTTCGTGCCCTGCCGGATCCGCTGACCTACGGTCTGCTGCGGTACCTGAATCGCGACGTCGACCTGGCCGCGGCCGAACCGCCGATTGCGTTCAATTACCTGGGGCGGTTGAGCGCGACCGAGGCGTCCGATGAGCTGTGGCGCATGAGCCAGGACAGCTTGACGTCCACCGCCGCGGCCGCGGCGATAGCCATGCCGCTCACCCACACCGTGGCACTCAACGCGGGCATCATCGAGACGGGCACCGGGCCGCGCTTGCGCGCCGACTGGACGTGGGCAGCCTCGGCGCTCGACGAGCGGCAGGTCAGCCGGCTGAGTCAATTGTGGTTCGAGGCCCTGGCCGGGATCTGCGGCCATGTGCGAAGTGGCGGAGGCGGTTTGACGCCGTCGGATATCGTCCCGGCCCGGCTCAGTCAACCGCAGATCGACGAGTTGGCGCGCCATCACCGCATCGCTGACGTTCTGCCGCTGACCGCCTTGCAGCAGGGACTGGTCTTTCACAGCAGCACCGCGCACGGCGTCGACGACGATCTCTATGTGGTGCAGCTGGACATCACGGTGACCGGCGCGCTCGATCAGCACCGGCTGCGTGATGCGGTGCGCGCGGTGGTCAACCGGCATCCCAACCTCGCGGCCCGATTCTGCGACCAGTTCGACGAGCCGGTGCAGATCATCCCGGCTGATCCCGAGGCGGGGTGGCGGTACATCGACCTGGATACCGATGAACCTGACGAGCAGATCAAGCGGCTGTGCGCTGCCGAGCGCGCAGCAGTGTGCGACCTGGCCCAGCCGCCGGCTTTCCGGGTGGCCTTGATCCGTACCGGACGCGACCGGCACCGGTTCGTGCTCACCAATCACCACATCGTGCTCGACGGCTGGTCGTTGCCAATCCTGTTGCAGGAGATCTTCGCCGGCTATCGCGGGCAGCGGCTGCCGGCGGCCACGCCGTATCGGAGCTTCATCACCTGGCTGGCCGAACGCGACCAAGCCGCCGCCCACGCGGCCTGGCGCGAAGTGCTGGCGGACTTCGACACCCCCACCCTCGTCGGGCCGCCGCAAACATCAGAGCCGGGTCGGCGCGGCATCACCTCGCATCATGTGCCCGAGGAGACGACACGGGCGCTTGACGAGCTCGCCCGCTCTCAACACACCACGGTCAACACCGTGCTGCAGGGTGCCTGGGCGCTGCTGCTCACCTCGCTGACCGGTCAGCACGATGTCGCCTTCGGCGTCGTCGTCTCGGGGCGGCCCGCCGAGGTGCCCGGCGCCGAATCCATGGTGGGCCTGCTGATCAACACGGTGCCGGTGCGCGCCGACATCACCGCGGCAACCACCACCACAGATCTACTCGAGCAGTTGCAACGCTCCCACACCAAAACCCTTGAGCACCAACACCTGGCGCTCAGCGAGATCCACCGCATCACCGACCACGACCGACTGTTCGACACCCTGTTCGTGTTCGAGAACTACCCGGTGAACACCAGCGCACTTGCCGGCGCCGACGGGTTGAACATCACCGAGTTCACCAGCCACGAATCCACCGACTACCCGCTGACGATGCAAGCCATCCCGGGCGACGAGCTGCGCCTTCGCGTCGAATACGACACCGACATTTTCGACGCGGCCGGCATCGAAGCGCTCGCCCGTCGGTTCACCCAGGTGTTGGCGGCCATGACCGCCGATCCGCGGCGGCCGTTGTCGGCGGTGGATCTTCTCGACGAAGTTGAGCGCACACACCTTGACGAGATCGGGAACCGGGCGGTGTTGACTCGTCTGCCGGAGCCGGCGTCGGTGCCGGAGTTGTTCGGTTCGCAGGTGGCGCGTGCCCCGGAGGCGGTGGCACTGGTCTGTGGGGACCGGTCGATGACCTATGGGCAGCTGGAGGAGGCGGCCAACCGGCTGGCGCACCTGCTCGTCGCTCACGGGGTCGGCCCGGGCGAGCGGGTGGCGTTGATGTTCCCCCGGTCGGCCGAGGCGATCGTGGCGATTCTGGCTGTGCTCAAGACCGGGGCGGCCTACCTGCCGATCGACCCCGCGCTGCCGGCCGCCCGGGTCGAGTTCATGCTGACCGATGCCGCGCCGATTGCCGCGGTCACCACCACCGCTTTGGTTGATCGGTTCGACGGGCACGACCTGACGATCGTCGACGTCGAGAACCCCGCCGTCGCGACCCAACAGAGCACGCCACTCCCCACGCCGGCGCCCGATGACATCGCCCACATCATTTACACCTCGGGCACCACCGGGCAGCCCAAGGGAGTCGCGGTCACCCAGCGCAACGTGACGCAGCTGTTCGACTCGCTGCAGATCGGCGTGCCGCTCGAGCCGGGCCAGGTGTGGACCCAGTTCCATTCGTATTCCTTCGATTTCTCGGTGTGGGAGATCTGGGGTGCGCTGCTGTACGGCGGCCGCCTGGTGGTGGTGCCTGACCCGGTGACCCGGTCCCCGGAAGATTTCCACGCATTACTGGTGCGTGAGCAGGTCACCGTGTTGACGCAGACCCCGTCCGCGGCGGGGGTGCTGTCGGTGGACGGCCTGGACGCGACAGCGTTGGTGATCGGCGCCGAGCCCTGTCCGCCGGTGTTGGTGGAGCGGTGGGCGCCGGGTCGGGTCATGGTCAACGTTTACGGCCCGACAGAGACCACGATGTGGTTGTGCGCCAGTGCGCCGCTAGAACCCGGGTCGGGATCCCCACCGATCGGCTCGCCGACGGCATGGGCCGCGTTCTTTGTGCTCGATGAGTGGCTGCGTCCGGTGTCCGAGGGTGTGATCGGCGAGTTGTATCTGGCCGGTGCCGGGGTCGGTGTGGGGTACTGGCGACGCTCAGGTTTGACCGCGTCGCGGTTCATGGCCTGCCCGTTCGGTGAACCCGGAAAACGCATGTATCGCACCGGTGATCTGGTGCGCTGGCGCGCCGACGGGCAACTGGACTACTTCGGCCGTGCCGATGAGCAGGTCAAGATCCGCGGGTATCGCATCGAGCTCGGTGAAATCCAGTCTGCGCTGGCCGCATTGGAGGGGGTCGATCAAGCGGCGGTGATCGCCCGCGAGGACCAACCGGGCGACAAGCGCCTGGTGGGCTACATCACCGGCACCGCCGATCCGGTGACCGCGCGTGCCGCGCTGGCCGAGCGGCTACCGACCTACATGGTGCCCACCTCGGTGGTGGCGCTGGCGGCACTGCCGGTCACGGTCAACGGCAAACTCGACGCGCGCGCTCTACCGGCACCGGACTACCAGCAGTCCGATCATTACCGTGCCCCGGCAGGTCCCGTCGAGGAGATCCTTGCCGGAATTTTTGCTCGCGTGCTGGGCGTGGAGCGTGTCGGAGTCGACGACTCGTTCTTCGAACTCGGCGGAGATTCCGTGTCGACGATGCGCCTGGTGTCTGCGATCAACGCCGGGCTGGACACCGATCTTGCGGTGCGCGCGGTGTTCGAGGCGCCGACGGTTGCGCAGTTGGCGCCGCGTGTCGGCGAGGGCGTGGGTCGGCTGGAGCCGCTGGTGGCCGGTGAGCGCCCCGCGGTGGTTCCGCTGTCGTTCGCCCAGAACCGGTTGTGGTTCGTCGACCAATTACAGGGGCCCTCACCGGTTTACAACATGCCGGTGGGACTACGGCTACATGGGCGTCTTGACTCCGACGCCCTGAGCGCTGCGTTGGCAGACGTGATCGGCCGGCATGAAAGCCTACGCACGCGCTTCGAGGCGCCCGACGGAACACCTCGGCAGGTGGTGGCATCCGCCGAAGAGGCCGACTTCAGTTGGGACGTCGTCGATGCCACCGACTGGCCGGAGAGCCGGCTGGCAGAGGCCGTCGGCGCGATGGCCCGCCACAGCTTTGACCTGGCATCCGAAATTCCGTTGTGGGCAAGGCTTTTCCGTGTCTCCGAGGACGAACACGTGTTGGTGGCCGTGGTGCACCATATCGCCGCCGACGGCTGGTCGCTCACCCCGCTGGTGACCGATCTGAGTGTCGCGTACGCCTGCCGGTGCGCCGGACAAGTCCCCGGGTGGCCGCCGTTGGCGGTGCAGTATGTCGATTACACGCTGTGGCAACGCGCGCAGCTCGGTGACCTCGACGACGCTGATAGCCCCATCGCCGCGCAGCTGACCTACTGGGAAGATGCCCTGGCCGGACTTCCCGAGCTCGTAGCGCTACCCACCGATCGGCCCTATCCGGCGGTTGCCGATCAGCGCGGCTCCACGGTGGCGGTGGATTGGCCGGCCGATCTGCAGCACCGGGTACGTACCGTCGCCAGTGAGCACGGTGCGACGAGTTTCATGGTGATGCAGGCTGCCCTGGCGGTGCTGCTGGCCAACGTCAGCGCGAGTTCCGATGTGGCCATTGGCTTCCCGATCGCCGGCCGCCGCGATCCCGCTCTGGACGAGCTTGTGGGCTTTTTCGTCAACAACTTGGTGCTGCGCGTCGATCTGGCAGGCGATCCGACGGTGGCGGAGTTGCTCGCCCAGGTTCGGCAGCGCAGCCTCGCTGCCTACGAGCATCAGGACGTGCCCTTTGAGGTACTGGTGGAGCGGCTCAACCCAACCCGAAGCCTGACTCATCACCCGCTGGTGCAGGTGGCGTTGGCCTGGCAGAACCTTCCTTGGCAGGACACCGGCCCCGCCGACGCGCTGCGCCTGGGCGATCTGCGGGTAACGCCGCTGCCGGTGGACACCCAGACCGCGCGCATGGATCTGACATTCTCCCTCGGGGAACGCTGGACGCAGGACGGTGAGTTGGCCGGAATCGGCGGCGCGGTGGAATTCCGCACCGACGTGTTCGACCCGGACACCATCGAAACCCTTCTCGAACGGTGGCGCAGGGTGTTGGCGGCGATGATTGCCGACCCCGCGCTGCGGCTCTCGTCCATCGATCTGCTCGACGAAGCTGAGCATGCTCGCGTCGATGGGTGGGGCAACCGGGCCGTCCTGGCCGCACCGGCCCGAGCTTCCTCATCGATTCCGGCATTGTTCGGGGCGCAGGTGGCGAGTGTTCCGGAGGCGGTGGCGATCAGTTTCGACGGCCGCCGTACGACCTATCGCGAACTCGATGAGCTATCAAACAGGTTGGCGCACAAGCTTGTCGCCCACGGCATCGGTCCGGCTGCGTGCGTGGCGTTGCTGTCGGAGCGCTCCGCGGATGCTGTGGTGGCGATGCTGGCGGTACTCAAGACCGGTGCCGCCTACCTGCCGATCGACCCCGCACTGCCCGACACGCGGATCGAATTCATGCTCACCGACGCCGCGCCGACCGCCGTGATCACCACCGCCGCCCTGACTCACCGGCTGGCGGGGTGCGACCTGCTGGTCATCGATGTCGGTGACGATACCGAGGTCCCGGCCTTCGCCGGCGGATCCACGGCACTACCGATGTCGGCCGCGGATGATATCGCCTACATCATCTACACCTCGGGCACCACCGGTGTCCCGAAAGGCGTTGCGATCACCCATCACAACGTGACCCAGCTGTTGGGCTCGCGGGACACCTTCCTGGCCGGAGAGGTGTGGACGCAGTGGCATTCGTATTCCTTCGACGCCTCAGTCGAAGAGATCTGGGGTGCACTGCTTCACGGCGGGCGACTGGTCGTCGTACCCGAGTCGGTGGCCCGCTCACCCGAGGACCTCAACGCCTTGCTGGTGGCTGAACAGGTCAGCGTGTTGAGCCAAACCCCCTCGGCGGTGGCGATGTTGTCGCCCGAGTCTTTGGGGTCGGTGGCGCTGTTGGTGGCCGGTGAGCCCTGTTCGGCCGAGCTGGTGGACCGCTGGGCTCCCGGACGAGTGATGGTCAATGCGTACGGCCCGACCGAGACCACGGTGTGTGCGTCCAGGACTGCCGCTTTGACAGCCGAATCGGGAGCACCCCCGATCGGTGCGCCGGTATCGGGCGCGGCGTTGTTCGTGCTCGACGGTTCGTTGCGTCCGGTGCCGCCCGGGGTGGTCGGTGAGTTGTATGTGGCCGGCCGCGGTGTGGGTGTCGGATATGTGGGCCGGGCGGGATTGACCGGGTCACGGTTTGTGGCCTGCCCCTTTGGGGCTGCGGGACAACGGATGTATCGAACCGGGGATCTGGTGCGCTGGGGCGCCGACGGGCAGCTGCGGTATGTGGGGCGCGCCGATGAGCAAGTCAAGATTCGCGGCTATCGCATCGAGCTCGGCGAAATCCAGGCGGTGTTGGCGGGGCTGGACGGGGTCGAGCAGGCGGCGGTGATCGCCCGCGAGGACCGCTCCGGCGATAAACGGCTGGTGGGCTACGTGACGGGCACGGCGAACCCGGCCAAGTTGCGCACCCAGCTGGCCGAGCAGCTTCCGGCCTACATGGTTCCGGCTGCGGTCATGACATTGTCGGCGCTGCCGCTGACGCCCAACGGCAAGCTGAACACCCGCGCGTTGCCGGCACCCGAGTATCAGGACATCGATCACTACCGCGCCCCGGTCACCCTCACCGAGGAGATCTTGACCGGCATCTACGCCCAGGTACTGGGTGTGGAGCGCGTCGGTGTGGACGACTCGTTCTTCGATTTGGGTGGGGATTCCCTCTCCGCGATGCGTCTGGTCGCCGCGGTCAACACCGGCCTCGATGCCGGTCTTGCTGTGCGCACCCTGTTCGAGGCGCCTACGGTGGCCCAGCTGGCGCCTCGTCTCGGTGGGGAAGAGGCTCGGCTGGAGCCGTTGGCCGCAGGCGAGCGGCCTGCGGTGATTCCCTTGTCGTTTGCCCAATCCCGGTTGTGGTTCCTGGATCAGTTGCAGGGCCCGTCGCCGGTGTACAACATGCCGACGGCCCTACGGATCAGCGGGGCACTGGACGTCGACGCGCTCGGTGCGGCGCTGGCCGATGTGGTGGCCCGCCACGAAACCCTGCGCACGTTGTTCCCGGCCGTCGAGGGGATACCCCGGCAGCTGGTCGTGTCCCCCGAGCGGGCCCAGTTCGGCTGGGAAGTCGTCGACGCCACCGGTTGGACGGCGGCGCAACTACACGACGCGATCGGCGCCGCAGCGCGGCACACGTTCGATCTGGCCGCCGAAATCCCCTTGCAGGCCCGGCTTTTCCGCCTCGCCGAGGACGAACACGTACTGGCGGCTGTGGTGCACCACATCGCCGCCGACGCCTGGTCGATCACTCCTCTGGTCGCCGACCTGGGGGTGGCCTACTCCAGCCGATGCGCGGGGCACGCGCCCGGCTGGGCCGATTTGGCTGTCCAGTACGTCGATTACACGTTGTGGCAGCGTGCTCAGTTCGGTGATCTGGCCGACAGCCGAAGCCGTATCGCCACCCAGGTGGCGTACTGGCAGGAGGCACTGGCCGGGATGCCCGAACGTCTGGCGCTGCCCACTGACCGGCCCTACCCGTCGGCGGCCGATCAGCGCGGCGCCACGATGGCAGTGGAGTGGCCTGCCGAGTTGCAGCAGCAGGTTGCCCGAGTCGCCCGTGAACACAACGCGACGAGCTTCATGGTGGTTCAGAGCGCCCTGCTTACGCTGCTGTCCAGGCTCAGTGGGACTTCCGATGTGGCAGTGGGGTTCCCGATCGCCGGGCGGCGCGACCCCGCCCTCGATGAGTTGATCGGATTCTTCGTCAACACCCTGGTGCTGCGCGTCGATCTGGCCGGGGATCCCACCGTGGCGGAGTTACTGGCGCAGGTGCGTACCAGAAGCCTGGCCGCCTACGAGCATCAGGACGTGCCGTTCGAAGTGCTGGTCGAGCGGCTCAACCCGACCCGGTCCATGACGCATCACCCGCTGGTCCAGGTGTCGCTGGGGTGGCAGAACGTCCCCGGGCAGGACGCAGGCGCTTCCGGCGCCGGGCTGGTGCTGGGTGATCTGGAGGTCACCCAGATGCCGGCGGGCACTGACACCGCCCGCATGGACCTGAGTTTCTCGCTGGCGGAACGTCGTACCAAAACCGGTGAGCCGGCCGGAATCGTGGGGACGGTCGAGTTCCGTACCGACGTGTTCGACCCGGCCGGCATCGAAGCGCTGATCAACCGCTTCGAGCGGGTGCTGAAGACGATGACCAGCGACTCCGATCGATACCTGTCCTCGATCGACGTGCTCGATGCCGACGAGCATGCGCGTCTCGACGACATGGGTAATCGGGCCGCATTGACCGCCCCCGCCCCAACCGCGCCGGTGTCGGTTCCCGCGTTGTTCGCGGCACAGGTCGCCCGGGCCCCGCAGGCGGTGGCGATCACCTGCGGTGAGCGGTCGTTGACCTATCGCGAACTCGACGAGGCCGCAAACCGGTTGGCGCGCAATCTCGTCGGGAAGGGTGTAGGCCCAGGGGACTGTGTGACCCTGTTGTTGGAACGGTCCGCGGAAGCGGTCGTCGCGATGCTGGCGGTACTGAGAACTGGGGCGGCGTACCTGGCGATCGACCCCGCACTGCCAGACGCCCGGATCGAGTTCATGCTTGCCGATGCCGCGCCGACCGTCTCGATCACCACCGGCGGTCTGGCCGACCGGCTGGACGGCCGGGACCTACCGGTCATCGATATCAACGACACAGCGCTGGACACGGCCCCTGGAACGGCACTCCCGGTCCCGGACCCCGACGACATTGCGTACCTCATCTACACGTCCGGGACCACCGGTGTCCCCAAGGGCGTGGCCGTGACGCACCACAATCTGACCCACCTCGCACGGTCGACGCCTGAGTGTCTACCTGCGAATCAGGTGTGGACGCAATGTCATTCGTACGCATTCGACTTCTCGGTGTGGGAGATCTGGGCGGCGCTGCTGGGCGGCGGGCGCCTGGTGGTGGTGCCTGAGTCGGTCGTGAGTTCACCCGAGGATTTCCATGCCCTCCTGGTGAATGAGCGGGTCAACGTGCTCACCCAGACCCCGTCGGCCGCAGGGGCGTTGTCCCCGCACGGGCTGGAGTCGGTGGCGTTGCTTCTCGGCGGTGAAGCCTGCCCGGGTGAGGTGGTGGATCGTTGGGCGCCTGGGCGGACGGTGATCAACGCCTACGGCCCCACCGAGATCACGGTGTATGCGTCGATGAGTGCGCCCTTGGAAGCTGGAGCGGCCGGAGCAGCACCCATCGGCGCGCCGGTCTCGACCTCGGCGCTGTTCGTGCTCGACGAGTGGTTGCACCCGGTGCCTGCCGGGGTGATCGGTGAGCTCTATGTGGCCGGTGACGGTGTGGCGTGCGGGTACCTGGGCCGCTCGGATTTGACGGCCGCACGGTTCGTGGCGTGTCCGTTCGGCAGCGCGGGCGCACCAGGGCAAAGGATGTATCGCACTGGCGATCTGGTCAGCTGGCGTGCTGACGGGCAACTGCAGTATCTGGGGCGCGCCGATGATCAAGTCAAGATCCGCGGCTATCGCATCGAACTCGGCGAAGTTCAGGCCGCGCTGGCCGCACTCGACGGTGTGTCGCAGGCGGTGGTGATCGCCCGCGAGGACCATCCGGGCACCAAACGTCTGATCGGCTATGTCACCGAATCGGTGACCGGAGTGGTGGATCCGGCCGCCATGCGGAGCGCGTTGGCAGACCGACTGCCGCCGTACATGGTCCCGGCCGCGGTCGTGGTCCTGGACGCGTTGCCCTTGACGGTCAGCGGCAAGCTCGACACCCGCGCCTTGCCTGCCCCGGACTACCAGGACGTCGATAAGTACCGCGCCCCGGCCGATGCGATCGAGGAGATCCTGGTCGGCATCTACGCCCAAGTTCTCGGGCTCGAGCGGGTTGGGGTCGACGACTCGTTCTTCGACCTTGGTGGAGACAGCATTCTGTCCATGCAGGTGGTGGCCCGAGCCAGGGCGGCGGGCGTGATGTGCAGGCCCCGCGACATTTTCGTCGAGCAGACCGTGGCCCGGCTGGCTCAAGTGGCCGGAGCGGCCGGCAGTGATGACGGCCCGGTCGACGAGGGTGTCGGGCCGGTGACTGCCACGCCGATCATGCGGTGGCTCAAAGGCGTTGACGGGGCGATCGACCAGTTCAACCAGACGGTGGTGGTCCAAGCCCCGCCCGGAGTCACCGAAGCCGATGTGGAGATGCTCCTGGCCGCCCTGCTGGATCGGCACGCGATGCTGCGACTCCGCGCAGAAGGCGCGGACGCGGGGAGCGAATCAACAGACGGTGGCGGAGATTGGTCGCTGCTGGTGCCCGAAAAGGGTTCGGTGGCAGCGCACCTGCAGTCGGTCGACACGTTTTCCGATGAGGCGTTGGCGGCGGCGCGGTCCCGGTTGAACCCAGCCGCTGGGGAGATGGTCAGCGCCCTGTGGGTGGAGTCCACCGGTCAGTTGGTACTGACGATTCATCACCTGGCGGTTGATGCGGTGTCCTGGCGGATCCTGCTCGAAGACCTCAACATCGCCTGGGCCCAGTATCGCCATGGACAACCCGTGGCGTTGCCGACGACGGGAACGTCATTCGCCCGGTGGGCATCGCTACTCGGCCGACATGCCCACGCCTCAACGGTGGTGAAGACAGCCGAGAGCTGGCGACGGGTGTTGGCGACTCCGGCTGCGCTGCCGCCGGTGCGGCCCGAGTTGGACACCTACGCCACCGCTGGGCACCTCACGGCCTCACTCGACGTCGACACGACGCGCGTGTTGCTCGGTGAAGTGCCGGCAGCGTTTCACGCCGGCATCCAGGACATCCTGCTGATCGCATACGGATTGGCGTTGACTGAGTTCTTGGGTACCGCGACGGGCCTGGACACCACCACACCCGTCGCCATCGATGTCGAAGGCCACGGCCGGGATGAAGACATTGCCGCCGGTGTCGACCTGTCCCGCACCGTGGGCTGGTTCACCACCAAGTACCCGGTGGCGCTAACTCTCGGCGGCCTGCGCTGGTTCGAGGTGGTGGCCGGTGATCCGGCGCTCGACCGCGTGATCAAGGACGCCAAGGAACAACTCCGCGCC
The DNA here is from genome assembly GCF_053483975.1 of Mycolicibacterium sp. XJ870. Classification (NCBI taxonomy): domain Bacteria; kingdom Bacillati; phylum Actinomycetota; class Actinomycetes; order Mycobacteriales; family Mycobacteriaceae; genus Mycobacterium; species Mycolicibacterium sp. XJ870. The sequence goes on from NZ_JBEFTI010000001.1 coordinate 2,162,662, forward strand.
CTACCCGACGGGATGTCTTACGGACTGATGCGCTACCTCAATCCCGACGTCGACCTCGCCGGGCCCGAACCAACCGTCGGATTCAATTACCTCGGCAGGTTGGGTGGGAGCGGATCGGCCGATCCGACGATTGCCGAACTGTGGCACGTCAGCCCCGAAGGGGCCTCGATCGCCGCCGCGGCTGCTGCGATCGCCATGCCACTGGGGCACACCGTGGAACTCAACGCCAGCGTCGCCGAAACCGACGCCGGCCCAAGCCTTTACGCCACGTGGACGTGGGCCTTCTCGGCGCTGGATGGCGACCAGGTCGGACGGTTGTCCCAGCTCTGGTTCGACGCCCTTACCGGCATTTGCAGCCATGTCGGCCGGGGCGGCGGTGGTCTGACGCCCTCCGACATCACCCCCGCTCGGCTCAGCCAGCAACAGATCGATGAACTTAGCGAGCAACACCGCGTCGCTGACGTGCTGCCCCTGACGCCCCTGCAGCAGGGACTGCTGTTCCACGCCAACGCAACCCGCGGGAATGACGACGACGACGTCTATGCCATGCAACTCGACGTCACTGTCACCGGTCCGCTTGACCCCCAGCGGCTGCGTGAGGCCGTGCGCACCGTGGTCAACCGGCACCCCAACCTGGCTGCGCGGTTCGACCAGCAGTTCGACGAACCGGTGCAGATCATCCCGGCAGACCCCAGCGTGCCGTGGCAGTACCTCGAAATAGCCACGGACGGCGCGGATCACAGCGATGCCACCGACCAGATTCAGCTGCTGTGCGCGGCGGAACGCGCCGCGGTGTGCGACGTGGTGCACCAGTCGGCTTTCCGCGCAGCGCTGATCCGTACCGCCGACAGCGAGCACCGATTCGTGATGACCTATCACCACATCGTGTTGGATGGCTGGTCACTGCCGATCCTGTTGCAGGAGATATTCGCCAGTTATTACGGGCAGCGACTCCCGGCGGCCCCGTCCTACCGCCGATTCGTCACATGGCTGGCCGATCGTGACGTCGACGCGGCCCACAGCGCGTGGCGTGAAGTCCTGGCCGGATTCGACACCCCCACGTTGGTCGCTCCGGTGGGCCGGACCACACCGGGGCGACGGGCCACCGAGTCGTTCCGGCTGCCCACCGAGACCACCCAGGCCGTCAACGAACTGGCCCGTAGCTGCCACACGACCGTCAACACGGTCCTTCAAGCCGCTTGGGCGCAGCTGCTGACGTGGCTGACCGGACATCACGATGTCGCCTTCGGCGTCGCGGTGTCCGGGCGGTCAGCGGAGGTGGCGGGCGCGGAATCGATGGTCGGTCTGTTGATCAACACCGTGCCGGTGCGTGCCACCATCACCCCGGACACCACCATTGCCGACCTTCTCGGCAACCTGCAGCGCCACCACATGGACACACTGGACCACCAGCATCTGGCGCTCAACGAGATTCACCGCGCGGCCGGCCACGATCAACTCTTCGACACCCTGTTCGTGTTCCAGAACTATCCCGTGGACACCGCCGCCATGCACGCCACCAACGGGTTGGCCATCACCGACGTCAACGGCCGGGAGTACAACCACTACCCGCTCACTCTGCAAGCCATGCCGGGCACCGAGCTGGTTCTCCGCGTCGAGTTCGACACCGATGTGTTCGACGCGAACCGCGTCCGCAAGATCATGGGGCGGTTCCAGCGCGTGTTGGCGGCCATGACCGGCGATTCGGTGAAGAAGCCATGACCGCGGACATCACCCGTCGCTTGTTGTCGATGGATCTGGACGACGAGGATGAGCGCGCGGACCTCGATGAGTGGGGTAATCGGGCGGCGTTGACTGCTCCTGTGTCGGCGGTGTTGTCGATTCCGGCTTTGTTCGCCGAGCAGGTGGTTCGTGATCCGGATGTGGTGGCGGTCAGTTTCGGGGATCGTCAGCTGACGTATCGGGAACTTGATGTGGCGTCGAATCGGTTGGCGCACGTGCTTATCGGGTGTGGTGCGGGTCCGGGACAGCGGGTGGCGTTGCTGTTCTCCCGCTCGATCGAGGCGATTGTGGCGATTGTGGGGGTGCTCAAGACCGGTGCGGCGTATGTGCCGATCGATCCTGCGGTGCCTGATGCGCGGTTGGCGTTCGTTCTTGGTGATGCGGGGCCGGTCGCGGCGGTCACGACTGCTGATCTGGTGAGTCGACTCGACGGGTTTGGGCTGGAGGTCATCGATGTTGATGACCCCACGATCGAAGCTCAGCCTGGTGGTGCGCCGGTGGTGGGGCCGGGCGCTGATGATGTGGCGTATCTGATTTACACCTCGGGTACGACGGGTGTGCCTAAGGGGGTGGCGGTCCCGCACCGCAATGTGGCGCGGTTGTTGGACGTGATCGAGACTCGTTTGCCGTTGTCGGCGGGTTTGGTGTGGGCGCAATGTCATTCGTTGGCGTTCGACTTCTCAGTGTGGGAGATTTTCGGGGCGCTGTTGCGTGGTGGTCGGGTGGTGGTGGTGCCCGAGTCGGTGACGCGGTCGCCCGAGGAGTTGCATGCGCTGCTGATTGCCGAGCGGGTCGGTGTGTTGAGTCAGACGCCGTCGGCGTTTTATGCGCTGCAAACTGTCGATGCCGCCGGCGGTCGAGGGTTGGCTGTTGAGGTGGTGGTGTTCGGTGGTGAGGCGCTGGAACCGCAGCGGCTGAAGCCGTGGCTGGATCGGCACCCAGAGTCTCCGCGGTTGATCAATATGTATGGGATCACCGAGACGACGGTGCATGCCTCGTTCCGCGAGATCGTGGCCGCCGATGTCGAAACTACGGGGAGCCCAATCGGGGTGCCGCTGGGCGACCTGGCGTTCTTTGTGCTGGATGGTTGGTTGCGGCCGGTGAGCCCTGGTGTGGTGGGCGAGCTGTATGTGGCCGGTGCGGGTTTGGGTTACGGCTATGTGGGCCGGGCGTCGTTGAGCGCGACGCGGTTTGTGGCGTGTGCGTTCGGTGCGCCGGGGATGCGGATGTATCGCACCGGGGATCTGGTGTCGTGGGGCCCGGATGGGCAGCTGCAGTATTCGGGCCGCGCTGACGAGCAGGTCAAGATTCGTGGGTATCGTATAGAGCTCGGTGAAATCCAGGCCGTGCTGGCCGGGCTCGACGGCGTTGAGCAGGCGGCCGTGATCGCCCGTGAAGACAATCCGGGTGACAAGCGGCTGGTCGGCTATCTCACCGGTACCGCCGACCCGGGGCGCATCCGTGCCCAGTTGGCCGAGCGGCTGCCGGGCTACATGGTGCCCGCCGCGGTGGTGGTGACCGAGTCTTTGCCGTTGACGGTGAACGGTAAACTGGACAAAAAGACGCTGCCGGCACCGGAATACGCCGACGTCGACCACTACCGCGCCCCGGCTACCCCTACCGAGGAGATCCTGGCCGGCATCTACGCCCACATCCTGGGCCTGGACCGCGTCGGCATCGACGACTCATTCTTCAGCCTCGGCGGGGATTCCCTACTGGCGATGCGTCTGGTCGCCGCGATCAACAGATCGTTGGACGCAGGCCTCGAAGTGCGCGCCGTATTCGACGCTCCTACGGTCGCCCAGTTGATACTCCGTATCGGTGGTGATGAAGGTCGGCTGGAGCCGCTGGTCGCCCGTGAGCGGCCCGCGGTGGTTCCGCTGTCGTTTGCGCAAAGCCGGTTGTGGTTCGTCGACCAATTGCAAGGCCCCTCACCGGTGTACAACCTGGGCGTGGGATTGCGGCTCGGCGGGCGCCTCGATGTCGATGCGCTGGGCGCTGCGTTCGCCGATGTGGTGGGTCGCCATGAGAGCCTGCGCACGCTGTTTCCAGCGGTCGACGGGATACCTCAGCAACTGATCGTCCCCGCCGAGCAGGCCGAATTCGGCTGGGAAATCGTCGATGCCACCGGCTGGCCGGAAAGCCTATTGGCGGAAGCTCTCGAGGAAACGGCGCGACACAGTTTCCAGCTGTCCGCCGAGATACCATTGCGGGCAAGGCTTTTCCGTGTCGCCGAGGACGAACACGTGTTGGTGGCGGTGGTGCACCATATCGCCGCCGACGGCTGGTCGCTGACCCCGCTGGTCGCCGATCTGAGCGTCGCGTACGCCTGCCGGTGTGCCGGACAAGTCCCCGGGTGGGCGCCGTTGGCGGTGCAGTACGTCGACTACACGCTGTGGCAACGCGCGCAACTGGGTGAGCTCGACGACAGCGACAGTCGCATCGCCACACAGTTGGACTATTGGCAGGATGCGTTGGCCGGGATGCCTGAACGCGTGGCCATCCCGACCGACCGTCCCTATCCGTTGGTGGCCGATCAAAGCGGCTCCAGGGTGAATGTGAAATGGCCGGCCGATCTGCAGCAGCAAGTTGCTCGCCTGGCTCGCGAGCACAATGCAACGGGTTTCATGGTGATGCAGAGCGCGCTGCTAACCCTGCTCGCCAGCCTCAGCGCCAGTTCCGATGTGGCCGTTGGCTTCCCGATCGCCGGACGACGCGATCCAGCCCTCGACGAGCTCGTCGGATTCTTCGTCAACACCCTGGTGCTGCGGGTCGATGTGGCCGGGGATCCCACTGTCACCGAGATTCTGGCCCAGGTGCGCGCACGCAGCCTGGCCGCCTTTGAGCACCAAGATGTGCCCTTCGAAGTGCTCGTCGAACGGCTCAATCCGGCTCGGTCCTTGACCCATCACCCGCTGGTGCAGGTGATGCTGGCGTGGCAGAACGTTCCCGGACAGACTGGCGATCCTGCCGGCGGCTTGGCGTTGGGCGATCTTCAGGTAACTCAGCTACCGCTGGACACCCACACCGCGCGAATGGATCTGTCCTTCTCGTTGGCGGAATGTTGGACCGAAGCCGGTGACCCCGCAGGGATTTCCGGAACGGTGGAGTTCCGAACCGATGTATTCGACACAGGCAGCATCGAAGCCCTGATCGATCGGCTACAACGGGTGCTCGAGGCGATGACCGACGACCCCACCCAGCGGTTGTCGGCGATCGATGTGCTCGACACCGATGAGCATGCGCGCCTCGATGCGATCGGCAACCGGACGGTACTAACCGCCCCCGCGCCGGCCTCCCCGTCGATTCCGGCGTTGTTCGAGGCGCAAGTGGCCCGAGATCCAGAGGCGGTTGCGGTCAGCTACGACGGCAGCTCGATGACCTATCGCGAGCTGGATCAGGTTTCGAATCGGTTGGCTCACTTACTTATCGGGAACGGCGCGGCTCCCGGTCAGCGGGTGGCGGTGTTGTTCTCCCGATCGGTCGAGGCGGTCGTGGCGATTTTCGCGGTGCTGAAAACCGGTGCGGCGTATGTGCCGATCGATCCGTCGGTGCCTGATGCGCGGTTGGAGTTCGTACTGACCGACGCCGGGCCGGTTGCTGCGGTCACCACCGCCGATCTGGCTGCTCGTCTTGCCGGGCGTGGATTGGTGGTCGTCGACATCGACGACCCGGCCATCGATGACCACCCCGCTAGCGCGCCGCCGGTGGGACCGTGCACCGACGATATCGCGTATCTGATCTACACCTCAGGTACCACGGGCGTGCCCAAGGGCGTGGCGATTCCACACCACAACGTGACGCGGTTGCTGGCGACGCTCGAGGCCGATCTGGAGCTGTCATCGGGCCAGGTCTGGACGCAGAGTCACTCGTTGGCGTTCGACTTTTCGGTCTGGGAGATCTTCGGCGCACTGCTCCATGGCGGGCGGCTGGTGGTGGTCTCGGATTCGGTGGCGCGTTCGCCCGAAGATTTGCACGACTTGCTGGTCGAGCAGCGGGTCAGCATCTTGAGCCAGACGCCGTCGGCGTTCTATGCCCTGCAATCCGTGGAAGAGCTTTCACCTGAGCTGGAATCCGAGCTCGCACTTGAGGTTGTGGTGTTCGGTGGTGAGGCGCTGGAACCGCAGCGGCTGAAGCCGTGGCTGGACACGCATCCGGAGTCTCCGCGGTTGGTCAATATGTATGGGATCACCGAGACGACGGTGCATGCCTCATTCCGCGAGATCTTGGCCGGTGATGTCGCGAGCACCGTCAGCCCGATCGGTGTGCCATTGGGGCATCTGGCGTTCGTCGTCCTCGATGGTTGGTTGCGGCAGGTGCCGGTCGGGGTAGTCGGCGAGTTGTATGTGGCCGGTGCCGGCCTGGGGTCCGGGTATGTGGGCCGGGCGCCATTGACGTCGACGCGGTTTGTGGCGAGTCCGTTCGGTGCACCCGGGATGCGGATGTATCGCACCGGGGACCTGGTGTGCTGGAGCCACGGCGGGCAGCTGCAGTATCTGGGCCGCGCTGACGAGCAGGTCAAGATCCGCGGGCATCGCATCGAGCTCGGTGAAATCCAGTCGACCTTAACGGCTCTCGACGGGGTCGAGCAGGCGGTGGTGATCGCCCGTGAAGACCGCCCGGGGGATAAGCGTCTCGTCGGCTACATCACCGGCACCGCCGATCCGTCCGCAGCGCGTCCCGCGCTGGCCGAGCGGCTGCCGTCCTACATGGTGCCGGCCGCGGTGGTGGCGATCGACGAGCTGCCGTTGACCGTCAACGGAAAACTCGACACTCGCGCACTGCCCGCACCCGAGTACACCGACATCGACCACTACCGGGCCCCGGCGACACCAGTCGAGGAGACCCTGGCCGGGATCTTCGCCGAAGTCCTCGGGCTGGAGCAGGTCGGGGTCGACCAGTCATTCTTCGACCTTGGCGGGGACAGCATTTCGGCCATTCAGGTGGTGTGGCGGGCTCATGCTGCCGGGCTTGTGGGTCGCCCGCGCGATATCTTCGTCCAGCAGACCGTGGCCCGACTGGCCCGGGTGGTCAGGGAAGCCGGCAGCGCCGTAGGGATGGTCGACGAGGGCCTCGGGCCGGTGGTCGCGACCCCGATCATGCGCTGGCTGAAAGGACTGGAAACCGCAGCCGGCTCGCTCGACGAGTTCAACCAGACGGTGCTGCTGCAGGCTCCGGCCGGTGTCACCGAGGCCGACGTGGTGGTGGTGCTTCAGGCCTTGCTGGATCGGCATGCCATGTTGCGGCTGAGGGCCGGGGACGACGGCGCCGGCGGCTGGTTGTTGACGGTGCCCGAGGCCGGATCGGTGGACGTGCGCGCCTGTCTGCATTCGGTGGACGTGCTGTCCGAAGAGGCGCTGTTGGCGGCGCGGTCGCGGTTGAACCCGGCCGCGGGGGTGATGCTCAGCGCGCTGTGGGCTTCCTCCACCGGGCAGTTGGTGGTGATCATCCACCATCTGGCCGTGGATGGGGTGTCGTGGCGAATTGTGTTGGAGGACCTCAACATCGCCTCGACCCAGCTGCGCGGCGGGCAGGAGGTACTGTTGCCGCCCGCGGGGACGTCGTTCCAGCGGTGGGCCGACCGGCTGGCCGAGCACGCGCATCACCCCGACGTGGTCTGCCAAGCCGACGCATGGCGGCAGGTGGCGTCGATCCCAGCGGCGTTGCCTGCGCTGCAACCCGAGGTAGATACGTTTGCCACGGCCGGATATCTGACCGATTTGCTCGACGCCGAGACCACCCACATGTTGCTCGGCGAAGTACCGGCGGCGTTTCATGCCGGGGTCCACGAAATCCTGTTGATCGCCTTTGCCCTGGCGTGGTCACAGTACTTGGGGAGTGGCGGCGCGCCGATCGCCATCGATGTGGAGGGCCACGGGCGTAACGAGGAAATCGCCGCCGATGTGGACCTGTCGCGCACGGTGGGGTGGTTCACCACCAAGTATCCGGTGTCACTGAACTTCGGCGGGCGTCTGTCCTGGACGCAGGTGGTGGCCGGGGATGCGGCGCTGGGCGCGGTGTTCAAAGAGGCGAAAGAGCAGCTTCGGGCCTTGCCCGACGGCCTGACCTACGGACTGCTGCGCTACCTGAATCCCGATGTGGATCTGGCCGGGTCCGACCCGGTGATCGGGTTCAACTATCTCGGGCGGCTGGGCTCCCCGGCTGCCTTTGCGTCTGGTGATGTGTGGCGTTTCAGCGAAGAAGGCTTGTCGATGACCGGCGCTGCTGGGGCGATGCCCATTGCCCTGATGCACACCGTCGAGCTCAACGCGGCCACCATCGACACCGACACCGGCCCGCACCTGAGCGCCACCTGGACGTGGGCGCCCTCGGCGCTGGATCGCATGGCCGTCACCCGGGTCAGCCGGTTGTGGTTCGACGCGCTGGCCGGCATCTGCGCGCATGTCAGGCGCGGCGGTGGCGGGTTGACGCCGTCGGATATCGCTCCCGCTCGGCTGAGCCAGCAGCAGATCGACGAACTGCACGACCGATTCCCGATCGCCGACGTGCTGCTGCTGACCCCGTTGCAGCAGGGATTGCTTTACCACGCCAACATCGCGAAACGCTCCGGCGACGATGTGTATGCGGTGCAACTGGATATCGCGTTGAGCGGGCCGCTCGACGCGCACCGGCTGCGTGATGCCGTGCAGGCCGTGGTCCGCCGGCATCCACACTTGGCAGCCCGGTTCTGCCCCCAGTTCGAGCAACCGGTGCAGGTTGTTCCCGCTGATCCCGTGGCGCCGTGGCTGTATGTCGACCTTGATGCCGATAGTGATGTCGACACGCAGATCGAACAGATCTGTGTCGAAGAACGTGCCGCGGTCTGCGACCTCGTCAACCAACCGGCGTTCCGGGTCGCGCTCATCCGCATCGGCCAGGACCGACACCGGTTCGTGCTCACCAATCACCACATCGTGCTCGATGGCTGGTCGATGCCGATCCTGATGCAGGAGATCTTCGCCGGCTACCACGGTCTGCGGCTTCCCGCGGCGTCGTCGTATCGCAGCTTCATGACCTGGCTGGCTGACCGCGATCACCATGCCGCCCATGCGGCGTGGCGCGAGGCGTTGGCCGGTTTTGACACGCCCATCCTGCTCGGCCCGCCGCGAAAGTTGGGTTTCGGGCGGCGAAGCGTCGAATCGTTCCGGGTTCCTGCGAAGACCACGCGGGCACTCGCCAAGTTGGCGCGCTCGCAGCACACCACGGTCAACATCGTGCTGCAGGGCGCCTGGGCAATACTGCTCAGCTCGCTGACCGGCCGGCATGATGTCGCGTTCGGCACGGTGGTCTCGGGTCGGTCACCAGAGGTGATCGGTGCGGAGTCGATGGTGGGCCTATTGATCAACACGGTGCCGGTGCGGGCGATCATCACGCCCGCCGAGACCACATCCGATCTTCTCGATCAGCTGCAGGGTGCCCACAACGAAACCCTCGAACACCAGCACATGGCGCTCAGCGACATCCACCGCATCACCGGTCACGACAGGTTGTTCGACACGGTCTTCGTCTACGAGAACTATCCGACCGACACCGGCACGCCGCCTGGCGTCGACGGGTTGACGATCACCGGCGTCAACAGCCGCGACTACTACCACTACCCGCTGACGGTTCAGGCTGGGCCGGGCCGGGAACTGGAACTTCGCGTCCAATACGACACCGATGTGTTCGACGCGGAAAGCATCGAAGCGTTGATCCAGCGGTTCAAGCAGGTGTTGGTGGCGATGACCGCCCACCCGCGGCGGGAATTGTCGTCGATGGGTCTGCCGCATTCCAATGGGCGTCCCCGGCTCGAGGGGTGGGGGAGTCGGCCGACCGAGTCGGCGACCACGGTGGCGTCGGCACCCGAAGACCGCGACACCGGCGGTGCTTATTGCGCTCCGGCAACCCTCGTCGAGCAGATCCTGGCGAGCATCTACGCCGAGGTGCTCGGTGTGGACCGCGTCGGGGTCGAGGAGTCGTTTTTCGACCTGGGCGGGGATTCTCTTTCGGCGATGCGGGCGGTCGCCGCGATCAATTCAGCCCTCGATGTCCACCTTGCGGTGCCCGACTTGTTCGAGGCGCCGTCCGTCAGAAGCTTGAGCGGACAGTTGGGCAGGGGAGGAGCCGCGATCACCACATGAGCGGCACGAGGCGATAGCGGGCCTTCTGCGCATACTCCCGGTACCCGTCCAACTCTTCGGCCAGCAGCTTTTCTTCGTCGCGGATGCGCAAGATGAGCACGATCAGGCCAGGGACAACGCAGACGAGTCCCCAATAGGAGCCGAGCGCAAGCGGGAACCCGACGATGGTGATCACGTTGCCGGTGTACATGGGGTGGCGCACCAGCCCGTATAGACCGGTCGAGACGAGCTTCTGCCCCGACTCCACCTGGACCGTCGAGGCCGCGAAACTGTTCTGAATGACCACCAGGCTCGTCACACCCAGGCCGACGGCGACCAGAACATCCCCGGCCAAGCAGATCGCCGTCGGCACCGACGACCAGCCAAAGCGATGGTCGAGGGCACTGACCAGGACCATCGCCGCCAGCGACGAATACCAGCCGGCGATGAGGAGTTTCTGCAGCGTCCGGGTCTCCGCCCCCGGCCCCGCCCGCTTGCGCCGTTCATGCGCGGCGGGGTCTGCCCGCAACAGGTAGGCGCTGGGAATCCACGTCGACAGCGCAAACACCGCCAGGAAAAGCCATGCCTGCCAATAGTCGAAGGTTCCGGCCAGCAAAAACAGCACCAAGCCGAAGACGACGAGTTCAACAAGCCCGAGCACCAACATCTTTGGAATGGCTTTCACGGGTCCTCCTAGCGCAGCGTCGGTTGCAGGCAGCCACAACCGCGGCGCACGGCTAAAGCTACCGCCGGTGACCCCGAACATGTGCGCGATTTGATCCGTGATCTCACTTCCGTTCCGGCCCAAGGGCCTTCAGGGCTCCGGGCGCTGACCGAAAGTGTGCTCGCTATTATCTGTCGGTCATCTGTAGGTGAAGGTTCAACCGTCGAACGGGAATCACATGGCTGCACACGTCGAGCAATTGGAGTTTCAGGCGGAGGCGCGCCAACTGCTGGATCTGATGGTCCACTCGGTGTACTCCAACAAGGATTCTTTCCTGCGCGAGCTGATCTCGAACGCCTCTGACGCGTTGGACAAGCTACGGCTCGAGGCGCTGCGGAACAAGGATCTGGATGTCGACACCTCCGATCTCCACGTCGAGCTCGACGTAGACAACGAGGCAAGAACACTCACGGTCCGCGACAACGGCATCGGGATGACCCGCGAGGAGGTCGTAGACCTGATCGGCACTCTGGCCAAATCGGGTACCGCCGAAGTGCGTCGGAAGTTGCGTGAGGCCAAACACGCCTCCGACTCCGAGGAACTCATCGGCCAGTTCGGCATCGGGTTCTACTCGACGTTCATGGTTGCCGACAAGGTCGAGCTGCTCACCCGCAAGGCCGGCGAGAGTGACGCCACCCGCTGGGTCTCCAGTGGTGATGGCACCTACACCGTCGAATCGGTCGACGATGCTCCGCAGGGAACGTCGGTCACCCTGCACCTCAAGCCGGAAGACGCCGAGGATGAGCTGCACGACTACACCTCGGAGCCGAAGCTCAGGGAACTGGTGAAGAAGTACTCCGACTTCATCGCCTGGCCGATCCGGATGCAGGTCGAGCGACGTACCCCGGCAACAGACGAGGGCGCCGCAGACCAGGTCACCGTCGAAACGCAGACCCTCAACTCGATGAAGGCGCTGTGGGCCAAGACCAAAGACGAGGTCTCCGAGGACGAGTACAAGGAGTTCTACAAGCACATCGCCCACGCTTGGGATGACCCGCTTGAGGTCATTTCGATGAAGGCCGAGGGCACCTTCTCCTATCAGGCGCTGCTCTTCATCCCGTCGCATGCACCGTTCGATCTGTTCACGCGGGACGCGCGGATCGGCGTGCAGTTATATGTCAAGCGGGTCTTCGTCATGGCTGACTGTGACCAACTCGTTCCGGGCTATCTGCGGTTCATCAAGGGCGTCGTGGACGCAGAAGACATGTCGCTCAATGTCTCCCGCGAGATCCTGCAGCAGGATCGGCAACTCACCGCGATCCGTCGCCGCTTGACAAAGAAGGTTCTGTCGACGATCAAGACGCTGCAGTCAGAACGTCCGGACGACTACCGCACGTTGTGGACTCAGTTCGGTGCGGTCCTCAAAGAAGGCCTGATGTCGGACTTCGACAACCAGGACACCCTCCTGCGTGTTTCGTCGTTCGCCTCGACCCATTCCGACGAGGCGCTCACCACGTTGGCCGAGTATGTCGAGCGCATGAAGGACGGTCAGGAGCAGATCTTCTACGCCACCGGACAGTCGCGTGAGCAACTACTGGCGTCACCGCATCTCGAGGCGTTCAAGGCCAAGGGCTACGAGGTGCTGCTGCTCACCGACCCGGTCGACGAGGTCTGGGTGGGAACGGTGACCGAGTTCGACGGCAAGCCGCTGCAATCGGTCGCCAAGGGCGAGGTGGACCTCGACTCCGAGGACGAAAAGGCTGCGCACGAAGCCGAGCGCCGCGAGCTGTCGCAGGACTTTGCTGACCTGCTGACCTGGCTGAAGGAGACCTTGGCAGACCATGTCAAGGAGGTGCGGTTGTCCACGCGCCTGACCGAGTCGCCGGCCTGCCTGATAGCCGACACGTTCGGCATCACCCCGGCGCTTGCGCGCATGTACCGGGCTTCCGGACAGCAGGTACCGGTGGGGAAGCGGATTCTGGAACTCAACCCGAAGCATCCGCTCGTCACCGGCCTGCAGCAGGCCCAGAAAAGCGGCGGCGACGACGCACACCTGCAGCAACTCGCCGAAACGGCCGAACTGCTCTACGGCACAGCGCTTCTGGCCGAAGGTGACATACCTGAGGATCCGGCAAAGTTCGCCGGTTTGCTGGCGGACCGGCTGGCTCGCACGGTATAGCGCTGAGCGCCGCGGTGCCCTCGGTGAGATTCGAACTCACACTGTACGGGTTTTGAATCCGTTTCCTCTGCCAGTTGGGATACGAGGGCGTTGGCACTATTCGTGCCGCGGCCTACCACCATAGAGGATGCCCCCGAGGTCGCTGATCGGTGGTCGTCACGACACAATGTCACCTATGACGTCTCCCATGACCGGGTCATCGAAGGACGCTGAGAAGCCACACCGCGTTCTCATCGCCGAGGACGAGGCCCTGATCCGCCTCGATCTCGCCGAAATGCTGCGCGAGGAGGGCTACGAGGTCGTAGGCGAGGCCGGCGACGGGCAGGAGGCCGTGGATCTGGCCGAAAGCCTGCGACCGGACCTGGTGATCATGGACGTCAAGATGCCCCGCCGCGACGGCATCGACGCGGCATCGGAGATCGCAGGCAAGCGCATCGCCCCGATCGTCATCCTCACCGCGTTCAGCCAACGCGAACTCGTCGAACGTGCCCGTGACGCCGGTGCGATGGCGTACCTGGTCAAACCGTTCAACGTCACCGACCTGATTCCGGCCATCGAGGTGGCGGTCAGTCGGTTCAGCGAGATAGCCGCGCTGGAGACCGAAGTCGCGACGCTGTCGGAGCGACTGGAGACCCGCAAGCTGGTCGAGCGGGCCAAGGGTTTGCTGCAGACCAAGCACAAAATGACCGAACATGAGGCGTTCAAGTGGATTCAGCGCGCCGCCATGGATCGTCGCACGACGATGAAGCGCGTCGCGGAGGTCGTTCTGGAAACTCTCGACGAGCCACAGGAAACTCCCACGCCGGAGCAGTGACAGCCGGCATGGGTGTTAATTCTCGGTTTCCGGGACCGCGATAACTCGATTTCAGCCACTCCGCGCGCCACAAGCATCCGTCAACATCCCGCACTACGCCCCGTCGTTGGCTATGTTCTACCCGAAGCATCGGCGTCGGCTCGTCTCGTGGGCCTGATCGTCGGGGCCGCCGATAACTCTGACGCGGAGGTGAAACGTGCGCGGTCGCGTGGCGCGGAAAGCATTTACTCTCGGTTGTGCGGGTGTGATTGTGCTGGGAATTGCCGGCTGCAATCAGTCCACGCCTGAACAGGAAGCGGCGCAGACCGACCTGAAAATCGTCGAGCAGATACCGATCGACGAGAACGGCGCCGAGATCAAACCACCCGACGCCGCGGCAGCCGCTGATCCGGCCGGCGACGGCAAGGCCACCTGCCCGCCGGTGTCGATCGCCATGGCCGGCGCACTCAACGGTCCCGACGCCGCACTTGGCATCAACATCAAGAACGGCATTCAGCTCGCCATCGACAAGCACAACGGGGCCAACCCGGGCTGCCAGGTGCAGCTGAAGACGTTTGACACCGAAGGCGACCCGCAGAAGGCGAGTGGGATCGCGCCTCAGATCGTCGACGACCAGTACACGATCGGGTTGATCGGGCCTGCGTTCTCCGGTGAGACCATGGCGACCGGCAACGTGTTCAACCAGGCCGGCCTGGTCGCGGCCACCTCGTCTGCCACCAACGTGACACTTTCCCAGAAGGGTTGGCGGACGTTCTTCCGGGGGCTCGGCAATGACGATGTGCAAGGCCGGTCGGTCGCGAACTATATGAAGAACACGCTGGGCTACGACAAGGTCTGTGTGGTCGACGACAGCACCGATTACGGCGTCGGACTGGCCCAGGTGGTGCGTGAAACGCTGGGCCCGGTAGCCGATGGGGCGTGCAACATCTCGGTCAAGAAGGGTGACAAGGACTTTTCCGCGGCAGTCACCCAGATCAACGGCGTCGGTGCCGACGGGGTGTTCTTCAGCGGTTACTACGCCGAGGCCGCGCCGCTCGTCGCGCAGTTGCGCGACGGTGGTGTGACGGCGACGTTCGTCAGCGCAGACGGCACCAAGGATCCGGAGTTCGTCAAGCAGGCCGGCGACGCCGCCAAGGACGCCGTGCTGTCCTGCCCGTGTGCTCCGGCCACCGGCGCGTTCGCCGACGAATACACCCAGAAGTTCAACCAGGCCCCCGGCACCTACAGCGCGGAGGGCTACGACCTCGGCACGATCATGGTCAAGGGCATCGACTCCGGCGCGATCACGAGGCCCGCGCTCCTGGAGTTCGTCCGTAACTACGACGGCCAGGGCGTCGCTCGCCGGTACCAGTGGACCCCCGCTGGTGAGCTCACCACAAACCTGATCTGGGTCTACAAAGTTCAGTAGCGCACCGACGAGACGCGTCCGAGACCATACGGCTCGGACGCGTTTCGTTAGATTGCTTGCCTGAGGAGCCTGCCACCGGATGATCCACCAGTGCCTCGACCAGACCAGCTGCCTGGCGGCCAATATCAATTTCAACGTCGATGGTCTGCTGGATGGGTTCTGGCAGTTGACAATTGACGGCCTGGCCTGGGGTGCGATCTACGCTCTGGTGGCAGTCGGTTACACCCTGGTTTACGGCGTGCTGAAGTTGATCAACTTCGCGCATTCCGAGATCTTCATGGTCGGCATGTTCGGTGCGTACTTCTGCCTGGACATGATCTTGGGCTTCTCGCCGAGCGGCAACACCTATGACAAGGGGATTGCGCTCACCGTCGCCTATCTGGGCATCGCCATGCTCTTTGCGATGCTGGTATCGGGTACCGCCGCCGTGGGTTTGGAGGCAGTCGCGTACCGGCCGCTGCGGCGACGAAACGCCGGACGCCTGTCATTCCTCATCACCGCCATCGGAATGTCGTTCGTGCTGCAGGAATTCGTGCACTTCATCCTGCCCAAGATCATCGAGGGATATGGCGGCTCCAACGCGCAGCAGCCGATCAAGCTGGTCGCGCCGGAAACCCAGTTCACGATCTTCGGAGCGGCCGTCTCCAACATCACCTTGATCATCGTCTGCGCCGCCCTGCTGCTGGCGTTGCTGACCGATATGGCGATAAACCGCACCAAGTTCGGCCGTGGCATTCGTGCGGTGGCTCAGGACCCGGACACCGCAACCCTGATGGGTGTCTCGCGCGAGCGCATCATCATGACGACCTTTCTGATCGGCGGCTTGTTGGCCGGCGCAGCGGCGCTGCTGTACACCCTCAAGGTGCCGCAAGGCATCATCTACTCCGGCGGATTCCTGCTCGGTATCAAGGCTTTCGCAGCGGCGGTGCTGGGCGGCATCGGCAACCTGCGCGGCGCGCTGCTCGGCGGCCTGCTGCTGGGCATCGTGGAGAACTACGGGCAGGTGCTGTTCGGCACCCAGTGGCGCGACGTCATCGCATTCGTTCTGCTCGTGATGGTTCTGCTGATCCGTCCCACGGGCATACTCGGTGAAAGCCTCGGGAAGGCGAGGGCATGAATACGGGTAAGAGCACGACGACGCAAAAACTGCTGGCGCCCGGTGATGTGCTGCGGGAGTGGTGGTCAACGCTGCCCCGGGTCACGAAATGGGGCGTCGGCGTCCTGGGTTTCGGGCTGCTGGCCCTGCTGCCGCTGTTCACCCCGCGCTGGCTGGACACCCCTGGCATCAGCTTCGGCGGCACCATGGCGCAATTCGCGATGGTGGCATTACTCGCAATCGGCCTGAACGTGGTGGTCGGTCAGGCCGGGTTGCTCGACCTCGGCTATGTCGGTTTCTACGCCGTCGGGGCGTATACCGTCGCGCTGCTCACCAGTCCGAGCAGTCCGTGGAACAAGGTCGGGCCCGAAGGGTTCTTCAGCGAGGACTGGGCGTGGTTGTCCTGTGTGCCGCTCGCGATGGCGTTCACTGCACTCGCCGGCCTGATCCTGGGCACCCCCACGTTGCGGTTGCGGGGCGACTACCTGGCCATCGTCACGCTCGGTTTCGGTGAGATCATCCGTCTGCTCGCGGACAATCTGTCCGACATCACCAACGGCTCCCGCGGGCTGCCCGGTATCGCCTACCCGCGGGTGGGGGAGAGCGAGAAGCTGCCCACCGGGGTCTTTTCCAGTGGCAACTCCGCCGGCGATGCCAATTACGGCACCTGGTGGTTCTGGGTCGGCCTGATCATGATCGTGCTGATCCTGTTGTTCGTCGGCAACCTTGAGCGCAGCCGGGTGGGACGCGCCTGGATCGCGATCCGGGAGGACGAGGACGCCGCGGAAGTGATGGGCGTCAACACTTTCCGGTTCAAGCTGTGGGCATTCGTGATCGGCGCCGCCATCGGCGGGTTGTCCGGCGCGCTGTATGCCGGGCAGGTGCAGTTCGTCGCACCTCCGACGTTCAACATCATCAACTCGATGCTGTTCCTGTGTGCGGTGGTGCTCGGCGGCCAGGGCAACAAGCTGGGCGTCATCTTCGGCGCGTTCGTCATCGTCTACCTGCCCAACCGGCTGCTCGGCGTGCACTTCCTCGGTATCAACATGGGCGACTTGAAGTACCTGTTCTTCGGGCTGGCCCTGGTGGTGATGATGATCTTCCGGCCGCAGGGCCTGTTCCCGGCCCGCCAGCAGCTGCTGTCCTACGGCAAGCGTGCGCGGGAGTTGTTGCGGGCCACACCGGTGAAGGAGTCCGCATCGTGAGCGAGCCCATTCAGGTACCGGAAGAAACCATCGAGGAACTGGCAGGCGTCCACCGCGACATTCACGCCGCAGAAGGGGAGATCCTGCTGGAGACACGGGATCTGACGGTCAAGTTCGGTGGCCTGGTGGCACTGGATTCGGTCACGTTCGATATCCGGCGCGGCGAGATCCTCGGCATGATCGGACCAAACGGTGCCGGGAAGACCACCTGCTTCAACGCCATCACCGGCGTTTATCGCCCCACCTCGGGGTCGGTGTTGTTCGACGGCACGCCGCTTGGCAAGGTCAAGCGCCACCAGATCACCCGGCGAGGTATCGCCCGCACCTTCCAGAACGTCAGGCTGTTCGGTGAGATGACGGCGCTGGAGAACGTCATGGTCGGCACCGACGCTCGGCACCACACATCCGTCCCGGGAGCCCTGGTCCGTTCACCCCGGCATCGTCGCGAAGAGCGGTCGGCCATCGAAAGATCCGCGGCCCTATTGCATTTTGTGGGCATCGCGCACCGCGGCGAGGAGAAGGCCAAGAACCTCCCGTACGGGGATCAGCGCCGCCTCGAGATCGCCCGCGCGCTGGCCACCGAGCCCAAGCTGCTCTGCCTGGACGAGCCGGCCGCCGGGTTCAACCCGAGTGAGAAGGCCGCGCTGATCGACCTGATCCGCAAGATCCGAGACGACGGCTACACGGTGTTGTTGATCGAGCACGACATGCGTCTGGTGATGGGCGTGACCGACCGAATCGTGGTACTGGAGTTCGGACGCAAGATCGCCGACGGCGTGCCTTCGGAGATCCGCGAGGATCCGAAGGTCATCGCCGCCTATCTGGGGGTGCCCGATGACTCTGTCTGAATCAACGCCGCCCGATTCCTCTCGCCCGGTCCTGCTCGAGGTGCGCGATGTGGTCGTGCACTACGGCAGAATCCAGGCGCTGCACGGGGTTTCACTCGTGGTGCACGAAGGCGAACTGGTCACCCTGCTCGGCTCCAACGGTGCGGGGAAGACGACGACGATGCGGGCGATCTCGGGTCTGCGTTCGTTGACCTCGGGTTCGGTGTGGTTCGAGGGCCGTGACATCTCCCGGGTCAAACCGCACCTACGCGTCAGCCAAGGACTCATCCAGGCGCCCGAGGGCCGCGGCGTGTTTCCCGGGATGACGGTGGTGGAGAACCTGGAGATGGGCTGTTACGCACGCAAGTTCGCTTCCAAGCAGGAGCATGACGAGCGTTTGGACTGGGTGCTGGAGACGTTTCCGCGCCTGGCCGAGCGACGCACCCAGGTAGGCGGGACGCTGTCCGGTGGGGAGCAGCAGATGCTGGCCATCGGCCGCGCGCTGATGGCCCGACCGAAGGTGTTGCTTCTCGACGAGCCGTCGATGGGGTTGGCGCCGATGGTGATATCGCAGATCTTCAAGATCATCGCGGACATCAACGCGCAGGGCACCACGGTGCTGCTCGTCGAGCAGAACGCCCAGCAGGCGCTCACCCGGTCCGACCGGGCCTACATTCTGGAGACCGGAAACGTCACCCGGACCGGAGCCGCGCGAGATCTGTTGGCAGACGACAGCATTCGCGCCGCCTATCTCGGCGTGGCCTAGCTCTTCATTGCCGAGCGTGCGCGTTTGTCGGCGACACGCCGCACAAACTCCGACATTTGCGCACACTCACGGCAGGCTGGGGTGGTGATGGTCTTCAAGTCGATCTTGCTGTTCGTACTGGCGGCGGTGCTGGAGATCGGTGGGGCCTGGCTGGTGTGGCAGGGCGTCCGGGAGCATCGCGGCTGGCTGTGGGTCGGCGCGGGCGTGATCGCCCTCGGCGCGTACGGCTTCGTGGCGGCATTCCAGCCCGACGCCCACTTCGGCCGGGTGCTGGCCGCCTACGGCGGCGTGTTCATCGCCGGATCGCTGCTGTGGGGCATGGTTGCCGACGGTTTCCGGCCCGATCGCTGGGACATCGTCGGGGCGCTGGTGGCCCTGGCGGGGGTCGCGGTGATCATGTACACCCCGCGCTGACCTGGTCAACCCAACCGTGCGCTCTCGTCGTCGAGGTCGTTCCGGCTCAGGCCCATCGGCGTGGCGGCCGGGACATCGCCGGCCGCCACCACCTGCCGGGTGATCGGAGTCAACGCCTTGAACAGCGCCTCCACCTCATCGTCGGTCAATGGGTCAAGGACTGAGAGAGCGAGCTCGTCCGTGCGATCCTCGATGCTCTGCTTGATCCGGTGGCCGGCGTCGGTGAGCTCGCCGTGCGGGTCCAGCCAGCCGCGCCGGCGTAACTGCTCGGCATAGCGGGCCCATTGCTCGTCGTCGTAGTCGCGGCTGCGCATGATCATCTCTCGGGGAACCCGGCCCGCCGCCGCGTGCAGCACGTTGCATACCCGGCCGCTGATCCCCTCGGCGGCCAGAACCGCGACATGGGTGTCACCACGGTGTTCACGCAACAGGGTCACGGCGTGCCACAGCCTCGCGATCGGTTCCTCCGGCCACTCAAGTGCCAGGTTGGCGGCGTACAGCGGCCGGCCATCGAGCGGGGCGTCACGTGCCGCCCTGCCGGCAAGCTCGGCAGCGGTCCGGGTGGCATCGGAGTCGGTAACCCCGCACCGGCGTAAGGCCGCCACCGCCGATTCCAGGCGCACCGGCAAAACCGTTGATGGCGAAGCGATGTCCCACGCTGCGGGCAGCGCCTTGGCCACCCGCTCGGCAGTGAAGTTGTAGAACATCGCCGCGACGACCGGCGCCGGGACCACGCCCAGTGGGGCCGACCGCGCAGCGAAGTACCCCATCCAGAACCCGCGGTAGCCCAGCGAGTCGAGGGCGGCACGGGATTCCGGCGCGAAATATGTGACGGCGTGTACCGGTTCAAGGCGGTCGAAGAAGCGACGCGCTACCGATGGTGAGCGACCCACCCTGTCAGTTAACCATCGGCGCAATAACCACGCGAGCAGACAGAGAATCGCCCAATAGGGGTGCGAATTGGGCGATTCTGCGTCTGCTCGGCCGAGAACTAAGCGCGGACCACCTGGGTGCCACCGGCAAGCTCGTCGTGCTTGCCTTGCTTGGTCGGGCTGCCGCTGACGGTCACCGCGATCACGATCATGGCGACGACCGCGAGGAACCCGCCGACGAACGGAATGATCGTCAGGATCGTGAACGCGTTGCGGATCGCGGATTGCGCGAGCGTCGGCTTCGGCGCGCCGGCCGGTCCGCGTACCGAAAGGCCGAGCATCTTCTTGGCGGGCGTCCAGCCCTGCGTGGTCTCGAACAGCACGAAATACACGAACATCAGCAGGCCGGTGAACAGGCCCGTCACCCAGATGCTGGACAGCGAATCGGTGACGAAGCTCAGGAAGAACGCGATGATCCCAACAAGGATCCCGTCGATCACCCGGGCGAAGAACCGCCGTGCCAACCCCCCCGGCTGTTGCGCGCCGGACGGCGGCGGATACCAGCCCGGTTGACCGTATTGCCCTGGTTGCGATGCGTAGTCGCCAGTCGTCATACCACCAAACTACCGGCGGCGACGCTGTTTCACCTGGGTGCGCGCCACGTCTGCCAGCTCGCTCGCTCGACCCCGGGCCACGTCGGCGAGTTCGGGGGCCCGTTCACGAGTC
The DNA here is from genome assembly GCF_053483975.1 of Mycolicibacterium sp. XJ870. Taxonomy (NCBI): domain Bacteria; kingdom Bacillati; phylum Actinomycetota; class Actinomycetes; order Mycobacteriales; family Mycobacteriaceae; genus Mycobacterium; species Mycolicibacterium sp. XJ870. The sequence goes on from NZ_JBEFTI010000001.1 coordinate 2,183,475, forward strand.
ACGTCGGCCAGTTCGATGCCGCGTTCGCGGGCCACGTCGGCCCATTCGGTCCCGCGTTCACGCGCCACCTCGGCCAATGCAGCGCCACGTTCGCGGGCCGCTTCGGCCAGCTCGGGCGCATGTTCGCGGGCCACGTGCGCAAGTTCGGTGGCGCGTCCACGGGCCACCTCGGCGAGTTCGCGGCCCCGTTCCGCACCGACCGTGAGGCCGTGGCCGAGCTTTTCGGCGACGGCGCTATCGGTGAGCGAGTCGCCGGCGGCGGCCCCGACCGGCAGCGCCGCCGCAACGGATGCGGTCACCTGCTGGGCGGCCCGACGGCCGCGCCAGGCCAGCGAGGGCTTGCCCGCGGTGTCGGCCGCGGCGATGATCAGCCCGCCGATGAGGCTCACGTCAGTGAGGAATGCCCGACGCTCGTCAGCCGCGCGCTGCGGGTCGGTTTCCTTCCAGAAGGTGTGTGAACCAAGGCTGCCGGGAATCACGCTCAGGGCCAGCGCAGCCGAGGTCAGCCGGGGCAACCGACCGGCGGCGAGCAACAGTCCCCCCGCGACCTGGACCACCCCGTTGACCCGGGCCACCGTTTCGGCGTTGGTCGGGACGTTGGGGCCGACGGGACCGGGAAGCGTGCTCAACATGCCCAGGGTGGGTCGGGCCGCGTCAGCGGCGGGTTTCGGGCTGCGCAGCGCGTCCACGCCACGCGCGATAAAGGTGGCCGACAACATGGGTCGCGCAATTCTTCTGATCAACATGGCGTAGGGGTTCCCCGGCAGCCCAACTGCAAACCTCGCTACGGCAGCAACTCACGCAGCCGGGCTGCGCAGGCCGGGAAGCATCGGATGGGAGTAGCTTCGCAGGCGTGGCTCTTGTTGCTGGCATCGACTCATCCACCCAGTCGTGCAAGATCGTCGTCTGCGACGCTGACGACGGCACCGTCGTGCGCGCGGCCTCCTCGCCGCATCCCGGCGGAACCGAGGTCGATCCGCACCGGTGGTGGGACGCCCTGCAGAGCACCGTGAGTGCCGTCGGCGGGTTGGACGATGTGGACGCGGTATCGGTGGGTGCCCAGCAACACGGCATGGTCTGCCTGGACGAGTCGGGCGCCGTCGTACGAGATGCGTTGCTGTGGAACGACACCCGCTCCGCTTCGAGCGCGACCGATCTGATCGCCGAACTCGGCGGCGCGGCCGAATGGGCAAGTGCGATCGGCGTGGTGCCGGTGGCCTCGATCACCGCCACCAAGCTGCGCTGGCTGGCTGACACGGAGCCGACGAACGCCGACGCCACCGCTGCGGTGTGCCTGCCCCACGACTGGCTCAGCTGGCGGTTGTCCGGTTCGACCGACCTCGCCGATCTGCGCACCGACCGCAGCGATGCCAGCGGAACCGGGTATTTCTCGGCGGAGACGGGCAGCTACCGGACGGACCTGCTGAAACTGGCGATGCGCGGAAGGCAGCCGATGTTGCCGACGGTGCTCGGACCGTACGACAGCGCCGGCCGGCTCCCGAGCGGCGCGATCCTGGGTCCCGGTGCGGGGGACAACGCGGCAGCCGCGTTGGGTCTGGGCGCGGGCCCCGGCGATTGCATCGTCTCGCTCGGGACATCCGGCGTTGTCAGCGCGGTGGGCAACGTTGCGCCCCATGACGCGGAGGGGATCGTCGCGGGATTCGCCGACGCGACGGGCCGGCAACTGCCGCTGGTCTGCACGCTCAACGGGGCGCCGGTGCTGGCCGCTACGGCCGCGATGTTGCGCGTCGACTTCGACGAGTTCGACCGGCTGGCGCTGTCCGCCCCGCCTGGGGCCGAAGGCCTGACACTGGTGCCGTACCTGGAAGGTGAGCGCTCACCCAATCTGCCGCAGGCGCGCGGGGCGCTGCACGGTGTCACCGCTCGGAACTTCAACTCTGCCAACATGGCTCGGGCCGGGGTGGAGGGCCTACTGGCATCGATGGCGTACTGCATCGACAAGATCGTGGGTTACGGCGTCGACATCGAACGGATCATCCTGGTCGGCGGCGGAGCGCGTTCAGAAGCTGTCCGCCGCATCGCCCCGGCGATCTTGGGCCGTCCGGTGGACGTGCCACCGCCGGGCGAGTTTGTCGCGCTCGGCGCTGCCCGGCAGGCGGCCTGGACGTTGACGCAACAGGATTCGCCGCCGTCGTGGACACCCGGCCTGGTCACCCCCTATACCGCGGATCCGACCCCGCACGTGCTCGAGCAGTACCTTGCGGCACAGCCGCTGACGCTGGGGCAGTGAACTACGACTGGGAGAATCTGGGGGACGCACAACCACTTTGATCACTTCCTCGGCTCAGCGGGCTTCCCCGACGCCGAAATGTACTGGGCGAGGAGTCCGGTATCCGGTGATCGATGCGGCATCGGACGTCACCGCCTGGCCGGGCACATTGGATTCAGTGCTGGCCGTCGCCGGACCCGATGCCATCCTCGTACCCGGCCACGGCGCGCTCGTCGACCGGGAATTCGTGCGGCGCCAACAACAGTGGTTGCGGCAGGACAAAGTCAAGTAGTCGACTACGCATGTATTCGGCTTGGCAGGCCTCGACACTGGACTCAGCCAGCATTCACCCGGTCCACTCGAGGAGCCACGATGACGCCACCGGCCACAGGCGAGGCGCTCCGTCCCGACAGTGCCAAGGGGATGTCGTCGACCTGCTTCCAGAACTGCAGTCCGATCCGCAGCCGCTGTCCCGGGCCGGCAGCCCAACTGTCGTGGACGGAGGACGGCTGCTGGACCGCGGTTTGCCGGCGCACCGCCGGGTAGGGGACTGTTCGGCGGCTCATGACTGTGAACAATGGGGCGTGTGGATACCCGGCGGCTGCGTTTGTTGTTGGCTCTCTCGCGACTGGGCTCGATGCGGGCCGTGGCGGATGCGTTCTCGTTGACCACCTCGACGGTGTCGCAGCAATTGGCCGCGCTGGCCAAGGAGACGGACACTCAGCTGATCGAACCCGACGGTCGCCGGGTGCGGCTTACCCCGGCCGGTCAACGGCTGGCAGACCATGCGGTCACCATTCTCGCAGCGGTGGATGCGGCCCGGCTGGACCTCGATCCCGACGCCGAACCCGCAGGCACGCTACGAGTGGGCGGGTTCGCCACCGGCATCCGGGTCTCACTCCTTCCGATACTTCACGACCTGGCGCACACCCATCCGAAGGTTGACGTGGTGATCAGCGAGTACGAGCCGATCGAGGCGTTCGAGCTTTTGGTGAACGATGATCTGGATCTCGCGCTGACGTACGAATACGACTTGGCGCCCGCCTCACCGGATGCCGTGCTCGAGGCCTTCGGGTTGTGGTCGACGCCATGGGGATTGGGGGTGCCCGCCGATGACCCCAACACCGTCGCGGACGTCACGACCTACTCCGACCGATCGTGGATCATCAACTCGCGCAACACTGCTGACGAAGACGCCGTCCGCACATTGGCGTCGCTGGCCGGCTTCACACCGCACATCGCCCATCAGATCGACAGCTTGGATCTAGTGGAGGACCTGATCTTTGCCGGATACGGGGTGGGACTGCTGCCCACCATGCGGCCGGCTCGCGATGGTGTGAAAGTTCTCCCATTGTCGGATCCGCGCGTGGTCATGACGGCATTCGCGATTACCCGACGCGGTCGTTCCACCTGGCCGCCGCTGCGTCTGGTGCTCGACAGGCTGCGGCCCCAACGTGGCAGGCCGCTACCGCTGAAGGGTTGGCCCCGCCCCACCGCGGCTCGTGATTGATACGTCAGGCGGCGGACGGCGGCTGTGTGACCGGGGCCACCGGGCCGGGAAGCGGCCCAGTCGGTGACGGCACATGTGGTGATGGTTCAGCCGGGGTCACGGCAAGCTGCAGGGGCGATGACGGCGGCGGAGTCACCGCAGGATCCGGCACCTCCGACGGCGCCGCCGGGTCCGCAGCATCCATGGCCCAGCTCGCCTGGAGTTGGCTCGCGGCGAACGTGGCGGCCTGATCGACCATGCCGGTATCGACGTACTGGGCGTGAACGGAGAAGCTCCTGCCGTCAGAATCGCAGACCAGGTCATTGTCCACGCACAGGTCGATGGTCTTGGCCACGTACTGAGGGCCGACTGCGACAGGCGGATTGTTGATCGCCCGCATGAACCGGGTCGACGGCTTGCCGAACAGGGCGACCGCCGCAATGTGGTCGCCGACGTCAGGCGGCATCGGGTCGGGCACGTCCATGGAAACCCCGTCGGGCACCGCATCCGCGGTGACGAACCCCGCGACTGCCGCCCCCTGCGAGAACCCGCCCAGCACCATCTTCGTTTCAGGACAGTTCGCCGCGGTGGCAAGAACCCGCGCCCTCGAGTCCCGGATACCGTCGACCGCGGTGGGGAAGTCGATGGTGGCGGGGTAGTTGACCGCATACACCTCGACCGACTTCGGGGCGAGCCGCGAGCGCAGCGACTCGACGAATGCCTGTCCCGTCGGGCCGACGCCCGGCATTTCGGTAGTGCCCCGAGCGAAAATCACCTCGGCGTCGGGACAGGGAGCTGCCTGCGCGGTCGGCATCGGCGCACTTTGCATCGCCCAAGTCGCAGCTGCCGCCGCGCCGATCAATCCAGCGATCCGGCGTGGCATCACCGATTCATGCTGACATACAGCCAGGCCGAGCGCGCGTCGAACGAAAGAGCCCGTGCAGAGGGAGTCGTCACCCTGTGTGCGACGATGCGCCAATGACGGAGCTTGCGGCGCATTTCACCCAGTCTGACCAGGATCGGTTCCTGCCGACCCGGTTCGCGCAGAGCCACTGGGGCGAAGACCATCTCAACGGCCCGGCATTGGTCGGGCTCGCGGCGCGGGCACTGGAATCGGCGTTCGGGCTGCCCGAGTTTCTCCCGGCCCGGCTGACCGTCGACCTGTTCAAGGCAGCCCGCGGGGTGCCGACGACGACGAAGGTGGGCTTGATCCGGGATGGTCGGCGGGTACGCAACTCGGAGTGCGAACTGGTCCAGGACGGCGTGACGGTTGTCCGGGCCACCCTGGTGCAGTACCGCCGGTCGTCGGCTCCGCGGGGCGAGGAATGGGTTACCGACGCCACGTTCGCACCGCCGGCCGACGTCGATTCGGATCTGATGACGTATATGGGCAGCGACGCGGTGGGGTGGAGCCGCGCCATCGCCGACCATCAGAACACCTCGCGCAAGCGGTTCATGAACCGGACCATCACTGTCGTGGAGGGCCGGCCGAACTCGCCGTTCGTGCGGGCGGCGATGGCCGCCGAGGGGACCAGTCTGGTAACCAATCTCGGAACCGGAGGAGTCGGCTACATCAACGGCGACGTCACGGTCGCATTGTCCCGATTGCCGATGGACGAATGGATCGGGGTACAGGCCGATTCGCATTGGGCAACCGACGGAATCGCCGTCGGTGCGTCCACCCTGTTCGACAGTGCAGGCGCATTCGGCACCGGCCTGGTCACGGCCGTCAGCAACCCCGATGTCCAGATCGACTTCGCCAACGATCCGTTTCCGGAGCGCAGTGGACCGAGGTGACCGCCGCGGGTCGTAGGGTTGGCGACGTGGAATTGCTGCTCGGAATCGACATCGGGACAGGCAGCACCAAGGGTGTCCTGGTCGATGCGTCGGGGTCGGTCATCGCCACCGAAACCGTCCCGCATTCGATGGACCTACCCCGGCCCGGCTGGGCTGAGGTGGACGCGCAGAACCTGTGGTGGCGCGAGGTTTGCCAGATCAGCTCGGCGCTGATGGCGCGGATGCCGAGCGGGGGCTCGCTCGCCGGGATGTGTGTCAGCGGCGTGGGCCCCTGCCTGGTGCTGTGCGACGACGACCTGCGGCCACTGCGGCCCGCCATCCTCTACGGCGTCGACACCAGGGCGTCAGCCGAGATCGAGGCACTGACCGCGGAGCTCGGTGAAGCGAACATCCTGGAGCGGGCAGGCACCCTCCTGTCGAGTCAGGCGGTGGGCCCCAAGCTGGAGTGGGTGCGCAGGCACGAGCCCGAAGTGTTCGAACGCGCCACCGGCTGGTACGGGTCGAATTCCTACATCGCCGCGAAGCTCACCGGTGAGTATCTGATGGACCACCACACCGCCAGCCAGTGCGACCCGCTCTACGCCACGCGCGAATTCGACTGGAATATGTCTTGGGCGCAACGGATCTGCGGCCATCTTCCGCTACCGCGGCTGGTGTGGCCGAGCGATGTGGTCGGTACGGTGACGCCGCAGGCGGCCGACGCGACAGGCGTCCCGGTCGGTACCCCGGTGTCGGCAGGCACCGTCGACGCCTATTCGGAGGCGTTCTCGGTCGGGGTGCGTCGCCCGGGTGATCAGATGCTGATGTACGGATCGACGATGTTCCTGGTCCAGGTCATCGACGAGTATCACAGCGATCCGGCGTTGTGGACGACTGCCGGCGTGGAACACGACACTTTGGCGCTGGCCGCGGGCACCGCGACGGCAGGCAGCCTGATCGGCTGGCTGCAGACCGTCACCGGCGGTGCGTCGTTCGACGAACTGATGGCCGAGGCAAGCGACGTGCCGCCCGGTAGCGAAGGGCTGCTGGTGCTGCCGTACCTCGCGGGGGAGCGCACGCCGGTGTTCGATCCGCACGCGCGTGGCGTGGTGGCCGGGCTGACCCTGCGGCACGGCCGCGGGCATCTGTTCCGTGCGGCGTACGAAGGAATCTCGTTCGGTATCCGCCAGATTCTGGAGCGCTTCGACGACGCGCATTCGGCGACCAGGACCGTCGCGGTGGGTGGTGGTCTGCGCAGCCCGATCTGGGCGCAGGCGCTCAGTGACATCACCGGCCGTCCGCAGCTGGTGCCCGCGCAAGGGATCGGGGCCAGCTACGGCGATGCCCTACTGGCGGCGATCGGCGTGGGATTGGTTCCGCCCGATACCGATTGGGCAAAGATCGCCACGGAGATCAAACCGGATGCCCGATACCGCGGGCTCTACGACGACCTGTACGGCACCTGGCAGGAGTTGTACCCGGCGACGCGGGACCAGGTGCACCGGCTCGCCGGACATTAAAGCGTCAGGCCGACTCCGTGGCTTCGAGGATGGCCGCAGCCGTTGCCGGGTCCGTCACCAGCTGGTTGAAGTACCCGCCGCGTGCCCCGGCGATGATGGAATCCACTTTGTCCCTGCCGATGGCCACCGCGATGGTGACCGGAATATGGCGCAGCGCTTCGAGTTCCACCGCGATGAGCCGGTCGCTGCCCTCGAACGCGACGGCTTCCCCGGTTCGGTCGTAGAAGCGCGAGCACACATCGCCGACCGCCGCCCGCAGCGAATTGGACCCGGTGGGCACGAACTGGGGAATGTCGGAGCGCATGAGCGGTGGTGCGCCGACGCCCATCAGTGCACACCGCGCGCGGGGCCACAGATGCAGCACCCGCTGAATCGTCGGATCGTTGATCAGCGACGGGTAGAGATCAGGTCCGGGAAGTGCAGGGGCGAAGAGGTAATTGGGTCGGCCGTTGACCCGGTTGGCGACCAGGCGCGTGATCTCGTTGGTCTGATACCACTCTTCGGGCTGGTCGTTGCCCCCGACTGTGGGGGCCACCAGCACCCCGGGCAGGCTGACGAGTTCGTACTGCGCAACCTCGTACACCGTGCGGCCAGACGACACCAACAGCACGTCGCCCGGCAGTAGCTCGGCCGCCGCGAGGGCTCGACCGACCGCTGGTGCGAGCACGCCGCCCATCACATCCAGGTGTGTTCGGCCCGGGCCCGGGTGAGGTATGGGATGGCTCAGGAAGACCCTGTTCAACGACAGCGCACGAGTTAGCTGTGTGGCGATGTCTCCCGAGCCGAGCTCGTCGGGAGGTACCACTTCGATGCGAACGATGCCACGCCGTTTCGCCTCTGCGAGAAGCCGGCTGACAGTCGCGCGACTCGTCCCGAGTTGGGCTGCAACATCGGCCTGAGTGGCTTCCTCTGTGTAGTAAAGCTTTGCTGCGGCGTACAGAAGGGGGGCCGGGAAGTGGCCGGATTCGGCGTCGGGCGGCTGGCCGTCGACGCCGGCCGAGGGTGTTGGCTGGACGGACCGGGGCACGCCACTGAGTATTGCACTGAACATCTGTTCTTGGTCAAGATTTCCTGAACAGATGTTCTGGACATATGTGCACCGCTTGGTTAGTGTGACTGCAACCACAGCGCGAAAGGTGTGCAGATGTCCGGTCAGATCCCAGAGAAAATGCAGGCAGTGGTGTGTCATGGCCCGCACGACTACAGACTGGAAGAGGTCGCGGTCCCGCAGCGCGGCCCCGGTGAGGCGCTCATCCGTGTCGAAGCGGTCGGCATCTGCGCCAGCGACTTGAAGTGTTACCACGGTGCCGCGAAGTTCTGGGGCGACGAGAACCGGCCGGCCTGGGCCGAGACCATGGTCATCCCCGGCCACGAGTTCGCGGGCCGCGTGGTCGACCTCGACGACGAAGCCGCTCAGCGATGGGGTATCGCGGTCGGAGACCGGGTGGTGTCCGAGCAGATCGTGCCGTGCTGGGAATGCCGGTTCTGTAAGCGCGGTCAGTACCACATGTGCCAGCCGCACGATCTCTACGGCTTCAAGCGGCGCACGCCCGGCGCGATGGCCAGCTACATGGTGTATCCGGTAGAAGCGCTGGTGCACAAGGTGTCCGGAGACATCGCCCCCGCCCACGCGGCCTTCGCCGAACCACTCTCGTGCGCCCTGCACGCCGTCGAGCGCGCGCAGATCACGTTCGAGGACACCGTGGTGGTGGCGGGCTGCGGCCCGATCGGCCTCGGTATGGTCGCCGGCGCCAAGTCCAAGAACCCCATGCGCGTGATCGCGCTGGACATGGCTCCCGAGAAGCTCAAGCTGGCCGAAAAATGCGGCGCCGATCTGACGATCAACATCGCCGAGCAAGATGCGGAGGCGATCGTCAAGGAGCTCACCGAGGGCTACGGCGCGGATGTCTACCTCGAGGGCACCGGCCACACCTCGGCGGTGCCGCAGGGCCTGAACCTGCTGCGCAAGCTCGGCCGCTACGTGGAGTACGGCGTTTTCGGCAGCGACGTGACCGTCGACTGGAGCATCATCAGCGACGACAAGGAACTAGATGTCCTGGGTGCGCACCTGGGCCCGTACTGCTGGCCGGCCGCGATCAAGATGATCGAATCCGGCGTTCTGCCGATGGATGAGATCTGCACACACCAGTTGCCGCTCACCGAATTCCAGAAAGGCCTGGACCTCGTGGCCAGTGGAAAGGAATCGGTCAAAGTCTCCCTGATCCCAGCGTAACGAAGGCAACTGCAAATGACGCGAGAAGTTACCGGCCGGCCGCTGTCGCGGCGAAACATGTTGGCGGCCATGGGCCTGGCCGGCGCAGCGGCCGTGGGAGTACCGCTGCTCAGCTCCTGCGGAGTGGGCGGCCGGATATCGGCGCCGAACGGCGCATCGGATGTGACGGGTGGTTTCGACTGGAAGAAGGCGGCCGGGTCGACCATCAACATCCTGCAGACCCCGCACCCCTATCAGCTGTCGTATCAGCCACTGCTGCAGGAATTCACCGAGTTGACAGGCATCACCGTCAACGTCGATCTGGTGCCGGAGGCGGATTACTTCACCAAGCTCAACACCGAATTGGCCGGCGGCACCGGCAAACACGATGCGTTCATGCTCGGCGCCTACTTCATCTGGCAGTACGGGCCGCCCGGGTGGATCGAGGATCTCGGTCCGTGGCTGCAGAACTCGGCCGCCACCGGACCCGATTACGACTTCGAGGACATCTTCGAGGGCCTGCGCACCTCCACCCGCTGGGACTTCCAGTTGGGCAATCCGCTGGGCACCGGCGGACAGTGGGCGATCCCGTGGGGATTCGAGAACAACGTGGTGGCCTACAACAAGAAGTACTTCGACGATCACGGCATCACGAGGCTGCCGGACAACTTCGACGATTTCATCCAGTTGGCCATCGATCTCACCGACCGGTCGCAGAACCGCTACGGCATCGCCACCCGCGGATCCAAGTCGTGGGCGACCATCCACCCCGGGTTCATGACCCAGTACGTGCGTGAGGGCGCGGTGGATTACACCTTCAACGGCTCGGAATTGGTCGCGGAGATGGCCGGCGACAAGGCCGTCGAGTACACCAAGAAGTGGATCGAGATGCAGCACAAGGCCGGCCCGACGTCGTGGACCACCTACGACTATCCGCAGGCCACCGGCGATCTCGGCGACGGCAAGGCGATGATGGTCTACGACGCCGACAGCGCCACGTACCCGAAGAACAAGCCGGGGGCCAGTGTTCAGGCCGGCAATCTCGGCTGGTACCCGGGCCCGGCCGGTCCGGACGGCAACTACAAGACCAATCTGTGGACGTGGACCTGGGCGATGAACTCCATGTCGAAGAACAAGCTGCCGGCGTGGTTGTTCATCCAGTGGGCCACCGGCAAGGAGTCGATGAGCCAGGCCGTCGAGGGCGGCCAGTACGCGAACCCCACCCGAAAGTCGGTGTTCGACACCACTTTCAAGCGGATCGCCGCCGACCAGTACGGGTACCTGGACACCTTCGAGACCGTCATCGAGTCGTCCAAGATCCAGTTCACCCCGCAGACGAAGTTCTTCGACACCACCAAAGACTGGGCGGTGGCGCTGCAGGACATCTACGGCGGCGACGACGCAGCCTCCCGGCTGCGCAGCCTGGCGAAGACCAACACCTCCAAGGTCAACCTGTAGGAACGGGCCACCATGACAACGCAGACATCCAAAGCGCCCGATACCGCCGCAGAACTCGGTGAGCCGGGTTCGGCGCGCACCCTTCCGGAGGTTCCGGCCTGGCGCCGCAAGTTGCGGCCCTACCTGTTGTCGATCCCGGCCTTGGTGATCGTCATCGGCATTCTGTACCCGTTCTTCGTGGGTGCCTATTACGCCTTCCTCAACTACGCGGCGGTCAACCCCGATCCACACTTCGTCTGGTTCGAGAACTTCAAATCCGTTCTCGGCGATCAGATCTTCTGGAAGAGCGTCCAGGTCACCGGAATCTTCGCCGTCGTGGCCACGGCGATCGAGACGGTCCTCGGCGTCGGCCTGGCGCTGCTGCTCAACCGGTCCTCGATTATCGGCAAGGTGTTCGAGAAGGTGTTGATCCTGCCGTTGATGATCGCGCCGGTCATCGCGGGCGTGATCTGGAAGCTGATGTTCAACCCGCAGTTCGGCATCCTCAATCACGTTCTCGGGCTGGGCAACACCTTCGACTGGTTGTCGTCCACCAATGCGCTGTGGTCGGTGATCCTGGTCGACCTGTGGATCTTCACCCCGTTCGTCGCGATCCTGGTGCTGGCCGGCATCCGCTCGCTGCCCAAGGAGCCGTTCGAGGCCTCCGAGGTCGATGGCGCCAGCTGGTTCTACATGTTCCGCAAGCTGATGCTGCCGATGCTGTGGCCCTACATCCTGGTGGCGGTCATCTTCCGGTTCATGGACAACCTCAAGGTGTTCGACCACATCTACGTGCTGACGGCGGGCGGTCCCGGTGTCGCCACCAGGACGCTGCAGATCGGTGCGTTCGAAGACTCCATCATCAACCTCGACTACTCCCGCGGCAGCACTTACATGCTGCTGCTCTGGATCATCGTGTTCATCACCGCGCGCTACTTGGTCAGCGTGCTGGGCAAGGCGCAGCGTCGAGCTGCCGGAGCGGAGTCGTAATAATGGCCCCCTTGAAAACACTGTTCAGCAGAACCGAGTTGGCTCCCGGGCAGAAGCGGCTGTCGATCGGATCGATCGCGGCCGACGTCGGAGTGATCTTCTGGTTCATCTTCTCGCTGTTCCCGATCTTCTGGATGCTGATGCTGGCCCTGAAGAACGCCGAACAGCAGACCACCACCTACTTCTCATTCAGCCCGACCTGGTCGAATTTCGCGACGGTGCTCTCCGACAAGGGCACTCAGATGACCAGTGTCGACTTCAAGGCCTCGCTGCTCACCAGCCTGCTGAATTGCGGTGGCGCGGTGATCGTGTCACTGGTCATCGGCATCCCGGCCGCCTACGCGGCCGGCCGCTGGCAGTACAAGGGCTCCAATGACCTGATGTTCCAGATGCTGTCGTTCCGGTTCGCGCCAGAACTGATGGTGATCGTGCCGCTGTTCGTGATCTACAACCAGATCGGCCTGTTCGACACCAAGGTCGGCATGATCTGGGTGCTGCAGCTCGTGACCATGCCGCTGGTGGTGTGGATCCTGCGGTCCTACTTCCAGGATCTGCCAGAGGATCTCGAGCAGGCAGCATTGTTGGACGGCTACACGCGACGGCGGGCCTTCGTGATGGTGGCGTTGCCGATCGTGCGACCCGGTATCGCCGCGGCTGCGCTGCTGGCGTTCATCTTCGCCTGGAACAACTACGTGTTCCCGCTGATTCTCGCCGACAGCAATGCCGGCACGGTGACAGTCGCGATCACCAAATTCCTCGGCGGCGGCGGGCAGGCGTACTACAACCTGACCGCTGCGGCCGCCATCATCGCCGCGTTACCACCGCTGATCCTGGCTTTGACCATCCAGCGGTACCTGGTGCGCGGCCTGTCGTTCGGGGCGGTGAAGGCCTGATGGCAACAGTATCGATTGCCGACGTGCACAAGTCTTTCGGCAAGACCAAGGCCGTCAACGGCCTGTCGGTGGATATCGCCGACGGTGAGTTCTTCGTCATCCTCGGCCCCAGTGGCGCGGGCAAGACCACCACGCTGAAGTCGGTGGCGGGACTGGTCGACATCGATGCCGGCTCGGTGCACATCGGCGGTACCGACGTCACTCGGGTGGAGCCGTACCACCGCAACGTCGCGATGGCCTTCGAGAGCTATGCGCTGTACCCCCAGAAGACCGTTGCAGAGAACCTGGCTTCGCCGCTGAAATCCGGTCGAACCGGCAAGTACACCGATGCCCAGCGCGCCGAGCGCATCGACCAGGTGACCACCACGCTGGGAATCAACCACCTGCAGAAGCGGTTTCCGCGTGAACTGTCCAACGGGCAGCGTCAGCGCGTCGCCCTGGGGCGGGTGCTCGTCCGCCCCGCCGACATCTATCTGCTCGACGAGCCGCTCAGCCATCTCGATGCCAAACTGCGCGCCGCGATGCGTGCCGAGCTCAAGCAGCTCGGCGCGATGAGCAACACCACTACGATCTACGTCACCCATGACTACCAGGAGGCACTCGCGCTCGGCGATCGCATCGCGGTGATGCGCGAAGGCAGACTGGTGCAGATCGGCACACCCGAGGAGATCTGGCGCAAGCCGGCGGACACCTTTGTCGCCAAAGCGCTTGGCCAGCCCGAGATCAACCTGCTCGACGGCGTCGTCGACGACGGCCGGATCCGGCTGGGTGACGGGTCGTTCGACGTCGTGATCCCGCCGGGCGTCGAATGCCAACGTGGCGACCGGGTCCGGGTGGGCCTGCGGCCATGCGACATCCATGTCACCGCCGGTCCGGGGTCGTTGCGCGGCAGCGTCTTGCTCGCCGAGCGGCTCGGCCGCAACGTCGAGCTGACCGTCAACATCGGCGGCACTCAACTGATCGTGCTGGCGTCAGGGCGGGAAGGCGTCGGCGAGGGTGCCGAGGTGACGATGTCTATCGCCGAATCCGACATCCACGTGTTCGCCGCGGGAGACGGCGACACCCCGAGATTGTCCGGGGCCGAGCATGGTTCATTGGAGGCAGCACAGTGACGACGACGGTTGCGGAAAAGAAGCAGGCGGGCACAGCGCAGAGCCTGACCCTGACCAAGCTCGTGAAAACGTACTCGTCACGGGGCCGGGAGAGCTTCCAGGCGGTCAAGGGCATCGACATGGCGATCGAGCCGGGCGAGCTGGTGGCGCTGCTGGGGCCATCCGGATGCGGGAAGACCACCACGCTTCGCATGATCGCCGGGCTCGAAACGGTGACCAGCGGCTCGATCCGCATCGGCGATCGCGAGGTGTCGCAACTACCTGCCGCCAAACGCGGTATCGGGGTGGGGTTCGAGAGCTATGCGTTGTACCCGCCGATGTCGGTGCGGGAGAATCTGCTGTACGGGTTGAAGGCCCGCAAGGTCAAAGGCGCCGAGGAGATGGTCGATTCCATCAGCCGCCGGCTGGAGATGGACGACATGCTCCAGCTTCGGCCGGCCGGATTGTCCAGTGGTCAGAAGCAGCGGGTTGCGCTGGCCCGTGCGTTGGTTCGCAATCCTCCGGTGCTCCTGCTCGACGAGCCGCTGAGCCATCTCGATGCGTCGGCCCGGCAACGCGTGCGTCGTGAACTCAAGGTGCTGCAACGCGAATTCGGGTACACGACCATCGTCGTGACCCACGATCAGGTGGAGGCACTGTCTCTGGCCGACCGGCTCGCGGTGATGGACGCCGGGGTGGTGCAGCAGTTCGGCACCCCCGACGAGGTGTTCGACGACCCGGCCAACCTGTTCGTCGCGCAATTCGTCGGAGAACCCCAGATCAACGTGCTGCCCGGGATCGCACGCGTCGACAACGGCCGGACCCGGGTCGAAATCGGCTCGGGCACAGGTTCACTCGACACTGTGGTCACCGGCGTCGCCGACGGCACCCGCGTCACAATCGGTATCCGCCCGCAGGACTGCGCGCTGGCCGCCGAGGGCAGTACGGGAATCCGGACCACCGTGGCGTACTTCGAGCACCTCCTTGAGTTCGGCCTGGCGACCAGCACGGTCGCCGGTGTGGAAGAAGGCATCGTGGTGCAGACTCCCGCTACGGAGGAGTACGAGCCTGAACAACAGGTCGTCGTGACGGCCCCGGCCGAACGCGTCTACCTGTTCGACGTCGATTCGGGGGAGCGGTTGCGATGACCAAGTTGTTCAATGATCCGGCGCGGTTCACCGAGGACATGCTCGTCGGATTCCTGGATGCCAACTCCCGCTACGTCAGTGGCGTCCCCGGTGGCGTGGTGCGGGCACACCGGACCCGGCCCGGCAAGGTCGCCGTCGTGATCGGCGGCGGATCGGGCCACTATCCGGCGTTCTGCGGCACGGTCGGGCCGGGCTTCGCCGACGGTGCGGTGGTCGGCAACATTTTCACGTCCCCCTCGGCGGAGGAAGCGGCCTCGGTCGCGCGGGCCGCGCACAGTGACGCCGGCGTCTTGCTCACCACCGGTAACTATGCCGGCGACGTGATGAACTTCGGACTGGCCGTCACGCAGTTGCGCAGCGAGGGCATCGACGCCCACTACTTCGCCGTCACCGACGACATTGCCAGCGCCGAACGTGGCCAGGAGGCCAAAAGACGCGGTATCGCAGGCGATTTCACCGTCTTCAAGTGCGCCAGCGCGGCGGCTGAAGAGGGCCTGGACATCGCCGGCGTGGTCCGGGTGGCTGAGGCGGCCAACGCCGCCACTCGCACGCTGGGTGTGGCGTTCGACGGCTGCACACTGCCCGGTGCGGACCATCCGCTGTTCACCGTGCCCGAGGGACACATGGGCCTGGGTTTGGGCATCCACGGTGAACCCGGTGTCGCCGACGAGGCCATGCCCACCGCCGCCGGCTTGGCCGCGACACTTGTCGACGGGGTGCTGAGGGACCGGCCGGATGCGCCGGAGAAGCGAATCGCCGTCATCCTCAACGGGCTTGGCCGCACCAAATACGAGGAACTCTTCGTGGTCTGGGGCGAGGTCGCCCGGCTGCTACGGGACCGCGGCTACACCGTGATCGATCCTGAGGTGGGTGAGCTGGTCACCAGCCTTGACATGGCCGGCTGCTCACTGACCGTGATGTGGCTCGACGACGAACTGGAGCGGTACTGGATGGCGCCCGCCGACACTCCGGCGTACAAGAAGGGCACCGCCGCCCAGCCGCAGTCGGGCCAGCTGCGCTCTGACGATGATGCTGAAACCGTCACGGCAACAACGCAGTTGGCGGAGCTGTCCGACGAGGACGGCCGCAAGGGCGCAAAGCTCGTGGCACGCGCATTGGACGCAATGGCCGATGCGCTGGCGGACGCCGAAGAAGAACTCGGCCGCATCGACGCGATCGCCGGGGACGGCGACCACGGACGCGGCATGGTCAAGGGCTCCTCGGCGGCACGCGAAGCCGCCGCCGCCGCGGTCAGCGAAGGTGCCGGGCAAGGTTCGGTATTGACCGCGGCCGGAAAAGCCTGGGCTGCCAAGGCCGGCGGCACGTCCGGTGTGCTGTGGGGCGCGCTGCTCAGTGCGCTCGGTGGCCGACTGGGGGACACCGGTCGGCCCGCCGGGGCTGACATCGCGGCCGGGATGCGCGACGGATACGACGCGCTGGTCCGGCTGGGTGGGGCCGCTCCGGGGGACAAGACCATGCTCGACGCGCTGCTGCCGTTCGTCGAGGACCTCGAGCGCCGCGTCGCCGACGGGCAACGGTGGCAGGACAGTTGGCGCGCAGCGGCCGACGTGGCGACCACCGCGGCGCGCGAAACAGCGCAGCTACGACCGAAAGTCGGGCGAGCCAGACCGCTCGCCGAGCGCAGCGTCGGTACCGCCGACGCCGGCGCCACCTCACTGGCGCTCTGCGCGCGCACCGTCGCCGGCTGCTTCACTCTCACTGCACAAGGAGACAACTGATGCCGCTCAGAATCGTCGTCGGCTCTGACGACGCCGGATACGAATACAAGGAAGCGCTCAAGGGCGATCTCGCGGCCGACGACAGGGTGGCCGAGGTCATCGACGTGGGTGTGGGCGCCGACGAGGACACCGCCTATCCGCATGTCGCGGTGGCCGCGGCGCGCCTGGTCGCCGATGGAAAGGCCGACCGGGCGCTGCTGGTCTGCGGAACCGGTCTGGGCGTGGCGATCAGTGCCAACAAGGTGCCCGGCATCCGTGCCGTCACTGCCCACGACAGTTTCTCGGTGGAACGATCTGTGTTGTCCAACAACGCACAGGTGCTGTGCTTCGGGCAACGGGTCGTGGGCCTGGAGTTGGCGCGCCGGCTGGCACGCGACTGGCTGGGCTACGAGTTCGACCCGGCCAGCAAGTCGGCGGACAAGGTCGAGGCCATCTGCGGGTACGAACCAACGGGGCAGTAACCCGCTGATGTTTTCGCGGCGATGGTTCTGGCTATCCACGCTGCGTGGTTGACGGAGAGCCGGATTGGCGCGGGCTGTTACAAGAACTGTTGACGGCCTATGGGCCGTGCGGCCAGGAGGACGCCGTCCGCGACGTCTGCCGTCGTGAACTGGAGCCGTTCGCCGACGAACTATGGGTCGACGCGGCCGGAAATCTGATCGGATTGATCAGCGGCGAGAAGCAGGACGCCCCGGTCACCCGGGTCATCGCCCACATGGACGAGCTCTCCATGCTCGTCAAGCGGGTCGAACCGGACGGCACGTTGCGGCTGACCCCATTGGGGACGATGTATCCGGCCAACTTCGGGCTCGGCCCGGTCGCGGTGCTCGGTGACCACGAGACGTTGTGTTGCATCTTGGCGCTCGGTTCGGAGCACACCACGCAGGAAAGCCAACGGATTTGGGCGACAAAGCCGGACCAGGGGGACAAGGCGCTGGACTGGCCCGACGTGTACGTCTTCACCGGCCGCACCCCCGACCAGTTGACCGGAGCGGGCATCGGTCCGGGTACTCGGGTCTGCATCGATCGAAGCAAGCGCACGCTGATGGACGTCGCCGACTATCTCGGCTGTTACTTCATGGATGACCGTGCCGCAGTCACGGTTCTGTTGCAGGTCGCACGGCGGTTGAAGATGGATGGGAAGCGTCCGGGGGGCGACGTCTATCTGGTATTCAGCACCAGCGAGGAAATCGGCGGTGTTGGGGCGTCCTACGCATGCCGGACGCTGCCTGGCGAACTCACGCTCGCGCTCGAGGTCGGGCCGACCGAAGCCGAGTACGGGACCACCGTCGGAGGTGGCCCGATCATCGCCTACAGCGACGCGCAATGCGTGTACGACAAGCACGCCGCGGATCGGCTGATGGAGATCGCGACGAAGCTCGACCTGACGCCGCAGGCGGCAGTGCTCGGGGCGTTCGAGTCGGACGCCTCGCACGCAAAGGCAAACGGCCTTTCCGCTCAAGCCGGATTGTTGTGCCTACCCACACTGAGTACCCATGGCTACGAGGTGATCTCGCGCACGGCCGTACCCGCTGCGGTCGATGTGCTTGCCGAGTTTCTCGGCTAGACGCGATCAGCGTCGGAACACGACCCACCGCATGGCGCTGTACATGTACACCGCCTCGCAGCCGCCCGCCACGATGCGGGCGAGCCGATACTCCACGCCCAGGGCTGCCAGCACGTTGGAGACCCCGAGGATGAACGCGAGGTAGTTCACCACGACCACCACGACGTACACCGTCATCTGCGGACCCACCGCGGCATGGGATCGAAAGTTGAAGATGCGGTTGAGGAAGTACGCCAAGCCGAACGCGCAGGCGTAGCCCACGGTCACGGCGACCGGCAGTGGCACCCGGAAACCGCCGTGCAGCACTGTCAGAATCACCAGGTCGACGCCGAAGGTGAAGCTGTTGATCAGCACGAAGCCCAGGAATGTCGGTGCGACAACAGTTCTCAGTCCGAACGGCAGGCGATCGACCACCTGGACACAGAATCGGTGAAACCGCTCGACCGGCGGTACCCGACTCGGCTCGACCCGCACATGGCCACCGTGGCATGCCGAGGTGTCGAATTCGTGATCACGACGCGAACTTCGTGAGGGTTCCCGGTAACCCATATTGTTCGCAATTCATGAACGGTATATCCGCATAAATCACGTGGACGTGAACGGTCGCGGTACCGTTCAATGCACAGGTGACCCCGAACCCGGCCCGCAGCGGCGCACTCATGGCCATGGCCTCCATGGCGTGCGTCCAGGTCGGGCTGGCCGTGGCGGTCTCGTTGATCGACGACATCGGCGCCGAGGGAGCAGCCTGGTTGCGGCTGGCCTGGGCCGGACTCCTGATGCTGGCGATTGTGCGGCCGCGCCCGTCGGCGTTCACCCGCTCGGCGTTCGGCGCCTGCGTGGTGCTGGGCCTCGTCACCGCCGGCGTCACGATGCTGTTCATGGCAGCGCTGTCTCGGATTCCGCTCGGCACCGCCGCAGCACTGGAGTTTCTCGGTCCGCTCGGCGTCGCGGTCGCGCACGGTAAAGGACGCGGTCGGGTGCTCTGGCCGGGCCTCGCGGCTGTAGGCGTGGTCCTGTTGACCGAACCGTGGGCCGGCACCGTCGATCCGATCGGCGTCCTTTACGCATTGGGGGCAGCAGTCTGTTGGGCCTGCTACATCCTGCTCACGCAACGGGTGGGCGACGCGGTGGCCGGCATCAACGGACTGGCGGTGTCCATGCCCGTCGCGGGTCTGGTCGCCACCGTCGTGGTCGGGCCGTCGGTGTTCGGCCAGATGACCCCCGAAACACTTCTCATCGGTGTCGGATTGGCGATCCTGCTACCCGTTGTGCCGTTTGCGCTGGAGATGCTGGCGCTGCGGCGGTTGACCACTGCGGCGTTCGGCACATTGATGAGCTTGGAACCTGGGTTCGCCATGATCGTCGGTCTGGTGATGCTGCATCAGGTTCCCGGGGCGACCGGGGTGATCGGCATCTGCTTCGTCGTGGCCGCGGGCATCGGCGCGGCCCGTACCGGCGCGCGACGAGTCCCGG
Organism: Mycolicibacterium sp. XJ870; assembly: GCF_053483975.1. Lineage (NCBI taxonomy): Bacteria > Bacillati > Actinomycetota > Actinomycetes > Mycobacteriales > Mycobacteriaceae > Mycobacterium > Mycolicibacterium sp. XJ870. The sequence continues at coordinate 2,203,040 of NZ_JBEFTI010000001.1, forward strand.
TGCCGGCTGAGGTCGGTTGATCGGATTCCCGCCGAGATCGACGTGAGGGTCGTGAATCGGCGGAGTTAGCAGCCCTGGCGTCGATTTCGGGGACTGCCAGGCAGCTTCGCTACGCTGGCGCACATGGCACGTGGAGGAATCTTCAATTCGCCCGCCGTCCGCTGGTTCAACGCCGCCGCCGTCGGCCTCACCCGCGTCCCGGTCTTAGGCCGCTGGGTGGGTGACGGCGTGGTGGTCATCCGCTACACCGGGCGCCGCTCGGGGCAGACGTTCGAGACTCCGGTTTCGCTGAAGCGCAACGGCAATCAGGCCACCATCCACGTGATGACGCCCGACAACAAGAACTGGTGGCGCAACTTTCTGGGCGAGGGCGGGCCCATCACCTTGGTCAACCTCGACGGCAAGGATCGCACCGGCCACGCCGTCGCCAACCGTAACGAACAAGGCCGGGTGACGGTCGCCGTAGCGCTGGACTAGGAAGCGATTAGGCGCTGCGCGGCACGCTTTAGATGCCCAGGCTCGCGGCGGCATGCTCGACCCACGTGTCGAGATAGCGGTCGCGGGCGATGCCGCCCGGCGCGCGTCCGATCAGCGAATCGAGTATTTGGTAGTACGTAAGAGACGCGAGCAGCACCGATACTGTTGCCGCCGGATCATCGACATGGACTCGGCCGCTGTTGCGTTCACGCTCGACCCAGTCGGTGAGGCCCCGATAGAGGTTATCCAGCACGCCATCCCAGATCTCGCCCAGCAGATCCGGGAAGGCGTCGAGGTCGCGAAAGATGATTCGGATCAGGTTGCGATCACGTTCGATCGACCGCAGAACCGCCTCTCCAACTATGCGCAGAAACTCACGCGGGTCTTGCGGGGAATCGCCGGCGACGTGGCTCGCACCGTGGGTCAACGTATCCAGATGCTGACGAACCACGGCATCGAGTAGCGCCCGCTTCGACGAAAAGTGTTTGTAGAGCGCACCTGATCCGCCCGTGAGGCCACAGGCGATCTGAATGTCGGCAACCGAGGTTGCCGCGTAGCCACGCTCGGCGAACAGACGTGTCGCCTCCTGTACGAATCGCTGCCGCATCGAGACGTTGGACCGAACCATGGTGAGAGAGTACTCTCTCACCATGGTCCGTGCGCAAGCGACGACAAGCATTCAGTGCAAGCCCGACGAGTTGCTTGAGCTGGTTATGGATATCGAGCGCTATGCCGAGGTAGATGACAAGATCCGACCTGTCTACTGGTCTCGGCGAAGTGGCAACGTCGTCGAGTTCCGGTTCCGGCCGAAGTTCCCGGGCCTTCCATTACGGGCTCCGAAGCTCGCCCAGCGCGTGGAGTTGACTCCCGGTAGACGAATCGACATCACCAACGCTGCCTTGCCGCACAACAAGATCGGGAATCGCATGTCGGACTTTGTCGCGAGCTTTGTGTGCGAGCCGATCGACGACGCGACAGTTGTCACCCGAACGGTCGAGATCACTTTTCGGGCACCGTTGCGCTGGCTGATGGACCTGTTCCTGAGGCGTCGGCTGCAAGCCTCGGTCGACGATGAACTGGCCCGGGCCAAGGACTTGTTGGAGAGCGCAGATGCTCGATAGCGCCGCGGAAAACGTGAGCAAGTCATTCTTTCGGGCGATGGACAAGATGCGCCATCGTGACGCCTCCCAGGTCATCGGAATGGTTCCCACCGGTCAGGACTTCACCGGGTTCGACAAGACGCGCCAGATCCTGCTTGTGACATTCAAGCGCCCGGGGGAGGCGATGCCCAGCCCGATTTATCACGGCGTCGCCGAGGGAAAGCTCTACGTGCGCACCGACGCCCGCACCGGAAAAATCAAGCGGCTGCGCAACAATCCGCATGTCGTGGTCGCGCCGTGCAGTTTGCGCGGAAAGCCGAACGGTCACACCGTTGCGGGCTTGGCGCGGATCCTGCCCGAGACGGACCATGCACACGCCGACGAGGCGATCGCCGCGAACTGGACCTGGCCCATGAAGGCGTTCGAGCGCAGTCTCTACAAGGGGAGCCACGCGATCGGCATACAGGCCGTCTACGTCGAGATCACACCCGCACCCTGATGCCGAGCAGAGCGTGAGAAAGCGTGGGTCCTCAGACCTCGATTCGTTTGCGACGGTAGAGCGTTCCCGCCGCGAGCAGCACCAGACTGACCACCAGGATTGCGGTGGCGAGCACATTGATCTGCGGTGGCACCGCGGCCTTGACCGCCGCATTCACGTACAGCGGGTAGGTGACCGTGGACCCGCTCACGAAATACGTGATGATGAAGTCGTCGAGGGACAGCGCGAACGACAGCATGGCCGCCGCCACGATGCCCGGAACGATCAGCGGCAGCGTCACTTTGAAGAAGGTGCGGGTGGGATTGGCGCCGAGGTCCATCGACGCGTCCTCCAACGTCCAGTCGAAGCCGCGCACCCGGGCCCGCACGGTGTAGGCGATGAAACTGATCTGGAACGCCACGTGCGCGATCACGATGGTGGTGAAGCCTGCCGCCCAACTGAGGTCGAGGAACAACGTCAGCAGCGCGGCGCCCATCACCACTTCGGGCGCCGTCAACGGCAGCACCAGAAACGTGTCGATGGCCTTCTGGCCGCGGAACCGTTGACGCACCAGGGCGATCGCCACCAAGGTGCCCAACACCAGCGCGATGGCGGTGGATAGGGCGGCAACCTCCAGGCTCAGTTTGAGCGCATTGGTCAGCGCCGGGTACTTGAACGGGTCCGCCCAATTCTCCAGGGTGAAGCCCTGCCAGGTGTAGTTGAACTTGCCCGCCGGCTTGTTGAACGAGAACAGGATGATCACGAAGATCGGGATGAACAGGTACAGCAGCACAAGTCCGGCCACGACCCGCAATATCAGATCCCCCCAGCGGGGAAAACCTTTGACCGACTTGGGTTTCGTCGGTTCGAGTGGCTCCGTCATCGCCTGGGTGGTCATACGAGATCCTCCGTGCCAAGGGCCCGGGTGTAGAGCAGCACACCGACCAGGATGATGCCCATCAGGACCATGCTGAGGGCCGCGGCCGCCGGGTAGTCCTTGACCACCAGGAATTGCTTTTGAATGACGTTGCCGATCATGGTGGTCTGCGTACTGCCCAGATAGTCGGCGTTGATGAAGTCGCCGGCGGCCGGAATGAACACCAGCATGCTGCCCGCCAGCACGCCCGGCATCGACAGCGGCAGAATCACTTTGGTGAAGCTGCGGGTGTTCGACGAGTAGAGGTCCTTGGACGCTTCGATCAGCCGCGGGTCGATCTTCTCCAGGCTGACGTACAGCGGCAGGATCATGAAGATGATCCAGTTGTAGGTCAACCCGCCGATCACGGCCCAGCTGGTCGAGAGGAGTCTGCCCTCGTCGGGCAGAAGACCGACGGTGCCCAACGCACTGACCACCCAGCCGTCGTCGGCCAGGATGGTCTTCCAGGCGATGGTGCGGATCAGGAACGTCACGAAGAACGGCAGGATCACCAAGCCGAGGATCAGGTTCTTGAAACGTCCTGCCTTGAACGCGATGACGTAGGCCAACGGGAACGCGAGTATCACGCACAGCACCGTCGCGGCCAGGGCGTAGCCGAACGTCCGCAGAATCTGGTCCTGGTACTCGGTGAACGCGTGCAGGTAGTTGCCGACGTTCCAATCGAACGTCAACGTCGGCAGATACACCGAACCACCTGACGAGGACAACGAGGTCCGCGCCAGCGTGAAGAACGGCACCACGAAGAAGATCCCGAGGTACACCAACGCCGGCAGGATCATCAGGTACGGAGCGATCTTGCTCCGCTGCCGACTACTGGTGGCTACGCCCGCCACCGTGTCAGCCTCCGGTCACTGCGGCGTAGAGGTTGTTGAACTCCTGGGTCTGCTCGTCGCTCAGCGCCGCCCACGACTGCAGGTTGTTCGACATCTCGGCGGGCGGGTTGATCAGCGGGTTCTGGGCGATCGCGGGATCGATCTTCGACAGCTCGTCGGTCATCTCCGACAGCACCGGCACGAACTGCGTGAATGCGATGAGCTTCGCGTAATTGGCACGGTCGTAGATGTAGTCGATCCACGCTTCGGCCGCTTTCTGGTTCTGCGTGGTGTACGGAATCACCATCGTGTCGATGAACCAGTCGCCGCCGGACTCGGGCACGACGAACTGCAGGTCGGGATTGTCGGCCTGCAACTGCACGACGTCACCCGAATATGCCTGGGCCACAGCGATATTGCCGGCAGCGAGATCGTCGGCGTAGTCATTGCCGGTGAACCTGCGGATCTGGCCCTTGTCCTTCTGCTCGCGGACGAAGTCGACGGCCTTGGTCACGGTCTCCGACGTCGGGTCCTCCACGGAGTTGCCCTGCCACTGCATGATCATGCCGAGCCCGTCCTGGACATCGGAGAACAGGCTGACCCGGCCCTTGAACGCGGGATCCCACAGATCGTCGATCTTGGTGATGTCGCGTCCGGTCGCGGCCCGGTTGTAGGCGAGGCCGACCATGCCGGTCATGTACGGCGCGGTCACCTTGCGGCCCGGGTCGACCTTCGAGTTGAGTAGGTCCTCGCGCAGATTCTTCTTGTTGGGGACGCGGGATTCACTGATCTCGTTGAGCCACTTGAGACCGTTGAGCCGGGCCGCCATGAACTCGGTGGGCACGACGAGGTCGGCACCGATGTCCTGCTTGCGGGCCAACGGCTCCTTGACCTTGGCGAACCACTGCTCGTTGTCGTTGAAATCCTCTTTGTAGTCCACCGTCAGGCCGGATGCGGTCTGGAACGCCGCGACGAATCCTTCCGCCATGTACAGCGGCCAGTTCGAGACGCGCAGCGTGCCGCTGGCCGGCGAGCCATCATCCGGAGCGGCGGACGTTGTCGCGGAGGTCTCGTCCCCGCCGGAGCCACACGCGGCGAGCACCGCCGGGCCCAGCGCCAGCGCTGCTGCAGCCGCCGCACCGCCACCCAGGAATCGGCGCCGCGACGTGCGGTTGGTGGCAAATCGTGCGAGCAGTCGGGGATCAGTGTTGTTCGGCATGGGGGGAGAGTGCCTTTCGTCGAGAGGGGAGTGGGGACGGCGACTGGCACTCGTTACGAGTCGTCCAGCATCTCTTCGAGATCTTCTGTGGTGGGGATATCGGCAGCCGGGAGCACCCGGGAGGCGTCAGGCGCCCAGCTGACATGCACCTGGTCACCAGGTCGCAGGAGGGGAAGATCCTGCTCCGCCCCGACGTGGGCAACGATTGGCGAATCATCAGGAGCGGCAAGCGATAGCCGCACCACCGCCCCCTGGAAGGTCAGGTCGGTGACAGTCGCGGAGACAGTGGCGACCTCGCCGATGGGCGCATCCATGGAAACCCGGACCCGCTCCGGACGGATCATCAGCGTGGCTTGGCCACCGGGCTCGATCGTGGTGTCACCGGGCTTGGCCTTCAACGTGGTTCCGAGAACGTCTACTTCGACGTAATCGCGGTTGGCCCGGCCCGTCTGCCGCCCGGGCCACAGGTTGGCCTGGCCGATGAAGCTGGCGACGAAGACCGTCGACGGACGATCGTAGATCTCGGTCGGGCTGCCGATCTGCTCGACATTGCCCGCGTTCATCACCGCGATCCGGTCGCTCATCGTGAGCGCCTCTTCCTGGTCGTGGGTGACGTAGACGAACGTGATCCCGACCTCACGCTGAATCCGCTTGAGCTCGAACTGCATTGCGTGGCGCAGCTTGAGGTCAAGTGCGCCCAGTGGCTCGTCGAGCAGCAGGGCGCTCGGGTAGTTGACCAGAGCCCGGGCCAGTGCGACCCGCTGCTGCTGTCCACCGGACAACTGCCCGGGTTTGCGTTTGGCGAAGTCCGTCAGCCGAACGATCTCCAGCAGTTCGTCGACACTGCGTTTGATCTCTGCCTTTTCTTTTTTCGCGCTGCGCGGGCCGTAGGCGACGTTGTCCCACACGGTCATGTGCGGGAACAGCGCATAGTGCTGGAAGACGGTGTTGACGTTGCGCTTGTGCGGAGGAACGCGGGAGACGTCCACACCCTCGAGCCGAATTGCACCCTCGGTCGGGCTCTCGAAGCCGGCGATCATGCGCAGCGTGGTGGTCTTCCCGCAGCCAGACGGCCCGAGCATCGAGAAGAACTCGCCCGAGGCTATCGAGAAGTCGGCGTCGGCGACAGCGACGTAATCGGCGAACCGTTTCGTGACGTTGTCGATCTCGATGACAGGTTTGCCACTGATGCGTCGCGCGTCGTCTTGTCCCGCCGGGTGGTCGACGGCGGTGGTGTCTGGGCCGGTCAGCGTGGTCCTCCTTGAGAGCAGCCGTGGTGGCTGTGCGTAAACAATCGCGGATTCAGCCGACCTTCGCAAGCGATTCCGCAACGATTTAACATTTTTACAATGGAATCCTTCGTTGAGCAGCGCTTCGGGCGCGTGATTCCACACTGAGGGACGCCACGTCCGCACCTGTTGGGCTCAGTCTCGCAGTCCGCAGGCCGGGCATGGGCGGGAAATCGCGAGTAGGTCAGCCCCACTCGTGGTTCATGGCGCGGGACTCCGACAGATTCCGCAGCGACTCCCGGTGCCGGTCAGGCGCCCGTGACACCGCGATCAGCGCCATCGCCAACCCGGCCGTGACGGCGCCGGCGACAAAGATCATCACGAAACTTGCCTCCGCAGGTACCACGCTGTGGCCGAGCAGGACAGCGACGAGCGCGGCCGCCGTCGAGCTGCCGATCGTCCTGGCGATGGCGTTCATGCTGGTGGCGACGCCGGTCTGGTCGGCGTCCACTTCGCTGACGACCAGTGCGGGCAGGGCGCCGTATCCCAGGCTGATGTAGGCGTTGGCCAACACCCCAGCCACGATCACCTGCCACGCGCGGTCATGCGCAACGGCCAGCATGACGAATCCGGCGATGCCGGCCAGCGCGGCCACCACCAACACCCGTCGCGCGCCGAATCGGTCGATGAACCGGCCGCTGATCAATGCCACGACGAATCCGGCAAGCGCACCTGGCAGCAGGAAGTACACGCTGGCCTGCAGCACGGTGGCGCCGAATCCGTACCCGCCGGCTTCCCGCGGCATCTGCACGAACTGGGTGAGCCCGAGGAACGCGAAGTACAGCCCCATCCCGACGAATATCGTGGCGAGGTTGGTCAGCAGTATCGGTCGTCGGGCCAGCATCCCGGTGGACACCAGCGGATGTGCGATCCGACGCTCCCAGAACCACCAGCCCACGAGCACCGCCACGCCACCGCCCAAAACCCCGAGCGTCGCGGGCGCCGTCCAGCCCCACGAATTGCCCTGGGTGATCGCCAGGAGCACCGCGGACAACCCACCGGCGAGACCCAACGCGCCGAGCCAGTCGATGTCGCCACGGGCGGTCGGCGTGCGCGCCGGTACAACCAGAGCGGTCACCACGATCACCACTGCCGTGAAGGCAGTGGTGAGCCAGAAGACCCGGTGATAGCCGGCGTCGCCGGACATCAACAGGCCGGTCACGACAAGGCCGGTTCCGCCGCCGAAGCCCAGCGTCCCGGACAGCACCGACATCGCGCTCACCAGGCGGTCCTCGGCGAGTTCCTCCCGCAGGATCGAAATGCTGATCGGGTAGAGGGCGTAGGACGCACCTTGCAGGATTCGGCCCACGATCAGCAGCGGCACCGACGCCGTGGCGGCCGCGAGCACTGAACCGGCCAGCACCACCGTCAACACCACAAGGAGCACCCGCTTCTTGCTGTACAGGTCGGCGAGGCGCCCGATCAATGGTGTCGCGGCGGCCGCCGCGAGCAGGTTCGCGGTGACCGCCCAACTGACCGCGACGGAAGAGGTGTGCAACTGCGTGGCGATGATGCCAAGGACCGGCACCACCGCGGTCTGCAGCACTGCGACGGTGAGGACGACCAGGCTGAGCCCCGCGATCAGCAGGGCAGGGCGGCGATGTGCGTCATCTTGGCGGCGAGCGGACCGATCGGTGTCGGTCTCACTGCCGGCCCCAGCCACATCCGCTCCGATCGTTAGCTCATCTTCGTGTTTGTCGATTATGAACCGCCGCCGCACGGCGGGGCCAATCAGCAGCGCAGGGCCGTGATCGAATGGGCGCATGCCTTCCGGACTCAGATCGCGTGGGACGCGCTGGTCGGTGTCGCCGTTCTTGTCGCGCTGGGGATTCGAGGCGTGGTCGGATTCTTCGGCTACAAGTTGATCCACCGCCTGCATGCGGGGCCGCGCGAGCATCGACCCGGGGATCGAACCACCTACAGGCGCGACGCGGTTGCCGCGCTGATCGCCTTCGTGCTGGCCTACCTGATCGCGATGCCGTTCATGAACACCACGCTCATCCAAGGTCCCGTGGCGGTCGCTTGGCATGGCGCCGACATCGCGTATTTCGTCAATTTCCTTGCGACGCTGGCATTCTACGGCGGTTACCGGATGCTGTCGCGGTCTAAGGTTCCTCGGCCATAGCTGTCAATCGCCGGAGCAGCGGCGCTGCCTCGACCAATACCGCCACCTCATGGTCGGTCATGGCATCCAGCTGACGTTGCAGCGCCGTGGTCCAGGCGTCGTTGATCATCCGCGAGTGGTCTTTGGCGGTCGCGCTCAGATGCAGTCGCGCCGACCGCCGATCCCGCGGGTCGACCTCACGGACCAACAGTCTGCGAGCCATCAACCGAAGTTGTCCGCTCAACTCCACCGGCCCCGGCCCAGATGGCGCCACCGGTGATCGCGGTCCTGGCACTGCTCACCGCTGTTGCACCACTCGCGACGGACATGTACCTGCCGGCCTTCCCGGCGATGGCCGCCGAACTAGGGGTGAGCGCTTCGGCGATCCAGCTGACCCTGACGGCATTCATGGTCGGATTGGCGATCGGCCAGTTGGTGATCGGGCCCTTGTCGGACCAGTTCGGTCGCAGGCCGTTGTTGATCGGCGGGACAGCGCTGTGTGTGGTGGCAAGTGCGGCATGCGCCTTGGCGCCCTCGATCGCACTGCTCGGTGCCGCTCGCTTCCTGCAAGGACTCACCGGCGCTGCGGGACTCGTGCTCGGCCGGGCGATCATCTCCGACCGGGCGAAGGGCGCCGCAGCGGCCAAGATGTTCAGCCTGATGATGGTGATCACCGGTGTCGCACCGGTGGCGGCTCCGCTGGTAGGCGGTGCGCTGATCGCGCACATCGGTTGGCGCGGGGTGTTCTGGGTTCTCACCGGTGTTGCGGTCGTCATGATGGTCGGTGTCCTAGTGTGGATCGCCGAGACACATCCGCAGGACCAGCGGATGCGTGGTGGACTACCCGCGTTACTCCAGAACGCCAAGGGACTGCTCATCAACCGCGGATTCGTCTGCTACACGATTGCTTTCGGATTCAGCTTCGCCGTGTTGTTTGCGTACATCGCGGCCTCGCCTTTCGTACTGCAGGAGATGCTCGGGCTGTCGCAGACCTGGTTCTCGGTTGCCTTCGCCGGCAACGCAGTCGGATTGATCGCCATGAGCACGATCAACGCGCGGTTGGTCGATCGCGTCAGTCCTGTGACGCTGTTGCGGATCGGTGTGACCGGACTGTTGGTCTTCTCGTCGGCTCTGCTCGTCGACGGGCTGATCGGCCCGCAGCGTTGGCTCACTCTGCTGTTGTTGTTCAGCACGGTCGCGTGCCTGGGTTTGGTGATGGCAAATGCGACCGCGCTGGCGATTGGCGGGGCGACCGGCGCGGCCGGCACAGCCTCGGCCATCCTCGGCGCCCTGCAGGCGGGGCTGGCGGCCCTGGTGTCGCCGTTGGTCGGTCTCGGCGGTACCGCAACCATGGTGCCAATGGCTGTGGTGATGGTGACCAGTGCCGTGATCGCCGTGGCCGCAACCGGTTTGGCGTCCAGGCTAACCGGCGCGGGGGTCGGGAACCGCTCGGATGGCGAGGAACCCCGTCGGCTCGGATGAAAGTCGACGGTAGGTTTCGGGATCCAACTCGGCCGCCGGAGCCGTCGGTCTTGGTTCGCGCAACTGCTCGATGAGAAAGCCGGCATGGCGCAGTTCATCGCAGGTCTGCTCCAGCGGCGCCAGCCAATACCGGACCCGCCAACCTTTGCTCCAGGTCTCCTCGATCACCCTGGCCTCGAAGTAGTTGCCGCCGTGGCGCAGCCAGTCACCGGTCGGATGCTGGCGGGACAACACGAGTGCACCGTCGGGCCGCAGGACCCTGTGAAACTCCCGCAGCGTCGCCGTGCGGTCGTCGACGTACTCCAACGCGAGGGCGAACAGCACCAGATCCACCGAATGGTCGGGCATCCAGTCGAGGGACTCGGCCAGATCATGCACCCGGAAGTCGCCGGCCGGAACTCGCTCGCGGGACAGCTCGACCATGCGCCGGCTCTGGTCGAGACCGATCACCCTGGCCCCGCGCCGCACGAGTTCCTCCGCGTACAGGCCCGGGCCACACGCTGCATCCAGCACGGTGCGGCCACCAACCTCACCGAGCAGGGCCAAACACGCCGGGCGATCGTAGTGGGCGTTGTAGAGGCCGTCGCGGGCATGGTCGAGGAATTCGTCAGCGAACACGTCGTACTGCGGTCGAGGTCCTACTGCGTCAGCCACCTGCCCAGTGTGCCGATCAGATCGGGTGCGCCGCGAACCACTCCAACAACAGATCCGCGACCGCATCCGGCTTCTCCTCCGGCAGCCAGTGCGATGCGCCATGCAGGGTTTCGAAGCGGTAGGGGCCGGCCACGTAGTTCGCGCTGTCATGGGCGGACTTGGCGGTGATCGCGATGTCGCCATCGCTCCAGACATACAGCGTCGGCACCGTGATCTTGCGCCCGGCAGCCCGTGAGCGGGACAGCGACATCGACAGGGGCATCGCCCGGTACCAGCTCATCGCGGCGGTGAGGACGCCCGGTTCAAGCATCGCCCGGGTGTCCCGTTCGGCGGCCTCGCGGGACAGCCCGCTGCGGAGTAGGGATTTGGTCATCAGCTTGCCGGTGCGGTCGCGTCCCAGCAGCAACCGCTCCGGAATGCGCGGTAGCTGAGTGACGTACATGTACCACGACGCCAAGCCCTGCCGGCTACTGCGGAGCGCGCGGAGGAAGGCGATCGGGTGGGGGACTGACAGCGCCGACACCGTCGCCAGTTGGGCCGGCGCCGCTGCCGCCACACTCCAGGCCACGCCCGCACCCCAGTCATGGCCGACAAGGTGGACACGCTCGGCACCGCTGGCCTCGATGAGGGCCACCGTGTCCCGGACAAGCTCCGACATCAGGTAGTCCCGCCGACGCGTCGGGCGCGCTCCAGGCGAATACCCGCGCTGGTTCGGCGCCAGACACCGGAAACCCTCCGCGGTGAGCCGGGCGATGACCGCCTCCCAACTGGTGTTCTGCTGGGGAAATCCGTGCAACAGCACGACCACCGGGCCATCCGCGGGACCTACGTCGATGACATCGAAAACCAGGTCACCGCGCCGGTATTGATCCATGCTGCACCTTCAATTTCATCGACGGTCAACCTCGCTCACTATGCCAGCCGGATGACGGTCCTCAACGCTGGTTACAGCGGAAGCCAGGTACGACCCTGGTCGAATTCACCAACGCGGTTCTGATCATCCGTAATACTTTCCTCAGGTGCGGAAGGAAGCCTGATGCCGACGTGTATTGACGGCCACAGTTCAGCGGCCGAAGACTACTGCGACGTGTGCGGCGCGCCGATGGCTTCTTCTGCCGCACAAACTGATTCGTCAAGCGTCGAACTGACCGAACCGGGCACACCGGTCAGGGCCGCGGCGCCGGACACACCTTCGCCCGCCTCGGCCGGCGGGTGGGCGGCTGTGGTGGCCGCCGACCGGGAGTTCTATGAGCGGGTTTTGGCCCGGGAAGGCCCCGACACTGTCGAGTTCCCCGCGTTCTTTCCCGAGCGCCGGATTGCGCTACAACGCAGTACCACGCTGATCGGTCGGCGGAAACAGGACCAGGCCGTCGAACCCGATATCGACCTCAGCATCCAGCCCGCCGATCGCGGTGTGTCCAGTCAACACGCGGTGCTGCGTCTCCGTGAGTCTGGGCTGACGGTGACCGACCTGGGTTCGACCAATGGCACGAGCCTCAACGGAAGTGACGAGCGGTTGAAGGAGGGTGTGGAAACGCCACTGACCGACGGCGATCGGATTCACGTCGGGGCGTGGACCACGATCACGATCGAGCAAGTGCGGTAACCAGAGCTTCGGTGACTTCGGTTGTCGAGGCGTGGCCGCCGAGGTCAGGCGTTCGGGTGTCGGGGTTGGCCAAGGTGGCCTCCATCGCCTTGACGACGTCCGCGGCGGCCGTGGTATGGCCCAGATGGTCGAGCATCATCGCCGCCGACCAGACGGCACCGACCGGGTTGGCGATGCCTTGGCCCGCGATATCGGGGGCCGACCCGTGGACCGGCTCGAACATCGACGGGTATTGCTTGGTGGGGTCGAGGTTGGCCGACGGAGCAATGCCGATCGAGCCGGCTACCGCTGCAGCGAGGTCGGAAAGGATGTCGCCGAACAGATTTGAGCCGACCACCACATCGAATCGTTCCGGTTGCAGGACGAACTTGGCGGCCAGGGCGTCGATGTGCTCGCTGTCGACGGTCACGTCGGGGTGCAACGCCGCCCGCTCGGCGACAACTTCGTCCCAGAACGGCAGGGTGTGGACGATGCCGTTCGATTTGGTGGCCGAGGTGACATAGCTACGCCGCGTCTCGGCGAGTTCGAGCGCGAAGTCGGCGATCCGGCTCACCCCGACACGGGTGAACACCGACTCCTGAACGGCCATCTCGTCGGGAAAGCCTCGGTTGAGGCGGCCGCCGATTTCGCTGTATTCGCCTTCGACGTTTTCGCGCACCACGACGAAGTCGACGTCCACGGCGTTGCGGAGCGGACTGGAAACTCCTTGGAACACCCGGATGGGCCGCAGGTTGACGTACTGGCGGAAGGCGCGGCGGATCGGGATCAGCAGCCCCCACAGCGATACGTGGTCGGGCACCCCGGGCCAGCCCACCGCCCCGAGAAAAATCGCGTCGAACTCGCCCAGCGTGTCGATCGCGTCGGCGGGCATCATCGCCCCGGTCTGCGTATAGCGCTGGCACGACCAGTCGAATTCGGTGTAGCCGAGGTCGATTGCGTGCCGGGCGCACACCGCGTCGAGAACGGCGCGGGCGGATGCGATGACTTCTCCGCCGATCCCGTCGCCTGGGATGACCGCGATCCGCTGTCCGGCCATCAGCTACCCAGACCGATCAGCGCAATCATCAAGGGCAGGAACACGATGATCAGAATAGCCCCGGCGATGTCGAAGGTGACTCCGGAGCGGATCATCGTCGTGATCGGTACCGCCCCTGAGCCGTAGGCGATGGCGTTCTGCGGGGTCGACACCGGCAGCATGAAGCCGAACGATGCGGCGAACGTGGCGGCGAGTGCGGGCACAAACGGGTTGATGCCCGCCGCGACCGCGATCGGAATGACGATCGGCACAACGACGGCAGCGGAGGCGGTGTTGCTCGTCGTCTCGGAGACCACGATCGCGAGCAGCACTGCGAAGATGGTGATGGGAACGACACTGGACAGCCCCAGGGCAGAGGCGACCGAGGTTCCGATCGTCTCGGCGAGCCCGGTCTCGGCGAGCAGTGAACCGAAGATGATGCCCGTTCCGAACAAAACGATTGTGCCCCAGTCGATAGCGGCTGCGTCCCGCCAGCGCAGCGTGAACTCCCGGTTCTTCCATTCAGTGGGAAGCAGAAAGAGCAACGCGGCACCGAACACTGCGACGGTGCCCTCGTCGAGACGCTCGCTGACGGTGCCGTAGATGTCGGAATCGTTGCCGAAGATCAGCGCGATCACGCCAGGAAAGATCCACAGCGACACCGTGACACCGAACGCGATCAGCGTGTTCTTCTCGGCCCGGGACAGCGGGCCCATCTCCGCGCGTTCTTTTGCGACGTAGTCGCTGACCCCTTCGATGTTCTTGATCTCGGGCTTGTTGAGCTTGACGAGTACGAATGCGAGCACGAGGAACATGAGCAGGCAGATCGGCGCGGCATGCACCATCCACTGACCGAAGCTGATCCGTTCCCCGGTGGCCTCTTCGATCAGACCGCGGCCGATCAGGTTCGGCGGACTACCCACGGGAGTCAGCAGACCGCCGACGCTGGCGGCATAGGCGAGCATCAGCATGATCGCTGCGCCCACCTTCAGGCGCAGCGGATCGAAGTCGGGTGCGACCTTGCCTTGCTTCTGCAAGAGTTTCGCAATCACGCCGATGATGCCGAGCGCGGTGGGCAGCAGCATGGCGACGGTGGCGGTATTGGAGACGAATGCAGAGAGCAGGCTGGTGATCGCGCCGAACGCGATGATGAGCCCCGTGGTGGAGCTGCCAGCGCGGGGAAGGGCGAGAATCCGGAATGCGAACCGTCGGGCGAGGCCGTGTTTCAGCATTGCCTGGGCGAGGATGAAGGCCCCGATGAACGTGAAGATCGTCGATGATCCGAACGGCGCCAGCACATCGTCGACCGGAGCTACGCCGAGGAAGACCACGACGGCAACGCCGAGCAATCCACCGATGGGAATCGGTACCGCCTCACTGACCCACAGCACGATCACGCCGAGCAGGACCGCGGCGAGGGTCTGCTGCTGAGGCGGAATGTCCAGGGGGAGCAGCAGGAACACGATCGTGACGGCCGGCGCGAGGAACAGACCGATCGTGCGGCGAGCCTTCTCGAATCTCTCTTCGGCCGGCGTCAGCCTCTGCTCGCCGAGGCTGCGATACGTGGCACTACCGAGCAGCGCCTTGTCGACGTCGGTCTTTGCGACCGGCTCTTGAGTGGTCATGATGATGTCCCCTGTCGACAGGTCAACACGCACGATATGGCCCAGATCACTAACCTGGATTCCCGATGCAGCGGAAAACTAACCTCCGAAACACGCGCCGGTTTGTGGGTGCTTCAGATCTGGCTCAATGAATCTGCGGCATCGCGCCTTTGCCACAGGTTGAGCACATTGGTGAGCATCTGCAGTGGTGCACGCAGGCTTTCGTCGTCGCGAATGCCCGGGTCGAACCGGGACATGCCCTGCGCGGACTGACCCAGCTTCGCCCCGATCCGCGACGGTACGTCGAGCAGCCAGGTGATTCCCATGATGACCGCGTACAGGACGATTTGACGGCTCAGCTCGTCCACGTCGAGTTCGGGACCACCGGACTGCCGTAGTTCCGCGATGAACAGCGGAAGCACGTCGCTGTCGAAATGCTCGTCCCATAAGGAGGTTTCGGCGGCGCAGAGACTTCCCCACAGTGCCATCGCGACATTCAGCTGGCTGACACAGCCCCAGTCCATGAGACCGCATTGCAAGGCGCCCTGGCTGTCCCGCCAGAACCAAGCGTTGTCGACGTTGGCGTTCCAGTGGCACAGGGCGAGGTAATCGAGGTTTCTCTCGAGATGGCGCCACACCTGCGCTTCACGGCGTACGAACTCGGCACCCTGCGCGGGGAGGCGCGAAAGGAACTGTGGTGAGCAGACATTGGCGGGCAACAGCTTCGGGTGGGTTTGGATGAAGTCGACCAGGCGGTGCAGCTGCCGGTGCACCTTTTCGGCCCGCAGTGGGGAACGTTCACCGACCGTGGCCGCCTGGAGGTCGACAGGGAACCGCTCGATCAGAGTCGCCGGTGCCGTGCCGGATCGATGCCAGCCGGCCAGGCGCCCCAGTGCGGTCAATAATGCCCGGTAATGCTCAACCGGCTCGGCCAGCCGATAGTCGAGGCATTTGTGGTGCTGGGGTTCGACACCGTCCGCGCCGAATTGGATCCGTTCGCTGATCAGCAGTCCGGTACCGGACTCAGTGTGGTAGTCGGCGAACATGGTGACCGGCACCGTGATTGGAAAGTCTGGTGTGCGTGACAGTTCCGCGAACCGTACCTCAGGTTCCATCTGCGAACGGCCGACGTCGCGCACGGGGTGGTCGAAGTCGCGGGAGAACTTTGCGAACAATTCGGTATGAAGGCTCGGCCCGGGCCGGGCATAGTCCACCGACAGCGCCACTTTCCGGCCGGTGCTGCCGCCGCGGAACTCCTGGAACCCGGTGATGCGGCTGACCGCATTGTCGGCATCCAACGTCGCGGCGGCCTGGAACGCGCGCGTGAGGAATTTCTCGCCACTGCTCGACAATGCGTCGGGATGGGCAGGGAACTCGATGCCGTAGTGATCACCGGTCACCCACTGTTCGACGGACGGCACCCGCCAAGTCTTTCAGCGGTGGAACCGTTTCGGGGTATTTGTACTCTCCGCTTAGCCGCTTCCTCGTGCCCCGAACCTCACCGCGGGCTTCGTGAAACGTTATTCGAGTCGTTCGAGCGCACCCAGAGCGACAACGTGGTAACGCTTGGCCTATGTCGCATATCAGACGATGGGGAGCTGTCTACCTTCTACTAATTCTGTTCGCGGGCTCGTGGATCGGGCAGTTCTTCACACAAATGTCCGAGTACACCAGCACGCAGCAGATGCACGGCCAGCCGTTTGAATGGAGCGGCTATATGGCTGAGTTCTTCGCGAGCACCTTCGAGAACTGGCAGAGCGAATGGCTCCAGCTGGTATTCCAGGCGATTCTGCTGCTGGGAGCCAAGCACTGGATATTCCGTGTCGATGCCGAAGACCTCGAGCGGATCGAGGCCAAGATCGACGACCTGAAGGATGCGGTCGGATTGCCCACTCCGCCGCCCAATTAAGCAACTGCACCAATTTGCGCAAATTTTCGACCCATTCGGCTGTTTGCCGGTCCGCTATCGGGCACGATGGAGATACGCCATCCACCCGGCTACGGGAGATGAATCGCCAATGGCTGGTTCACGCAGGGCACCAAGGGCAATCGGAGATGCTGCGTGCAGGGGCAAGCCAGGGGCAATAAGTGCTGAGGTCTTCCGATCGCCCACGGGTTGTCTGGTTCGGGTGAAAGGCGCGTTCACCGGTTCGGCAGCCGAGCGAACACGTCGCCTCCTGATCGCTGAGTTACAGCGCTCACCACGGCTGCTGGCATTGGACCTGTCGGACGTGTCTGACATGGACACCGCGGCAACGGACCTCCTGACCGCGATCGCGAAGCTGGCCGGCGAGTTCCACATCGCGTTGGCGCTCACCGGAAGCCTGCAGCATCGCGTCGAAGACGCGCTGCGACGTGCCGGTCTTACCGATTTGTTCTCCACGACGCCTACTCCTGGGCAGGCGCTGACGCCGGCACCTGGCACGGCAGCCCGGCGCTGCCGCACTCCACGGCGGTAACGGCTGTCCGCGTTGCTGCCAAAGGTGTTGTGCACTGAAGGAATCCGCCCGACCACCGACGCTTGACATATGACGGCCCATGTCAAATGATCGCGCCGCCGATGGGCAATTTCTCGTTCGGGTATCGGAGCGCACTGACCGGCCAACAAAGGCCGCGTTCCGGCGGACATCGAAATATTTGCAAGTTCATCAACCAGGCTGTGTCGCGGGACCCAATTTCGGCCCGTCGCCGGTCCATCGGAGCTATAAACACCTATGGGCGGGGGAGCATATGTTGGTCGAGTCGCGGGGTTGGCAGTGGCGTTGGGTGTCGGCGGCGCCGTCGCCGGATGGGGGTGCGCGACGGCGTCGGCCGACGAGTCGACGTCCGTTTCCGGGGGAAGCGAAGCCTCAGCAAGCACTGATGCACCGGCAGCCAAAGGTCGAGCCGGAAACCCAGGCCCGAGGTCGGCACCCAAGAACAAGGTCCGGAAGTCACCGAACCACAAAGGCGGTGCGCTCACCGATGATCGTGACGACGATGACGCCGAGCAGCCCCGCGGGACCCTGCGGCGAGGCAAGCATCGACAGACCCCGATGGAAAACCGGCAGATCTCCGATGTGCCGGGCCGCGTGCCGGATCGAGCCGTCGTCACGCTGAAGCCTCGCGCTGAGTCAGAACCGCTCGCGGTGGCGTCGGCGACAGCGACAGCGAAGCCGAGGATTTCCGACACAGTCGTCACCGCGCTGCGAAACCCGTTCACAGCGGACGCCGCACCGAAGGTGCCATCCGCACAGCCAGGGGTGTGGGCAGTGTTGGCGGCAGCGCGCCGTGAGGTCGAGACCGCAATGAAGCCTGCGCTACCGCGACAGCCCGTCGAGAGTTCGACTACGAGTCAGATTGTCCACGGCGTCGCAGCGGTCGAGAACTCGTTGACATATACCCCCGGGCCGCAATTGCGGGATCAGGGCGCCGTGCTCGTACAGTACGGTTTGAAGGCGATCTCCGACATCATCGGCGTGAACATCTACCAGCAGATCAATACGGTGCTGGAGAGTGACCGTCCGCCGCTCTTCCTGACGCTCGGCATGGACACCCGGCAGACGACATTCACCACCGCAGAAGGCGCCGAATGGCAGGTGTGGGAGATCCATCCGCCAAACCCGAGCGGCAAGACCGTGATCGCCATGCACGGCGGTGGGTTCATCAGTGAGCCGAATCTGCTGCACTGGATCGACTACACGTTCATGGCACGCGAGACCGGAGCCGTGGTAGTTGTGCCCATGTATCCGCTCGCGACAACGGAAGCCGGGCGGGCAACCGTCGTCATCCCCGGCATGGCCGATTTCATCTCGCATCAGATCCAGGCGAGCGGCGGCGCCGAGAATGTCAGTGTGTACGCCGACTCGGCGGGCAGCACACTCGCCATGGGCGCGGTGCGAGAGCTGATATTGCGCGGAGACCCGGTGCCGTCGAGCATGGTGATTCTGTCGTTGTCGGCCGATTTCTCGATGCAGAATCCCGACATCGCGGAGATCGACGATCCGATCCTGGGTGACTGGAAGGAAAGCACCGGTGACGCCCATTTCACCGACGGCATCACCGATCTCCGGGATCCACTGATCAGTCCGTTGTTCTTCGAGCCCGAGGTTCTTCAGGGGCTTCCTCCAACGACGATTTACGTTGGGGAAGTAGAGATTCTGTATCCCGACACGCTGCTGCTGCACGAGCGGGCGGTGGCGGAAGGCGCACCGATTTCCGTGGTGGTCGGTACCGGGTTGCTCCACGACTGGCCGCTGTCGGGATTGCCGATCTACTCCCAAACATCGGTGGTGCGTCCGGACATCTACCGCCAACTCGGCCTGACCGATGAGTCGGCGACGCCGATCTGACTCGCTTACCGCGCGGCGAGCTGACGCGCGATTTCGCCGTACCGTTCAAGGCGTTCGGGGTCGGCCAAAGCGTTGTACAAGACGATACGAGTGGCTATTCCGTCGTACTTGGCGACGAGCGCGTCGGCCAAGTTGTCCCACGTCGACTCGGTGGCAAACGTCGCAATGTGTTCGTCGGTGATCTGCGCTGCCATACCTTGAAAGTCGCCGGCCTTCTGTTTCTCTCGAAGGCGGGCCGTCGTACCCTCGAATCCCGCCTCGTCCCAAATGAAGGCGTAGTTCGGGGTGCTGCCGTAGAAGCTCATGCTGGCCCGTACGAGCTCACGCTCGTTCGCGCGCTCTGCGTCGCTGTCGCCCACGATGGTCATGACTGGGACGATCATCGCGATATCGGCCGGTGAGCGGCCCGATTTCGCCGCCCCCGCAACGATGTTCGGCGTGACATGACGGACGATATAGCCCGGCTCGCCGAGTGGATGGACGTGGACTCCATCAGCCACTTCGCCTGCCATCCGCAACATCCACGGATTCACCGCTGCGATATCGACTTTGGGGTCCGGTGTGTCGATGGGACCCGGACTCCACTGCGGGGTGATGAAGTCGAGATCGTAGAACTGGCTGTGATGATCGAGCTTTCCCGTTCGGAACGCGGCGAAGCAGGCCTTCACCGCATGCACGTAGTCACGCAGCCGTGGACCGGGATGTTCGAAGGGCATGCCGTAGCGCCGCACGATGTGGGTCCGGACTTGCGTGCCAAGGCCGAGCCGAAACCTCCCGCCGGTTGCCTCTTGGAGTTCCCATGCCGCCGCGGCCGAGATGAAAGGACTGCGCGGAAAGGCAACGGCGACACCGGTTGAGATGTCGAGATGGGGGGCAGCCTGCGACGCCACGGCAGCGTTGAGATACGCGGTGCGACCGGTCTCGGTGAACAGCAGACCGGAGAATCCCGAAGCTTGAGTACGGCGGGCCAACTCGCCGATCCGGCTCAACGGCAGTGGTGTGGTCATCGCATCGACGTACACGCTGGCAGAGTACGCCGCTTTTGTTGCGCGTCCTCGCAGGATGGCGACCGCGTCAGACATGTAGAACGGTCACATGAGAGTCATCGTTGTCGGGGCCACCGGCACCATCGGGTCGGCGGTTGCCGACGCATTGAAGATCAACCATGAGGTGGTCCGGGCATCTCGGCGCGGGCCCGTGCGGGTGGATATCGATGACAGCACCTCGATCGACGCCTTGTTCGCGACGGTGCCAGCCGTTGATGCAGTGGTCGTCACCGCGGCGAGTGGAAAGCTGACGCCCCTGGATTCCGATGACGACTTCACCCGCGCGATGCAGGGCAAACTGTTTGGGCAATTGCACCTGGTTCGCCAGGCGATCCGGCATCTGCGTGCCGGTGGCTCGGTCACCCTGACCAGCGGCACATTCGAAAGCCCGATGGTAGGCGGATCCTTTGGCGCAATGGTCAACGCAGGCCTGGAAGAATTCACCAAGCACGCCGCCATCGAAATGCCTCGCGGGCTGCGCCTGAACACCGTCAGCCCAGGCTGGGTGTCGGAGACCCTGGAGAATATGGGTCTGGATCCAGCTGGTGGCACTCGCGCAGACATCGTTGCCCGCTCATATGTCGAAGCCGTGGAAGGTGACGCCCAGGGGCAAACTTTCCGACCACATTCGTAAGGGCATCAGCCGAAAGATGTTCGTCCCCAGCAGAGTTAGCCGCTTCGGGCGGATGTAGGCCGATCGTCCCGCTGCACGCGCTCGAGCTTGGTCCAACCGGTCCAGCCATGTTTGTTGAGCAGCTCGATCAGTCGACGGGCCGCCGGCGCGGCGTCGAGGACCAGCGTGTCGAGCAGCTCGACCAACGATGGCGCAATGTCGCCGCCGACGTAATCCTCGCCCTGTTCGTCAGCCAACTGGGTGAGATATGCGGCCGACTTATCGGCCAAGTCGATCAGCACGGTGTCGCTGTCGGCACGGTCGAGCGCCCACCCCAGCGTGAGGTAGAAGTCGACGAGCTGCGGATGGGAGATTTGCTCGCGCTTGCGTGCCATCAACTCAGGTACCCGCTCGGGTGAGTGCGCGGCCAGTGGGATCCATCCGTCGCGTTCGACCTCGACGATCCGCTCGTCGACCCCGAGCGCCCGTAGCTGGTCGAGAAATTCGACGACCTCCGGCGGCAACGCCAGTTGGCCTTCCGCTGCGAGGCGGGCGATCTGCTCGCGGTGCCGCTGCCGCTGCCGGATCTCCGCGCGCAGCCGCTTGTCGATGTCCTTAGCCGCCGCGGCGAACTCGTCCTCGTCGGCCTGCAGCAGCTCTCGTACGCGCGCCAGCGGGACGCCGGCCTCAGCGAGTATCCGGATCTTGATCAGCTCGACTACGGTGCCGGCGGCATACCTGCGGTAGCCGGAGCGGTCTCGCTCCGGCTCCGGCAGCAGCCCCCTGGCGTGATAGTGCCGGACGGCGCGCACTGTCACGCCGGCGTACGACGCGAGCTCGCCGATGGTCAGCATCCGACCAGTCTCCTCGACTAGCCACCGGTCACGACGTCGGCCGGCCGGGGTGACTTTTGTGGACTCCGGATGATGCGGGCGATCTCCGGGGCATGGGTTATGACGAGCGCGTGGTTGGCATCGACCCAGGACAATGAGATGTCTGGCCGGGCGCGAACGAGTCGCTCAATGCCGGCACGCCATAGCCGATTGTGCCGCGCTGCGCGCCCCACGCCGCTGTCGCCGGCCATCGAGGTCGACATGATCATGCGGACCGGGCAGTCAATCTGGCGGTATCGCTCCAGGATTGCGGCGCGCACGACATCCATCTCAAGATTGAGCTCGAGGACTTCCTGCGCTGTGAGCAACACCTGACGCGGGGTGCCTTTGGCGGCCTCGTGCCACACAGCCAGGTTCTCCCACAGTGTGCGGAACTCCGGCAGGTCGGCCTCGGTGATGAACGGTGCGGGCAAGGGGTTCGCGCCGTCGATGAGAACGAGCTCGGCTACGGTGTCTGGGTTCTCGGCGGCATAGTGCACGATCAGATCCGCGCCCAACGAGTGGCCCGCCAGTACCGGCGACGAGCGCAAGCCGAGGCGGCCTACCTCCTCCATCACTGTGGTGAAATCGCCGAGGAACGCCTCGAAGGTGTAGCTGTCGGCGGCCGAGGAGAGGCCATGTCCCCGCAGGTCGAACGTCACTACGTCGTAGTCGTGCCGCAGCAACTCGATCAACTCGCATAGCTCGGCCTGGGTCGACGTCAAGCCAGGACAAAGAACCAGCGGGCGGCCTGTGCCGCCGCGAGACACCGCGATCGTGACACCGTCGTGGTGGATCGTGAATTGATCGGCTTTCGTGGTCATACCAACCATGCTGCGGGGTTGACCCTGCGTCAGGGTCAACCTCGTCGCCGAAATCCGTCCTTCCCCACCGCTCAGATGATCGGCGAGTCCCCGGGCCGACGCAGTCGCAGCCAGCGGTAACCGTAGGGCGGCAGATCCAACTCGACGCGGCATTCCGAATCGAGTTCGTGCTCGGAGAGGCCGTCGAGCAGATTGACGAGAATGGAGCCAGGCGGCACGTCTGCGAGCTGGACGGGCACCAGACATCCGTCAGCGCCGAAATTGTGCAGTGCGACCAGTGCCCAGCCGGACTCCTCACGGCACATGTGGGCCAGCACCGCCGGGTTGGGCTGCTCGAGAATTTCCAGTGTCGACCAGCCGATCTCCGGTTGTTGCCGGTAGGTATAGATGAGGTTGCGCATGAACCACCAGAACGACTCGTGGTCGTGGCGTTGGTCGGCGGCGTTCACGCGCTCCGGGCCGTACAGGCCCTCGGGCAGCTGGCGGCAAAGGCGGCGCTTGGTCGCTTTAGAGAAACCGCCGTTCACGTCGCCGGTCCATTGCATGGGTGTCCGGACAGCGAATCGCCCTGGAACATCGAGGTTTTCAGCCATGCCGATTTCCTCGCCGTAGAACAGGACCGGAGTGCCCGGCAGTGAGAACGCCAGCGAGTAGGCCATCTTCATCCGCTGTGTGTCTCCACCGAGCATGGCCGGCAGCCTGCGCCGAAGCCCGCGGCCGTAGAGCTGCATGTCCTTATCCGGGGCGAAGGCGTCAAAGACCTCTTGGCGTTCATCCTTGCTGAGCTTATCGAGAGTGAGCTCGTCGTGGTTACGCACGAAATTCGCCCACTGACTGGTGATGTCGAGGTGCGGCCGTTGCCGCAAGGCCTTGACGAGCGGACCCGCGTCCCCGCGGGCGAGCGATAGGTAGAAGTTCTGCATGCCGATGAAGTCGAACTGCATGTTGAGCCCATCACCGTCGGGCCCGCCGAAGAACGTCTCCTGGTCTTTGTACGGAAGGTTGACTTCGCCCAACAGCACGGCGTCTCCGACTCGCCGGGTGACGAAGTTGCGCACGTCGCCGAGGTATTGGTTGGGGTCGAATACGCCCGGATCGCCAGGCGCACCGTCCTTGGCGAACAGGAACGGGACGGCGTCGACCCGAAAGCCCGAGACGCCGAGCTCCAGCCAGAAGCCAAGTGTGCGCGAGATTTCTTCCTGCACTTTGGTATTGGCGATATTCAGGTCAGGCTGATGCTTGTAGAAATGGTGCAGATACCACTCGTTGGTCTTGGGCTCGAGTTCCCAGAGGCTGTCTTCCTGGTCGGGGAAGACGACGTCCTTCTTGGTCGACTTGGGCTCGGTCGCGCTCCACACGAAGTAGTCCCGGTACGGGTCGTCCTTGCTGCGGCGGGCGGACTTGAACCACGGGTGATGGTCCGAGGTGTGGTTCATGACGAAATCGATGATCACGCGGATCCCGCTCGCCTTCGCCGTTCGCACCAGCTCGACGAAGTCGCCGAGGGTTCCGAGGCGGGGGTCGACTCCGAAGAAGTCGGTGATGTCGTAACCGTCGTCCTTACGCGCGGTCGGATAGAAGGGCATCAGCCACAGGCATGTCACGCCGAGGTCGAAGAGGTATTCGATGCGGTCGGTCATGCCCCGGATGTCGCCGGTACCGTCGCCGTTCCAGTCGAAGAAGGTTTCGACGTCCGCGCAGTAGAAGACGGCGTTCTTCCACCACAGGTCGCCCGTGTCGGCGCTTCTCATGCCCTGACCTCCTGCGACGCAGTAGGGGACAGCTGCGGCAGGATGTGCTCGCCGAACGTGTCGATGAACCCGGTCTGTTGCTGGCCTACGAAGTGCAGGTAGAGCTCGTCCCAGCCTTGCTCGATGTAGTCGTGCAGCCACTGAGCGTGTCGGCCGAGGTCGGCGGAGACGTTCACCGACTTCTTGACCTGGTCGGGGGTGACGTCCGCACTGATCACGTCGAACGCCTCGACTGATTCCAGGTCCCAGCACACCGGGGGGCTGAAGATGTTGCTGCGCCATTGGTCGTGGGCGATGGCGAGGGCCTGTTCGTCGGTGGGCGCCCAGCTGAGGTGGATCTGCAGTCGGGCAGGACCGCGGCCGCCGGCCTCGCGGTAAGCGTCAAGGACCTGTTGCAGCGTCTCCTTCGACTGGTTCACGCTGATGAGACCGTCGGCCCATGCCGCGTGGCGGGCCGCCGTCTGCGGGGTGACCGCTGGGCCGACGAGGTCGGGCACGGTGTCGGGCAGCGTCCACAGCCGCGCCCGGTTGACGTGCACGAGGCCGTCGTGGCTGACCTCCGCACCTTTGAGCAGACGCCGGATGACGTCGACGCACTCGACGAGACGTTGGTCGCGTAGCTCCTTGCGCGGCCACACCTCGCCGGTTACCCGCTCGTTCGACGCCTCGCCCGAGCCGAGCGCTGCCCAGAACCGGCCGGAGAACATCTGCGCCAGCGTGGCGATGGCCTGAGCGATGATCGCGGGGTGATAGCGCTGACCGGGGGCGTTGACGACGCCGAAGGGCAGGTTGGTGGTGGCCAGTGCAGCGCCGAGGAAAGACCAGGCGAACCCGGACTCGCCCTGGCGTTCGCTCCATGGGCTGAGGTGGTCCGACGACATTCCGGCGGTGAAACCGGCCTGTTCGGCGCGCTGTACGTCGCGGAGCAGTTGGGCGGGACTGATCTGTTCGTGGGAACAGTGAAAGCCGATGACGGTCATGGGCCCGGGATACCCGTTATTGACCCGTGCGTCGCATCAGGGCACAAGGGGCGAGACTCGACAGTTAGCCTTCTGCCATGACGACCACCGCCCGCGCGAGCTTGCAGCACGAGGATGAGCGGGTGCGGGTCACCCGCTGGGATTTCGAGCCCGGCCAGAGCACCGGCCGCCACGTGCACGAATACGACTACGTCGTCGTCCCCGTCACCGACGGCCAGACCGACGTGATCACCCCCGACGGCACGGTCACCTCCTCACAGCTGCGGGCTGGTGCTTCCTACGCCCGCCCGGCCGGCGCCGAACACGAGGTCGTCAACGCCGGCACATTGCCGCTGGCCTTCGTCGAGATCGAAGTAAAGCGGGCGTGACGGCACCCGAGCAGCGGCGCGCCACTCATGACGTGCTCGGAGTGTCTACTATTGGCTGACCTGGGTGCAAATATGTTGTCCAACAGGATAATTCAGCTGCATCGTGACCATATTCGACCGAGCAACTCGACATTGCGCTTCGCGGTCCGACTTTCGGGGCACGTCCTGGGCAATGTCGGCTGTGGGCGCTGTGCCGAGCGTGCAGGTTATCGAGGTGATCGAGGAGAAAAGCCGCAAGAACCGACACACTCGCCACAGGGCCGGCTCACGACATCACGGACTCGTCCGATCGCGACGGGTACCAAACACAATGTCCGAAGTCAGCTGAGGGGACGGGAATCCGCGACGTCGCTGTTCCGGCTGCTAATTCGGTGCAGCGTATTCGCATACTGCCGAACCCAATGATTCCGGTGTCAATTCTCCTTACCCTGAGTTTGCAACACGCGATCAGAGGGCAGTCCTTCGCTACGCCGGTACCGCCGGGCTTGCGCCGAGAAGGAGGAATACACAATGACGAATGTTTCGGAGAACGCTTTTTCTCGCCGCAGGTTCATGCGTACTGCGGCGTGGTCAGCGCCCCTCATCGGCACGGTGCTCGTCGCACCGGTCGCTGGGGCGGCTCCTCAGGAATGCGGGGATCCGTCCGGAAAGGTGGGCAATTGCCCGGCTCAACTGCCGGAGGAGTTCAGCTCGACGAGCTTCAGCACGACGGCGATTGTGAACGGCACGAACTACTCAATCTTGTTCAGCACGAGGATCCGAAGAGATCCGGTCGTACCGCCGGGTGCCACCGGTTACCGGATTCGCAGCGTCAGCATCTCCGGTACAAAGCGGGACGGCACCCCATTCCACCTCACACCGGGAATCGGCGAGGCCGGCCCGCGGGTGCTCGGTGCGCTGTCCGCGTCATCCCTCGGTTTCGCTCTGGATGTGCCGTGGGATCCGAACCAGCTCGTGCGTTCGTTCCTCTACGCCTACGACGTGGAATTCCTCATGGGGCTGACGGGAATTCAGACATGCTCCTATACGACGACGATGACACTCGCCGACAACGGCATGACGCTCGGCGGCGTCGGATCGGTGACGTTCTCCCCGCCGATGCTCACCGCGTGCGACGCGCAACCCCCGACACCACCTCCGCCTCCGCAGTGAGCCGTCCGCGAAGGGTGGTCACATGAAGAAGCGGACGCTGGCGGCGCTGGCTCCCGCCGCCACTGTCGCGGGGCTTGCAGTGCGGGACCTGCTTCAGAAGGAGCACGCTCTTCGCCGCAATTTCCCGGTCGTCGCCCGGCTCCGGTATCTCCTGGAGTCGATCGGTCCGGAGCTGCGCCAGTACATCATCACGAGCAACGACGAAGAGCGACCGTTCAGCCGTGACCAACGGCGCTGGGTGTACTCGTCGGCCAAGAAAGAGAACAATTACTTCGCGTTCGGCACGGACAACGACACCGAGAACGCCGCGTACCCGATCATCAAGCAGGCCACGTTTTCTGACGTCGTCCCCGCGTCCCCGATCCACGGGCGTGACATCGAGGTGCCAGGCGCAAAGGTGCTCGGCGGCCCGCGAGGGCGCCGGTACGCCTTTCGGCCCGCATCGGTCGTCAATGTGTCGGCGATGTCGTTCGGGTCGCTCAGTCCCCAGGCGGTCCAAGCGATCAACAAGGCTGCCACGATCGCGGACTTCTGGCACAACACCGGCGAGGGCGGACTGTCGGACCATCACCGTCAGGGTGGCGACCTCGTCTTCCAAATCGGCACAGGCTATTTCGGCTGCCGCGACGAGCACGGGAAGTTCGATCTAGACCGGCTGGTCGACGTCGTCGGCTCCGCCCCCGTACGCGCGATCGAGATCAAGCTGAGCCAGGGCGCCAAGCCGGGCCTGGGCGGACATCTCCCAGGCGCCAAGGTGAACGCGGAGATCGCCCGCATCCGTGGCGTCGAGCAGGGCAAGGACGTCGCGAGCCCTTCCCGACACACCGCGTTCCGCAACGTCGATGAGATGCTCGATGTCGTCGAGCGGATCGCGGATGCCACGGGGCTTCCGGTCGGCATCAAATCGGCGGTGGGGGAGCTGGGCTTCTGGCGCGACTTGGCCGACCGCATGGCCGATGAGCAGCGGGGCGTTGACTTCATCACTATCGACGGGGGCGAGGGCGGCACCGGCGCCGCACCGCTCGTCTTCGCCGACCATGTGTCCTTCCCGTTCCGGCTCGGCTTCGCTCGGGTCTATGGCCTGTTTGCACAAGCTGACCTCAGCGACCGCGTCACGTGGATCGGTGCAGGGAAGCTCGGTGTGCCCGGTAACGCGATCGTGGCGTTCGCACTGGGCGTCGACCTCATCAACGTGGCCAGGGAAGCGATGCTCGCGATCGGGTGTATCCAGGCGCAGAAGTGCCACACCGATCACTGCCCAACCGGCGTCGCGACGCAGAACGCGTGGCTGACTCGAGGGCTTGATCCGGAGCAGAAGTCGCATCGGCTGGCCAACTACATCCTGACGCTGCGCCGCGATCTGCTGAAGGTGTCAGAGGCGGCCGGCGTTCGCCACCCGGCCATGTTGGGCCCAAACGACGTCGAGATCCTCGACGGCGACCGCGGCCACCGGCCGCTCGCCGAGGTGTACCACTATGAGGAGGGATGGGGCGTTCCCGGCCCGGAGATCGTCCGCGAGATCGATGCGTACATGTCCCGCTACGACGACAGGCCTGGCACCGACGAGGTCGTCCAGCACCAGCCGCTGAAGGTTGACTCCGAGCCGAATCAGGCGACGGAGTAGGCGGTGCCGGCGGCCGGCGAGAGAATCACCCAGCGGCGCGGGCGAGGCGCCGCTCGTCGTAGTAGGACGCCTTCGCATCGACAAGCTCGAGGAATTCCCCGAGTTGGTCTCGTGCGCGGGCGCCCTCGCCACTGAAGTCCTCGCGTTCGAAGATCTTCCAGAACCGCAGAACCGGACGTAGGACGTCGTCCAAATGCGAACGGAGGTCATATATTCCGGCTTTGGCGATCATCACCGCGTTCTCGGCGAAGCCAGGCATGTTGTTGCCCGGCATCTGAAAGTTGATCACCTCAGCCGCAATCGCCTCCATGGTCGCATCGGGTGCGACCTCAAGAGCGGCCGCAGCCAGATTTCTGTAGAAGACCATGTGCAGGTTCTCGTCTGCAGCGACGCGGGTGAGCAGTTGCTCGGCGATCGGACATCCGGCTGCCCGGCCCGTGTTGCGGTGGCTGATGCGGGTGGCCAACTCCTGGAATGAGACATACGCGAGCGTTTCGAGAACGGTCTTGTCGCCCGAGTCGTATCCGGCCACCGTGTGCTGCATCCGAAGACGCTCGAGTGCGACGGGATCCACGCCGCGCGTCACGACGAGGTAGTCGCGGATCGCGATGCTGTGGCGACCCTCTTCGGCAGTCCACTGACCGACCCACTGGCCCCACGGGCCGTCAAGGCCGAACCGGG
Source organism: Mycolicibacterium sp. XJ870 (assembly GCF_053483975.1). Lineage (NCBI taxonomy): Bacteria > Bacillati > Actinomycetota > Actinomycetes > Mycobacteriales > Mycobacteriaceae > Mycobacterium > Mycolicibacterium sp. XJ870. The sequence goes on from NZ_JBEFTI010000001.1 coordinate 2,232,059, forward strand.
TGGCGATCTCACGGTGGTACGAGGGAAGGTTGTCTTCGGTAAGGAGATTCACGACCAACGCGGTCTTCGCGACCTCATCGAGTTGCGAATCCTCCGGCGACCAGTCCTGACCGCCCAACAGTGCGAAGTCGCGGCCACGGCTCCACGGCACGTAGTCGTGCGGGTTCCACACTTTCGCCTGCTCGAGGTGCCTGTTGAGATTGGCCTCAACAACCGACTCCAGCTCCGTCAACACTGCGTCTTGCGTAGTAACCATCCGGTTCTCCCACTCAGCTATCAGAGTGCTCGGTTGCGCTGGACGTACTTACGCAACCGTAGGTTACGGTAGCGTAGGTCGCGGACGGCGTCGAGACCCCAACAGCGTTTCGTTTGCGTGGGCAAGCGGTGCGGCGGACGGCAATACGCCAACGGCCACAGGCGTGGTCGTCGTTTGTCGTAGCCTGAGGCATGCGTCGCTACAGCTGTGTCGTCGGTGTGATTGCGTGGGTTGCTGTGGCCGCTGTCGTGGCAGCAGGGTGCGCCACAATCGCCGGAACACCGGTGGCAGATACCGCTGACAACCCCACCACCGCGCAGGTTACGACGTCGGAGGCGGCGCCCGCCGGCAAGCCGGTCGGCACGGCGGTAATGAAGGTCAGCGGCGGCAGCGCTCAAGTGACGATCCGATACCGGATCAACGGCGGACCCGAGAAAACTGAGACGGACGTAACGCTGCCTTGGGAGAAGCAATACCCCGTTTACGACAAGTTGGAATCTGAGGTTGCCGCTGACGGTGGCGACGCCGAACTCACCTGCACCATCATGATGGACGGGGACATGTTGGTGGCATTCAAGACTGAGCCGCGGCCTGTGTGCACCTTCGCCTACTGGGGTTAGTCCCTGACGGTGGGCGTCGAGTCAGCCGAACTCCAGCAAGGTGTAGGCGCCGCGGAACTGCTTGGTCAATGCCAACTGCCAGAAGGCGGGGAACAGCTTGTTGAACAGCAAGCCCCGGCCGCTTGGCATCGGTAAGTCATGCACCGCACGGATTCCCGGCACGGTGTGGGCCAAGTCAGCCAGTTGAGATGCCGACAAGCTGAAGGGCATCGGCGGGACGCGGTACCGCCGCGAGGATCGCAGTCCTTTGGGAGCGAACTTCTTCACGAGCACCGGAGGCAGGTCGAAGATCATCTGGCCGCCCGGAAATCGGCTGGCGCACTTGGTGATCAGGTCCATCGCATCTTCGGGCTGGAGATACATGAGCAGCCCCTCCGCGGTGATGAACACCCCGTCACCGGCGTCCACCTGATCCATCCAGCTGTGGTCCAGCGCAGACTGAGCGAGGTAGGCGATCCTAGGGGAGGAGGGCAACAGTCGCTGACGCAAATCGATTACGGGTTCGAAATCGACAGTAATCCAGCGAAATTCGGCATCGGGCAGGACGCTGCTCAGTCGCCAGAAGCTGGTTTGCAGCCCCTCGGCGAGGGCAACCACCGTGGCGGCCGGATGCTCCGACAGGTAACGGATCGCCGCCCGGTCGAAAGCCAGGGAACGCAAGGCCATCTCCTGGCCCTTGCGACCGAACTTCTCGAAGTCGAAATCAATCGCATCGACAAGCCGGATCGCCATCGGATCGTCGATGATGGCATTAGGATGGCGAGCCTGATGCGCCCTGCCGTACAGCGTCAACAATGCCGTCTCTGAGACGCCGGTCAGGGAACTGGCGTCGACTTTCCCGCCGTCTGCGTGATCCACCAGATCCAAACTACTCGCGCAAGTTGCCTGAGCGGCGCAGGAATCCGAGTTTCATGAGGGCACCTCCACCCAAGTCGAGGATTCAGAGGAGTTGATCACCGCGTCCACCAGTGCGGCGGCACGAACCCCGTCGGCGAACGCGGGCAGCCCGTCCGGGGCGGACCCGCCGATCGCGGCGTAAGTGTCCGCGACGAAGGCGTTGAAGCAGTCCTGGTAGCCCTGCGGATGCCCGGGCGGGAGCAGCGAATAGCGGGCCGCCGCAGCGGAACTCGCGGGCGACCCGCGGTGGACGGTGAGGTTGCCCTGTAGTCCGCCGACAAACAGGTTTTCCGGGCATTCCTGGTCGAAGCCGTATGCGGCGTCGGCACCGTCGAGGGAGAACCGCAGCGCGTTGCGTCTGCCGATCGCTGTCTGGCTGACCAACATCGAGCCCGACGCGTCGGTGTCGGTGACGAACTGCACGGTGGTCACCCGGCCGCCGCCGGAAGTATGGGCCAGCAGTCGGGTGATGCGGTGCCCGGTGGTGAATTCGACGAGATCGCACCAGTGCACGCCGATGTCGGCGAACGCCCGATACGCGCCGCCTTCGGCATCGTCGCCGCGCCAACCGGCCGAGGCGCCCCCGGCCTGCCAGTCCTGCAAATAAGCCCCGTGCAGCAGGTGTAGAGGACCGGCCTCCCCGGCGGAGACACGTGCCCGGGCTTCGCGGACCGCCGGATAGAACCGGTAGACGAAGGGAACAGTCGCCACCTGGCCACCTGCGGCGGCCGCCAACGACCGCGCATCGGAAAGCGTTGTGGCGAGCGGCTTCTCGCACACCACCGGCTTTCCGGCAGCAAGGGCGCGCTGCGCCAGTGGCGTGTGCAGTGAGTTCGGGGTGCAGATGTGCACCACCTGCACGTCATCGGAATCGATCAGCTCCTCGGCGGTGGCGGCGGGGCGGAGAGCGCCGAGTCGGTCGGCAGCCGCGGCGGACCGCTCTGGCGTGGACGCCGCGACCCGCGTGACCGACCCGCCGGCGGCGCGCACCGCATTGGCGTGCACGGTGCCGATGAAACCAGCTCCGATGATGCCTGCACGCACCTGCTCAGCCATCACTGCCTCCACGCACCGAAGGTCGTGAACCGATGCACGTCACCCGAGAGCAGATTGATCCACAAGGCCGGAACCATTGGCAGGACTGAACTTTCAGTCGCCACGGCGACGGTCGGGGATGAGCTCGACCATCCTGCGGACTTATGAACATCGGGCCTCCTGCGGCGTCATCCCGAACCGCGCCTTGAAACGTGCCTGGAAGGCGCTGAGTGAACGGAAGCCACTGGAGTGAGCGATGTCGGCCACGGTGCGCTGGGGAGGCGCGGTGCGAAGCAGGGAGCGCGCAAGGTCGAGCCGCGCACCACGCAGCAGCGCCGCGGGCGTCGTGCCGGTCTCGTGCAGAGCGAGCTGTACCTGCCGCAAGGACCAGCCCAACGCCCGCGCGATCCCTTCCGGAGTCAGTTCGGGGTCGGCGGCGTGACGGCGGACGTAGTCGCGCGCTGCGGCGTCCACAGTTGCCAGGGTGCTGGGCAATTCGGCGCGCGGGCGCACGCACAGTGGAAGAAGCTCGGTAAGCGTGTCGCAGGCAGATGAAAACGCACTGCCATCCAATGCCTCCCGCTGAGCTCCAAGTTCGGCGATCATGCTGCCGACCACCGACCCGAGGCCCTGGGATACGTCAAACAACACGGGTCCAGGGCAGGCGTCCATGGGGATGACTCCGACGGGCAGCGTCATCAGCCATGTCCGCATCCGGTGGCTGTGTTCGATGTCGAATGCGCGGGCCTTCGTCACCAACCCAGCGAATCTCGGCCCGACCTGGGCAGTGACCCCGTCCTGGCTCAGCAACGTCGTGCCGGCGATAGGCACGAATAAGCGCAAGCTTTCATCGCCATCTCTCCGGAAGTCGTCGGCACGGCGCGAGTAGCCGATGCCCTCAGACCAGAAGTCGACCAGCAGGTGCGCGCGGGCTCGCTGCTGAACGAAACCGCCGTGGAACGTGGTCGCATTGGCGAAACGTAACCGCATGGTGCCGTGATGGCGACAGACATTCTCCGCCCAGAACTCCGTCGCATCACCCCTGGCCAACGTAGTGGTGTCGTGCTTCTCCACAACATACGACTCGGCAAGGGGCATGATACCTCCACCTAGCGTGCGCATCTCCGTGAGTGATTGCGCGATTCAGGGCGAACGACAAGCCGTGCGCTCCTAACGGTCGGGCTAAAACGTATCGCACACCGAGGAATGCCGCACGCGTAGCGTTGACGGCGTCGCGCCGCACCTGATCATGCTTGCTGCCCGGCGAAGCATTGGATCCATCTGCGCATTACGAACGGATTCACGCATGTGTTGCTCAGCTGTCGTAGTCGACTGAGACCGTCGGGCTGGTGGGATGGGATTGACACGTCAGCACGAAGCCGGCCTCCAATTCCGCTGCGTTGAGGGCGAAGTTCTGCTCCATCGACACCGCTCCCGCGGTGATCTTGCCCTTGCACGTGCCGCACGCTCCGCCAAGACAGGCATAGGGCGCGTCGATGTTGTTTCGCAGCGCGGATTCGAGCACAGTCTCACCCCCGGTGAGTTTCACGGTGTGATCCGCGCCGGCCAGCGTGATCGTCACGTCGGACGTGGGGAAGTCATCGACGTGCGTGGGCCGGTTCGTGCCGCGGAAGAGTTCGAGGTGTATCCGGTCGGTGGGCACGCCATCAGACGTGAGACCATTGCGCATTGAAGTGACGAGATCGCCTGGGCCGCATAGGTACCAGCGATCGATTGAGGTGAGGTCGCCGGCGAGGTGCCGCTGGACCATCGCCATGTCGATACGGCCGCGAAGGGTTGCCGGGTGGTGCGCCTCGGCTGAGCGGATGTGGACGATGCGTAACCGGTCGGCATACCGAGACTCGAGTTCATCGAGCTCGGTGGCGAACATCGTCGACTCAGCGGTGCGGTTGCCGTAGAACAGGGTGAACCGGCTCTCGGTCTCGATCTCCATGGTGGTGCGCATGATCGATATGATCGGCGTGATGCCGCTGCCGGCGGCCACCGCGACATAGTCGCGCCGAGCGAGTGGATCAAGGGGTGCGCCGAAGCTGCCCGTGGGCGTCATCAGTTCCAAAACATCACCGGCTCGCAGTGTTTCGACCGCGAAGGTTGAGAATCTCCCGCCGTCGATGTGCCGTACGCCGATCGCCAGTTCTCCCGATGTGGCCGCGGTGCAGATCGAGTAGTTTCGTCGCACCTCATCTCCGCCGATTCGGTGTTTGACGGTCAGGTGTTGGCCTGCCTGGAACTGGAACTGGCCGCGCAGGTGGTCGGGAACGTCGAACGTGACTTTGACGCTGTCTGGGGTCAGGGGCTCGACGCATTTGACGGGAATCGGGTGGGTGCCGGCGTGGTGCGCCGCGGAGGACGGCGGCATTCGGACTGGCAGCAGCGCAGTCAGTTTGCCGTTGAGGCGTTTCCACTCGTGGTACTGCGTGGCATCGAGCTGCTGCCCGAAGACGGTGCTCATTGCCGAGTCGCGCTCGAGGTAGGCGGACTCGTTCCGTCGCCAGGTCGCGACGTAGCGGTAGAAGGGGATGGAGGGATGTAAGTGGTGGACCAGGTGATAGTTCTGCGACAGGAGCAGGGGTGTCAGGATCCACTCTGAGCCGACGCGGTTGCGGGTCGCGCGATAGCGGTTCTCGCGTTGGGTGTCTTCCAGGTCGTGGTGGGGTAGCCAATCGAACCACCACGCCAGCACGAACATCGCCACCCGCTCGGGAATCAGGTAGATCAGTGCGAGCGTCCACAGATGTCCGCCGAAGGCGGCCGACACGATCACCGTCAGTGAGACGGTCATGAGGGCCACCGTCTCGAGAACCTCCGCGCGTGGGCGCTTGCGTACGTTGCGTACCAAGAAGCTGATGTAGGGCAGGTCCATGGCCGGGAAGCGGATCGGCAGCTGCCACCAGGGCGCGGCGCTGACGAAGTGATCGGGATCGGAATCACCGTCATTGGTGTTGCGGTGGTGCTCGATGTGGATGAACGCGAACGACTTGAAGGAGATCAGCGGCGAGACGAAGAACATCGCCACGCGGCCGAACGCGACGTTGACCCAGCGGTGCGAACTGATCGAGTAGTGCGAGGCGTCGTGCAAGACGGTGAACAGAACGAAGATTGCCGCGGAGCTGGCGGCGACGGTGGCGATCGCCGGCAAAGCATCGGTGAGCGCAGCCCAGGTTGATGTGCCGAAGAGCGCAAGCGCGAAGGTGAAGATTCCAACGATCGGCCAGGACAGCGTTGGAACCTGCTCGCCCGGATCAGGCAGGGCGTGCTGCGAGGCTACCGGGGATGGGGAGCGTTGAGTCGTGGTCGACATCGGAGTCCTTCGCGCGGTTCGGGATGAGGTGCCTCGAAACCTACAAACGGCCGGTGTCGGTCAACAAGGCCCTACCAGCCCTCCGCGGTGTGCTGACAGCACATCCAGCACGCTCCGTCTCCTGGCAGCGAAGCTATGAATCGGGCAATACCGAGGTCCCCAGCACGTCGCAGACGTGTAGCGCGGCGTGCAGTTCGGCGATCTTGATCGTTGCGGGCCGGCCCCTGCGCTCTTCGGCACGACGCACCCTTTGCAGGACCGTGTTCTTGTGGATTCCCAAGCTGCGTGCTGCGGCCGTCAGACTGCCCTGCGCGTCGAGAACAGCCAGGAGTGCGGCGCGCTCGCCGCGCTCTTTCGCGTCATCTCGTGCGAGATCGCCGAGCTGAGCGGCAACGAAGGCCCTTGCCGCATCCAGGTCGCGCGAGATCGCGTCCACCAACGCGACATCGCTGAACTCGGTGAATGACGGCGCCGCGCGCCCGGACAGTTCGATGACCCGCCGAGTGCGTAGAGCCTCGAGGTGCGAGATGCGAAAGCCCGCAACCCCGGGATGTGGCGAGCCCACCGCGGTGTGAACGTTTTCGCGTTCGCCGGGGAACTCCGTCGCCACGCCCGTGAGCGACGTCCTCACGTCACCGGTGATTGATGCCCATCCCCATACCGCGAGCGGGCCGTCCGCCACGACGAACGAATGACCTGCGCCCAGAGACCTGCCAACCTTCCTAGCGAAGCCCTCAAGGTCGACGCCACGGTCGTCGGCCCAGCAGACGAAACCGACCTGCCGACCGGTGAGGCGGTGGCTGAGCACACGTTCGGCCCTGGCGATGTCGACACGTTCGCCGGCGAGCAGTGCCCGCACGAGGTCGTCGCGCTCGGCTCTCGCCTGGTTCTGCCGTCGGTCAAGCTCAGCGACGTACTCGGCAGCCACCAGACTGGAGATGCGGTCGATGTATCGAAACCCGAACCGCTCGAGATCGATGAACGTTCTCAGCGCGACAGTGGGATCGTCGATCCGGTCGGTGAGCAGGTCGGAGAGCTTGTCGGTGAAGTACTCGTGACCCAACCGGTAGAACCGCAGCATCGCATCGACGCTGTGCCCTCGTGATGCCATTGCTCGCGCGTGTTCGAGCGCTGTTACCGGCGCCTCGGCAGCCGTTACGTCAATCCCATGGCGGAACATCGAAAGTACCGCTTCGAGATTCGACGAGCACGATCCAAGGGTCAGGCCGCGAAGCTCGGCATCGCCGCCGACCTCCGGTATCCGCTCGACTATGTACCTGGCCATGTCTTCGGCCAGGCCGGACACATTCGCCAGCAGCGACGCTGCGGTACGCCTTCCCACATCCGCGCCGTCGGCCGGTTCTAGCGGGTCCATAACTGCACACTAGCGGCGACTGAGCTGCATCGGTTACACCGCAACTCAGTGCTGACCGCGCGGAACGGCGACATCAAAATCTGTTCAGCCGCAACGAGTTCTGTTTACGGACCTCGAAGGTTCGAAATCCGGTTTTAACGTAAGCGGCACGCTTGGGAAATATCACCTTCCTACGGTTTCGATAACAAATCGAAACTAGTGATGAAGGGATCGCCGATGACGCGCGATGCAGCTGAAGCCGAGATCATGGCCAAGCAGTTGAGAGAAGACGGTGTTCGATTCAGCATCGCCGGCTACACAGATCTGCACGGCAACATCAAGGGGAAGATGGTGCCGATCGATCACTTCGTCCAGATGTCGCAGGGCTCGGAGTTGTTCACCGGTGCCGCCCTCGACGGCTTGCCGCAGGACGTCAGCGACGAGGAGCTCTCCGCCCACCCCGATCTCGACCGGGGCTTCGTCTTGCCATGGCGCAAGGACGTCGCTCTGTTCCTGTCCGATCTCTACGTCGGTGGCGAGCCGTTCGAGGCGTCGACGCGAAACATCCTCGGCCGCCAGATGAAGGCAGCCGAGGAGATGGGCTACCAATTCAATCTCGGCGTCGAGACCGAGTTCTTCGTCCTGGAGGACGGACCCACCGGCCCGAACACCCTGAGCGAACGCGACACTCTCGAAAAGCCTTGCTACGCAGTTCCGATGCTGTTGGACAACTTCGGCTGGCTCAACGAGCTTGTCGACTACATGAACGAACTCGGTTGGGATGTCTACTCGTTCGATCATGAGGACGCGCAGGGCCAGTTCGAGATCGACTTCGCCTACGCCGACGGATTGTCGATGGCCGACCGTGTCGTGTTCTTCCGCATGATGGCCAACGAGGTCGCCCGCAAGTACGGCGCATACGTCTCGTTCATGCCGAAGCCGTTCGCCGACAGGACGGGCTCGGGCGCCCACTTCAACATGTCGCTGGCAGGTCTGGACAGCGGGCTGAACCTCTTCGAGTCCGCCGACGACCCACGGGCCGCCGGACTGAGCAACATCGGCTACCACTTCGCGGCCGGTATCGTCCGGCACGCCGCGGCGATCTGTGCGGTCATTGCTCCGACGGTCAACAGCTACAAGCGCTTGGTGCGGCAAGGCAGCATGTCCGGCTCGACATGGGCACCGATCTTCGCCAGCTGCGGCGACAACAACCGCACCAACATGCTGCGCATACCGCTCGGTGGTGGCCGGGTCGAATGCCGTGCCGTGGATTCGGCGGCCAACCCGCACCTCGCGGCAGCTCTTTTGCTCGCTGCCGGTTTGGAAGGCGTGCGCGAGAAGCTCGAGTTGGAGCACTTCCACACCGAGAACCTCTACGAGGTCGACCCGGCCGAGTACGAGAAGCGTGGTCTTTCACTGCTTCCGCGAACGCTCGAGGAAGCGGTGGACGCGTTCGAGGCCGACCCGTTCACCAAGCAGGTGTGCGGGGAGAAGCTCTGGCAGTCGTTCATCGACTACAAGCGCGACGAGTGGACGTCCTATGCCACTGCCGTCACCGACTGGGAACGGAACCGGTATCTCAAGTTCTTCTGAGCGGCCGAACCGGGAAGGAAGCCAGGCGATATGACGATGGACCGCGAGCACGGCATCAGGAAACAGCTTCTCCTGCCGGAGTTTTCACTGGAGTCGGGTGCGGTGCTGGTCGATGCGCAGATCAGCTTCCGAATGTACGGATCGCTCTCGCCCGCCAAGGACAACGCCGTCCTGTTGTTCACCTATTACACCGGTGACGATGAGAGCTACCGGCCCTGGATCGGCCCGGGGCGACCGATCGACCCGAGTGAGCACTTCGTGGTCGTCGTCAATCACTTCGGTGGCGGGGTCTCGTCGTCGCCCTCGACGAGTGGCGCAGGGTTTCCCGACGTGCGCGTCGGGGACAGTGTGCGTGCGGCGAAACTCGTCCTCGACGATCTGGGCGTTCAGCATCTGCGACTCGTCGCGGGATGGTCGTTGGGGGGCATGCAATCGCTGGACTTCGCGGCGCGGTACCCCGGGTGCGTCTCCGCGCTGTTCGCCTTGTGTTCCGCGGCACGGTGTTCGCCGATCAACGAGGTCTTCCTCGACTCGGTCGGCGCCACGCTGACGGCCGGCTGCCAAATCGCGAACGCCCATGACCCGGAGGTGCTGGAACGGCTCGATGCGTTCGGCCGGGTCTATGCCGGTTGGGCGTACTGCGAACAGTTCTTCGCCGAGGATGTGTACCGCGAGTTCGGATACACCAGCCCTGCCGAGGTGCTCGAGCAGTGGGGCAAGGATCACCAGTCCATGCACGCCGGGGATCTGATGGCATCGCTGCGGATGTGGCGCATGGCAGACGGCGGGGGAAGTCTCGACGCGCTGCGAGATCGGCTCGGTCGGATCACGGCGCGCACGGTCTTCATGCCGTCGGTGACCGACAAGTACTTCACGCCCACCGAGAACTTCCTCGAGGCGGGCTGCGTCAACGACGCGGAAGTACGACCGATGGTGTCTCCGCTGGGACATGTAGCCGGGCGCCCGGGCATTCGCGCCGAAGAACAAGACGAGGTCGACGCGTGCCTGCGCGAGCTCGTGAAAACGCCGTGACCACACCGCGGTCAACAACGAATCGCACAGAGATCTAGAGCAGGAGAACCAGACGAGTGTCACTCAACGTCGTAGTCGCAGGTCTACCCAAGGCAGTGCAGAATGCCGAGGACCCTGACGAGGGAATCTGGCTGACCCCCGAGCAGAGGAGGCGGATCACAGGAGTCACCGAAGACGTGTGGCTGGAACATATCCCGGTCTCGGAACTGAATGCCGGGCGGGCGCCGCAGCGCCCGCCGCACGCCATCATGGTCGAGACCAGCGGCTCCAAGAAGGAGATCGAGATCGAGCAGGGCATCCTGAAGATGCCCGGACTCGAGCAATTGTTCAATCCAGACCTGAAGCTCCTGCAGTCGATGAGCGCGGGCGCCGAGCACCTGATCGGGATCATGCCCGCGGGCGTGGTGTTGGCGAATGCCTCCGGAGTCGCGGCCAATGCCATCGCCGAGACCGTGATCGCGGGCATTCTGGCGCACGCGAAGATGCTGCGAGAGCGCTGGAATCACCAGGCGGCGCGGGAGTGGAAGGAACTGCCCGCGCGTGAACTGGCAGGTTCCACCATGACGGTGCTCGGAACCGGCAACATCGGAACGCGAACGGCGACGATCGCACGGGTGTTGGGTATCCGGACGATCGGGGTCAACCGTCGCGGCCACGCGGTCGAAGGTTTCGATGAAACAGTCTGCACCGCAAAGTTACTCGGGGCACTGGCCGAATCTGACTACCTCGTGATCGCCGCACCCCTGACCCCGGACACGCGCGGCCTGATCGATGCGAAGGCGCTCGCGGCGATGAAGCCGGATGGCTGGGTGGCGAACGTCGCTCGCGGCGCGATCCATAATGCCGACGCACTCACCGATGCGCTGGAACGCGGTCATTTGTCCGGAGCGCTGATCGACTGTCACGTCACCGAGCCGCTGCCGGCCGACGACCCGTTGTGGAAAGCGCCGGGAGCCATGGTTTTTCCGCATGATTCGCACGCGTCTCAGTTGCTGGGTGACCGCCAGGTGGACGTGTTCGTCGACAACCTGCAGCGACTCGTCGCCGGGCGTGAGTTCCGCAATGTCGTCGATCTGTCGCTGGGGTACTGAGGAGGTGACTGTGAACATTGGATTTATCGGGCTCGGTGTGATGGGCGAGCCGATGGCAGGCCATCTCGTGGACGCCGGCCACGAAGTGGTGGTGTTCAACCGCTCCCGCTGGAAGGTCGACGCGTTGGAGGCGCGCGGGGCGGTGGGCGGTACCAGTCCCGCGCACGTGGGGGAGAAGGCCGACGTCGTCATCACGATGCTGCCTGACTCACCGGATGTCGAAGAGGTGCTGTTCGGCGCAGCAGGAGTTGTCTCAACGCTTCGGCGCGGCTCACTCGTAATCGACTGCAGCACAATCTCACCGGATGCTGCGGTTGCGATCGCTGCGCGGCTGGCCGAGAAGGACATCGCGTTCGTGGACGCACCGGTCAGCGGAGGGGACGTCGGAGCGATCGCCGGAACCCTCGCGGTCATGATGGGCGGCGAAGAGGAGGCGGTGCGCCGGGCCTGCTCGGTACTCAACGCTGTGGCGGCGACGCTGGTGCACGTCGGCCCTGTCGGTGCCGGACAGCTGGTGAAGGCGGCCAATCAGATGCTCGTCGCGGGCAACATCGCACTGGTCGGGGAGGCGCTGACGGTGCTGCAGCGCACCGGTGTCGATGTGGATGCCGCGCTTACCGTTCTCGGCGGCGGCCTGGCGGCCAGCAAGGTGCTCGAGGTGAAGGCGCCGAAGATGCTGGCCCGCGATTTCGCGCCGGGCTTCCGGCTGGATCTGCACTACAAGGATCTGAAGATCGCGCTGGCGGCCGCTGAGCGGGCGCAGATCGCGGTCCCGCTCACCGGCGTCATCACGCAGCTCGTTCAGGCGCTGCGCTCCGCCGGGGACGGCGGGCTGGATCACAGTGCGCTCATCAAGGCACTCGAGCGACTGAGCGGAACGCCATGTCGAAAGGAAGACTAGTCGTGCCAACAGCATTGATCTGCGGCGGTGGAGTCGCCGGACTGTCGTCTGCCCTGCACCTGAAGCAGAAGGGCTGGAAAGTCCAGATCTTCGAGAGCGATTCGGAACTGCGAACGGCCGGCGTGGGGCTCAACATCTGGCCCAACGGGGTGCGGGTCATCGACGGGCTCGGGCTGGGTGAGGAGTTCCGGTCGTTCTGTGCCGAGATGGACCGGTGGTGGGCCCTCGACAGCGACGGCACACTCACCTCCGACACCGATGTGAGCACTTGGTCCGAACATCTGGGCGCGCCGGTCACCGGGGCGCGTCGTCGGCGGTTGAACGCCATGCTCGCAACGGCACTCGACCCACAGGAAATCGAGTTCAACACTACGGCGGTGGGGTACACACAGACCGACGACAAGGTCACGGTGCACTTCGAAGACGGTCGAAGCGCCGAGGGGGATGTGCTGCTCGGTGCGGATGGCATCGGGTCGCGGATCCGCAACGCCATGCTGGGAGAAGTCCCGACGTTCACCGATGAAGGGATCGTCCGCTGGCGAGGGGTCTTCGAGACCGCACAAGCCGGCGTCCCCACCAAAGTGCAGGCCGACGTATACGGCGCCGACGGTCATTTTGGTTGGATACCAATCGATTCCACGCATGCCTACTGGTACGGATCCATCGGTGGACTCTCCACATTCGATGAGTTCCGCGGCGTCTACGACACCTGGACCAACACTCCCGTTCCGCAGATCATCGCTTGCAGCGAACCGGAGTCGATCATCGGCCGCGAAATCGGGCACTACCGCGACCACCTGCCGCGGTGGGTGGACGGGCGTGCGGCGCTGATCGGCGATGCGGCGCACCCGATGTACCCCGGGATGGCGCAGGGGGCGAACCAGGCGCTGATCGACGGGCAGACGCTCGCGGAGTCCCTCGCCGCTCACGGCGACGTGCGTGTGGCGTTGAGGGCGTTCGAGGAGGAGCGCATTCCAGTCGCGAACAAGATGGTCGATTACTCGCGGCTGCACTTCGATTACGAGCGCACCCGTAAGGAGTACCAGTCCGGGCAGGGCAACCTCCAGATCAACCGGTACCTGGAGTTCGAATCATGACTGCCGTCGCTGCGTTGGCGCTTCCGTGGCAGCGACGCACACCTTCTCTCAATGTCGACGGGCGCGTCCTGACCGTGGCGTTCATCGTCGGCCTGATCGGTTTGCAGGAGATCCTCACTCGGACTGATGTCCTGCCGGCCGGTTACTTTCCGCCCGCGAGTGAGATCGTGGCAGCGTTCTTCGCCGAGTTGACCGGGTCGGCGCTGGGATCGGCGTTGTGGCACACGATGAGTACCTGGCTGCTGGCGCTGTGCATCGCGGTTGTCCTCGGAACCGTGGCGGGAACTGCGCTCGGCCTGCTCGTCCCTCTGGAAGCGCTGCTGAGACCGGTCATCGAATTTCTGCGGCCGGTGCCGTCGGTCGCGTTGATCCCGTTGGTGGTCCTCACCATCGGTACCGGATCTGAAAGCGCGTTGTTTCTAGCGGTATTCGCAGCGTTCTGGCAGGTGCTGGTGCCGGCGATCGCCGGGGTGCGGGCGGCTCATCCGGTGGCGCTGGAGACGGCCCGGTCGTACCACCTCACGACATGGCAGACGATCCGCTGGATCCAACTTCCGAGCATGTTGCCGTACTTGGCCACCGCGATCCGCTTGGCGACCTCGACGACGCTCATCCTCGTCGTCACCGCCGAGATCATCATCCAGATGCCCGGTCTCGGTTACGAGATCACGATGTCGCGGTCCGCCGGAAACCCAGCGCGCATGTACGCCTACATCGCCTTGAGTGGCCTCGCAGGGATCGCGCTGAACGCGCTGATGCGCCGGTTGGAGAACAAGGTGCTGTCGGCACAGGGATTGGGGGACAGCCGATGAGTACATGGATGGCGGCATCGTCCACCGGCCGTGGCCGTGCGGCCCTGGGTGTCATCGGAGCGGTCGGGGCGCTGGCGGCGTGGTTCTTCATTTCCGCCAGCAGCGGGACCGCATACTTTCCGGCACTCTCGGCGATCATCGCCGAGGCGATCGAATACTGGACGACGTCGGAAGGACTGGCCAACATCCGTGCCAGCTTGACGACACTGAGCGCGGGCCTGGGGATCGCGGTGATTATCGGGGTTGCTGTGGGATTGGTGATCGGCCAACTCCCGATCGTCGAGCGCACGGTGTCGCCGACATTGGAGTTCGCCCGCGCGATTCCCAGCACAGCGCTCATCCCGTTCGCGATGATGCTGTTCGGCGTGAGCCCTGAGATGAAGATCTTTCTCATCGCGCTGGGCTGTGTCTGGCCAGTTCTGCTCAGTACCGCCGACGGTGCGCGCCGGCTCGATACAACGATGATCGCCTCGGTGCGTGCGTTCAACATCTCCGGCTTCCAACGTCAGCTGTATGTCGTACTCCCGGCCGTACTGCCGCGGGTCCTGGTCGGTGTGCGGATCGCAATCCCGCTCAGCCTCATCCTGATGGTGACGAGCGAGATGGTAGGCGCCCGAGAGGGTTTGGGTTTTGTCATCACTCAGGCGCAGGCGACTTTTCAGCTGCTGACGATGTGGTCGGGAATCCTGGTCCTGGGGCTCCTCGGGTTCCTCATGACGTTCCTCTACTCCTTGGCAGAACGTCGGTTGTTGCGGTGGTGCGACCCACGACGCTCCGACACCCGCTGAATGTGCGTGCCTTGCCCAATTGACTTCTGTCAAACCGAAATACGTGAAAGGCAGTGATCGATGCTCGTCGTTACCAGCCTCGAGAAGACCTACCCCGTCAAGGGTGGCGGTTTCACCGCCGTCGCCGATATGTCCTTCAGCGTGGAGGAAGGGGAGCTGTTCAGCATTGTCGGCCCCTCAGGCGCCGGGAAGACGACGCTGCTGCGATGCATCGCCGGACTGGACCGACCGACGAGCGGTTCGGTGACGTTCAACGGCCAGCGCGTCGACGGTCCGCCCGTCAACTTCGCGGTGGTGTTCCAAGACTATGCGCGCTCGTTGTTTCCCTGGATCACGGTGGCGAAGAATGTCGAGCTGCCGCTGATCAAGAAGGGTATCAGCGCAATTGAGCGTCGAGCGCGTGTCGACCAAGCGTTGGACGAGGTTGGCCTGGCGGATGCTGCACACAAGAAGCCGTTCCAGCTTTCCGGCGGCATGCAGCAGCGGGTTGCGATCGCGCGGGCGATCGCCTATCGCCCGGCCGTCCTCATCATGGATGAGCCCTTCGCGTCGGTCGACGCGCAGACCCGCGCAGATCTCGAGGACCTGCTGCTGCGCGTGCGCGAAGAGACCGGTACCACCGTTCTTTTCGTGACCCACGATGTTGATGAATCGGTGTATTTGAGCAACAGAGTGGCCATCGTGACGCGTTCACCGAGCTGTGTCGCCGAGATCGTCCACATCGATCTGCCGGACCGTCGCGATCAGATCGAGACCAAATCTCTGCCCGAATTCGCGCATCTACGCGCCCATGTATTCAGCCGTATCCGCGAGATGGTCCGCAACGATGCGGCTCTCGCGGCCGTTTGACACCTAACCGATCGGAGAACGTCAATGATCAAACAACTTTCACACCTCGCACGGCGGGGCGGAGTCCTCGCCGCCGCTGCCGTCGCCCTGACGGCCTGTGGCGGCGGTAGTGGCGCCGAGACCGCCACGACCGAGAACGGGCTGACCCAGGTCAATGTCGGAACGATCCCCGCAATTCTCAGCGCGCCGCTGTTCGTCGGGATCCAGGAGGGAATCTTCGAGAAGCACGGCCTGGATGTACAGGTCAACTTCGCCGACGGCGGTGCCGCCGTCATCCCGTCGGTGCTCAGCGGTGAGAACCAATTCGGCTACTCGAACACCGTGAGCCAGCTCGCGGCGATCGATCAGGGGTTGCCATTACGGCTGGTGCAGCCGGCGTGGGCGCCACACTCGGACCCCAACGAGGACGATCACGGCGTGCTCGTACTCCCGGACAAAGGAATCCATGAGCCGAAGGATCTGGAGGGGGCGAATATCGCAGTCAATACGCTGCAGAACATCGGCGAGGTTGAAATCCGCCGCGTGTTCGACAAGAAGGGGCTCAACCACGAGACCCTGACGTGGACGCAGCTTCCGTTCTCGGACATGGGTGAGGCACTCGAGCGGGGCGACGTCGACGCGATCTGGGTGTCCGAGCCGCACCGCACGCCGGGACTGAACAAAGGATGGAAGCAGATCATCGGCCCCGGTGCCGAGTCGTTCCCGGATCAGGTGAGCGGCTACTACTCGACGTCACAGAACTTCGCCGAATCGAACCCTGAGACAGTGACGTCGTTCCGAGATGCGATGAAAGAGGTCAACGCATTCGCTCAGGAAAACCCCGATCGGGTAGGCGAGGTGGCTGTCGCCGAGATGGGTATTGATGCCGCAATCATCGACCAGGTCAACTTCCCGAAGTTCCCCGTCGAAGACGACGGTCAGGCACTGCGCGATTACGGAGCTGCCGTTGTGGAGTACGGCATCATCGAGAAGGAGCCTGCAGACTACGACGCGCTGTTCGCCGTCAAGGACTAACCGCGCCTTACCATCTCCGTATGACTAGAGCGCAATCGCAGGGGGGTCGTCCGCGACGAAGCGGTGTGGTCGCGGACGACCCTCGCGGGGACATCCTCAAAGCCGCCGCTGAGCTGTTCGCCGCGAGAGGGTTCGGATCCACCCGCATGGATGCCATCGCCGAGAGAGCGGGGCTGGGGCAGTCATCCCTGTATTACTGGTTCAGGTCCAAGGACGAGATCCTGCGCGGGATCATGAACCAGAATCGCGTGTCGTTAGAGGCAGCGCGGGTGTTGGCCCCTCGGGACGAGTCAGCGGCAGTGCGGCTTCACATCGTGCTGTATCAGGACGTTGTTCAAATGTGCACGGCCCCATTGAATTTCTACGACTTAGAGGAAGCGGCCAAGAAGCAACCGGAGGTGTTCGGCGACTTCCAGGAAGACTACGACGAGTTATCGGCGTTGCTCCGCAGCATCATCGCAGCAGGGGTCGGGTCCGGTGAATTCATCGACGTGTCACCGGAGGAGTTCGCGCGGACGGCGCTCAGCCTGAACGAGGGAAGCCAGTACCGGTTCCATGCAAGTGGTCAGGGTCGCGATGATCTGCACACCTTCGCCGACGCTGCAGCAAGAACGTCGCTGCGGGCGGTGATGTCCGAAGTCGACAGACTGGCTGACGTACAAGAAGCTGCTCGCAGCGGCATCGCTGGTTTCAGAAGCCTGGTGTTGCCGGCGCCGTAGTGGACCGCCGCCTCAGTATCCGCGGCGGCCCTGCGCAAGAACTTAAGTAGCCCAGTACTCATGCCCGGCGTGGGCCGTCGGCCGATGATGGCCGAGAGACGCGTCATCACATCATCGAAAGGGCCGCCAATGAGTAAGAAGGTGAAGCTGGGAATTCTGCGGCTGCGCCACGATTCATCCCAGCCGAAGATTGATGATGCGGCCTGCCATGAAATGTTGACCACCGGCTACCACTCGGTGTTTGGGTTCTGGGAAGATTCCAGCTACGGCTATCTCGACTTGTCCGATTTCACGATGTTCGAGTGGCTGACTGTGCCGTTGACGGCCGACCATCTGACGATCCCCGACCCCGCCAATAACGCCAGCGCAGTGGTTCGCAGAGTCATTCAAGCCGAGATCGCGATCGACGCCCTGCGCGCTCGGCACCCAGACGGCGATCCACTGGCAGGGCTGGACGGCCTGGTCGTGATCACCCTGCCCGGCACCACATTTGTTATGGCGAATCCCCAAGCAGGACAACCCGACCAGCCCGCCAACCTCACCGTCAACTTCGACGCCGGCGCCGCTGCCGCCCGCGGCTTCGCAACTTGCGCACTGCCTGTGGCTACAACGACTCACTCCTTTGCCACACATGAAGTCGGCCACGTCCTGGGACTGCGTCACTCTTTCGGGTTGCTCAACGGCGGCTCCAACTGGAATCCCCTCAGCACCGCCGACGACTGGCTGCCCACGTACGGATCGCCCTACGACGTCATGTCCGCCGAGCAATTCGGTGGCGGACGGCCCACCTATATCGAAGACTCAAGCCCCGCGGCCAGCGTGCCGCCACGCTGGCCGGGAGCCCGATGGGCTTCGATGGGCCCAGCCTTGTCGACGGCAATGTTGTACCGGGCGTGGCCGCAAGCGCTCACTGGCCGTGCTGAGATCCGCAACCTACCGAGTAACGGTCAGGTCGGCACCGCCCGCATTCACCGCGCCCACTCGGCCAACGGGTCTGTCGCCCTGATCCTGAAACCGCCCGGCGCCAACGGGAATGACCCGAAAGGAAGCGTGGTCATCGAATACCGCACCCCGGTGGGCTGGGACTCGGGTCTGGACACCGACGGTGATGAC
The DNA here is from genome assembly GCF_053483975.1 of Mycolicibacterium sp. XJ870. Lineage (NCBI taxonomy): Bacteria > Bacillati > Actinomycetota > Actinomycetes > Mycobacteriales > Mycobacteriaceae > Mycobacterium > Mycolicibacterium sp. XJ870. Next base: position 2,250,552 of record NZ_JBEFTI010000001.1, read on the forward strand.
GCCGCACGCGCCGGCGTCGTTGTGCACGCCATCATCGAAACAAACACCGACAACGGCGTGCAGCCCTGGTATCAAGGCAACATCGTCGATGACGGGCTCCGTTCGGATCTGGTTGTTCCCGGTCGCGCTCTCGCCATCAGCGTCAAGCAATTCCACCACGCCATTGGTGGTTCAAGTGATTACGTCGACATCTCCTACCAGACCTCGAGCTTGCCGTCGTTGGCGATCATCAGCATTGAACGCCGGGACCAGGTCGTGGGAGGGGAGGTGCACCGCACCAGTCGCACCCCGTGCGGCGACACAGTTCAGTTCGGCCACTGGCTGCTGAGCAGTATTGAAGAGTTTGGCGCTCAGGTGGCGGGTCTGGCATCCACGCCGATGCGGACGGATGACACGTCACCGATAGACATCACATGGCTGGTGGCGGGGCAAGCCGTGCCGGCGGGCGTGGGTCAACTCACCGTCACCAGCAACGGAATGCTGGTGGAGCTACAGACATTCGTCGATGCTTCGACCCAGCACCTGCAACTGCAAACGCCGGCCGGGACAGCAGTATCTGTCGTTGTGACAGCGACAGCGCGCGACCACGGAGGCAGAACCGCCGCCAGCGGGCCGGCGCTGTTCAGCGCCGACGGCACCTTTGACGGGATCAATCCCGAGCACATACCGGTGGTTGTGGCGTGCATCAAGCGCACCATCCCCAGCTTGCCGCTTCCCACTGTCATCGTTCGGCCTCCGCGGGATCCCCAGTATCTCCGCGAATTCTGGGCCCTGCAGACAGTGGGGGCTCTTGCCGGACTTCGGGCCATGGACCTCGGGCGCGCAGCACGTGACGCCATCGACCGGGTCCGTGATGTCATTTCCCTGACCGGCCAACGGTGAAACCTAACCCGCCGACGCCCGCTGCCCGACTCCGCTGGCGAATTCCCTTTCGCGGAATCTCCCGCCAGCCTTGGGATCAAGCGGGGGTGTATCCATCCCGCTGCCGTCGCGCAGCCCGTCGAGGAACTCCTGAATCGCATCGAGTGAGGTATGCGCCGGACTCCAGTCGAGTTCCGTGCGTGCGCGCGTGGTGTCCATGATCGGCAGGCTCAACGCGAGATCGACGAGTGTTGGGGCTCGCCGGTATCAGGTGCAGATTCCACGCTGCGGCGACAGCCGCATTGGGCAGCAACGGTCCGGCAAAAAGTCGGCGTTGCGCGGCGGCCGACTCGCGCTTGAAGATGAACCCCGGCCGCACCACCCGGATACCGGGGTGATCGAGGTCGTGTCGGCACGGTGTGTGAATCAGAACGGCATTCTTTCTCCGCTGGTCCTCGGTGAAGTCACCGAACCGCTGGGATCGTCCAGACGCCGCTAGCGTACTTCGGCTGGAACCCAAGCGTTCTCCATGAAGATGTCAAGGGACGATTGGGCACCGCACTGGTTCGGCTTCCATACAACGACGCGACTGTATGTCCCGGGACCGGTCGACCACATTACCTTCAGCGCGGGATTCGTCGGCCTGGTGAACAACGAAGGACACTCACGGGTGGAAATTGGTGTAACCGGCTACCTAGAGGCAGCCCCGCCCAGCTGATTGGCTGCAGTGTCCAAAGACGACCTCCACCCGCAATTCATCACTGTGATGAAATAGCTTGTGCTACATCCCTTTCCGCGAGGGGGAGAGGTAGTTGGTTCCCGGTCAGCTAGGGGAGGCGATTGCCGCGGCGACCTGGTCCATTAGCGTCGGGAGGTCGTAGTAGTCGCGCCAGCGCGTGATCCGGCCATTGGAGTCAACGTCGAAGACGCCCACGGCTTCAATGCCGATCGGCTTGCCCTCGATCTCGATATTGTCGACTCGCTGTGCCAGCACAGTCCCATCACTGATGGCAAGAGTCTTGATGTCGACCGTGGTGCTCGGAACCATCGCGAAGATCGACTGAAGTTCGGTTCTGATGGCATCGATGCCTCGATGAACGCCCCGTGGGCCATCGATGTATACAGCGTCATCGCTGAAGAATCCAACCATCTCGTCCACGTCTGACCGCGGAAAGCAGCCCAAGAATTTCCGGATCACCGACGCTGCCGAATCCGACAAGGTTCCCCCTCTGACCTGCATGTTTTGACATTCTAAAACACGGAGCCTAAGGCACTCGGCGCGCAGTCGTCGTCCCTTTTGGTGAAACCCTTGGGCTGCAACGTGACTCGCGCTGGTCAACTGGCAAACGGTGCATGGTGAACAGGTGCGAGTTACTCCGATCGGCGAATGAATGCGGCGACGGACCACGCGTGCGCAGGTCGGCGGCTAAAAGTACGCGTCCACGACCAAGGCCCCGAAAGATGATGACGAAAATGTCTGTCCAGCAGGCATTTCCACCATGCAGCCATGTAGCGCAAAACCGTCACTGTGACGTATTAACTCCGTCGGGGGATTGGGAATCGGGGTCCGTGTCAGCCGCGATCGCCACGGTCAAGGGATCGACGCGAGCAACCGGCGGGTGTAGCCGGGGCGCGACGGGATCCTTGGCGGCACGGGGCCGGCACTGCGGCGCTTGCGCGCCTTGCACATGGCGCAGCCGCGCCACGAACGGGACGGATGATGGTTGGGCGCGATGCTCCCGAGCAGACTCCGCGCTGAGGCGAAGAATGTGACGCTACTCGGAGGCGCATGCGCAGAACCAGCATCTCCGTAAACGCCGATAACCTACATTATGTCAAGTTGAGTACGCCAGTTCATTAGATGAATCATGCGGCATCCTGTCCACTTTCAGTCAAGTTGGCGGTTGTCGCATTAATCCTGGCGGTCGACGGATCGCACCAGGATTCACGGTCAACCTGGCGGGCATCCCTTGCCAATCCAGGAAAGGTCGTCAGCGGGCGGCAATCATCACAGCCGCCGTACTCGTTGTAGCTGCAGGGCGTCCGCCATTCCGCTCAGCGGAAATAAGGTTCAACCGTGCCACTGAGCTTGACGACCATAGGATTTCCGTGGCGATCCTTCGCGGTAGGGACTTCAACACGCACCCAACCCTCGGCCACGTTGTATTCGTGAACATTGGTCTTCTCGGCGCCATTAAAGCGAATACCTACATCGCGGCGAAGCACCTCTTCGCTATAGAAGGCGCTTCGCGGGTCGATGGAGAGATGATTCGGTGGAACGTCTGTGTTCTGATCCTCGGACATGGCGGCCTTCGTTGAATGCTCGGATTATTCTCAAAGAATCTACGCGACCCTGCCGTTGCGGGTTGCGTGTAGGCCTTGGAGGGCCGCCCCCACGTTCATTCGGCGAGCAAGGCCGAGGAATGCCATCATTGCCCGGAGCGATGCGTCCGTTCGCGCCGTAGGCTCACGGCGTGCACAACGTGACCCTGGCCAACGCCGCGTCAACGGCGGCGCTGACGGTGGGGCTGGCGGCCTATGCAGCGTTGATCTTCGCCGGCATCGCGGTGGCGATCTTCGACGCACGCCGGCACCGACGGGGCCGGGCGACCGCCGCCGCGGTGATGGTCGGAGTGCTGACCCTAGGCGGGCTGGTTGTCGCGATCGCCAGCAGCGTCGCGTGACCCGTCACAACGCGGCCGGGTGAACACCGGATAGTTGGCGGGGTCCGGTAACTCCCGGAAGTAATCCCTTGAAGACCTTCCCACGACGCGCCGATCCCGTGAGCGGACCCCAACGAGCCTCGAGCCGCAGAGTGATACCAGTTCTGGTCCGGCCGCTGGGGACAGCGACCGAACGTGGATTCTCGATCCGACGGCTATCGCGCCCGCCGATACGCTCGAAGCGGGCTGACTGCTCGGGGAAAACCACCAGGGTGGACACTATGACGTGGCCCTTTCTGCAACAGTATTCAAAGTCGAACTTGGCGTCTCCGATGTCGATCACGGTTACTACGCCGACCACACGCTGACCGTGGCCCGTCATCCCAGTGAGACCGACGAGCGGATGGTGGTGCGGTTGTTGGCGTTTGGGCTGCGCGCACACCGGCTCAGCGACGTCGACGGTGAGTTGGCGTTCGGGGCGGGCCTGTCCACCCCTGGCATACCGGACCTGCGACTCGCCGACTACACGGGCCGGATCCTGGAGTGGATCAACGTCGGCCAGCCCGATGCTCGCGCCTTGGGCAAGGCTGCCAGCCAGGCTGACCAGGTGCTGCTGTTCCCGTTCGCGGCCGGCGTGGCCACCTGGTGGCGCACCGTCGGCCCCAAAGTGGCGGGGCTGCCGAACCTGTCGGTGGTGCAGATACCGCACGCGTCGGTGCAACAGCTGGCCCAGACTGTCGATCGACGGGTCTCGGCGCAGGTGATGGTGATGGAAGGTCAGGTCACGATGACCGTGGGCGGTGTCGACGTCACCTTCACGCCCGAGCCATTGGAGTGAACGTCTGCGCCCGAGGTGCTAGTCGATAGCGTTGGCGCCATGGACGCTGACGTCATCGTTCGCGGGCGGCCCTGGCCGACCTGCTCCCCTGCGCCTCGGTCGCGAGCCGGCGGCGGCACAGGTCTGCTTTGCGACGCGAGGGGAACATTTCGACTGGGCCAGAATACGGAACTGTCAGCACGAACGAGACGACCAACCGTCATCCCCTCTCAGATTCCTGGCAATTCCAAAGGTCCTGTCTGCCAAATTATTTGAGGCCGGACAGATGTTGATGTGACGGTGCAGCGCTTACAGATCTAGGACGATGCGCAGTGCCGCGCCAACACGGCGCATCTCGTCGAAGCTCAGGAACCCGACGCTCTTGCCGAGACGGCCCGGGTCAACGGCCGCGGCCTGCTCGGCAAGTACCCGCGTGTTCACACCGCCGATTTCAACCTCGGGACGAAAACTGGCTGCACGGGCCGACGTAGACGTCGGGGCCACCAGCCAGGTCGACAGCGGCAGCTGATCTGACTGGACGACCACGGCGTAGCGGGAGCCGGACTGCTCGTGACCGCGACTCCCCCGCGGGCCACGCAAATGAAAGACCTCACCACGCACGCAGCGTCTCCATATCGCGCAGCACCTGCATTGCCTCAGCGCGGTCCGACTCGTCGGCAGCAAGCCTTTCCGCCTCAGCGCGAATCGCCGCACTGGCCTTCCGCCGTGCGGCATCGATGAGGGCAGATCGAACGGCTGCGGACACAGCCGTTCCATCTTTGGTCAAGACCTCCAGCGCCTTCGATGCGTCTTCGTCCGGCCGGAAGGTAATCGTGTCAGCCATAGCACCAGTGTACGACGTTTTGTAAGACAGCCACTGGATCCGCATGTGCGACGGTTAGCACAGCTACCTGCCGACAACCCGACGTAGCCGTGCAGCACACAGAACACGCCCACCCGGAATCTTCGCGGCCATCGCTCACAATGACCCTTTGTCGCCATGGATATCAGGGGTTCCAGCGTCTCGTGGTGCGCTCGAGTTGCAACTCGATTCAGGAGGAATACGGCGGAAACGAATATGGCGGGTTACCAGTAACGACGCCGTTCATCTGACGAATAACAGACGTTCGGATTCCTGGGCAGATGCGGACTGCTACTGCTAAACCGCTGTGCTGCAGTGCATTTCACTGACGTCGTTTCGCAAGTGACGCGCGGCGTTTGCGGCCAAGCGGTTACGGCGATGCCAAATCCCACGGATTGACGAGTTCGACGCCGGTGTCAACGAAGTCATTGACGTTGCGCGTCGCAAGTCCGGCGTTCCAGTTGCGGCAAATTGCGGCGATCTGCCCATCGGCCATGCTGATCTGGAGTCCGCTACGCTCCCGGTCAGCAACGATGTCTGCATAGTGGGTTGCCGCCAGCGCGTCGAATGGCAAAATCCTGTCCCGGAAATCCTCCGCCAGCAGTCCGTCGACCATTTCACGAAGGTCACGTCGGCGACGCCCGTTCGGCAATCGGGCTACGCCGTACATCAGTTCCGCCGCCGTCACGGCAGTCAGCATTATGTCGGACACATCCAAACAGTCGACCCAACGACTGACGCCAGGTTCCGGTGCTGGGCGCATCAGCTCCGAGACGACGTTGGTATCCAAGACGATCATTCGTCAAGGACCGCAGCACGTGGCCGCTCGGTCCGGCTGGGCTGGTCAAGCTCCACCCCCCCGCTTCCCGAGAAGCGCTGCCGAATCCGCGTCGCCATCCCCGGACCACCCACAGGGCGTTCCAATGCCGTGCGCAAGATCTCGCGTACCTCCGATTCCATCGACCGGCCGTGCTCTGCTGCGCGAATACGCAGTGCCGCTTTGAGCTCGTCGTCAAAATCGCGAATCGTCAAGGTCGCCATCAGTCACCCCTCGCGTGGTGCTTGCATTGCAGTCAATGCTAGCAGCTATTCGGCACTTGGCGCGATTCCTATCCGGCAAACTCCGCGCCCGGTTTACTGGGGCAGGACCGACGATTGGAACGACGACCCCGGCTGGCGGATGACGACTCTCCTGCATACCAACTGGCCAACCCGCTGGCGGTACCTGCAGTGGAGGAAATACGGCGGGTTACCAGTTAAGTACGCAGTTTTCGATTGTGGCCCAACGGTTTTGAAAGTCCGTTCATTCGCCCGCCCGTGTGTCACAGATCGAGAACAAGAAGCAGCGCTTGGTCATCGGCGGAGCGGATCCCGGCCATTCCAGGCGACGAGGCGGTCGATGGCGGGGGCGTCCTCGGAGATCGGGACGGCCTCGGCGAACGGGACACGGACCTCGTCGAGCCCCATCCCGGCTGAGATCTCTTCGTAGAACGCCAGGCGGTTCTCGGGCGGGAGGAAATGGCGTGCCCCGAGCGCCGCGGCGACGACGGTGTCGTCCCAGTCGGGCTGCTGACCGGTCGCCGTCGCAAGGTCCCACGTGTGGACTGTCAGCTCGGAGAAGTAGGTCGACAGCACCTCGGCGCCGCTGCCTTCGATCCACGGCAGTGCCATGGGGCGTTCGAGTACGGCGTCGTCGCTCCAGGCATCCGCGGCTCGTCTCCCCGACTCCCGCCACCCATCGGGCCATCGATTGTCGGCGACTGGGGTCTCGGTGACTGCAAACGGATTCTCGCCGTTGCCGAGCGCGGCAATTCGGTCGAGCACGCCGATGAGGTGGGCGAGCAGTGCGCGGACGTCCATGTCTGTGCATGGCGTCGGGTCGGTGAGTTGCTCTGGCCGGACGCCGGCGATGGCGAGCCCGACGGTGGCGATGGCACGGTCGAGGATTGGGCGGGGGTCCGTGGTGTTGGTCGATGTGATCATGGCGCCATTGTGCCGACCTAAACCGGTCACCTTGTGGCCAGTTTGATGTGGAAGTGTGGTTGCATGCGAGCCGACCGGCTAGTGGCCATCCTCCTGCTGCTGCAACAGCGCGAGCAGGTGACAGCGTCCGAGGTCGCCCTGGAGTTGGAGGTGTCCGAGCGCACCGCCCGTCGCGATCTCGAAGCGTTGAGCGTCGCCGGGTTGCCGGTGTACTCCATGCAGGGCCGAGGGGGCGGGTGGCGCCTCTTGGGTGGGGCTCGCACCGATCTGTCCGGGCTGACCGCGAGCGAGGCCCGCGCGCTGTTTCTGGTCGCCGGACCGGCCTCGGCGGCAACCCCGACCGTGAAAGCCGCTCTGCGCAAGCTCGTTCGCGCGCTGCCAGAGCCGTTCCGGGAGCAGGCCGAGGCGGCCGCGACATCCGTCGTCGTCGACCCAGGACACTGGGGATCCAGCCAGCTCGCTCCCCGACCACCCCGGTTTCTCGACGACCTTCAAGAGGCGGTGGTGCGCGGTGTTCAGGTACGGCTCGGTTACGTCGACCGTAAGGGTTCGGAGACCGTGCGGACCGTGCACCCACTGGGCATCGTCGCCAAGGGCTCGACGTGGTACCTGGTCTCCAATACCGACGCCGGTCGACGAACCTTCCGGATCGACCGTGTGTCGTCGGTCGAGTTGACCGACGATCGCGTCCAACGACCCGACGGATTCGACCTTGCCGAGAGCTGGCGCGAGATCGCCGACGAGGTTGATCGAAGGCGCACTCCCCTTGAGGCCCAGGCCATATGCGCTCCCGACGGGCTCGGCGTGCTTCGGATGGCGTTCGGGGGCCGCCTCGAAATTGGCGGTTCCACGCTCGACGGTCGGATCGAGATCGTCGTCCGCGGCCACGACGAGTACACCCTCGCAGGCGAACTTGCCGGTCTCAACGAATGGCTCGAAGTCACCGGCCCGCAGGGCGTGCGCGACCACCTCGCCTCGATCGGCGGCGCGCTTGTAGCGCGGTACAGCTGAGCCGGGCCCCTATGACCGCTGACCGACGGAACGGGACGCGCGCACTCCCCTTCCCGACGAAGCAGTTTCGGACCCACCATCAAACCGCTGAACTGCCAGTTGCAGCGAGGCAATCCGGAGCAACCGTGCTCACAGTCCGGGGCAGCTCGCCGTACCTTGCGTCATCCCCGCTGGGCTTCCACCGTGATCGTATGCGTAAGCATCTCCCCTGGACTGAATACGGCGGGCTGCCAGCATACCTCGCCGGTTTACGCTGCTGCCCAACGATTTTCGTTTACCGAGCGAGGCCAAGGAATGGCATCATTGCCCGTCCTTGCAAGTCGAAACCTCGCGGCCTGTCCGGCAAATCTGCGGTATACGCCCTGCACCCGAAAGAAGGCAGCGAGTGTTCGACGCACGGCTCAGTCCTTGTCCGTGGTTTGTAGTAACCCCCACGAGAACACCATCCAACTGTGCTCGACCGCTTTTCCTGGCTCGGCGATCTGGAACTTGTACGACTCGTACGGGGGCCACAAATCGCCTTCCTCGACTGGGGGCCCGAAGTGCTCGACAACCTCATCCCGAAGGCAACTCCACGGCACAAGGTCGGCGAGGCCGGAAACAGTAACGCGCGGGGCGTGGGCACGTCGCGCGAATCCGGCGTTATGCGCGATCGGAAGTTCGGGCGATGCCAGATAAAAGAACTCCATGTCCGGCCACAAGGGCAGGTTGGCGTAGGTGCATCGGGTCAGCATCGTGGGCTGGCTGCCCGCGGATGGCTCCGTGTGCAGTGATTGGGGCGGCCCCAGTAGGCCAGGTACCTGGTCGAACCAGACGGGAGGCCGGAAGATGGTTTCGTATTCGACTGCGACCCTGCTCATTTCGTGGCGGTCAGCGCCCAACTCTGTGAGCGCCCTGTCAACGATGGAATCGTTGCCTCGAAACCCGGAAAGCAGCCTGAGCTGAAATAATCGGATACCCGCATCGGTGTGATCAGCCATGCCAACACCCCTTCTTGAGATCGTGCGGCGAGCGCTAACCACCTCGACGCCAATGTAGTCGGCATGACCGGGTGCCGAGATTGTCATGCACCAGAAGGCTTCGCGCTCGTCGAGAACGGAGTTCGGACGCACAGACGCGCGCATCGTCACTGCAAACATTCACGCCGCGGAGCGTTCACGGCACATTGGGCATGAATTGGTTGGACATGCGCATCATCTGAACGGTCACATCACTCGTTTCCAGTCCGCATCGGCTACGTCAGGACCTGGGCTACTACCTGAGCCGATCGGTGGACGATGCACATTATCCTGTCCGAGAATGCCTGTGCTGTCATGTGAATCGAGGAAGATCCCGGTAGCGGAACATCTGCGGTTTGTGTGACGGTACTGGCATGACAATCTTCGTCATCGATGCACCGGTGGCCATCGACCTCGCCGCTAGCGGAGCGACCATTCCAACGGCACACAGCCTGGCGGCTCCTACCCTGTTGCGCTCGCAGGCGCTCGCCCTCGTGTACCAATCAGTGCACCGCGGCGAGATCGATGAACGGGCCGGCCGGAAAATTCTCGACGATATTCGTAAGCTGCGGATCCGGCTGCTCGGCGACCGAGTGCTGCAGGACCACGCGTGGCGAATAGCCGAGAAGTTGAACTGGCAGGACACCTACCAGGCTGAGTACATCGCACTAACCCAACTGCAGGGCGACGTGCTGGCCACTGCGGACAAGAAACTCGCTGCCGCAGCGCTCGCACTTGTCGAAACCGTGTCCCCGGCCGACATTCTGCGACCGTAGCGTAATGCACGCAGGTCCGAATGTAGTCCGCCCATGACCTGGTGGATCGCAGATCTTCCACGACCCCTTTTGCACTATTACGCGGGTAGGCCTTGGCGAGGGGTGGCCTCTAGCAAACAAACCTCAGGGCAAGCACGAGGTGTGACCGGGCCAGCGCAGTCTCTCCCGACGAAGTCATCGCACATATGCGATCGTCGATTGCCGCACCATCGCGCACACTAGGACCCGCATCCGACGCCGTGGAGGAACCTTGCCGGAAATGAGCCCTGTCGCCGAGTTCGACTTCGTCATCGTGGGAGCAGGCAGTGCGGGCTGCCTGCTCGCCAATCGGCTCAGCGCCAATCCTGAACACCGTGTGCTCTTGATTGAGGCCGGCGGCAAAGACAACTGGTTCTGGATCAAGGTGCCGGTGGGCTACCTGTACACAATTGCCAACCCGCGCACCGACTGGTGCTTCACGACCGAGGCCGACCCAGGTCTCGCCGGCCGCAGCATTCACTACGCGCGGGGCCGCGTGATCGGCGGCAGCTCGTCGATCAACGCCATGATCCACATGCGCGGGCAGGCTTCCGATTTCGACCTGTGGGCGCAGGCCACCGGTGACGAGCGCTGGCGTTGGGGTGGCCCGGACGGTGCCGGCGAGACTCTGGCGATCTATAGGGACTTGGAAGACTACTTCGGCGGAGCCGACGACTGGCACGGCGCCGGTGGCGAGATTCCCGTCGAGCGGCCGCGGGTGCGCTGGAAGATCTTGGACGCCTGGCAGGCAGCCGCTGCCCAGGTGGGCATCTCCCCGATCGACGAGTTCAACCGGGGTGACAACGCCGGTAGCGCGTACTTTCACGTCAATCAGCGGCGTGGCCGTCGCTGGTCGATGGCTGATGCCTTCCTGCATCCCGTCGCCCAACGACCAAATCTCACCATCTACACCCAGACCCAGGCCTTGCGGCTGCTGATGGACGACCAGGTCCGCGAGGATCAGCGTCGCGGCGCCTGGACCACAGCTCAGCACCGCGCCACCGGCGTGCGACTGCTCAAAGACGGCCAAATCGTCGATGTCCAAGCCCGCAGTGAGGTGATCCTGAGCGCCGGAGCGATCGGGTCGCCGCATCTGATGCAGGCATCCGGTCTGGGCCCAGCCGAGCTGCTTACGCAGCATCAAGTGCCGGTGGCCGTCGATCTGCCGGGAGTGGGTGAAAACCTCCAGGACCACCTGCAGCTGCGAACGATCTACCGGATGCGGGGCGCCCGGACCGTCAACACCCTGTACCGGAATTGGATCACCCGTGGAGGGATGGGACTTCAGTACCTGTTGCTGCGCTCAGGACCCATGACCATGCCGCCCTCCACCCTGGGGGCTTTCGCCAAAAGCGATCCCGCGCAGGCCAGTTGCGATCTGGAGTGGCATGTGCAGCCCTTGTCGTTGGCCAAGTTCGGCGAACCTCTGCACCGTTTCGGAGCGATCACTCCCTCGGTGTGCAATCTGCGACCCAGCTCGCGCGGCCATGTGCGGATCGCCAGCGCAGATCCGCTTATCTACCCGAAGATCTCCTGCAACTACCTGTCCACTGATGACGATCGTCAAACTGCCGTGCGCGGACTCCGGATGACCCGGCGGATCATGGCGGCGCAGCCTTTGGCCCGCTATTGCCCGGAAGAATTACTTCCTGGCCCGGAACTGGTGAGCGACGAAGACCTGCAGCAGGCGGCCCGCGAACTCGGTACAACCATCTTTCACCCGGTGGGCACCTGCGCGATGGGAGCCTTTGACACGCGTGGTCTGCCACGGTCCGCCGCGACGGTGCTCGACACCGATTGTCGCGTCTACGGCGTCGCCGGCCTTCGAGTGGCTGACGCTTCGGCGATGCCCACCATCACGTCCGGGAACACCAACGCGCCGGTCATGCTGGTCGCGGAACGCGCAGCGCGGGCGATCCTGGGATAGGCCGACGTGCCGATGCGGAATAAACTCCGCGCCCAATGAACTTGGCTCAAGAGTCGCCCCTCCCCGACTCAGGAGCATCCATGAACCGTCCCGTCCGCGTCGCTGTGCAGATCCAGCCCGGCGGCACCCCCGATTACCGCACCTGGCGCGAGGCCGTCCTCGCCGCCGATGACCTAGGCGTCGACGTGATCTTCGGCTACGACCACTTCCACCGCCCGGCGATGAAGGGCATTGTCGACGGCAAGCCCGTCATGTTCGACGAGCAGCCCGACGTCGCCAACTTCGAGGGATGGACCGCGCTGGCGTCGTGGGGCGAGATCACCTCACACGCCGAGATCGGGCTCCTCGTCACCGGCGTCGGCTACCGCAACGCGGACCTGCTCGCTGACATGGCGCGCACCGTCGACCACATCAGTGGCGGCCGGCTCATCCTGGGCCTCGGCGCGGGGTGGTACGAAAAGGACTACACCACATACGGTTACGACTTCGGCACCTTCGGCTCCCGCTTCGATCTGTTCGACGACAGCTTGATCCGCATCGAGAACCGACTCGCAGCACTGATTCCGCCGCCCGTGCGCAAGCTACCGATCCTCATCGGCGGCACGGGACCCAAGCGCTCGCTGCCCGCCGTTGCCCGGCACGCCGACATCTGGCACGCGTTCCAGGATCTCGACGCCTTCCGCAAGTCCAGCGACCGCGTCGATGAGCTGGCGGCGACGTTCGGCCGCAACGGCGCTGACATCGAACGCTCGACGCTGTGGGAGAACGCCGACAGCGCCGATGCCTTTCGCGAGGCAGGAGTCACGCTGTTCCAGACCGAACTCACCGCCGACGACGGTTACGACCTCGCGTCTCTCAAGGAGGTGCTCACCTGGCGGGACAACGGGTGAGCCCGCGACGCAATGTCGGATGGATGGCTTTCGGACAGAATCGATTGGCGCGCAATGCTGCTGGCCTTTGCCGCCGTCTACAGCCCGGAGGGCACGACCTTGTCGTTGATCGTCACCTCAACCTGGCCGGTCGTCGTGTTGTACTCGACCTTGCCGTGCTCGAACGTCGTCACGAGCAGATCGCCGACGGCGTTCTCGTCGCTGGTGGGTGCGCCCAGCGGACCCACCGAGCCGTTTTCGCCGATGACCGCAGGCACGCCGTCAGGGTCGCGCGGGACATTCCAGGCCTCCCGGATCTTGCCCCAGGTGATATATCCAGGCGTGCCCGCCTCGTCGTTCTTGGCAGTGATTACGCCGCCCTGGAATTGCTGGAACAGCACGCCGCTCTCCCGTGCTCCCGCGTTACGGTCACCCGTCAGTGGCTTGCCTAGTCCCTCCCTCTGACTCTGGGATGCCGACGAGTACTTGGCAGCGATCGGACCCGTCAGGGTCACCTCGACGTCTCTCTCCCCGATGAGCTTCACTTCGGTGGGCTGCGGCGGAGTCTCAACCGTGGAGGTGACGATCAACGCGACCTGAGGCGGCATCGACGAATCGACAGTCTGGCCGTTGCTGCAGCCCACAGTCATCAGTGCGACGGCGGCCATGCCCAGGACTGCCCTCTGGCGGTATGCGATCGTCCTCATCGGTTTCCTCGCGCGTCTTCCTGTGGGGTGGTCAACTTTCGGCGAACTCCCAGCCGGCCCGGACTATAACCGAAACACTTGAGTGGCGCGCCATTCCGCTTAAAACGCCCGCTTCCGCCAAATGAGTCAGGCCGCTTCGCGTCCCAATTCTGAGTTCTCCGCAGTCTCGCATATCCCTCCCCTGTCCGGGAACCTCTGAGGCCCCGAGGCGGGTGAGTACGTCGCTCTTGGGGAAACTTCGCGCCGTAGTCTCGTTCGAACGCGGTGATCGCCGCCCGCGCCTGTCGGCGTCCTCGGCGTTGTAGATTTCCTTCATCGCGGCCTGCGCACCCGCATGCGCCGCTGCGGGAAGACGTCGCGTAGCAGTCGCCCACGACTCGCAGGCAAGTTCTCCTGTTCCAGCCGCATTTTTCAGGTGAATCCACTGGCAGTAATCGGGTCAAGCACTCCTCGCTCCCGCAGCACCTGCGCCCAGCGCGCCACAGCCATGCTGATGTTACGGCTGAAGATCGACCAACGGTCTTGAGGCATAAGCGGTATCGCGCTGCACCCCAATTGTTTTCATCACCTGCTCTCCGAGCAAGCCCTCCCACGATTACTCCATGCGGTGATTACCTGGCTGGCGAAGTCGAGCAGCTGCTCGAGGCTGGGGAACAGTGCGAAGGCATCCACGATCGCCTCATCGACGCCGTCCCCCGAGAAACGTTCGATCTTGTCGACCACCGAGTCAACGGACATGCCGGGTTCGACGTTGATCCGCATGGCGGTCTTCAGTGTGTCAGGATCACGACCGGCGTCCTGCGCCACCCGGCGGGCGATCGACCACAAGTGGTCGGAATCCTGCAGACCCTCGACCCCGAGCCAGCCGGTGCCGATGCGGCCGACCCGACGCATCGCGGCCTCGCTGGCCCCGCCGATCCAGATGGGCGGACCACCAGCCTGGACCGGGCGCAGGTCCGCATGGACCGGCGGCAGGGAGAAGAACTCGCTGTCCCACGACACCGGAGTGGTCGTCCACCATTCCTGCAGGAACGCCAGCACGTCGTCGAGCATCCGCCCGCGCCGGCGCCAGTCTGCACCGCGGGCGATGTCATGTTCGTCCTTCATCCACCCGACCCCCACGCCAACGTCAAGCCGGCCGTCGCTGAGCACGTCGAGGGTTGTCAGCTGCCGGGCCAGGTGCGTCGGCTCGTAGTAGAACGTGCTGAGCGTGCTCGCGTTCAGCCGCACCCGACTGGTTGCCGTCGCGGCGACCGTCCACAGCAGCACCGGATCGAGGTAACGGGTCATCTGCGGCGGGTACGGCTGCTCTTTGCCCGGATAGGTGCTCTGCATATTCACCGGTGTGACCAGTCGATCGCCGACCCACAGCGTGTCATAACCAAGGTCCTCGAGCCCTCGGCAGAACACGCTCAGGCCGACCGCGCTGCTGATAGCAGGCCCGACGATAGGAATGACGAAACCAAGCTTCATCGCGTGAACCCTGCTCATGAGATGTTGTGTCCTGTCGCATTTTTAGTGTCATGCCCGTCGCCGTCGGATCCGGCACGGGGCCCGCCCCGCGAGGTCGTGCCCGACTGTCAGCCGAGGTTCACGCCGAGGGAGAAGTTCAAGTTCCCAACGCCATGGCTGGCCAGGCCTACTGACAGCAGGCCCGCGCCCTCCAGCCAGTGCGCCATGCTCAGGCCGCCGGTGTCCTGCGGGCGCAGTCCGAGACTCTCGATGAACGCTGACACGCTCGCCTTGGCCTGCGCGTCATCGCCGGCGATGAACACATCCAGCGGACCACCCGCAGCCAGGACGTCGCGAAACAGTGTGTTGAACGCCTTCACGACATGGGCGCTCCTCGGGGCGGCCTCGGCGACCATTTTCGCGATGGAGGTGCCGTCAGGGACGGCCAGTCCGGTGACGCTGGCGTTGAAGGGGTTGGTGATGTCGACGATGATCTTGCCTGCCAGCGCGTCCCCGAACTGATTGACGGTCGGCACGGCGCTATCGAAAAGCACTGCGAGGAAGACGATCTCGCCCGCTGGCGTGGCGCCCCACGTTCCGGCTGTCGCGCCATTGCCGAGCGTGCCGGCCAGGGCTGCGGCCTTGGCCGCATCGCGACCTATGACTTCGACGGCGTTGCCGCCTTTGACGGCCAGGGCGCCGATGGCGCTGGCCATGTTCCCCGAGCCGATGATGCTGATGCTGCTCATGGCGTGGTCTCTTTCACTTGTTGTCTCGTTCGAGCGAGTTGGTGGTGCTCACATGCACTTTGGAGATCAGGCCGCGCGGTCACTGCGAATGGGTGAGAAGTTCCCAGGGCTGCATGCCGAGGAGACCGGCAAGGTGTCCCTGCATCTGGACACCAGACGGCAGCGGGCGCCACCATATGGTCACCTCGGCGATCTTCCCGTTCGCGTCGAGCAGGATGTAGTCCATTCCGTCGACCACGGTGTTTTCGATCTGCAGCCGGAAGTACGCGGCGTGGTGCGTCTCGCCGCTGAGGACTTCCTTGTAGGTGAGGTCGGCCGCCACGGTGCCGACCGTCCGCATGGCTTCCAGGACGGCCTCGCGGCCCGTGAATGGCTCATCGCCGAGCGGGCCGTACAGCACCACATTCTCGGCGAGGATTCCGGAAAGGGCGTCTTTGTCTGCGCCGCCGTGCATGCTGTCGACGAAGAACTCCACCGTCTTGCGGTGCGGGGCGAAGGTGGTCATGGTAGTCCCTAACATCGTTGTGTTGTAGCAGGTTTGGGAGCTTCTGGCTCAGATCACTGTGGTGCCGCCGTCGACCACCAACTCCATGCCGTTGACATAGCTCGAGTCGTCGGAGGCGAGGAACAACGCGGTCGACGCGATCTCCTCGGGGCGGCCCATCTCTCGGCGCGGGATCACGGACTCGAACTGCGCCTTCATCTCGTCGTCCATCACTTCTGCCAACATCGGCGAGGCGACTTGGCCGGGGGTCAGCACGTTCACCCGGATCTTCCTGTCCCTCAGCTCCGACACCCACACCCGTGCGTAGGCGGGCAGCACGGCCTTGCTCGCTGCGTACACACTCCAATTCGGGTAGCCCCGCAGCGACGCGTTCGACCCGGTCATGAAGATCGAGCCGCCATCGTTGAACAGCGGTAGCGCCTTCTGGACCGTGAACAGCGTGCCGCGCGCGTTCAGCCCGAAGGCGGCATCGAAATCCTCCTCGGTGATCTCGCCGAGCTTGCTCTGCGCGCCCGTCCCGGAACTCGCCCACAGCACGTCGATCGCGCCCTTCTCCTGCTTGACCGTGTCGAACAACCGGTCCAGATCGTCGAGGTTGGCCGAATCACCCTGCACGCCAGTGACATTCCGGCCGATCAGTTCGACGGCCTGGTCCAGCGCGTCCTTCCGTCGGCCCGAGATGAAAACGTGGGCTCCTTCGTCCACGAACAACTTGGCGCCGGCCAGCGCCATACCGCTTGTTGCGCCGGTGATTACCGCGACCTTGCCATCGAGCTTTCCCACGATTACTCCATTCAATCGCCAGCGCCAGTGCTATGTACACCGATCTGCGTGCTTAACGTATCGGACGGCCACGCGAAGCGCAAGCTATGCACACCGATCCGTACCCACCTCGGCTAAACTGGGCGTATGACGGAGTTGGAGAAGGGGCCGCGAGGCCTGCGCCGCGGCAGAGGCGCACGAGAGCGCATCCTCGGCGCGTCACGACAGCTGTTCCGCGATCAAGGCATCAACAGCACCGGCCTGGACCAGCTTTGCGCGGTGGCCCAGGTGTCCAAGCGCACGTTTTACCAGCACTTCACCAGCAAGGATGAGCTGATCGCCGAACACCTACGCCGGTTCGATCCCGACGTCCTGCCTGAGGTGTTCGACCGCACCGACCTCACGCCCCGCGAACGGCTCCTCGCCGCCTTCGACATTCGCGCTCCCCTGTGCCCGTACATCGCGGCAGCCGTCGAACTCCACGACGCGGGCCACCCGGCACGCATGCATGCCCGCGACTACAAGAAGGCTTTCGCCGCGCGGCTCACCGATACCGCGCGCGAGGCCGGCGCCACCGACCCCGAACAACTCGGCGAACAACTGGCGCTGCTCTTGGATGGCGCCTCGGCCCGTAACCGAGTCCTCGACAGCGAAACCTTCGCCACCGCCGCCGCCATCGCCGCCGTCCTCATCGACAACGCCATCCCCAAGCGGCGAGCTCAGTCGAAGTTGACGCCAAGGGAGAAGTTGAAGCCCACCACGCCATAGCCGCCCCGGCCTACCGACTGCAAGCCCGCCTCTAGTCAGTGCCACTGCACCCCAATAGTTTTCATCCGACGCACCAGTCTCGATACGATGTGCGATAGCCGGGCAACCGCTATGGCCCACGACGCCGGCCGGGCTTTGTTGCGGTGTATAGCCATCCATGGGCCGGAAGCCGGACCCCGTCATCCGACTCACTGCCTCGCAACGTTTTCAGGACCGCAGCACGCGCCCGGTGCCGACCAGCCGCATTGGCGTGCCTGAGCATTGGGTGCAACGGCCCATCGAATAGAAAGTCCGTCGCTTCCTCGGCTCCTCGACCGATGAAACTGACGACATCCACAGGCTTGGCCACGATCTCAACGAAACCCGCCCCATAAAGGATCGACCCGACCTGTTGCGGCTCAGCGAATAGCTCCACGCCGTCTCCGCTCAGCTCGTCCGCAACAGCGACGTGTTCAGCTACGGCCTCGTAGATGGCTTGAAACGGCTTGCTTGCGTCACGATGCGTGACGAATGCGACGCGACCGCCGGGTCGAATCGTGTCCAAGATGTTGACGAACGCAGCGACCGGATCGGCGAAGAACATGACCCCGGCACGGCTGATCGCGACGTCGAAGTGATCTCTTGGGAAGGAATGGACCTGCGCGTCTGCGCGCACAAACGAGAGATTGGTGATCCCCTCCTCGGTGGCGAGCCGGCGCGCACACTCCAACATCGGCGCCGACAGGTCGACACCAACAACCCTGCCCCGCCGGGACTGTCGCGCAGCCAACCGCGTGGTTTGACCAGTCCCACAACCGATATCGAGTACGTCGCTCGCTTCGGTGAGCGCAGCGCCAACCAGCAGTTCGCGGTCAAAGCCCTGGGCCATCGCGTCATAGCGCTCAAAGTGGTCGGCCCAATGGACACCGTCCACACCATTCCAGACTTCGTCCTGATGAACGTTTACGACCTCAGCCATCATGCATCTGCCGCGGTGCCCTGGTGACGATCAAGGAAAGTACGACGGCAACCGGGGCAGCAGAATCCGTACGTGCTTCCGCCTACCTCCGCGGTGAAGGCGACCGAGTCGTTGACCCGCACCGTCGCGCCACATACCGGGTCGACCGCCATCCCGTCGGGCACTTCTCCGAAGCCCCGGACAGCGTCACTGATCATGTCCGTCAGGACGGAGTCGCTGACAACGCGCCCGAACACGCCGTAGCTTCCCTCCGGTACACCCAAGACATGCACCTCTGCGTGCGGCTGCCGATACACCCGGCCTGAATCGGCGTCCGCCTCAGCCAACGTGCGAGTAATACGGCCAATCAAGTACTCGCTCAACGGCTTGCGCCACGGGCCCGGCACATAGACACGCACGACGTAGCGCGGTGGTTCGGTCGGGTCGCGCCGACGGCCCCCGGCGACCCACACGTCAACCTCATGCACGACCACATGGGTGATGCTTTCGAGGAAATCCAGGACACCAGGGTCGGCGCGTTCGGCGTCTGGCTCGCTGAAGGCCTGCGGGTCATCGTGCATTCCGTGCGCGGTGAGCCGGTGCGCAAGTCGCTCGAGTTCCGCCCGCGAATGTGCTCCCCTCGGCACGAACAGTTCGGTGAACATCACGTGAGTTCCTCCCGTCGGCAATAAGTTTGGAACTGACGGTGCATCGCGGCTCTGGCCGGGCCAGATACGCTCCGCCCTTTCCCACTGTAGGCGTACAGCGTAAACTTTCAAGTGATGCCCCGATCTCGAACATTGACCCGAGCCGCCATCGCCACTGCCGCGCTAGCTGTACTGGATCGCGGCGGACTTGCCGCCCTTTCCATGCGGGCCGTGGCCAGCGAACTCGGCATGAGCGCGATGGCGCTCTACCGCTACGTCGACGATCGCGAACAACTCGAAAAATGCATCGTGGAGCACCTTTTGGATCCCATCGACCTCAGGTTGCCCGTCGAGCTCTCCTGGAAGGACCAGATCGAGGCGTTGATGGATCGCCTCCGCAGCGCCATCGGCGCCCATTCCGCGGCCGTCCCCCTCCTACTCGCCCATCGCCATCAGTCACTCGCATCCCTGCGCTGGATCGAGGCGATGCTGGACGTGCTCGCCGAGGCGGGCCTAACCGGAAAAGATAGGGCCATCGCGCAACGCAGCCTCGTCAGCTACCTGCTCGGCAGTCTCACCAATCAGCACCTGGGTTCCCTGTCCGGGTCGGGCACCGCTGCTATGGCCGCGCTTTCGAACACTGAATTCCCCCGGGTAGCCGAAGCGGCCCGCACGGCCCGACTCATCACGCCCGACGAAGAATTTCAGCGCGGCCTCGCGGTCTTCCTGCACGGCCTCAAGATCCTTGGTACCTCAGGTTGAGCTGTGAAGGTCCGAACCGGCACTCGACCCAGCCAAGCCAGTTGATTGGTGCGGGTACGAGTACGCCGGTGTACCGGCAAAGTAGTCCTGCTTATTGCATTGCCCCGTAAAGGGTTTCTCCTTATTTGGCGCTTTGCGGCAGCAGCGTAAGTCCGCCGAATCACTGCCCATTTGTGCGTAATTCCCAGGGCTGCATGCCGATTGCATCCGCGAGGTTCCGCTGCAGTGCGACGCCGGACGGCAAAGTGCGGTAGAAGATGTTCACCTCGGCGATCTTGCCGTCCACGTCGAGCAGGACGAAGAATATGCCGTTGACTGCGGCTTCTCCGACTTGCAGCCGGAAGTGTGCGGCGTGGTGGGTCTCGCCGCTGAGGACCTCCATGTAGGTGTCGTCGGATGACAGCTTGTTGACTTTCCTGATGGTTTCCACGGCGACCTCGCGGCCGGTGACTGGCTCGTCGCCGAACGGGCCGTACAGCACCACGTCCTCGGCGAGCAATCGGGTGAGCGTGTCTTCGTCTGCGCCGCCGTTGATGCAGTCGACGAAGGACTCCAAGGTGTCGCGGTGCGCGGCGAACGTCGTCATGGTTACTCCCGGTGATTTGTGAATGTGGTTGGTGTGCTTAGGCCGTCAGCCGGCCGGAGAAGTAATGGCCGTTGTCCAGGTCGGCGAGCAGTTTGGGCTGGACGGGTTCCCAGCCGAGGCTCTGGCGCGTGATCAGGTTCGAGGCCGGGAGATCCATCGTGACCAGGTTCGTGAACATGCCGAAGTACCCCGGCAGCATCAGTACGTCCCTGGGAACGCTCGCGGTGGGCAGGCCCAGACGGCTGCCGATGGCCTCGGCGATCTCGCGGAACGGGATGCCCCCGTCTTCAATCGCGTGCCAATAGCTGCCAGCCGGACCCTTCTCCAGCGCCAAGCGGAACAGGGAGGCGACATCGCGGATGTGCACGGCACCCCACAGATTCTCGCCGTCTCCGGGATAGCCGGCGAAGCCCTTCTCCTTCGCGAGCGCGATCAGTCCCGGGAGGAAGCCTGCACTATCGGTCGTGCTGTGCGCGATGGTGGGAAGTCGCACGATCGACGACCGCACTCCCCGCTCGGCGAGACCGATTACGGCGGTCTCCACGGCGTTACGGAAGCGCAGGGTGCCCTTGTGCTCATCGCCGCTGAGCAGGGCCGGATCCTCCTCGGTCACCGGCCGGCCCAGATTCCCGGGCGAGGCCATGCTGCCAGCCGCGACCAGCGGCTTTCCGGTTCCAGCGAGTGCCTCGCCGTACGCGTCGATGACCGGCAGTTCCGCGGCGGTCACCGCGTCGATGCCGCCGGACGGCAGCAGGTCTTGCCTGTGCGCGACGTGGATGACGCCGTCGGAGTCGGCGGCCGCCTCCTTGAGCCCGTCGAGATCCTCGAGGCTGCCGCGACGCACCTTCGCGCCGAGCGCGGACAGGGCCGTCGCGGACGTGCCGGACCGGGCCAGGCCGGTGACCTCGTGCCCGGCGGCGATGAGTTCGGGGATGATGTACGAACCGGAGTGGCCGGTTCCGCCAGTGACGAAAACGCGCATGTGACTGTCCTTTTGGGGGTAGGTGTAGGGGCTGGTGCGCGTAGTCAGCTGAGAATGCTGACGCCGAGGACGAAGTTGGTGTGCTTGACGGAGTGGGTCATCAGGCCAAGCTGCAGCAGGGCGGCGTTCTCCAGTGCCCGCGCCATGGGCAGCTGACCGGCGTCCATTGGGCGCAGGCCCAGGCTCTCGATGAACTCCGACACACGTGCCTTTGCCTGCGCGTCATCGCCGGCGATGAACACGTCTAATGGGCGACCCTCGGCTGAGCCGGCCGCCAGAACATTGGCGAACAGAGTGTTGAGCGCCTTGACGACATGCGCGCCGGCGGGGGCAGCCTTGGCGATCTCTTGCGCGCCGGAACTGCCCTCGGGGGTGACGAAGCCCGTGAAATCGGGGGTCACGGGGTTGGTGATATCGATGATGACCTTGCCGCCCAGGGCATCCCCGTATTCGCTGACCACCGCCGCCGCGTTGGCGTATGGCACGGCGACGATAACGATGTCGCCCGCCGGGGCGGTCCCGGCCGTCCCGACAGTGGCGCCGTCGAGCGCCGTCGCCAATTCCTTCGCCTTGACCGGGTCGCGTCCGATGACCTCGACTGCGTTGCCGCCAGCGAGCGCCCGTTCGGCCAAGGCGCTGGCCATGTTCCCCAAGCCGATGATGCTGATGCTGCTCATGAGATGTCCCGTCTACACTGTCAATCAATGGTTGATGACTCAACCATAATGTGCTTTGGTTGACGTGTCAACAAATGGAAAGGTGAGGAGGCCGATGAACCCGAATTGGCTGAACGTTCGTGAAGACCGCGCCTGGCGGGCCTTCATACATGCGCATCAACAAATCGAAGTCCACCTGAGCCGACGCCTGCAGGAATCGGGCCTGTCCGGGTCCGATTACGAGGTCCTCGCGTTACTCTCGGCTCTCGACGGAGACCGCATGCCCGCCCACGCCCTGTGCGAGGCACTGGGCTGGGAGAAGAGCCGTCTCTCCCACCAGGTGCGGCGCATGCAGAACGACGGGCTGGTCAGCCGGGAACCCAATCCCGACGACGCCCGCAGCACCATGGTCTGTCTGCTGCCGGCCGGCCTCGCGGCGATCGAGAAGGCGGCACCGAGGCACGTGGAAGACGTCCGCCGAAACTTCATCGACTTGTTCACCCCGGCTGAGCTCGACATGCTCGCCACCCTCAACGAACGAGTCCTGCACCACCTGGCCAAAGACAACTCCCCCGCCGAAGGCGATCCTTCGTAACCTTCGTCGGCGGTGAGCATTTCGTCACATTCCGCCTGCTACACCACCCGAGAGTTGACGCCGCCGCTTTCAACCCTGGGACGAATGCTGGCGGCACGAGCACGTGGATGATGACGCACTCACGCAGAGATAATTGTCGTACCCGGCTGCGATAATCAGGTCATGTCCTCGGCCGCAGCCTCTTTCCCCACTGAGGCGTGCCCCAACTCGAACATCGCGACCGCTGCTGCGCGGTACCCGGCTGCGCCGCCACCCGCGGCCTACACGCCCATCACATCGTGCACTTGGAAGACGGCGGCACTTACCAGAGATCGCCGGCACGCCAATCGCAGATCAGAGGTGTCGATTTCGCGAGACCGAACGGAGTGCTCGACGATGTCAAAAGGAAGATCCGGTCGGCCGGGTCGTAGGTATCCACTAATCCGCTGGGCGTGTCTGCCTGGGTAGGACCATCCCAAGGATTCCAGCCACGGCGCGCATAGAACGGTGCCGCACTCTCCACCGCGTTCAGAGCACCGATGGCGTGCCTTGTGCGAACCAGGGACTCCGTGTGGTCCATCACGAGACATCCCAGCCCGCGGCCCTGTCGGTCGCTGCGCACGGCAACCCCTTCGACGTAACCGGCATCAAAGACAACGCCATCGTGGCGCAACGTGCGAGCAACTACCGACGCGTGAGCCAGCAGCACACCGCCTTCGGTGATCAACACATGAACACCATCGACACCATGTAGCCAGTCGTGCGTACGGAAGCTGTCACCGAATGCCGATCGGACCAACGCCTCAGCGGAATCCAAGTCGTGTTTGCTCAGTTCGTCGGGCTCAGCGATCCGCACAGCCATCACCAGGCCAGAATGTCACGTCGGCATGGTTTGAGTCGGGAACCGGATTGCCCGACGGCCCAGTGTCAGGACTGCTTGAAGCGCATGCAGCTGCCGACGAAATCCACAATGACCGGTTCGTCGCCGTCGGCAGGGTTCCAGACCACGCCGACCCGGCTCGGGCCGACGCCGGTCACCGGCACGAACACCACGCCGGGACGCCGGTAGTAGCGGGCGCTGGATTCGGGGGCCAAGGCGACGCCGTATCCGTTGGTGATCGCGCTGAGCCAATCGTCCGGATGCTCGGTGACAGCACCGATTCGGGGCGGATCGCCGTGCCGCTCTTCGACGGCCAGCCAGTAGTCGCGCCACTGGCCGGTCGAGTCCGGCGCAGCGACGAACGGCTCGTCTCGCAATTCATGGAAGGCAATCTCGCTGCGGCCGGCGAGGCGGTGCGAGCTCGGCAGAACAACGCAGCGGGACTCGGTCAGCAGCACCTCAACCCGCCAGGACTCCTGGCCGGGAAACGGCAACCGCAAGAGGGCGATATCCACGCTGCCCCCAGCTAGTCCTGCCGTGGGATCCGACCAGGAACTCTGCCTCATCTCGACTCGCCAGCCGGGCCTGCGCTCGCCGAAATCCGCGATGATCTGCTGGGTTTGTTCGTTGGCGGCGCTGGCAAGGAACCCGACTCGCAATACCAGGGCCTCCCGCGCCGCCGCGGCCTTCGTCTCGGCGACCGCGCGCTGCCAATCGGCAAGCAGCGCAGGGGCCGAACGGGCAAGGGAGCGCCCGGCTTCCGTCAGCGACATGCCCGTCCGTGAACGGGTGAACAGGCGCACACCGAGCAGAGTCTCAAGCCGCCTGACCTGCTTGGTCAACGCCGGCTGCGACACGTATAGCCGTTGTGCCGCCTGGGTCAGATTCTCCTCCTCGGCGACAGCGGCGAAGTAACGCAGCAGCCGGGTATCGACATCCATTCCAACAGGTTATGGACACGGGTATTGGACCGGCAACGCCCGAAGAGCCAACACTGGATACAGAAGGCCGCGCGCCCCCGGACTGCGTTATCCCTGTTTTCGCTCCTAGGAAGGAATCCCCGTGTTCGTCCTCTACGTCATCCTGACTTTGGTCACGGCTCTCGCCGCCGCTGCCGGAACGTGGATGAACTACACGCATCACCCGATTCCGGTCGCCGCGGCCAAGCAAGTCCAGGTCCCGCAGTCCTGGATGGTCCCGCTGGGCACCCTGCAGGGCGCCGGCGCGCTGGGGCTGATCGCAGGATTCGTGTTGCCGCCGATCGGGTTGGCGGCGGCCATCGGATTGGTGCTGTTCTTCATCGGAGCGGTGATTGCGCACCTGCGGGTGGGCGATCGCCACTTCAGCGCCGTCCTGCCCGCTCTCACTCTGGTCACGGCAACCCTGGCCGTCACGGTGGCATACCAATTCGGTTGAGTCGTCCGCTACAACACGAGGCGGCCTCATATGTTTCCTCCGGCGTTGTCCCTACGTCATCGCCGGTGTATCAACGCGATCCACGGCTCGGGCACTCGGGGGCGCAACATGCACGTGGCGGCCTACGATCGTTGGTGGTGAAGAACCTCAAAGGCGACGCCGACCTCGACTCTCTCTACGGCACGCGGCCGGAGGAGTTCATCGCGCGGCGCAAAGAGCTCGCAGCGGCGGCCAGGGAGCGTGGTGACGCGGAGGCGGCCAAGGTGATCGCCGCGGCTCGACGGCCGACGACGGCGGCGTGGGTGGTGAACCTGCTGGCGCTGACCGATGCGACAGTACGCCCGAGATTGACCGACCTGCGCGAAGCCCTACGCGCCGCACATGCAGCCATGGACGGACAACGCATCCGCGAACTGTCAACGGCGCAACGGATACTTGTACAGGAACTGGCCCGCGCCGGGTTTGGCGCCGCCGGACTACGGGATCCGACGGCGGCGTTGCGCGACGACGTCACGGGCACGCTGCAGGCGGCAGTCGCCGATCCCGAGGTCGCAGCGCGGCTGGGCCGGCTATCCAAAGCCGAAGAGTGGTCAGGCTTCGGAGACTTCGGGGCGTCGTCCGCAGTGGGCACGCAGCCCCGCTCCGATACGGCGTCACGGACTCCCCCGCGCCCGTCGACCAAGGAACAGTCACGCCCAGACCGTGCCGCAACCGAGGAGGCCCGACGCAACCGCGACGCCGCCGCAACCGCACTGAGCGAGGCGCGCGCCGCGCATGAAGAAGCACTCGTGGCGGTGAACGAGCGCAGCGGCAAAGTCGCGACCGCGCGGCGGCGCTACGAGAAACTCCTCGAGACCCTCGCGGCCGCCGAGCGCGAGCTCGAGGACGCCGATGCGCAGCTCGACATCGCACAGGGGTCTGCGAAGGAAGCGCAAAAGAGGATGCGAACAGCCGAAGCCGCCCTGGCGCAGGCTGATTCGCACCTGACCGAACTCACTGGCGGGTGATATTTCCCGACGAAACAACAGAAGAGGATGAATGCTCTTGAGTACCAATCGAATTACCAACGGCACCGAGCGAATGGTCATCGAGAACATGCTCGATCGCAACCGCGTGGCGCTCATCGGAACCGCACGCGGCCTGTCTGATGCGGACGCCCGCCGGCGTCTTGTGTCCTCACTGACCACGCCGATCTCATTGATCAAGCATGCCGCTGCCGCGGAACGAATCTGGTTCCAGCGGTTCTGGGGCGGGCTCGACGAATCCGATTGTGATGGATACTCCGCTCGCGACGAGGGCACCTTCGCCGTTTCCGACGATGAGTCCCTGACCGACGTCATCGCCGAGTTCGAGCGCGCAAGCCAGCGATCACGAGTGATCGCGTCCCGCTTCCACCTCGATGACACCAAGGACAATCCCCTCGAGGGCAAGGTCAGCATGCGGTGGACCCTGCTCTCCATGATCGAAGAATTCGCCCGGCACGCGGGTCACGGCGACATCCTCCGCGAACAGATCCTTGACGCCGCTGGATAAATCCTGGCATCGGAGGGCGTTCAACGAGAAAGACAGGTCATTCCGCCATGTCTTCGGGTACAGCCCTCAGGAGGAGAACAACATGAGCTTGGACAGCATTTCGCGTGTCGACAGGTCGGGGCTCGACGAGTTGGTGCCGTCGCGCTACGTCCAGAAAGTCGGCGATATCGACGTCATGGTGATCAGCGACGGGGTGCTACCGATCACGGCGTCGACGATGGCCACCAACGCCGAGCCTGCCGAGTACTCAGCCTGGCTCAAGGACATGTACCTGCCGCCGGAAGTGCTCGATTGGCCGCTCAATGTGGCCGTGGTGCGCAGCGGCGGCAAGACCATCCTCATCGACTCCGGGCTGGGCACCGAGTTCCCCGATTTCCCGCGGGCCGGACAGCTGGGCATGCGCCTCGCGGCCGCCGGGATCGAACCGTCTTCCGTGACCGACGTCGTGCTCACCCACCTACACATGGATCACATCGGTGGGCTGCTCGTCGACGGGCTGCGGAACAAGCTGCGCCCCGACCTACGCGTGCACCTCGCGGCCGCTGAGGCCGAATTCTGGGAGAACCCCGACTTCTCGCACACCGTCATGCCTGCGCCGATTCCGGATGTGCTCCGGCGGACCGCCACGCAGTTCTTGGACCTCTACCGCGGCCAGCTGCGGCCGTTCGAGACCGAGTACGAGGTGGCACCCGGTGTGCTGCTGCGCCGCACGGGCGGTCACACACCCGGCCACTGCATCGTGCGCATCGAATCCCGGGGTGAGGCCCTGACTTTCGCCGGTGATGCCGTGTTCCAGCCCGGCTTCGACAAGCCCGAGTGGCAGAACGGCTTCGAACACGACCCCGAAGAATCGGCGCGTGTCCGGATCCGCCTGCTGCAGGAGCTGGCGGCCAGCGGCGAGGCGCTGGTGGCGACGCACCTGCCGTTCCCGTCCGTCTGCCACGTGGCGGTCGCCGGGGACGCCTTCCGTTTCATCCCGGCCACCTGGGACTACTGACCCTCGTTGGGCGAGACTGTAAGAACTGAGCCGGCGCCTGGGTCGGCTCAGTTCTTACAATTGGTGTTCGCCACTGTCCTACGTCGACGATGTAGCGTGCGGTATGCCGGAAACAGCGATCGGCGAGCCGTTGGCCCTCGCGTGCGGGCAGGTATTGGAGAACCGGCTGATGAAGGCCGGACTCAGCGAGCAGCTCAGTGATCGTGAGAATGCACCGACCGACCGGCTGGAACGTCTTTACGACCGTTGGGGGCGAAGCGGTTGCGGCTTGATCATCACCGGCAATGTGACCGTGGACCGACGGCACATGGCCGAGCCTCGCAACGTCGCCATCGAGGATGACCGTGATCGTGATCGCTTGCACCGCTGGGCTCGGGCTGCCCAGCGCGGCGGCACCCGCATCTGGGTGCAACTCAATCACCCAGGGCGCCAAGCCAACCCGCTCGCTGGACGCACACGACCGGTCGCACCAAGCGCAGTCGCCCTCGGTATTCCCGGTGCGCCGCGCCCGCGCGCAATGACTGCGGGCGAAATTGAGGCGACCGTACAGCGCTTTGCGACGGCAGCGGCGATCGTCAAGGACGCCGGATTCGACGGCGTCCAACTGCACGGCGCGCACGGCTACCTGATCTCGCAGTTTCTCTCACCATTGGCCAATCTGCGCGACGATCAATGGGGCGGTGACCTCGATCGGCGCATGCGCTTCCCGGTGGAAGTGTTGCGCGCCGTACGCGGCGCAGTCGGTGCTGAGTTCGCCGTCGGGATCAAGCTGAACTCAGCCGATTTCCAACGAGGCGGTTTCACCGAGGTTGAGTCTGAACAAGTCGTCGCTCGACTCGCATGCGAGCGCGTGGATCTCATCGAGATCAGCGGCGGCACATTTGAACGGCCGGCGATGATGGGATCCGTTGCACGGCAGAGCACCCGGGAACGCGAAGCCTACTTTCTCTCCTACGCCGAGCAAGTTCGCGCGCATGCCGGCAACGTGCCGCTCGCCGTCACCGGTGGCTTCCGTTCCCGCAGTGCCATGGATCAAGCGCTGGCCGAAGGCGCGTGCGATGTCATCGGCCTCGGCCGGCCGCTGTGCATCGACCCCGAGGCCGCACACCGACTGCTGGGCGATGCCGACCACTACGCCGCCGCCGGCACTCCGCGCGTTACGGCTCGCGGACTGCTCGGCCGCGTGTTCGACCTGCACGCCGCTGACGCGCTTCTCGATATCCAGTGGCACACCGACCAGATCCATCGACTCGCGGCCGGCCGCGAGCCCGACCCACACCGCCGATGGTGGCGCACCACCGCCACGACGGTGCGCCGCAACGGTTTCGCCGCGATCCCACGTCCGCGACGAACTTGACCGAAAAGAGGCGAACCCGCAGCGATTGCAGCGCTAGCTGTGACAGCGCTACACTTGCTACATGAACGCTGCCGAGTATGCCTACGAGGTGGCCGAGCGAGCCGACCATCTCGAGGTGCGCGGGGTGAGCCGTCGCGATGTGGAGGACGCGCTCGAACTCATCGGCAAAGTCCGTGTCCTACAAGCTGATCATGTGGCGGCCACCAGGGCGGATCTTCTCCGGGCGCTGATGGCGGGCAATGTCGCTCTCACGCCACCGGCCACCGTGGCTCAGGCCCAACGGCTGGCCACCCACCGGGACGCGCTGTTGGCTACGCCGGTGTTCACCCATGACACCCTGCGCGCGTTGCGCGGTGACGCCAAGGCTTCGAGCACCAGGACGTGGCTGGCCCGTCGCCGCGACAACCATGAGGCGTTCACCGTCACCCACAACGGTCGCACGCTGATCCCGGCATTTCAGCTCGACGAATCGGGCCGGCCCCGCGCCGAACTGCGTCCCGTACTGGAAGCGCTCGCCGGCGGCGGGGTCACCGGATGGACGCTGTGGACGTGGCTGACCAGTCCCACCGCGCTGCTGTCCGGTGAGATTCCCGAGCAGCTCGCCCGTCGGGCGCCGGCCAGGGTGCTGCGGGCCGCGCGGCGATTCGCCTCCGCTGCAGCCGCATAACTCGACGGGATGACCGTTCCGCCAGTAGATCTGGACTGCCCCGACCCTGACGGCTGCCCCGTCGCGGTATCACTGCCCCGGCTTCGTTCCATGACGCTGCGCGCGGGCTCCCCGCTCTACCGGGTCTACGACGCCACCTGGGGCTACGACGAACATAACCCGGGATACGGGGATGCCCGCTTCTCCCCCATCGACGAACCCGCCACGGCCGACCGCCTGCCGAGCATGTATCTCGCATCAACCCCGACCGCCGCGCTACTCGAAACGGTGTTCCACGACGTCCATCAGCACAGCAGCCGCATCATTTACGAGCGGGACTTACGGGGCAAGCTGTTGGCGCACCTACGAGTACCGGCCGCAGCCACCCTCGGCGACCTCCGGGATCCCGAGCTCGACCGGCTCGGTCTTTCCCGTGCGCAGGTGGTGTCCAGCCCCGCCGAGCACTACCCCTGCACCCGCCGACTTGCCGGCGCAGCGCTCAGCCAAAGCCGGCGCGGACGTGCACTGGCGGGATTGATCTGGCACTCCCGACAAGCCGAACTCGCCAACGCCAATCCCGTGGAAGCCGTCGTACTCTTCGGCGGACCGCGCTACCCCTCTGGGCGCGGGAGCTGGCCACTGTTCGGCCCGGGTGCCTCATCACTCTTCGAGGGCCCTGGCCGGCTCCTGGTCGACGAGATCGCCGAATCACTCAGCGCCGTAATCGAACTCGATGGCTCCGACAAATGAGATGGATTCTAATTGCCGAGCACTTCAATCCGGCACCTCGGGCCGTGCGCGCGCGCGAGCCTGCCATCCAGGGTCAACAGGGTCGCGTCTAGTGCCTCGGCGAGGGTGACGTAAAACGCATCCCACCCTCGCACCGAATCACGCAGCTGCCAGACCCTGTCGATCATCCACCGGTGGGCGAATCGCTCCCCCGGCCAGTCGCGCAGATCGGCGACCGCCTGTCCAGCGGCTGTCCCGTCGAGCGCTCCAGCCAAGTACTGAGCGCGGATCACGCCGAGCACCTCGACGTCGACCACCTCGGGCGCCGCGTGATCGGTGTCGGCTGCCAGTCGGGCCGCGATCTCGGCAGACCGAGGGGTATCGGCGACGACTTCGAACAGGCACGACGCGTCAACGACGAGCATCAGGCCACTCACCACGCCACGTATCGAGAGTGGTCAAAACCTCTTCGGTGGACACGTTTGAGGGGCGACGCCCTGTGCGTCGCAGCCACTCGGCGATCGACGGCCGTGCCGCCAGCCGACCCGCTTCACGGCGCAGCAGTTCAGGGACCGTGAGTCCCTCTTCTCCGGCTCGTCGCACCAAGCCGGCATACACGTCATCATCGATGTCACGGATCTGCACCGTCTTAGGCATACATGCACCATAGCATGCAAGTGTGCATGTCATCAGTAGACAATGCATGAGCAATCTAGCCTGTGGCGGCATCCCACGGATCCCCGCGACCAATCGATACGCCCACATTCGGGTTAGCCGACCTTTTCAAGGTCCGAAGTTACAAGTCGCACGAATGGTATTGACATGTCGTTCGTATGGTATGTAACTTTGGACTTGTGTCCGCTGAGCATCGTCGATCCCAGGCTGAGCGTCGTGCGGCAACGGAGTCTCGCTTGCTTGCCGCCACGATCGACTGCTTGGTGGATAAGGGGTACGCGCATACGTCGACGCGTGATATCGCGGGGAGGGCTGAAGTGACGCTCGGCGCTCTGCAACATCACTTTTCAGGCAAGGCCGATCTGATGGCGGAGGCCGTCAAATCCCTCGGAAATCAGATGGCCGACGAGTTCATGATCGAGGCGAACACCGACGGCACGCCGAGTGAACGAATCGGGCAGCTTCTGGATCGGGTCTGGCAGGCGCATCGCGGTCCGCTATTTACTGCGGGACTCGAACTTTGGGTGGCGGCACGAACAGATCCGACGTTGCGTGCGGCGATGAGGGATGTGGCCGACTCGCAAGCGCTGCGTGTTGTCGAAGGGACCGTTGGCGCTTTCCCGGAATTGGCAGCAAGTCCGGGCTTTGCTGAAGCGGTAACGATCGGATTGGCGACAATACGGGGACTGGCGATGTCGGATCTGGTCGGCGGTGTCGACCCCGATGCTTTGTGGGCTATCGCAAAGCCGCAGATGCTCAAGGGCTTTGAAGATTCGCTGTTTGGCGCGCCGACGTCAGACAGCTGACGTGGTGCAACTACTCAAGGAGGATTCGATGACCAAATCCATTGCGCAACTGGCTCCATACAGAAACGCGGGCGGTGTGGTGCCCGAGAGGATCAACTGGCGCGAACTGTTGTCGTGCTGGCGGACACTATTCGAACCAGGCAAAGATCTGGACCGGCTCTACGAAATGCTGGTGGTGGTTCAGGCGCCGGCCGGCGCGCGCACATATCACCGGGTGAAGGCACATCCCAGCGGGCGCAAACTGTTTGAGAACAAGCCGGACATCCTCGCGCTCTTGGAGGACGACGACTATCTGGCATCACTTCCCGTGGGCAGTGTTGGGCACGCATTCCGTTCGTTCTTGACGACCAACCGACTAGATGCCGGGGTGTATAGCGAAGCTGTCATCCGGCCTATCGCCGAGAAGAACAACTGGTCCGAGGATTACTTCTACAGCGTGGTGCGGGACACGGCACTTCACGACGTCCTTCACGCGATCACCGGGTACGGCCCGGACGCGGCCGGTGAAGCCCTCGCTCTTGGATTCTTCTGCGGACAAACCGAGCCGGCCGGCCCGATCCGGTTGGCGGGGCTCACTTTGACTCTCATCACGCCAGGCGCCTCGCTTCGCCACAAACTGCGCTGTTACCGAGAAGCTACCGAGCGAGGCCGCCGCGCCGACAACATCTTTGCCGCACCCTGGGAAGAACTGCTGGACAAGCCCCTTGGTGAAGTCAGAGAGCTCCTAGGCGTCACCTCGAAAACGGCCGCACACCCGAACGGCACCTGGTACACCGATTGGATGCCAGTGGGCATGAATACCCCGGCCGCCTGGGACTACGACGAAACTCTCGCGCGCACAGCCTAGTTTGGCGCCTGGGAACATTTGGTTGTAGCACTCTGCTACGTTTGTTTCAGACTGCTACAACGAAGGCTCGCCATGACAGACCCTGCAGACCGGGTGACTCGGTTCGCCGCGGATTTGATCGACAGTGCCGCCGCCGAAGGCGCGCGTCAGAGCCGGTCGGCGAAACAGCAGCTCGACCACTGGGCCCGCGTCGGGCGCGCGGTATCGAGCCAGCAGAGCGCCGCGCGCCGCAAGGTGGAGGCAGCGTTGGCAGGCGACACTCCCCTGCGCGACCTCTCCGAGGAGGAGGGCGTCGTGTTCAACGCAGAGATCGCTGTGGCCATCGAGGAGACGCTGGCGCGCGCCGATTACGGCAAGACCCTGGCCGCGCGCGGGATCACCACGGTCGCGATCAATGACGACGGGGAGATCGTGCAGTACCGCCCCGACGGCAGCACATCGGTGCTCACACACCAGCAGTGATCGCTGACGCAGACCGGACCTTCGCGCGGTGAAGCGCCTCGATCTGGTCGTCGGCTCCAACGGCGCCGGCAAGTCCACGTTCATCGAACTCACTCTCGTGCCGCTGCTTCCGGGCAGTTCCGTCGTCAATGCCGACGAGATCGCCAAGCGCCGCTGGCCGGATGACCCGGCCAACCATGCCTACGAGGCCGCACGTATCGCCTCCGACACCAGGGCCAAACTCATCGAGCAAGACGAGTCATTCATCGCCGAAACCGTGTTCTCTCATCCCTCCAAGCTGGACCTCGTCGACGGCGCACACGAGGCCGGGTACGTCGTGATCGCGCACGTCGTCCTGATCCCGGAGGAACTCGCCGTACTGCGGGTGCGGCACCGGGTGGAAGCGGGCGGCCATGACGTGCCCGAGCATAAGATTCGTGAGCGCTATCAACGGCTTTGGAGCCTGGTCGCGGTCGCCGCGATGCGTGCGGGCTCGGCGACCTTCTACGACAACAGCACTGTCAGGGGTCCACGCACCGTGGCTCAGCTCGCCGGAGGATTCCTCGTCGGGTCGCCCTCCTGGCGGACCTGGACACCGTCGGCCCTGGTTTCCGGCTTGCAACAATGATCGTATGAGCGAGCAGAGCATCTGGATGCAGAAGGTCGCCGCGGATCCCGGGCATTCGCAGTGGTACATCGAACGCTTTCGGTCCATGGCGCGCGCCGGAGCCGATCTGGCCGGCGAGGCTCGCCTCGTGGACGCGATGGCGCCCCGCGGCGCCCGCATCCTCGACGCCGGTTGCGGGCCGGGCCGGTTGGGCGGGTATCTGGCCGAGGCCGGCCACGACGTGGTCGGTGTCGATGTCGATCCCGCACTCATCGCGGCAGCCGAAGAGGACCATCCTGGACCGCGCTGGCTCGTAGGAGACCTCGCCGAACTCGACTTGCCTGCGCGTGGCATCACCGAACCGTTCGACGTGATCGTGTCGGCAGGCAACGTGATGACATTTCTCGCCCCGAGTACCCGAGTCCAAGTGCTGGCCCGTTTGCGCGCTCACCTTGCGGCTGACGGTCGAGCGGTGATCGGCTTCGGCGCCGGCCGCGACTACGAGTTCAGCCAGTTTCTCGAAGACGCAGCAGAGGCTGGGTTCACCCCGGATCTACTCCTGTCCACCTGGGACCTGCGACCGTTCACCGATAGCTCCGACTTCCTCGCCGCAATCCTTCGGCTGTAGCGTGACGGCGGTGAACTCCCCCCGCGTGTCCTCTTCCCTCGCGCTCGCGGCGTGCTCCGCGGCGCTCGTCGTGGCGCTCTCCGCCTGTGGCTCCGATACGGAGACTGCATCGGCGACTTCATCGCCGACCACGTCCTCCCTGGCCGAAGTTCTCTCGCCCTCCATCGCCGAAACCGCAACAGAGGCGAGCACCTGCCCAATGGCAGCGCCGGAAAACGCCGGCA
The DNA here is from genome assembly GCF_053483975.1 of Mycolicibacterium sp. XJ870. Lineage (NCBI taxonomy): Bacteria > Bacillati > Actinomycetota > Actinomycetes > Mycobacteriales > Mycobacteriaceae > Mycobacterium > Mycolicibacterium sp. XJ870. The sequence continues at coordinate 2,285,210 of NZ_JBEFTI010000001.1, forward strand.
CACCCGAATGGACGCTTCCTGGCGCCACCGGCAGCGTCGCGGTCACCGGATCCACCGATACCGTCGCGCCGCGCGTCGACGTCACCGCGCCATTCAGCGTGACTGAGACTCAGGTGCAGACCCTGAAGGCCGGCGACGGACCGGTCGTCGCAGACACGGCCACGGTTTCCGTCTGCTACATGGGCGTCAATGGCCGTGACGGGACGGTGTTCGACAGCAGTTACGAGCAGGGCGCCCCGGTTGAATTCCCGCTCGACGGAGTCGTGGCCGGCTTCCAGAAGGCCATCGCAGGTCAGAAGGTCGGCTCCACGGTCGCAGTCGCAATGACGTCCGAAGACGGCTACCCCGAGGGTCAGCCCGCCGCGGGAATCCAGCAGGGTGACTCGCTCATCTTCGCGATCAAAATCCTCAACGCCACGAGTTGAGCTGTACGTGCCGGCCGTCGTCGTGGGCTCCACGACGACGAGCCTGCTCAACTCGCTACGGCATCGGTGCTGGTGGCGGCGGGGCTGCAGGAGCCGGCGCCCCCGGCGAGTTGAACTGGTACCCGGGTGGCGGCGGACCGTCCAACGGGTAGTAACCGGGCGGCAAAGCCGGACCCGCCGCGGGCCCGGCGTTCGGGTCTGGCGCAGCGATGGGAGTTTCGGAACCCGGCGCGTTCATCGAGACATACCCGGGCGGCAGAGGCGGCGACACACCGGCTCCCGGTGGCGGTGGGGCGGCAGGCCCGGTGGGGCCTTGGAGGTCATACGGGTTCTGCGCCTGGTGCCATAGGTCCCGGAGAGTTCCGAGCGGGCCCGAGCCGGATTGACCCGAGCCGTACACCGGGTTCGAAATCTCAGGCACCGACGGCGGACCAGGCACCGACGGCGGACCAGCGGGCGGCGGCGCGGGTTCGCCGGGCAGCACTACGGGCTGGCCGGGCGCTGCCGCTGCCGGATCCGTGGGTGGCGGTATGGGGACGGGCGCCGCCGGATCCGCTGCAGATACTCCCGCCGCGGCCAGTGCAGCACCGACGACGGCCAGGCTTGCGATCGCGAACTTCGCTGCGCTGGCGAACAGCGCGGGTCCGTGTTCTTCGGTCATATGTCCGGCAGTCCTCTCGCTTACGCCCATGGCATCGTCGCACAGATCGGCCAGCGATTCAGGAGCGGGCGAGCGGCTTGTAGAACACCAAACCGTTGCCCTTGTTGTCGTACACGACGGCACGGCGCTCGTGTGCGTCATCGTAGGGACCCTTCACAATGCCGCCACCGCTTGCTTCGACCGCCTTCGCGGCGGCGTCGACATCAGCGGTTTTGATACCCACCACGACCTGGCCGGGTATGGGATGGTCCACCGCGGTCGCCAGTGCGACGGTGACCGGCCCGCCGTCGAGCGCCGCGAAGTGCGTTCCGTCGCGGAATTTCAGTGGCATACCCAGGGTTTCGCTGTAGAACCGGATCGATTCATCCAAGTCGTCGGTCGACAAGATGATCATCTTTACTTCATGCTCACTCACGGCGCCTCCTGATGTGCGGGCTGAATCACCAACCATCGTGGCACCGTGATTGAGATCAACGACCGCTTTGCGCGCACAATCAAGCGATTAGATAGGCTTCGCATGTCCGCTGTTCTGTCTGAAACGCCGAGGTGCGCAAAATGACCTTCACGAAGACTGCTTTCACCGTCGCAGTCGCGAGCGCGATCGCCGGTGCTGCACTGGGCCTGAGCGCGGCCACGGCGAGCGCCGACCCACTTCCGCCACCCGGCGCGCCGAAGAAGCCGGCGGAATCATGGCAGGGACATCCAATGGTGTGGGCGCAGTTGCCTGCAGGTGGGCACTGGGGCGTCTGGATCAACGGAGACTTCCTGCCGTTCACCTGATAACCACCCCGGTGAACCTCACCGGCAAGCGTTGAGCCGTGCGGCCTGACGCGTCAAGTGGTCACGCTCGGCGAGGTTCGGTGCCTTCTGCGCGCCTTCGGCGTAAAGCCGTGCCGCCGTCGCCAGATCGCCCTCGCGTTCGTGCAGGTACGCCGCCACCGCGGCGTACCGCGGCAGTGAATCGTCGAGCGTCATGAGCGCCGCCAGCCCGGCGCGCGGTCCGTCGGCCTCCCCCACTGCCACCGCACGGTTGAGCCGCACGATCGGGCTGTCGGTCAGCCGCACGAGCTCGTCGTACCACTCCACGATCTGCACCCAGTCGGTCTCGCCGGCGGTTCGCGCATCCGCGTGCAGTGCCGCAATCGCGGCCTGGGCCTGGAATTCGCCGAGCCGATCGCGGGCCAGGGCCGCCTGCAGGATCTCGACGCCCTCGGCGATCAGGCGGGTGTCCCAGAGCTCGCGGTCCTGCTCGGCCAGCGGCACCAGGCTGCCGTCGGGCGCAGTCCGTGCGGTGCGCCGGGCGTGGTGCAACAGCATGAGGGCAAGCAGGCCCGCCACCTCGGGGTGATCGATCGCCGCCGCAAGCTGCCGGGTGAGCCGGATCGCCTCGTCCGCGAGGTCGACATCGCCGGAGTAGCCCTCGTTGAAAACCAAGTAGAGGACGCGTAGCACGGTGGCGACGTCACCGGGCTGGTCGAACCGCACGCCGGAGACGGTGCGCTTGGCCCGACTGATGCGTTGGGCCATGGTCGCCTCGGGCACGAGGTAAGCCTCGGCGATCTGGCGGGTGGTCAGCCCACCGACGGCGCGCAGGGTCAGCGCCACCGCCGATGACGGCGTCAGCGACGGGTGGGCGCACAGGAAGTAGAGCTGCAGCGTGTCGTCCACCGCGGGTGCGGGCCCTGGCGGCGGCTGCAGGTCGACCAGTTCCTCACGCCGGCGACGGGATGCGTCCGCCCGGCTCGCGTCGAGGAACTTGCGCCAGGCAGCGGTGACCAACCAGCCCTTGGGGTCCCGCGGCGGGTCGGCCGACCAGACTCGGAGCGCCTCGACCAGCGCGTCCTGCACGGCGTCCTCGGCCGCCGCGAAGTCAGCCCCGCGGCGGACGAGGATCCCGAGCACGCTCGGCGTGAGGCTCCGAATCAGGACCTCGTTCACATGAGAGGTCACTCCGTGATGGTCGGCGGCGAGGTCAGGAACGGGCGCAGCTCGAGCCATTCGTGGATCGGCTTACCGCCCGCACCAGGTGCGGCCGACAGCTCCCCCGCCAGCTCGATGGCGCGTTCGTAGCTGTCGACGTCGATGACCATCCAGCCGGCGATGAGGTCCTTGGTCTCGGCGAACGGGCCGTCGGTGACCGGCGGACGTCCCTCGCCGTCATACCGGACGAACGTGCCCTCGGGGGCGAGTGCCTGACCGTCGACGTACTCCCCGGTCCCCTCGAGCCGTGCCGCGAAATCGTTCATGTACTGCACGTGTGCCGAGATCTCTTCGGGCTTCCACTGGTCCATGGGCACGTCATTGACTGCCGCTGGGGCGCCGCGATAGTGCTTGAGCAACAAGTACTTGGTCATCGTGGTTCTCCTCGGTGCTGGTGTGCGACCCATTTTGGTCGCATTCACTACGGGGACGGAGCCAGCCGTCAGTTCTCGACATCGGCAGTTCATGATGGATGTCATGGAGTCGGCCCGGGTGGATCGGTGGTTGTGGTCGGTGCGGCTGACGAAGACCCGGCCGGACGCCGCCGCGGCCTGCCGAGGTGGGCACGTGCGGGTCAACGATCGGCCGGCAAAGCCGTCGACGACGGTGGTTCCCGGTGACGAGGTGCGCGCCCGCCTGGGTGACAGGACGCGGATCGTCGAGGTGGTCCGGGTCATCCAAAAGCGAGTGGGCGCGGCCGATGCCGTGAGCTGCTACCTCGATCGAACACCCGCGCCGCCTCCGGTCTCACCCGTTCCTGTCGCGGCCCGTGAACGCGGTGCCGGGCGCCCGACGAAACGGGACCGCCGCGTTCTGGACCGGTGGCTCGCCGGCCAGGGCTGATTTTCCCGACGGGAGCATCTGGCCGAAAAGCTCCAATCGCCCGTGTCGCCCGAAGTCGATGGCGCACCATCGGGTGGTCGGCACCAACGAAGGGCGAGCACCGGTGGGCACTGTGGAACGCTCGAAATGGGACCCGGTGCTCATCCGGCAGGTGACGGCCTCGGTTCGACCGCTCATGCGGCTCTGGTACCGCGCAGAAGTTCGCCGGGTTGACCGGATCCCGGCGACCGGGGCGGCGCTGATCGTATGCAACCATTCCGGCGGGATGATGACGCCCGATGTCCTGATCTTCGGCCCGGCATTTTACGAACATTTCGGGTACGACCGGCCTTTGCACACTTTGGCGCATTACGGCGTTCTCATGGGCCCGCTCTCGTTGGTGATGAATCGGCTGGGCGTCATCGAGGCCAGTCCGGCGAATGCCGCAGCGGCGCTTGGGTCCGGTGCGGTGGTGCTCGTCTTTCCTGGCGGCGATTACGACTCCTACCGCCCCACGTTCGGGGCCAACACCATCGACTTCAACGGTCGGACTGGATATGTGCGAACCGCAATTGAAGCCGGAGTGCCGATCGTTCCGGCGGTATCCATCGGTGGGCAGGAGACCCAGCTGTTCTTGAGTCGGGGCCATCGACTCGCTCATCTGTTGGGACTCAATCGGATTCGTTTGGAGATCCTTCCGGTCAGCGTCGGCTTGCCGTTCGGACTGACCGTGTTGTTACCACCCAACATTCCGCTCCCGGCCAAGATCGTCACCGAAGTGCTGGAACCGATCGACATCCCGGCACAGTTCGGAGCCGAACCGGACGTCGATGAGGTCGACGCTCACGTACGAGCGGTGATGCAGGCGGCGCTCGACCGCCTGGCCGAGAACCGGCGGCTGCCTATCCTCGGCTGATACCCACGTCACCGCCAGAACAGGTGGTGAGTCACCCCGCTCGGGCTGGGGACGACGTCGACGTTGAACCGGTCGCGCAACTCGTCAGGCGACTCCCAGAGCCGCGATCCGGCTCCGAGGTCCATCGGCGAGACCGCCACATGGAGGGTGTCGATCAGGTCGGCGTCCAGGAACTCCCGGATGGTGGTTGCCCCGCCACCGAGTCGGACATCCTTGCCCTGCGCGGCCTCCCGGGCCCGCTCAAGGACTGTGACCGGATCACCGTTGATGAAGTGGAACGTGGTGTCGGACAGGGTGAACGACGGACGCTCGTAGTGAGTCATCACGAACACCGGGGTGTGGAACGGCGGCTCATCACCCCACCAGCCCTGCCATTCGTGGTCGCGCCACGGGCCGCGCTGTGGGCTGAACTTGTTGCGGCCCATGATCTCTGCGCCGATGTTGTGGGCGAAGTCCCGCGTGAGATAGTCGTCGAGACCGCGGCTCCCGCCGGGTTCGGTCCGGTTGGGCCAGCTCGCCGTCGCGCCGGCCCAGGCGAACATGTCGCCGGGCTCGGCGTGGCCGAATGGCCGCTCCAGGCTCTGGTTCTCCCCCGCCCCGAAACCGTCTCGCGAGACGTTGAAATTCTGGACTCTGAGCAACTGGGCCACGCATTCCTCCTGTGTGATCGTCGACAGTGAGTAGACCGGGCGGGCGGGCGAAATTCATCGCTGGATCCCTTGCCGGCTTAGGTTTCCTCGCGCTCGCCCTCGGGCCGCTCGTCGCTCTCGGCGGAGTCCGTGTCGTCGGCGGTCGCCGGTTCCAGGGCGACACTCTTCGAAAGTTGGCCGCTGGTGGCGCTCGGTTGTGGTTCCTCCGCCGGCTGCAGGTGCACGACATCCCGGCCGACGGCGCGTCGGAGCCCGGGTGGCCCCTCTTTGCGCAGGAAATCACCGATGCGTCCGGCTCGGTACCGCAGTGGCGAACCGAGCAACTCGCCCATCACGACCCCGCTGCCGAGTGCGAGCGCTGTCGCCCCCGCAGCCAGCATCTGGGCCAGGCCATCGTTGAACCTCTCGTCGACGGCAAAATAGAACACTGCGCGGAACACCGGGAGGCCCGGAAGCATCGGCGTGATACCTGCCGTGGCCGTCACCAGTGCCGGTGCCTGCCGACGGATCGAGATCAGGGTGGCGAGGAAGCCGACACCGATCGCCGCGACTCCGGTGGCGACCCACTGGCCGAAGCCGGCTCCACCGAGCCCGATCAGTACCAGTTCGGCAAGCCCGGCCGCGAGCCCGGTTGTGACCATCGAACGCAGCGGTGCGTAACACGCGATTGTCAGGCACACCCCCGCCAAGGCAGCGCCGAGTACCGCCAGGATGATCGGCAGCGGGCGCGTCGGTGTGACGAACGTCTGGGTCGCGTCGACATGCAGTTCGATCTCGATGCCGGCAACGGTGGCGATCTGGAGTGCCGCGACGATGCCGACCACGATCCCCGCGGTCAGGAACAGTGCGTCGCCGATGCGGGCAACGGCGGTCAGCATGTAGCCGGTCAACGCATCCTGTACCGCACCGACCAACGCCATGCCCGACAACAGCATCACGATCAGGGTGGCCACCAGCGGACTCAACGCCAGGCCGGCAAACCGGTGCGCCACCACGGCGACCAGGGTTGCGATCGCTGCCCCGACCGCGTGCTGGAAGAAGAACGGGGTCCCGATCCGGTTCAGCAGGCGGCCGAATCGGTCGATCACCGCGGACGTAACGGCAGCCAGGAGGCAGGTGAGCCAGGTTCCGCCGAGCAGCATGGCGATCCCGAGAGCGAACCCCGCCCATGCGGCGGTCGCCAACCAGCGCGGGTACGGGTGCGGCTGCTCGGTCAGCTCGTCCATGGCTTCGTGGGCCTGGTCGACGGTGACGCCGCCGGAGGTGATCCGCTGGACCAGCCGGTCGAGATCGGCCAGCCGGGTGTAATCGGTCGCCCGGGCTCGTACCGACCGCACGATGGTCACAGGTTGCCGGTCCGTCGTCGGTGGCGCCGACACGATGATGGTGGTGACGGTGACATCGACGACACAATCGGTGAGCTGGTAGGCCTGGGCCACGTCTTGGGCCGTCGCAACGACATCCGCGGTGCCAGAACCGGACGACAACATCACCTCGGCGAGCCGGATGGTGAGATCGAGAACCTTTCGCGTGTGCAGGTCACCCAGGCCGCCCGAGGTGCGGCTGCGCTGGCCGGCGACGGGTGCCGGATCCCGACGCCCCCGCAGTGCGACCTGTAGACCACGCCGGAGCCGGGCGGAGCCTTCCCTTCGATCTTGCGCCATCGACAGAAACGATACTGACGGCACAGCGTTATCCCGTTCGCACGCGCCGCGCAGGGGTACCTGCTAGGAGCTGCCGGGTCCTGGCTGTTCTGCCGGCGGCGGCATTGGCTGGTCCCATGTCGACCAGGTGTAGCGCTGCTCAGGTGTGGCGGCATCGCCGAGCATGAAGGCCCGGTGGTAGCGGCTGGCACGGGCGATGGTCGCCAACCAGGTCGCGACGGTGCTGACCCGATTGCGCATCCCGGTCAGAAATGCGATGTGGATGAATCCCCATGCCAGCCAACCCGCGAAGCCGGCGACCCTGACGGGCCCGACCTGCAACAGAGCCTTGCCACGGCTGATGTACGCGGCTGAACCGAGATCGCGGTAGCGATACGGGCGCCGGGGTTTTCCGGCAAGTTCGCGGCGGATGCAGGAGGCGACGTGTAGTCCGCCCTGCATGGCGTTCTCGGCAACTCCGGGAAGGTTGTCCCGTCCGACCAGGTCGCCGACGACGAAGATCTCGGGATGCCCGGGGACGGACAGATCGGGTTCCACTTCCATTCGACCGGCGCGGTCGGAGCCGACGCCGAGCACCTCGGCGATATGCCGCGCGAACGGTACCGCCTCGACACCGGCCGTCCACAGCACGGTTCGTGCCGCGAACTGTTCGTCGGGGCCGCCCGCCTTCGGGGTGATGGTCACCCCTTCTCGCCGAACATCGGTGACGTGCACTCCCATTCGCAACTCGACGCCGAGCTTCTGCAAAGCCTGGGTGGCTTTATCCGCCAAGTCCGGAGCGAAGCTCTTCAGAACACGTTGCCCGCCATCGAACAGCAGCACCCTGGCTTCCTCCGGCTCGATGCTGTGAAACTCGTTGGCCAAGGTGCGCGTCGCCATCTCACGGATCTGTCCGGCCAACTCCACCCCGGTTGGGCCCCCACCGGCAACGGCGAAGGTCAGCCAGCCGTCACGCTCCGGTCCGGGCGGCAGCGTCTCGGCGATCTCGAACGCGGTGAACAACCGCTGGCGGATGCTCAAGGCGTCGTCGAGTGTCTTCATGCCCGGGGCCCACTGGGCGAAATGCTCGTTGTTGAAGTAGGACTGACGCATTCCGGCGGCGACGACAAGCACGTCGTAGTCGAGGGTGAAGGTGGTCTCGTCGGGTCGCAACGCAGTCACCTGGCGCAAGTTGGGATCGAGTTCGATCGCTTCACCGAGCAGGGTGACGACGTTGGGTTGGCGCGAAAACTGCTCGCGCAGTGGGCGGCTGATATGTCCGATGCTCAGCGTTCCGGTGGCGCATTGATACAGCAGTGGTTGGAAGAGGTGACCGGCTGCGCGATCGAGCAGCGTGACGTCGACGCCCTCCAGACCGCCCAACCTGCGGGCACAGAACAGGCCGCCGAATCCCCCGCCGATGATCAGCACCTTCTTGGGTCCGTTGCTCATCATCATGAGCGTAGCCATCACCAAGCCATCCGGGGCGTAGCCGGCATTTACTGCGGGTGCGTCGCCAGATAGTCGTGAACGGGAATCGGTGTGGCCGCGACGTATCCGATGGGCAGCAGGACGTCACCAGCGGTGGTGCGGTAGTAGATGTCCCACCGGTGATAGCCGGAGAACGCCGCGGGATCGGCCGCCAGTACCTCGGCATAGTCGTGTGCCGCTTGTACATACCGGTTCGAGTTGTTGTAGCGGAAGATCGCGTGATCGCGGTCCTCGGCGAAGCCGTTGGCGGCGAGGTGGCGACCGGCGGCCATGATGCTGTCGTGCAGTGAGTGGATGTCACCACCGTCGCCGTACTCGGCGAATGTCGACGGCAAGAACTGCATCGGACCTTGAGCGCCGGCGGAGCTCGTGCCGGCGATGCGGCCCAGCCCGGTTTCGATGAGATGGATCGCCGCCAGGTAGTTCCACCCAACGCCCGTCGCCGCCTCGGCTTTCCGGTAGTAGCCGAGCAACTCCTCGGGCGGGGCAGGCGGGCCGATGCGCCATGCGGGCAGCGTGTCCTTCACGTCGCTCGCGCCCAACACGGTCAACTGCCGGCGCGCGTCGATGTTGCGGTCGTAGACGTCGAGAAGTGCCGGCGGGATCTGTGCGCGTGCCGCGGTGTCCCACTCTGGATGTCTGCCGAGGGCGCGGTAGGCCGACTGTTGGCGGCGCGCAGCCTCTGCCAGAGCAGACTCCGCCGACGACGGGTCGCGCAGCGTCTGCTCGTCAGCGACCAGATCCCTGGCCAGCTGCGCGGGATCCGAGGCCAACCGCGGCTGCGCGGGCCGGACCGTCGGCGGCGTGGCGGTCGTGATCGCCGACGGTTCGGCGGTCGACGTCGATGCGTCCGGCGGTTTGGTCGGCTCTGAGCACGCCACGAGCGCGAATGTGACCGCGACGACCAGCAGCCCGTTGATGTGCTTGCGGCTCAGCGCTTTCACGGCAAACCCACCGCCTGGTCCCCGAGCACCGCGAGCATTCGCAGATTTTCCAGCGCCGACGAGCCCGCGGGTGGAGTGAGAACCACCAACTGTTGGCCGTCGGTAGTCGCCAGCACTTCACAGTCCAGGGTGATCGCACCGACTCGGGTCAGGAATGTCTTGCGCTGCAGGCGGCGAGTCGCGACCTCGTGACGTTCCCACAGCTCGACGAATTCGGGGCTGTGTTGCAGCAGGCACTCCACGAGTTCACGCATGTCCGCATCGGTACGCCGGCGGGACCACGCCGCTCGCAGGTCGGCCACCATGATCCGACTGTTCTTGTGGTGATCGTCGGTGGGAACGCCGTCGCGCGCGCTCGGATCAGCGAACCACCGCCAGATGAGGCTGGAGTGCACACCTCTCTCACCGATGACGTGATCACCCATCAACAGCTTTGCCATCTCGTTCTGCGCGAGCACGACACCGGTGTCGGAGCAGACGAATGCGGCGGCGTCGCGCATCTGGTCCAGGACGAACATCAGAGCCGGCCGCACATGGACCGATTGCAGGTCGCGATCAGGAACCGCATGTCCCGCCAATCGGTAGAGGTGAGCGGTTTCGTCATCAGTCAGGCGCAGGGCCCGGGCCAGCGCCTTCAGCATCTGCGGCGACGGCTGTGCGCTGCGCGCCTGCTCCAACCTGCCGTAGTAGTCCACCGACATCCCGGTCAGCTGCGCGACTTCTTCGCGCCGCAGGCCCACTGTGCGGCGGCGTATGCCCGGGGGCAGGCCAACGTCTGCCGGGCTCACCGCCTCCCGGCGGCGCCGAAGGAAGTCGGCCAGCGTTTCACGGTCCACCCGGCCATTGTCCGCTCGGGCGCAACATGTAGGGAGGGACTGGCGGTCCCCGGTTCAACGAGTCGTGGTCGCGTTGCCGGTTCCGACGAAAACTGGGTTCATGGAAACGAAGAAGCTTGGAACATTGACCACATCGGCCCTTGGACTCGGCTGCATGGGGATGTCCGGCGCGTACGGCGAGACTGACCGCGCCGAGAGCATCGCCACCGTGCACGCCGCGCTCGACGCCGGAATCACCTTGCTCGACACGGGCGATTTCTACGGCATGGGACACAACGAGCTCCTGCTTGCTGAAGCGCTGCGTTCCACATCCCGCGACACCTATCAACTCAGCGTGAAGTTCGGCGGCCAGCTCGGCCCCGACGGCTCCTGGGTCGGCTACGACGCTCGTCCGGCCGCGGTGAAGGCCGCCGCCGCCTACTCCCTGCAGCGGCTGGGCACCGACTACATCGACATCTACCGGCCGGCGCGCCTGGATCCGGCGGTGCCCATCGAGGACACCATCGGTGCGGTCGGTGAGCTGGTCGACGCGGGATACGTGCGACGCATCGGTTTGTCCGAAGTGGGATCGGACACGATCCGTCGCGCTGCCGCAGTGCGGCCGATCACCGACCTCCAGATCGAGTACTCCCTGGCCTCACGGGGCGTTGAGCACGACATTCTGAGCACCTGCCGCGACCTGGGTATCGGAATCACCGCGTACGGCGTGTTGTCTCGCGGTCTTATCGGTGGGCACTGGACGAAATCCAGTGGTGGACAAGGGGATTTCCGAGCTGCCAGCCCACGCTTCGCAGACGACAACGTGGACCGCAATCTTGCTCTCGTCGAGGCATTGCGCGGTGTCGCCGACGAGCTGGGGATCTCTGTGGCCCAGGCGGCCATCGCATGGGTGGGCTCTCGCGGGACGGATATCGTGCCGCTGATCGGTGCCCGCACGCGCGTGCGATTGGCCGAGGCGCTGCGCTCGGTCGAGATGGCATTGGACGACGAGCAGCTGGCCCGGATCGAAGCGGCGGTGCCCGCGGAGAAAGTGGCCGGTGACCGCTACCCCGCCGCACATATGGCAGCCCTCGACTCGGAGCGTTGAAGCTGTGTGACCTACGAGCCGAGGCGCTTGCCGCCGGGATTGAAGTTGAAATTGGCTATGGCCGTGGATAACCCGCTGCCGATCGGCCCGAGCCGGTCGAACAGACTGGCGCTGCCGGTGGCCACGCCATCGGAGCTGTAATGGGTCAGCGCGGCCAAGCCGATGTAGGGGCCGTCTGGCAATCGACTCAGCGTCAGGGTGTAGTCGGCGTTGATGAATGCCAACCCCGCCGAGCTGAAGTTGGTCATCGAACTGGTGACGTCGACGGCCATGGCTGCACGGACGAATGGCGTCGGCTCCTCACCGTCGACCAGATCGCGCACCTCGCGCACCCACGCATACCGCGGACCGCTTTGCTGCCAAGGGAACTCCCTGCTGCTGGGCGAGTCGGCTCCATATGCCCGGATGAACATCGGCACGGTGTCATCGAATTGGACCGGCTCATCCGGTATCGGCGGCAGGCTGACCTCGGTACTCCAGAACTCACCCTCCGGTTGCACACCCCGCCGCAGATACAGTGCCGACGCCCGCGCGACAACCTCACCCTGCTGGGTCATGGCGGCATCGATTGCCCGCATTCGCGATCCGGAGCGGATCACGGATGCGCTGACCCGTACTGGAGCACTGGCGACGCGGCGCAGAATCTCGACCGTGAGCCGTGCGGGCTGCAAATCTTCCTCGGTGACGTGCTGTTCGATGGCGCGCGCCAGCAGACCGCCGACCACCTGGCCGCCAAGCGTCGGGCCCCACCCGCCGTGGGCGATCTCATTCGGCACGAATCCGTCATCACGGCGGAGCAGAAATGGCGTCAGGGCGATGGGCTCCACGGCAGTACCTCTCGTCGAGAGCCGTGCTACGCGGCTCAACAAACACTGGCTCTATTACCAATACCCCCTACCGTTGCGTCGACAGTAACTTGGGGTTGGCCGCATTCTTGACGCCTCGAGAGCGAATTGCCGAATTCTCCTCAAGTTGACACCGACGCTGGTTATTGTCAGCCCGACAGTACGACGTGCGGGGGGAACTTTGATGCAGGCGACGGGGTGGTTGGGGGCCGGGTTACTGACGGCCGGGGTGTCTGCGGCGATGTTCGCTGGGGCGGGTGCCGCGAGCGCGGATACGGACACTGGGTCGGATGCCGCCTCGGCGAAATCTACTGCCGCCCAAGGTTCCGATTCGGCCGCGAGAGCGACGTCTGATCAACGACGTGGCCCCGCCGCGCGCGCGAAGAAGGCGAAGGACAGGGCCGATTCCGGCACGACGGACTCCCGGCGCGGTGACCGCGCGGTGCGTCCGAAATCGCCGCGGAAATCCAGCCTTCCGCGTGGCGAACGCGCTGACGCCGCCCGGCCCGACGTCACCGCGGACACACCAACTCGCAGACAACTTCGCCACCGGGATACCGCAGTGGCTGCAGAGCCGATCACCGCCGCCGAGGAGAAGACACCCGCGGAGAGCCCGCTGGCGATCGCCGTGAAGGATGTCCGGCAACGGCTCGCGCCTGTCGAGCGGGATCTGCGGCAGCGTCTGGAGCCTGTGACGGCGGAGATGTCCCGCACCATCGACGCGGTCACTGAGCTCGCAGCCCGGCGCGCAGCGTCCGCGCCTGAACCAACAGCCGCCGAGAACATCTCGACAGCCATCGAAAGCACCTCTCCGAACTCGCTATTTGGCCCTTTCCCAGGGGAATATCCCGCGGTGGTCGAGGCGATCGGCTCAGGGATTTTCAATCTCATCGGCACCGTGATCCGAACGGTTGACGGGCCACCCATGGTGCCGCCGTCATTGCGTGACTCCGTGGAGACCAAGAGCTCCACGCTCGTGATCGCGCCCGGCAACGAGGTGCAGGCCGACTGGTACTTCCCCACCGGCCAGACACCCGAACGAATGATCTATCTCCAACACGGTTTCCTGGCCAGCGGGCCGATGTACAGCTACACCGCGTCCTACCTGGCGGACCGGACCAACAGCGTGGTCGTCGTGACGTCACTGACGTCCAATCCGTTTACCGAAGGCGGCATGTGGCTCGGCGGCGACAACATGCACAAAGCCGTGGCGCAGCTGTTCCTCGACGAAGACCGTGAGGCACTCAACACGAGCTTGTCGACTGCGGCGGCGAAGGCCGGCCGCGAGGATCTCATCGTGCCGGATCGGTTCGTACTCGTCGGGCACTCGTTGGGCGGCGGTTTCGCTCCCGGCGTCGCCGGCCACTACGCCGAGGGGCTGGTCGCCCGACGTGCGGACGGGCAGGAGGCACCGAACGAACTCGACGGGGTGGTGGTGCTCGACGCCGTGCCCGTCTCTCCGATCATGCCCAACGCGATGGAACGCCTGCAGCAGCTCGAAGACAGCAACAACGGTGATCCCGCCGACTACGTCCCGGTGTACGAGATCGGCGCACCGCCGAACTTCCTGAACTCGTCGAGCAACATCAACGACGAACTGTCCGCAGCACGTCCCGGCAAGTTCAACGGGGTCGTGGTCAACGATGGCGCCCACATGGACGGCATGCTGGGCGGCAATCCGCTGATCCAGGTCGCCGCGTATCTCGTCGCGGGCATCCCGCAACCGCAGAATCCGCCGGCCGTACAGCTGCTGATGTCCGGATGGATCAACGACATGTTCGAGGAGAAGATCGACCCGACGACCGGTCGTTGCCTTGAGGACTGCGACGGCACCTACGGTGCGCCGGGCGAAACAGTCGTCATACCCACTGATCACGGCGACGCGTCCGCAGTCGTGATCGACTCCGGGTCCCTGCCTGCTGCGGCGTCGCCGGTCTACCCGAGGCGCGGGATCCTGCTCGACATCGCCGTCTGATCTCCGGTGAAGCAGGCGCGGTACTCGCTGGGCGTGGTGCGCAGCTGGCGGACGAAGTGGTGCCGATAGGTCACAGCGGACTCGAAGCCGACGCGCGTGGCGATCTGCTCGATCGACAACGGCGACGATTCCAGTAGCGCCAGACTCGCCTGGATGCGCTGTTCGATCAGCCACTTGATGGGTGTGGTCCCGGTGGCTTTCGTGAATTGGCGCAAGTAGGTGCGCCGCGACAGGGCCGACTGTGCCGCCAAATCGTCCAGCGTGATGGGCTCATCCAGATGTGCCAGGGCCCAATCCATTCCGGCTGTGATCCGCCCGTCAGCCGCAGGTTCGGGTACGGGAGTGTCGATGTACTGGGCTTGTCCGCCTGATCGGTGCGGCGAGATCACCAGCCGCCGAGCGACGTCGTTGGCGACTCGAACACCATGATCTGACCGCACGATGTGCAGGCACAGATCCAAGCCCGCCGCGCAGCCTGCGCTCGTGAGCACGCGGCCCCCGTCGACGTAGAGCGGCGCCGGATCGACGTCGACTTCGGGATAGCGCTGTTGGAGCAGATCCACGTATATCCAGTGAGTCGTGGCCGGCCGACCGTCGAGAACTCCGGCGGCGGCCAGTGCGAACGCCCCGGAACAGATCGACACCAGCCGCGCGTTTCGCTCGTGCGCCGCCCTGATGGCGTCGATGAGCTCCGGCGTGGGCAGCTCCGTCACATCGTGAACACTCGGGATGATGACCGTGTCGGCCGTCGCCAAATCGGACAAGCCGTATGAAGTCCGGACGGTGGCACCGCCCAGCATTCGCACCTCGGGCGTCTGCGCGCACAACTTGACCGCGTACCAGGGCCGCGGAATGTCCGCCGAGAACCTCTCGGACAGATCGGTCATCCCGAAGATTTCCGCCGCCAGCCCGGATTCGAATCCCGACATCCCGTCGTAGGCGAGGATCGCCACCGAATGCATGTCACTATCTTAACGGATAACGTCTCTAGTGCCACTGTTGTAGATGGCCTCCCGGAGTCAGAATCGAAACATGTTGTATAGAACGTCATCTCGCGGGATCCGTCTGCGCTGGCACCGCAACTTCCGGTTGTTGGCCGCCCTGGCCGCCGGAGTCCACGCGGCCAACGGACTGGCACACGGCGTGCAACCGCCGCAGAGCTCGACGGCCCGCCCGTCACACCGGGACGCGGATGCCGTCAGCCCCGCGCCCTAGGCGACGTGCTGTCCTGCAACAGATTTGACGGTGAACGCGCAGGCACTGAATAAGCTTCGCCACAGCTGGGTAACCAGTCCGGCATGACAACGCGCTCATACGGTCAGCCCTGCTCCGGAGACGGTCAGATGAACCGATCTTGCAGAAGTACTTGACTGTGTCCAGTTATGCGCGTGATATTGGCGCTATGCCCTCGAGGGCAGATTTCGCAGATCAACTGCGCAAGCTCGAACTGCGGGTGACCCAACCACGGGTGGCCGTATTAGAGGCTGTGCAGATCAACCCGCATGCCGATACCGAAACCATTTTTCTGGCCGTGCGGAACAGCCTCCCCAACGTGTCGCGCCAGGCGGTCTACGACGTCCTCCACGCACTGACCTCGGCAGGGCTGGTTCGGCGGATACAGCCATCGGGATCGCCCGCCCGCTACGAATCTCGGGTCGGCGACAACCATCACCATGTCGTGTGCCGCAGCTGCGGGGTCATCGCCGACGTCGACTGTGCGGTCGGAGAGGCGCCCTGCCTGACTCCGTCGGACGACAACAACGCTCTGGACGGCTTCGTTCTCGATGAGGCCGAAGTCATCTACTGGGGCCTGTGCCGTGACTGCACACCTGATCACAGCCCGTGATCACAGCCCGATCACCCATCACAACCCGGAAGGAATGCGATGTCATCCGATACGTCCGACAGCCGCCCGCCCTACCCCGAAGAGAAGACCGCCAGCGCCAGTGAGAGCGAGAACCCGGCGATCCCCTCGCCCAAGCCCAAGTCGAACGCTCCCCTGACGAACCGGGACTGGTGGCCTGACCAGATCGACGTGTCAAGGCTGCACCCGCATTCGCCTCAGTCCAACCCGCTCGGCGAGGACTTCGACTACGCCACCGAGTTTGCGAAACTCGACGTCGACGCGCTCAAGGCCGACGTGATCGCCCTGATGACGCAGTCGCAGGACTGGTGGCCGGCGGACTACGGGCACTACGGCGGCCTTTTCATCCGAATGAGTTGGCATTCGGCAGGCACCTACCGCATCCACGATGGCCGCGGCGGTGGCGGCGAGGGGGCGCAGCGTTTCGCCCCACTCAACAGCTGGCCGGACAACGTGAGCCTGGACAAGGCCCGCCGCCTGCTCTGGCCGGTCAAGCAGAAGTACGGCAACAAGATCTCCTGGGCCGACCTGCTGGTCTTCGCCGGCAACTGCGCGCTGGAGTCGATGGGCTTCAAGACCTTCGGATTCGCCTTCGGCAGGGAGGACATTTGGGAGCCCGAGGAGATTCTTTTCGGCGAAGAGGACACCTGGCTGGGCACCGACAAGCGCTACTCCGGCTCGGGCGAGCGGCAGCTGGCCGAGCCCTACGGTGCCACCACCATGGGCCTGATCTACGTGAATCCCGAAGGCCCCGAAGGGAAACCGGATCCGATCGCCGCGGCATTCGATATCCGTGAGACGTTCGGCCGAATGGCGATGAACGACGTGGAGACGGCCGCACTGATCGTCGGCGGCCACACGTTCGGCAAAACCCACGGCGCCGGCGACGCCGACCTCGTCGGCCCCGAGCCGGAAGCAGCCCCTATCGAACAACAAGGATTGGGCTGGAAGAGCTCATACGGCACCGGCAAGGGCAAGGACGCCATCACCAGCGGCCTCGAAGTCGTCTGGACGCCCACTCCGACCAAGTGGGACAACACCTTCCTCGAGACGCTCTACGGCTACGAATGGGAACTGACGAAGAGCCCGGCCGGTGCCTATCAGTTCACCGCGAAGGACGGCGCAGGCGCGGGAACCATCCCGGATCCGTTCGACGGACCGGGGCGCGCCCCGACGATGCTGGTCACCGACATCTCGATGCGGGAGAGCCCGATTTATGCCGACATCACCCGGCGCTGGCTCGATCACCCCGAAGAGCTCCAGGACGAGTTCGCCAAGGCGTGGTACAAGCTGCTGCACCGCGATATGGGACCGATCACCCGGTATCTCGGTCCGTGGGTGCCGGAACCGCAGCTGTGGCAGGACCCGGTCCCGGACGTCGACCACGAGCTGGTCGACGAGAGCGACGTGGCAACGCTGAAAGGCAAGGTCCTCGAGTCCGGCCTGTCGGTGCGGCAGCTCGTGAACACGGCTTGGTCCGCGGCTTCGAGCTTCCGTCGTACCGACTACCGGGGCGGCGCAAATGGCGCACGCATTCGCCTTGAGCCACAAAAGAACTGGGAAGCCACTGAGCCGGCCGAGCTCGCGAAGGTGCTGCCGGTTCTGGAGAACATCCAGCAGGAGTTCAACAGTTCGGCAGCCGGCGGCAAGAAGATCTCGCTGGCAGATCTGATTGTGCTGGCCGGTTCGGCGGCGGTCGAACAGGCCGCCAAGGTTGCCGGGCATGCGGTTACTGTGCCGTTCACGCCGGGCCGCACCGACGCCACGCAGGAGAACACCGACGTGGAGTCGTTCGCAATGTTGGAGCCGCGGGCAGACGGGTTCCGTAACTATGTCCGGCCCGGCGAGAAGGCCCCGTTGGAGCAGCTGCTGCTGGAACGGGCCTACATGCTGGGCGTTACCGGTCCGGAGTTGACGGTGCTCGTCGGCGGGCTGCGCGCCATGGACACCAACCACGGCGGCAGCAAGCACGGGGTGCTCACCGACCGGCCAGGCACATTGACGAACGACTTCTTCGTCAATCTTCTCGACATGGGCACGGAATGGAAGCCGTCGGAGTCCGCGGAGAACGTCTACGAGGGTCACGACCGGGCCTCGGGAGCGCGGAAGTGGACTGCCACCGCGAATGACCTTGTGTTCGGCTCCAATTCGGTGCTGCGTGGGCTCGTGGAGTTCTATGCCCAGTCGGACATGAAGGACCGGTTCGTGGCCGACTTCGTCAAAGCCTGGGTCAAGGTCATGAACAACGACCGGTTCGACATCAAGTAGCCCCAGGCCCGATCGCCGATGCCCCACGAGCGGCAGCTCGTGGGGCACGGGTCACCGTTGGAACCGCACGTACCGACCGACCATGGCCGCGTCTGCGGCCGAGTAGCTCACGCTGTCGACCTGATTGCCCTGGTCGTCGATCAGGAGCAGGTTGCCTCCACTGTTGCCGAGTTGCACGCCTGTGCCGTCGAGCACGATGACCGCTGACGTGCCACCGGACAGCACCTCGTCCAGCTTGGTCTCGCGTTCGTTGCGGTCGACCAGCCGCCAGCCGTGCAGTGACGTGTCAGTCGTCGCGTAGTTCCCGATCACCACGGCTTCAGCGCCCGGGTCCGCACCAGCCGGATTCACCAGGGCCCGCTCCAAGTAGGCCGCACCGGATACCACCGGGGTCGGGACGCCCGGATGGCCGCCGATCAGCCGGGACAGCGGCTGTGCGCCGGGTGCAGCGGCGCCGACCGGGTCGGTGGGTATCCGCTGGGTCTGAAAAGCCAGTAACAGCGCAACGATTCGATCCGGGAAGGCCAGCACCAGACCACCGTCGTGGAAGGCGCCGTTGTCTTGGGCGTGGGCGCCGACGTTGCCCTGATTCATGTGGATGTCGTGGACTCCGTGCAACCCGTCGGTGTTCCCGAACTCGACGTCGATGGGTTTGCGCAGATTGCGATCGAATTTCGCGCCGAATGCGTAGATTTCGCCGCCGGCCGCCTTGCACTGGTTGAGATACAGAACCAGGAGGTCCTGCAGGTCATCAGCGTTGGCATTGCCGCTGGGTGGTAGGGCCCGGCCGAGGGCGAAATCGAACAGCGGGGCCTTCACGTAGTCCAGCGACGCCGCCGAATTGCCGGGTGTCACGGTGAAACCGGATGACACCCCCGACAGGTCGCCGAGAATGGGATGCCCGGTGAGCGGATCCACCACCCAGAACACCACCTCGCTCCCGTCGTTGGACTGCACGTTGACCGCGACCCGCCACGGTTGCCCGGAGTCATCGACCGCCCGGATCTGAAGATGTGGCGTCGAATCGCCGTCCTCCCGGACGAACCGATCCGGCCGAGCCCGCAGCACCCCGTAGTCAAGTGCCATGATCGACTCCCGTCGTCGGTGGGCCCAGTGCGTTTCAGCTGAGCCCACGTTGGACGGTAATGACACCGGTCCGCGGCAACACGCGTAGCCGACTACCTGAAGTATGCGTCCGACTCAGTGCTATCGCCCGTGCGCAGCGAAGAATTGCGCGGACGCTGTCGATGCGTCGCCCGGCCAGTTGTGACCACCGCCGTTCACCCGCGTGAGCACGACCTCGGTGCCCGCCGCACACTGCGGATACGTGACCCGCTCGGTTCCGGCCCAGCTACCGGAAGGCGCAACCGGTGAGGAAGAATCCGGGCAACCGTTGATCTGGCGCCATCGGTCCACCAACGCCTGGGCGGCCAGGATGTTGCTGGCGCCGCCCCGTCCGGTCATCGGGCCGCCGCCGAACGGTACGACGGGATCCGCGGTTCCGTGCGTTGCCAGCACGGACACCGGCCGCGCCGGATTGCACGCCACGTTCGCACCGAGAGTTCCGGCGACCGGGGCGACGGCGGCAAACAGGTCGGCGCGCTCACATGCCAACCGGTTCGCCATGAACCCGCCCGCCGACAGCCCGGTCGCGAATACCCGGCCCGGCGGGATGCCGAACTCCGAAACAAGTCGATTGACCAGTGCCGCAATGAATCCCACGTCGTCGACACCTTGACGATCGGGTAGCGAGGCGCCCCGCCCGTCGGCCCAACTGAGGCCAACGCCGTCCGGGTACACCACCACGAAGCCGTGAGCGTCGGCGACGGCATCGTAATGCGTCCACGCTGCCTGATCTCGCCCGGTCGCGCCCGCGCCATGCAGATTGACGACGAGACCCGACGGTTTCCCGGGCGGAACATGCAGTTGGAACGTCCGTACCAGACCGCCGAAGTCGATCTGGGCGGCCGGAGGGTCGGCTTGCGCCGGCGTGGCCACGGCCAGCGCGCACAACAGCACAGTAAACAGAGCAACGAGCGCTTTCGGGCCCCCAGCCATACATCCCCCACCGGTCGTCATTCAGCAAACCGACCAATGACGCTACCGGGAGGGACTGTCGAATTCGCCAAGATACGCGGATTCGATGAGCCGGTTGGTTCCCCGGCAACCCACTATGCGTAAAGCTTCTCGAACTGTCCGATCGAGCGCTCGATGTCACCCTTGACCGCGCGGGCGGCCACCGTGCCGATCGGACCGAACAACGGTGCGCCGCCCAAGTCGATCGTCACCGCGAAAGCACAACCTGACGGCGTGGGCTTCACCTTCATCTTCAGTCCGTACCTGGTTCCTCCCACGCCCTTGCCGGTGACTTCCAGCAGGTGGGGTGCGTCGATCTTTCGCACGGTCCAGGTGACGCGGTTACGCATCCCCTTTGCGCCGGCCACGCCGATCAGGGTGGTGCCGACGGTCAGCTCGTCGGGTATGTCGCTGCGCCAACCTTCGTGCATCACCAACCAGTCGCCGAGCTCGCCGAGATTCGACGCGTGTTCCCATGCGTTTTCCGGGCTGAGTGACAGTTCGCGGGAGAGCTCGACCTTGGCCATTGGCGAATGCTAGCCAACCCGACTTCAGACCGTCAGAACCATGCGGTAACGCGCCCGTCCTTCTTCCATTGCGGCATAGGCGTTTGCGGCGTCGGCCAGCGGCCGTTCCTCAATTTGTGCGCGCACGCCGGTGAGCACCGCGAAGTGCATCGTTTCTTCGACATCACGCGCGGTGCCCGATGGGTGCCCGGAAATGCTGAGCGCGGGCTGAATCAGTTGTGCGGGGCTGATCGGCAACGGATCGGTCGCCACCCCGATGGCGACCAACTCGCCGCGCGGCGCGAGCCCGCCGATCGTGTCCGCCATCGCCTGTGAGTTGCCTGCGGTTGCCAAGACCACCGCGGCGCCGCCCAGTTTCCGAAGTGACCCGCTGACATCCTCGGCGGTCGAGTCGATGTAGTGCCGTGCGCCGAACGCGCGAGCGTCCTTCTCCTTGTCGCTGCCACGCGCGATGGCAACGGTTTCGAAACCCATCGCGCTGGCGAACTGTACCCCGAGGTGGCCGAGGCCGCCGACCCCCAGTACTGCCACCAAGTCGCCGGGCAGGGCCCGCGTGTGGCGCAGTGCGTTGTAGGTGGTCACGCCGGCGCAGCCCATCGGAGCAGCTTCGGCGAAAGAGAGTTCGTCTGGGATTCGCGCCAGCGCATTCGCCGGTACCGTCGCCGATTCCGCGTATCCGCCCGGATAGTGCAAGCTCGGGATCTGGCCGATCTCGCAATGGATGAAAAGGCCCTTGCGACAGGGAATGCAGGTGCCGCAGTGACCGCCGAACCACCCGATCGACACCCGGTCGCCTACCGCGAAATCATCTACGCCTGCGCCTAATTCGGCTACCGTTCCGGCGATCTCGTGGCCGGGCGTCAACGGCCAGGTGATTCCGGGAAATCCGCCATTGACGATTGCGCGGTCGGTGCCGCAGACGCCACACGCGGCGACGGCGACACGAACGTGACCACGCTCGGGAGACATCGTCTCCGCGTCAGCCAATTCCAGAGAGCCACCGCTGGACTGGACGTGTACGGCTCGGTGAGTAGGCATGGACGCACCCTTCTGGTCATCGTCGATGTTCCACGCCATCATGGTCCGTCAACAGTGCAGGGGCAACGGGCCCATTCACTTCATCCGAGAACGAACGGGAGCCTTGCCGCCAACTCGCCCAGTTCGGACGTTTCGGCGTCAGTCGGAGCGCGACGACCGGTTCCCACCAGCAGAGCGTCGCCGTCGGAGAACGACGCCGGGAATTGCGCCCCCGCGATCGTCTGCAGCATCTCGCGCGACCGCGCGAGCCCCTCGGCCGGCGGTCCCGCGGCGCCCGGCAGCGCGGCGATGTCGTCCAGGTGAAACTTCAGCAGCCACGGCTCGCCGTATGCGGCGGCGAGGCGGACAGTGAACGCATCGAGGGGTTATCGCCGGTGGGCGGCGTCCCGGAGACCTGCCAGTAGGTCACCGCGTTCCGGGTCGGTTGCGTGTCGGCGGGTGACACCAGCGTGATCAGGACATCCTGGGAATCAATGATCAAGTGGCACACCAGGTCTCGCACGAACCAGCCGGCACAGCCGGACGGCTGCGCGAAGTCCCCGTCCGCGAGTCCGGCCACGACTGTGCGCAGCTCCGTCCAAGTCCGGGTAAAAGTTCCACAACCGCAAGCTAGCAGCGGGCCTGCTCAGCGGCGAGGTGTGCTCTTGGGCACATTTGCCGGTCCGAATTTGACGGGCAACTCTCCCCAAGGGGTAGAGTTCTGAATCGACGTCGGACATTTCCTGGCGTCCCGGTGAATGCCTTTCCCGGACAAAGCCTTCCACGCGTTGACGCGTTTCGGACTCACTCAACAATTCGCCGTGCAGTGCTGCTGCGTGCCGGCAGAACGGAGAAGTGGTGGTTGCCCTACCGCAGGCGAAGACGCCTCGTGAGGAACAGTCGGTACTGGCCGCGTTACGGTCGCCGCGCCGGCTACGCACGGAGGTGCTTGCCGGACTCGTCGTGGCATTGGCGCTGATACCGGAGGCGATCTCGTTTTCGATCATCGCCGGGGTGGATCCGCGTGTGGGATTGTTCGCCGCATTCACGATGGCCGTCACCATTGCGTTCGTCGGTGGCAGGCCCGCCATGATCTCTGCAGCCACCGGCGCCGTCGCCCTGGTCGTGGCGCCGCTCGTACAAAGCCACGGTCTCGACTACTTGATTGCCGCGGTCATCCTGGCCGGCGTGCTGCAACTTGTGCTCGGCGGTCTCGGCGTCGCGAAGCTGATGCGGTTCATCCCGCGCAGTGTGATGGTGGGATTCGTCAACGCGCTGGCCATCCTCATCTTCATCGCCCAGTTGCCACACCTTCTCGGGGTCCCCTGGTTGGTCTATCCATTGGTGGCAGTCGGCATCGTGCTCATCGTGGCGCTTCCCAAAATCACCACCACGATCCCGGGACCGCTGGTGGCAATCGTCGTGCTGACCGTCGCCACCGTGGCGTTCGGTTGGTCGGTGCCGAACGTCGGCGACGAAGGTGAGCTACCGTCCAGCCTTCCGACACTGCTGTTCCCCGACGTTCCCCTCACTCTGCACACACTCGCGGTGATCGCGCCCTACGCGCTGACAATGGCGATCGTCGGGCTGCTGGAGTCGCTGATGACCGCCAAACTCGTCGACGACATCACCGACACCCATTCGAACAAGTCTCGTGAAGCGCTCGGCCAAGGCGTGGCCAACATCGTCACCGGCTTCTTCGGTGGAATGGGTGGCTGCGCGATGATCGGCCAGACGATGATCAACGTGAAGGCCTGCGGAGCGAGAACCCGGATATCGACGTTTCTGGCCGGTGCCATGCTGCTGGGATTGGTCGTCGGCCTCGGAGATGTTGTCGCGCTCATACCGATGGCCGCCCTGGTCGCCGTGATGATCATGGTCTCGGTCGGCACCTTCGATTGGCACAGCATCAATCCGAAGACGTTGCGGCGCATGCCCAAGAGTGAAACCACCGTGATGCTCGCCACTGTTGGGGTGACGGTGGCCACCGACAACCTGGCCTATGGTGTGGTCGTCGGAACACTGGCTGCCATGGTGCTGTTTGCCCGCCGGGTGGCCCACCTCACCGAGGTCGTCGGTATCGACCACCCCGACGAGAACACTCGGGTATACGCCGTCAAGGGGGCACTGTTCTTCGCCTCCAGCAACGACCTCGTCTACCAATTCGACTACGCGGGCGATCCGGACAACGTCGTCATCGACATGAGCGAGGCCCACGTCTGGGACGCGTCAACCGTCGCCACGCTGGACGCCATCACCACCAAATATGCGGCGAAAGGCAAGAACGTCACCATCATCGGGATGAACGACAACAGCGCCGAACGTCACCACCGGCTCAGCGGCCGCCTCGCCGGGGCCCACTGAGAGACTGCCATGAGCATCGCTGAGGAAGAACGCCTGCAGATCGGCGAAGTAGCTGCGGCAACCGAGCTTTCGATCAAGACCATCCGGCATTATGACGAGGTCGGTCTGGTCACACCGTCGGCGCGGTCGAGCGGCGGGTTCCGGTTGTACACCGGCGCCGACGTCGACCGGCTTCTCGCCATCCGCCGGATGAAGCCACTCGGCTTCACCCTCGACGAGATGCGTGAATTACTCTCCGCCCTCGAGACGCTGGACGCACCGGCGACAAAAACCGAACGGGCGCAAGCCATCACGTACCTTGCCGAGTGTCACTCCCGCGCCCAGCAGGCATGTGAACAACTCACCAAGCAGCTTGCGTATGCACGTGAACTCACCGATCAGCTGGCGCAGTACGGCAACTGACGGGCCTAGTGCGCTCCCAAGGTTCCGTCCAGATACTGACTCCGGCAGGCTCTCCGGGCCAGCTTGCCGCTGGTGGTCCGCGGGATGGCACCGGCCGGCAGGAAGCGCACATCGGCGACGGAAAACCCATGCCTGGCAGCCACCTCCGCCCGGATCGCCTCGACCGCCGGTTGCGGGTCGGCACGCCCGGTGCGCGGCGCGCGTTCGGCGATCACCACCAGACGTTCAGCAGATTCGTCGTTCCCGGGAACCGAAAACGCTGCGACGTAACCCCGGCGTACGAGCTCTGACGCGTCCGCGACCGTCGCCTCGACATCCTGCGGGTAGTGACTGCGCCCCTCGATGACAATCAGGTCTGCCGTCCGCCCGGTGACATAGAGTTCACCGCCCAGGTACACCCCGAGATCACCCGTCCGCAGCCAGGTGGCGTCCGACGGCGAGCCCTCGGCGTGGCCGCCCGCCGTAAGTCGGGATTGCAGTGTCGCGCCGAACGTCTTGCGCGTTTCGTCCGGGCGGCCCCAGTACCCGCGCCCAATGTTGTTGCCGTGCAACCATATTTCGCCGATCTCACCGTCAGGCACTTCCATGGCGATATCGGGGTCGACGATGACGGCCCACTGACTGCGGGCGATCTGACCGCACGACACGTGGGCGACCGCACGCGGATGATCGGCCGCGACGGGCACAGCGCGGCCTCCGGCTAGTTGCTCGCGGTCGAAGTAGACCACCGACGATTGGGCTGCGGGCGCAATTGTCGACACGAACAGGGTCGCCTCGGCGATGCCGTACGACGGTTTGAATGCCGTTGCGGGTAGCCCATAGGGAGCGAATGCCTTGTTGAATGTCGCTATCGCACCCGGACTGACCGGCTCCGAACCGATGATGAGCACCACATTGCTGAGGTCGATGTCCTCCCCCGCCGCAGGCACGCCACGCTGAGCGGTCCACTCGTACGCGAAATTCGGTGCGGCCGTGATCACGCGGCCGTACGACGACTCCGCCGACAATGCCTGAATCCAGCGCTGTGGCCGCCGGACAAAGGCGGTTGGCGACATCAGCGTGGAGTGGCCACCGTAGACCGCCGGGAACCCGATCATCGACAGACCCATGTCGTGGTAGAGCGGTAACCAGCTCAGCCCGTGGGTGTTTCGGTTCAGCAGATCGATCGAGAGGATCATCTGCAACAGATTGGTGCCGACCGCCCGATGGGTGATCTCCACGCCGACCGGCGGTCGCGTCGAACCCGACGTGTACTGCAGATGCGAGACGTCGTCGGCATCGACCTCGACCGGAATGAACCCATCACCCACCGAATCGGGTACCTCGTCGATGATGACGACCTGCGGACGACGGCTGGTCGGCAGTTTCGACAGGAATGCCTGCACCGCTGCGTTTGCCGACGCGGTCGTCAGCACCGTGCTGGGGCGGGCATCGGTGAGCGCGGTTTCGAGTCGCTCGGCATGCCCCTGCAATTCGGGCGCAAACAGTGGCACCGCTATCGTCCCCGCCTTGATCGCGGCGAAGAATCCGGCGACGTAATCGAGGCCCTGTGGCGCGAGGATCGCCACTCTGTCCCCTGGGCTTGCCACCCGTTGCAAGTGGGCGGCGAGCGCCCGCAGCCGGGCGCCCAACTGGTTCCAGGTCAGCTCGACGGCTTGACCCTCGGCGTGGCGGTAGTCCAGATAGCGATACGCCACCGAGTCGCCGACGCTGGCGATGTTGCGGTCGATGAGCGATATCAGGTTGGTGCCCGGCGGCAGCACGATGCCGCCGGCAGCGTCGAGGCAGTCCTCGATCCGCAGTAGGCCAGACGGAGCCTCGTATTGAACCCGGGAACCGCTATCCATGACCGCAGTCTAAATCGCGAGGAGAATCAGTCCTTCTACCTGTGAAGTGTTCCTGATCACCGGCGTTCGAGAACCGCGGCAAGCTGCTCGGCAGTGAGTATCCAGCCGTTGTGGAAGTCGTCGTATTCCTCAGACGGTAGCAGAGAATGCTCGATCGACATGAGGGTCTCCTCGTCGCCGACCGGCTCGAACGCGACGTTGACCACACTGACCACCGTGGGGTCCGACCAGTTCGAGTTGCTCCAGGTGAAGCGCAGCACGCGCGGGCGGTCGACGGTCAGGAACTGACCGGTTATCAGGACACTGGTGCCCGAATCATCGACGTCGAAGCGAACTCTGCCGCCCACATGAGGTTCCACGGTGACGGCGACGCAGTAGACCGGGCGCGGACACATCCAGTCCGCCAATGACTCCGGATCGAGCCACTCGTCGAACACCACATCCGGGGTGGCCGGCATGACCCGCTCAACGCGAACTGTCACCCCATCGGTCATCGGTTGCGTCCCTTCCGGCGAAGCCGCTCCTCGAGCGCGTCCGCACGTGTGTTCCAGAAGTCGGCCTGCTCGTCGATCCAGCGCTGGGCCACCGTCAAGCCGTCCGGTTTCAGGGACAGCCAGTGCTCGCGGCCGCGAATCTCCCGACGCACGAGACCCGCAGATTCCAACACGCCGATATGGCGCGAGACTCCGGCGAACGTCATGGGTAAGGGATCGGCCAGGTCACTGATCCGGGCGTCGCCCTGGCGCAGAGTCTCCAACAACCAACGGCGGGTCGGATCGGCGAGCGCCGAGTACGTCCGATCCAGCACCTGATCTTCAACCACATTGTTGACTATAGCGGCATCCCGTGGTGTGCTGGAGACAGATATTCAACCGATATGTTGAATGTTGAACACAGCCTCTTGAGGAAGGGAAGAACACATATGCAGACCCCTCCGATCGTGTCGGCACAGGAATGGCAGGCCGCGCTCAAGGACATGCTCGTCAAGGAAAAAGAGCACACCCGCGCAGGTGACGCCTTGGCCGCCCAGCGCAGGAGGATGCCGTGGACGCCCGTGGAGAAGCCGTACGAGTTCGACGGGCCGGAAGGCAGGGTGACGCTGCTCGACCTCTTCGATGGTCGGCGTCAGCTGATCGTCTACCGGGCCTTCCTCGATCCCGGCGTGGACGACTGGCCTGAGCACGGCTGCATCGGCTGCTCATTGATGGCCGACCACATCCCCAACCTCGCCCATCTGAACGCCCGGGACACCACGCTCGTCTACGCCTCGCGCGGGTCGCAAGCTGACCTCCAGCGGATCAAGGCACGCATGGGCTGGAACCATCCGTGGTACACGATCGTGCCCGGACCCGACGGCGCCTTCGACGTCGACTTCGGCGTCGATCAATGGCACGGCACCAACGCGTTCATCCGGGATGGCGACCGGGTGTTCCGGACGTACTTCATCGACAACCGCGGCGACGAGACGTTCGTCAACACCTGGGACTTCCTCGACATGACCGCGCTCGGGCGCCAGGAGACGTGGGAGGACTCACCGGACGGCTACCCACAGACCAAGCCCTACGAATGGTGGTCCTGGCACGACACCTACGCCGAACGTCAACCGTCGCGGTGGTTCGGCGACCCGGACCCCAACGATCCGCACGATCCGCGGCCCCCTCGCGACCAAGGATGTGATTCCTGTGGCAGTCACTGATCCGGTACAGAGCGCCCGCCGCTACCAGGAGACGAGGGAACGGATCCTCGCCCTGCTAGCGGGATCGGACAGGTTCTGGAGCGCCGCTGTTGCGGCCTGTCCCGGATGGTCGGTGCGCGATGTGGTGGCCCACATGACCGCCGTGGCCGAGGACTGGACCAGCGGACGCCTGGCGGGAGCGCCCACCGACGAACAGACGGCCGCCCAGATCGCCAGGTTCGCCGATCATGATGTCAACGGCATCCTGTCGGCCTGGGATGAAGCGGCTGCTCAGTTGGACCACCTGGCCGAAACCGACGGGTTGAAACCTCCGTTGGGCGACATCGTCGTGCACGAGCACGACATCCGCGGTGCCCTCGGCCGACCTGGGGCACGGGACTCCGCCGCCGCACACGACGTCTCGGACCAGCTGCTCAACATGCTTCGCCCCCCGGTGCCGCTCGTCGTGGCGGTGGAAGACGCCGAGTACCGCAGCGGGCCCGCGGATGGGCCCGAAATACGGCTGTCCACAACCCGATTCGAGTCCCTGCGCTGGCGGACGGGACGACGCAGCCGCGCCCAGCTGGCTGCCATGAACTGGTCGGACGATCCGACTCCGGTCCTGGACCACCTGTACTTGTTCGGCCCGGCCGACGCTGATCTCGTGGAGTAGCCCGCTCGCCGGAATTTCCCATTGGAGAAGATGGGCGGGTGACGCAAGCACCGTTGACGATCCCCGCACTCCTCGAGCGCAGCGTTCGGGAGTTCGGCCAGGCCACCTATCTCGTAACCCCCACCGCAAGGCTGACGTATGAGGCTGCCGAGCAGCGGTCGGCCCGCGCTGCACGCTGGCTCCTGCACAAGGGGGTGGGCAAGGGCAGTCGCGTCGGCCTGTTCTTCGCCAACGGCACCGATTGGATCGTCTGGTGGCTCGCGGTGTCGCGGATCGGTGCGGTGGCCGTACCGCTGAGCACGCTGTACACCCCGGCCGAAATCGCAAAAGTGTTGCGGCTGGCCGATATCGGACTGCTGGTGGCGCCCGGCCGCGTTCTGAATATCGATGTCTCCGAGCGTTTGGAGGCCGCGTTGCCGGGGCTTGCCGGTCAACAGTCCGGCCGGCTGGCGCTGGGCGGCGCTCCGTACCTGCGCTGCATCACGGTGACCGGGCACACCGACCGGGCGTGGGCCACCCACTGGGACGACGCTTCCGCGGGCGTGCCCGAGGAGGTGCTGTCCGCCGTCGAGGCCGAGGTCTCCCCTGCCGACCTCGCTGTCATGATCCACACGTCGGGGTCCACCGCCGACCCGAAAGGCGTGCTTCATACCCACGGCACGCTTGTCCGGCAGACCTCGACGTGGCCAAGCGCCATCCGCGCCATCACCCATTCCGAAGCGCAAGCCCGAATTCTGTGCGCCATGCCGTTCTTCTGGGTCGGCGGGTTGCTCGCCGCGATGGGCGCGCTGCATGAACCGGTAACCCTTGTGGTGATGCCCAAACTCGACGCCGAAACAGCGCTCGATCTGGCTGAAGGTGAGCAGGTCACCGGAATTGTGGGATGGCCCGCGTTCACCCAGCGGTTACGTGAACATCCGTCCTTCCCCACTCGCGATCTGAGCAGCGCACCGATGCTTCGGGAGGGCCCGTTGGACATCGCGATGACAGATGTGCCGGACGGGTTTCCGGTACACCGCACCATGTCTGAGACCGCGGGCGGATTCGCCTACACGGATATGCAGATCGTCGGCGAGGACGGCCGGCCCGTCGCCCCCGGTGTCACCGGCGAACTCCTCATCCGAGGCATCGGTGTGATGGCCGGATACAACAAGCGCGAGCGACCCGAGACGTTCGACGAAAACGGCTGGTATCACACCGGCGATCGCGTCTACCGCAAGACCGACGACCCCCGCTTGTTCTATGTCGGTCGCACCACCGACCTCATCAAGGCCGCCGGCGCAAACGTGTCACCGCTTGAGGTTGAAGCGGTCATCGAGGAGTTCACCGACGTCGCGCAATGCGTGGTTGTGGGAATCGACGATCCCGAGCGCGGCGAGGAGGTGTGCGCGGTGGTGGTCCCGGCCGCGCAGCTCGACGTCCAGTCGGTGGCGGACCGCACTCGCGAGCGGCTGTCGGCCTACAAGGTTCCGACGCGGTGGGCCATTGCGACCAGCGATCTGATACCGACGTTGCCCAGCGGCAAGTTCGACCGGAAATCCCTGCGGCAGTTGATCATCGACGGTGAGCTGGACTCCGCTCGTTTCACGCCGGCGTGAACCGTACCGGCATCGACCGGATCCCGCTCATCAGGTTCGAGCGCACCCGTTCGACCGGCCCGGTGAGCTCGAGATCGTTCATGCGCGCCAATATCTCGGGGAAGATCGCGGCGGCCTCCACCCGTGCCAGATTCGCGCCGAGGCAGTAATGCGTGCCCCCACCGCCGAAAGCCAGATGCGGGTTGGGGTCTCGGCCGATGTCGAAGCGGTCAGGGTCGTGGAAACGGGTCTCGTCGCGGTTCGCCGACGGGTAGAACATGGCCACCCGGTCGCCCTTCTTGACGGGAACACCGCGCAACTCGGTGTCTTTCGTAGCTGTGCGCGCGAATACGGTGACTGGGCTGACGTAGCGCAGCATTTCTTCGATAGCGCTGGACAGCAGGGTTGGATCATCGGACAGTCGCGTCTGCTCAGCGGGGTGTTCCAGTAGCGCCAGGGTGCCTGCTGAGACCAGGTTGCGGGTCGTGTCACCGCCGGCGTTGATCAGCAGTAGAAAGAACAGGTTGAACTCCAGATCGGTGAGACGTTGGCCGTCCACCTCGGCATGCAGCAGCGACGTGGCAATGTCATCGCCCGGGGCGGCGCGCTTGCTTTCCGCGAGTGCGGCGGCGTACTGGAACATCTCCAACTGGACGTGCTCCACGTCTCCGGTTGCGGTCCCGACGTTTTCGGAGTTCATGATCTCGGTCAACTCGTAGAGCCGACGACCGTCGTCATGCGGAATGCCGAGCAATTCCGCGATCACGAACGACGGCAGGGCACCGGCGACGTCGGTGACGAAATCGCACTCGCCGCGCTCGAGCACATCATCGACGATCTGATGTGCCAGATGTCCGATGCGCTCGTTGAGCCGGGCGACCTGACGCGGCGTGAATCCCTTGCTCACCAATGTTCGCAGGGCGGTGTGCCGTGGCGGGTCCATTGTCAGCATCATGAGGCTCAACTGGTAGGAGTCCTCGGGCCGGGGAACGTCGAAGAACACGCCGGTCTGCTCGGACGACCACGTTGCGCTGTCCCGCGACACCGCGAGAATCTCGTCATAACCGGTGAGGGCCAGGAAGCCCGGTCCGTCCTTGTACGGATGCCACCCGACGGGCGCGCGCTGCCGCAGCCTCCGAAAAGCCTCCAACGGCGTGCCTGCCTCGTAGGTCGCCGGATCGGTAAGGTCGACACCGCCGATGCTCATGGCGTTCTCGCGCATGGCGTGACGATAGCCAGCTAGCCAACCGGATCAATCAGATTACGGAAACCGGCCGCTGCAGTCACGGACGCGCCTGCGGTGCGGACCCGCTCGGCCAGCGTGCTGTCCGAGGTCACCACGGTGATTTCGGCAGGGGTGGCGTCGGCCCGGACCAAGCGGACGATCTCGTCGTCGGCGGAGTTCGCCCCCGCCGCGGGCGCATGGCCGATCTCCACGACTGCCGACTCGAGCGGCGGCGAGGTCGGCGACTCGAACACCACTGTCACACAGTGGCCTTCCGCCGAAGCCCAGCGCTCAAGCTGGCCCACCAAGCGTGCCATCGCCTGCCTGCGGTTTCTCCACCAGCCGTCCGGGCGAGAGCCGATCACATTCATGCCGTCGACGATCCACCGCACCTGGCCGACACTACCCACGCGATGTCACAAACCGGCGCCGGCCGGTGTCTAGTGGGTGTGAACAACAACCACGAGACAGGAGGCGCCCGAAGCATGACCGCGGACAGCCGCCCGGACCCCGCCACCGAGGTATTCGTCGCGCATCGCAACTTGCTCTTCACCGTCGCCTACGAACTGCTCGGATCGGCGGCTGACGCCGAAGACGTCCTGCAAGAGACCTGGCTGCGCTGGGTGGACGTGGATCTCGACACCGTGCGCGATCACCGCGCGTACCTGGTGCGCATCGCTGCCCGGCAGGCACTCGGCCGGATCCGCACGCTCAGCCGCCGCAAAGAGTCCTACTTCGGCCAATGGTTGCCGGAGCCGCTGTTGACCTCACCGGATGTGGCCGACGACGTCGCACTCGCGGACAGCGTGTCGATGGCGATGATGCTCGTGCTGGAAACCCTCACGCCGACCGAGCGCGCCGTGTTCGTGCTGCGCGAAGTTTTCGACGTCGACTACGACGAAATCGCCGAGGCAGTCGACAAGAGCCCTGCCGCGGTCCGCCAGATCGCACACCGGGCACGGGAGCATGTCGCCGCGCGGCGGCCGCGTGAGGTGGTGTCCGACGCCGAGACCCGCAGCGCCCTCGCAGCGTTCCAGCGCGCGGTCGAAACCGGTGATCTGCAGGGCCTTCTCGACATCCTTGCGCCCGATGTGGTGGCGATCGGCGACGGCGGCGGCCTGAAACAGGCATTCCCGCGGCCCATCGTGGGGGCCGACCGGGTGGCCCGGGTGTTTGCCTCCGGCCTGCGCAGGTTCTCCGGCGACATGACCTTCGAGCCCATCCTGGTCAACGGCCACCCCGCGATGATCACCCGGATCGACGGCGAGCTCGACGGCGTTGTGGCGCTGCGCATCGACCACGGCCTGGTCACCGGCATGTACTACGTGCGCAATCCCGAGAAGTTGACGCGGATCGACCGGGAGTTCACGATGGCGCGCTGAGCTTGGGCCCAGCACTCACCGCATCTCGAAATGCTGGTAGTCGATGGGTGACCGCCAATAGCCACCCCAGCGCCAGCCGCGATCGGTAAAGACACGCACCGCGGGATCACCTGCACGCAGCATGCCGGGGTCGGTGCGGGTGCGGTCCAGATATGGTGCCGCATTGGCGGGCTGGAATCCGCCCCGGCTGTCGATGTATGGATTGACCAGCGGATTCACGTCGATGGCGCGGCCGTAGGCATGCAGCGACCAACTCCGCGATCCCGGTATCCCGCGGCAGTTGAATGCCGAGGTGTTGTTGTCCCGCATGGACAATTCATCCTCGGCCCCCGGATAGTGGTCAACGGTGCGCATCGTCGCGATCGGATAGCGCTGCCGATACAGCTCATCGAAGATCGCAATTACTTCCCGCACAAGCTCTTTGTGCACGACGAGCGAACCGCGGTGGGTCTGGCCGTCCGACCCGAC
Organism: Mycolicibacterium sp. XJ870; assembly: GCF_053483975.1. Taxonomy (NCBI): domain Bacteria; kingdom Bacillati; phylum Actinomycetota; class Actinomycetes; order Mycobacteriales; family Mycobacteriaceae; genus Mycobacterium; species Mycolicibacterium sp. XJ870. The sequence continues at coordinate 2,318,850 of NZ_JBEFTI010000001.1, forward strand.
GAAATTCAGTTCGACGCGTGAAAGCAGCTCCGGCCCCACTGGGCAGCCAGGTCGCCAGGTGGCGCCCAACTCGGCAGTGGCGACCGGATGCACGGTGGCGGGGACGGGCGCACGCGTCGGTGTCGTGGTCGATGCGGGTGGTGAGGTTTCCGGCGGGGCCGGCGTGGGAGCGGGCGGGGACGGCGTGGGAGCGGGCGGGGACGGCGTGGGAGCGGGCGGGGACGACGTGGGAGCGGGCGGGGACGACGAGCACTGAACTGTCAGGACGCCGGCGGCGGCGACGATCGCCGCCGCGCACCAGCGCCGGAGACCCGCCCGACCATCAGCCCTCATTCTTCCGGTGTACCCGCCGACCACATTCGCCTATCCCCCTTGGGTGTCACCGCTGCGCGACCGGTCGATTCACGGTTGACTGGAGGCTCGTCCGGGCATGTGCACGGGGGAAGGAAGCGACGTGATGGTCAGCGACGAGATCACTGAATCGGGTCCTGCCGCGTCGGCGGCGCCGGCCCAGGGCACTTCCCGGCACATCCGGCTGACCTCGCACAGCGGCGACGCGGATACTCCGACGATCCAGTGGGGCGCGGCGACGGCAGCCGAACGCGGCCCGGTCATCGGTACGACGACCACCCGGGCGCATCGCAACGTCATCGGCACCCACAGCGGTTCCTACAGTGTGTACCGGGCCCTGGCGGTCGCGGCCGGTGCGCTCTCCCCGGCACATCGGGCCGATCTGACCAACACGTCGCCCACCGATGTGATCGGCCCCTATCCACAGTGGAGCGAGCCCGGCACGATCGTCAGTCTCGACCCGTGGGGCGCGATGGTCGCCGACGCCTTCACCGCGGAACTGGCGGCCGGCTACGACATCCGTCCGACCATCGCGGTCACCAAGGCGCACGTTTTCCTGCCCGAGATCGCTGACGCGATCGCCAAGGGCCGACTACGCCCCGACGGTCACGTCCTGCTGGCCACGGGGGCGGCGTTGGTCACCAAGGCGGCCATCGAACCGGTCTGGCACCTGCCCGGCGTCGCCGCACGGTTCGGTTGCAGCGAAACCACGCTGCGCCGTGTGCTGTTCGAAGAGACCGGCGGCATGTACCCCGAACTGGTCACTCGCGGTGACCTGGAGGTGTTCCTGCCCCCGATCGGCGGGCAGACCCTCTACATCTTCGGAGACGCATGCGATCTGGCCGATCCCGCCGTGGAATTGACCGCCCGCGTGCACGACGAATGCAACGGCTCGGACGTGTTCGGTTCCGACATCTGCACCTGCCGGCCCTATCTCACCCACGCGATCGAAGAGTGCATCCAGGGCGTGCAACGTGGCGGCGTCGGGTTGGTGTCCTATTCGCGCAAGGAGGGCCGTGCGCTCGGCGAGGTCACCAAGTTCCTGGTCTACAACGCCCGGAAGCGACAGGTCGGCGGCGATACCGCCGACCAGTACTTCGCGCGCACTGAATGCGTGGCCGGTGTGCAGGACATGCGGTTCCAGGAACTCATGCCAGATGTCCTGCACTGGCTGGGGATTCGCAAAATCCATCGGCTGGTTTCGATGAGCAACATGAAGTACGACGCCATCACCGGCTCCGGTATCGAGGTCGGCGAACGGGTCAATATCCCCGACGACTTGATCCCGGCCGACGCTCGCGTGGAAATCGACGCCAAAATGGCCGCAGGCTACTTCACGCCGGGCCCGGTTCCCGGCGCCGACGAGTTGAAGATCGCCAAGGGTCGCGGACTCGTTCCATGACCACCACCGACACCGAGGCGAAGTCCGCCGTCGCCACCCTGCGCACCACCCGCGCAATCCGCGAACGTTCGAATTATCTGCTGCAGCGCGCCCGTGCCGGCGAATCGGCGTGGTTCGTGGTTGACGACGATGCGTTGCACGGCGCGGCACGTGAAGTCGCAACGGTCACCCGGCAGCGTTACCCCGATCTCGACATCCCCTACCACAGCCGGTGGCGCCATTTCGAAGCGGGCGGAATCGACCGCAAGACCGAGATGGACACTCTGTTAGCAGGTTTGGACGTCACATCCAGCGCCAGGGCGATGATCGACCTGACCCTCGTCAGCGTGCTGCTCGACGCCGGTGCCGGTCCGGACTGGGAGTACACCGAAGTCGCCACCGGCCAGCGGTTCTCCCGCTCCGAGGGCCTCGGCGTGGCGAGCTGGCACGCCTTCTGCGGCGGGTTGTTCTCCAGCGATCCCGCGCATCCGTTGCAGGCCGACGCCGCGGGACTGGAGTGCCTCGACGTAGACCGACTCGCCCAGGCATTCCAGGTCAGCGATGACAATCCCCTGCTCGGATTGCATGGCCGCGTGCAGCTTCTGCGTCGACTCGGTACGGCGATGACAGCGCGACCCGAAGTGTTCGGAAAGCACAGTCGTCCGGGCGGGCTGTTCGACGCGCTGGCCGGCACCACCGTCGCGGCCCACGACATCCTCTCCCAACTGCTGGTCTCTTTGTCCGGGGTTTGGCTGGCCGACAACGCCATTGACGGCCATCCTCTCGGCGATTGCTGGCGCCACCCGGCGGTTCCCGGGCCGGCACAGTCGCAGGGTTGGATGCCGTTTCACAAACTGTCGCAATGGCTCACCTACTCACTGTTGGAGCCGTTCGAATGGGCCGGCGTGCGGGTCACCGATCTCGATGCGTTGACCGGCCTACCCGAATACCGCAACGGCGGATTGCTTCTCGACACCGCGGTCCTTCAATTGCGGGAGCCCACGATGGCCACGCAAATCTGGTCGGTGGGTGACGAGTTGGTGGTCGAGTGGCGGGCGCTGACCGTGGCGCTGCTGGACGAACTCGCGCCTCTGGTGCGCGCAGAACTCGACAGGCCGGAACTGCCGCTGGCCTGCGTGCTCGAAGGCGGCACCTGGGCGGCGGGTCGCGCGCTGGCCCAGCGGCTGCGCGCCGGCCGGCCGCCACTGTCCATCGATAGCGACGGCACGGTGTTCTAGGAGGACATGATGGGCAACCTGCATCTCATCGACCATCCACTGGTCCAGCACAAGCTCACACTGATGCGTCAGAAAGAAGTGTCCTCCAAGGGATTCCGTGAGCTCTTGACCGAGATCTCGAAGCTGATGGCCTACGAGGTGCTGCGCGATATGCCGATGCACGAGATCGAAGTGGAGACCCCATTGGAATCCACCACGGGGTCGGTGATCGACGGCAAGAAGCTGGTTTTCGTTTCCATCCTGCGGGCGGGCAGCGGAATCCTCGACGGAATGTTGAGCGTGGTGCCGAACGCCCGCGTCGGCCATATCGGCCTGTACCGCGACCCGAAAACCCTTGTTGCGGTGGAGTACTACTTCAAGATGCCAAACGATCTGCACGAGCGTGACGTGGTGGTGGTCGACCCGATGCTGGCCACCGGCAACTCGGCGGTGGCCGCAATCGACCGGCTCAAGGAGCACCGGCCGAAATCCATCAAGTTCGTCTGCCTGCTGACCTGTCCGGAAGGCGTGGCCGCCATGCAGGCAGCCCATCCGGAAGTGCCGATCTTCACCGCGGCGCTGGACCGCGAACTCGACGAGCACGGTTATATCGTGCCTGGTCTCGGCGACGCCGGTGACCGGATCTTCGGCACCAAATAGCTGACCGCGCGCTCACCGCTTCCGGTCGCGCACCTTGTACGTCGAGGGCCACGACACGCGACTCTCGTCCCCGAGCAGCGGAGTTCCGGAGCCTCCAACTCGAACGTCGTAAGCCTCCTGCCCGGCACCGACCTCGCGGTTGGCATGCTCCTGGGCGAGGTAGTAGAGCTGATCGATCTCCGCTTCGCTGAAGGCGACGAACGTCGTCTTGCGGACGATGTCGTTCATCCCCGCGGTCATCCGGTCGGGCAGGATCCGGGAGGCCAGCGCGGCCAGGCCCAGCAGAATGAACGGGATGACCCAGTAGCAGATGAACGAGAGCGGAGTCTTGGTGTCCAGGATCGTCGCATCGCCCTGCACGATCGGCGGTATCGCCGACGAGATGGTCATCCCGGCGAAGGCGCCGACCCAGATCCAGGTCAGAAGCGCGACGATCCGCTTGAACAGATCGCTCTCCACAACACCCGGGGGCTGACCAGCTTCCGCGAACTCCCGCACGAACGGCTTGCCGACGAGCGCGCCGACGAGCGCGACCACGAAGATCCCGGCATTGCTCAGCGGCTGCATCCACCGCTCCATCACGTCCTGGCTGAGTACGAGCGTCAGCACTGTCAACACGACGAAGGTGGCCAGCGCACCGATCTCCAGCGTGCGGCCCGCACCGCCAGAGATCCGGCTGATGACGAACGTGGCGATCGCCGCCGCCAGCGCCACCAGCACGGCGATGAGGAACGGCACGTTGCCGACGAGTACCCAGTAAATGATCCACGGCGCGAAGCCAAACAGAATGCCCACCCGGCAAGTCTAGGGGCTTACCGTTGCCGTTACGGCATACCACCCATCCGGCCCTACCCGTCGTCGTCGCGTCGCGCATTGCGGCGCCACTCGGAGATCCTGCGGCCCACCGAGTCGGCCGCGTTCGTCGCCGCCTGTCCGACCCCGTCGACCAGGCCACCGAGACCGTCGCGCATCCCCCGGACCAGCGGGTCGTTCGACTGGTCGAATCCGTCCTTGTAGTACCGGGCGGCGGCACTCAGATCTTCGTTCCACCCAACCTTGTCGTCGTCGGACCGCAGCGGATACTCGCCGGCCATGACCGCGCCGTATCCCCCGGTGTCTACCCACTTGGTCAGCGCCGCAGCGCGTAGCACCGAGAACGGATGGGTCTGCAGTTCGAGGTTGAGCAGCTTGAGCAAGCCGTCGCGCATGTCTCCGGTCCGCTCATACTCCTGCGCTTGGGCCAGGAACGCCTGGGAGTCGAGTTTGTCGAGCCTCTCCCCGCCGGCCAGTTTCAGCTCGACTCGAATGGCCGCGTCGACATCCTGGCCGCACAACAGTCCCGCCCGATCCCCCGAAAGTTCTGATTTGCGTTGCCATTCCATCAACGCCGCGACGATGGCGCGCAGAGCCCAGCCGCCGATCGGGATGAAGCCGAACGACGATGCGAGCCGCATGAGGTGCATCAGCATGGTGCGGTACACCGCATGACCGCTCAGTGCGTGGCCGAGTTCGTGCCCGATGACGAATCGCATCTCGTCGGGCGACATCAGGTCGTACATGCCGGAGGTGATGACGATGAACGGTTCGTCCATCCCGATCGTGTATGCGTTGGCGATGGGCGACTGCGTGACGAACAACTCCGGACGCACCGCAGCGTCGAGAACCTGCACACAGTCGTCGAGCAATGCGTCGAGGTCGTCGAACTGACGCGGACCCACCCTCGCCGCACTCGCCAGGTACAGCAGCCGGTGCTGACGTTCGCGCAGCATCCCGGACAGCAATTTGAGGAGGTGGTCGAAACCCTTGAGCCGGCGCAGCGCAGACAGCGCGGTCCGATCTGCGGGATGTTCCCATGCGCGGGAGCTGATGCCGGGAAAGACCGTGCGTGCAGGTGTCTCGTTCATCGTGGCCGCCCTTCGTTATCCGCAGCTCAACACTACGGAGCGAAGTGGGGCGTTTGTCAGGCGATGATCCGGCCGAGGTATGGCGTCATACCCTCGGTGCGGACGGGCGTCACGGTGACCGCGGGATCGGTGCCCTGGATCATCTGGCCGTTGCCCAGGTACAGCGCGACGCTCTGCGTGCCTTCCGGACCGTAGAAGATCAGGTCGCCCGGGAGAGCCTGGGAGGGCAGCACCTTCTGGGCCACCTTGTACTGCTCGCCCGAGGAGCGCGGCATCTTCACCCCGGCTCCGGCGAAGGCGTACACGATGAGCCCGGAGGCGTCGAACCCGACAACGTTGGCCGACGGGTCAATTGCGGGGACACCGATGCTCGGGGTGGTCACCGTCGGCATGCTCAATCCAGGCGCGGCCGGGGGCAGCGCCGGGGTGGCTGGAGGCAGCCCGGGGGCCGTGGAGGTCAGGCCACCGGCGGGGACGCCGCGCGGTACACCGCGCGTCGGGCCGTTTGTATCGCCGCCACCGTAGCTGAACGGCACGCCGCGCTGCGAAAGTGCGCGCGCGATAACACGTTCCACGAACTGCTGATTACCGGCCGGCCGGTCCAACGGGGCGGCCACGGCAAGTCCTGGAGTAGCAACGAGCAGGGCCAGGCTCACCACGAGGGCATACGTGCGCCTCATCCGAACACCAACTCCCTCGACCACGGCGAAACACCACGCTGTCTGCTGGTCGCTCTCAGCAGCGTCAGCTATTTGTACCGTCCACTGCCGAGAATGCCCAATCGTTATGGGGGACAACGTTGATCAGATGCCATACCGTGACCGAACGGTGATCCAAGCAATCTCGCGGATCAGTCTGCGCTCGCCGGAGGTGTGACGGTCCAGCCATATTCGGCAGTGCTGACAAGATGGACCGATGACTCAGCAATCCTGGTCTGCCCGGCTGTGGCAGGAAATCGAGCCCACGTTCGCAGCGATTCTTTCGCACCCGTTTGTGACCGGACTGACCGACGGCACGCTCGACGAGCAGGCGTTCGCGCAGTATGTGGCCCAGGACGCGCACTACCTGCGGGACTACGCCCGGTCGCTGGCGATCGTGGCGGCCAAGGCTCCCACGTTGGCCGACACCGCGATGTTCTCTCGCCATGCCGCCGAGGTGTTCGATGTCGAACTCGGTCTGCACAACGAGCTGTTACCGGAACTCGGGCTGGATCCCGCCGAGTTGGACGCGGTGCCGGTCTCCCCCACGACACGCGCCTACACCAGTTACCTGATCGCCACCGCGTACGGCGGCAGCTTCGCCGACGGGCTGGCCGCGGTCCTGCCGTGCTACTGGATCTATGCCCGCGTCGGGGCCGAACTGCTGAAACGGGGATCGGCCGATCGGCGCTATCAGCGCTGGATCGACAGTTACGGCGGCGATGAATTCGCCGCGACGGTGGCCGAGGTGTTGGCTCTGACCGACCGGGTCGGACCGACGCTCAGTGCGTCGGAGGAAGCGGCCGCACGGGCCCACTTCGTCGTGACTGCGAAATACGAGTGGATGTTCTTCGACGCTGCGCACCGGCGCGAGCAGTGGCCGGTCTGAGGCGACCGGCCACCGCCCGGACGGCTACTTGAGCGCGGCGAGCGCGGCGTCGTAGTTGGGCTCGGTGCCGATCTCGGGCACCAGTTCGGTGTAGGCGACCTTGCCGTCGGCGCCGATCACGACGACCGCACGCCCGAGCAGGCCGGCCATGGGGCCGTCGCTGATGGTGATGCCGTAGTCCTCACCGAAACTGTCGCGGAACGCCGAGGCGGCGGTGACGTTCTCGATGCCCTCGGCGCCACAGAACCGCTTCTGCGCGAACGGCAGATCCTTCGACACGCACAGCACGGTCGCACCGCTGCCCGCGGCCTTCTCGTTGAAGGTCCGCACGCTGGCGCTGCAAACCGGGGTGTCGACCGACGGGAAGATGTTGAGCAGCACGGCCTTGTCGCGGAACTGCTCGCTGGTGACCGCGCCGAGATCGGTGCCGGTCAGGGTGAAGCTGGGGGCCGGGGCGCCGACAGCGGGAAGCTCGCCGACGGTGTTGATGGGGTTTCCACGCAGGGTTATCTGTGCCATGTGCACCAGTCTGTCAAAACCGGACGCGGGCGGGGCAGTCCGGGGTGCGTGCGACGATGGGCGAGATGATCGAATTGCCCGGCGCGGTCCGCACGATGGCCACGCGTGGGCCGCTGTGGCAGGCCTGGGTCGATGCCCTGCCCCGGCTCGTGCGGGACCAGCTGGATGAGTGGCAACTCACCCCTGATGGCGACGCGATGTCCGGTTACTGCTCGATCGTGGTGCCTGCCCGCACCCGCGACGGGGTTTCGGCGGTTCTGAAGATCGGCTTCCCCGATGACGAGTCCGAACACGAGCACCTTGTGCTGCGCCGATGGGCGGGAAACGGCGCGGTCCGGTTGTTGCGGGCCGAGCCGCACCGGCGGGCCATGTTGCTCGAGCGGTTGCATGTGCGAAATCTCAACGAGCTCTGGGACATTGAGGCATGCGAGATCGTCGCGGCGCTGTACGGCAGGATCCACGTACCTGCTCTTCCGCAGCTGCGGTCGCTCACCGAACTGGTCGAGCGATGGACCACCGGGCTGGCCGCACTCCCCCGCAACGCGCCGGTCCCGCGCCGACTGGTGGAACAGGCGATCTCCCTCGGTACCGAACTGTGTACCGATCCGCGCGCCAGCAGCTGCGTCATCCATGGCGACCTGCACTACGAGAATGTGCTTGCCGCCGACCGGGAACCATGGCTGGTGATTGATCCCAAGCCGATGAACGGCGACCCGCACTACGAAATCGCACCGATGCTGTGGAACCGATGGGATGAATTGGCCGGTTATGTGCGGGATGGGGTCCGGCGCCGGTTCTCTGCGTTGGTCGACGCCGCCGGCCTGGACGCTGACCGCGCCCGCGATTGGGTGATCGTCCGAATGATGCACAACGCGATGTGGGAGCTGACCGAGAGTGTGGAGCCGGACCCGGGCTGGCTGACCACCTGCGTGGCCATCGCCAAGGCAGTGCAGGATTAGGACGTCGGTGATGTCATGAGCCCAACACTGTGGCGAACGTGTAGGTTTCCGCGGTGTTCAGTGCCGTTTCATGTGCATAAGCTGCAGGCTCGGCACAGCACGCCACGGGCACTGCCAAGCCGGGACACGAAAACTTGTCAGACACGGCCTCGGGCCGCATCGAAGTTGAAGCCAGGGACAAAAACGGCGTTGATTTCGTCCCTGGCTGCAATTTCGGTGCGGCTCCCACTTCGGTGCACGCGGCGCTTGATTCGCGTCTAGATCACCTTGTAGGTCAGGTCATAACGGGCACCGGCGCCCAGGAATTGCTGGGTCACATCACCGTGACCCAATTCGTCGGATCGAATGACCACCGACCCGAGATTCTGCTCGTCGTCAGTTTGCGGGTCGATCTCTTTCAACACGATTTCGAGTTCGCCGTCGAACGGCAGCAGCCGGTCCAGATCCACGACATCGCCTTGGCACATCGATATCGATTCGAACTGAAACCCATCAGCTCTGCTGATACTCAGCTCGTCGACGCCCTGCCCGTCCTGGGTTTTGACGGCTCTGAACTCCGTGAGTTTGGCGAACAGCGACATGTCATCCTCCATGGACCTTGAAAATCTGGGGTTGCTGCCCATCCGATCTTCAAGTTGCCGCCCCGACCCGCACATGCGTAGTGGGCTACTCGATTTTGACAGCCGCAAGTCAGGCTGCGGCGGCAGCGGCCCGCACAAGCTCCCGCCACCACGCCACCCGTTGCGGGTCGATCACCGAGTAGCGCTCGAGAAGATCCGGTTGTGGGGCCGGTGGCATCGGGGCCACCGGCAGATAACCGTCGACGGGGATCAGCGAGCGCGATTCGGCGACTAGATCGCCGGCCAGCAGACGTCTGGTGCCGAGCTCGCAGGCGAATGGCAACTCCGGAAGCGCGCCGGCGAGCGCGAGGCCCGCGGCCAACCCGATGCTGGTCTCCAGCGCGGACGTGACCGCGCACGGCAACCCGCATGCCTCGGCCACCCGCAGCGAGCGGCGCGCGCCCCCAAGCGGTCCGCAGGTCAGAACCACGACATCGGCTGCCTCGCCCAGCTGGATCCGGACCGGATCCTCGGCATCGCGGACCGATTCGTCCGCAGCGATGCGGACGTCCACCTTGCGCCTCACTACCGCCAGGTCGGTGATCGTGAGGCACGGCTGCTCGATGAACTCCAGGCCGTTGGCCGCTGCGTCGAGTGCAGCGATCGCTGCAGGGGCGGTGTCGGGGTCCCAACGCCCGCGCGCGTCGCAGCGGAGCGTACCGCCGGGGCCGAGCGCGTCGCGCACCGCCTCGACCCGCGCAATGTCGTCGGCCAGTGCGCCCGCACCGACCTCCACCGAGGCCGTCCGGCAGCCCGCCGCCGTGACGATCTGGTGCGCGCGGGCGGGATCGACGGAAGGCACGGTGACGGCGATCGGCACTCGCCCGCGCACCGGGTCGGGCCAGCCGACCGTGCCGGGTTCGGTGGCCGCGGTCAGCCAGCGGACGATCGAGCGGTCGCCTGGCCGCGGACTGAACTCCCCCCAACCCTGCGGCCCTTCGAGGAGCATGCCTTCCCGCACAGTGCCGTCACCGACCTTCGGGATCGCGAAGATCGGTGCGCTGTCGAAGTCGATGAGGGTCTGCACAAGCAGGTGACGGTAACCGACGGAGCCGCGCCCGTCGCAACCTTTGCCGCCAACTGCCGGTCAACCCCGCCGCTGACACTTAGACTGCGGCGGAGGCGCGACGACATGGGTAGGAGTCGGGATGGCGAGTCCAGGGTGGCGGGGAGTTTTCGCGGCGTTTTCTGTCGCGTTACTGGCGGCAGCACCGATGGCGGTGGGCACGATCGGGACACCGGCAGTCAGTGCGGCGTGCCTGCCTGGTGAGACCGGCGTGACCAATGGATGCGCCTCGTTCTGCCTGCCCGGACTGCAACTCGACACCCAGACCGGGTTGTGCCTGAAGGTCCCACCGCCGGTCTCGCCGAATCGCGTCGCGACGCCGCTGTTGTAAAGGCCCCATTACTCTTGGCGCATGCCGAGCGTTCTGACCGTCAACGTGGCCGAACTGCGGGCCAATCCGGCCAATGAGAAGACCCTGACCGGTATCGACAAACGGCCGGTCGAAGGGGCGGTCGGTGTGCGCGCGCCCGGACCGATGCAGGGTGGCCTTGGCAGTGGATTGGTCGGCGACTCCATCGGAAACCCGCAGTTTCACGGCGGTGACGATCAGGCGGTGTACGCCTACGCTCGCGAAGACCTCGACAACTGGCAGACGGAACTCGGCCGGGAGATCTCCAACGGGATGTTCGGGGAGAACCTCACCACTGCGGGTATCGATGTCACCAACGCCCGCATCGGCGAGCGGTGGCGCGTCGGATCGGACGGTCTCGAACTCGAGGTCAGCTGCCCGCGGATCCCATGCCGGACGTTTGCAGCCTGGCTGCAGATCAACGGCGGGATGAAAACCTTTACCAAGGCGGCGATTCCAGGTGCCTACACACGTTTGGTGAATCCGGGAACGGTGCGTGCCGGGGACCCCATCGTGGTCACCGAGCGACCGGACCACGACGTCACCGTCGGGTTGGTGTTCCGTGCAATGACCTTGGAGGCGCACCTGTTGCCGGAGATTCTGCGTGCCGACGCGCTTCCCGACGACCTCAAGAAACTCGCGAGCCGCCGCACCGGCGCATGAATACCTTTGTCAGATAAGCGATTTCGTCCGTATAAACGATGAGCGGCGGCGGGGGCATCAGACCCAGCGCGGAAGTTGGTCGCCGATCAGCGGGGCGATCTTGTCCGCCATGTAGGCGTGGCCGGCATCCGTCGGGTGCACACCGTCGGGACCGATCAGTTCCGGCCGCCCGACGAACCAGCCCTCCTGAATGGGGTCGATGAACGTCGCGCCGGCCTCGCGAGCCTGGGTTCTCAGGATGTCGCGGATCTGCAGCATCGTCGGCGGCACATCAGCGGTCGGCCACGGCGGGCCGATGACCAGTAACCGTGCCGACGGCGCGATGCGCCGAGCCAGGGCCAAGGCGTCGTGACTCATGCGGGTGATTACCACCGGGTCGGCGTCCTTGTCATTGCGGGACCCGTAGAACACCACCAGGGAATCGTCGGGCTGCACTGCCCTGGCCGTCAGATCCACAAAGATGCTGCCACGATTGCCCCGCACCACGTAGCCGGCACCGCCTTCGGCCACGACATCGGCAGTCACCTGCATCCCGCGACGTGCCAGTTGCTCCCAGGCCAGGGTGGCCCAGCCCTTCGGCCCCAGCCCGCCCTCGTTGCTACCCGTGGTGTACGAGTCGCCGATCACCGCGATGTGGTTGATCCTGGGGTCCAGGCCCGATGTGGTGTACCGCTGCGCGGGAACATGCGCAAACAACCCGACCAGAAGGCCAAGCGAGACGATGAAAGTGGTCAGACGACTCACTGCTACCTCCACTGCCGGTGAGACGCACCCGTCCCGCACCGCGATTCTCGATCAGACTCCCAGCCGACGATGACGCGGCGATAACGAGCCCATAACAACCTGTCGGGCAGCATAATTCAGGGCGCTCCGAGGTCATCCGGCACGGGCCGAAACCGGGGTGTGCCGGTTCTGGGACTCTTCATCGATATCGATATCGATATCGATCCGGTGCAGCTTGCTGTTACCGGGATCCGCGGGTCTGATGTCGACCATCCTGCGCATCCACCGCCGCGCCGGTTCCTCGACGAAGTGGTACAGCAGGACCGCCCCGAGGACCGATATCGCCAGAAGTCCGACCAGGGTCGCCTTCCCCCCAAGGTCCGGTGACAAGGTGAGCTCGAACTGCTTGACCGTCCAAATCCACGCCGTATGCACCAGCTCGTGCACCATGTACAGGCCGAATGAGATCTGCCCGCCATACACCAGCAGTCTCGTCGACAGCAACGCCGGCAGGCTGCCGGAACCGACCGCCATCGCGACAACCAGCGGCACGAACAGGATGTCGACCAGGCCGCCGGCGTCGCCCGCCGTGTTCAACGGATGCGCATCGAAGAAGTAAAGCCCGCCGACGATGACGACGGCCAGCAGGATCGTCAGGTAGCCGGCACGACGCCGAGCGGGATCGGTCAGGTGCAGCTTGCGCACGGCCGCGCACGCCAGCGCACCTGCGGTGAACTGCATGACGATCCGCGGCAGCCAACTCCACGGCGTGTAGAAGTGGCCGGTGGCCATCAGCAACACCACGGGCGGCAGTGAAGCGGCGATCGCCAGAAAGACCAGGCTTCTGACTCTGGTTGCACGGGCGATCCGGAAGACCACCAGGATCAATGCTCCGAAGAGCAAGTAGGCCAACCATTCCGCGCTGATCGACCACGCCGGGCCATCCCAGCTCGACCCGTCGAAGTAGGGCTGGAACCACAGCTGCACCAGGAAGAGCTGACGCACGTAGCTGACCGCGTTGTAGCCGCTGGTGTCTTCCGGCGGCACGTGGCCGACATTGAGGGTGAAGATCAGCCATAGAGCGGCCAGATGCAAGGTGACCAGATAAACCGGCCACACGCGGGACAGTCGCAGCCACAGGAAATGCAGGGTGGCCCGGGTCGACCAGGCCGGACCCATCCGGTCGAAGTAGTTCCAGGTGAGCACAAAACCGCTGAGGATGAAGAACAGGTCGACGCCCTGCGCCCCGCGATCGAGGATGGGTGCGAGCGCTTCGGTGAAATCCGGTGCAGCTTCGTACAACAACGGCCGGAAGTGAAACAGCACGACCCACACGGCAGCGACGATGCGCAGTCCCGTCAGGGCCTTGATCTCTGCGCCGCGCACAACACTCTTTCCGTATCCCCACCCACGCCGATTCGACTGCGCCATTGCCGCGCCTGGCCGGGCGGATCGCGGTCCCGCGATCTGGCAACCGGCAGCTTTCGCAGACTATCAGCGTCGCCGTTCCAAGCACGCCCGCATGGACCTGTGCGGTTTCTGGACAACGGCTGAGAACCCGGCGCCGGTAAGACGGGTTATGTTGCGCAGCAAAGCAATTCCATCGCGCGCGGGATTGGCTTCCGGTGCGCTTGCCAGCGACGACACGGCGTGTCGGCGAGAGCCGGCCATCCGGGCCGCAATGGTGTGGCGGCCCAGTCATCGGCCAGGCTTACGTCAGGGCAGCGGCACCTGTGAACCGTCGAATTGACGCGCGTTGTTGTTCAGGGAATTCAGCCAGGCCCACAGTTTGGCCTTGGCGACGAGCGCCGGAACAGCGCCGGTGGCGGGTGCCGCAGGCGGTGCCGCGTCGGTCTTCTGCCACGTCTGGCATCCGCTGGTCTTGAAGGCCTTGTCGGTGGCGTCGATCAGCACGGTCTGCGGCTTCTTGCTGAAAGCGTTGTCGACGATGTCGCCGCCGTGCAGGTCAGCCATTCGCTTCCAGTAGCAGGTGCCGTTCTCGACGGGGCCTGCCGATGCGTAGGTGCCGGGTTCGATATCGGTTCCGACCACGAATATGCCGTCATGGTCGATTGCGGTCGCCGGAGCCGGCGGTGGTCCCGGTGCGGGTGCCGGAACGGGAGCGGGAGCCGGTGGGGGCGGATCAGCGCTTGCGATGCCGCTGAACGCCCCGCCCGCGACGATCGCCATCGCGGCGACGGCGGTCGCTGCTTTGATCGGCTTCATAAACCGTCAGCGTACCGGCCACGCGGGAGTGGTCGGCCTCACCGCCTGCTGTGCGTTCTGTGGCAGGCTCGCGATGTGGATGCGCCGCAGCCCGATCCCGTCCTCCCCCACCTGGCCGATGTGGTTCCCGCCGTGCTCGCGGCCATGGGCGTGGCCGGCTTTCCCGCGCGGATCGATCTGCCCGGACCGATCAGCGGCGCCTGTGTCCTGCTGATCGACGGATTGGGTGCCGAACTGCTGGACACGCACGCCGCCGACGCACCGGTGTTGGCGGGGCTGCGAGGACAGACCCTGCAGGTTGGGTTTCCGTCGACGACGGCGGCCGGGCTGGCCGCCCTCGGCACGGGCTGTCGTTCGGGCGAGCACGGCCTGGTGGGCTACTCCTTCCGGATTCCCGACGCCGGCCCGGCGGTCGACGTGATCAACGCGCTGCGGTGGCGGCCCCACCCGTGGGGGGACGACCTGCGCGACACCGTCCGGCCCGAGAGCGTTCAGCCCCTGCCGACCACCTTCGAGCGGGCCGCAGCCGCGGGTGTCGCGGTCAGCGTCGTATCCGGCGCGGAGTTCGCGCGCTCCGGACTCACTCGCGCCGTCTTGCGCGGCGGCGACTACATCGGCGTACACGCGATCGGCGAGCTGGCCGCCGCAGTGTCCGGAGTCGTCGCAAAGGGCGGATTCTGCTACGGGTATCACAGCGAGCTCGATCAGGTCGGTCATCTGCACGGGCCGGGTTCGATCGCCTGGCGGATGCAATTGCGCCAAGTCGACCGATTGGTGGAATCGGTGGTGGAGGCACTGCCGCCGGGCGGCCTACTCGCAGTGGTCGCCGACCACGGCATGGTCACCGTCGATCCGGCGGCCGTCGTCGACATCGACTCCAGCGCAGCGCTGCACGAAGGTGTGCAGGCCGTGGGTGGTGAACCGCGGGCGCGGCACGTCTATACCGTCGACGGCAGCGCCGGTGACGTGCTCGCGGCCTGGCGCGAAACTCTCGCCGAGACCGCGTGGGTGCTGTCGCGGGACGAGGCGATCGCCGCGGGCTGGTTCGGTGAACGGATCCGCGACGGCGTAATCCCGCGCATCGGGGACGTCGTGGCCGCCGCACGGGGCTGCGCTGCACTGCTGCGCCGCAACGCCGAACCGCTGGAATCGGCGTTGATCGGCCACCACGGTTCGCTGACCAGCGCCGAACAACACGTCCCGCTACTGCTGGCGATCGGCTGAGCGGGATGCCAGACCACGCGAGAGTTAGATGCACTAAGATCCACCGCATGAAGCTTGCAGGGTTGGCAGTACTCGGTGCTGCCGCGGCACTCACGTTCGCGGCCCCGGCGCATGCCGAAATCGACACGGACTTCGCCAATGAGCTGCACACCTACGGCATCTACGGGCAGCGCGACTACAACGCGTGGATCGCCAAGATCGCGTGCAAGCGACTGCACAACGGTGTCGACCGGAACGCCGACGACTCGGCCGCGTTTGTCGGCAAGAACTTGGACAAGGACAGCAGCACAGCGCAGCACTGGCAGTTCCTCGGCACCGCCATCAACTACTACTGCCCTGATCAGCGCTTCATCATGGAACAGGCTGCAGCGCAGTCACGGTGAGAACCCGGCCGGCCACATTCGAGAGTTTTGGAGTGACATGTTCAACCGCAGTCTGAGTAATCTGATCCGCGCCGGAGTGGCCGCGTGCGCAGTGGCCGGCAGCCTCGCCGCCGCCCCCGGTATCGCTTCAGCCGATGCCACCGACGACTACCCGATCCCGAACCGGATCCTCAAGACGACGTGCACCGCGGAGCAGATCATGGCTGCGGCCCGCGACGTGGAACCCGTGTACTACGAGCGGTACATGATCGACTTCAACAACAAGCCGGCCCACGTTCAGCAGGCCACGAAGGACCGGATCCATTGGTTCTTCTCGATGGACTACGCCGGCCGCAGGCAGTACTCGGAGAACACGGCGACCAACGCCTTCTTCGAGCAGTTGGCGTGGATGTGGCCGAACTGGGCGAAACTGTTCTTCAACAACAAGGGTGTTGCGGCCAACACCACCGATATCTGCACTAGCTACCCGCCGGACGACATGTCTGTGTGGAACTGGCGGTAGGTCCGCGCTTTCGCAGACATGGTTTTCGCTGCCCGCCCAATCGGACGAATAGCGAAAGCTTCGGCAATTCGTAACCTGCGTCACCACCGGCACTCCCGCATAATTGCGCCCAGCGCGGTTGGACCCACCGAACACGGGGACCAATCCTTATGCGATCGGGTGACACTGGCGGCAACACTGGGCGGGCTCGGTGGGCCGAGCATCACAAGAAGTCTGCGTTTTGGCATTCTGTTAAATAAGCTAATATCTCGCTAACTTAGCCAACCGGTGGAGACGGCGAGGCACATTGAGGTGAACATGGCGCACAGGAGCTACCACATCCGGGGTCGTGTCGGCCGTCCGGCAGCGGGGCCGGCCACCGCGCAGCACTCCCCACGCGGTGCTGTGCGGTGATGACCAACGCTACGAAACACTCACGGGGCAAACAGTTCTCGATCTCAGGACTGGCAAAGCGGTTTTGGATTCCGTTGCTCATCGCGGTGGTGGTGGTGGTCGGCGCGTTCACCGTCATGCGGGTCCGCACGTTCTTCGGCAGCGGCGACGGGACAGGTCTCGCCAGCGCCAAGGTC